>NZ_UETB01000022.1 GCF_900116375.1 Georgenia satyanarayanai | reverse complement strand
GAGACGGCGCCCTGGGGGGTCTGGGAGGCGTCGGTGGCGGGCTCGGCGGCTTCGCCGAGGGCGGCGAGGTAGCGCTCGGCGTCCAGGGCGGCGGCGCAGCCGGTGCCGGCGGCGGTGATGGCCTGGCGGTAGGTGTGGTCCACGGCGTCGCCGCAGGCGAAGACGCCGGGCACGGTGGTGGCGGTGGATGGGTGGGTGACGAGGATGTAGCCGTTTGGGTCGAGGTCGACCTGGCCGGTGAGGATGTCGGTGCGCGGTACGTGGCCGATGGCGACGAACAGGCCGGTGGCGTCCATCTGGCGCTCCTGGCCGGTGAGGGTGTCGCGCAGGGTGAGGCCGGTGACCTTGTCGGTGCCGTGGATCGCGGTGATCTCGCTGTTCCAGGCGAAGTCGATCTTGGGGTTGGCCATGGCGCGGTCGGCCATGATCTTGGAGGCGCGCAGCTCGTCGCGGCGGTGGACGATGGTTACGCGGGAGGCGAACTTGGTGAGGAAGGTGGCTTCTTCCATGGCGGAGTCCCCGCCGCCGGCGACGACGATGTGCTGGTCGCGGAAGAAGAAGCCGTCGCAGGTGGCGCAGTAGGACACCCCGCGTCCACCGAAGGTCTTCTCGCCCTCCAGGCCGAGCTCCTTGTAGGCCGAGCCGTTGGCGAGGATGACGGCGCGGGCGCGGTAGGTGTCGCCCTCGGCGGTGGTGACGGTCTTGATGTCGCCGGTGAGGTCGACGGAGGTGGCGTCGTCGTAGATGACGGTGGCGCCGAACTTCTCGGCCTGGGTCTGCATCTTGTCCATGAGCTCGGGGCCCATGACGCCCTCGGGGAAGCCGGGGAAGTTCTCGACCTCGGTGGTGTTCATCAGTGCGCCACCGGCGGTGATCGCGCCGGCGATGACGACCGGGGCGAGGTTGGCGCGGGCGGCGTAGATCGCGGCGGTGTAACCGGCCGGGCCGGAACCGACGATGACAACCTCGTGCAGGGTGGTCGGGGTGGTGCTCGTCATGGGAGTCCTTCGTCGCTCGGGGGTGCTGCTCGGGTCAAGGCGTGGAGGCCCGGATTTGTTCCGGGCTCACCCGACGGTGAGCTCGGCGAGCTCGATGCGGTTGCGCCCGTCGGAGTCGGCCACGGGCAGGGAGGTGAACCACAGGACGATGCTGTCCGTCTCGACCGCCTCGTCGAAGGCGAAGGTCGTGTCCGGGCCCATCTCGCCGGAGGCGAGGACGTCGCCCTCGGTGGGCTCGTTCGGGCTGGTGGCCCGGATCTCGACGTTGCCGCCCTCACCCATGAGGTCGAGGGTGACCGAGGAGACGAGCGTGGCCTCCTCGAGCTCGACGTGCAGACCGATCCCCGTCTTCATCCCGTACTCCGGGTCGACGTAGGAGCGGGAGCGCCAGTAGGTGGTGTCGTCACCGTCGAGCGCCCGCGGGGTGAGCTCGGGGTTCTCCGCTCCGTCGCCCTCGGGGTCGAGGGGGGCGAGGGACGCGACGGCGGGCGGCTCGGACGGGGTCGTCTCCTCCGGTGCCGCGGTGGTCTCGGGCTCGGCGGCCGGTTCGCTCGCCTCCGGGGTCACCGGCGCCTCCTCGGTGGCTGCCGGCGGGGCGACGTAGTCCTCCGGCTCGGCGACGAGGGTGCGGAAGGCGATGATCGCGCCGATGAGCAGGGCGACGAGCGCGACGGCGAGCACGATCGGCGTCGGGTCCAGGCGCCGTTCGCGGAAGGGGACGGGCGCTCCCGGCTCACGCTCGGGCTCCTCGGTCACCACCGACTCCCACGAGCGGTCCTCTGCCGGCTGCTGCGGTGGCGCGGGGACGGGCTCGGGCTGCTCCTCGACGGGTGGCGGCTCGGACGGGACGCGGCCGTGCTCGAGGGCGGCGCGCACGTCTGCCTCCCGGGTCTTCGCGAGCTCCTCCTCCGCCCGGGCCTCCCGCTCGGCGGCACGGGCCGCCGCGGCTGCGGACACCTTCCCGGCGCCTGCGGACAGGCGCCGGCGCACGGAGTCCACGCCCTTGCGGGTGGTGTCCGCGACGGTCGCGGCGGCTCCACCCACGCCGGCGCCGATCGCGGCGGTGACGACCGACCCGCGCGGGTGGCGAGCGGAGTGGGAAGCGGCCGCGTCGTCGTCCTCGGGGGCGACGACGGCGGTGAAGTCCTCGGGGGCACCGGCACCGCTGGGCACCGGGCGGGGCTGCCAGTCGGTCGTGTCGAGCGGCTGGCGGCCCTGGTCGGGGGTGTCGGCGACGACGTCGTCGAAGGAGGGCTGGTCGGGCTCTCCCTCGCCCACGGGCTCGTCGCCCACCGGCTCGGCGACGGCATCGGTCTCGTCGACAGGGCCCGGCCCGGTCTCCTCGACGTCCGCCTCCTCGACGACCGCCTCGTCGGGCGCCGGCTCGTCGGCGGGCTCGTCGGCGGGCTCGACGGGCGCAGGCACCAGGGGGGCGGAGGGCGCGGCGGTGGCCGCGGCGGCCCCCACCCCGGCGCCCGCACCGAGGGAGCCGGCGAGCGGCCACACCGGGTGGTCGCTGGTCAGCGCCTCGACGTTGATGTCCCGCCACGGGGCGAGCTCGCGGATGAGCTCGCTCGGGGTGCGCGGGCCCTCGCCCGCGAAGCTCCGCGTGCACAGCGCGTCGAGGTCCGCGGGGACGTCGTCGTGCACGCTACTCGGCGCCACCGGGACACCGCCGGCGACCTCGGCGGCGGGGACCTGGCGGGCCAGCCGGGGTCCGTCGTCGGGCTCGGGCCAGGTGCCGGTGAGGGCGAGGTAGAGCAGCCGCACCAGGCCGACGGTGTCGGTACGCGCGGCGGAGAGGGGGTCGTGGTCGACGCCGAGGTAGGCGGCGGCGACGCCGAGTCCACCGAGGCGGACCTGGCCGTCGGCCGTGACGTGGACGGCGGAGGGCAGCAGGACCAGGTGGTGGACCCCGCGCCGGCGGGCCGCCTCGAGGGCGCTGGCGACCTCGCCGACGACGGCGCGGGCCTGCTCGGGCGCCATCGGTCCGCTCGTGGCCAGCTCGGCGAGCGAGGGCCCACCCGCGACGTCGGTGACGACGAAGGCGTGACCCTCGTGGGCGCCGACGTCGAGCACCCGCTCGAGGCGGGGGTCGTCGACGAGCGCGGCCCGGCGGGCGGCGTCGAGGGTCTCGGCGGAGGCGCCGGTGGTCGAGGGCAGCACGAGGGCGCGGACCTCACGCTCGAGGATCTCGTCGCGCCCGCGCCACAGCGCGGTGGCGGGCAGGACGGACGTGAGCTCCTGGTCGAGGAGGTAGCGCCCGGACAGCAGCGTGCCGGGGTCAAGCGTCGGGGCGGTGCCCGGTCCGTCGTCGTCCAGCGTCCTGCTCCCTCTGTCCGGTCCCGGTCCCGGGTCCCTGTCGTCGCGGCCCATCGTACTGGCGGGTGTCGCGCCCACCTGTGCCCAGCGGCGTAGTCCCGGCACCCGCGCGGCCACCGGCCGCAGCACCCGCAGGGCGGGGTCGAGGATGACGTCGAGCTCGGTGACCTTGAGCAGGCGGAGCATGAGGAGGTAGCCCGCGGCCATGAGTCCACCGACGAGCGCCACCTTGACCAGTGACTGGGCCGCGCGCGCGATGTCGGCGTCGGCGGTCGAGACGGGGCCCAGGACGCGCAGGAGCAGCCAGCCCGCGAGGAGCGGCGGCGTGGCCGCGAGGACGATCCGCAGGTGGCTGCGCAGCACCCGCCCGCCGTCGAGGCTCGGCAGCTTGAGCCGCAGCGCGAGGTAGGCGACGACGGACCCGACGACGTTGGACCCCGTCGTGGCGACCGCGGCGCCCACCAGCCACCACTCCGGCGGCAGGAGCATCGACACGAGGCAGCCGACGATGACGAGCGCCGTCAGCGGGACCTGCAGCTTGAACAGCGACTTCGTGTCCTCGAAGGCGTAGTACACCCGCTGGATCATCGTGAAGGCGCCGAGCGCCGCGATGCCGCCGAGGAGGGCGACGAGCACGCGCGCGATACCGCGTGCCTCCGGGATCGTCGTCGTCAGGTAGGCGGCCTGGACGAGCGGCACGGCCAGGACGGCGAGGGCGCCGCCGGCGAAGACCGTGAACACCGCGATCGTCCGCAGCCCGAGGGAGAGGTCGTCGCGCACCTTGGCGGCGTCGCCGGAGGCCGCGTAGCCCGAGACGCGGGTGAACAGGGCGGTGACGAGCGAGACGGTGATGAGGGACTGCGGCAGCAGGTAGAGGAAGTTGGCGTTGTCCCAGGCCGCGTTGCCGGGAGCGAAGCCCGCACCGCGGTCGGCCGCGGCGGCCGCGAGGTTGGAGATCGCGATGAAGCCGAGCTGGGCGACGAGGAGGCTGGCAAAGGCCCAGGTCGCGACCTTGCTCGCGCGCCCCAGGCCCGAGCCGCGCAGCCCCCACCGCGGGCGGAAGCGGAAGCCCGAGCGGTACAGCGGCACGATGAGGATGAGGGCCTGAAGGGCGACGCCGAGCGTGGCGGTGCCGCCGATGACGCCGATGCGCAGGCCGCTCCACGCCGTCGGGTCCTCGTGCGCGCCGGTGGCGCGACCGCCGAAGACGACGATGTAGGCGATCAGGCCGACGAGCGCGACGACGTTGTTGAGGGCCGGCGCCCACATGTACGGCCCGAAGTTCCCGCGCGCGTTGAGGACCTGGCCCAGCAGCGTGTACATGCCGTAGAAGAACAGCTGCGGCACGCACCACAGGGCGAAGGCGACGGCGATGTCGAACCACGCCGGGTCGAGCTCGGAGGCGTAGATGGTGACGAGCACTCCGGCGCCTGCCGTCAGGAGCACGGTCAGCCCGAGCAGGGCGGCACCGGCCATCGTGAGCAGCCGGTTGACGTACTCGTCCCCGCCGTCGCGCTGCTTCATCGCCCGGACGATCTGCGGGACGAGGATCGCGTTGAGCACGCCACCGGCGACGAGCATGTAGACGACGTTGGGGAGCTTGTTCGCCACGGAGAAGGAGTTCGCCGCCCCGGTCAGGCCGATGGCGCCGATGAGGGCGATGTTGCGCAGCAGCCCGAGCACCCGCGACACGAGCGTGCCGGTGAACATGACCGCTGCCGACCCGGCCAGACCGCGACGTTCCTCGCTCACGTGGTGGTCTCCTCCGGGGAGTCGCCGAGCCGTCCGCGGCGGCGCGCGCGGCGCACGGTCCGCACGAGCCCCGCGACGAGCATGATGACGAGCAGGCCGGCCGCGACGGCGGTGCCCACGGTCTCCCAGTCGGCGCGCACGCGCACCTGGATCTCGGTGGGCTCGTCGATCGGCGTGCCGTCGGGCGCCGTGAGGACGACGTCGACGACGACGTTGCCGCTGCCGACGGCGTGGACAGGCACCTGCGCCGTCGCCGACTGCTCCGGCGGGATCTCGAGGGCGACCTCCTCGTCGGCGACGAGCCGCGGGTCGCGCGGGCTGAGCCGGACGACGACGTGCGCCGGCCGGGACATCTCGTTGGTGACGGCGACGGGGATGTGCGCCTCCTCGTTGATGAGGTTGAGCGTGCTGCCGGGCCGGGCCGCCACGAGGTGGCGGCGGGCCGCGGAGGCGTCCTCGGCGGCGTCGATCAGCTCGGCCCGGGTGCCGGGCAGCTGCCGCCAGGCGGCAGAGGTGACCTCGAGCAGGGAGGCGCGGACCGGGTCGACGAGCGCCTCCGGCTCCTCCAGCACCCCGGCGAAGGCGGCGGTCCGCTCGAGCACGTCCGTGACGCGGTCGAGCTCGGCGGCGTCGACCTCGCCGTCCTCGACGACCGTCTCGGGCAGGTTCTCGCGCTCGACGTCCGGAGCCTCACGGCCGAGCATCTCCGCCAGCCCCACCCGCTCGAGCCAGGGGGCCTGGGCGAGGGCGGTGAGCTGGTCGGCGAGGACCTCGGCGTCCCCGGCGAAGTCGCGGGGCACGGTGAGCAGCAGGTCACGGCGGTCCGCGGGGCGCTCGCGGGTGACGACCGCGGTCTCGGCGAGGAGGTACTGACGGGCCGTGACAGGGTCGAGCTCGACGGGCGCCTGGTCCGGGGCGACGGGCAGCAGCGTGCCGGCGAGCAGTGCGGAGAGCCGCTCGTCGGCGAGGACGGCGGGCAGCGTCGCCCCGTCGACGGCGACGCCGGCCCGCGCGGAGGGCGTGTAGGTGAGCTGGGAGGTCGGCGCCAGGCTGCTGCTCGGCAGGACGACGGCGGTGGCACCGGCCTCCGAGAGCGCGGTGACGGTGTCGGCGTCGGGGGTGTCGGCGGCGGGCCACGCCAGGCCCGTCCCGGCGGCGAGCCCGACCTCCTCCAGCGCGGTGTCGCGGGCTGCCATGACGTCACCGAGGAGGTCGGTGCGGTCGGCGTGGGTGAGCGCGGCGGCGTCGGCGTCCGCCCACAGCAGGGCGTGGACGGTGCGGCCGGGGGCGTCGGCGAAGTCGCCGAGGGTGGCACGCAGCGCCGTCTTCGGGGTCGTGGACGGTGCCGAGGGCTCCTCGGTGGGCTCCTCGTCGGCCGGCTCTCCGGCGGTGAGGTCGACGACGCCGGGCACGTCGACGAGGAGGGAGGGGTCGACGGCGAGGTCGACGGCCGGCCGGTCCAGCGCCGCCAGGAGCGGCTCGAGACGTTCGGCGGCGACGGCGTCCAGGCGCGTGCCGCTCTCCTGTGCGGCGGCACGCTCCGGGGCCGTCGGTGCGGCGGCGGCGAGGACGGCCAGCGGCATCGTCTCGACCTCGAGGTCCGGCCACCACAGGAGGAAGCTGCGTGTGGCGGGCACGTCGGTGAGGACCGGGGCGTCGGCGTCGTGGGCGGTGACCTCGATGCCGCGCGGTCCCCAGCCGCTGTAGGTCGGGGCGAAGGGGACGGCGTCCGCGGGGACGGTGAGGGTGAAGGCGACGCTCTCGCCGGCCGCCACCGGGTCCTCCAGCCGCTCGGCGTGCAGGAGCGTCGTGGCCGACAGGGACGTGGGATCGAGCCACCGTTCGAGGAGGGAGCGGCTGATCGGGGCGCTCTGCTGGGCGCGCAGGCGCAGCTCAGGCACCGCGATCTCCGTGCCCGTGCCGTTGGTGACGGTGCCGCGCACGACGAGGTCCTCACCGGGCGTGAGGACGGCCGGACTGACGTCGGTGAGGCTGACGGTCACCTCGCCGGTGACGACACCCGCGGTCGGGTCCTCCGTCGCGGGGTCGGGGGTGGCGTCCGGGCCGGGGGTCGTGGTCGCGGCGGCGGTGGGCACGAGGCACAGGAGCGCCGCGAGGACGAGGAGCACGACGGCTCGCGGGCCGGCCCCGGACGAGGTCCAGGTGATGTTCATGCGCGTCCGGCCAGCACGTCCCTCGCGGTGGCGACCACGCGCCGCTCGTTCGGGTAGGCGAGGCGCGAGGCGACCTCGGTGAGACTGACCCACGCGACGTCCTCCGCCTCGCAGTCGGGGTCGTTCTCGATCGTCAGCTCCCCGCCCGTGGCCTCGAGCAGGTAGTGGTGGACGACCTTGTGCACGCGCCGGTCGTCGCCGGAGAACCAGTAGTCGATGGTCGCGAGGTGGCGCAGCACGCGCCCGGTGATGCCGGTCTCCTCCGCGATCTCGCGGACGGCCGCCTCCTCGGGTGTCTCCTCGCCCTCGAGGTGTCCCTTGGGAAGGCACCACTCCAGGCGCCCGCCGCGGTTGCGGCGCGCGATGACGGCGGTGAAGGCCTGCCGGTCCTCCACCCGTACGACCAGCCCGCCGGCCGACGTCTCGTCCACCACCGGCAGCAGCGTCGACCGGGGCGGCGCGGCGCGCGGACGCGGCGGCGCAGGGACGCGCCGACGCGGCGAAGGGACGGCGGACATGAGGTCACCATAATCAACTGGCCTGGGCGATGCGGCCGTCACGCGCACGACGGCGCCACATCAGGGGAACGTGACCGACGCCCGCCCCGGTGGCGTGGCCCCGGGCGTCGCCCACGTGGCAGGCTGTGGCAAGTGCCGCCCGCCAACGACTCGACGTCCTCGCTCGCCCGCACGGCCGCCGCCGCGCTGACCGCGCTGCCGCCCGCCGTCCTCGACCTGGGTGCCGTCTTCGCCGACGCCGGGCACGAGCTCGCGCTCGTCGGTGGGCCCGTCCGCGACGCCTTCCTCGGCTCGGTGAGCCACGACCTGGACTTCGCGACGTCCGCCCGCCCCGACGACACCGAGCGCCTTCTCGCGCGGTGGGCGGACAGCCACTGGGACGTCGGCAAGGAGTTCGGGACGATCGGCGCCCGCAAGGGTGACGTCGTCGTCGAGGTGACGACCTACCGGACCGAGGCCTACGAGGCGGACTCCCGCAAGCCCGTCGTCGAGTACGGCGACACCCTCGAGGGCGACCTCACCCGCCGCGACTTCACCGTCAACGCGATGGCCGTGACGCTGCCGTCCCTCACGTTCGTCGACCCGCACGGGGGGCTGGAGGACCTCGAGGCCGGGGTGCTGCGCACGCCGGTCGAGCCGGAGCAGTCCTTCGACGACGACCCGCTGCGCATCATGCGGGCCGTGCGCTTCACCGCCCAGCTCGGCTTCGACGTCGAGGCCGGGACGATGGCGGCGATGTCGGCGATGGCCGACCGCCTCGCCATCGTCTCCCCCGAGCGCATCCGCGCCGAGCTCGAGCGGATGCTGCTGTCCGAGCGGCCGCGCGGCGGGCTCGAGCTCATGGTCTACACGGGCGTCGCGGCCGTCGTCCTGCCCGAGCTGGACGAGCTGCAGCGCACCGTCGACGAGCACCGCCGGCACAAGGACGTCTACGAGCACACGCTCGTGGTCCTCGACCAGGCGGTGGAGCTGGAGACCGGGTCCGACGGGCCCGTGCCCGCCCCGGACCTCGTCCTGCGCCTGGCCGCGGTGCTCCACGACATCGGCAAGCCGGCGACACGGCGCTTCGAGCCCGGCGGCGGGGTGAGCTTCCACCACCACGAGCTCGTCGGTGCCCGGATGGCGTCCAAGCGGCTCAAGGCGCTGCGCTTCGACAAGCAGACGATCAAGGACGTCTCCCGGCTCGTCGAGCTCCACCTGCGCTTCCACGGGTACGGCGAGAGCGCGTGGACCGACTCTGCGGTGCGTCGGTACGTCACCGACGCAGGCCCGCTCCTCGAGCGCCTCCACCGCCTCACCCGCGCCGACTGCACCACCCGCAACAGCCGCAAGGCCATGCGCCTGGCGGCGGCCTACGACGACCTCGAGGAGCGCATCGCGGCGCTCGCGGAGGAGGAGGAGCTCGCCAAGATCCGCCCCGACCTCGACGGGGAGCAGATCATGGCGGCCCTCGGCGTGCCGCCGGGTCCGGTGGTGGGACGCGCCTACCGCTTCCTGCTCGACCTGCGCATGGAGCGCGGGCCGCTCGGGCAGGACGCCGCCCGCGAGGCGCTCCTCGCCTGGTGGGCCGCCAACCAGGACTGACTCTCCCCCCTCACCCTCTACCGCCGAGAGCTGACTTGTTACCCAGCAGCAGGTGCTCCTGCGAGTAACAAGTCAGCTGTCGGCGCGGGAGGGGGTGGCGGCGGTTACTCGACGGGCTCGAGGAGGCCGGTGTCGACGTCGTAGAGGAAGCCCCCGGCGGCCACGGTGTCCGGGATGAGCGGGTGGGAGCGCACCTTGGCCACCTCCGCCCGGATCGACCGGACCTGGTCGGTGATGACCCCGAGGGACATCCACGTGGCGTCCTGCCCCTGCAGGCGGCCGATCTCCGCCTGCAGCTCCTCCTCCGAGCGGGAGGCCATCGCGCAGCGGGTGTGGTGGACCACGAGCACCCGGTCGACGCTCAGGAGGCTCGTCCCGAGCACGAGGGCGACGAGCACCTGGTCGGTGACGCGGCCACCGGGGTTGCGGAGGATCTTCGCGTCTCCCGGCGCGAGCCCGATCATCCCGAGCGGGTCGATGCGCGAGTCCATGCAGGTGACGACGGCGACGCCCGCCCGGGCGACGCCGTCGAAGCCCGCGAGCGAGAAGTCCTCGGCGTAGCGCGCGTTCGCGGCGAGCAGGTCGGCAAAGGGTTCAGCAGAGCTCATGGGGAGCGACGGTACTCCGGTGCGCCGCCACACCGCCCTCCGGCTCAGGTCGCGGACCCGTCCCGCTCGCTCGCGTGGACGGGCCGGGGGGCGTCGGCGAGCCGGTGCGTCCCGGCGCCGTACCCGAGGGAGACGGCGAGGTAGACGACGGCGAGGACGGCGAAGACGGCGCGCGACCAGCCGGTGTCCGGCAGCGCCCACGCGCCGAGCGCGGCAGCCGCGACGAAGGCCGCGTTGTAGAGGACGTCGTAGAGGGCGAAGGCGCGGCCGCGGTAGTCGTCGTGGGTGTCGCGGTGGACGATCGTGTCCACCGCGATCTTCGCGCCCTGGACGCTCAGGCCGAGCAGCACCGCGGAGACGGCGACGACGGCGAGCTCCGGCGTGGTGACGAGCAGCGCCTGGCTCACGCCCCCGATCGCCAGGCACACGACGATCCACCGCGAGGGGGACATCCGCTCGTGCGCGAGCGGCGTGAGGACGATGGCCAGGCCGTTGCCGGCGAAGGAGATGCCACCGAGGAGCGCGAAGGTGGCCAGCCCGGCGCCCGCGTCGGCCGGGTCGGACAGGAGGTTGCGCGAGATGAGGATGAGCGCCATGAAGTTGACGCCGTAGAGGAAACGGTGGACCGCCATGACGCCCAGGCCCAGACCGGGGGTGCCGCGGCGGACGAGGTAGCGCGCGCCGTCGGCGAGGTCGGAGACCGTCTGCCGGACGGCGACGGCGACGCCCGTGCGGGCCCGGACGGCGGGGCCCAGCTCGCCCCGGCGCAGCCGCAGCGCCAGGCCGGAGGCGGCGGCGAAGAGCAGTGCCGCGGCGACGAGAGCGGCGGAGTTCTTCGCGGCGGCGGGCACGAGCAGCCCGGTGACGAAGCCGATGCCGCCGCCCGCGACCGCCGAGACGGCCCCGAGGGTGGGGGTCAGCGTGTTGGCCATGAGGAGCTGCTCGCGCGGGACGACGCGGGGCAGGCCGGCGGAGAGGGCCGCGAGGAGGAAGCGGTTGACGCCGAGCGTGACGAGGGCGAGGACGTAGACGAGCACCGACACGCCCGCCGTCCCGATGAGCACGGCGAGGAGGAGGGCGAGCACGACCCGGACGGCGTTGCCGACGAGGAGCACCTGGCGCCGGCTCCACCGGTCGAGCAACGGCCCGGCGAACGGGCCCACCACCGTGAACGGCAGGAGCAGGACGGCGAAGGCCGCCGCGACGCCCGAGGCGGTGGCCATGGTGGCCGGGTTGAAGAAGAACAGGGTGGCGAGGCCCACCTGGAACATGCCGTCACCGCACTGCGACACGAGCCGGACGGTGAAGAGCTTCCGGAAGCCGGCGTGGACGGCGAGGGTGCGCAGGTCGGCGGGGATGCTCACCGGTGCAGGCTATCCCTCGCCCGCCCGACCCCCGCCGGACGACCGATGCGCTACTCTCGGCGAGTTATATCGCAGCGATACATCGCCGCGACCGGTCGAGAGGAGACGAGCGCGCATGAGCACCCGTGCGGAGGTTCTCGAGCTGGCCATCCTCGGCCAGCTGGGCACCTCACCCATGCACGGCTACGAGCTGCGCCGGCAGCTGGGCGCGCAGCTCGGCGCCTTCCGCACGCTGTCCTACGGCTCGCTCTACCCCGCGCTGCGCCGGCTCACCGAGACCGGTCTCATCGCCGAGGCGCCCACCGGCTCCCTGCCGCACCCGCTGGCCGGGCGTCGCGGGCGCATCGTCTACGAGCTCACCGACGCCGGCAGGGAGCGGCTGGCCGCGACCCTCGCGACGGCGGACCCCGCCGCGTGGGAGGACGAGGCCTTCGACGTCCGCTTCACCCTCTTCGCCACCACCGACGCGCGCACCCGCCTGCGGATCCTCGAGGGCCGGCACGCGCGGATGGTCGAGCGGCTGTCCCTCCTGCGCGAGTCGAGCCAGCGCACCCGCGAGCGGATGGACGCCTACACCGCCGAGCTCGCCCGGCACGGCCTGGAGCAGGTCGAGCGCGAGGTCGAGTGGCTGGAGAACCTCATCGACACCGAGCGGGGCACCCCCGGTGCCCTCGACATGCGAACACCCGGACCCGCGGGCCACCCGCCCGCACCTCCCACCACCCACAAGGAGCAAGAATGAGTTCCATCCGCGTCGCCATCGTGGGCGTCGGCAACTGTGCGTCCTCCCTGGTCCAGGGGGTGCGTTTCTACGCCGACGCCGACCCGGGGACCACCGTCCCCGGCCTCATGCACGTGACCTTCGGGGACTACCACGTGCGCGACGTCGAGTTCGTCGCCGCCTTCGACGTCGACGCGAAGAAGGTCGGCCTCGACCTCGCCGAGGCGATCCACGCGAGCGAGAACAACACCATCAAGCTGTGCGAGGTCCCGGCCACCGGGGTCACCGTCCAGCGCGGCCACACCCTGGACGGCCTGGGCAAGTACTACCAGGAGATGGTCGACGAGTCCGACGCGGAGCCGGTCGACGTCGTCGCCGCACTCAAGGACGCCCAGGCGGACGTCCTCGTCTGCTACCTGCCGGTGGGCTCGGAGGAGGCCGCCCGCTTCTACGCCCAGTGCGCCATCGACGCCGGCGTCGCCTTCGTCAACGCCCTGCCCGTCTTCATCGCCGGGACCAAGGAGTGGGCCGACAAGTTCACCGCCGCCGGCGTGCCGATCGTCGGTGACGACATCAAGTCCCAGGTGGGCGCCACCATCACCCACCGTGTGCTCGCCAAGCTCTTCGAGGACCGTGGCGTGCGCCTGGAGCGCACCTACCAGCTCAACGTCGGCGGCAACATGGACTTCAAGAACATGCTCGAGCGTGACCGCCTCGAGTCGAAGAAGATCTCCAAGACGCAGGCCGTCACCTCGAACATGACCGGCGAGCTGAGCGCCCGCAACGTCCACATCGGCCCCAGTGACTACGTCCAGTGGCTCGACGACCGCAAGTGGGCCTACGTGCGCCTGGAGGGCAAGGCCTTCGGCGAGGTGCCGCTCAACCTCGAGTACAAGCTCGAGGTGTGGGACTCGCCGAACTCCGCGGGCATCATCATCGACGCGATCCGCGCCGCGAAGATCGCCCTGGACCGCGGCATCGGCGGCCCGCTCCTGTCCGCCTCGAGCTACTTCATGAAGTCCCCGCCCGAGCAGCGCAACGACGACGCCGCACGCGCCGCCGTCGAGGCCTTCATCGCGGGCGACGTCGAGCGCTGACCCGCCCCCGAACGAGGACGCACCCCCCGACGGGAGGTGCGTCCTCGTCGCGTCCGGGGCGCGCCGAGGCTCGCGAAGGGTCTGGGTGGATCGTGTGAAGGCTGCCCCCGACGGGCGCCCGCTCCCAGGGTGAGGCAGGGTCGGTACCGCATACTTGGGGGTCGTCGGGCAGCCCTGTCCGCACACCGCAGCCGAGGAGGAGACGCGTGGCGGCCACAAAGGAGCCGGGACGCCGGAGCAGCGCCACGACGAAGGGCCGCAAGCGGCGCTTCGACTACCCACGTTCGGGCAAGGGGCCGATCCGGCGCTGGTTGCCCAGCTGGCGGGTGGTGCTGGGCGCTGCGGTCACGGGGATCGCCGTCGTCGTCGGCGTCTTCGCCGCCGCGTACGTCACGACCGAGATCCCCGAGCCGGGTGACTTCTCCCAGGCCCAGGGCACGCACGTCTACTTCGCCGACGGCGAGACGGAGATGGGCAGCTTCGCGGAGTTCAACCGCGAGATCATCGACCCGAGCACGCTGCCCGCGCACGTGGGCAACGCCGTCGTCGCCTCCGAGGACCGCCGCTTCTACGAGAACGTCGGCATCGACCCGATCGCCATCGGCCGCGCCCTGGTGAACAACCTGCGCGGCAACCCCACCCAGGGCGGGTCCACGCTGACCCAGCAGTACGTCGAGCGCTACTACATCGGCACGACGACGAGCTACGTCGGCAAGTTCCGTGAGGCGATCCTCGCGCTCAAGATCGACCGGGAGCTGTCCAAGGACGAGATCCTCGGCGACTACCTCAACACCATCTACTTCGGGCGCAACGCCTACGGCATCGAGACCGCCGCGCAGGCCTACTTCGACAAGCCCGCGGCCGAGCTCACCCTCTCCGAGTCCGCGTTGCTCGCGGGGGTCATCCCCGCGCCGAGCGCGTGGGACCCGGCCATCGACCCGCAGCGCGCCGAGGAGCGGTGGGCGCGCACCCTGGAGTTCATGGTCCGTGACGGGTGGATCACCCAGGAGGAGGCCGACGAGCAGACCTTCCCCGAGACGGTCGAGCACGTCCGCTCCGACACCTACGCCGGCCCCGACGGCTACCTCCTCGACATGACGCGCCGCGAGCTGGTCAGCAAGGCAGGGCTGACGGACGAGGAGATCGACACCCTCGGCCTGCGGGTGACGACGACGATCGACCCGGAGGCCCAGGCGGCGGCGGTCGAGGTCGTGGACGCGCTGCCGGAGGACCGCCCGGAGGACAACCGGGTGGCGCTCGTGTCGATCGACCCCTCGTCCGGTGAGATCGTCGCCCTCTACGGCGGGCCGGACTTCGTCTCGCAGTCGCGCAACGCCGCCACCCAGGACGTGGCCCAGGCGGGCTCGACCTTCAAGCCCTTCACGCTCGTCGCCGCCCTCGAGGACGGCATCCCGCTGAGCCAGACCTACCCGAGCTACACGCCGATGGAGATCGAGGGCTTCGAGAACCCGGTCAACAACTACGACGACGTCAACCGGGGGTACATCGACCTCGTCGAGGCGACCGAGCAGTCGGTCAACACGACCTACGCACAGCTCAACATGGAGATCGGGCCGGAGCGCTCGGTGGAGGCCGCCGTCGCTGCGGGTCTGCCGGAGGACACCGCCGGCCTCGAGGCCGTCCCGTCCAACGTCCTCGGCCCGGCGTCCCCGCACCCGATCGACGTCGCCCGCGCCTACGCGACCTTCGCCGCCCAGGGCGTGCGCCACAACCCGTACATCGTCTCCGAGGTGACCGACGCGGACGGCAACGTCATCTACGCGGGCACCTCCAACGGCACCGAGGTCTTCGAGCCGGACGTCATGGCGGAGGCGACCTACGCGATGACCTCGGTGGTCGACGAGGGCACCGGCGTGCGCGCCAGCGACCTGGGGAGGCCGGCCGCCGGCAAGACCGGCACCTCGAACGAGGGCCGCTCGGCGTGGTTCGCCGGGTACGTGCCGCAGCTGGCCACCGTCGTGGCGATGTACCAGGTGGGCGAGGACGGGACCGAGGAGTCGCTCACGCCCTTCGGGGAGTACGCGTCGATCACCGGCTCGACCTACCCGACGACGATGTGGCGTGACTTCATGTCCACGGTCCTCGAGGACGAGCCCGTCGAGGAGTTCCCCGAGCGCCCGGCCCCGCCGGAGCCGACCTACGTGCCGCCGCCGCCCGCCCCCGAGCCGGAGCCGGAGCCCGAGACCGAGGAGCCGACCGAGGAGCCGACGACGGAGGAGCCGACGGAGGAGCCCACCACGGAGGAGCCGGAGCCGGAGCCGGAGCCGACGACCGAGGAGCCCGAGCCGGAGCCGGAGCCGACCACCGAGGAGCCCTCACCGACCCCCTCGCCCAGCCCGAGCCGGCCACCCGAGGACGGCGACGAGGACGCGCCGCCCGGCCGCCCGGGCGGCCAGGACGGTCAACGCCCCCCGCGCGGCTGAGGGGCCCCCTCACCCAGCACGAGAGCGCAGCCCCTGCCGGAGCTGCGCTCTCGTCGTCCCTGGGCGCGGGGGCGTCACCCGAGGATGCGGGCGAGGCCGCCGACGAGCGCCCGGACGTCCTCCTCCGTCGTGTCGAAGGAGCACACCGCCCGCAGCACGCCCGCCGGCCGGTCCCACGCGAGGACCGGCAGCTGCGCCGTGATCGTCCCGACCGCGGCCGGGGGCACCGGCAGGAAGACGGCGTTGGCCTCCACCGGGTGCACCGGCTCGATGCCGAGCTCGGAGCGGAGCAGCGCGGCGAGGTGGTCGGCAGCGTCGTTGGCGTGCCGGGCGGTGGTGCGCCACAGGTCGTCGGTGAGCAGGGCGAGGAGCTGCGCCGAGACGAAGCGCATCTTCGAGGCGAGCTGGGTGGAGGCCTTGCGCAGCCGCGCCACCGGCTCCACCAGTGCCGGGTCCAGGACGACGATCGCGTCCCCGAACAGCGCCCCGTTCTTCGTCGCGCCGAAGGAGAGCACGTCCACACCCTGCGCCGTGGTGAGCGCGGCGAGCGAGGCGCCGAGCCGCGCGGCGGCGTTGGCCAGCCGGGCGCCGTCGACGTGGACGGAGGCGCCGTGGCCGTGCGCCGCCGCGACGAGGGCGCTCAGCTCCTCCGGGCGGTACACCGTGCCGAGCTCGGTGCTCTGGGTGAGGGACAGCGCGGCGGGGCGGGCGTGGTGGACGCTGCCGTCGTCGGCGGCGAGCACGGCGGCGACGTCCGCGACGCCGACCTTCCCGGACGCGGCCGGCAGGGTGCGCACGGCTGCGCCGGCGACGAGCTGGGGAGCGGTCGACTCGTCCGTGGCCACGTGGGCGTGCTCCGAGGTGAGGACGGCGTCCCACTTCTGCAGCAGCGCCCCGAGCGCGACGACGTTGGCGCCCGTCCCGTTGAAGACCGGCATGATCGCCGCGTCGGGGCCGAAGACCTCGCGCGCACGGGAGTCGAGCGCCGCGGTGACGGCGTCGGCGCCGTAGGAGGGCGCGTGGCCCTCGGCGGCCGCGGCGAGGGCCGCGAGGACGGCGGGGTGGGCGCCGGAGGCGTTGTCGGAGGTGAAGCCGCGCGTGGTCATGGGCGCCATTGTGGCCCCCGACGTGATGTGGATGACGCTCCGGGGACACGTCGTGGTGCGCTAGAGTGGTGCGTTGGCCGTGGCCGGTGCGCACCTGCGTACCCGTCCGCGGCCGCGACACGCATCACCCTCCTGTCACGGACCGTCCGTGACCGCCAAGTCCAGAGGAGGTGGGTATAAGCATGCGCCAGTACGAACTGATGATCATCCTCGACCCGGAGGTCGACGAGCGCACCGTCGCCCCGTCGCTCGACAAGCTGCTCTCGGTCATCACGACCGGTGGGGGCCAGGTCGACAAGGTCGACATCTGGGGTAAGCGTCGTCTTGCCTACGAGATCAACAAGCGTTCCGAGGGCATCTACGCCGTCGTCGACATGACGACGACGCCGGAGCTCGCCCAGGAGCTCGACCGCCAGCTCGGGCTCAACGAGTCCATCCTGCGCACCAAGCTCATCCGCCCGGACGCTCACTGAGCCTCCCGACCCCCACCTGACCCCCAGAGGAGACCGACATGGCAGGCGAGACCGTCATCACCGTGGTGGGCAACCTCACGGCCGACCCCGAGCTGCGCTTCACCCCCTCCGGTGCAGCCGTCGCGAGCTTCACCGTGGCCTCGACGCCGCGGACGTTCGACCGGCAGTCCAACGAGTGGAAGGACGGCGAGACGCTGTTCATGCGCTGCTCGGTGTGGCGGGAGGCGGCGGAGAACGTCGCCGAGTCGCTCGCCAAGGGCAACCGCGTCGTCGTCCAGGGGCGCCTCGTCCAGCGGTCCTTCGAGACCCGTGAGGGCGAGAAGCGCACCGTCGTCGAGATGCAGGTCGACGAGGTCGGTCCGTCCCTCCGCTACGCCACGGCAAAGGTCACGCGCACGCAGCGCGGTGGCGGTGGCGGTTTCGGCGGCGGTGGCGGCGGCGGCCAGCAGGGCGGCGGCGGTTTCGGTGGCCAGCAGAGCGGTGGCTTCGGCGGCGGCCAGCAGCAGGGCGGCGGCTTCGGCCAGCCGGCCGGCGGCCAGGCCGACGACCCGTGGGCCACGGGTGGGTCGAGCTCGTTCGGTGACGAGCCCCCCTTCTGATCAGACGTACAGCGCGGCGTGAGCTGCGCATGAAGAACCCAAGGAGCACATCATGGCGAAGCCCGTACTTCGCAAGCCCGGCAAGAAGAAGGCCAACCCGCTGAAGTCGGCCAAGGTCGAGGGCATCGACTACAAGGACACCGCGCTGCTGCGCAAGTTCATCTCCGACCGCGGGAAGATCCGTGCGCGTCGGGTGACCGGTGTGTCCGTCCAGGAGCAGCGCGCCATCGCCAAGGCTGTCAAGAACGCCCGCGAGATGGCCCTGCTGCCCTACGCGAGCTCCGCTCGCTGACCTAAGGGAGACACACAATGGCCAAGCTCATTCTCACCCACGAGGTCTCCGGCCTCGGCGAGGCAGGCGACGTCGTCGAGGTCAAGGACGGCTACGCCCGCAACTACCTCGTGCCCCGTGGCCTGGCGACCGCCTGGACCAAGGGCGCGCAGAAGCAGATCGACCAGATCCGCAAGGCCCGCAAGGCCCGCGAGATCTCCACGGTCGAGGACGCCCGCGCGGCTCGCGACTCGCTGCAGTCCAAGCCGGTCGTCGTCGCCGTGCGCGCCGGCTCCGGCGGTCGCCTGTTCGGCTCCGTGACCACCGGCGAGATCGCCGACGCGGTCAAGGCCGCCGGCGGCCCGTCGATCGACAAGCGCAAGATCGAGGTCACCAACCCGATCAAGTCGCTCGGCGAGCACCGCGTGCAGGTCCGCCTGCACGCCGACGTCCAGGCCAACCTCACGGTCCAGGTCGTCGAGGCCTGACCAGGCCGTAGCAGGACACTCGAGGCGCCGGCCGGTGGGAGACCACCGACCGGCGCCTCGCGCTTTCCCGGCGCTCCCGGGCTTAGGTGTGGGGTCCTCGCCCTCTGAGGACCACAAGGCCACACCTAGGCTGCGCCGAGGACCATCCACCTCTCGCCGCGGGCCCGCAGCCCCGTGGTGACCGCGCGGGCGGCCATGAAGCCACCCGCGAAGGCCGCCCACAGGCAGGCCAGCCCCACGCCGTCGTGCGGCGCCCAGGCCCACACGGCCGCGAGCAGCGGGACGTACACGGCGAGGGTGACGACTCCCGCCCACGCGAGGAAGGTGCCGTCGCCCGCCCCGATGAGCACACCGTCGAGCACGAACACCCACCCGGCCATCGGCATGAGGAGGCCGGTGACGACGAGCGCCACCGCGGCGGCGCTGCGCACCTCCGGGTCGGTGGTGAAGAGGGTGGTGATCCACCAGCCGCCCGCGGCGACGGCGACGCCGATGACGGCGCCCCCGCCCACCCCCCACTGCAGCGTGCGGCGCAGCACGGCTCGCACCCGGGCGGTGTTCCCCGCGCCGAGCCCCTGCCCGACCATCGCCTGTGCGGCGATGGCCAGGGCGTCCATGGCGAAGGCAGCCAAGCCCCAGAGCGAGTTGACGACCTGGTGGGCGGCGAGCGGGACGGCCCCGAGGGCGGTGGCGGTGACGACCGTGAGGAGGATGGCCACCCGCAGGCTCACGGTGCGCACGAGCAGTGGTGTGCCGGCCCGCGCGCTGGCCCAGATCCCGCCCGGCCGTGGGCGCAGGGAGACCGAGAGGCCGCGGGCACCGCGCAGGACGACGACGGCGAGGACGAGTCCCATGAGCGTCTGGGTGATCGCGGTGCCCAGACCGGAGCCGGCCACGCCCATGTCGAGCCCGTAGATGAGGACGGCGTTGAGGGCGACGTTGACGGCGGCGCCGGCGGTGGCGACGACGAGGGGGGTGCGCGTGTCGAGCAGGCCGCGAAGGGTGCCGGTCGCGGCGAGGACGACGAACATGCCGGGCAGCCCGCCGGCCGAGTAGCGCAGGTAGGCGACAGCGTGCGGGGTCACGGTGTCGCCGGCGCCGAGCGCGCTGACGACCCACGGTGCGCCGACGCCGAGGAGCGCCGCCGTGACGACGCCCAGGCCCAGGGCGAGCCACATGCCGTCCACGCCGGCACCGACGGCGCCCGCCCGGTCCCCCGCGCCGATGCGCCGGGCGGTGGCCGCGGTGGTCGCGTAGGCGAGGAAGACGAAGAGCCCGACGGTGGAGACGAGGAGGGTGGAGGACAGGGACAGGCCGGCCAGCTCGGCGGTGCCGAGGCGGCCGACCATGACGGAGTCGACGAGGACGAAGAGGGGCTCGGCGACGAGCGCCCCGAGGGCGGGGACCGCCAGGGAGAGGATCTGGCGGTCGAGGGATCGCCCACTGTCCCCAGTGCGCCGCGGGTTGTCCACCAATGTGCCGACCAATTTCCTTCCACACTGTGTGCACGAGCGAATGCGCGGGATTCCGCGGGTCCCGGAGAGTTGCACGGGTGTTATCCACATGATTGTCCACCGCCTGTGCACGGACCGACGAGCGCTATCCACCATGTGTCCCCAGGGTTGTCCACACCCGTGGATGGATCGGTGTGCCGTGGGCACCGTACGGTGGCCCGGCAGGTCATCGCGCGCGTGGCGCGCCCTCGGGGGCGCCGCCGGCCCGTCGGGTCGACGCGGACCGAGGAATGTCGTAGGTCCGCGGTAGACCATGAGCAGGAGGGTGACGATGACTGATCTGGACGAGCGGGTACTCGAGTCGGGAACGGGCGGACGGGAGCTCTACGACCGCACGCCGCCGCAGGACCTCGCGGCCGAGCAGAGCGTGCTCGGCGGCATGCTGCTGTCCAAGGACGCCATCGCCGACGTCGTCGAGGAGCTGCGGGGCCCGGACTTCTACCGGCCCGCGCACGAGCTCGTCTACGACGCGATCATCGACCTCTACGGCCGCGGGGAGCCGGCCGACGCCGTCACCGTGGCCGCCGAGCTGGGCAGGCGCGGCGAGCTGGGCCGGGTGGGCGGCGCCGCCTACCTCCACACGCTCATCGCCTCGGTGCCCACCGCCGCGAACGCCGGCTACTACGCGCGGCTCGTGCGGGACCAGGCGGTGCTGCGGCGGCTCGTCGAGGCCGGCACTCGTATCGCCCAGCTCGGGTACGCGACCGACGGCGGGGACGTCGACGACCTCGTCAACTCCGCCCAGGCGGAGGTCTACGCCGTCACCGAGCGGCGCACGAGCGAGGACTACGTCCCGCTGCGGGACACGATCAACCTCACGATGGAGGAGATCGAGAACGCCGCCAACCGCGGGGAGGGCATGGTCGGTGTCCCTACCGGGTTCAACGACCTCGACATGCTGACCAACGGCCTGCACGGCGGGCAGATGATCATCATCGCGGCGAGGCCGGCCATCGGGAAGTCGACACTGTCGCTGGACATGTGCCGGTCGGCCTCGATCAAGCACGGGCTCACCTCGGTCATCTTCTCCCTCGAGATGGGCCGCACCGAGCTGACGATGCGTCTGCTCTCCGCCGAGGCCGGCGTGCCGCTGCAGAACATGCGCAAGGGCACGATGCGCGACGAGGACTGGACCAAGGTGGCGGCAGCGATGAGCCGGGTGTCCGAGGCGCCGCTGTTCATCGACGACAGCCCGAACATGTCGCTCATGGAGATCCGCGCGAAGGCGCGGCGCCTCAAGCAGCGCCACGACCTGCGCCTCATCGTCGTGGACTACCTCCAGCTGATGAGCTCCGGCAAGCGGGTGGAGTCCCGTCAGCAGGAGGTCTCGGAGTTCTCGCGCGCGCTCAAGCTCCTCGCCAAGGAGCTCGAGGTGCCGGTCATCGCGGTCGCCCAGCTCAACCGTGGCCCCGAGCAGCGCACCGACAAGAAGCCGATGATGAGCGACCTCCGCGAGTCCGGCTCGCTCGAGCAGGACGCCGACATGGTCATGCTCCTCCACCGCGAGGACGCCTACGACAGGGAGACCCGCCCGGGCGAGGCCGACATCATCGTGGCCAAGCACCGCAACGGCCCCACCGACACGATCACCGTGGCGTTCCAGGGCCACTACTCACGCTTCCACGACATGGCGCACTGAACTCCCGACGATGCTCTGAACGTCGCACTGCGGCGAGTCCACCGCACAGCTCCCACGCCCGAGCGTCGCACACCCCGTTCGCGGGCGGACCGGGGCGGTGTCCGGGCGCCCGAAAGTGCGAGGTGTGCGCCCGATCGCGCCGTCGGAGGCTGCGTAGCTCCGGCTCGGCTGGACCGGAGATACCCTCACGGTTCATGGACATGCTGAGCGGCCGCGAGATCGCCGCGGCGGACCTCACCGACTGGCGCAAGCTCGCCCAGGGGCTCCATGCCCGCTACCTGGTCGATGACTTCGGCGCCGCCGCACAGCTCGTCGCCTCGGTGGCAGAGGCGGGCCAGGCGCTCGGCCACTACCCGCGCGTGTCGATCGGTAAGGGGTACGTCGACCTCAGGCTGGTCAGCGACGACGCCGTCTACCGCGACGGCGAGGGCACCGAGTACATCGTCGAATGGGTGACCGAGCGGGACGTCGACCTCGCGCGGCGGATCACCGAGATCGCCGCCGATCACAAGGCCGACGCCGACCCCGCGGCGGTGAGCGACATCGAGCTCGGCCTCGACACGGCGGACTCCGCGACCATCGCCCCTGTGTGGTCCGCCCTGCTGACCGGGATCGCAGAGGCCCAGGGTCGCGGGACCCCCAGCGACGAGATCCGGGACCCCACGGGGCGGGTGCCGAACCTGTGGTTCGGGAACGCGGCGCAGAGCGAGGCCCCGGGGCAGCGATTCCACGTCGAGGTCTATGTCCCGTACGAGGTGGCCGAGCAACGGATCGCCGCTGCCGTCGCGGCAGGTGGGACCGTGGTCGATGACAGCCAAGCACCTGGGCTCACCGTGATCGCCGACCAGGACGGCAACCGGGCCGCCGTGTGCGTCGACGTGTCCGCTGTGATGCGGGACTGAGCAGCGACCCCGGGAACCGGGTAGTCGTTCACGATCGCGACGATCGCGACGATCGCGACGATCGCGACGATCTCGGCGCCGAGGCTCGGTCCGCCCGTGCTCCACCGGCGCCGGCAGCTGCGGCGCTGCTTCCCGGTGCCCTGCCTGGTGCACGGTCAGACTGTGGCGCCCCTCGGCGATGTCCTGGTCGGCGACCGATCGGTGGGCCACGTCGGTTCCCCTCGTGGGAGTGCTACCTGGGCTCACATACTTGACCCGGTCCCGCCGAACTGCAACGGGACAACGCGAGGCGTCAGGGGACGGCGTTGCCGGCGGCGCGGGTCAGGCCGTACCACTCGGCCCGCGTGAGGGGGATGTCCGAGCCGGCGGCGGCCGCGGTGACGCGTTCGGGCGTCGTCGTCCCCAGGACCACCTGCATGCCAGCCGGGTGCCGGGTGATCCACGCCGTCGCGATCGCCATGGGCGTGACGTCGTAGCGCGCCGCGAGGCGGTCGAGCCCGGCGTTGAGCTCGGGGTGGTCCTCCGCCCCGAGGAAGACGCCGGTGCCGTCGCTCTTCTGGAACGGTGACCACGCCTGGACGGTGATGCCGTGAAGGCGGCAGTAGTCGAGGACGCCGCCCCCGTCGCGGGTGAGGGCGCCGCCCACCATCATGTTGGCGGCGAGGCCCTGGGTGACGATCGTCGAGTGCGACAGGGACAGCTGGAGCTGGTTGGCGACGATCGGCTGACGTACCGCGGTCCGGAGCAGGTCGATCTGGCGGGGCGTGTGGTTGGAGACTCCGAAGGCGCGCACCTTGCCGGCCTGCTCGAGGTCGTCGAAGGCGCGGGCCACCTCGTCCGGCTCGACGAGCGCGTCGGGCCGGTGGAGGAGCAGGACGTCGACGTAGTCGGTGCGCAGCGCGCGCAACGACCCGTCTACCGAGGAGACGATGTGGTCGTAGGAGAAGTCGTAGGAACCCTCCGCGGGCACGATTCCCGTCTTGGTCTGCAGGGTGATCTGCTCCCGCTCGGACGAGCCCATGTCGAGCGCCGCGCCGAACCGCTCCTCGCAGGCGTGCATCTGGCCGCCGTAGATGTCGGCGTGGTCGAAGAACGTGACGCCCGCGTCCCGGGCGGCGCCGTACAGGTCGCGGATCTCGGCGTCGGACTTGTCGACGATCCGCATCATCCCGGCGACGACGTTCGGAACGAGGGTGTCGGTGGGTCCCAGGGGCACGGTGCGCACGGTCGGTGTCCTCTCGTCTGACGGGCGGGTTGGCGGCGTCGGGGCAACGCTACGGGCTGCGCCCGCATCGCGCGCTCGACGTCACCCGGGCGAGGCGCTGCGCCGCCGGGCGGCCTCGTAGCGGCGCAGTGCCTCCGCCCGCTCCTCGGCGTGGTCGACGATCCGCTCGGGGTAACCGTGGGCCAGCCCGTCGGGCACCCGCCACGGCTGGTGCACGGCGCCGCCGGGCACATGAGCCAGCTCGGGCACGTAGCGGCGGACGTACTCGCCGTCGGGGTCGAAGCGCTCTCCCTGGGCGACCGGGTTGAAGACGCGGAAGTAGGGCGCCGGGTCCGTGCCGGTGCCCGCCACCCACTGCCAGCCGTGGTTGTTCGACGCGACGTCCCCGTCGCGCAGGTGCGCGAGGAAGTACCGCGCCCCGTGTCCCCACCACACGTGCAGGTCCTTGACGAGGAAGCTCGCCACGACCATCCGCACCCGGTTGTGCATCCAGCCCTCGGTGAGCAGCTGGCGCATGCCCGCGTCGACGAAGGGGAACCCCGTCCGCCCCTCCTGCCAGGCCCTCACGCGGTCCGCCGCGTCACCCTCGGGGTCCGCGTACTCCATGCCGCGCAGCTCCTCGCGCAGGTCCGACCAGGCGGACTCCGGGCGGTGCCACAGCACGTCGGCGTAGAACTCGCGCCAGCACAGCTCGGTGACGAAGCGCTGGGCCCCTTCGCTCCTCCCGGCGGGGTGTGCGGCGATGTCGGCGAGCATCGTGCGGGGGTGAATCGTGCCGTACTTGAGGTGGACGGACATCTGCGACGTCGCGTCGAGGTCGGGACGGTCGCGGTCGCGGTTGTAGTCGGCGAGCCCGCCGGCGAGGAACTCCTCCCACCTGGCCAGCGCCGTCGCCTCGCCACAGCTCACGGCGGGCAGGGGCGACTCGTCCGCCCAGGGCAGCGGCGACGACTCGACCCCGCGCTGCCACGTCAGCCCCGCGGGGACCGGCGCGGGTCGCGGCCACCCGTGCTCGCGCCAGGCGCGCGAGAAGGGGGTGAACACCCGGAAGGGCTCCCCGTCGGCCTTGCGGACCAGACCCGGGCCGACGGCGTAGGGAGTGCCGGTGGCGACGAGCGGCACGTCGCCCAGGGCGCGCTCCACCCGGGCATCCCGTCGGCGGCCGTAGGGCGTGCTCTCCCGGCTGACGTGGACGCTGCCGGCGCCCACCTCGCCGACGAGCCGAGGGATCTCCTCCTCGGGCCGGCCGACGCGGACGACGACGGCGCCGTCGTACGCCGCGTCGAGCTCCTCCAGGGCCGCGGCGAGGTGGGCGCGGCGCACCGCCCCCGCCGAGGCGAGGAGCACCGGGTCGGCGACGAACACGGGCAGCACGTCGCCGCCGGCCTCGTGCGCGGCCAGCAGGGCCGGCAGGTCGTGCAGTCGCAGGTCGCGGCGCAGCCACAGGAGAGCGGTCATGAGCGCCATCATCGGAGGGAGCGGGACCGGGCGCGCGTCGGTGTCGTCCTGTTGCACCACCGCGCGATCCGCGCGTGGATGGGGCTTCGGACACACCGGAGGGGGCAGAGCGACGATGCCAGCACCGCGCGCGAGCGACGCCGACGACGAGCGCTGGCTCGTCGTCGACGGCCGGCGGTGGCGCCGACAGGACCCTGCCCTGCCCGCGGAGGTCGCCGAACGGTTGCTCTCCCACCTCGGGCGTGGACGCTCCGGCGTCCGCTCGCTCACGAAGGCGGGGGAGGACCCGGCACCCGCCCGCCGCCGCGTCGACCTCGCCAAGCACGGCCTGGGCGAGCGCGGCACCCCGTGGTGGGAGCAGGGCGCGGAGGAGCGCCGCCGGCGGTGGGAGGGTGCGCTCGCCGACCTGGACGCGCTGGACGACTAGGGCAGCAGCTCGGCCGCGGCTGTGGCCGCCCGCGCGAAGGGCCGCGGGACGGTGCGCATCCCCGCGGCGGTGACGGCCCCCTCGTGGAGGAGCATGAGCAGCTCGCCCACGGCGCCGGGGTCGTCCGCGCCGGCCGCGGCGGCCAGGTCGGTGAGGAGAGCGAACATGCGCCGCTTCTGCCCGACGACGACGGCGTAGGCCGGGTGGTCCGGGTCGCTCAGCTCGGCGTGGGCATTGACCATGGCGCAGCCCCGTCCGCCCTCCTCGTCCGCCCAGTCCTGCGCGGCGGTGAAGAACGCGGCCACCCGCGCTCGCGGCGCGGGCCCGGCGCTCGCGAGCCGCTCGGTGAGGAACGCGTCCCAGCGGCGGTCACGGTCCGCGAGGTACGCGGCGACGAGCCGGTCCTTGGAGCCGAAGCGGTCGTAGAGCGTCTTCTTCGTGACCCCGGCCGCCGCGGCGACGGCGTCGACGCCGACGGCGTGGATGCCGCGCTCGTAGAAGAGCCGGGAGGCCGCCTCGAGCACGGCGCGGGCCTTGGGTGTCCAGTCGATGCTCTCGTCCACTCGCCCAGCCTAGGCGCCCGTAGACCGATCGGTATAGCCTGGGGTATACCGATCGGTCTAGTGACGGGAGTGAACCATGGACATGGCGAGTGACGACGTCGTCGTCGACGGTGTGCGGCTGGCCTACCGCGACAGCGGGGAGGGGGAGGCGGTGCTGCTCGTCCACGGCACGCCGTCGACGTCCTACGAGTGGCGCGAGGTCGCCCCCCGCCTGGAGGCGGCCGGGTACCGCGTCATCACCTACGACCTGCTCGGCTACGGCCGCTCGGAGCGGCCGGTCGACCGGGACACCTCCGTCGCCGGGCAGACCGCGCTGCTCGACGGCCTCCTCGCGGAGCTCGGGCTGGACGACGTGTCCGTCGTCGCCCACGACATCGGCGGTGCCATCGGGCTGCGCCTCGCCCTCGACCGTCCGCAGCGGGTGCGCCGTCTCATGGTCCTCGACACCGTCAGCTACGACTCGTGGCCCTCGGAGACGTGGCGCGCGGTCATCGACGACCACCTCGGGGAGTACCACGGGCTCTCCCAGGAGGAGTTCGACGCCCTTCTCACCCGTCAGCTCGAGATGACGGTGAGCGAGCCCGCGCGGATGACCGGTGACGTGCTGGCCGCCTACCTCGCGCCGCACCGGTCCGCGACGGGCCGGGCCTCCTTCTTCGAGCACCAGGTGCGCCACTACGACTCGCGGTACACCGAGGAGCTGACCGGCCGCCTCGGCGATCTTGCCGTGCCGGTGCGCATCCTGTGGGGCGAGGAGGACCGCTGGCAGCCGCTCCACTACGCGCACCGCCTGGCGACAGATATCCCCGGTGCCGAGCTGCGGGTGGTGCCGGGCGCCGGGCACTTCGTCATGGAGGACGCCCCGGAGCGGGTGGCCGAGGAGATCCTCGACTTCCTCGGCGCGAACTGAGAGACGGCCGTCGCGTCGCCTGGGAGGCTGCGGGGATGGCGAGCAGTGCGGAGGACAGCGCTCGGGTCCTGCGGCGGCCGGCTCTCCGGCGCTGGGAGCAGGTGCTCCTCGTGGTGGTGGTGGTCGCCGTCTCCGCCTCGTGGGGTGTCTACCTCGTCCGTGGTTCCGAGGAGGGCCCGCCGTCGCTGCCGATCACCGCCGTCATCGTCGTGATCGGTCTGGCGGTGCTGCGCCCGAAGCGGGTGGAGCTGCGTGACACGGAGGTCGTCCTGCGGCACGCCCTCCTCACTCGCCGGGTCCCCTACGCCGACATCGTGGCGGTCCGCGGCGACGTTCCCGCCCGGCTGGAGTGGAGCGCCCGACTCGTCCTCGAGCTGCGCAGCGGCCGGACCGTCTGGGTGCCCTCGACCCGCGAGCCGCTCGACGTGGTCCACGACCTCATCGCCGAGCGGATCGACGCCGCGCCTGCCGCCTGAGGTCCGCCCGTCGCTGACCTGATCCAAAGTCGGCGACACGCGCACGACACGCCGGGACACCTGTCGCCCAAGAGGCCCGCCGGCGGACTTCGGATCAGCTCCCCGCCAGCGCCGTGGAATGCCCCGGCCGCCGAACCGGTTGCAGCGCGCATGACGACGATCGGACTCATCGGAAGTGGACACATCGGCAGCGCCATCGCGCGTCTCGCGGTCGCCGCGGGGCACGAGGTGGTGCTGAGCAACAGCCGCGGGCCGGAGACCCTCTCCGACCTCGTCGCGGAGCTCGGCCCGAACGCACGGGCGGCGACGGCGCAGGAGGCGGCCGCGGCGGGGGAGATCGTCGTCGTGTCGGTCCCGTTCAACGCCTACCGCCAGGTGCCGGTCGAGCCGCTGCGCGGCAAGGTCGTCATCGACACCAACAACTACTACTTCGAGCGTGACGGCCACATCCCCGAGCTCGACGAGGAGTCGACGACGGTGAGCGAGCTGCTCCAGCAGCACCTGCCGGAGTCCACAATCGTCAAGGCGTTCAACAACATCAACTTCGCCCACATCCCGGCCCTGGCGCGACCCGCCGGCAGCCCCGACCGCACGGCCCTGCCGATCGCGGGCGACGACACCGCCGCCAAGGCGCAGGTCACCGCCCTCCTCGACACCCTCGGCTTCGACGTCGTCGACGCCGGCCCGCTCGCCGAGGGGTGGCGCTTCCAGCGGGACACCGCGGCCTACGGGATGGTCTACGTGACCCCGGGGACCACCGAACCGGACTGGACCTCTCAGTCCGCCTCGACCGCTCAGCCCGCGCCGGCCGCCGTCGTCGAGGAGGCGCTCGCCGCCGCGAAGCGCTACCGCGACATGTAGCCCCCACTCCTCACATCCCGTCCGGTCCGGCCGATGGTCCGGACATCAGCCGGCAGACCGCCGGCCGACCGGACGGAGGTGGCGGCGTGGCCGCAGCGGTGAACCAGCAGGCGCCGGCGCAGCGTCCGGGCTCGTGGCGCGACACGATCGTCGCTCAGTACGAGACCGACCAGGCCCGGCTCCGCGTCCTCCTCACCGAGGACCCGGAGGAGCACCTGTAGGGCTCAGCCCGGCCCGAGCAGCTCCTCGAGCCCGGCGACCCGCACCTCCCGGGCTGCCTCCCGCGCCACCTCCTCGTCGAGGGTGACGAAGGCGTCGGCCTGCAGCCGGGTGAGCGCGACGTACTCCGCCGTGCCCGTGTCCTCCCACGCCATCCGTTCGGCCACGTCCCACGCCGCCCGCAGCAGCACCCGGTCGCCCAGCACCCGGATGCGCAGACTGCGGACGTGGTCGAAGCACGCCTGCGCCTCCTCCCTGCTCACCTGCCCCGAGCGGGTGCACCGGTACAGGAGGGACAACAGCTCCGAGCGCAGGAGCGTGGGCGCCACGAGCTGGACGCCCTTGCCCGGACGGACCGCACCGAGGCCGAGCTCGAGTGCGACGTCGGCCCCGATGACGTAACGCGGCATGGCACTCTCTCCAGGGAAGTGCCCGTTATTGGACCGTATCCCGCGTCTTCTCGCCACCCGGACCCGCGTGCTGCGCCGACTCCAGCCCCTGGGCCGCGGCGCGGGCGTCGGCGAGCGCGAGCTCGCCGTTGATGCCGATCGCCGCACGTGAGCCCAGCTCGGCCGCGCCGAGCACCTGGCAGGACAGGTCGACGACGTTCCCGGCCGCCCACACCCCCGGCACGGAGGTGCGGCCCTCGTCGTCTGCGTCCAGGGCCGTGCCCATGTCGCTGTCCACGGTCCGCGCGCCCAGGCCCTCCAGGGCGGCGCTGTTGAGGCGGAAGCGCGGGGCGACGAAGACCGCCCCGCACGCCACCCGGGTGCCGTCGTCGAGGAGGACGGCCGTGACGCCGTCGTCGCCAGTGACCACCTCCCGTGCCCGTCCGCTCACCACCTGCACGCCGCGGGCGGCCAGGAGGACGTCGTCGTCGACCGGGCCCGCGGCGTGGGTGACGACGGTGACGTCCTCGGACCACTGCCGCAGCAGCAGTGCCTGGTGGACCGCGCCCTCGGTGTCCCCCGCGAGGACGACGAGCGGCCGGTCGCGAACCTCGTGGCCGTGGCAGTACGGGCAGTGCAGGACGTCGCGCCCCCACCGCTCGGCCAGGCCCACGACGTCGGGCAGCTCGTCGACGATCCCGCTCGCCACGACCACCCGCCGGGCGCGGAGGTGACGGCCACCGGCGAGCTCGACCCGCAGGGACGGCGCGTCGGCGTCCTCTACGACGACGGCGCTCGCCTCGTCCGCGACGATCTCCACCCCGTAGCCGCTCACCTCGCGGCGAGCGACGGCGAGGAAGTCCGCCGGCGCCGCGCCGTCGCGGGTGAGGAAGCCGTGCACGGCGGCCGAGCAGCCGTTGCGCGGGCGGCCGGCGTCGACGACGGTGACCGAGCGGCGGGCGCGGCCCAGGACGAGGGCGGCGGACAGTCCCGCCGGCCCGGCACCGATGACGACGACGTCGCGGGACTCTGTCTCGGCCATCCCCCTACTGTGCGGCCGGCCCGGGCCGGCGGCATCCCGCGACGCGGGCCGTACGCCGTCCTAGCCTCGGTGCGTGACCCGCCTACGCCTCTCCCTCCTCGACCGTTCCCGCACCCGTCTCGGCGAGGACCACGCGGTGGCGCTGCGTGCCACGGTCGAGCGGGCGGAGCGGGCCGAGGAGCTGGGCTACCACCGGTTCTGGGTGGCCGAGCACCACGCCGTGCCGGGCATCGCGAGCGGCGCACCGGCCGTCCTCGCCGCGGCCGTGGCCGAGCGCACGAGCCGCATCCGGGTGGGTTCGGGCGGCGTCATGCTCCCCAACCACCGCCCCATCGTCGTCGCAGAGCAGTTCGCGATGCTGGAGGCGCTGCACCCCGGCCGCATCGACCTCGGTGTGGGACGGTCCCTCGGTTTCACGGCCCCGGTCCGCGAGGCGCTCGGCACCACGCGGTACCCGCCGGAGGACTTCGCCGCCGACCTCACCGCCCTGCGCGGCTACCTCACCGGGCGTGGGCCTGTGACGGCGATGCCCGTGGTGGCCGGCCCGCCGCCCCTCTTCGTCCTGGCCACCGGCAACGGCCTGGAGGTCGCCGCACGGGCCGGGCTGCCCGTCGTCGTCGGCGGGCCCGCCCTGACCGACGACGACGGCGCGATCGCGCGCTACCGGCGCGAGTTCCGGCCCGGCGAGTCCTGCCCCGAGCCCTACGTCGTCATCAGCCTCGAGGTCATGGTCGCGCGGACGACCACCCACGCGCGCAACCTGCTGCTGCCCGAGGCATGGGCCATGGCCGAGTCGCGCACCAGCGGGGCGTTCCCGCCGCTCGAGCCGGTGGAGGCGGTGCGGGAGCGGCAGCCCACGGACAAGCAGCGGGCCACCATCGCCGCCTTCCTGTCCTCGGCGCTGTACGGCACGCCCACCGCCGTGGGGGTGTCGCTCGCGGCGCTGGCCGAGCGCACCGGGGCCGACGAGGTCATGGTCTCGACGTCCACCTACGACCGGGAGGAGCTCGCACACGCCGACGCCGCGCTCACCGAGGCGGTGAACGCGGCGTAGCACCCGCGCACCACCTCCCCACAGAGCGCCGAGCGCTGAGTTGTTCCAGGAACACCTCAGCGCTCGGCGGCTTCGGAAGCGCTCGGCGGCTGCCGAGGAGAGGGGCGGGGCTAGCTGGGGTTCTCGACGTCCCCGCGCCAGCTGCCGCTCTCGACGCCGCGGCTCTCGATGAACTCCTTGAAGCGGGCGGCGTCCGCCTTGACCTGACGGGTGTCGAAGCCGAGGGCGGAGCCGACCTTCTCCTTGGCGTCCGAGGGCTCCCAGTCGATCTGGATCATCACCCGGGTGGTGGTGTCACTGAGCCGGTGGAAGGTGACCACACCGGCGTGGTGGACGTCCCCACCGACGCTGCGCCAGGCGATGCGCTCGTCGGGGTGCTGCTCGGTGATCTCGGTGTTGAACTCCCGGCGCTGCCCGCCGACGGTCGTCACCCAGCGGTTGAGGGTGTCGGTGACCTGGGTGATCGACTCGACGCCCTCCATGAACTGGGGGAAGGACTCGAACTGGGTCCACTGGTTGTAGGCGGTGCTGACGGGGACGTCGACGTCGATCGACTCTTCGACCTGGCTCATCTCGTACCTCCTGGAGGTCGGTGACGGTGGGTGTCCTGCCTATCAGCGCCTGGGTGGGCCTGCCACCGGACGGCTCGCGGGAGGCCCGCCGGTTAGCCTGCCGACATGGCGACCCTTCCGGCCGGGCACGGCCCGCCCTCCGGCGTGAGCGGCTCCGTGTGGCGAGCGCCTGGGATCCCGCTGCTCGTCGCGATGACGGTTCTCGCCTTCTCCGGCTACGCCGCCCTGCTGCCCGTCGCCCCGCTGTGGGCCGTGCACGGCGGCGCCGACTCCGTCGGTGCGGGGCTGGTCAACGGCGTGCTCATGCTCGTCACCGTCCTCACCCAGCTCGTCGTGCCCAGCGCGCTGCGGCGCGTGGGGTGGGCGCCGGTTCTCGTGGCCGGGATGCTCCTGCTCGGGCTGCCCTCCGCGGCGCTCGGACTCAGCGACGGCCTGCTGCCCGTGCTGGTGGTCTCCGCGGTCCGCGGACTCGGCTTCGGCGTCGTCACGGTGACGGGCAGCGCGCTCGTCGCCGAGCTCGTCGAGCCGCGGCGCCGGGGCGCCGCCATCGGCGCCTACGGGTTGGCGATCGCCGGGCCGCAGGTCCTCCTCCTGTCCGCCGGGCCGTGGATCGTCGAGCAGCTCGGCTACGGGCCGGTCTTCGCGCTCGGCGTGCTGCCCGCGCTCGGCGCGGTGCCGGCCGCCCTCCTCGCGCGGCGGCTCGACCACGTCCCCGAGGCGCAGGAGCGGGCGCCGTACCTGCGGCTGCTGCGCCCCATGGCCCTGCTCCTCGCCGTCACGCTCGCGGGCGGCGCGCTCATCACCTTCATGGCACCGATGAGCACCAGCGCCACCCTCAGCACCGGGGCGCTGCTCCTGCTCACGGTGGCGGCCGCGGTCGCGCGCTGGCGGGTGGGCGCCCTGGCCGACCGGTTCGGGCCCCGGCCCTTCCTGTGGCCCCTCGTCCTCCTCACTGCCGCCGGCATGACGGTGGTCGCCTGGGCCGTGCGCGACCCCCAGGCCACCGCCGTCGTCCCGCTGCTGCTCGGCGCCGGGCTCGTCGGCGTCAGCTACGGCGGCCTGCAGAACCTCACGCTCGTCCTCGCCTTCCGCACGGTGAGCCGGCCGCACTACGGATCGGCCAGCGCGGTGTGGAACATCGGCTTCGACGCGGGCACCGGCCTGGGCGCCGTCGTCGTCGGGATGGTGGCGGCGGGAAGCTCCTTCACCACGGCCCTGCTCGTCGCCGCGGCCGTCTCCCTCCTCACCCTGCCGCTGACCCTCGTCCGCCGCAGGACCCGGGAGGGCTGAGCCGCTCGGCGTGCGTCGCTCACTCCCTCACCCCATGCTGAGGAACGTCGAGAGGAGAAGGCGTGCCGCAGGCCACCACCGGGCGTGAGGTCGAGGACGAGCGCGTGAGCGTCGTCGTCATGAGCCGCAACCGCCGCGAGGAGCTGCTGCGTTCCCTCTCCCGGCACCGCGCCCCCGTCGTCTACGTCGACAACGCCTCGACCGACGGCAGCGCCGACGCCGTCAGCGTGAGCTTCCCGGACGTCGAGGTCGTGCGCCTGGCCCGGAACGCCGGCGCCTACGGCCGCACGATCGGCGTACGGCGCGCACGGACACCCTTCGTCGCCTTCGCCGACGACGACTCCTGGTGGGCCCCCGGGGCGCTCGCGACCGCAGCCGAGCACTTCGCGGCGCACCCGCGGCTCGGGCTCATCGGCGGGCGGGTCCTCGTCGGACCCGAGGAGCGCCTCGACCCGACGTGCGCCGAGATGGCCGGCTCGCCGCTGCCCGGTGCACCCGGGATCCCCGGTGCGCCTCTGCTCGGCTTCATCGCCTGCGGCGCGGTCGTGCGCGTGGAGGCCTTCCTCGCGGCCGGCGGCTTCGACGACGTCGTCCGCTTCCCCGGCGAGGAGGAGCGCCTGGCCCTCGACCTCGCCGAGCACGGCTGGCACCTGAGCTACCTCGACGACGTCGTCGCCCACCACCACCCCTCCCCGGTCCGCGGCACGGACGACGCCCGCCGCCGCGCGCTCGCCCGCTCCGCCGTCCTCACCGGCGCCATGCGGCTGCCCGCGCGCGACGCCCTCACCCGGGCCCGCCGGATGGTGGCCCAGAGCCCCGTGCAGCGCGCCGGGGTCCGGGACGCGCTGCCGGACCTGCCGGCGGCGCTGCGCCGTCGTCGTCCGGTCTCCGACCGGGTCGTCGCCCAGACGGAGATGCTCCGCCGCGCACCCGTACTCGACAGTCCAGGGCACCGAGAGGGAGGACAGCGATGAGGGCAGTGCAGCGCAGCGGCCGTGCGGTCGTGACCGGAGGGGCGGGCTTCCTCGGCAGCCACCTGTGCGAGGCCCTGCTCGAGGACGGCTGGCAGGTCGTGGCACTGGACAACTTCCTCACCGGTGCGCCGGGGAACGTCGCGCACCTCGCGCAGCGGTCGGGCTTCGAGCTGGTCCACTGTGACGTCACCGAGAACATGCACGTGCGCGGCGACGTCGACCTCGTCCTGCACTTCGCCTCCCCCGCCTCGCCGGTGGACTACCTCGAGCTGCCGATCGAGACGCTGCGCGTGGGCTCGGTGGGGACCGAGCGGGCGCTGCGCCTGGCCCGAGACAAGGGCGCGCGCTTCGTGCTCGCCTCCACCTCCGAGGTCTACGGGGACCCGCAGGTCCACCCGCAGCCGGAGACCTACTGGGGCCACGTCAACCCGATCGGGCCGCGCGGGGTGTACGACGAGGCCAAGCGCTACGCCGAGGCCATCGTCACCGCCTACCGCGGCGCGCACGGCGTGGACACCGGCATCGTGCGGATCTTCAACACCTACGGCCCGCGGATGCGCCCCTATGACGGCCGCGCCATCCCCACCTTCATCCGGCAGGGCCTGGCGGGGGAGCCGCTGACGGTGGCGGGTGACGGCAGCCAGACGCGCTCGGTCTGCTACGTCGACGACCTCGTCGCCGGGATCCTCGCGCTGGCCCGCAGCGGCCACCCCGGGCCCGTCAACATCGGCAACCCCCAGGAGCGCACCGTGCTCGAGATCGCCGAGGCGGTCGTCGCCGCGACGGGCGGGCGCTCGCGGGTCGAGTTCGTCGAGCGGCCCGTCGACGACCCCGAGGTGCGCCGGCCCGACACCACGCTCGCCCGCACGGAGCTGGGCTGGGAGCCGCGGGTCTCGTGGGAGGACGGCCTGCGCCGGACCGTCGACTGGTTCGCCGGGGCCCTGAGCCGGTCCGCCTGAGCGCTCCGGGCACCGCAACGCGGTGCTCGCGCCGAGCCGGTCACAGGGAGACGGCGCCCTGGGGGGTCTGGGAGGCGTCGGTGGCGGGCTCGGCGGCTTCGCCGAGGGCGGCGAGGTAGCGCTCGGCGTCCAGGGCGGCGGCGCAGCCGGTGCCGGCGGCGGTGATGGCCTGGCGGTAGGTGTGGTCCACGGCGTCGCCGCAGGCGAAGACGCCGGGCACGGTGGTGGCGGTGGATGGGTGGGTGACGAGGATGTAGCCGTTTGGGTCGAGGTCGACCTGGCCGGTGAGGATGTCGGTGCGCGGTACGTGGCCGATGGCGACGAACAGGCCGGTGGCGTCCATCTGGCGCTCCTGGCCGGTGAGGGTGTCGCGCAGGGTGAGGCCGGTGACCTTGTCGGTGCCGTGGATCGCGGTGATCTCGCTGTTCCAGGCGAAGTCGATCTTGGGGTTGGCCATGGCGCGGTCGGCCATGATCTTGGAGGCGCGCAGCTCGTCGCGGCGGTGGACGATGGTTACGCGGGAGGCGAACTTGGTGAGGAAGGTGGCTTCTTCCATGGCGGAGTCCCCGCCGCCGGCGACGACGATGTGCTGGTCGCGGAAGAAGAAG
>NZ_UETB01000019.1 GCF_900116375.1 Georgenia satyanarayanai | reverse complement strand
CGCAACACCACCGCCTTCGACGCGGTCACCAACGTCCTGGACCGTCACAGCACCGGCCTCGACGCGATCGACAACATCCTCGGACGCAACACCACTGCCTTCGCGTCTATCGCGGAACATCTAACTCGCGGGCTTGCCACGCCGACCGTTCTCCCCGGGTACCAAGACGCCGCCCGAAGAGTGCTGAAGAGACTCGATACTGATGTCGAGGAAGACGACCTCGTGCCGTTCACCCCATCAAAGGACGACTCCGCATACGAGATGCTCGCCGGTGCGGCTCCGGAGATAGCAAGCGCGATCGACGACGCCGTCAAGGTCGTGAAGACTTCGTTCTGGTCCCGGCGAGTGGTCCGAAACTCGCTCGCATGGCTCGTGATCTCGCTACTCGTCACCGTGTGGGTCGCCTCAGGTTTCCTGCCCGCACCCCTGGGCAGCCTGCTGGGCGGACTGTATGGAACGGGGCAGGCCGTACTACAGGTGAAGAAGCGCTTGGGCCCCCCTCCGAAATCGTCGTCGCACGATGACGTGGCACCGACGACGCTGGACACTGACACGCCATCCGACCAGGACTAAAGCCCGCGTGCGCGAATTGTGTGCCAGAATGAAGTCATGCGGTCGAGGTCCGGCCGTGAGCACGGATCGCGGAGGCCGTCATGCCCCAGACTTCACCCATCCAGGTTCTCGATACCCATGCCGACGAGGTTCGCTCCTTTGTCGTCCACCGAGTACTAGATGTCCACGACCGCTTCGCCGACGCACATCAGATGTCGGGAACGAACTACGGATACGTCTTCGGCGGCCAGTGGCGTGACCTCCTAGACGCTGTCCGCAAGGCGGCGACAGATCGCGGCTACCGGACGTACAGTCTCCCTCCGGGGGGTCAACGGCTTCCCGTTATCAACGGCTGCTTGCTGTACGCATGGCGTGTCCCGGACTCCGCGCGAACGGTCTCGTCCTTTGCGTCGAGCCCCACGCGGAGGAGTGGCTTCACCGCGCCGCCACTCGACCCGATGCTCTTCGAGCCGGGCTTCACCGGCGAGGCTGAGGAGCTTGGCGACTGGTTGGACGACCTCGAGCTAAAGGGCGTGGTGGGCGAGGCTCAGGCCGTTATGCCGCTCGTGCTCGTGATGGTGAGATCGACCCCTCGCAGGCTGCAGTCGATCGACTGGGCGGTCGCTGAGCTCGAGGTGGATCGCCGCGAAGTGATCCTGCACGGGCTGGAGACCATCTGGGAGCCGGAGCCGATTGACGGCGCGCTCACTGCCAGCGTCGATTCCTTCGACAGCGGTACTCCCACTGGTCCGAAGATCGAGCCGCAGGAGGAGGCGAACCGTCCCGATGCGTGAAGATCTACCCGGCCTGTTCGACCTACTCAACTCCGGGCAGGCTCACGGCCGTTTCGAGCCGGCGCGGCTGACCCAGGCGCGCCTCCGAGTCGGCATGAAGAAGACCGACCTGGCCGCCGAGGTTGGTGTGTCAGCGGCCGCCATCGGTCAGTACGAGGCAAGTGTGAACTCACCCCGCCCCGACGTGCTCGACCGTCTTGCGAAGGTTCTGGACGTCCGTCCGGAGTTCTTTGGAGCGGGGCGACCACTCGCTCGCGTCGACACGGTGCACGCCCACTTCCGGAGCCTGCGGTCAGCACGCGTGAGTGACCGGCAGAGGGCGCTTGCCACGGCCACCCTAATCTGGGAGCTGACCTTCACGCTGGAGAAGTACGTCAAGCTCCCCGAGGTCGACCTTCCAACCGTGGAGAAGGGCACGACGCCGGCGGACGCTGCCGCGCTCCTTCGCGCGCATTGGGACCTGCCCGACGGGCCAGTCAAGCACCTGACCGCAACGGCGGAGTCGCGCGGCATTGTGATCGTGGTGCGACCCCTCGCGGAGATTAACGCCGTTGACGCCTTCTCAACCGTCATCGTGGAGCGTCCCATCGTCGTAAGCACGCCACGCCGTAGCGAGAACGTCTTCCGCCATCGCTTCTCGATCGCCCACGAGATCGGGCACCTGCTGCTGCACGCCGACTCAGAGGAGTACAGCTCAGCGGCCGAGAAGGAGGCCGATTCCTTCGCCGCTGCATTTCTGACGCCAGCAGCCTCGATGGATGCGGTACTTCCCCAACGCCTCGATCTGGCCGCGCTCGACCGCGTGTCCCGAACCTGGGGTGTCTCTCCCCACGCGCTCGTCCGGCGCATGGTCGAGCGCGGCAGAACGACGGAGTCCTCAGCCCGGCGCGCGTACCAGCGGCTGAAGATGCTCGAAGATCCCAACGCCGACCCGACCAGCGCGTACCCGGGAGAGAGACCGACACTGCTGACTAAGGCCGCAGAGCTCGCCGCAGACCACGGCGCAGGTGTTCCTGCTCTCGCCCAGGCGTTACGGATCAGCCCTAGGCACATTCGAGACCTGCTTGGGGATGCGGATCAGCGCCCTGCGCTCCGTCTGGTCGGCGACGAGTAGGGCCTCCCAGGAGTCGAGGAGTCTACGGCCTCTAGCGTTGGTCCGTCCCGCAAGCCGAACCACCACCAGGACGGAGTCCGGCATCGCCCGGCCTCAGGGTCACGGCCCCGACTCGTGTCCCGTAAGACCTGTTCGGTGGCATGCCCGGTGAGGGCACGCTATCCGGCACACCTGCCGGAGTCCCGGAGGACGGTCGCGTGCTTCCGGCTAACCGGCGGCCGCTAGGTAGCGGTAGACCGTTGCACGCGACACCCCAAGCGCCTTGGCAATCTGTGTTGGGCTCTCGCCATTGGCGCGGCGGGCGCGGGCGATGGCGAGCTTGTCGGGGTCCATCACTCGAGGTCGCCCGCCCGTGCGTCCCTGTGCTCGGGCGGCTGCGAGGCCGGCCATGGTGCGTTCTCGGATGAGGTCACGCTCGAGCTCGGCGAAGGCGGCCATCATCGTGAAGAAGAACTTCCCCTCCCCCGTAGCGCTGTAGGTGCCGGCCAACGTCCCGGTGAGGACGCTTAGACCGATACCGCGGTCACTGAGGTCGTCGGCGACCGTGAGGATGTCCTTGGTCGACCGGCCCAGGCGGTCAAGCTTCCAGACGACCAGGGTGTCCATGCCGTCGCGCATGTATTCCAGCGCCGCGGCGAGCCCCGGGCGATGGCTCGATCGGCTGCTGATCTTCTCCTCGAAGATCTTGATGCATCCGGCTACCTCGAGGGCGTTGCGCTGCAGCTGGGCGTCCTGGGCGTTGGTGGAGACCCGGGCAAGGCCGACAAGGTTCTGCGTCACGCCGCCAGCGTCTCACAAACTGTCGCAGAACCGCCTAAGACTCGTCCGGTTTTGAGATGAGTTTTGGACGCACCAGCCCTCGCTCGCCCACCCTCGCCACGTCGTCTCACTAACGATCGTTTGTTGACCGCGGAGGTGATGGATCACTGAGATGTCTACTGACGCTGCCCAGCCGAGGTGCCCGGCGAGGCTCTACCCTCGGGCCGCCTCGTGAGTCTTAGGCAGGCCTGGCCGGTCGTAACTCGTCAAACCAAACCTGCATACAGCTCATCGGTGATGAGTTCAGAATGTTCCACTCTCAACTGCCCAGGTCCAACGCGCGACTCGAACGCGGTAAGGACCAAACCGACGCCGGTGGCGGAGGGCGTCAGGACCCCACCGAGGCCGAGAAAGTGGGCAGCATGGCCAACGGCCTGACACGCCGTGCGGTCCTCATCGGTGATATCCGTCAGCTCCAGTCCAACCTGGGCTTGCGCGGCTTCTGTACGCAGGTCGAGTACCGACAGTTCGCGCACGTCGATCGTGTGGAGAGTCCGCCCTCCGCGGGCTCGCAGGAAGTCGGAGACAGTCAAGTCCTGCGAGCTCGCCATGCGGGCAAGCTCGGCCATGCACGCGGCGACGGGGTGGGCCAGGTAGATGGCACCAAAGACGCCTGGGGGGTTCCAACGCCCTCCGAAGATGCGCGCTCCTGCCCCAGACAGCGGATCCCGCTGACCGGCTACATGCCGATAGGTCGTGCCACTCCATGGAGTAGGGCCGAGATCGTTGACCCGCTGTACGAGTTCTTCGTCGAGCGTGGGAGTCACATCACCACGCCGTCGGCCATCGCCTCAATGAGGCCAAGGACGTCCCTGTAGTGGCCAGCGCGGATGCGGTCGGCAGGCGAGTCGTGTTCGAGCAGTCGGTTGGGTGACGTCATCCACAGGTTGACCTTGTCCGCGGGCAGCACCTCGGTAACTACGTCTGCGACGTAGGCAAGTTCGATGAGGCGCTGTTTGTTGAGCTTCTGTGGGACGACTTCACCCCTGGCCCAGCGAGAGACCGAGCGAGGGGAAGCGTCGACGATCGATCCGATCTCCTCCTGAGTGAGGCCTAGCGTTGAGATCAGATCAGTGACGTGGTGGGCAAGGGCTCCGGCAGTAGCCACGGTGTGTCACCTTCTATGGCGGGGTTCTGTCCTCTAGTCTGTCACACTAGTATCGCCGAACGGTAGATGGAGGCATCTCATGGGTGTGGCGTTCCAGCTCGGTCACAGCGACCACAAGGTCGTCGAGGATTTTCTCCTGCGCCAGCCCGCGGGGGTCTCGGCGATCACGCTGCACGCGAAGGCAGCGCGTCACCAGCAAGCTGCAGCCGAGGCGGCTATCGCGGTCGGCGTCTCGGTCTTCTACAACCCTGCAACGGAACGGCTGGCAGCTCCTGGGTACGCCATGCCCGAGGCTCCCTTCTACGCGCACGCACCTTACGACGTAGATCTCCTCGCCAGCGACGCAGCGGCTCGCGCTCGACTCATAGACCTCGTGATCGAAGGCCACCCCGCGTTCACCACAGCGATCACACCCCCACACTTCTACGTCAACAGCATGAGATCGGCGAACCTCAACGCAGCACTCGCGGCTGACACCCGCAAGAGCACCGATAAGCCCATCCAGGCGGTCCTTGTACTCGACCGTCGCTTCGGTCTCAAGGTCGCGGCAGAGCTGGCCGCACAGTACGCACAGGAAGGCATCCGCAACCTTGAGCTTCGCCTCAGCCCCTTCGGTGGTGAAGACGAGAGCATCGCGAAGATCAAGTCCGGGTTCACGATCCTGGATGCCTTCCGAGCCGCGGGAATCACCACGACTCTCGGCTGGTCTGGGAACATCGGCCAGTCCGCGGTGGCTCTGGGACACACCGACAACTACTCGGTCGGCGTGGGGCTGCTCGAGCACGTCAGCCACACGGCAATGATCAGTCGGCAGCGACTCCCTCCGAAGCTCGACGAGAACGGCAAGAAGAAGGGCGGTCCCCAGTTCGAGGGTGTGTATCTACCGGGCATCGCTGCAACCGTCAGCCGAAAGGTCGCCGAGACCCTACTCGGCCACACCGACCTTCGACTCCGCCTGAGCTGCCGCCTCGACGAGTGCCGCGCAAGCATTGACGGACCAACCAGAGCCTCACGTCGCCATTACCTCCATGCCCGCGCTCACGAGATGGACGACCTTCTGAAGAAGCCGGAGCCCTGGCGCGCCACCACCGAAGAGGACCGCTTAGGCCGGGCGCTCGCACTCCGCGACCTGGTCAATGAGAAGTACCGTGCGGGCGACAGCCCAGCACTGAAGACCCGCACCCTGCGGAGCATCCTCGACCTCTCTGGGGAGTCGACCGCCGCTCAGACGGCCTAAGGGCCCTGTCGCCTCCCAGTAGGACTAGACGCCACAACTTCACACCGCGACGATGCATACATGCAGGTCGGCGATGAGGATGGCCACGGCCGATATGGCGCTCTCGATGAGGACGCAGAGGGGCTGCTGTGCCACGAGTGTGGCGGCCGATTCACCCACCTCGGCTTGCACGTCTACAAGGCACACGGGCTCACGGCGAAGGAGTACCGCACGGCGCACGGACTCGGCCGGCGTGGGCTGGTCGCCGAGACCACCAGACGAACCATCGCGGACAACGCACGGCAGCGACTCCCGCTCAATAGCTTGTTCGTCCAGAAGCGGGACCCCTCGAGGGCCACTGCCGCGCGCCTCGCGGCGGGGAGTGTCTTCTCGCCGGCCGGTCTGGAGGCGATGCGGCAGGCGAGCGCGTCTCGGCGTGGGAACCAGCGTCTCGGCACAGTCGTCGCGTGCGAGCAGTGCGGGCTGGAGTTCTGCCCGTTGACGGGCGCCAAGAGGCGCCGTTTCTGCTCACGCTCCTGCGCGTCGAAGTACAACCGAGCGCGCCGGTCTGGCTAGCGAGGGCGGTCGTACCAGCGAACCACGCCGTTGGCGGAGTGTGCCCGGCCCAGGGCGCTTGAGGCTGCATTGAGGGCCGCAGTCGCGGCCTCGAGCTCGGCTGCGGCAGTGATAGTTCCGGTGGCACCGTCGCCCCGGTCGTCCTCTCCCGCGTAGTGAATGCCGTCCACGACGCTGCTGTGCCAGGCGCCAAGTTGTTGGCACACCTGCTCGAGGGAGTCGATGGCGGCGCGCAGCTCCGCGAGCAGGCTGTAGGAGTCGGACGGAACCGGCACGTCGCGTGTCGAGTGCGCCAGGGTCCGTGCAGCCTCCTCGAGTTCCGCAGCGACCGCGAGTTGGCGGTCCTCTTCGTTGATGGCCATGGCTGGTTCCTTTCAGTGACCCATGGGCCGGCCCTGTGGCAGTTCCCGCGCACCGACGCCCGGCCATGGTTGGCCGGCGTTGTGCTTGCGCTCGAGCCGTTCAACTTCGGCCATGACGGCGTGGTTGATGAACTCGCTGAGGGAGCGCGGGCCTTCGATGTGGTTCGTGTGAAGGATGGCGGCCCTCACGCGGGCGGTGTCGTCCTCGTCTTGGTAGAAGCTGACCTTGTGCCGGTACTTCCGCTTCTCCCCCGCCGGCTGGCCGGCTGGCGCAGCCACCGGCCCAGCACCTGGCGGCGGGGGGGCCGCGGGTGCGGCGACCTCGGGACCGGGCGCGCTGGCGGCCGGTGGGGGCGGGTCGGTCGGTGAGAGCCGGGCGAGGCTGGTCTTGCGCGGGGTGGGGCGGCTCATCGCGCGGCCTCCTCGAGGTGGGTCAGGTAGCTGTCGAAGGTCTCCGCGAGGCGATTGGCGACTCGGCTGCCGTACTCGTCCAGTCCGACGCTGGCCTCTGCGGCGTCGGAGAAGACCACGGCCTTGGGCATGGGCGGCTCGAGGATCGTCATGGCGGCGCGGAGCTCCTCGAGCCAGGACTGGCCGCTGACGGTGTTCTGCTCGTGCTGGTTAACCAGGACGCCGGCGATGGTGAGGTCGGCGCGGTAGTTGCGGCGGACGGCGTCGATGGTCTCGTGCAGCTTGACCAGGCCGTTGATGCTGGCCTGCTTGCTCTGGGTGACGATGAGGACGGCGTCGGCGGCGACCAGGGCGTTGATGGTGAGCTGGTCCAGTGAGGGCGGGCAGTCGACGAGGACCAGGTCGTAGCGGTCCGCCACAGTGGCCAGCGCGTCGCGTAGCCGCGACTCGCGGCCCGCGCCGGTCACTACGAGCTCATCGCGGACGACTCCGAGGGTCTCCCCCACCGTGGGCGCGACGTCCAGCCCGTCCCAGGTGCCGGGGACGAGCACGTCGGTCAGCGGCTCGCGGGTGCGGGCGCTGAGGACGTCGGCGACGCCGATGCTGTCCTCGGGGACCTCCTCGCGCGCCGCGATCGTGGTCAGGGTGCCTTGGGGGTCGAGGTCGACGACCAAGACCCGGCGCCCGGCGCGGACGCCGGCACGGGCGAGGTGGTAGGTGGTCGTCGTCTTCCCGACGCCACCCTTCTGGTTACACACGGCTAGTACGAGAGCACTCATCCATTACCTCCAATGCTGTTCACCGTACTAATAGTGGCGTTGCCAGTGTTGGCGCCACACCGTCAGGGCACGATCCCCCGGTCGCGCAGCAGCCGGCGCTGCCGCTCGGCACGACCCTGCTCGCCCCGCTGCTCACACAGCTGGTCGTAGGGCTGGCCATCGGCGATGCCCCGGACGAGGGCGGCGGCGGTCGCCCATGTGGCCTCGTTGTTCGCTTCGGATGCGCGGTAGCCCAGCTCGAAGCCGTGGTCGAGGCCGGCCTCGTAGTAGGCGATGACGAGCTTCTGTATAGCGGCCGGGACCTCCACCAGGCTCGGGACCACCTCGTCTTCATTCATCGGTCGCACCACCGTTACTGGCAATAGTGGTGTTAGTAGTCGCACGGGCTGCCACTGCTTTGATGCGGTCGGGACGGAAGCCGGACCAGTGGTGGGCTTCGTCCTGGTCGACGATGACCACGGGGGCCTCGGTGTAGCCGAGCTCCTCGGTGACGTAGGAGCGTGCGGTGGGATCGCTGGCGACGTCGACGACGCGGTAGGTGAGGCCGGCCTTGTCGAGCTGGCGGCAGGTCATGGTGCAGCGGATGCACTCGGGTGTGGTGTAGACGGTGAGGGTGTACGTCCCTTCTCCCCCTTCTCATGGTGTGCTCCGCCGGGGTGACCGTTGGCGAAGCGGGAGGGGGCGACCGGCCCCCGCCGGCCGGAGCGCCGGAAGCCCCCTGCCGGACCTCCGGGACTCCGGTTAGTGGTAATAGTACCGTTAGTGTTGTGCCTGGACAATGGTTGGCGGGATCGTCGCGGGCTCCAGGGCGTCGGCCAGGGTGTGAACTGCGCCCAGGACTCGGGAGGCGGTGGCGTGGATGTCTTCCCCGACTGCGTGGGTGTCGGCGTCAGGGTCGGACCAGGTGGCGATGTAGCCGATGGAGTAGGCGCTAGTGTCTAGCCCGAGCAGGCCGGCCAGGACGTAGGCGACGGACTCGGCTTCGCATTCCATGACGCCGCGGTGGGTGAGGTAGTCGCTGTGCGGTGTCTCGAGGTGGCCGAGGGTGATGTGGGCGGCCTCGTGGAGGAGTGTCTTGGCGCCTTGGGCGGGGGAGAGGTGGGTCTCGATGACCACGCGGCGTCCGTGGTTGGTGGTGTAGCCGTTGGTGTGGCCGTCGAGCTGCTCGCGGGTAACGGTCCAGCCGGTGGCGGTGAGGTAGTCACTCACGGCGGCCGCGATCCCAAGGTCGTCGGTGCCGGTGAGGCGGTGGGCGATGGTGGCGTGGTCCTCTTCGCCGTCGATGAGGTCGGTTTGGGTGATGTCGAAGACCGACAGGACGGGGAAGCGGGGCAGTCGCTTCTCTAGCTCCTCACCGGTGGCTGGGTCCTCCTCGGTGATCCTCTTCGTGGAGTAGCCGAAGATCCGGATGGCCTGCTCGCCCTTGCGGACCTGGCGACCCTTGGTCTGCCACTGGCGGTAGCCGGCCACGGCCGTTGCGGTGGGACGCTGGGCCAGGATGAGCAGGACGTTGTTCAGGCTGTAGGTGTGGAACGAGCGTGAGAAGTCGAGGAAGCGTCGCCACTCCTCGCTGCCGCGTAGGGCGTGGGCCTGGTCGGCGATGCTGGCGTGGAGGGCCGCGGCCTGCTCCCGGCGCTGCTCGGCACTCATCGTCTGGCGGCTCGTGCGTGACATGGTTTCCATCCTCCAAAGGTGACGAGATTAGTACCGTTAGTACGGTTAACCCTCTTGGCCCCCTCCACGTTTTCTTGCCGTGAAGGCACGTAGTGCCGCTAGGGAGAGCCGGCCGGAGTGCAAGGCGTCGTGGAATACCGGACTGAGCGCAGCGAGGGAGGATATGCCGCGAAAGCGCCTTGCGCGTAGGTCGGCCGACCGTATGCTGCCGCAGGCTTCACGGCGAGAAAAACGAGCGCCGTTGGCGCGTGCAGCTGGTGGCCGCCGTGGCGGCCTCGGGTAGCCGGCACGGCAGGCGGGCTTGGGTGGGGGAGTGGGGTGTGGACGCTGCCGGGTGCGATCGCGGCATGGATCGATCCACTGCACCCGCGGCTTGAGCCCTCCGGCGGTTAGGCAGTGGACCGCGCGCACTCCCTGGGGTTCATGTGCGTGTCGCTTGTTCCTTGTGGAGCCAAGGCCGGACGTCTGCCTTGCGGAGCCACACGAGCCGTTCCTGACGGTGGTTGCGAGGGTCGGGTCGCCACAGCACCAGGACGTGGGTGGTGGTCCAGCGGTTGGCGGTGGCGGCCACCCACCAGCTCGAGCCTGTCTCGTCCTCGAGGCGTGCGATGCAGGGCAGCGCCCCCATCGGGTTCAGCGGCACCGATGGGGGATGGTCCGCGTTGGCCAGCTCACGCACGCTCCAAGTATCGAACATACGTACCACTCGCGCTCTCAGGGCTCCAACCTCGCGAGGGGTGACCGCCCGTGGCATCAATACTGGGATTAGTACTGTTGTCGGTGCGGCCGTTGGCCGCCGGGTTGTTGGTTTCTTTCCCTTCCTGGCGTTCGATTCTGAGCCGCGGCCGCCGCCGGTCAAGTCGGGCGCTGCGCGCCGGCGGTCCTGCGCACGATTCTGGGTCGCGCTCCTGCGTCGCTTGTTTCGCCCCAGATTCGTGCTTGTCTCGCCGGTTCCCCGACTGGACCTCTGGCGTCCCATCGCGGCTCCGATCGACCTCTTGCCAGGAAGGACAAGAAAACGTTCAGGGGAGGAGTCAGGGGATGGGTGCTCACGTGGTGGTGTACGGCCGAGCCGGGTGCGAGGCGTGCCGGGCGACCGAGCGCGCACTGCAGCGGGCGGGGGTGGAGTTCGAGGTGGTGGACCTGGACCGCAACCCTGCGGCGCTGCGGCTGGTGCAAGCGCTGGAGTTCACGACGGCGCCGGTAGTGACGACGGGCCGGGAGTGGTGGTCGGGCTTCCGTCCGGACCGGATTAAGGCGGTCACGAAGGCGTGATCGGGGCGTCGAGGGGCCGGGGCGCCGGGGAAGGGGCTTGGCGGCGACTCTGCTCCGGCAGCGTCGGGACGGGCTTGCCCGACCTGATCGCCTCCGCCACGGCGCGGGCGAGCTGCCGGCCGGGGCTCATGGGTCCGGCGGCGGCGGCCCGGGTGGCGGCCTCGGCCTCTCGGCGAGCTCGGGCGAGGGCAGCGTTGTGGCGCTGCTCGGCGAGGATGCGCTGGGAGTTGGAGCGGCGCACGGTGCCGTGGGCGTCGCGCCAAACGGCCAGGCGGTAGCTGAGCCAAGCTCCGACGTTGCCGACTCCGTCGGCTCCATCGTGTGGCCATCTCCTCCCGCCCGGGAGGTGGTCGATGGCGTGGTGAAGGTCGGCAACGGTCCAGCCGGCGAGAAAGTAGGGCCGGGCGATGGACCGGACGTGCTCGGGAGAGATGCGCCGCAACACCGGGATGAGGTGACGCAACGTGCCGGCGGCTGCCAGCATGTCGTCCTTGCGCTTTGGCGTGACGGAGCGGGGCCATGCTGGGAGTTGCCGCTGTGCTGGTAGCGGGGCGGGCCGCGCTTGCGCGGCTGAAGGTGTCGGGCCGCGTAGCGGCTCCGGTGTGGTCTGGGCCAGGTCCCCGCGCGCGTGCGTGCGGGGGAGTACGCCAGCCTCTTTCAGGGGAGGGGTCTCAAAACTGTCCACAGGCTGCAGCGGGCGGAGCACGGACAGGACGTATACGGCCCGCTCGTTGCTGCCACCGCCTGCGGCCGGGGCGTACTGCGCGGTGCGGCCGCTGGCCACCACTCCGAGGAGCTTCCAGTCGCGCAGGCGGCGCAGGTAGCGGGCGATGGTGGCGCGGGAGCTGGCCGCGGTGGGATCGACCTCGAGGACCGCGGCGGCGAGGCTGGTCCAGGAGAAGACGGTGGTCTTGGACTTGGGGTCGATGGCGTTGGCGGTCGCCAGGACGACGGCACGGTAGGTGCGCCAGGACCGGGGGGTCATCGTGGCGGTCCCCGGGTGGGCGAGGGCCTGCTCGACCCAGTCACTGACCCGGCGGGGGATGGTGTGTCCCGCCGGCACGGCCATCCGGACCGTCAGCGGGGCGCGTTCACGCTCCCTGTTGGGCCGTCGGGTGCGCCGCCGACCCTGGTTCCAGGGCTCAGGTGCGTTCGGCGTGTCGCGCGATGAAGGTAGCGCGAAAGAGGCAGGGGTAGCTATGGTGGGCTCCGAGCGTTAGACGCACGAAGGTGCGTTGATCTAGGCCCTTCACCTGAGGCCGGCAAGCACAGGGGTGAAGGACTTGGACTCTGGGGCCGGCCCTTCGGGGCCGGCCCCCACTCATATGTGGGGTTATGCGCTAGCTGCTAGCGGCAACTCCTTCTGGTCGGGGTGTCGAGTGGGCACGGGGGCGAGCTCAGCGAGCCCCTCATGCGTGGCGAGCACGGCAGCGACGTAGTCACTGACCGCGTCGTAACCGGCCTTGGCCGCGCTGGCCTCGACAGCGGCGCGGACCTCACGGTGGGGTCGGCTGTAGAGCACGACCCGGTCGCCCTTGCTGGGCCGTCCAATGCGTCCACTCATACCGCCACCCTGGCAGTGGTGCTTGCAGAAAGACGGAAGGCGCGCCGGTGTGTCGCCAGGATCGTCGGGGAGTGGTCATCGGATCCTCACAGCCCGCGCGCCACGGCGGCCGCGGCGTGGAGCCAGGCGCGGCGGGTGCGCTCGTTGAGGGCTCCCAGACGCAGCAGTCCATCGACCATCGCGGGGTCAAAGGGGACGGTAACGGCTTCGCGGGCCAGGGGCTGGAAGCCGTCAGCGATGCGGTCGACCTGGGTTGTGGTGGCTTTCGGGTCGGCCTGGGAGACGATGACCACGGCACCGGCGGCGAGCTCGGCGCCGCGCTCGTCGCGCTCGGCCAGGGCCTCGAGGAGGAGTGCGCCGGCCTCGGCGTGGTCGTCGCGGGTGGTGGTGGCCACGACGATCTGGTCGGCGTGGTCGATCATCCGCAGCCACATGGGGTCGGACTCGTCGTTGCCTGAGTCGATGAAGATCAGGCGGTAGTACTTCGCGGCGACGGCGTGGATGGCGTCGACGTCGCCTGGTTCCACCCGCTGCTCGTGGGCCAGTGCCATGGGCTTGGAGCGCAGCACATCGAAGCGGTCGCGGGTCTGGTGGTGGACGTAGTGGGCCAGGTCGGCGGACTGGGCTGCGGTGCCCAGGAGGCGGTCGGTCTGGGGCAGGAGCTCGAGCAGGGTGGCGTCGTGGGGGCCCTGTTCGGTGCGCCAGCCGAGCGTGCCGCGGGTCTGGTTGTTGTCCCACGCCAGTACCCCTGCGCCGCCGTAGCGGGCGAAGATGGCCGACAGGAGGATGGTGGAGGGGGTCTTGCTCGCCCCGCCCTTGCCGTTGACGATCGCGATCGTGCGCGGGCCGGGCCAGTGCTGGCTCACGGCCTGTTCGTCGGCTCGTTCGCTGCGTTCGGCCTCGCTGGGGCTCACGCGTACACCCAGGCGGGTGAGCAGCCCCCGTGCTCCCTTGGTGGCCGGTTCCTCGGTCTGTTCGCTGGTGAGGAAGGACCGGCGCGCCGCGGGCGTGGCCGCCGGCGCGTGAGCGCCCCACGGGGTGGGCGTGGGGGCGTCCTGCTCGGGCTCGCGGTTCGCCGGCTCGCGTGTCGCAGGCTGCGCGCGCGTGGGGTCCGGTGCGGTGGTGGCCTGACGGCGGCGGGTGCGCCGTGGGGGCGCCTGCTCGGTGTCCTCATCGGCCTCGACAGTGCCGTCGGGGTGGACGATGAGCGGCCAGGTCCCGTCCGGGCCGGTGGCGGTCAGGCGTACTGGCCGGTCGACCTTGGCCGCGGTCTCGGTGACGAGCTCGACGATCGCGGCGCGCGCGTCTTCCGGTCGTGAGGTCTCGATGGGGCGGGCGGTGCCGTTGATGATGACTTCCCCACTCCCGTCCTCACGGGTCGTGGCGTGGATGCGGGGCCAGGCTGCCACGGGCTTGGTGGTCATGAGTGGGTTCTCCTGTCTGTCACAGGCTGATACCGAGAGCGGCTAAGAAGTCGCGGGGGTCGACGGGGCTGCCATCGACGTGGACCTCGAAGTGGAGGTGGCAGCCGGTGGACCAGCCACTGGAGCCGGTGCGGGCGATCTGCTGCCCGGCCTCGACCCGGTCACCGACGGCGACGAGGATCCCGTTGGCGTACATGTGCTTGTAGCGGGTCAGGACCCCGCCGTGGTCGACGTCCAGGGTCCAGCCGCCGTGCTGGTCGGTGAACACGTCGATGACGGTGCCCTCTTGGGCCGCCCAGATGGGGCCCTCGCACCCGCCGGCTTGGAAGTCGAGCCCAGCGTGCAGGCGGGTGAATGCGCCCGTGACCGGGTCGACGCGCATCCCGTAGCCGCTGGTGATCGGTCCGTCGGCGGGCAGCGCCCAGCCTTCAGGGCCGACGGTGCCTGGGGTGGTGGTTGTGGTCGTGCACACGCGTCCACCGGTCCCGCGTGCCAGGCCGGTGTCGGCACCGGAGAGGGCTTCGACGACGGCGACGGCGTCGTCCCAATACCTCTCGTAGTGGAAGGGGTCGGCGTTTCGTTGGACGCGGTGGGCGACCATCGTGGGCTCGAGGGAGTCGCGGCCGTGGAGCTGGATCATCGCCTCGAAGAAGCTGGTGGCCGAGACGTAGGGGTCCATGCGGTCCTCGTAGCTGCCCCAGGCGCCGTTGTCCCGTTGCTGGAACAGGCCGCGGGAGTCGGGCCCGACCGCGTCGCCACGGTCCAGGACCTGCAGGCTGGACTCGCCCATGGCGGTCATGACGCCGATCGTCTGGTCGCGCACGCTCATCCCCATGTCCGCGCCGGCGCGAAGGATGTGGGCGGCGTTAACGAGCTGGTCTCCGCTGTAGCCGTTGACCTCGCCGTCGGGCACGTCCGCGTCGCTGATGGAGACGGTGGAGTCCTGGCCGGGGTTGCAGTTCGCCTCTGCCGGCGTCCCACCCAGCAGCAGGAGACTGAACACGAGGGCCAGGACCGCAGCCGGGATGAGGATGAGCGCGGCGATGGGTAGGAGTTTGGGCGGCATGGCATGACCTCAGCCCGCTGCTTCTGGCGGCGTGATGCGCTCGGCGAGCCAAGGCGCATTGGCGTCCCGGCGGCTGAGCAGGACGGTGTAGTCACCGACATCGGTGGGGACCTGCACTCGGGCGACGTAGGCGCTGGAGTCCTCGGTCACGGAGGGGTCGGCGGTGACCTCTCGTGCGGGGATGTTGGCGGGGTCGACGTGGGCGTAGTCGATCTGCGCCTCGTTGCTCAGGAGTGGTTGCAGCTGCGCCCACCAGCTGTCGTGGTCGAGGTCGGGACGCGCGAAAACGCGCATGACCTCCTCACCGGCGGCCGCAGTTGCGGCACGGGACTCGGCGTCCCACTCAGGCACCGCCCGCGGAGTGATGACCTCCCCGGTGTCGTCATCGATGAGCCCCGATGGCACGGGAGCGGGCACGGGCGAGGACGACGGGGCCTGATGTGGCTGTGGGTCCCGGGTCGAGTGAGGGAGGGACGGTTGCGCAATCGGGCTCGCGTCACTGCCTGGGGTGGCGTTCTCGCCGGAGCCGCAGCCCACCAGTAGGGAAGCAGCCAGCACGGCTGCTGCTGTGCCAATGCGCCGGTGCGTCACCGAGCCCCCCTCGTGACTGACTTCTACGCCTCGTCTGGCTTCTTACTGTTGGCTCCGGCGCGCAACGTCTCCTTGAGCTCGTCACGCAGGATCAGCCAGGTGGATCCGATCTTGTAGGCGGGGATCACGCCCTCCTTGAGCCACTTGTAGACCCCGGGCTTGGTCATGCCGAGGATCTCGGACACGTCCTGCACGCTCAGCTTCTCCGGGCGCCCTTCGAACAACGCGTCGAGGTAGCTCACGTTCCACTTCCCGAGCCACATAGCGGCATCGTAGACTCTGTTACTCCCTGGTGGAAGGGGTTGCTCTCTGAGGGACTATCACTCATACCGTTGATCCTGTCGCTCCTCGGGTCTAGCCTGGATCCTGCGTGGTCCAAGTGCTCCACGTCATTATCGAGGGGGCGAGATAATGCCTGACAGCAGCAACCCCTGGGTGTCCCGGCCAACGGTGGCGGAGAACTCCCAGGCACAGGCAGCGATGCCTGCAATGACCGTACCGCCGGCGACTGGGCCAGTGGTACCCCAAGCCGACGTGCGCGCACCCGACCACGTCGACCGACTGGCGGTAAGGGAGCACGCACGAGCCGCCGAGCTGTGGTGGGTTGGAGTGCACGGCGGAGCGGGGGAGAGCACCCTCGCCGAGCTCGTGCCTCAGTGGCGCTCTGCCCAAGGTGCCTGGCCTCGAGTGAGCGGTGAGAACACGCCTGCTCGCGTCGTGCTGGTGGCGCGGTCGAACGCAGCCGGCCTCAGGGCCGCGCAGACCGCCGCCACACAGTGGGCAGCCGGTCTCGTCCCACACGTGGAACTTCTGGGCCTGGTCATCGTCGCGGATGCTCCCGGTCGCCTCCCGCGTCCATTGCGCGACCTCGTCCGCCTCGTTGGGGGAGGCGTACCGCGGACCTGGACAGTGCCGTGGGCCGAGCAGTGGCGTCTAGGCCATGACGTGTCGCTGCCGAGCGCGCCGCGTCAGGTGCGCCAACTCGTCGAGGAACTGACAGCGCTGATTCGAGCTGGTGCGCCTGCAGGCACCGCGAACCGGAAGGACGACTGATGATCATCGAGGCAATCTCGACGGCGGGCGACATCGCGGCGCTGGTCCCCGTTCACGTGTCGGCGCTGCCCGACCCGGACCCGATCCAGCCCCCGGGCACCGAAGGGCTGACCGCGATCCTGGGCTGGGCGCGGTGGGTGGCTCTCGCGGTGTGCATCCTGGGCCTGTTCGCCGCCGGCGCGCTCATGGCGGTGTCCTCCCGGCGCGGGGAGGGCGGGGAGCACGTCGGCAAGATCGGCATGTCCCTCGCCGGCGTCATCGTCATCTCCGCCGCCGTCGCTCTCGTCGGCTTCCTCGCCGGAACATGACCTGGTGGTGATGTAGGTGAGCGGCCAGGACGACAGCGAGACACGGAGCCCGTTCACGCGGCCGGGCTTCCTGGTGGCGGCCGTCCTCGTCGGCGCGATCGTCGTCGTCGGGATCGTGCTGGGCATCCTCAATGCCACACGCGCCGGCGACGACCCCCCTCAGCCCAGCTCGACGACGACACAGCCAGCGCCGTCCGCCACCTCACCAGACCCCTCGATCGAGCCGGCCGGTGACGACAGTGTCTGCGGCCTGGAGGACGGGAGCTCCGCCGAGGACACACTGTCGGCCGCTCCCGATGCGGAGTGGCAGTTCCAAGGCACCACTGCCTACCCGACCTCACCGACCTACGGACCGGGAGCTACCGACGACAACGGCGTGCGGTACTGCTTCCAGCGCTCACCCGAAGGTGCCCTGTTCGCCGCAGCGAACGCAGTTGTGCAGGGGTCCGATGCAGCGACCTCGACGTACTGGATCAACTACTTCCTGTCGGATGACGCGCCTAGTCGCGACCAGCTACTAGCCGATGTCGCGGCCGGCAGTCCCTCGTCGCTCCGGATGACGGTCGCCGGATTCCGCCTCCTCAACTTCAACGGTGAGAGCGCAACCGTCGACATGGCGATTGAAGCGGTCGGTGGGGGCAACACCAAATACGCCTCTGCCATCTACGAGTTGGTGTGGGAAGCAGGCGACTGGAAGTTGCTCCCGCAAGACGTCACGAACCCACTGCGCATGGCTCAGATCCCCGACATCTCGGGGTATGTCGTCTGGATGGGGTGAACACCATGACAGAGTGCTCGTGGTGGGAAGTGGGCTGCAACCTTGGGAACTGGGTCGAGTCCACGGTGGGTGATGCCATCGAGAACATGGCGAACGCAGTGGTGGAGGCGTTCGGTAAGGCGATTGCTTCGCTCGGCACCGTGTGGGTGCACATCGGGACGCCGAACCTCACCGGCACGGGTGGCTCTTCCCAGCTGGCCGCAGGGGATGTGGCGCCGGCCTCCGGCGCGACCATCACGACCGTCATGGGCTACGTGACGTGGATCAGCTTGGCGGTTGCCATCCTGTCGCTCTTCGCCCTGGGGGCGTTGGTTGCTACCCGGGTGCGGGCGGGTGAGGGGATGGCTGCCGTCGGTCGATTGGGGCTCATCCTGGGCGCGGTTGTCCTGCTGGCGGCAGCTGGTGCGCTGGTCTCCGGCGTGCTTCCGGCTGGCCCGCGTAATGCGGGCGGCGCGGTCCTGTTCCTTCAGTCCGGTCTGTGGTGGTACATGGGCGCCGCCGCGGTGGTCTCTGTGGTCATCGGGGCGGCCAGGATGGCGTGGGAGCAGCGCGCTGAGCCGGGACGGGAGACGGTGAGGTCGCTTCTGACCTTGGTGGTTGTCGCCGGCGCAGGAGTGACGATCGTGAGCCTGCTGGTGGCGGCCGCCGACTCCTTCGCCGTGTGGATCCTCAACAGCTCCCTGGAGTGCGACGTCACGAGTGACTCGGCGTGCTTTGGGCAGAGCATGCTGGACATCCTGGCGCTGACGACGAACACGGCTGCGGGGGGCCTGGGCGCGCTGCTGGTGATCATTCTTGGGCTGATCGCCATCCTCGGTGCCGCGATTCAGATCCTGCTCATGGTGGCTCGGGGCGGGATGCTCGTCATCCTCACCGGGATCTTGCCGTTGGCGGCGTCGTTCACGAACACGGAGATCGGCAGGGGTTGGTTCAAGAAGTGTGTCGCCTGGCTGGTGGCGTTCATCTTGTACAAGCCGGCGGCCGCGATCGTCTACGCCGCGGCCTTCCAGCTCGTGGGCACCGACGTCTTCTCCGACGACGGCACCGGGCTCTTGGCCGTGTTGACGGGCCTGATGCTGATGATCATCGCGCTGTTCGCGATGCCGGCGCTGATGCGCTTTGTGACTCCGATGGTGGGCGCGGTGGCCAGTGGCGCGGCTGGGGGAGCGGTGGCGATGGGTGCGATGGCGGCGCTTCCCACCGGCGCCGCTGCCATCGGCCGTCTGGCCGCCAGGGGCGGCGCGGCCGCGGTCAGCGCGGCGGGTTCCGATGGCCCGCGAGGTGCGACCGGTCCAGGAGGCTCGGGCGGAGGATCGGACACTCCCGGACCCTCGGGCAGCCGTAGCTCTGGCGCCCCGAGCCCGGGCGGCCCGCACGGGTCGGCGCGCGGCGACGGTAGCGCTGCGGCGGCCTCGAGCAGCGGGGCTCGCGGAGCTCCGGTGGGCGTTGGCGCGCAGGCGGGCGGAGGTGGGACCAGCGCCGCGGCGATCGGAGCGAAGGCCGGCGGTGGGGGAAGTGCTGCTGGGGTAGCCGCCGGCCCGGCGGGTGTGGCCACCGGCGCGGCGTTGGAGGCGGGCAGGCGGGCGGGCGCGGCGGCCTCGGGCGCCGCGCGCAGCGTGGGTGAGCAAGCGACGGGCGAGGGGGAAGGGGAGGGTCCGAGTGGCAGCCGTTGAGACAGGCAGGAGCCCGCGCACCTACGGCAACTGGCGGCGTCCGACGTCGGCGGGGATCCTCGGGCTGGGCTCGGTGGGGACGGCGCTGCTGCTGGTCGGCCTCATCATGGTCGTGCTCATGGTGATGATCGCCGGGCTGCTCGAGGCGGTGGTCGTCGCGGGCGTGCTGGGGGCGGTGATGCTCGCCGTGCTGACGAAGGACTCCCACGGCCGGAGCCTGGTCAGCCGTGCCGGTGCGCGGGCGGCGTGGTGGTCGGCTCGCTCGCGTGGCACGCACATCTACCGGTCCGGGCCGCTGGGACGCGCGGAGTGGGGCACTTTCCAGCTGCCCGGCTTGGCGGCCCCGATCCGGATGAGTGAGTTCACCGATTCCTACGGCCGCCCCTTCGCGCTGCTCTACACCCCCGCCACCTCCAACTTCTCCATCGTCATCGGCACCGAACCGGACGGCGCGGCCCTGGTGGACCAGGAGCAGATCGACATCTGGGTCGCGGACTGGGGTCACTGGCTGGCTGGCCTGGGGGATGAGCCGGGGGTGGAGGCCGCGTCGGTGACGATCGAGACCGCCCCGGACTCCGGGTCTCGGCTGCGGCGCGAGGTCGAGCTCAACCTCGATGAGAACGCCCCGACGTTCGCCCGCGAGATGCTGCGCGAGGTGGTGATGCGCTACCCGGCCGGCTCCTCAACGGTCAAGGCGTATGTCGCGATCACCTTCACCGCGGCCCACCGCACGGGGGGCAAGCGGCGCCAGGCCGAGGAGATGGGCCGCGAGCTCGCCGCGCGGCTCCCCGGGCTGACCGGGGGCCTGCAGGCCACCGGCGCCGGCGCCGCGCACCCCCTGTCGGGCCAGGAGCTGTGTGAGGCCATCCGCATCGCCTACGATCCGGCGGCCGCGGTCCTCATCGACGAGGCACACGCCGCGGGGGAGGTCCCCGAGCTGTCGTGGCCCGACGTGGGGCCCGCGGCCGCGCAAGCGAGCTGGGACGGTTACCGGCACGACTCGGCCTACTCGTGCACGTGGGCGATGAGCCAGGCGCCCAGGGGAACGGTGCAGTCCGGGGTGCTGGCCCGGCTCCTCGCCCCGCACCGCGACATCGCCCGCAAGCGCGTCACCTTGCTCTACCGGCCGATCGACGCGGCGCGCGCGGCCGCGATCGTCGAGGCCGACCTGCGGGCGGCGGAGTTCCGAATGACGGCGACGAGCAAGCCCGCGGCCCGCGACAGTCTCGCGGTGCGCTCCGCGGCCGCCACGGCGAGTGAGGAGGCCTCCGGGGCGGGACTGGTGCAGTTCGGCATGCTCGTCACCGCCACCGTCGGTGACCCGGCGCGGGAGGCCGATGCACGGGCGGCGGTGGACAACCTGGCCGCCACGGCGCGGCTGCGGCTGCGCCCGGTGTACGGCTCGCAGGACTCGGCCTTCGCGGCCTCCCTGCCGCTGGGGCTGGTGCTGCCCAAGCACATCAAGATCCCGGCCGAGCTCAGGGAGAAGCTGTGACCACAGCTGAGGATGTCGGCCAGCGGTCCGGGCGGGGTGCACGAGGAGCGAAGGCGGCACCCGTGCGGCCGCGGCGCCCGCCGATGCGCGGGTGGCTCGGCCGAGGCCGAGGGGAGTCGGTCTACCTGCAGACACCGCCCGAGTGGCGCGGCACGACCGTGCAGGTGTGCGGGCTGTGGCCCTTCGCCATCGGCGCCGGCACCCCGATGGTCGGGGTCCCGTTCGGCCGGCACATCCACACCGGCGCCACCCTGTGCTGTGACCCGATCTCCTGGTACCAGCGCGCGAACCTCATCGGGAACCCGTCGGTGTTCTTCCTTGGCCGCCCCGGCTTGGGTAAGACGTCGGCGGTGATGCGCATGGCGGTGGGCCTCAGCGGCTACGGGGTGATCCCGCTTGTGCTGGGGGACACCCGGCCTGACTACATCAAGATGGTCGACCGGCTCGGCGGGCAGGTCATCACCCTGGGCCGCAACCGCGGTGCCCTGAACGTCCTGGACCCCGGAGAGGCGCCCGACGCCGCCGCGCGGCTGCGCGCGGCGGGCTTCGGGCGGGAAGCGGAGGAGGTGCTCGCCGACGCCCACGGCCTGCGGCTGAACATGCTGTCCTCGCTGATCACGGTGCTGCGCAAGAGCGCCCCCACGGCGCGGGAGGAGACGATCCTGGCCCGGGCGCTGACGTGGCTCGATGAGCACCACGACGGGGTGCCGGTGATCCCTGACCTCCTCCAGGTGGTGCGCGCCGCTCCAGCGGAGCTGCGTGAGGCGGCGCTGGACCGCGGTGCGGCCACCCGCTACCAGGAGGTCACCGAGGAGCTCGAGGCGGCCCTCGTCGCCCTGGGGCCGGGCGGGAAGTTCGGTGACGTGTTCGCCAAGCCCACCACCCAGCCGATGCGCCGCGACCGTGCCGTGGTCTACGACGTGTCCGCGATCCCGCAGTCCGACAGCGACCTGCGCGCCGTGGCGCTGCTGGCGTCCTGGTCGGCCGGCTTCGCCGTGGTCAATATCGCCCAGGTCCTGGCCGACGTGGGCCTGGAGACGCGGCGGCACTACTTCGTGGTGCTCGATGAGCTGCACCAGGCCCTGAAGGCCGGCCCCGGCCTGGTGGACCGGGTCGACTACCTCACCCGCCTCAACCGCACGGTGGGGGTGGGGCTGGCGATGATTACCCACACGATGAAGGACCTGCGGTCCCTGCCGTTGGAGGAGGACCGGCAAAAGGCCATGGGCTTCATCGAGCGGGCCGGGTTCATCGTGTGCGGGGGTCTGCCGTTGAGTGAGATGCCGCTGCTCAGCTCGGTGGTGGGCCTGTCCCGCGAGGAGCAGGAGCTCCTCGGCGGCTGGCAGGACCCACCCGCCTGGGACACCAAGGAGGGTCGGGAGGCACCCCCGCCAGGCCTGGGCAAGTTCCTCGTCAAGGTCGGGGGCCGGCCGGGCATCCCGGTCGACCTCACCCTCACCGCGGCGGAGAAGTCGCTGCACATGAGCTCGGCGCGGTGGACTGAGCGGTCCCGCACCGGGCTGCTGGGACAGGAGGCGCCGCAGTGAGCCTGCCGAACAACCGGCGCCGCGACCCCGGTGGCGCCTCGAGCGACGCGGTCCTCGTGTGGGTGGCCATCGCCGGGGTCATCGTGGTCGTCGGCGGGGTCTACGCCGCGATGCACCTGGGCCACCGGATCGCCGACACCGGCGCCGACCTTCCGGCCGATCCGTTCTCCGTGCTGTTCGGGCTGCTGGGCGGGGACCTGGCCTGGCCGGGGGCGGCCGGTTGGTGGGTCATCGCCACCCTGGCGGTCGTCCTGGTCGTGCTCATCGTCGCCGCGGGCCTGCTGGTCCACCGGGTCCGGGCCCGGCGGTCCCGGGTGGACCGCGCCGCGCGGTACATGGGCCGCGGGCGCGACGTGCAGGACCTGACGCGCAAGCAGGCACTGGGCACTGCCACGCGCCTGGGCGTGAACGCCTCGCCAGGGGTGCCGATCGGGCGCACCGTGGCGCAGAACGAGCCGCTGTACGGGTCGTGGGAGGACATGCACATCGACATCTGGGGGCCGCGCACCGGCAAGACGACCAGCCGGGCGGTGCCGGCGATCCTCGAGGCCCCCGGGTCGGTGCTGGTGACCTCGAACAAGCGTGACGTCGTCGACGCGACCCGCGACGTGCGCGCCCAGGCCGGGCCGGTGTGGGTCTTCGACCCCCAGGCCATCATCCTCGAGGAGCCCTCGTGGTGGTGGAACCCGCTGTCCTACGTGACCGATGAGGTGCGGGCCGCGAAGCTCGCCGACCACTTCGCCACCGGCTCCCGCGATCCCGGCGCCAGGACCGACGCCTACTTCGACCCAGCCGGGCAGGACCTGCTCGCCGGCCTGCTGCTGGCGGCGGCGCTGGACCACCGGCCGATCACCGATGTGTACAGCTGGCTGACCCGGCCCACCGACGAGACCGCCGTGGACATCCTCCACGAGCACGGGTACACGCTGACCGCCGACCAGGTCGCCGGCGTCGTCTCGGCCCCGGAGAAGCAGCGCGGGGGCGTGTTCGGGACGGCGCAGCAGATGGCCTCGTGCCTGACGAACCGGCAGGTCGCCCGGTGGGTCACCCCGCAGGGGGTGGCCGACCCGCGGCGACAGTTCCGGCCCGAGGACTTCGTCCGGGCCGATGGCGGCACGCTGTACTCCCTGTCCAAGGAGGGACGCGGCACCGCCGGCCCTCTGGTAACGGCGCTGACCGTGGCCGTCGTGGAGGCGGCCGAGGACCTGGCCGCGAGCTCACGGGGCGGGCGGCTGGGCACCCCGCTGCTCGGGGTCCTCGACGAGGCGGCCAACGTGTGCCGCTGGCGCGACCTGCCCAACCTCTACAGCCATTACGGCTCCCGCGGGATCGTGCTCATGACGATCCTGCAGTCCTGGTCCCAAGGCGTGGAGGTGTGGGGACAGTCGGGCATGAAAAAGCTGTGGAGCGCCTCGAACGTGAAGGTCTACGGCGGGGGAGTGAGCGAGGCCGCGTTCCTGGAGGACCTGTCGCGGATGATCGGGGACTACGACCGTCTGTCCTCCTCCACCTCCCACGGCCGCGGGCACCGCACCGTGTCCCAGCAGCTCCACCGCGAGCGGATCCTGGACGTGGCCGACCTCGCCGCGCTGCCCAAGGGGCGCGCGGTCGTGATGGCCTCGGGTTCGCGGCCCACCCTCATCCGCACGCAGCCGTGGATGCACGGGCCTCACGCCGCGGAGGTCGAGGCCTCGATCGCGGCTCACGACCCGCAGGCCGAGCGCACCATCCGTGAAGCACAAAGCGCGGCGGCCGCCGTCGAGGCAGCCGTTGGTGCCGGGGAGGTGTGATGAGCGACTGGGCTGATGCTGTCGAGGACGAGGGCGCTGAGGCAGGCGCGGGCGAGGTCGATGACGCGGGCGGGGAGGCCGGGTCGGCGTTGTACTACGGCTCGGTCGACGAGTTCGTCCGGGAGTACCTGCGCCACGTCTACCGGCGGCGCATCGACGGCCGGCACCGGGTGTGGGCCGCGCGCTGGTGGGAGCACGACGAAGCCATCATCCGCCTCGAAGCGCTGTGGCGCGCCTGGGAGCATCTTCGCCGGGACCCGGCCACCGGTATGAGCGTGTGGTGGCGTGACCACGCCGACCATCACATGGCGATGCTCATGAGCCCAGACGGCCCCTTCAGCGCTGTCGACCCAGACGCGAAGGAGAACCACACCCGGAAAGGGGAGCCCCTGCCGTACCAGCCGCCGCCCGCTGGGTTGTTCCCAGATGTGCGGCAGGCGGTGTAACTAGGCGAGCGGCCCCGGCGGCTGGGGCCGTGTCGTATGTGGAACCCGATCCCGAGTCCCACGCGCGGGCCCAGCGGGGGTCTGTGACGCGGGGCCCGGGAGGTGCCGGCGTCGTCACCGGGCCTTGGTGGCCGCCAGGATCCCGTCATGAGCGGTTCGTTCCGCGTTCAACCGCTCGCAATGTGCGCGTGATCGCCTGAGGCGGGCCCCGGTCGGGGCTGTTCACGCGTCGAGAGGGAATCATGAGGACTTCTGCTGGAAAGCGGGGGAGGGCGGGCCGCCTCTCCCTGGTTGCCGCTAGCGCGGTGGGTCTCGCGTTTGTGCCGTCGATGGCTGTCGCGGACGTCAGTGACCACGGGGGCGCTACGCGCAACGTCGAGGACCGCACCGCTGCGCTTGAGGCCGCGATCATGGACGGGCCCGCGAAGAACGTCATCCTCATCATCGGGGACGGCATGGGCGCGTCGGAGATCACCATCGCGCGCAACTACGCCGAGGGCGCCGCGGGCACCCTGCCGGGCCTGGACCCGCTGCTGGTGACCGGTCAGAAGACGACGTACGACCTCACCCCCGACGGTGAGGTCCACTACGTGCCCGACTCCGCTTCCACCGCCAGTGCGTGGGCGACGGGCACGAAGACCTACACCGGTGCGCTGTCCATTGATGTCGAGAACAACCCTCAGGACACGCTCCTGGAGATCGCCAAGGCCAACGGCCTGAAGACGGGCAACGTCTCGACCTCGGAGATCCAGGACGCCACCCCTGCCGCGCTGTTCGCCCACGTGAACGCGCGCCGGTGCTACGGGCCGCAGGCCACCGCGACGACCTGCCCGACGTTCGCCAAGGAGAACGGCGGCCTGGGCTCCATCACCGAGCAGCTGCTCGACGCGCGCGCCGACGTCGTCCTGGGTGGCGGCAACGCCACGATGGGCGAGACCGCGGCTGCCGGCCCGTGGGCCGGCCAGACCCTCCAGGAGCAGGCCGCCGAGCGCGGCTACACCTACCTGACCGACTCCGCCGAGCTCGCCGGCCTCTCCGCCGCTGACCAGAGCGCCCCTGTCCTGGGGCTCTTCACCCCGGGCAACTTCCCCGTGCGGTACACGGGCCCGATCGCCACCGAGGGTGGCGGCAACCAGCCGGCAGCCAGCTGCACCGAGAACCCCGAGTGGGACCCGGCGACCTCGCTGGGCACCATGACCGGCAAGGCGATCGAGCTCCTCGACGGTGACGAGGGCTTCTTCCTCCAGGTGGAGAGCGCAAGCATCGACAAGCGCGACCACTCCGCTGATGCCTGCGGGCAAATTGGTGAGACCATCGAGCTGGATGAGGCCGTCCAGGCCGCGCTCGACTTCGCCAAGGCCGACGGTGAGACCCTGGTCGTCATCACCGCCGACCACTCCCACACGAGCCAGATCGTCGGCTCCACCCCGCCCGGGCTCAGCGTCAACCTCCTCACCGCCGACGGCCAGGAGATGATCGTTGCCTACGGCACGGCACCCGCCGGTGGCTCCCAGCAGCACACCGGCGCGTCGGTCCCGATCGCGGCCTACGGCCCTGGCGGGGCGAACGTGGCCGGGCTGACCGACGACACGGACACCTTCTTCACCACGATGGACGCCCTCGAGCTCAATGGTGACCTGGCGTCCCTGAGCGCCGCTGCGACGCTCACCCTCGAGCCTTCCTCGGCTGCGCCCGGGCAGACCGTGACCGCGGCCTCGTCCGAGCTGTTCGGTGACCGGCAGGTCCTCGCCACGGTGGGCGGTGAGCCCGTTGGCCAGGCCGACGTCATCGACGGCGTCGCCTCCTTCGACGTGACGGCACCCGAAACCCCGGGGGAGTACCCGGTCGTGCTCACCGGTGTGCAGACCGGTACCGAGCTCACTGCTTCCCTGGTCGTGTCCCAGTCCCCGACCACCCCTGCCCCCGGGGACGACGGCGATGACAACGAGCCGGACACGGGTGGTGTCGTCGACACTGACGACGCCGGCGGGCCTGGCATCGGCGCTGCTCCGCAGTCCGCCGCCGGCGGTCCGCTCGCGGTGACCGGCGCCGAAGTGGCGCTGGCAGCACTCCTCGCGGCCCTGCTGCTCGGCTCTGGCGGTGCCGCCTTCTGGCTGCGCAACCAGCGCCTCGCCCGGGTCGGCTAACGACACACCCACGGCAGCAACACGGAGGCCGTCGCCCGGCTACGGGCGGCGGCCTCCGCTGTCGGCGGGATGACCCGAGCGGGTCGACGTCATGCCTCCGTCGGTCGCCATGGCGTGTCGGCGGCGAACGAGGCCATGAGTGAGCGAGCTGGCCTCCCTGTCGACGGCGCACTTCCGAGACCGTGGGCGGCGGAGTCCTGGCCGCTACCCCACGGAGCCGAGCAACGCCTCCGGTCGTCACCCGGGCCGCGCCGCCGCCCATCATCCGCCTCCTCACCGCGGTCCAACGGGCCGGATGCTGGCTGGCTTCGAATCGGCTTCTCACGGGGTGTTACGCTCGCGCAGGTCAGACGGATCGGCGTCACAGTGGCCGCACAGTTGAGGCCAGCGACGGCCGCGACCAGCGCCCTTGATTCGCCTGCTGCCTCCCCCCGCCCTGCCCGAAGGACAACGATGAACCGGACCGGTCGACTCACCGCAGCAACCTTGGGTGTTGCGCTCGTGCTCAGCGCGTGCGGCAGCGACGATCCCGAGAGCGCCTCGACCCCTGCCGCCCAGGACACCGCGACGGCGGCCCCCACTGAGGACGGCGCCGACACGGGCGAGGAGGAGGACGCCCACGCCAACCACGGCGGTGGTGACTCAGCGGATCCGACTCCCGTTACCGTCAGCCTGCTGGGCACGTCGACTGGTCACTTTGAGCCCGTCGAGGGCCGCGGTGACATGTTCGCCTCCATCGAGGGCACCGCAGTCCTGGAGAAGTCCGAAACCGGCACCACCATGACGGTGAACGCCTCCGGCCTCGACCCGCAGTTCACCTACCCCTCGCACATGCACGACGGTGCGTGCTCGACGTTCGGCGGGCACTACCAGCAGGACCCGTCGGGCCCGATGTCACCGCCCAACGAGATCTGGGGATCCTCCTCCGCTGACCCGAGTGGTGACCTCGAGCCGAACAGTCAGGGCATGGCGGTAGGGCAGGGCAGCGCGGACTGGGTGCCGCGGACGCAGGACCTGGCGGTGCAGATCCACGAGCCCGAGATGCCCGGTTTCCCGGTGGTCTGCGCGGACTTCTCCGCCTACGACTCGCCGGTGACGATCGTCCTCGAGGCGGACGCCACCCATGGCGCAGACATCGAGACCATCGAGTACTCCCTCAACGACGGCGAGATGCTCACCTACGAGGGTCCGGTCGAGGTTGCCGAAGCGGGTGACCATGTCCTGGTCGTGCAGGGTGTCGACGCCAACGGCACAGCGACCGACCCGCAGGAGTTCACCTTCGTCATCGACGACGCAGCCTAGACGTCCCCGGCCATCAGGGTCGGACTGGGCACGGACAGTCACGTCTAACTTGTGGCGCTGAGATTTGTTCGCCTCGCGTCTTCTGGGTGCGCCACTCGAGCGTGGTGGTAGGTCGTGCTGCTCGTCCTACCGTCCCCTCGCGGTGGTGGCGTGGTGTGTGCGTGCGGCCCGCAGTCCGTTAAGGATGACCAGAACCTCGGCGATCTCGTGGATGAGCACGACCGCGGCCAGGCCGAGGACGCCAGTGATGGCCAGGGGTGGCAGGGCGGCGATGATGAGCAGCGACAGGACGATGTTCTGGTTGACGATGCGCCGCCCGCGTCGGGCATGGGTGATGGCCTGGGGCAGGAGGCGTAGGTCCTGACCGGTGAAGGCGACGTCGGCGGACTCGATCGCGGCATCGGAGCCGGTGGCTCCCATCGCGATTCCGACGTCGGCCGCGGCTAGGGCGGGGGCGTCGTTGATGCCGTCGCCGATCATCGCGGTAGGCCGGCGACCGCTGAGGTCGTGCACGGCGGCGGACTTGTCTTCGGGGCGCAACTCGGCGCGCACGTCGCTGATGCCGGCTCGGGCAGCGAGGGCGCGGGCGGTGCGCTCGTTGTCCCCGGTGAGCATCGTGACGCCGATGCCGTGCCCCGCCAGGGCCTCGACGACCTGGGGCACCTCGGGGCGCAGCTCGTCCCTCACCCCGATCGCTCCCGCGATCGTGCCGCCACGGTGAACAACGACGACGGTCATCCCTTGGGCCTCGAGGTCACGGACCGGGGCGGTGAGGTCGCCGGGGTCAATCCACCGGGGGCTGCCGACCCTCACCTCACCGCCGTCGACGGTGCCGTGGACGCCGTGACCGGCTTCCTCAGTGATGCGCTCGGCGGCGGGGGTCTTGGGGGCGGCGCGGGTGATCGCCGCGGCGAGGGGGTGGGTGCTGTGCTGCTCGAGCGCCGCGGCCCAGGCCAGGACCTGCTCCTCGGTCACGTCGGGCGCGGGCACGACGGCGGTGACGGTGGGCTGGTTCCGGGTCAGGGTCCCGGTCTTGTCGAACGCCAGGTGCCCGATGGTGCCGAAGCGTTCGAAGATGGCCCCGCTCTTGATGATGACGCCGAACTTGCTCGCCGAGCCGACCGCGGAAACCACGGTGATGGGCACCGCAATGGCCAGCGCGCACGGGGAGGCGGCCACGAGCACCACCAGGGCGCGGGTGATCCAGGTCTGCGGGTCACCGGCGAGTGAGCCGATGACGGCGACGAGCACGGCCAGCACCAGGACGCCGGGCACGAGCGGGCGGGCGATGCGGTCGGCCAGTCGGGCGCGGTGCCCCTTCTCTGCCTGGGCCTGCTCGACCAAGCTCACGATCGTGGTCAGGGAGTTGTCGGTGCCGGCCGCGGTCGCCTCGACCTGTAGGGCTCCGGCGGCGTTGATTGCTCCGGCGGACACCTCGTCGCCGGGGCCGACCTGGACGGGGATGGACTCTCCGGTGATGGCCGAGGTGTCGAGGCTGCTGTGCCCGCTGCGCACGATGCCGTCGGTGGCGATGCGTTCACCTGGCTTGACGACCATGACCTGCCCTGCGGCCAGGTCACGGGCCGGAACGGTCACGCTCTGACCGTCGCTGAGGACGGTGGCGCTCTGGGGCATGAGCTGGAGCAGCGCGCGCAGCCCGGCGCGTGCGCGGTCCATGGCCCGGTCTTCCAGGGCTTCGGCGATGGAGTAGAGGAAGGCCAGGGCCGCGGCCTCCTCGACGTGGCCGAGGATGACCGCCCCGGTGGCGCTCATCGTCATGAGGAGCGCGATGCCGAGCTTGCCCGCGGCGAGCTTGCGCAGCGCACCGGGGACGAACGTGGAGGCCCCGAGGAGCAGGCCGACCCAGAACAGCACCTGCGCTGCGGTCTCGGCGCCGGACCACTCACAGGCCAGCCCGGCGACGAACGCTGCCCCCGAGGCGACGGGGATCATGACGGCGCGGTCACCCCACCACGGGGCCTCGTGCTCGTCGTCGCTCTCGAGCTCCTCGACGGGTGCGTGGGTGATCGCGCTCATGCCATCGCTCCGCTCGCGCAACAGCCGGGCACCGTGCAGCTCGCGTCCACGCACGGGGCGTTCTCATCGACCGCCAGCGTCACCTCGACCAGCGCAGTCATCGCCGCCGCTAGGTGGGGGTCGGCGATCTCGTACCGCGTCTGACGGCCCTCGGGTTCGGCGACAACGATGCCGCAGTCCCGCAGGCAGGTCAGGTGGTTCGACACGTTCGACCGGGTCAGGCTCAGGTCGCGGGCGAGCACCGCCGGGTAGCTGGGGCCCTCGAGCAGTGTCATGAGGATGCGGGAGCGGGTCGGGTCGGCCATCGCCCGGCCCAGCCGGTTCATGACGTCTAGCCGCGAAGCAATAGTCAGCATGCGCTGACTATACAGCACGCGCTGACTTCTTATGCTGGCGCGACCACACCTGCACAACTGTATAGGTGTATGGTCGTGGTCATGAGTGTGACGCCGTTGGATTCGTGTGAGGTCGCCGCCGTCGATCCGGGGAAGGTGGCGCTGACCCGGGAGAGGATCCCCGATGAGGGGGAGGCCGGCAGGTTGGCCGGCCTGTTCAAGCTTCTGGGGGACCCGCGCCGCGCCCGCGTGCTGTATGCGTTGCTGGAGGGGGGAGAGCTGTGCGTGTGCGACCTGGCGGCGGTCGTGGATGTGCCGGAGGCGTCGGTGTCCCAGGTGCTGCGGGTCCTGCGCACCGCTGGGGTGGTCGACAACCGCCGGGAGGGGCGGATGGTGTACTACCGCCTGGCCGACGGGCACGTGCGGATGCTGCTGGACGTCTCCCGGGAGCACGCTCGCCACGAGGGGCAGAGCTGATGGGCGCGGGACACAGCCACGCCCCAGCGCCTGGGCATGCCGGTGGCCGCTACCGCCGGCGGCTGGCCGGGGCGTTCGCCCTGACCGCGGGCTTCTTCCTCATCGAGCTCGTCGCGGGACTGGTGTCAGGGTCGTTGGCCCTGCTGTCGGATGCCGGGCACATGGCTGCCGATGTGGTGGTGCTGGGTGCGGCTCTGCTGGCCACCCGCATCGCGAGCCGTCCGGACTCCACGGGGCGACGCACCTATGGCTCCTACCGGGCGGAGGTGTTCGCCTCGGCCCTGGCGGTGCTGGCGATGCTCGCCGTGGGGGTGTACGTGGTGGTCGAGGCCGCTAGCCGGCTGGGTGATGCGCCGGAGGTGGCCTCCGGTGCCATGCTCGCGGTCGGGTTCGCCGGCCTGGTGATCAACATCGTTTCCATGCTCCTGTTGCGCAGCGGGTCCAAGGAGAGCCTGAACGTCAAGGGTGCCTACTACGAGGTGATCGCCGACGCCGCGGGGTCGGTGGGCGTCATGGTCGCCGGTGTGCTGATCATCGTCACCGGCCAGCCGGTCTGGGACATCGTCGTCGCGGCGCTCATCGCAGTCTTCGTCATCATCCGGGCGGTGGTCCTGGGCAGGCAGGTGGTGACGGTCTTGGCTCAGCACGCTCCGGAAGGGGTGGACCCGGAAGGCGTCGCCGGTGACCTGGACGCGGTCGCGGGTGTGGCCGAGGTTCACGACCTGCACCTGTGGACCCTGACCTCGGGGATGAACGTGGCCACCGCTCACCTGGTCGCCGGCCACGGCGCCGACCACGGCGAGGTGCTCGCCGGCGCGCGGCAGGTGCTGCGCGACCGCTACGGTATCGCCCATGCCACCTTGCAGGTGGAGGCCGCCGGCAGGGGCGGCTGTCACGACCTGAGCTGGTAGCACTCGACATTGTCCTCACGCGGGATCCGCGCGACCTGGATCGAGCCGACGTCAACGGAGCGCGCGATGACTACGAAGCAGGGCAAGGCCCCCGGGCCCGACGATGGTCAGCGGCGGGCACGACGCGGGATGGTCCTCACCCTGCTGGGGATCGGGCTGGTCTGCGCGGCGTACGTGGTGACGATCGTGGTCATGGTGGCGCGATGACGTGGCCCAGGGTGTGACCCGCGCGGTTAGCATCGCCAGATGCCGATCCTGACCACGAGCGGGAAACCGCCGCACGGTGACGTGTCCGCCGGCCGGGGTGCCCCACGGGCGTGGCCGTGGGCGGTGGCCGCGCTGCCGCTGGTTGTGGTCGGCCTGGTGGCTGGCCTGGCGCTGAGTGGAGCGGCCGCGCCGCGTGAGCTGATCGATCCCGGCCCCCTGGTGCGGTGGGGCCTCCCGCTCGCGACCTCACTGGCCCGCGCGGCGGCGGCCGTGACGATCGGCGCGCTCATGCTGTGCGCCGTGGTCCTGCCCCGGACCACACCTGCCGCACCGAGCCAGGCCCGCGCGGGCGAGCAGGCTCCCCGGGATGACCGGGACCGGCGCTTGCCCTCGAGCGGTGAGGACCCGACGTGGCGGCGGGTCGCGAACGTCGCTGTCGTGGCGGCTGTGGTGTGGGCACTGGCGCAGCTGGCTCATCTCCTCCTGACCCATGCCGCGGCGCTGGGTACGGTGATCGGTGGGCCGGGGTACGGCGCTGAGCTCCTCCAGTTCGTCACCCAGATCGACATGGGCCGCTACCTGGGTGTGGCCACGCTCCTGGCCGCGATCGTCGCACCGGTGGCCGCGGTCATCGCAAGCCACGGCTCGGCAGCCTGGGCCATGCTCCTGGCCGTGGCGGCGTTCTCCCCAGTCTCGGTGACCGGCCATGCCGCCGGGGCGGCCAACCACGACTTCGCCGTGACCTCGTGGTGGCTGCACGTGACGGCCGTGGCGGTCTGGGTGGGAGGTCTGGCCGTCTTGTGCGTGGTGGCCTCCCGACTGGGTGCTGGTTTGGCGGATGTCACTGAGCGGTTCTCGAGGATCGCGGTGTGGGCCTTCGCGGTCGCCACCATCGCCGGCGCCGCCAATGCCTGGATCCGGTTCTCCACGCCGCTGGACCTGTTCGTCCATCCCTACGGTCAGCTCCTGTTGGTCAAGGTGGTCCTGACCGCCGCACTGGGCCTGGCGGGCTGGTTCCACCGCACCATGACGATCCCGGCGATCCGTGCCGAGACGCGGCCGGAGGGAAGGGCAGGGTGGGCGTTCTGGCGGTTGGCCGGGGTGGAGGTCCTGATCATGGGCGCGGTGGTCGGGGTCGCCGTCGCACTAGGTTCCTCCGCACCGCCGGAGGCGCTGGAGCCACCTGCCGACGCCAGCCCGGTCTATCTACTGACGGGCTACCCCCAGCCCCCGGCGCCCACTGCGTGGGCCTACCTCTCGCAGTGGCGCCCGGACCCGTTGACGATCTTTGTCGCCATTACGGCCCTGGTGGTCTACCTCTCCTGGGTGTGGCGCCTGCGCCGCACGGGAGCCCGCTGGCCGGCGATCCGGGTGGCCAGCTGGGTGGTGGGGGTCTTGCTGTTCCTGTGGAGCACCAGTGGCGGTCCGGCGGTCTACGGAAGTGTCCTGGTCAGCGCTCACCTGGTTCACCACATGGTCCTCCTCGTAGTGGTACCGATCCTCCTGGTGCTCGGGGCGCCCGGCGCGTTGGCCATGAGCGTCCTTCCTAGACGGGAGGACGGCTCCCGTGGTCCAAGAGAGTGGCTCGAGGCCCTACACAGCTCGCGGTTCGTGGCGTTCGTCGCGCACCCCGTGGTGGCTACCCTGACGGTCGCCGTGTCTGTGGTGGTCTTCTACTACACCCCCGTCTTCGCGCGAGCCCAGGACAGTCCCATCTGGCACGCAGTGTCCGTCGTGTACTTCACCGCGGCAGGCTGCAACCTGGTGCACGCCCTCCTCGCCGGTCCCCACCGTCGCCCGGCCCCCCTCCCGCTGCGCCTCGGCGCGGCGGTGGCAGGCATGCTGTTCTACGGCGCTTGGGGGATGGTCCTGGGCTCGAGCACCTCATTGCTCGCGGCCGACCACTTCGGCCAGCTCGGCCTGAGCTGGGGCGTCGACGCGCGCGCCGACCAACGCGCTGGGGGACTGGTCGTGTGGGGCATCGCGGAGGTCGGCATGCTGGCTCTGGCGCTGGCCCTGATCCTCACGTGGATGCGGGCCCCGCTCACGCCAGCACGCCGCAGCCCGGCCCCGCCGGCTCCGGAAGCGTGAGATGCGCGGGGTGCGGCGCAGAACACAGCCAGCACCGTGACCATTCCGTTACACTCGCGGCTGCGGTGTGATCGGGACCGTGGAACGAGACTGTGTGACCTGTTACCTGGAGACTGCTTGATGCCCGAAGAGGCGCGGCCATCGCCGATGCCGCAGGTGACCCGTCGTCAGCTGCGCGAGAGTCGCGGTGGACGGCCTAAACTCCGGTCCGATGATGCGGGGCGCCGGCGTGCTGGTGCTCTGTCGGCGGCACCGGAAGACGGTCCGGTCTCGGCTGCGGGCCGCGGGCAGGCGCCCTCGGGCGAGGTTAACTGGGCCCAGATTCTCGGTCAGGCTGAGCCCGCCCGCCACACGGCCGGCGGGCGCCGAGTGTCGCGGCGTGACTTGCGCGCCGCGAGGCCGTCGTCGCGCCCGCGTCGACGGTCTGTGGTCCGCGGCGGCCTGCGGCGCGCGACGATGCGGTCCGCCATCGTGGGGGTCCTGGCGGCCTCGACGATCGTGGCGCCACTCCTGGGAACGGTGTGCATGGACCCCGCCCATGCCCATCCCGGCGAGACGCGGCAGGGGGTGCCGGCCACCACTCCAGAGGCCTCCGCCCCCGCAGAGCCGGGCCTCCCATCACCGCTCTACGCGACGGATGATCCCACGGCCGATGCGGCGGCCCCCACGCGCAGTGAGGAGCAGGCGGCCAGGACGGCTGAGCGTGAACCCATCGAGGAACCTCTGGACGTCGAGGAGCCGCTGGAGAAGGTCGTGCCGGACCTCGAGCTGCTGGCGGAGGAACGCGCCACGGCGGCTGCAGAGCCACCGCCTCCGACGTTCGTGATGCCCCTGGGACAAAACACCTTCCGGGTGTCGTCCTCCTACGGGGGCCGTACCGACCCGTTCAACGGCGCAGCGGCCTTCCACGAGGGAGTGGACCTGGCTGCACCGATGGACACACCCATCTACGCCGTCGCCGACGGGGTGGTGGACTACGTGGGCCCGGGCAAGGACGGGCGGTCCAGCATGATCATCGTCATCGCCCATGATGTCGCCGGGCAGCGGTTCTACAGCTGGTACAACCACATGTACGCCGATGACCTTTACGTGCAGGAGGGCCAGAGCGTGAGCGCGGGTGAGGTCATCGCCGGGGTCGGGTCCAACGGCAGGTCCACCGGCCCGCATCTGCACTTCGAGATCCACACCGATGACGCGTTGACCACCACCGACCCGCTGGCGTGGCTGGGGGAGCGGGAGGCTGTGGACATCAGCGCCCTGTCGTAGACCAGCTCCATCCGGGGGTGACGCGCCGGGTGTCAACTCGTGAACTACCAGCCACCGCTGGGGGCGTCCTAGGGTGGCGACATGGTCAACAGTCACCGCAGCCTCCGGCCCCGTCTGTTCACCCTGGCGATCCTGCAGGCACTGGCACTCGTTGTCCTCGGTGGCCTGACCGTCACGCTGGCCACGAGCGCGGCCGCGCACGACACGATCATCGACGCGGAGCCCGCCCAGGACGCCGTGCTGGACACCGCCCCCAGTCAGATCGTGCTGACCTACAGCGCCGAGGTCCTGGACCTGCCGTCGGCCATCATGGTCACTGACGCCAACGGCGAGGTCGTCGCCGAAGGCGAGCCGACGATTCAGGGACAGTCAGTCGTCCTGGACCTGCCCTCGGCCCTGGAGAACGGGGCCTACGAGGTGCTGTGGTCGGTGATCTCATCCGACGGGCACCGCACGGAAGACACGTACAACTTCACAGTGGCCGCCAGTGAGGCGGCCGGCGATGCGCAGACCACTGCGCCCGCCGAGCCGACCAGCGAGCCCCCCAGCACGGAGCCCACCACCGAGGCGTCCACACCGGCACCCGCGGCCAGCCCCGACGCTGACGCGGTGGATGCCGATGCTCCCGGCGGAGGCTTGCCCATCGGCATCGTCCTGGTGCCGATCGCTGTCCTGGTGCTCGCCGTGATCGCTGCCCTCGTCTACCGTCGCCGCCGACAGGGCTAAGGGTCCCGCGCTGGCTGCGGTGGGTCCGCCACGGCCAGACCAGCCGCGATGCAGAGTTTGCGACACTGACACCATGGCCAGCACCTCCACCCCCTCACTCTCAACCGTTCCGAACAGCATCCTCACGGAGAGGGTGGCTGCTGCCCGTATGGACCCGGTGGTGTGGACATGAGGGTGACACGTCGCGCGCTGGCCGGGCTCCTCTTTACTCTCGTCGCCTTGGCCGGCTGCGGCACCTCCACCGACACGGTGCAGGACACGGCCGGGGCGGGCTACCAAGCGGGTGACGGGTCATGGACCGCGTGGGAGCCGGGCGAGCGCGGTGAGCCGGTCGCGCTTGCCGGCACGACCTACGACGGGCAGGAGGTCGACCTCGCGGACTGGCGCGGTGAGGTCGTGGTCCTGAACTTCTGGTACGCCGCCTGCCCGCCCTGCCGGGTCGAGGCTCCCGACCTGGCCGCGATCCACGCCGACTACTCCGAGGCTGGCGTGCGCATGCTGGGTGTCAACCCGCGCGATGACCCCGCCACCGCCCAGGCCTTCGAACGCACCTTCGAGGTGCCCTACCCCAGCGTGGATGATCGCGCGGCGCGCGGCGTGGCGGCCCTGCAGGGTGTCGTGCCGCTTCAGGCGATGCCGACCACGGTCGTGCTCGACACCCAGGGGCGGGTCGCCGGCCGGGTGCTGGGACAGATCGACCCGGGTGTCGTGCGAGGGATGATCGACGACGTGCTCGCCGAGCCCGCACAATGAGCTGGGACCACGTTACGGACGTCCTCCAGGCCACAGTCCTGGGCGGGTCGCTGCTCGCCGCGGTCCTCGTCGCGTTGCTGGCCGGGGCTGTCTCCTTCGCCTCACCGTGCGTGCTGCCCCTCATCCCCGGCTATGTCGGCTACCTCGGCGGCATGGGCGGCACCCTGGGACAGGGCACCGCACCAGGCGGCGAAGCAGTGCGCACGGTGCACGCTTCCCGCGCCCGCACCGGCCAGGGTCGGCTGCTGGTGGGCGTGCTGCTGTTTGTGCTCGGGTTCAGCTCCGTGTTCGTCCTCCTGGGGGTGGTCTTCGGGTGGCTGGGGGTGGCGCTGGCGCCGTGGCTGGACGTCGTCACCCGCGTGCTGGGTGCCGTCGTCATCCTCATGGGGCTGGCCTTCATGGGTGCGGTGCCGGTTCTGCAGCGTGATCGCCGCCTCCAGGTCAGTCCGCGTGCTGGGCTGTGGGGCGCACCGCTGCTCGGCGTGGTCTTCGGGCTGGGCTGGGCGCCATGCATGGGACCCACGCTGTCGGCGGTGCTCCTGTTGTCCCTGGACGGCGGGGACCCCGCTCGCGGTGCGCTCCTGGCCGCCGCCTACTGCCTCGGGCTGGGGGTGCCGTTTCTCATGATCGCGCTGCTGTATTCGCGCACCACCCGCGCCATGGGCTTTCTGCGCCGGCACCGCCTGACGATCATGCGCATCGGTGGCGCGATGCTCATCGTCGTGGGGGCGACGATGGTCACCGGCTTGTGGGGCCAGTTCGCGGGCTGGGTGCAGGGCCTGGTCGCCGGTTTCGTGACGGTGGTGTGATGAACTACGTCCCCGAAGGGTTGCGGACGATCGACGACGCGCAGCAGACGCCGGTGCAGCCTTCGGCCGGTATCGGCGCGCGCGGCTGGCTGCGCTGGGCCTGGCGCCAGCTCACCTCGATGCGCGTGGCGCTGTTGCTGCTCATGCTGCTCGCGCTGGCCGCGTTGCCCGGCGCGTTCATCCCGCAGGTCCCCCAGGATCCCGGCGGCGTCGCCACCTTGCGTGCCGACCGGCCCGAGCTCGCTGCCTGGTTCGAGCGCCTGGGGCTGTTCGACATTTACGCCGCGCCCTGGTTCGCCGCGATCTACCTGCTGCTGTTCATCTCCCTCATCGGCTGCATCCTGCCCCGCACCAAGGCGCACGTCGCCGCCCTGCGCGCGGCCCCCTCCCGTGTCCCGCGCCGCCTGGCCCGCTTTCCGGTCCACGACACGCACACGACGAGAGCATCGCCCGAGGAAGTGACCCAGGCGGTGCGCCGGACGCTGCGCCGGCGCTTCCGGGTGGCCGTGACCCATGAGGGCATCAGCGCCGAGCGCGGCTATCTGCGGGAGACTGGCAACCTCACCTTCCATCTGTCCCTCATCGGGGTGCTCGTGGCCCTGGGCGCCGCGCAGATGCTCGCCTACCGTGGGCAGGCTGTCGTCGTGGAGGGCCGCACGTTTGCCAACGCGCTCGTCGACTACGACACGTTCACACCCGGGACGCTGGTCACCGGAAGCGACCTGGAGGCCTTCACCTTCACGCTGACCGAGCTCACCTCACGGTTCACCGTGGATGCGCAGCCGCGGGACTTCGCCGCCCGGGTCGAGGTCACCGAGCCCGACGGCGACAGGTATGAGGACACCATCCGGGTCAACTACCCGATCAACGCCGCGGGCGCGAACATCTACCTGGCCGGGAACGGCTTCGCCCCCCACCTCACGGTGCGCGACGCGCAGGGCCAGGTCGCGTTCTCCCAGCCGGTGCCCTTCCTCCCCGAGGACGACTTCTACACCTCCCGCGGGGTGCTCAAGGTCCCCGACGTCTCACCCGGCCTGGACCAGCTCGGCTTCACCGGGTATCTGCTGCCCAGCGCCGTCGTCGACGGGCTCGGCGCCCGTTCGGTGCACCCGCAACCCAACGCACCCTTGCTGGTCCTGGACATCTACACCGGTGACCTGGGGTTGGACGAGGGCGTCCCGCAGAACGTCTACGAGCTAGCCACCGAGGACATGACGCAGGTGATGGACGGGGAGGAAGAGGCCAAGGTCCTCCTGGAACCGGGCCAGGAGGTTCAGCTACCCGACGGGCTGGGCAGCATCTCCTTCGACTCCCTGCCGCGCTTCGCGGCCATCGACCTGCGTTACGACCCCACCCTCACCCTCCTGTTGGTCTCCTCCCTCGCGGCGATGGCCGGCCTGGCCGCTTCCCTGTTCGTTCCGCGCCGCCGCCTGTGGGTCAAGATCACGCAGGACGACACTGGCGGCACAGTGGTCGAGGCTGCCGCACTGGCCCGCGGCGACGACCCGGGCTTGGAGCGGGAGCTGGAGCGCGTAATGACCGAGGTCCGGGCCACCGGACCCAGCCCACAGGAGGACACGTGAACGACCTTGGCCAGCTGAGCCTGCTGGCAATCTACGGCGCGATGGCGGCCTACGCCCTCGCGATGGTCGCCTTCGGGATCGACCTGTCGGCGCTGCGGGACCGTGGCCCCACTGGGCGTCCCCGCCGCGCCGCGCGCATCGCGATGACGACGACGACGGCGGGTCTGGCGCTGCACGTCGTCGCCGTCCTCGCCCGCGGCATCGCCGCGGGCAGAGTCCCGTGGGCCAACATGTACGAGTTCACCCTGGTCTTCACTCTCGTCGCGGTCACCACCTTCCTGGCCCTCCAGCGCTGGCGCGACCTGCGCTACCTGGGGGCGCTCATCATCACCCCCACGCTCCTAGCCCTGGGGCTGGCCGTGTCGGTGTTCTACGTCAAGGCCGACGGCGTCAGTCCCGCCCTGGACCACTACTGGCTGGTCATCCACGTCTCGGTCGCGACGATGGCCATCGGTGTCTTCGCCGTGGCCGCCGCGCTGTCAGTGGTCCAGCTCGTCAAGGACCGCGGTGAGCGGAAGTCCGCGCAGCGACGTGAGCCCGCCGTCGCGCTGGCCGGCGGCGCGGCGGCCGGGCCGGTGGCCGGCGCGTCCGCCGAGCAGGCGGACCGCGGCTTCTGGGGCCGCCTGGCCGACGTGCTGCCCGGCGCCGCGGAGCTCGAGCGCCTCGCCTACCGGCTCAACGCCGTCGCCTTCCTGCTGTGGACCTTCACGCTCATCGCCGGGGCGATCTGGGCCGAGCACGCCTGGGGGCGACCGTGGGGGTGGGACCCGAAGGAGGTCGGCACCTTCGTCGTCTGGGTGACCTACGCCGCCTACCTCCATGCCCGCGCGACGCGCGGGTGGGACGGACGCAAGGCCGCCTACCTGGGGCTGTTCGGTTTCGCCCTCGTCCTGGTGAACTACTTCGTGGTGAACCTCTTCACCGAGACCGTCCACGGCTACGCCTTCTAGGTCTCGCCACGGCACACGACCCGGGAGACATACCCGTCCCAGGTTGTCCGCTTAGTGTTCTCCCTCGAAGGACAACGACGTACTCAACAGGCGAAGGGGAACCCGGTGGGCGACAGGAAGCAGCAGGCACGCGAACGCGCCGCCAAGCTGGCGGAGATGCGCGCGGGGCAGGCCCGGCAGGAACGGCGACAGAAGTTCCTCATCTACGGGGTCGTGGCCGTGGTCTGCCTCGCGCTGGTCACCGCCGTCGCGGTGCCACTCATCAACCAGGCACGGCGCCAGTCGGTGATCGAGGCCACCGCCGGGGCACCGCTAGAGGGTGTTGAGCTCATTGAGATCGCCTCCTCCAACCATGTCCCCGGCACGGTCGACTACCAGACCTCCCCGCCGGCGGGCGGTGACCACAACGGCGTATGGCAGAACTGCGGTGTGTACACCGAGCCGGTCGTCAACGAGAACGCCGTCCACTCCCTCGAGCACGGTGCCGTGTGGCTCACCTACTCCGGTGACCTTCCCGAGGACCAGGTCTCGGCCCTGGCCGACAGGGCAGCGCAGGGCCAGGGATACGTGCTGGTGAGCCCCTACCAGGACCAGAGCACGCCCATCGTGCTCAGCGCGTGGGGCGCTCAGCTCACGGTCGACGACGCCGATGACCCCCGCGTCGACGCCTTCCTCATGGAGTACCTCCAGGGCGCGCAGACCCCCGAACCCGGCGCCCCCTGCTACGGCGGCACGGGCACACCCGCCGCCTGACCACGCGCACATGAGCAACGCACCCCACATCCCCGCGGCATCCGGCTCCCACAGCAGGGTGTTCCCTCGCCGCGTGGCGGTCGCCGGCGCCGCGGGCGTGCTCATCGCCCTGGCCGCCGTGCTGGGCCTCATCGCCGGATCCCGGCTGGCCGTGTCCGCACCACAGTTTCCGGGAGAGGGCTCGGTGGATACCGGCTTCGCCCGGGACATGGGAGTTCACCACTCCCAGGCCGTGGAGATGTCGGTGCTCATCCGTGACCGCACCGATGACGCTGAACTGCTCAGCCTCGCGCTGGACGTCATCCTCACCCAGCAGCAGCAGGCAGGGCAGATGTATGCCTGGCTGGAGTTGTGGGGCCTGCCGCAGACGTCTACCCACCCCGCTATGAGCTGGATGCAGGACCACTCCGACCCTCAGGCCCACGGCGCAGGGCCCGGACACATGCCCGGGATGGCCACCCGCGAGGATCTCAATCGGCTGGCGGCCGCATCGGGTGCGGACGCCGAACGGCTCTATCTGGACCTCATGGTCGCGCATCACGAGGGGGGGATCGAGATGGCCGAGTACGCCGCTGACAACGCCAAGAACCCGGCGGTCAAGGCGCTTGCGGTGAGCATCGTCAACTCCCAGAGCGCCGACCTCAACGTGCTCAGCGATCTCCTCGCCGCCCGTAGCGGACCAGGACTCGACTGACCGCAGTCGTTACCGTTCACCGTCGCCGCTGTCCTGTCCGACGGGTCCAGAGTTGCGGGCTATGCGCCGAAGGTTGGTCATCTCCAGCCTCATGGTGATACCCGCTAGCGTGTATCACCATGAGGCGTTCGCGAACAGCCGGCCACCACGTCGGCGTCGCGATAGTCGGTGCAGGCCAGGCCGGGCTGGCCGTTGGGTACTACCTGGCGCGGTCCGGCGTCGACTTCCTGCTGCTCGAGCGCACTGACCAGATCGGCACCAGTTGGGCTCGCCGGTGGGACTCCCTGCGGCTGTTCACCCCGGCGCGCCATGACGCACTGCCCGGGCTGGCGTTCCCCGGCGAGCCGTGGGCCTACCCGGGCAAGGGCGACGTTGCGGCATACCTGGCCGAGTACGCAACACACCACCGGCTACCAGTGCGCACCGGCGCCCACGTTGTCCGGCTGGCCGGCCAGTCCGGCGCGTTCAACCTGCAGCTCGCCAGTGGTGAGGCCATCACCGCCCGCCGCGTGGTGGTGGCCACCGGGGCCTTCGGGGCGCCCTTCACCCCCGCCTGGGCCGACCGGCTGGACCCGGACGTCGTCCAGGTGCACACCGACGCCTACCGCAACCCCGGCCAGGTCCCCACTGGCACGGTCCTGGTCGTCGGCGGCGGCAACTCCGGGTTCCAGGTCTCGCACGAGCTCGCCCAGGCCGGGCGCCGGGTGCACCTGTCCGAGGGCACTCGGCTACGCACGCTGCCACAACAGATTCTTGGCCGTGACCTGTTCTGGTGGCTGACCACCACCCGTGCCATCCACGCTCCAGCCGGCTCGCTCGTGGGACGGCGGCTGCGCGCCAACGAGCCCGTCATCGGCTCATCCCGCCGCGCACTGCACCGCGCCGGGGTGACCTTCCACTCCCGGGCGACGACTGCTGAGGGCAACCGGGTCGACTTCGCCGACGGCGCCACCCTGCAGGTCGATGCGGTGGTGTGGGCCACCGGCTACCGTCACGACGACAACTGGGTCACCATCCCGGGCGCCCTCGACAAGAACGGTGCACTTTGCACCGACGACGGCACGACCCCGGTGCCCGGGCTCCACACCATCGGCCGCCCCTGGCAGCGTGACCGCGGATCGTCACTGCTTGGCTACGTCGCCCGCGACGCCAGCCGGCTCGCCGCCCGTCTTGGAAACGCCACACAGACCGGACCTGTCACTGAGCCCGAAGTGCCTGCGCCCGAGCACAGGCGACACGCCGGCGGAGAGTCGTCCTAGGGCGCGGGCCGAAATTTGCAGTAATCTACGCCTGGTGGGGAGCAGTGCGCCCTACTACCAGAAGCCCCGAGGTTGACCCGGGGCTTTTTCGTTGCCCCGCTGCGGATTTCCGACACGTCACCGCATGCAGCCTGGCGCGACGCGCCGTCACACTGTCACACTCAATGAGTGAGGATCCGCGTCCACGAACTAGCTCGCGAGCTCGGCGTGAGTTCCCCGCGCATCCTCGCCGAGTTGGGCAAGATGGGGGAGTTCGTGAAGTCCGCGTCGAGCGTCCTCGACGCCAAGGTCGCAGCGGCAGTGCGGAGTTCGCTCAACTCCGCAACAGCGCCACCCAGTCGCCGCAATCCGTTCACGTTCAACGTCCCAGCCACGCCACGCCCCGCGAGCTCCAGTCGGGCACTGTCCACGCAGAGCTGCTGGGGCGATGATTATTGGGATGATCCTCCGCGCCCACGCGAGGCCGAGCTGACAGCGGCCGAGGCCGCACTCGAGCTCGGGGTCAGGCCGTCGACGGTTAGGCAGTGGGTCCGCCGCGGCCACCTGACCTCCTCAGGTGTTCGGGTCGCGCTCGGCTCTCGGACCGCGCGAACGAGCGCGCCGTCCGTCTCGCCAAGGCGAAGCGGACCCGACGGAGCAGGTAGCGCACAAAGCGCCCTTTCTCATGGGTAGGGAGATGTCTGTCCAAAATCAGCCCGCGCCGATAACCGACGTTATGACATCCTACTTTCTCGAGGAAGCTCAGGCTGATTGTCGGTGGTCGCCTGTATAACCCAGCCATGAACACAAAGTGCTACCCGACCGTCCACAACCAGCGCCACACCTACGGGCTGCCGGCGTACGAGCTCCGAGACAGCAAGCTCTACCCGACCGTCCACAACCAGTACGACACCTACGGGCTGCCGGCGTTTGAGATCAGATGATGCGTCCGCCGCTGGCGGGCGTTACGCCTAGTACCGAGGCCTGCCGGCCAGCACGTCGAGATCCCAGTCGGTAGCGACAGTGCGGAAGGCCTCACCGTCGACGTTGAGGTCGGCGATGGTCTTGGGGTCGTTGTCTCCGGGCATGAGGCCGTCATCGGCTCTGCGGTCCCACCAGGCCCAGCAGGTGCCGTAACCGGTCTTGGAGTCGAAGTGGATGCCGAGTGGTCGGGATCCGTCGAAAAGTGTCTGGCCGCGGATGTGCTCGGCGAGGAGGGTGGTGACTGCGCGGTTCTCGCCGGTGGTGCTGCTGAGGGTGAGCAGGGGAACGCCGGCCTGGCGCAGGGGTTCGGCGAGGTCGAGTCCGAGGCGGTTAAGGGTGGCCTTGTGGTCGATCTGGACCCACCAGCCCTCGGCGGGCATGGTGACCCGGTGCAGGCAGCGGCTCATCTGCCAGTCGACGCTGACGGACCAGGGGCGTTCGCGGCCGTTCGTGGCGGCCTGGTCGCAGATGGCGGAGACGTAGTCCTCCACACTCATGCCGATGGCGTCAGCATCGGCCTGCAGCGCGACTCGGGCAGCGCGGAAGTCCTGGAGGACCTCGGCGAACGCGGTGGTGGCGTGCTCGGCGAAGTAGACGGTGCGGCCGATGGTGTCGAAGCGGCCGCGCTGGTCGGGCAGTTCTGGTGGGAGGGGTCCGACGTGCTGGTTGACGCGCACGGCGAGGATGCCGCCGGAGCGGGTGTAGCGCTCCTGTGCGACGCGCCAGCCGTCCTGCCCGCGGGCGGGCAGGATGTAGAGCCCGGTGCGGGGGCAGACCCGGGAGCGTGGAGCGGCGCTCACGCCGCGGGGGATCCGTCGATGAACGCGAGGACGGCGCCGATGACGTCGGCGCTGTCGAGGTCGCGCACCGCGGAGACGGGGGTCCTCTCCCCCAGGCGCGGGTTGGCGCCGACGAGCCAGGCGAGGGCCACGTCGGGGCCCTCTGCCTGCTCGAGGAGGTGCCAGACGCGGTAGCCCAGCCGGAGCTGGTTGACGGTGTTATGGCGCGGTTCAGGACCGTCGGGACGCGCCCACTTCGCGGGTTGACCGCGGTCCTTGGTACCGGTCATCGCCTGGACGACGGTGCTGCCCACGTTCTCGTTGAGGATCCGCACCAACTCGTGGATGTCGAGCCTGGTGGCGTCAGCGTGTGCGGCGACAACATCGGTTCTCATGCAAGAAGACTACGCGGGAAGCACCGTAAAAACCACAGGAAATCTGCACCTAGGGGTGCCCCACTCCCCCACCGGATCCGTGTCGCACGACGCCCTTCCCTTCTCTGAGTGGCTGCTGGCGCGACGGGCAGTCGTGCGCTGGGCGACGGTTTACCGGTCCAGTCCGGTGCGCTGTCGCTGCGCCGCGCGCACCGTGCTCCTGCGTGCCTTTGGCGCCGTGCTCACGCGCTTGACCGCCTCCGTCGCCGGGGCGCCCTGGCTGGTGTCGGCACGCATCCTCGTGGCGACCAGCTCGGGGTCGATGCCCTTGGCCTCGAGCTGCCGCGCCGTGACCTGTCGCCTTTCCGCGGTGTCGTACATGGCCCGCCCATCGGAGCGGAGATGATCTGCTGTGGCCTCGCGCTGCTCGGCTTCTCGCGCTGCCCGGAGCCGCTCGTCCGGGGCCGGCTCGAGGAGCGCCGCTGAGCGCGCTTCCTCGGCGAGACGATCCTGCCGGTCGGCGTCCTGCGTCAGGCGGTGCGCCTCGGCGCGATCGGTCTGCTCCCGGGTCCGCTCGGTGCCTGCGTCCGCGCGGTCGCGCTCGGCACGCTCGATAGCGGCCTGAACTGCGTCGGCTGGGGCGCCGGTGTTGTCGGCGTCGATACCGTAGCGGGTGCGCAGTTCCTCCCTCATGCGCTGCTCCGCCCGCACGGCTTCGGGGTCCTCGTGCGCCCATGCTCGGGCCACCTGGTAGGCGTGGCCGATCTGCTCCGGGCTGGCCCGGTCCCACCACTCGTTGCGGTACACGCCGGCGAGCTCGGCGCGTGCGGCGTGCCGCTCGGCGTCCAGACGTGAGCGCATCTGTCGGGCCTGCCGCTCGCTGTGCGCTTGGGCGCGGCGCAGCGCCTGCTCCCGCTCCCGGGCGAGGCGCTCGGCGACCTGGCCAGCGGCGGTGACGAGGACGCGGACCTGCCCTTCGAAGGCTTCCTCGATGCCGTCGGTCTCCTCAACCATGATCAGTCCCCCTGGTTATCGTTCCGGGCCGCGCTCCGCGCCCCGTGTCGTCGTGGTGCGCCGCTCGGCCGGCTCGAGCGTCGCGGGCAGCGGTGAGGCGGCCCTCGTCGCATCGTGTGCCTGGCCGGCGCTCAGCCGCTCGAGCATCGCCTGGGCCTGCGGGTCCAGCGATGGGGCCTGCGACACCGCCGCTGCCCCGGTGGGTGCCGCGGGCTGCGGCAGCGCGTCGCGCACCCGCACCAGCCGGGCCCGGGTGTCCTCGGCCAGCAGCCGGGCCTGGCGCAACTGCCCGGCGGCCACCGAGGCGTCGTACACCGCTTGGGTCAGCCGCAGGAGCTGGCGGATCATCGCCGCCTGGGCGACCGCGCCCTTGCCGCCCCGGGTGGCGCTGGCCAGCAGCATCGCGGCGCCCGAGACGGCCACCGTGCCGGCCTTGGCGGGGGGCACCGTGCGGCGGTAGGTCTGCGCCGAGCGTGACAGGGCCTCGGCGGCCGCGGCCAGGTCACCGGGCGTCTCCTCGGTCGCGTTGGACCACGCGGCCAGCGCCCCGGCTGTCTGCCGGGCGACCGTGGCCCAGGTGTCACGGTCCTCCACGTCGACCGAGCGCAGCCGGTCGACCAGCGCGCGCAGGTCGGCGTGGTGCTGCTCCCACAGGAGAGGGTCAACTTCGTGAGCCTCACGGCCGGGTGCGACAACGCGCCGGCCTCGCTTGGCGGCGTTCCACTCCGCAACAGCCTCACCGGCGCCGGTCGGGGTGTCGGGCCACCCGTCGCGCAGCCGCGGCAGGGCGAGGTCACGGGCGAGGTTTCCCCCGCCGTACCAGATGGGCCGCTCACCGGCTTCGGGTCGCTGGGCCACGGTGTACCCGGTGACGACGTCGGTGCGGCCCGAGGCGTAGCGCGGTCGCACCAGGAGCCCGGACCGGCGCATTCGGCGGACGAACTCGGCTTCGGATGCACTGGCGGTCGCGGCCGCGCGCACCTTGAGCGATAGGAGGTAGCGCGGCTGGTCGGTGCGCAGCTCTGCGGCGATGCGCGCCTGGCGGTCGGAGCCGCTCAGGGTGTCCCAGGCGGGCAGGCTCTCGCCCCGCTGCGTGCGCCGGCGCTCGTGCTTGGCGCGCGCCCGGGCACGTGCCTGGGCCTCGCGCTCGGCGGGGTTGTAGCCGCGGGTGGCGCGTTCGGCGCGCACCGACTCCAGCTCCTCCAGCCCGTGCTTGACCTCGATCGCCCGCGTGGCGGACTGGGCCCGGGCGAAGTCGTTGTGGATCGAGGCCTTCGTGCCGTCCTCACGCACGAGGTTCACGGCGATGTGGATGTGGTCGTTGCCGTTCTCCGACACCCCGTGCCGCACGGCGACCCACCGGCAGGGGGCCTTGGTGCCCTCGTTGTCGTCGAACTCCATGGCGGCGACGAAGTCATGGGCGATGGCCGCCCACTGCTCGTCGGTGAGCATGCCCTCGTCGGCGCGCAGCGACAGCGAGCAGTGCCACACGTGCCCGCCCTTCACCGCCACGTCGTATGCGGTGCGGGGCCGGTCCAGGTGCCGAGCGATCTCCAGGGCGGAGTCGCGCCCGAGCTCGTTGTCGTCGTGCCACGCCAGTAGGGCCGGGTCGCCGGCCACCAGGTGGGGGTCGATGTGCTCATTCGACCGGCCCGGCCCGACCAGGTAGGTCATCAGTCCGGCCATGCGATCACCGCGCACCACGTTGGGCATCACGGCAGGCTCAACCCATCGATCGCCTCATCAATCCGCAGCGCGGTCCGCCGCACCGCAGCCAGTGTCGCGGTGAGCTCCTCCTGCACCTCGCCCGTCGCGTTGGTGGCCTTGGCCATCTGGTTGACGTTGTTGGAGATCGACGCCAGGAGGCGGTGCAGGGCAAACAGCTCGGCCATCGCGTTGCGCCGCTCACTCGGCGTCTCAGCACCCGCCGTCAGCGCCGACTCCACCAGCAGGCGCGGCACCGTCACCCGCTGCTCCGCGGCCAGGCGCAGCAGCACGCCCTCCTCCTCCGGTGACACCTTCACCTCGTGCCGGTGCGGTCGCCCACCCTCGACATTGGCGCGCCGCCGGCGTGCCAACTGGCGCGCCTTGGGAGCCTCACCGCTCACGGGAACCACCAGCCTCTCCGGCCCAGCGCAGCGACCCCGCCACCGGCGGGGACTCACACGACCAGTGTGCCCTCTCCGCCGCGACGCGTCGAGAGGCAAAGCCACTTAGCCGGGCTAAGTGTATAGCTTGCTCCGTCGGAACTCCGCTGGTCTGTGACCTCACCACGCGCAAACCACCGCCCGACTCTCGACGTGACGCACGTCTCACCGTACGCTCGTCGTATGGCGCGAGTACCGACACCCGAGGAGGCCCTCGAGCGTGCTCGACGGGCCCAAGAGCAGCGGCTGAAGGCCATCCAGTCACTCGCCGACGCGCGCCAGCGCATCGTCGACGTGCGCGAGGAAACCGAGCGCGAACGCGCCGAGCTCGAAACGCGTATCGCTGGCCGCATCAGCGACGCCGAGCGCGGCGACGTGCGTGCCTACAACGCCGCACTCACTGCCGGCTGGTCAGCGACCGAACTGCGCAAGATCGGATTCCCAGAGCCGGAGAAGAAGAAGCGCGCCGCACGCGCACGCCGGCGCACCACCACCGCGACCGAGACGAACGGCACCACCTCTCAGCCAGCCACTGAGAACAGCACACACATCACGGGGGGCACCGACCATGAGCCAGTCACCAGCTGAGTCCACCATCGCCGAGGCGATCGCCACACGACCCATCCCCAGGGAGACCAGCCCCTCCGCCATGACTTCAACGGTCGACGTGGGGCGCGGCCTGCCCATCGCACTCGACCTCGAGGACGAGTCGGATGAGTGAGCAGCGAGACGCACTCATAGCCCGTCAGGCAGCCGTCGTCGCCGGCGCCATCCCCTACCGCCTGGAGTACCAGCCCAGCGATGACCAAGTGGCCATCGCCACCATCACCGACGGCCATCTCGGACCCGTCGCAGCCGTGAGCTGGGACTCTGACGTCATCAACGACGCGATGCACGCCCGGTGGATGGCCGGACGGATCTCCCACGCCTTCGCCGGCGCCAAGGTCGATCACTTCATCCCCGTCGGCTACGGACCACACGCTCACGAGCGCGCGGTGCTCCTGTGCGGAGCGTTCGCCGAGTACGGCAACGCCCACCTCGGGATCGTGGTTGACCGCGAGGCCAACACTGCCCGGGTCATCGATCCCATCCTGGGTCCCGCTGACACCACCTACGAGCTGGTGCCACCCGCCGAATACATCGCCTCGGGGGTGCCGGCTCCCGAGGCCTCTCGCGAGGACCTGCTGCTGCGTTACCAGCCGCACCCGGCACCCACTTATCCCCCGGCCCCCGATCGTGTCGCGAACACGATCGCGACCACGCTTCCCTCAGCGCGCCGGGTCCAGGCACGGGCACTGCTCGAGGACCTAACTCGACCCAAGGTCGAGCACCGGCCCGAAGACCTCTCGCGCCTCGCGCATCTGGCACTGAGCCACAAGCTCGTGCGTGACTCCCTGCTCACCGACGCCGGCCGCAGTCACGCCAAGACCCACCTCCTCGTCGATCTCTACCGTGGCGCGCCCGAGGACTACCGGTCCGGGCTCGCCACGCTCGCCGCGGCCAGCCTCTATCTCAACGGCAACAGCGTCGGCACCGAGGAGGTGCTCAACCACGCCGACCGCTTCGGGGATCACTCGCGGCTGACCGAGCTCGTCGAAACCGGGCACGCCCTGGGCGTGCGACCACCCGCCGTCGACGAACTCGCCGGCGACCTCGCAGCTGCGGCCGAACGCGCCGACACCGCCTTCAAGCGCGAGCAGACCTCCGGACTGCACGGAGCCTCATTCCCCGCCCAACCCACGACCGACCCCGGCAAGCGCCGGGGCAACGATCCGGGCAGGCGGCCGCCGGCGGCCGGGCCCGAACCCGACCTCGACAGATAGCCAGCGGTCCCCTCCCCCGACCACGGAGGGTCTCGCACAACCACCCCCTGTCAAGGGCGCCTCACGTCACTACGTGATGCGGCTACGCCGCACCCCTGACAGGGGGTGGCGGCGCGACGAGTGGCGACTATCGGAGAAGGGAGAACCCTGGCAAAGTCCGCAGCGGGACTCTCGCTGGCAGCCAAGGGGCGGCGAGAACAGGTCATCCGACTCTGGGAGGTTCGGACGCGCATGGACGAAGACCTCACCGACGACTCTTCGCGCACCGTCGCCGGCCTCGCCGCGATCGACAACATCCTCGGACGCAACACCACCGCCTTCGACGCGGTCACCAACGTCCTGGACCGTCACAGCACCGGCCTCG
>NZ_UETB01000026.1 GCF_900116375.1 Georgenia satyanarayanai | reverse complement strand
ACCGCGGGTCGCAATTCCGCAGCCGGAAGTTCGTCCACGCCCTCAACCGCCACGACATGGTCGGATCCATGGGCAGAGTCGGCGCAGCCGGGGACAACGCCGCCATGGAGAGCTTCTTCAGCCTGCTCCAGAAGAACGTCCTGGACCGCCGCCCCTGGAGCACCCGCGAAGAGCTCCGGATCGCAATCGTGACCTGGATCGAACGGACCTACCACCGCCGCAGACGACAGGCCGCTCTCGGCCGATTGACCCCCATCGAGTACGAGACGATCATGACCACGCCAGCCACTCAGGCAGCGTGACCCAACCTGTCACCTATCCGTGCAGCAGTCCCGGTTGGCGTCGTAGCCGGTGTGGCGGGACAGGACACGGGCTGTGGTGTCGCAGATGTCGGCGCAGTCCCGATGGGCGGCATGGACCACGGCGGCATGGACATGGAGGGGATGAGCCAGGAGGAGGCCATGGCCGAGCTGGAGTCCCTGTCCGGCGCCGAGTTCGACCAGCGGTTCCTAGAGCTTATGATCGCCCACCACCGCGGCGCGGTGGACATGGCGCAGGCCGAACTCGACGGCGGGGAGAACCCGCAGGGGCTCGAGCTGGCCCAGAAGATCATCGACGACCAGCAGGCCGAGATCACCGAGATGGAGGAGCTCCTCCCACAGGGCCTGTGAAGTTGATCCATCCAGCGGGCGAGCTCAGGCGCGCCCGCTGGCCCATGTCGACCTCAAAACAGGACGGGACCCGCGACCGAGGGAACGATTGAGGACCCCAGCCCTGAATGAGAAGGAGAATGTTTCCCCATGGCAGAGCACGAACACTCGAACGAGGACCACGACAGCCACTCGCGCACCATGAGTATGAAGATGTACCTGCGGTTCGCCGCGATGCTCCTGACCGCGATGGTTGTCATGTACTGGGTGATGTTCGTCGGCTCGTGGGAGTGGGGCCACGTACGCTTCAGCCAGAGCCGCATCTTCATGGCGGTGACCATGGGCGGCGCGATGGGGCTGGTCATGCTCGCCTGGATGCTCAACATGTATAAGAACGCCAAGGCGAACGCCGTCGTCGTGGTGGTCAGCCTCGGGCTGCTGGCGGGCGGGACCGCGCTGGACCGCAGCCAGGCCACGGTGGACGACTCCGCCTTTATGCGCGCGATGATCCCCCACCACTCCCTGGCCATCACGCGGTCGGAGCGAGCCGGGATCGAGGACGTCCGAGTCTGTGAGCTTGCCGTGGAGATCAGCGAGGCTCAGCGGCGCGAGATCTTTGAGATGGACTGGCTCATCGAGGACATCTCGGAGAACGGGGTGGCCGCGACGCCAGAGGAAGCCGCAGAGCGCCCCGTGCCGGCCTTCGATGAGCCTGCAGAGCGTCAATGCGCCACGGACTGAGGTCATGTCCTAGACCGGCCCCTTGTCCACCTCCCGTCGACGGCGCCACCGTCAGCGCAGCAGGGCCACTCCGCCGGCGAAGAACGCGGCCAGGACGCTGCCGGTAGTGAGGAGCTCGCTTCCCACGCTCAGGCCCTTCTCACGCGGCGGCTGCGCTCAGCTGGAGAGGTTCCTCCAGCCGGCGACCGGTGCCGTTGGCGGCGCCAACGAATCGAGCGTCGCCTCGATGCTGGCTATACGCTGCGTGATTGCGAGGATGCCGTCCATGCCGTCCTTTCCGGTCCACCTACCTCATCGGCAGGAAGGTCGGCCATGCTGAGGCTCGAGGGCGCATCTCGCGGGTTCCCATCGGGGTTCTGTGCCGGGGCTACCGAGCCAGTTGACCGTCCAGCACCGTCCACAAGAGTGGTGCGGCCAGACCGAGGGCCAGGACGGCTGACGCTGTCGCGACCGCGGTGGCACCTGCCCATCGAGCCGGCGCCGCGGAACGGGCTTCACCCGGGCCGGTGTCTTGTGCGGGGCGGAACGCCGGTGCCAGCCAGCGCAGGTAGTAGAACAGGCTGGCCACGGTGTTGACGGCAGCAATGATCACCAGCCAGGCCAGGCCGCCGTCCCAGGCCGCGGTGAAGGTGGTGAGCTTGCCGGCGAAGACGGCCGTGGGTGGGGTGCCCACCAGGCTGAGCAGGGCCACCAGTAGTGCCCCGGCCACCCAGGGCCGGCTGGCCGCCAGGCCGCGGTAGGTGGAGAGGTTTGGTCGGCCAGGGGATGCGGCGATCACGGCGAAGCCGCTGAGGTTCGATACGGCGTACCCGGCGAGGTAGAGCAGCATCGAGGGCAGCGCGAGGTCGCTGCGTCCGGCCACGGCCACTGGGAGCAGGAGGTAGCCCGCCTGGCTGACGGTCGACCAACCCAGCAGTCGCCGGGGGTCGGTCTGGGTGAAGGCGGCGAGGTTGCCCAGGGTCATGGTCACCGCGGCGAGCAGGGCGATGAAGAGTCCGGCGTTGACGGAGTCCGGTGCGAGGTCTACCAGACGGTAGGCGGCCATCACGGCACCGATCTTGGGCACCGTGGTCAGGAAGGCGGCCACGGTGGTGCTGGACCCTTGAGCGGCATCCGAGATCCAGAAGTGCCCGGGCACCGCCCCCATCTTGAAGGTCAGGCCGCCGAGCACGGCGACCAGGCCCAGGGTCACCGCGGCCGCCGGGGCCTGGGGCAGCGCGGCGGCGAGCTCTCCATACCCGGTGGTGCCCGCGACACCGAAAAGGACGGTGGCCCCCAGCAGCAGCGCAATGCCCATGAGGGCGCCGATGAGGTAGGTCTTCAGTGCGCCCTCGGCGGCCAGGGCGGTGCGTTCCATGCCGACCAGGGCGTAGAGCGGGATGCTGGAGAGCAGGAACCCCACGGCCAGGACCAGCAGGTCGTTCGCCCCGGCGAGGACCGTACTGCCGAGCGCCGCGAGCAGCAGCAGCACGTGGGTCTCTGACTCTCGTGCCCGCCCAGTGATCTCGTCCTTGCCCAGCGTGATGACGGCGATCGTCGCGACCGTGATGATGACCCGCGCTGCGCTAGTGGGGCCGTCCGCGGCGAACGTCGCGGCGAACACCGCCTCCGCTGGCGTCGCCCAGGCCACTGCGGCGGCCAGGCTGGCGGCGGTGAGGATCAGCAGGGCGAGTAGCCGGGTCAGCCACAGCCGGTGCTGGGGCAGGAAGGACCCCACCAGCAGGGTGAGGACGGCCCCGGCGAAGAGGATCGCCTCGGGCAGCAGGTGGGTGGGGGACATGTTCATGCTCGCCATGGGCTACCGGGCCACGAGCTCGACGACGGCAGCGGCAGCAGGTTCGATCACTGTCAGCAACCAGTGCGGCAGGACCCCGATGATCAACGCCAAGGCGAGAAGTGAACCGATCGACGTCGTCTCGGTGGTGCGCAGGTCGGTGAACCCGGCCGAGGCGCCACGGGTGGTGCCGGTGAGCAGGCGCTGCAGAGCCCGCAGGAACAGTGCGGCGGTGAGGATGATGCCGGGCAGTGCCAGCGCGGTGATCGGGGTGGCGCCGATGCTGCCGGCGAAGATCTGGAACTCGGCGATGAAACCGCTGAAGCCCGGCAGACCCAGGGAGGCAAAGGCCCCCACGGCTAGCAGGGCGGCGAAGCGGGGAGCCGGGGCGGCCAGGCCACCGTAGGAACCCATGTCATAGGTGCGTGCGCGGTCGGCCAACACCCCTGCCAGGAGGAACAGCGCGCCGGTGATCAGGCCGTGGCTCACCATCTGGGTCATCGCACCGGTCACGGCAACTTCCCGGGCCTGGACCCCACCGCCCACCAGCCCGGCTGCGCCGAGGGCCACGATGATGTAGCCCATGTGGTTGACCGAGGTGTAGGCGACCATCCGTTTGAAGTCGGTCTGGGCCAGAGCCACCAGGGCGCCGTAAAGCACCGAGACGATGCCGATGGCGATGATGACCCAGGCCCAGGATCGCCACGCCTCGGGAAGCATCGGCATCGCGATGCGGACGAACCCGTAGGTTCCCATCTTCAGCAGCACTCCGGCGAGGACGGCCGACCCGGCCGCCGGGGCGTCGGTGTGGGCGGGTGGCAGCCAGGTGTGGAAAGGGAAGGTCGGGGTCTTGATCGCCAGGCCGATCACGATGGCGGCCAGGACGAGCCCGCCGGCCACAGGCTGGTCGTTCAGCGGGGCGGCGGCGGTGAGCTCGACCATGTCGAAGGTGTGCGGCTCGGCGGCGAGGAACAGGCCGATGAACCCGACGAGCAGGGCCAGGGACCCTAGGAAGGTGTAGAGGAAGAACTTCAGCGCCGAGCGGGCGGCGTCGCCGTGGCCCCACCCGGCGATGAGGAAGTACATCCCCACGATCGACAGGTCGAAGAAGAGAAAGAAAAGGATGAGGTCCTGGGCGGCGAACAGGCCGATCGCCGTGGTCTGCAGGAACAGGAAGAGCGCGGCCTGGGGGCGGGGACGGTCACCCTCACGCAACGCGTAGACGGCCACAGCCAGGAACAGCACCGCCGTCATCGCCACCAATGGCAGCGACAGGCCGTCGAGCCCCACGTGATAGCTGGCCCCGGCGTTGGGGATCCACGTCACCTGCTCCTCGAAGGCCAGCTCGCCGCGGGGCGCGGGGGCCACCCACATGCCGATCACCAGGGCCAGCTCGACCGCGGCCACCGTCACCCATGTCAAGCGTGCGGCCGCGTCCGGAACCCGGCGCGCCAGCGCCAGTACGACGGAGGCGAGGAGCGGAAAGAAGATGAGGACGCTGAGCATGGTCACCTCACGACGGCGAAGAGGACGGCCGCCGCAAGCAGGACGGCGGTGAGCTGGGCGTAGTACTGGTGGACCTGTCCCGACTGCGGAGCCTGCGCCCACCGGCCCAGACGGCGCGCGACGCCGGCCAGTGCCTCCACGGCCTTGTCCACGCTGCCACGGTCGGCCCTAGCGGCGGCGTGGGCGGCGAGCACGCCAGTCCGGGCGGTCGCCCCTACCCCGCGGTCGAGGACGTCATCATCGACCTGGGCTGCGAAGCGGGCCGCCCGGGCGGTGCCGCCCGCGGCGGAACGGACACCGCGGTCCAGGACGGCGTCGTCGAAGCGGGACAGTGCCTGAGCCAGCACCAGGGTCGGGCGCACGGCCACCGCGTTCGCTGCCCGTTCAAGACTTAGCCAACCACTCAGGGACGCGGGTTCGGGTACGCGCGGACGCGCGATGACCAGCGCCAGGACCCCGAGTGCGATGGCGGCGGAGAGCACCATCTCCCACACGTGTGGGCTGGCCGTGTCCTCACCCAGGGCCGCCCGCAGCATCGTGCCGACCGGGGGTAGGGCGAGCAGGCCGAGCACCGCCGCACCAACCGCCAGAACAACGATCGGGAACTTTTCCCAGCGGCTGACGTGCCCGGTGGGCTGCTGCTCAACACCGGCCCGTTGTGGCTTAGCGGCCCCCCGGCGCTCCGGGCGCCCCCACACCAGGGCCAGGGCCTTGCCCGCGTAGGCGGCCGACAGCGCAGCGCCGGCCAGGGAGAGGACGTACAGGGCGGGGGAGGAGCTGAGCGCGGCAGCGAGAACCGCGTCCTTGGTGGCCCACAACGACAGCGGTGCGACCCCGGCCAATGACAGTGCACCCACGGCGAACGCGATTCCCACCACCGGCCACCGGCGGCCGGCGCCCCGGAGCGCGACCAGCCGTTTGGTGCCCAGGGCACTCAGCCACGCCCCGGCCACCAGGAACAGCAGTGCTTTCGTGGAGGCGTGCGCCACCAGGTGGGCAGCACCCCCGGCCGTCGCACCGAGCCCCGCGCCCAGCACGACGAAACCCAGCTGGGCGGCGGTGGACGCGGCGAGCAACTGCTTGAGGTCCCGCTGGGCCAGCGCCACGATGCCCAGGACCGCTGCGGTCAAAGCACCAAGCCATGCGGTGGCCGTGGCAGCCCAGCCCGTGGCCTGTAGCAGCGGCTCCACTCGCAGCAGCACATACCCGCCCATCGCGACCATCGCCGCGGAGTGCAGCAGCGCGCTGACGGTGCTGGGCCCCTCCATCGCCCGGGACAGCCAGAAACTGAAGGGCAGCTGGGCCGCCTTGCCCGCCGCGGCCACAACCAGACCCACGGCGATCACGTCGCGCCACCCCGGCGCGGCCTGCGGAAGGTCGGCCAGCACCATCCCCGCCCCGCCCGCCAGCGCCGCCCCGGCGGCCAGGTACATCCCCAGGTCCGCGGTACGGGTCACCACGAACGCGGTCAGACCCGCGGAGACTTTCGACTCCTGACGCCAGGAGAACCCGATCAGGGCGTAGGAGGTGGCCCCCATGATCTCCCAGGCGAACAGCAGCGCCGGCAGTGTCGTCGCCGTCGTGGTGAGCAGGACCGCAGCCAGGAACAGCAACATCAGGCCGTGGAACCGGGCGGGGGCCTCGTTCCCCTCGCTCCCAGCGAAGACGAGCACGAGCAGGGCAACGACGCTCACGGCGACCGATACCAGGGCGGACAGGGCGTCCACGCCGAGGCCGAAACTTGCCCCGGCCATAAATGGCGCCGCGACTGAGGGACGGGTGGCGGCAAGGATGCCGGACAGAACTACCACGCCGGCGGCGACGGTCAGCGACACCGGCACGGCGGCCTTCTCCGCCCGGCGTCCGGCCAGGAGCAGACTTGTCCCGGCTACGGTGGGGGCGGCGATGAACAGCCACAGCAGGGCGCTCATCCGGATAGCTCCGTGGCCGAGTCGGTCATGTCGTCCTTGCGGGCACGGTTCACCAGCGTGGCGACGGCGAACCCCATAGCCATCTCCACGGTCATGGCGGCGATGACCACCAGCAGGAGGACCTGCCCGTCAGGAGTGGGCGACAGGTACCACCACAGCGCGGCACCGGCGAGGATGATCCCGTTGAGCATGAGCTCCAGGCCCATCATCACCATGACCACGACCTGCTGAGACAGTGCGCCGTAGAGCCCCACAGCGATGAGCGCGGCAGCCACGAGCAGGAAGATCTCCAGACTCATCGGCCCACCCCACCGCGGATCGGATCCTCCGGGGCCCGGCGGTCGAGGTCCGCGCCCAAGCGGTCATACCGCCCCCGCGGGTTGGCCAGCACGATCCCGGCAACGATCGTGGAGAACAGCACCGCGCTGATGGCCAGCATCACCAGCATGTGCGAACCCATGATCGCCTCGCCCAGTGCCACCGTCGGGTCGGCAGACGGTTCCCCGAGGCGCTCGGGCCAAGGAATCAGTACCGCGGCGGCGGCGAGCACGACGAACGTCAGGCCCGCCAACAGGAGAGAGCCGCGCTTGTTGTGCACCATCTCCATGGGCATCAGCGCCGGATTCATGCCCATGAACATGACCATGTAGATCGCCATGATGGCCATCTCCATGACCATCATCAGCACGATGACCACGCCGATGTAGTCCAGCTCCAAGGACAGGACCATCAAACCCACGGCCACGAAAGAGATGGCCAGCGCGTAGGTGGCCCGCGCCATCGAATCGACGATGAACACCGCAGCCCCGGCGGCGACCGCGACGGCCCCCAGCACCCAGACGACGACAGCCTCGACCATCTCAGTTCCCTCCCACCATGACGATCGACACGATCAGGACCTGTACCAAGGTGGCCGGCAGCAGGATCAACCAGCCGACCTCGGCGAAGCGTTCAGGCCGCACGGCCGGCAGCCGACCGCGCACGAGGACCAGCACGGCCAGCAGGGCCACGGTCTTGAGCAGCGACCACACCCACCCCGGCAGCACCGGTCCGGCCCCGCCCCCCAGGAACAGCGGCACGGCGAAGGCGGCGCCGGCCGCCAGCAACGCGTAGCGCCCGGCCAGCACCAGGAGCCGGTCGGGACCGGAGAGCTCGGCCAGCACCCCGCCGGCGATGTCGCCGCCGGCGGCCACCGAGAACGGTCCCCATACCGAGAAGGCGATCACGCCGAGGCAGAAGACGACGAAGGCCACCGGCATCCACACCACGTACCACAGGCCCTCCTGGGCGGCCGCGACATCACCCATACGTAGGCTGCCTGCCGCCACCGCCGGCGCGACCAGAGCGAACATCAGGGGCAGCTCATAAGACAGTGCCTGGGCGAGGAACCGGTAGCCCCCCACCAGGGAGTGAGCGCTGTTCGCGCCCCAGCCCAGCAGCCACACCAACGCCCAGACGAGCACGTCCATGGCGTTGAACCACACCAGCCCCACGGGAAGATCAGCGATCGTCCAGCGACCCAACGGCACCACCGCCACCATCAGCAGGGCCACCACCACGAGGCCGCCGCCGCCGATGCGCCAGAGCAGCGAGTCGGCGGCCACCGTGGTGCGCCGCCGTTGACGCAACAGCCGCGCGCTCTCCCACACCGGAGTACCCAGCCCGCCTCGGACACCGCCAGCGCGGCCGGCGGCAAGTCCGTCGACAGCAGCGCCGGCCAGCGCCAGAAGCAGGAGCAGCCCACCGGCCACCACCGCCCACAGCGGATGCACCTCCACCACCTGCTCACCCATGGGCCATCTCCGGGCGGGCCGCGATCGCGGTGTCGATACCAGAGCCCGCCACCACAAGCCGGACCGATGCCAGCTCCAGCCCGGTCACCAGGGCGCTCAGGGAGTCCAGCGAGGAGGCAGCGTGGACCGGATCAACCGGCAAAGCGTCCTCCACCGCGCCGCGCGCCTCAGACACCCATCTCTCCAACTGCTCGAGGATGTCGTGCCCGTCGGGGCCCTCATCCGAGAGTGAGGGAAGTCCGCGCAGCGACCACCGCAGCAGCACCGACCGGCGTACCCGGCGCTCGAGCCGGCGCAACGGTGCCGAACACTCTGGTAGCGACGCGCCATCGAGCAGAGCGTCCCGCACACCTCGTGCCTGCCCTGCAGCGCCTTCCCATCCAGCGACAGTGAGAAGCCGGGCAACGGCATCGCAGCGCGCCACAGCGATCCAGCGCCGCTGCTCGGGCTGGGAGGTGTCCTGCTGCGGCGTACCCGCTGGCTGGTCCTCCACGCCGAGAACTTCTGCTGCCTCTGCCTCCACGACCACGTCTCCTTGCACCGAGCAGTGCAGCACCAACCCGGCCGGCCAGTGCGGCATAACCGGACCGAGGGACACGTGCAAGACATCGAGGTCAAGACCATCCCGGTCGGGCCCTCCGCTCGCTAAAGGGATGCCGCCCGGCCCCGACATGTCATGCCCGCCGTGGCCTCCGTGTTCGTCGTGGCCCATGTCGGCGTGGTCGTTGGTGGCGGACTCGTCCTGGCTGCCGGGCTCGGGGTTGTGGCCTTGGTGCTCGCCGTGGCTCATGGCGCCGTGGTCGTGTTGGCCACCCCCCATGCCGGCGTCGTCACCGTCCTCCGAGGACTTGCTTTCAGCGCCATCTGGGCGCGTGAGGGCGTCATGGCGTTGGTGTTCGTCGTTCTTCAGTTCGGCCAGCGCCGTCTCCAGTGCCGCTGAAATGCCCTCGCTAGAACAGATGACGGTCCGCGCCCTAGGCCCGGGCAACTGCGCCCAGACACATTCAAGTATCTCGGCGAACTCACCGTCTGCATGCCCACACACCACCAGCATGTCGGCCTCGGCGGACGAGAGAGCGATTGGCCACGCTCGGTTCACGATCTCCTTTTCGGTGCGCATCCGGACCTCTGCCCAACCGGGTACCTCCACCAGTTGGACATGCACTCGCCGGGTAGCCCAGCTCGCCAATGACCGCCTCACGTCCATCGCAGAGCCCCCTCACGCCAGGCCCAGACCACACCAGCCATGAGGACGCCGAGGAAGGTGAACATCTCCACAACGGCCGAGGCGCCCATCTTCGCGACGACTACTGCCCACGGGTACATGAACAACATCTCCACGTCGAACGCGAGGAAAAGCAGTGTCATCGGGTACCAGCGGGCATGGAACCGGGACAGCGCGTGCTCTTGGGGGTCAAACCCCGAAAGGAAGGGTTTCACCGTGACCGGTTCGGGGTGCAAGGCCGTCGCCCGCCACAGCAGGTACGCCGCGCCCACACCAAGCAAGGCGAGCACGACCATGGCAAGGAGCCCGACATACGTCGACATAGTCACTGCTTTCTCTTGCTTACCCGCTCGGCACGCTATGGCCGATGCGCTGCCTCCGCACCCCCACGTCCAGCCAGAACGATGAAGGTCTGATGAATTCCGTAGAGCAGGCGTTGATCAACAAGGCCCACGTACAGCACAAGAAGGCGGCAGAGCAACCGCGGGCGGGGCGGGTCACCCGGATCAGCTTCAGGCCAGATGGGCTTCACGGAGCTTTCGAGGCAGAGTCCTACTCCGGGCAGCGTGGATGGCTCGATTGGGCGAGGCACCTGCCGCGTGCGCTCGGAGAAGACCGACGGGGCTGGTGCTCGTGATCTGCCTGGGCTTCATGGCCCTTGGCCTATGGGCCATCAGTGTCCTGTTCCCGGGCGACGCCACCGGCAACCAGCCGCCGGACCGGCTCGCAGAGCGGACGGCGACCAAGGAGACCACCCGGTCAGGATGAGCGGCGCTCCACCCGGGTCCCGGTGTCCACGGGCAGCTCGACGGTGAACAGGGCACCGTGGCCGGGCCCGGTGCTGGTCGCGGTCACGGCACCGCCGTGGGCGTGGACGATGGCGTGGACGATGGTCAGCCCGATGCCCGACCCGCCGTGGGCGCGGTCCCGGGCGGCGTCGGCGCGGTAGAAGCGCTCGAAGAGGTGGGGCAGGTGCTCGGCAGCGATCCCGCTGCCGGTGTCGCGGACCGACAGGCGCAGCGTGGACCCGGTGCGCTGTGCGCCCAGCTGCACCCGGCCGCCGTGGGGGGTGTGCCGCACGGCGTTGTCCAGCAGGTTGGTCAGGACCTGGCCGAGCCGGTCGGGGTCGGCCGTGAGCACCGTCTGACGGGCCTCCTCAGTGGCCTCGACCGTCAGCTCGACGCCCTTGTCGGTGAACCTGGCGGCGGCCTGCGCGGCGGCGTCGATCAGCGCACCGACCTGGAGGGGCTGCCAGTGCATGCGCAGGCGTCCCTCCCCGGCGGCCGTGACCAGGGCGATGTCCTGCGCCAGGCGGGCCAGGCGCGCGACCTGCTCGCGGAGCATCCCCAGCGTCGGTTCGTCGGCCGCTACGACACCGTCGAGGATGCCCTCGAGGTAGCCGTCGAGCGTGGCCACCGGGGTGCGCATCTCGTGGGCGAGGTCGCCGAGCATCCGCGTGCGGGTCTGTTCGATCTCGCCGAGGTCGGCGGCCATGGTGTTGAACGCGCCGGCGAGGTCGTCGAACTCGGTGCCCATGTGCACCTCGGGGACGCGGGCGGCGTAGTCACCGCTGGCGACCTGGGCGGCGGCCTGCCGTACCCGTTCCAGGGACCTGGCGATGCGCCGGGTGAGGAAGACGCTGACGACGACCGAGGTGAGCAGGGCGGCGAGCAGCGCCAGGGACAACGACAGTGTCCACGCCGTGGTGAAGGCCTCCCCGGCGTGGGAGACCACCGAGGAGTCCGCGGGCTCGGCCATGAGCATGTGGTCGTGGAAGATCTCCGGGCCGATGGCTAAGGCGACCGCCCACGCGGTGCCGGCAGCCACGAGGATGACCGCGACGATCGCGGCGAGGAGCCGGGCGCCGAGCCCCCACCGGCGGCGCGGTGCGAGGCTCACTGCCCGCTGCCCATCCGGTATCCCACCCCGCGCACCGTCCTGACGAACTTGGGCGCGGAGGCGTCATCCCCGAGCTTGCGCCGCAGGTGGGCGATGTGGACGTCGACGAGGTGCTCATCGCCCACCCAGCCCGGTCCCCACACCGTCTCGATGAGCTGACGCCGGGAGAAGGCCATGGTCGGGCGGCTCGCGAGGGCCGCGAGGACGTCGAACTCGGTGCGGGTCAACGCCACGGGCTCCCCGTCGATGAACACCTCGCGGCCAAGAAGGTCGATGCTCAGTGGCCCGAACGACGCACCGACCCCGTGCGGGCCGGTGTCCTGGCGTGGGCGGCGCAGCATGGCCCGCACCCGGGCGACGAGCTCGCGAGGGCTGAAGGGTTTGGTGACGTAGTCATCGGCGCCGACCGACAGGCCGATGAGCTTGTCGACCTCCTCCACCCGCGCGGTGAGCATAATGATGTAGCAGTCGGAGAACGTACGCACCGTGCGGCAGACCTCGATGCCGTCGGCGCCGGGGAGCCCGAGGTCGAGGACGATCACGCCCGGGTGCCACTGGCGGGCCCGCTGGATCGCGTCGCTGCCGTCTCCGGTGACCTGGACCTCGAAGCCGTGCCGTTCCAGGTAGCTGGCGACCAGTCGGGCCAGCGGGGCTTCGTCGTCGACAACGAGCACACGGGGCAGGTTCACGTCAGTAGGGACCGCAGTCATGCCGTTCATTCTCACCGTCGGCGTGCCGATCGGTTCCAGGCTCGCTGGACCTCATGCGCGTCCGGGGAGGGTGTGAGCATCGCGGCTGCTCTCTCTTGGGTGCGTCTTCCCGCGTCAGGAGGGTTGGAACGCCCAGTGCCAGGGCTCGCGCGGGGTGTCCTCGACAAACCCGAACCGTGCGGCGTTTGTGCGCATCCATGCCTGCGCCGATGCGTCCAGGTCGAGGTCCACGGCCATTCCCCAGCCGTGCTGGCTGGTGCCCGGCTTGGCGCCCAGGCCGCCCTGCGAGTACAGGCCCTTGCGCCGCACGACGTCGACCTGCACGTCGTAGGAACGGTAGGAGTCGGTGACACCGATGGCTACGCCGTCGGCCGCAGCCGCGGACAGGAGCTTCTCAAACGACTGGGCGGCGGGCGCCCACAGTCGGTGGCCGGTGGTGCCCACAGGTTCGAGAGCCTCACGCGGGATGCGGCCGTTGCCGTACGCCGCGAGATCGACCGGCACGCCGTCAGCGTTGACCCGGAACCCGGACCCTCCGAGGTTGGAGGTGCCGGCAGCCACAGTCGGGGCCGTGTCGGCGACGGCGCTGGCGAGGACCTCGGAGAATGCCATGGCAGAGCCCGCGGCTGGCTGCACGCGTGGGACGGAGAGCGAGCCGAGGGTCGCCTCGATCTGCGCGATGCGCTGCGAGATGGCGAGGATCCCGTCCATCAACACTCCGTTCGTCGCCTACTACGTCCTATCGGCGCACAGCCGCCTATCCTTAGCGAGAACCGCCGCCTCCATCACCCCTGGAGGCGTGTAGCCGACCGGTCTCGCGGAGTTGGGGCCCTCAGCCGCGTTGCGCCGACGGTGCAGGGTCTGGGTCGCCCTTCGCATCTCTCGCCACTGAGCGACCCCGCCCGCTAACGCGCGGACGCCAGCGACCGGCGGCGGGACTGGTGGGAGTCAGTAGCGCGGGGCGCCGGGGAGCACCTCGAGCTCCCAGTCGGTGGTGACGGTGCGGAAGGCGTCACCGTCGACGTTGAGGTCGTCGATGGTCTTGGGGTCGTTGTCTCCGGGCATGAGGCCGTCGTCGGCTCGCCGGTCCCACCAGGCCCAGCAGGTGCCGTATCCGGTCTTGGAGGTGAACTGGACGCCGAGCGGGAGGGAGCCGTCGAAGAGCGTCTGACCGCGGACGTGCTGGGCGAGCAGGGTGGTGACGGCGCGGTTCTCACCGGTGGTGCCGCTGAGGGTGAGCAGCGGCACCCCAGCCTGCCGGAGGGGTTCGGCGAGGTCCAGGCCCAGGCGGTTCAGTGTGGCCTTGTGGTCGATCTGGACCCACCAGCCCTCGGCGGGCATGGCCACGCGATGGAGGCCGCGGCTCATCTGCCAGCCGACACTGACGGCCCAGGGACGTTCGCGGCCGTTGGCTACGGCCTGGTCGCCTACCTCGGTGATGTACTGCTCCACGCTGAGGCCGATGGCGTCGGCGTCGGCCTGCAGGGCGACTCGGGCAGCACGGAAGTCTTGAAGGACCTCGGCGAACGCGGTGGTGGGCCGGTCGGCGAAGTAAACGGTGCGCCCGATGGTGTCGAAGCGGCCGCGACGGTCGGGCAGCTCGGCGGGCAGCGGTCCGACGTGCTGGTTGACGCGCACGGCGACGATCCCGCCGGAGCGGGTGTAGCGCTCTTGGGCGACGCGCCACCCGTCCTGCCCGCGTGCCGGCACGAGGTAGAATCCGGTGCGGGGACAGACCCGGGAGCGTGGAGCGGCGCTCACGCCGCCGGGGATCCGTCGATGAACGCCAGCGCGGCGCCGATGACCTCAGCGCTCTTGAGGTCGCGCACCGCGGAGACGGGGGTCGTCTCCCCGAGCCGCGGGTTGGCGCCCACGAGCCAGGCGAGGGCAACGTCGGGACCCTCTTCCTGCTCGAGGAGGTGCCAGACGCGGTAGCCCAGCCGGAGCTGGTTGACGGTCTTGAGCCGTGGCTCGGGACCGTCGGGCCGCGCCCACCTGGCGGGCTGGCCCCGGTCCTTGGTGCCGGTCATCGCCTGCACGACCGTGGTGCCCACGTCCTCGTTGAGAATCCGCACCAGGTCGTGGATGTCGAGCCTGGTGGCATCGGCGTGCGCAGCAACAACATCGGCTCTCATGCCAAAACACTACGGTCGAAGCAGCGAAAAAGCCACTGAAAATCGGGCCACAAATCCGCAGAACCGTGATCCCGTTGGCTCAGCAGCAGAGTCACAGCTGCGGGCCGCCGCGGCTCGGGGCACCGCGCGTCGGCGGCTCCTGCCGACGTTGACGGTCCTGCTGTTGTCGCCGAGAGAGCTTCTCGCGGGCTTGGGCCAGCCGCTCCGCGGGCGTCAGTTCGCGGCCGTGCTCACGCTCCGGTGCCGAGACGGGGACCCGCTGGTCGTCGCTGGTGGCCCCCATCGTGGCCAGCGCCGCGCCCGCGGCGCGGTAGTCGTTCCCCTCGGCGCCTTCTTCCAGGTGCGGGCCGAGAGGGTCGGTGGTGGTGATCGACCAGCGGTCCCGGTAGCCGGCGACGACGCGCGCCGCGGTGAGCCACTCCTCCACCGACTCAGGTGCCACCGGCCGCGGCAAGTCTCGGGCCCAGGGCGCGTGCCCGTCGGCGACCTGGTCGGTGAGGTAGTCCAGCCGCTGCTCGATCAGCTCGACGTGACGCTGGGTCCACGGCTCGACCTGCGAGTCGACCTCGGGCAGCGGGTCTCCCGCCCCGGCTGTCGGGGCTCGCCACCAGGACACGGGCTCCGGACCGGCCCCGATGCGGTACCGGTCGACGGCGTCCTCGACCTCAGGGACCAGACGGGCGAGGCTGTGGGCGTCCTGCCAGGCCTGTTCCTGGGCGCTGGTCGCGGACACCGCGGCGCCGTCGCGGCCGATGATCCGGCGCAGTGCGTCGGCCGGCGAGTCGGCGGGCTTGGTCTCGTCGTGACCATCTGCCCCGACCGAGGTCTCGGTCACGAGATAGACCCGGTTGTTCTCCCGGCCCCGGGTGACGGCGGTGTACAGCGCCTGGCGGTCGCTGGCCTCGGCGTCGATGAGCGCGTGGGAGGTGTCCACGGTCATCCCCTGGACCCGATGCACGGTCGCGGCGTAGGCGAGCTGGACGTGCTCGGCGACGTACTCGGCAGGCAGTGTCAGGGTGCCGCCGTGCCGGGCGTGGCGCACGCGCAGCCGCCCGTCCTCGGCCCGGGCGAGCACGGTCCACACGTCACCGTTCTTGACGAAGTCCCGGCCCGCCGCGGTGGCCAGGCGCCGCTCGTTGCGGCGGGTAACGATCCGGTCCCCGCGGCCGGCCTGGCTGCCGTCGGCGAGCTGCACCCCGCCGGGCTCGCCCCGTCCCGCTGCCACGAGGTCCCGCCGGGCCTGGGTCGACAGCGCCAGTGCGTCGTCATTCGAGCCGGCGACCATGACCGAGTCCTTGCCAGTCTCGACGTCGTCTCGCCAGGCCGCGTAGACCTCCTCGAGCATCGCCTCGCGCGTGCCGCCGCGCACTCGGCCCCGCTCGAGGTAGAACTGCGCGCCGCCGCGGTCTCCGTCACGCAGCTGCAGCGAGGCCGCGGCCTCGGCTGGGTCGGTGAAGCGGTGGACCTCGCGCAGGTGGGCGGCGCCCACCCGCTCGTCGATCAGCCGCAGCACTCCCCCGGCCTCCACGGCGGCGAGCTGTTGCGGGTCACCGAGCAGCCGCACGCTCGCGCCGTACTCGCGCGCCAAGGCGAGCACCGCGGCGAGCTGGGGCGTGCCGGCCATGCCGGCCTCGTCCACCAGCAGCACCGTGCGCGCGTCCACCCGCAGGCTCTCGGGAATCTGCCCGCGCCGGTGGGCGTCGATGAGCTTGTGGAGCGTCTCCCCGCTGACGCCGAGCTCCTCGCCGAGCACGGCGGCCGCGGCCGCCGAAGGTGCCAGGGCCAGCACCCGTCCGCCGGCTTTCTCCACTGCGCGGGCGAAGGCGGCCATGGCGGTGGTCTTGCCCGCGCCGGCTGGCCCGATCCCGGCCGCGAGCTCGCGGCCCGACCCGGCGAAGTGCGCCGCCAGCGTCCGCTGCCCCTCGTCCAGCGTCCGCCCGGTGCGGGCCTCGACGGCAGCGACCGCGTCCTCGAGGTGCCTGTCGTCGACGCGCAGCCCGCCGGTCCGGAGCGCGGCCTGGACCAGGTCGGCTTCCGCGTCGAGCACCGCCCGGCTGGTGTAGCTGCGGGCCCCGTGCACGGTGTAGACGGACTCGCCATCGGCGCGCCGGAGCGGCGCCGGCACCGGGTTGAGCTCGGGAGGGTCTAGCCGGATCGACAGGGCCTGTGCCCGGTGAGCGACGCGCTCGGCCAGGCCGGCGACGTCACCGCCGGCGGGGTGCCGGCGGACCTGACGCATCGCCTCGGCCATGAGGTGCCACGGCCCCCAGGTGGCGCGCTTGGTCTCCACCTCGCGCACGACCTGAGCGGCGAGCTGGTCGACGTCGACCTGCTCGCCCTCACTCTCACCGACGCCGCCGCGACCAGGCACCGCGGCGGCGACCATGGCATCAACGGCCTCCTGCCCGCCGAGCACCGCGGCGGCACTGGTTCGCCACTGCTGCCGCCGTTCGGTGAGCGTGACACCCTTCTCCTTGCCCTCTCTGGTCTCCAGGGTGGCCTGCTGCGCCAGGCGCAGCTGGATGCGCTTGGGGGGCTCGTGGCCGTGCTCGGACCGGTACTGGGCAAGGAGCTCGTCGTAGGTGTCCTCGATCGCCGCGCGACGTGAGGAGAACACCTCGCGTACTCGCTTGTCGATGCCCGCGACCTCACGCACGGGCTGCTTGCCAGGCCCGCGGGACTCCTCGACGAACTCCACACCGAGCCGCCGGCGCAACTCGTCCTCGACCAGGGTGTTGTACCGCTCCGAGGCGGCAACACCGAGCGCGTGCAGCACGCGGGCATCGAGCGCGCGCCAGCGCCCGTCGGTGCCCTGCACCTTGTTCGACACCGCGACGTGGGTGTGCAGGTTGGGGTCCCCGGTGCGTGAGTCGGCGTGGTCGAACGCCGCGGCCATCAGTCCGCGGGCGTCGACCTGAGCGGCCCCGCCCTTGCCCACCCGGGTCACCCCGGCTTCCTGCTCGACCCACGCGAACGCTCCCTGCCACGCGGCCTCGTGCGCGGCGGCGACTTCCCGGCGCACGTCCTGCCCGCCAAGGGCCCACAGCGTGCTCACCGACTTCACCGGCGTGAACACCAGGTCGTATCCCGCGACGGGCTGGCGCTGTTGCTTGCCCTGCGCCGCGAGGAACGTGGAGCGCTCCTCATCACGCGATTCGCGGCCGAGCCGTTCGCTCAAGAGCTCGCCGGCGACCTGCCACCGAATGAGGTCACGCTCCACTCCAGCCTGCGGCGGACGGTCGTGGTCGACCTTGAACTGCGTGTACGCCGCGGTGATCGCCGAGCGCCACTCCTGGTCGCTCTCCACCGCCGCGAACCGCGGGAACCGCCGGCCCAGCCGCGCGACCTCCACGGCCAGCTCCGGGTTGGCTCCGCGCGCCATTGCCTCGCTGATGATCCGGTCCGCGTCCGGGTGGAGCCCCTCCCCGAACAGGGCACGCATCTGCGCTTCGGACACCCGTCCCGTGACATCGACGCCGGCCATGCCGGTCCCGACCCACCGGCCCGGTGGGTTGCCTTCGTGGGCGTAGTAGTCCGCCAGGGACTCCCCTGCTGCCCGCTGCTGGTCGCCGGTGGCGACCTGCCGTGTGAGGTAGGTGTAGCCGTCGCCGGCGTGCAGGACATGCACGGTCATCATGACCGGCTCCCTCCCGTCGCTGGCCGCGGAACTGGGGCCAGCGTAGCGCACCCACCGGAAGTGCAAGAGGTGTGTAGGGATCACGCTGGGGCAGCGCAGGGGCTCGAGCACGGATTCCTGAAGACGGTCCTGCGGAAACATGGGCAGACCGTCTTCAGTGAAGGTTCAATGAAGAGATCGGGAGGTTGTCACTTTGGGCACGGAACCGTGCGTAACGTGGGTGCGCAGACTGAACCGTCCCCGAGATCTTGCCCGGCCTTCTGCGGCCGTGCTGTGTCCGCAGAAGGAGCCTCTTGAGCGTGCCCGACATGCCGTCGCAGGGACCGCGTCCTACTCGTCGCGAGCTGCGCCAGGCAAGCCAGCAGGCGACCGGAGAGCCGGCGGGCCTTGAGCGGGTAGCCGCCGCCGTGACGGTCGAGAGTCCGCGCAGGCGGGACCTGCACCGCGGTACCGACACAGGCAGTGCGAACGCCGTGAGGACTGATCCACCCCAGCCGGCACGCAGGAAGGACCTGCGTGCTCGCCGCCGACCCCTTCGGCGGCGACAGGCATTGACCTCACTCGTCTCGGCCGTGGGCGCTGTGGCCTTCGTGGCTGCTCCAGTGAGCATGTCATCCCCCCAGGCCGAGGGGGTCATCCCCGATACCGTCGTCGTGCCCGCGGAGATCAGTGCTCTGGAGGCCCTTGACGGTGCAGCGGACCGCTTCCAACTGGAGTCGGTCAGTGCTGCTTCGGCAATACTCGACCGGCCCGCCGAACGAGAGATGGCGGCGGCGGTCCGAGCCTCGCGCGCCGCAGAACGGTCACCACTAGCGGCAGACGGCAGCCCCACCGCCAACGGTATGGCCGCGGCGCTAGTGCCTGCACGTCAACGGGTCGTCATGCCCTTGACCGAAGGGAGCTACCGGATCACCTCGAGGTACGGTTCGCGGCAGAACCCGTTCGGTGGAGCGGCGCAGTTCCATTACGGCGTCGACCTGGCTGCACCCCTGGACACCCCGATCCACGCCGTCGCCGACGGCGTCGTGACCTATGTCGGGCAGGGACGTGCCGGCCGGTCGAGCATGCTCATCATCATCGAGCACGAGCTCGAGGATCGGACGGTCTACACCTGGTACAACCACATGTACGCCTCCGGCCTTTACGTCGACCCCGGCCAAGCCGTGGAAGCCGGCCAGGTGATAGCTGGGGTGGGCAGCAACGGGAACTCCACCGGCCCGCACCTGCACTTCGAGGTTCACACCGACGACCAGCTCTCCACGGTGAACCCCCTCGACTGGCTCCAGGAACAAGGAGCCGTCGACGTCGGTCAGCTGTAACAGGCTGGGGCGCCGCCAACGAGGTCGGTGCCTGGGCTCGAGGTTCGTTAGCTATGCCCAACGGTCATTGATCGTCCGTCTGATCGGTCGCTAGGTAGCGGTAGACAGTGGCCCGCGAGACACCGAGCGCCCGAGCGATCTGGCTCGGACTCTCACCATTGGCGCGCCGCGCTCGGGCGGCCGCCAGTTTGTCCGGATCCATCACCCTGGGCCGACCTCCGGTGCGCCCCTGGGGACTGCTGCACGGATAGGTGACATCTGATCTGTGGTGCCGAGGGGTGCCACTGGAAGGATGTGCACTGTGCCCAAGCCATACCCCCGGGAGTTCCGCGACGACGTCGTGCGTGTCGCGAGGAACCGCGAGCCGGGCGTCCATCTGAAACGGATCGCTGCTGACTTCGGCATCAGCGAGTCGTGCCTGACGAACTGGCTCGCGAAGGCCGATGTCGAGGACGGCGCGAGGCCCGGCACGACCACGGCCGAGAACGCCGAGCTGCGTGAAGTGCGCAAGCGGATCCGGCTGCTTGAGCAGGAGAACGAGGTCCTGCGCCGCGCGGCCGCCTACCTGT
>NZ_UETB01000033.1 GCF_900116375.1 Georgenia satyanarayanai | reverse complement strand
GTTATCCCTTCCGAACGTAGCCAACCAGCCGTGCTCCTGGCGGAACAACTGGCACACCAGAGGTTCGTCCGTCCCGGTCCTCTCGTACTAGGGACAGGCCTTCTCAAGTTTCCTGCGCGCGCAGCGGATAGGGACCGAACTGTCTCACGACGTTCTAAACCCAGCTCGCGTACCGCTTTAATGGGCGAACAGCCCAACCCTTGGGACCTACTCCAGCCCCAGGATGCGACGAGCCGACATCGAGGTGCCAAACCATGCCGTCGATATGGACTCTTGGGCAAGATCAGCCTGTTATCCCCGGGGTACCTTTTATCCGTTGAGCGACGGCGCTTCCACAAGCCACCGCCGGATCACTAGTTCCGACTTTCGTCCCTGCTCGACCTGTCAGTCTCACAGTCAAGCTCCCTTGTGCACTTACACTCGCCACCTGATTGCCAACCAGGCTGAGGGAACCTTTGAGCGCCTCCGTTACATTTTGGGAGGCAACCGCCCCAGTTAAACTACCCACCAGGCACTGTCCCTGATCCGGATTACGGACCGAGGTTAGATGTCCAGAACGACCAGAGTGGTATTTCAACGATGACTCCACAACCACTGGCGTGGCTGCTTCACAGTCTCCCACCTATCCTACACAAGCCGTCCCGAACACCAATACCAAGCTATAGTAAAGGTCCCGGGGTCTTTCCGTCCTGCTGCGCGTAACGAGCATCTTTACTCGTAGTGCAATTTCGCCGAGTTCACGGTTGAGACAGCGGAGAAGTCGTTACGCCATTCGTGCAGGTCGGAACTTACCCGACAAGGAATTTCGCTACCTTAGGATGGTTATAGTTACCACCGCCGTTTACTGGGGCTTAAATTCTGAGCTTCGCCCAACCGAAGTTGAGCTGACCCGTCCTCTTAACCTTCCAGCACCGGGCAGGCGTCAGTCCGTATACATCGTCTTGCGACTTCGCACGGACCTGTGTTTTTAGTAAACAGTCGCTTCTCCCTGGTCTCTGCGGCCCTCAAAGGCTAGCCAGCAAGTGGCTTCACCCCTCAGGCCCCCCTTCTCCCGAAGTTACGGGGGCATTTTGCCGAGTTCCTTAACCATGATTATCTCGATCGCCTTGGTATACTCTACCTGACCACCTGAGTCGGTTTAGGGTACGGGCGGCTAACACCTCGCGTCGAGGCTTTTCTTGGCAGCATAGGATCACCCTGCTTCCCGCGTTCGCGGTCACCATCGGGTCTGAGGCTTGTGTGAGGCCCGGATTTGCCTGGACCTCGCCCTGCTCCCTTGGACGTGCATAGCCATAAAGCACGCGGAGGCTACCTGTCTGCGTCACCCCTGTTAATACGCTTACCTACTACCGGTTCGGGTTCCGCGCGCGGCTCACATGCGCCCCGAAGGGCAACACGTGAGCGTTGGGCGGTTAGCATCACCGGGCTCGGTATGGGCGGTGTTTCGCCGGTACGGGAATATCAACCCGTTGTCCATCGACTACGCCTGTCGGCCTCGCCTTAGGTCCCGACTTACCCAGGGCGGATTAACCTGGCCCTGGAACCCTTGGTCATTCGGCGGACGGGTTTCTCACCCGTCTTTCGCTACTCATGCCTGCATTCTCACTCGTGTGGGATCCACCACTGGGTCACCCCGCAGCTTCACCTCCCACACGACGCTCCCCTACCCATCAACACCCCTGAACAACCCCCACGAGGGAGGAAGCTGGGGACATGTGCTGATGCCACGGCTTCGGCGGTGTGCTTGAGCCCCGCTAAATTGTCGGCGCAGAATCACTTGACCAGTGAGCTATTACGCACTCTTTCAAGGGTGGCTGCTTCTAAGCCAACCTCCTGGTTGTCTGTGCAACTCCACATCCTTTCCCACTTAGCACACGCTTAGGGGCCTTAGCCGGTGGTCTGGGCTGTTTCCCTCTCGACTACGAAGCTTATCCCCCGCAGTCTCACTGCTGCGCTTACACTTACCGGCATTCGGAGTTTGGCTGACGTCAGTAACCTGTTGGGGCCCATCGGCCATCCAGTAGCTCTACCTCCGGCAAG
>NZ_UETB01000021.1 GCF_900116375.1 Georgenia satyanarayanai | reverse complement strand
CGGCGGCGGTCGTTGATGGAGTCGACCTCGCGCAGGAAGCCCAGGGCCTCGTCCACGCCGAGCTCCTCGGCGCGGGCCATGAAGGCGCGGATGTCCTTGGGCAGGCAGCCCCCGCCGAAGCCGACGCCGGCGCGCAGGAACTTGTGGCCGATGCGGTCGTCGTGGCCGATGGCGGCGGCGAGCTGGGTGACGTCGGCGCCGGTGGCCTCGCACAGCTCGGCCATGGCGTTGATGAAGGAGATCTTCGTGGCGAGGAAGGAGTTCGCGGCGACCTTGACCAGCTCGGCGGTGGCGTAGTCGGTGAGCAGGCGCGGGATGCCCTGGTTGTTGATGAGGTTGTCGTAGACCTCGTCCAGGACCTCCTGGCCGATGCGGGCGGCCTCGGGGTCGGGGGACAGGCCGTAGACCATGCGGTCGGGGGAGATGGTGTCCTGCACGGCGAAGCCCTCGCGCAGGAACTCCGGGTTCCACATCAGCACCCCGCCCGCGGCGGTGACCTGCTCGGCGATCCCGGCGGCGGTGCCCACCGGCACGGTGGACTTGCCCACCACGAGGACCGGACCGTCGGGGGTGGGGGCCAGGTGGGGCACCAGCCCCGCCACCGCACCGTTGACCTGGGACATGTCCGCGGCGTAGGAGCCGGCCTGCTGGGGGGTGCCCACCCCGATGAAGTGGACCCGTGCCCCCGCCACGTCGGCGAAGTCGGCGGAGAAACGCAGCCGCCCGGCGGTGACGTTGCGCTCGAGGAGCTCGTCGAACCCGGGCTCGTGGAACGGGGCCTTGCCCGCGTTGAGCAGGGCGACCTTCTCCGCGTTCACGTCGATCCCCACGACGTCATGGCCCAGCTCCGCCATCGACGCCGCGTGCACCGCACCCAGGTACCCACAACCGATCACCGAAATCTGCATGGGGGACACACTAGCCATGCCAAGGTGTGAGGAAGATGAGACTTCGGTCGGGGTCTTGTCGCTCGTTCGCTGTGTCCGGCCCGCGAGGTACATTCGCCGCATGACTGTTCGCGGGGGGCGAATCGCTCTGTGCTGCTCCATGGCCGGACTGACCGCTGTCGGGGTGCTCGCACCGGCCGCGCAGGGGGTGGAGGAACCGCCGGGTGGTGACGCCGTCGTCGTCCTCGAGCTCACCGACGGCGACGGCGTACCGACGGACCTGGCGGCAGGCGTCCAGGTGGACGGGGCGGTGCTCACCGACGAGCTCGACGTGCCCGAGTTCTCCGTCGCGGCCGTCACCTGGGACGGGCTGGACGCGCCCGACGAGAGCTTCTCCGTGCGTGTGCGCGCGGGCGGGGAGTGGACGGCGTGGGCCGAGCTCGAGCCCGACGCCGCCGTGGCGGGGGACGTCGGCGGGACCGAGCCCTACGTCGTCGGCGGGGCGACCGCGGTGCAGCTGCGCGTGGCGGCGGGCGACGGCGTGCTGCCCCACGACGTGCACCTCCACCTCATCCCGCCCGAGCCGGGCGACCAGGAGGCCGTCGCGAGGACGTCCCAGGAGACCGCGCGGCTCGCGGCCACGGCCGGCACCGGCACCTCCGCCGCACCCGCGGGTCCCGCGACAACCGAGGCACGGAGCGCCACCCCCGAGCCGGCTGCTACGCACGCCCGGGCGGCCGCCCCCGCCCCGCGCGTCATCCACCGCGCCGGCTGGGGTGCCGACGAGTCGATGATGACGTGGACGCCGCGGCACGACCCGCTGCGCGCCGCCGTCGTCCACCACACGGCCGGGTCGAACAGCTACACCGCCGCCCAGTCCGCCGGGATCGTGCGGGGGATCTACCACTACCACGCGGTCACCCGGGACTGGGGCGACATCGGCTACCACTTCCTCGTCGACAAGTACGGCCAGGTCTTCGAGGGGCGCGCCGGTTCCCTCACGGCGCCGCCCGGACGCCTGCCCGAGGCCGCCCACGCCCGCGGCTTCAACCGGGGCACGCTCGGCATCTCGGTGCTCGGCGACTACTCCAGCCTCTACGCCCCCGACTCCGTCCTCGACACCATGGCCCGCGTGATCGCCTGGAAGTTCGACGCCGCCGACATCGACATGAGCGCGCCCAGCGGCATGATCTCGCCCGGCACCGCCCACCGGCCGGCGGGACAGACCCTGCCGCGGGTCTTCGCCCACCGCGACGTCGGCGCGACGACGTGCCCGGGCGACAACATCTACGCGCGTATCCCGCGGCTCAACGAGCAGGTCGCCACCCTCGTCGACGGCGACGACTACCACCTGCGCAACAGCCTCACCGGTGGCGACGCCGACCTCGCCTTCCGCCTCGGCCTGTCCACCGACGAGGTCCTCGTCGGGGACTGGGACGGCGACGGCCGCGAGACCCTCGCGCTGCGCCGCGGGAGCACCTACCTCGTCTACGACGCCCACCCCGGTCAGCGCTTCCGCACGGTGCGCTACGGGCGGCCCGGCGACGTCGTCCTCGTCGGTGACTGGGACGGCGACGGGAAGGACACCCTCGCCGTGCGGCGCGGGCAGACCTACCACGTGAAGAACTCGATGACGGGCGGGGACGCCGACGCCGTCATCCACTACGGCCGCCCGCGCGACGACGTCCTGGTCGGCGACTGGAACGGAGACGGGCGCGACACCCTCTCGCTGCGCCGCGGTGCGGACTACCACGTGAAGAACCGCATCGCCGGTGGTGACGCGGACGTCGTCCTGCGGTACGGCCGCGCCAACGACATCGTCCTCGTGGGGGACTGGGACCGCGACGGCAGCGACACCTTCGCCGTCCGGCGCGGCCGCGAGTACCACGTGCGCAACTCCCTCACCGGCGGCGACGCACACGTCGTCCTCACCTACGGCAGGGCCGACGACGTCGTGCTCGTGGGTGACTGGGACGGCGACGGACGCGACACCTTCGCGGTGCGGCGCAGCGGCTGACGGACAGGATGGCCGGACCTGGCGTCAACAGGCGTAGCGCAGCGGTACGCTCTGCTCGCACGGGGGCCTCTTCTCACACAGGAGTCCTCCGTGAACCTTCGACGTTCGCTGTCCGCTGCGGCGGTGGCGGCACTCTCCCTGGGGCTGGCGCTCGGCGCCGGTGCCCCCGCCCTCGCGAAGGGCGATGTCGTCCGCGGGAACGGCAACGAGTACTTCCTCACCAACAACTTCTCCAGCACCGCCAACCGGTTCACCTACGGCAGGGCCAATGACGAGCTCCTCGTCGGTGACTGGGACGGCGACGGTCGTGACACCCTGGCGATCCGCCGGGACAACACGTTCTACGTGTCCAACTCCCTCACCGGCGGAACGGCAGACAGGACCTTCAAGTACGGCCGCCGCGGGGACGTCATCCTCGTCGGTGACTGGAACGGCGACGGCAAGGACACCTTCGCGGTGCGCCGCGGGGCCGAGTACCACGTGAAGAACTCGGTGACGGGCGGCGACGCCGACCGGGTCTTCCGCTACGGCCGCGCCGAGGACACCATCCTCGTCGGCGACTGGGACCGCGACCGCCGCGACACCTTCGCGGTGCGCCGCGGCAGCGTCTACCACGTGAAGAACGCCCTGCGCGGCGGGGACGCCGACACCGTCGTCAACTACGGGCGTGAGCGAGACGTCATCCTCGTCGGTGACTGGGACGGCGACGGCGACGACACCTTCGCGGTGCGCCGCGGCAACGAGTACCACCTCGCCAACAAGCTCCGCGGCGGCGCCGCCGACCGGGTGGAGACGTACGGGCGTCCCGACGACACCGTGTTCGTCGGTGACTGGAACAAGGACGGCAAGGACACCATCGGCCTGCGCCGGGTCGCGACGTCGCGGCCGGCCGAGCCCGCCCCCGCGCCGGTCCGCACCATCAAGGACGGGGCGCACCGCGTCGGCTCGTCGGTGCAGCCCGGCGTCTACCGCGCCCCGGGCGGTGACCAGTGCTACTGGGAGAAGGTGTCCGGCTTCGGCGGCACTCTCGACGAGATCATCGCCAACGGTTACGCGGACACGAGTCCCATCGTGCGGATCGAGCGGTCGGACGCAGGATTCCTCACCGAGGACTGCGGCACGTGGAAGAGCGTCGAGGCCACCTATCCGACGGCGCCCGCCACCTCGTTCACGAGCGGCAGCTTCGTGGTCGGAGGGCACATCAAGCCCGGGACGTACCAGGCTGCAGGTGGCGACAGCTGCTACTGGGAGCGGCTCTCCGGGTTCAGCGGGTACCTCGACGAGGTCATCGCCAACGGCTACGGGGACCAGCGGCCGATCGTGACGATCTCCGGCTCGGACACCGGCTTCAGGACTGAGGACTGCGGCACCTGGCGGAGGATCTAGGACGCGCGGCGCGGGCCCGGGATCAGTCCCGGGCCTGCGCCCGCAGGCCGTCCAGGTGAGCCTGCACGGCCTCCCACGTGGGCAGCAGGCCGGAGGCGCGAGCCTCCCCGAGGCCGGGGGCGTCGCGGTCCTTGTCCGACAGCAGCGGCTCGAGGGGGCGGCCCTGGCGGTCCGCCGTCGGCCACTCGATCCCGATCGCCGGGTCGAGCGGGTCGATGCCGTGCTCGCGGCCCGGCGCGTAGGTGGCCGAGCACAGGTAGATGACGGTGGAGTCGTCCTCGAGGGAGCAGAACGCGTGCCCCAGCCCCTCGGAGACGTAGATGGCGCGCCGGTCGACGTCGTCGAGCAGGACGCTGTCCCACTGCCCGAAGGTCGGCGAGCCGACGCGGATGTCGACGACGACGTCGAGCACCGCCCCGCGCGGGCACATGACGTACTTGGCCTGCGACGGCGGGACGTCGGCGAAGTGGATGCCGCGCACGACGCCCGCGGCCGACACCGAGGAGTTGGCCTGCCGCAGGTCGAGCGGGTGGCCGACGGCCGCGACGAAGCGCGGCTCGCTGAAGGCCTCGAGGAAGGTCCCTCGCGGGTCGCTGAACTGCCTCGGGGTGATCTCCCAGGCTCCGGGCACTGACAGCTCGCGGAACTCCACGCGCACACTCCTCCTGCAGTCGACGTCGAGCTCAGGCTAGGGCACGTAGGCTGCCGCCGTGAGCCTCGAGCAGAAGCGGTGGATCGTCACGGGTGCCGGCGGCATGCTCGGCACTGACCTCGTCGCGCTGCTGCGCGACCGCGGTGCGCAGGTGACGGCGCTGGGCCGGCAGGACCTCGACGTCACCGACCCCACTCAGGTCGCCGAGCGGGTCCGGGACGTCGACGTCGTCGTCAACTGCGCCGCGTGGACCGCCGTCGACGACGCGGAAGGGCTGGAGGACGAGGCCTTCGCCCTCAACGCCGTGGCCCCGCAGCTCCTCGCGCGCGCCGCCCGGCTCGCGGGTGCGCGGATGGTCCACGTCTCCACCGACTACGTCTTCGCCGGCGACGCCTCCCGGCCCTACGAGGAGTCCGCCGCGCTCGCTCCCCGGTCCGCCTACGGCCGGACGAAGGCCGCGGGGGAGTGGGCCGTGCGCGTCGAGTGTCCCGACCACCTCGTCGTGCGCACCGCCTGGCTCTACGGCGCCCACGGCGCGTGCTTCCCGCGGACGATGGCACGGCTCGCCGCGGAGCGTGAGGAGCTCACCGTCGTCGCCGACCAGGTCGGTCAGCCGACGTGGACGGCGGATCTCGCCGACCTCGTCGTGCGCCTCGTCGACGCCGCAGCCCCCGCGGGCACGTACCACGGCACCTCCTCGGGGGAGACGTCGTGGCACGGCTTCACCGAGGAGATCGTCCGGACGCTGGGCAAGGACCCGGCCATGGTGCAGCCGACGACGTCCGCGGACTTCCCGCGTCCCGCGCCCCGGCCCGCCTACTCGGTGCTCGGCCACGACGCGCTGCTCGCGGCCGGGGTCGAGCCGATCGGCCACTGGGCCGAACGCTGGACCGTCGCCGCGCCCACGGTGCTCGCGGGCGGCTGACCGGGCTGCCGGAGGCCCGTCGCGTGCCGGCCGTGGGCGGAAGCCGACGGTGTGCGGGGACGTCCGGCTGATCCACGAGGCGAATCAGTCTGACGTCTCGCGATCGCGTCTCCGGGTGCCGCAAGCGAGGCGGACCCTGATGGCCGATCCTGGGCCGCTGTCCTACGCGGACGGCGCGACGAAGTCGAGCTCCTGGAACTCGGCAACTTCAGGGACCCACCGGCGCGCGACGAAGTCGACGTGGGAGGGGTGCGCGTCGTAGGCGTCGAAGGTGGCCTGGTCGGCGAAGCGCATCCGGAACTGCCAGGTCAGCGGGCTCTTCGCGCTGACCTGCCGCATGACCGCGAAGTCCTCGACGCCGGGGATCGAGGTGAGGACCGTGCGTCCCTCCTCGAGGAAGGCCGCCTCCTCGGCAGACCCGGCGGGGTGGGACAGGCGGAAGGCGACGGTGTGCTCGATCGACAAGGCGGGCTCCTGTGCTCGGCTGGGTGAGGACCCGACCGAGGCTAGCCGTGCTCGAGGAGGCTGCGCAGGTAGTTCCCGTACCCGGACTTGGCCAGGGCGTCGGCGCGCTCGGCGAGCTCGGCGTCGGACAGGAAGCCCTGACGCCAGGCGACCTCCTCCGGGCAGCCCATCTTCAGGCCCTGGCGGGCCTCCACGGTGCGGACGAAGGCGGTGGCGTCGGCGAGGGAGTCGAAGGTGCCGGTGTCCAGCCAGGCCGTGCCGCGCGGCAGCACCTCCACGTGGAGGTCGCCGCGCTCGAGGTAGACGCGGTTGACGTCGGTGATCTCGTACTCCCCGCGCGCAGAGGGCTGCAGGTTCTTCGCGATCTCCACGACGTCGTTGTCGTAGAAGTACATGCCCGGCACCGCGTAGGAGCTCTTGGGCTCGGTGGGCTTCTCCTCCAGGGAGAGGGCCTTGAAGTCGGCGTCGAACTCCACGACGCCGTAGGCGCTGGGCTCGGCCACGTGGTAGGCGAAGATCGCCCCGCCGCGCACGTCGGAGAAGCGCGAGAGCGTCTGGCCCAGGCCCGGGCCGTAGAAGATGTTGTCACCCAGGACGAGGGCGGCCGGCTCCCCGCCGATGAAGTCCTCGCCCAGCACGAAAGCCTGCGCCAGGCCGTTGGGGACCTCCTGGACCTGGTAGGAGATCGAGATCCCGAACTGGGACCCGTCGCCCAGCAGCCGCCGGAAGGCCTCCTGGTCGTGGGGCGTGGTGATGACCAGGACGTCGCGGATGCCGGCGAGCATGAGCGTGGTCAGCGGGTAGTAGACCATCGGCTTGTCGTACACCGGCACCAGCTGCTTGCTCACTCCCAGGGTGATGGGGTGCAGCCGTGTCCCTGAGCCACCTGCCAGAATGATCCCGCGCATAGGGGCCAGTGTTGCCCATCGGACCGCCGTGATCCACCAGCGGGGACCGCGGGTGACGATGTCGTGAGGGCCACCTACAGTTGAGGACGTCACAGACAGGGCGCCGCCGTCGGCGGCCCGGTTCGGGGGAGAACATGACTTTGCGACGAGCAGCCGTCCTCGCGGCCTCGGTGACCGTCTCGCTGATCGCCGTCGGCGCGCCGGCGGCCGGGGCCACGGGTGGGGAGATCGGCGGCCGGGGGGACCAGTACCACCTCACCAACGGCTGGCAGGGCCGCACGGACGTCGCCTTCGCCTACGGGCGCGACCGGGACGTCGTCTACGTCGGCGACTGGAACGGGGACCGGGTGGACACCCTCGCCGTCCGCCGCGGAGCCACCTACCACTTCACCAACCGCCTCACCGGCGGCGAGGCGGACCGCGTCGTCACCTACGGCCGCGCGGGAGACACCGTTCTCATGGGCGACTGGGACGGGGACGGCGTCGACACCCCCGCCGTGCGGCGCGGTGCCACGTACCACGTCAAGAACAGCCTCTCCGGCGGCGACGCCGACCGGGTGGCCACCTACGGCAGGCGCGGCGACGTCGTCATCGTCGGGGACTGGAACGGCGACGGCCGCGACACCCTGGGCGTGCGGCGCGGCTCGGTCTACCACCTGAAGAACTCCATCAGCGGCGGTGACGCCGACTCCGTCGTCAGCTACGGCCGCGAGCGCGACGAGGTGGTCGTCGGCGACTGGAACGGCAACCGCCGCGACACCCTCGGCCTCCGCCGTGGCAACGTCTTCCACATCAAGAACTCGATCTCGGGCGGCGACGCCGACCGCGTGATGAGCTACGGCCGCACCGCCGACGCCGTGCTCGTGGGGGACTGGAACGGGAACCGGACCGACACGATCGGCCTCCGCACCCAGCGCGCCGGACAGGTCGAGCAGCCGCCGGCGCAGGGCGGGCTCACCGCCTACGACGAGCGGATGTTCCGGCTCGTCAACGAGGAGCGCGTCGCCGCGGGTGTCGCGCCGATGCGGCTGTGGCCGGGGCTGCGGACCGGCGCACTGTCCCACTCGCAGTGGATGGGGCGCACCGGCAACTTCGAGCACGCGACCACGGAGACGATCCGGTCCGACGCCCGCGCCGTGGGCTGCACCGCCGCTGCGGAGAACATCTTCTGGGGCACCCGCGGTTACGTGGACGACCCGGACGCCGCCGTCGACGCGTACATGAACTCCCCGGGCCACCGCGCCAACATCCTCAACCCTGAGCACCGCTTCTTCGCGGCGGGGACGGCGCAGGCGGCCAACGGCAACGTGTACAACACCCAGCGTTTCGCCAGCAGCTGCTCCTGAGAGCCACCCGTACCCCGCGCGTCCGCACCGACGCGCGGGGTGCGCCGTGCCCTCCGGTCCGACCGATACGGTAGGCGGGCCGGCAGGCGCCCCGCCTGCGGCGGTGAGAGGTGGAGATGCGGCGAGTGCTCGGTGTCCCGCGCGACTACGCGTGGGGCTCCCCGTCGGCCATCCACGAGCTCATGGGCACCGAGCCGGACGGCCTGCCGCTCGCCGAGCTGTGGTTCGGCGCGCACCCCAGCGGCCCCGCCCGCACGGAGGACGGCGCTGACGACGTGCGCCGCCTCATCGAGACCGACCCGTCCGGCACCCTGGGCCGTGACGTCCTGGCTCGCTTCGGCGCTCAGCTGCCCTACCTCCTCAAGCTCATCGCCCCGCGCCGTCCGCTGTCCCTGCAGGTGCACCCCGACCTCGAGCGGGCGCGCACCCGCTTCGCCGCCGAGAACCGGGCGGGCGTGCCGCTGGACGCCCCGTGGCGCAACTACCGCGACCCCAACCACAAGCCCGAGCTCGTCTTCGCGCTCACCACCTTCGAGGCGGTGTCCGGCTTCCGCGCCCCGCGCCGCGCCGCCGAGCTCCTCGCCGAGCTCGACGCGCCGCTCACCCGCGCACTCCACGCGGCCCTGGTCACCGATCCCACCCCCGACGGGATGCGCACGGCGTTCACCTCCCTGCTCGACCCGCACACCCGGCCCTCGGCACGCGAGGTGGCCGACGTCGTCGACGCGTGCCGGCGGCGGGCAGCGGACGGGTCACCCTCACCGCGTGCGGACGCGATCGTCGGACGCCTGGCAGAGGAGCACCCGCACGACCCGGGCGTCGTCGCCTCGCTCCTGCTCAACCCCGTGACGCTGCAGCCGGGGGACTCGCTGTTCGTGCCGGCGGGCGGCGTGCACGCCTACCTGTCGGGCATCGGGGTGGAGGTCATGGCGTCCTCGGACAACGTCCTGCGCGCCGGCCTGACGAGCAAGCACGTGGACGTCGGTGAGGTGCTCGACTGCGTCGACTACGTCGCGGCACCGCCGATCCGGGTGGCGCCCGAGGTCTTCCACGGCGCCACGCGCGTGTTCTACGCGCCTGTGGACGACTTCGAGCTGTCCGTCACCACCCTGGCCGACGGCGACTGCGCCGACGGCGCGCGCCCGCTCCCCGGCCGCGGCCCTCGGATGCTCGTGTGCCTGGCGGGTGAGGTCGAGGTCGCCGCCGCGTCCGGCGGCCTGCGCCTGCGCCGCGGACAGGCCGCCTTCGCGCGCGCCGACGACGGCCCGCTCACCGTCCACGGCACCGGCACCCTCGTCCAGGCCGACGTCCCGTAGGTCCCGCCCCCGCCGTCCAACGCCCGCGCCCCACGTTTCGCGCCGACAGCTGAGTTGTTACCGGTAGGACGTCGACGTGTCGGTAACAACTCAGCTGTCGCGGGTGGGGGTGGGGTAACAACTCAGCTGTCGCGGGTGGGGGTGGGGTAACAACTCAGCTGTCGGCGGTGGGGCGGGGGGGTGGGGCGGGGGAGCGCGGGGTGGGTCAGGCGGGGGCGGGGACTCCGGCGAGGCGGAGGAGCAGGTCGCGGACCTCGGTCGCGCGCACGTGGTCCGTCGACGCGGACGGGTCCGAGCACAGGAGCACCGGGCCCTCGTCCGGCGTCTCGGGCAGCCGGCCGTGGCTGCCCCGGAGCGGCGCCGGGTCCAGCGGGACGACCTCCATCATGTAGCGCATGCCGAGCTTCTTGCGCAGCAGCGCCTTGCCGGCCCGCAGCTTGACCCACTTGTCCTCGGGGTCCATGAACAGCTCGACAGGGTCGTACCCGGGCTTCTTGTGGATCTCCACGAGCCGGGCGAAGTCCGGGGCCTTCTTGTCGTCGAGCCAGTAGTAGTACGTGAACCACGCGCCCGGCTCGGCGACGAGCACGAGCTCCCCCGAGCGCGGGTGGTCCAGCCCCGCGGCCTTCTTGCCCTCGGCGTCGAGCACCTGCTCGACGCCGGGGAGCGCGGCCAGCATGTCGCGGACCATGGGGACGTCGTCGGGGTCGCGGACGTAGACGTGGGCGACCTGGTGGTCGGCGACGGCGAAGGCCTTGGACGTCCACGGGTCGAGGATCTCGCCGGTGGAGTTCGTGTGGACGTGGAGCAGCCCCGCACGGCGCAGCACCCGGTTGACGTCCACGGCCCGGTCGACGTCGGTGATCCCGTACTCGCTGAGCACGACGACGGTCGCGCCCATCCGCTCGGCGTCGTCCAGGAGCGGGGCGAGCGCCTCGTCGACCTCCTTGGCCGCGCGCACGGCCTCCGGCCCGGAGGGACCGAAGCGCTGGAGGTCGTAGTCGAGGTGGGGGATGTAGGCGAGGGTGAGGTCGTGGTCGGGCATGACACGGCGGGTCGCGCCGATGATCCACTTCGAGGACTCGATGTTGGCGCCCGGGCCCCAGAAGGTGAACAGCGGGAAGGGACCGAGCTCGGCGACGAGCTGGTCGTGCAGCGAGGGCGGCCAGGTCCAGCAGTCCGGCTCCTTGCGGCCGTCGGCGTGGTACTCCGGCCGCGGGGTGATGGTCGTGTCGACGTCGGCGCCCATGGCGTACCACCAGCACACGTTGGCGACCCGGTAGTCGGGGCGGTGGCGCCTGATCGTCTCCCACACCCGCTCGCCCTCGACGAGGCCGCTGTGCTGACGCCACAGGAGGATGTCGCCGAGGTCGCGGAAGAACCACCCGTTGGCGACGATGCCGTGCTCGCTGGGTGTCAGGCCCGTGAGGTAGGTGGACTGCGCGGAGCACGTGACCGCCGGGAGCACGGTGTCCAGCCGCGCGCGGTAGCCCTGCTGGGCCACCCGCTTGAGCCGGGGCATGTGCTCGAGCAGCCGTGGCGTGAGCGCGACGACGTTGAGTACGAGCAGCTTGTCGGTCATGCGTCCTCCAGTCCCAGCGCGTGGAGCTCCGCGCGCGCGTGGTCCAGCTCGGCGGCGATCCCGGCGACGAGTCCGGCGTCGTCGGTGGGCCGCTGGTCGGCGGGCAGCACCGACCACGTGTAGGTCTCCACCTCGAGGTGGTCGGTCAGTGGCCGCTCGCCGCCCACGAGGGCCCGCGCGGAGGCGCTGAGCTCGCTGGTCGTGGCCGCGAGCGGGGAGCGCGGGGCGGAGTGCAGCGGCAGGTGGAAGTGCACCCGCCACGGCGCCTGCGCCGGGAGAGGTGAGCCGCCGAGCGCGTCCGGCAGGTCGTCGCGGCCGGCCACGCCCGCGGCGACGGGCTCGCGCACCTGGTGGAGGAAGCGGTCCTCGACGAAGTCGTCGAGCAGTCCCTGCTCCACGGCCGCGGCGGGGTCGGCGACGTGCAGCGCGGCGGACAGCTGCGCCTTGACGACGGGCAGCCCCGCACCGGTCAGCCGGCCCATCGCCTCGTCGGCGTCCTCGAAGGCGGTGGCGAGGTGGGCGGTGTCCACGCACACCCCCAGGTGCTCGGTGTCGATGCCGGCGAGCTCGCGTACGGCGTCCGTCGTCGTCTCGACGACGCACCCGGGCTCCGGCTCGAAGCCCACCCGGATGGTGCGGCCGGTCTGCTCCCGCAGCCGGGCCAGGCCGGTCGCGAGCGCGTCGAGGTTGGCCCGGGCGGCCTGCGCCGCCTCCTCCGACCACGGGGTCCACCACGCCAGCGGCAGGGTGCTGATGCTCCCTCGCGCAGCGTCGGCGGGCAGCAGGCCCGCCAGCACGCGGGCGGCGGCCAGCGTGTAGTCGAGCCGGGCGCGCTCGGTCCAGTCGGGTCGGTAGACGCGATGCTTGACGACGGGGTCGTGGAAGCCGCCGTAGGGGAAGGCGTTGAGGGTGACGACCTCCAGGCCCTGCTCGTCCAGGACACGGCGCAGGTCGTCCAGCTCGCCCGGCTCGGTGGCGAGCCGGCCGGCCGCCGCGGCCGGGAGCCACAGCCCCAGGCCGAGGCGCTCGACGCCGAGCCGCTCCCGCACGGGCCCGGCGAAGCGCCGCAGCTGCTCGTGGATGCCGGCGAGGTCCTCGGCGGGGTGGACGTTGCTGCAGTAGGCGAGGTGGACGACGGTGCCGTCGGGGTGACGCAGTCGCACGGCTCAGGCCTCGGGGGTCTTGCGCTCACCGCGGAGGATGGAGTTGCCCTCGAAGGTGGCGGCCGTGGTGTCGGAGGTGTCGTAGCCGAGCATGAGGCGCCCGCTCTGCCCGAAGAACTCCACGGGGTTGCGCCACAGCACGCGGTCGACGTCGTCCTCGGTGAAGCCGGCCGCGAGCATGGCCTGCCCGGTCTTGTAGGTCTTCAGGGGGTCGCTGCGTCCCCAGTCCGCGGCGGAGTTCACCAGCACCCGCTCCAGCCCGCGCTCCTGGAGGATCGCGACCATGCGGTGCTCGTCCATCTTCGTGTCCGGGTAGACGGAGAAGCCCATCCACGCGCCGGCGTCGTCGACGATCTCGACGGTCGTCTCGTTGAGGTGGTCCACGACGATCATCCCCGGCGCGATCCCCACCTGGGCGACGAGGTCGAGGGTGCGTTGGGTGCCCACGGCCTTGTCGCGGTGCGGGGTGTGGACCATGGCGGGCAGGCCGTGCTCGCCGGCGAGCTCGAGCTGGCGGACGAACACCTCCTCCTCGGCCTGCGTCATCGAGTCGAAGCCGACCTCGCCGACGGCGACGACGCCGTCCTTGGCGAGGTAGCGGGGCAGGAGGTCGAGGATGCCGCGGCAGCGCGGGTCGTTGGCCTCCTTGGGGTTGAGCGCGATGGTCGCGTGGTGGGCGATGCCGAACTGCGAGGCACGGAAGCGCTCCCAGCCCACGAGCCCGTCGAAGTAGTCGACGAAGGACTCCACGCTCGTGCGCGGCTGCCCGAGCCAGAACGCCGGCTCGACCAGGGCCCGCACGCCGGCCGCGTGCATGGCCTCGTAGTCGTCCGTCGTGCGGGACGTCATGTGGATGTGCGGGTCGAAGATGCGCATGGAGGGGCTCCTGGTGAGGTGAAGGGGTCAGGCGGACGGGCGCAGCGCTGCCGCGACGTCGGGGAACTGGTCCAGGGCACCGGGCTCCTGGTCGAGCACGAGGTGGACGTCGTCGGGCACGCTGCGGCCGGCGGCGAGCCGCTCGTGGGCGTAGGCGGCGACCATGCGGGCGAGCTCGGGGTCGGTCCGCTCGTCGAGACGGTCGACGGCGGCGAGGGGGACGCCGACGAAGAGGCACTTGAGCACGCCCTGACGCCAGGTGGCGTCGTCGAGGTGGGTGCCGGCCCAGGGGCCCATGGCGGCCGCGACGATGCGGATGTCGTTGGTGCGCAGCGCGTCCTCGACGATCGGCTGCGCCTCCGGGCCGAGAAGGTGCAGGGCGCGGAGCACGGCCCGCTTCTCGTCGCCGTCGCCGTAGCGGTACAGGTCGCTCACCTCGCGCAGGAGGCGGGCGTCGTCGCCCAGCGCCTCGGCGAGGGCGGCGAGGAGCACGCCCCGCACGGCGTCGTCGAGGGTGGGGCCGTGGATACCGCTCGGGTCGGCCGGGTCGAGGGGGCCGCGCGCGACCTCGCGGGCGGCGGCGGGGAACAGGCGGGCGGCGGCGGAGGTGTCCGCGGCGATCTCGGCCGTCATCTGCGACAGCCGGCTCGCGGCGGCGGGGGAGAGGTCCGCGGCGATCGCGTCGCGCATCTGGTGGGTGCGGCTCATGTCGGCTCCTGGGGCGGGCGGGTGGTCAGGCCTGGGCGGCGTCGAGGGCGCTGCGCAGGACGGCGAGGGAGCGGGCCGCGACTGCGGGGGCGTCGTGGCTGTGACGGGTCAGCTCGACGGACACCAGTCCGTCGTAGCCGATGTCGAGGAGGGCCCGCAGGGAGGCGGGGACGTCGACCTCGCCCTCCCCGAACTCGAGGTGCTCGTGGACCCCGCGCCGCATGTCCTCGATCTGGACGTGGGCGACGATCTCCGCGTTCTCGCGGATGCAGTCCTGCGGGCTGGCCTCCTCGTTGACGACGGCGTGGCCGACGTCGACGGTCGCGACGAGCGCGGCGGGGTCGCCGAGGCGGGAGCGCAGCTCGCGCACCCCGGCCAGGCGGCTGACGAACATCCCGGGCTCGGGCTCGAAGGCGAGGCGCACCCCGGCGCGCTCGGCGTGCTCGAGCACCGGCGCGAGCCCCGAGACCAGCCGCTCCCAGGCGACGTCGTCGGGCGTCCCCGGCGGCAGCGTCCCCGACCACAGGTGGACGATGTCGGCACCGAGGTCGCCGGCGACGTCGACGGCGGTGCGGATGAGCCGTGCCCGCTCCTCCGCACCGTCCTCGGAGACGAAGGTGGGCTCGTGCTTGCGCCACGGGTCCAGCACGTAGCGGGCGCCGGTCTCGACGGCGACCGCGAGGCCGTACCGCTCGAGCAGCGCAGCCGTCTCGGACACCCGGGCGGCGAGGTCGGGCGCGAAGGGGTCGAGGTGCTGGTGGTCGAGGGTGAGCGCGACCCCCTCGTAGCCGAGGTCGGCCATGATCGCCAGCGCCTCGGGCAGGCGGTGGTCGGTGAAGCCGTTGGTCCCGTAGGACAGGCGCAGGCTCATGTCGGTGAGATTCCCTTCGCTGCGGCGCGGAGTGCGGGGCCGGCGGCCATGAGGCCGACGGCGGTCGCGACGGCGCCACCGCCGGCGACGAGGGCCGCCTGGAGGGGCACCATGCCACGGATGCCGGTGCCGGTGGCCCGGCGGACCGTGACCGCGTCCGGGCTGGCGGCGGCGGCAGCCTGGGCCCGTCCCACGGTGAGCGCGTAGGTGCCCGCGAGCGTCGCCGACGCGAGCCGGCCGAGCGCCCCGGTCCGGCCCCGGCGCAGGCCGGTGCCCGCGACGGCGGCGGCGACCGCCGTCGTGGTCGCGAGCGCGGCGCGGGCGACGGCGGGGCTCGAGCCGTGGACCTCGCCGCGGCTGAGGACGGTGACGGCGGCGGTGTGGGCACCGAGGGCGAGCGCGGCCGGGACCGCGCGCCGCGGGGCGGCCGACCCGCCGAGCAGGACGTCGAGGCTGCGGGCGGCGGCCATGACGACGGGGCCGAGCGGGGTCGGCTTGGCGAGCATGTCGTAGGTCCACACGGTCGCGGCGAGCGGCAAGGCGACGGCGACGGCGCGCCGCCCGCCCACCGCTGCCAGCCCGATCCCCGCGGCGGTGAGGCCACCGGCGACCCGCAGCGCCGCCGTCGGGCTCACGCGGCCGGAGGGGATGGGCCGCTCGGGCCGCTCGACGGCGTCGAGCTCCCGGTCGGCGTAGTCGTTGAGGGCCATGCCGGCCCAGTACAGACACACGGAGGACGCGGCAAGACCGGCCGTGCGCCACCCCAGCGTGCCGGTGACGGCGGCGCCGGCAAGGGCGTCGCCCGGCACCGACAGGGCGGCGGGCAGCCGGACGAGCTCGGCGATGTCGCGGGCCGTGGTCACGCCGACGCGCCCAGGTTCTCGCACCACTGGGCCAGGGTGCGCCACTGGTCGGCGAGGGTGTGGTCGATGCCGCCGAGCGGGTCCTTGAAGAAGAAGGCGAGGGCGCCGACGACGCCGTTCTCCCCGCGCTCGTGCGCACGGGCGGCGAGCCGGACGAGGTCGATGACGAGCGGGGCGGCCAGCGCCGAGTCGCAACCCTGCCAGGTGAACTGCATCGTCATCCGGGTGCCGAGGAAGCCCTCGAAGGAGATGTTGTCCCAGGCGGTCTTCCAGTCCCCGAGGTCCTCGACGTAGTCGATGTGCATCGGGCCGTCGACGTGGTAGCCGAGGATGGCGTCCAGGCCCGCGCCCTTGGTCGTCGTCTTGCTCAGCGCGGCGCGCGGGTCGGACAGCGTCTGGCCGTCACCACCGCCGAGCATGTTGTAGGACGCCCACGAGCGGACCTTGAGCGCGCGCGTGCCGAACATCGGGGCGAGGGCCGACTTCACGAGCGTCTCGCCGGTCTTGCCGTCGCGCCCGGCCCAGGGCAGCGCCTGCTCCTTGGCGAGCTCGGTGAGCGCGCCGAGCGTCGCGCCCGGGCTGGGGGTGAAGGAGACGAGCGGGCACCCGGCGCGGAACGCCGCGTACGCGTACAGGGAGCTCGTGGGCAGCGGGGCGTGGCCGGCGTCGAGGGCCTCCTCCAGTGCGGCGAGGCTGTCGAGCTCGGGCCGCGGGGTGACCGGTGGCTCGGTGTTGGAGACGTCGACGACGACGACGCGGTCCAGGTCGTTGGCGGCGCGGAAGTCGCGGATGTCCTGCTCGACGGCCCGCGCGTTCTCGCGCTGCGTGCCGAGCCGGGGGGCGATGCGGATGCGCGAGTCGGCGGCGGCGAGCTCGTCGGCCAGGGTCGTCACGAGCGAGGGCGGGAAGACGCCGGAGTCCGCGAGCACCTGTGCGCGGTGGGCGAGCGGCGTCTCGAGGATGTCGTGGCCACCGGTGACGAGCCCCTCGAGGGACGGCAGACCGGCGACGGCCACCTCGGGCAGCTCGCTGACCAGTCCCGTGCGCGGGGCCAGCCCCGCCGCCATGGCCAGGGCGCCGAGGGTGGCGGTGGTCGCGACCGAACCGCGAGCACCGACGAACCACACTCCGACCCGCTGGTCGTGAACGGCATTAGGCTGAGTCATCACATCACCTCGTTGTATGTGCTTCGGGCAACCGACTGTGGTTCCCGAACTCCGCAATGTTACGTAAGACAGTGTCGTTGTGGCGAAACACGGCTTGACAAAAGACGTTAACACATCGTGACTTGTCCTTAGCCTACTCGTCGTCGCGGGGCTCGGCGGAGGCGTTGGCAAGCCCGTGCACGGGCTCGTGAGAGGAGACCGAGTGGACAGCACGCCCACGCTCGCGGGTGCCGCGCGATCCGCCGAGGCGGAGATCAGCTCGGTGCTCACCGGCCTTCTCGCCGAGCTGCGGCCCGTCGCCGAGCGGCACGGCCGGCTCTACGGACGGCTCTGGGAGGAGCTGGGCCGGGCGGCCGCCGGCGGCAAGCGATTCCGGGGCAGGCTGGTCGTCGAGCTGCACGACGCCCTGGGCGGCACCCGGCGGGCGGCGGCGGCGCAGGTGGGGGCCGCCTTCGAGCTCCTCCATGTGGGGTTCCTCGTCCACGACGACCTCATCGACCACGACATGATGCGTCGCGGGGAGCCGAACCTCGCGTCGCGGATGGCCTTCGCGGCACGGGACAGCGGGGCCGACGAGCACGGCGCGCAGCAGCTCGCCGAGGGGGCCGCCGTGCTGGCCGGTGATCTCGCGATCTCTCTGGCGCACCGGCTCGTCGCCTCGGTGGACGCCCCGCCCGAGGTGCACACCCGGCTCCAGCAGCTGCTGTGGGACACCGTCTTCGTGAGTGTTGCCGGAGAGCTCGGTGACGTCGCCGCTGCCCTGGGTCTGCAGGACGTCTCGTTGGAGGACGCGCTGCGCATCGCCGCGGAGAAGACGGCCCTGTACTCCTTCCAGGCACCGCTGCGGGCGGGCGCGATCCTCGCGGGGGCGCCGCCGGCCGTGCGGGAGGAGGTGGAGGCGGTCGGGCTCGCCCTCGGCAAGGCCTTCCAGCTCGTCGACGACCTCCTCGGTGTCTTCGCGCCCGAGTCGGTGACGGGCAAGAGCGCGCTGTCGGACCTGCGCGAGGGCAAGGCGACGACCCTCGTCCTGCACGCCCGCACCCTGCCGGTGTGGTCGCGGATCGGGGCCGACGTCGGCCGCGCGGACCTGGACGAGGGGACGGCCGCCGTCCTGCGCCGGGAGCTCGCGCTCTCCGCGGCCCCCGAGCGCGTGGCCGCCCAGGCCCGTGAGGAGCTCGCCGCCGTCGACCGTGTGCTGGAGGACTCGGCCCTCCTCGCTCGTGCGACCGGAGTTGTGGGCGCCGCCCGTGCCGTCGTCGCCAAGAGTCTTGACGACGCCCTGTCGCACGTCCGCGCCGCCGCCAGCTGACGCACTGTCGGCCACCGTGCGAGTCGGGCCGCCCGAGGTCCCAGGGTGCGAAGGTGCCGGGCGTACGGTAGTGGGCCGAGGCGAGAACTGACCGAACGTGTATGTCCGGATGCTGACTTTTGGTTTGACGGTTGCTAAACCTCTCTCTATCGTTGGCCGGGTCGTGATCTGAAGCACGTTGGTGGGGGAGGGCGCCCCCGCGCACCACGAAGTGCGCACTGGTCGCCGCTGCCGCCAACCGGCCCGAGAGGCAGTTTGGCGGACCCCCCGCCAGTCGTCGGGCCGGTCAGGTCCTGCCGTGAGTGACGGCGGGTCCTCCGCGTGCGCGACTCAAGGAGGAATCGTGGTCAGACGATCAACGGGACGCCGCTGGGCGACCCGAGGTGCGAGCGCGCTGCTGACCAGCGCTCTCGTGCTGCCGCTCGCGATGAGCGGTGCGCAAGCACAAACCGAGCCGCCAGAGGCGGAGCCAGCCCCGGTCGAGGACCCGGCACTGGACTGGAACAACTACGAGAAGGTCCTGCTCACCAAGAACACGGGCGAACCGATCGACCTCGCCGTGCTGCCGGACTCGCGGGTTCTCCACACCGCACGCAACGGCGTCGTCCGCCTGACGGACCCCGGCACGGGCGCGACGACGCAGATCGCCCAGCTCGACGTCTACGCGAACTCGGAGGACGGTCTCCAGGGTGTCTCGCTGGACCCGAACTTCGAGGAGAACGGCTGGGTCTACCTCGTCTACGCACCCCGCGTCATGTCCGGGACGTCGCCCACCGGTGTCGAGTACCCCGAGACGACGCCTGCAGGGAACGCCCCCAACAGCCTGCCCGAGGGCGCGGACCCCGAGACCTACTGGGACCAGTGGCTCGGCTACAACGTGCTCTCCCGCTTCCAGTTCGACGCGGAGGCCGGCACGCTCGACCTCGAGTCCGAGCAGGAGATCATCAAGGTCGACGCCCAGCGTGGCCAGTGCTGCCACGTCGGGGCCGACATGGCCTGGGACGCGGAGGGCAACCTCTTCCTCTCGACCGGTGACAACACCCCTGCCGGCACCCCGGGCGCCAACGGTTACACGCCGATCAACAACGCCCCCGGGATGAACCCGGGCTTCGACGACCGTCGCGGCGCCGGCAACACCAACGACCTGCGCGGCTCCATCCTGCGGATCAACCCGCTCGACGAGATCGACGCGGGCGCGGAGACCGGCCCGGGCAGCACGTACACGATCCCCGAGGGCAACCTCTTCGACTCCGAGGAGTACGACCCCGACCTGGTCCGCGAGGAGATCTATGTCATGGGCGTGCGGAACCCGTTCCGCATCGACTACGACATCGAGTCCGAAGCCCTGGTGTGGGGCGACTACGGCCCCGACGCCGGCGAGGCCCAGGCCGACCGCGGCCCCATGGGCTACGTCGAGTGGCAGCTGACCACCGAGCCGATGAACAGCGGCTGGCCCTACTGCCACGGTCCCAACGACGGCGGCGCCTACAACGAGTGGAACTTCGAGACCAACTCGCCCGGCGACATCACGTTCGACTGCGACGCGGGCCCGGTGAACAACTCCACCTTCAACACCGGCCTGGAGCAGGTCCCGCCGGTCACCGAGCCGCAGGTCTACTACGGCGACAGCGCCGGCGACCAGCCCGAGCTGCTCGACCCGCTCGCCGAGCTCGGTGGCGGCGGCCAGGCCCCGATGGGTGGCCCCGTCTACCGTTACGACGAGAGCCTCGAGTCCGAGAACAAGTTCCCTGAGTACTGGGACGGAAAGCCGTTCATGGCCGAGTTCTCCCAGGACTACGTCGTGGCCTTCACCATGGACGAGCTCTCCTCGGAGGGCGAGGTCACCGAGGTCACCGACTTCCTGCCGAACCTCCACCTCGAGACGGTGAACCAGCCCATCTGGGACAACGTCATGGACTTCGAGTTCGGTCCGGACGGCGCGATGTACGTGCTGGAGTACGGGGACGGCTTCTTCCGCCAGAACCCGGACGCCGGCCTGTACGTCGTCAACTACGTCGGGGAGGGCAACAAGACCCCGCAGGCGTCCTTCACCGCCACCCCGGCGTCCAGCAGCGGGGCTCCGCTCGAGGTCGTCTTCGACGCCTCGGCCTCCCGTGACCCGGAGGGCGAGGAGCTCACCTACGAGTGGGACCTCGACGGCGACGGTGAGTACGACGACGCCACGGGCGTGAACCCGACGTACACCTACGAGGCGCTCGGCGTGTACGACGCCGCCCTCCGCGCCGTCGACCCCGAGGGCAAGGCGGCCCTGGCCATCCGGCAGATCACCGTCGGCAACACGGCTCCGGAGATCACGCTGAGCGTGGACAACGGCGCCATCTTCAACTGGGGCGACGACGTGCCGGTCTCCGTGTCGGTCACCGACGCGGAGGACGGCGAGGAGTTCAACTGCAACGGCGTGCGCTGGACCTTCGGTCTGGGCCACAACGAGCACGCCCACCCGGAGGTCTCCGGACGCGGCTGCGAGTTCGTCATCGAGACGAGCGAGGACGCGACCGAGCACGGCGCGGGCGAGAAGCTCTACGGCACCCTCGTCGTCACCTACGCCGACCAGGCGCAGGAGGACGTCCCGTCCATCACCGGCGAGGCCACGCTCATCCTCAAGCCCGAGGTGCAGCAGGCCGAGTGGTACGACGCCGCCGACGGCGCGACCGTCGTCGACGACGCCGAGGCCGACGCCGGCTCCTACGTCGAGCTCGGCGAGGGCTCCATCACGTTCCGCCCGATGGCCATGACGCACGCCCCCACCGGTGACGTCATCGACACTGTCACCGCCCGCGGCGCGGGCGAGGGCACCGTCTCCCTGACCTGGGCGGGCGAGGACACCCCCTTCGCCGAGGTCGAGTTCACGGGCGGCGAGCCGTCCGAGCGCAACCTCACCGCGCAGTCCACGGTCGGTCAGTGGCTCGCCGACCCGGTCGGCGCCGAGTTCGTCAGCGGACTGATCCCGGAGGAGTTCCACGACGCCGTTCGCGACGTTCCGCTGGAGGGGCTCGTCGAGCTCTCCGAGGGGCAGATCTCCGCGCACGCGATCGCTGAGCTCGTCGAGGCCTACCGCAACGCTCCTGCTGCCCCCGGCGACGGTGGCTGGCAGGAGGTCGAGGCGCGCTTCACCAGCGTTCCCGAGGGATCGGGCGAGGTCGTCGTCACCAGCACCGGTGTGGACCTGGACTACCTGGCCTTCACCGCCTCGGGCGAGGAGCCCCCGGTCGAGAACATCCGCATCCCCGCGGAGAAGGTCTCGATCGGCATGTTCTCCCTCATCCCGTGGGTCCGTGAGGCAGGTCTGCCGACCGTGCTCGAGCGGCTGGCGGAGATCGGCTTCCAGAACGTCGAGCCCTTCGGCAGCAACTTCAACGGCTACACCGCCGAGGAGTTCCGCGCGATGGTCGACGAGATCGGTCTGAAGGTCCCGTCCTCGCACTACAACGTCGCGGAGGACACCTTCGACGCGACGCTCGACTACGTCGAGACGCTGGGTCAGCAGTACGTCGGCTCCGGTGGCTTCGCGGCCCCCGGGATCAACGAGACGGAGACGGCCTCCGGCTACGAGAACACGCTGGCGACGGCGGCCACCATGAACCGTCTCGGTGAGCGGTCCGTGGAGGCTGGGCTGGGCAAGTTCTTCGGCCACAACCACGACCGCGAGTTCACCACGGTGTACGAGCACGAGGGCGAGGAGCTCTCCGCGTGGGAGATCCTCGTTCGTGAGACGAACCCGGAGTTCGTGACCTTCCAGCTGGACGTGGCCTGGGCTGCGCACGCCGGTGTGGACGTCCCTGCCCTCATCGAGGAGTACGGCGACCGCATCGAGCTGCTGCACGTCAAGGACGCCGTCAACGTGGCTGGCGAGGGTCGTCCGACCTTCACCAACCTCGGCGAGGGCGAGGTCCCGCTGCAGGAGATCCTGCGCGCGGCGGAGGAGCACGCGGACATCGCGCTCTACGTCCTCGAGTACGACCAGGCGCCCCTCGGTGAGCTCTTCGCCGAGACCGGCTTCTCCTACCTCACCGGTGAGGAGCTCGTTCCGGTCCGGGTCGACACCGAGGACGTCTCGATCGGCATGTTCTCCCTCATCCCGTGGGTCAACGAGGCGGGCCTCCCGTCCGTGCTCGCGCGGCTGGCGGAGATCGGCTTCGAGAACGTCGAGCCCTTCGGCGGGAACCTGGGCGGCTACACCGCCGAGCAGTTCCGCGCAATGACCGACCTCATCGGCCTCAACGTGCCCTCGTCGCACTACAACGTCGACGTGGCCACCTTCCCGGCGACCCTCGAGTACGTCGAGACGCTGGGCCAGGAGTACGTCGGCTCGGGCGGGTTTGCAGAGCCGGGCTTCGACTCCATCGGACGTGTCATGGACACGGCTCGGACGATGAACGCGCTGGGTCGGGCCTCGGTCGAGGCTGGCGTCGGCAAGTTCTTCGGTCACAACCACGCCGGCGAGTTCACCAGGACGTTCGACTACAACGGTGAGCAGACCCCGGTGTGGGAGATCCTCGTCGAGGAGACCGATTCCGAGTACGTGACCTTCCAGCTGGACGTGGCCTGGGCCGCGCACGCTGGTGTGGACGTGCCGGCTCTCATCGAGGAGCACGGCGACCGCATCGAGCTCCTGCACGTCAAGGACGCGACGAACCTCGGTGGCGACCGTCCGACCTTCACCAACCTCGGTGAGGGCGACGTCCCGCTGCAGGACATCCTGCGCGCCGCTCGTGACCACGCGAACGTCGAGCTCTACGTCCTCGAGTACGACGTCGCGCCGCTGGGTGAGAACTTCGCCGAGACCGGTTTCGAGTACCTCACCGGCCAGCCGGCCGGGGAGGAGGGCTCGCGCCCGGTGGAGACGACGACCGCTCCGGTGACCTTCACCGACGAGTACGGCACGGCGGGCGACACCTTCACGGTGCCGCGTGTCACGGGTGTCGAGTACGTCGTCAACGGTGAGATCGTCGAGGCGGGTACCCACCCGGGTGTCGGCACCGTGACGGTCACGGCGCAGGCTGCGGAGGGCTTCGTGCTCGCTGACGGCTCGGCCACCGAGTGGAGCCACACCTTCTCGACGGCGGGCGCTCCGGCTCCCGACCGCCGGACGGCGGAGTTCCACCTGTCCAACACCTGGCGCGGCTCCACCGACGTCCACTTCATGTACGGCCGCTGGGCCGACGAGGTGCTCATCGGTGACTGGGACGGCGACGGCAAGGACACGATCGCTGTCCGCAAGGGCAACGAGTTCCACGTGTCCAACAGCCAGCGTGGCGGGAACCCGGACTCGGTGTTCACCTACGGCCGCCCCGGTGACGTCATCCTCGTCGGTGACTGGGACGGCGACGGCAAGGACACCTTCGCCGTGCGCCGCGGTGCGGAGTACCACGTGAAGAACACGCTCCGCGGCGGTCCCGCGGACGTGAGCTTCACCTACGGCCGCGCGGACGACCAGGTCCTCGTCGGTGACTGGAACGGCTCCGACGTCGACACCCTCGCGATCCGCCGTGGCGCGACCTACCACGTGAAGAACTCGGTCATCGGCGGCGACGCCGACGTGGTCTTCACCTACGGTCGGGCCGCGGACGTCACCCTCGCGGGCGACTGGGACGGCGACGGTACGGACTCCTTCGCCATCCAGCGTGGGCGCACCTACCACGTCTCCAACACCCTCAGCGGTGGGGACGCGGACACGGTGCTCACCTTCGGACGCCTCGGTGACGAGGTCTACGTCGGTGACTGGAACGGCGACGGGACCGACACCCTCGGCATCCGCCGCCCGGTCGGTGGCGCTGCCACCGCCAAGGCGATCGGCACGCTGAGCAAGATCGGCTGACCCGACAGCTGACCCGCAGGGCCCCGCAGCCGTTCGGCTGCGGGGCCCTGTGCGTGCGTCCACCTCCTGAGCGGCGCATGGGCCGACCGTGTCGGCGCCCACCCGGACGGTCGCGCGCCGGTCACGGCAGGTGCGTCACCTCCCGGCGGAGTCGTTGACGGTGGCACGGCCCCAGCCATACCCTCGGGCGGGAGAGTGACGCAGCACACATCGACCGTGTGCTCGGTGGGGGTCACTGAGTTCTGTGCAGACGCAGAGGGTGACACCCAGTCGGACGCCGTCCGGCCGCAGAAGGTCGCGCCTGGCGCGGCCCGCACGTGAACGCGACTCCAAGGAGATTGCCGTGGTCAGTCGACCCACAGGCTCCCGAGGGTGGGCCCGCGCCGCGGGCGCCGTCCTCGCCAGCACGCTCGTCCTCCCGCTCGCCGTCAGCGGTGCCAGCGCGGACGTCGAACCACCACCGGACGACAGCGAGTTCAGCGCGCTGGTGTTCAGCAAGACCGCCGGCTTCCGGCACGGGTCCATCGAGGAGGGCGTCGCCGCCATCCAGCAGCTCGGTGCCGACAACGGCTTCACGGTGGAGCACACCGAGGACGCCGCCGACTTCACCGAGGAGAACCTCGCCGACTACGACGTCGTCGTCTGGCTCTCCACCACGGGCGACGTGCTCGACGACGAGCAGCAGGCCGCCTTCGAGCAGTACATCCAGGGCGGCGGCGGCTACGCCGGCATCCACGCCGCGAGCGACACCGAGTACGACTGGGCCTGGTACGGCGAGCTCGTCGGTGCCTACTTCGCCGGCCACCCCCCGGGCACCCCGGACGGCACCGTCGACGTCGCCGACCGCGTGCACCCGTCCACGGCCCACCTGCCCTTCGAGTGGGACCGGACCGACGAGTGGTACAGCTACGAGCCCAACGTGCGCGGTGACGTCCACGTCCTCGCCACCCTCGACGAGACGAGCTACGACCCGGGCGACCTCGCCATGGGCTCGGACCACCCGATCGCCTGGTGCCACGACTACGACGGCGGCCGGTCCTGGTACACCGGTGGCGGGCACACCGAAGCCTCCTTCGCCGAGCCGGCCTTCCTCGAGCACATCCTCGGCGGCCTCCGCACTGCGGCGGGGGTCGAGGACGCGAACTGCGCCGCTACCGTCGCGAGCTCCTACCAGAAGGTCACCCTCGTCCAGGGCGAGCAGAACGTCGGCGAGCCGATGGCCCTCGCGGTCCTGCCGAACGGGGACGTCCTCCACACGGCCCGTGACGGCCGGATCTTCTACACCCAGGGCGACGGCGGCACGAGCGTCGCGGGCACTGTCCCGGTGTACACGCACGACGAGGACGGCATGCAGGGCATCGCGATCGACCCGAACTTCGAGGAGAACCGGTGGGTCTACGCCTACTACGCACCGCCGCTCGACACGCCACCGGGTGATGCGCCCGAGTGGGGGACGGCCGAGGACTTCGCGCCCTTTGACGGATACAACCGGCTCTCCCGCTTCGAGCTGACCGAGGAGGGCATGCTCGACCTCGAGTCCGAGGAGGAGATCCTGCGGGTCGAGGCGTCCCGCGGCACCTGCTGCCACGCGGGCGGCGAGATCGACTTCGACGCCGAGGGCAACCTCTACCTGTCCACGGGTGACGACACCAACCCCTTCGCCTCGGAGGGCTACACGCCGATCGACGAGCGTGAGGGGCGCAACCCCGCGTGGGACGCCCAGCGGTCCTCGGCCAACACCAACGACCTGCGCGGGAAGCTGCTGCGGGTGAACGTCCTCGAGGAGATCCCCGAGGGTGCCGAGCCGGGTCCGGGCAGCACCTACGAGATCCCCGAAGGGAACCTCTTCGCGCCCGGCACGGAGCTGACGCGGCCGGAGATCTACGGGATGGGCTTCCGCAACCCCTTCCGCTTCGCCGTCGACAAGGAGACCGGCTGGGTCCACCTCGGTGACTACGGTCCCGACGCCGGCAGCGCCGACCCCGACCGCGGCCCCGGTGGCCAGGTCGAGTTCAACCTCATCAAGGAGCCCGGCAACTACGGCTGGCCGTACTGCCACGGCGACAACGACGCCTACATCGACTACGAGTTCCCGCCGCAGGGTGAGCCCGCCGGCTCCGGTGAGTCGGGCGAGGCCTTCGACTGCGACAACCCCGTCAACGAGAGCCCGAACAACACGGGGCTCACCGAGCTCCCGCCGGTGATCCCGGCATGGCTGCCGTACGACGGCGGCTCCGTCCCGGACCTCGGCAACGGCAGCGAGTCACCCATGGGCGGCCCGACCTACCACTACGACCCCGAGCTCGACTCCGACAACAAGTGGCCGGAGTACTGGGACGGCAAGACGCTCAACTACGAGTGGGGCCGTGACTGGATCCGCGAGTTCGTCATCGACGACGAGGGTGGTCTCGTCGACATCGTCCCGTCGCTCGACTGGCTCGAGCCGTCCACGCCGATGGCCGTCGAGTTCGGTCCCGACGGAGCCCTGTACGTCCTCGACTACGGCAGCGGCGGCTTCTTCTCAGGTGCCTGGGACTCCGCGGTGTACCGCGTGGACTACGTGGCCGACAGCCCGAACCCGGTCGCCCGGATCTCGACGTCGACGAACAACGGCCAGCCCCCGCTGACCGTCGAGTTCGACGGCACCGAGTCCAGCGACCCGCAGGACATGCCGCTGTCCTACGCGTGGGACTTCGACAACGACGGCGACATCGACTCCACGGAGCCGACGGCGAGCTTCACCTACGAGGAGGCGGGCGTCTACGCCGCGCGGCTCACGGTGAGCGCCGGCGAGGGGGAGGAGCTGCGGACGGGGACGATCACGACGAACGTCATCGTCGGCAACACCGCCCCCGAGGTCACGCTCGAGCTGCCGGCCGACGGCGGCATCTTCAGCTTCGGGGACGATGTGCCCTTCCGGGTGACCGTCACCGACGCCGAGGACGGCGAGATCGACTGCTCCCGCGTCCGGGTCGAGTACATCCTCGGCCACGACGAGCACGGCCACCCGCTGAGCTCGGCGACCGGTTGCGAGGGGACGATCACGACCCCGACCGACGAGGGCCACGGGCTGGACGCCAACGTCTTCGGCGTCATCAACGCCTCGTACACCGACCTCGGTGCCGAGGACCTGCCCGCGCTCTCCGCCGACGACGAGGCCGTGCTCCGGCTGCGCCACCAGCAGGCGGAGTTCTACACCGAGGCCGAGGGCGTCGAGGTGGTCGACCGCGACGGCGCCAACGGCGGCAGCGCGGTGGGTGACGTCGGCGAGGGCGAGTGGATCTCCTTCGCGCCGATGGACCTCACGAACATCGACGGGGTCTCGCTGCGCTACACCTCGACGGGCGACGGCACCGTGGAGCTGCGCAAGGGGTCTGCCGACGGCACGGTCATCGCGACCGTCGAGCTCGGCGCGACCGACGCCTGGACGGACTCCGCCACCGCTGCCGTGACCCCCGTGGGGGGACCGGACCCGGTGTACTTCGTCGTCACCGGCGACGGGACCGTCGAGATCGACGAGATCCACTTCGAGGGCCAGGGCATGTCCGGGGAGGATCCCGACCCCGACCCGGTGTGCGAGGACCCGACAGCCGAGATCCCGGCCACCGACCAGTTCGACGGTGAGGACGTCGATCCGTGCCGCTGGGAGGTCATCGACCGTGACGACGACCTGCTCGAGGTCAGCGACGGCGCAGTGCGCCTCACGACGACGGACAACGACATCTACACGACCCCCAACTCCACCGTCCCGAACATCCTGCGGAACACGCAGGTGGAGGGCGAGGAGTGGACCGTGGAGACGAAGGTGACCGGGGCGCTGGAGAGCACCTACCAGCAGGGTGGTCTCATCGCCTACGCCGACCCCGACAACTACGTGAAGCTCGACGCCGTCTCGACCGGCGGCGACGGGTTCCGCGTGGAGCTGCGCAGCGAGGTGGGAGGTGTCATCCAGGACCCGCAGGAGGACATCGGTGACCTCACGCAGTCCGAGGACCAGACGTTCTACCTGCGGCTGAGCCGGGACGGTGACACCTTCACCGGTGCCTACTCACCGGACGGCGAGACGTGGACCGACCTGCCCAGCGCCGTCACCAACGGCGCCATCGGGGACGCCGGCCCGGGCATCTTCGCACTCGGCGCCCAGCAGGAGGCTCCGACGACACTGGCCTTCGACTACTTCCGGCTGGTGGGGGAGGAGGAGCCGACCGATCCCGTCCACATCCCCGTGGACAGGGTCTCGGTCCAGATGTTCTCCCTCATCCCGTGGGTGAACGAGGCGGGTCTGCCGTCCGTGCTCGCGCGGCTGGCGGAGATCGGGCTGGAGAACATCGAGCCCTACGGGGGGAACTTCAACGGCTACACCGCCGAGGAGTTCCGCGCGATGACCGATCTCATCGGGCTGGACGTGCCCTCGTCGCACTACAGCACCAACGAGGCCACCTTCGACACGACGCTGGACTATGTCGAGACGCTGGGCCAGGAGTACGTCGGCTCGGGCGGTTTCGCCCAGCCGGGGATCAGCACCTACAACCGGACGCTCCGCACGGCCGAGGCGATGGACCGCCTGGGTCAGCGCTCGGTGGAGGCGGGGATCGGCAAGTTCTTCGGTCACAACCACGCGACGGAGTTCACCACCGTGTACAACCACGGCGGTGAGGAGATGTCGGCGTGGGAGATCCTCGTGGAGGAGACCGACCCGCGTTACGTCACCTTCCAGCTGGACGTGGCCTGGGCTACGCACGCCGGTGTGGACGTCCCTGCTCTCATCGAGGAGCACGGCGACCGCATCGAGCTGCTCCACATCAAGGACGCGACCGGCCTCGGTGAGGAGGACGGGCCGAACTTCACCAACCTCGGTGAGGGTGACGTCCCGCTCCAGGACATCCTGGCCGCCGCCGAGGAGCACGCCGAGATCGCGTACTACGTCATGGAGTACGACGTCGCTCCGGAGGGCGAGGACTTCGTCGAGACCGGCTTCGAGTACCTCACCGGCCAGCCGGCCGGGGAGGAGGGCTCGCGCCCGGTCGAGGTGACACCTGCGGCGGTGACCTTCACCGACGAGTACGGCACGGACGACGACACCTTCACGGTGCCTCGATCCACCGGCGTGGAGTACCTGATCGACGGCGAGGTCGTCGAGGCCGGTACCTACGAGGGTGGGGGCACCGTGACGGTCACGGCGCAGGCTGCGGAGGGCTTCGTGCTCGCCGACGGCTCGGCGGCCGAGTGGACCCACACGTTCTCGACGGCGGAGGCGCCGCCTCCCGACCGCCGGACGGCGGAGTTCCACCTGTCCAACACCTGGCGCGGCTCCACCGACGTGTACTTCATGTACGGCCGGATGGCCGACGAGGTGTTCATCGGAGACTGGGACGGCGACGGTGAGGACACCATCGCGGTGCGCCGCGGGAACGTGTTCCACGTGTCCAACGCGCAGCGCGGCGGTGACGCCGACTCGGTGTTCACCTACGGCCGGCCCGGTGATGTGATCCTCGCCGGTGACTGGGACGGCGACGGGCGGGACACCTTCGCGGTGCGCCGCGGTGCGGAGTACCACGTGAAGAACAGCCTCCGGGGTGGTCCTGCGGACGTGGCCTTCGTCTACGGCCATGCCGATGACGAGGTGCTCGTCGGTGACTGGAACGGCAACGGCAGCGACAGCCTCGCGATCCGCCGTGGCGCGACCTACCACGTGAAGAACTCGGTCATCGGCGGCGACGCCGACGTGGTCTTCACCTACGGGCGGCCCGCGGACGTCACCCTCGCGGGTGACTGGGACGGCGACGGTACGGACTCCTTCGCCGTCCAGCGTGGCCGGACCTACTACGTGTCCAACTCCCTGAGTGGTGGGGACGCGGACACGGTGCTCACCTTCGGCCGCCTCGGTGACGAGGTCTACGTCGGTGACTGGGACGGCAACGGGACCGACACCCTCGGTGTCCGTCGTCCGGTCGGCGGCGCTGCTGCCGGCATGAGCTCCCACAAGGGCTTCGGCGCCGTGAGCAAGGCGCTCGGATGACCTGACCGCTGGTCCACAGGGCCCCGCAGCCGCACGGCTGCGGGGCCCTGTGCCGTGTCCAGCCTCCGCCAACACGTGCGGCGCTCACCGATCGTGCGTACTCGGGTGTCAACTTTTGGTTGACCATAGGCAAAACCCGCCCTAGGCTGGGCGCGCCTGTGATCTATCGCACAAGGCTCGGCACGGCTCCGCACCGAAGCGGGACGCCGCGCCGGCACCGGCCGAGAGGCCGAGACGCGTACACGATTCGAGGAGGAAACGTGACCAGACGACCGATAGCTGGGCGGTGGTGGGCCCGGGGCGCGAGCGCAGTGCTCGCCAGTGCCCTGGTGCTCCCGCTCGCCATGAGCGGCGCCAGCGCCGATGTAGAACCACCACCGGAGGACGGGGAGGAGTTCAGCGCTCTCGTCTTCTCGAAGACCGCCGGGTTCCGACACGGCTCGATCCCCGCCGGGATCGCCGCGATCGAGGAGCTCGGCGAGGAGAACAACTTCGCGGTGGACACCACCGAGAACGCCGAGGACTTCACCGAGGAGAACCTCGCCAACTACGACGTCGTCGTCTGGCTCTCCACCACGGGCGACGTGCTCAACGACGAGCAGCAGGCAGCCTTCGAGGCGTACATCCAGGGCGGTGGCGGCTACGCCGGTATCCACGCCGCGAGCGACACCGAGTACGAGTGGCCCTGGTACGGCGAGCTCGTCGGTGCCTACTTCGCCAGCCACCCGCCCGGGACGCCGAACGCGGACGTCACCGTCGTCGACCAGGTGCACCCCTCCACGGACCACCTGCCGACGACGTGGAACCGTACTGACGAGTGGTACAACTACCGCGACAACCCGCGCGGCGACGTCCACGTCCTCGCGACGCTGGACGAGACCACGTACGACCCCGCGAACAACGCGATGGGCCACGACCATCCCATCGCCTGGTGCCACGACTACGACGGCGGCCGCTCCTGGTACACGGGTGGTGGGCACACGAACGAGTCCTTCTCGGAGCCGGCGTTCGTCGAGCACATCCTCGGCGGCATCCAGACCGCGGCGGGTGTTGTCGACGGCGACTGCGCCGCCACCGTCGAGAGCTCCTTCGAGCAGACGACGCTCGTCATCGGCGAGCAGAACGTCGGTGAGCCGATCGCGCTCGCGGTCCTGCCGAACGGTGACGTCCTGCACTCGGCGCGCGACGGTCGGATCTTCTACACGACCGCGGACTCCGAGAGCCACACGGCCGGCACCATCCCGGTCTACAGCCACGACGAGGACGGGCTCCAGGGCATCGCGGTCGACGCGAACTTCGCGGAGAACCGGTGGGTGTACGCCTACTACGCCCCGCCGCTCGACACTCCGGCCGGTGACGCGCCCGAGTTCGGGACGGCCGAGCAGTTCGCGGCCTTCGACGGCTACAACCAGCTCTCCCGATTCACGCTCACCGACCAGAACACCATCGACCTTGCCTCGGAGCAGAAGATCCTCGAGGTCGAGGCCGACCGTGGGACGTGCTGCCACGCCGGTGGTGAGATCGACTTCGACGCCGACGGCAACCTCTGGCTGTCCACCGGTGACGACACCAACCCCTTCGCCTCCAACGGCTACACGCCGATCGACGAGCGGGCCGACCGCAACCCCGCGTGGGACGCGCAGCGGTCCTCGGCCAACACCAACGACCTGCGTGGCAAGCTGCTGCGAATCTCGGTCAACGAGGACGGCAGCTACGACATCCCCGAGGGCAACCTCTTCGAGGACACCGAGCTCACCCGCCCGGAGATCTACGCGATGGGCTTCCGCAACCCGTTCCGTTTCGCTGTCGACCAGGAGACCGGCTGGGTCCACCTGGGTGACTACGGCCCGGACGCCGGCAGCGCGAACCCCGACCGTGGCCCCGGTGGCCAGGTCGAGTTCAACCTCATCAAGGAGCCGGGCAACTACGGCTGGCCGTACTGCCACGGTGACAACGACGCGTACATCGACTACGACTTCGGCACCGGGGAGTCCGGGCAGGCCTTCGACTGCGCGAACCCGGTGAACGAGAGCCCGAACAACACCGGCCTCACCGAGCTCCCGCCGGTCGTGCCGGCGTGGCTGCCCTACGACGGCGGCTCCGTCCCGGAGCTCGGCAGCGGCAGCGAGTCACCCATGGGTGGCCCGACCTACCGCTACGACCCCGAGCTGGACTCGGAGACCAAGTGGCCCGAGTACTTCGACGGCAAGACCTTCAACTACGACTGGGGCCGTGGCTGGATCCGTGAGTTCGTCACGGACGACGAGGGCAACCTCGTCGACATCCTGCCGACCCTCGACCACCTCGACGTCAAGGTGCCCATCGCCGTCGAGTTCGGTCCCGACGGTGCGATGTACGTGCTCGACTACGGCACCGGCGGCTACTTCACGGGGGCCGCCGACTCCGCGGTCTACCGCATCGACTACGTCGCCGGGAGCCGTAACCCGAGCGCGACCATCTCGACCTCGACGACGAACGGCCAGGCGCCGCTCACCGTCGAGTTCGACGGCTCGGGGTCCAGCGACCCCGAGGGTGAGCCCCTCACCTACGCGTGGGACTTCGAGAACGACGGCACGGTCGACGACACCGGCGCCACCGCGAGCCACACCTACACCGAGGAGGGCCAGTACACCGCCCGGCTCACCGTCACCGCTGGGGAGGGCGAGGACGCGCGCACCGGGACCACGACGGTGAACATCATCGTCGGAAACAGCGCCCCGCAGGTCACCCTGGAGATCCCCGAGGACGGCAGCATGTTCGGCTTCGGCGACCAGGTGCCCTACCGGGTCACCGTCACCGACGCCGAGGACGGCGAGATCGACTGCTCCGACGTCCGCGTCGAGTACATCCTCGGCCACGACGCCCACGGGCACCCGCTCTCCTCGACCACCGGCTGTGAGGGCGTCATCGTCACGCCGACGGACGACGGGCACGGCCTGGACGCCGACATCTTCGGCGTCATCAACGCCTCCTACATCGACCAGGGCGCCGGTGACCTGCCGGCCCTCCGCGACGACGACGAGGCGGTGCTCCGGCTGCGCAACCAGCAGGCGGAGTTCTACACCGACTCCGAGGGCGTCAACGTCTTCGACAAGGACGGCGCCCGCGGTGGGGCGCAGGTCGGTGACATCCACGACGGGGACTGGATCTCCTTCGACCCGATGAACTTCGTCAACATCGACGGAGTCTCCGTGCGGTACGCCTCGAACGGTGCCGGCGGCACCCTCGAGATCCGCCAGGGTGCGGTCGACGGCCCGGTGGCCGCGACGTTGCAGCTCGACCCCACCGGCGGCTGGGAGACCTGGGACGTCAGTGAGACCGTCCCGATCACCGACGCGGGCGGGGAGGGACCGGTGTACTTCGTGTTCACCGGCGACACCACGGAGGCGCTCTTCGACGTCGACGAGATCCGATTCAGCGGTCGGGGTGCCGCGGCCAACGCGGCGCCGACCGTCTCGGTCGAGGCGACGCCGGTCCGCGGTAGCGCTCCGCTCGAGGTCACGTTCTCGGCCACCGCCGAGGACCCCGACGGTGACGACGTCACCTACGCCTGGGACTTCGGCGACGGGAGCACGGGTGAGGGCGCCGAGGCGACCCACACCTACACCGAGGCGGGGACCTTCACGGCCACCGTCACGGCGAGCGACCCGGGCGGCGCCGAGGCGACGGCGACGGTGCAGATCACCGTGAACGCGCCGGCGATGCAGTGCTTCGACGGCCGTTCCGACGACTTCACCGGCGACTCGCTCGACACCGACCGGTGGAGCGTGGTCCGTCCGGACCACAACCTCCGGGTGAGCAACGGCAGCCTGATCATGCCGACGTCGGAGACCGACATCTACGGCACGAACAACTCGGACACGCCGAACATCGTCCTGCAGGACCTGCCCGACGGGCCCTTCACTGCGACGACGAAGCTCACCTTGCCGGCCGACCGTGCCTACCAGCAGGCCGGGCTCATCATCTACGGCGACGACGACAACTACGCCAAGATGGCGCTCCAGGCCCGCAACACGACGCAGGCCAGCCTCGCGGACCGGATCTTCCAGTTCATCCGCGAGGAGGGCGGGGTGCCCAACGAGGTCGGGGACAGCAACAGCCCGAACCTGGGGGCGGACTACCCGACCACCGTCTGGGTGCGCTTCACGAGCGACGGGGAGGACCTCCGCGCGTCCTACAGCGCCGACGGCGTGGCCTTCACCGAGATGGCGGAGACGAAGTCGCTCGCCGGCATCGAGAACCCCCGGGTCGGCATGTTCGCCGTCCAGGGGACCGACCGGGGCTTCGCGCCGGTCGACGCCGCGTTCGACAACTTCACCATCACCCCGGACGACTCGGTCCTGCCGGTCGACCCGGACGACGAGTTCGACGGTGCCGTCCTCGACGGCTGCCGCTGGGACATCGTCCGGCCGGACCCCGACCACATGCGGGTCGTGGACGGTCAGCTCGAGCTCGACGCCACCACCGGCGACATCTACGTCGGTGACAACGGCACCCCGAGCAACTTCGTCCTCCAGGACGTCGAGGGTGACTGGACGGTGGAGACCGTCGTCGACGTCTCGGAGACGACGCAGCAGTACGAGCAGGGCGGCCTCATGGTCCACGTCGACGACGACAACTACGTCAAGCTCGACATGCTCACCACGAACACCGCCGGATCCACCGTCACGCGCAACGTCGAGCTCCGCAGCGAGGTCGACGCGGTCATCCAGAACCCCCAGCCGAACTCGCCGGGGATCAGCGCGACGACGGTGCACCTGCGGCTGGCCAAGGCGGGGGAGACCTTCACCGGCTCCTACTCCGTCGACGGCGAGACGTGGACCACGCTGCCGGCCGTGACCAACGCCGGGGTGGCTGCGGACGGCCGGGTCGGCCTGTTCGCTGTGGGTGCGGCCTCGACGGCCGAACCCACCATCCGGTTCGACTACTTCCGGGTGCTCGGTGACGAGCTCCCGGACCCGGTGCTGGTCCCGGTGGAGAAGGTGTCGATCGGTCTGTACTCGCTCATCCCGTGGGTGGGCGATGAGGGTCTGCCGTCGGTGCTGGCGCGTCTGGCGGAGATCGGGCTGGAGAACATCGAGCCCTACGGTTCGAACTTCGATGGCTACACGGCCGAGCAGTTCCGCGAGATGGTCGACTCCATCGGCCTGAACGTGCTGTCCTCGCACTACAACGTGGGTGAGGCGAACTTCGACCAGACGCTTGAGTACGTGGAGACGCTCGGTCAGCAGTACGTCGGTTCTGGTGGCTTCCCGGCTCCCGGTATCGGCAGCTACGAGAACACCCTGGCCACGGCCGAGGCGATGGACCGGCTCGGTCAGCGGTCCGTCGAGGCGGGCGTGGGCAAGCTCTT
>NZ_UETB01000016.1 GCF_900116375.1 Georgenia satyanarayanai | reverse complement strand
CGGCCTCCCGGCCGTAGTGGAACACCACGTCGGCGTCCCCACCACGCAGGGAGTTCTTCACGTGGTACTCGGCCCCGCGGCGCACCGCGAAGGTGTCGGTGCCGTCCCCGTCCCAGTCACCCACGAGGATGACGTCACCAGGACGCCCGTAGGTGATGACCACGTCCGCGTCCCCGCCCTGCTGGGCGTTGGACACGTGGAACCGGTTCCCACGACGCACCGCGATGGTGTCCTTGCCGTTGCCGTCCCAGTCACCGATGAGCACCTCATCGACCCAGCGGCCGTACATGAAGTGCACGTCCGTGGACCCGGCCCAGCTGTTGGACAGGTGGAACTCCGCGGTACGACGGTCGGGCTGCGGCTGGCCCGGCTCCTCCGGGTCGGTCGGGTCGGTCGGGTCGGTCGGCTCCTCGGTCGGGTCCGTCGGCTCCTCCGGGTCGGTCGGGTCCGTCGGCTCCTCGGTCGGCTCCTCCGGCTCACTCGGATCCGTCGGCTCCTCCGTCGGCTCCTCCGGCTCGGCCGCGGCGACCACGAGCTGACGGGTCGCGCTCCGCGTGACGTTCCCACCGTCGTCGGCCACGTCGACGTACCACTCGTACGTCGTCCCCGGCTCGATGCCGGTGAGGGGCACCGTGGCCGTCTCGGGACCCACCACCGTCACCGGCTCACCGACCTGGGCCGGCGTCCCCACCGCGAGGGTGAGCGCGGAGGCCGCGAGCGTCCGTCGCTGCTCCCCACCGAGGTCGAGCTCGAGGACGAAGTTCTCCGAGTCGTCCCCGTGGAATCCGGGCACCTTGTCCTCGGAGATCGGCGAGTGCCAGCGCCCGTCGGAGGTCCACGCGTCCAGCCACGGCGAGTAGGTGTTGATGTACAGCAGCCCGTTCTCGGCGTCGACGCTGATGTTCTTGTAGAACTCGTGCCCACCCCACGGACGCGTCTGGTAGTCGGTGAGGATGCCGTAGGACTGGGTCCCGTGGTCCGTCTCCCGGGCCGTGACAAAGCTGCCGGAGTTGTGGCCGCTGAGCGTCAGCACGACGTTCGGGTACGGGTCCACGAGCAGGTCGTTGATCCGCTGGTTGGAGAAGGGCGCGTCCGGGTACCTGGCGACGAGGTGGTGGTGCGTCGAGAGGATGATCGTGTGGTCCGGGTGCGCCTCGATGACGTCCTGCGCCCACGCGAGGCCCGGTGCGTCGTCGTCCTCCGCCGACCAGAAGCCCACGGCGAGGACGAGCAGGTCCGCGCCGTCGATGTTGGCCGTGTAGTAGAAGTTGTCGATGTCGTGGCTGCCGCCGAACTCGAAGGGCGTGCCCTCGACGCTCTGCTCGAAGCGGGACATCGGGAAGTACTTCTGCAGCATGAGCCGCCCGTTGCGCTCGAGGGAGTAGTCGTGGTTGCCCCACGAGACCATGTACGGGAGCTCGGCCTCCTCGAGCAGCTCGGCACCCCGGATGGTGTCCGACCACTGGTACTCGTCGTCCAGGTACTCGCGGTTGACCCAGTCACCGGCGTGGAGCACGAGCTCGGTCTTCCGCTCGTCCGCGTTCGCGACGAGATGCTCGAACATGTCGAGCATCATCCACGGGGTCGCCTCGGCGTAGAGCTGGGTGTCGGGCACGTGGTTGAAGGCCCAGTCGAAGTCCGCGCCGTCCGGGTACTGCTCGTGGACGCGGTCCCCCCACGGCTCCTCGACCAGCCCGCGCCACACGAGGAGGTGCACGGTGCCGTCGTCGCTCACGACGTTCTCCTGCGCACGGGCGGTGACGTCCAGGGCCACCTCCCCGCCGTCCGCGTCGTGGTCGCTGTCCTTGAGCAGCCACTCACCGGCGCCGTGGTCGAAGACCCAGGCGGAGACACGGCGGTCGTCGCCGGTGCCGGACCAGCTGAGGTGGAGCTCCTCCTCGGCGGCCTGCTCCTCGGTGAGGGTGATCTCGTAGATCTGGAACGGGTTCGCGTCCTCGCCCACCGTGGTGGGCAGCAGCTCGCCGGCCACCTCGCCCGAGTCGGGGGCGAGGGCGGTCGGGACCCGGTCCTCGGTCGCCCCCGTGCGCACGACGACGTTGCCCTCGTCGACGGCGACGGCCTCGTTCGCGTGGAACGTCACCTCGACGGGCTCGGGCTGGCCGGTGCGCGGCGTGGCACTGAGCGTCACCTCCGTGGCACCCGGCTCGACGCCGGACTCCTCGACCGCCGGGGCGGCCGGCGCGACGGTGTCCGTCACGACGAGGTCGACGACGACGGACCCTGAGACCTCGTCCCCGTCGCTCACGCTCCGCGCGCTCAGCGTCACGCCCTGGCTCCCGGTCGCGAAGACCGGGACGTCGAGGGTGAAGCTCCCGGCGTCGACCGTCGCGGACAGCACCTCGCGGCCGGCCACCGTCGCCGTGACGACGGCACGCTCGCTGAGCGAGCCGGAGAAGGTCACCGGGCCGGCCTCCACCTCGGTGCCCCCGGCGGGACCGCCGACGACGAGGCTCAGCGGCTCGTCCCCGCGCTCGACCCGCGCGCCGTAGGTGACGGCGTCGCCCACGTAGTTGGCGTGGCGGAACGCCTCGAACTCGGGCAGGAAGCCGAAGCCGGCGATCTGCACCTCGTCGATGGAGCCGTGGAACGGCGCGGCGAGGGTGCCGTCACCGGAGTCGACGTCACCGATCGTCGTGAGGACGCCGTGGTCGGACGCCGTGAAGCTCCGCTCGTCCTGGCCCTGGTACTGCTCGACGCCGTCGACGAAGACCGCCGAGGTCATGCCGTCGTAGACCTGGGTGACGAGGTGCGGCTTCCCGTCGGCGGGAACCTGGACGGTGGGGGTCGAGCCGCCACGGTAGGCCTTGACCGAGCCGTCCGGCGCGACGCCGTGGAAGAACGCCGCGTCCGCGCCGACCCGCTGCTTGGCCACGATCGCGCCGTCGCCGCCCTCGAGCGCGGCGAGGTCCTCCGGGGTGAAGGAGTAGACGCCGCTGACCGTGAGGGTGCCGAAGCCGCCACCGACGTCACCCGGGTACTGGAGGCGGGACCCGGCGAATCGGGACTCCAGGGTGCCGCCGTCGGTCGGGGTCGCGATGAGGTCCGCACCGACGAGCGTGCCGGTGTGCTGCCCGGTGGAGTCCACCCGCTGCTCCCCGGCCGCCGTGTCCTGCGTGAAGTGCTCGACGAGGGCGTAGCCGCCGCTCCACACGTCGGTCGGGTCGTTCGTCGCGTCCCCGCCGCCGTAGTACGCCCACACCGAGGTGGTGGACTCGGCGGCGAGGAGCGGCAGCCGGATCCAGACGGTCGAGGTCGCCCCCGGCTCCCAGTGCTCCACCTCGTGGGACAGCGGGGCGCCGTCGGCGGAGGTGAAGGTCAGCTCGTCGGCTGCGACGTCCGGGGTGCCGGCGATGGTGAGGCGCACGGGCGCGTCGGTGAAGTCGCGCCGCGTGTCGTTGCGGACCTCGATGGCCTGCCGCGAGGTCGCCTCCGGGTCCGCCCAGGCGACGACGTCGCCGTCGGTGGAGACGAGACCGGCGAGCTCGCGCATGCGCAGCTCGAGCGCGGTGAGCGCGCCGAGTCCGGTCAGGCCCCGCTGCTGGTCGCGGGTCAGCTCGTCGACGGCGGCGCGGGCCGCGGTGACGGCCGCTGCGTCGTCGAGCGTGGCGTCCGCGGGGTCCGGCAGCGCCGCGAGGAGCTCCTCGACCGGGGAGATCTGCCGGTCGATGCCGAAGCCCTCGACGCGGGTGGGTGCCCCGCCGTCGCGGATCTGGAACACCTCGACGGTCAGTCGCTCCTCGGTGACGTCCACCGAGGTGAAGGTCTCGACCGTCCCCGCCCGCGGGGTGCCGAGCCGGTCGAAGAGCCGGAGGTAGGCCTCGAGGTCGAAGTGCTCCGTCTCGTCGATCTGCCGGTAGTGCTTGGCGCCCGCGGTGTTGGGCATGAAGTAGATCGTCCCCTCGGGGTCGAGGTGGTACTCGATCCGCTGCCCGTTGACGACCTCGGTGATCCTCGTCATCTCGACGACGCCGGCGCCCTCCACGCCGTCGGGGTCGTGCTCGAGGACCTGGGTGCGGGACATGTAGTGGTCGTGCCCCTGGAGGACGAGGTCGATCTCGAGCTCGTCGATGACCGGGACGAGGACGTCGCGCATGGCGAGGATGTCGCTGTCGTCGGCGTGGTTCCCGGCGGTGTAGACGCCCTTGTGCATGGTGAGGACGAGCCAGTCGGCTCCGGCCTCGCGGGCCGCCGCGGCGTCCTGCTCCAGCCAGGCGAGCTGCTCGTCGGTGATCGCCTGCTCGGCGTCCTCGTTGGTGTTGAGGACCATGAAGTGCGCGCCGTTGTAGGTGTAGGAGTAGTAGGCGCCGGTCGTCGTGTCCTGCCCGCCCGGGTGCTCGAGCATGAAGTGGTCGACGAAGGCCTGCGGGGCCATGTCGTGGTTGCCGGACGCCGGGGCGATCGTCGTCGCGAGCAGGCTGTCCTGCGCCGCGCCGAGCATGTCGACCCAGTCCTGCTCGACGTCGCCGTCCTGGACGACGTCACCGTTGTGGAGCATGAACTCGGCCTCGGGCACGGCGGCGAGCGCCTTGCGCATCGTCCCCGCGGCGAGCTCGGCCTCGGTCGAGGCCTTGGCCTGGGTGTCGGTGAGGTCGATGAAGGTGAAGTCGCCCTCGCCGGTCGGGGTGCGGAAGGTGCCGGTGGCGCTCCACACCTCGGACACCGAGTCCCCCACCCGGTAGTGGTAGGTGGTGCCCGGCTCCAGGCCCGTCGCCACCGCCTGGTGGACGGTCTCCCCGTGCGCGCTGTCGTGCTGCGTGGCGGGGACGAGCTCCGTGGCGTCCGGCGCGAAACCCGCGTCGGTGCTCAGCAGCACGGCCGGCGCGTCGGTCGCGATGGAGTGGTACCAGGTGAAGGCGCGCTGGGTGGCGGGGTCACCGTAGAAGGTGGTGGTGATCCGGTTGGGGTACTCCTCGGGGAGCACGTACTTGAGCAGCGGGCGGCCGGCGTCCGGGTCCCAGCGCCAGTCGTCGGTGAAGCTCCAGCCGAGCTGCTCGTAGGTGGCCTTGTCCGCGAGCTGCGCGGGGGTCGCGTCGGTGCCGTGCTGGTTCTTCGTGCCGGGGCCGGTCACCGTCTCGCCGCCGATGGTGATCTCGACGTTGGCGAGGTTCTCCTCCGCGGTCCAGCCGTCGTGGCCGGTGTAGCCGGCGATGCGGCCGACGAAGCCGTCGATCGCGCCGATGTAGTCGACGACGCCGCCGAGGGCGACGTTGCGGGTGATCGTGCTGCCGGTCCCGGGGACCGCTCCGACGAGGCCGGCATCGACGCCCTCGGTGCCTGCGCCCCCGTCGGTCAGGACGGTGACGGCGGCCTCGACGAGGTTGAGGGTGACGTCGACGCCGTTACCGAGGGTGCCGAGCACGCCGCCGGCGGCCCGCGCCGCGGTCACGCTCACGTCCACGGTGTTGCGGACGACGACGGCGTTCGTCGCCGTGGCGGCGACACCTCCCGCGACGTCGGCCGCGGGTGCCGACAGCTCGACGTCGACGAGCTGGACGCGCTCGACGCGGGCCGGGCTGTCGGCCGTGCCGGCGAGGGTGACCGCGAGCCCGGCGACCGGTTCGGTGCGGTCGCCGCCGTCAGCGCGCACGCCGTCGAGCGTGACGTTGCGGACCGTGCCCGAGAGGTCGCGGACGAGGCCGAGGGAGGCGGAGGCCTCGCTCGGTCCGTAGGTGAGGCCCGTGATCGTGTGGCCGCGGCCGTCCAGGACGCCGTCGAAGGTGTTGATGCCCTCGAAGGGCTCGCGGCCGGTGAGGTCGAGGTCGCCGAGGAGCTGGACGTGCGTGCCGCCGAGGAGGGACTGGTCGCCGCCGTTGATGCGCTCGGCGAGGAACTCCAGGTCGCTCGGGGTGCGGATCTCGAACGGGGCGGACTCGCTGCCCTCGCCGAGGAGGAAGGCGCGGTGCGGGACCGGGTGGCCGAGCCCCTCGTCCCAGCGCCACTGGCTCTCGAAGTCCCAGCCGAGGTCCTCGTACGTCTGCTGCTGGGCGAGGAGCTCGGGCGCGGTGTCGGTGCCGTGCTGGTTGCCGGCGCCGGGCGCGTCCGGCCGCTCGCTGCCCACGGTGATGGTCTCGTTGGCGAGGTTGTTCTCGACGACGAAGCCCTCGTCGCGGAAGATCCCGAGGACGCGGCCGGCCTCCACGGTGCTGGCGCCGCGCCAGTCGACCTTCCCGCCGAGCAGGACGTTCTCGCTCACTCGGCCCGGGTCGTTCTCGTTGTAGGCGCCCTGGTATGACAGCAGCATGCCGCCGTGGGCGCGGGACCCGCCCGCGGTGACGTGGGCGTCGACGAGGTTGTTGCGGATCTCGACGCCGTAGCGCCCGTAGCCGACGACGGCGGCCGGGTACCGGGCACTGCGGAAGGAGCCCTGGACCCAGTTGTTCGTCACGGTGACGCCGCGCTGGGCGTTGGCGGCGATGGCCGCGACGTACTGGTGGCCCGAGCTCAGCTCGGCGTTGATGACGGAGTTGCCGTCGATGACGGTGCCGCCGGTGGCGTTGATCGTGATGCCCGCGACCTGGGAGGCCTGCGTGACGGCGGCCCGGACGCCGTCGAGGGTGAGGTTCTTGACGGTGGCGCCGGTGAGGCTGCGGAAGAGGGCGCGCTCGTCGCTGTCGGCGCCGGGGCCGTAGGTGATGTTGAAGATCTTGTGGCCGGCGCCGTCGAGCACGCCGCGGAACTCGTCGATGCCGGCGAACGCGCCGCCGGCGAAGTCGATGTTCGCCGCGAGGACGTAGTGGAGGCCGCCGTACTGGGCGTTGTCGCCGTTGATCGCGTCGGCGACGGTGCGGAGGTCCGCGGCGGTCGCGATCCGGAAGGGGGCGTCCGCGGTGCCGTCACCGGCGATGTCGGGGAGCGAGGGTGCCGGCTCGTCGGGGTCGACGGGCTCCTCCGGCTGCTCCGGGCGGGGGTCGACGGGCACGGGGAGCTCGTCGAGGACGAGGTCCTGCGCCGCGCGGGCGGGGACCGGCTGGGACAGCTCGGTGTCCCAGCGCCACGCCTGCTCCAGGTCCCAGCCGAGGTTCGTGTAGGTCTGCTGCTGGGCGAGGAGCTGCGGTGCGGTGTCCGTGCCGTGCTTGTTGCCCTCACCGGGGGCCTCGGGACGCTCTCCACCGACGGTGATGGTCTCGTTGGCGAGGTTGTCCTCGATGACGTAGCCGGGGCTGCGGACGTGCCCGAGGACGCGGCCGGAGGCCAGCCGGTCCTGGCCGTCGTGCCAGGTGACGGCGCCGTCGAGCAGGACGTTGCGGCGGACGTGGCTCTCGGCGTTCTCCTTGGAGTACGCGCCGGTGTAGCCGAGCACCATCCCGCCGACGGCCTGGTTGCCGGTGGCGGTGACGACGGCCTCGACGAGGTTGCGCTCGATGTCGACGTCGTAGCGGGCGTAGCCGACGACGGCGCTGGGGTACCGCTCGCTGGTGAAGGAGCCGTGCGCCCAGTTGTCCCTGACGCTCACGCCCTCCCGGGCGTCGTTGACGAAGGCGGCGACGTACTGCTGCCCGGTGCTGAGGTCCGCGTTGATGACGGAGTTGCCCTCGACGACGGCCCCGCCCGTGGCGTTGACGGCGATGCCCGCGACGCGCAGCTGCTCCTCGACGTGGACCGTGAGGCCGTCGATGGTGAGGTCGCGGACGGTGCCGCCGTCCAGCTGCCGGATGAGGCCGCGGTGACCGTCCGCCCCCTCGCCGTAGGTGAGGTGCGCGATCCGGTGCCCCGCGCCGTCGAGCACTCCCTCGAAGCGGTCGATGCCGGGGAACGAGGCACCGTCGAGGTCGATGTCGGCGGCGAGGCGGTAGTGCCGGCCGCCGTACTCGGCTGTGGCCGTGTTGATGGCCTCGGTGACGGCGAGGAGGTCACCGGCGGAGGCGAGGAGGTAGGGGTCCTCCTCGGTGCCGGAGCCGGCGATGCCCTCGAGGGGCTCGGCGGCACTGGCCACGGGGGTGACCAGGGTGAGGGCGAAGGCCGAGACGAGCACGAGGCTCAGCAGTCGGCGGGCGAGCGTGCGGAGGGGCATCTGGACGGCTCCGGGTTCGGGGGCGCGCCGTGGGGAGGCGGGCACGGTGGGGGCCAGGCGACCCTAGGGAGCGCAGACGACCTCCCGGTGAACGGGTCCTGGCGTCCACGTGAACCCTCGTGGAATAGCCCGGCCGGGGCGGCGTTGTCCCGGCCATGAAGAACATCGGCTTCCTCTCCTTCGGCCACTGGACCCCCTCGCCGCAGTCGATGGTGCGCTCGGCCTCCGACGCGCTGCTGCAGTCGATCGACCTCGCCGTCGCCGCCGAGGAGCTCGGGGCCGACGGCGCGTACTTCCGCGTCCACCACTTCGCCCGCCAGCTCGCCTCGCCGTTCCCGCTGCTCGCCGCCGTCGGCGCCCGCACGAGCCGCATCGAGATCGGCACCGGCGTCATCGACATGCGCTACGAGAACCCGCTGTACATGGCCGAGGACGCCGGCTCCGCCGACCTCATCTCCGGCGGCCGCCTGCAGCTCGGCATCAGCCGCGGCTCACCCGAGCAGGTGGTCCGCGGCTACGAGCACTTCGGTCACGTGCCCGACGACGGCGCCTCCGACGCCGACATGGCCCGTTCGCACACGCTCCGCTTCCTCGAGCTGCTCGACGGCGATGGCTTCGCCGAGCCGAACCCGCGGCCGATGTTCCCCAACCCGCCCGGACTGCTGCGCGTCGAGCCGCACTCCCCCGGCCTGCGCCGTCGGATCTGGTGGGGTGCCGGCTCGCGGGCGACCGCCGAGTGGACCGCCGAGCACGGGATGAACCTCATGAGCTCCACCCTGCTCACCGAGGACACCGGCGTGCCCTTCCACCAGCTCCAGGCCGAGCAGATCCAGCGCTACCGCGACGCGTGGCGGGCCGCCGGGCACGACTGGGAGCCGCGGGTGTCCGTGAGCCGTTCGATCTTCCCGCTCGTCACCGACCTCGACCGCCAGCTCTTCTGGCGCGACACCCACTCCACCGACCAGGTCGGGCGTCTGGAGGGCGGGCTCGCACGGTTCGGGAAGTCCTACGCCGGGGAGCCGGACGCGCTCGTCGAGGAGCTGGCCGCGGACGAGGCGGTTGCCGCCGCGGACACGCTGCTCCTCACCGTGCCGAACCAGCTCGGGGTGGACTACAACGCCCACGTCATCGAGAGCGTCCTCACCCACCTCGCGCCCGCGCTCGGCTGGCGGTGAGCGCGGACAGTCTCGTCGCCGCGGCCTGGGAGGCGGAGGAGGCGCTGCTGACCCCTTCCGTGCGCGGCGACCGGGCCCGACTCGAGTCGCTGCTCGGCCCCGACTTCACCGAGATCGGGCAGTCGGGGCGCCTGTGGACCCGCGGGGGGATCGTGGCCGCGCTCGTCGGCGACTCCGCTCCCCTGCCGCCGGCGGTGCTCACCGAGCGGGCGGCGCGGCTCGTCGCGCCCGACACCGTCCTGCTCACCTACCGCCTCGAGCTCGACGGCGCGGTGAGCCGCCGCTCCTCGCTGTGGCGGCGGGACGACGACGGCGTGCGGTGCCTGTTCAACCAGGGCACGCCTGTTCCTTCCTGACGGCGGCGGTCAGCGCTCGGCGACGAGCAGACCGTAGGGGCGCGTGCCGGGATCGGTCCGGACCTGTGCGTCCACGACCGTGAGGCCCGCCTGTTCCACGCGCCGGCTGAGCCCGTCGACGGACCAGAAGTACGCCGTCGTGATGGCGTGGTCGAAGGGTGTGTGGTCCGGACCGACGAAGAAGCCGAGCGCGAGGCTGCCGCCCGGGCAAAGGCAGCGGGCGAGCTCGGTGAGCGGGGCGTCGACGGCGCGCGGGTCGGTGTGGATGAGGGAGAACCAGGCGAGGATCCCGCCGAGGCTGCCGTCCGGGACGCCGAGGTCCTCTGCCCGACCGGCCCGGTAGCGCACGTCGGGGTAGCGGGTGCGGGCGTCGGCGAGGAAGGCCTCGACCGGCTCGACACCCTCGATGTCGACGCCCTCGTGGTGGAGGAAGCTCGTCCACTGGCCGGGGCCGCAGCCGACGTCGAGGATCGGGCCCTCGACGGCGCGTGCCCAGGCGAGCAGGGCGTCGCGGTCACGCTGGGGCGCGTGCTCGATCATGCCGACGGCGTCGACGTACTCGCCCGCACGGGCGGAGTACGCCTCGCGAACCTCGTCGAAGGACACGCGGCGCACCTTACGCCCGCGCTGTCCACCGGGTCTCGGTGCCGAATGTCAGACCCCACTGGGACGCTGTGACCAGCAGCACATCGAGGGTGTCGGAGGGGGTGGGCGAGGTGGCGGAGAGGGTCGCCGGCGCAGTGCCCGTCTCGAATGTCAGTGGTCGCTGGGACGATGTGACCAGCAGCACACCAGAGCTCGTCAGGGGGTGGGGACAGTGGCCGGAGAGGTGATCGACGGCGCAGCGTCCGCACCCGAGTACGCGTGGCAGTCGGCGGACCCGGTGGAGAGGCTGAGTGCCATGCTCGCCGCGGCGGGCGGCATCGCGGGCACGGACTGGCACGAGGTCAACGGTCACCGGGTCCACGAGGGGCTGGGTCTGCTGGAGCAGCTGGAGCGCCAGCTCTCGGGGGTGCGGGCGGCGATGCTGGCCACGATCGAGGCGAACGGGTTGTGGGCGTTGGACGGGCAGCGGACCCTCACCGCGTGGCTGCGTACCCGGACCGATGCCACCGCCCAGGGTGCCTCACGGCAGGTGCGCCTGGCCCGGGCGCTGCGTGACCTGCTGCCCCTGGCACGGGAGGCGCTGGCGCAGGGGCGGATCAGTGAGGAGCACGTGGGGGTGCTGGTGCGCCGGGCGACCGCCACCAACCGGCTGCGGGCGCAGCTGTCCGACGAGCAACTGGGTGAGGCGTTCCTGGTCGAGCAGGCCCAGCAGATGGATGCCGGGTCCTTCGCCAAGCTCGTGGAGACCTGGGCGATCGCCACCGATCCCGAGGCCGCCGACCGCGCGTGGCGCGAGGACGGGGCCAAGGAGCAGCTGACCCTGTCGCGGACCATGGACGGCTACCACCTCAACGGGTGGCTGGATGAGCTGTCGGGCCAGAGCGTGGACACCGCACTACGCGCGCACATGGGCCGCAAGGCCAAGGGTGATGAGCGCACCCCGGCCCAGCGCCGGGCGGCGGCGCTGACGTCGCTGGCGCGGCAGTCCCTGGATGCCGGGGAGCAGGGCAAGGGTGCCCGCATCCGTCCCCACGTCACCGTGACCGCCGACATCGAGACCCTGCGGGCGCTGGCCGCCGCGACCGGCTCCCCCAAGCCGCCGGTCACCGCCAGCGGCCGCGAGCACGAGCCGGGCGCCGAGCTGGGCTTCTGGGAAGAGGCATCGTTCACCGCCCCGGGCGGTCCCCGCGACCCCGACCACACCGGTGACGATCCGTTCCGCCTGTCCCCCCAGGCGCAGGCCTGGATGGACGCGTGGCAGCCCGGTGACAGCCACGTCATCGCTGCCGCCATCGACCCCCGGGCCATGACCGGGGTGCAGCCGGCGACCATGGAGGACGGGACACCGGTTCCGCCGGCGATGCTCGCCCGCCTGGTGTGCGAGTCGAGCCTCTCCCGGGTGGTCTTCGGACCGGAGTCCACGGTGCTGGACGTGGGTAGGGAGCAGCGGATCTTCCCCGCCCACATGGTGCGGGCGATCATCGCCCGCGACAAGAGGTGCCAGGTCCCCGACTGCGACGAACCACCCGGCAACGGGGAGATCCACCACTCCATCCAGTGGTACCGCGACGGCGGGGCCACCTGCGTGGAGCACGGCATCCTGCTGTGCTGGCACCACCACGACTGGGTCCACGCCTACGGCATCACCATCGTCAGAGCCGCCGGCCGCTGGCACTTCTACACCCGCCACGGCCAGCTCATCACCGCCAAGCACGAACAGACCTAGCCCCAGGGGACAGCTCTGCCCACCACCCGGCACGGGCGGTGGGAGGACCCGAGACCGGCGCGTGTCAGCCGGTCTTGCGGCGGTACATGGAGGCGGCACCGGCGTAGGCAGCGGCAAGGATCCCGACGAGCCAGGCGAGGGCGACCCAGATGTCCGAGCCCACCGGGCCCCCGGCGAACAACGCGCGCACCGTGTCGACGATCGCGGTCACCGGCTGGTGCTCGGCGAACCACGCGACAGGAGCGGGCATCGTGTCGGTCGGCACGAAGGCCGAGCTGATGAACGGCAGGAAGATGAGCGGGTAGCTGAAGGCGCTCGCGCCGTCGACCGTCCGCGCCGCCAACCCGGCGATCACCGCCACCCACGTGAGGGCCAGCGTGAAGAGCGCGAGGATCCCGACGACGGCGAGCCACTCACCCACCGACGCCCCCGTCCGGAAGCCCATGAGCAGGGCGACGCCGGTGACGATGGCGACCGAGACGAGGTTGGCCACCACCGAGGTGAGCACGTGCGCCCACAGCACGCTGGAGCGGGCGATCGGCATGGTCCGGAAGCGCTCGACGATGCCGCCCTGCATGTCGAGGAACAGCCGGTAGGACGTGTACGCGATGCCCGAGGCGATCGTGATGAGCAGGATGCCGGGCAGCAGGTAGTCGACGTACGACCCCTCGCCTCCCGTGTCGATGGCCGCGCCCAGCACGTAGACGAACAGGAGCATGAGCGCGATCGGTGTCACCGCCGTCGTGATGATCGTGTCGGGGCTGCGGAGGATGTGACGGAGCGAGCGCCCGGTGAGGACACCGGCGTCGTTGAGGACGTGCGTGGTCATGACAGCTCCTTCCCTGCGGACGTGGCATCGTCGGCCTCCCCGACGAGGGCGAGGAAGACCTCCTCGAGGGTCGGCTGCTTCTCGACGTACTCGACCGTCGCCGACGGGAGCAGCCGCTTGAGCTCGGCGAGCGAGCCGCTGCGGATGATCGTGCCCTGGTGCAGGATCGCGATGCGGTCGGCCAGCTGCTCTGCCTCGTCGAGGTACTGCGTCGTGAGGAGCACGGTGGTCCCGCCGTCGGCGAGCTGCTTGACGGTCCGCCACACCTCCACGCGTGCCTGCGGGTCCAGACCGGTGGTCGGCTCGTCGAGGAAGATGACGGGCGGGTTCCCGACGAGACTCATCGCGATGTCGAGCCGGCGGCGCATACCGCCGGAGTACTCCCCCGCCCGGCGCCCACCCGCCTCCGTGAGGGAGAAGCGGGCGAGCATGTCGTCGGCGACGGCGTCCGGGTCCGGCAGGTGGCGCAGCCGTGCGACGAGGACAAGGTTCTCGCGGCCGGTGAGCACCTCGTCGACGGCGGCGAACTGGCCGGTGAGGCTGATCGACTCACGCACCCTGCCGGGTGCCGCGGCGACGTCGTGCCCCTGGACGCTGGCGGTGCCGGCGTCGGCCCTGGCCAGCGTCGAGAGGATCCTCACCAGCGTCGTCTTCCCCGCGCCGTTCGAGCCGAGCAGCGCGTGGATGGTGCCCGCGGCGACGTCGAGGTCGACGCCACGGAGAACGTCGACGTCTCCGAAGGACTTCCTGATCCCCCGCACCCGGATGGCCGGCGCGCGGGTGGCGGTCGCGTTCACTCGTCCCGCACCTCCCCACCGTCCTCCGCCGCGGTGTCGATCGCCGTGGTGAGCCGGGCACGCTCCTTGTCCATCCACTCCTTGCCGCCGTACGCCTTGGCGAAGGACTCGGTGAAGTCCACCGGGTCCTCCCCGACGATCGTGCGCACCGGAGTGTGGTCGATGGCCGCGCGCTCCCACAGGTCGGCGAGGTCGGTGACCATCGCCATGAGGACGTCACCGTCGGTCACGCCGCTGGCGTGCAGGACGTAGCGGTGCATGGCCCGCGCGGCGGTGCGGTGCGGCTCGGGCAGCCCGTCGATCCGCGCCTTGTCCCTGCGGTACTGCTTCTTCTGCTCGAGCGGTCCGGTGACCGCCTCGATCCACTTCCCGGCCATCGTCATGTCCTTTCGTCGTCGTCACGGAGCTGGTCGATGCGCTCGGAGAGGAAGCTCCACGTCTGCCAGAACTCGGCCAGACGCTCCCGCCCCTGCGCGTTGAGCGAGTAGACCTTGCGCGGTGGGCCCTTCTCGGACGGGACCTTCTCCACGTCCACGAGCCCCCGCTGCTCGATCCTGACGAGCAGCGCGTAGACGGTGCCCTCGGCGATGTCCGAGAACCCTCGGTCACGCAGGCCCGCCGTGATCTCGTACCCGTACGCAGCCCGCCCGCCGAGGATCGCGAGGACGATGCCCTCGAGGGTCCCCTTGAGCATCTCCGTCATCTGGTTGGCCACGTGCCCGCCTCCTGGTACATAGCGTCATTGGGTACCGGTACACAGTAGCGCTAGGTACCGGTACTTGGCAACACTGAATACCGCGACGTGCTCCCCGCTCCGCGCAGCGCACGCAGGAGGGCGTGCCAAGAGGGCCGAGGCCCCGCCAGCCTCGACCGTGCTGCGGTCCCAGCCACCCGCCCCGCCGTGGTGGTGGCCGGCCGGTCAGCTCTGCTGCACCCTCAGTCCGTCCCCAGGCTCCACGCGGTCACCGCCACGTGCGCCTCCCCGGCACCGCGAACCGCCCGCTCCGCCGGCGCCACCTCGGTCACCGGCGCCCCCGCGAGCGCAGGTGGCGGCTCGGTCACCGGCGCCCCCGCAAGCGCAGGTGGCAGCTCGGTCACCGGCGCCCCCGCAAGCACAGGTGGCACCTCGGTCACCGGCGCTCCCGCGAGCGCCTGTCACGGCCCGGGCGCGGGCGCGGTGGAGACGGCCTCCGTGAGCGCGGCATCGGCCGCGGGAGCCGCCACGGCCGTGCCCAGCCCGGCGGCGAGCAGGACGAGCGCTCCCGCGACGGCGAGCCCGCCGCGGGAGCGCCGGGCGTCGTCGTCGGTGTCGAGCGCACGGGCGAGCACCGCGGGCAGCCAGCCCCACAGCAGTCCCCAGTGCGCGCCGGTCACGAGGTAGGTCCCCGCCAGACCGGACGGCATGCGCCCCTCCGCGAACGCCCCCACCACGGCCACGACGAACGGGACCGCGGCCGTCACGGCACCCGCGACGACGGCGCACATCCAGTACGCGGCGAGGGTCGTGGTGGCGGGCGCCTCCCGCCGTCGGGCACGGACGAGGGCGAGCGCGGCGGCGTACGCGCCCGCGACGGCGAGCATCGACAGCCCGGACAGCACGAAGGGCCACGGCACGGGCGTGTGGAGGTGGTCCATCGGCACGGTCTCCGGCGCGAGAAGGTCGAGGACCTCGAGGACGAGGCCCGACGTCCGCCGGCTGAGCCACTCGATCGCACCGCTGACGAACCAGAGCGTCGCGGCGAGGAGGGCGGGCACCCATGCCCGGAGAAGTCGCACGGTGCGAGGCTAGCGGCCCGGCGTGGCGGAAGACCGCGGTTCACGCGTGCCCGGACACGCCGGTGCCGGGAGCGGGCCGCGTGTGCGCACGGCCGGCTCCCGGCACCGGAGTCACTCAGAGGTTGGCGGGACCGGCCTTCTCGGCGCCGGCCTCGGCCTTGGACAGGCGCTCGCTGCGCAGCTGCTCGAGCACCTCGCGCTCCGCGCCGGACTCGGCGGCGGGCGCCTCGAGCTGCATGCGCATGCGCATCTGCGCCTGCTCGGCGAACTGGCCGCCGAGCTCGCCGCGGATGCGGTTGTCGCTCTGGGCGACGGAGTCGTTGCCCGTGCCGTCGAGGTTGCCGCGGATGATGTTGTCGGTGACCTGGACGTGGCCGGTGGTGCCGGCGACCGTCACGTTGCCGCCCCACACGCTCGTGCCGAGCTCGCAGTCACCGAGCGCGCCGCCCGCGCCGAGCTGGACGCCCTCGCCGTTGCTCGCGAAGGTCGCGTGCCCGTCGACCTCGCTGCCGCAGACGAACGCGCCGTAGTCCGTGCCGGTGACCGTGAGGGCACCGCCGACCACCGTGTCGAGGATGTCGGTGTACTGCGTGTCGCTCGTCTCGACGGCGCGGTTGACGTAGGTCGTCTCGAGGAGGACCGACCCGCCGGTGGCGAGGACCCGGCCGGAGAAGTCGGCCTCGTAGGTCCACAGGAAGGAGTCGGGGTTGACGTTGGCGTTCGCCGTGTAGGCGTTGGCCGTCGTGTAGTCGAGGTAGACGCCGTAGGCGCCGCGGTTGACGACGTTGCCCGTGACGGTCGAGTTGAGGAGGTCGAGGTAGCCCTCGCTCTGGACGACGACGTTGCCGTTGACGGTGAGGCCGTCGGCGACGAGGTCGGCACCGGCGGCCACCCGCACGTTGCCGTTGATGACCGTGTCCTCGAGCGAGCAGGCGTCGCCGGCGCGGACGACGAGGTCACCGGGCACGGTCACGCCGCCCGCCTCGCCGTCACAGGAGGTGGTCAGCGCTGCCTGCGCCGGGGCGATCGCGCCGAGCCCGGCGAGCGCCAGTCCCCCGATGAGGACCGTGGTCATTCTCTTACGCATGGTTTCTCCTTGTGAGGTGACATTCCCCGGCACAGCGACGACGACGTCGTCGACGGCCTGCGCACGGAGGCGGTGGATGGCGAGGGTGGCACCGTGAGCTCGTCAGAGCTGCGCACGACGAGACGCCGGTACCTCCACGTCCGCGCCCAGAACAGGGCGGGGCACGGCCGGTGCGGGCACCGGCACGTGCGACGAACGCGACTTTCGTGACTCCATCTGTCACTCCTGCCCTGTTGACGACATCGCTGTCGGGGCAACCCCCAGGAGGGAGTCAATCGTCTCCGTGCCGAACTGGCAACCCCCTTTGGAAGATTGACGAACAGAAGTTGACGCGACAACCGGACACGGTCAGCACGTCCGCAATCGACATTTCATCTTTTGCTTGACCTTCGCCAGAAGTAGGCCTAGGGTCGGGGCGTTTGGTGATATGCCTCACGCCTCGGTAGTCGCAACGACGCGCTCGCTCAGCCGCGCACGCGTCGTCGTCGGGGGGTCCTGCCGGCGAGGTGCGTACGGCCGAGGTGTCTGTCGAGACGACGGGAGCCTCCACATGACAGACACGTCCACTCCGCGCACCGACGGTGCGCTCTCACGCCGCAGCGTCCTCGCCGGAGCCGCTGCCGCGATGTTCGTCCCGGCCTCGGTGGCCGCCGTCGGCTCCTCCGCGGGTGCCGTCTCGGCGCCCGCCACGAGCCGCGGCACGGCGACCACCGCCGCGGGCGCGACCGCCACCGCGCGGGCCACGGCGGGCACCGTCCACCGGATCACGATGTACGTCGAGGACCTCGGAGGCGGGCAGACCGGCTATGGCCTGGAGCCCGGCAAGGCGACGATCCCCGGGCCGCTCCTCGAGATGTACGAGGGCGACACGATGGAGATCACGCTCGTCAACACGACCGACCGCGACGTCTCCATCCACCCCCACGGGGTGCTCTACGACGTCAACTCCGACGGGTCCCCGTTCAACAGGTCCTACAACGGCCCGGGCGAGACACGCACGTACGTCTGGCGCACCACCGGGGAGAGGTCGCTGGGCCGCTGGGCGCGCCCGGGCACCGCCGGCTACTGGCACTACCACGACCACGCGATGGGCACCCCGCACGGCACGGCCGGCGTCGCCGCCGGCCTCTACGGGGGCCTCATCGTCCGCCGGCAGGGCGACATCCTCCCCGACCGTCAGTTCACGGTGGTCTTCAACGGGATGCTCATCAACAACAAGATCGCGCCGGACACCCCGATGTTCGAGGCCAACCACGGCGAGACCGTCGAGTTCGTCTGCATCGGCCACGGCGACATGTTCCACACCTTCCACCTGCACGCCCACCGCTGGGCCAACACCCGCACGGGCTACCTGGAGGGCCCGCGGGACTCCAGCCAGATCATCGACAACCGCGACCTCAACGGCGGTGACTCCTTCGGCTTCCAGGTGATCGCCGGCGAGGACGTCGGCCCCGGCGCGTGGATGTACCACTGCCACGTCCAGTTCCACTCCGACGCCGGCATGTCCGGCATCTTCCTCGTCCGCAACGCGGACGGGAGCATGCCCGACGGCGCGCAGGAGTCCATCGACTGGTTCCACGACCACGAAGGGAGCGGCCACCACTAGAACTCCCGGTCCGGCACCGCCGCCGGGCCGTCCCGCATGCGAAACACAGGGGGAGAATTGACCAGCACACGACCACGCCCGTCCACCGGCGCGCGGGCACAGCGGCTCCGGAAGGCCGGGGTCCTCAGCACCAGCGCGGCGCTCATGCTCACGATGTCCGCCGTCCCCGCGCTCGCCGCGCCGGGCAGCGCGGACACCACGCCCGCCGTCGCCAAGAACCGTGCCGCGCAGGCGGCCGCGGACGTCAGCGTCCTCGTCTTCCACGGGGACCCCGAGGCCCAGGAGGACCCGGTCCTCCAGGCCGCCGCCGCGATCGAGGAGCTCGGCGCCGAGAACGACTTCGACGTCACCGTCTCCAGCGACCCGGCCGACTTCACCGAGGAGAACCTCGACGCCTACCGCGGGGTCGTCTTCCTCTCCGCCGACGGCACCGAGCTCGACGGCGCGCAGGAGAGCGCCCTGCAGGACTTCGTGGGCGACGGCGGAGGCTTCCTCGGCGTGCGTGACGCCGTCAACGCCCAGCCCGAGTCCCAGTGGTTCACCGGGCTCCTCGGTGCCCGGACGGCAGGCGCCCGGCCCACGCCGGAGGAGGTCGCCACCATCTCGGCGACCGGCGACCAGCCCAACAACGAGCGCGCCGTCAACCTCATCGACGACGACTCGAGCACCAAGTGGCTCTCCTTCGCGAGGACCGCGACCATCAGCCTCGAGCTGACCGAGCCCGCCGTCGTGACGAACTACGCCATGACCTCGGCCAACGACTTCGCCGGCCGCGACCCGGCCGAGTGGACGCTGCGCGGCTCCACCGACGGCGAGACGTGGGTGGACCTCGACACCCGCAGCGACGACTTCCCCCAGCGTTTCCAGCGCAAGACCTACGCCTTCGACAACGACGTGGCGTACCAGTACTTCCAGCTGGACATCACCGCCAACAAGGGCGAGTCGGCGACCCAGCTCGCCGACCTGCTGCTGTTCACCGACGAGTCCATCGACCCGCCCGAGGTCGAGATCCCGGTGAACGAGGCGACCGTCAACGTCGTCGACCGTCAGCACCCGGCCAACGAGGGCCTGCCGCTGAACTGGACCCGCTCGGACAAGTGGCTCAACTGGGACACCAACCCGATCGGTGAGGTCCACACCGTGGCCCAGGTCCAGGAGTGGGACTACGACGCCGGCGACACCGCCAACGGCCCGTTCCACCCGATCTCCTGGTGCCGTGACTACGATGGCGGCCGCTCCTTCTACACCGGCATGGGCGGCACCCCCGGCAGCTGGGACGAGGACGCGTTCCGCAGCCACGTGCTCGGCGCCATCCAGTGGTCCGCCGGGCTCGTGCGCGGCGACTGCCAGGCCACCATCGGGGACAACTACGAGATCGAGCGCCTGACGACGACGAACTCGCCCGGGACGCTCGACCAGATCGGTGAGTCCCACGGCGTGAGCATCGCCGAGGACGGCACAGTCTTCTACATCGGCCGTGGCGCCTGCCCGACTGGCCCGATCCCCTCGTGGGAGTCGGAGAACGTCGGCCTGGGCTGCGGCAGCATCCACCAGTACGACCCGGAGACCGACGAGGTCACCCTGCTCACCGTGCTGGACGTCTTCGGCAACCGCGGCAGCGGCGGCGAGCTGGTCAAGTCCGAGGAAGGACTCCTCGGGCTCGAGCCGGACCCGAACTTCGCCGAGAACAACTGGGTCTACGTCTACTGGATGCCCTACGACTCCATCGACACGGAGAACCGGGTCGGCATGCGGACCGTCTCACGCTTCACCTACGACCCGGAGACCCCGGGCATCGACCAGGACACCCGAGTCGACCTGCTCGAGTGGGAGACGCAGATCCACAGCTGCTGCCACGCGGGTGGTGGCATGGACTTCGACGACGAGGGCAACCTCTACGTCTCGACGGGTGACTCCAACTCCTCCCAGGGCTCGGACGGCTACTCCGGGAACAACTGGACCCAGGACTACAAGGGCATCTCCTTCCAGGACGCCCGCCGGACCTCGGGCAACACCAACGACCTCAACGGCAAGATCCTGCGGATCCACCCCGAGGAGGACGGCAGCTACACGATCCCCGAGGGCAACCTCTTCACCGGGGACGAGGGCGACGGCGACCAGGCCCGCCCGGAGATCTACGTCATGGGCGTGCGCAACCCCTCGCGCATCCAGATCGACCCGGACACGGACTGGCTGACCGCCGCCTGGGTGGGGCCGGACGCCTTCGGTCCCGACCCCGAGCTCGGCCCGGCGAAGTACGAGACGGCCACGATCATCACCTCGGCCGGGAACCAGGGCTGGCCCTACTGCATGGGCAACCGTCAGCCGTACCGCGACCGGAGCAACGAGGACGCCAGCGTCCTCACCGACTGGTACGACTGCGACGACCTGGAGAACACCTCGCCGCGCAACACCGGCCTGGTGGACATCCCCGACGCCCGGGACAACTCGATCTGGTACTCCCCCGGTGGCGGTGGCCCGATCTTCCCGCGTGACGAGAACGGCATCCCCAGCTACGAGGAGGACGAGGTCACCTACACCCAGCCCTACCTCCGCGGTGGTGGCCAGGCCGTCATGTCCGGCCCGACGTACCGCACCTCGCAGGTCGACCAGGACAGCGACATCGCCTGGCCGGAGTACTGGGAGGGCAAGTGGCTCATCGGTGACCAGTCCAACTCCAACAACCGCGTCGCGGTGACGCCGAACCCGGACGGCGTGGACGAGCAGGCTCCCCCGGCGTTCGCCGAGGACCTGCGCCACATCATCCGCGCCGGCGGCGGCAGCGACCAGCTGCAGAGCTGGATGGACGCCTCGTTCGGTCCGGACGGTGCGCTGTACATGCTCGACTACGGCAGCGCGTTCTTCACCCTGCACGAGAACCAGAAGCTCATCCGCATCGCCTACACCGGTGGCCCGGCGACCCCGGCGCCCACCGCGCAGGCAGCGAGCGTGCAGAGCAGCCCGCTGACGGTCCAGTTCACCGGCTCCCGCTCCGGCGGCGTGGCGTGGCACTGGGACTTCGGGGACGGCACGACGTCCACCGAGGCCGACCCGCAGCACACCTACGACCGGATCGAGGACTACACCGCCACGCTCACCGTCACCTACGCGGACGGCACGACGGAGACGGTGGAGACCGCCGTCGTCATCGAGTGCCCCGTCCCGGACGCTCGGGACACGGTGTGGATCGGTGACGTCGACACGGGCGTCGCGAACGACGACCTCGGTGGCTGCACCATCGCCGACCTCATCAACGACGAGGGCGAGTGGGACACCCACGGCGCGTTCATCCGCCACGTCAACGAGCTGGTCCGCCAGCTGAAGAACGACAGGGTCATCACCGGCCGTGAGGGCGCCCAGCTGAGCAGCGGGGCCACCCGCTCCGAGGTCGGGCGTCCGGGGCACACCGGCTACCGCTGGCTCTTCGACGGGACGTCCGCGTCCCTCGAGGACTGGCGCCAGGCACCGGGCGGGCACTTCGAGCTGCTGCCGGGCGGGTCCATCCTGTCCCGCGGCGGCCTGGGGATGCTGTGGTACGAGGCCGAGGAGTTCTCCGACTTCTCCCTCAAGCTGCAGTTCCGCGACGTGTCCGAGGGCGACACGTACGCCAACGGTGGCGTGTTCGTCCGCTTCCCCGACCCGACTGCCGCCGAGCAGCCGGAGTGCGGGGAGGGCCAGTCCGAGGCCTGGGTCGCGATCATGTGCGGTCACGAGATCCAGATCTACGACGGTCCCTCCGGTGAGCCCCAGAAGACGGGGTCGGTGTACAACTTCGCGCCGATCGGCCTCGACGAGGCCGGTGTGACGGACAAGGGCGTGTGGAACGACTACGAGATCCGCGTGGTCGGCCAGCAGTACACGATCCTGCGCAACGGCGAGGTCATCAACGAGTGGGAGAACACGCCGGGCCAGGAGTCCTCCCGCGCGGGTGACCCGCCCACCGACCTGCGCCAGTTCGCCAGCGGGTTCATCGGCCTGCAGAACCACGGCAACAACGACCTCATGGAGTACCGCAACGTCCGCGTGCGGGACCTGTCCTAGGTCGTCCCCGGGCCGGTGCGGCGGGCGCGTCCCGCCGCACCGGCCCACCTCCGCCTCCAGCAACCGGAAGGTGCACCACCCCATGTCCCAGCTCGCCTCCCCGCCCCGCCCCCGGACGCAGCGCCGGCAGACCCTCCGCAGGGTCGTCGTCGCGCTCCTCGCGGCGCTCACCGGGCTCACCCTCGTCCCGACGACCGCCGGGGCCGCCGACCAGACGCTCACCTGGACCGCCGGCAACAGCGTCACCGACTACCTCACCGCCCCCGAGTCCGCGGTCGCGGGCACGGCGACGATCATCTTCGAGAACAGCCGGGCCACCGGGAACACGACCGGCATGCCCCACACCCTGACCTTCGACACCTCGACCCCGGGCTACAACCACGACGTCGACCTCAACATCGTGGCCAACCCCTTCGACGCGAACGGCGGCTACTACGAGGCCGAGGTGACCCTCACGCCCGGCACCTACCGCTACTTCTGCACCATCCCGGGCCACGGGCAGATGTGGGGCGAGCTCGTCGTCACCGGCGACGGCGGCGAGCCGGACCCGGACACGACCGCACCGACGGTCACCGCCGACGTGACCGGTGAGCAGGACGAGGACGGCGCCTACGTCGGGTCCGCGACCGTCGCCCTCACCGCGGCCGACGAGGACGGCGGCTCCGGCGTCGACACCGTCGAGTACAGCCTCGACGGCGGTGAGTACGCCGCCTACTCCGCGCCGCTCGAGGTGACCGAGCCGGGTGCGCACACCGTGGACTTCCGGGCCACCGACGTCGCCGGCAACACCGGCGAGGGATCGGTGAGCTTCACCGTCGTCGAGCCCGACGTCGAGCCCGAGCCCGACACCACCGCCCCCGAGGTCTCCGCCGCCGTCACCGGTGAGCAGGACGAGGACGGCGCGTACGTCGACTCCGCCACCGTGACGATCACGGCCACCGACGAGGACGGCGGCTCCGGCCTCGACACCGTCGAGTACAGCCTCGACGGGGCGGAGTACACCGCCTACACCGAGGCGCTCACCGTCTCCGAGCCGGGTGCGCACACCGTGGACTTCCGGGCCACCGACGTCGCCGGCAACACCGCCGAGGGATCGGTGAGCTTCACCGTCGTCGAGCCCGACGTCGAGCCCGAGCCCGACACCACCGCCCCCGAGGTCTCCGCCGCCGTCACCGGTGAGCAGGACGAGGACGGCGCCTACGTCGGCTCCGCCACCGTGACGATCACCGCCACCGACGAGGACGGCGGCTCCGGCCTCGGGATGGTCGAGTACTCCCTCGACGGCGGTGAGTTCACGCACTACCACGAGGCGCTCACCGTCTCCGAGCCGGGTGAGCACACGGTCGACTACCGCGCGAGCGACGTCGCCGGGAACGTCGGCGAGGGCTCGGTGACCTTCACGGTCGTCGAGGCCGACGTCGAGCCGGACCCGGACGAGACCGCCCCCGAGGTGACCGCCGCCGTCACCGGTGAGCAGGACGAGGACGGCGCCTACGTCGCCACCGCCACCGTGACGATCACCGCCACCGACGAGGACGGCGGCTCCGGCGTCGAGAGCGTCGAGTACTCCCTCGACGGCGGTGAGTACGCCGCCTACACCGAGCCGCTCGTCGTGAGCGAGCCCGGTGCCCACACCGTGGACTACCGGGCCGCCGACGTCGCCGGCAACACCGCCGAGGGCAGCGTGAGCTTCACCGTGGCCGAGGAGGTCGTCGAGCCCGAGCCGGACGAGACGGCCCCCGAGGTGACGGCCGCGGTGACCGGTGAGCAGGACGAGGACGGCGCCTACGTCGGCTCTGCCACCGTGACGATCACCGCCACCGACGAGGACGGCGGCTCGGGTATCGCCACCGTCGAGTACAGCCTCGACGGCGCCGGGTACACGGCCTACTCCGCCCCGGTCGAGGTGACCGAGCCCGGTGCGCACACCGTGGACTACCGGGCCACCGACGTCGCCGGCAACACCGCCGAGGGCACGGTGAGCCTCACCGTCGTCGAGGCGGAGGAGCCGGACCCGGGCGAGTGCACCGACACCCGCGCGACCGTCGTCATCGGCGACGTCGACACCGGCGTGAGCAACGCCGGGACCGAGGACGGCTGCCTCAACGACCTCATCGACGAGGACGGCGACTACGCCACCCGTGGCGCCTTCGTCCGCCACGTCGGTGACGTCCTGCGTCCCCTGGTCGCCGACGACGTGCTCACCGCGCGCGACCTCGGCACCATCCTCCGCACCGCCGCCCGCAGCAGCATCGGCGGGTAGCGCCGACCACGAAGCGCCGAGAGCCGGGCTCCCCCACCGCGGGGAGTCCGGCTCTCGCCGTACCCGGGGCCTCGCCTCGGGCGCGCGGCTCCGTCCGCGCCGGCAGCGGAGGCGCTCCTGCCCGCCTGCTCGCCCCGCCGCGGCGTACACGGGACCTCCACATGCAGACCTGGCCCGTGTCCGTGGGCAGGCGTACCGTCGAGGGAGGTAGCAACTGAGGAGACCCCATGGCTCGCAGCACCTGGAAGCGCTGGCTCCCGGCCGGCGCCGTCGTCGCGCTCATCGCCGGCACGGTGACGATCACGTCGCAGGCCGGCGCGGTCGACCTGCCGGACAAGTCGCCGCAGGACGTGCTCACCCTGCTCCTCGAGCAGGACGTCCGCGCCTACTCGGGCAGCGTCGAGACGAGCGCGGACCTCGGCCTGCCGGTCCCCGCCGACCTCGACCTCGGCCCCGGCGGCCCCGACCTCGAGGTCGCCGCCCCCACGCCCGAGGGCGGCGAGGGCAGTGCGGACGCACAGGAGGTGCTGTCGGCCCTCGAGCTCCTCACCGGGGACAACACCGGCCGGGTCTTCGTCGGCGAGCAGGGCGCCCGCTTCCAGCACACCGACGGGCTGGCCGAGCGCAACGTCGTCGTCACCTCCGGCGACGTGTGGTTCTACGACTCCGAGGCCAACGCCGCCACCCACCTCGTCCTGCCCGAGGGCCACGAGGGCACCCACCGCGAGCCCGCCGGCACGCTCCCCACGCCCGAGGAGCTCGCCGCCACCGCGGTCGAGGCGCTCGAGCCGAGCACCGAGCTCAGCGTCGGCCAGCACGAACGCGTGGCCGGACGCGACGCGTACACGCTCACCCTCACGCCCCGCGCGGAGGAGACGCTCGTGGCCGGCGTGACGATCGCCGTCGACGGCGAGACCGGCTTCCCGCTCGGCGTCACCGTCACCGCCCGCGATCAGTCCGAGCCGGCGCTGCGGGCGCAGTACACCGACATCACCTTCGCCGAGCCGGACCCGGACCTCTTCGACTTCGCCGCCCCCGCGGGCGCGACCGTCGAGGAGGAGGTCCTCGAGATGCCCGCCGACGCCGGAGCGCACGCCGCGCCGGACCACGCGGCCGGTGCCACCCCGCCCGGGGAGGTGCTCGGCGAGGGCTGGGGCGCCGTCGTCGTCGTGCCGGACGTCGAGGTGCCCGATGACCCGATGCTCGACGAGCTCACCGAGCCCGTCGAGGGCGGCCGGCTCCTGTCCACCGCGCTCCTGTCCGTCCTCCTCACCGACGACGGCCGGCTCCTCGTCGGTGCCGTCGAGCCCACCCACCTCGAGGACCTCGCGGCGGGCCGGTGACCGAGCTCGCCGTCGAGACGCACGGCCTCACCAAGCGGTTCGGGCGTCAGCTCGCCGTCGACGACCTCGACCTCGCCGTGCCCCGCGGCGCCGTCTTCGGCTTCCTCGGCCCCAACGGGTCCGGCAAGACGACGACCATCCGCATCGTCCTCGGCCTCGCCGCCGCGAGCGCCGGCAGCGTCCGTGTCCTCGGCCACGACATGCCGAAGGCCCTGGGCACGGTGCTCCCGCGCGTGGGCGCGCTCGTCGAGGGCCCGGCTGCCTACCCCTTCCTCTCCGGGGAGGCGAACCTCCGGCGCCTGGACGCCGCGGACCGCCACGCCTCCCCCCGCACCCGCGACCAGCGGGTGGTCCAGGCCCTCGAGCGGGTCGGGCTCAGCCACGCCGGCGCCAAGCGGGTGCGCGCCTACTCCCTGGGGATGAAGCAGCGCCTGGGGATCGCCGCCGCGCTGCTGCGCCCGCGCGACCTCCTCGTGCTCGACGAGCCCACCAACGGCCTGGACCCGCAGGGCACCCGCGAGGTCCGCAGCCTCGTCCGCTCGCTCGCGGACGGCGGGACGACCGTCGTCGTCTCCAGCCACCTCCTCGCGGAGATCGAGCAGATCTGCACCCACGCGGCCGTCATGCGCACCGGTCGCCTCGTCGCCCAGGGCAGCCTGGACGAGCTGCGCGGCCTGGGCCGCAGCCGGCTGCGCGTCCTCACCCCCGACCCCGGCCGCGCCCGTGAGGAGCTGGCCCGGCTCGGGCTCGCCGTCGAGCATGAGGACGGCGTCGCGCGCGCTGACGGCACCGCCACGGTCCGCGCCGAGCTGCCCGACGAGCCACCGCTGCTCGAGACCCTCGCCGCCGCCCTCGTGGCGGCCGACGTCCGCCTGCGGGGCTTCGAGGTCGAGCAGGACACCCTCGAGGACCGCTTCGTCGCGCTGACCGGGGAGGGTTTCGACGTTGCCCAGTGACACCGCGCCCGCCGAGCCGCAGACCCGCGGCAGCGGCCGTTCCCTGCTCGCCTCCGAGCTGGGCCTCGTGCTCGGGCGGCGCCGCACCTGGGCGATGCTCCTCGCGCTCGCCGCGATCCCGGTGCTCATCGCCGTCGTCGTGAGCATCGCCTCCGACCCGCCCGCGCCGGGCGAGGGTCCGCCCTTCCTCGACCGCGTCACCCAGAACGGGCTGTTCGTCTCGATCACCGGCCTCGTCGTGACGATCCCGCTGTTCCTGCCGCTCACCGTGGGGGTCGTCGCCGGGGACACCGTGGCCGGCGAGGCCAGCCTCGGGACGCTGCGCTACCTCCTCCTCGCGCCCGTGCAGCGGGGACGGCTGCTGCTCGTGAAGTTCGCCGGTGCGGCGGCCTTCTGCCTGGCGGCGACGCTGAGCATCGTCGTCGCCGGTTCGCTCATCGGTGCGCTGCTGTTCCCGGTGGGTCCGGTGACCCTCCTGTCCGGGGACACGATCGGTGCGTGGGAGGCGCTCGTCCGCGCCCTCCTCGTCGCGCTGTACGTCACCGTCTCCCTGCTCGGGCTCGCGGCCGTGGGGCTGTTCCTCTCCACGCTCACCGTCGTGCCCGTCGGTGCGATGGCCGCCACGGCCGTGCTCGCGATCGTCGTCCAGGTGCTCGGTTCCCTCGAGCAGCTCGCCTGGCTGCACCCGTGGCTGCTCAGCGAGCACTGGCTCGGCTTCGCCGACCTCCTGCGCCAGCCGGTCGACTGGGGCTCGTTCGCCGACAACGCCCTGCTGCAGCTCGGCTACGTCGCCGTCTTCGGCGCCCTCGCCTACGGCCGCTTCACCACCAAGGACGTGCTCTCCTGAGCGGTCCCTCCCCGTCTCAGGTCACAGGATCTTGTCGAGGAACTCGCGGGTGCGGGTCTCCTGAGGGCTGTCGAAGATGGCTTCCGGCGTGCCTTGCTCGACGAGCAGCCCGTTGTCCATGAAGCAGACACGGTCACCCACCTCGCGGGCGAAGCCCATCTCGTGCGTGACCACGACCATCGTCATGCCCTCCTGGGCCAGGTCCTTCATGACGGCCAGGACCTCGCCCACGAGCTCGGGGTCGAGAGCGGAGGTGGGCTCGTCGAAGAGCATGATCTTCGGCTCCATCGCCAGCGCCCGGGCGATCGCCACGCGCTGCTGCTGGCCGCCGGACAGGCTCGAGGGATAGGCGCTCGCCTTGTCCTGCAGGCCGACCTTCTCCAGCAGCGCCAGGGCCCGCTCGCGCGCCGCAGCCTTGCTCAGCCCGCGCACCTTGACCGGCGCGAGCATGATGTTCTCGACGACCGACTTGTGCGGGAACAGGTTGAACTGCTGGAAGACCATGCCGATCTCGGCCCGGACGCCGTCGATGTCCGTCCGCTTGTCGGTGAGGGAGTGGCCGTCGATGACGACCTCGCCGCTCGTGACGTCCTCGAGGAGGTTGAGGCAGCGCAGGAAGGTGCTCTTGCCCGAGCCCGACGGGCCGATGATGCAGACCACCTCCTGCTCGGCCACGCTGAGGTCGATGCCGGAGAGCACCTCGTGGTCGCCGAAGGACTTGTGCAGGTCCGTGACCTCGATGATCATGCCCAGTTCTCCAATCGGCGCTCGATGAGCCTGAGGACCAGCGACAGGCTCAGGGTGATCGCGAGGTAGAACAGCGCGACCGTCGTGTAGATCTCCACCGCGTTGAAGTGGTTGGCCACCACCAGGCGGCCCTGGAAGATGAGCTCGGGCACGAGGATGACCGACAGCAGCGAGGTGTCCTTGATGCTGATGATGAACTGGTTGCCCAGCGGCGGGATCATCCGCTTGAAGGCCTGCGGCCAGATGACGTGGCGCATCGTCGTGCGGCGGCTCAGGCCCAGGGAGCGGCCCGCCTCGCTCTGCCCCTTGGCGATGGACTTCACCGAGCCGCGGACGATCTCGGCGATGTAGGCGCCGGAGTTGAGGGCGATGACGATGATGCCTGCCACGACCGAGGGCAGCGTGGAGCCGATGATGAGCGGCAGCGCGAAGTAGATCCAGATCGCCTGCACGAGCACCGGGGTCCCGCGGACCGCCTCGATGTAGATGCTGGACAGCCAGTAGACGATCTTGAAGCGGCTGATCCGGCCCAGGCCCGCGACGGCTCCGATGACGAAGCCGATGAGGAGGCCACCGACCGAGACCAGCAGCGTGTAGTAGAGCCCTCGTCCGAGGGCCGGCAGGAAGTCGACGACTCCCGCCCAGTCGAAACCGAGTATGGCGTCCATTGGACAAGTGCCTTCCCGTCACGAGGCGGGCGCCCTGCGGCGCCCGCCTCGTGCGTCGTTGGTGGAGGATCAGCTAGCGGACTCGGCCAGCTCGTCCAGCCATTCCGGCTCGCTGCCGAACCACTTCTCGAAGATCTCCGCGTACGTGCCGTCCTCGATCATTCCCGCGAGCGCCTCGTTCATCGCGGCGAGGAGCTCGTCGTTGCCCTGGGCCACGGCGATGCCGTAGTCCTGCGCCTCGAGCAGGTCGCCGACCACCTTGAGGCTGTCCTCACCGGTGGTGAGGATGTAGTACTCGACGTTCGGCGCGTCGTAGAGGACCGCGTCCGAGCCGCCGCCCTCGACCGACAGGTACATCTGGTCGAGCTGCTCGTAGGTGTTGGCGGTGGCGCCCTCGATGTTCTCCTCGATGTAGGCAGCGCTCGTGGAGCCGAGCCGGCTGGCCACGCGCTTGCCCTCGAGGTCCTCCACGCCCTGGATCTCGGTGTTGTCCGCGGCGACGCCGATGCGCAGGCCCGACTTGTAGTACGGGTTGGTGAAATCGACCGTCTGGGCGCGGTCCTCGGTGATGGTGATGCCCGCGATCGCGATGTCGAAGGTGCCCGTCTGCAGGCCGGGGATGATCCCGTCGAAGTTCGTCGTCGCCAGGTCGACCTCGAAGCCGACCTCGTCGGCGATGGCGTTGATGATGTCGATGTCGAAGCCGACGTACTCGCCGTCCTCCTCGAACTCGAAGGGGACGAAGGAGGTGTCGGAGGCGACGGTGTAGGTGTCGGCGATCCCGCCCTCCCCGCCGTCGTCACTGTCCCCGCAGGCGGCCAGCCCGAGGGCCAGCGTCGTCACGCCGAGCGCGGCGATCGCCCTCGTCCTGTGGTTGCTCTTGATCACGTGGATGCCTACCTCGTCGTGTGCGTCTGGTTCCGTGCCGTGCTCATTGCGTCAAAGCAACCTATAGAGGCTGGAATGAGAGTGTCAACGCGACCAGGGCAGGCCGGACCCCTCCGCGTCCGGCCCGGCGGCGACGTGCTGGGCCCGCCGCGGGAACTTCTGCCCTGCGGCCCACGTTGAGCCTCTCGCGGCGTGCTCCTCTAGCATGGCGCCTACCTGACCCCAGCCTGCGAAGGACCATGGACGACTCCTGTAGTACCAGCACCCAGACCGTCAGCACCGCCACCAGGGGGTGCACTCGATGATCTGGGTGCTCTCCCTCCTGCTGGGGATCCTCGTCATCCTCGCCATCACCGCGGTGACGGGCTACTTCGTGGCCCAGGAGTTCGCCTACATGGCGGTGGACCGCTCACGGCTCGCCGCCCGCGCGGAGGCCGGTGACGAGCCCGCGCAGCGTGCCCTGAAGGTCACCCGCCGCACCTCCTTCATGCTCTCGGGCGCACAGCTCGGGATCACCGTCACCGGGCTGCTCGTCGGCTACGTCGCCGAGCCGCTCGTGGGCCAGGCGCTGGGCGACGCGCTCGGCGGTGTCGGCGTCTCCACGGGCGTGGGTGTCGCCGTCGGCACCGTTCTCGCCCTGGTGCTGTCGACGCTCGTCCAGATGCTCTTCGGCGAGCTCTTCCCCAAGAACCTCGCCATCGCCAAGCCCGAGCCCGTCGCCCTGTGGCTGGCGCGCTCGACGAACCTCTACCTCGCCGCCTTCGGCTGGCTCATCACGGTCTTCGACGCCGCGTCCAACGCGCTGCTGCGCCTGCTGCGGATCGAGCCCGTCCACGACGTCGAGCACTCGGCCACGGCCCGCGACCTCGAGCACATCGTCGCCGACTCCCGTGCCAGCGGTGACCTGCCGGCCGACCTCTCGGTGCTCCTCGACCGCATCCTCGACTTCCCCCGCCAGGACGTCGAGCACGCGATGATCCCCCGCGCGCGCGTCGGCGCCGTCCGCGCCGACCAGACCGTCGCGGAGGTCCGCACGCTCATGGCGACCGGCCACTCCCGCTACCCGGTGCTGGACGAGGAGGACGACGTCGTCGGCGTGGTCCACCTCGTCGACCTGCTCACCGGCACCCTCCCCGACGACGCGACCGCCGCCGAGATGCAGCGTCCCGCCCTCGTCCTGCCGACGTCGATGGCGCTGCCCGACGCCCTGCGCGAGCTGTCGGCCAGCCGCAACGAGATGGCCTGCGTCGTCGACGAGTACGGCAGCTTCACCGGCGTCCTCACCCTCGAGGACCTCGCCGAGGAGGTCGTCGGGGAGATCACCGACGAGCACGACGAGGCGGAGGCGCCCTCGCTCACCCCGCAGGAGGACGGCAGCTGGACCATGGCCGGGGACGTCCACATCGACGAGGTGGAGCGCGCCATCGACCACGACCTGCCCCGCGGGGACTACGAGACCGTGGCCGGCCTCGCCATCGAGGTCCACGGCTCGCTGCCCGAGGTGGGCACCGCCGTCGTCGTCGACCTCCCGCCCGACCCGGCCCACCTCGCCCTGCCCGAGGCCCCACCGGACAAGCAGCTGCACGTGGAGGTGCTGGACGTCGAGCGGCACGTGCCCTCGCTCGTGCGGGTGAGGCTCGCCGACCGGCCCGCGCACGAGGACGAGGAGGCCGGCCGATGAGCAACCCCTGGGTCGTCGCGACCGCGACCGTCGTCATCATCGCGCTCAGCGCGTTCTTCGTCGCCGTGGAGTTCGCGCTCCTCGCCGCCAAGCGGCACCGTCTCGAGGACGCCGCCGCCGAGAGCCGCGCCGCCCGCGCGGCGCTGCGCAGCTCCACCGAGCTCACCGTCCTGCTCGCCGGCTCCCAGCTCGGCATCACCGTGTGCACCCTGGCCCTGGGCGCGATCACCAAGCCGGCGGTCCACCACTGGATCACCCCGGTCGTCAGCGACCTCGGCGCGCCGTACTGGGTGGCCGACGTCGTCGGCTTCGTCCTCGCGCTCGTCGTCGTCACCTTCCTCCACCTCGTGGTCGGGGAGATGGCGCCCAAGTCGTGGGCCATCGCCCACCCGGAGAGGTCCGCGACGATGCTCGCGCTGCCGATGCGGGCGTTCATGGTCCCCACCCGCCCGATCCTCGTCGCGCTCAACAGCGCGGCGAACTGGTGCCTGCGCAGGGTCGGTGTCGAGCCGGTCGAGTCCGTCGGCTCCGGGCAGAACCCGGACGACCTGCGCCACCTCGTCGAGCACTCCGCGAGCGTCGGGGCGCTGGAGCTCGCGTACTCCGCGCAGCTCTCCGGGGCGCTGGACCTGCGCCGGCTCACCGTGGCCGACCTCGTCGCCGGCCGCACGGCCCCGGTGACCGTGTCGGTGGCCGCGACGGCCGGTGACGTGCGGCGGGTGGCCCACGAGACCGGGCACCTGCGCCTCCTCGTCCGGGCCCGGGGCGCCGTCGCGCCCACCGGCGTCGTCCACGTGCGGGACACGCTCCTGCTCGACGACGACGCCCCGGTCGCCGAGCTCGTCACGCCGGTCTTCGAGCTCGAGGCGAGCACGCCGCTCCACACCGCGCTGACCAGGATGCGGGAGACGTCCACCCACCTCGCGGTCGTCCGGACCGCCGAGCGCGGCACCGCGGTCGTCACGCTGGCCGACGTCCTCGCGCACCTGTTCCCGCGCACCACCGCGGCGGCCCAGGGCGGCGCGAGCAGCCCCGTCCCCGGCGGCCGGTAGCACCTCGGCGGGAGCGGGACGCCTCTCCCGCCGACGGCTCCCCCCTCCCGCCGACGGCTCCCCCGTCCCGCCGACGGCTCCCCCGTGCCGCCGACGGCTCCCCCGTCCCGCGTACGGCTCCCCCGTCCCGCCGACGGCTCCCCCCGTCCCGTCGACGGCTCCCCCTCCCGCGTCGAGAGCTGAGTTATTCCGTCGCGAGGCACGCGGGCCCCTCCGTACCGTTCCCCCATGGATGTCCGCTGGGCCCACGTCTGCGACGCGCCTGTGGTGGCGCAGCTCCTGCACGACTTCAACGTCGAGTTCGACAGCCACTCCCCCGGCGTCGCGGTCCTCACCGCGCGGCTGGAGGAGCTGCTCCCGGCCGGAAGGACGTCGGCACTGGTCGCCGGCGACCCGGCCGTCGGCGTCGCGCTCCTCACCTCCCGCCCGAACATCTGGTACGACGGGCCGGTCCTGCTCCTCGACGAGCTGTACGTCGTGCCCGAGCTGCGTGACCGGGGCATCGGGACCGCCATCATCGAGCGTCTCGTCGCCGACGCGACCGCCGAGGGCGTGTCGCTCATCGAGATCAACGTCGACGAGGAGGACGTCGACACCCGACGCTTCTACGAGCGCCACGGCTTCGCCACCGGCACGGGGCCGTGGGAGCGCGCCTTCTACTACGAGCGTGAGCTGCACCCCCAGATCGGCGCCTGAACCGTCCCCGCTCCGCCCGGTACGGTTCCGGGATGAGACTCAGTCGTCTCCTGCACGAGGGCACGTGGACCACACCGCCCGTCTCCGCCGTCGTCGTCGAGGAGGAGCTGCACGTCGCCGCGGCCGAGGGCAGCGACGCGTGGCGCCACACCTCCTACGGCTTCGTCCACGACACCGAGCACGCCCTGCTCGAGCCGCTGCCCGCCTCGGGGGCGCTCGAGGTCGACCTCGTCCTCGACTTCGCCGAGCAGTTCGACCAGGCCGGGCTGTTCCTCCGCGTCTCGCCCGAGGAGTGGGTCAAGGCGGGCGTCGAGGTGTCCGACGGCGTCGCCCAGCTCGGCGCCGTCGTCACCCACGGCACCTCGGACTGGTCGGTCGCCCCCGTGCCCGAGTGGGTCGGGCGGCGGGTGACCGTGCGCGCCAGCCGGTCGGGGGACGCGGTGACCGTCCGGGCCCGCGTCGACGGCGAGGCCTTCCGGCTGGTCCGCGTCGCGCACCTCGACCCGGGCGCCGTCGTCACGGCCGGTCTCTTCTGCGCCGCTCCCACGCGCACCGGCCTCACCGTGCGCTTCACCGGCTACCGCCGCACCGACGCGGACGCCGCACTGCACTGACGGCGCCGGCAGCCGGTCCGAACCGCGCCACCTCGGAAGCCTCGCTCCGGTGGGTGCCGCACCGGCTCACGCCACGGCTCCTTCCACGTCGGTCACTCGGTCAGCGAGGGCAGCCAGAGCGCCACCTGCGGCACGAGGACGACGAGGGCGATCGTCACGAGGATGACGAGCGCGAAGGGGACGGTGGCCGGCACCGCCCGGTGGATGGGGATGTTGCCGATGCGCGCGGCGAGCAGCAGCGACAGCCCGTACGGCGGGGTGATGAGCCCCATGGCCAGGGACATCACGGCGACGACCCCGTAGTGGACCGGGTCCAGGCCCGCCGCCGTGACGGCCGGGGCGAGCACCGGGATCATGATGGCCATCGCCGGCAGGGCGTCGAGGAAGATGCCGACGACGAGGAAGACGATCGCCACGACCCACAGCAGGGCCCAGGCCGGGACGCCCTCGACGACGCTCTGCAGCACGAGCGGGATCCGGTAGTAGGCCATGAGGTGGGCGAGGGCACCGGCGGCGGCGAGCGCGAAGAGCGGCAGCACGGCGAACAGGGCGCTCTCGCGCAGGATCGCGGGCAGGTCCCGCCAGGAGATCGTCCGGTAGACGACCATCCCGAGGAACAGGGCGTACAGGACCGCGATCACCGCGGCCTCCGTCGCCGTGACGAAGCCGCCGAGGATGCCGCCGAGGACGAGGACGATGATGCCGAGCGCCAGGAGGGAGTCGCGCAGCGCGACGAGGACCTCCCGGAAGGGCGGGCGCTCCTCCCGGGGGAAGTCGTTGCGGCGGGCCACGAGGTAGGCGACCGTCATCATCCCGCCGCCGATGAGCACGCCCGGGACCACCCCGGCGAGGAACAGCGCGCCGATGGAGGTGCCGCTGAGCGAGCCCCACACGACCATCTGGATGCTCGGCGGGATGACCGAGCCGATGACCGCCGAGGCCGCCGTGACCCCGACGGCGTAGCCGACCGGGTACCCGCGCCGCTCCATCTGCGGGATGAGCACCGAGCCGAGCCCGGCGACGTCGGCGTTGGAGGAGCCCGAGACACCGCCGAAGCCCATCGAGGCCACGACGTTCGTGATGCCGAGGCCGCCGCGGACCCAGCCGACGAGCGCCTGGGCCAGCACGATGAGCCGGTCGGTCACTTGCGACGCGTTCATGATCGCCGCCGCGAGGATGAAGAACGGCACGGCGAGCAGGACGAAGGAGTCGATCCCGGAGTACACCTGCTGGGCGAGCAGGGCCTGGTCCGCCCGAGGGTCGACGAGGAAGAAGGGCAGGCACGCGAGCAGGAGCGCGAAGGCGATGGGCACACGCAGGACGATGAAGGTGACGAACAGTCCCAGGAGGATGAGCGCGACGAGGCCGGTGTCCATCAGCGACCCCGCTCCTCGTCCGGCCCCGTCGCGGCGTCCCGCCCGCCGGCGTCGGGACGCGGGGGCGCCCCGGAGGCGCCGATGGAGGCCTGCTCGGGGAGCGGACGGCGCCGCAGCACCCGCACGGCGAGCTCGACGCTGAACACCACCATGAACAGACCACCGACCGGAAGCGCGGCGAAGCCCCACGCCCGGTGCAGGCCGGAGGCCGTGGAGACGCGGGTGAGCCCGCCCTGGGCCATGACCAGCCCACCGACGACGAGCACGACCGACACGGCCGCGACGAGCACGAGCACGAGCAGCTGCAGGAGGCGGCCCACCCGCGCGTCGACGCGCCGCGGGATGAGGTCGATGACGAAGTGGTCGCTGCGCCGCAGGACCACCGCCGCGCCGAGGAACACCATCCAGGCGAGCAGCAGGCGCGCGATCTCCTCCGTCCACAGCGGACGCGGGATGAAGGGGACGTAGCGCCCGAGCACCTGGAAGGTGACGACGAGGGTCAGCGCCGCGAGCAGCGCCCCGGTGACGGCGGCCAGCACCCGGTCGATCCGGTCGAGCACGGACGTCATCTCCTCACCCCTCCCCCGTCGCGCGGATCTCCGCGAGCATGTCCTCCAGCCCCCACCGGGCCGCGTACCGCTCCCAGACGGGCTCGACCATCGCCGCGAGCGCCTCGGTGTCCGCCTCGACCACCGTGACGTCCGGGTCCGAGCGCAGCTCCTCGAGGGCGGCGTCGTCGGTCTGCGCCTCCAGCTCCCGCGCGAACTCCCCGGCCTCCTCGCCGGCCTCCAGCACGACCTCCCGGAGGTCCTCCGGCAGGCGCTCCAACGTGTGGCCGGAGATGACGGCCGGGCGGATCGTCACCTCGTGGCCGGTGAGGTAGAGGTAGGGCGCCGCCTCCTGGAAGTTCTCCGCGACGATGAAGACGGCCTCGTTGTCCGCCCCGGAGACGACGTCCTGCTGGAGCGCCGAGTACAGCTCGCCGTAGGAGACGTTCGAGGCGTGCATGCCCAGGGCGCCGAAGGAGTCGGCCAGGACCTGGCTCGGCTGGGTGCGGAAGAGACGGCCGGTGAGGTCGGAGGGGTCCTCGACCGGCGCGTTGAAGAACATCTGGCGCACCCCGCCGCCGAAGTAGGTGAGCACCTCGTTGCCGGTCCGGTCCTTCATCAGCCGCTCCAGCCGCTCGGCCACCTCGCTGTCGATGATGGCGTCGCGCTGCTCGCGCGTGGTGACGAGGAACGGCATCGACAGGATGCTCATCTCGGGGACGAACTCGGCGATGAAGCCAGGCGAGACGACGGCGACGTCCACCAGGCCACGGCGCATGTTCTCGAACAGGTCGGTCTCGCTGCCGAGCTGGGCGCTCGGGTAGACCTCCACCTGGACCCGCCCGTCGGACTTCTCGGCGACGAGGTCGGCGAACTCGTGCAGGCCCTCGTCGAAGGTCGTCCCGGCGGCGAGCTGGTGGCTGGCGATGAGGACGTGCTCGGCACCCTCGACGTCCGGCCCGGCGCGGTAGCCGCACGCACCGACGGCGAGGAGGGCGGCGCCCAGGCCGACGAGGGCGCGGATCGTCACGGTGGCCCGGCCACGAGCCGCGGCGGACACCTCGGGCTGCGGACGCACCCGCGCCTCCTCCCCGTCACCAGCTCCACGGCCGGTCGCGCGCGAGGAGCGGTGCCACCCAGACCGTAGCAGCCGGGTGTGACGCACGCCACAGAGATCAGGCCGGGGTGAGCGCCTCCCGCAGCCGCTCGGCGTAGCCGGCCGCCTCACCCTCGGCGTAGCGGGCGCGCGGCCAGAAGAAGCCTCGCAGCCCGTCACCCCTCGTCCGCGGGACGACGTGGGCGTGCAGGTGCGCCACGCTCTGGCTGACGACGTTGTTCATCGCGACGAAGGTGCCCTGCGCTCCCAGCGCCCCGGGCACCACGGCGGCCACCCGGCGCACCTGCGCGAAGAACGGCCCGACCAGCTCGTCGGGCAGGTCCGGCAGCGTGACGACGTGCGCGCGCGGGACGACGAGGACGTGCCCCTTGAACACGGGGCGCACGTCGAGGAAGGCGACGACGTCGTCACCGTCCAGGACGATCTCGGCCGGCTCGCCACCCGCGACGATCCGGCAGAACACGCACGCGCCGTCGTCGGCCACGGCTACCGCTTGACGACGTTGTTGCCGAAGCGGCCGATGCCCTCGACCTCGACCTCCACGCGCTGCCCCGGGCGCACCGGCCCGACACCGGCGGGCGTGCCGGTGAGGATGATGTCGCCGGGCAGCAGGGTGAAGATCGTCGAGACGTAGGCGACGAGCTCGGGGACGCCGCGCACCATCTGGGAGGTGCGCCCGTCCTGCCGCAGCTCCCCGTCCACCCACGCCCGCACCGCGACGTCGGAGACGTCGAGGTCCAGCGCGAGGAACGGGCCGGTGGGGCAGGAGGTGTCGAAGGCCTTGCCGCGCGTCCACGTCGTGTCCGAGCGCTGGGCGGCGCGGGCGGTGACGTCGTTGGCCACCGTGTACCCGAAGACGTGGTCCAGGGCCTGCTCCGCGCTCACGTTCTTCGCCATGCGGGAGACGACGACGGCGAGCTCGGCCTCGTGGTCCACCTCCTGCGCGTAGCCGGGGACGACGATCGGGTCGTCCGGGCCGGTGACCGAGGTGTTCGGCTTGAGGAAGAGGATCGGCTCGTCCGGGACGTCGCTGCCCATCTCCGCGGCGTGCTCGGCGTAGTTGCGGCCCACGCCCACGACCTTGGAGCGCGGGATGACGGGCGAGAGGAGGCGCACGTCGTCGAGCGCGACGCGCTCACCGGTCGTGGCGACCGGCATGAACAGGGGGTCCCCCTTGAGCACCACCAGGTCGGTGGAGCCGTCCTCGAGGATGCCGTAGCGGGGGCTGTCACCCGTGGTGAACCGTGCGATGCGCATGGGACCCACGGTACTGCCAGCCCGCGGCGTCCCGGTCGGGGTGACGAGAGCCGCCCGGGTGCTCCGTCGGTCGACGGGCACCCGGGCGGCCGGGGACGCTGGTGCGTCAGTGGTCGTGCTCGTGCTCGTCCTCGTGGGCGTGCTCCTCGTCGTCCGCGTGCTCCTCCTCGCTACCGGCGTCAGCCTCCGCGGCGGCCGGCGGGAACCCGGTGGCCACGGCGACCTCGTTCGGGACGTGCGGCAGGTCGTAGGTGCGGAGCACCTGGCCGGAGGCGATGTCGACGGCGTGCAGCTGCTGGGACGCCGGCTCGGTGACGTAGGCGACACCATCGGCCACCTTGAGGGTCGGGCGGGGCTCCTGCCAGACCTCGGGCTCCTCCCACGGCTCGACGACGTCGATCCGGCCGAGCTCCTCGCCGTTGGCGTCGTCGATGAGCCGCAGGCTGCCGTCCGTCGTCAGCACGAGGGCGTGTCCTTCCAGGCCGCGGCCGAGTGAGCGGAAGCTGTAGCTGGCGCCGAGGTCGACGAGCTGCACGCTGAGGCTCTCGGTGTCGATGAGCGCCACTCGCTCGGGCCGCTCGAGCTCGGCGTCCCGGTCGACCTTGTAGTCGCCGAGGACGACGGCGGAGTCGTGCGATCCCGCGAGGTTGCCCGAGCGGGCGTACTCGTCCTCGACCGACAGCTTGTGGAACTCGCCGTCCTTGAGGACGAGCGGGCCGTCCTCACAGCCGAGGGCGACGGCCTCGCCGGCGGCGGTCGCCTCGCCGTGCAGGCCGGGGCAGTTGTCGGCGCCGGCGATCTCGTTGCCGTCCGCGTCGAGGAGCGCGGCACCCGTCCGGCCTTCCTCGTCGCCGACGCTCACGACCATGGTGCCGTCGGACAGCTCGACGGCGACCCCGTGGTGCGCGGCGGGCGCGGTCCAGGTCTCGGCGTCGGGCGTGCCCTCGGCGAGCTCGGTCGGGTCGATGACCTGGACCTCGCCGGTGCCGTCGGCGAAGAGGACGGTGCGGCCGGCGCGGGTGACCACGTGGCCGGGGGTGTCAGCGGCCATGACGGTGTCGGTGATCGAGGGGGCCGCCGCGAAGTAGTGGTCGTGGTCGCCGTGCCCCTCGGCCACGAGACCAGCGTCGTAGGCCTGGAAGCCCTCCGGGGTGGAGATGAACACGTGGCGGCCGTCGCCCGCCGGGTTGAGCCGCAGGAAGCCCTCCATCTCGACGTCGTCGAGGATCTCCCCCGAGCCGGTGTCCAGCGTCATGACACCGCCGTCGTAGCTGAGCACGACGCGAGGGTCGAGGGTGGCCACCTCGACCGGCTCGCTGCTCGTCGTCGCCGCGTCCGTCGCGGGCGTGGTGGTGGCGTCGTCGTCCGCCGGGGTGGCGTCTCCGGACCCGCACGCCGCCAGGGCGAGGGTCGCGAGCAGGCCGAGCGCGGGACGTGCGCGGCGGGAACTGGTGGGCATGGGCTGGTCTCCTTCGTCGGGGTGCGTCCAGGCGGAGGCGCGGGTCACACCCTAGAGAATGAGAATCGTTCTCGTCAAGCCGCTCGGCCGCGTCGGGACGTGCGCCTGCGTCGCACCTTCCCCTGCCCCGGAGCGTGCCGGGACTGGCGGCCGACGATCGACAGGTGCGACGCAAGAGGCGGCCTAAGCCGCTCTCCTCCGGGCGAGCACCCCGACGGTCAGCGTGACGGTGGCGGCGCCCGCCGCCGCTGCGACGAGGCGCACCCAGGTCGGCCACAGCCCGCGCGTGGCCGCGTCGGCGTCGCGGACCTCCGCCTCCGTGAGCAGGCCCGTGGCCAGCTGGAAGTCACCGACCCCGTAGTTCCCGCCGCCGGCGATCGCGCTGAGCGGGCGCGGCTCGCTGCCGTCGAGCGGGACCGCGGTGAGCCAGTACAGGTCGCTGTCCGCCGTCTCGGGGTCCTCGGGCTCGTCGAGGAACAGGGGCTCCCCGTCGGTCGTCCACCCGAGCACGCCGTTCCAGCCCACGTGAGCCGCCGGGATCGGCGCGGGGACGCTGCCGTCGCCGCCGGAGGCGTCGAGGAAGGCGACCCCGTGGCCGGGGCCCTCGTAGGTGTTGAAGCAGTCCGCCCACGCCTCCCCGCCCGCCTCGAGGTGGTCACAGTCGGGCACCCACTGCGCGGCGGTCGCGAGGAGCGCGCCGTCGGGCGACCAGGCGTTCGGGCCGTCGAGGTAGTCGTTCTCGGGCATCGGGAGAGTGCGCCGCAGTGTGCCGTCGAGCGCGACGACGTCGACGGTCCCGCCTCCCATCCGCGGGATGCCGTCCTGCCCGCTGAGCGTTCCGTCGTCGGTCTCGATGCGGTGGACGGCCAGCTCGGTGCCGTCCGGGGAGAACGCCGCCTCCCGCGCGTCGAGGTCGGCGGGCAGCCGCTGCTCCTCGCCCGTCGTGACGTCGAGCAGACCGAGCTCACCGGAGAGGGCCGACCCGGTGTACGGGTCCGCGGGTCCGTCGGTCACGACGTAGGCGAGCAGCGTGGAGTCGGGCGACCAGGCGAGCGGGAGCGCGCTGCCGTCGCCGGGCACGGCGAGCTCGTCCGTGCCCCCGGTGGTGAGGTCGACGACGGCGACGTCCGGCCGGGACGTGTGCCACCGGCCCACGGCCACCCGGGTGCCGTCCGGGGAGAGGAGCATCGGGCCGGGGTCGCCCTGGGAGGCGCCGCGCCCCTCGGCGACGTCGAGACGGCGGTACGCACCGCCGTCGGCACCCGCGACGACCGCCTGCGGGAAGTCCATGAGCTCGACGCCGAAACCGTGCTGGTAGACGGCGATCGCCCGGCCGGGCGCCGAGGCCGAGACGCTGCCGGTGAGGTAGGAGTAGTCCGCGAAGCGCGCGGGGACGGTCGCCGGACCCGTGCCCGCGTCGGGCCCGAACCACCGCCCCGGCAGCAGCCAGCCAGGGAGCAGCGCGAGGACGACACCGACGACGAGCACGCCGAGACCGATCGTCCCCGGCGACGGTGCCGGTGACCTCATGCGCGGACGGTAGCAGCGGAGGGCCGGCCGCGGGACGGAACGCGGCAGCCACGACGAGTCGCTCCCTCCACTCGTCCGGGCGTGCAGGGACTGGCGACCGAAGATCGAGAAGTGCGACGCAAGCACGACGATCCGCCGGGGTGGGCGCCCTACGCTGGGCGCGTGAACCAACGGATCGTCGGGGTCGACATCGCCCGTGGGCTGGCCGTCATCGGGATGTTCGTCGCCCACCTGGGCAACTCGGGCCCCGACGGCTCGCACTCGCCGTCGTGGTTCGTCGTCGCGGACGGGCGACCGTCGGCGACGTTCGCGATCCTCGCCGGCCTGTCGATCGCCCTGTTCACCGGCGGGCGCATGGTGCCGCGCGGCCCGGCCCTCACCCACGGCTGGCTGCGGGTCGCCACGCGCGCCGGTGTCGTCCTCGTCGTCGGCCTGCTCCTCGAGGCGCTCGGCACGCCTGTGGCGGTCATCCTGCCGTCCTACGCGGTGACCTTCCTCCTCGTCGCACTCTTCATCGGGCTGCGGCCCTGGCTGGTGGGGGTGCTCGCCGTCGTCGCCGCCGTCGTCGGTCCCACGCTGCTCGCGGTCCTGCTCTCCCCCGGCGCCGACGGCAGCGCGCCGGTCGAGTCGGAGGTCCACGAGAACTACCTCCTCGACCTCGTGCTCACCGGCTACTACCCCGCGCTCGTGTGGATCGCCTACATGCTGCTCGGCCTGTGCGTGGGCCGCCTCGACCTGCGCTCGCCCCGCGTCCAGGGGCTGCTCGGGCTCACCGGTGTGGGGCTCGCGCTCGTCGGCTACGGCGGGGGCACCTACCTCCGGGGGACGGTCGTCCCGGACTCCGAGCTCACCGCCCAGCTCATCCGCTCCGACCCGCACTCCGACGCCACCCTCGAGCTCGTCGGCAACGCCGGCGTGACCCTCGCCGTGCTCGCCGTCCTCCTCGCCGTCACCACCCTGCCGCCCGTGGCCCGGGGGGCGCGCCTCCTGCTCCAGCCGCTGGCCGCGACCGGGGCGATGGCGCTCACCGCCTACTCCGTCCACATCGTCGTGATCGCGATCCTGGGCAACGACGTCGTCTGGTTCCCCGAGTCCAACGCCGTCCTCGCGTGGTTCGTCGTCGTCACCCTCGTCGCCTGCACCCTGTGGATGCGGCTCGTGGGGCGCGGGCCGCTCGAGTGGCTCATGCGCCGCGTCACCGTCGGGTCCTACCGCCCGGTGGGCGCAGCGGTCTGAGGGCACCCGCGCCGACTCACGAAACCTCCCTCGGCGCACCCCGTGAGGGCCTAGAGTGACGTACGGCACAGCCCGTCGGGGGCTCGCTTGCGGGGCACCCTGCGGGCGGGAAGCATGACGGGCAACGCCGACGCACGATCGAAGGGAATCCCTGTGGCATCGAGCACCCTGACCGCGGACACACGACTCTCGGCCCTCGCCGAGATGAGCGGGGACGAAGGCCTGGACGTCCTCGTCATCGGCGGCGGGGTGACGGGCGCGGGCATCGCCCTCGACGCCGCCACGCGCGGCCTGCGCACCGGCATCGTCGAGGCCCAGGACTGGTCCTCCGGCACCTCCAGCTGGTCGAGCAAGCTCGTCCACGGCGGCCTGCGCTACCTCCAGATGCTCGACTTCAGCCTGGTCCACGAGGCCCTCACCGAGCGCGACCTCCTCCTCAAGCACCTGGCACCCCACCTGGTGAAGCGGGTGCCCTTCCTCTACCCGCTCGAGCACCGGGTCTGGGAGCGCGCCTACGTCGGCGCCGGCATCGCGCTCTACGACACCCTCGCCGGGCTCGCCCCGGGCAAGCGCGCCATGCCGCTGCACCGCCACCGCAGCCGCTCGCGGATGGAGCAGCTCTTCCCCGACTTCCGCCACGACGCCGCCATCGGCGCCGTCCAGTACTGGGACGCGAGCGTCGACGACTCGCGGCTCGTCGCCACGCTCGTGCGCACCGCCGCCGCGTACGGGGCGCTGGCCGCGAACCGCACGCAGGTCGTCGGCCTGCACAAGGACGCCTCGGGACGCGTCGACGGGGCCCAGGTCAAGGACCTCGAGACCGGTGAGGTCCTCGACGTCAAGGCCCGCCACGTCATCAACGCCACCGGCGTGTGGACCGAGGAGACCGAGGAGCTGGCCGGCGACGACGGCGGCCTGCGTGTCCTGGCGTCCAAGGGGATCCACATCGTCGTGCCGCGTGAGCGGATCCGCGGCGACGTCGGCTTGATCCTCCAGACCGAGAAGAGCGTCCTGTTCATCATCCCGTGGTCGCGCTACTGGATCATCGGGACCACCGACACCCCCTACGAGCAGGACCTGCGCCACCCCGTGGCCACCAAGGCGGACATCGACTACGTCATCGAGCACGCCAACACGGTCCTCAGGACGCCCCTCACCCGGGAGGACGTCATCGGCACCTACGCCGGCCTGCGGCCCCTCCTGCAGCCCGGCACCAAGGAGGGCACGTCCTCGGCGAAGGTCTCCCGCGAGCACACCGTCGCCTCCCCCGCCCCCGGTCTCACCGTCATCGCCGGCGGCAAGCTCACCACCTACCGGGTCATGGCCAAGGACGCCGTCGACTTCGCCCTCGGGGACGAGGCCGGGCGGCTGCCCTCGATCACCGAGCGCATCCCGCTGCTCGGCGCCGTGGGCCTGCAGGCCGTGCGCCGCCGCGCCCAGCGCCACGCCTCGCGCTTCGGCTGGTCCTCGGCCATGGTCGACCACCTCCTGCACCGCTACGGCTCGATGCTCGAGGAGCTCGTGACGATGGTCGAGGAGCAGCCCGACCTCGGCCGGCCCCTCGAGCACGCCCCCGCGTACCTGCGCGTCGAGGTCGCCTACGCCGCCGCGCGCGAGGGCGTCCTCCACCTGGAGGACGTCATGGTGCGCCGCACCCGCCTCGTCTACGAGGTACGGGACAGCGGCCTCGCCGCCGTCCCCGAGATCGTCGACGTCGTCGCCCCGGTCCTCGGCTGGGACGAGGAGCGCCGGCAGGCGGAGATCGACGCCTACACCGCCCGCTGCGAGGCCGAGCGCGCCGCGGCGGAGGCGCCCGACGACGAGGCCGGCGAGCGTGCGCGCCAGCAGGCCCCGGACATCGTGCCGATGGTGCCGCTGAAGTAACCCCATACCCCTGGCGTCGCACTGCCGCGCCGTCAGGTACTTCCCTGTGAAAGAGAGGACAACGTGGACTTCTCCCTGATCTTCCTGCCCGAGGTGCTGGGGACGGCGATGCTCACCCTGCTGGGTTGCGGCGTCGTCGCCAACCACCTCCTGGCCGGGACCAAGGGCAACGGCGGCGGCTGGTTGCTCATCAACTTCGGGTGGGGCCTGGCGGTCTTCGCCGGCGTCTTCGTCGCCTACTCCACCGGCGCCCACATCAACCCTGCCGTCACGGTGGGGCTGTGGGCCACCGGCGAGCCCTTCTTCCCCGGCAACGAGGACCTCGGGCTGCCCGTCATCGAGGCGAGCCTGGGCAACGCGCTCGTCTACTTCGGCGCGCAGATCCTCGGCGCCTTCCTCGGCGCCGTCGTCATGTGGGTCGCCTACAAGCAGCACTTCGACCGCGAGCTCCCTGCCCCGGCGAAGCTCGGCGTCTTCTCCACCGGCCCCGAGATCCGCAGCTACGGCTGGAACACCGTCACCGAGATCATCGGCACCTTCGTCCTCGTGTTCGTCATCGTCGCCTTCGGCTACACGCCGTCCGGGCTCGGTCCGCTGGCCGTGGCCCTCCTCGTCGTCGGCATCGGCGCCAGCCTCGGTGGTCCCACCGGCTACGCCATCAACCCCGCCCGTGACCTCGGCCCGCGCATCGCCCACGCGATCCTCCCGATCCGCGGAAAGGGCCCCAGCGACTGGGGCTACTCGTGGGTGCCGATCGTCGGCCCCCTCATCGGTGGCGCCCTCGGCGGCTTCGCCGCCGCCAACCTCCTCTGACCGCCGTCCCGGCACACGAAAGGACCGACATGGCTGACTACGTCCTCGCCATCGACCAAGGCACCACGAGCTCGCGCGCGATCGTCTTCGACCACGCGGGCACCATCCACTCCACCGGCCAGATGGAGCACGAGCAGATCCTGCCCCGCGCCGGCTGGGTGGAGCACGACCCCGTCGAGATCTGGCGCAACGTCCGGGAGGTCGTGGGCCTGGCACTCACGCGCGGCAACCTCACCCACCGCGACATCGCCGCCGTCGGCATCACCAACCAGCGCGAGACCACCGTCGTGTGGGAGAAGAGCACGGGCAAGCCCGTCCACAACGCGATCGTCTGGCAGGACACCCGCACCCAGAAGATCGTCGAGGAGCTCGGCGGCAGCGAGGGCGCGGAGAAGTACAAGAGGAAGGTCGGCCTGCCGCTGGCCACCTACTTCGCCGGGCCCAAGGTCAAGTGGATCCTCGACAACGTCGACGGCGCCCGGGAGAAGGCGGAGGCCGGCGAGCTGCTCTTCGGCACCACCGACTCCTGGGTGCTGTGGAACATGACCGGCGGGCCCGAGGGCGGCGTGCACGTCACCGACGTCACCAACGCCTCGCGCACGATGCTCATGAACATCGACTCCCTCACGTGGAACGAGGAGATCGCGGCGGACATGGGCATCCCGATGTCCATGCTCCCCGAGATCCGCTCCTCCTCCGAGGTCTACGGCAAGGGCCGGGAGGGCGGGATGGTGCCCGGCGTGCCGATCGCGGGCATCCTCGGTGACCAGCAGGCCGCGACCTTCGGCCAGGCCGCCTTCGAGGTCGGCGCCGCGAAGAACACCTACGGCACCGGCAACTTCTTGCTCCTCAACACCGGCACCGAGCTCGTCCACAGCGAGAACGGGCTGCTCACCACGGTGGGCTACAAGATCGGCGACCAGCCGCAGGTGTACTGCCTCGAGGGCTCGATCGCCGTCACGGGCTCGCTGGTCCAGTGGCTGCGCGACAACCTCGGGATCATCAAGAGCGCCCCGGAGATCGAGAAGCTCGCCGAGACCGTCGACGACAACGGCGGCGCCTACTTCGTGCCGGCGTTCTCCGGGCTCTTCGCCCCGTACTGGCGGGCCGACGCGCGCGGGGCGCTGGTCGGGCTCACCCGGTACGTCAACAAGGGCCACATCGCCCGGGCCGTGCTCGAGGCGACGGCGTACCAGTCGCGTGAGGTGGTCGACGCGATGAACGCCGACTCCGGCGTGGACCTCACCGAGCTCAAGGTCGACGGCGGCATGGTCGCCAACGAGGCGCTCATGCAGTTCCAGGCCGACATCCTCGGCGTCGACGTCGTGCGGCCCAAGGTCACCGAGACGACGGCGCTCGGCGCCGCCTACGCGGCCGGCATCGCCGTGGGCTTCTGGAACGGTGAGCAGGACGTCGTCGACAACTGGGGTGAGGACAAGCGCTGGACCCCGTCGATGGACGAGGCCGAGCGTGAGCGCCTCTACCGCAACTGGAAGAAGGCCGTGACGAAGACCTTCGACTGGGTCGACGAGGACGTCGACTGACCCGACGCACACCCGACGGGGCCACTGCCGCAGCCGGCAGTGGCCCCGTCGTCGTCACCGGCGCGGGCCACGGGCCGGACACCGCGGCGGCGTCCGTCCCACGGGCTGGGACGGACGCCGGCAGGTGGTTGGATCTTCAACCAGCGAGGCGTAGCGTCGTCGACGTCGGGGGCACGCTCGCGTGCCCGAACGATCGCGGCGCCCGCCGCGAGCTGGGAGGACCATGATGAGCATGCACACGAGTGTGGGGACGCGTCTCGCGCCGAGCACCACCCTGTGCATGTGCATGCGCGCCTCGGCGTGCATGTGTTGTTGTCCCGCCTGAGGCGTTGATCCCGCGGGCCGCTGAGCCCGCCGCCGCCCACCCCCGCCGGCCGTCCCGGCGCTGACCTCCCTTCCTCGTCGTGCCGTCGCACGCGGGACGCGGGAGCTCACCCTCACCACTGCGGCGCTGCCGCGTACCCAGTCCTGGAGCACCCATGACCGCCACCGCCCACCGCCCGCCCACCGCCCGCGAGGACCTCGTCGGCGTCCTCGCGGAGCTCGACCCGGCCACCGCCGAGGCACGCCTCGCCAAGCCCGAGGTCATCGAGCACACCCAGCGCGCCCACGACCACCTCTTCACCGACCCCGGCCGTCTGTCCCCGGCGCTGCGTCGGGCGCTGGCCGCGCGCGTCGCCGAGCAGCACGGCGCGCCGGGACTGGCGCAGGAGCACCACCGGCACGACCCCGTCGACCTCACCGTCGCCACGGCCGACGAGTCCGTCGCCGCCCTCGTGCGCCACGCGGACCTGCTCTCCCTCGCCCCCGCGCTCGTCACCCCGCAGGACGTCGCCGCGCTCACCGCCGTCGGCCTCGACGCGGACGGCATCGTCCTGCTCTCCCAGGTCGTCGCCGTCACCGCCTACGAGGCCCGCCTCGTCACCGGGCTGCGACTGCTCGCCGGCCACGACGATGGCGCCACCCCCGCCCCGGCGGCAGACCTGCCCGCGCGCGGGAAGTACGCCCCCGACGTCGCCCCGAACGGGCTGCCCGTGCCCCGCGTCTACACCCGCGAGCTGCTCGGCTGGCTGCCCTGGGTCGAGCCGATCCCCGCGGAGGAGCTGACCGACGAGCACCGCGCCGCCTTCGCCGGCAAGAGCGACGGCTCCTACTTCCGTCTCCTCGCCCGCGAGACCGGCGTGCTGGCCGCCCGCACGCAGATCGACCACGCCGTCTTCCTCACCCGCGTGGGACTGCCGCGGGCCGAGCGCGAGCTCGCCGCCGCCGTGACGAGCAAGGTCAACGACTGCCTCTTCTGCGCCTCCGTCCACGCCCGGAAGGCCGCGCAGCTGAGCAAGCGCCCCGAGGACGTCGACCGCCTCCTCGCCGCCGACGTCCCCCGCGGACCGGGGTGGGCCCCGGCCGACCTGACCGCGCTGAGCGCCGGCCAGGACGAGCGCTGGGCGGCGGTCGTCGACCTCTCCGCCGCGCTGGCCGCCTCACCCTCCCGCGCCACCGCCGCGCACGTCACGCGGCTGCGGGAGCTCGGCCTCGAGCCGGTCGAGCTCGTCGACCTCGTCGCCTCGGTCGCCTTCTTCTCGTGGGCCAACCGCCTCATGCTCACCCTCGGCGAGCCCCACCTCCCCGCCGACACCCCACTTACCGCCGACAGCGCACTTGCCGCCGACAGCGCACTTGCCGCCGACAGCGCAGTTACCGACCCCACCACCGGAGAGACCCGATGACCCGCACCACCCGCACCGCCGCCGTCCTCGCCGCCTCCGCCCTCACGCTGGCGGCGTGCGGCCAGGTCGAGGTCGCCGACGGCGACGACGGCGACGACGGCGCGACCTCCGACGCCGCCACCACCGACGGGGCGAGCGAGATCACCGTCGTCGACGACCAGGACCGGGAGGTGACGATCGAGGGCCCGGTCGACCGCGCCGTCGTCGCCCTCTCCTACAACAACGAGTTCGTCGAGGCGATCGGCGCGGGCGACCGCGTCGTCGGCGTCGACCGCGGCACGGTCCAGCGCGCGCCCTACCTCGGGCTCACCGAGGAGGACGTCGTCGGGGAGAGCATCGGCGAGCTCAACTACGAGGCGATCGTCGCCCTCGACCCGGACGTCGCGATCATCCCCCGCAACGGCGCCTGGCAGGAGGCCTCGGAGCGGCTGGAGGAGTTCGACATCCCGGTCGTCGTCGTCACCTCCTGGGACGTCGACGTCTTCGAGGAGACGATCAGCATCCTCGGGGAGGTCTTCGAGGAGCCCGAGGGCGCCCAGGCCGTCAAGGACTTCCACGACGAGATCGTCACCTCCGTCGAGGAGAGCGTCGCGGGCCTCGAGCCGGTCCCGGTCTACTGGGAGACCGACCAGCCCTACATCACCGCGCTGCCCGGCTCGGGCTTCGACCAGGTCATCACCGGCGCCGGCGGCACCAACGTCTTCGGCGACATCACCGGCGGTGACGCCCAGCACGAGATCACGGTCGACCCGGCCGCCGTCGTCGAGCGCGACCCGGCCGTCGTCGTCCACGAGATGCCGCCGTCGGCCGACCCGTACCCGGCCGAGCAGGTCGACGAGATCGTCGCCGGCATCCCCGCACGGCCGGGCTGGTCCGGGATCAGCGCCGTCGAGAACGGTGAGGTCTACGTGACGAACGGGTGGGCGACGTCGGGGCTGGCCAAGGCGATCGCCACCGCCTACCTCGCCACCTGGCTGCACCCGGAGGAGACGGCCGACCTCGACCCGGCCGGTTACCTCGAGCGCTGGGCCACCGAGTTCCAGGGCGTCACCGACTACCCGGGCGAGGACGCCTACGTCAGCGTCGGCGGCACGCAGTGACCACCGACGCCCCCGCGCGCCCCGGCGCCCGCACCGCACCCGCCCCGGTCCAGCCCGCGTCCCAGCCCGGCGGGCTGCGGCGGGCGCTGGGCAACCACCGCCTGCTCGTGCTCGTCGTCGCCGCGGTGGTGACCGTCGCCGTCGTCGCGGGCTCGACGGCGGTGGGGACCTCGGGGGTGACCTTCGCCGACGCCATGCGCATCCTGTGGCTGCGCGTGGCCGGCGGGACGATCGACCCGGACTTCGCCCAGGCCTACGCGATCGTCGCCGACCTGCGCCTGCCGCGCGCCCTGCTCGCGCTGGCCGCCGGCGCGGCGCTGTCGGTGGCCGGCGCCGTCATGCAGGGACTGCTGCGCAACCCGCTCGTCAGCCCCTTCACCCTCGGGGTCTCCCCCGCGGCGGCCTTCGGCGCGTCGCTGGCGATCCTCCTGGGCGGCGGTGGGGTCGCCTCGTCCAACCCGCTCGTCATCCTCTCCGCGCTCGCCTGCGCCGGCCTGGTGACGATGCTCGTCCTCGGGCTCGCCTCCGCGCGCAAGATGGCCGTCGCGACGCTGCTGCTCCTCGGCATCGCCGTCACCCAGCTCTTCGAGGCGCTGACCGCCGGCCTGCAGTACGTGGCCAACGAGAACACCCTGCAGGCGATCGTCCGCTGGACCCTCGGGTCGGTCAACGACGCGTCGTGGACCGAGGTGCGGGTCATGGGCGCCGTCGTCGTCGTGCTCCTGCCGCTGCTCCTGTGGTTCGCCAAGGACATGAACGCCATCGCCTTCGCCGGCGACGACGCCGCCCGCTCCCTCGGCGTCAACGTCACCGTGGTCCGGGTGGGGCTCATCCTCGTGTCGGTGCTGCTCGCGTCCGTCGCGGTGTCCCTGTGCGGGGTGATCGGCTTCGTCGGGCTGGTCGGGCCGCACATCGCCCGGCTCATCATCGGCGCCAACCACCAGTACCTGCTGCCGATGTCGGCGCTGTCGGGCGGCGTGCTGCTCGTCGCGGCGGACACCATCGGCCGCACGGTCGTCGCGCCGTCGGTCGTGCCCGTGGGGATCGTCGTCGCGATGCTCGGCGCGCCCGTCTTCATCTACCTCATCATGACGCGGAGGGCCTCGAAGTGACTGCAGTCCAGGAACAGGCGACGACGGCGGGAGCGGCCACGGCACCGATCCCGGCGCTGAGCGTCCGTGACGTGGAGTTCGCCTACGGCAAGCACCAGGTGCTGCGCGGGATCGACCTCGACGTCGCGGCGGGCACGCTGTGCGCGCTGCTCGGGCCCAACGGCTCGGGCAAGTCGACGCTGACGAAGATCCTCGCCGGCGTGCTGCGGACCAGGCAGGGCGCGGTGCGGCTCGGGGACCGCGACCTGCTGGCGATGAAGCCGCGTGAGCGGGCCAAGGTCGTGGCCTACGTGCCGCAGTCCAGCGAGGTGCCCTTCGAGCTGACCGTCCGTGAGGCCGTGACGCTGGGCCGCACCCCGCACATGGGCATGCGGCCGAGCGCGCAGGACGTCGCGGTGGTCGAGGACGCGATCGCGCGGCTCGGCCTGGCCGAGCTCGCCGAGCGGCGGCTCTCGGACATGTCCGGCGGGCAGGCCCAGCGCGTGCTCATCGCCCGGGCCCTGGCGCAGCAGCCGCGGGTGCTCCTCCTCGACGAGCCGACCTCCGCCCTGGACCTTCGCTACCAGGTGGAGACGCTGCAGATCGTGCGGCAGGTGGCACGCGAGGAAGGGGTCGCGGCGCTCATCGCGATCCACGACCTCAACCACGCGGCGACCTTCTGCCAGCAGGTGGTGCTCCTCAGCGGCGGCCGTCTCGTGGCGGACGGTCCCGCGCCGGAGGCCTACGACGCCGAGCTGCTCGGTGAGGTCTACGGCCTGCCCGTCGAGGTCCTCCACGACGCCGGCCAGACCCAGGTCCGCCCCGTCCTGGCGAAGGACTCCCTCGCATGACCCGTCCCACCCCGACCCCCCTTCCCCCGACCCCCCTCCCCGCCGACAGCTCAGTTGTTACGGGCGCCCCCACTTTCGCCGACAGCTCAGTTGTTACTGACGGTGCCCTGAGCGCCGACGTCGTCATCGTCGGCGGGGGTCCGCGCGCGGCCTCCGTCGTCGAACGGCTCACGGCCCGAGGGACGCCCGAGCGGCCGGTGCGCGTCGTCGTCGTCGACCGCTTCGAGGTCGGTGCCGGTGCGACCTGGCGCACCGACCAGAGCCCGCAGCTCCTCAACAACACCTACAGCGCGCACACGACCATCTACCCCGACGACTCCACCCCGATGTCCGGACCGGTGACGACCGGGCCCGACCTCGTGCAGTGGGCGCGCGACGTCGTCGCCGGCGTCCCGCGCCCGACGGCGCCCGCGTCCGCCGGCTGGAGCGCAGGATCTCGCCCCGACTGGGTGGCCGAGGAGGCGGCGGCCGTCCAGCCCTGGTCCTACCCGACCCGACGTCTGCAGGGCGTGTACTTCCGCGAGCAGCTCGAGGCGATCCTCGCGCGCGGTGGTGTGGAGCTGACCGCAGTGGTGGGCACCGTCGTCGACATCGAGCCAGTAACAGCTGAGCTGTCGGCGGAAGAGGGGGCGCCCGCAACACGTGAGCTGTCGGCGGAAGAGGGGGCGCTGTCGGCGGGGAGTGAGAGTCGGCGCGTCGTGCGGCTCGCGGACGGGCGGGCGTTCTCCGCCGCCGCCGTCGTGCTCGCGCAGGGGATGGTCCAGGCCGAGCGGTCCCGGCAGACCGAGGAGCGCGTCGCGGCCGCGGAGGACCACGGGCTCGTCTACGTCGAGCCGGGCATGCCGGCCGAGCGGGACTGGGACGTCGTGCCGGGCGGGCAGGACGTCGTCGTCGCCGGGCTCGGCGCGAACTTCTTCGACGTCGTCGCCGTCCTCACCGCCGGCCGCGGCGGCCGCTTCGTCCCCGGCGACTCCCCCTTCGATCTCACCTACCTCCCCTCCGGACGCGAGCCGCGCCTGCTCGTCGGCTCGCGTCGCGGCCTGCCCTACCGATCGAAGTCCTGGTACGGCGCCTTGCCGCCCCGCTACACGCCGCGTCTCGCCACCCCCGAGTGGTTCGCCGCGGCCGCGACGGTCCCCGACCAGGACTTCGCGCGCGACGTGTGGCCCCAGCTCGCCCGCGAGTTCGTCGTCGCCCACCTCACCACCCTGGTCCGGCACCACCCCGCCACCGTTCCCTCCCTCACCGCCGACGACGGCGAGCTCCCCGCGGGCCTGCTCGCTCGCCTCGCCGCCGCGGACGTGAGCGAGCTCGACGGCCTCGTCCGTGACGTCGTCGTCGACCCCGCCCGCCACCTCGACGTCGAGCGCCTCGACCGGCCCGACGTCCGCCTCCCCTCGCCCGAGGCGTGGCGGGCGTGGACCGAGCGCTGGGTCGCCGCGGAGCACGAGTCGATCACCCGGCCGCTCGCCAGCCCGCGCGCGGAGGTCAACCGCGCGATGGCGGTGCTGCGCGGGCAGGTCGCCGGGCTCGTGCGCGCCGGGGCCATCCACCCGGCGTCGGCCGTCCGCGACGTCAACGGCTGGTTCGGCACGCTGGGCCTCGCGCTCGCGTCCGGCCCGCCGCCCGAGCGCACGGCCCAGCTGCTCGCCCTCGTGCGGGCCGGCGTCGTCGAGCTCCTCGGCGAGGGGCTGTCCGTCACCGTGGAACGCGGACGCTTCGTCGCCCGCACCCAGGTGATCGGGCGCGAGCACCGGGTGCGGGCCTTCGTCGAGACCCGCATGTCCAAGGGCCACGCCGACGTCACCGACGACCCGCTGCTGCGCTCGCTGCTCGACTCCGGCCGGGCCCGCCTGCACGCGCGCACCGGCCCGGACGGCACGGTGGCCGCGACGCGCACCCTGGACGTGACGCCCGAGGAGTTCCACCTCCTCGACGCCGCGGGCCGGCCCGACCCGCGCGTCGTCGTCATCGGCATCCCGGCCGGCGACGTCCAGCCCGGCTCGGCGATCGGTGCGACGCCGGGCGTGCCCTCCCCGCTCATCGCGGGGGCAGACCGCGCCGCGGCGCAGGTGCTCGCCCTCGTGCGCGAGGCGGTGCCGGTGGGCTGACCCGCCGCGGATCCCGCCACAACCGCCGGCGACACGCCAGTGTGCTCACGTCACAGCTCGGCGTGTCGCCCTTGCGGGCTCGGGGTTGTGGCGGGATCTCGCGCTAGAGGTCCCGTGGGCTGAGGACGCAGAACTCGTTGCCCTCCGGGTCGGCGAGGACGACCCACGAGACGTCCGGCCCCTGCCCCACGTCCACGCGCCGGGCACCGGCGTCGAGCAGCCGCTGCACCTCGGCCTCCTGGTCGTCGTCGGCCTCGGGGGCGAGGTCGATGTGGAGACGGTTCTTCACAGTCCTCCCCTCGGGCACGGGGACGAAGACCAGTCCCTGACCGCGCTCACGTGCCGGGACGCGCTCGGCGAACCCGTCCTCGACCATGTGCGGCGGGATGATGACCACCTCGTCGTCGGCCTCGTACACGGTGTGCCACCCGAGCACCTGCGCCCACCAGGCGGCGAGGGACCGCGGGTCCCGGCAGTCGACGACGACGCTGTACCAGCGCAGGGCCATGGCTCTCCTCCTCGAGGTCCCGGAGCCCGCAGTGTGTCACCGCGCGGCCGTCACGGGAAGGGCCGCTCAGGCCACCACCCGCTCGCCCGTCACCGTGGCCGCGAGCGCCGCGGCGTCACCGAGCGCCAGGTCCACCCCGACGTAGCCCTGCTCCCCCGCGGCGGTCGTCACCGTCAGGGTCGCCAGCCCGAGCAGCCGCTGGACGGGTGACTGGGCGACGTGCGCCCCGTTGATCCCGCGCACCTGGATCGCGTCGGTCCGGCGGCTGAACCACCCGCGCTGGAGGTAGAGGTACTCCCCGTCCAGCCGGTGGCCCAGCGCCCGGTAGTACCCGTGGCCCGCGGCCACCGCGACCGGGACGAGCGCCGCGGGCACGAGGAGCAGCCACGCGCTCCACCCGGCCCACCCGACGCCGGCACCGAGCGCCGCCGCGAGCACCGCCGTCGCCAGCAGGCACCGCACGACCGCCCGACGGCGGGCGACCGGCGGGTGGGCGAGCAGCGGTCCGCTCGCCGGGGTGACGGCGTCGTCCAGCACCCTGGCACCGAGCAGGACGTTGGCCACGCGGACGGCGACGTCACGGGTGGTGGCGGGCAGCATCGAGGAGCTCTCGCTCATCATCTGCGCCAGGCTCACGCCGGTCATCACCGGGGAGAGGCGGGCACCGCCGAGCAGCCGGGTGAGCAGCGGCCGGGAGACGGTGACGCCGCGCAGCCGCTCCTGGTCGGCGGTGAAGGAGCGGGTGGTGAGCAGGCCGCGGGTGGCGAGGAAGCGGCCACCGGGCTCGCGCACGAGGCGGTAGCCCCACCACGCCTCGGCGAAGGTCACCGCCCCCGCCCCGAGGCCGAGGAGGACGACGAGCACGAGCGAGGTCGCGGCCCACGCGCCCCACGGCACCCGGTCGACCACGCTCGTCGCCTGCTCCCCGATCCACTCCTCGCGGCCGAACAGGGAGGCGAAGCCGTAGACGGTGCCGATGACGGACATCGGCCCGGCGACGAGCCACAGACCGAACATCTGGTAGACGACCCAGCCCCAGCGCAGCGTCTGGACCTCCTCGCCGCCGGCCCCCTCCATGCGCGGGTCCACGGTGGAGGCGACGTCCTGCTCGCTGCGGCGCAGCAGCTCGGCGCGCAGCCGCAGCGCCGTGGCGCGCGGCAGCCCGTCGAGGGCCACGGTCCCCTCGCTGGTGAAGGCGTTGCCGCCCGTGCCCACCCGGAGCACGGACAGCCCGAACAGGCGGTTGCTCAGCGGTGCGGTGATGTCGACGGTGCGGATGCGGTGCAGGGCGATGCGGTTGCTGCGGCGCACGAGCAGCCCGGTCGTGTGCTGCAGCTCCTCCCCGGTGAGCCGGTAGCGGACCTTGAGGTAGTTGAGCGCCTGGTTCAGCGGGTTGAGCACCGCGAGGACGGCGAGGGCGATGACGGTGTACCGGGCGGCGTCGTTGTCGGTGTTGAAGAACCACCAGCCGACGGCGGCAGGGACGAGCCGCACGAGCATGCGCAGGAGCGCGGCCGGGACGATCCGCAGGCTGAGCCGCTGCCACGGGACGGCGCCCTCGTCGTCGGGGCCGCCGTCGTCGGCGACGTGCTCGTCGGCGACGACCCCCGTCATGTCGCGTCCCCCCTGGTGCGGGCGACGGCGTCGGTGAGCTGGGTGACGAGCTCCTCGGCGACGTCGGCCCGCAGCCCCTGGATCTCGACGGCGCCCTGGGCGGACCCCGTCGTCACCGAGACGGCGGCCAGCCCGAGCGCCCGGTGCAGGAGGTTGCGCCTGGCCTCGACCGTCTGCACGCGCGAGAGCGGCGCGATCCGCCACTCCCGGCCCAGCCACCCGGTCCGCGAGTAGACGGCGGTGCCGGTCGCCTCCCACCGGTGGGTGCGGTACCGCAGCCACGGCGCCAGGACGACGCCGGGGAGCAGCAGCGCGGTGAGCACACCGGCCGCGACGAGCAGCCACGTCCGTCCGCCCTCCCACAGCGCGGCGGGGACGAGGGTGAGGACCCAGACCAGAACCAGCGTGATCGCGCGCGCGAGGAGCCAGTAGGTCCGTGCCCGCGGGGCGACGCGGTGCCGGGGTGGGCGCGGTGCACCGTCGTCGGCGGCGGGGGTGGTGGGTTCGGGCACAGGGGCTCCTTGGTGTGCGGGGGTCGGCCACCAGACTAGGGAAGAACCGGTGCCGCCCCATCAGCCGCGAGGCCAGGACCGGGTCCTCCTCGAGGCTCGGCCGCGCGCCACCACGGCGAGCGGGCGGTGGGCGGCTCGGTTACGTTGCCGCCCATGGGTGCTACCGAGCTGATACTCGTCCGCCACGGGGAGAGCCTGGGGAACGTCGCCGCCGCGGAGGCACGGCAGTCCGGTGCCGAGGTCATCGACGTCCCGGCCAGGGACGCCGACGTCGACCTCTCCCCCACCGGTGTGGAGCAGGCGCAGGCGCTGGGCCGGTGGCTGCGCGAGCGGCCCGGGGCGGAGCGCCCCGACGCCGTGTGGTCCTCCCCGTTCCGTCGCGCGCACGACACGGCGCGCACGGCGCTGGACGTCGCCGGCCTCGACCTGCCGGTGCGTCTGGACGAGCGGCTGCGCGACCGGGACCTCGGCATCACCGACACCCTGACCGACGCCGGGGTCCGCAACCGCTACCCGGAGGAGGCCGAGCGCCGCGAGTGGCTCGGGAAGTTCTACTACCGCCCCTCGGGCGGGGAGTCGTGGGCCGACATCGCGCTGCGCGTGCGCTCGGTGCTCGCCGACCTCGAGCGTCAGCGCCGCCACCGCCGGGTGCTCATCACCTGCCACGACGCCGTGCTCCTCGTCTTCCGCTACGTCTGCGAGGGGATGGACGAGGCGACCGTGCTCGACGTCGGTCGCACGAGCACGGTGCGCAACGCCGCGGTCACCCGGCTCGTGCGCGAGGAGGACGCGGACACCTGGACGCTCGCCGAGTTCAACGCCGCCGACCACCTCCGCGACCGGGGCGTGCCGGTGACCGCCCAGCACTCGCCGTCGGACGAGCAGGTGCCCTCCGAGCACGGCGCGGGGGACGCCCGGTGACGGACCTGCCGGCGCTCACGCCCGGCACCCTGCGGGAGTGGCCCCTGCCCGAGCCCGGGCAGGGCAAGTACGCGCGGGGCGCCGTCGTCGTCGTCGGCGGGTCCGCCGGCTCGCCCGGTGCGGTCCTGCTGTCCGGGCTCGCGGCCCTGCGTGTGGGCGCCGGGAAGCTCTCGCTCGCCGTCGCCGCCTCGGTCGCGCCGGCCCTCGCCGTCGCCGTCCCGGAGGCGGGGGTGACCTCCCTCGAGGAGGACGACGACGGCGCGCTCACCGGTGGCGGGCTCGGCCCCCTGGAGCGCAAGCTGGGCCGTGCGTCCGCGGTGCTCGTGGGCCCGGGCCTGAGCGACCCGGACAGCACCGTCACCCTCCTCGCCGGGGTGCTCGAGCGGGTGGACGGCGACGTGCCCCTGGTCCTCGACGCGTTCGCCGTCGGGGTGCTGCCGCGTCTGCCCGGCCTCGCCCCGTCCCTGCACGGCCGGCTGGTGCTCACGCCGAACGCCGACGAGATCGCCCACCTCCTCGACGTCGACGGCGTCGCCGACGACGACCTCCCGGCAGCCGTGCGCGCCGTCGCCGAGCGCTACGGCGCCGCGGTGACCTGCGGGGACGTCGTCGCCGCGGACGGGCGGCTGCGGCGCAAGGTGGCGGGCAACCGCGGGCTCGGCACCTCGGGCAGCGGCGACGTCCTCGCCGGCGCCGTCGCCGGGCTGCTCGCCCGCGGGGCCGGCCCGGGGCAGGCCGCCGCCTGGGGCACCCACCTGCACTCCGCGGCCGGGGACCGGCTCGCGGGCACGGTGGGCGACGTCGGCTACCTCGCCCGGGAGCTCCTCGGCGTGCTGCCCACCGTGCTCGGCGAGCTCGGCGGGACCTGACACACGCACAAGGGTGCGGGCCCCGCCTCGGCGGGACCCGCACCCTCGGCGGCGGGCGGGGACCTAGACGGTCTCGCGCTCCTCGGCGACCACCTGACGCTCGAGCTTGGCGCCCTCGACGTCGACGTTCGGCAGGATCTTGTCGAGCCAGCGCGGCAGCCACCACGCCTTCTCCCCGAGCAGGCTGAGCACGGCCGGGGTCAGCGTCATCCGCACGAGGAAGGCGTCGACGAGCACGCCGAAGGCCAGGCCGAAGCCGATCGGCCGGATCATCGCGAGGTGGGCGAAGATGAAGCCGCCGAAGACGGAGATCATGATGATCGCCGCGGCCGTGACCACCCGCGCGCTCTGGTTGAAGCCGCGCACGACGGAGACGCGCGCGTCGGCCCCGTGGACGTGCGCCTCGCGCATCCCCGAGACGAGGAACACCTGGTAGTCCATCGCCAGGCCGAAGAGCACCCCGATGAGGAGCACCGGCAGGAAGCTGAGGATGGGCCCCGCCTCGTTGACCCCGAACAGGTCGGAGAGGAACCCGAGCTGGTACACCCCGACGACGGCGCCGAAGGAGGCGACGACCGTGAGGAGGAAGCCCACCGAGGCGAGCAGCGGCACCCAGATCGAGCGGAACACGAGGAGCAGCAGGACGAGCGAGAGCCCGACGACGACGAGCAGGTAGAGCGGCAGCGCGTCGGCCAGCTGGTCGGAGATGTCGATGTTCGCCACGGTCTGCCCGGTGAAGCCCATCTGGACGCCGTGCGCGGCACCGAGCTCGTCCTCGCTGTCCAGGAGCGTGTTGACCAGCGCGACCGTGGACTCCTCCGACGGGCCGTCGGCCGGCATGACCTGGAAGGCGAGGGTGTCGCCGTCCTCGCTCGTCCCGAAGGGCACGACGTACTGGACGCCGTCGACGGCGAGGAGGTCCTCGGCGATGTCGAGCTGGGTCGCGGTGAGGGCGGCCTCGTCCTGCGTCGGCTCCTCCAGGGTGGCGACGCCGATGATGGGGCCGTTGGCGCCCGCCCCGAAGTTGTCCCGGATGAGGTCGTAGGTGCGGTAGGCGGTCGAGTCGGCCGCCTCCTGGCTGCCGTCGGGCAGCCCCAGGCGCAGCTGGGTGGTGGGGATCGCGAGCAGCCCGGTGATGGCGACGACGCCGATGATCGCGAGCCACGGGTGCTGCTGGACCTTGTAGGCCCAGCCGCGGGAGTCGGCGCCGTTCTTGCGCGCCAGGCGCGTGCGCTGCTTGGCCGGCAGCACCCGCTCCCCGAGGAAGGACAGCAGTGCCGGGGTGAGCGTGACCGACGCGAGGACGGCGACGACGACGGTGCCCGCCGCGACGTAGCCCATGACGCCGAGGAAGGGGATGCCGGTGAGGCCGAGCGCGGCGAGCGCGATGACGACCGTCGCGCCGGCGAAGGTGACGGCGTTGCCGGCGGTGCCGGTGGCGAGGGCGATCGAGTCGCGCACGCTCATGCCGTCGGCCAGCTGCATGCGGTGGCGGTTGAGGATGAACAGGGAGTAGTCGATGCCCACGGCCATGCCGAGCATGAGGGCCAGGGCCGGGGTCACGCTCGTCATCTCCACGACGCCGCTGAGCGCCAGCGAGGCGCCGACACCGACGCCCACACCCACGAGCGCGGTGAGCAGCGGCAGACCCGCGGCGAGCAGGGACCCGAGCAGGACGAGGAGGACGACGACTGCGACGACGACACCCACGACCTCGGCCGGGCCGAGGATGGAGGAGATGTCGGAGACGATCTCGGCGCTGTAGTTCACCTCGACGCCCTCGTCGGCGAGCGTGTCACCGATCTCCTGGACCTCCGCGGTGACCTCGGGGTCGAGCTGCCCACCCGCGGACTCGAACTGCACCTGCGTCATGGCGACGGTGCCGTTCTCGGAGACCTGGCGCAGGCCGTCGGTGAGCTCGGCGAGCCGCTCGCCCTGGTCGAGCTGGGTCTCCCCGGCGGCGATCTCCGCCTCGGCGGCGGCGAGCTCCTCCTCACCGGCCTCGAGCTCGGCGCGGCTGGCGGCGAGCTGCTCCTCCCCGGCGGCCAGCTCGGCCTCGGCTGCGGCGAGCTCCTGCTCGGCCCCGGCGGCCATAGCCGGCGGCATCATGTCGATCGAGGCCTCGAGCTCGGCGCGCTGGGCCTCCAGCTGCTCCCGGCCCGCGGCGAGCTCGGCCTCGGCGGCCTCGAGCTGCTCGCGTCCCGCCTCGAGCTCGGCGCGGCCCGCCTCGAGCTGCTCCCGCCCCGCGGCGAGCTCGGCGCGGCCGGCCTCGATCTCCTCGAGGCTGCCGTCGAGCTGCTCCTGCGTGGCGAAGGGGTCGGTGGCCCCGACGACGCCGTCCAGCGCGCTCCACCGCTCGGTGACGTCGGCGACGGCGGCGCGCTGCTCGTCGGTGAAGCCGTCCTCCACGGAGAAGGTCACGGTCCCGATGCCCGCGGCGGCCTCCGGGATCTCCTCCTGGAGGTCGTCGAGCACCACCTGGAAGCGGCTGCCGGGGATGCTGAACTCGTCGCTCAGCGGCTCACTGAGCGTGGCGGCGCCGGTCGCGGCGAGCGCGATGACGACGAGCCACGTGACGACGGTCGCCCAGCGGTGCTGGGCGCTCCATCGTCCGAGGCGGTGCAGGAGTGAGGCCACGAGGGGTTCCTTCCGGAGAGTGGTGGTGCCGTGAGAGAAGTGACGTCAGGACGTGGGCCGGCGCCATCCGGCGTCGGCGTGCGTGAGGACCTGCTCGAGGGTGGTGTTGAAGGCGGCGACGGCGTCGTGCGGGTCGCGGCCGACGGCGGTCGGCAGCCAGGCTCGCTGGACCGTCTCGAACAGCGCCATGACGGCTGCGGCGAGGGAACGGACCCGCAGGTCGTCCTCGTCGCCGAGGCGGTCGCGGAGGACGTCGACGAGCCAGTCCTCGTGGTGCTGCCAGACCCGCAGCTGGAGCTCGCGGCCGCGCAGCGAGCTGCCCGGTGTCGTGGGGAGCCAGCCGAGGAGGATCTCCGCCCCGAGCGGCTCTTCGCGCAGGGCGGCGAGGATCGCGACGAGCGGCTCCTCCTCGGCGGGACGACGGCGCAGCGCGTCGGCCATCCGCTCGAGCGGCTCGGCCAGGCCGGCCGCGACCACCGCCTCGATGCCGGAGAAGTAGTTGAAGAAGGTCCGCCGGGAGACGCCGGCGCGGTCGGCGATGTCCTCGGCCGTCACGTCCTCGAGCCCACGTTCACGGGCCAGCTCGCGAGCGGCGTCCACGAGGGCCAGGCGGGTGCGCGCCTTGTTGACCTCGCGGCGACCGGTCGATTCGGACATACGACCGAGTGTCTGTCGTTGGTGCACTGCGTGCAAGTTTGCCCGCTGTGCAGTGGCACACACGCTGCCCGTTCGGCTCTTCCGCCGGCCCTCCGCCGGGAGTAGGTTGCGCGCCACCACGCGAGCAGCACGCTGCCGCCCGCGGTCACTCCCTGGAAAGGGGATCGCGATGAAGCGCTTGACCAGGCTCCTCCTCGGACTCGTCCTCGGGTTCGCACTCGTCCTCCCGATGGGTGCCTCAGCACAGGCCGCCCCCTACTGCGGCATCACGTGGGGCTCGCTCGCCAAGGCGCAGAGCCCCGGCTCGTCCCTCACGTCGATCACGAACGTCCGCGCGGGCGAGCACTCCTGCTACGACCGCATGGTCATCGACGTCCGCGGTGACGTGCGCGGCTACTCGGTGCGCTACGTCGACCAGGTGTACGCCGAGGGCAGCGGGGCCCGCGTCCCGCTGCGCGGCGGCGCCAGGCTCGAGGTCGTGGCGCACGCCCCGACCTACAACCCCGTGACGGGGCGCAGCACCTACACCCCGTCGAATCGCAAGGAGCTGCGCAACGTCAGCGGCTACTCGACCTTCCGCCAGATCGCCTTCGGCGGGAGCTTCGAGGGCCAGACGACGATCGGGCTGGGCGTGCGGGCCCGGCTGCCCTTCCGGGTGTTCGTCCTCGACGGCCCGGGCTCCGGCTCGCGGCTCGTCATCGACGTCGCCCACCGCTGGTAGGGCCCGACGGCGGGTGGCCGGTCACGTCGGCCGGTCACCCGCCGTCCGCGCGCCCCCTCCCCGCCGACACGCGCACCCTCTCCTCGCCGACACGGCGCACCCCCTCCCCGCCGACAGCTGAGTTGTTGCACCGGAGGGCGCCACCGGCCGGCCGGCGGCAGCCTCGACCCCCCGGGAGCAGACCAGCACCACAGGGCCCAGGCGGACGGCGCGACCGGGGACGAGAATGGGACCGGCCGTACCGCCTCGCCGATGCGACAGGGACCATGACGCCACCCACCGAAGCCGCTCCCGCCCACGCCCACGCCCACGCCCGCGCCGCCGTCGACGTCCTCACCGAGCTCGCCACCGGCGACCAGGGGCTGAGCAGCGCGGAGGCCGCCGCCCGCCTCGCGCGGCACGGCCCCAACCGGCTGCCCGACCCGGAGCGGGAGTCCGCGCTGCGGCGGCTGCTGCGCCAGTTCCGCGACCCGATGATCTACGTCCTCATCGCCGCCGCCGTGCTCACCGCGGTGCTCGGTGAGTGGGTCGACACGATCGTCATCGCCGCCGTCGTCCTCACCAACGCCGTCATCGGCTACGTCCAGGAGGGCAAGGCGGAGGACGCCCTCGAGGGCATCCGTCAGATGCTCTCGCTGGACGCGCAGGTGCGGCGCGACGGCGCGTGGCAGACCGTCCCCGCCGAGGACCTCGTCCCCGGCGACCTCGTGCGCCTGTCCTCCGGGGACAGGGTGCCCGCCGACGTCCGGCTCAGCCGCGCGAGCGCGCTGCGCATCGAGGAGTCGGCGCTCACCGGCGAGTCCGTGCCGGTGGACAAGGGCACCGACCCGGTCGCCGCGGACGCGGGGGTCGGGGACCGGACGTCGATGGCCTTCTCGGGCACCGTCGTCGCCGCGGGCTCGGGCACCGGCGTCGTCACGGCCACCGGCCAGGACACCGAGATCGGCCACATCACGACGATGCTCGAGGAGGTCGAGTCCCTCGAGACGCCGCTGACCCGCCAGATGAACGCCTTCGGGCGCGCGTTGTCGCTCGTCGTCGTCGTCCTCGCCGTCGTGATGTTCGGGCTGGGCGCGCTGCTGTACGACTACACGCTCGGTGAGCTCACCCTCGCGGCCATCGGTTTCGCGGTCGCCGCGATCCCCGAGGGCCTGCCCGCCGTCCTCACCATCACCCTCGCCCTGGGTGTGCAGACGATGGCGCGCCGCAACGCGATCACCCGGCGGATGAGCTCGGTGGAGACCCTCGGCTCGGTCACCGTCATCTGCACCGACAAGACCGGCACGCTCACCCGCAACGAGATGACGGTGCGCACCGTCGTCACGCCCGCCGGCCGCGTCGACGTCACCGGCACCGGGTACGCGCCCGAGGGCGAGATCCTCCCGGCCGGCACGACGACGGCGCAGCACGTCCTCGCCCTCGCGGAGGTGGCGGCGCGGGCCAACGACTCGACCGTCTCCCGGCGCGGTGAGGCGTGGGTGCTGTCCGGTGAGCCGACCGACGGCGGGCTGCGCACCTTCGCGCTCAAGGCCGGCGTGCGCGGCGACGACGACGCCCGGGTCGACGCCGTCCCCTTCGACTCCGCCTACAAGTACATGGCCACCCTGGACCGCACCGCGCACGGGACGGTCGTCCACCTCAAGGGCGCCCCGGACCGGCTGCTGGACCGCTGCGACTCCCAGGGCACTGGTCCGGACGACACCGCACCGCTGGACCGGGCGTTCTGGGAGGCGCAGATCGACGAGCTCGGCGCCCGCGGGCTGCGGGTGCTGGCCGCCGCGGCCCGCCGCGCCGACGACGGCGCCACCTCGGTGAGCACCGAGGACGTCGACGCAGGAGGCTTCGTCCTCCTCGGCCTCTACGGCATCATCGACCCGCCCCGCGAGGAGGCCGTCGCCGCGATCCGCGCCTGCCGGCAGGCGGGCATCCGCGTCAAGATGATCACCGGCGACCACGCCGGCACCGCCACCGCCATCGCGCGGGAGATGGGGATCGGGGAGTCGACCGTCACCGGTGCCGAGCTCGAGACCGCCACCGACGAGGAGCTGCGCACCCTCGCGACGGAGCACGACGTCTTCGCCCGCACCAGCCCCGAGCACAAGCTCCGCCTGGTCCAGGCACTGCAGGCGAACGGCGAGGTCGTGTCGATGACCGGCGACGGCGTCAACGACGCGCCGTCGCTCAAGCGCGCCGACGTCGGGGTTGCCATGGGGATCAAGGGCACGGAGGCCACGAAGGAGGCGGCCGACGTCGTCCTCGCCGACGACAACTTCGCCTCGATCGAGTCGGCCGTCGAGATGGGCCGCACGATCTACGACAACCTCCGCAAGGCGATCGTCTTCATCCTGCCGACCAACGGCGCGCAGGGGCTGGTCATCCTCGTCGCCGTCCTCCTCGGGCTCACGCTGCCGCTCACGCCGGTCCAGGTGCTGTGGGTCAACACGATCACCGCGGTCACCCTCGCGCTCGCGCTGGCCTTCGAGCCGTCAGAGCCGGACATCATGCGCCGCCCGCCGCGCACGCCGGGCGGCTCGATCCTGCCCCGCTCGGGGCTGCTGCGGATCGGCTACGTCTCCGTGCTCATCGGTGGCGCGACGATCGCGGTCTTCCTCCTCGGCCAGGAGGCCGGGCGCGGTGTGGCGGAGTCGCGGACGGTCGCGGTCAACACCCTCGTCGTCGCCCAGATCTGCTACCTCTTCGCGAGCCGCTTCAGCCGCACGTCCAGCCTGCGCCGCGAGCTCCTCACGACCAACCCGGTCTCCTGGGTGTGCGTCGCGGTCATGCTCGCCCTGCAGCTGCTCTTCGTCTACGCGCCCTTCATGCACACGGCCTTCGGCTCCACCGCGGTGGGGCTGACGGACTGGCTGGTGCCGCTGGGCGTCGGGGTGGTGGTGTTCGCCGTCGTCGAGGTGGACAAGGCGCTGCGGCGCCGCTGAGCTCAGAGCGCGACGGTGCCGGCGATCGCCGTCGTCGTCCGTCCGCCCACCCACAGCCGGCCGTCGGCCTCGGTGACGTGGACACGGCCGGCGCGGCCGAGCGCGGTGCCCTGCGCGGCGACGTACGGGGCGCTGACCACGCCGGTGTCGGTGAGCCACTGGGCGAGGCCGGCGTTGAGGCTTCCGGTGACCGGGTCCTCGGAGAAGTCGGTCCCGAAGGCGCGGACCTCGACGGCGGTCCCCTCGCTGCCGGGGGTGGCGACGACGCCGAGGTGCAGGTCACCGAGGTCCGCGAAGCGCGGCCGCACGGCGAGGACGGCCTCCCGCGAGCGCAGCCGCAGGCCGAGCCACGGCGGGCCGTTGTCGAGCCAGGAGGCGTCCACGACGTCGGCCGGCTCCAGCCCCAGAGCGTCGACGGCGCGGGCGAGAGTGGCGTCGTCGGGCGCCTCGTAGCGGCGCAGCGCCGGCGCGGCGAAGGACCAGCGGCCGCCCGACTCCCGCAGCTCGACGAGCCCCACCCCGCACTCCTGGACGAGCCGGCCCTCCGCCGCCGGGGTGCTGCCCGCGGCGAGCCACGCGTGCGCGGACCCGAGCGTCGGGTGGCCGGCGAAGGGCAGCTCGGTGCCCGGCGTGAAGATCCGCACCCGGTAGTCGGCGGCGGGGTCGGTCGGCGGGAGGAGGAAGGTCGTCTCCGAGAGGTTCGTCCACGCCGCGACGCGCTGCATCCGCTCGGTGGACAGCCCCTCGCCATCGACGACGACGGCGACCGGGTTGCCCTCGTAGGGCTCGGCCCCGAACACGTCCACCTGGAGGAATCGCCGCTGCAGCATGCCCGCACCCTACGGCGCCCGGTGTGGGTACGCCGCCGTAGGCTCAGGGAGTGGAGATCGTCGTGGCCGAGGAGACCGGCGGGGTCCGGCTCACCGTCCTCGACGACGGCGCCGCCCCGGCCGTGTCCGTCGTGCCCGTCGCCGAGCTGGCCGCCCGGGTGCGCGAGCTCGACGCCGCCTCACGCCCCCGGTGGGTGTGGGCCGACACGGCGACCACCTACGGCCGCCTGCTGCGCGCGGGCGCGCGGGTGGAGCGCTGCTTCGACCTGCGCCTGTGCCGCAAGATCCTGCGCCGCGCTGTCGGTGCGCCCCCGCCGTCGGACCTGTGGGACGACGTCGAGGAGCGCGAGGACCGGCACGACGCCCCGCCCACGCTCTTCGAGTCCCTCACCCTGCCCGCCGAGGAGGTCCTCGCCGAGCGGCTGCGCCAGCGCGAGGCCGTGGCGGCGAGCCGCGAGCCCGGGCGCCTCGCCGCCCTCCTCGCCGCCGAGTCCGCCGGTGCGCTGCTCGCCGCGGAGATGCGCCACGACGGCCTGCCGTGGGACCGCACGGTCCACGACCAGCTGCTCACCGAGGTGCTCGGCGCTCGCCCGCCGCTCGGTGCGCGGCCGCCGGTGCTCGAGGCCCTCGCCGAGGACGTCCGCGGCGCACTGGACGCGCCACGGCTCAACCCGGACTCCGGCCAGGCACTCCTCCGGGCACTGCACAGCGCGGGGATCTCCGTGCAGACCACCCGCAAGTGGGAGCTCGAGCAGGTCGACCACCCCGTCGTCGCGCCGCTGCTGGAGTACAAGAAGCTGGCGCGGCTGCACAGCGCCAACGGCTGGGCGTGGGCCGACGAGTGGGTGCGGCCCGGCCCCGCGGGCGCCGGCCGCGAGCGCTTCCACCCCGACTACGTCCCCGGCGGCGTGGTGACCGGCCGGTGGGCCACCCGGGGCGGCGGTGCGCTGCAGCTGCCCAAGCAGGTGCGCGGCGCCGTCGTCGCCGACCCGGGCTGGACGCTCGTCGTCGCCGACGTCGCCCAGCTCGAGCCGCGCGTCCTCGCCGCGATGGCCCGGGACGAGGCGATGGCCCGCGCCGCCCACGGCCAGGACCTGTACCAGGGGCTGGTGGACCAGGGCGTCATCGACACCCGCGCCCACGCCAAGGTCGCCATGCTCGGCGCGCTGTACGGCGCGACCAGCGGGGCGGCCGGAGACCTCGCGCCCCGGCTGCTGCGCGCCTTCCCGCGGGCCACCTCCGTCGTCGAGGGCGCGGCCATGCGCGGGGAGGTCGGTGGCACCGTCCGCACCTGGCTGGGCCGCACCTCCCCGCCGCCTCCACCGGCGTGGACGGCGGTCCAGGACAAGCAGCACGAGCGCGACGCCACCGACGACGACCGCCGTCGCGCCCGCCGCCTGGCCCGCGACTGGGGCCGCTTCACCCGCAACTTCGTCGTCCAGGGCACCGCAGCGGAGTGGGCGCTGTGCTGGCTCGCCGACCTGCGCGCGCGGCTCCGCGCGCTCGGCGGCGACGGCGGGGCGGGCCACAGCCCTCACCTCGTGTTCTTCCTCCACGACGAGGTCATCGTCCACACCCCCGTCGCCCTGGCCGAGGACGTCGCCGCCGCGGTCCGCGAGTCCGCCGCCGGCGCCGGCCGGCTCCTCTTCGGCGAGTTCCCGGTCGACTTCCCCCTCGACGTCTCCGTCGTGGACACCTACGCCGACGCCGAGTAACAACTCACCTCTCGGCGCCCAGAGTCCCCCCTCCCGCCGCACGCCCCACCCCCATCGCCGAGAGCCGGATCCCGCCGCACGGCCGCACGCCCCCACCCCTATCGCCGAGCGCTGAGTTGTTAGCCGGCACGCCAGGAACAACTCACCTCTCGGCGCACGAGGGGACCTCGCCGACGGCCGAGCTGCTGCTCCCCGTGCGGACACCGCGCGTCGGCCGAGCCGCGCTGCCACACTCGGCGCATGCTCTTCGCGCGCCTCGCCGAGACCTCCGCGGCCGTCGCCGCCACGCGTTCCCGGCTGGAGAAGCGTGCGCTGCTCGCGGCGACGCTGCGGGAGGCGCAGGAGGAGGAGATCGACGTCGTCGCGACGTACCTCTCCGGCCGGGTGCGCCAGCGCCGCACGGGTGTCGGGTGGCGCAGTCTCGCCGGCCTCCCGGGGCCCGCTCCGGCACCGTCCCTCACGCCCACCGACGTCGACGCGCGGCTCGAGGTGGTCTCCGCCCTCGCCGGGACCGGCTCCCAGGCCGGCCGGGCCGCCGCCGTCGCCGATCTCTTCGGCGCCCTGACCGAGCCGGAGCAGCTGTTCCTGCGCGGGCTCGTCCTCGGCGAGGTGCGCCAGGGGGCGCTGGACTCGCTCCTCATCGAGGCGATCGCCGACGCCACCGGCGTGCCCGTCACCGCCGTGCGCCGCGCCGCGATGTTCAGCGCCGTCACGGGCCCGGTCGCCCGCGCCGCCCTCACCGGCGGCGTCGAGGCGCTCGAGGACTTCCGCCCGGCGGTGCTCCAGCCGGTCCGCCCCATGCTCGCCTCCGCCGCCCCCGACCTCACCGCCGCTCTCGCCAAGCTCCGCGACGACGACGACGGCGCCCCGGTCGTCGCCGACGGCAAGATCGACGGGATCCGGGTCCAGGTCCACAAGGCCGGCGACGAGGTCGCCGTCTTCACCCGCTCGCTGGACGACATCACCGAGCGTGTCCCGGAGATCGTCGAGGTGGTGCGCGCCCTGCCCGCCACCGAGCTCGTCCTCGACGGCGAGGCCATCGCCCTTGGTCCGTCCGGCCGTCCGCGCCCCTTCCAGGAGACGGCCTCACGCACCGGCAGCCACGACGGCGCCGCGGGGGCCACACCCCTCACCGTCTACTTCTTCGACCTCCTCCACCGCGACGGGACGACGCTCGTCACCGCACCGGCGAGCGAGCGCCTCGCCGCGCTCGAGGAGGTCGTCCCCGCCTCCGCGCTCGTCCCCCGCCGGGTCACCGCCGACGCCGCGGAGCTCGACGCCTTCTTCCGCGAGATCCTCGCGCTCGGCCACGAGGGCCTCGTGCTCAAGGACCTCACGGCCCCCTACGACGCCGGCCGCCGCGGCGCCGCGTGGGTGAAGGTCAAGCCGCGCCACACCCTGGACCTCGTCGTCCTCGGGGTCGAGTGGGGCAGCGGGCGGCGCCAGGGGAAGCTGTCCAACATCCACCTCGGCGCCCGCGACGGCGAGGGCTTCGTCATGCTCGGCAAGACCTTCAAGGGCATGACCGACGAGATGCTCGAGTGGCAGACGAAGCGCTTCCTCGCGCTCGAGACGGGCCGCGAGGGGCACGTCGTCCACGTGCGGCCCGAGCAGGTCGTGGAGATCGCGATCGACGGTGTGCAGCGCTCCACCCGCTACCCCGGCGGCGTCGCGCTGCGCTTCGCGCGGGTGCTGCGCTACCGCGACGACAAGGCACCGGCCGAGGCGGACACCCTCGAGTCCGTGCGCGGACTGCTCGGCTGATCAGCGGCGGACCGGCACGGCGTCAGCGCCCGGACGTGCGCGCGGTCGGACGACGACGAGCGTCGCCACCCCGCCGACGGCGCCCGCCGTGGAGAAGGCCACGACCGCTGAGGTGGCGCCGAGGAGGCCGCCGACGAGAACCGCACCTGCCGCCTGCCCCAGGGCGAGCGCGACGAACAGCAGGACGGTGGCACCGGCCGACGCCTCCGGCACGGTGCGGACCGCCCAGACGATGAGGACGCCGGACAGCGCGGTGTAGCTCGCACCGAACACGGCCACGGCGGCCACGGCCGGCGCCCCCGCGGGGACGAGCCCGAGAACCACGGTGGAGGCCGCCATCGTCCCGGTCGTGAGCATCCACGCGGTCCGCAGGTCCCACGCCTGCACGAGCGGTCCGGCGACCGCTCCGAGCACGCCGAACGCCCCCAGCACCATCCACGCGGCGACCGATCCCGTCTCGGACGCGGACTCCATGACGGAGCGGCCGAAGGTCCACACCGCCGCGCTTGAGGCTCCCCCGAGCACGGCGGCGACGATCGGTCGGGCCAGCCGCCCGAGCGTGGCACGTCCCGGGCGCAGCGAGCGATCGCCGGACGGACCCGGCGCCCGGTCGGCGCGCAGGCTCGCGACTGTTGCTGTCGCCGCCAGCACGGCGATGGCCACCCAGGCGAGGCGCCACTGTGCGCCGGCGCCCGTCGCGAGCGCGCCGGCGAGCACGATGCCGGCGCCGGTTCCCGCGTTGACGGCCGTCTGGGCCGTCTCCTGGCGCTCGGGCGCCACGTTGCGCTCGACGACGGACACGAGACCCGGCGTCGCGAAGCCGGCCCCCGCGCCGGCGACGAGCACGCTGAGCGCGAGAGCACCGGCGCCCGGCGCCAGCGCGACCCCGAGGCTTCCGACGGTCGCCGTCAGGCCGGCGACCCCCACCACCGCGCGTGGGTGCGCCCCCAGGCGTGAGGCGAGCAGGGCCGCCCCGCTGTAGGAGAGGAAGCTCCCGGCCTGCACCGCCCCGGCCACGGCCGGGCCGAGGGCGAAGGACTCCTCGAGCCGGGGCAGGAACAGGCCGTAGCCGAAGCGCGCGAGGCCGTAGGTCGCCGCGATGAGAGCCATGCCGCTGAGCACGACGCGAGCCATCCTCCACCTCCCGATATCGAAACGTTCGTTACGTGGAACCGTAACGATCGTTCTACCGAAACGCTCGTTACGGTGGGGGCATGCCCACCCGACCCCCTGCCCGCGACCGCCTCCTCACGGCGGCCGACGCCGTCCTGTTCGAGCGCGGCGTCCGCACCACGCCGGTGGACGAGCTCCTGCGCCAGGCCGACGTCTCGCCGGCGACGATGTACGCGCACTTCGGCAGCAAGGAGGCACTGGTCGCCGAGGCGCTCCGCCGGCGCCTGAGCCGGTGGCAGCAGGTGTGGGACGCCCACGTCCTGGCCGCGGACGACGACGTGTCGCGACTCCTCGCCCTCTTCGACGCGCTCGCCGCCTACCGCGAGGAACGCACGGCACGCTGGTGCGCCTTCCTCGCGACCGCCGCCGAGCACCTGGAGGAGGGCGAGGTCGCCGACGTCGTCACGGCCGACACCGCCCTCCTGTCCGAGCGGCTCCTCCACCTCGCGCGCCCCGTCGCCGGCGCCCGGGCCCAGGAGCTGGCCGACGAGGTGCTCCTCGCCTACACCGGGACGCTCGCCAGCTTCCTGCGCGGCACCCCGGACTCGGCCATCACCGTCGGCCGCCGTCTGGCCGAGTCGGCGGCGCGAGCGCACCTCGTGGACCCCGCGAGCACGACGGGGTCTTGACAGGCAAGTTGTCACTTGCCTATAAAGGAGGGGTGGACGACGACGCCGTCCTGTACAGGGCGATCAGCGACCCCACCCGGCGGACGATCCTCGACGAGCTGACCGAGCGTGACGGGCAGACACTCTTCGAGATCTGCGGCCGGCTGGCCATGAAGCACGGCTCGACCTCCTCGCGGCAGGCCATCTCCCAGCACCTCGCGGTGCTCGAGGAGGCGGGCCTGCTCCGCACCCGGCGGGAGGGCCGCTACAAGTTCCACCACATCGACACCCGGCCGTTGCGCTCGATCACCGAGCGCTGGCCCACCCGAGAGGAACCCGTCCCATGATCCGTGTGACCGTGACCAGCGTGCTGGTCGACGACCAGGCCAAGGCCCTGGAGTTCTACACCGAGAAGCTCGGCTTCACGAAGAAGACCGACGTCGCCGCGGGCGAGGCCCGTTGGCTGACGGTCGTCTCCCCCGCCGACCCCGACGGCGTGGAGCTGCTGCTCGAGCCGGACGGGCACCCGGCTGCGAAGACCTTCAAGGAGGCGCTCGTCGCCGACGGCATCCCGTGGACCCAGTTCGCCGTCGACGACGTCCACGCCGAGGTCGAGCGCCTCCAGGGCCTCGGGGTGCAGTTCACCCAGGAGGCGACGGACTACGGGCCGGTCGTCGTCGCCGTCCTCGACGACACGTGCGGCAACCTCATCCAGCTCGCGATGATGAAGCCGGCGGAGGGCTAGCTCGACCGCTCCGCGGTCGGGACCCGGTCGCGGTCGACCCACACGTCACCCGGCAGGTCGCCGGGCAGCAGCGGGTTGCCGCGCCCGAGGAAGACGCCGAGCTCGCGGCCGCGGAACTGCTCGTAGTCGCGCAGCGCCCCCACCGCCCAGCGGCCGAGGAGCAGGATCGCGACGAGGTTGACGATCGCCATGAGCCCCATGGCGATGTCCGCGACGGTCCACACGAGGGCGAGCTCGGCCAGCGCCCCGACGAGCACGGCGCCGGTGACGAGCGTGCGCAGGGCGAACGGCGCCCACCGTCGACGGGTGAGGAAGTCGACGTTGATCTCCGCGTAGGTGAAGTTGCCGAGGATGGAGGAGAAGGCGAAGACGAAGACGAGCACGGTCATCGGCAGCGTGACCCAGTCCCCGAGCGACGCCGCGGCGGCCGCCTGGGTGAGGGCCGCGCCCTGCTCCTCGGTCGTCTCACCGGGCGTGTAGACCGACGGGCCGGCGAGCAGCACGATGAACGCGGTCGCCGAGCACACGAGGATCGTGTCGACGAAGACGCCGAGGGACTGGATGAGTCCCTGCTGCGCCGGGTGACGCACGGTGGCGGTGGCGGCGGCGTTGGGGGCCGAGCCCATCCCTGCCTCGTTGGAGAACAGCCCGCGGCGCGCACCGTTGAGGACGGCGGCGAGAAGTCCCCCGCCGGTACCGGCGAGCGCCTCGTCCAGCCCGAAGGCACCGCGCACGATCGTCCCGACGACGTCGGGCAGGGCGCCGAGGTTGAGGACGATGACCGCGAGCGCGACGAGGACGTAGACGAGCGCCATGAGCGGTGCGAGGAGCTCGGCGACCCGCGCCACCGCACGGATCCCACCGAACACGACCGGCGCGGTGAGGAGGACGAGGAGGGCGGCGGAGACCCACGCCGGCACGCCGTGCCCGGACTCGAGCGTGGCGGCGATCGTGTTGGCCTGGACCATCTCGAAGGCGAAGCCGAAGACGAAGATGAGCAGGACGGCGAAGACGGCGCCCCAGCCGCGCGAGCCGAGACCCTGCTGGATGTAGAAGGCCGGACCGCCGCGGAAGGTGCCGTCGCGCCAGCGCACCTTGTACATCTGGGCGAGCGTCGCCTCGACGAACGCGGTGGCCATGCCGACGAGCGCGACGACCCACATCCAGAAGATGGCGCCCGGACCGCCGAGGGTCAGCGCGATCGCCACCCCCGCGATGTTGCCGGTCCCCACACGCGAGCTGACGCCGATGGCGAAGGCCTGGAAGGAGCTGATCCCGCCGTGGCTCTCCCCGCGCGAGCGGGCGATGACCGAGACCATCCGGGTGAAGAGACGCACCTGGACGCCGCGGGTGCGGACGGTGAAGTACGCGCCGGCGCCGACGAGCAGTGCGACGAGCACGTAGGTGTACAGGCCGTCGCTGACGTCCCCCAGGACGTTGTTGAGCGTGTCCACATCTACTCCCCCGGCGGTGGTCACCCCCGGCGGGTGACGCGACGGCGGCACGTTACTCCCCGGCGGGGACGGCGGCGCGCGGAGGGCGCGCCGCTCACGGGTCCGTGTGGAGCTCGGCCGGTCGTTCGAGGACCACCGCGCGGACCACCTCCCTCAGCTTCTCGGGGAGCGCGTCCAGGGGCAGCGAGTCACCCTGCGCGCTGGTCCACCCGCCGTCGTCCGCACGGACCGGCTCGGCGGCGAAGACCCGCGCGAACACGGCCGGGGGCGCGGCGATGGACAGGGTGGGACCGGAGGCGGGACCGACCGTGAATCCCGCCTGCCCGAGCGCGCCGGCCACCTCCCGTACCGTTCCGGCGGCAGGCAGCCACTCGCTGCTCGTGGCAGCGTTGAAGGAGGTCGGCTCCTGCCCCGACGGCGAGCGGAGCATGACGAGCGCCACCGCCGTGTCCCCCTCGGCCCCGGCCCCCAGGGCCGCGACGGCCGCGGCGGCGTCCACGAGCCCGGGACCGGTGGCGAGGTCGGGCCCCGTCCCGGCGGGCTCGCCGAACTCGGGGTGGTTGGTGCCGGTGGTGACGTCGCGTGCCGTCGCGGCGAGCACCTCCCGCACCCGGCCCGGCGTGGTCCCGGGCGCGGCCTGGGCGAGCAGCGCGCACACCCCGGCGAGCTGTGGCGCCGCCGCGGAGGTGCCGCTGAAGGCCGCCCACCCGTCGTCGGGCGCCGTCTCGTCCCCCTCGGGGTGGGTGCCGCCGGCGTTGCCCCGGTCGATCGTGCAGCCGGGCGGCACGGGCAGCATGAGGTACATGGCCGCGGGCAGCAGCCCGACGAGCCCGCTGACGTCCGGCACCCGGCGGCCGGGGTAGACGCGCGAGACGAAGCCGCTCGCGTAGTCCGAGGCCCGCAGGCTGCCGTCCGGCCCCTGGTAGACGCCGCCGGCGGAGATGACGTCGGGGTGCTGCCCCGGGAAGCCCCACGAGCCGTTGCCCGCGGAGAACACGACGACGACGCCGTCGGCCACCGCCGCCGCGACCGCCGCCGCCAGCGCCTGGTTCGCCGCACTGAGCGGGGGGCCGGGCTGGCTGGAGCCCCAGCTGTTCGTCACGATGTCCGGGTCCAGGGCGACGGCTGCCGTGAAGGCCGCCGTGACGTTGACGAGCGCGCCGGAGGCGGTGGCCGCCTTGACGGGCAGGAGCGTGGCGTCCGGGGCGGCGGCGAAGACGTTGGCGGCCTCACCGGTGCCGTGCCCGTTCTCGTCGACCTCGGGGTCCGCGGTGCCGGGCCCGAGCACGGTGGGCTCCACCCGGTACCCACGGGAGGTGAAGAAGGGGTGGGCCTGGAAGCCGGTGTCCACCATCGCCACCCGCACCCCCTGCCCCGTCACGCCGTCCCGGTGCGGCGCGTCGGCCCGCAGCGCGGCGGCGAGCTGGTCCGGGAGCGTGAGGTGCCAGTAGTCCACCGGCGGCGGGTCGGCCGTCGGCGCCGGGCCGGGCGGCACCGACGCCGGGTAGTACGGCTCCTCGATGGCCACGGCCGCGACGACGTCCGCGAGCGGCGAGCCCGTGGTCTCGAGGAGCCCGGGCACCGGGCTGCCCTCGGAGTCGATGAAGGTCCCGGTGTCCCGCACCGACCCGGGCTTGACCACCTCTCGCTCCTGCGTGTGAAGCCGCCGCCCGAAGACCCGCTCGAAGAGCTCGGGCGGACCGGCGACGTTGACGAGGAGGCGCGAGGTGTGGAGCACCTCGAAGCCCACCTCCGTCAGCGCCGCCGCGGTGCGGGCGACGTCCTCGTCGGTGGCGTAGAACCGCTCCACCGTCTCGGCCGTCACGACCTGCCCCGGCGCGAAGAGCGGGGCCGGCGCCCCGCCCGGCTGGCAGAGCGCGTAGACGCGCTCCGGGAAGTTCCGACCGGTCGTGCCCACCATGGCTGCCCCCTCGCTCCGTGCGGTGATGGACCAACCGTAGGACCGACCACGGACAACCGCCGGGCGGCCGGGTGGCGTCCCGGGGCTGACGCCGGCCCAGGGGTTGACGGTCCCTCCCCGTCCCTGACACGCTCGTGTCACGTAGACCTTACATTTCGACAAGGAGACTTGACATGGATCGCACATCCACGCGACTCACGGTGGGAGCCGCCGTCGCCATCGCCATCGGCGCGGGCGCTGCGCTGGCCGCATCGATGGGCGCGGCCGGCTACGCGCTCGGGGTGGCGCTCGGCGTCGCCCTCGTCATGGCCTCTCGCGCCCGCCGATGAGGTCGTTCGCCGCGCTCGTCCTCGCCTACGCCGCCCTGCTCGCACTCTCCTTGTGGCTGCTGTCCGGGGACCGCGTGACGGACCCGGCGTGGCGGTACGTGGTGGCACTGCTCCCCGTCCCCGCCGGCGTCGGCATCGTCGCCAGCGGGGTCGCGCGGTACCGCCGGATGGACGAGGTCCTGCAGCACATCCACCTGCTCGCGCTCTGCGTCGCGTTCGCGGTGACCACCGTCGTGACGTTCACGTGGGGCTTCCTCGAAGGAGTCGGACTGCCGCGCCTGGGCGCGTTCGGCGCCTTCGGGCTGCTCGTCGGCTCCTACGCCCTCGGGCTGCTCTGGGCACGGGGCCGCTACCGATGAGGAACCGACTCCGCGTCATGCGCGCCGAGCGGGGGTGGACGCAACAGGACCTTGCCCAGCACCTGCAGGTCTCCAGGCAGGCCGTCAACGCCGTGGAGACCGGCAAGCACGACCCCTCACTCCCGCTGGCCTTCCGCCTCGCCCGCACCTTCGGGTGTGCCATCGAGGACATCTTCGAGCCCGACGAGTGAGCCGGACGGCGGGTCGGCCGGGTCGACCGGCCGCCCGCCGTCGGTGCCCTCTGCGAGACTGGCGGCGTGACGATCACGGTGCACGAGCTCAACGCCCTGCTGGACCGCCTCGAGGACGAGTCAGGACCGGACGGCGCGCTCGATCCCGACGCCCTGTACGAGGGCTTCACCTCCTGGGCCGAGGGAACCGGGCGCCCGCTCTACCCCCACCAGGAGGAGGCGCTGCTCGAGATCACCACCGGCTCCCACGTCATCGTCTCCACGCCCACCGGCTCAGGGAAGACGATGATCGCGCTGGCCGCGCACACCGTGGCCCTGGCCCGCGGTGAGCGCACGTACTACACCGCCCCGCTCAAGGCGCTCGTCTCGGAGAAGTTCTTCGACCTCGTCGCGCTCTTCGGCTCGCACAACGTCGGCATGGTCACGGGCGACTCCGCGATCAACCCCGAGGCGCCGATCATCTGCTGCACCGCCGAGATCCTCGCCAACCAGGCGCTGCGCGAGGGCGCCGGGCTGGACGTGGGCGTCGTCGTCATGGACGAGTTCCACTTCTACGCCGACCCGCAGCGCGGCTGGGCCTGGCAGGTCCCCCTCCTCGAGCTGACGAACGCCCAGTTCGTCCTCATGTCCGGCACGCTCGGGGACGTCTCCTTCTTCGAGCGGGACCTCACCCGGCGCACGAGCCGGGAGGTCGCCGTCGTCGCCGGCGCCGAGCGGCCCGTCCCGCTCACCTTCGACTACTCCCTCGAGCCCATCCAGGACCTCCTCCAGCGGCTCGTCGAGCAGGGCCGCTCCCCCGTCTACGTCGTCCACTTCGCCCAGAAGGACGCCGTCGAGCGGGCCCAGTCGCTCACGTCCGTCACCGTCGCCTCCCGCGAGCGCCGCGACCAGATCGCGACGGCGATCGGGGACTTCCGCTTCGCCAAGGGCTTCGGCCAGACGCTGTCCCGGCTCCTGCGTCTGGGCATCGGCGTCCACCACGCCGGCATGCTGCCGCGCTACCGGCGGCTCGTCGAGCGGCTCACCCAGTCCGGGCTGCTCGCCGTCGTCTGCGGCACCGACACCCTCGGCGTGGGGATCAACGTGCCGATCCGCACCGTCGTGCTCACCTCGCTGACGAAGTTCGACGGCGAGCGCTCCCGCCACCTCACGGCGCGGGAGTTCCACCAGATCGCCGGGCGCGCCGGCCGCGCGGGGTACGACACCACCGGCGAGGTCGTCGTCCAGGCCCCCGAGCACGTCATCGAGAACGCCAAGGCGCTCGCCAAGGCGGGCGACGACGAGAAGAAGCGCCGCAAGATCGTCCGGAAGAAGGCGCCGGCCGGCGTCGTCAACTGGACCGACAAGACCTTCGAGCGCCTGCGTGACGCCGAGCCCGAGGCGCTGACGAGCCAGTTCGCCGTGACCCACACGATGGTGCTGTCGGTGCTCGCCCGCCCGGGCGACCCGGTGCAGGCGATGCACCGCCTGCTCACCGACAACCACGAGCCGCCCACCACCTGGAACCCCCACCTGCGCCGCGCCGCGGAGATCTACCGCTCCCTGCGGACGGCGGAGGTGCTCGAGCACCGCGACGCCGCCTGGCGCCGCGCCCACCCCGGCGAGCCGTACGTCCGCCTCACCGTGGACCTGCCGCGCGAGTTCGCGCTCAACGCGCCGCTGTCCCCCTTCGCGCTCGCGGCCATCGACCTGCTCGACGCCGAGTCCCCCGAGTTCGCCCTCGACGTCGTCTCCGTCATCGAGGCCACCCTGGAGGACCCGCGCCCGCTCCTGTACGGGCAGCAGCGCCACGCGCGCGGCGAGGCGATCGGCGCGATGAAGGCCGAGGGCATGGAGTACGAGGAGCGGATGGAGGCGCTGGAGGAGATCACCTGGCCGCGCCCGCTCGGCGAGATGCTCGAGCCGGCGCTGGCCACCTACCGGCAGACCAACCCGTGGGTCGGGGACCAGGAGCTCAAGCCGAAGTCCGTGGTGCGCGAGATGGTCGAGAACGCGATGACCTTCTCCGAGCTCGTCTCCCGCTACGACGTCGGGCGCAGCGAGGGCGTGGTCCTGCGCTACCTCACCGACGCCTACCGGGCGCTGCGCCAGGTGGTGCCCGACCGTGCCCGCACCGAGGAGGTCGAGGAGATCATCGGCTGGCTCGGTGACCACATCCGCTCGGTCGACTCCAGCCTCCTGGACGAGTGGGAGTCCCTCATGGGCTCCGGTGAGCCCGCCGCGCCGGCGGACTCCGCCGACGGCGTCGAGCGTCGCTTCGGTGAGGGCGAGGACGGCGAGCCGGTCGCCTTCACGCGCAACCGCCACGGTTTCCGGGTGACGGTCCGCAAGGCGCTGTTCACCCGGGTGGAGCTCCTCGGGCGGGAGCACTACGAGCCGCTCGGGGCCATGCACGCCGCCGACGGCTGGGACGCCGAGCGCTGGGCGCAGGCGATGGACCCGTACTGGCAGGACTACGACTGGCTCGGCACCGACGTCGCCGCCCGCGCCGCCTCCCTCGTCACCATCGACGAGCGGCCCTCGCGCGAGGACCTCCTCCGCGCCGGCCTGCCCGAGGACGACGACGCCGCCCTCGCCCTGGCGGGCGACGGTCGCCTCTGGCTCGTGCGCCAGACCCTGGACGACCCGGAGGGTGAGCACGACTGGGGCGTCTGGGCCGTCGTCGACCTCGACGCGAGCGACGCGGCGCAGGGCGCCGTCGTGCGGGTGCTGGACGTGGGGCCGCGGTGAGCCGCCGCGCGGCACCGGCGGGCACGCCCGCCCTGCGCGCCCTCCAGCAGGCCGGGGTGACGCACACCGTCCGCGAGTACACCCACGACCCGCGCAGCGAGCTGTCCTTCGGCATGGAGGCGGCCCAGGCCCTCGGCGTCGATGCCGCCCGGGTGCTCAAGACGCTCGTCGCGGAGGTCGACGGCGCACTCGTCGTCGGGGTCGTGCCGGTCACCGGCGAGCTCGACCTCAAGGCCCTGGCCGCCGCCGTGGGCGGCAAGCGCGCCACCATGGCCGAGCCGGCAGCCGCGGAACGGGCCACCGGCTACGTCCTCGGCGGCATCTCCCCGCTCGGGCAGCGCCGCCGCCTCACCACCGTCGTCGACGAGACCGCCCTGGAGCACGGGACGGTGCTCGTCAGCGCGGGACGGCGCGGGGCCGACGTCGAGCTCGCGCCGGCGGACCTCATCGCCCTCACCGGCGCGCGCACGGCGCGGATCGGGCGGCCGTGACCCGGTCCGCCCCACGCTCCGTGCCCGAGCCGGACGTGCCCCCGCACCTCGAGCCCGGCGACGTCACCGCCCTGGACGACGCGACCACCGCCGGGGTCGACCTCACCGGCGCGGTCGTGCCCGGGCTGCGCGAGGCGCAGATCGAGGAGAGCGACCTGTCGCGCCTGCGGGCGGGCGGCGGGGACTGGGAGCGGGTGACGCTCGCGGACTGCCGGCTCGACGGCGCGGACCTCGCCAACCTCGTGTGGCGCGACGGCTCGCTGCTGCGCTGCTCGCTGCGCGAGGCCCGGATGACCGGCGCGCTGCTGGCCGGGGTGCGGCTGCGCTCGGTGCTGCTCGAGGGCGTGCAGGGCACGCTGACGAGCTGGCACGGCGCCCAGCTGCGCGGCGTGGTCCTGCGGGGCTGCGACCTGCGCGAGGCGACCTTCACCGACACCGTCATGGACGGCGTCCTCCTCGAGGACTGCGTGCTCAGCGGCGCGCAGCTGTCCGGCCTGCGCTGCCGCGACGTCCAGCTGCGCGGCTGCCGGCTCGACGGCGTCGGCGGGGTGAGCGGCCTGCGCGGTGCCCGCGTCGCCGAGGAGGACGCGATCGCCCTGCTCCCCGCCCTGGCCCGCGAGCTCGGCCTCACCCTCGGCGGCTGAGGCAGGCCGCACCCCGGGCTACCGCGCCGGCGACGTCCCGGGAGCCGGCGCTTCGCCGTCGCCGTCGCGCAGGGACCGCTCGAGGGCGTCGAGGACGACCCCGAGCCCGAACGTGAACTCGTCGCCGAAGTCGTAGCCCGGGGTCATCACGCGCTCGTGGGCGTACTCGTGCAGGCGCGGATAGTCCTCGGCCGGGAGCTGTGCCGCGATGCCCGCCACCACCTCGGGAGCGGCGTCCCGGTCGAAGGGCAGCGCCGCCTCCTGGACCGCGAACCCGTACACGAAGGCGTCCAGCAGGGCGTAGGCGTGCCCGGTCATCGCCAGGGAGAACCCGGCGCCCCGGAGGGTGTCGAGCATGGCCTCGTGGTGCCGCAGGGTGGCGGGGCCGGGGGCGGACCGCGACTCCATGAGCGAGATCGCCCAGGGATGGCGCCGCAGGACGCTGCGTGCGGACTCCGCCCGGCGGGAGACCTCCTCCCGCCACTGACCGCCGGCCGCGGGAAGCTCGATCTCGCCGAAGACCCGGTCGACGATGCCGTCGAGGATCTCGTTCTTGTTCGCCACGTAGTGGTACAGCGCCATGGGCTTGACGCCGAGCTCCGTGGCCAGCGAACGCATGGTGAGCGATCCCAGGCCTCCCGCGTCCGCGACCGCGATGGCGCGGTCCAGCACCCGTTCCCTGCTCAGCGGGGCGCGATCTGCCTCGCCCGTCCGCCCGACCTCCGCCACGCCACGCCCCTTCCGCTCCCGTACTTAGTACGCTAATCTTACCGTACTAAGTACGACACCGCCTCTCCGCTCGGAAGGAACGCACATGGCCACTGAGGGCCAGCACGTGTCGCTCGCAGGCCTCGACACCGGCACGATGCGCGCGATCGTGCACGACCGGTACGGCAACGCCGAGGTGCTCCACCTGGCGCGCGTCCCGCGCCCGAAGGTGGCCGACCGCGAGGTGCTCGTCCGGGTGCGGGCCGCGGGCCTGGACCGCGGGGTGTGGCACGTCATGCGGGGACTGCCGTACGCCGGCCGCCTCGCGTTCGGCCTGCGGCGACCGCGCGACCCGGTGCTCGGCTTCGACGTCGCCGGCACCGTCGTCGCCGTCGGCTCGTCGGTGACACGCTTCGCCGTGGGCGACGACGTGTACGGCTTCGGCACGGGGGCCTTCGCCGAGTACGCGGTCGTGCCGGAGCGCAGCCTCGCGCCCAAGCCCGCCAGCCTGTCCTTCGCGCAGGCCGCCGTGGTCCCGGTCTCGGCGGTCACCGCCCTCAAGGGCCTGCGCGACGCCGGGAGGCTCCAGGCGGGCCAGCACGTGCTCATCACGGGCGCGTCCGGCGGCGTGGGCAGCTACGCCGTCCAGCTCGCCAAGGCTCTCGGGGCCGAGGTCACCGCCGTCGCGAGCACCGCCAAGCTCGACCTCGTGCGCTCCCTCGGCGCCGACCACGTCCTGGACTACACCCGCGAGGACTTCGCCGACGGTGCGCGGCGCTACGACCTCGTCCTCGACATCGCCGGCAACCCCTCGATCGCGCGCCTGCGCCGCGCCCTCACCCCCACCGGGACGGCCGTGATCACCGGCGGTGAGGACGGCGGCCGGATCACCGGCATGGGTCGGCAGCTGCGCGCGGTGGCCCTCTCCCCCTTCCTCCGCCAGCGCCTGACGACCTTCGTCGGCACGGTGCGCTCCGCGGAGCTCGAGCAGCTCACCGAGTACATCGAGGCCGGGACGGTGACACCGAGCCTCGACCGGACCTACCCGCTCGAGCAAGCGTCCGATGCCATGCGCCGCCTGGAGGCGGGCGACGTCCGCGGAAAGGTCGCCCTCACCGTCTGAGCGCCGCGACGCCGGACCCCCGCACCACACCGTTTCACCGAGCACAGCTTCGGGAGACCGGAGCGGAACAGGCGGTCGTCATGACCACCGCAGCCCCACTCGCACCCCGCCCCTTCCCGGTCCATGTCGACGGCGTCAGGGCACCGGCCCTCTCCCGCTGGCTCTGGCTGGTGAAGTGGGTGCTGATCGTCCCCCACTACCTGGTGCTGGCCTTCTTGTGGGTCGCGTTCGTCGCGGTCAGCATCGTCGCCCTCGTGGCCATCGTCATCACCGGCAGGTACCCCCGCGCGCTCTTCGACTTCAACGTCGGCGTGCTTCGCTGGAACTGGCGCGTGAGCTACTACGCCTACGGCGCACTGGCCACGGACCGCTACCCGCCCTTCACCCTCGGCGAGGTGGCCGACTACCCGGCCCGCCTGCAGGTCGACTATCCCGAGCACCTCTCACGAGGGCTCGCCCTCGTGAAGTGGTGGCTGCTCGCCATCCCTCACTACGTCGTCGTCGGGATCCTCGTCGGCGGAGCGGCCACAGCGACCCACCGGGTGACGAACGGTGACGAGCGCTGGGACGGTGGCCTCATCGGTCTCCTCGTCCTCGTCGTCGGCGTCGTCCTGCTCTTCACCGGCACGTACCCGCGCGGACTCTTCGACCTCCTCCTCGGGCTGAACCGGTGGGTCATCCGGGTGGCCGCCTACGCCGGCCTCATGACCGACGTCTACCCGCCCTTCCGCCTGGACATGGGCGAGCACGAGGACCTCACACTGCACGCACCAGAAGGGCCACGGCCATGATCGAGGCACTCGGACTCACCAAACGCTACGGCGAGAAGACCGCCGTCGACGACGTCAGCTTCACGATCCCCCCGGGATCAGTCACCGGGTTCCTCGGTCCCAACGGGGCGGGGAAGTCCACCACGATGCGGATGGTCGTGGGGCTGGACCGGCCGTCGGCCGGGACGGTGACGGTCAACGGCAAGCCGTACGCCCACCACCGCTCACCCTTGCGCGAGGTCGGCGTGCTGCTGGACGCCAAGGCCTTCCACTCCGGGCGCACCGCCCGCTCGCACCTGCGCACCATGGCCGCCACCCACCACCTCCCTCGGAGGCGGGTGGACGAGGTCATCGAGATGACAGGGCTCGCCGGCGTCGCCGGCAAGCGCGTCGGCGGGTTCTCCCTGGGCATGGGGCAGCGCCTGGGGATCGCCGCCGCGATGCTGGGCGACCCGCGCACCCTCATCCTCGACGAGCCGGTCAACGGGCTCGACCCGGAGGGCGTGCAGTGGGTGCGCCACCTCGTCCGCGAGCTCGCGAACGAGGGACGGACGGTCTTCCTGTCCTCCCACCTCATGAGCGAGATGGCACTGACCGCTGATCAGCTGCTCGTCATCGGCCGCGGCAGGATCATCGCCGCCGGGCCCGTCATGGAGGTCATCGAGTCCGTGACCGGCTCGACCGTGCGCGTGCGCTCCCCCCGTCTGTCCGAGCTCGCCGGCCTCCTGCGAGCGGACGGCGTCGTCCTCACGGCCACGGAGGCGGGGCGGCTGGAGGTGCAGGGACTGTCAGCCGAGCAGATCGGGGAGGCCGCCGGCGCCCACGGCATCGTCCTGCACGAGCTCAGTCCACGGTCCGCGAGCCTGGAGGACGCCTACATGAGGCTCACCCAGGACGCCGTGGAGTACCACTCCGACACCCCACACACCACCCAGAGAGCCGGCACCCGATGAGTACCGTCCTGCGCACCGAGCCAGGCACCCCCGAGCCCACCGCGCCCGTGCCGGCCTCGCCCGAGCCGGCCACCGCTCCCGCGGCGGGCGCCCACCTCAGCTTCACCGGGGTGATGCGCGGGGAGTGGATCAAGCTGCTCTCCCTGCGCTCGACGTGGTGGGTGCTGGCCCTCGCCGTCGCGCTCATGACGCTCTTCGCCCTCGGCCAGTCCATGTCTCTCGACATGCTGGCCGACTCCCCCGAGGCCGCCGCGCTCGGCATGATCCACGGCGCCGAGATCGTCTCCGGCGGCTACCCCCTCGGCATGGTGACGATCGCGGTGCTCGGTGCCCTGCTCATCACCGGGGAGTACTCCACCGGGATGATCCGCTCCTCCCTCACCGCGGTGCCCACCAGGTGGCCCGTGCTGGCAGCCAAGGCGATTGCCCTCGTCGTGCTGACCGTCGTGACCTCGGTGCTGAGCCTGCTGCTGTCCTCGGTCGTGGCCCGGTCGCTGCTCGCCGGGCACGACCTCGTCCCCGCCCTCGACGACCCCCAGACGTGGCAGATCTACGGTGGCGTCACCTACGTCCTCGTCGTCGCGGCCCTGTTCGCGCTCGGCATCGGCACCCTCGTGCGCTCGACCGCGGCGACGGTCACCATCGCACTGACCGTCCTGCTGCTCCTGCCCGGCTTCCTCGGCTTCATCACGCTGGACTGGGTGGAGGCGATCGTCGCTCACCTACCGATGCCGGCGGCGGCCGCCTTCGTCACCGTCAGCGACTCCACGCTCACCGACTCGAGCGACCTCACCGCGTGGACCGGAGTCCTCGTCGTCGCCGCCTACGCCGTCGTCCCGCTGCTCGCCGGGGCCGTGGTGCTGCGCCGGCGCGACGCCTGAGCCGCACCGGCGCCTCGCCCCTGGCTCGCGAGCCCGAGCACGCCCGTCGGCAGCCGAGCCGAGCGTCGATGGCGCCCGCTGGTACCACGGTGCGTCCGACCTGACCGGGCGCACCGTGGCACGGGCGGGCGCGCCGTCGGGACGAGCGTGTCGACCGACCTACCGCAGGTGGGCCTCGAGGAGGTCCGCGGCCGCCCGGGTGCCGCCGAGCGCGCGCAGCTCGGCGCCGAGGCGGGCGGCCGTCGCCCGGTACCGCGGGTCGGTGCTCACGGCGTCGTAGGCCGCGGCGATCGCGGCCGGGCGCGGGCGCCCGGTGCGGAGGTTGACGCCCGCGCCGTGCCAGCCGATCCGCGCGGCGATCTCCGGCTTGTCGAGGTCCCCACCGGCGACGACGAGCGGGACGTCGTGCCGCAGCGCCTGGAGCACACCGCCGTAGCCGCCGTTCGTCACCACGACGTCGGTCCGGGGCAGCAGGTGCGGGTAGGGCACCATCGGCGCGACACGCACGTTGGCGGGCAGCGGCCCGGGCAGCGGTGGCGTGCGGTGCCCGAGCCCGACGACGACGAACACCTCGCGCCCCGCGAGCGCCTCGACAGCGGGCAGGACGAGGTCGCGGGGGTCGACGCTCGCCGTGCCCTGGGTGACGTGGACGACCGGCACCGTCGCGCGCTGGACGTCGTCCCACCAGTCCGGGAGCGGGCCGGGTGAAGGCGCCGCGCCGTCGTCGGTGAGGTCCCCGACGAAGCGGATGTGCCCGGGCAGGTCGCTGCGCGGGTAGTCGAGGCCGGGCGACCCGGCGGCCACGACGAGCTGCGGGGAGTACCACATGGTCGCGAAGGTCTCGGCGTCGGCCGGCAGCCCGACCCGGCGGCGGGTGGCCTGGTAGCGACGGGCGAGCACCCTCGTGCCGGCGCCCGCGGCCGCGCCGAGCACGCGGTCGCGCGCCCGGCCGAGCGGTCCGTCGGCCGGGGTGAGCCCCAGGCCGGTCGGCGGGATCCCGGGGCCCGGCAGCCAGACCGCGATCGGGGAGACCGTGGCCCACCGCGAGCCGAGCCGCTCGGCGGCGAGGCGCGTGCCGAGAGCCATCGGGTCCCCGGCGAGCAGGTCCCAGGGCTCGGCCGCGTGAGCCCGCTCGAGGTCACGCGCCTGCGCGGGCGCGGTCCCGAGGAAGAGGTCCTCGAGGTTGACGAGCACCTGCCGGAACCCCTTGCGGCCGCGCATGCGCGGGAAGGTGGCGGCGAGGTCACGCTCGTCGACGTCCGGGGCCGCGTCCCACGGGACGGTGCGAGCCCCGACCTCCTCGAACAGCGCGGTGTACGAGCGGCCGGTGTACACGCGCACGTCGTGGCCCCGGCGGACGAGCTCCCCGGCGACCGCGCGCACCGGGCGGGCGTGCCCGGCGAAGGGCATCGCCGTCAGCATGATCGAGGCCACGGGACCATCGTCCCGCTCCAGCGTCCTCACCGACAGGGTCCGGGGACACCGGAGTCAGGACGTCACCGGCCAGCGCGGCCGTCCCCCTGCCCGCTCCTGGATCCCGCGCAGCATGCGGGCGGTCATGACGAAGCTCGCGACCTGGAGGAGCTCCACGCCCAGGCGGCTCCACACGTCCGGACAGACGTAGCGCTCGCGGACGAGCAGCCGGGTGGTGCCGTGCGGACCAGGCCGCAGGACGAAGGCCCAGGTGAAGCCTCCGGGCACAACCTGCCGTCCGGTGGGGCCCTCAGGGGCCCGGAGAACGAGGGCGTGCCCGGGCTCGACGACGACGGCGGTGAGCGGCACGTCCGCAGCGAGGTGGACCGGATCGCCGGGCGCGAGGTCCTGCCACTGCGGCACGATCTCCTCGGCGTTGTGGATGTCGAGGCCGAGCGCGCACTGCAGGCGGTCGTAGCTGTAGAAGCCGCCCCGGCCCTGCCCGAGCTGCGCGAGCCAAGGCCACACGTCTCCGGGCGACGCGCCGATGGTCACGGCGCGGGTCGCGACGACGGCGGCGGGCCCGAGGATGTCGTCGCCGGGGAGCGAGGTGCGCGCCTCGGCACGCGTGGCGCCCCAGTCACGCTTGGCCCGGCGGGCCACCTCGAGCACGAGGGCGAGCACGAGCAGCGGTGCCGTCCGGAGCACGGATCGCCCGGCCATCGAGTCCTCCCCTCCTCTCCCCCCAGGCTGACCCCCTCCCGCACGGACGGCCAGGGCCCAAGGTCCTCCCGTCGCCGGTCGTTCCTTGGGCCGACAGGCCGAACGCCCGGCCGTGAGGGAACACCGCGTCCGTGCGAGTGTGTGGGCTTGTGATCGAGTGCGCGTGAGGGCTACGGTGTCGCGACAACGAGAGCACCGCCGGGGCCGAGGCCGCCCGGCACCGCCCTCGGCGGCTCGGACCGACGCCCCTGGCGGCCGTGCGGGACGAGCCACAGCCGGCCCGCCGGTGTTACCGAATAGCAACCCGGCCTAGGACCAAGGATGTGACATCCGGCGCCTCGAAGGTTCAGAATGTTAGCGTGAACATTCGCCGCACCAGCGGCACCTGAGGAGGCGCAGCAGCCTCACCGCCCGACCATCCGGCCGGGCACTCAACGCCCGCCACCCGGCGGGCCGAACAACCCTCCACTCTCGAAGGAGAGAACATTGCGCACACGGAAGTTCGCAGCAGTCGCAGCGGGACTCACCATGACCTTCGCCCTCGCTGCCTGCGGCGGCGGCGGCGCCGGTAGCGGCGACGAGGCCACCGAGCCCGCGGGCAACGGCGGGGACACGGCCGCCTCCGGCGACCAGACCATCGGCGTCGCCATGCCCACGCAGACCTCCGAGCGCTGGATCGCCGACGGCGAGGCCGTCCAGAGCCAGCTCGAGGAGGCCGGCTACACGGTCGACCTGCAGTTCGCCAACGACGACATCCCCACGCAGACCCAGCAGATCGACCAGATGATCCTGCAGGAGGTCGACCTCCTCATCATCGCCTCGATCGACGGCACCGCGCTGACCAGCCAGCTCGACGCCGCCGGCGCCGCCGGCATCCCGGTCATCGCCTACGACCGCCTCATCAACGGCAGCGAGAACGTCGACTTCTACGTCACCTTCGACAACTACAACGTCGGCGTGCAGCAGGCCACCTCGCTGCTCGTGGGCCTGGGCCTCCTCAACCAGGACGGCTCGGAGAACCCCGACGCCCCCGAGGGCCCGTTCAACATCGAGGTCTTCGCCGGCTCACCGGACGACAACAACGCCGGATTCTTCTTCAACGGCGCGATGGACACCCTCAAGCCCTTCCTCGACGACGGCACGCTCGTCGTGACGTCCGGCCAGACCGACTTCGACACCGTCGCCACCCTGCGCTGGAGCCAGGAGGCCGCCCAGCGGCGCATGGAGGACCTTCTCACCTCCACCTACGGCGGTGGTCGCGAGGAGCTGCACGGGGTGCTCTCCCCCTTCGACGGCATCTCCCGCGGCATCATCACCGCGCTCCAGGGTGCGGGCTACGGCCCGACCATCGAGGAGGGCATGCCGGTCGTCACCGGCCAGGACGCCGAGATCGCCTCGGTGGCCCTCATCGACCAGGGTGTGCAGTTCTCGACGATCTTCAAGGACACCCGCAAGCTCGCCACCGAGTCCGTCCGCGCCGCGGAGGCGTTCCTCGAGGGCAACGAGCCCGAGGCGAACGACACCGACACGTACGACAACGGCGTCAAGGTCGTCCCGTCCTACCTCCTCGAGTCGGACATCGTCTACGCCGACAACATCACCGAGCTCCTCGTGGACTCCGGCTACTACACCGCCGAGCAGGTCGAGCAGGGCTCCTGACCTGACGGTGCGGGGCCGGGCAGCGCGCCCGGCCCCGCACACCCTCCACACCGCACAACCACGAGAAGTGAGGCGGCATGACCGACAACATCTTGGAGATGCGTTCCATCACCAAGACGTTCCCCGGCGTCAAGGCGCTCCAGGACGTGACCCTGGAGGTCCGGCGCGGTGAGATCCACGCGATCTGCGGGGAGAACGGCGCCGGCAAGTCGACGCTGATGAAGGTCCTCTCGGGCGTCTACCCCCACGGCACCTACGAGGGCGAGATCCACTACGACGGCGCAGAGGTGCGATTCGGGTCGATCAACGACTCCGAGGCGCACGGTGTCGTCATCATCCACCAGGAGCTGGCCCTGGTGCCGCACCTGTCCGTGGCCGAGAACATCTTCCTCGGCAACGAGGCCCGCGGCACCGGGGGGCTGATCAACTGGAACGAGACGAACTCCCGGGCCGCCGAGCTCCTCGACCGTGTGGGCCTCACCGAGAACCCCACCACCCCCGTCGGGCAGCTCGGTGTCGGCAAGCAGCAGCTGGTGGAGATCGCCAAGGCGCTGTCCAAGGACGTGCGCCTGCTCATCCTCGACGAGCCCACGGCGGCGCTCAACGACACCGACTCCGAGCACCTGCTCGGGCTGCTGCGCCAGCTCAACGCGCAGGGGATCAGCTGCATCATGATCTCCCACAAGCTCAACGAGATCGCCGACATCGCCGACCGCACGACCATCATCCGCGACGGGCAGACGATCGAGACCCTCGACATGGCCTCCCCCGAGGCCACGCAGGACCGGATCATCCGCAGCATGGTGGGCCGCGACCTCGAGCACCGCTACCCCGAGCGCACCCCGGACATCGGTGACGAGGTCCTGCGGGTGGAGGACTGGACCGTCCACCACCCCACGCAGGCCGGGCGCGTCGTTGTGGACAACGCGAGCTTCGACGTCCGGGCCGGTGAGGTCATCGGCATCGCCGGCCTCATGGGCGCGGGGCGCACCGAGCTGGCGATGAGCCTGTTCGGCCGCAGCTACGGGCGCGACATCTCCGGGCGGGTCTTCCTCCACGGCAAGGAGATCAAGGTCCGCACGGTGAGCGAGGCCATCAAGAACGGCATCGCCTACGTGAGCGAGGACCGCAAGCGCTTCGGGCTCAACCTCATCGAGAACATCCGCCGCAACATCTCCGTCGCGGGCCTGCGCAAGCTCGCGCCGCGCGGCTGGGTGGACGCGAACGAGGAGCTCAAGGTCGCCGAGGAGTACCGGGCCAACCTCAACATCAAGACGCCGTCCGTGCTCGCCACCGTCGGCAACCTCTCCGGCGGCAACCAGCAGAAGGTCGCACTGTCGAAGTGGCTCTACACCGAGCCGGAGGTCCTCATCCTCGACGAGCCGACCCGAGGCATCGACGTCGGCGCCAAGTACGAGATCTACACCATCATCAACCGCATGGTCGCGTCCGGGAAGGCGGTCATCGTCATCTCGTCCGAGCTGCCCGAGCTGCTCGGCATCTGCGACCGCGTCTACACCCTGGCGTTCGGACGCATCACCGGGCAGCTGCCGGTTGAGCAGGCCACCCAGGAGGAGCTGATGGCTCTCATGACCATGGAGAAGGAAAACGCACAATGACCGGCACCAGTAACGTCTGGGCGCTCATGACCCGGAACCTGCGGCAGAGCGGCATCCTCATCGCCCTGGTCGCACTCGTGGCGATGTTCTCGTTCATGCACCCGAGCTTCCTCAGCCCGGGCAACCTCACGAACATCGTCCTGCAGTACTCCTACATCCTCGTCCTGGCGATCGGGATGGTCATCGTCATCATCGGCGGCCACATCGACCTGTCGGTCGGGTCGGTCGTGGCACTGGCGGGAGCGGTCTCGGCCGTGCTCGTCGTCCAGGGCGGCCACCCGTGGTGGGTCGGCGTCCTCGCTGCGACGGGGGTCGGCCTGCTCGTGGGTGCGTGGCAAGGGTTCTGGGTGGCTGTCGTCGGCATCCCGGCGTTCATCGTCACCCTGGCCGGCATGCTGCTCTTCCGCGGCCTGACCGCCCAGGTCCTCGACAACGTCTCGCTGTCCCCCTTCGGCGGCACGTACTACAACATCGCCAACGGCTTCCAGAACGGGCTGCTCGGCGGGTACGGCTACGACGCGCTCACCCTCATCGTCTTCGGTCTGGCCGTGGCCGGCTTCGCCCTCGTCCAGGTGCGCAACCGGCGCGCCGCGCTGCGCTACAAGCAGGCGGTCGAGGCCTTCCCGCTGTTCATCCTCAAGATCGTCGTCGTCGGCGCCGTCGTCATGTGGTTCGGCTACCAGCTGGCTGTCGCGCGAGGCCTGCCGAACGTCCTCATCCTCCTGGCGATCCTCATCATCGTGTACACGGTGGTCACCCAGCGCTCGGTCTTCGGCCGGCACGTCTACGCGATCGGCGGCAACCTGCCGGCCGCGCAGCTGTCCGGCGTCAAGGTCAAGCGGGTGAACTTCCTCATCTTCGTCAACATGGGCTTCCTGTCCGCGATCGCCGGCATCGTCTACTCCTCGCGCATGAACGGCGCCCAGCCGGCCGCGGGTGAGATGTTCGAGCTCGACGCCATCGCCGCCTGCTTCATCGGTGGCGCGGCCGTCACCGGTGGTGTGGGGCGTGTGACGGGCGCGATGATCGGCGCGCTCATCATGGCCGTCATGACCAACGGCATGCAGCTCATGGGCGTCTCGTACTCCACGCAGCAGATCGTCAAGGGTCTCGTGCTCCTCCTCGCCGTGGCCTTCGACGTCTACAACAAGCGCCGCGCCGGGGCTCGCTGAGCCCACGTCGTCCCCGTCGTGAGGGCCGCTCCCCGTTCGGGAGCGGCCCTCACTGTTGTGTCCGCGAGGCCGTGAGGTGTGCGCGTCCTCCGGGGCACGAGCAGGCCGCGGACGGACACGCAGCCGAGCGCGGGGCGGCTGAGCCGCAGCGACGCTGCCGTCCCGCCCGGAGGACCGGCGCAGTCCTCCGACCCATGCGCGAGCCCGAGAGCTGAGCTCACCCGCCCCCGCAGACGCCGACAGCTGGGTCCCTCGCGGTGAGGGACCCAGCTGTCAGCGCTAGGGGCGAGGGTCAGCTCGACTTGGCCACGCCGGCCACGTCCTTCGTGATGGTGGCGCTGTGGCCACCGACCGGGCGGCGGACACCGAGGGTGTCGGTGCCGTCACCGTTCCAGTCACCCACGTACACCTCGTCGCCCAGGCGGCCGAAGGTCAGCACCGTGTCCGCGTCCCCGCCACGCAGGGAGTTGTTCACGTAGTACGTGCGGCCCCGCTGGACGGCCAGGGTGTCGGTGCCGTTGCCGTCCCAGTCACCGGTCAGGGTGACGTCACCGGCCCGGCCGTAGGTGAACACCGTGTCCGCGTCCCCACCACGCAGGGAGTTCTTCACGTGGTACGTCGCGGCCCGGCGCACCGCGAAGGTGTCCGTCCCGTTGCCGTCCCAGTCACCCACGAGCACCATGTCGGCCTCCCGGCCGTAGTGGAACACCACGTCGGCG
>NZ_UETB01000014.1 GCF_900116375.1 Georgenia satyanarayanai | reverse complement strand
ACGAGAAGCTCCGGGCCCGCACCGTCACGATCCTCACCCAGGCCACCGGCCTGGGCCGCCCGGCCTGCGAGGCCGTGCTCGAGGAGGCGGGCGGGGACCTCAAGGTCGCCCTCGTCATGTCCCTTGCCGGCACCGACCCCACCGCCGCACGCACCGCCCTCACCGCCGCCGACGGCGTCGTCCGCACCGCCGTGCAGTCCCTGTCCGCACCGACCCCCAGCAGCCCGTCACGAAGGGAACCATGATGCAACGCCGCATTTTCGCCGCGACAGCGGTCTCCAGTCTCCTCCTCCTCGCCGCGTGCGCGCCGTCGTCGGACGCCCCCGACCCCGACGACCAGGACGCCGGCTCCGAGCAGACGGCCGACGGCGGGGAGTGCGCCGAGGACGTCAGCCTGCGGGTGTGGTCCTGGCGCACCGAGGACGCCGACGCCTACGAGACGATCTTCGACACCTTCGAGGAGCAGAACCCCTGCATCACCGTCGACTTCCAGGCGTTCGTCAACACCGAGTACAACCAGATCCTGCAGACGGGCCTCACCGGCAGCGACGGCCCTGACGTCGCCCAGGTGCGCAGCTACGGCCTGCTCCAGCCGCTCGTCGAGGGCGGCAACCTCGTCGCGCTGGACGACATCGTCCCCGAGGTCAGCGAGTTCGACGAGACGATCCTCGCCGGCGCGCTGGGCCGCGAGGACGGGCAGGTCTACGGCGTGCCCTTCGCCTCGCAGACGCTGCAGATGTACTACAACACCGCGATCTTCGAGGAGCACGGCCTGGAGGAGCCGACCACCTGGGAGGAGTTCCTCGAGGTCAACGAGACCCTCGCCGAGGCGGGTGTCACCCCGATGTCGGTCGGCGGCCTGGACGCCTGGATGATGCCGATCGTCCACGACATCCTCGGCTCGGCCGAGTACGGCGGCGCGGAGTTCGAGGAGGCCGTCCTGGCCGGGGACACCGACCTCACCGACCAGGCCTACGTCGACTCCCTGCAGACCGTCGTCGACGTCCAGGAGTACATGCCCGAGAACGTCGTGGGCGTCAGCTACACCGAGTCCCAGGTGCTCTTCACGACCGAGCAGGCCGCGATGTTCCCCGGCGGTTCCTTCGAGCTGGCCTTCTTCCAGGCGGAGAACCCCGACATGGAGCTCGGCGTCTTCCAGGTGCCGCCGCCCCCGGGCGCGGCCCTCGACCACCCCGTCACCCCGGCCTACGCCGACGGCAACTGGGGCCTGAGCGCCAACAGCGCCCACCCGGAGGAGGCCGAGACCCTCATCAAGTGGCTCGCCACCCAGGAGTTCGGGCAGATGGTCGCCAACGACCTCAAGCAGTTCTCCCCGGTCCCCGGCGTCACCTTCGAGGACCCGCTCATGCAGGAGATGTGGGACCTGTACCAGGAGAACCCCGCCCCCTACCTGCAGCTCGTCAACTTCCGCTACGGCGACCCGAGCGGCACCGACCTCCTCGGCGCGGGCATCCAGGAGCTCTTCCTCGGCGACAAGGACCCGGCGCAGGTCGCGCAGGACGTCAACGACGGCCTCGCAGAGTGGTTCACCCCGGGCCAGTGACGACCACCCCCGCACAGGCGGCTGCCGTGGAACCGGGGCAGCGCCGTCGTCGTCGGCTGACGACGGCGGCGCTGCCCACCCGGGTCGCCCTGCTGTTCATCGCCCCCGCGGCGGTGCTGTTCGCCATCTTCGTGCTCTACCCGATGGTCACCGCGGTGACCTACTCGATGTACTCGTGGCGCGGTACCAGCCAGGAGGAGTTCGTGGGGCTGGCGAACTTCGTCAACCTCTTCACCTCCGAGCCCTACCGCTCCACGCTGCCGCGGGCCTTCGGGCACAACCTGCTGCTGTTCGGCGGCGCCATGGTGGTGCAGAACTCCGTGGGCCTGCTCTTCGCCGTGATCCTGCACCGCCGCGCCCGCTTCCGGCGCTTCTTCCAGGTGCTGTTCACGATGCCCTACCTCGTGAGCCCGCTGGTCGTGGGCTACCTGTGGTCGCTGCTGCTCTCCCCGCTGTTCGGCCCGGTCAACGCCGCCCTCAAGGCGGTGGGCCTGGACTCCCTCGCCCTGCCGTGGCTCGGCACGCCGGGCACGGCGCTGTGGGTGGTCGTGCTCGTCACCGCCTGGCAGTGGGTGGGCTTCCCGCTCCTCCTGTACGGGGCGGCCCTCGGCGGGCTGGCGCCCGAGCTGGACGAGGCCGCCGAGCTGGACGGCGCGTCCGGCCCGCAGCGCTTCTTCGCGATCACGCTGCCGCTCATGACGCCGGTCATCGGGACGGTCAGCGTCCTCACCTTCATCTTCTCGATGGAGGCCTTCCCGATCCCGTACGCCCTGGGCGGGTCCACCGGTGCGCCGGCGGGGGCGACCGACGTCCTGTCGCTCGTCTTCTACCGCACGGCCTTCGAGTCCGGCTCGTCCAACGCCATCGGCACGTCCTCGGCGATCGCGATCCTGCTCTTCCTGTTCATCTTCGTGCTGTCGACGGTCTTCACCCGATGGTTCCGTCGCACTGAGAGGAGGTTGGGCCAGTGACCGCCGCCCCCACGACGCGCCGTCCCGACAGCCTGCCGCCCGTCGTCAGCGAGCCGCGTCCGCGCCGCGGGCGCCGGGACCGGGGCTGGGCCGCGGCGATGACGACGACGGCGCTGTGGCTCTACGCCGCCGTCGCCGTCGTGCCGCTGGTCATCATGCTGCTCAACTCGCTGCGGACGAACCGGGACCTGGCCACTCAGCCCCTGGGCCTGCCGCTGCAGCCGGACTTCACCAGCTACCAGCGGGCGTGGATCGAGGCGTCCTTCTCGACGTACTTCCTCAACTCGATCGTCGTCACCGTCTCCTCGGTGGTCATCGCGACGGCGGTGTCCCTGCTGGCTGCCTACGCCCTGGCCCGCGCCAAGGGGCGACTCATGTCCGTCATCGAGGCGGTCTTCGTCTCGGGCCTCATGATGCCGGTCTTCCTCATGATCGTCCCGATCTTCTACCTGCTCGACTCCTTCGGGCTCGTCTCCACCCGGACGGGGCTCGTCATGGTCTACGCAGCGGTGAGCGTGCCGTTCTCGGTCTTCGTGCTCACCACCTTCTTCCGCCAGCTCCCCGGTGAGCTGGAGGAGGCGGCGCGGCTGGACGGCGCCGGACCGTTCCGGATGTTCTGGAGCGTCATGGCACCGCTCGTGCGGCCGGCGATCGCCACGGTGGTCGTCTTCCGCTTCGTTCCGATCTGGAACGACTTCTTCTACCCGCTCATCCTCATCCGCGACCAGCAGAAGTACACGCTGCCGGTGGGCCTGACGAGCTTCTTCGGGGAGTACCAGACCGACTGGTCCACGCTCTTCGCCGGGCTCGTCATCGCCACCGTGCCGCTCATCTTCCTGTTCCTCGTCGCGACCCGGCAGATCATCGCCGGCCTCACCGCGGGGATGGGAAAGTAGCGGCGTGAGCACCGTCCTCGCCGTCGACCTCGGCGGCTCCGGCTCCCGCGCGCGCCTGACCGGTCCCGGTGGCGCGCGGGAGGCGAGCGGCGAGCGCCTGCGGGTGAGCCCGTCCGGGCTCGTCGCGGCGCCGCTCGTCACCGCCCTCGTCGAGCGGCTGGGCGTACGCGTTGGGGACGTCGACGCCGTGTGCGTCGGCTCCAGCGGCATCCTCACCCTCTCCGACGGGCCGCAGGTGGTGCTCGACGCCGTCCGCTCCGTTCTCGGCAACGTGCGCACCGTCGTCGCCTCCGACGCCGTCACCTCCGCCGTCGGCGCGCTCGGTGGCCGGCCGGGAGCCGTCGTCCTCACCGGCACCGGCTCGACGGCGCTGGGGACCGACCTCGCCGACTGCTGGCGCAAGGTCGACGGCTGGGGCCACGTCCTCGGTGACGCCGGCTCGGGCTCGTGGATCGGCATGCGTGCGCTGCAGACGGCGCTCGAGCAGCACGACGGACGGCGGGCCGACGCCGCCGCACTCCTTGCCGCCACCGTCGCCCGGCTCGGGGCGCCGGAGTCGTGGCCGCGGCAGATCTACACGCGCGAGGACCGGGCCGGGGTGCTCGCCTCCGTCGTCCCCGACGTCGCCGGGCTCTCCGAGGACGGCGACGGCGTGTCGCGGGAGGTGCTGCGCCTCGCCGGGCGCGAGCTCGCCCGTAGCCTCGGCGCGGCGCTGCGCCCACCGGTCCCCCCACTCGCGTCGTGGACCGGCGGAGTGTTCGGCGCCGCGGTGGTGCTCGAGACGATGCGGGAGGAGCTGACGCGGCTGCGCCCCGACGTCGTCCTCGACCCGCCGCGTGGCACGTCGCTCGACGGCGCCGAGCTTCTCGCCCGCCGCGCCCTGACCGGTGACCTCCAGCCGGCCGAGCCGCTGCTCACCGTCCGCCGGTCGGATGACGGGAGCTCAGCGCCCGGCTTCCCTGACTGACCAGAGAGTGCACTCGCTGGTCCCGAGGCGGCACGGCCGTCCTCGGGGCACGAGCTGTCAAGGCCGTCCGGGTCGCCTTCTGCCCGGCGGCCGCGGCCCCTATCGACGAGACACACGCCGCGAGGGGGGACCCCGGGCCTGGAGACACGGCGGCACTACGTCGTCGTCCTCGATGAGCTCGACCAGGCGCTCAAGGCCGGTCCCGGGCCGGTGGACCGGGCCGAGCACCTCACTCGCCTCAACCGCACGGTGGGGGTAGGGCTGGCGACGATCACCCACACGATGAAGGACTTGCGGACCCTGCGCTGGAGGACCGGCAGAAGGCCATGGGCTTCATCGAGCGCGCCGGGTTCATCGTGTGCGGCGGGCTGCCGCTGAGCGAGATGCCCCTCCTCAACTCGGTCGTGGGCCTCTCCCGCGAGGAGCATAGACTCCTCGGCGGCTGGCAGGACCCGCCCGCCTGGGACAGCAAAGGCGCGGTCACCCGCGGTGATGGGCGGCGGCTGCGGGCGTCTTTCAGCCGATGGTGGCGAGGAGCTCGGCGCAGGCCTGCTCGCAGGCGCGGCAGGCCTCGGCGCAGACGCGGCAGTGCTCGTGGTGGCCGGCGTGGGCCGCGCACTCATCGCCGCACGTGCGGCATGCCTGGATGCAGGCCTGGAGCATGGCACGGGTGAGGGTGGCGTCGTAGCCGGTGTGGCGCGACAGCACGCGGGCTGTGGTGTCGCAGATGTCGGCGCAGTCGAGGTTGGTGCGGATGCACGTGCGTAGCTGGTCGACCATGTCCTCGCTGAGGCAGGCGTCCGCGCAGGCGGTACAGGCCTGCGAACACGCCACGAGGGCATCGACCGCCCGGGCCAGCAGATCGCGGTCGAGGCCGATCTCGCCGGGGTGAGTGGTGATCATCTCCGCGGTTCTCACTGTTCTTCCTCCGTCGCTGGTCGCTTGCCCCGTGTTCGGTCGGGGCTCGCGACGCTACGGGAGACGCCGTGGAAGTGCCTGGGCAGGAGACGTGGTGGTGATGAAGGTTTGATGAAGTCTTCTCCGAGGCCGTTATCGAACCGTGATCCTGGAGGCCAGGGTGTGTAGCGTCGCTCCTGCTTCCCGCCCCCTTCACCGGGAAGCCCACGTGCGGACGCCGAGCCCTGCCACCGCACCGTGGTCCTCGATCGTCCGTGGCAGGGACGGGGAACCCAATGTGGGCCTGCGTGCAGGTCCTTGGGGTGAAGCTCGATGACCGAGCCGGGTGTGCTCCTACCCGAACCCGACAGCTGACCTCGTAGGCGCTCTGGAGAGGTTTACCCATGACATCTAGCCACACCCGTGGACGGCACCGCGCCGAGGGCCGTCCCGTCACCGCATTCTCATCACTGGGCCCGTGCCTGACGGGTCCGGCCGCGCGCCGTGCCGCGCTTGCCGCGGCCTCCTCCGGCCTGGTGCTGACCATGGCCACCACCACCGCCTCCGCGATGGAACCGGTCCACCCCGACCCCCCGGTCGTCGACACCCAGGCGACGGCGAGCACGCAGACCGGTGACGCGGCGCAGGTCACCCACACCGTCGTGTCCGGAGACACCGTGGGGAAGCTGGCGCAGCGCTACGACAGCACGATCTCGGCGATCATCTCGGCGAACGGCCTGAACGCGCAGGCCCTGATCATTGTCGGAGAGGTGCTCACCATCCCCCAGGGCCAGGCCAGCGTAGCGGCCCCCACCACGGCCACCTCGTCGGCGAACGGCATCGAGCGGGAGAGCGCCTCGGCCTCACGCTCGGCGGCCCGCAGCGAGGCCCCCCCGGCCAACACGTCGGGCAACGCGGTCCTGGACATCGCCTACCAGTACATCGGCACCCCCTACGTGTGGGGCGGGTCGACCCCGGCGGGCTTCGACTGCTCGGGGTTCACCCAGTACGTCTACGCCCAGGCGGGCATCTCCATTCCGCGGTCGTCCTCGGCGCAGCGCAACGCGGGCACGCAGGTCTCGGCTTCCCAGGCCCAGCCCGGTGACCTGGTGTGGTGGCCCGGGCACGTGGGCATCTACGTGGGGAACGGGCAGTACATCGCGGCCTTCAGCCCGGGTAACCCACTGTCGGTGCGTGACATCTACAAGGCGAACCCCACGTTCATCCGAGTGGGCTGAGCGACGGTGGGTGGCCCGCAGGTGACTGCGGGCCACCCACCAACTGTTCGGCCCTGATCCTGGCGTTGGCGTTGGGCGCGGCCACAGGGGTTGGGGTCGGTGCTGGGGCCAGATGGCCCCGACCGGACGCTCCGGGTCCCCGTGCCAGGAGCACCGGGATGAAGACTCTATGAAGAATGCCTGTGAGGCCGCTGCTCGGCGTGGTGTCTCCACCCAGCGCGTGGTTAGCCTCCTTCACGCCTCACCGATGGGCTCGCCGGCTGCGGCCGGGCCTTCTCGCCCCGTCGGTCACTTTGAGCAGATGGAGACGCTCGTGACACTCAGGACCCGACTCTGCGCCGTTGCCGGCGGGGTTGCGCTGACTCTCGCCTTGGCCGCGTGCGGTAACGGCGAACAGACCACACCGGAGGAGCCGGCTGCGGGCACCGCCACGGAGGAGACGACCGACATCGCGACGCAGGTCGAGGACGTGCACAACGACGCGGACACGATGTTCGCCCAGATGATGCTCGCCCACCACGATGGCGCTATCGAGATGGCCGACCTGGCCGTGGAGAAGGCCGGCAGCGAGGAGGTGCGCTCCCTCGCGGAGCGGATCTCCGCGGCGCAGGGCCCGGAGATCGAGCAGATGACGTCCTGGCTCGAGACCTGGGGTGAGCAGACCTCCCCAATGGGCCACGAGGGCATGGACCACGGCGGCATGGACATGGAGGGGATGAGCCAGGAGGAGGCCATGGCCGAGCTTGAGTCCCTGTCCGGCGCCGAGTTCGACCAGCGGTTCCTCGAGCTGATGATCGCCCACCACCGCGGCGCGGTCGACATGGCTCAGGACGAGCTCGACAGCGGCGAGAACCCTCAGGCGCTAGGACTCGCCCAGAAGATCATCGATGACCAGCAGGCCGAGATCAGCGAGATGGAGGAACTCCTCCAGGGCCTGTGAGGTTCTGATCCGCCGGCGGGCGAGCCCAGGCTCGCGTGCCGGTCCAGGTCGGCCTCAACAGCAGGACGGCACCCGCGAGCGAGGGAACGATGAGGACCCCAGCGCTGACTGAACAGGAGAGTGTTTCCCATGGCCGAGCACGAACACTCGAACAATGACAACCACGACAGCCACTCGCGGACTCCGAGCATGACGATGTACCTGCGGTTCGCTGCGATGCTCCTGACGGCGATGGTCGTTATGTACTGGGTGATGTTTGCCGGGTCGTGGGAGTGGGGCCACGTACGCTTCAGCCAGAGCCGTGTCTTCATGGCGGTGACCATGGGTGGCGCGATGGGGCTGGTCATGCTCGCGTGGATGCTCAATATGTACAAGAACGCCAAGGCGAACGTCGTCGTCGTGGTGGTGAGTCTTGGATTGCTGGCGGGCGGGATCGCGCTGGACCGCAGCCAGGCAACGGTGGACGACTCCGCCTTCATGCGCGCGATGATTCCCCACCACTCCCTGGCCATTACGCGGTCGGAGCGAGCCGGGATCGAGGACGTCCGGGTCTGTGAGCTTGCCGTGGAGATCAGCGAGGCGCAGAGGCGCGAAATCTTTGAGATGGACTGGCTCATCGAGGACATCGCGGCGAACGGGGTTGCTGCGACACCGGAGGAAGCGCAGGCCCGCCCGGTGCCGGCCTTCGAGGAACCTGCAGAGCGTCAGTGCGACACGGACTGAGCCGTGTCCCGCCCGTCCTTCGCCCACCTTCCGTCGACGGCACCCCCTGTCAGCCCATGCCGCTGACGCCTCGCTGATGCCACGGGACGCGGTCGGCGGTCCGCTGGCGCCTGGACGGCGGTGACGACGGCGGGTGCTTGGTGGCTGACGCGAATCCTCTTCCAGTGGTTGCCGCGGTCCGAAGAGGCATCGACCGAGTGGGGCAATCGACCGACCTTTCATGAAGAGTCGATGAACGTCTCTGCCTCGTGCGGGCGAATCGGGAATGGACCGCTGCTCGGGTTCCTTACGACTGACGCAGATACCCTCCAGGGGTATGCGGAACGATGGAACGAGGGGTTGCCATGGGTACGCCACCAGGCCACGATCACGCAGCGCACCGGCCACGGGAGGGTCGGGATCACAGCGCACACGTCCACCACGACTCGGCGCAGGGTGACGCGGGCGGGCATGGGGACGGGGAGGCCGCGCACGGGCAGGCGATGCCCACTGGCGGCATGAGTGTCACCGACCCGCTGACCGCCGCAGGACATGACTCGGCCGTGCGCGATGGGCACGCGGAGCAGCCCGGTCACGACAGCGGTCCCGACGTCCACGCGTATCACGGCGGGCACGACGCTCACGCGGGTCACGGCGGTCCTGGGGACCACGTGGGCATGTTCCGTCGCCTGTTCTGGATCATGCTGGCCCTGGCGGTGCCCACGGTGCTGGTGAACGGGATGTTTGCCGACCTGCTCGGCTACACGCTGCCTGACGTGCCAGGGGTGGAGTGGGTGTCCCCGGTGCTGGGCACGGTGATCTACCTGTGGGGCGGGCGCCCGTTCCTCACCGGCGCGGTCGGTGAGCTCCGTTCCCGCAAGCCGGGGATGATGGTGCTCATCGGGATGGCGATCACCGTCGCCTTCGTCGCGTCCCTGGGGGCCAGCCTGGGGCTGTTCTCCCACGAGCTGGACTTCTGGTGGGAGCTGGCGCTGCTCGTCGTCATCATGCTGCTGGGGCACTGGCTGGAGATGCGCTCCCTGGCCCAGACGTCCTCCGCACTGGACTCACTCGCCGCGTTGCTGCCCGATGAGGCCGAGCGGGTGGAGGGGAATCAGGTCGTCACGGTTGCCCCCGCCGACCTTCGTCTCGGTGATGTCGTCATCGTTCGCCCGGGCGGGCGGGTGCCGGCCGACGGTGAGGTCATCGACGGCGGCGCGGATGTCGATGAGTCGATGATCACCGGGGAGTCGCGGCCGGTGCCGCGCGTAGTGGGGGACCAGGTCGTGGCCGGCACGGTGGCCACCGACAATGCGCTGCGGGTTCGGGTCTCGGCCGTGGGGCAGGACACCGCCCTGGCCGGGATCCAGCGGCTGGTGGCCGAGGCGCAGGCCTCCAGCAGCCGCGCCCAGCTGCTGGCGGACAAGGCCGCCGGCTGGCTGTTCTGGTACGCGGTCATCGCCGCGGCGATCACCGCGGTGGTGTGGGTGTCCTTCGGGGTCCCGCAGAGCGCGCTGGTCCGGGCGATCACCGTCCTGGTCATTGCCTGCCCCCATGCCCTGGGCCTGGCGATCCCGCTTGTGGTGTCGATCTCGACCGAGCGCGCCGCCCGCGGCGGGGTCCTCGTCAAGGACCGTGGCGCCCTGGAGCGGATGCGGGTGGTCGACACGGTGCTGTTCGACAAGACCGGCACTCTCACCAAGGGTGAGCCCGCGCTGACCGGTGTCACGGGGACCGGCGGGTACGAGAACGAGGAGCTGCTGCGGCTGGCCGCGGCCGCCGAGGCCGAGAGCGAGCACCCCCTGGCCCGGGCGATCGTCGCAGCCGCCGATCACCGCGGCCTACAGGCGCCCCCGGCTGCGAACTTCCGGGCCGCGACGGCCGTGGGGGTGCACGCCACCGTCGACGGCCACGAGGTCCAGGTGGGCGGGCCCGCCCTGCTGTCCCAGCACGGCGCCGAGCCGCTGGCAGCGACCGCGTCGTGGGGACAGGCAGGTGCCACCGTCCTGCACGTGATCATCGACGGGCAGGTGGCCGGTGCTGTCGCGCTGGCCGACGAGGTCCGCGAGGAATCGCGGCAGGCGGTCGAGGCCCTGCACCAGTTGGGCATCCGGGTCGTGATGACCACCGGTGACGCCGAGCCGGTGGCCCGGGCTGTGGCCGCCGAGCTGGGCATCGACCAGGTCTTCGCCCAGGTGCGCCCGGAGGACAAGAGCGAGAAGGTCGCCCAGCTGCAGCACGAGGGCCGCACCGTGGCCATGGTCGGTGACGGCGTCAACGACGCTCCCGCGCTGGCCCAGGCCGAGGTCGGAATCGCGATCGGCGCGGGCACCGACGTGGCGATCGCCTCCGCCGGCGTCATCCTCGCCTCGGACGACCCGCGCTCGGTGCTGTCGGTCATCCAGCTCTCCCGCGCCGGGTACCGCAAGATGAAGCAGAACCTGTGGTGGGCCGCCGGCTACAACATCGCCGCCGTGCCACTGGCCGCGGGCGTGCTGGCACCGGTCGGGTTCGTCCTGCCCATGTCGGTCGGCGCGATCCTCATGTCGCTGTCGACCATCGTCGTCGCGCTCAACGCCCAGCTGCTGCGCCGCCTCGACCTCAGCCCCGAGGCCAGCACCGCCACGGCCCGCGGCGCTCCGCAGGTCAATCCCGCCCGCACGGCGCTGACAGTTACCGACGCGACGAGCCCGTAGCCACGCACCACCAATAGGGGCCTTGCCACCACCGGGTCCTGCGAGGCGCATCTGTGGCGGAGGCCGGTCAGGGTGAGCGGTGACCGGGCCGGGTGTCGGCGACCACGGGCAGATCGACGGTGAACAGGGCACCGTGGCCGGGACCGGGGCTGGTCGCGGTCACGGCGCCGCCGTGGGCGTGGACGATGGAGTGGACGATGGCCAGGCCGATGCCCGACCCGCCGTGGGCGCGGTCCCGGGCGGCGTCGGCGCGGTAGAAGCGCTCGAAAAGGTGCGGCAGGTGCTCGGCGGCGATCCCGCTGCCACTGTCGCGCACCGACAGGCGCAGCGTGGACCCCGCCCGCTGCGCCTCGAGCTGCACCCGACCTCCCTGGGGGGTGTGCCGCACGGCGTTGTCCAGCAGGTTGGTCAGGACCTGCCCGAGCCGGTCGGGGTCGGCCGTGAGCACCGTCTGGCGGGCCTCCTCGGTGGCCTCGACCCTCAGTTCGACGCCCTTGTCGGTGAACCTGGCGGCGGCCTGCGCGGCGGCGTCGTCGAGCAACGCACCGACCTGGAGGGCCTGCCAGTGCATGCTCAGGCGTCCCTCCCCGGCGGCGGTGACCAGGGTGATGTCCTGGGCGAGGCGAGCCAGGCGCGCGACCTGCTCGCGCAGCATCCCCACCGTTGGTTCGTCGGCCGTGACCACACCGTCGAGGATGCCCTCGAGGTAGCCGTCGAGCGTGGCGACCGGGGTGCGCATCTCGTGGGCGAGGTCGCCGAGCATGCGCGTACGTGTCTGCTCGATCTCTCCGAGGTCAGCGGCCATGGTGTTGAACGCGCCGGCGAGGTCATCGAACTCACCGCCCATGTGCACGTCGGGGACGCGTGCGGCGTAGTCACCGCTGGCAACCCTGGCGGCGGCCTGCCGTACGCCTTCAAGCGACCTGGCGATGCGCCGGGTGAGGAAAACACTGACGACGACCGAGGTGAGGAGGGCGGCGAGCAGTGCGAGGGACAGCGACAGCGTCCACGCGGTGGTGAAGGCCTCCTCCGCGTGGGAGACGACTGAGGAGTCCGCGGGCTCGGCCATGAGCATGTGGTCGTGAAAGATCTCCGGGCCGATGGCGGCGGCGACAGCCCATGCGGTGGCGGCCGCGACGAGGATGACCGCGACGATTGCCGCGAGCAAGCGGGCGCCGAGCCCCCACCGGCGGCGTGGTGTGGCGCTCACTGGCCGGTGCCCATCCGGTAGCCCACGCCGCGCACCGTCTTGACGAACCTCGGCGCGGTGGCGTCATCCCCGAGCTTGCGCCGCAGGTGAGCGATGTGAACGTCGACGAGGTGCTCATCGCCCACCCAGCCCGGTCCCCACACCAGCTCGATGAGCTGGCGGCGGGACAAGGCCATGGTCGGGCGACTGGCCAGGGCGGCGAGGACATCGAACTCGGTGCGGGTCAGCGCCACGGGTTTCCCCTCGATGAATGCCTCCCGGCCCAGCAGGTCGATGGTCAGTGGCCCGAACGACGCACCGGCCCCGTGCGGCCCGGTGTCCTGGCGTGGGCGGCGCAGCATCGCCCGCACCCGAGCGACGAGCTCGCGTGGGCTGAAAGGTTTGGTGACGTAGTCATCGGCGCCGACCGACAGCCCGATGAGCTTGTCGACCTCCTCCACGCGAGCGGTGAGCATGACGATGTAGCAGTCGGAGAATGTGCGCACCGTCCGGCAGACCTCGATGCCATCAGCACCGGGAAGCCCGAGGTCGAGGACGATGACGCCCGGGCGCCACTGACGGGCCCGCTCGATCGCGTCGCTTCCGTCGCCGGTGACCTGGACCTCGAAGCCGTGACGCTCCAGGTAGCTGGCGGCCAGCCGCGCCAGCGGGGCTTCGTCGTCGACGACCAGCACACGGGGCAGGTTCACGTCAGTAGGGACCGTAGTCATACCGCCCATTCTCGCCGTCGGCGTGGCCGACCGTTCCAGGCTCGCTGGACGTCGGACGCGTCCGTACGGAATGTTGAGCGTCGCGGCTGCTCTCACATCTGGGTGCTTCTCCAGCGTCAGGAGGGCTGGAACGCCCAGTGCCAGGGCTCACGCGGGGTGTCCTCGACGAACCCGAACCGAGCGGCGTTTGCACGCATCCATGCCTGCGCCGATGGGTCTAGGTCGAGGTCAACGGCCATTCCCCAGCCGTGCTGGCTGGTCCCAGGCTTGGCGCCCAGGCCGCCCTCTGAATACAGACCCTTGCGCCGCACGACGTCGACCTGCACGTCGTAGGAACGGTAGGAGTCCGTGACGCCGATGGATACGCCGTCGGCCGCAGCTGCCGACAAGAGCTTCTCGAACGACTGAGCGGCGGGCGCCCACAGCCTGTGGCCGGTCTCGCCCACCGGCTCGAGTGCGTCACGCGGGATGCGGCCGTTGCCGTACGCCGCGAGATCGACCGGCACACCGTCGCTGTTGAGCTCGAAAGACACACCGCCGGTGGAGGTGCTGGCCACGGTCGGGGCAGTGTCGGCGACCGCGCGGGCGAGGACCTCTGAGAAAGCTGTGGCAGCGCCCGCGGCCGGCTGCACGCGCGGGACCGAGATCGAGCCGAGGGTCACCTCGATCTGTGCCATGCGCTGAGAGATGGCGAGGATCCCGTCCACCGGCACTCCGTTCGTCGTCTACGTCGTCCTATCGGCGCGCAGCCGCTCCTCCTGAGCGAGAACCTGCTTCCAGGCTGTCTCACAGGCCGAAGGCGTCGCCCTCGGGCCATGTCGAGGCCGATGAGCACCAGGGGAAGAAGATGTGCTCCCAGCGTTCGAGGGCTGCGGAGATGGGGCGGGTCAGTGGGGCCCGCGTTGGCTCGTGGGGCCAGCGTCCGAGCGCGGGCTGGTGGGTCCGTACGGCGCGTCGTCCCGTGAGGAAGACGGGCCTGGCGACGAAGGATGACGCCGATCACTGCGTCGTCCAGTGCCGTCCTGGCTGGGTCGAGCACGGAGAGGTTGCCTGTGCGAAGCCGAGCGACTCCCACCTAGCGCCCTCCGCACCTGCCTCCCCGGCGTCGCCGGGAACGTTGCCGACCGCTTCCGTCAGTCCGTGAAGATCTTGCCCACGGGCTCGCGCTTCTCGGCCTGGAACCTGTCCTCGGTGCGGCCGTACGCCCAGTACCCGGAGATCGAGACCTGCGACCGCTCCAGGCCCCGGTGGGAGAAGAGGATGTCGCGCAGGGCCTTGACCGCCTCGCGCTCACCGTGGGCGAAGGCGCAGACCCGGCCCTCGCGCCAGGGCAGCGCGGCCGCGGCGTCGGCGAGGATCGTCGTCGTGCCGGCGGGGGCGGTGCCGCGGTGCAGCCAGCGCACCTCGAGGCCCGCGGGGGCGCGCAGCGGCAGCTCGTCCTCCGGTCCGCCGACCTCGATGAGCGCGGTGCCCACGGCGTCCCCGGGCAGCGACTCGAGGGACGCGGCGATCGCGGGGAGGGAGGACTCGTCGCCCAGGAACAGGTGCCAGTCCGCCGTCGGGTCGGCGTTGAAGGCACCCCCGGGGCCGGAGAGGACCACGCGCTCGCCCGGCTGGACCCGCTCGGCCCACGGCCCGGCCAGACCCTCCGCGCCGTGGACGACGAAGTCGATCGCCAGCCACTGCTCAGCGGCGTTGACCTCGCGCACGGTGTACGTCCGGGTGACCGGCAGGTCCTCGGCGGCGAGGTGCTCACGGAGCGCGGCGACGTCGTAGGGCGGCTCGAGGCCGAGCTCAGGTCTGACGAAGAAGATCTTGACGTAGCTGTCGGTGCACGCGCTCGCCTCGAAGGCGGCGAAGCCCGGGCCGCCGAGGTAGAGCCGGACCATGTGCGGGGTGAGCTGCTCCCGACGGATCACCTCGAGGACGGTCTGCGGCTTCCGGCGGCGGACAGGACGGTCGGTCACAGGTCTCCCTTGAGGCGTCATCACGGCACATTCACTGTACGCGACGTCTCTGGGGGCGCCCCGGGGGCGGGCTCAGCCGGACGCCGCGAGCGCAACCACGGGGTCGCTCGTGGGCTGGGTCGACCCGCCCGCCGGCTCGACCGTCATCGCGATCGTCGCCCCGTCCGGGAGGTCGGCGAGCTCGGCGCTGGCCCGCCCGGCGGCCACGGTGAGCACCCCGGCCGACCGTGCACCGCCGTCGTCGACGACCCACAGCTGGTAGACCTCCTCACTCGCCAGCGAGGGCAGGTCGCGGGCGGAGAACACCGACGTGTCGGAGCCGACGACGGCGACGGCACGCCCCCCGCCGGCGACGTCCGCGGCGAGGAGCTCGGCTCCCGGCTCGGCGAGCGCCTCGGCCACCGTGGTGAGCTGCTCCTCGGCCTGTGTCGCGCGCTCGTACTGCTGGACCGCGATGACGCCGGGTAGCGCCGCCGCCGCGAGCACCACGGCCGCGACCAGCCACCGGTCGCGCCGTCGGGCGCGGACCCGAGCGAGGTCGACGACGACGCCGTCGTCCTCAGCGGGTGCGTCGGTACCGGTCCCCTCCTGGGGAGTGCGAGCAACGCGGTCCAGGACGTCGGCCCGGAGCGAGGCGGGCGGCGGGACGCTCGCACCCGTGGCCAGCAGCGCAGCGACCTCGCGCAGGGCACGCGCCTCCTCGGCGAGCGCCGGGTCCGCGGCCACCGCACGGTCGACCGCGGCGGACTCCTCGGGCGTGACCGCGTCGAGCGCCCAGGCGGGCAGCAGCTCGCGCACCTCGTCCTCACGCATCGTCGCCCACCCCCAGGCAGTGGCGAAGCCGGGTCAGTCCGTCCCGGATCCGTGACTTGACCGTCGGCAGCGCGACGCTTAGGTCCTCGGCCACCTCGCGGTACGAGCGCCCCCGGTAGAAGGCACGGACGACGGCGTCACGCTGGAGGTCGCTCAGGCTCTCCAGGCACTCGCGCACTCTCGTCTGCTCCACGTCACGCTCCACGCTCTCCTGGACGTCGTCGAAGGGGGGTGAGTACTCGCGCTGGGCGGCGAGGTCGTCGCGCGTGCGCTGTGCCTGCACGGCTCGCACGCGGTCCACGGCGCGGCGGTGCCCGATGGTCGTCACCCAGGCGCGGGCGCTGCCCCGTCCCGGGTCGAAGCGAGCGGCGTTGCGCCACACCTCGACCATGACGTCCTGGGTGACCTCGGCGGCGAGGTCGGGGTCGCGCAGGACGCGCCGAGCGGTGCCGTAGACCGCCGGGGCGGTCGCGTCGTACACGAGCGCGAAGGCCTCCCGGTCCCCGCCCGCGACCCGCGCCAGGAGACCGGCGAGGTCCGGGGGTCCGGGGGGTGCCGGCGTGCCGGCACGTCCGGGACCGAGGGAGCTCATCGGGCAAGTGTGCCGGACGACGGGCCCGGACGACGGTCGGGAGGCCGACCGCGCCCGGGCCGGTCCTCAGGACCCCTGGACGAGCGCGGCGTTGAGCGAGTCGATCGCGCCGGCGAGGGTCTGGACGTGCATGGCCAGGCCCTCGGCGACGGCGTCGGCGGGCAGCTCGCCGCCGGAGATCTCCTCGAAGAACGCCCCCGCCTCGCCGCGGTAGCTGTCGAGCTCCATGAGCGCCATGTCCGCGGCCTCCTCGTCACCGGTCGAGACGGCGACGGCGTAGTCGACGAAGTAGCCGATGTGCTCGCGCCACAGCCCGAGGAACGCCTCGCGCTGCTCCGGGCCGGCCAGCGAGCCGACGGCGTCGGCGAGCGCGACGGTGTTGGCGTCGAGCACCTCCGCGGCGGCCGTGAAGGCCTCCGACTCGGTCCCGCCCTCGGTCGTGTAGGCGGTGAAGACCGCGACGCCGGCGAGGTACACGTGCTCCTGGAGCAGCGCGGTGAGGTCCGCCCGCAGGGTCGCGGCCTCGTCCGCGGGGTCGCCGGACATCTCGGTCGCCGTGGCGAGGCCACCGGCGATGACGGCGGCACCCTCGCCCACGTGACCGGCGGCCTCGCGCAGCGACGCGTAGGCCTCCGGGCTGCCCGCCGCGAGGTCGTCGATGGCGGCGCTCAGCGTCGACACGTGCATCTCCAACGAGGCGGCGATGTCCCCGGCAGGCAGCTCGCCGCCGCTCACCTCCTCGAAGAAGGCGCCGGCGTCCTGCGTGTAGCCCTGCAGCGACTCGAGCGCGGCCTCCCTCCCGGCGTCGTCACCCTCCTTCGCTGCGGCGGCGTAGTCGACGAAGTAGCCGATGTGCTCACGCCACAGCCCGAGGAAGGTCTCGCGCTGCTCGTCGCCGGCGAGCGAGCCGACGGCGTCCGCGAGCGCGACGGAGTTCTCGTCGAGCGTCGCCGCGGCGGCCTCGAACTCCGCGGAGTCCAGCCCGGTCGTGTAGCCCGTCGCCACCGCGATGCCGGCGAGGTAGACGTGCTCCTGCAGCAGGGCGGTCATGGTGGCCCGCAGCGCCGCGGCCTCGGAGTCCACCTCGCCGGGGATCTCCAGCGCCGCGGAGAAACCGGCCGCGAGCGTCGCGGCGGTCCCGGGCATGTGCTGGGCGGCCGTGCGGGCGTCGGCGAAGGGGTCCCCGGTACCCATCGGCATCACGGCGCTCATGTCGCCGCCCTCCATGGCGTCGGTCTCCTCGGGCGCCATCGTCGTCTCCTGCTGGGGGGGCGTGCTCCCGGTGTCCTCATCGGTGCTTGCACCGCACGCGGTCAGGCTCAGGGTCAGCGCGAGTGCGGCTGCCACGGCGGCCGAGGTACGGGTCGGGCGGAGCGTGCTCATGTCATTCCTCCAGGTTGGTCCTGCGCTGTCACCTGGGGTTCGGAGCCCGGAGGGGGTCGGATGGGTCGGCCACGCACCGACTTATCGCGTGGCCTCCTCGAGCAGCTCCAGGACGTGGCGGTAGGGGCGGCCCGTCGCGGCGCTCATGCCCATCTCGCACGTGCGGTTGCACGAGGCGTAGGCGTCGAAGCGCCCGCTCTCACGCTCGACGGCGGCGAGCTCGGCCGCCTCCCGCTCGGTGGCGCCGGCGGGCAGCTCGGGGTGGAGCATGCCGCGGTCCCCCGCCGTGCCGCAGCACCCCCACTCGACGGGGACCGTCACCTCGCGCGCGACAGCGGCCGCGACGGCGGTGAGGTCCTCCACGGCACCGAGGTGCACCGAGGAGCAGGTGGGGTGGACGGCGAGCCGGTCCAGGAGACCCGCCTCGGGCACCTCGAGCCGCTCGAGGAGGTGCTCGCGGGTGAAGGTCACGGCGTCGACCACGCGGACCCGCGCCCACCGCTCGGCCGCCTCCCCGGTGAGGCGCGCGCCGATCGACTCCAGGCCGTGGGTGCAGCTCGTCGCGTCGCACACGAGGGGCAGGCGGCCGCCGTCGGTCAGTGACCACACCGACCCAGCCACGCGGGCCGCCATCGCGGTGGCGCCGTCGACCAGGCCCTTGGACTCCCACACCGTCCCGCAGCACAGACCGTCGATGCCCTCGGGCACGGCCAGGCGCACGCCGGCCCGCTCGCACAGCGCCGCGAACGCGGCCGAGACCCCCGGCCCGCCACCCTCGGCCGCGAAGAGCGAGCCGATGCAGGCCGGGAAGAAGATCGCGTCGTGCTGTGCCGGTAACAACTCAGCGCTGGGCGAGGGGGTGGGGGCCGGGGTCGGCGAGGGGGCGGGGGTGAGGGCGCCGGGCGGGAGGGGGAGGGTGCTGCGGGGGCGGCCGGGGCCGGGGAGGTTCTCGTCGACCTGCGGGAGCAGGTCGCGCCCCCGCTGCCCGACGACGGCGCGGGCGGCGCGCGTCGCCGTCGCGAGGACGGGCCCGGGCACGTGGTCGGCGACGGTGAGCGCGCCCCTGAGCGCGGTCGTCGCCGGCTTCCACGCCTCGGCGAGGCGGCGCCCGACGCCCTGCGCGACCGGGCCGTTGGCGGCGGCCCGCCGTTCCTTCATCACCGCGCCGGTGTCGATGTCGACGGGGCAGGCCACCCGGCACAGGGAGTCCGCCGCGCAGGTCTGGACCGCGGCGTAGTCGTAGTCGCGCTCGAGCTCGGCGCGCCGCTCGGGGCCGGAGTCGGCGGCCTCGCGGAGCAGGGCGATGCGCTGACGCGGCGTCGTCGTCGTGTGCCGTGACGGGCAGGCCGGCTCGCAGAACCCGCACTCGACGCAGCGGTCGAGCTCGGGGTGGACGCGCGGGTAGCGCTTGAGGTCCCGCAGGTGGATGGTCGGGTCCTCGCTGATGACGACGCCCGGCGCGAGCACCCCGCGCGGGTCGCACAGCCGCTTGACCTCCCGCATGACCTCGTACAGCTCGTCGCCGTACTGGCGGCGCACGAAGGGCGCCATCATCCGTCCGGTGCCGTGCTCGGCCTTGAGCGAGCCGCCCGCGTCGAGGACGAGGCCGGCGAGCTCCTCGCTGAAGGCGGCGTAGGCGTCGCGGGCGCGGGGGTCGCCGAGGTCGGGGCTGATCATGAAGTGGAGGTTGGCGTCCTTGGCGTGCCCGAAGGTCACCGCGTCGGCATGGCCGTACCGGGCGAGCAGGCCCTCGAGCGCGCGCACCGTGCCGGTGAGCGCCGGGCCGGGCACGACGACGTCCTCGAGCATCGCCGTCGTCCCGGTGGGCCGGGCACCGGCGACGGCGGCGTACAGGCCCTTGCGCACCTGCCACATCGCCGCCCGCGAGCGCGGGTCGGTGCTCAGCGGGGTGGCGACGACCGGCGCGGTGCCCGCGAGCAGCGGCTCGGCCCCGCCCACCAGCTCGGCCAGCCCGTCGGCGCTCGCGTGCTGGAGCTCGACGAGCAGCGCGGTGTGTCCCTCCACCGCCAGCTCGCGCAGCACCGGGTCGGCGCGCGGGTCGCGCTGCGCCACCCGCAGCGCGGCGGCGTCCATGAGCTCGACCGCCACCGCGCCGGTCGCCGCGACGGCGGGCAGCGCGCCGGTGGCCGCGCCGATCGAGTCGAGGACGAGCAGCGCCGTCGCGGCGTGCGGGAGCAGCGGCACGGTCCGCAGGGTCACCTCGGCGAGGTACGCGAGCGTCCCCTCCGAGCCGACGACGAGGTGGGCGAGGATCTCGACGGCGGAGTCGTGGTCGAGCAGCGCGTCGAGCCCGTAGCCCATCGTGTTCTTCATCGAGAACTGGTGCTCGATCGCGCGGCGCAGGTCGGGCCGGGACCGGACGTGGTCACGCAGGCGCAGCAGCCCGGCACGGAGCTCGGGCTCGCGGGCGGCGAGGAGGGCGTCGGCGTCCGGGGCCGCGGTGTCGAGGACCGTGCCGCTGGGCAGCGCGAGGACCATCGAGTCCAGGGTGCGGTAGGCGGTGGCCGCCGTCCCGGACGTCATCCCGGAGGAGTTGTTGGCGACGACCCCACCGATCGTGCAGGCGATCTCGCTCGCCGGGTCCGGGCCGAGCCGCCGGCCGTACCGGGCCAGGGCCGTGTTGACCCGCCGCAGCACAGCACCGGGGCTGCACCGCACGCGCGCCCCGTCGTCGAGCACCTCGACGTCCTGCTGGTGGCGGCGCACGTCGACGAGGACGCCGTCGGTCACCGCCTGGCCCGACAGGCTGGTGCCCCCGGCGCGGAAGGTGAGCGGCACGGGAACTGGGGAGCGGCCGGCCGCGGCCATGACGGCGGCGACCTGCTCCACCGACGTCGCCGTGACGACCGCGCTCGGGCGCAGGAGGTAGTGCGAGGCGTCGTGGGCGAGCCGCGCCCGGTCGGTCTCGCGGGTGCTCAGCCCACCGGGGCGCGCGGCCGCCGCCACGGCGGTGAGGTCGATGGGCGAGCCGCCGTCGGCGACAAGTGCGCCGTCGGCGACAAGTGCGCCGTCGGCGGTAAGTGCGCTGTCGGCGGTAGGTCGGCTGTCGGCGGGGTCGGGGGTGCCGACCGCGGGCGGCGGCGCGTGGACGGGCCCGGCACCTGTGTCGAGGTGCCGGGCCCGCCCACGCCCGTCAGAGGGAGTCACGCAGCGCCACCGCGCGCTCCCGCAGCTCGGTGGCCGCCTCCTCGCTCAGCGTGTCCGGCCGCTTGGGTGCGTCCAGGTGCCGGAGGAACCGGTCGAGCGAGTACGCCGCCTGCTCGGAGCGGCCGGCGTCGAGGTGCCGCTCGGCCTGGTCCAGCGCCGTCGTCAGCTGACGGACGATCGGGCCGGCGACGGCGCCGTCGGCGACGTGACCCTCGAGGGCGGTGCGCAGGCCGGCGAGGGTCGCGTCCTCATAGAGGCGGTAGTCCTCGGCGACGTCGTCGAAGGCGGCGAGCTCCTCCTGCCAGCCGGCGATGATCTCGTCAGGGTCGACCCCCGCCTCCAGCTGCAGGCGCACGTCCTTGTCACCGGTGAGGCGGTCGATCCAGCACGTGTCGGCCTCGGTCTCGCACCGCTGGTTGGGGTAGATGGTGCCCTCGCGCCAGTCCACGCCCTCGGTGTCGTAGAAGGCCTGGAGGACGTGGAGGCCGGTCCGCACCGGCACGTAGGCCGCCGGGTCGGTGATGTGGAGCTGGACGCCGCCGGAGAGGCGCCCGGCCTGCTTGCTCGTCGTCGGGTTGGCGAACATCGGGCGGAAGTGCACGCCCTCGAGCCCTCGGGAGTTGAGGTCCTCGGCGAGCTCGTAGGCCCCGAGCTCGTCGATCTCACCGTGCCCGATCCACAGGAAGGGCGTCGTCGTGCCCCGGCCCTCGGAGGCGTCGAGGGACTCGATGAGCCCCGTGCCCGCGTAGGCCCACGCCGTCTCGATCGTCGGGATGTTCGGCGAGGGAAGCACCCACTCCAGCCCGTAGCCGGTGACGAAGTCGTCCGGGTCGTAGCCGGTCATCTCCACGACGTGGAAGCCCTCGACGGGCTCCTCGAGGAACTCCCCGTTGAAGAGGGAGGCGAGCTCACCGACGGTGAGGCCGTGCTGCATCGGGATCTCGCGCAGACCGACGAAGGAGGACAGGGCGGGGTCGAGGACCGGGCCGTCCATCCGGTCACCCAGCGGGTTGGGCCGGTCCAGGACGACGAACTCCTTGTCGAACTCGGCGGCGGCGTCCATCGCGTAGTACATCGTCCAGATGTAGGTGTAGAAGCGGGCGCCGATGTCCTGGATGTCGAAGAGGAGGACGTCGACGTCCGCGAGCATCTCCTCCGTGGGGCGCTGCGTGGCGCCGTAGAGGGACCACACGGTGAGGCCGGTGCGCGGGTCGACGTAGCTCTCGACGCTCGCGCCGGCGGGCGCGCCGCCGAGGATCCCGTGCTCGGGTGCGTAGAGGGCGGTGAGCTCGTAGTTGCCGTCGTCCTCACCGGCGATGAGGAGGTCCATCGAGTGGGTGAGCTCGGAGTCCACACCGGTGGGGTTGGTGATGAGCCCGACCCGCTTGCCGTCGAGGAGCGCGAGCTGGTCCGGGTCGGACAGCAGCCGCTCGACACCGAGCTCGACCGTCGGCCCCGTCTGGTCGGACGGCTGGGCCAGCGTGGCCGGCGGCGCGGCCACGGGCTGCGGTGCCGACGTCGCGGCACCGATCGATCCGCCCACGAGGGCGACGGCGGCGGCGGCGCCCAGCACCGGGCTCCACTGCCTGAGACGTCGTACGAGCATCGTGTGTCCTTTCACGGTGGGTGGCGGGGCGACCGCTCCCTGCTCACGACGCCCCCTCGCCTCGTAGGCGGCGGGTCCCCCCACCCGCCTGGAGCCACTGTGGCGCAGCACACCCCATCGCGTCAAGAACTGTCACGCGATGCGATCGAATGTCACCAACTTCCACACCACCCTCAGCAAGCCCTGTCCCGTCCCGAGGCCCCCACGTGGTGCGATGAGCGACGCGAGCGAGTGCGTGCCCCGTCACCCGTCCCATCATCTGGCGGAGGGCGAGGCGGTCTGGGCATCGTCATGGGTGTTTCCCGTTCACGTATCGAGGTGGTCATGCGACGTCCTCCGGGACGGGTAGCCTGGGCACGGACGATGCACTCCGGGAGGGCCTCTATGGACCGCCGCGCGCGAGCCCGCGCAGGTGCCGCACTCGCGATCGCCGCGGTGCTGGCGGCATGCGGCGAGCCTGCGGGCGACAACGCCGGCACCGATGCGACCGCGAGCATGTCCACGGTGACCTTCCGCCTGTGGGACGACGCCGCGGCGGCGGCCTACCGCGAGTCCTTCGACGCCTTCAACGCCGTCCACCGCGACATCCACGTCGAGGTCGAGGTCGTGCCCGAGGCCGGCTACTCCGACCGCACCGCGTCCGACCTCGCCGAGGGCACCATGGCGGACGTCTTCTGGACGACGAGCGACGCCGTCGCCGCCCTCGCCCGCGCCGGGGACGTCCTGGAGGTGCGCGAGACGCTCGGGGAGGACGTCGGTGACTGGGAGCCGGCCGTCACCGCGCTCTACACCGACGACGACGGTCTGTGGGCCGTCCCCCAGCTGTGGGAGTCGACCGTGCTCCTCTACAACACCGTCCTCGTCGAGGAGGTCGGCGTCGACGCCGCCGCCCTCACCTGGCACCCGGACGCCGCGCGCGAGAAGACGCCCGCCGGCGGCGCCGCCACGCCCGCGCCGGCGGACACGCTGCGCCAGGCGGTCCGCAGCCTCACCCTGGACGAGGACGGGCGGACCGCCGGCGAGAAGGGGTTCACCGCCGACGACGTCGCCCAGTACGGGTTCAACACCGACCTCACCGCCCCCGCCGTCTGGCTGCCCTACCTCGCCCAGCTGGGCGGCGTCCCCGAGACGGGCGACGACCTGTCGCTCACCGGCCCCGAGGCCCGTGACGCCTTCGGCTACCTCGCCGAGCTGCCCGCCGTCCCGCCCGTCGCGACGCCGGACCGCGCGCTCTTCGCGGACGGACGCCTCGCCCTGTTCCAGTCGACCTCCGCCGAGATGCGCCGCCTCGTGGAGACCGACGTGGAGTGGGGTGTGGCGCCCGTGCCGGGCGGCCCGGGCGAGCGGGTGTCCGTCGTCGACGGCGTGGGCGCGGCCGCCAACGCCGCCACCGAGAACCCGGACGCGACGGCCGAGGTGCTGCTCTGGCTCGCCTCCACCGACGGCCAGTCGGCCCTGGCCAGCCACGGCGTCGGTGTGCCGGCCGCCACCGGCGCGCAGGACCTGTACCTCAGCTCGTGGTCCGACCGCGGCGTGGACGTGACCGCCGCCGTCGCCCCCGAGGCCACCGTCACCGCCGCGAGCGGACCCCGCGCCCGAGAGGTCCTCGAGTCGGTCCGGCCGATCCTCGAGGAGATGTTCCGTGGGGCGCTGCCGCTGACCGAGGCCCTCTCGGCCGCCCAGTCCGCCGCCGAGCAGGCCCTCGGATCCTGAGCGCGTAAATCGCGTGACAGCGCTCGGCCGACTTCCTACCCTGGTGACCACACGGGAAAGGAGGTGGTCCGAGACATGATCTCTACTTGGACGCGTGAGGTGGCTGCCCGCTAGCAGTCCACGGACGGACCTGCCGGTCCTCCGCCGACGGCGGCGAGATCCCGGCAGTCACCGACACCCGCGGGGGCCGTGGCTCGTCCACCACGGCACCCTGGCCAGGCCAGGAGCCCGCGGGTGCCCCCATGCCCTGGCAGGCTGTGCACATGGACCTTCGCATCTTCACCGAGCCCCAGCAGGGCGCCTCCTACGCCGACCAGCTCGCCATGGCGCAGCGCGCCGAGCAGCTCGGCTTCTCCGCCTTCTTCCGCTCCGACCACTACCTGCGCATGGGCGACGGCGACCCGATGCCCGGCCCGACCGACGCGTGGACCACCCTGGCCGGCCTCGCCCGCGAGACCTCCACCATCCGCCTGGGCACGCTGGTCACCTCCGCCACCTTCCGCCTGCCGGGCGTCCTGGCCATCCAGGTGGCCCAGGTCGACGACATGTCCGGGGGCCGGGTCGAGTTCGGCCTGGGCACCGGGTGGTTCGAGGAGGAGCACCGCGCCTACGGGATCCCGTTCCCCGACAGGCGCTTCGGCCTGCTCACCGAGCAGCTCGAGGTCCTCACCGGCCTGTGGTCCACCCCGGCGGGTGAGACCTTCAGCCACGACGGCGAGCACTACACGCTCGTCGACTCCCCCGCGCTGCCCAAGCCGGTGCAGGACCGGGTGCCCGTCGTCGTCGGCGGCAACGGGCCGCGCCGCACGCCGGCCCTCGCCGCACGCTTCGCCACCGAGTACAACCAGGCCTTCCCGGAGAAGGCCACGATCGCCGCGCAGCGGGACCGCGTGCGCGCCGCGTGCGAGGCCGTGGACCGTGACCCCGACGAGCTCGTCTACTCCGTCGCACTCATCGCCGACGTCGGCCGCGACGAGCAGGAGGTCGCGCGCCGCGCCGCGACGATCGGCCGCGAGCCGGAGGAGCTGCGCCGCAACGGCCTGGCCGGCACGCCGCAGGAGGTCCTCGACGGCCTGGGCGCCCTCGCCGAGCAGGGCATCACCCGCGTCTACCTCCAGTGCATGGACATGACCGACCTCGACCACCTCGACCTCATCGCCGCCGAGGTCATGGGTCAGCTGGACACCGGGGCATGACCGACGACGGCGCGCCCCGCCCCGCGCTGCGGGTGGGCCTCCACCTGGGCTACTGGTCCTCCGGCCCCCCGGCCGGGGCGGAGCGCGCCGTCGAGCTCGCCGAGGCCGCGGGCCTCGACTCCGTCTGGACCGCCGAGGCCTACGGCTCGGACGCACTGACCCCGCTGGCGTGGTGGGGCGCACGCACGACGCGCCTGCGGCTCGGTACCGGCATCGCCCAGCTCTCCGCCCGCACCCCGACGGCGACGGCGATGGCCGCCCTCACCCTCGACCACCTGTCCGGGGGCCGCTTCGTCCTCGGCCTGGGAGCCTCCGGGCCGCAGGTCGTCGAGGGCTGGTACGGGCAGCCCTACCCCCGGCCGCTCGAGCGGACCCGCGAGTACGTCGACGTCGTCCGGCAGGTGCTGCGGCGGGAGGCCCCGGTCGAGGCGGCCGGCCGCCACTACCGGCTCCCGCTGACCGGTGAGGGCACCACGGACGAGGGCAAGGCGTTGCGCCCCACCCTCCACCCGTTGCGCGCGGACCTGCCCATCCACCTCGCGGCGCAGGGACCGAGGAACGTCGTCCTCGCCGCGGAGATCGGCGACGGGTGGCTGCCCGCTTTCCACGCCCCGCGGCTGGACGGCTGGGCCCGGGAGCAGCTCGCGGCCGGCTTCGCGCGCCGTTCCCCCGACCTCCCGCCCGCGGACCGCTTCGAGGTCAACGTCAGCCTCCCGGTGGCCGTCGGGAACGACATCGAGGCGGCTGCGGACCTGCTCCGCCCCCACATCGCGCTGTACGTCGGTGGCATGGGTTCCCAGCGCTCGAACTTCCACCGGGAGGCCGTCGAGCGGCTCGGCCACGAGGCCGCGTGCGCGGAGGTCGCCCGGCTGTGGGCGGCCGGTGATCGGGCGGGCGCCGCCCGGGCCGTGCCCACCGAGCTCGTCCTCGACGTCGCGCTGGCCGGCCGCCCCGAGCAGCTGCGCGAGCAGCTCGCCGCCTGGCACGGGACCGTCGCGACCGGCGTCCTTCTCCAGCTGCCGCCCGCCGCCGTCCCCGCCGTCGTCGAGGCCCTCGCGGTCTGATCCACCCCACGGGCCCGGCGGCGGACGGTACGGTGCCGGCGTGAAGGACATCGAGATCGTCGAACGTCCCCCCTCGCTCGTCGTCGGCCTGCCCGTCCTCGCTAGGTTCGGGGACCTCGGCACGCTCGTCCCGGCAGCCTGGCGCGCACTGGCCGGCACCCTCGGCGACCGGCACCCGGGCACCCTCGCCGAGCTCAGCGTCGACCTCGGCGACGGGCGCTACCACGAGACCGTCGGCGTGCTCCTCGAGCTCGGCGACGCGGGAGCCGTCCGGATCCCCGGTGCCGTCGGCTCGCTCGTGCCGGGCGGTCGCTGGGCCCAGGTGCCGCACGACGGCCCCACCCACGCCATCGCCGACACCTTCGGCCGCCTCCTGGCGTGGATCGGGGAGCAGGGCGAGCACGCGGGGCCGCACAAGCTCGACGCCGGCTACCGGCTGGACGGCGCGCCCGAGCGACACCTCCTCGCCGTCGGTCTCCAGGCGGCCCCGCCGGCGTGACCGGGTTATGCTCGCCGTGAGTCGAAGTGCTACGCTCGCGGCGACACACGCCCCTCCCTGGGAAGGCACGCCATGGTCCGGCCCGCCGCCGACACCCCCGTCCAGCAGTCGCTCACCCGCGCCCAGCGCCTCGACCGGCTCCCGTTCACCCGCGCCCACCGCAAGCTGCTCGGCGGCTCCGGGGTGGGCTGGGCCCTGGACGCCATGGACGTCGGACTCATCTCCTTCATCATCGCCGCGCTCGGCCAGGAGTGGGGGCTCACCGACGGCGAGAAGTCCTGGATCCTCTCGGTGGGGTTCGTCGGCATGGCGATCGGCGCGAGCGTCGGCGGCCTCCTCGCCGACCGGATCGGGCGCCGGCAGGTCTTCGCGCTCACCCTCCTCATCTACGGGATCGCCACGGGGGCCTCGGCGCTCGCCACCGGGGTGGGTGCCCTCATCGTGCTGCGGTTCCTCGTCGGCCTGGGCCTGGGTGCCGAGCTGCCCGTCGCCTCGACCCTCGTCAGCGAGTACGCCCCGAAGCGGATCCGGGGGCGCGTCGTCGTCATCCTCGAGGCCTTCTGGGCCGTCGGCTGGATCGCGGCCGCGCTCATCGGCTACTTCGTCGTCCCCGGTGAGAACGGCTGGCGGTGGGCCTTCGTCATCGGGATGGTCCCCGCCGTGTACGCGATCTACGTCCGGATGCGGCTGCCGGAGTCGGTGCGCTTCCTCGAGCGCAAGGGGCGCGTGGCCGAGGCGGAGGCCGCCGTACGCGTCTACGAGGACGCCGCCGGTCAGCCGCCGGTGCCCTCCCCCGCCGTCGCCCCGGAGACCGCGACGCCGCACTGGCGTGAGCTGTGGACCTCCCGCTTCCGTCGCCGCACCGCTGCGCTGTGGGTCGTGTGGTTCGGGGTCAACTTCGCCTACTACGGGGCCTTCAGCTGGCTCCCGTCGCTGCTCGTGGACCAGGGCTTCTCGCTCGTGCGCTCCTTCGAGTACACCCTCATCATCACCCTGGCCCAGCTGCCCGGGTACGCGCTGGCCGCCTGGCTGATCGAGAAGTGGGGGCGCCGCTCCACGCTGGCCTCGTTCCTCGCGGCGTCGGCCCTCGCCGCCGTCCTCTTCGGCCAGGCGACCACCGTCCCGGCCATCATCGCCGCCGGCATGGCGCTGTCGGCCTTCAACCTCGGGGCGTGGGGCGCGCTGTACGCGGTCAGCCCGGAGATCTACCCGACGGCGCTGCGCGGCACCGGGTCCGGCAGCGCGGCGGCCTTCGGCCGGCTCGCCTCCATCGCCGCCCCGCTGACCGTCCCCCTGCTCCTCGCGGCGGGCGGGTCCGGGCTGGCCTTCGCCACCTTCGGCGTCGCGTTCGTCGTCGCCATGGTCGGCTCGCTGTTCCTGCCCGAGCTCCGCGGGGCCGCCCTCGAGGAGGAGTAGCTCAGAGCCCCGCGAGCTGGACCTGCGCCGCCTCGCGGTGCTCGGCCCGGCCGGTCGTGAGTGCGTAGACCCCGTACCCGACGGGACCCGCCGCCATGAGAGCAGCACACCGGTCGGCCAGCCCCGGCCCCCAGTCGCGCCCGCCGGCCGCCGTGTAGGCCCGCAGCGTCGCGGCGAAGGCCTCCGGCGGGGCGAACGCGTGCTGGTACATGAAGTCCCGGGCCGGGTCGTCGCCCCTCGCGGTCGTCCAGTCGAGGACACCGGTGACGACCTCGCGCTGGTCGATGAGCACGTGCGCCGGGTAGAGCTCGCCGTGGGTGAAGACCGTGTCCTCGGGCCACAGCCCATCGTCCTGCAGCCATGCCTCGTACCGCTCGAGCAGCTGCGGGTCGACCGCGAACTCCCTCGCCACCCGAGCGACGTCCGCCCGCCAGCTCTCGCGCACCTGCTCCGGCGTGCGGACCTCGATGCCGAGCTCCCGCGCCTCTGCCAGTGGAGCCGCGTGGAGGTCGGCGAGGAGCCGGCCCAGCTCGGCGGCGTAGCGCTCCGAGCCGGGGTCCACGTGCCACTCGACCTGGTCGCCCTCGAGCGTGAGACCCGGGTGCCCGGGCAGCAGCGGGTAGGCGATGAGCTCCCTCGACCGCACTCGCCACTCCGGGACGGCGACCCTCAGGTGTCGGGAGGCGAAGGCGAGGACCGCCTCCTCCTGCGCCAACGCCTCCACGACGTCGGCCCGGCGGGGGATCCGCAGCACCCACCGCCGGCCGTGCACGTCCTGCGCGTACACCACCGCGAAGTCGAGGCCGGCGTCGTTGTGCCGCAGCGTGGAGGGAGCGAGCTGCAGGCCGCGACTGGCCGCCTCGGCCAGCAGGTCGTCGTCGCCCATCCAGCTACTGTGGCAGTGGCCGGACGGGCCCGCACACCGGGCAGCTCAGGCGTCGCGCCGCCGGAGGCAGACCGCGCCGGCGACCAGGGCGAGCACCGCGTACCCCCCGACCACGGCGACGCCCTGCCAGGCCGTGAGGACATCGTTGGTGCCCTGGAGCCCGGACGTGCCGACGAACGCGACCGCGGCGGGCAGGGGCGTGAGGCTCACGAGGTCCTGCACCCACTCGAGCGGCACGAACTGGAGTACTCCCGGGACGAGGAGCAGCAGGCCGAGCACCGCCGACACGGTGGCCGCCGTGTGGCGCAGCACAGCGCCGAGGCCCAGCGCGATGAGGACGACGGCGACGAAGAAGTACGTCATCCCCGCGAAGGACTGCCAGGTGACGGCGTCGTCGAGCGCCGGGACGAGGTTCGCGTCCGCGAGCCATGGCAGTGCGGACACGGTCGCAACGACCAGGCTCAGGACGCTGACCACCACGGTGAGCGCGACCAGCGCGAGCGCCTTGGCCCACAGGACGGGCAGGCGCGAGGGCACGGCGACGAGGGTGGAGCGGATCGTCCCGGTGGAGTACTCCCCGGTGACGAGCAGCGCACCGAGGACCGCGACCGTGACCATCCCGAACTGGAAGCCGGCGATGACGAGCTCCGCACCGTGCGGCTCGATACCGAGCTCCGCGGCGAGGACGACGATGTCGTCGACGGCGGAGGCCTGGACGGCGCCGAGCGCCGCGATGACCACGACCGTGAGGGCCGCGGTCCACCAGGTCGAGCGCAGCGAGAGCAGCTTGACCCACTCACCGGCGAGGACGCCGCGGAAGCTGAGGTCGCCCGCGCCGGGGCTGCCGGGGTCGCCGGCTGCCCGGGTGGCCGCGGGTCCGGGAGGAGCGGGACGGGGCTGGGTCGTCGTGGTCATCGCGGGGTCTCCGTCGTCGTCGTGGTGGAGCGGTACTCGACCGCAGAGCCGGTGAGGTTGAGGTAGGCCTCCTCGAGGCTGGCGCGCTGGTGCCGCAGCTCGTGCAGCGCGATGCCCTCGCGGGCGGCGAGCTCGCCCACGGCCTCGACGGAGCTGCCGCGGACGCGCAGCCCGCCGTCGTCCGCCCGCTCGACGGCGGCGCCGGCGCCCTCCAGGCGCGACCCGAGCTCGCCGACCCGCGGGGAGCGGACGACGACGACGGCTCCGGTCGCGGAGTCGATGACGTCCTGGACGGGGCCGGCGGCGATGATGCGTCCGCGCCCGATGACGAGAAGCTGGTCGGCCGTCATCGCCATCTCGCTCATGAGGTGGGAGGACAGGAGGACGGTGCGGCCCTCGGCCGCCAGCTGGCGCACGAGCGTGCGGACCCAGGTGACGCCCTCGGGGTCCAGGCCGTTGACCGGCTCGTCGAGGATGAGGGTGCGCGGGTCCCCGAGCAGCGCGACGGCGATGCCGAGGCGCTGCCCCATGCCGAGGGAGAAGCTCCGCACGCGCCGGTGGGCGACCGGGCCGAGGCCGGTCATCTCGATGACCTCGTCGACGCGTCCCCGGGGGATGCGGTGGCTCGCCGCGAGCGCCCGCAGGTGCGACCGGGCGCTGCGGCCGGGGTGCGCGGCGCCGGCGTCGAGCAGCGCCCCCACCTCGCGCAACGGCGAGCGGTGGTGGCGGTAGTGCGCCCCGTTGACGGTGACGGACCCGGAGGTCGGCCGGTCGAGGCCGACGACCATCCGCATCGTCGTCGACTTCCCCGCACCATTGGGCCCGAGGAAGCCGGTGACCGTCCCGGCGGGGATCGTGAAGCTGACGCCGTCGACGGCGACCTTGTCGCCGTACCGCTTGGTGAGCTTGCGTGCCTCGATCATCATCGTCCTCTCGTCGGCCGGCACTGCCCGGCCCTCGGACCTCAGTGAAGCGGCGCCGACCGGGGCGGCGGATCGGGGACCGACCCCCGCTCCTCCCTGAGTCCTCGGCCGCCGGCTCGGGGATCCCCCTTGCCACCCACCCGGCGTTCACGCTGCGGACACCCGGCGGTCACCCCGCGGCCCTAGCGTCGGGGCCGACCCCGGCCGACCGACGAAGGACGCCCATGCCCACCTCCCCCTCCCTGCGCCGCACGGCGGCCGCGACCACCGCCCTGGCGGCCGTCGCCCTGACCCTGCCGGCACTCACCGCCGGGGCCGCGACCGTCCCCGTGTCCGTCACCGCGGGCGACGCCGCGTTCGAGCTCACCGCGATCGGCACCTACGAGTCGGGCGTCTTCGACGAGTCGGCCGCCGAGATCGTCACCTTCCACGCCGCCACCCAGCGGCTGTTCGTCGTCAACGCGGCCGCCGCGACGGTCGACGTCCTCGACCTCTCCGACCCCGCCGCCCCGGCCCTCCTCCACCGGATCGAGACGCCGGGGACCGCGGCCGCGGACGGCAGCACCGTCACCGCGGGTGCTGTGGCCAACTCGGTCGCCGTCCGCGCGGACGGCCTCGGCGTCATCGCCGTCGAGCACCCGACGAAGACGGAGCCCGGCTGGCTCGTCGCCTTCGACGCCGCCGGTGACGGCGAGCTGCTCGGCGCTGTCCGCGTCGGTCCGCTGCCCGACATGGTGACGACGACGGCGGACGGCCGGTACGCCGTCGTCGCGAACGAGGGCGAGCCCGCCGACGACTTCACCGCCGACCCGGAGGGTTCGGTCGCCGTCGTCACCCTGCCTGCTTCCGTCGCCGCGCCCACGCAGGACGACGTGCGTACCGCGGGCTTCCACGCCTGGGACGACGGCACACGCGTCCTTCCGGTGGGCGTCCGGGTCTTCGGGCCGACCCCGCACGGGGAGGACCTGCCCGTCTCGCGGAACCTCGAGCCGGAGTACGTCACGATCGGTGCCGACGACCGCACCGCCTACGTGGCACTGCAGGAGGCCAACGCCGTGGCCGTGGTCGACCTCGGGTCCGCCACCGTCAGCGACCTCTGGCCCCTCGGCCTCAAGGACCACTCGGTGGAGGGCAACGGCCTGGACCCCTCCGACCGCGACCCGGAGGACGCCCCGACCATCAACATCCGCACCTACCCCGGCGTCCGCGGGGTCTACATGCCTGACGGCATGGCGTCGTACACGGCCGGCGGGCAGACCTACCTCGTGACCGCCAACGAGGGCGACGCCCGGGAGTGGGGTGACTACGTCGAGTCGGTCCGGGTCAAGGACCTCGGCGACCCGGACGAGACGCCGGCGCCCGCTGTGTGCGAGGACGCTCCCGTCGCCGACTTCCTCGGCGACGAGCACCTCGGCCGGCTCAACGTCAGCATCGCCGGCGGCCTGGCGGAGGACGGGTCCTGCTTCGAGGAGCTCCACGCCTTCGGTGGCAGGTCGCTGTCGATCTGGACGACGGACGGCGAGCAGGTCTTCGACACCGGTGACGAGCTGGAGCGCATCACGGCAGCGGCCGTGCCCGAGTTCTTCAACTCCAACCACAGCGAGTCCACCCTGGAGGGCCGCAGCGAGGACAAGGGGCCGGAGCCCGAGAACCTCGCGATCGGCGAGGTCGACGGCCGCACCTACGCCTTCCTCGGCCTCGAGCGGGTGGGCGGCGTCGTCGTCCACGACATCACCGACCCCACCGACGCGTTCTTCGTCACCTACCTCAACAACCGGGACTTCTCCGTGTCGATGGAGGACGTCATCGACGCGGAGCCCGGCACGGACGCCGTGCAGGCTGCGCTCACCCAGGCCGGCGACCTCGGGCCGGAGGGCGTCACCTTCATCCCCGCCGCGGACTCCGGCACCGGGCTGCCCCTCGTCGCGGTGGGCAACGAGGTGTCCGGCACGACGACGATCTTCTCCGTCGGCCGGGCGACGCCGGTGGTGCCGGCCACCGTCGAGTTCACCGACGGGGACGGGACGGAGCACGACGTGTACACCGTCCCGGCCGTCGACGGCGTCGAGTACCTCGTCGACGGTGCCGTCGTGGCGGCCGGGACGTACCCGGGCACCGGCACGGTGACCGTCGTGGCGCGGGCCCTGCCCGGGTTCGTCCTCGACGACGGTGCCTCCGCCGAGTGGACGTGGACCTTCTCGGCCGAGGGTGCAGCCGCCCCTGCGCCGGCCGAGCCGGCCCCGTCGCCCGAGCCGACGACCGACGACGCCGGTGACGACGCCACCGCCGGCGGTCCGAACGGGCGCGGGTCGCTGCCGACCACCGGCTCGTCGGTCGGCGTCCTCGGTGCAGCCGCGGGCGTGCTGCTCGCTCTGGGCGCCGCTGCTGTGCTCGCACGCCGGCGCGCGACCGCGAGCTGACCCGTCCGGCGCGCGGCACGGGCCGGCTCAGGTCCCCGCCGCGCGCCGGAGCGGTCCGTCCACCCGGCGGTCGCCACCGTCTCGGCGAGGCCGGCCCGGCGGCACGAACGCGGCTGCTAGCGCCCCCGCTCCTCGCTGATGGAGTTGGCGCCGTCGACCGTGATCAGCTGCCCCGTGATGTAGGACGCGCCCTCACCGGCAAGGAACGCGATCACGTACGCCACCTCGTCTGCAGTGCCGGACCGGCCCACGGGTGTGGCCGCACCCATCCTCCGCTCGTGGTCGGAGGCGGACGCCGTGTCGATCCACCCCGGGGCGACCGCGTTCACCGTGACACCCGCCGCGGCCGTGTCGATCGCCGTCGAGCGCGTCAGGCCGACCACGCCGGCCTTCGCCGCGTGGTACGCGACGTCGCCGCCGTAGGCGGCGACAGGCCCCGACACCGAGGACACGTTGACGATCCGGCCGTAGCCCGCAGCCTGCATGAGGCCCACGACGGCGCGGGTCATGAGGAACGTCGTGGTGAGGTTCCGGTCCAGTGAGGCCTGCCAGTGGTGCAGGGAGAGTCCGCCGGTCGCTCCCGAGGCGTACGAGCCGGACACGGCGGTCATCCCGGCGTTGTTGACGAGGACGTCCACGCCGCCGAACGCGTCCAACGCGCAGGCGAGGACGGCGTCCACGCCCGCCTGGTCGGTGAGGTCGGCGACCACTCCCTCGGCCTGGACGCCCTCGGCGCGCAGCTCCGAGACTCGTCCGAAGATCCGGTTCGTCGTGGACGTGATCACCACCTGACATCCGCCGGCGCCGAGCAGACGTGCCACCGCGAAACCGATTCCCTGCGTGCTTCCCGCGCCGGTGATGATGGCGACTCGCGGTCCTTGCGTGGTCATGGTGACACCTTCCGTTGTTGTGGCACTGCTCTCGACCGCTGTGCTGCTCGCCGGGCCGCGGGGTCGCGGTCACCCGTCCCTGCTCGCGTCGAACTGAGCCATGACCAGTGCGGCTGTGCTCGCGAACCCGGACGCGAGAAGGAGGAGCATCGAGGGGACGAACTCGGAGGGACGCGGGATCCACCCGCCGAGCGCCCAGGGCAGGATCATGGCCGCGAGGACCGCTGCGCTCGTCGCCCACTCGTTGATGACGAACGCGTGGGACATGCCGGACCTCCCACCCGCGAGGGTGCGGAGTCCCGTCTCGACGGTCATCACGATGAGGACCGTGCCGAGGGCGGCGAACGAGACTGCGCCCCACAGCCGGTCCGTCGCCGCCAGGAAGAGCGGGACGAACAGCGGGATCGAGTAGGCGGTGAAGACCCATCGCGTGCCGGACCGGAGGTACACGTCCGTCGCGCGAGATCCGGTCACCCGGCGATGTGCGCTGGAGTCGATGTAGAAGAACACCCCGACGATGAAGGTTCCCAGGAGCGTGGCGGACACACCGGCCAGGCTCAGCAGGAACTCCTGATCCACCGGTTTCATGAGCGACCTCGCTCCGCCTCGCTGGGGGGTCGCTGCCCGATCCGGCCGAGATGCGTGTGGGTGAAGCCCTCGTCGAGCTTGAGTCCGTAGCCGAGCGCTCGATCGACCGCGACGTGGAAGGCCCAGCACGCGGCGAGGAGGAAGAGCCAGACCACCTGGTGGTCCGCGACGAGCAGAGCGAGGGACAGCGCCGACACCGCCGCCGGACCGGTGTAGCTGTGGACCGCGTTGTACGAGGCGGCACCGGCACGCGGGCCGCGGAGGTACCCGACCGCAGAGAGGTCGAAGAGCAGGAAGGCGGCGAGGAGCAGCCACCACGGCCGCCCGAAGGCCACCATCGCGAGAAGGATCGCGACGGCGATGGCAGCGTTCTCGATCCGCTGGATCGTCGCGGCCATGTCAGTCCGGCCACCCTGCTCATGGGTACGCATCGATTGCTCCTCTCCGCCGTCGCAGCTCGCCAGGTCGACGTCGATCCGTCCCGGAGCTCCGTGAACCAGTCCGCTCGCCGCCGGTTCCTGAGACCTCCTCAGGCTCGCACCGGTGGCGGCACCTTCGCGTCGGTAGAAACCCCTGAGGACGGGATTCCGCGCATCGAGGTCGCTCACGTCCCCGCGGGGATCACCCGGACGAGGCCGCGACCGCTGCTCGGAGCGCTCCCTCCACCCAGCGCTTCACCTCCCGCGGCGAGCGGAGTCGGACGACGACGAGGTGGGGCTCGTGCTCCTCAAGCAGCGGCACCCGGACGCGGAGCTTGCCGCGGGTGTGCACGGCCCAGCGCACGACGTGCTCGCGGTCGGTGAGCACCGTCCACAGCGGTGGCTCCACGTTGCCGTTCCACAGCTCCTGCCGGCGCAGTCGCCGCCCGACCGTCCGGCGCAGCAGCCGCGGCAGTGTGACGGTGGCGAAGGCCAGGTCGAGCCACACGAGGAGGTCGGCGCGCTCGGCGAGGAGCGGCCTGGCGCCGGTGTACTGCCACTCGGTCGTCCAGGCGTCCCGCGCGACGAGCGCGCGGACGTCGTCGAGGAACTCGGTCCGCGGGACCCAGCCGGGACCGTGGAACAGGGCGTCGATCTCCGTGTGGGGGCCGCCGGTGACGGCGGCGACCCGCCGCGCGAGCGTCGTCTTCCCGGCGCCCGACACGCCCGCCACCAGCACCCGCCGGGGGCGGTGGGGAAGCGGGTCGTCGTGGCGCAGCACGCGCGGAATGCTACGCGCGGGGCCGCCCCGACGGACTACTTCTCGGCGCCGGCCATGAGCTGCCCGAAGTACTCCCCGACCGCCGCGTCGGCCCAGCTCCAGGCGTCCTCCCCGCGGAGCACGACGTCGCTGCCCCCGTCGCAGTAGATGGTCTGCCCCGCGCAGTGGGTGTTCTCCACCGACGTCAGCCAGAGGCACAGGTTGGCGATGGACTCCGGCGGCTGGTGGTAGTTCAGCGGCATCGGCACGACGGCGTCGACGAACGCGGTGGACTCGGGCGAGGCAAGGAGCTGCTCGGTCATCGGCGTCGTGACGATGCCCGGGGCGACGGCGTTGAGCGGGATCCCCGCGCCCGCCCACTCGGCGGTGATCGACCGGGCGCGGACCCAGCGGGAGACCGCCCGCTTGGTCGAGGCGTAGATGAGGTTGCCGGTCTGCGGGTCAGCAGCGAGCTGCTCGGCAACCTCCAGGGCTGCGGCCTCGTCCGCGCCGAGCAGCGCCTCGACGAGAGGCGGATGGTTCGGCTGCAGCGAGGACATCGAGCTCACGACGACGGCGCGCGGGGCGTCGGACCTCGCCAGTGCCGGCTGCAGCGCGGTGAGGAGCTCGACGACGCCGTAGTAGTTGACCGACACGGTGAGCGCGGTGGGCAGGGAGACCCCGGCCGAGGCGATGACGGCGTCGACGGTCCCGCCGGTGGCCTCGAGGACCGCGGCGACCGCCTGCTCGCGCCCGGCGGGCGTGGAGAGGTCCGCGGTGATGTCGGAGCCGCGCAGGTCGACCCCGACGACGGTTGCCCCTGCCTCACGCAGGAGGCGGGCCGCGGCGGCGCCGATCCCTGAGCCGGCGCCGGTGATGACGTAGGTGCGTGCCACGGGATCCTCCGATGTTCGGTGTGCTCCCCACTCTTCCGCAGGCGGACGGGCACGATCACGGTCGAAGGTCCCGGGCCGGGGACGCGAGGAGCCGGACCGCTCGGGTGAGCGGTCCGGCTCTCAGCGCGGCGGACGGGCTGGGCTCAGAAGTCCCAGTCCTCGTCCTCGGTGTCCACGGCCTTGCCGATGACGTAGCTGGACCCGGAGCCGGAGAAGAAGTCGTGGTTCTCGTCGGCGTTGGGGCTCAGCGAGGAGAGGATCGCCGGGTTGACGTTGGTCTGGTCCTTGGGGAACAGCCCCTCGTAGCCGAGGTTCATCAGCGCCTTGTTCGCGTTGTAGCGCAGGAAGGCGTTGACGTCGTCGGTGAGCCCGAGGGGACCGTAGAGGTCCTCGGTGTACTGCTCCTCGTTGTCGTACAGCTCCAGGAGCAGCTCGAAGGTGTAGTCCTTGAGCTCCTGACGACGCTCGGGCGAGGCCTTCTCCACCGCCTTCTGGTACTTGTAGCCGATGTAGTACCCGTGCACGGCCTCGTCGCGGATGATGAGGCGGATGAGGTCCGCGGTGTTGGTGAGCTTGGCCCGCGAGGACCAGTACATCGGGGCGTAGAAGCCGGAGTAGAAGAGGAAAGACTCGAGCATCGTCGAGGCGACCTTGCGCTTCTCGGGGTCGTCACCGCGGTAGTACTCCATGACGATCGCGGCCTTGCGCTGGAGGTGCTCGTTCTCCTCCGACCAGCGGAACGCCTCGTCGATCTCCCGCGTCGAGATGAGCGTGGAGAAGATCGAGGAGTAGCTCTTCGCGTGCACCGACTCCATGAAGGCGATGTTCGTGTACACCGCCTCCTCGTGGGGGGTGACGGCGTCGGGGATGAGGCTCACCGCGCCGACGGTGCCCTGGATGGTGTCGAGCAGGGTGAGCCCGGTGAACACCCGGGTGGTCATCGTCTGCTCGGCCGCGCTCAGGGTGTTCCACGACTGGATGTCGTTGGACAGCGGCACCTTCTCGGGCAGCCAGAAGTTGCCGGTCAGGCGGTCCCAGACCTCGACGTCCTTCTCGTCCTGCACCCGGTTCCAGTTGATGGCCTGGACCCGGTCGACGAGCTTGAGCTTCTCCACGGTCTTCGTCTCTCTCTGTGTCTCGGGGGCGGTCAGCGCTGTGGGGTCACAGCGTGCAGCTGACGCAGCCCTCCACCTCGGTGCCCTCGAGGGCCATCTGACGCAGGCGGATGTAGTAGAGCGTCTTGATGCCCTTGCGCCAGGCGTAGATCTGCGCCTTGTTGAGGTCGCGGGTGGTGACGGTGTCCTTGAAGAAGAGGGTCAGCGACAGGCCCTGGTCCACGTGCTGGGTGGCCGCGGCGTAGGTGTCGATGATCTTCTCGGGACCGATCTCGTACGCGTCCTCGTAGTACTCGAGGTTGTCGTTCGTCATGTAGGGCGCCGGGTAGTAGACCCGCCCGAGCTTGCCCTCCTTGCGGATCTCGATCTTCGACACGATCGGGTGGATCGAGGAGGTCGAGTTGTTGATGTAGGAGATCGAGCCGGTGGGCGGCACGGCCTGGAGGTTCTGGTTGTACAGGCCGTGCGCCTTGACCGAGGCGGCCAGCGCACGCCAGTCCTCTTGGGTGGGGATGTGGACGCCGGCGAACAGCTCGCGCACCCGCTCGGTCTGCGGCACCCACTCCTGCTCGATGTACTTGGTGAAGAACTCACCGGTGGCGTACGTCGAGCGCTCGAAGCCCGCGAAGGACTTCCCCCGCTCGATCGCCAGCTTGTTCGACTCGGTGATCGCGTGGAAGGCCACCGTGTAGAAGTAGATGTTGGTGAAGTCGATGCCCTCCTCCGAGCCGTAGTACACCCGCTCGCGAGCGAGGTAGCCGTGGAGGTTCATCTGGCCCAGGCCGATGGCGTGGGACTCGTTGTTGCCCTTGTCGATCGAGGGCACCGAGGTGATGTGCGTCTGGTCGGACACCGCCGTCAGGGCACGGACGGCCGTGCCGATCGTCCTGCCCAGGTCCGGGGAGTCCATCGCCTTGGCGATGTTCAGCGAGCCGAGGTTGCACGAGATGTCCTTGCCGACCTCCGCGTAGGAGAGGTCGTCGTTGTACGACGACGGCGTGGACACCTGGAGGATCTCCGAGCACAGGTTCGACATGCTGATGCGGCCGTCGATCGGGTTCGCGGCGTTGACCGTGTCCTCGAACATCACGTACGGGTAGCCGGACTCGAACTGGATCTCGGCGATCGTCTGGAAGAAGTCACGCGCCTTGATCGAGGTCTTCTTGATCCGGTCGTCCGCGACCATCTCGTCGTACTTCTCCGTCACGCTGATCTCGGAGAAGGGCACGCCGTAGACACGCTCGACGTCGTAGGGCGAGAACAGGAACATGTCCGCGTTCGTCTTGGCGAGCTCGAAGGTGACGTCGGGGACGACGACACCGAGCGAGAGGGTCTTGATGCGGATCTTCTCGTCCGCGTTCTCCCGCTTGGTGTCGAGGAACTTCATGATGTCGGGGTGGTGGGCGTTGAGGTACACCGCGCCGGCGCCCTGACGCGCCCCCAGCTGGTTGGCGTAGGAGAAGGAGTCCTCGAGGAGCTTCATCACCGGGATGACGCCGGAGGACTGGTTCTGGATGCGCTTGATCGGCGCACCCGCCTCACGGAGGTTGGTCAGCGACAGTGCCACGCCGCCGCCGCGCTTGGAGAGCTGGAGGGCGGAGTTGATGCCGCGGGCGATCGACTCCATGTTGTCCTCGGTGCGCAGGAGGAAGCACGAGACGAGCTCACCGCGCGAGGACTTGCCGGCGTTGAGGAAGGTGGGCGTTGCCGGCTGGAACCGGCCGGTGATGACCTCCTCGACGATGTCGAGGGCGACCCGCTCGTCACCGGCGGCAAGGGCCAGGGCCACCATGATCACGCGGTCCTCGAAGCGCTCGAGGTACGTCGTGCCGTCGAAGCTCTTAAGCGTGTAGGACGTGTAGTACTTGAAGGCGCCGAGGAAGGACTCGAAGCGGAAGTCGAGGGAGTCGGCGAACTGCCAGACCCGGTCGAGGAACTCCGGGGAGTACTGCTCGAGCACCTCCTTCTCGTAGTAGCCCTCCTCGACGAGGTAGCGCAGGCGCTCCGCGACGCTGGGGAAGGTGACGGTGCTCGGCACGACGTGCTGACGGAAGTAGGCGTCGACCGCCTCCCTGTCGGCGTCGAACTGGATGTTCCCGTCGGCGTCGTAGAGGTTGAGCATCGCGTTGAGGGCGTGGTAGTCGAGCTCCGGAGCCGCGCCCTGCGTCATGCCGATATCAGTGACCGTTGCTGCCAAAACTGTCCCAATCCCTCATGGACGCGCGAGACGTCCTCTGCTGTTCCGAGTAGTTCGAACCTGTACAGGTAGGGCACCCCGAGCTTCGCGGCGACGATGTCACCGGCGATGCAGTAGGCGGTGCCGAAGTTCGTGTTCCCCGCCGCGATGACCGCGCGACACAGCCCGCGGTTACCTTCGTCGTTGAGGAACTTGATGACCTGCCGGGGCACTGCCCCGCGCTGGTTGCCGCCCCCGTAGGTCGGCACGATGAGCACGTACTCCTCATCCACGGTGAGGAAGGGCTCCGTCGGCCGCAACGGGATGCGGTGCGCCTCGAGGCCCAGCCGCTCGACGAAGCGGTGCGTGTTCTGGGAAGCCGACGAGAAGTAGACAAGGTTCCCCATGTCACCCCCTCGAGAGTCTGTTGCGTGCACCGGGCCGGAGCCCTGATGGTCTCGGCCGGGTCGCCGGGTGAGGGCGACCCGACCGAAGTGTGTGGTCAGACCGCGACGGAGGCGGCCTGCGCCGCCAGCGCCTTGATCTTGTCGGGCCGGAAGCCCGACCAGTGGTCACCGTCGGCGAAGACCACGGGGGCCTGCTGGTAGCCCAGCGCCTTGACGGTCTCGAGCGCCTCCGCGTCGGTGGAGATGTCGACGACCTCGTACTCCAGCCCCTGCTTGTTCAGCGCGCGGTACGTGGCGTCGCACTGCACGCAGGACGGCTTGCTGAAGACGGTGATGCTCATCGGAGGATCTCCCCTCGGTTGCGGTTCCCCCACCGGTGAGGGCGGATGAACGACAGACGTGTAGTTCACTGGACGACTGGGCACGACACTACACCTAGTGGTCCGGCTTCGGAACAACCCCAAGGTGTTGTGTCGGCGAGTCGCGTTCTGGGCGTGTCATCCACAGCCTGCCGCGGATTCTGTGCATGAGACGCCTCTCCCTGGGGATGACCTGTGGAGCCCGCGATGCCGCCTCGTCCGGCCCTGTCGCCAGCATCCCACCGACCACCGACATCCCCGCTGACACCCCTGGGTCCACACCCGCTCCGGGCGTGTCGTCCACAGGTGGTGGACAGACCTGAGGACAGACCCTCACGCAGCAGGCGGCGTGCCGACAGGTGGCGAAACCCACAGGCACCTGCCGGAGACAGGGTCTGAGCCATCGCCCATGATGGGAAGCGTGAGGAAGATGAACGTCGAGAGCTTCAACCTCGACCACCGAGCCGTGAAGGCGCCCTACGTGCGCGTGGCGGACGCCAAGACCCTGCCGGGCGGTGACACGCTCACCAAGTTCGACGTCCGCTTCTGCCAGCCGAACGTCGACCACCTCGAGATGCCGGTCGTCCACTCCCTCGAGCACCTCATGGCCGAGCACATGCGCAGCCACACCGACGCCGTCGTCGACATCTCCCCGATGGGCTGCCAGACCGGCTTCTACGCGCTCCTGCTGGAGACCGACCTGCCCGCGTTCCTTCCCCTGCTCGAGGCGACCCTCAGTGACGTCCTCGGCGCGGAGGAGGTGCCCGCCGCGAACGAGGTCCAGTGCGGCTGGGGTGCGAGCCACGACCTCACCGGCGCGCAGGAGGCGGCCCGCACCTTCCTCGACCGGCGCGCCGAGTGGGAGCAGGTCCAGGCATGAGCGAGCTCTTCGGCGTCCCGGTCGCCCCCGGCGCCCCCTTGACGGCCCCGCTCGCGACCGTCGACGCCGTCGTCGTCGCCGCCATGGACGAGGAGATCGCGCCCTACGAGCAGCGCGCGGAGCACCTCGCCCACCAGCGGCACGTCGGGATGGCCCGCTCGGTCATCGCCACGATCGGTGGACGGCAGCTGCTCCTCATCCGCTCGGGCATCGGCGGGGTCAACGCCGCCACGGCCACTGCCCTGGCCGTCCACGCCGTGCGCACCCCGCTCGTCGTGTCGACCGGCTCGGCCGGCGGGCTCGCCGACGGTGTGCGCGTGGGTGACGTCGTCGTCGGCGACGAGCACTCCTACGCCGGGGCCGACGCGACCGCCTTCGGCTACGCCCTGGGCCAGATGCCGGGCATGCCCGCCACCTACCCGGCCGTCGACACCCTCGTCGACCGCGCACGGAACCGGCCCGGCGTGCTCGTCGGCGCGATGATCTCGGGCGACTCCTTCGTGGACGGCCGCACCGTCGAGGCGCACCGGGCCACCTTCCCGCGAGCCCTCACCGCGGACATGGAGACCTGCGCCATCGCCCAGGTCTGCTACTCCTTCGGCATCCCCTACCTCGCGGTGCGGGGCGTGTCCGACCTGTGCGGGCCCACCGCCGGTGACGACTTCGGTCTCGCCGTCGACGACGTCGCCGCACTCGCCGCGGACGTCGTCCTCGACCTCCTCGACGTCCCCGCGCCCGTCCTCAACGGCTGACCGGCTCCCGCCCTCCCTGCCACGCCCGCCGGCGAGCGCCTGGCGCCCTCCTCGTGCCACCTCCGGCGCCCGTGGGTACTGTCACGGCAGAACGCCGACGACGAAGGAGGGTCTCGTGGGGACGTCACCGGAGACAGCGAGAAGCACCGACACCGAGCCGGCGGGGACCTCCCCCGCCGGGGAGCGCTGGTACCAGTCGATCCACCCGCAGGTGTTCTGGCCGTCACTCGTCCTCATCCTCGCCTTCGTCGCCCTCGCGATCATCGGCGGCGACACCGTCGGTGACGCCATCGGGACGGTCCAGAACGGCATCGTCAGCTACTTCGGGTGGTACTACACCGCTCTCATCTCCGCCTTCGTGGTCTTCGCCGTGTGGATGGGCCTGAGCCACTTCGGGGACATCACGCTGAGCAACGACGACGAGGGGCCCGAGTTCGGCCTCGGCTCCTGGCTCACCATGCTGTTCGGGGCCGGCATGGGCATCGGCCTGGTGTTCTGGGGGGTCGCCGAGCCGCTCCACCACTTCGCCGGCATCCCCAACCGCGCCTCCCGGATCGTCGCGGGCGACGAGGCAGGGGCGCAGGACTCCCTCGTCATCACCTTCCTCCACTGGGGCCTGCACCCGTGGGCGATCTACGTCGTCGTCGGCCTCGCGATCGCCTACGCCGTCCACGTCCGCAACCGGCCGATCTCCATCCGGTGGACGGTGGAGCCGGTGCTCGGGAAGGCGGCCAAGGGGTGGCTCGGCGACGTCGTCGACGTCATCGCCGTCGTCGGCACCGTCTTCGGCATCGCGACCTCGCTCGGGCTGGGCGTCACGCAGATCGCGGGCGGCCTGGCGTTCCTCGACATCATCTCCACGCCGAGCAACATGGTCCTCGTCATCATCATCGGCATCGTCACCGGTCTCGCCCTCTTCTCCGTCGTCAGCGGGGTGTCGAAGGGGATCAAGTGGCTCTCGAACATCAACATGTCGATGGCGGTCGCCCTCATGCTCTTCATCGCGATCGCCGGCCCGACGATGTTCCTGCTCCGCGAGCTCATCCAGGCCTCGGGCGCCTACTTCCAGAACCTCATCGCGCTGAGCTTCCGCACCTCCGCCCTTGCCGGGGAGCAGGGGATCGAGTGGCAGGGCTGGTGGACGGCCTTCTACTGGGGCTGGTGGATCTCCTGGGCGCCCTTCGTCGGTGTGTTCATCGCGCGGATCTCCAAGGGCCGCACCGTCCGGGAGTTCGTCCTCGGCGTCCTCCTCATCCCGACGATCTTCAGCTTCATCTGGTTCACCGTGCTCGGCGGCAGCGGCCTGTACCGCGAGCTGTTCGGCAGCGGCGGGCTGGTGGGGACCGACGCCGAGGGCAACGCCACGGTGGACGAGACGAACACGCTGTTCGTCCTCCTCGAGAACCTGCCCGCGGCCGGTCTCGTCATCGGCGTGGCGATCCTCATCGTCATCCTCTTCTTCGTCACCTCCTCCGACTCCGGGTCCCTCGTCGTCGACATGCTCGCCTCGGGAGGCGACGTCGACCCGCCGGTGTGGAGCCGCGTGCTGTGGGCCGTGCTCGAGGGCGCGGTGGCGGTGGCGCTCGTGCTCGCCGGCGGGCTGACCGCCCTGCGCGGTGTCGCCATCTCGATCGCGCTGCCCTTCAGCGTCGTCATGATCGTCATGTGCTTCGCCCTGGTCCGGCAGTTCCGGCACGAGCGGCACAAGACCCTGCAGGCGGAGCTGCGCCTCCGACGTGAGCAGTTCACCGCCCACGTCGCGCAGACGCTGCAGGAGGACGGCGGCCTCCTCACGGACGACGACACCGCACCCGCGGCCCGCCGCCCACGCCGGCGTCGGCGCACCTGACGCCACGCTGCCCGTGGGCTCCGCCGGCCCGACGCCAGCCGCTATGGTGAGCTGGATCACGGCCGGCGGCGGGGAACCCGCAGGCCCGACCGGTCGTCAACGACGAAGATCGGAGTGACGTGAACTCACTGCTTCTCGCCGCGATCGGCATCGCGATGCTGCTCGCCGGCTACTTCCTCTACTCCAGGTACCTCGGCAGCCGCGTCTACCGGCTCAACGCCCGCCTCCGCACACCGGCCCACGAGTTCCAGGACGGTGTCGACTTCGTCCCGACGAACAAGTACGTCCTGTGGGGCCACCACTTCACCTCGGTCGCCGGTGCCGCGCCGATCGTCGGTCCGGCCGTGGCCGTCATCTGGGGCTGGCTGCCGGCCTTCCTCTGGGTCACCCTCGGCACGGTGTTCTTCGCGGGCATGCACGACCTGGGCGCCCTGTGGGCCTCGATCCGCAACAGGGGCCAGTCCATCGGGACCCTGTCCGGCCGCTACATCGGGGCACGCGGACGCAACCTGTTCCTCGTCGTCATCTTCCTGCTGCTGCTCATGGTCAACACGGCCTTCGCCGTCGTCATCGGCGGGCTGCTCGTCAACACCCCCACGGCGGTCATCCCGGTCTGGGGCGCGATCCTCGTCGCGTTGCTCATCGGCCAGGCGATCTACCGGTGGAAGCTCAACCTCGTCGCCGTCTCGGTCATCGGCGTCGTCGCGCTGTACTCCCTCATCATCCTGGGCGACAACGCCCCGGTCGTCCTGCCCGAGACCGTCATGGGGCTGTCGGCAGAGGCCTTCTGGGTGCTCGTGCTGTTCCTGTACGCCGGCGTCGCCTCCATGCTGCCCGTGTGGATGCTGCTCCAGCCGCGGGACTACATCAACGGCCTGCAGCTGTTCATCGGGCTGGGAATCCTCTACGTCTCGGTGCTCATCGCCTCACCGGAGATCGTCGCCCCCGCGATGAACTCCAACGTCCCCGAGGGCACCCCGAGCCTCGTGCCGCTGCTCTTCGTCACCATCGCCTGCGGTGCCATCTCCGGCTTCCACGGCATCGTCTCCTCCGGCACCAGCGCCAAGCAGCTCGACAAGGAGACCGACGCACGGTTCGTCGGCTACTTCGGTGCGGTCGGGGAGGGCCTGCTCGCGCTCGGCTCGATCATCGCCGCCACCGCGGGCTACCGGACGCTCGCGGACTGGGAGGCCGTCTACTCGGCCTTCAACCAGGGTGGGGTCGCCGCGTTCGTCGAGGGCGGTGGGGCCATCGTCAACGCGGGCCTGGGCATCCCGGCGTCGCTCAGCGCCACCATCCTGGCGACGATGGCCGTGCTGTTCGCCGCCACCACCATGGACACCGGTGTGCGCCTGCAGCGCTACGTCGTCCAGGAGGCCGTCGGCCTCGCCGGCAAGCGGATCGGCACCGTCCTCGCGACGGTCATCGTGCTCGCCTTCGGCCTGGGGCTGTCCTTCAGCATCAGCACCGACGGCGCGGGCGGCATGCGCATCTGGCCGTTGTTCGGCACCACCAACCAGATCCTGGCGGGCCTGACGCTGTCGATCGTCGCGGTCATGCTCATGCGCAAGCGGCGCAGCCCGCTGCCTGCGCTGGTCCCGCTCGTGTTCGTCTTCTCCATGTCGGTGGCCGCCGCGATCGTCCAGGTCGGCCAGTTCTACTCCGACGGGGACTGGCTGCTGCTCGGTCTCGACGTCGTCATCCTCGTCGCCGCGCTGTGGGTGATCGTCGAGGCCGTCGGCTCGATGGCCAGGGCCCGCAGGGAGCCGGCCGACGAGGAGGACCCGGTCGACGCCGAGCCGGCCGTCGAGCGATGAGCGGAGGGGGCGGCGACCGCAGCCGCGCGGCACGGCTCGCCGCGGGACTGCGCGAGTTCTACGTCGCCCCCTACCGCCGCACCTTCGCCCGGGCGCAGCGCGACGAGGACGACCTCTTCATGATGATCGTGCTCTCCGACATGCTCGGCGTCCCCAACCCGGCCAGCTACTACACGGTGGAGCTGCTCCCCCTGATGTACGACCGCTTCCACGAGTGGCACCGCCGCATGGGCATGGACCACTCGCCGCTGGACCACGTCTCGTGCTGCTAGAGCTGGCCGCCCAGCGGCAGGTGCTGTTCGTCGGCGGCAAGGGCGGGGTCGGGAAGACGGCGGTGGCCTCCGCCGTCGCCCTCGCCCAGGCACGGGCAGGACGGCGGGTGCTCGTGGTCTCCACGGACCCCGCCCACAACCTCGGCCACCTGTGGGAACGGCAGGTGGGTGACCGGGAGGTCGCCCTCGCGCCGGGCCTCGACGGCCTGGAGATCGACCCCGCCCGCACCACCGACGAGCACCTGCGCGAGGTGGGCCACACCCTGCGGCGGCTCATGCCCGAGCACCTCTCCCGGGAGGTCGACAAGCACCTCGCGCTGGCGCGGGACGCCCCCGGCACGCACGAGGCCGCCGTCCTCGAGCGGATCGCCGAGGTGCTGGAGTCCTCAGACCACGACCTCGTCGTCTTCGACACCGCACCCTCGGGCCACACGGCGCGGCTGATGTCCCTGCCGGAGACGATGTCCGCGTGGACCGAGGGCCTGCTCCGGCGCCAGGACCGCTCCGCGCGCTTCGGGGCGGCGTTGCGGGGACTGGACGACGACGGCGCAGCAGCAAGCATCGTCGGCACCGGACGGCGGCGGGACCAGCGGGCGGACCGCGACCAGGAGATCCGCCGCATCCTCCTGCGCCGTCGCACCCGTTTCGCCCAGCTGCGGGACCTGCTGGCCGACGACACCCGCACCGCCTTCGTCATCGTCCTCGCGGCGGAGCGCCTCCCGGCCCTGGAGACGATCGAGCTCTACGGACGGCTGCTGCGCTCGGGGGTGAGCGTCGGTGCGCTCGTCGTCAACAAGCGGTCCCCCGCGGACCGCGGCGAGTTCCTCGCGCGGCGACGTGCTCAGGAGCAGGTGCACCTCGAGACGGTGCGTGAGGCCTTGCCGCACGTGCCGCTCCTCGAGCTGCCACTGCTCGCCGAGGACATCGTCGGCGAGCCCGCGCTCGAACGCCTCGCCGGCGAGATCGCCCGCGCCCGCTGAGCCCTGCGCCTCAGACGGCGTCCCGGCGACGGAAGACGACGGCACCCAGCGCGACGACGACCGCGGCGAGCACGAGCAGGTAGACCGCACTGTGACCGAAGGACAGTGCGTGCTCGGTGTAGTCGCACATCATGCCGTTGGCGTCGGTGGTGCACTCCTCGACGTAGTAGGTCGTCCCGTGCTTCACCCAGCCGCTCACGTTGGTGGTCGGGACCCAGGGGGCGGTGCGAGGCACGAGCCCCTGGACCATCTGGCTGGCGATGAAGCCGACGACGACGAGGCCCAGGACCGCAGCGGTGTGTCGCAGCAGGAAGCCCAGCGCGGCGCCCACAAGAGCGCCGATCACCGCGAGCCCGAGGATGCGCAGCACCATCCACCCGGTGTCGGCCCACTGGGTGGCCCCCATCCCCGTGGCGAGGTCGAAGTGGTCGGCGACCAGCCACGCACCGCCGGTGACGACGGCGAGGGCCAGCACGGCGGCAGGGAGCACACCCAGGGCGGCGGCAGTCACCTTCGAGGCGTACACCCGCAGGCGCCGCGGCTCGAAGCTCAGCCACGTGCTCATCGCTCCGGTGCTGATCTCCGCCGCCGTGAACGTCGCACCGACGAGACCGACGGCGAACAGGAGGACGGTGGACACGGCCTCGAGGGAGAAGGGCAGCGTCTCCTCCAACGGCGGCGCGGTGTGGATGTACCACTCGCGCTCCGGAGCGGTGTGCCCCTCCTCGCAGCCCCAGTCCGTCGCGTCCTCGCCCAGCCGCTCGGCCTCCTCGGCCTCCGCCTCGAGGCAGGCGGCCAGGTCCTCGTCGCCGTGCTCCTCCCAGTACGCCAGCTCCTGCTGGTACATCTCCTCGGCGAGGGCGAGGTCCTCGTCGGACATCGGCTGCGAGGACTCCCAGACCCCCCAGAGGACGAGCAGGGACGCCGCGAGCGCACCGAGCATCGTGAGGACGGCGAGGCGGCGCGAGAAGAGACGGCGCAGCTCCACACGGAGCAGGCGCATCATGCGGGGTCACCGCCGTTCGTCGCCGGCCCGGCTGGTCGCCCGTGGCGCCCTCCGGAGTGCTCGTCCAGGCCCTCGCCGGCGGTGAGGTCGAGGAAGACCCGCTCCAGGTCCACGCGTTCGGCGCTGAGCTCGTTGACGTACAGGCCCTGCTGGGCGAGCAGCTCGGTGACGCGGGCCGGGTCCTGGACCCCGCGCACCCGCAGCAGGCCGCCGTCGACGCGCACCCGCAGCCCGGCCCGGGCGAGGACCTGCTCAGCCGCTGCGAGGTCCGCGACGCCGACCTTGACCGCGCCGGCCTCGGAGCGGGAGCCGATGACGTCCACGACCCGGCCCTCGGCGAGAAGCCGGCCACGGCCGATGATGGAGACGGTGTCGGCGACCTGCTCGACCTCGGCGAGGATGTGGCTGGAGACGAGGACGGTGCGCCCCTCGTCGCCGAGGCGGCGCATCGTCTCCCGGATCTCGCGGATGCCGCCGGGGTCCAGGCCGTTGGTCGGCTCGTCGAAGATGAGGAGGTCGGGGGACTTGAGGAGCGTGGCGGCGATCGCCAGGCGCTGTTTCATGCCCAGGGAGTAGGTGGCGTACCGGTCCCCGGCGCGCTCCGCGAGCGCCGTCGACTCGAGCACCTCGCCCACCCGGCCACGCGGCGCGCCGATGGCGCCGGCGAGCAGCTCGAGGTTGCGTCGCGCGGTGAAGGTGGGGAAGAACTTGGGCGACTCGACGATCGCGCCGACCCTGCCGATGACGTCCGGCAGCCGCTCGGGAACCTGCTCGCCGAAGATCCGCATGGTGCCGGAGTCGGGGCGGATGAGACCGAGCAGCATGCGGATCGTCGTCGTCTTGCCCGAGCCGTTGGGACCGAGGAAGCCGTGGACGCCGCCGACCGGGACGCGGAGGTCGAGGTTCTCGACACCGACGCTGCGCCCACCGCGACGACGGTAGGTCTTGCGCAGCGCAGAGGTGTCGACCGCGAGGTCGCTCATGCGGGGCTCCAGGGGAAGACGACGACGGCCGACGGGAGCCAGCCTCCGGGGAGGCTACCGGCTCCTGGCCTGCTCGGACCCCGCTTTCGCGCGCGTCGTCGGGCGGGCGCGCGCCCACCTCGCGTCAGCTGTGCGCCGAGCTCGCGGTGGGTGCCGACCGCGCGGCTCCTGGGTCTAAAGTCGGGACTGTCGTCCCATAGTTGGGTATTGGGCCTGCGCACCTCCTCCTAAAGTAGGAGATATGTCACAGGCGAAACCGCTTGTCCCTCCCATGCGCCCCCCGCAGACTTCATCCGATCGCATGGATCTGCGAACCCTGGCCCCAGCCCGGTGACTCCCATGGAGGGAACCCAATGGCTTCGACATCTTCGACGTCCCGATCGGCACGCTACGCACGGTGGCTGGCCGTCCCGGTCGGCCTGGTCGTCAGCGCGGTGCTCATCTGGCAGGCCTCCTACGCGGCCTTCATCGACACCACGGAGAACGCCGGGAACTCCTGGACCGCGGGATCCGTCACGATCACCGACAACGACGAGGGCGCGGCCATGTTCACCGCCGCGAACCTCGTCCCCGGGTCGGACGAGTCCCAGGAGATCACCGTCACCTACGAAGGCACGGCCAACGCCAAGGTCAAGGTGTACGGGGCGGGGTTCCAGGTCCTCGCGCCTACGGCAGACGGCCAGTCCCTGGAGCCGGTCAGCACCACCGGCACCACCCTCGCGGACAACATCGAGATCACCATCGAGGGCAGCGAGGGGGGCACGTTCGTCGCGGGCTCCAGCGGAGAGCTCTTCACGGGAACACTGGCCGAGTTCGCGACGTCGCACGCCAAGGCGAACACCCCGATGCACTACGACGTCGCCGGGGAGAGCAACAGGCAGGGCACCTTCCGCTTCACCTACAGGGTCAAGGACGACGCCCCGTCATCCGTCCAGGGCCAGCAGGTGCGCCTCGACTTCGTCGCCGAGGCCACGAGCACCCGCTGACCGCTCCGGCCGCCGGGAAGGAGCACGCCATGAGCGAGGCGCCCCCGAACCGGTGGGTCCGGCACACCGTCGCCCTGTGCGCACGGTCGGTGCTGGCCACCCTGGCCGGCCTCCTCGTCTGGACGGTGCTGCCGGTCCTCATCGGCTGGCAGCCCGCCGTGGTCCTCAGCGGCTCGATGGAGCCGGCGATCCGCACCGGTGACGTCGTCGTCACCCGCGAGGTCCCCGCGAGCCGCTTGCGTCCGGGCCAGGTCCTCCTCGCCGATGCCCCCGGCGAGGAGGACAGCCGGCTCCTCCACCGCTTCGACAGCACGGACGACGACGGCGCGATCGTCCTGCAGGGCGACGCGAACGCTGCGCCGGACACCATGCCCGTCACGGCGGACGCCGTTCACGGCGTCGGGGTGCTGCGCGTTCCCTGGGTCGGGCTGCCGTACGCGTGGACGGTGCAGGGGCGATACCTTCCCCTCGCGCTCAGCGTCCTGGTGTTGGGCGCCTGCCTCGTGCTCGGCCGGGTCCGCGAGCTCGACGGGCGCCGTAGGGCCCCGGCCCACGCGGCTCGCCGGCGCACGTGGGGTCCGCTGGCCGCGGCCGCACTCCTCGCGGCGGCGGTCCCCGCGACGGGCAGCGCCGACGCGGCCTTCAGCTCCTCCGTCGTCTTCCCGGTGACCTTCACCGCACAGGCCCCCGCCGCGCCGTGACCCTGCGTGCGCCGCCGGCGACGCAGGCGGAGCATGGCACCCATGGCTTCCGAGGACCCGGCGACCGCACGCACGTCCCCCGCAGCACCCGGGAGCACCGGCGAGGTCGGTGGCTTCCTCGGGCAGCCACGCGGACTGGCGAACCTCTTCTCCGTCGAGCTGTGGGAGCGGTTCTCCTTCTACGGCATGCAGGGCATCGTCCTGCTCTACATGTACTTCGAGGTCACCCAGGGTGGCCTCGGGATCGACCGGACGGTCGCTGCCGGGATCGTCGGCGCCTACGGCGGGTCCGTCTACCTGTTCTCCATCCTCGGCGGCTGGGTGGCCGACCGCCTGCTCGGCGCCGAACGCACGATGTTCGCCAGCGCCGTCCTCATCATGCTGGGACACGTCGCGCTGGCGGTGGTGCCGGGCGTCGTCGGTCTCGGCATCGGGCTCGTCCTCGTCGCGATCGGCTCCGGCGGCCTCAAGGCGACCATCACCAACCTCGTCGGTGCCCTGTACACGGCCGACGACCCACGTCGTGACGCCGGCTTCTCCATCTTCTACATGGGGATCAACATCGGCGGACTGCTCGGGCCGCTCCTCACCGGGCTCGTCCAGGAGAGCTGGGGCTTCCACCTCGGCTTCGGCCTCGCCGCCGTCGGCATGGCCATCGGCCTCGTCCAGTACTCCCTCGCGCGCCGCCACCTGCCCCACCCCACCCGGCGGGTGCCCGACCCGCTCCCCCGCGAGCAGTACGGGCGGTACGGGGCGATCGCCGGCGGCGCCGTCGTCGTCGTCGCCGTCGCGGCCCTCACCGGGCTGCTGAACCCAGGAAACCTGTCCGACGTCGTCGTCGTGGCCACCGCCGTCGCCGCCGTGGTCCTCTTCGCGATCCTCCTCACCAGCGCGAAGGTCACGGGCGACGAGCACTCCCGGGTGGTCTCGTTCATCCCGATGTTCATCGGGTCGGTGGCCTTCTGGGCGCTGTTCCAGCAGCAGTTCACCGTCATCACGATCTACTCCGAGACGCGCCTGGACCGTGACCTGTCGCTGCCACTGGTCGGGGACTGGACGATGCCGATCCCGTGGGTGCAGTCCTTCAACCCCTTCTTCATCATCGTCCTCGCCCCGATCGTCGCGGCGCTGTGGACGAGGCTCGGGCGCCGGCAGCCGACGACGCCGGTGAAGTTCAGCCTCGGCGTCATGCTCATGGGCGCGGCGTTCCTCGTCTTCCTGCCCATGGCCGGCACCACCGCGGTGCCGGTGCTGTGGATCGCGCTCATCATGCTCGTCGCCACGTGCGGCGAGCTCCTGCTCTCCCCGGTGGGCCTGTCGCTGTCGACGAAGCTCGCCCCCACGGCCTACCCGGTCCTCATGGTGTCCCTGTTCTACCTGTCCGTGGCGCTGGGCACCGCACTGTCCGGCTCGCTCGCCTCGTTCTACGACGAGGACAACGAGGTGACCTACTTCGGGACGCTGGGCGCCGTGACGATCGGCGTCGGGCTGGTCCTGCTCGTGCTCGCCCCACGGATCACCCGGGCCATGCGCGGCATCAGATGAGGCGATGCCCCTCACGGCGCGCCTCACGCCAGTCGCGGAGGAAACCTCGGGCGATGAAGAAGAGCACGCCGGCCACGACGGCGGGCCACATGAGTACGTAGAAGGTCAGCATGTCTGCCTCTCAGCGGGTGGGGTTGGGGACGGGGTCAGCGGTGGGGACGTCGTCGTCCTCGTCGAACTCGCCCGTGCGACGGGCGATGAGCGAGAAGTCGAAGCTCTCGCGGTTGCGCAGGGTCAGCGCGACACACACGAGCGTGCTCACCGAGTACGCGACGAGCGAGGCGCTGAGGACCGTGTAGTCGTGGAGGAAGCCGATGCCGAAGGGCGCGACGACGACGGTCGCGAGCACCCCGACGACGAGAGCCACCCGGGTCCCGAAGAAGCCGAAGCACATGAGCCCCAGGACGACCCCGACGCCGATGACCGCGAGCACGTCGACGAGGAGGCCGATCGGCCCGGTCATCGGGACGAGCTCGAAGCGCACCGGGACGAACAGTGCGATCGCGCTGAGCGTCGCCGCCGTGAACGCCACGTTCGTCACCCGGCCCCAGTAGAAGCTGGCGATGACCGGGAAGACAAGGGCACCCCACAGCGCACCGACGAAGACGAGCAGATCCAGGATGTTGAGCTGGCCGCTGGCGAAGTACAGGCCCGCTCCCGTCGCCACGATCATCGTCACCCGCCCGACGAGCAGCATGGTGCGCGGGTCGGCCTTCTTCCGGCCGGCGACGTTCTGGCCGTAGACGTCGGCCATCATGATCGAGCTGAGGGCCGAGAGGTCGGAGTCCGCCGTGGAGGACAGCGCGCCGATGATCATGATGAAGAAGACGGCGAGCAGCACCGGCCCCAGGTAGGTGGCGGCCAGCTGCGGGATGAGGTTGTTGACGTCGCCCCCCGTCGGCTCGATCCCGAGGTAGAGCGCGATGACGCCGAGCATGCCGATCCCGATGATCGTCGCGCCGTAGCCGACGGTCGCCGTGACGAAGGTCGGCTTGATGAGGTCCTCACGGACGGCGAAGAGCCGCTGCGCGATCGTCTGGTTGCCGATCGCGTAGGCGAGGACCGCCGCGATGTAGGGCGCGCCCTGGTTGAGGAAGGCGTCGGAGGAGAAGAAGCTCTGCTGCTGCGGCGTGACGTTCGCGGCGCCCGCGGTGAAGAGCTCGGGCCCGCCCGCCGCGAAGAAGACGACGGGGATGATGACGACGACGGCGCCGAGCATCGCCATGACCTGGGTGAAGTCGGTGAGCACCGAGGCGCGGAAGCCGGACCACAGCGTGTAGAGCAGCACACCACCGGCGATCGTGACGATGCCCTGCTGGAAGCTGAACGGCGACAGCATCGCGACGAGCGCGCCGCCGGCGATGAAGTTCGAGGTGAGGCTGATGACGCTGCCCAGGACGTTGGAGCCGGCCAGCATGAGCTGGCTCGAGCGTCCGTGCCGGGCGTACATGACCTCGGCGAGCGTGTGGGCACGAGGGGCGACCTTCCGGATGCGCCGCCCGAAGGGGTAGATGAACAGGATCATCAGCGCGCCCCACAGCCCGTAGTGGATGGGCCCGGAGACGCCGTAGGTGTACCCGGCGGTGGCGGAGGCGTACATCGAGGAGGCCCAGATCCACGTCGCCGTCATCGACGCGGCGGAGACGCCGAAACCGATCTTCGAGCCGGCCGTCATGTAGTCGTCGGCGTTCTCCTTCTTCCTGCTGATGGTGAAGGAGATGAACAGGGTGCCGCCGTAGAAGAGGACGAGCAGGGCGATGATGAGGGGAGCACTCAGCTGGCCTGGAATTCCCTCGGGACTCATGGACTTCCTCTCCTCGGCGGGCCCCGGGCGGCCTCGCGGTTCTCCGGGCACGCGGGCGCGGCGGACTGCCGGAACCGCCTCACGGGGCGACCTCCGGGCATCCGTGCACACCGGGCGTGCGGCTCCCCGACATCGGGCCAGGAAGCCCGGTCAGCGTGCCCAGGCAAGCCCTCCAGCCGTCTGCGAGCGGGGGGCGCGGGCGCCGACCAACCCGAGGGACACTAGCAAGTTCGGTCAAAATTCCCTAAACGGCCGGCGAGAGTTCGGGCATGCGATCGCCGGTTTTCCGCACGACGACGCGGTGATCTGCCGCCCGGCGACCGTTCCTCAGGCGGGGGCGCGGTCGGGCGGGAAGCCGCCGGTGGCCACCGGCCCCCACCCGGTGACGGTGATCCGCAGCAGCGACTTGCCCTGGCGGCGCATGGCGTCGCGGTACTCGGCCCAGTCGGGGTGCTCGCCCGCGATGCAGCGGTAGTACTCGACCAGCCCGTTCTCGGCCTCGGGCGAGGGCATGTCCAGCACCTCCACGGTCCCGTCCACCTGCACCCACGCGTCGTCCCAGTCGTCGGAGAGCACGAGGACGGACGCCGCGGGGTTGCGCCGGAGGTTCACCGCCTTGGCGCGGTCCGGGTAGGTGGAGATGACGATCCTGCCCTCGGTGTCGACACCGCCGGAGACGGGCGAGAGCTGGGGGCGTCCGTCGGCCCGGCTGGTGAGCAGGACGAGGTGGTGCCGGTCCTGCACGAAGGCGAGGAGCTCCTCGCGGGTCACGCGGTCGGCGGTGGCGATGCGAGGCATGACGCCATCGTAGGTGCGGCGCGCAGGCTGCGCCGGGTCACTCCCCGCGCATCCCGAGGGCGAGCCACGAGCCGCCGAGCAGGAGACCGCCGAGCATGACCATGAGGCCCAGGCCCTCGGGGCCCGACTCCGGCAGCTCCGCGAGCGCCTCGACCGGCTCCATCACGTCCACGTCCTCCGCGGCCGGCTCGGGGGCGGCCGGAGGAACGGTGACCAGCGGTGCGGCGAGCGCGAGATGCCCGCCCGACTCCTCCGCCGGGTCGCGCGCCGGGACCTCGGCGGGCGCCTCGGCCACCGCCGGCGCCGGCGGCTCCTCAGGGGACGGAGCCGGCTCGGCCGTGGCGGGTGGCACGTCGGTGAGCACGAGAACCACCTCGACGGGGCCCCCCGCGCCCGGGACGGCCTCGACCGGGAGGCCGCCGACCTCGAGGCGGTGCCCCTCGGCGGCGGTGACGGTCAGGGTGACCGTGGCCTCGCCGTCGACGTACTCGGCCGTGACCGGGTGGATGCCGGCGTCGAGGACCTCGCCGGCGGCGTCGCGCACCACCTGGGTGGTGGCTTCGGGCACGACGACGGCGTCCTCACGCCCCTCGCCGTCGAGCGCGGTGGGGGCGACGAGCGCGGACGGGGCCCGGGGGTCGAGGACGGCGCGGACGAGGGAGGTCGTCCCGTCCGGCGCGAGCAGCGCGTGTCCGGGGGCGGCGACGACGGCGAGCACGAGCCGCTCGACGTCCGCGCCGAGAGCGGCGGCGCTGAGCTCGTACCAACCTCCGCCGGGCGACTCGACGAGCCGAGCGGCGGCGCCGAGCTCGTCGACGCGCACGCCGTCGACGAGCCAGGTGAAGCCTCCGTCCCCGAGAGGCAGGACGTAGCCGGGAGCGCCGTCGACGACGCCGCGGACAGGCTCGGGCACGACGACGAGAACGGGGCCGACCGGCTCCGTCTCCTCGCTGGGCGCCTCCTCCTCGGGCGCCTCCTCGGTCGGGCCGTCCTCGGCCGGTGGCTCCTCGTCCGGGCCGTCCTCGGCCGGCGGCTCCTCGACGGGCAGCTCGTCGAGCGGCGGCTCCTCAGCGGGAGGTTCGTCCACGGACGGTCCGTCCGCCGGAGGAACCGCCGGGCCGCCGTCCGTGGGACCGTCCGTGGGGTCGTCCCGGTCGGGCTGCTCCGGGACCTCGGGCTCGGGAGTCTCCTCGGTGGGAGCGCCGACAGGAGGAGCCGGGTCGGTCTCCGGCGGCTGGAGGTCGTCACCGGGAAGGGCGCTGCCGCCGGCGAGGAGGAGGGCCGCCGTGCCGGCAGCCCATCGGCTCGACCATGCGCTGGCGCTGATCACGGCGGGCTCCCCAGGGACGTCAGGCAGAAGGGGGCGCTGACGCGCCCACCGGACCTATCGGCAGGCTCGGGCCGACTTCAAGAGGTCGCGGCGAGCAGCTGGGCGAGGACCTCGCGGGCGCCGCGCCCACTTCCCCCACGTCGCCCCGGACCTGCGCCGGGGGGTGGCGGTGCAGGTACCGGGAGAACGCTGCCGGTGGCCGACGCACGAACGGCGGGGGCATCGCCGTCCGGGGCGACCTCCCGGCGGGTGGGGAGTGGCTCGAGGTCGGGGTCGGCGGCGATCGGCCTCAGGTACAGCCGTGCTCGCCTCATCGACCGTCTCCCTCAGCGGCTCCGTCCGCGAGTGGCCGATCCACTCCCGTGCCCAGTCCATCGGTCGCCGGTCCCACGAGTTGAGGCCTCGACGTGCGTCGTCGTGCTCGTCCCGAGGAGCGCGGCGTCGTCCCGCAGGTCGATCCCGCCGCCTTGCGGCAGGCTGGTCGGGGTGACCGTCCTGCTCCTGCTCGGTGGGTTCGCCGTCCTCGTCGTCGGCGGCGAGCTGCTCGTGCGCGGGGCGGGGGCGCTGGCGCGCTCCTTCGGGATGTCCCGGCTGGTCGTCGGCCTGACGGTGGTCTCCTTCGCCACGTCGGCGCCCGAGCTCGCTGTCACGGTGGACGCGAGCCTGTCCGGCAGCCCCGGGCTGGCCGTCGGGAACGTCGTGGGCAGCAACATCACCAACGTCCTGCTCGTCCTCGGCGCGGCCGGCCTGATCCTGCCGGTCGCCGTGCACCGCCCGGTCATCCGGCAGGACGTCCCGGTGATGGTCGGGATGTCGGTGCTGCTCCTCCTCCTCAGCCTCGGGGGCTCGGTGAGCAGGCTCGACGGCCTCGTGCTGCTGGCCCTCCTCGTCGGATACGTCGCGTGGCGCGTCGTCGCCACCCGCGGCAGCAACCACGACACTGACGACGACACGCCGGCCCGCCCGGGGAGCCCCTGGCTGAACGCTCTCCTCGTCGCCGTCGGTGTCGCGCTGCTCGTCGTCGGGGCGCGGTGGCTCGTCGTCGGCGCCACGGACGTCGCCACCGCCCTCGGCCTCAGCGAGCTCGTCATCGGCCTGACGGTCGTCGCCGTGGGCACCTCTCTGCCCGAGCTGGCGACATCGGTCATCGCCGCGCTCCGCGGGAACGTGGAGATGGCGGTGGGAAACGTCGTGGGGAGCAACATCTTCAACATCGGCGCCGTCATGGGCATCGCGGCTGGTCTCTCGCCCGGCGGCGTCCCGGTGGAGCCCGGAGCCGTGCGCTTCGACCTCCCGGTGATGATCGCCGTCGCCCTCGCCCTGCTGCCCGTAGCCTTCACCGGCTTCTGCGTGGCGCGCTGGGAGGCGGCGCTGTTCGTGGCCTACTACGTCGCCTACGTCGTCTACCTCCTGCTCGACTCCGCCGGCCATGACGCCCTGCCACAGTTCAGCAGCGTCATGCTCCTCTTCGTCATCCCGATCACCGTGCTCACCCTCGTGGTCCTCACGAGCTACGAGGTCGGGCTGCGCCGCGGGCGCCGTACCGCCGGAGGTGACGAGGCCCGACGTGCCGGGTCGTCAGGGTGACCGAGGGCGAGGAGCGAGGGCCGCGCCGAGACGGACAACGAAGACCCGGCCTCCTTGGTGGTGGCGGCGAACTGGCCGCCGACCGGGGAGCCTGCTGGTGGCGTGCCTGGGTCTCGTTGCTCACACCCCGCCTGTGTGCGGCGTGCCGGGTTGGGCACAGCGAAGGGCCCCTCCGGCTGGTGTGCCGGAGGGGCCCAGGTGTCGCTAGCTGCCGGTCAGATGACCTGGTCGCGGCGTCCGCGCAGGACCAACCACGCGGCCAGGATGAGGCTGCTGCTGACGGCTGCGAGGGCGCCGGCCTGACCGGCGCCGGTGTCGGCGAGCTTGTCCGTCTCGCCGACCTTCGGCGCGCCAGGCGGGTCGCCTGCGTCAGCGGGCTTGCCACCGGTGGGCGGGGTGTCCTCGTCGCTGTCGTCCACGGGGGTGATGACGACGGGAGTGGTGCCCCCGTCGTTGCTGTCACCGGTGTCGGGCGTGCCGGGCTCGCCTTCCCCGTCGCCGGGCGTGGAACCCTCGTCCTCACCGGTCTCCTCGTCCTCGTCGTCTCCGCCCTCCGGGCCGGGGACGTCGGTGAACGTGAGCTCGACGTGGAAGATGGCTGCCTCGCCGGGCTCAGAGTCGCCGACCTCGCCGCCGAAGGTGAGGCGGTAGCCAGGCAGCGCCGTGGCGAAGAGCCACTCGGAGGCGACGCCGTCGACGTACTCAGCGGTCACCGGGTAGGTGCCCGGAGCCACGGGGGTCTCGTCGATGTCGAGGAACACCAGGCCCGGGACGTCGGGGATCGTGTAGGAGTCCTCACGGCCCGGGCCGTCGTTCACGGTCGGGGCGGCGATCTCCGCGTCCTGGCGGGAGTCGTGGACGTACACGGTCTCGGCCGGCTCTCCCCCGCCGGTCGACAGGGTGTACCCGTCGTGGGCGCGGGCGGCGATGACGATGTCGTCGATGCTGTCGACCTCGAGGGTCTCGGTCGTCACCTGGTAGAGGCCACCGGTGGTCGCGACGGAGAAGCCGCCGCCGGGTGCGGGCACGAAGTTCGCCCAGCCGTGCTCGGCGAGGGTTGCGACGTCGGTGCCGTTGACGAACCAGTCGAAGCCGCCGCTGAACTGCGGAAGGGCGTAGCCCTCGGCGCCGTCGACGACGATGCGCTCGACGGCGGGCAGGTCGACCACGACGGGATCGTCGCTGCCAGGCTGCTCGTCGCCGTCGCCCGGGTCTTCGCCGTCGCCCGGGTCGACCGGCTCAGGAGTGGGCACCTGGCGATAGAGGGCGGCGGAGGTGTCGTACAGGCCCGGGGTGAAGTCGTAGAAGCCGGGGATGTCGTACCCCTCCTGCACGAGGACGTCGACCTCGTAGAAGACCGCGGTCCCGTGGTTGCTGGTGTACGCCTCCACCGGGACGGAATAGGTGCCCGCCGGCCACTCCTCGCCGTCGATGACGTAGGTGATGCCGCGTGCCTCACCGAGGATGAGGTAGTCGGTCTCCAGGCCCGGGTTGTCGACAGCGGAGACGTTCGGCAGGTCGGCGACGAGCTCCTTGGTGAAGCGCGCCTCGAAGCCCTTGGACTCGGCTCCGTCGAAGTAGTACCCCGCGAGCGGGGATGCCGAGACGAACACCGAGTAGCGGTCCTCACCGTCGTCGGTGGCCCGCTCCCCGATGAGGTAGGTGCCAGGGTCGACCTCGGAAAGGTGGCCGATCTGGTAGCGCAGCCCCTCGACGTCGGGGATGACGACGGCGTCGTTCTCGGTGCCGTCGAGGTCGATGATCTCGGGGTTGACGAACTCGATGAGCTGCTCCTCCCCGCGGTCCTCGGAGTACTCGTCCCCGCGGAACGGGAGGGTCAGGTCGCGGCCGTCGTCGTCGCCGTTCAGCACGTAGCCCGCCAGGACCTCCACGCGCACGGGCACCGAGTAGCTGATCCACTCGGGGTCGCCGTTGTAGAAGTGGCCGACGTTGTGGGTGCCGGGGGCGGCGGGCTCGTGTCCGGTGCCGATGTAGTACTGCAGGCCCGGCGCGTCGGGGATGATGACGACGTCGCCTGTGTGCCCGGGGGCGTCGTGGCGGGTGGGCGCCACGAAGTCCACCGTGGTGAGCTCCTCGGCGTCGGTGAAGACCTTCGTCCACTCCGACCGCTGCTCGTCCCACTCGGGCTGGGGGCGGAAGCCCTCGGCGACGACGACGCGCATGTGGATGGTCGCCTTGCCGTCGACGTACTCGGCGAACTGCCTCGCCCGCCATGTGGCGCCGTACAGGGGCACCCACTCGTCGTCGACCTTCACCTGGTACTCCAGCCCGTGGTGGAGGATGAAGGAGATCGTGTCGTCCTCGGTGCCGGGCAGATCCTTGAAGGTCGGCGGCACAGGGAGGGACGCCTCGCGCCAGTAGTCCGGCAGCTCCTCGGTGTCCTCGACCTCGCTGGCGTCGTCCTTGCCGGGGCCATTGCCCACGTACTTGGGCAGCCCGTCGCCGGAGCCGGTGTCGGTCTCCTCCTCGCCGGGATCGGCGGGCTCTTCGGCGGTCGGGGTGTCGGGCTCCTCGGTAGGCTGCGGCTCGACCGTCTCCTCGAGGAGCGGGTCGGGCTCGGCGTCGGTCTCGTCGGCGGGAGCCGGCTCGGTGTCGGACTCCGCGGCGCTCGGCTCGGTGTCCTCGGGCTCCGGAGCCTCAGGCACCTCGGTGTCGGAGGGCGTCTGGTCCTCCTCGAGCTCGGCGTCGCCCTCCTCGGCTGCGTCCTCCTGCTCCAGCACCGCCACTGCGGCGCCCTCGGGCTGTGCCTCGGCGGCACCGATGGCTGGGGTCGCCACGCTTCCGGCGACCAGGACACCGGCCAGACCGGCCGCCCACATGCGCGTTCGTTTCATCGTGTTCCCGGGCGAGTCCTTGCCCGGCTCCCTTCTGACAGGTCGAGCCCTGGTGGCTCGATCTGGTGAAGACGGACCCTCGCCTGCCCCTATGCGTGCGATGTCACCGATAGCGTGACGCCGCCCACTGTGCGGATCGGCAGTGGGGCAAGACCGTTGAGGAGCCTGGGCGCCGCTCTTGTGGAGGGGATGACGCCCGCGCGCACACAACCTGGTCAGCTCTCCACTCGAGACCGCACGAGACACGGTGCGGACGTCGATGCCCAGGACAGTCGCCACTTCCTCTCTCGTCACACCCTTGGTCGAGGCCCGGAGGCTGCCCAGGTCTGTGATCGCGGTGTTGGTCGTAGCGAGGCCTGCGCCGTGTCGTGCCTTCAGGGCAGGCCTTCATGGCCCGACCGGGCGGATGTCTGCACAACGACGTGCACACCACGGGAACGTGAAACGGCGGGACCCCAGGCTTGCCCTAGGATCCCGCCGCTTCCTGCTGTGCGCGAGGGGGGAGTTGAACCCCCACGCCCTTTCGGGCACACGGACCTGAACCGTGCGCGTCTGCCTATTCCGCCACTCGCGCGTTGTACAGCGTGGACGAGATTAGCACGGGGCCGGGACGACGGACGACGCCGTCGCCCGCAGGGAGAGGCGTCTCACAACAGGGTGCCCTGGGGTGCCGCATCGAGCCGTGAATGCGTCAGGCGCGATGCACAATCGTTACGATCATGAGGGTCGTGGGAGGAGGTGTACCGATGGGAACACTCGATCGCTTCGAGAAGAAGGTCGAGAACGCGGTGAACAACGTGTTCGCCAAGGCGTTCCGCAGCGAGGTCAAACCGGTCGAGATCGCGAGCGCGATCCGCCGGGACATGGACGACCGCGCCGCCGCCGTGTCACGTGACCGCACTGTCGTGCCCAACGAGTTCACGGTGCGCCTGAGCCCCTCCGACCGTGAGCGTGTGGACGACTGGGGCGCCGACGCGCTCGCCGAGGAGATGGTCGCCGCCGCCACCGCGCACGCCGACTCCCAGCACTACGCCTTCGTCGGCCCGGTGCGGGTGCACTTCGAGACGGACGAGTCCGTGAGCACCGGCCGCCTCGGTGTCACCTCGGCCACCCGTCGCGGCTCCACCGCACCCGCGACGTCGACTGCGGCCTCCACCCGCCACCCCATCATCGACATCGACGGTCAGCGCTACCTCCTCACCGGCCCGGTCACCGTGCTGGGCCGCGGAACCGAGGCGGACGTCGTCGTCGACGACACCGGCGTCTCCCGCCGCCACCTCGAGCTGCGGGTCACGCCGGCCGGCACCGTCGCCACGGACCTCGGCTCGACCAACGGCACCTTCGTCGAGGGGCACCGGGTGCAGGCCGCCACCCTGCTGGACGGCAACACCATCACGATCGGCCGTACCCGGATCATGTTCTGGAACGGCGCCGCAGACGACGAGGGTGGCTGACCATGACCGAGCTGGCCGTGACCCTCCTGCGCCTGAGCTACCTGCTCCTGCTGTGGGTCCTCGTCCTCGGCGCGCTCGCCGTGCTGCGCCGCGACATCTTCGGCACGAGGATCACCCGCCGCCGCTCGCGCGGCGACGCCCAGCGCGGCAACCGGTCCACGCCGGCCGCACCCAGGCGGCCCACTCGCTCGACCCCGACGCGCCTCGTCGTCACGCAGGGCCCGCTCACCGGTACGACGATGCCGCTGGGGCCCTCGGCCGTCGTCGTCGGTCGCGCGCCTGGCTCCACCCTCGTCCTCGACGACGACTACTCCTCCGGGCGGCACGCCCGCTTCTACCCGCAGGACGGCGCCTGGTGGGTGGAGGACCTCGGCTCGACGAACGGCACCTACGTCGGTGACCAGCGCCTGACCCAGCCCGTGCAGCTGACCGCCGGCACTCCCGTGCGCGTCGGGCAGACCGTCCTCGAGCTGCAGCGCTGAGCCCATGCCACTGACTGCCAACTACGCCGCCCGCTCCGACGTCGGGCTCGTGCGCTCGAGCAACCAGGACTCCGGTTACGCCGGCCCCTACCTGCTCGTCCTCGCCGACGGCATGGGCGGGCCGGCCGGCGGCGACATCGCCTCCTCCGTCGCGCTGGCCCACCTCGTCCACCTCGACGACGACCACCCGCCCGCGGATGAGCTCCTCCCCAGCCTGCGTGACGCGGTCTCCGCCGCCCACGCCGACCTCGAGGAGCGAGCAGAGGCCGATCCGGAGCTCGCCGGGCTCGGCACCACCTGCATCGCCCTCCTGCGCTCGGGCAACAAGATCGCCATGGTGCACATCGGCGACTCCCGCGCCTACCTCCTGCGGGACGGCGAGCTCACGCAGGTCACCACCGACCACACCTTCGTGCAGCACCTCGTCGAGACGGGACGGCTGAGCCCCGAGCAGGCCGAGCGCCACCCGCAGCGCTCGGTGCTCCTGCGCGTGCTCGGCGACACCGACGGGGACGTCATCCTCGACGAGTCGGTCCGCGAGGTGCGTGTCGGTGACCGCTGGCTGCTGTGCTCCGACGGGCTGTCCGGTGTCGTCAGCACCGAGACCATCGCCGAGACCCTCGTTCGCGTGACCGACCCCGGTCGCTGCGCCGAGGAGCTCATCGACCTCGCACTCCGCGGCGGCGGGCCAGACAACGTCACCTGCGTCGTCGCCGACTTCCTCGACTCCGACGACCTGCCCGCCGGTCTCGTCCCCGCCTCGGGTCCGCAGGTGGTCGGCGCGGCCGCCACGGACCGCCTCCGCGGCACCCGCGGCACCTCCGGCGCCGCCGGGCGGGCCGCCGCCCTCTCCCCCACCTCCCCGTCACCCGACGAGGACGACCCCGAGCCGCCCCGTCGGCGGCGGTGGATCGGGCGCACCCTCCTCACCCTGCTCGTGCTCGCGCTGGTCGGCGCCGGCGGGTGGCTCGGCTACCGGTGGACCCAGACCCAGTACTTCCTCGCGCCCGAGGGCGAGGTGGTGACGATCTATCGCGGCATCCCCCAGGAGCTCGGACCGCTGACCCTGTCCGCCGTCCACTCGCGCACCGACCTGCGCCTGGACGAGCTGCCCGGCTACGCGCGCGACCGCCTCGAGGCGACGATCACCGTCTCCTCGCTCGATCAGGCCCAGGACCGCGTGGCAGAGCTGCGCGACGAGGTACGTCCGGCCGAGCCGGCGCCCACGCCGTCCACCACCCGCTCCCCGAGCCCTACGTCCACGCCGACGGCGGAGGCCGGCTGATGGCGATCGTCAGCCAGCAGCCCGGCCGCCGGGGACGCGGCGTCGAGCTCGTCCTCCTCCTGCTCGGCCTGGCCATCGGCCTGTACGCCTACCTCCAGGTGGGACTGGCGACGGAGGGCACCCCACCCGCGGGCATCGTCACCCAGGCGGGGGTGCTCGTCGTCCTGGCCCTCGCCACGCACGTCGTCCTGCGGTGGCGCGCACCCTACGCCGACCCCGTCATCCTGCCGGTGGCCGTCGCCCTCAACGGCCTCGGCCTGGCGATGATCCACCGCATCGACATCGCCGAGGACAGTGCCTTCGCCTCCCGCCAGGTGCTGTGGACGATGCTCGGGATCGCGGCGGCCGTGGCCGTCGTCATCGCGCTGCGCGACCACCGGCTGCTGCGGCGCTACACGTACCTGTCGATGATCGTCGGCCTGGTCATGCTGCTCCTGCCGCTCCTGCCGGGGCTGGGCCGCACGATCAACGGCGCCCGCATCTGGATCTCCCTCGGCTCGATGTCCTTCCAGCCGGCCGAGCTCGCCAAGGTCCTGCTCGCCGTCTTCTTCGCCGGCTACCTCGTGACCAACCGCGACACCCTGGCACTGGCCGGCCGGCGCGTGCTCGGCCTGCAGCTGCCCCGGGTGCGCGACCTCGGCCCGATCCTCCTCGCCTGGGCCGTGGCGCTGGTCGTCCTCGTCTTCCAGCGGGACCTCGGCACCGCGCTGCTGTTCTTCGCGCTCTTCGTCGCCATGCTCTACGTCGCCACCGAGCGGGTGAGCTGGGTGCTCATCGGCCTGCTCCTCTTCGGCGGCGCCGCGGCGCTGGCCGCCACCGCGCTCGGGCACGTGAGCGACCGCTTCGACGTGTGGCTGAACGCGCTGGACCCCGACATCTACTCCCGTGAGTTCGGCGGCTCCTACCAGGTCGTCCAGGGCCTGTTCGGGATGGCGTCCGGCGGGCTCATGGGCACCGGCTGGGGCCAGGGCCGGCCGGACATCGTGCCCTACGCCCAGTCGGACTTCATCATCGCCTCGCTCGGTGAGGAGCTCGGACTCACCGGCCTGCTGGCGATCCTCCTCATGTACCTCGTCCTCGCCCAGCGCGGCATGCGGGCGGCCATCGGGGTGCGCGACGGCTTCGGGACCCTGCTCGCCTCCGGCCTGTCCTTCGTCGTCGCCTTCCAGTGCTTCGTCGTCGTCGGCGGTGTCACCCGCCTCATCCCCCTCACCGGCCTCACGATGCCGTTCCTCGCGCAGGGCGGCTCCTCGCTCGTGGTCAACTGGGTGATCGTCGCGCTCCTGCTGCGCATCTCCGACGCCGCCCGGCGCCCGGTCGCGATGAGCGGGGACCTGCCGATCGGGCCGCTCGACACGAGCGGTGACGTCGCCGAGGTGAGCTTCCGCCCCACCGGCGACGACGCGAACCCCACCGAGGTGGTGAGGCTCTCGTGAACACGCCCGTCCGGCGGCTGACGACCATCGTCGCGCTCATGTTCCTCGCCCTCATGATGGCCGCGACGTCCGTCCAGTTCGTCCAGGCCCCCTCCCTCAACGCCGACGGCCGCAACGTCCGCACGATCTACCGCGAGTACGGCCAGGACCGCGGCCCCATCATCGTCGCCGGGGAGGCGGTCGCCTCCTCCACGCCGGTCGACACCGCCTACGGCTACCAGCGCGGCTACGCCGAGCCGTTCCTGTACGCGCACACGACGGGCTACTTCGCGGCCGCCCTCAGCTCGATGACCGGTATGGAGCAGGCCGCCAACGGCGTCCTCGGCGGCACCGCCGACTCACTCGCCGTCCAGCGCATCCAGGACCTCGTCACCGGCCGCCAGCCGCAGGGCGGGTCCGTCGAGCTCACCCTCGACCCCGCCGCCCAGCAGGCCGCGTGGGACGCCCTGGGCGACCAGCGCGGCTCCGTCGTCGCCCTGGACACACGCACCGGCGCGATCCTCGCCTCGGTCTCCAAGCCGAGCTTCGACCCCAACGACCTCGCCACCCACGACGCGGCCGCCGCGCAGCAGGCCTACGACACGCTGCTCGCCGACCCGGCGGACCCGCTGGTCAACCGCGCCATCGCCGGTGACCTGTACGCGCCCGGCTCCTCCTTCAAGGTCGTCACGGTCGCCGCCGCGATCGAGGACCAGGACCTGGAGGCGGACAGCCCGGTGCCGTCCCCCGCCGAGCTCCAGCTGCCGCAGTCCACCCAGGTGGTCAACAACCCCGGCGGGATCGCCTGCACGTCCGAGGACACCGCTCCGCTGCGGTACACGATGGAGCAGTCCTGCAACACGACCTTCGCCCAGCTGGGGATGGACCTGGGGGCGGAGCGGCTCGCCGAGCAGGCCGAAGCCTTCGGCTTCGGCCAGGAGCTGCGCATCCCGTTGCGGGTCACGCCGTCCACCTTCCCCGCGGACATGGACGCCGCGCAGACCGCCATGTCCGCGATCGGCCAGCTCAACGTGCGGGTGACCCCGCTGCAGATGGCGATGGTGTCCCAGGCGATCGCCAACGGCGGGGAGCAGCTGCAGCCCCATCTCGTGGCGACCGAGCGCAACGCCGACCTCGAGGTCGTCGCCACCACCGAGCCCACCGTGCTGCGCCAGTCCGTCACCCCGGAGACGGCGCAGGTGCTGACCGAACTCATGACGAGCGTCGTGGCCGACGGGACCGGCAGCGCCGCCCAGCTGCCGGGTATCGCCGTCGCCGGCAAGACCGGCACGGCGCAGAGTGGCACCGACGCGCCCCCGCACGCATGGTTCACCTCCTTCGCACCGGCCGACGACCCGCAGGTGGCGGTCGCCGTCGTCGTCGAGAACGGCGGCATCGAGGGTGACGTCGCGTCCGGGGGGACGACCGCGGCACCGATCGCGCGCGAGGTTCTCGCCGCGCTGCTGGCGGACTGACCATGGCGATACGGGCCGGCCACCTCCTCCGTGAGCGTTACGAGCTCACCGACCGCATCGCCGTCGGCGGCATGGGTGAGGTGTGGCGCGCCCGCGACCTCCTCCTGGGCCGCACCGTCGCGGCCAAGGTGCTGCGCGAGGACCTCCTCGGGGACGCCGCGTCCCTCGCGCGCCTGCGCGCCGAGGCCCGCAACGCCAGCGGCGTCGTCCACCCCAACGTCGCGGTGCTGCTGGACTACGGGGAGCAGGACGGCGGTGGGTTCCTCGTCATGGAGTACGTGCCCGGCGAGCCGCTGTCGCAGGTGCTCGGGCGGGAGGGCACCCTGTCCCCCGCGCAGCTGCTGCCCGTGCTCGCCCAGTGCGCCGACGGCCTGCACGCCGCCCACCAGGCCGGGGTGGTCCACCGGGACGTCAAGCCGTCCAACATCCTGGTGATGGACGACGGCACCGCCAAGCTCACCGACTTCGGCATCTCCCTCGGCGCGGGACAGCCGGCGCTCACGGCCGCCGGGATGGTCATGGGCACCGCCCAGTACCTGCCGCCCGAGCTGGCCATGGGCCGCCCCGCCCGGCCCGCCGGGGACGTCTACGCCCTGGGCGTCATCGCCTACGAGGCCCTCGCCGGCCGGCGCCCGTTCACCGGCCCCACCCAGGTGGACATCGCGATGGCGCACGTGTCGACGCCCCTGCCGCCGCTGCCCGACGACGTGCCCCCGCCCGTCCGTGAGCTCGTCACGGCGCTGCTCGCCAAGGACCCGGCCGAGCGCCCTCCCTCCGCCGCGGCCGTCGCCCGGTGGATGAGGGCTCTCGTCGCCGCCGACGACGCCACCCCCTCCGCGGACGTCGTCCCGCCCTCGCCACCACCGAGCCGCCCCGAGCGCCGGTGGCGGCGCCCCACGTGGGCGGAGCTGGCCGCCGACCGGCTCTGGCTCACCGTCGTGGGCGCCGGCCTCGCGCTCGCCGCGGTGCTGGCGCTGACCCTCGGTACCCTTGCCCTGGGCGGGGACCAGCCGGCGAGCAGCAGCCCGGAGACTCGAGCCGAACGACTGACAGTGAGGAACCGCTAGTGGTGGACGAAGTACCCAAGGTGCTCGCCGGACGTTACGAGGTCCGCGAGCTCATCGGTCGCGGCGGCATGGCCGAGGTCTACATCGGCTACGACAACCGGCTCTCGCGGACGGTCGCGATCAAGGTGCTCCGCTCCGACCTCGCGCGCGACCCCACCTTCCAGGCCCGCTTCCGCCGCGAGGCGCAGTCCGCCGCGTCCCTCAACCACCCCGCGATCGTCTCCGTCTACGACACCGGCGAGGACGACGTCGTCACCTCCGCGGGCGAGCGCGCCCACGTCCCGTACATCGTCATGGAGTACGTCGAGGGCCACACCGTGCGGTCCCTCCTCACCGACGGCTCGGCCGTCCCCATCGACGAGGCGAGCGAGATCGTCATCGGGGTGCTGTCCGCGCTGGCGTACTCCCACCGCGAGGGCATCGTCCACCGGGACATCAAGCCCGGGAACGTCATGCTCACCCCCACCGGCCAGGTCAAGGTCATGGACTTCGGCATCGCCCGCGCGATGGCCGACTCCGCGGCCACCATGACCCAGACCCACGCCGTCGTCGGCACGGCACAGTACCTCTCGCCCGAGCAGGCGCGCGGCGAGGTCGTCGACGCCCGCTCCGACATCTACTCCACCGGCTGCCTCCTGTACGAGCTGCTCACCGGTCAGCCGCCCTTCAGCGGTGACTCCGCCGTCGCGGTGGCCTACCAGCACGTCCGCGAGATCCCCAAGCCGCCGAGCGAGGTCGCCTCCGACATCCCTGAGGCGCTGGACCGCATCGTCCTCAAGTCGCTGGCCAAGGACCGCGAGGACCGCTACCCCGACGCCACCGCGATGCGCAGCGACCTCGAGGCCGCGCTGCGTGGCGGCGCCGTGAGCGCGCCGGCCACGAGCACGTGGGCCGCCGCCGCTGCCGCCGCGAGCCAGCCCACCACCGTCATGGGGGCCAGCCCGGCTGCCACCCAGGCGATGCCGGCCGCCCGCACGCGCACCGCCGTCGCCGCCGAGGAGGACGCGGAGGAGGACCGGCGCTCCCCGTGGTGGGTGTGGCTGCTCGTGCTCGTCGGCCTCCTCGCCGCGGCCGGTGTGGCCTACCTGCTCCTCACGAGGGACGACGCGGACGAGCCCGTCGCGCCGGCCACCGTCACCGTGCCCGAGCTCGAGGGCATGGACCAGACCGAGGCCCGGGAGGCCGTGGAGGAGGAGGGACTCACCTTCGCCATCGGGGACCCGGAGTTCTCCGCCGAGATCGAGCCCGGCCTCTTCGTCAGCTCCGACCCGGAGGTCGGCGCGACGGTCGAGGAGGGTGAGACGGTCACCGTCAGCTTCTCCTCGGGCCCCGAGGCCGTGGAGATGCCCGACGTCATCGGCCTGAGCCAGCGCCAGGCGCAGGACCAGCTCTCCGAGCAGGAGCTGGGGATCCCCGTCCGCATCACCTACCGGCCCATCAACGATCCCGACTACGAGCAGGACCGCGTCGCCCAGACCGAGCCGGAGGCCGGCGTGGCCATCGAGCCCGACTCCGAGGTGGTCCTCCACATCGCGACCGGCAACGTCGAGGTTCCGGACTTCGCCAGCGACCCCTCAGGCGATCCGACGACGTTCGAGGAGGCGCGCGACGCGCTCGCCGAGCTCGGGATCTCCGTCACCCGCACCGCGCGGGAGACCGGCGACTTCGAACCCGGCACGGTCCTCGAGCAGAGCCGCTCCGGCACCGTGCCGAGGTTGACGTCGATCGAGCTCGTCGTCGCAGAGCCCGCCCCGGAGCCGCCGCCCGAGCCCACGACCCCGTCCGACGACGAGCCCCCGAGCGACGAGGAGCCGCCGCCCGAGGACGAGCCCACCGACGAGGAGACCTCCGCGGTCGGCCCCGGCAACAGCGACTTCGGCCGCGACCAGGGCCGCGGCAACGGACCCTGATCCGCAGCCTCGCGCACAGACGCACGAACGGTCACGCTCGACGCCCCCGACGGGGCTGCCGTTCGTGCGTTCACGGGTGGCCGGGATGCTCGCCCGCCGCGACGGGCGCCCCCGAGACGGCGCGCCTCGACAGCCGAGCGCCTGAGTGTGGACCTGTGGACCGCTGAGGGCCAGAACGCCACACCCTGAGCCCGCGGGGCGGGCGCGGGCGGCGCTACGCGCGGACGAGGGGCGCCAGGCCGGCGCTGCGGGCCGTCGCCTCGGCGTCGCCCGTGACGGTCAGCCAGGTCGCCAGCAGCCGGTGCCCGTGCTCGGTGAGCACCGACTCCGGATGGAACTGCACCCCATGGAGCGGCAGCTCCCGGTGCTGCAGGCCCATGACGACGCCCCCGGCCGTCGTCGCGGTGACGACGAGCTCCTCCGGCACTGTCGAGGTCTCGACCGCGAGGGAGTGGTAGCGGGTGGCCGTGAAGGGCGAGGGCAGGCCGGCGAACACGCCGGAACCGTCGTGCTCCACCGGCGAGGTCTTGCCGTGCATGAGCTCGGCGGCGTGGGTGACCGTGCCCCCGTAGAGCTCCCCGAGCGCCTGGTGCCCCAGGCACACCCCGAGCATCGGCACGCGGTGCTCGGCGCAGCGCTCGATGACCTCGAGGCTCGCCCCGGCCTCCTTGGGGGTGCCCGGTCCCGGAGAGACGAGGACGCCGTCGAAGTCCCGCGGGTCGGCGGTCACGTCGTCGTTGCGCTGCACGAGGGTGCTCGCGCCGAGCTGCTCGAGGTAGCCGACGATCGTCCAGACGAAGCTGTCGTAGTTGTCCACGACCAGGATCCGGGTCATGTGCCGTCCTCGATCGTCGTCTCGTTGAAGGGCATGTAGGGGGCGATCTCCGGGAAGAGCCACGTGAAGCAGGCGTAGACGACCGCCGCCGCGAGCAGGAGCGCGAGGATGACCCGGAACCACACGGGCCCCGGCAGGACCCGCCACAGTGCGCCGTACATCAGCGTCCCTCCTCGAGCAGCTCGGCCGGCTTGCCGTCGCTCTTGTCGATCCAGTACTGGAACTCGCCGTAGGTGATCCACCGCTCGGCCGCGGAGAACAGCGGGTGGCAGGTGGTCAGGGTGATCATCCGCTCGGTGGGCGCCACGCCCGGCTCGTTCGGCACGGGCGCGATGACCTCCACCTGGGAGGGGTGGACGATCTCGGTGTCCGTCACCTCGTAGACGAGGTAGGCGTCGGTCGTCTCCACGATGAGGGAGTCACCGACGACGATCTGCTCGATCTCCCGGTACGGCGCGCCGTAGGACTGCCGGTGGGCCGCCGTGGCGAAGTTGCCGGTCTCGCCCGGCAGCTGGCTGTCCGGGTAGTGCCCGATGTAGCCCTCGTTGAGGACGTCGCCCAGCCCCACGCCGTGGGCGATGGTGACGCGGTAGTCGTCGCCGAGCCGCGGGATGTACATCGTGCCCAGCAGCTCTCCCTCCGCGACGGCGTCGGGGATCGGCGGCGGGTCGGTGCGCCGCTCGCCCTCCTGGGGCGGTGCCTCGATGGTGTTCTCGCGCTTGTCCCACTCCTGGAGCACCTCGGCCTGGTAGCTGTGCGCCTCGACGTCGGTCCACCACAGCTGCCACACGACGAACAGGCCGAGGAGCACACCCGCGGTGATCATGAGCTCGCCGACGACACCGACGAGCGTGGAGAAGAAACCCCGCTTCTGGCGGCGCGGCCGGGCACGGCGCGGCGGCTCGTTGCCGTCCTGCTGCCAGGGCAGCTCCTCGAGCTGGTCGAGCGTGGCCATCACGGGGTCCTTTGTCGGTGGAAGTGTCCAGGTCGAGGGTAGTTCACCCGGCCTGGGCGTGGTTCAGACGCAGCGACCCGGTGTAGGCGGGCATGTCGATCGTCTCGGACTCCTCGAAGGACCACCCCAGTCCCACGCTGTCGACGTACTGCAGGTAGACGGCCACGCCCGGCGAGGTCTCCACCGCGTCGCGCAGGGCGTCCGGGTCGCCGATGGCGGAGATCCGGTAGGGCGGGGAGTAGTGCCGCCCGTGGAGGAGCAGGACGTTGCCGACGCAGCGCACCGACGACGTCGCCGTGATGCGCTGGTCCTGGATCATCATCGCCTCCGCCCCGCCGGACCACAGGGCGTTGATGACCGCCTCGAGGTCCTGCTGGTGGACGACGAGGTCGTCGGGGTGCAGGCCGCTGGCGGTGAGGTCGGGCGGCGCGGGCGCGTCCCAGAGCTCGACGACGACCCCAGGACCTGTCACGGGCAGCCGTCCGGCCGCGAGGGCGGCGAGGTCGCTGCCCGTGGCGTCCGGCTCGGTCGCCGGCTGCTGGGCCGCGACGAGCGCGTCGCGCTGCTTGCGCAGGGCGGCGACCTCGGCCTCGTTGTCCTCCAGGCGCGCCGTCTCGACCCGGGCGAGGTCGACGAGGTTGGTCGGGGAACGGTCCGCGTCGTCCTCGAGGAGCGTCGCGCTGGTCGCGAAGAGGAGGCCCGCGAGAGCCGCGACGAGCCCGACGGCGACGGACCCGCGTCGGCGGTCGGGTGTACCTGGCTCGGACATCCTCACCTCCCGGTCAACACGTTGGCCCCCACAGACGTTCCCGACCACTACGCTAAGGGAGGTGCCGCGGCCTCGAAAGGGCGGCGACGCCCCCGTACAGAACCGAGGTACCGCCAGCCGGGCGGAACACCCGAAGGAGAGCTGACAGTGCCGGAGTCCAAGCGCCGCAAGAAGAAGGCGACGTACACGCCCCCGACCGCGCCCGCCGAGGCCAAGGAGAGCCCTCGCTGGTGGGTGCCGACCGCCGTCGTCCTCATGGTCGTGGGGATGCTGTGGGTGGTGGTCACCTACATCGTCCAGGCCGCCGGCCCGATCCCGGGTATCGGCAACCTCAACCTGGCGATCGGCTTCGTCGTCCTGCTCGTCGGGTTCCTCATGACCCTGCGCTGGCGCTGAGGCCAGCCGCGTCGCGAGCGCCGGTTCCCTCTGGGGAGCCGGCGCTCCGTCGTCCCACCACGTTGCCCACAGCTGTGGAGCAACCTGTGGAGAACTACACCGGTGTAAGTCCACAGGTGTGCACAAGCCTGTGGAGAACTACACCCGTGTAAGTCTCAGGTGATCGCGTACTTCGCGACGGCCAGCGCGACGACGACGAGGGCCACGAGCACCGTGGCCGCCACACCCGTGGCGGTCTGCCTGCTGCGCGGCGCGTACACGTACGCCGCAGCCAGCAGCGCACCAGTCACCAGCCCACCGAGGTGGGCCTGCCAGGCGATGTTCGGGATGGTGAAGCCGATGACGGTGTTGATGACGATGAGGACGAGGATCTGCGTCGTGTCCCGGCCCAGGCGGCGTAGCGCCAGCCCCACGGCGCCGAAGAGCCCGAACACCGCACCCGAGGCACCGACCACCGGGGTGATCCACTCGATCTCGTACGGGGAGGCGAAGAGCAGCACCCCGACCGAGCCACCGACGGCGCTGACGAGGTAGAGCGCGGCGAAGCGCCAGCGACCCAGGGCCGGCTCGAGCACGGAACCGACGATCCACAGCGCGTACATGTTGACGGCCAGGTGGAGGAAGCCGCCGTGGAGGAACGCCGCGGACAGGAACCTGTAGGGCTCGCTCTCCCCGGCGAAGGGCACGAAGACGAGCGGCACCCGTGCGTCCGCCGCCCGGAGCACCACGTAGGCGACGAGGCACAGCGCGATGATCGCCATCGTCACGACCGGTCGCCCCTCGCGGGCGCGCCCGCCGAAGACGGTGCGCCGGGTGGGCAGGGCGGACTGGGCGCGGGCGACGCAGTCCACGCACTGCACCCCTACCGCTGCGGGCCGTTGGCACTCGGGGCAGACGGGGCGGTTGCAGCGCTGGCACCTGACGTAGGAGACCCGGTCAGGGTGCCGCGGGCAGGCCGGTGCCGCCTCGGCACCGGCCTGCCCGTACGGACTCTCGGTCATCCGATCAGTCGGTGACGGTGATCGAGGAGATGACGACGTCCTCGACCGGCCGGTCCCCGCGCCCCGTCGGCGTCGTCCCGATCTTGTCGACGACCGCGCGGCTGGCGCCGTCGGCCACGCGACCGAAGATCGTGTGCTTGCCCTGGAGCCAGGTGGTGGGCGCCGTCGTGATGAAGAACTGGGAGCCGTTGGTGCCGCGCCCACCGATCTTGCCGGCGTTCGCCATGGCGAGGACGTAGGGCTCGGTGAAGTCGAGCTCCGGATGGATCTCGTCGTCGAAGGTATAGCCCGGGCCACCGGTGCCGGTGCCCAGCGGGTCACCGCCCTGGATCATGAAGTTGGGGATGACGCGGTGGAAGACGACGCCGTTGTACAGCGGCTCGTTGGTCTCCTCACCCGTCTCGGGGTGGGTCCAGGTCCGCTCGCCCTTGGCGAGGGTGACGAAGTTGTCGACGGTCTTGGGGGCGTGGTTGGGGAACAGCTCGATGACGATGTCCCCGAGGTTCGTGTGCACAGTTGCTTCCATGCCGCCGATCCTTTCACGCCCTCCTCGGTGTGCGCAGGTGCGGCCCGTGCCCCCGGCGCGCGGACGTGGCAGGGTGGGACCAGAACAGGGTCGCCGAGCGCCGCACGGCGAGATATCGGCCCTGGGAATGGTGCGCTCGTCTGCCCGCGGTGGGACGATGAGCCACACGTACCTGTCAGTCACGAGGGAGAGCACATGTCGCGCAAGCAGAAGACCCGCGAGGTCGACACCGATAAGGTCCGCCAGCAGGCCGTCGAGCTCGGGCACGTCCTCGGCGAGCAGGCGGGCAAGGCCGGCGAGCTCGCCGCTTCTCTCGCCGGGCAGGGCAGGGACTGGGCCACCGACGTCGCGGCCCCCAAGATCGACAAGGCCCTGCGCGACGGCGTCAAGGTCGCTGCCCCGAAGATCGAGGCCGCGGCCGAGAAGGCGCGTCCCGTCGTCGACACCACCCGCGACCGGATCGTGGACGACTACCTGCCGCGTGTGCAGAGGGCGATGCACGACGCCGCGGAGGCCGCCGGGGGCAAGGGCACCGTCAGCGAGCGCGCCACCAAGGCGAGCAAGGCCGCCCAGAAGGCCATGACCACCAAGCCCAAGAAGGGTGGCGCCGGCAAGAAGGTCGGGTGGATCCTCGTCGGCACCGCTGCCGCTGGTACCGGCTACCTGCTGTGGCGCCGCACGCAGCCCGTGGACGACCCGTGGGCCGAGGAGTACTGGGAGGACACCACCGTGACGACACCGAACGACAGCTCGTCCCAGGTCTCGGCCGTCCCGGCCGGCACCGAGGACGGCGAGCCCGCGGGCGACGCCGCGACGGTGGCCGAGGAGACCGAGACCGAGGCCGGTGCCGTCAACACCGAGACCACGCCGATCGACGCAGGTCGCGACGAGAGCGACGTCGACACCACCCGCAACGCCTGACCCACACGCAGGAGGCCCGGGACCTGAGGTCCCGGGCCTCCTGCGTTCAGGTGCCGGCCGACGACCACATGGTCGTCGTGCTGCTGGCGGTGGTGGAGCCAGCGGGACTCGAACCCGCAACCCCCTGCTTGCAAAGCAGGTGCGCTACCAATTGCGCCATGGCCCCCGGCGCCGGTGCGTGACCGGCAGGGGAATGCTACCCGTGGTCAGGCGGTGGTGGTGCCCGGCTCGGGGAAGGTGTTCCCGCCGAAGCTGTCGGTGACCTCGGCCCACAGCTCCCGCTCCTCGCGGTCGGCCTTGACCTTGGTCCAGACGGCGTAGCCGGCGCCCGCCAGCGCGGCCAGTCCGAGGATCTTCTTCATGCGGGTCTCCTCCTCGGGTGATGATCGGGTGGGCCTAGCTGGACTCGAACCAGCGACCTCTTCCTTATCAGGGAAGCGCTCTAACCGTCTGAGCTATAGGCCCGATGCACCCTGGCGCGTGGCCGTGGGTGCCGCAGCAGACTACCCCAGCGCGCTCGTCGTTCCCAAACCCGTAGGGCCGGGCGCGGACGTCGCGTTCGCCACAGTTCAGTCGTCGGTCAGCGTCAGGTGCACGCCACCGACGAGAGCCGCGACGATGTTGTAGAGGAAGGCACCCAGGGTCGACAGCGCCGTGAGGAGCAGCACGTCGACGACGGCGATGATGGCCGCCATCGACATGACGCGGTCGAGCTGGACGTAGTCCATGAGCCGGAGGAAGTTCTCCGAGTCGAGCGTGACGAGAAGCTCCTCGACGTCCGCGAACACGTGCATCGAGTCGAGGACGAACCACATCGCGGCCGCCGCGACGACGATCCCGATGCCCACCGCGATCGACAGGAGGAACGACAGCTTCATGACCGACCACGGGTCCACGCGGGCGACGGACAGGCGCACGCGGCGCGGTCCGGCGGCCGGGCGCGCGCCCGAGCGCGGGTCGTCTGCCGCGGGCGCCGTCCGGGTCTCGCGCTCGGCCGGCTGCGCGGCCGGCTGCGGCGCCGTGGCCGGCCCGCTGCTGCTCGTGGCCGTGGCGCCGTAGCGGGGAGCCGCGGCCGAGCCACCGGCGACGCCGGAGGACCCGGGGCGGACGTGGCTGGTGGCCGTCGTGCTCACCGGTGCGGTGTCGTCGGGGCGCGGGACGACGGGGTGCTCCTCCACGCCGCGGGCTGCGGCGAAGCGCTCAGCGAGGCTGGTCCGCATGGCGGCACGGTCCTGCTGGGCCGGGCGGGGCGACTCACCCTCCGGCGGGGTCACGTCCCCCGCGCCGCCCTGACCGGGCGTGGTGCTGCTCATGCGTCTCCTCCATCGTCGCCCTCGGCGGGCTCCTCGGTCTCCTCAGGGGTCGACGCTACGCCATCGGCGTCGCGCTCGGCGTTGCGAGCGACCGCGATGATCCGGTCGCCCTTGTCGGGCTTGGCGAAGATGACGCCCTGGGTGTTCCGCCCGGTGAGGCTGACCTCGGCGACCGCGGACCGGACGATCTTGCCCCGCTCCATGATGACGAGAACCTCGGCCTCCGGGCTGGTGAGCAGCGCGCTGACGAGGTCGCCGCGTGCCTCGACGAGGTTGGCGACCTTGATCCCCAGACCGCCACGGCCCTGGACGCGGTACTCCTCGACGGCCGTGCGCTTGGCATACCCGCCCTCGGTGACGACGAACAGCGCCGCGTTCTCGTACCACGGACGGACGACGTCCATGGCGAGCAGCTCGTCGTCCTCGCGGAACTTCATGCCGGTGACGCCGGAGGTGGAGCGGCCCATCGGACGCAGGGCCTCGTCGGTCGCGGTGAAGCGGATCGACTGTCCCTTGCGCGACACCAGCAGCAGGTCGTCGTCGCTGTTGACGAGCTGGGCGGACACGAGCCGGTCCCGCTCGCCGTCGCCGTCCTCGCGGAGGTTGATCGCGATGATGCCGCCGGTGCGGTTGGTGTCGTACTCCTGCAGACGGGTCTTCTTCACCAGGCCCGAGCGGGTCGCGAGGACCAGGTAGTCGGCGTCCTCGTAGCTGCGCAGCGCCACGACCTGCGCGATGCGCTCGTCGGGCTGGAAGGCGAGGAGGTTGGCCACGTGCTGGCCCTTGGAGTCGCGCCCACCCTCGGGAAGCTCGTACCCCTTGGCACGGTAGACGCGGCCCATGTTGGTGAAGAAGAGCAACCACTGGTGGGTGGTGGTGACGAAGAAGTGCTCGACGATGTCGTCCTCGCGCAGCTGCGCGCCACGCACGCCCTTGCCGCCACGGCGCTGGGAGCGGTAGTTGTCCGTCCGCGTGCGCTTGGCGTAACCGCCCCGGGTGATCGTGACGACCACGTCCTCCTCGGGGATGAGGTCCTCCATCGACATGTCACCCTCGTAGGGCACGACGGTGGTGCGGCGCTCGTCGCCGTACTTCGCGACGATGGAGCCGAGCTCCTCGGACACGATGGTCCGCTGCCGCTGCGGGGAGGCGAGGATGTCCTTGTACTCCCGGATCTCCGCCTCGATCTTGTCGTGCTCGTCGACGATCTTCTGACGCTCGAGGGCCGCGAGGCGGCGCAGCTGCATCGCGAGGATCGCGTCGGCCTGGACCTCGTCGATCTCGAGAAGGTCCATGAGCCCCCCGCGCGCGGCGTCCCCGCTCTCGGAGGCGCGGATGAGCGCGATGACCTCGTCGAGCATGTCGAGGGCCTTGAGCTGGCCGCGCAGGATGTGGATACGCTCCTCGGCCCGGTTGAGGAGGAACCGGGTCCGCCGGACGATGACCTCGATCTGGTGCGTGACCCAGTGGCGCACGAAAGCGTCCAGGCTGAGCGTGCGGGGCACGCCGTCGACGAGGGCGAGCATGTTCGCCGGGAAGTTGTCCTGCAGCTGGGTGTGCTTGAAGAGGTTGTTGAGGACGACCTTGGCGACGGCGTCACGCTTGAGCACGATGACCAGGCGCTGGCCGGCGCGCCCGGAGGACTCGTCGCGCATGTCGGCGATGCCCTGGAGCCGGCCGTCGTGGACGAGTGAGGCGATCTTCGTGACGAGGTTGTCCGGGTTGACCTGGTAGGGCAGCTCGGTGATCACGAGGCACTGCCGGCCCTGGATCTCCTCGACGTTGACCACGGCGCGCTGGGTGATGGACCCGCGTCCGGTGCGGTAGGCGTCCTCGATGCCGCGGCGTCCGAGGATGGTCGCGCCGGTGGGGAAGTCGGGGCCCTTGATGCGCTCCAGGAGCGCCTCGAGCAGCTCCTCCTTGCTCGCGTCCGGGTTCTCGAGGAACCACTGCACGCCGTCCGCGACCTCGCGGAGGTTGTGCGGCGGGATGCGGGTGGCCATGCCGACGGCGATGCCCTCGGAGCCGTTGACGAGGAGGTTGGGGAACCTCGCCGGCAGGACGTCGGGCTCCAGGTTCTTGCCGTCGTAGTTGTCGTGGAAGTCGACGGTGGCCTGGTCGATGTCGCGGACCATCTCCATGGCCAGCGGCGCCATCTTGCACTCGGTGTAGCGGGGGGCCGCCGCGCCGAGGTTGCCCGCGGAGCCGAAGTTGCCCTGCCCGGCGATGAGCGGGTAGCGCATCGACCACGGCTGCACGAGACGCACGAGGGCGTCGTAGATCGACGTGTCACCGTGCGGGTGGTACTGCCCCATGACCTCGCCGACGACGCGCGAGCACTTGTTGAACGACGCGTCGGGGCGGTACCCGCCGTCGTACATCGCGTAGAGCACGCGGCGGTGCACCGGCTTGAGGCCATCGCGAACGTCCGGCAGCGCTCGTCCGACGATGACGCTCATCGCGTAGTCGAGGTACGAGCGCTGCATCTCGAGCTTGAGGTCGACCTGCTCGACGTGGTCGATGGGGGGCTGGGTCACTTCGTCCTTCTATCCTTCGGCAGGCAGAGCGGGGCAGGGAGGGTCTAGATGTCCAGGAAGCGCACGTCGTGCGCGTTGCGCTGGATGAACTCACGACGGGACTCGACGTCCTCGCCCATGAGCACGGAGAAGACCTCGTCCGCGGCCGCGGCCTCTCCCACCGTGACCTGCCGCAGTGTGCGGGTGTCGGGGTCCATCGTGGTGTCCCACAGCTCCTGCTCGTTCATCTCGCCCAGACCCTTGTAGCGCTGGATCCCGCTGTCCTTGGGCAGCCGCTTCCCGGCGGCGGCGCCCTCGGCGAGGAGGGCGTCCTTCTCGCGGTCGGTGTACACGTACTCGTGCGGCGCGTTGGTCCACTTGAGTCGGTAGAGCGGCGGCTGGGCGAGATAGACGTGCCCGCCCTCGATGAGGGGGCGCATGTAACGGAAGAGCATGGTGAGCAGCAGCGTGGTGATGTGCTGGCCGTCGACGTCGGCGTCGGCCATGAGCACGATCTTGTAGTACCGCAGCTTGGAGATGTCGAAGTCCTCGCCGATCCCGGTCCCGAACGCCGTGATGAGCGCCTGGATCTCGAGGTTGCCCAGCGCCTTGTCCAGGCGGGCCTTCTCGACGTTGAGGATCTTCCCGCGCAGCGGCAGGATCGCTTGGGTCTCGGGGTCGCGCCCCTGGACGGCGGAGCCGCCGGCGGAGTCGCCCTCGACGATGAAGATCTCCGAGCGGGTGGCGTCGCGCGTGGAGCAGTCCTTGAGCTTGCCCGGCATCGACGCCGACTCCAGGGCACCCTTGCGGCGGGTTGCCTCACGAGCCTTGCGGGCCGCCATCCGTGCCGCCGCCGCCTGGAGCGCCTTGCGGATGACGTCCTTGGCCTCGTTCGGGTGCGCGTCGAGCCAGTCGCCGAGGTGGCTGTAGACGACCTGCTGGACGAAGGTCCGCGCCTCGGTGTTGCCGAGCTTCGTCTTCGTCTGCCCCTCGAACTGCGGCTCGCCGAGCTTGATCGAGATGACGGCGGTCAGGCCCTCACGGATGTCGTCGCCCGTGAGGTTGTCGTCCTTGTCCTTCAGCAGGCCCTTGTCCTTGGCGTACCTGTTGATGAGCGAGGTGAGAGCCGAACGGAAGCCCTCCTCGTGGGTGCCGCCCTCGGAGGTGTTGATGGTGTTCGCGTAGGTGTGGACCGACTCGGAGTAGGCGCTGGTCCACTGCATGGCGATCTCGAGGGAGATCTGCCGGCTGGTGTCCTCGGACTCGATGTCGATGATCTCGCGGTTGACGAGCTCGACCTTCTTGGCCGAGTTCAGGTGCTCGACGTAGTCGCGCAGCCCGTTCTCGTAGCGGTAGCTGACCTCCCGGTGGCCCGGGCGGGCGTCGTCGGCGGTGCCCTGGTCGTCACCGGTCACCTCGTCGCCCGCGTCGGTGACGCCGGCGCGCTCGTCGACCAGGGTGATGCGCAGGCCCTTGTTGAGGAAGGCCATCTGCTGGAAGCGGGCGCGCAGCGTCTCGAAGTCGAAGTCGGTGGTCTCGAAGATGTCGCCGTTGGGCCAGAACGTCACGGTGGTCCCGGTCCGCTCGGTGCTGCCCACGCGGGCGAGCGGCGCGGTGGGGACACCGTCCTGGTAGCTCTGGCGCCAGATGTCGCCGGCCCGGTGGACCTCGACGTGCAGGCGCGTGGACAGGGCGTTGACGACGGACACGCCGACGCCGTGCAGCCCACCGGAGACGGCGTAGCCGCCGCCACCGAACTTGCCGCCGGCGTGCAGGACGGTGAGGACGACCTCGACGGCCGGCTTGCCCTCGGACTCGACGATGTCGACGGGGATGCCGCGACCGTCGTCGACGACGCGCACGCCGCCGTCGGGAAGGATCGTCACGTCGATGGTCGTCGCGTGCCCGGCAAGGGCCTCGTCGACGGAGTTGTCGACGACCTCGTAGACGAGGTGGTGCAGGCCGCGCTCACCGGTGGAACCGATGTACATGCCCGGACGCTTGCGGACGGCCTCCAGGCCCTCGAGAACCGTGATGTTCGTTGCGTCGTAGCCGGCGTCCGGCTGGCTCGTCCCGGTACTCGGGGGCATCTCGTCAGCCACTGTCTGGGGCTCTCCTCGTCATTCGTCGCGGCGCAGTACCGCACCGTCGCCTGGTCCGGGACGGTGCACCTGGCACCACTACTGCCCGGGGGTGTGACTCCAGCCGACACCCCGCGGGCGGGGTCACCCGATTCTACTGCGTGGGCGCCCGAATCACCGCATATCCACAAGTTCATCCACAGTGTGATTGGTCGCCCGACGGTGTCCTGCGCAGCGGCTCAACCGTAGGTGTCGCGCGGTCCCCGGCCGCGGACCGAGCGTGGTCCACGGGTCCAGCTCGGTCCGCCGGGCCCGCGGATGACGATCTTCTCCACGACGTCCTCGCCGACCTCCTCGGCCAGCCGACGCTCGAGCTGCGGCTGGAGCAGTCGCAGCTGGGTGGCCCAGGCGGTGGAGTCGGCACGCACGACGAGCACGGCCTCGTCGAAGGTCTCGACGACGCAGTGGTCGGCGAGCTGGTCACCGACGATCTCCCGCCATCGGCCGACGACGCCACCCATGCTGACCGGGGCGGTCCACCCGCGCTCGGTGAGGACCTTGTCGACGATCGGGCCGAGCATCTGCGGGTCACGGCGGGAAGGTCCGGACCCGCTGCCGACGTCGCCGAGGCCGGGCCCCGGGCGGAAGCGCCGCTTGCCCGGCACCGGCCGACCGGCGGCGCTGCGCCGCAGGCCCTTCGCCGCCGCCGCGGCCCGGGCCCTGGCCAGCGCCTGGCTGGCAGCCGAGGACGTCGAGTCCTCCTCCTGCTCCGGAGGCTGCGCGTCACTCACGGGCGACCTCGCCGTTCGCCACCGTGAACCGCGCCCCGCGCAAGGACTCGGGGACGTCCTCGGCGACGGCGGCGGTGATGAGGACCTGCTCGGCGCCACCGACCATGGTGGCCAGCCGCTCGCGCCGTCGGACGTCGAGCTCGGCGAACACGTCGTCGAGGATGAGGACCGGACCGCCGTCGTCGTCGTCCGAGAGCACCTCGAAGGAGGCGAGCCGGAGGGCCAGCGCGTAGGACCACGACTCCCCGTGACTGGCGTAGCCCTTGGCGGGCAGACCGCCGAGGGTGAGGACGAGGTCGTCCCGGTGCGGCCCGATGAGGCTCACGCCGCGGTCGATCTCCTTGCTCCGCACCCTGGCCATGGCCTCGACGAGTCGCTCCTCGAGCGGACCCACGTCGGTGAGCGCGTGCTCCTCCTCCGGGGTCGCCTCTCCCTCGCCGTCGAGGCCGAGAAGGGCGGACCGGTAGCCGAGACGGGCCTCGCCCTGCCCGGCGCTGACCTGCTCGTAGGCCTGCGCGACTCGCGGCCGCAGCCGGCCGAGGAGGTCGATCCGGGCGGCGACGACCTCCGCGCCCGCGGCGGCGAGGTGACGGTCCCACACGTCGAGGGTGGACAGGTCAGGACTGGCCCCGCGGCGACGGGCGGCACCGGCGGTCTTGAGGAGCGCCCCACGCTGGCGCAGGATCTTGTCGTACTCGCTGCGGACGCCCGCCAGTCGCGGGGCGAGGAGCACGAGGAGGTCGTCGAGGAACCGGCGGCGGACCTGTGGGTCACCCTTGACGAGCTCGAGGTCCTCGGGGGCGAAGACGACGCTGCGCACGATGCCCAGGACGTCGCGCGTGCGGCTGACGGGAGCGCGGTTGAGGCGCGCCCGGTTCGCCTTGCCGGCGACGATCTCGAGCTCGACGAGGGTCTCGCGTCCTTCACGGACAGCCTTGGCGCGGACGACGGCACCGCCTGTGCCGTGGCGGACGAGGGCGGCGTCGGAGGCCACCCGGTGGCTGGAGAAGGTGCCGAGGTAGGCGACGGCCTCGACGATGTTCGTCTTGCCCTGGCCGTTGTGGCCGACGAAGGCGGTGACGCCCGGGTCCAGGGCGAGGACGAGCTCGGCGTAGGAGCGGAAGTCGTGCAGGGAGAGGTTGGAGACGTACATCCTCAGCGCTCGTCGGCGCGACGGACTGCGTGTCCCCCGAACTCCTCGCGGAGGGCGGCGATCGCCTTCATGGCCGGGGACTGCTCCTGCCGGGAGGCGAAACGGGCGAAGAGTGCGGCGGAGATCGTCGGGGCGGGGACCGCGTTGTCGATCGCCTCCTCGAGGGTCCAGCGGCCCTCGCCGGAGTCGTTGGCGTAGTCGTCGACGCTCGCGAGGCCCGGGTCGCCCTCGAGGGCGTCGACGAGCAGCTCGAGCAGCCAGGACCGCACGACGGTGCCGCGCTGCCACGCACGTAGGACGGCGGCGACGTCGGGGACGAGGTCCGACCGCGAGGCGATGATCTCGTACCCCTCGGCGTAGGCCTGCATGAGGCCGTACTCGATGCCGTTGTGCACCATCTTGGAGAAGTGGCCGGCGCCCACGCCGCCGGCGTGGACGAAGCCCTCCTCGCGGGGCCCGTCGGGACGCAGGGCGTCGAAGACCGGCATCGCGCGCTCGACGTCCTCGGCGCTGCCGCCCACCATCGTGCCGTAGCCGTACTCGCGTCCCCAGACCCCGCCGGAGATCCCGGCGTCGATGTAGCCGATGCCGCGCTCGGCGAGCATGGCCGCATTCGTCTGGTCGTCGCGGTAGTAGGAGTTGCCGCCCTCGATGACGAGGTCACCGGCCTCCAGCCGGGTGGCCAGCTCCTCGAGCACCGCGAGCGTGGGCGCGCCGGCGGGCACCATGATCCACACGACCCGGCTGCCGGCGGGCAGTGCCTCGGCGAGCTCGGCGAGAGACGCGACGTCGCTGATCTCGGGGTTCGTGTCGTAGCCCGTGACGGTGTGACCGGCGGCCTCGATGCGCTGGCGCATGTTGCCGCCCATCTTGCCCAGGCCAACCATGCCGATGTGCATGTCTGCTCCCCTCGTGGACGACTGCAGCGAACGTACCCGGAGTGTGACTACCCGGCGAACCGGATGGGCATGAGGAGGTAGCGGAACTCGTCCTCGCTCTCGCCCTCCGCGCTGCCCTGGCCGGTCATCACGGCCGGCTTGCTCGGGTGGGTGAAGGACAGACGCACGAAGTCCGTGGACAGTGCCCCCAGCCCGTCGAGCAGGTAGTGCGGGTTGAAGGCGGTGACGATGTCCTCTCCCACGAGCGTGGCCTCGAGGACCTCCGAGGCCTGGGCGTCCTCTCCCTGGCCGGCCTCGAGGACCACCTGCCCGTCGGAGAAGCTGAGGCGGATCGGGGTGTTGCGCTCGGCGACCAGGGAGACGCGGCGGGCGGCCTCGACGAGCGCCGCGGTGGCGACGACGGCATGCGTCGTGGTCTCGTCAGGGAAGAGACGCCGGACCGGCGGGTAGTCGCCCTCGACGAGCAGCGAGGTCGTCTGGCGACCACCGGCGGCGAAGCCGACGAGCGAGGCGGAGTCGCCACCCAGGGCGACGTCGACGCTGCCCGCGCTCGTGAGGGACTTGGCGACGTCGGAAAGCGTGCGGGCGCGGACGAGGGCGACCGAGGAGATGGACGGGTCGGTCGGGTGCCAGCTCAGCTCGCGCATGGCGAGGCGGTAGCGGTCGGTGGCCATGAGGGTGAGCTTCTCGCCCTCGATCTCCACCCGGACGCCGGTGAGCAGCGGCAGGGTCTCGTCGCGGCTCGCGGCGATGCTCACCTGGGCCACGGCCTCGGTGAGGACGTCGGCGTCGATGGTGCCGGAGAGCTCGGGCATCGCCGGGAGGGCCGGGTAGTCCTCCACCGGCATGGTGAGGAGCGTGAAACGGCTGGCGCCGCAGCGGAGCACCACCTTCGTGCCGTCGAGCGTGAGGTCCACGGGCTTGGCGGGCAGCGCCTTGGCGATGTCGGCGAGGAGGCGGCCGGAGACGAGCACGACCCCGGCCTCCTCGACCCCTGCGGGGACCGTGGACCGGGCCGAGACGTCGTAGTCGAAGGTCGACAGGGTGAGGGACCCCTCGCTGCTCGCCTCCAGCCGGACACCGGCGAGCACCGGGACCGGCGGGCGCGCGGGAAGGGAGCGAGCTGTCCAGGCGACGGCCTCGGCAAGGACGTCCCGTTCGACCCTGAGCTTCACGATTGTTGACCTCTCTCGGAGCGTGACGGCGCAGCGCATGGTGCTGCGCACGGGAAACCTTACGCGAGTGGACGGACGCTCCGGACGCGAGTGGAGCGGGTTCGTCCGGCCGGATCTTGTTATTCACAAGCGATCTGGAAAGGGGGTCTCGTCATCATCGTCGGTGGTGTGGACACTGTGGACATCGCACGTTCGTGCAGGTCACCGAGGGTCCCGAGCTGTGAGGGGCGGTCCTGACGGACCTGTGGAGAACGGCCCGGGCCAGTGGATTGTCGTCACTGCTCGCGGCGTCGTCCACCGACGGGGGATGCTCTGTCCACTGACAAGTTTCCGCTGTCCACGTCAATCCACAGGGTTGTCCACAACTGTGCATTAGCCCGCGGAGCCGATCTCCTTCGTGGAGCACCACCGTGCGGGGCGAGCGGGAGGTCAGCCTCCGGTGCGCGCCTTCTGCTTGATCCGGTTGGTCAGCTCCGTGACCTGGTTGAAGGTCGAGCGCTTCTCCGCCATCTGCTCGCGAATCTTGCGGTTGGCGTGCATGACGGTCGTGTGGTCGCGGCCGCCGAAGAGCTGGCCGATCTTGGGAAGGGACAGCTCGGTCAGCTCGCGGCACAGGTACATGGCGATCTGGCGGGCGTTGACCAGCACACGGGAACGGTCGGCACTGCACAGGGCATCGATCGACACGGAGAAGTAGTCCGCGGTCTGGCCCATGATGAGCGTCGGGGTGATGTCCTCGCCGTCGGTGTCGGTGATGAAGTCCTTGAGCACCATGACGGCCAGTGACTCGTCGACCGGCTGACGGTTGAGGTTGGCGAAGGCCGTGACGCGGATGAGAGCGCCCTCGAGCTCGCGGATGTTCGTCGAGATCCGCGAGGCGATGTAGGAGAGGACCGCGTCGTCGATCTCGAGGTTCTCGTTGTTCGCCTTCTTGCGCAGGATCGCGATGCGGGTCTCGAGGTCGGGCGGCTGCACGTCGGTGAGCAGGCCCCACTCGAAGCGGGAGCGCATCCGGTCCTCGAAGCCGTTGAGCTGCTTGGGGGCGAGGTCGGAGGTGATGACGACCTGCTTGTTCGCGTTGTGCAGCGTGTTGAAGGTGTGGAAGAACTCCTCCATCGTCTGTTCCTTGCCCTGGAGGAACTGGATGTCGTCGATGAGAAGGACGTCGACCTCACGGTAGCGGCGCTGGAATGCCTCGGCCTTGTCGTCGCGGATCGAGTTGATGAAGTCGTTGGTGAACTCCTCGGAGTTCACGTAGCGCACCCGGACGCTGGGGTCGAGGCTGCGGGCGTAGTGGCCGATCGCGTGGAGCAGGTGGGTCTTTCCCAGTCCGGAGCCGCCGTAGATGAACAGTGGGTTGTACGCCCGGGCCGGCGACTCCGCGACGGCGGTCGCCGCCGCGTGGGCGAACCGGTTGCTCGAGCCGATGACGAAGGTCTCGAAGGTGTACTTCGGGTTGAGCCGGGCGGCGTCGGCCTCGGCGACGGCAGAGGCACGGCGGGCCGCGGCGCGGGTCTCCTGCGGGGTGGGCGGCGCAGGAGCGTCGTCGGGGGTCTCGGCGCTGGGTACGCGCGGGGACGTCTCCTCCAGCGTCGGGTCGACCGTGACGGCGAAGCGGACAGCCGCTCCGAAGGCCTCGGTCAGCGCCTCGGTCAGGGCCACCCGGGCCCGGGTCTCGAGGAAGTCCTTGGCGAAGTCACTGGGAACCGCGAGGAGGAGGGTGCCGTCGACGGCACCGAGCGGGCGGGTGAGGCGGATGAAGGCGCGTTGGGCGCCACCGATGTCCCCACTCTCCGTGAGGATGTCCACGGCACGTGCCCAGACGTCGGTAATGTCGTCGTTCTCGGGCACAGCGGTCCTCTCCAGCAGGGTGTCAGGGCCACGAGTGTCGCACCTCGCCCCTCGATCCACATAGATATCCACAGATGTGCAGAAGAGGCGTGAGGGACGGCATACTCGGGCGCCCGGAGGTCGGATTGACCGGTGTTCTCCGGCTCGCGTATCGTGGGCAAGCCGTCCCGACGGCTCTTCCGTGGTGCCTGCGCACCGGTTCTGTCACGCGGAGGAGCGGCGCAGCCGCGCATCTGCTGCCCAGCGGCAGCGTAGACAACCGACGTTTTGGAGTACTGCCGTGAGCAAGCGGACTTACCAGCCGAACAACCGGAAGCGTGCCAAGGTGCACGGGTTCCGGCTGCGCATGCGCACGCGCGCCGGGCGCGCCATCCTCGGCGCCCGTCGTCGCAAGGGCCGCGAGAAGCTCTCGGCCTGAGCCGTGCTGCCGCCGCAGCACCGGATGCGTCGGTCGGAGGACTTCACCGACGCGGTGCGCGGTGGTGCTCGCAGCGGCACTCGACGGCTCGTCGTCCATTTGCGGACCGCCGAGAACACCGCGCCGACTGCACCCCGGGCCGGACTCGTCGTGTCCAAGGCAGTCGGCAACGCAGTCGAGCGCAACCAGGTCAAGCGCCGGTTGCGCGGGTTGCTCGCGTCTCGGATCAGCGCCCTGCACGACGGCGACAAGCTCGTCGTGCGGGCGCTTCCCGCTGCCCGGGGGGCGTCGAGCGCCGCGCTCGGCGAGGACCTCGACGCCGCACTGAGCGGAGCGCGCCGACGGGCGGTGCGGCGATGACCGGCCGGCTGAGCGGTCTCCTGGGCCGCGGCCTGGCGCTGCTCGTACGGGGCTACCAGCTCGTCGTCTCTCCCTGGATGGGACCGACGTGCCGCTACTACCCCTCGTGCTCCGCGTACGCGATCACCTCGTTGACGCGGCACGGTGCGGTGCGTGGGGTCGGACTCGCCACGTGGCGACTGCTGCGCTGCAACCCGTGGAGCCGAGGCGGGGTCGACCACGTCCCGCAGCCGGGTGAGCCTATGCCGTGGTCAAGAAGCGGGGCACGAGCACGTACCCTCGGTGTAGCTGCCGGTGGGGCGCGTGCGAACGACGCGCCGGAAGACCTCTAGGAGACGACCCGCATGGGTGTTTTTGACACGATCCTGTACCCCATCAAGTGGGTCGTCGCGTGGATTCTCCACCTGTTCCACGAGCTGTGGACGTTCGTGGGTCTGGACCCGGCCAGCGGCTGGACCTGGGCCCTGTCGATCGTCGGCCTGACGGTCATCATGCGCATCCTGCTCATCCCGCTGTTCTTCAAGCAGATCAAGGCATCTCGCGGGATGCAGGTCCTCCAGCCGGAGCTGCAGAAGCTCCAGAAGAAGTACAAGGGCAAGAACGACCCGGCGTCCCGGCAGCAGATGCAGTCGGAGATGATGGCGCTCTACCAGAAGCACGGGACGAACCCCTTCGCCTCCTGCCTGCCGATCCTCGCGCAGTCGCCGATCTTCTTCGCCCTCTTCCGGGTGCTGTACTCGATGCCGCAGATCGCCGACGGCACCTACCGCGACGGAGAGCCTCTCGGTCCGATCGGCCAGGCGGCGGCCTCCCAGTTCCTCGACGCAACGCTGCTCGGGGCACGGCTGTCGCAGTCCTTCCTGGGTGAGGGAGCGACGCTCAACGTCCGGATCCTCACCGCGGTGCTCATTGTCCTCATGTCGGTGACGACGTTCACCACGCAGCGGCAGCTCACGATGAAGAACATGCCGCAGAGCGCGCTGGACAACCCGATGGCCAAGCAGCAGCGCATGCTCATGTACCTCATGCCGCTGATCTTCGCCTTCTCCGGCGTCTACTTCCCGATCGGCGTCCTCATCTACTGGCTCACGACGAACCTGTGGACGATGGGCCAGCAGTTCTACACGATCCGCAGGATGCCGGCGGCCGGATCCGAGGCGGAGAAGCGCTTCAAGGAGCGCGAGCGGGCCAAGCTGGAGCGCAAGGCCGCCCGCAAGGGCGTGCCCGTGGAGGAGCTCCTGCCGGAGCCGCCGGAGCCAGAGCGCCCCGTCCAAAAGGGCCAGCGGGTGCAGCCCAAGCGCAAGGATCGACAGCGGCGCCCGGGCACGCCCGGTGCGACGAACGGGCCGTCCCCGACCGGTGCCAGTGCGGCATCCGCGGACGATGCCGTCGAGGCCGAGCCCAGCGCACCGGCGCCCTCCGGCAGCCCTGCCGACGACGGCAAGACCCCTCAGCAGCGTGCTGCTGAACGCCACGCGAAGCGCGCAGCCCAGCGACGGGCCGAGATCGAGCGTCGTGGCAAGGGCCCGAGCAAGCCGGGCAAGTAGAGACCTGTTCAGCGCCCGGGGCGACGGGCCGAGAGAGAAGGATCAACCCGTGAGCGAGCAAGACGTCACGACCGACGACACGACGTCGGAGCAGAGCGCGGCGGCCCCCGAGGAGCCGGCCGCGGAGCGTACCCCCGCGCCGGCAAGCGTGAAGCGCCTCGAGGAGGAGGGCGAGATCGCCGCGGACTACCTCGAGGAGCTGCTCGACATCGCCGACCTCGACGGCGACATCGACCTGTCCATCGACCACGGTCGAGCGGCGGTGGAGATCGTCAACGAGGGTGGCTCCGACCGTGATCTCCGGCGGCTCGTCGGCGACGACGGAGAGGTCCTCGACGCCTTGCAGGAGCTGACCCGCCTCGCGGTCCAGGCTCGGACGGGCGAGCGCAGCCGACTCATGCTCGACATCGCCGGCCACCGGCGCGGTCGGCGAGCCGAGCTGACCGCCGTGGCGGAGGAGGCCATCACCAAGGTGAAGGCCGGCGCCGAGAAGGTCTCCCTGGAGCCGATGAACCCCTTCGAGCGGAAGGTCGTGCACGACGCCGTCGCGGCTGCCGGCCTGCTCAGCGACTCCGAGGGCGTGGAGCCGAACCGCTACGTGGTCATCACGCAGAAGTAACCGACACCTGTCGATTATATCGAGGAGTTCGTCGTGACCGTCGAGCGCGTTCCCGAGTCGGCGGCCCGCGTCTTCGGCGACTCGACGGCCACGATGGGGGCGTTCGCCTCGCTCCTGGCAGCGGAGGGCGAGCTTCGGGGACTCATCGGGCCCCGGGAGCTTCCCCGCCTGTGGACTCGGCACCTGCTGAACTCCAGCGCCGTCGCATCGTTCGTGCCGCAGGGCGCGCGGTTCGTGGACATCGGATCGGGGGCCGGCTTCCCTGGCGTTGTCGTCGCGATCATGCGAGCAGACCTCGAGGTTCACCTCGTCGAGCCGATGGACAGGCGCACGACATGGCTCGAGCACGTAGCCCGAGAGCTGGCGCTCTCGAACGTCACCGTGGTGCGTGCGCGGGCGGAGGAGCTGCACGGCAGTGCTGCGTATGACGTCGTGAGTGCACGCGCGGTGGCGGCACTCAAGAAGCTCGTGCCGTGGACGGCTCCGCTCGTCCGCCCCGGTGGGCAACTGGTCGCGCTCAAGGGCGAGCGTGCTGCTGCCGAGGTTGACGAGGCTGCGAAGACTCTCCGAAAGTACGGACTCGCCGACCCGGTTGTTCACGAGATCGTCGTGGAGGGAACGGACGAGCTGACCCGGGTCGTCACAGCTCAGAAGGGCAACTAGGCCGTACGGCTCAGCCCGACCGGACTGTTGTCAGCTGTTCCAGCCCTCGCGGGTTCGACCAGGCGAGGCATCGACTCCTCGTTGCACTCCGCTGTTTCACGTGGAACATACCTGCCGGATGCCGTCTAGGCCGACGAACGCGTCGTGTGCCGATGCGACGCGGTCTGGGAAGAGCAGTCGCCCCGGTCCTCTCTCGCACGGGAAGACGGTAGGGCTAGCGGGGCCACAGGCGGCAGTGCCGCCACAGAGTGCCGGGCGCGGCGCTCGCCTGCTGCGAGACGCGCACGATGGCCGGCGAGTTTCACGTGAAACCTGCTGCGTGCGGCGACTGGTTCGACGCATCGGGCAGAGGTGCCGGCGGGCATCAGGCCAGGAGGCGGTCCGCCGCGGTCCGCTAGGCCCTGACCGTTCCGGTCCTGCCCAGTTCATCCGCGGTGATACGCGACCGTGACGTCGGATCACGCTAGGTCACCCCCGTCGTCGGCACGGTGGTCGGCACGGTGCGACCCCCTCGTCGGTGCACCGAAGGTCTGTCGCTGCCGATACGCCTGTCGTCCGGAAGCGGCTCAAGGAAGGTCGGAACGCCCACGCAGCACCATCCAACGCCGAGGCTCGGGACGATGCCGGCAGTAGGCGACTCGCCGGTTCCACGTGAAACACGCGCACCTCGGATCTGCATCCATGGCTCCGTCAGCGGTCGTTCTGAGCGTGCCGTCGCTCCACTACGCCAGCGAAGCGATTCAGCTCCCAGGCCGCACACTGCGGACCCCTTCGCACCGACGACTCCATTAGAGCTGTCAATGCCGCGGGTGGTGGTGCGTCATCTATCGCGCGGAGCCGACGCGTGACCGGGGCGCCTGTAGGACTTCTCGTGAGTGGCGCCGCGTCGATATCGAGGCGCGGGCGGCAGACGCAGTGTGCGGCTCGTCGGGCGCACCCGCCTGGTGGCAGCTATGGCCCGTGCTTTGACGTTCCACCGTGGGTGCAGAGCCGGTGCGCAGGGGGGTTCGAGCGCGTCGAAGCTGTGAAGGCACCTGAGGCTGCACTGTGAGCGCGGCGCCTCGGCGGATGGAGACCGCGACTGGAGGCGCCAGGTGCGCGCAACCGGCGGTCCAGCGAGGCCCGGTGCGCGCGCGGGATCCTGTTCGCGCTCGTTTCACGTGAAACACAGGGTGCGCACGATTGCGATGTCGATCGTTCGTGCGTTCCGCGTGACTTCGTCATCGAGCCACACGAGTCCGCGTAGTCGGTTCTGCGGGTTCGAGATCAGGAGCACGCGCATAGCTGACTTCAGGGGCTTCCACACCGAGGACGATTCAGGCGCGTACTGCTGTTGGTTCCACGTGAAACGACGCGGGCCCGGAGCCAGCGCTCCGGTCGGAAAGGCAGGTCGAAGCGAGAGAACAGGCGACGCCTCATGCTTGGCTGGTGCGCGTGCAGGTGCTCCGAGCCCTTCAGGCGCTCATGAGCCATGGGGCTTCGACCAAAGCCGATCTCCGTACGTGCAGGCGTGACGGGGTTCTCTGCCATCCAATGTCATGTCGTCATCGAGCCTGACACCGTGCTGCGCGGGTTGCCCAGGCTCGCCGGCGCGGTCGATGTTCCACGTGAAACATACCGGCGCGGAGGCCGGCTGAGGCGGTGGCGCTGTCGTCCAGGAGGACGTTCGGTTGTACGTCCTCCTCTACCAAAGCGCGCTCAGGATGAGCTGCGGACGTAAGAGCAGCCACCGCGTCATAGCGGCGCCCCATGCAGGGATACGTTCCACGTGAAACCCGGGACGGTTCCACGTGAAACGGAGGACGACTGACGCGGTCCGCGGACCGCGCGTCGATGTACGACGGTGTCATCGCGACGGGATAAGCTGACGGCAGGGCGCGCCACAACTGCGATTCGAGGGGTACGTGTGACGGAGTCGGACGACACGACCGCCATGGTGAGACACGGCAACACAGGTGACCAGGAGGCTCGGAGCATCCTGGGAGGCCTGCACCACTTCGACGACTCCACGCCGTTGGCGGCCCAGCTCGCAGAGGACGCCCGACGGCGGATCGCGCTCGAGGGCAAGACCTTCCCCCGCCCGCCCGAGACGCGGATCCTCACCGTCGCGAACCAGAAGGGCGGGGTCGGAAAGACGACCACCACGGTCAACCTCGCCGCCGCGTTGGCGACAGGTGGTCTGCAGGTGCTCGTCATCGACAACGATCCGCAGGGCAACGCGTCCACTGCACTCGGCATCGACCACCATGCCGGGACACCGTCGACGTATGACGTGCTGATCGACGACGCACCGTTCGCCGACGTCATCCAGCGGTGCCCCGACGTGGACAACCTCTACTGTGCTCCCGCGACGATCGACCTGTCGGGCGCCGAGATCGAGCTCGTCTCGATGGTGGCAAGGGAGAACCGTCTCCGTAACGCCATCGCCGCTCTGCTCGCCGGCCAGTCCGACGAACAACGCTACGACTACATCTTCATCGACTGCCCACCGAGCCTGGGGCTCCTGACCGTCAACGCCTTCGTCGCGGCGCGCGAGGTCCTCATCCCGATCCAGTCGGAGTACTACGCCCTCGAGGGCCTCAGCCAGCTGCTGCGCAACATCGAGCTCATCCGCGGGCACCTCAACCCTACGCTACACGTGTCGACGATCTTGCTGACGATGTTCGACAAGCGGACGAATCTCTCGCGCCAGGTCGCCGACGAGGTGCACACCCACTTCCCGAGCCAGACGCTCGAGGTCTCCATCCCCAGGTCGGTGAGGATCTCCGAGGCGCCGTCCTACGGCCAGACGGTCCTCACCTACGACCCGGGGTCCACCGGCGCGCTCGCCTACCGTGCAGCCGCCCAGGAGATCGCCTCACGCGCCGAGCCAGCGGGCGCCGACCCATCAGCACAACCACAGCCCACCGAGGCGCACCGTACGGAGGATGTCCATGACTGAGAAGCGACGCGGCCTTGGAAAGGGCCTCGGTGCGCTGATTCCGACCGCTCCCGCAGCCGGGCGGCCGGTGGACGTCTTCTTCCCCGACCAGCGGACCGAGCGGAGCTCTCGGGCTCCCCAGGCACCCGTGACCGAGGCGGCGGAGGCACCGCCCGCACCAGCGCGGGACAGCACCCCCCGCACGAGTCGTACCACGAGCGCCACGACGACCAAGACGGCCGGCAAGACGCGCAAACGTGCCTCCATCCCCAAGGACACGGTGACCCCGCGCCGAGGCTCCGGCCCGGGGGCGCCCACCGCAGACACCCCCGCAGCCGCCGGCTCGGCGGAGGGCCCGCCGTCCACCCAGGCGCCTCCTGCGGAGGAGGCAGTGACGCCTGAGCAGCCGGCGGCTGCGTCGCCGGCCGAGGCAGCGAGTGAGGACTCGCTGGTCCCCGTCCCGGGTGCCACCTTCGCCGAGATCCCGGTCGACGAGGTCGTCGCGAACCGCCGTCAGCCGCGGCAGGTCTTCGACGAGGACGAGCTCGAGGAGCTTGCGGCCTCGATCCGCGAGGTCGGCGTGCTCCAGCCCATCGTCGTCCGCGCGCTGCCCGAGGGCGAGGAGGCACGCTACGAGCTCATCATGGGCGAGCGCCGGTGGCGCGCCTCCCAGCTCGCCGGGAACGCGACGGTCCCGGCCATCATCCGTGAGGTCGAGGACGACGCCCTCCTTCGCGACGCGCTCCTCGAGAACCTCCACCGTGCCCAGCTCAACCCCCTCGAGGAGGCCGCCGCCTACCAGCAGCTGCTCGAGGACTTCTCCTGCACGCACGAGGAGCTGGCATCCCGCATCGCCCGCTCGCGGCCCCAGATCTCCAACACGCTGCGGCTGCTCAAGCTGCCCCCGCTCGTCCAGCGGCGCGTGGCTGCCGGGATCCTGTCCGCCGGCCATGCGCGGGCCCTCCTGGGACTGTCGGACCCGGCGGCCATGGAGCGGCTGGCGCAACGCATCGTCGCCGAGGGGCTGAGCGTCCGCACCACCGAGGAGATCGTCGCCCTCGGGGACGAGCCGACGGCGCCGGAGATGCGCCGTCGTCCTCGCACGGGCACCTACACCGCGGAGCTCAACGAGATCGCCACGCGGCTGTCGGACCGCTTCGACACCCGGGTGAAGATCGGCATGGGACAGCGCAAGGGGAAGATCAACATCGAGTTCGCCAGCATCGAGGACCTCAACCGGATCCTCGACGTGCTGGCCCCCTCGGTGGAGCGGCCCCCGCTGGAGGACGCCACCTCCTGAGCGCCGCCGGGACCCCCTCACGACGCGTGAGGGGGTCCTGCCGTGTCAGGCGCGGGCGGCGGCGGTGCGCACGAGCCCGACGAGGAGCTCGGTGAAGCTCGGGCCGCCCTGCGCGGCCCAGGCCTGGGCGGCCTGCGGGTACAGGGACGTCTCCGTCATCCCCGGCGCGACGTTCATGTCGAGGAACCACGGCGTCCCGGCGGCGTCGACGACGAGGTCGGTGCGGGACAGGTCCCGCAGGCCCAGCGCGCGGTGGGCGGCGACGGCCGCGTCGCACGCGGCCTGTGCCGCTGCCGCGTCCAGACGGGCGGGCACGAAGTACTCGGTGCGGCCGGCGTTGTAGCGCGCGTCGTAGTCGTAGGGCCCGTCGGTGACGATCTCGACCGGCGGCAGCGCCACGGGCCCCTCCGCCGTCTCGACGACGGACACCGCCACCTCCGTGCCCACGACCGCCCGCTCGACGAGCGCGGCGTTCCCGTAGGAGAAGCACGCGACCATCGCGTCGGGCAGGTCCTCGGCACGCTCGACGACGCTGACGCCCAGGGCGGAGCCGCCGTCCTCCGGCTTCACCACGAGCGGCAGGCTGAGCCCGGCGACCGCCGTGGACAGCACGGACGCGGAGCCGATCTCGTGGAACAGCCCGCGCGGCAGGGTGACGAACGCGGGAGTGGCCACGCCCGCGGCCGCGACGATCGCCTTGGCCACCGGCTTTCGGGAGGCCAGTCGGCACGGGCCGGACGTGCTGCCGACGTAGGGGATGTCGAGGAGCTCGAGCAGCCCGCGGATCGAGCCGTCCTCCCCGGTGGAGCCGTGGACGAGCGGCACGACGACGTCTGGACGGTTCTCACGTAGGTAGGGCAGCAGCCCGGCGTCGAGGTCGCGGACCTCCACCGTGAGACCGGCGTCGCGCAGGAGCTGGGCGACACGGCGCCCCGAGCGCAAGGACACGTCGCGTTCGTGGGAGAGCCCGCCGGCAAGGACGACGACGCGCGGGTCGGCAGGCACGGTCTCGGCAGTGGTCATGGTGGCTCCGCTCTGTCTCAGGCCTGGTCGGGGCTCGGGGCGTCGACGAGGTGCTCGCCCTGCGGGCGGGTCCCGGCCGTGCCGAACATCTCGGTCAGCTCCGCCTCCGCGCGGACCACGCCGGCCAGGCGTCGCACACCCTCGCGGATACGCTCCGGCGTCGGGTAGCAGAAGGACAGCCGCACGTGGTCCGCGCCCTGGCCGTCGGCGTAGAACGCCGTGCCGGACACGTAGGCGACGAGGTTGGTGACGGCGCGCGGCAGCATGGCCTTGGCGTCCAGCCCCGCAGGCAGCGTGACCCACGTGTAGAAGCCGCCCGTGGGGACCGTCCAGCGTGCCTCGGGCAGGTACTCGGTGAGTGCCGACATCATCGCGTCGCGGCGGGTGCGGTACTCCTCGCGGAACTGCTTGACCTGCCCGTACCAGTCGTAGCCGTCGAGGTAGGAGGTGATCGAGAGCTGGCTGAAGCGCGAGGGGGACAGGATGGCCGCCTCGCTGGCCAGGACGAGCTTCTCGCGCACCGCGTGCGGGGCAGCGGCCCAGCCCACCCGGTAGCCCGGCGCGAAGGTCTTGGAGAAGGACCCGAGGTAGACGACGCCGTCGGGGTTGTAGCTCTTGAGGGAGGGCAGCGGGTCGCCGTCGAAGCCGAGCAGGCCGTAGGGGTTGTCCTCGAGGATGAGGACGCCGTGGCGGCGGCAGATCTCCACGACCTGGGGACGTCGGGCCTCGGCGAGCGTCACACCGCCGGGGTTGTGGAAGTTGGGCACGGTGTAAAGCATCTTCACGCGCCGGCCCTCGGCCGCCAGGCGGCGCAGGGTGGACTCGAGCTCCTCGGGCACCAGGCCGTCCTCGTCCATCGGGACGTGGACGATGTCGGCCTGGTAGGCGCGGAAGACACCGAGTGCGCCGACGTAGCTCGGTGCCTCGGCGACGATGACGTCGCCCGGGTCGATGAAGATCTCCGTGACGAGGTCCAGCGCCTGCTGCGACCCGGTGGTGACGACGACGTCGTCCGGGTGGGCGTGGACGTGGTCGTAGCGCATGACCTCGACGATCTGCTCGCGCATGGCGACCTCGCCCTGCCCGCTGCCGTACTGGAGCGCCTCCGGCCCGCGATCACGCAGCAGCTTGGCCGTCATGTCGGCGAGGTAGTCGATCGGCAGGCCGGAGATGTTCGGCATGCCCCCGGCCAGCGACACGACCTCGGGCCGGCTGGCGACGGCGAAGAGCGCCCGGATCTCCGAGGAGCGCATCCCGTGGGCGCGCTCGGCGTAGGAGTCGAACCACGGGTCGAGCCGTGTGCCCGCGGCAGCACGGTCACCGCCGGGGGTCCGGGGCTCGGGGTTCGTCATGTGGGTGCCTCCTCCTGCGCGCTCGTCGACGCGTCTGCCAGGCTACGCCGACCGCGGCCCGGATCCGCGCACCGTGTCAGGGAACGAGCGTGGCGAGCTGGGCCGCGAGGGCCGGCTTGGGCCGCGCCCCGACGATCGAGGCCACCGGCTCACCGTCCCGGAAGAGGAGCAGCGTGGGGATCGAGACGACGCCGTACGCCTGGGTGGTGTCCGGGTTCTCGTCGACGTCGAGGGCGACGACGCGCAGCCGGTCCCCGTACTCGACGGCGAGCTCGGAGAGCACCGGAGCGAGCTTGAGGCAGGGCTGGCACCACGGCGCCCAGAAGTCGACGAGGACCGGGCCGGAGGCGCCCAGCACCTCGGTGGCGAAGGTGTCGTCGGTCACCTGCGCCACCGAGGAGGGGGAGCCGGTCACAGGGAGACGGCGCCCTGGGGGGTCTGGGAGGCGTCGGTGGCGGGTTCGGCGGCTTCGCCGAGGGCGGCGAGGTAGCGCTCGGCGTCCAGGGCGGCGGCGCAGCCGGTGCCGGCGGCGGTGATGGCCTGGCGGTAGGTGTGGTCCACGGCGTCGCCGCAGGCGAAGACGCCGGGCACGGTGGTGGCGGTGGATGGGTGGGTGACGAGGATGTAGCCGTTTGGGTCGAGGTCGACCTGGCCGGTGAGGATGTCGGTGCGCGGGACGTGGCCGATGGCGACGAACAGGCCGGTGGCGTCCATCTGGCGCTCCTGGCCGGTGAGGGTGTCGCGCAGGGTGAGGCCGGTGACCTTGTCGGTGCCGTGGATCGCGGTGATCTCGCTGTTCCAGGCGAAGTCGATCTTGGGGTTGGCCATGGCGCGGTCGGCCATGATCTTGGAGGCGCGCAGCTCGTCGCGGCGGTGGACGATGGTCACGCGGGAGGCGAACTTGGTGAGGAAGGTGGCTTCTTCCATGGCGGAGTCCCCACCGCCGGCGACGACGATGTGCTGGTCGCGGAAGAAGAAGCCGTCGCAGGTGGCGCAGTAGGACACCCCGCGTCCACCGAAGGTCTTCTCGCCCTCCAGGCCGAGCTCCTTGTAGGCCGAGCCGTTGGCGAGGATGACGGCGCGGGCGCGGTAGGTGTCGCCCTCGGCGGTGGTGACGGTCTTGATGTCGCCGGTGAGGTCGACGGAGGTGGCGTCGTCGTAGATGACGGTGGCGCCGAACTTCTCGGCCTGGGTCTGCATCTTGTCCATGAGCTCGGGGCCCATGACGCCCTCGGGGAAGCCGGGGAAGTTCTCGACCTCGGTGGTGTTCATCAGTGCGCCACCGGCGGT
>NZ_UETB01000017.1 GCF_900116375.1 Georgenia satyanarayanai | reverse complement strand
CGACAGGTAGGCGGCCGCGCGGCGCAGGACCTCGTTCTCCTGCTCAAGCAGCCGGATCCGCTTGCGCACTTCACGCAGCTCGGCGTTCTCGGCCGTGGTCGTGCCGGGCCTCGCGCCGTCCTCGACATCGGCCTTCGCGAGCCAGTTCGTCAGGCACGACTCGCTGATGCCGAAGTCAGCAGCGATCCGTTTCAGATGGACGCCCGGCTCGCGGTTCCTCGCGACACGCACGACGTCGTCGCGGAACTCCCGGGGGTATGGCTTGGGCACAGTGCACATCCTTCCAGTGGCACCCCTCGGCACCACAGATCAGATGTCACCTATCCGTGCAGCAGTCCCATCTCAGTTATGTGAGAACTGAGGCGCCGCTCCTGGCGCCGATCTTCCGGTCGGGCGGTCAGGCACGCCTGCTCTCGACTCTGTTGCTCACCGGTGACGAGCTAAGCATCGTCGATCCGGGCCGAACATAACAGCCTGACGTACCCGACCGCGAAGTCGCGCGGCTGCTGGACGCCGGCATGCTGAGCGAGCGACAGGTGGGCCGCACAGCGACCGAGAAGACCGAGCAGGTCGCCCGGACGCTCTACGAAGCGGCTGTCGCTCGGGTCACGCCGTGACCCAGCGGTCCGCAAACAGTCCGCAAGAAGTCCCGCCGGGACCGATCCTCGCCGACGACGCCCAACGCTCCCGTAGGTGCGTCACCGCAGGTCAGACCGTTTTTTCAACACCAACCAACGATGGTCGAGAACGGCCGAAAACCCCGGTTTTCGTTCCGCTTCAACGTCTGACGCGTCAGCCACGGCACAACGTGTGGGGTTCGGGTCCGCTGCGGACCCGAACCCCACACGTTGTCTCGGGGCCGGGGCCGGGCCAGGTGGGGCGCTCAGTACTCGTCGCCCTGGGCGGCGTGGTGGCGGCTGCCGATGCGCTCGAGGTGGGTCCGGCGAGCGAGCCGGATGGCCGGTCGCAGGAGGAAGTCGATGCTGCCGAGTAGGAACATGACGCGAGCCATGGTCTGCAGCGACTCGAAGAAGAACATGATGCTGCCCGCGACGAAGAAGACGGCGATGAGGACGTCGTTGGCGATCGACATCGTCTCGTAGCGGTTGTTGATCGTGAGGTACTCGTGGGGGCCGATCGGCAGCCGCAGGGGAGGGTCGTCGCTCGTGTCGGTCATGTAGCCACGCTATGGCGCTCGTCCGAGCGTGCAACGCCAGGCGCGCATCGCGGCGGAGCACGTGGGCGGTCGAGTGCCTCCCCGATGCGAGGATTGGCCGATGACCGCGACCCTCGTGACCCAGGGCTTGGCCGGCGGGTACGGCCATCGCACCCTGTTCGACTCGCTCGATCTGACCGTCGCCCCCGGGGACGTCCTCGGGGTGGTCGGTGCCAACGGCGCCGGGAAGTCCACGCTGCTCAGGCTGCTCGCCGGCAGGGACGCACCTCAGGCGGGCGCCGTCACGCTCTCGCCGCCGGATGCCTTTGTCGGCTGGTTGCCCCAGGAGCACGAGCGCGTCGTCGGTGAGACCGTCGCCGAGTACGTCGCCCGCCGCACGGGGTGCGCCGAGGCGACCAGGGCCATGGATGCCGCGGCGGCGGCACTCGGTGACCCGTCACTCCTCGCTGGCAGCGGGGTCGACCCGGCCGATGCGTACTCCTCGGCGCTGGACCGCTGGCTGGCCAGCGGTGCCGCCGACCTCGAGGAGCGCCTCCCGGTCGTGCTCGCCGAGCTCGGCCTGGACCTCGGCGGGGCTCGCCCCGAGCAGGCACTGATGACCTCACTGTCCGGAGGACAGGCCGCCCGTGTCGGGCTGGCGGCGCTGCTCCTGTCCCGGTTCGACATCGTGCTGCTGGACGAGCCGACGAACGACCTCGACCTCGACGGTCTCGAACGGCTCGAAGCCGTCGTCCGTGGACTTCGGGGCGGCGTCGTCGTCATCAGTCACGACCGCGAGTTCCTCGCGCGTTGCGTCACGCGGGTGCTGGAGCTCGATCTGGCCCAGGGCACGAACCGCGTGTTCGGTGGCGGCTACGACGCCTACCTGGAGGAGCGCGAGGTCGCCCGTCGTCACCAGCGCGAGAAGTACGACGAGTTCGCCGAGAAGAAGGCCGACCTCGTCTCGCGGGCCAGGAACCAGCGGGAGTGGTCGAGCCAGGGAGTGCGCAACGCGATGAGGAAGGCGCCGGACAACGACAAGATCAGGCGCAAGGCCTCGAGCGAGTCGAGCGAGAAGCAGGCGCAGAAGGTCCGCCAGATGGAGAGCCGCATCGCTCGGCTCGAGGAGGTCGAGGAACCTCGCAAGGAGTGGCAGCTGCAGCTCACCATCGGATCGGCGCCGCGCTCCGGGTCGGTTGTCTCGACGCTCAGCTCGGCGGTGTTCCGGCAGGGTTCCTTCGCTCTGGGCCCGGTGTCGTTGCAGGTGAACGCGGGGGAGCGGATCGGGATCACCGGACCGAACGGCGCCGGCAAGTCGACACTGCTACGCGCGCTGCTCGGCCACCAGCTGCCGGACGAGGGGACGGCGAGCCTGGGAGCCAGCGTCCACATCGGCGAGATCGACCAGGCGCGTGCCCTGCTGGCCGGGTCCCACCCCCTCGCGACGGCCTTCGAGGCGCTCGTCCCGGACATGGCGTCCGGGGAGGTGCGGACGCTGCTGGCGAAGTTCGGGCTCAAGGCGGACCACGTCAACCGCCCCGTCGACGAGCTGTCACCGGGGGAGCGCACGCGGGCGGGGCTGGCGCTGCTGCAGGCGCGCGGCGTCAACCTCCTCGTGCTCGACGAGCCGACGAACCATCTCGACCTGCCCGCCATCGAGCAGCTCGAGCAGGCCCTCGAGTCCTACGACGGAACCCTCGTGCTGGTGACCCACGACCGGCGGATGCTCGCCACGGTGCGGACCGACCGGCGCTGGCACGTCGAGGCCGGCCAGGTCTCCGAGCTGTAGGGACTGCTGCCGAGATCCGGCAACGCCCTTGTCCGCAGACCCGCTCCTCGTTAGCGTGCCGCGCATGGCCATCAGGCTCGACAACGTCGGCATCGCCGTGCGTAACCTCGACGCCGCGATCGCGTTCTTCACCGACCTCGGCCTCACCGTGCTCGGCCGCGACACGGTCAGTGGCGAGTGGACGGAGACCGCCGTCGGGCTCGACGGCAACCACGCGCACATCGCGATGCTCCAGACGCCCGACGGCCAGGCGCGGCTCGAGCTCTTCGAGTACCTCCACCCGGAGGCCATCGAGACCGAGCCCACCCGGCCCAACGAGATCGGCATGCACCGCGTCGCCTTCGCGGTCGACGACCTCGACGAGGCCCTGGAGGTGGCGGCGCGGCACGGCTGCCACCCGCTCCGAGGAGTGGCGACCTACGAGGACCTCTACCGGCTCACCTACGTGCGTGGTCCGAGCGGCATCATCGTCATGCTCGCCGAGGAGCTGAAGCGCGGCTGACGGTCAGTGGCCCGTCAGCGCTCGAGCGCCTCGTAGTAGTCGCTCATGGCCGGGTAGTAGTCGTCCCAGTCGACGTCCGCGGCGTCCTTCCCCGCCAGGGTCCGCGCGAGGCGCTCGACGTAGTACTCCCACCCCGGCCCCACGCTGCCGAGCGGGTCGTCACCGAGCGCCTGGGCGAACACGAGGGTCGTCACCTCGCCGTCCTGGCTCAGCTCGAAGCGCAGGTGCCAGGTCCCCTCCCCGACGCTCGTGTCCGCGGCGAAGCGGTGGGGCGCGTCGCACTCGGTGATCGTCAGCTCCTCCGGCTCGACATCGTCGCCCTCGGCCGTCATGAAGAAGGTGACCGTCCCCGTCGCGGGGTCCCCCTCCCACCGTCCGATCCACCGCTCGAGGCGGTCCGGCTCGGTCATCGCCGCCCACACGTCCTCGACGGTGGCGCGGAACTGACGCTCGATCTGGACCTCGCGCCCGCGAGCGCCTGTGCCGAGCCGTCCGCGCGGTTCTGGTGTCATCGTCATGATGAGCTCCTCTGGGATGGATGGACTGACTCCGCCGCGCGGTTCTCGCGTACCGTCCTGCGGACCTCGAGGTCGAGGGCCGCCAACCGTCCCTCGGGGACCGGAGGCGCGAGAGTCGGCTCGTCGACCGCCTCGAGCCGGTCCAGCAGCTCCCGGACGGGCGAGAGCCCGGCCTGGCGCAGCGTGTAGATGCGACGGCGTCCGTCCTGGCGCACCTCCAGCAGTCCCGCCTGACGGAGCACCTTGAGATGCCGGCTGATCGCGGGGCGGGAGGCCGCCTCGGTCGCGGCCAGGTCGCCTGCCGAGAGCGCACCGTCGGCCAGCTGGACGAGCAGGCGGCGTCGCGTCTCGTCGGCCAACGCCTCGAACACGGTCACCCATGAAGCGTAACCCAGCGGTTACGTATACGCCATGGGCGGTGGACTGCCGCGTGTGGCGATCTGCCAGGGCTCAGGCGGTGCGGACAGCAGCCGCTGCGCTCGCCGGCGCGCCCCGCCACGGCGCCCCGTGTCCCGGCAGCACCCACGAGGCAGTGACGTCCGCGAGCCGGTCGAGGGAGGCCATCGCCTGCTCCGGCTCGTCGGTGAAGGGCGCCGGCTGGGCGCCCTCGCGGCCCGTGAGGACGTGGCGGGTGGTGAGCGCGTCGCCGACGAAGACGGCGTCGGCAGCGGGGACGTGGACGGCGATGCTGCCGGGGGAGTGCCCGGGCAGCCCGATGACGACCGGACTCCCCGGCAGGTCGAGCACGTCGCCGTCGGCCACCTCGACGACCTCGCCCACGCGCCGGGTGCGGAGCGCGTTCTTGCGCAGCCCGTAGGCCAGGAAGCCGAGCATCGGACCGAGCCGGAACGGCCCCATCGGGGTCTTCGGCTTCTCGCCGGTGCGCGCCCGGTGGGCGTCGGCGGCGTGGACGAGGACAGGCGCGCCGGTCTCCACGCGGAGACGCTCGGCGAAGCCGATGTGGTCGCTGTCGCCGTGCGTGAGCACGAGGCCGCGGACGTCCGAGAGCGGCCGGCCGATGGTCTCGAGCTCGCGCAGCAGGTCGTGCCAGTGGCCCGGCAGGCCGGCGTCGACGAGCGTGATCCCCTCGGGCAGGTCGACGAGGTAGGAGGCGACGACGTCGTTGCCGAGGCGGTGGAGGTGTGGCGCGATCTTCATGTCGGTCCTTCCGAGGCTAGTATGGCTACGGTAGTTAGCCATCATGGCTAACGTCAATAGCCAAGGAGTATTCCGATGCCCTCGCCCAACCGGACGACGAACGAGGAGGTCGTCGCCGCCGCGCAGGAGGTCCTCGAGGGCGCGGGGCCGGCGGGCCTGACGATGCAGGCGGTCGCGGCACGGGTGGGCGTGAGGGCGCCGTCGTTGTACAAGCGGTTCCACGACCGCGACGCTCTCCTCACCGCCGTCGTCACCGTCACCATCGACGAGCTGGGCACCCGTCTCGAGGAGGCGGCGCCCGACCTGCGGGGCCTGGCGACCACGTACCGCGCCTTCGCCCACGAGCGGCCCGAGGCCTTCCGCCTCATCTTCACGCCGTACGCCGAGGAGGGCGCGCTACGGCGCTCGTCCGCCCCGGTCATCCGCGCGGCCGCCGAGCTGGTCGGGGAGGAGGACGCGCTCGCCGCCGCCCGCCTGTTCACCGCCTGGGCCACCGGCTTTCTCCAGATGGAGCTCGCCGGGGCCTTCCGGCTCGGCGGGGACGTCGACGAGGCGTTCGCCTACGGTCTCAGCCGCCTCCGCGCCGGGCTCACCACCGAGCAGCCCTGAGGTGCCCGCCGGCGGGATGCCGCCGACGTCGGTCCCTCAGCGCCGGAAGCGGAAGGGGATGGGGATCCCGCCGCAGCAGCACACGCCCTGGACGTCCGTGGCCGCCAGCATGCTCGCCGCCTGGTAGCAGGCGACGAAGCGGGCGACGGTCGGCACGACGCTTCTGGCGACGCCACGGTTGACGACGACGTCGCGCACCGCGGCGGAGCAGGACTGTCCGCCGTGCGCGACCAGGTGGGCGCAGGTCCATCCCTTCCGCGGGGACAGGCGCTGCTGGTAGACACGGATGAGGGCGTCTGCGGCGCGCGTGGCTGGTCCCATCGCGTCACCGTAGCGGCGGCCTGGCGCCGTGGCGCGGCGAGCGCCGCGACCCGCACCGCGGGGTGGGTCTCGCCGCTGCTCGACGCCGTTACGCTGCCCGTCATGGAGCCGTCCCGAGAGCAGCGTCGCCAGGAGGACGAGCAGTCCGACCCCCGCCGGCTGTCCGCCGCGGGGGTGGCGGCGCGCATCGTCGGGACGGTCGCCGCCCTCGGCGTCCTCGCCTACGGGCAGGTCGCCGACACGAACGACCTCTTCCCGCTGGGCACGCTCTCGCAGTTCGCGACGGCGCGGGACCTCAACGGCACAATCCGCTCGACCTACCTGCTCGCCGACACCGCCACGGAGCAGGGCCGGCGGATCGCGATGAACGACCGGACGATCGGGGTGGCGCGCGCGGAGGTCGAGGGCCAGCTGCAGCGGATCCTCGACCACCCCGAGCTCATGCAGTCCCTCGTCGACGGCTACGCGGCGCTCAAGCCTGGGCGCGAGCCGATCGAGACGCTCTACCTCATGCGCTCGATCCAGCAGCTGGAGGACGGCTACGTCGCCGGCGAGCCCGAGGAGGTCGAGCTGCTGCGCTGGGACTCGACCGCGGAGACGGACTGAGGTGCGCGCCGTCGTCGGCTGGCTCACCCGGCCCGTGCCGCTCGCTCGGGTCGCCGCGTTCCGCGCGCTCGTCTACGCCTTCGTCATCTGGGACGTCCTGTTCAACTTCGACGACGTCATCCAGCACTCCTACGTCCACGAGCTCTACCAGCCCACCCTGCTGGCCCGGCTGATCCACCTCCCGCCGCTGAGCACGGCGGTGTCCTGGGCGCTGCTCGCCGCACTCCTGCTCTCCTGCGTGCTGGCGATCGCGGGCAGGGCGCAGCGACTCGCGGGCTGGGGCGCCGCCCTCACCTTCTGGGTGTGGGCGCTGAACTCGCAGGGCTTCTCCTACGTCCAGCACGACCACATGGCGCTCATGATCGCCACCCTCGTCCTGCCGACGGTCGGGGTGGCGCACTACCGCGACCACCGGCTCTCCCAGGCCGCCGGCTGGGCGATGCGCACCGTCCAGATCGCCACCGTCCTCACGTACTTCGGCTCGGTGTTCGCCAAGTGGTCGCGCGCGGGGAGCCTCGTCACCTGGGCGAACGGCTCGGTGCTCACCTGGGCGATCGTCCGCCGCGGCTCCCACTTCGTGGAGTGGACGCTGGCCTACCCGATGCTCCTGCGCGCCGCGCAGTGGGGCTCCCTGGTGCTGGAGATCCTCTCCCCGGTGGTCCTGTTCCTGCGGGGCCGGTGGCTGTACCTCGCCATCGGCTGCTTCCTCGCCTTCCACCTCGCCACCTTCGTGGCCATGGGCATCCACTTCCTGCCCACCGTGGTGTGCTGGTTCGCCTTCCTCCCGCTGGAGAAGGTCACCGAGCGGCTCGCGGCGCGCCGTGCGCGAGCGAGGAGTGTGGCGGCCTGACGGTCGCCGATCACATCCGGCCAGGATTGTCGGGTCCGGGCGCAGCACCGGCGCGCACGCTGGTGCGTGAAAGGAGGACCACGTGATCGGAACGCTCAACGCCCTGGTCGACTTCGTCGAGCAGAGCTACGACGAGACGCTCGACATGACCCGGTTCGCCCGCGAGCACGGCACCACGGAGTACCACCTGCGCCGGATGTTCTCGGCGCTTGCAGGGATGCCGCTTTCGGAGTACGTGCGCCGACGCCGGATGACCCTCGCGGCCGCGGACCTCGTGCGCGGTGAGCCGCACCTGCTCGACCTCGCGGTGCGCCACGGCTACGGGTCGGTCGAGGCGTTCGGGCGCGCGTTCCGGGCGGTGCACGGGACGAGCCCGGCCGAGGTGCGCCGACACGGCGGTCCGCTCAGCACACAACCCATGCTCAGGTTCCGCCTGAGCGTCGAAGGGAGCGTCCCCATGGACGTCACTGTCACCGACCGTCCCTCGTTCACCCTCGCCGGGCATGCCGCCCAGGTGCCGCTCATCCATCACGGCGTCAATCCGCACATCCAGGAGCACATCGCCTCCATCGCGCCCGAGGAGCACCGCCGGCTCACGTCGCTGAGCGACACCGAGCCCGCCGGCATCCTCGCCGTCACGGCGGGACTCGAGCCGGACGCCCCGGAGGGGGCGATGCTCACCTACCTGCACGCCGTGGCGCTGCGTGCCGGCTCGGAGGTTCCCGCCGACCTCGACGCCATGCCGGTGGAGGCCGGCACGTGGGCGGTGTTCCACTCGAGCGGGCCGTTCCCGGACGCCCTTCAGCAGACCTATGCGGCGACGGCGACGGAGTGGTTCCCCTCCAACCCGTGGCGGCTGCGCCCCGGCCCCTCGATCCTGCGGTACCTCGAGCTCACCGACACCCACGCCACCTGCGAGATCTGGATGCCGGTCGAGCCGGCGGCCTGATCCCCGGGCTTAGGTGTGGAGTATTCGACCTCAGCGGTCCAATACTCCACACCTAAGACGTGTCCAGATCGCGATGGTGACCGAGTGACTGGCCGGCTGCCGCGCAATCCCGGTCCACGGGTGACGGGCAGTCCCTATGCTGCCGTCATCCGCCTCAGGAAGGGGCACCACGTGCGCTACGTCGTCTCGTTCCTCCTCGTGACCTCCGGCGTGCTCGCGGTGCTCGCCGACTGGCAGCGGTGGCACCCGGCGTGCGTGGGCGGCTTCGACTCCGACACCTGCGTCGAACGGCAGAGCGACTGGTACGACTACGCGCCACCGGGCGAGTCGTGGATCCCCATCGGCACCTCCGCGCCGCTCATGGCGACGAGCTACGTGCTCATGGCGCTCGCCGTGCTCGGGCTGTTCCGCACCGCACGCGCCGGCTGGTGGACGTGGGTGGTGGGAGCAGTGTTCGCCCTGTCCTTCGGCCTGGTCGCGGCCGAGATCTTCGCGTCGGCGTCCACGGGCTCCGCGGTGAGCCTCCCGGCGACGGTCGTGACCTGGCCAGTTCTCGCGGGCCTGTGGCCGTGTGCCCTCCTCGTCCTCGGGGCGACGGGGCTCGACCGTCCGGGCCCGGCCTGGCCACTCGTCGTCGTCGCGGCCTGCCTGGCCCTGGCGTCGCCGCTCGCGCTGTACTTCACGGCGGCGATCGTCGCGAACTACATGTCCCACGACACCTCGCCGTGGACACAGGCGATCGGCGGCGTGCTCACCGTCGTCGCAGGCTTCGCCCTGCTCCGTGCCCGGCCGGTCGGCGCAGCGGAGCGCGAGCCTGCGCTCGTCCACTGACGACCGGCGGTGGCCGACCAATCCCCTGGCCCTGCCCGCGCCGCACGCTCTAGCGTGGCCCGGGTGACCAGGTCGGACGGTAGCGGCGTCATGGGCACGGGGCACTCGCTTCGCGGTCGAGTGGCCCTGGTGACAGGGGTGAGCCGGCGGCAGGGCATCGGCTTCGCCGTTGCGTCGCGGCTGGCCGCCGCCGGCGCGAGTCTCTTCCTCACCCATCACCGCCCGCACGACGAGAAGCAGCCGTGGGGTGCTGACGACCTCGACACCGTGCTCGAGGCGGTCCGTGATCGGTGCGTCGACGAGCGGCAGCTGGTCCGGGCGCTGCCCGTGGACCTCGCCGCACCGACCGCCGCCGACGAGACCATGAGGAGCGCCGTCGACGCCCTCGGGCACGTCGACATCCTCGTCTGCAACCACGCCCGTTCCGGCGACGACGGACCCCTGGGCACGCTCACCGCCGAGATGCTCGACGCGCACTGGGCGGTGAACACGCGCTCCAGCCTCTTGCTCGTCCAGGCGTTCGCCGCCCAGCACGACGGTCGTCCGGGCGGTCGGGTGGTGCTGATGACCTCGGGTCAGGGGCTCGGGCCGATGGTCGACGAGGTCGCCTACGCCGCGTCCAAGGCGGCCCTGGCCGGCATCACCCTGACGCTGGCGGAGCACCTCGCTGACGCAGGAATCACCGTCAACACGGTGAATCCCGGACCTGTCGACACGGGGTACATGACGCCCGAGCTGTCAGCGCGGTTGGCCCCGATGTTCCCCTTCGGCCGGATGGGGCGGCCCGACGACCCGGCGCGGCTCATCGCCTGGCTGGTGAGCGACGAGGGCGCCTGGATGACGGGCCAGGTGCTCAACAGCGAGGGCGGCTTCGCGCGGTGGCGTCCTGCCTCGCGGCCGGACGGCTAGCGACCCAGGTGCCGCCGGAGGAACTCGATCGCCGCCGGGTAGGCGTCCTGCCGGTTCTCCCGCTTCGCCAGGCCGTGCCCCTCGTCGTGGTAGACCCGCAGCTCGCACTCCACGCCCTTGCCCCTGAGGGCCTCGCGAATCTGCTCCGCCTCGCTCAGCGGCACGCGCGGGTCGTTGGCGCCGTGGATGACGAAGAGCGGCGCGACGATGTCGTCGAGGTAGGTGATCGGGGACGCGGACTCGAGGAAGTCGCGGTCCTCCGCGAGGCTGCCGTACTCCCGCTCCCGGTAGGCCACCCGGTAGGGCGAGGTGTTCTCGAGGAAGGTGACGAGCGAGCTCATCCCGACGATGTCGACGCCCGCCGCCCACCGCTCGGGCTGCATCGCCACTCCCGCCAGCACCATGTAGCCGCCGTAGGAGCCGCCCCACAGCGCGCTGCGCGCCGGGTCCAGCCCCTGCGAGGGGAGCCACTCGTGGATGGCGGCGAGGTCGGCCACCGAGTCGAGACGCAGGCGGACGTCGTCGAGGGAGTACCAGCGCTTGCCGTACGTCGTCGAGCCGCGCACGTTCGGGACGAGCACGGTGAGCCCGGCCGAGACGAGCGCCTGGACCACCGGGCTGAAGCTCTGCATCGACGCCGACTCCGGGCCGCCGTGGATGAGCAGCACCGACGTGTCCTCGAGCGCGGCGTCCCCGTCAGCGGGGGAGTAGCGGAACAGCGGCACCTCCTCGCCGTCGGGCGTCGGCACGCGGTGCACCGTGGGCGCGACGAGCTGCCCACGCAGGTCGCCGGGCACCTCGACCGCCGCGAGCGGAGCGGACGCGCCCGTCGCCACGTCCACCAGGTGGAGGCTCGAGGGGTCCGTGGGCGTGGACAGCGTGACGACGACGCGCCGCTCGTCCGCCGCCCACACGACGTCGGGCACTCCCTCCCCGGGCAGGTCGACGTCGCAGCGGAGAGCGCCGTCGCCGTCGTGCACGGCGAGGGTGACGACGCCGTCACGCACGGTCCCGACGACCATCGCGCGGCCGGACGGGGAGGCCCACAGGCGAAGGTCGTGCGCGTCGTCGGTGACGAGCCAGGTCCAGTCCCGGCCGTCGAGGGAGACCCGGGCGACCCCGGTGAACTCCCGGTCGTGGTTGGACTCGACGAGCAGCGCGTCGTCCCCGGGTGCCCACGCGACCTGGGAGTGGCGGGCGTGCTCGTCGGGGTCGGTGACGGCCCCGTCGCCGACGGCGAGGGGCCCGGACACGCGCACGAGCGTGGAGGCGGGCCGCAGGCTCAGCCCGGTCACGGCCACGGAGCCGTGGTCGTGGGAGACGGCGGCCGCGGCGACGTAGCCCCCGCCGTCGTGCACGACGGTCTCCGTCCCGGTCGCGAGGTCGCGGACGACGACGTCCATGTCGACGCCGTTGCGGCGGTTCGTGTGGAAGACGAGGGAGTCCGCGGTGACGTCCTGGAGCACGTGCATGTAGCGGCGGTCGTGGACCAGTGGCGTGAGGCCCTCCAGCGTCACCGGCTCGACCGGCGGCTGGGTGAGGTCGAGCAGCGAGAGCTGCATGAGCTCGTCGCCGTCGGTGTCGTGCTGGACGACGACGGCGCGGCGGCCCGGCACGTACCGGCCCGTGCATCGGCCTGGCAGCGCGGTGAGGGGCGTGCGTGTCCCGTCCGGGGCGATCTCGACGAGCTGGACGCTGCCGAGCTCGTCGTGCCCGGCGAGGACGCGGCCGGCGTCGTCGAGGTCGAAGGCGACCCACGTGCGCAGGTCGAGGAGGGAACGGACCACGGTCTCGATGTCGCTGCTCACGCCTCCGAACATATCTCCGGCACGCGGACTGTCGATTCGGTGACCCCTCGCGCGACATCATGGTGACGGCACCCACGCCGTCCCTGACGAGAGGAACGACGATGAAGTACCTGGTCATGCTGATCGGTGACGGCGACCTGCCGCCCTGGGACACGCTGAGCCCCGAGGAGCAGGGAGCAGCGATGCAGCGCTTCGCGGACTTCGACGCCGCGTGCGAGGCGCGCGACGGGGTGCAGATCCTCGCGGGGGAGGCGCTGGGTCAAGGGCCGGGTGCCGCCACGGTGATGAGGACTCGCGCCGGGAAGGTGACGCTCACCGAGGGGCCGTACGCCGAGGTGCTCGAGGGGCTCGGCGGCTTCTACCTCGTCGAGGTGCCCGACCTCGACGTCCTCGTCGACCTGCTCACCGCCCTGCCCCCGTACGACATCCAGCTCTCGCCGGTCGTCGACCCCTACTGACCGTGACGGGCGGCGTCCTCGACGAGGTCTGGCGGTCCCACTGGGGCCGCCTCCTCGGGCACCTGGTCCATCGGTTCGGGCGCCCGGACCTCGTCGAGGACGCGCTCGCCGACGCCTTCGCCGAGGCGGCCTCCCGCTGGCCCGCTGAGGGCGTCCCGGACAACCCGGCCGGCTGGGTGCACGCCGTCGCCCACCGCCGGGTGGTCGACGCCCTGCGCCGCGAGGGCACCGCCCGCGCCAAGGCGCACCTCCTCGTGGACGAGGACGCCGTGCCCCCCGCCGACGGGCCGGAGCCCCCCGGCGCCGACACCGACGACCGGCTGGCCCTCCTCTTCATGGTGACCCACCCCGCGCTCGCCGAGGAGGTCCGCCCGGCGCTCGCGCTCCGCTTCGTCCTCGGCGTGCCGACGGCGGACATCGCGCGGCTCTTCCTCGTCCCCCAGGCGACGATGGCGGCCCGGCTCACCCGGGCCAAGCGCCGGCTCGCGACGGCGGGGATCCCGTTCGCCGTGCCGGACCCGGCCGAGTGGCCCGACCGGCTCGACGACGTCGCCCGGGCCGTCTACCTCGCCTTCACCGCCGCGTACGCCCCCGCCGGGGGAGAGGACGTCGTGCGTGTCAGCGAGGCCGGTGAGGCGGTGCGGCTGGCCGGGCTCGCCGCCGACCTGCTTCCCGGGCAGCCCGTGCTCGAGGCGCTCGCGGCCCTGCTCACGCTCCAGCACGCGCGCCGGGACTCCCGCGTTACGCCCGGCGGCCACCCGGTGCGCCTCGCCGACCAGGACCGCAGCCGCTGGCGGCGCGAGGAGATCGACGCCGGCCTGCACCGGCTCACCGCGCTCACCCCCACCGCCGGGCTGGCGGAGGAGCTGCGCCTCCAGGCGCTCGTGGCGGCCTTCCACGACACCGCGGCGACCCACTCGGACACCGACTGGGCCGCGATCGCCCGCACGTACGCGCGGCTGGAGGCCCTCACCGGCTCGCCCGTGGTCCGGCTCAACCGGGCGGTCGCCGTGGGGGAGGCGTCCGGACCGATGGCTGGGCTCGCGGTCCTGCGCGCCGCGGCGGACCGGCTGCCCGGCCACCACCGGGTCGCCCTCGTGCGCGCGGAGCTGCTCCGCCGCGACGGGCGGCAGGCGCTCGCCGCGGTCGCGTACGACGACGCTCTCGCCGCCTGCCCCGCCGGCGTGGAGCGGCAGCACCTCCTCGAGCGCCGCGCGAGCCTCGCCGCCGACGGGAGCGCGGGCGCCGACGACGGTGGCCCCCGCTCCCGAGCGTGAGCCGCGGCTCACCAGGGGACGGAGCCCGCGTCGTCGAAGAAGCCGCCCCGGGGGCCGTCGTCGGGCAGCGTCGCGAGCCGGACCGCGATCGCGGCACCCTCCTCCGGCGTCCGGGTCGAGCTGTGGCCGGTGAAGTCCGTGGCCACGTACCCGGGGCACGCGGCGTTGACGATGATGTTCGTGTCCGCGAGGCGGCGGGCGTACTGCGCGGTGACGCTGTTGAGCATCGACTTCGACGGCGCGTACGCGGCCATCTGCGGGCCGGTCTGCAGCGTCAGCGACCCCATGTTGCTCGACATGTTGACGATCCGCGGCGCGTCCGAGCACCGCAGGAGAGGGAGCATCGCGTTGGTCACGCGGACGACGCCGAAGACGTTCGTGTCCAGGACCGTGCGGAGGACATCGAGGTCGAGCGTCGTGGGGTCCTGCGCGCCGTTCTCCGTGCCGCCACCGATACCGGCGTTGTTGACGAGGACGTCCAGGTGCCCCGCGGTCTGCTCGAGCGTCGCGGCCGCGGCGGCGACACTCGCGTCGTCGGTGACGTCCAGAGCCACCCCGAACGCGTCGACGCCCTGCGCCCGCAACCGGTCGACCGCCTCCCTCCGCCGTCGCTCGTCGCGCGCCCCGACCCCCACCCGGAACCCCGCCGCGCCGAGCCCCCGCGCGATGGCGAGGCCGATCCCCTTGTTCGCACCGGTGACCAGTGCCGTTCTCGTCGTCATGTCCCCATCGTCAGGCGGCGGCGAGGACGGCGTCCAAGACCGATCCGATCTGCACCGATACCCACCGGGTATGGCGCGTACGGTGGGCCCATGAGCGACCTCGAGACGCGCGAGCTCCGCTACTTCCTCGCCGTCGCCGAGGAGCTGCACTTCGGGCGGGCGGCCGAGCGGGTCGGCATCGCCCAGCCACCGCTCTCACGGGCGATCCGCCAGCTGGAGCGCCGGCTCGGCGTCGAGCTCTTCGTCCGAGGCCCGCGCGGCGTGGTCCTCACCGACGCCGGGCGGGTGCTCGCCCGCGACGCCCGGGAGGTCCTCGACGCGCTCGGGACCGCGGTGCGCCGCACCCGGCGCGCCGGGGCCCCCGAGCGCCCGCTGGTGCTGGCCACGAAGGCCGGCGCCTCGCACGAGCTGCTGCAGCGCATCCTCCGCGCACTCGCGTCCCGCCCCGGGGCGCCGCGGGTGGAGGTGCTCCTCTGCGAGGTCGGCGAGCAGTCCGGCCTGCTCCGTGAGGGGCGCGCCGACCTCGCCCTCATGCACCGACCGGTCGACGACCTCGCGGGGCTCGACACGGAGGACCTCTGCGTGGAGAGCCAGGTTGCCATTCTTCCCGCGGCGCACCGCCTCGCCTCGCGGGAGAGTCTCACGATGGCCGAGGTCCGCGACGTCCCCGACCTGCCGATGGCCCGGTGGCCCCAGCTCGACGGGACCTACCCGCCCGGGCCCGGGCCGGAGGTCCGCTCCCAGTCGCAGATCTCGCAGCTCGTGGCGCTCGGCAGGACCCTGCTCGTCATCCCCGGCTCGAGCCGGGCGTGGCAGTGGCCCGACCACGTCGCGGTGCCCGTCACCGACGCCCCGGAGATCACCACGGTGCTCGCCTGGCGTCCCCGCCACCACACGCCGGTGCTCGCCGAGGTCGTCCGGACGGCGACCACGCTCCGCGCACCGGGCGGGGAGGTGGAACGTGGGGGACCTGGGCCCTCCCAGGACCCGAACCCCACACGCAGCCTCCGCGGTTCCGGAACCGGCCTGCGGACCGGGCACGGGGAGCGCCTCGACGTCCTGACGCGGGCGCCCGCCGCCTCTAGGGTGTGCCCATGCGCGGTGACGGGCCGGGGCGGCTGCAGGTGGTGTGCGGGCCGATGTTCGCCGGGAAGTCCGAGGAGCTGCTGCGGCGGGTGCGCCGCGCGCAGCTCGCCGGTCTCGCCGTCGAGGTCGTCAACCACTCCTGGGACGAGCGGCACGGCGCCGGGCGGGTGGCCTCGCACGCCGGGCTCAGCATCCCCTCCCGCGCGGCGGGCGACGTGCGCTCGTTCGAGGAGCTCCTCGAGGGGCGCACCCCGGACCTCCTCGCGATCGACGAGGCCCAGTTCTTCGGCACCGACCTCGTGCCCGTCGTCGAGGCGCTCGTCCTGGCGGGGACGACCGTCGTCGTCGCCGGGCTGTGCGTCACCTTCGACGGGCGCCCCTTCGAGCCGCTGCCCTCGCTCATGGCCATCGCCGAGGACGTCACCAAGCTCACCGCCGTGTGCGCGGTGTGCGGTCGGGACGCGCCCTTCCACGTGCGGACCGTGTCCGGTGACGTCGGGGACGCGACCGTCCCGGCCACCGAGCACGTCGGTGGCACCGAGGCCTACGAGGCCCGCTGCCGGCTCCACCTGCGGGGCTGAGTGGCCGGCACTGGGCAGGCCCGCGCAGACGTTCTAGATTCGGTCGCGGCGCCGGCGCGGCCGACGCGCCGTCATCGCGACGAGAGGACGCCGTGGCCCACCGGACGCTCGACCTGCCCCGCCGCACCCGCTGGCTCGCGGACGACCTCACCCGCAGCTGGCTGTTGCTGCCCGTCCTGGTGGCGGTGTGGCTCCTCCTGCACCTCGCCCCCGAGCTCCTACCCGGCGACGACGGCCCCACGGCGCTCGCCCGCGGCCTCGTCGTGTACGCCACGCTTCTCCTGGGCTACCCGGTCCTCACCGTCGTCGCCTTCGCAGGACTCTCCGGCGAGCGGCTGGCGCTCGCGCTGGGTGAGGCGCGCCGTCGCCAGCTGCGCCGGCCGCGCTGGCTGCGCTGGTCGCTGGCGTGGCGGGACGACGGTGTGGGCGGGGACGGTCCGTCGTGGCCGGTCCTCCTCGCGCTCGGCTCCCTCGCCGTCGCGGTCTGGCTCATCGTCTCGGAGTCGGTGCACGAGACCGGCGCCGTCGTCGTCACGAGCATCGTCATGAGTGCGCTCGCCTGGGGCGGCAGCCTCGTGGCCTACGCCGTCCACGTCGCCCGCCTCGACACGGTGGCCGGTGGCCTGCGTTTCCCCGGGGACGACGGCGCGGAGGAGCGCCACTTCTCGGACTACCTCTACCTCTCCCTCGGCGTCCAGGCCGCCTTCGGGCCGGCGGACGTGCAGACCACGACGCCGCGCATGCGCCGCACCCTGGCCGGCCACATGCTCGTCGGCTGGACCTTCAACACCGTGGTGCTCGCGGCGCTCATCTCCTTCCTCGTCGGCCTGAACTGAGCGCGAGTGCCGCCGCGGGGGTGCCCTCGTGGCAACCTGGGGGTACCGAACCAGCTCCCTGACCGGGCGATCCCCGAGGAGGCGTCATGACCGCGACCCCCACCGACGAGCGGCGGGACACCCCGCCGGACGTGGCCGACCTCGTGGAGGACGCCGTCACCCTCGCCGAGGCCTGGCTCGCGGCCACGGAGGAGGGGCAGACCCGTCAGGAGCGGGCCGCCTCCAGCCAGCTCGCCGCCCTCGTCAGCGACCCGGAGGGTCTGGACCTCGCGGTCAGCTTCGTCGACCGCGTCGCGCGCCCGGAGGACGAGGATGTCGCCGCCCGCGAGCTGTCCCGCATCTCCGCCGGCGCCGCCGGCTTCCTCGGTCCGGTCGACCGCACGCTCCTCGGGGCCGGGGCGCTCGTCGCCCCGCTCGCCCCCCGACTCGTCGTCCCGCTCGCGCGCCGGCGCCTGCGCCAGCTCGTGGGCCACCTCGTCGTCGACGCGCACGACCCGGCGCTGGCCGAGCACCTCGCCCGCGCCCGCCGCGACGGCTTCCGTCTCAACATCAACCTCCTCGGCGAGGCCGTCCTCGGGGAGGACGAGGCCCGCGCCCGCACCGAGCGCACCCGCGCCCTCCTCGAGCGCGACGACGTCGACTACGTCTCGATCAAGGTCTCCTCCCTCGTCTCCCAGATCTCCACCTGGGACACCGCCGGCACCGTCGAACGCGTCCTGGACCGGCTGCGCCCGCTGTACCGCACCGCCGCCGCCCGCAGCCCGCACGCCTTCGTCAACCTCGACATGGAGGAGTACCGCGACCTCGACCTCACCCTCGAGGTCTTCACCCGGCTGCTGTCCGAGCCGGAGTTCGCCGACCTCGAGGCCGGCATCGTCCTCCAGGCCTACCTGCCCGACTCCGTCGCGGCCCTCGACCGGCTCGTCGCCTTCGCGCAGCAGCGCGCGGCGGCCGGTCACGCGGGCATCAAGGTGCGCCTCGTCAAGGGCGCCAACCTCTCGATGGAGCGCGTCGAGGCCGAGGTCCACGGCTGGGAGCAGGCGCCCTACGCCACCAAGGACGACGTCGACGCCAACTACCTGCGCCTCGTCGAGCGCTCCCTGCGCCCGGAGCTGGCGGGCGCGCTGCGCCTGGGTGTGGCCTCCCACAACCTCTACGACGTCGCCCTGGCCCACCTGCTCGCCGAGCGCCGCGGTGTCACCACGATGCTCGACGTCGAGATGCTCCAGGGCATGGCCCCGTCGCAGGCGCGGGCGGTCAAGGAGGCCGTCGGCACCGTCCTCCTCTACACGCCCGTCGTCGCGCCCGAGGACTTCGACGTCGCCGTCTCCTACCTCGTGCGGCGCCTCGAGGAGAACGCCCAGCCGCAGAACTTCCTCCGCGCCCTCTTCGACGGCGACGACGGCGCGGGCGAGGCGTCCATGGCCGACCAGGAGGCACGCTTCCGGGCCTCCGTCGCGGCGATCGGCAGCGTCTCCGCCGAGCGCCGGCGCACCCCCGACCGGCAGCCGGCGGGCACGTCCTTCGACAACACCACCGACGCCGACCCGGCCCTGCCCGAGGTCCGCGCGTGGGCACGGGAGCGGGTGCGCGCGCAACCCGCGCCGCTCACGTCCCCGGTCCTGCGCACGACGGCGGAGGTGGACGCCGTCGTCGCCCGCGGCCGGGCCGCCCAGCCGGGCTGGTCCACGCGGCCCCCGGCCGAGCGGGCTGCCCTCCTGCGCCGCGCCGCGGACGAGCTCGAGGCGCGCCGCGGCGAGCTCCTCACCCTCATGGTCGCCGAGGGTGGCAAGACGATCGAGCAGGCCGACCCCGAGGTCTCCGAGGCCGTCGACTTCGCCCGCTACTACGCCGACCGCGCCCTCGAGCTCGAGCCCGGCGCCTCCCTCCACACCGACGGCGCCCGCTTCACCCCGCACGTGCTCACGCTCGTCACCCCGCCGTGGAACTTCCCGGTGGCCATCCCCATCGGCGGCGTGCTCGCCGCCCTGGCCGCGGGCAGCGCCGTCGTCATCAAGCCGGCCCCGGCCGTGCCCGGCTGCACCGAGACCGCCGTCGCCGCCCTGCACGCCGCGGGCGTGCCGGGCGACGTCGTCCAGGTGGTCCGCGCCGCCGAGAACGAGGTGGGCCAGGGGCTCGTCGCGCACGACGGCGTCGACGCCGTCGTGCTCACCGGTGCGGCCGACACCGCCGAGCTCTTCTGCTCGTGGCGCACCGGCCGGCCCGCGGGGCCGCGCGTGCTCGGCGAGACGTCCGGGAAGAACGCCCTGGTCATCACGCCCGCCGCGGACTACGACCTCGCCGTCGCCGACCTCGTCAAGAGTGCCTTCGGGCACTCCGGACAGAAGTGCTCGGCGGCGTCGATCGCGATCCTCGTCGGGTCCGCCGGCCGTTCCGAGCGGCTGATGCGCCAGCTCGTCGACGCCGTGCGCTCCCTGCGGGTGGGCTGGCCCACGGGGCTGGCCGCGACGATGGGCCCGGTCATCGAGCCGCCCACCGGCAAGCTGCGCCGCGCCCTCACCACCCTGGAACCGGGGGAGCACTGGCTCGTGGAGCCCCGACAGCTGGACGGGACCGGGCGGCTGTGGTCCCCGGGCCTCAAGGACGGTGTCGCTCCCGGCTCCTTCCTCCACCTCACCGAGTGCTTCGGGCCGGTCCTGGGCATCATGCGCGCCGAGACCCTCGAGGAGGCGATCGAGCTGCAGAACGCCACCGCCTACGGCCTCACCGGCGGCCTGCACTCCCTGGACGAGGAGGAGATCGACCGCTGGCTCGAGCGCGTCGAGGTCGGCAACGCCTACGTCAACCGGCACATCACCGGCGCCATCGTCCAACGCCAGTCCTTCGGCGGGTGGAAGTCCTCCGCCGTCGGCCCCGGCGCCAAGGCCGGTGGCCCGAACTACGTCGCCCAGCTGGGGGAGTGGGCGATGGACGGGCTGCCGGTGCGCACCGCGCCGCCGTCCGCGGCGGTGCGCGCCGCGCTCGCCGACTACGCCGGGCTCGTGCCGGACGCCGCCGAACGGACCTGGCTCGAGAGTGCCGCGGGGTCCGACGCCGCGGCGTGGGAGGCCGAGATCGGCCACGCGCAGGACCACACCGGGCTGCGTGCCGAGTCCAACGCCTTCCGCTACCGGCCGGCGCCGCTGACGGTGCGCACCGTGCCCGGCGCGGCCCCGGTCGAGCTGCTCCGGGTGCTCCTCGCGGGTGTGGCGGCGGGCGCGGACGTCCGCGTCAGCCTCGACCCGGTGACGAGCGCGGCCCTCCGCGCGCTGCGCGGGCCGCGGACGCACGCCGGGCTGCGCCGGCTGGGCGGGCACGTCACCCGGGCGGAGACGGAGGCGCAGTTCCTCGCGCGCGTGCGCGAGGAGGGGCTGGAGCGGGTGTGCGTCGTCGGCCCCGACGCCGGCGCGCTCGTCGACGCCCTGTGGTCACCGCAGGTGACGGTCCTCGCCGGCCCGGTGCTCGCCACCGGCCGGCGCGAGCTCCTCGCCGTCGTGAGGGAGCAGGCCGTCTCACGCACGCGCCACCGATTCGGCCACCTCCCCGCCGGCGCGTAGCTCACCCCCCGTCCGTACGTGCGGGACAGGCGCGGCTGCGGTGGCGAACTGGCCGCGGATTTCCGGCCCATGCGGGTACGGGCAGGGTGGGGGTCCACATAGTGAGATCTTCCCCACAGCCTGTCTCAAGTCCATAACGAAACGGTTGCCGGGTTGTTTCGTCCCTCGTATGTGCCACTGACCGGTGTGTACCGTGACGGCACCTCGGCGTGCACCGCGGCACGGCTACCGGGTACCCCCGGCGCAGCCCGCGGTCACGTCCCAGCATCCAGGAGGAACATTGAAGATCAGGCGTACGGCCCAGGCTGCCGCCGTGGTGGCGGCAGGTTCGCTCGTCCTCGCGGCGTGCACCAGCCCCAGCGACGACGAGACCACGGGCGACGGCGGCGACAACGCCACCGAGGAGACCACCGACTCCGGCGAGGCCAGCTCCACGGCCAAGGAGGACCTGGGCGACGTCCAGACCGTCGAGGGTGACATCTTCTACTCGACCGGCCAGGACGAGTTCACCGGCTACAACTCCCTGACGGCGGACACGTACAGCACGTACAACAACGTCATCATGGACCGCATCCGTCCCGAGGGCTTCTTCTACTTCGGCACCGACGGCACCATCTACGAGAACGAGGAGTTCGGCACCGCCGAGGTCACCTCCGAGGACCCGCTGACGATCGAGTACACCGTCGCCGACGACGCCGTGTGGTCGGACGGCAACGCGATCGACTACGCGGACTTCCTCTTCGAGTGGGCGTCGCAGAACCCGGAGTGGCTCTCCCCGGACCCGGAGAGCCCCGTGTTCAACCACGTCTCGGGAACCGACTACACCCAGACCAACGTGCCGACCGGCCCGCAGGCCGACAGCTTCGACGCCAAGAGCTTCACGGTCGAGTACGCCGAGCAGTACCCGGACTGGCGTCTCGTCACCGGTGCCTACCTGCTGCCCGCGCACGTCGTGGCCGAGCAGATCGGCATCAGCGAGGAGGAGCTCGTCCAGGCCATCCTCGACGAGGACGTCGACATCCTCACCCAGGCCGCGGAGTTCTGGAACGAGGGCTGGCTCTCCAGCCCCGGTGAGGTCCCCGCCCCGGAGATCGCGCCGTCCGGCAGCCGGTACCAGTTCATGGAGGGTGGCTGGACCGCTGGTCAGTCGATCACCCTCGAGGCGAACCCCAACTACTGGGGCACCCCGGCCGCGACCGAGAACATCACCTTCCGCTTCCTCGACGCCTCCGGCCACAACCAGGCCCTGCAGAACGGTGACCTCAACATCATCGAGCCGCAGGCCACCGTCGACACGCTGCCGCAGCTCGAGGGTCTCGGCGACGCCGTCGAGATCGAGACGGGCGCCGAGCTCACCTGGGAGCACCTCGACTTCAACTTCAACAACGGCGTCTTCTCCGACGACGAGGGCGGCCTGGCCCTGCGCGAGGCCTTCGCCTACTGCGTGCCGCGTCAGCAGATCGTCGACAACCTCATCACGCCGGTCGACCCCGAGGCCGTCGTCATGAACGCCCGCGAGGTCTTCCCCTTCCAGGAGAACTACGACGAGGTCATCGAGGCCTCGTACGACGGCCGCTTCGACGAGGTGAACCTGGACGAGGCCACCCGCCTCGTCGAGGAGTCGGGCATCGAGACCCCGATCGAGGTCCGCATCGGCTACTCGGCGCCCAACCCGCGCCGTACCTCCGAGATCGAGCTCATCAAGTCGAGCTGTGACCAGGCCGGCTTCAACGTCACCGACGTCGGCTCGGCGGACTTCTTCGCCAACGCGCTGCCCAACGGCGACTACGAGGTTGCGCTCTTCGCCTGGGCCGGCTCCGGCCAGATCGCCTCGGGTCAGAACATCTACTCGAGCAACGCCCCGCAGAACTACGGCGGCTACTCCAACGAGACCGTCGACCAGGCGTGGACGGAGCTCGCCGCCTCGCTCGACGAGAGCGTCCACCTCGAGCAGACGAAGGTCATCGAGAAGGAGCTGTGGGACACGCTCTTCGGCATCCCGCTCTTCGCGCACCCGGGTGTCATCGCCTACACGGCCGGCATGGAGAACGTCCGTCACACCGCCACCCAGAACGGTGTGGCCTGGAACGCGGAGCAGTGGATGCTCCCGGAGTGACCTCAGCTGAGGTGATTCTCACTCCGATCACCTGATGCACGCTGAATAGCCGGTGGGGCAGGGGGAGGTCCTCCCTCTGCCCCACTGGCCTGCGTGTACGGTGCCTTGACGTGAATTCTCGGCGCCTGTCCGAGTCCCACAAGGGCGAGGACTAGGCTGTCCGGGCTCACCCGGAAGACCCGAAGGGCAAGCTCGTGATCAAGTTCATCCTGCGCAGGCTGGGAATATCCTCCCTCGTCCTGCTCGGTGGGTCCGTCCTCATGTTCGTCCTGACCATCAACTCGGGCGACCCGCTGGCGGACCTGCGGGAGTCGAACGACCCCAACCGTGACAGCCTCATCGCCCAGCGCATCAACAACATGGGTCTGGACGACCCCTGGTACGAGCGCTACGGCGCGTGGCTCGCCGGTGTGGGCAGGTGCGTCGTCGGCTCCTGCGACCTCGGTGTCAACCGCGCGGGCATCCCGGTCATCGACCTGCTCGGCAACGCTGCCGCGGCGACCCTGCGCCTCGTCATCCTCTCGACGCTGCTCGCCATCGTCATCGGGATCGGGATCGGGATCCTCACCGCGATCCGTCAGTACTCGGGCTTCGACTACATCGTGACGTTCTTCGCGTTCATGATGTACTCCCTGCCGGTCTTCTGGGCGGCGGTGCTCCTCAAGGAGTACGGCGCGATCCGCTTCAACGACTGGATCGTCTCGCCCGACTTGGCGCTGTGGCAGATCGCCCTCGTCGCCCTCGTGCTCGCCGTCGTCATCGCCGGGGCACTCGGCGGTGACGCCCGACGACGGCTCCTCACCGGCGGCGCCACCTTCCTCTTCGTCTTCGCGGCGATGTTCTACTTCGACGCCGTCGACTGGTACCGCCAGCCGGCGCTGGGCATCGGCGTCGTCGCCGTCGCCTCCATCGGTGCGGCGCTGCTCATCGTCATGCTCAGCTCGGGCCTGGGGAACAAGAACGTCCTGTACGCCGCCCTCACCACCGTCGGCGCCGGGATCGTCTCCTACTTCGTCTTCTCCAGCCAGCTGGGGGAGCCCACCTGGGGCGTCCTGTTCGGGCTCTTCGCCGTCGCCATCGTCATCGCCGTCCTCAGCGGCGCGCTGTGGGGCGGGTACTCCCGCACCATGGCGATCTGGGTGTCTGTCGCGACCGCGACCGTCATGAGCCTCGTCATCGTCGTGGACCAGGCGCTGTCCGCCTGGGCCGGCTACCTCGGCTCCGTCCGCAACGGCCGGCCGATCTCGACGATCGGTGCCGAGACCCCCAACTACGACGGCACCTTCTGGCAGGAGTTCCTCGACAAGGGCACCCAGCTGCTGCTGCCGACGATCCTCCTCACCCTCGTGTCGGTGGCCAGCTACAGCCGGTACACCCGCTCGTCCATGCTCGAGGTGCTCGAGCAGGACTACGTGCGCACCGCACGCTCCAAGGGCCTCTCCGAGCGGGTGGTCATCACCAAGCACGCCTTCCGCAACGCGCTCATCCCGATCACGACCATCGTCGCCTTCGACTTCGCCGGCCTCATCGGCGGAGCGGTGCTGACGGAGACCGTCTTCGGCTGGAAGGGCATGGGCGAGCTCTTCCGGACGGGCCTGGTCCAGGTCGACCCCGCGCCCGTCATGGCCTTCTTCCTCGTCACCGGCACCGCCGCCGTCGTGATGAACATGCTGGCCGACATCGCCTACGCCTTCCTCGACCCCCGGATCCGGCGGTGAGCGCAGTGAGCGACGCAGACACCCGTACCAGCCCCGCGACCCGGAGGCAGCGATGAGAAGGTTCAGGAAGAGCAACCGGCCGGAGCACATCGTTCCGCAGCCCGGCATGCAGGGCGCCGACCCCGGCACCCTGCAGAACATCGACCAGCTGTCGGTCGAGGAGGACCTCGAGGGCAAGACCGACCGGTCCTACTCCCAGGGCCAGCTCGTGCTGCGGCGCTTCCTTCGCCACCGCGGCGCGATGGTGTCCATGGCCGTGCTGATCTTCATCACGCTGCTCGCCTACACCTCGATCGGCTTCGGGCCCCTCCCCGGCTGGTGGAAGCACGACTACACGTTGGCAGGCACCGTCACCGACGGCGGCAGGCCCTCGCTGAGCCTGTGGCCCTTCTCGATCGGCGACCAGCCCTTCGGGCAGGACAACGTCGGCAAGGACTACTTCGCCCTCGTCATGCGCGGCACCCAGCGCTCGCTCATCATCGCGTTCGTCGTCGGCATCGTCTCCACGGTCATCGGCACGGCGATCGGTGCGGCTGCCGGCTACTTCCGCGGCTGGGTCGAGGCCGTCCTCATGCGCCTCACCGACCTCCTCATCGTCATCCCGCTGCTCGTGCTCGCGGCCGTCCTGGGCCAGATCAGCGGCGGGTCGATCTGGACCCTGGCGTTCATGCTCGGCATCGTCACGTGGACCGGACTCGCCCGTCTCGTCCGCGGTGAGGTGCTCTCCCTGCGCGAGCGGGAGTTCGTCGCCGCCGCCCGGGCCGTGGGCACCTCGCCGCTGCGGATCATCGTCAAGCACATCCTGCCGAACACGCTCGGGACGATCATCGTGTCGGCCACCCTGGCGATCGCGGCGGCGATCCTCCTCGAGACCTCGCTGTCCTTCCTCGGCTTCGGTGTCGACGCGCCGGACACCTCCCTCGGCGTCCTCATCAACACCTACCAGGCGTCCTTCACGTCCCGGCCCTGGCTGTTCTGGTGGCCCGGCATCTTCATCCTCGGTATCGCGCTGAGCGTGAACTTCATCGGTGACGGGCTGCGCGACGCGTTCGACCCCCGGCAGAACAGGAACAAGGACTGATGACCACCACCTCCGAGCAGTCCAGCGGGCCGGTCCTCTCCTTCACCGACCTCGACGTCCGCTTCAAGACCGAGTTCGGCTCGGTCCACGCCGTCAAGGGCATCTCCCTCGAGGTGCACCCGGGTGAGGTCGTCGCGCTCGTCGGTGAGTCCGGCTCCGGCAAGTCGGTCACCTCGATGACGGCGCTCGGCCTGCTGCCGAAGAACGCCCGGACCGGGGGCGGCGTCGTCGTCGGTGACCAGAAGGTGGGCGAGCTCGACGAGCGGGACCTGCGCCGCATGCGCGGCAACGACGTCGCCATGGTCTTCCAGGAGCCCATGACGGCCCTCAACCCGGTGCTCACCATCGGCACCCAGCTCACCGAGGCCCTCGAGCTCCACGGCATCGCCTTCGGGCGGGCCGCGGACGAGCGCGCGGCCGAGCTGTGCGGATGGTCGGCATCCCCGAGCCGGAGCGGCGTCTCAAGCAGTACCCGCACGAGCTCTCCGGCGGTCAGCGCCAGCGCGTGGTCATCGCCATCGCCATCAGCTGCGACCCGCGCGTCATCATCGCCGACGAGCCGACGACGGCGCTGGACGTCACCGTCCAGGCCGAGATCCTCGACCTGCTGCGCTCCCTCAAGGACAAGCTCAACACCGGCATCCTCCTCATCACCCACAACATGGGCGTCGTCGCCGACATGGCCGACCGCGTCGCGGTGATGTTCAAGGGCAACCTCGTGGAGAACGGCAGCGTCGACCAGGTCCTCAACCACCCGCAGCACGCCTACACCAAGCGCCTGCTCGACGCCGTTCCCCACCTGGGCCGCGGCCGCGACCAGCTGGGCATCACGCACGTCGAGGCGCCGCCCGTCGAGGAGAACGAGGTCCACGCGCTGCGCATGGAGAACCTCGTCATCGAGTACCAGCGCGCCGGCAAGCCGCCCTTCCGCGCCGTCGACGACGTCTCCTTCTCGGTGCGCCAGGGCGAGGTCGTCGGCCTCGTGGGTGAGTCCGGCTCGGGCAAGTCGACGATCGGCCGCTGCGCGCTGGGACTCATCCCCGCGGCGTCGGGCACCGTCCGCATGTTCGGCGAGGACTTCGGCGCCCTCAAGCGTCGGGACGCCAAGTCGCTTCGCAAGCGGATCGGCGTGATCTTCCAGGACCCGGCCGCCTCGCTCAACCCGCGCCTGCCGATCGGCGACATCATCAGCGAGCCGATGGTCGTCCACAAGGTCGGGGACAAGAGCTCCCGCGAGCAGAAGGTCCACGAGCTGCTCGAGGCTGTCGAGCTGCCCCGCAGCGTCTACAACCGCTACCCGCACGAGCTCTCCGGCGGCCAGCGCCAGCGCGTGTCCGTGGCCCGTGCGCTCGTCCTCGACCCCGAGCTGCTGGTCGCCGACGAGCCCACCTCCGCGCTGGACGTGTCCGTCCAGGCGAGCGTGCTCGCGATGTTCACCGAGCTCCAGCAGCGCTACCGCTTCGCCTGCCTGTTCGTCTCCCACGACCTCGCCGTCGTCGACCTGCTCGCCCACCGGGTGGTCGTCCTGCAGAACGGCAAGATCGTCGAGAAGGGCAGCCGCGAGGACGTCCTGCAGAACCCGCAGGAGGAGTACACGCAGCGGCTGCTCGCCGCGGCGCCCGTGCCCGAGCCCGGCGAGCAGCGGCGCCGCCGCGAGGAGCGCCACGCGCTGCTCGCGTCCTTCGGCGAGCGGGTCACCGAGCTCCAGGTGGGCGGGGGCACCGTCGGCGCCGGGCCGCTGGACGAGTCCACCCGCGAGTAGCCGGTGAGGGCGCCCCGACTCCTGCTACGGCGTGGCCGTGCACAGCGGGGCGCCCTCCTCACCCTGCTCGTCCTCACCGCGACCGTCGCCGCGATCCTCGCCGGCAGCGTCGGGTACACGCGGGCGGCCGGGGTCGCCACGGTCCGCGCGGCCCTCACCGAGGCCGCGCCGCACGAGGCCGGCGTCCAGGTCCGGACGCGCCTGGCCGGCGACCCGGAGGCCCAGGACGCCGCCGTCCGGGCCGCCGTCAGCGAGCTGCTGGGGCCCGGCACGGACGTGTCCCGCTCGCTGTGGTCGGAGGCGGTCGGCGCCGCGGCCGGCGGGCAGGAGCTGCGCGTCGTCCTCGCCGAGCTGCCCGCGGGTGACGGTGTGGTCCTCGCCGACGGCGAGCTCCCCGGCCCCCGCGAGGTGCTCGTGCCCGAGCAGGCCGCCGCCGAGACGGGCCTGACGACGGGCGGAGAGATCGTCGTCGACGGCGTCACGCTCACCGTCGCGGGCACGTGGCAGCCGGGTGACGAGCGCGCGTGGTTCACCGGCCCGTCCGTCGAGGACGCGGTGGGTCCGCTCCTCACCGACGCGGGCACCGTCCGTGACGCCGTCAGCGCGCCCTTCGCCCGGTGGACCGTCCAGCCCCGCGCCGAGCTGCTCACCGTGGCCGACCTCCCGGGCCTCGCCGACGGCCTTGCGCGCCTCGACTTCACCCTGGGCGACGACGACGCCGTCGCGGTCCGCGGCCTGACCGTCGCCGGCGAGCTCGCCGCCACGATCGACGACCTCCGCGCGGCCACCGCCACCGCGGCGGCCGTCGGTCTGGTGCCCGTGGCGCTCCTCGGGGTCGTCTCCGTCGTCGCACTCGTCCAGGTCGTCCGCCTGCTCGGGCAGACGCGTGCCCGGGAGACCGAGATCCTCGTCGCCCGCGGCGCGGCGGTCCGTCAGGTGACCGCGTGGTCGGCGGCCGAGCTCGCCGCCGTCGCGCTCGTCGGTGGCGCGGTCGGCACGGCGGTGGCCGCCGTCGTCGTCGGCCGGCTCGACGGCGGGGAGGCGCAACGGGGGGTCATCGTCGCCACCGGGGTGGTCGTCGCCCTCGTCACCGCGCTCACCGGGACGGCCGTGGCCGGCCTGCAGGCGCGGGCGATCGCGCGACGCAGGGTGGCCGACCGGTCCGGACGGCTCCGGGGCGCCGCCGCGGTCGGCACGGTCGTGCTCTGCGGAGCGGCGGCCGTCCTGTCCGCGTGGCAGCTGCTGCGGCACGGCACCCCGCTCCTGGACGACGGCGGGGCGGACGTGCTCGCGGTCGTGTCCCTCGGGGCGGTGCTCGGCTTCCTCGCCGTGCTCGCGCTGGCCCTGCTCGGCCCGCTCGCCCGCGGGGCGGCCCGGCTGCGCGAGCGGGAGCGCGGCCTGGCCGGAGTGCTCGCCACCCGGCAGGTCTCCCGCCGGGTGCGGGCCTACGCCGTCCCGCTCGTGCTCGTCGTCCTCGCCGTCGGTGCCACCACGGTCGCCTCCTCCTTCGCCGGGGCGACGGCCACCCAGCGTGAGCACGTCGCCGCGCTCGCCACCGGGACCGACGTCCGCGTCGCCGTGCCCGCGGGAGCGACCTCGCGCCAGGCGGTGCCGCAGGCCCTGTCCGCGGCGCCCTACCGTGAGCTCGCCGGCGTCACCGCGGCCGGGACCGTCCTGCGGTCCGGCGGCACCTTCGGTGAGCTGCCCGTGGCCGTCACCGCACTCGACGCCGCCCGCCTGGACGAGCTCGCGCACCTGCCCGACGGGCCGGCGGTCCCCGACGCGGCCGCCGGCCTCGCCCCGGCCGCCTGGGGCGTGCCGCTGCCCGCCGGCGCGCAGACCCTCGACCTCACCCTCCGGGCCCACCTCGGCACGTCCGCGACGGCCCGTGAGGTGGAGGCCGAGCTGCTCGCCGACGCGCGGCAGTACTACGTCGAGGGCCTCGGCATGTCCGAGGAGGAGGCGGACGCCGCGCTGGCCGAGGACGCCGCGCGGGACGAGGAGGAGCACGGGCTCGAGCTGGCGGCGTGGGTGGCCGACGCGGACGGCGGCCTGAGCATGCTCGAGGGTGGACGCCTGCCGGCCGACCCCGACGGCGGCGGCGACGGGCTCCTCGGCCCCGAGCCCTCCGAGCACACGCTCCGCCTCGAGCTGCCCGGGTCCGGTGAGCACCGGCTGGTCGCCCTCGACCTCGCCCTCGCGGGGCCCGACCTCGGCAGCGACGTGTCCGTGGAGGTCACCGCCCTCACCGCCGACGGCGCCGCGGTCGGCCTCGGCGACGAGCAGTGGCGGCCGGCGGCCGCGCTCGACGAGGTGGACCTCGAGCCGCAGGGCACCATCGGAGTGGCGGGCGGCCTGGGCTGGGACCTCCCGCCGGACGCGGAGGTCCGCCTCGTGCCCGGTGGCGCCGCTCCCGCTGTGCCCGCCGTCCTCACCTCCCACCTCGCCGCGTCGGCGGACCTGAGGGACGGGGACACGGCGACCGTCGCCCTCGGGGGTGCCGCCGTCGACGTCACGGTGAGCGACGTCGTCGACGCCGTCCCCGGCGGTCTCGAGGAGGACGCCGTGCTGCTCGACCTCGGCGCCCTCGGCGCCCACGTGCTCGGCCGGCACGCGAGCCCGCTGCTGCCGGGCGAGGTGTGGCTCGCCGTCGAGGACGGTGCCGACCACACCGGGGTGGCCGACGCAGCGGCCGCTCTCGCCGGGCCCGAGGCGGCGGTCGAGATCGCCGGGGAGGGCCTGAGCGACTCGGCGGGCTCGGTGCGCCAGACCTTCTGGACCGTTGCCGCGGGTGCCGCCCTCCTCGCGCTCACCGGTGTCGCCGCCGTCGTCCTGTCCCTGGCCCGGGAGCGGCGGGGTGAGGTCGTCGTGCTGCGCGCCCTCGGCCTCCCGGCCGCAGGGCAGGCCCGCACCCGGGCGGCCGAGCTGCTCGGTGTGGGCGCGCTGGGCGTCCTCCTCGGCGTGCTCGCGGGGTGGGCGGCCTCGGTGGTGCTCGTGCCCACGCTCGCCCGGGCGGCGGCCACGCAGCCCTCGCCGCTGCCCCTCGGCGGCCGGCTCGACGTGCTGCCGGCGCTGGGGGTGCTCGCCGTCCTCGTGGGTGGGCTCGCCGTCGTCGCCGCGGTGCTCGGCGCCCGGGTGCGCAGCCAGGCGCTGGACGCGGAGTACCGGGAGGAGGTGCGATGAGCGGCCTCCTCGGGCTCGCGCGCCGCCAGGCCACCGCGCACCGTGCCGTGCCCGTCGCGCTGCTCCTGCTCGTGCTCCTCGTCTCCGCGGTCGTCACCGCCTGGCCGCGCCTGCTCGCGGGCGTCGACGACCGGCAGGTCACCCACGAGATCGCCGCCACGAGCCCGCTGTCGCGCGACGTCGTCGGCGTCCTGCCCGGCGGGCTGCCGCGGCTGCCGGCGCCCCCGGCCGGCTCCACCCCCTTCCCGCCCGACGTCGAGGAGAACCTCGGCGGCCTGTACGCCGCGCTGGAGGAGCTGCGCGCCGCCCAGCCGGAGCCGCTGCGCGACCTGCTCGGTGACCCGAGCTTCTGGCTGCAGAGCGAGCCGGCCGAGATCGAGCCCCCGCCGGACCCGCTCATGGGCCGGCAGCGGCTGCGCCTCACCGTCGACCCGTACCTGGCGGACCGGGTGACGCTCGTCGCGGGACGGTGGCCGGAGCCGCACATCCCCGTCGACCCCTACGCCGAGCTCGCCGAGGGGCGGGAGGGCCTCCTCACCGTGGAGGAGAGGCTCGTGCTCGTCAACGCCGCCATCGCGGCCAGCGAGCCGCTCGAAGTCCTCCTGTCCGCCCCAGCCGCGGACGTCCTCGAGTGGGAGGTCGGCACCGAGCGGCGCATCACCGGCAACACGGTCCCGGCCCTGCTCACCGGCACCTACGAGGTGACCGACCCCCGCGCCGACCACTGGGCCCACAACCTGTACTCGGCCCAGCCCTACGTCGTCGACGACCTCAACCTCGGCACGTCCGCGGAGGCAGCCGCCTACCTCGCCCCGTCCTGGGACGGCGGGCTCCCCGCCGGCATGCCCGAGCACGTCCGGACCTTCCGCACCCAGATGTGGTTCCCCACCGTCGTCGACGCGCTCAGCGCCGACGACGTCGATGCCGCCGCGGCCCAGCTCACCCGCTTCACGGCGCCCCAACCCCTCGGTGAGGCCGGCGACCTGGTCCCCGCGGCAGAGGTGCGCTTCGCCACCGAGCTCGGCGAGGTGCTCGACCGGGTCCGCCAGCAGCAGGCCGTCACCTCCACCGTGCTCACCGTCATCGCGTCCGGCCCGCTCGGCGTGACCCTCGCCGTGTTCCTCCTCGCGGCGCGGCTCCTCGTCTCCCGCCGCCGGTCCGGGCTCGCGCTCCTCTCCGCCCGGGGCGGGTCCGGGTGGCAGCTGCGGTCCGTGCTGGCCCTCGAGGGCCTCGTCATCGGGCTGCCCGCCGCCGCGGCCGGAGCGTTGCTCGCGGTGCTCCTCCTGCCCGGGCGAACCGCGCCGGCCGACCTCGCCGTCACCGGCCTCGTCGCGCTCGTCCCCGCCGTCGTGCTCGCCGCGAGCACCTCCCCGCGCGGCCTGCGTGAGAGCCGGGCGGACCTGGGCACGCGACCCAGCCGATGGCGGTGGGTCGCCGAGGTCGTGCTCCTGGTGGTCACCGCCGTCGCCCTCGTCCTGCTCGGCCAGCGCGGTGTGCAACCAGGCGCCGGCGAGACCGACGTCCTCCTCACCGGTGTGCCGCTCCTGCTCGCCGCCTCCACCTGCGTCGTCGTCCTGCGGGTCTACCCGCTGCCGGTGCGGGCGCTCGCGGGCGCGTTGCGCCGTCGTCGTGGCCTCACCGCCTTCCTGGGGGCGGCGCGTGCGGTCCGCGAGCCCGCCGGCGGGCTCGTTCCCGCCGTCGCGCTCGTCGTCGGGGTGTCCGTCGCGATGTTCTCCGCCGTCCTCGGCTCGACCATCAGCGCCGGGGTGCAGGCGACGGCGTGGCAGTCCGTGGGCGCCGACCTGCGTCTGTCCGGCCCGGTGCTCGACGAGGAGAAGGCCGCCGCGATCGCCGCCGTGCCCGGGGTCGCGGGAGTGGCGACGATCGGTGACGCCGGCACGGTGAGCGTGGCGGGGGAGCGGCTCGACCTCGCGGTCGCCGACCCCGCGGCCGTGCGCGCCGTCCAGGCCGACGGCGTGGGCATCGACCGGCTCCCTGCGGACCTCTCCGGGGGAACCGGTGACGCGGTCCCCGCCGTGCTGTCGGCCGAGGCGGTCGAGGCGCTCGGTGCGGGTGTGGGGGACACGCTCGAGGCCGCGGTCGGGGACGGGGTGACGCTCGAGGTCGTCGGGACCGTCGGGCGGCTCGCGGGTGCGGGGACCACCGGTGACGTCCTCGTCGAGGCCGAGGCCTTCGCTGCCGCCGCCGGGCGTGCGGTGCTGCCGCGGATCGCGCTCGTGGACGTCGCCGACGGCGAGGACCCGACGGCGGTCCTCGGGCGCGTGCGCGAGGTCGAGCCCGTCGCCCTCGCCCAGAACCCTGCCGGGGACGCGAGCGGCTTCCTCTCCTCCCCGATGGCCGGCGGGATGAACGCCGCTCTCGGGGTCGCCGTCGTGCTCAGCCTCGTGCTCGTCGTCGTCGCCGTCGTCATGACCCAGCTCATGGGCGCGCCGGTCCGCGCGCGGCTGCTCGCGGTGCTGCGCACGCTCGGGCTGGACCGGCGGCGGGCGCGCGGGATCGTCGCGTGGGAGCTGGGGCCGCTGTCCGCGGTGTCGGTGCTCGCCGGCGGCGTCCTCGGGGTCCTCGTGCCGTGGGTCGTGCTCGGCGGGATGGACCTGCGGGCGCTCACCGGCGGGGAGGAGCAGCCCGGGCTGGTCGTCGACCCCCTCGTCGTCGGCGGGGTGCTCGGCGGGGTCCTCCTCGTGACGGCGCTGGCCGTGCTCGTCTCCACCGTGGTGAGCAGCAGGGCCGACGTCGCGGGCGAGCTGCGGATGGGCGAGGAGACCTGACCCGTCGGACCGGAGCCTGCGTGTCTGTGGTCCGTGCCACACTGGGCGGACTGTGCTCTCGGGGAGGAGACGACGATGTCTGACCGCACCTACCAGCTCGTGGCCCTGGTCGCCTACTTCGCGGTGATGCTGGGGATCGGCTACTACGCCTACCGGCGCACCAGCGGGCACGAGGACTACATGCTCGGCGGGCGCCGTCTGTCTCCCACCACCGCCGCGCTCAGCGCCGGCGCCTCGGACATGTCCGGCTGGCTGATGATGGGCCTGCCGGGCGCCATCTACGTCAGCGGGCTCATCGAGGGGTGGATCGCCGTCGGGCTCACCATCGGCGCCTACCTCAACTGGCGGCTCGTGGCACCGCGGCTGCGCTCGTACACCGAGACGGCGAAGAACTCGATCACGATCCCGAGCTTCTTCGAGAACCGACTGCACGACACCTCACGGTCGCTGCGTGTGGCGTCCGGCGCCATCGTCCTCGTGTTCTTCACCTTCTACGTCTCGTCGATGATGGTCGCGGGCGGGGTGCTGTTCGAGGCCGCCTTCGACACCTCCTACCTCACCGGCGTGCTCGTCGTCGCCGGCGTCACGCTGGGCTACACGCTCATCGGCGGCTTCCTCGGCGCCTCGCTCACCGACGTCGTGCAGGGCACGATGATGATGGTCGCGCTGATCGTCATTCCGATCGTCGTGCTCGTCTCGCTCGGCGGCGTCGGCGAGGCGCTCGACGGGATCCGGGCCGTGGACCCCGCGCGGCTGTCGCCGCTGGCCGGAGCGGGGATCAGCGGGGCGTCCGTCGTGGGTGTCGTGTCGGCGCTCGCCTGGGGGCTGGGCTACTTCGGGCAGCCGCACGTCATCGTGCGCTTCATGGCGATGCGGGACGCGCTCTCGGCGGGCCGCGCACGCCGGATCGGCATCGGCTGGATGGTCATCTCCCTGGTCGGCGCGGTGGTGACGGGTCTTCTCGGAGTCGCCTACTTCAACCGCAGCGGCACGGACCTGGCCGACGCCGAGCAGGTCGTGCTCACGCTGTCTCAGGCACTGCTGCACCCGTTCATCGCCGGGGTCGTCTTCGCTGCCGTGCTCGCCGCGATCATGAGCACCGTCTCGAGCCAGCTCATCGTGTGCTCCTCCGCCTTTGTCGAGGACCTGTACCGGATCGTCCGCAAGGACGCGTCGCCCCGGAACCTGGTCGTCCTCGGACGCGCGGCCGTGCTCGCGGTGGCCGTCGTCGCCACGCTCCTCGCGCTCGACCCCGACGACACGATCCTCGGGCTCGTCGCCTTCGCGTGGGCGGGCTTCGGCGCCTCCTTCGGGCCGGCGATCCTCCTCAGCCTCTTCTGGCGCCGACTCACCACGTGGGGTGCGCTCGCCGGCATGGTGACGGGGGCGGTGACGGTCATCCTGTGGAAGCAGCTCGGGCCGGAGATCCTCGGCACCACGCTGTACGAGATCGTGCCCGGCTTCCTCGCCAACCTCGCCGTCGCCGTCGTCGTCAGCCGGCTCACCTACCACCGCGACGAGGAGGTGGAGCGGGAGTTCACCGAGGCAGCCCAGGGCGCGAGGCGGGCCCCGGCGGTGTAGACCGCCGCGCGGGCCGGCACGGCGGGCACACGTGCGGTGAGACGATGACGCCTGCGACCGGCCGGACAAGAGTGACGAGGTGCGCATGACGACGACGACCGAGCAGGCCCGTGAGCCGGACATCCTGTGCCACGGGCTCGTGCGGATCTTCTCCACCGAGGGGGTGGAGGTGCAGGCGTTGCAGGGGCTGGACCTGCGCGTGGAGCGCGGCGACGTCGTCGCGATCGTGGGCGCGTCCGGCTCGGGGAAGTCGACGCTGCTCAGCATCCTGTCCGGGCTGGACAGGCCGACGGGCGGCAGCGCTGTCGTCGCCGGCACCGACATCGGCACGATGAGCAGGGCGGACCGGGTGCGCTACCAGCGGCACACCGTCGGCTTCGTCTGGCAACAGACCTCGCGCAACCTCCTGCCCTACCTCACCGCCGCCGAGAACATCGCCGTGCCGCTGGTCCTGTCCGGCGCCGAGGCGCGCGCGGAGCGCGTGGACGAGCTCCTCTCGCTCCTCGGGATCGAGCACTGCCGTGACCGCCGGCCGGAGCAGATGAGCGGCGGGGAGCAGCAGCGCACCGCGATCGCCGTCGCGCTGGCGAACTCCCCGCGCGTGCTCCTCGCCGACGAGCCCACCGGCGAGCTCGACGACGCGACGAGCGCCGAGGTGCTCGAGGCGCTGCGCGGCGCCTCGGAGCGGCTGGGCGTCACCGTCCTCGTCGTCACCCACGACCCCACCGTGTCCGAGCACGTGCGGCGCACCGTCCAGATCCGCGACGGCCGCACCGCCACCGAGGTGCTGCGGCGCACCGAGCGTGACGACTCCGGTGCCGAGGTGCACGTCGCCGAGGAGTTCGCCGTCCTCGACCGCACCGGGCGACTCCAGCTGCCCGAGGAGTTCGTCTCCGCCCTCGCCCTGCGCGAGCGGGTGCGCCTGGCGCTCGAGACCGACCACGTGGGCGTGTGGCCCGACGGCGCCGGCCGGGGGCCGTCGGTGGCGGACGGGGTGGCGGACCCGGGCGGGAACGCCGACGTGGCCGGGACGGCGGACACGATGGCCGGGTCGGCAGGCCCGGTGGGTGGGGCGGCTCGCTCCGGGCGGCCGCGCCGGCGCGACCTGCGCGGGAGCGGCACCGATGGCTGAGGCGCTGCTGACCGCAGAGTCGGTGAGCCGCGTCTTCACGACCGGCGCCGGTGACGTCCGCGCGCTCACCGACGTGAGCATGGAGGTGACGGCGGGCGAGCTCGTCGTCGTGCGGGGACCGTCCGGGTCGGGCAAGACCACCCTGCTCAACCTGCTGGGCGGGCTGGACCGGCCCACGGGCGGGCGGGTGCTCCTCGGCGACGGCCGCGAGCTGTCGTCCCTGCCGGAGAAGGACGTCCTCGAGGTCCGCCGCACCCGCATCGGCTACGTCTTCCAGTCCTTCGGTCTCATCCCGGTGCTCTCGGCCGCCGAGAACGTCGAGGTCCCGCTGCGGCTCCTCGAGGTCGACCCCGCCGAGCGGGAGGAACGTGTGGCGGCCGCCCTCGAGCTCGTCGGGCTCGCCGACCACGTGCACCAGCGGCCCTACGAGCTGTCCGGTGGCCAGCAGCAGCGCGTCGGCATCGCCCGGGCGCTCGTCGCCGAGCCGGAGGTCCTCCTCGCCGACGAGCCCACCGGCCAGCTCGACTCCCGCACCGCGGCCACGATCATGGAGCTCCTCCAGGAGCTCACCCGCGCCCGCGGCCTCGCCGCCGTCGTCTCCACCCACGACCCCGTCCTCATCCAGCGCGCCGACAGCGTCCTGACGCTGAAGGACGGCCACCCGGCGGCGTAGCGGCCTTCACCCGCCACCGCTGCGCTGACCTCCCCGGTTGTCCTCAGAGCTCCCTCCTTCGCCCACGCAGCAATGAGGAGAAGCGGGTAGCTCACCGGCGGATGGTGGGGCCGAGGAGCTCCGGCACGGGTCGCAGGGTGGCGACCCAGCCCGGCGGGAAGGGTCGGCACAGCCGCCGGAACACCGCGTCCTCGTTGGAGAGATCAGTGCGGTCGAAGCGTTCGACGGTTGTGCTGGGGAGGCTCGCCAGCCTGTTCTGACGCCGCCGCTCGGCCATGACGCGCTCCGACAGCCGGCGGCGGGCGTCGGCCCCGTCAGGATCGTCGGGCACGAACTTCACCTCGCCGTCGTACTCCCCGAGGAGCGTGATGGTCTCGGTGAGCACGCCGTGCTCGGTGACCGGCAGCCGCCACCGCACGTCGGGGTAGTAGACGTGTCCCTCGACCTCGTACCGGGGCTGCAGCACGGGCCGTGGCAGGCCCCTGGAGACGCCGACCCACCGGAGGACCGTCTCGTACGGAGATTCCGCGAGCGGGTCGGCCCAGGTGACGACCGCCCGGGCGCGACGCAGGTGGCGCCGGTCGCCCTGCTCCACCATCGCGAGCAGCCGCGCTCGGAGCGCCGCCGTCCTCCTGGCGTTCGACCTGGGAGTGTCCCGCCGGGGGGCGACGAGTGCGCGCATGCCGCTGTCCGCGACGACGAGTGCGTGCCGTGGGTGCATCGTCTTGGCGCAGTCCACGATCGTGCGCTCGATCGTGGTCGCCCGCAGGCCGCTGACCTCGGTGACGTCATCGGCCGGCAGGTCGCGCACGTGGCGCACCCGCCCGGCGGTGGACCGGCTCGGCAGGCGCTTCTGCGAGGTGTGCACCTGCGTGTCGCCATCGACGAGCCAGAGCCCGTGCAGCAACGCGGCCGTCCGGTGGCTGAACACCGGCCGTGCGGCCGCGCGGCGGGCGACGCCCGCGATACGGGCCAGGGCCAGATGCTCCGTCTGGCGCCACGGGGGTTCCTCCTCGTCGAGAGGGTCGACGAAGACCCCGCGGGCCACCTGCACGAGTCCGGTGCTCTCGGCATGCCGGACGGCGTTCTTCCCGAGCTCACGGCTGAGCAGCACGGGCGGAAGCTCCTGCGGGCTGATCGTCACGGCCATGACCACGAGCGTGCCGACGGCGGGAGGGCGGTGCGGATGTGTCGCGGCCCTGCGGTGACCGGACAGGCCGGGAGCGTCACCTGTGGAGCAGCGTGCCGGGGCGTGAGCTACCCGGTTCACCTCGGCCGGACGTGCTGGGAGGGGGGAGGTCGGAGGACAACCGGGTAGGTCAGCGCGCCCGAGGCAGAGGGGGGTATGGGGCTGGTCACATGTGCTGACCCGACAGGTGTGCGGTTGTACGATCTACCGGCGGCACTCGGGCCTCGGGTGCCCAATCCTGCCCGTCACCGGCGCACCGTTCCCGCTCTGCGAGCGATGCCGGCGCCGCCCGGGCACCCCTTCACCGGAGGAGCTCCGCGTATGCCCGTTCGTTCCGACCTGCGCAACGTCGCGATCGTCGCCCACGTCGACCACGGCAAGACCACGCTGGTCGACGCCATGCTCTGGCAGTCGGGCGCCTTCGGAGACCACCAGCACGTCGACGAGCGGGCGATGGACTCCGGTGACCTCGAGCGCGAGAAGGGCATCACCATTCTCGCGAAGAACACGACGGTCACCTACCGCGGCCCCGCCGCCGAGGCTCTCGGCGTCGCCGACGGCGTGACCATCAACGTCATCGACACCCCCGGCCACGCCGACTTCGGTGGCGAGGTCGAGCGCGGTCTGTCGATGGTCGACGGCGTCGTGCTCCTCGTCGACGCGAGCGAGGGGCCGCTGCCCCAGACGCGCTTCGTCCTGCGCAAGGCGCTCGCCGCCAAGCTCCCGGTCATCATCGTCGTCAACAAGGTCGACCGGCCCGACGCCCGCATCACCGAGGTCGTCGCGGAGGCCACCGACCTGCTCCTCGGCCTGGCCAGCGACCTCTCCGACGAGGTCCCCGACCTCGACCTCGACACGATCCTCGACGTCCCGGTCGTCTACGCCTCCGCCAAGGCCGGGCGCGCCTCCCTCGAGCAGCCGCTCGACGGCGAGCTGCCGGACAGCCCCGACCTCGAGCCGCTCTTCGCGACCATCCTCGCGAACATCCCGTCCCCGACCTACGACGAGGGCGCGCCCCTCCAGGCGCACGTCACCAACCTCGACGCCTCCCCGTTCCTCGGTCGCCTCGCCCTGCTGCGCGTCTTCAACGGCGAGCTCCGCAAGGGCCAGACGGTGGGCTGGGCGCGCCGCGACGGCAGCCTCAAGTCCGTGCGCATCTCCGAGCTGCTGCGCACGGAGGCGCTCACCCGCGTGCCCGCCGAGGTCGCCCACGCCGGTGACATCGTCGCCGTCGCCGGTATCGAGGACATCACGATCGGCGAGTCGCTCGTCGACCTCGAGGACCCGCGTCCGCTGCCGCTCATCACGGTGGACGACCCCGCGATCTCGATGACCATCGGCATCAACACCTCCCCGCTGGCCGGCAAGGTCAAGGGCGCCAAGGTCACCGCGCGCCAGGTCAAGGACCGCCTCGACCGCGAGCTCATCGGCAACGTCTCCCTCAAGGTCCTGCCGACCGACCGGCCCGACGCCTGGGAGGTCCAGGGCCGTGGCGAGCTCGCCCTGGCCATCCTCGTCGAGCAGATGCGCCGCGAGGGCTTCGAGCTCACCGTCGGCAAGCCGCAGGTCGTCACCAGGACCGTCGACGGCAAGATCCACGAGCCGATGGAGCGGATGACCATCGACGTGCCCGAGGAGTACCTCGGCGCGGTCACCCAGCTGCTCGCCACGCGCAAGGGCCGCATGGAGACGATGACGAACCACGGCACCGGCTGGGTGCGCATGGAGTTCGTCGTGCCCGCCCGCGGCCTCATCGGCTTCCGCACGCGCTTCCTCACCGACACCCGCGGCACCGGCATCGCCTCCTCGATAGCCGAGGGCTACGAGCCGTGGCACGGTCCCATCGAGCTGCGCACCAACGGCTCGATGGTCGCCGACCGCGCCGGCTCGGTCACGCCCTTCGCGATGATCAACCTCCAGGAGCGCGGCTCCTTCTTCGTCGAGCCCACGTCGATCGTCTACGAGGGCCAGGTCGTCGGTGAGAACTCCCGCGTCGACGACATGGACGTGAACATCACCAAGGAGAAGAAGCTGACGAACATGCGCGCGGCGTCCTCGGACTCCTTCGAGAACCTCGTGCCGCCGCGCAGGCTCACGCTGGAGGAGTCGCTGGAGTTCGCCGGCAACGACGAGTGCGTCGAGGTGACGCCCGAGTCCATCCGCATCCGCAAGGTCGTCCTCGACGCCACCGAGCGCGCCAAGGCGGCAGCCCGCCTCCGCCGCGCCTGACATCGGGCCGCCCGGCGGCCTGGACCAGAATGGGGTGATGACGACGCAACCTGAGCACCGGCTGCTGGCCGTCTTCGCCCACCCCGACGACGAGACGATCGGTGCGGGTGGCCTGCTCGCGCTGGCCGCCCGCGCCGGTGTCGACGTCTCCGTCGTCACCTGTACCCGCGGCGAGCGCGGTGAGGTGATCCCGCCGGACCTCGCGCACCTCGCCGAGGACCCCGAGCAGCTGGCGCTCCGCCGCGAGGCGGAGCTGTCCGCCGCCCTCGCCGAGCTCGGTGTCCACCGCCACCTCTTCCTCGACCAGGTCCCGGCCCTCGAAGGGCAGCGGCCCACCCGCTTCGCGGACTCCGGCATGCGGTGGGTCCGCCCCGGCCTCGCCGGTCCGTCAGCGGACGCCAGCGGCGACGCCTTCACCGCCCTCGACGTCGACGTCGCCGCGCACCTGCTCGCCGTCGTCGTCCGCCACGTGCGCCCGACGGCGGTCCTCACCGAGGAGCCCGGCGGCGGTTACGGGCACCCCGACCACGTCCACGCGCACCGGGTCACCTCCCGCGCCGTCGAGATCGCGGCCGACGCCGCGGAGCCGCTCGGTGGCCTGGCCCCGTGGCAGGTGCCGACGGTCCTGTGGGTCGCCCAGGAGGAGTCCCACCTGCGGGCGGCGCTCGCCGAGCTCGCCGACGTCACCGGCCGCCACGAGCCCCGCCACGCGCCGGACGGCACCGTGCTCAGCGTGCCCGACCCCGGCGGGGAGCTGTCGTCGCTCGCCGCGCCCGCGGCGGCGATCACCGCGTCCTTCGACGTCCGCCCGGTCGCCGAGCAGGTCCTCGCGGCGCTGCGTCACCACTCCACCCAGGTCCAGGCCGTCGCGCCGATCGACGGGCGGGCGCTCGTGGGTCAGCTGGCGCTGAGCAACGCGGCGCTCGTGCCGGTCCTCGACCGCGTCCACCTGCGTGCCGCCCCCGGCTCCGACGCCAGCGCCCTCGCCGCGGTCCTCGCGGACGACGACGGCGTCACCCGCGTCCCGGCGCCCGTCGCCCCCGCGCCCGTCCTCTCCGGGGAGCAGGCCGACCCGGCGGGTCCGAGCCCTGTCCCGGCCGCCACCGGTGGTGCCGCCGAGCCCGCCCCGCGCCGCGGGGTCCTCGGCCGGCTCGTCACGACCGGGGGCACGGTGGGCGTCCTCGTCTCCCTGCTCGCGGGGCTCGTCATGGGGGCGCTCGGCACGGTCGTCCACCGCTTCACCCTCGAGGACCTGCCCGTGGGCATCGTCCTCGGCCTGGCCGGCGTGCTCGCCGCCGCCGTCGCCGCCCGCGCCATCGCCGGTGGTGGCGGACTCCTGCTCGCCGCGCTCGCCGTCGTCGGCACCACCCAGGCCATGGCCTTCCTCCGCCCCGGCGGCGACGTCCTCGTCACCAACGAGGCCATCAGCTACGCCTGGCTCTTCGGCGCACCGATCGCCTGCGTGACGGCGGCGCTGCTGCCGGCCCGCTGGTTCGGTGACCACTCACGGCGGAGGCGTACGTGAGCGAGCAGCTCGTCGAGCGGTACCGCGCGACCATGCAGCGTCTTGCCGGGGGCGTGGCAGCGGTCTCGCTGCGCCACGGCTCCACGGACCTCGCGATGACCGCCACCGCGCTCACCTCGGTGTCGCTGCGCCCCCCGATGGTCCTCTTCTGCGTCCACACCGACGCCCGCCTGCGCGAGGCGCTGGACGACGTCGACACGTGGGCGGTGAGCATCCTCGACGCCGACGCGAAGGTCGCCGCGGAGCGCCTCGCCAGCCCGGGCCGGCCCGCCGTCGGCCAGCTCGTCGGGGTCGACCACAGCCGCGGACCGCTCAGTGGCGCCGCGCTCGTCGACCAGGCCCAGGGCTGGCTCGAGTGCCGCACGCACTGGGTCCGGACCGCCGGCGACCACGACGTCGTCGTCGGTGAGGTCCTCGACGCCACGCTCGGCCGCACCGCCACCGGTGCCCTCGTCCACTACCTCGGGCGGCTGCGGCCGCTCGGGGACGCCTGACCTGCGCGTCGTGACGCCAGCCCGGAGGGAAACACGTATGGGAACGGACACGTCGACCGACGACTCGCTGCTCGTCGACTTCGGTGAGGAGCGCCCGCGACGCCGTCGCCGCGGGTGGGTCATCGCCGTCGTCGTCCTCGTCGTGCTGCTCGGCGGGTACGCGGCCGCGGCCTGGTACCTCGGTGACCGCGTACCGCGCGGCGCCACGGTCGCCGGCGTCGACATCGGTGGCCTGACCGCACAGGAGGCGACCGAGCGGCTCGAGGAGGCGCTGGCCGAGACGGCGACCGAGCCCGTGCCGGTCGCCCTCGCCGACAACGAGACGACCCTCGACCCGGCCGCCGCCGGCCTCGAGCTGGACGCCGCCGCCACCGTCGACCGGCTGTCTGGCCTCTCCTTCGACCCGCGCAGCGTCTTCGCCCACCTCTTCGGCACCGAGGACCACGAGCCCGTGACCCGGGTCGACGAGGAAACGCTGCGCGCGGAGGTCGAGCGGGTCGCCGAGACCCTCGACGTCGCGCCCGTCGACGGCGCCATCGCCCTCACCGACGGCGAGGCGGAGGTGACCGAGCCGGTGGCCGGCACGTCCGTCGACGTCGACTCCGCCGTCGACGTCGTCGCCGACAGCTGGATCACCGGTGAGCGCCCCCTCGTCCTGCCGGACGAGGAGGTCACTCCCGCCGTCACGGCCGACGCCGTCCAGACGGCGATGGACGAGATCGCCCGTCCCCTCACCCGTTCCCCGGTGGCTGTCGACATCGACGGCCGGCTCGTCGAGCTCACCCCCGCGCACCTCACGGCCGTCACCGCCCTCGAGCCCACCGACGACGGTGCCCTCGAGCTCCGGCTCGACGGCGAGGCGCTCGTCGACCTCGTCCTCGAGCTGGACCCGGAGGTGCGCACCGAGGCCCGCGACGCCCGCATCGTCCTCGAGGACGGCCGCCCGACCATCGTGCCCGGCGCGACGGGCATGGACGTCGACGAGGAGGTCCTCGTCGAGTCCGTGGCCGCGGCGGCCGTCTCCAGCACCGACCGCACCGCCGAGGCGCGCCTCGTCGAGGTGGCCCCGGAGTTCACGGTCGCCGACGCGGAGGCCCTCGGGGTCACCGAGGTGGTCTCGGAGTTCTCCACGCCCTTCCACAACGACGCCCAGCGCACCCGCAACCTCGTCGTCGGCGCGGAGAAGATCTCCAACACCCTCGTCAAGCCGGGGGAGACGTTCAGCCTCATCGACGCGCTGGGCCCGATCACGGCCGAGCGGGGCTTCGTGTCCTCCGGCGTCGTCGTCGACGGCCTCGAGACGAGCGGGATGGGCGGTGGCCTCTCCCAGGTGTCGACCACGGTGTTCAACGCCGCCTTCTTCGCCGGCATGCAGCTCGACCAGTTCCAGACCCACTCCCACCACTACCCGCGCTACCCGGAGGGCCGTGAGGCGACGCTCTTCACCCCGAGCGTGGACATGCGCTGGACGAACACCACGCCCTACGGCGCGCTCGTCCAGGCGTGGGTGTCCGGCGGACGGTTCCACGTGCGGCTGTGGGGCACCGAGCACTTCGACGTGACGACCAGCACGAGCGAGCGCTTCAACTTCACCCAGCCCTCGACCGTCTACAACTCCTCGTCCAGCTGCGTCCCGAACAACTCACCCGAGCGGGGCTTCAGCGTGACGGTCTCGCGCACCGTCGCCCTCGACGGCGCGGAGGTCGACAGCAACTCGTGGACCACGCGATACATCCCGTGGGACCGCGTCGTGTGCGGCTCGGCCCCGAGCGGCGACTGACCTCAGCCGTCCCCGTTCCGGTCCCGGCGCCCGCGTGGCGCCGGCGGCGGGGGCACCGGCTTGCCGAGGACCGCGTCGGCCGCGGCCACCCGCACCGGCCCGCGGCGCGTGTGGACGACGGCGGCGTCGTCGTCGGCCGCGACGAGGTCACCGAGCGCGTCGGAGAAGCCGCCCTCCGCGCGCCGGTAGCGGATGACCACGCGCGTGCCCACCGGCCAGTCCGCCCACAGAGGTCTCACCCGGCCATTGTCCCCCGCCCGTCCAGCGGGCGACCGCACTGCAGCGCGGTCCCGCCACGACTCTGCGCCCGTTGCGTCCGCTGTGCGCCCGGTAGACCGGGCGCACAGTGGACGAGAGGCAGCAACGTGCGGCGAGGGATCGTGCGGCGAGGGAGACGGCCCGGCCCGTCCAGCGGGCGGGACGCACTGCAGCGCCGGGCGGATGAGGGATACTGGGTGGGCACCGACAGGCGGCGGGACGACGCCGCAGAGGGAGGGAACCCGTGACCTACGTCATCGCGCAGCCCTGCGTGGACGTCAAGGACCTGGCATGCGTCGACGAGTGCCCCGTGGACTGCATCTACGAGGGCAAGCGGATGCTCTACATCCACCCCGACGAGTGCGTCGACTGCGGGGCGTGCGAGCCCGTGTGCCCCGTCGAGGCCATCTACTACGAGGACGACACGCCTGAGCAGTGGTCGGCCTTCTACGGCGCCAACGTCAACTTCTTCGACGAGATCGGCTCCCCGGGCGGTGCGGCCAAGATGGGCCTCATCGACAGGGACCACCCGCTGGTGGCCGCCCTTCCGCCGCAGGCCTGAGGTGGCGCTGTTCGGCGACGCGCTGCCGAGCTTCCCCTGGGACAGCCTCGCCGGCGCCCGGGACCGGGCGCGGGCGCACCCTGACGGGATCGTCGACCTCTCGGTCGGCACGCCCGTGGACCCCACCCCGCAGGTGGTCCAGGACGCGCTCGTCGCCGCGGCCGACTCACCCGGCTACCCGACGACGCAGGGCACCGAGCGCCTGCGTGAGTCGGTCGTCGGCTGGTTCGCCCGCCGTCGCGGCGTGCCTGGTCTGACGCCCGAGCAGGTGCTGCCGACCATCGGCTCCAAGGAGCTCGTGGCGCTGCTGCCCGCCATGCTCGGGCTGGGGGCCGGGGACGTCGTCGTCCACCCGCAGATCGCGTACCCGACCTACGACGTCGGGGCGCGCCTGGCCGGCGCGGAGCCCGTCCCGGCCGACGCGACCACCGCCGTCGGGCCCGGCCCGGTGCGGCTCGTGTGGCTCAACTCCCCGTCCAACCCGACCGGTCGGGTGCTCGGCGTCGAGCACCTGCGCAAGGTGGTGGACTGGGCGCGGGCCCGCGGCGCCGTCGTCGCGAGCGACGAGTGCTACGCCGAGCTCGGCTGGGCCGAGCCGTGGGCCTCCGAGGGGGTGCCGAGCCTCCTGGACCCCCGGGTGTGCGGGGACAGCCACGAGGGCCTGCTCGTCCTGTACTCGGCGAGCAAGCAGTCCAACCTCGCCGGCTACCGTGCCGCCTTCGCGGCCGGGGACCCCGCCCTGGTGGGCCGGCTCCTCGAGCTGCGCAAGCACGCCGGCATGATCATGCCCGCGCCCGTCCAGGCGGCCCTGGCCGCCGCGATGGACGACGACGAGCACGTCGCCGTGCAGCGTGAGCGCTACCGCGCCCGGCGTGAGGTGCTGCTCGCCGCGTGCTCGGACGCCGGTCTGGTCGTCGCCCCCGAGAGCGAGGCCGGCCTGTACCTGTGGGCCACCACGGCGGGGGAGACCGACTGCCGCGAGATCGTCGCCGCCCTGGCCGAGCGCGGGATCCTCGTCGCGCCCGGGGAGTTCTACGGCCCCGCGGGCGCCCGGCACGTGCGCATCGCGCTCACCGCGAGCGACGAGCGGGTCGCGGCTGCCGCCGAGCGGCTCTCCGCGGGCCCGCTGCTGCCCTGAGACGGGGGTGTCACGCGTCACGCCGTGCCCGACAAGTCCGGCGGCTTCCCGGTTCCGGACCTGCCGGTGGCATGGCTTACCCTTCATGGAGGAACCACCCAACACGACCGTGCGGACCGATGAGGCCTCCGCCTCCGACGGTGCGGACGGTGCCGGGGCCACGAGCTCCCGGCGTACCGATCCTTGAGGAGGCAGTACATGTCCGAGGCCACCCCCACCCCGGCAACGTTCGAGGTCGACGGAACGCGACTGGAGTTCGACCGGGTGCCGGCGGCCGAGGGCAACGACGGGGTGAAGATCTCCTCGCTGCTCAAGGAGACCGGCCTGGTCACGCTCGACCCCGGCTTCATGAACACGGCGTCCACGACGTCGGCGATCACCTACATCGACGGCGACGCCGGCATCCTGCGCTACCGCGGCTACCCGATCGACCAGCTCGCCGAGGGCTCCTCCTTCCTCGAGGTGGCCTACCTCCTCATCAAGGGCGAGCTGCCGACCGCTGACGAGCTCGAGGCCTTCACGTCGCGGGTCCACAAGCACCGCCTCCTCCACGAGGACTTCAAGGCGTTCTTCACCGCCTTCCCGGCCAACGGGCACCCGATGGCGATCCTCCAGTCCGGCGTCTCCGCGCTGGCCACGTACTACCAGCACACCCTCGACCCCCGCGACGAGGAGCAGGTGGAGCTCGCCACCGTGCTGCTCATGGCCAAGGTGCCGACGATGATCGCCTACATCGCCAAGCGCGCGCTGGGCCTGCCGCTGCTCTACCCCGACGCCTCCAAGTCCTACGTCGAGGACTTCTACCGGCTCACCTTCCACCTGCCCTACCAGGACCACGACGTCGACCCGGCCCTCACCAAGGCGCTGGACATGCTCCTCATCCTCCACGCCGACCACGAGCAGAACTGCTCGACGTCGACCGTGCGCATGGTGGGCTCCTCGAACGCCAACATCTACTCGGCCGTGTCGGCCGGCGTCGGCGCCCTGTCCGGCCCGCTCCACGGCGGCGCGAACGAGTCCGTCCTCGAGATGCTCACCGCCATCCAGGCCTCCGGCGGCGACGCCTCGGAGTTCATGCGCAAGGTGAAGAACAAGGAGGACGGCGTCCGTCTCATGGGCTTCGGCCACCGGGTCTACAAGAACTACGACCCGCGCGCGGCCATCGTCAAGGACGCCGCCCACGAGGTGCTCGGCAAGCTCGGCAAGTCCGACGAGCTGCTCGACATCGCCATGGGCCTGGAGGAGATCGCCCTCAACGACGACTACTTCATCGAGCGCAAGCTCTACCCGAACGTCGACTTCTACACCGGCCTCATCTACAAGGCCATGGGCTTCCCGACGCAGATGTTCACCCCGCTCTTCGCCATGGGGCGCCTGCCCGGCTGGATCGCCCAGTACCGCGAGATGATCGCCGACCCCACGACGAAGATCGGGCGCCCGCGCCAGGTCTACACCGGTGAGACCGAGCGGCAGTACCCCGCCGGCCGCTGAGCCGACGCACGACGCCGCCCCGGCGGCCCGGTCCCACGCGGGACGGGCCACCGGGGCGTTGTCGTACGTGGACGCGGCAGCCTGCAGGATCCCGCCACAACCGCCTCGGAGACTCTGCCTAGTGAAGGATCCGCTCGGAGTGTCGCCGGCGTGTCGCGTGCCTGCACGCAGCGGTTGTGGCGGGATCCGAAAGGTCAGGAGATGCGGACGGTGCCGGCGGGCGCCGGCGCCCTCTCTGCGGGGCGCCACTGCGCCTCGTTCCCCTCCGAGCGCTGCCACACCCGGTCGCCCACCGCGACGGTGCCGGCGCCCGTGTCGACCGCCGTCGCCACCGCCCAGTGCGCCACCGCCCAGGCGAGGCGCTGCGGGTCCTGCCCGGGCAGCGCGGACGCCTCGACGACGACGGCGCCGCCGGCCGCCGTCGTCGCGATCCCGAAGTCCTGCTCCAGGCGCGCACTGACGGCCTCGGCCGGGGCCGCGGCGTCGTCCTGCCCGGGCAGGTCGCAGGTGAGGGAGGCGGGGGAGTGGCCGGTGAGGGCGGAGGCGAAGGCGCGGCCCTCCGGCTCGTGGTCGGCGTAGGCCTCGGGGAAGCCCGAGCGCTGCACGGTCTGGGCGGCCTCGGTGACGGGCAGCTCGGTGTAGCCGGGCACCTCGACCAGGCCGTCGAGGAAGGCGTTGGTCGCGTAGACCGGGTCGGTCACCTGCTCGGGCGTGCCCCAGCCTTGCGAGGGCCGCTGCTGGAACAGGCCGAGGGAGTCACGGTCGCCGTAGTCGATGTTCCGCAGCTTCGACTCCTGCACCGCCGTCGCGAGCGCGATGGTCGCGGCGCGGGCGGGCAGCCCGCGGCGGACGGTGACGGCGGTGATGAGGGCCGCGTTGTCGGCCTGGTCGGCGTCCAGGACGTGGCGCGTGCCGTCCTCCAGGACGACGGCGCAGGTCTCGCTGGCGCGGTCCGGGACCAGCCGCGTGAGGAGGATCGCGACCCCGCCGACGGCGAGGGCCACCAGCGCGAGCACGCCCACCGTGCCGCGCAGCAGCCTTCTACGCATGGAGGGCGTCGTTGAGCGTGATGCCCGTCCCCGTCCGGGTCAGTGCCTCGACGGCGCCGGTCACGGAGTGACGCCGCAGGAGCAGGTTGGGCACGCCCGAGAGCGTGCGCGCAGGGACGACCGTGGGGGAGGCGGAGGCCGATCCCGGGGCCGCGAGGACGGTCACCTTCGTGCCGGCGGTGACGTACAGGCCGGCCTCCACGACGCAGTCGTCGCCCAGGGAGATCCCGATGCCGCTGTTGGCGCCGAGGAGGCAGCGCTGCCCGAGGGTGATGCGCTCCTCACCGCCGCCGGAGAGGGTGCCCATGATCGAGGCGCCCCCGCCGACGTCCGTGCCGTCACCGACGACGACGCCCTGGGAGATGCGGCCCTCGACCATCGAGCGGCCCAGCGTCCCGGCGTTGTAGTTGACGAAGCCCTCGTGCATGACGGTGGTTCCCGGCGCGAGGTGGGCGCCCAGGCGCACCCGGGAGGCGTCGGCGACGCGCACGCCGCTGGGGACGACGTAGTCGGTCATCCGGGGGAACTTGTCGACGCCGTGGACGGTGAGGTGGCCGTCGCGGGCCCGCAGCCGCACCCGCGTCTGGTCGAAGCCCTCGACGGCGCACGGGCCGGCGGAGGTCCACACGACGTTGGGCAGCACCCCGAAGATCCCGTCGAGGTTGAGGGAGTTCGGCGTCACGACGCGGTGGGAGAGGAGGTGCAGACGCAGGTAGGCGTCCACCGTGCTGGTGGGCGCGGCGTCGAGGTCGATCTCCGCGGTGACGACCCGGCTGTGGACGCCGCGCGCCTCGTCGCGGCGCTCGGCGACCGGGAGCGCGGTGGCCGCGGTGGAGCCCGCCCCCTCGGTGCCGTCGAGCACCGGATCGGGGTACCAGACGTCGAGGACCGTGCCCTCGTCCGTGACAGTGGCCAGACCGGTTCCGCGCGCGAGACGTGCCATGGGGACAGCCTACGAGGAGCCCGGGCAGAAACTCGTCCACCGTCCATATGCCCCGCCTCACCCTGACCCGCCCCCGTCCTTCGCAGCCGGTTGAGCGATGACGCCTTCCGGGCCGACGTCGTCGGGCAGCTCACCAATTGCGCGGGGTGGGGGTGGGCGCGAGGGTGGGGCGGTGGCCGACTCGCTGACACCGCCGGACCCGCGCTCGCCGCGCCGGCCGGGCGACGGCTGGGTCGAGTGCCGCTGCGGCCACCGCCACTGGGGCCGCCACGGCGCGGCGGGCCTCCTGCTGTGGCGGCCGCTGAGCGGGGCCACCGGGACCCGCGGCCCGCGCGACCCGCACGACTACGCCGTCGTCCTGCAGCACCGGGCGCTGTGGAGCCACCACGGCGGCACCTGGGGCCTGCCGGGCGGGGCGATCGACCCGGGCGAGACGGACGTCGAGGGGGCGCTGCGCGAGGCGCACGAGGAGGCCGCCCTCCCGCCCTCGGGCATGGCCGTCCGCGCCAGCCACCGCCTCGTGCACCCGGACTGGTCCTACACGACCGTCGTCGCGGAGGCGGTGGAGGAGGTCGAGCCGCGGGTCAGCGACCCGGAGAGCATCGGGATGGCGTGGGTCGACGGGGCCGCCGTGCGCGACCGCCCGCTGCTGCCGGCCTTCGCCGACGCACTGCCCGCGCTGCGCGAGCTGCTCGGCCGCCGGCTCGTGCTCGTCGTCGACGGTGCCAACACCGTGGGCTCACGGCCCGACGGCTGGTGGCGTGACCGCGCCGCCGCGACGGCCCGGCTGCGCGACGAGCTCGTCGCCGTCGCCACGACCGGCCTGCCCGCCGAGCGCGTCGGCCTGCCCGGGCACACCTGGTACCCGCACGTCGTCCTCGTCACCGAGGGGCGCGGGCGCGGGCCTGGCTCGATTCCCGCCGCCGACGGCGTGGGCCGGGTCGACGTCGTCGACGCGCCGGGGGAGGGCGACGACGAGATCGCCGCCCAGGCCGGGCGCCACGTGCGGGAGGGGGCGGACGTCGTCGTCGTGACGGCGGACCGCGAGCTGCGCGGACGCGTCGCGGCGAGCGGCGCGCGCGTCGCCGGTCCCTCGCTCGTGCTGGGGTAGCCGCCTACTCGTCGATGTCGCAGATGACGGTGCCGGCCGAGACGTTGTGGCCGACGGCGGCCTGCAGGCCGCGCACCGTGCCGGCGCGGTGGGCCACGAGCGGCTGCTCCATCTTCATCGCCTCGAGGACGACGACGAGGTCACCGGCCTCCACGGTCGCGCCGTCCGCGACGGCGACCTTGACGATGGTGCCCTGCATGGGCGAGGTGAGGGAGCCGTTGCTCGAGGCGGCGGCCCGGGTGCCGCTGCGACGGGCGGGCCGGCGGACCGCGCCGCGGCCCCCGCGACCGGCGCCGATGCCGAGGCCGGCGGGCAGCACGACCTCCAGCCGCTTGCCGCCGACCTCGACGACGACCCGCTCGGTGGCGTCGTCGGGGGCGTCGGGCGTGACGGCGGTGGGAGCCTCGGGCGCGCCGAGCCCCGCGAGGCGCTCGGCGAAGTCCGTCTCGATCCACGTCGTGTGGACGGTGAAGGCGGAGGCGTCGGCGCCGGCGAACTCGGAGGCGTCGATGACGGCGCGCGCGAAGGGCAGGACCGTGGGGATGCCGGTGATCTCGAGCTCGCGGAGCGCCCGGCGGGCGCGCTGGAGGGCCTGCTGCCGGTCGGCGCCGGTGACGATGAGCTTGGCGAGCATGGAGTCGAAGGCGCCGGAGACGGTGTCGCCGGCGGAGACGCCGGTGTCGACGCGCACGCCCGGTCCGCCGGGCCAGGTGAGCGAGGAGATGGTGCCGGGGGCAGGCAGGAAGCCGGCGGCCGGGTTCTCCCCATTGATCCGGAACTCGATGCTGTGGCCGCGGGTGGGCACCTCGGTGTAGCCCAGCGGCTCGCCGGCGGCGACGCGCAGCTGCTCGCGGACGAGGTCGATACCGGTGACCTCCTCGGTCACCGGGTGCTCGACCTGGAGGCGGGTGTTGACCTCGAGGAAGGAGACGGTGCCGTCGGAGCCGATGAGGAACTCGCAGGTCCCCGCCCCGACGTAGCCGGCCTCGCGCATGATCGCGGTCGACGCCTCGCGCAGCAGGGTGTCCTGCTCGGGGGTGAGGAAGGGTGCGGGCGCCTCCTCGACGAGCTTCTGGTGGCGCCGCTGGAGGGAGCAGTCACGGGTGGAGACGACGACGACCGTGCCGTGCTCGTCGGCCAGGCACTGGGTCTCGACGTGGCGGGGGCGGTCGAGGAAGCGCTCGACGAAGCACTCCCCGCGGCCGAAGGCGGCCTTGGCCTCGCGCACCGCGGAGTCGAAGAGCTCGGGGATCTCCTCGCGGGTGCGGGCGACCTTGAGGCCGCGCCCGCCGCCCCCGTGGGCGGCCTTGATCGCCACGGGCAGGCCGTGCTCGTCGGCGAAGGCGAGCACCTCGTCCGCGGAGTCGACGGGGTCGGGCGTGCCCGCGACGAGGGGGGCGCCGGCGGCGCTGGCGATGTGCCGGGCGCTGACCTTGTCGCCCAGGGCGCGGATGGCGGCGGGCGGCGGACCGATCCACACGAGCCCGGCGTCGATGACCCGCTGGGCGAACTCGGCGTTCTCGGAGAGGAAGCCGTAGCCGGGGTGGACGGCGTCCGCGCCGCTGCGGCGGGCGACGTCGAGGAGCTTGCCGGCGTCGAGGTAGGTCTCGGCCGCGCGGGAGCCGCCGAGACCGAAGGCCTCGTCGCTCAGCCGCACGTGGAGGGCGTCGCGGTCGGAGTCGGCGTAGACGGCCACGGTGGCGATCCCCGCGTCCATGCAGGCGCGCGCGACCCGCACCGCGATCTCGCCCCGGTTGGCGATGAGCACCTTCGTCAACGGGCGCCGGGTGGGCGACGCTCCAGAGGTGCTCGTCATGGATGCTCCGATCTGTTCGCCAGGTGCCCCGGGACCAGCGCCCGGACCGACCCACGGTATCCGCCCGGCGGCGCGGGTCCTATTCCCCGCCCTCCGTGCCGGGCAAGTCTGTCGGCCCACGCAAGTCGTCCGGCGGTGAGTTGTGCCGACCCTACAAGTCCGACGGCGCAGGTCGCCCGGTCGCCGCGGGCCCCTTGTCGCGCCCTCACAGCCTCAGACAGTCACCTTCCCCCCGGCAGCCGACGAGCCGCCGACGGTCGAGCTGTCGCCGACAGTCGACTTGCCGGCGAGCCGGCGCGGGCGCACGCGGAGCTGTACCGTCGGCCGCAGTCGTACCGAGCGCGGGAGGGTGACCGTGAGCGACCTGCAGTGTGCGGCCACGGTCGTCGTCGTGGACACCGCCGCCGACGGCGAGGCGCTCCGACCGCGTCGGCCGGTGGTCGTCTGTGCGGCACCGGGCACCGGCGACACCGTGGCCGCGCTCGCTCGCCTGCTCGACGCCGGCCACCGTGACCTACCCGGCGCCCCGATCTCCCCGGACGGTCTCCTCAGCGCCATCGGCGACATCGCCGACGAGTACCGCGGTGAGTGCGTCGCCGTCGTCGTCACGCCGACGGCGCTCATCGACCTGGTCCGGCGCGTGCTGCCCGACCACGCGGCCGCCGCCGTCGTCGTCGAGGTCGACGCGGACGGTCAGCGGTGGGCGCCCCTCAGCGACGCCAGAGCGCGGTGACGGAGACGCCGAGCTCGGCGAGCAGCGTGCGCAGCAGCGGCAGGCTGATGCCGACGACGCCGTGGTGGTCGCCCTCGATGCCCGTGACGAAGGAGCCGCCGAGGCCGTCGACGGTGAAGGCGCCGGCGACGGCGAGGGGCTCGCCCGTCGCGACGTAGGCGTCGATCTCGGCGTCGCTGAGCTCGGCGAAGTGGACGGTCGTCGAGGAGACGGCGCCGACCTCGGGCGCGGGCGTGGAGCGGGTGTCGACGATCCAGTGGCCGGTGTGGAGCACGCCCGAGCGGCCCCGCATGCGTCGCCAGCGCGCGACCGCCTCAGCAGCGTCGGCGGGCTTGCCGTGGACCTCGCCGTCGAGCTCGAGCATCGAGTCGCACCCGACGACGACGGCGCCGGGCTGGGCCGGCGCGACGTCGCGGGCCTTGGCGCGCGCAAGGAGGAGGACCTGGTCTGCCGGGGTGGCGTCGTCGCCGGCCGTGCGGAGGAGTGCGGGCTCGTCGACGGCGGAGACGTGGACCTCCGGGTCCAGGCCGGCGGCACGGAGGGTGGCGAGGCGGGCGGGGGAGGCCGAGGCGAGGACGAGCGTCACGGGCAGCGAGCCTACGTGAGCGGTGAGCCGGCTGTCGGCGGCAGGTCGGCTGATCAGCCCCGGACGGAGTCGTGCCGGCCGAGGACGGTCGAGCGCAGGACGTCCAGCCCCACCGAGCCGACGTCCAGCGCCCGGCGGTGGAAGGTCTTGAGGTCGAAGGTCTCCCCGCGGGAGAGCGCCTCCCCACGGGCGGAGTCGCGCAGCTGCTCCCACAGCCGCTGGCCCACCTTGTAGGACGGTGCCTGGGCCGGCCAGCCGAGGTAGCGGTCGAGCTCGAAGGCGAGGAAGCCCTCGGCCATGTTCGCGTTGTCCTTGAGGAACTCCCACGCCTTGGGGGCGTCCCACGTGCCTCCGCCCCACCGTGCCGGTGCGGGCTTGCCGAGGTGGACGCCGATGTCGAGGACCACGCGTGCCGCGCGCAGGCGCTGGCCGTCGAGCATGCCGAGGTAGTCGGCCGGGTCGTCGAGGTAGCCGAGATCCGCCATGAGGCGCTCCGCGTACAGTGCCCAGCCCTCGCCGTGGCCGCTCACCCAGCAGGCGAGGCGGCGCCAGGTGTTGAGCAGCTCGGAGCGGTAGGCGGTCTGCCCGATCTGGAGGTGGTGGCCGGGGACGCCCTCGTGGAAGACGGTGGTGAGCTCGCGCCACGTGCTGAACTCCGTGACACCCGCCGGCACGGACCACCACATCCGTCCGGGGCGCGAGAAGTCGGCACTGGGGCCGGTGTAGTAGATGCCGCCGCTCTGCGTGGGCGCGATACGGCACTCGAGGCGGCGGACCGGCTCGGGGATGTCGAACTGGGTGCCCGCTAGCTCGCTGACGGCGCGGTCGGACGTCTCCTGCATCCAGGCCTGGAGGGCCTGGGTGCCGTGGAGCTGGCGGCTCGGGTCGGCGTCGAGCCGGGCCATCGCCTCGGCCGGGCTCGTGCCGGGGCCGTAGAGCCGCGCGGCGACGGTCTCCTGCTCGGCGGTGACGCGGGCGAGCTCCTCCACGCCCCACTCGTAGGTCTCGTCGAGGTCGACGACGGCGCCGAGGAAGTGGCGCGACCACAGCGCGTAGCGCTCGCGGCCCACGGCATCCTGCGTGCCCGCGCGCGGTGCGAGCTCCTCGCGCAGCATCTGGGCGAGCTCACCGTAGGCGCGGCGCGCGGCGGTGGCGCCGCTGAGCAGCGACTCGGCGAGGGCGCCGGTGGGCTCGGCGCCGTCGGGTCGTGCGCCGGCCACGAAGGTGTCGAAGAACGAGCTGCCCTCCGCGGCGAGCTCCTCGGCCTGGGCGATGCACGCCTCGACCTGACGCAGCGCGGCGACCTTCCCGTCGGCCGCCGAGACGCGCAGCGACTCCTGGTAGCCGGACATCGCCGCGGGCAGCGCGGCCAGGCGGGCCGCCACGTACTCCCAGTCCCCGGCGGTGTCGGTGGCCATGAGGTCGAAGACGTCCCGCAGGTCCTGGACCGGGGAGGCGATGACGTTGAGCTCCCGCCCCGTCTCACCGGCCAGGTACAGCTCGCCCTCCAGGCCCAGCCGTTCGGCCATCGCGGCCTTGGTCGTCGCGTCGACCTCGTCGGCGGCGTCGGTCTCCGCCACCCGGGCCACCGCCTCCATGGCCGCCTCCGCGCGGGCCAGCTGGCCGTCGGGGGAGAGGTCGGGCAGCTCGTCGTCGTGGCCGGGGATCCCCAGGGTGGTCGCCGTGACGGGGTCGAGCTCGGCAAGACGGACGACGTACTGCTCGGCGATGGCGTCCAGGGCGGTGCTGGCGCGGGGGGTGCTCACACGTTTGAGCGTATGCCGTATACACCGTGCCCGCGGTGGGCGCCACACGGGTGTACGGGTTGAGAGCCAGGTCACGTTCGCCTCGGCGCCGGGGTGAGAGCCGGGGTGAACGTCCACCGGCCGTCCGGAGGTTGGGCTCACGTCCCGACGTGGCGCGACTGTCGGCGTGCCGGAGTGGGAATCTCGAGAACTCACGATCTGGGACTAATGGACGATAGGTAGGGCAGGTAAACCCGTCCTTTTGTTTAGCCGCCCTCCTGCTTTGGGATGACTCCATGTCCGTACCCGGTCTGTCCCGCGACCAGCGGCGCCAGCTCGTCGCGCTCCTGACCGCGCTGCTGGTCCTCCTCGTGGCGAGTGCCGGCACGGTGCCGACGCATGCGCAGAGCGCGGCAGCGCTCACCCTCGAGAAGAGCGTCGACCGCGACACCCTCTCACCCGGGCAGAGGGTGACCTACAGACTCGGTGTCGGCTGCTCGAGCGGCACGGCGATGTGCGAGGGGGCGACACTGACGGACCAGGTGCCCGCGCCCCTGGTCGTGGAGAGCGTGGAGTCCGCGACGAGCGCGACCGTCGAGCAGGACGGCAACCGCGTGACGGTCTACTTCACCGAGACCCGGGCCGACGGGACCACCGGCATGACGGCCGGGAGCACCGCGGACGTCCTCATCACCGTCAGTCTTCCGGAGGGCACTCCTCCGGAGCTCAACGGCCAGAGTCTCCTCAATTCCGCTGAGCTCAGTGCGCGCAACGCCGCGGCGGTGCGCGCGGAGGCGCGGCTGACCCTCGACGTCCCGGTGAGCCTGGGAGCTGAGGTCACCAAGCGGTGGGGCGTCCCCTCGGTCGGCACCGGCTCGACCGAGACGATCCCTCTGCACCTCACCGGCATCGCCAACACATCGAACATCGGCGCCAGCTCCCTGGAGCTGCGTGAGCCGAGCGGCGGGACGAACCCGTTCGACCTCGTGGAGATCATCGGGCTGGCGGGCGTCACCCTGCCGCAGGGTGCCGACGAGGCGCAGGTCATCGCTCTCACCGCCGGCGGGGAGGTGCCCGGTCCGTGGTCGGCGAACCCGCAGCTGCCCGCCGGCGTCGATCCGGCCACGATCACCGGGTTGCGGGTGATCTTCGCGGACGCCAGCGCGAGCGGCGGGATCGTCGCAGGCGGAGCCGGCGGCTCGGTCGAGCTCCATACCCGGTTGCGCAGCGGTGTGGGTGAGAGGCGGGTCGACAACGAGGTCTCCGTCGTCGCCCACACGCCGCAGGGCGAGTCCGCTCCGGTGACCGCCGCGGCCTCGTTCACCGTCGATCCACCGAGCTATGCCGTCGAGGCCACCAAGAGCGTCCAGCCGGGCTGGGTCATCCAGGGGGACGAGGCCGTCGTGTCCATCGGTGCCCGGAACGCGTCCAACCAGTGGTTCGACACCATGAGCCTGACCGAGACAGCCGCGAGCTTCTTCGGCCCGGGTGTCGACTTCACCGGCTTCCGGCAGACGTCCTGGCCCGCCGGCGCGGACACCGCCACCCTCACCGTGGGCGGCACAACGTACCCGCTGATGAACGACGGTGGCACGGTGAGGTGGCCCGCCCCGGTGCCGGAGGATGTCAGTGGCTTTGTCCTGGAGTTCTCCGGCGCCTTCCCACCCGGCGCGACGATCGGCGCGCGCTTCGCCGTCACCGGGTCCGCACCGGGCGGGTACTGGAACACCGTGGAGGCCACCGGCGCGGGCGGTGGCAACGACGCCGTCCACCACCAGGCGACCGCGTACCTCGGTATCGGCGAGAGGCGCGTCGTCTTCGGCGCCAACAAGTACTTCGGCGACAACCCGGGCGCCACGCCGACCATCGAGGGCGTCCCGGGCGAGACTGTCACGGCGATCCTCCAGGGCTGGGTCGGGGAACGCCACGGCCCCGTCCACCAGATCGTCCAGGAGGACGTCTTCAACGCCGAGCTGTCGGCCGCGCTCACGGCGACGGCCGTACGGGTCCTCGATGCGCGCGAGGCGCAGACGGTCGTCGTCGAGCGGCTCGCCCAGGGCACCTGGTCCACCATCCCCGGGGACGCCGGCACCTACCCCCTCGGTGCCGGCACCGAGGGGATCCGTATCAGATACCTCGCCGATCCCGCGGGCAGCGGTTTCGGCTACGAACACGTCCGGGCCGCGATCGACTTCGAGGTCACCGCGGAGCTCGAGGACGGCCTGACCCTCTCCAACGGCCTCGTCGTCGGTCCGGGTGCCGACGACGCAGGGGTCAGCGACGAGAGCCGTGGGGAGCTCACGGTGGACAAGCATCCCCGGCTGCACGTGACCAAGCTCTGGTACCCCGCCCACGTGACGGTCTCGCCGGACGAGCCGAACCCGCGGAGCATGCTCCAGCTGGTCGCGAGGAACACCTCGGCCTTCGCCGTGGACCGCCTGGAGGTCAGTGAGCCGGGCGGCGACACGAACGCCTTCGAGCTCATCGACATCACCCGCCTCTCCGTCCGGCTGCACGGCAACGCCGCGGGCCAGCCGAGGCCCGAGGACGCCGCCCTCACGCTGTACCTCGCCGACGGCCGCACGTCACGCTTCGCCGGTGCCGGCGCGCTCAACCCCTCGCGTGAGAGCTGGGCCGACGTCGTCGGCTTCGACTTCGCGCTGGTGAGCCCGAGCGGGCAGGCGACCATCCCCCGCGGTGCGGTCGTCGAGGTCGCGGTGGACACCGAGCTGCGCAGGCAGGTCCGCAGCGACGGCACCGACATCGAGCAGGCCCTTGCCGCGCTCGAGCCGCCCTCCGTCATCAGGAACTCGGCGGACGCCGTGATCGGGCGAGGCGCCGACACGGCCAGCGGCTCGGCCTCGGCCACGCTGACCGTCGACACGGCCGAGCCCGCGGACATCACGGTGGACGCGGTCAAGACCCTCACCCCGAGCTCCGGGACGATCCTCCAGCCGGGCGCGCGACCGACCGAGGTCGCTGTGCAGCTCGCGCTCGCACCCGGGCAGGCCGCGCCGGACCGGCTCGTCCTCGAGGACGTGGACCCGACGTTCTGGAACGCCTTCGACCTTCACGGGTGGACTGACGCGAGCCTCCTCTACTGGGCGCCGTCAGGCGCGGTCGAGCTGGTGCCCGAGTACCTCGTCGGTGCTGCGTTCACCGCCGATGAGGGCGAGCTGGCGGTGTCGGGCGGGGAGTGGGTCCCCAGCGGCCCGTTCGACGTGACCGGGGACCACCTGCCGCAGGACTTCGGCGCCGGGCTGCCCGACGGTGTGGAGCCCGGCGCCGTTCAGGGGGTGCGCATCACCATCGCGACGACCAACGGTGAACCGCTGCCCGGTGGAGTCTGGAACGGCGTCACGGGCCGCAGCGACTACTCGCTCAGCCTTGCCGTGACCTCGCGCCCGGTACTCCGCAGCGGCGAGCTGAACGGGAACCCCGGCGTCCCGAACCCGGGGGAGAGCACAGCGGCCACCGTCGTCAACACCATGACGGGAACCGCAGCACGACTGGGCAGCCAGGCCGTCGACACCGATGACGCCAGCTTCACCGTTCTCCCCGGGCAGACGGCCGCGGAGGTCTCCAAGACCGCCGGTGGCCAGGACACGACGACGACGACGGCCGGCGGGCTCGTCAGCTACACCCTGGAGGTCACCAACACCGGGACTGCCCCGATCATCGACCCGGTCATCACCGACCTGCTCCCGGCCGACGCGGACGGCCCGCAGCTGCTCCTCTTCGAGGAGGGCACGGTCGGCTACTCCGTGTCACCGAAGGCCGCCTCCATCACGACCGACCCCCAGAAGGTCACACTCGTCGTCGACGACGCGCCCTCTCAGCCAGCGGTGACCGTCACCTTCCCGGACGGGTCGGCGCTGATGCCCGGTGAGACCTACACCGTCACGCTGCCGCTCATCGTGCGTCCCGGCCACCCTGCGGCCAGTGGTCTCGTCAACACCCTCGAGGTGACGTCAGCCGCCCCCGGGTCCCGGTGGACGGACACCGCGGTCGTCAACGTGGTCACCGGCCAGGCGTACCAGAGCCGCAAGCTCGTGCGAGAGGTGACGCCCGAGGGGGCCGGTCCCACCGGCACCGTGACCGCGCATGGGGCTGCGGACGGCGCGACCTGCACCGACGACGGCGACGGCTTCCACCGCTACCCGTGCGTGGTGCAGACGCGACCCGGCGGGCACGCCGAGTGGCAGCTCTCGGTGACCAACACCGGGAACGTCGACACCCAGCGGATCGAGATCCTCGACATCCTGCCGTGGGTGGGCGACGCGTACGTGGCGCCCAGCCTCGGCTCGGTGCAGCGCGGCACCGAGTGGCAGCCGACCGTGGTGAGCATCGCCGACCCGGTGGTACCGGCCGGGACCGAGGTCACCACCGAGTACCTCCTCGGGGACCCGGCCGAGTGCGTGCCCGGCGGGCCGAGCAGCGACCCGTGGCGAGGGTGCGACGCCCCTGGACAGTGGACCGACCAGCAGCCGGCCGACCTCGCCGCCGTCCGGGCGATGAGGTGGGTGTTCGAGTTCGACGGCGGACTCCGGCCGACCGAGGGGGTCACCGTCTCCGTCGTCACCGAGTCGGGCGACGCCTGGCCGGAGGGCGCGGTGCATCCGCCGGAGGCCTGGAACTCCTTCGCCTACCAGACGACGGCGGTGGTCGACGGCCGCGCCGACCACCGGGTCCAGGAGCCGAACAAGGCCGGGATCAGCTTCCCGAAGGTCGAACCCGCCTCGGTGATCGTGGCCAAGGAGTGGGTCATCGACGGCGAGCCACCCGTTGCCGACGGCGCCCAGCCCGACGGCTGGGACGCGCACCTGACGCTCAGCGGGCCCGACGGCGCCTCCGCCACGGACCAGGACTGGTCGGTCCCGCGGGAGGGGTACCTCGCGGGGGACGGGGTGACGATCGACGAGACGGTCAGTGGTCTGCCCCCGCTGTGCGAGCTCGAGTCAGTGGACCTCTCTCTCCACGGCGGGGTACCCGTCCCGCTGCCGGACGCTGTCACGGTCACGCTCGAACCCGGGGAGAACAGGTACACGATCACCAACACGGTCTCGTGCCGTGCGGAGCTCACGCTGCTCAAGCACGTGGACGGTGCCGACCCGGAGAGTGGTTTCGTCCCTGCCGCTTGGGACCTCACCGCCACGCCAGCCGGGACCTCGACAGCGCTCGCGCCGGTCACTGTCACGGGCGACGCAGCCGTGTCGCCCGCGAACACCTTCGCAGTGCGGCCAGATCACACCTACACGCTCACCGAGGTGCTCGCCGAGGGCTCGGCCGCGCTGGCCTACCGGCACGTCGCCGTCGAGCGCTACGTGGGTGAGGACCCACAACGTCCCGACCACGCCGCCGCAGGTGACTGGGTGGGCGTCGCGGACCCCTCGGCAGTCGCCGTCAGCAGGGGCGAGCACGCGATCGTCCGCTTCGTCAACGCGCCGGTCCAGGCCGTTGTGCTCCCGCTGACCGGTGGGCTCGGGCCCGCAGCGTACGTCGCCCTGGGGAGCCTCGTGCTGGCCGTCGCACTCTGCGCCGGCGTGGCCCACCACCTGCACTCCCGGCGCACTCAACCTCAGCACCACCTCAGACCTCGGCCGACCGGCGGAGAACGAAATGGAGACACCAATGAGTAGGACGACGAGGCGGCTGGGCCGCTTGACCGTCATGGCGGCCGGCGCCCTGACCATGGGCATGCTCGGCGCCGCACCTGCCGGCGCAACGACGACCGGACCGAACCTCGACCCGGACCAGCTCGGCTCGCTCACCATCCACAAGTTCGAGGAGCCGGACGGCGGCGGCATCGCGGGTCATGACGGTTCGGAGCTGACGGGGGCCGCTCGTCCGGACAGCCCGCTCGCCGGGGTCCAGTTCACCGTCAGCCGGGTCAGCAGCATCGACCTGGCCACGAACGAGGGATGGCAGGCGGTCGAGGACCTCACTGCGGCCGAGGTGACTGCCGCCCCGACGACGTACCCGCTCTCGACCCCGGACGCCGACAGGACGGACGCCAGTGGCACGGTGTCCTTCCGCGACCTCTCCGTGGGTGTCTACCTCGTGGAGGAGACCGATACCGGCGGTCACCCGATCGCACTCCGCGCCGAGCCGTTCCTCGTCTCCGTCCCGCTGCCGACGCAGGACAGCACGTGGAACTACGACGTGCACGTGTACCCGAAGAACTCGGTGACGGCCATCAGGAAGACGGTCGACGACGACGCCGCCTGGGGCCTCGGGGACGCCGTCACCTGGAGCGTGGACGTGACCGTGCCCCGCCTGCCGGCGGGTGAGGTGTTCACGACCTTCGCGATCACCGACGAGCTCGACGACCGCCTCGCCTACACGCGGGCCGAGGTCACCCTCGACGGGAGCGGCCTGGATGCCACCGCCGTCACGCTGACCCATGCGGCGGGCACGCTGTCGGCCACCTTCACCTCCGCCGGCCTCGCGGCGCTGGACGGCGCCCAGGGTGGCACGGTCCAGCTCATGATCGACACGACGGTGACGTCTGTCGGCGACGGCATCATCCCGAACGACGCCACGGTGACCATCAACGAGTTCACCGCCACCACGAGCAGGGTCCAGACCGAGTGGGGGGCGCTCGCGCTGTTCAAGTACACCGAGACCGCAGCCGGTGACCGGGCAAGCCTCGAAGGCGCCCGGTTCCAGATCTTCCGCACTCCTGAGGACGCCGCCGCGGGCACCCACCCCGTCGCGGTCCTCGTCGACGGCGAGCGGACCGACACCTTCACGAGCGCGGCAGACGGCTCCGTGCTGGTCCCGGGTCTGTTCGCGGGCGAGGTGGGCACCACCTACTGGGTCGTGGAGACAAAGGCGCCGGTCGGTTACACGGGCGCCTCCGACCCGATCGAGGTGACCGTCCACGCAGGGTCCACGACCGAGGCCGAAGGCAGCCCCGTCGGGGTCCTCAACCACCAGCGTCCGCTCATCGAGCTCCCGCTGACCGGTGCTGCGGGCACCGTGCTGTTCACCCTGCTCGGCATGGGTCTCGTCACCGTGGCAGTCGGTGCCGCACTGCGGCACCGACGTCGCGCTGGACAGGCGGGCTGACCGAGATGGCCGGGCGGGCGTGATGGCCGCCGGTCACGCCCGCCCGCGGTGGCAGCTGCTGCGGACTCCGCTGGCGATCGCCCTGGTCTTCCTCCTCGGCGTCCTCGTCCTGCTGTACCCGACGATGTCCAGCTGGTTCGCCCAGTACCAGCAGTCGCAGCAGGTCGTGGGCTACGCGCAGGACGTCCAGGACCTCGGCGTGGAGGGCCGCCAGGCCGCGCTGGCCGCCGCGCGCCGCTACAACGAGGCCCTCACCGGGGGTGCCGTCGTCAACGCCTTCACCCGGCTGCCGGTAGCGGACGACCACCAGCGGCCCTTCGTCTACGACTCGCTCCTCGCCGCTGACGACAACGGCCTCATGGCTCGCGTGCGGATCCCGACGATCGACGTCGACCTGCCGGTCTTCCACGGCACCAGCGAGCAGGTCCTGCTGGAGGGCATCGGCCACCTGCAGGGCACTGCCCTGCCTGTCGGCGGCCCCGGTACGCACTCGGTGCTCACCGGTCACCGGGGTCTTGCGGCGGCCACGATCCTCACCCACCTGGACGAGGTGGAGCTCGCCGACCGCTTCACCATCGAGACCTTCGGCGAGGTGCTGACCTACGAGGTCATCGCGACCGCCGTCGTCGAGCCCGACGAGACCCACGCGCTGCGGCCGCAGCCGGGACAGGACCTCCTCACCCTTGTCACCTGCACTCCCATCGGTGTCAACAGCCACCGGATCCTGGTGACCGCTGAACGGATCATCCCCACACCGGTCGAGGACGTCGACACCGCAGGGGAACCTCCCCACGTGCCCCGCTTCCCCTGGTGGGTGCTCGCTGTCGGCGGCACCGTCATCACCCTGAGCGCCTACGTCTGGTCGTCCGGGCGGGGCGCCACCACCCCGGAACCGTGACGCCCCCCGCCCCTCATCAGTCCAGCTGTCGGCGGAGGGGCGCGGCGGGGTGAGCGCGGCCTGGTGGGTCAGGGGTGCAAGAACCGGCGCCACGCGCCGGGGCCCGTCACCGGGGGCGCCCCAGACGGAGGGGCGCCCGGGTGAGGGGCTGGGTGACCAGCGGGTCCGGGCCCAAGGGCCCGCTCGCGTGCCCGCCCGCCGCGCGACGATGACACGGTGGCCGGTCGGTCCGGCTCGGACGGGAGAGCCATGACCGGCACGGTGTCGGAGTCCGCGGGTATCCCCTCCGCCGCGCAGCTGGCGCGTGCGGCGGAGGACGCCGCCTGCGCCAAGGCCACCGCCCGCCCGCTCACCTCCTTCCTCCTCGGCATCACCGCCGGTGGCTACATCGCCCTGGCCTTCGTCTTCTGGACCACCAGCCAGGTCGGCGCGCAGGCGCTGCCGTGGGGCGTGGCGAAGGTGCTCGGCGGTGTCGTCTTCTCCACCGGCATCGTGCTCGTCGTCCTCACCGGCGCCGAGCTGTTCACCTCCTCCACGCTCACCCTCACCGCGCGGGCGAGCGGACGGATCAGCTGGGCCCAGCTGCTGCGCAACTGGGCGGTCGTCTACGCCGGCAACCTCCTCGGCGCCCTGACCGTCGTCGTCCTCGTGTACGCCGGGGGCACCTGGCACGCCGCCGACGGCGCGTGGGGCAGGGTCGTGCTCGACACCGCCGCCAGCAAGGTCGGGCACTCCTTCGGCGAGGCTTTCGTCCTCGGTGTGCTGTGCAACCTCATGGTGTGCGTGGCCGTGTGGGCCGCCTACTCCGGACGCACGACGACCGACAAGGTCCTCGCCCTCACGCTGCCCATCGCGCTGTTCGTCTCCGCCGGCTTCGAGCACTCCGTGGCCAACATGTTCCTCCTGCCGCTCGCGCTGCTCCTGCAGGGGACCGCGGGCGTGGAGCTCGCCGTTGAGGGCGCCACGCTGACGTGGGACGCCGTCGTCGTCGGGAACCTGCTGCCCGTCACCCTCGGCAACGTCGTCGGCGGCGGCGTCATGATCGGCCTCATGTACTGGACGATCTTCCGCCGTCCCGGCCGGCACTGACCGCGCGTCCTCACCCTCCGTCCGACAGCCGCTGCACCCCCATCGCGACGGTGTCGAAGAGCTTCAGCAGGCCGTCGCGCAGGTCGAGCGCCGGGCTGGCGAAGGCGAGGACGATGACGCCGTGGCCGTCACCCGGGTCGAGGTAGTAGGTGGCCGTGAGCTGTGGTGTCTGCGTGCTGTCGGAGCTGCCGTCGGCGGGCTCGACCACCCGTCGTACGACGGTGCTCCAAGGGCCGCGGGCCGCGTCGACCGTGGCCGTGGGGCCGCCCTCGCGGCTGAGGTCGTCGAAGATCTCCTCGAGGGTGCGGCCCGGCAGTCCCGCCCCACCCTCCCGTGCGCACACGAGTGAGGCCGGGACCGGCGCACCGCGGACGCGCATGAGGGAGATCGCCATGAGCCAGCCACCGGCGTGACGTGCCGCGGCGGTCTGGCTCTTCAGCTGGTCGTGGAGGTCGCGACGCAGCGCCGGTCCGGCGTGGGTGCCGTCGAGCTGCCGCTCGACCAGGGCCGCGACCGCGCGGGTGCGGGCGGTGTCGTCCGTCAGCGGGATGGCGAACCAGTCCTCGGGGAGGATGACGCCCACGGCACCGGACCGGGTGGACTCAGGCGCCATGCCGTCCTCGGACCGACAGGCGGTGGGGGCGGTGCACAGCGGCGATCGCCAGGGCGGAGAGCAGCGTCGTGACGACCCCGAGGCCGAGGCTCAGCGGCGCCCAGGAGGCGTCGGCGAGCCTGAGGGAGGCGACGAGGGCGAGGAAGACGCCGGAGACGAGGTCGAGCATCGCCGTGGACTGCCAGAGCATGACCGGCGTCGAGTGCGGTCCGAGGTGGTGGTCCAGCGTCACTGCCGGGTAGGAGGACGAGCGGTACGGCACCCCCTGCACGGGCAGGCCGGCGGATGCGGCGAGCTCATGGAGCGGCCCACCGGCGGACGCGTCGACACCGGCCGGCCACCACTGTGCCGACAGCAGGTGGCCACGCACCCGCCCGTCAGCACCGCGCAGGCGGACCAGGTGGTCGGTGCCGCCGGGCAGCGGCATGGTCTCGACGGCGGCCAGTCCGTCGGCCCCGTGGAGGGGCCAGCGATGGTCCTCCCGCTCCGCCCCGATGAACCCGAGGACGCGTCCGTCGGTCCACAGGCGTGCCCGCCGGCGGAACATGACGCTGACGCGCCCGCGATCCGGATCGGGCTCGACGACGACGAGGGCGTCGGTGGGGGGATGTGGTCCGCCGAACAGCTCTCCGGCGACGAGGGCGAGGACTGCGAGCGCACCGAGGAGGCCGACAGCCCCGGCGCCGGTCGAGATGAGCAGGCCGGGGACGACGTCGCCGCCCCGACGCGCCGTCTCGGTGCCAATGACGGTGAGCACGAACGCGACGGCAGCCGCCGCCATCGCCACGCGGTGCAGGACGGGCCGGCGTGCCGGTGCGAGCAGCGCGCTGCGCCGCCACGCTGCCACCGGGGCGGCACCGTGGAGGATCGTCGGACGCCCGGGTCCGTTGTGTGTCCCGCTCGGCATCAGCCCGCGTCCTGCTCGATGGTCAGCCCTGCCGCCAGGGCCCAGGCGTGGTCGGCGAGCGGGTCGGCGAGGTGCGGGTCCGGCGTGCTCACCGACAGGACGAGAGCCGACTCGCTCCTCGGCGGCAGGACGGTGACGTCGAGGGTGAAGGTGACGAGCCCGTCGGGCTCGCCGACCAGCCGTGCGTCGACCACCGCCGGGCCCGCCGGGACGGCGATCTCCCGCACGTCGCGCTCGAGGAGGACACCGTCGACCGGTGAGCGGCGGGTCAGCCGGACCAGCTTGCGGGGGCTGACGCCGTCGACCTCCGCGTCGAACACCTGCAGCTGGCCGCGCAGCGTGCCCGGGAAGGTGACCCAGAAGGCCGTGAGGAGGGAGTCGGTCCGCGCCAGCCCGTCGAGCTCCCATGCCTCCTCGAGCGCCGGGCGCAGCTCGTCGGGGACTGCGGAGTCCCGCCCATACCAGTCGGCGGGCAGGTCGATGGCGAAGCTCGTGATCCTCACGGCGTCACCGGGGCGGGGTGCGTCGCGTCGTGGTAGACGCCGTACCCCTGGACGGCGACGTCGGCGCCGAACGCGCCTCCCATGGTGACCTGGGCCAGCTGGGTGTCGCGCAGGTGCGTGGTGAAGTCCGCGAACTGGGGCAGGCCCGCGTTGCGCGTGCCGATGCCACGGAGCTCGGCCAGCGCCTGCAGGTCGTCGTGCTGGCCGGTCATCCGGGGCGCGACCGTCTGCCACTGACCGCCCCGGACCGCGTCGCTGACGTCGTCCAGCCGCCTGGTGAGGTCCGACCACCGCGGCGCGACGACCTGCCGGGCGTCGTCGAGGATCGAGCGGCCCGCGCTCGCCAGGTCCCTGCGGACGTTCCACACCCGCCGGCCACCGCGGAGCGGTGCTGCGAGCGACCGTCCCTGTGCGCGTGACATGCCGGCGATCCGCGGCCCGACCATGGAGCGCACGGCGCGCTGCGCGCTGCCCCTCGTGACACCGTGCATCGCCCGGTGGGCGTTGGAGGTCGCCGCCATCCGGCCGGCCGCGCCGCGGGCGACACCGGGCAGTGCCGTGACGCCGGTGCGGAAGGCGGAGGCCGCCACCCGGCCCACCCCCAGGGTCGCGAGACCGAGCGCCCCGAGGGCCACGTTCGTCCAGCTCCCCTCCCCGCGCGCGACGTCCGCGATGTCGCGGATGAGGACCACGGCACCGGCGAGCAGCGCGACCGTGGACAGGATCGGGCCGATCACCGGGATCCAGCCGAGGGCCAGGGCGGCCAGGCCACCCCAGGTGGCGATGCCCTCGATGACCGCCATCGTGCCGCGTCCGAGCTGGCGCAGGTTCTCGCGCCAGCCGTCGGAGAGGCCGTCGCCCTCGACGACGTCCTCGATGCGCGCCGCAGCGGCGGCGGCAGCCTGGTCGCGGGCCTCGACGGCGTCACGGATCCGGGTCCGCGCCATCTCGAGACGGCCGCGGGCGTCCTCGAGCAGGGACGCCGTGTCCTCCACCAGCACCGCGTGCCCGCTCTGCTGCTCCTCGGGCACGACCTGGTCACCGAGGGTCGAGAGCCTCTCGAGGTGGCGCACCTCGTCATCGTGCGCCTGCCGGCCGTCGAGGAGCGCCAGGTAGGAGTCCTGCTGTGCCTGGTCCAGGACCGGGGCGTACGCGCGCAGGGCCTCGCCCACCTCGCGGTAGCGGTCCTCGGCCACCGCGACCCGGTCCGCCACCTCGGTCGCGGTGGAGCGCAGGGCCTCCACCGCCTCGCTACGCGAATCGACGTCGGCGATCGCGCGGAGCGCGGTGACGGCCACGGCGATGGCCTCGGCGACGCGGCTGTAGTCCTGACCGCGGGAGAGTACCTGCGGCGGGTCGCCGGGGACGGGGTCGGTGGGCCAGACCGGTGACCAGTCGACGGGACGCACTCAGACTCCCCGGAGGCTGTCGTTGAACGGGCCGGCCACGGCGCCCAGCTGGGAGCGCATGTCGTCCGCGACTGCCCCGAGCTCGCCGTCGAGCTGCTCGAACGTCTCGGCGATCACGGTGCACCGCTCGGAGAGCGTGTTGATGTCCTCGAGGATCTCCTCGCGCCGCCCGTCCCAGCTGTCCGCGAAGCTCCGCAGCCGGTCGGCGAGACCGTCGTGGCCGACGGCGTCGGCGGCTTCCCGGCTGTGGTCCTTGGCGCCGTCGAACTCCACGGCGACCGTGCGGAGGGACGCGCCGGCCTCTCGCATGGTCTCGGTGTTGATCTCGAGGTCCATCGTCGGTGGTGTCTTCCTCTCGACCGGCCTGGCGGCTGCCCGTCCTAGTAGTGCCGCAACCGGCGCTACGCTGTCAGCGTCGTGCACCGGCGGGCGCGACGGTGCGCCCGCTCAGGGGTGCAGCGACCAGCGCCAGGCGCCGGGGCCCGCCACCGGCGGGCGACCCAGGCGGCGCCCGTGGTCGGACCAGGGCGCGGGGGCGGGCCGGGAGGGTGCGTCGTCGTCGGCCGCCGCGACCCGCGCCGCGACGATCCCCGCGACGAGGGCCGCGAGCTCGACGTCGTCCGGCTCCCCCCGCACGACGCGCAGCTGCGCGGCGGTGAGGTCCCCGGACTCGCCCGTCGCGCTGCTCACAGCGGGATGTTCCCGTGCTTCTTCGCCGGCAGTGTCGCGCGCTTGGTGGCCAGCGCCCGGAGCGCCCGGACCACCTGGACGCGCGTCTCGGACGGGGCGATGACGGCGTCGACGTAGCCGCGTGCGGCCGCGTCCCACGGGTTGACGATCGCGTCCTCGTACTCCGCGGTGAGCCGCGCCCGCTCCGCCTCGACGTCCCCTCCCTCGTCGGCCACCTTCTTCAGCGCACCGCGCTGGAGGATGTTGACGGCGCCGCCGGAGCCCATGACGGCGATCTGCGCGGTCGGCCACGCGAGGTTGACGTCCGCGCCGAGCTGCTTGGAGCCCATGACGATGTACGCCCCGCCGTAGGCCTTGCGGGTGATGACGGTGACGAGCGGGACCGTCGCCTCGGCGTAGGCGTAGATGAGCTTGGCGCCGCGGCGGATGATGCCGTTCCACTCCTGGTCGGTGCCCGGCAGGAAGCCGGGGACGTCGACGAAGGTGAGGACGGGGACGTTGAAGGCGTCGCAGGTGCGCACGAAGCGTGCGGCCTTCTCCGCGGCGTTGATGTCGAGCGTCCCGGCCATCTGCAGCGGCTGGTTGGCGATGATCCCGACGGGACGGCCCTCGACGTGCCCGAACGCCGTGATGATGTTCTGCGCGTAGAGCTGCTGCACCTCGAGCAGCTCGCCGTCGTCGACGACGTGCTCGACGACGGTGCGCATGTCGTAGGGCTGGTTGTCGGAGTCCGGGACGAGCGTGTCGAGCTCGACGTCGGCGTCGGTGACCTCGAGCGGCTCGTTCTCCGCGGGCCAGGTGGGCGGCTCGCTGAGGTTGTTCGCAGGGAGGAAGGCCAGCAGGGCACGGACGAAGTCGAGCGCGTCCTCCTCGTCCTCGGCGAGGTAGTGGGCGACGCCGGAGCGCTCGTTGTGGGTGGCCGCACCGCCGAGCTCCTCGAAGCCGACCTCCTCACCGGTGACCGCCTTGATGACGTCGGGTCCGGTGATGAACATGTTGGACGTCTTGTCGGCCATGACGATGAAGTCGGTGAGCGCGGGGGAGTAGACGGCGCCGCCGGCGCTGGGCCCGAGAATGAGGGAGATCTGCGGGATGACCCCCGAGGCCGCGACGTTGCGGCGAAAGATCTCGGCGAACTGGGTGAGCGCGGCCACGCCCTCCTGGATCCGGGCCCCACCGCCGTCGGAGATCCCGATGAGCGGCACCCCGGTGCGCAGCGCGAGGTCCATGACCTTGGTGATCTTCTGCCCGTGGACCTCACCGAGGCTGCCGCCGAAGACGGAGAAGTCCTGGGAGTAGATGCACACCTGGCGGCCGTCGACCGTCCCGTAGCCGACGACGACGCCGTCACCGGCAACCTTGCGCTTGTCCAGCCCGAAGTTCGTCGAGCGGTGGGTGGCGAAGGCGTCGAGCTCGACGAAGCTGCCCTCGTCGAGCAGCCCCTCGATGCGCTCGCGAGCGCTCTTCTTGCCGCGCCCGTGCTGCTTGTCCTGCGCGACGGCCTCGGCGCGCGCGAGCTCGGTGTTCCGGGCGGTGAGGTCGGCGAGCCGGGCGGCGGTGCCGGTGAGGTCTGTGGGTTGGGAGGTCACCCGGCGAGCGTACGTGTGGCGGGCCACCACCCTCGCTGCCTGGACGCGGCGTTTCGGCGAGGCGGTGTTGTGGGGCCTCCACAAAGGGGGGCCCGGCTACGGGGCGAGGGCCGCCTCGATGAGCTCGACGAAGACCTCCGCCGGCTGGGCACCCACCACGGGTGTCCCGGCGACGACGAAGCTCGGCGTGGACTGCAGGCCCAGGCTCTGGGCCTCGTCCATGGTGCGCTGCACACCCGCGAGGACGTCCGGGTCGGTGAGGTCGGCGGTGAACTGCTCGACGTCCAGGCCCAGCTGCTCCGCCATGGCGGCGAGCTGCTCGGGGGAGCGCGCGTCCATGTCGGCGAAGAGGAGCTCGTGGAACTCGCGGTACCGGCCCTGCTCCGCAGCGGCAGCGGCGGCGACGGCGGCGCGCGTGGAGTCCTCACCGAGGATGCTGACGTCGCGCCACTCCAGGCGCACGGTGCCCTCCTCGGCGTACTCGAGGACCGTCGGCTGGGTCTCCACCGCCCAGCTCTGGCAGTACGGGCAGCTGTAGTCGGAGTAGACGACCACGCCCACCGGCGCGTCCACGGGTCCCGCGGCCATGGGGTCACCCTCGACCCTCCTCGTGAGGTCGGGCGCCTGCGCCTGCGTCGGTGCGGTCGGCTCTGCAGCCGGCGCCGGCTCCGTGGCCGGCGGCTCCGTGGCCGGGGGCGCCGTCGTCGCCGCCGGGCCGCTCGCGGTGTCGTCGGTGCGGTTGCCCACGAGCAGCCCGGCCACGACCGCCACGACGACGAGGAGCAGCAGCACGGGCACGAGGATCCGGGCGCGGGACGCGGGCATGGAACGGCTCCAGAGGTAGGCGGTCCGGCCATGCTAAGCCCGGGCCCGAGCGCTGTGGTTGGGTGGGCGCGTGACCGAGCAGCCCTTCACGCGCGTGCTGCACCTGGCGGAGGTGGGCTCCACGAGCACCGCCCTGCGCGAGGCCGTCGCCGCCGACCCCGGCGCCTGGCCGCACCTGTCCGCGCTCGTGGCCGACCACCAGACGGCCGGGCGAGGGCGCACCGGCCGCAGCTGGCACACCCCTCCGGGCGCCGCGCTCACCGCCTCGCTCCTCCTGCGCCCGCGCGTGCCGCTCGAGCGCGCGCCCTGGCTCACCCTCCTCGCCGGCCTCGCCGTGGTCCGGGCGGTGCGTGCCGGCGGCGGGGACCGGGCGCACGAGGTGGGACTCAAGTGGCCCAACGACGTCCTCGTCGACGACGGCGGGCCGGCGCTCGCGGGGTGGGGCACCGCCCGCAAGCTCGGCGGCATCCTCACCGAGCTGCTCCCGCCGTCGGTCGACGGCCGGCCGGTCGCCGTCGTCGGGATCGGCGTCAACCTCAGCCAGGACGCGGTGACGCTGCCGGTCGCGTCGGCGACCTCGCTCGCGATCGCCGGCCTGCCGGTGCCGGCGCCCGCTGCCCTGCTCCACGCCGTCGGCCACGAGCTGGGCGGTCTGGTGCGCCGCTGGGAGGAGCACGACGGCGACGCGCACGCGGCCGGCCTGCTCGCCGAGGTGACCGCCGTCTGCCTCACCCTCGGCCGCGACGTGCGAGTCGAGCAGCCCGGTGGCGCGGTGCTCCACGGCCGCGCCGAGTCTCTCGACGGCGACGGCTGCCTGGTGGTGCGCGACGCCGCCGGGGTGCTGCACAGGGTGCTCGCGGGGGACGTCCTGCACGTGCGGGCGGACGCCGGCTCGGTGGAGGGCGGGTCGGACGTTAACCTGGAACTGTGACGGATGCCGCAGACCTCGGGGAGTCGACCGCGCAGGCGAAGCGACCCTCCGAGAAGGCGCCGCAGGGGCGGTCCACCGTCGAGGAGAGGGTGGCCGAGCTCGTCGGCGGCGCGCCCACGCTCACCATGGTCGAGCTCGCCGAGCGCGCGGGGGTGGACCTCTCCTCCGCGCGGCTCTTCTGGCGGGCCATGGGCTTCCAGAACGTCTCCGACGACGCCGTCACCTTCACCGAGCGGGACGCCGAGGCGCTGAGGTCGATCGGTGCCCTGGTCGGCGGCGTCCACGTCGACCGCACCACCGCCGTCTCCCTGCTCCGGGCGCAGAGCTACCTCGCCGACCGGCTCGCCCTGTGGCAGGTGGAGGCGCTCGTCGAGGACGCCGGACGCCGGCACCGGCTCGACGACACCGGCGCGCGCGTCGTCGTCCTCGACAACATCGCCGACGTCGCGGGCATGCTCGAGGGGCAGCTCGTCTACGCGTGGCGCCGGCAGCTCGCCGCGCTCGCCATGCGGATGGACGCCGAGGTCGCGAGCCGCTCGGTGGAGGAGACGACGAGCGACTCCCTGCCGCTGCCCCGCGCGCTCGGTTTCGTCGACATGGTGTCCTTCACCTCCAGCTCCGCCCACCTGGGCTCCCGCGAGCTGGCGGAGCTCGTCCAGGGCTTCGAGTTCACGGCCCGGGACGTCATCACCTCCCACGGCGCGCGCGTGGTCAAGACGATCGGCGACGCCGTCCTCTTCATCGCCGACGACCTCCCGACGGCGGCGCGCGTGGCGGTCGCCCTCGTGAGCGAGATCCGCGCCCGGCCGGGGCTGCTCCCGGTGCGCGGCTCCGTCGTCTGGGGGCGGGTCATCTCCCGGTCGGGCGACGTCTTCGGGCCGGTGGTCAACCTCGCCTCCCGGCTGGCTGACGTCGCCGAGCCGGACTCCGTCATCACCGACCCCGCCACGAGTGAGCGGCTGTCGACCTCGTCCGCGGCGGCGGAGTTCCAGCTCGTCCCGCTCCCGGCGGTCGACATGGCCGGCATCGGCCAGATGAGCCCCGTCGAGCTCCGCCGCGCCTGACCGACACCCAACCGGCTTCTGCTGCGCGGTTGCTGAAAGTTGGTTGACACGTGCCATAAAGCGGGGATAGCGTCCAAGAGCCCCGCGGTGCGGCAGGGACGTCGCGTCGCGGGCCTCCACGGACGACTATGAGGAGTAACGATGCTCAGATCCGCTGCCCTGCGCGCTGCAGGGCCCGCGCCGGGGTCCGCCTTCAGGCGCCGCGCTGTCGCGACGCTCGCCGCCGGTGCCGTCATGGGGGCAGGCCTGGCCGTGCCGGCCTCCGCCGCGCCGCCCGCCGGCGAGGAGCCCGGCGTCACCCTCCGCACCTTCGCGTTCGGCCAGGCGCCGAGCGAGATCTGCACCCTCAAGGAGGGCACCACCCCGAACGTCGACAAGCTCATGCCGACGATCAGCTGGACCGAGGCCGACGAGTTCGGCATGGAGGACAACTTCCTCACGCACGTGCTCGCGACCCTCGAGGTCCCGGCCGACGGCGAGTACACCTTCCGCCTCACGAGTGACGACGGCTCCAAGCTCCACATCGACGACGAGCTCGTCATCGACCACGACGGCCTCCACGGCGCGGAGCCCAAGGACGGCAGCGTCACGCTGACGGCCGGCTACCACTCGCTGTTCATCGAGCACATCGAGGCCGGCGGCGGCCAGGAGCTCCACCTCGAGTGGCAGGTGCCGGGCGCCTCCGACTTCGAGCTCGTGCCGAGCTCCGCGCTGAGCACCGAGGCCGACGTCGTGCGCGTCACGGCCCCCGGCACGAAGTACTGCGAGGGCGCGACCGACACCGCCGGTGACGGGCTGCGGCTCGACTCGGTCAACCCGAACTACGTCCTGACCAACCTGCGCCCCGAGGGCTTCGAGCCCAAGGTCTCGGGTCTCGCGCTCACGCCCGACGGGCAGCTCGCGGTCTCCACCACGGGCGAGGTCAGCGCCGGCGGCTGGGAGCCCGACCCGACGTCGGGTGAGGTCTTCTTCCTCGACGGGGTCCTCGAGGCCGACGGCCCCGAGGACGTCACGGTGACGAAGGTTGCCGACGGGCTGCTCAACCCCATGGGCATCGAGGTCATCGACGACTCGATCTTCGTCTCCGAGCGGCACCAGCTCACCCAGCTCACCGACCCCGACGGTGACGGGTTCTACGACGCCCGCACGACCATCGCGGACTGGCCCGACGGCGGCAACTTCCACGAGTTCGCATTCGGCCTCGTCCACGACGAGGACTACTTCTACGTGAACCTCTCCGTCGCCATCAACAACGGCGGCGCGACGACGGACCCGCAACCTGGCGAGAACCGCGGCACGTCGATCAAGATCGACCGCGAGACCGGTGAGGTCACCTACGTCGCCGGCGGTCTGCGCACCCCGAACGGCATCGCCTTCGGTCCGAACGGCGACCTGTTCGCCACGGACAACCAGGGTGCATGGCTCCCCTCGAACAAGCTCGTGCACATCGAGCAGGGCAAGTTCTTCAACCACTACACCAACCCGGACGGTCCGTTCGACGACCAGCCGGTGAGCCCGCCCGCGGTGTGGATTCCGCAGAACGAGATCGGCAACTCGCCGAGCCAGCCGGCGCTGCTCCAGGAGGGGCCGTTCGCCGGGCAGATGCTCATCGGTGACGTGACCTACGGCGGTCTGCAGCGCGCGTTCCTCGAGGAGGTCGACGGCGAGTACCAGGGCGCGGTCTTCCGCCACTCCGCCGGCTTCGAGAGCGGCATCAACCGCACGATCGTCGGGCCCGACGGCTCCATCTACGTCGGTGGCACCGGTGAGGGCGGCAACTGGGGCGAGTCCGGAAAGCTCCGGTACGGACTGCAGAAGCTCACCCCCGTGAACGAGGACACCTTCGACATGAAGGAGGTCCGCGTCGTCGAGGGCGGCTTCGAGATCGAGTACACGCACCCGGTCTCCGAGGAGACGGCGGCGACCATCGCCGAGGCGTACCAGGTCGAGCAGTGGCGCTACCAGCCCACGCAGCAGTACGGCGGCCCGAAGATCGACGAGCACGCGCTCAGCGTGTCGAACGCCGAGCTCTCCGAGGACCGCACGACGGTCACGCTCGCGATCGACGGGCTCACGCCCGGCTACGTCGTGCACCTGCGCTCGCCGCGTCCGTTCACGGACGAGGACGGCCAGGAGCTCTGGAACACCGAGGCGTGGTACACGCTCAACTCCCTGCCGGGCTACGTCCCGCCGCCGGACGACGGCTACTACGAGGCCGAGGAGGCGCTCACGCTCGGCGGGTCGACCGTCGCCGCGGACCACAGCAACTACTCGGGCATCGGGTTCGCCGCCAACATCCAGGCCGCGGGATCGGGCCGTCAGTTCGAGGTGACCGTCGACGAGGCGGGCACCTACCCGGTCAACCTGCGCTACGCGAACGGCATCCACCCGTACCCGGAGCTGCGGTCGAAGAACGTCTCCCTGTACGTCAACGGTGAGGACCTGGGTCAGTGGACGCTGCCGACCACGGGCGACTGGAAGACGTGGGAGTGGGCCACCAAGGACCTTGAGCTCGAGGCCGGTGCGAACACCATCACCCTGCAGTACGACGAGGGCGACGAGGGCAACGTCAACTTCGACGTCCTGAGCATCGGCGAGAACCCGGACATCTGCACTCCCGCCGAGCCCGAGGACGGCTACACCGCGCTGTTCGACGGCACGCTCGCCAGCCTGAACGACGGCTGGCGGATGGCCGGTCCGGGCGGCTTCGGGCGTCAGGACGACTGCTCGCTGCGCGGCGAGGGCGGCATGGGCCTGCTCTGGTACACCGAGCAGCAGTTCGAGGAGTACAGCCTCACGCTGGACTGGAAGCTCGTGAAGGACGACAACGGCGGCGTGTTCGTCGGGTTCCCCGACCCGGGCAACGACCCGTGGGTCGCCGTCGACCAGGGCTACGAGATCCAGATCGACGCGACGGACGAGGTCGACCGCACGACCGGTGCGGTCTACACCTTCCAGGGCGCCGACCTCGAGGCCCGCGACGAGGCCCTCAACCCGGTGGGGTCGTGGAACAGCTACGACATCCGCGTCCAGGGCGACAACATCAAGATCTACCTCAACGACGTCCTCGTCAACGACTTCACGAGCACCGACCCCGCTCGTGACCTCAGCTCCGGGTTCATCGGTTTCCAGAACCACGGCGGCGGCGAGACGGTCTACTACCGCGACGTCCAGGTCAAGGACCTCAGCGCGGTCGAGGTGACGCCGGAGGCCGTGACCTTCGCCGACGAGGACGGCACGGAGAACGACACGTTCACCGTGCCCGAGGTCGAGGGCGTGGAGTACGTCGTCGACGACGAGGTCGTGGCGGCCGGCCCCAACCCGGGCACCGGCACCGTGACCGTGACGGCTCGCGCGCAGGACGGGTACGTCCTGGCCGAGGGCGCCACTGCCGAGTGGACCTTCACCTTCTCGACCGACGCCGCGCCGGTGCTCGTGCCGGCCGACCAGGTGTCGATCGGTCTGTACTCGCTCATCCCGTGGGTGGGCGAGGAGGGGCTGCCGTCGGTGCTGGCGCGTCTGGCGGAGATCGGGCTGGAGAACATCGAGCCCTACGGTTCGAACTTCGATGGCTACACGGCCGAGCAGTTCCGCGAGATGGTCGACTCCATCGGCCTGAACGTGCTGTCCTCGCACTACAACGTGGGTGAGGCGAACTTCGACCAGACGCTTGAGTACGTGGAGACGCTCGGTCAGCAGTACGTCGGTTCTGGTGGCTTCCCGGCTCCCGGTATCGGCAGCTACGAGAACACCCTGGCCACGGCCGAGGCGATGGACCGGCTCGGGCAGCGGTCCGTCGAGGCGGGCGTGGGCAAGCTCTTCGGGCACAACCACGCGAG
>NZ_UETB01000013.1 GCF_900116375.1 Georgenia satyanarayanai | reverse complement strand
CGAGACCATGAGGTTGGACCAGGTCCGCCCGAGGCGGACCATGAGCGCCGTCGAGAAGCTGTGCAGGACAAGCTTCTGCGCGGTGGCCGACTTCATCCGGGTGGAGCCGGTCAGCGCCTCGGGGCCGGTCTCGAGGACGATCGGGACGTCGACGTCGTCGAGGAGCAGCGCGCGCGGGTTGGAGGTGACGAGGGCGGTGAGGGCGCCGCGCTCGCGGGCGTGGGCGAGCGCGCCGGCCACGTACGGGGTGCGCCCGGACGCCGCCAGACCGACGACGACGTCCTGCTCGCACACGTCGGCGACGGCGTCGGCACCCGCGCCGCGGTCGTCCTCGACGTTCTCCGCGGCGCGCACGATGGCGGGCGGTCCTCCGGCGAGGTGGGCGGTGACGACCCCCTCCTCGAGCCGGAACGTCGGCAGCAGCTCGGCGGCGTCGATCACGCCGAGGCGTCCGCTCGTGCCGGCCCCGACGTAGTGGACGGTGCCGCCGGCGCGGACCCGCTCGGTCGCGCCGTCGACGAGGCGGGCGAGGTTCGGGAGGCTGGCGGCGACGGCGTCCGGGACGAGCCGGTCCTCGGCGTTGATGAGGGCGAGCAGCTCGAGGGTGTCGACGACGTCGAGGTCGACGGTGCGGGGGTTGCGCTCCTCGGTGGGCGAGTCGACGGTGACACCCCAGCGGGTGCCCTCTCCTGGCGACATCGCGACTCCTGTTCGGTGGTGCTCCCGGCGCTGGGCCCGTGACAGTCTTGCTCCCGAGGACGATGCCGCCTCGTCGGGGGGATGTCAAGGAGTTACGTCCTTGTACGATTCATGCAAAGTTACTTTCATCGACGAAGGATGGTCACCATGGCCGAGGCTGCCCCGCCCGACGGCGCCGCACTCGTGAGCCGGATCGGCGCGCTGCTGCCCGAGCTGCGCCCCGCCGAGCGGCGCGTGGGGGAGGCGGTCGTCGCCGACCCGACCTCGGTGGCGCGCGAGTCCATCACGGCGCTCGCCGAGCGCTGCCGGACGTCCGCGCCGACGGTCGTGCGCTTCGCCAAGCGGATGGGCTTCTCCGGCTACCCGCAGCTGCGCCTCGCGCTGGCCAAGGCGGCCGGCATCGAGGAGGGCCGCACCGCCCGCGGCCCGATCTCCGGCACGCTCGACGCCGGGGACACCCTCGAGCAGGTGGTCGCGAAGATTGGCTACGCCGACGCGCGCGCCGTCGAGGACACCACCGCGATGCTTGACATCCCGGCCCTCGAGGCGGCGGTCGACGCGCTCGTCGGGGCCCGGCGCATCGACATCATCGGCGTCGGGGCGAGCGGCGTCACGGCGATGGACCTGTGCCAAAAGCTCTCGCGCCTGGGGCTCAGCGCCGTCGACCACCACGACCGCCACGCCGCGCTCACCGCGGTGTCCCTGCGGGGCCCGGGCGACGTCGTCATCGCCGTCTCCCACTCCGGCAGCACGCCCGACGCGATCGCTCCCACCCGCCTCGCCGCCGAGCAGGGCGCGACGACGATCGCCCTCACCAACCACCCGGGCTCCAAGCTCGCGCAGACCGCCGACATCGCGCTCGTGACGACCACCCGGGAGACGACCTTCCGCTCGGGCGCGATGGCGAGCCGGATCGCCCAGCTCGTCGTCGTCGACTGCGTCTTCGTGGGCGTGGCGATGCGGGACATGACCGCCACCCGCTCCGCACTCGACGCCAGCTTCAAGGCCGTCGCCGACCTGTAGCCCCGCGCCCTCCCGGCAGGTTCGCAGGGACGGCCGGCCACCCGGGCAGCGTGGTGACGGACGCCGGCGGTGCGGGAAGGTGCGACGCGCCGGTCTAGCATCCACAGATGCGCACCGTGCCGGCCGTCGCCGCCCTCGCGGCCGGACTCGTCCTGGCCTCGTGCGCCGGGCCCACCTCACCCGACGACATCGCTCGCGACAGCGGGACCTCCGCCCCGCTCCCGCCCACCTCGGGCGCCTTCGACTACCAGCTCGGGGCGGCGTACGGCGAGCCGGGGGAGCTCGACGTCGTGGTGCGCGATGCGGCGGCCGACCCCCTCGAGGGCGCCTACAACGTCTGCTACGTCAACGGCTTCCAGACCCAGCCCGGCACGTTGCCCGACTGGGAGCGCCTCCGCCCTGAGGCGCTCCTGCGCGAGGACGACGGCGCACCGGTCATCGACCCCGACTGGCCTGACGAGGCCGTGCTCGACCCGTCCACGCCCGGGCAGCGCGAGGACATCGTCGCCGTCGTGGGCGTGCTGATCGACGGGTGCGCGGAGGCGGGGTTCGACGCCGTCGAGATCGACAACCTCGACACCTTCCTCCGCTTCGACGGCGTGGAGCGCTCCGGCGCGCTCGCCCTCGCCCGGAAGTACGCGGACCGGGCGCACGCCGCCGGGCTCGCGATCGCGCAGAAGAACGCGGCGGAGCTCGGCGCCGTCGGCCGCGACGAGGTCGGGTTCGACCTCGCGGTCGTCGAGGAGTGCGCGGCGTTCGAGGAGTGCGGTGCCTACCGGGCGGTCTACGGCGCCCACGTCCTGCAGGTCGAGTACGACGACGGCGACCTCTCGCTCGACGAGCTGTGCGCGGCTCCCGAGCGTGCGCCGCTCACCGTCCTGCGTGACCGCCGCCTCGTCGGGCCGGCGACCGAGGGGTACGTCCGCCGGCACTGTCCGACGACGTAGCCCCCACCGCTACCATCACGCGGGTGGAGACAGTGCGGTGGGGCATCATCGGCGTCGGCAACGTCACCGAGGTCAAGAGCGGGCCCGGCTTCCAGCAGGCCGAGCGCTCCACGCTCGTCGCGGTCATGCGCCGTGACGCTGAGAAGGCCGCGGACTACGCCCGCCGCCACGGCGTCCCGCGCTGGTACGACGACGCCGACGCCCTCATCCACGACGACGAGGTCGACGCCGTCTACGTCGCCACCCCGCCCGACTCCCACCGTGACTACGCGGTCCGGGTCCTCGAGGCCGGCAAGCCCGTCTACGTCGAGAAGCCGATGGCCCGCACCACCGCCGAGTGCGAGGACATGATCGCTGCCGCCGAGCGCACCGGTCTGCCGTTGTTCGTCGCCTACTACCGCCGCGCCATGCCGCGCTTCGTCACCGTCAAGAAGATGCTTGACGACGGCGTCATCGGCACCGTCCACGCCGTCGCGGTCCACGCGTCCAAGCCGGCCGTCATCGACGACGGCGCGGACGCGCCCTGGAGGGTGCGGCCCGAGGTGAGTGGGGGCGGGCACTTCGTCGACCTCGCCTCCCACACCCTCGACCTCCTCGACCACCTCCTGGGGCCGGTCACGAAGGTCACCGGGCACGCCGCTCGTTTCGGCCGGGCGACGCTCGCGGAGGACGTCGTCAGTGCGTCATTCCAGCTGGAGTCCGGGGCGCTCGGCAGCGGCCTGTGGAGCTACGGCACCCAGGAGCAGCGCGACGAGGTCCGCATCCTCGGCACGGCCGGGTCGCTGCAGTTCTCGACCTTCGGCCAGGAGCCGATCCTCCTCACCACCGCCGACGGGGAGCGCCGCATCGAGGCGCCCTACCCGGCCACCGTCCAGCTGCCGCTCATCCAGACCGTGGTGGACGAGCTCACCGGTCACGGCACGTCCCCGAGCACGGGGCGCAGCGCGGTCCGCACCGCCCGCGTCGTCGACGCCGTGCTCGCCGACTACCGCGCCGCGAACGGCATCGCGCTGCCCTGAGGCGTCAGCGCGCGCCGAGCGCGCGCAGCCGCTCCGTGAGCCCGAGCCGCACGGTGGGCCACTCCCGGTCGATCACCGAGAAGACGACGACGTCCCGGACGGTGCCGTCGCGCCACACGTCGTGGTTGCGCAGCACGCCGTCCTGCTTCGCTCCGAGCGCGGCGATCGCGCGGCGGGAGCGGTGGTTGTGCCAGTGGGTGCGCAGCTCGACGGCGATGCAGCCGAGCGTGTCGAAGGCGTGGCTGAGCTGGAGCAGCTTGGCCTCGGTGTTGACCCCGGTGCCCTGGGCGCTCGCGGCGATCCACGTCGAGCCGATCTCCAGCCGGCGGTTGTCCTCGCGGATGTTGAGGAACGTCGTGACGCCGAGGGCGGCGCCGTCGGCGTTGCGCCGCAGCACCCACGGCACCACGCGGCCGGCGGCGTGCTGGGCCAACCGGGCCGCGACGTCGTCGTGCATCGCGTCAGGTGAGGGGACACGGGTGTACCAGAGCTCGTGAAGGCGCCCGTCCTGCACGGCCACGGCCAGCTCGTCCGCGTGGTCGAGGCGCAGCGGCTCGAGCGTGACGAGCGCGCCAGCAAGGGGAACGGCGACGGAGAAGCTCACGTGACGCATCCTAGAGACCCCCGCTGTCGTTGAAGGCGACCAGGTGCGAAGGTGCGGGGCGGGGGAGGGGCGGGCGTCACGGAAGGAAGTGGCGGGCCGGTGTGTTGTCACCGGCGTGCCCCCCGTCCTCCTCCAGACCGAGCGTGCCCGTGCGCACGGCGAGACCGTGCACACGGCCGACGTCGTCGTCATCGGGGCGGGGCAGGCGGGGCTGTCGGCGGCCTACCACCTGCAGCGGCGCGGCTACCGGCCCGCACCGGAGACGCGTCCGCGCGGTTTCGTCGTGCTCGACGGCGAGGAGGGCCCGGGCGGCGCGTGGCGCCACCGCTGGGACTCGCTGCGCATGGCGACCGTCAACGGCATCCACGACCTGCCCGGCATGGAGCAGGACCCGCCCGACGCGTGCGAGCCGTCGAACACCGCGCTGCCGCGGTACTTCTCGCGGTACGAGGAGCGTTTCGACCTGCCCGTCGTCCGCCCGGTCCGGGTCGAGGCCGTGGAGCGGACGGATGAGGACCCCCGCGGCCTGCTGCGGGTGCGCACCGACCGCGGCACCTGGCTGACGCGGGCGGTCGTCAACGCCACCGGCACGTGGAACCGGCCGTACTGGCCGAGCTACCCCGGGCAGGAGACCTTCACCGGACGCCAGCTCCACACCGCGGACTACGGGAGCGCCGAGGAGTTCCGCGGCCGGCACGTCGTCGTCGTGGGCGGCGGGATCTCCGCCGTCCAGCTCCTCGACGAGATCTCCCAGGTCACCTCGACGACGTGGGTGACCCGCCGTGAGCCCGTCTGGCGGGACGGCCCGTTCGGCCCCGACGAGGGACGCCGAGCGGTCGCCATGGTCGAGGAGCGGGTGCGCGCCGGTCTGCCGCCGCGCTCGGTGGTGAGCGTGACCGGGCTGCTGTGGACGCCGGCGCTGCGGGCGGCCGCGCGGCGCGGTGCCCTGGACCGCCGGCCCGTGTTCACGAGGATCGTGCCCGACGGCGTGCGCTGGGCGGACGGCACCGTGCAGGCCGCCGACGTCATCCTGTGGGCGACCGGCTTCCGTCCCCAGCTGAGCCACCTCGCCCCGCTGCGTCTGCGCGGGCCGGGCGGCGGGATCGTCATGGACGGCACGCGGGTGGCCGACGAGCCGCGCGTGCACCTCGTCGGGTACGGGCCGTCGTCGTCGACGATCGGCGCCAACCGCGCCGGGCGGGACGCCGTGCGGGAGATCGACACGCTGCTCGCGCAGGACTAGCCGCAAACGACCCGTGCCGCCGTGCGGGAGGAGAGCTGCCGGCGGAGGGCTGGTGGGGCGGCCGGTGGTGCCGGCCGCCCCGACGCCTCAGCCGAGGCGGCGCAGGCCGAGGGTGTCGCGGCGGTCGCCGTTCCAGTCACCGACGAGCACCTCGTCGGTGGCGCGGCCGAAGGCGACGACGCGGTCGGCGTCACCGCCGCTGATCGAGTTCTTCAGGTGGTAGACGTTGCCGCGACGTACGCCGAAGGTGTCGCGCCCGTTGCCGTTCCAGTCCCCGACGATGACGTCGTCGTCCGCCCGGCCGTAGCTGATGACGGAGTCGGCGTCACCACCGGTGAGGGAGTTCTTCACGTGGTAGACGGAGCCGCGGCGCACGGCGAGCGTGTCGCGCCCGTCGCCGTTCCAGTCCCCCACGAGGACGTCGTCGTCCGCGTGCCCGTAGGTGATGACGCGCTGAGCGTCCCCCGGGCGGTTGTCGTTGCGGATGTGGTACTCACGGCCGCGGCGCACGGCGATGGAGTCGCGCCCGTCCCCGTTCCAGTCGCCGATGAGGATGACGTCGTTCGCGCGCCCGTAGGGGAAGGAGTAGTCCGCACCGCCGGCGCGCAGGGAGTTGCTCACGTGGAAGATCTTGCCGCGGCGCATGGTGATGGTGTCGGTGCGGTTGCCGTCCCAGTCACCGATGAGGACCTCGTCGTCGTCGCGGCCGTACTGGAAGACGATCTCCGCCTCGGCGCCGAGGGTGTTGGACAGGAAGAAGCCGGTGGGCGGCGGGGTGACGCGCCACCACTCGCTGAACAGGTCGAATCGGAGGTTGGTCAGCGTGCGGTTGCCGGTGCTGCACTCCACCCGGGCCTCGGTGATGCGGCCGCCGAAGGCGCCGTTCCCGTCGCGCTCGGTGATGACGAGGTTGCGCAGGCGTCCGTTGCTCGGGCAGTAGGCCTCGACGGTGCCCACGCTCAGCCGGTCGGTCCATGTCGTGCGGGTGTCACCGGGAGCGGTGCCGGTGTAGGGGTCGGGCTTGGCGACGAGGTAGGGGCGGGTGCTGGCCTTCGTCCACCCGCCGTTCGTCGAGGAGAACTGGGTGAAGGCGACGGAGCCGCCGTAGGTGCGCACCTCGCCGGCGGTGTCGGCGACCGCGGCGTCCGTGCGGGGGTGGTCGTGAGCGGTGAGGACGTCGCCGTCACGGTCGACGGTGGCGCGGCCGCCGTAGACCTGGCACTGCGTGGTGTCACAGGTGAGGCCGGCAGAGTTCCCGGCGATCTCGGCGAGCACGTAGCTGCGGGCCGCGACGCTCTGGGCGCGCAGCGCCTGGGTGTGCCAGGACGCCGGGACCTCCCGGGGGACGACGCCACGCAGGTACTGCTCCAGCGCCACGTGGTTGCGCACGTCGAAGAGCGTGCTGTTCTCCCGGACGAGCTGGATCGTCCCGCGGTACCAGGTGCCGCGCGTGGAGCTGGAGCCGACGACCGCCCCGACGTTGTTGTTGTCGGCGTTGCGGGCGGTGACGGTCAGCTCGGTGGCCGTGAAGGCGTGGACCGCACCGCCGCTGTGTCGGACCCAGAACCGGTTGTCGTCCGCGCGGTCGACGGTGACGTACCCGCCCGCGTAGGAGCGGGTCGTGTTGCCCGCGCCCGCGACCTGGAGCCGGTTCGCCCCCTGCGGCGCCCACAGCCGCACCGAGTCGGTGTTCTGGTGGGCCATGAGCCGCACGTCCAGCGGGTTGTTCCTCACCGAGCCGACGGCGGTCCCGGGGTAGTAGAACCCGAGGATCTGGCGGTGGGTCAGGCCCTGCAGGGCCGCGCCCTGCGCGCCCCACTGGGACATGCCGATGCCGTGGCCCCAGCCGCGACCCTGGATCTCCCAGGAGCCCGAGCCCGGGCGCGGGTAGGTCTCGTCCGCGGAGGCTGCGGTCGGCAGGCCGACCACCACCCCGAGCGTGAGAGCCGCCGCCAGGGCGGAGGAGAGCAGGTGACGGACGGAACGCATGGCGGCCTCGGCAAAGTTCAGGAGCGGGTGTCTCTGAGCGAGCGTATCCGCCCGCACGGGCGTCCGTCTGCCCCCTCGGCAGCGGATGGCCCCCCGGGGCAGGGCAGGTGCCCCGGGGGACCACCCGGTCAGGCGACGAGGCGGCGGATCAGCGTGCCGTCGTCGCCGTCTGTCGGGCACCGACCGTGGCCATGTGCCGGGCGGCGCGCATCCCGAACACGGCGGCCGGGCCGATGGTGGACCCCGGCCCGGGGTAGGTCCGGCCCATGACGGAGGCGGAGTTGTTGCCGGCCGAGTACAGGCCCTCGATGACGGAGCCGTCCTCCCGCAGCGCGCGCCCGTCGGCGTCGGTCACGACACCGCCCTTGGTGCCCAGGTCCCCGACGACGAGCTTGAAGGCCGTGAACGGGCCCTTCTCGATCGGGCCGAGGTTCGGGTTGGGACGCACGGTCGGGTCGCTGTAGTAGCGGTCGTAGGCGGAGTTGCCTCGGCCGAAGTCACCGTCGATGCCGGAACGGGTGAAGCCGTTGAAGCGGCGGACCGTCGCGGCGAAGCGCTCCTTGTCCACGCCCATCCTGGCCGCGAGCTCCTCGAGGGTGTCGGCCTTGATCATGATCCCGGCGTCCTGCATCTTCTTGTTCGCCCGCGGGTCCATGGCGTAGGTGCGCAGGTAGCGGCGTGCGTGACGGACGTCGGAGACCATCCAGTACGGGCCGTCCTTGTCGTGCTCGAGCATGTGGTGGCCGAGGTCGACGTAGGACTCCGACTCGTTGGCGAACCGCTCGCCGGTGGAGTCGACGATGATCGAGTAGGGGAAGGACCGCTCGCCGACGATGAAGGACGGCGAGCCGCCGGGCAGCGCCTCGATCGAGGCACCCCACCAGGCGTCGTCCATGAGCTCGAGGGCCGCCCCCGCCCGCGCCGCGATGTCGATGGGCTTGCCGAGGTTGCCCGGGGCGCCGGAGGGAGCGCCGTCGATGCCGTGGTGCTTGCGCCGCCACTCGACGTTCTGGTCGAAGCCCCCGGCCGCGAGCATGACGCCGTGCGTCGCTCGGACGGTCACCGCCTTGCCCTCGCGCGTCGTCCGGACGCCGACGACGCGGTCGTCCTCGACGACGAGCTCCTCGAGCGGGGAGCCGAGCCACAGCTCCGTACCGAGCTTCTGGACGACGACGTCGAGGAAGGCTGCCGTCCAGCCCGCCCCGATCCCTGCGAGCTTCTTGCCCGTGAGGAGGCCGCCGAGCGCGCGGAACACGAACTGGGCGCCGCGGACGAAGCCGCCCGGGGTGGACCAGGCGCGGCCGAGCAGCCACACGTCGTCGGTCTTGGCGGGCAACGGGATGGGCGACTGGCTGGTCCTCCACCAGTCCCCGATGCGCTTGGCGTCGAAGGGCTTGACCTCCAGGCCGCGGCCGATCTTGCCGCCGGGCAGCTCGGGGTAGTAGTCGGCGTAGTCGGGTGCCCGGACGAGCTCGATCCCGTACTTCTCCGCGGTGTCGACGAAGTCGGCGACGCCGTCCACGAAGGCTTCCTTGCGCTCGCGGCTGGTCGCGCGGCCTGCGTCGCCGATGGTGGCCTCCAGGTACTCCAGCGCCTCCTCGCGGGAGTCGCTGACGCGGTCGCGCGCCATGAGGGGGTTGTTCGGCAGCCACATGCCGCCGCCGGACATCGCGGTGTTGCCGCCCCACTTGTCCGTGCTCTCCAGCATGAGGACGCGCAGGCCCTTGTCGGCCGCGCCCAGCGCCGTGGCCATTCCCGCGGCTCCGCTACCGACGACGACGACGTCGTAGGTGTGGTCAAAGGTGGTCATCTTTGCTCCCTCCAGTCGGGACAGGTAGACCGGACACAACTGTCCGGTTCCTATGATGCGAGCATGGCGCTTACGGCCCGCGGAGGCAACCGAGGTCCGGCAGCGGCCGCCGACAACCGGCGCGCCCTGCTCCGGGCGGCACGCGACCTCTTCGCCGACAAGGGGTACAACGTCCCGCTGAGCGCGATCGCGCGTGAGGCCGGCGTCGGGCAGGGGGTGCTCTACCGGCACTTCCCGCGGCGTCTCGACCTCGCCTTCGCCGTCTTCGAGGAGAACTTCGCCGAGCTCGAGGCGCTCTCTGCGCGGACCGACCCCGACGTCTTCGAGCGCTTCTTCGAGCGGATCGTCGAGCTCATGGTCGAGTCGGTCGGCTTCGTCGAGCTGGTCGTCGGAGCCCGCGGCGTCGTCGAGGAGTACGACGGTGACGAGCGCCTGGCACGGCTCCTCACCACGCCTCTGGCGCGCGGCCAGGAGGCGGGTCGCGTCGCTTCGCGTGTCACCGTCGACGACGTCGGCCTGGCGCTGCGGATGATCTACGGCGTCGCGGCCACCGCCCGCGGGGACGCGGGGAGGCGGGCCGACGTCGAGCGGGTGCGTGACCTCGTCCTGAGCCGATGGCGCATCTGAGCGTGGCCCGGCTGCGAACGCGCACTCATTGACACGCGCTGGTTACCGAGTAACCTCAGCGGTACTTACTCAGTAACCAAGGAGTGTCATGTCCGTGCGGCACGGTCTGCTCGCCCTTCTCGTCGACGGGCCTATGCACACCTACCAGCTCAAGCAGCAGTTCGAGGAGCGCACCGGCGGGACCTGGCCACTCAACATCGGGCAGGTCTATACGACGGTCCAGCGCCTGGTGCGGGACGGCCTGGTGGAGACCTGCGCGGACGATGGTGGCGAGGTGGAGCGCTTCCGGCTCACGGCGACCGGTGCCGATGCCGCCGCCGCGTGGTGGACCACGCCGGTCTCGCGCGGCACCCCGGCCCGGGACGAGCTCGTCATCAAGCTCGCACTGGCGGCCACCGCGGAGGGCGTCGATGTCCTCGACCTCGTCCAGCGTCAGCGGCGCGAGTCGATGCGTTCCCTGCACGAGTACACCCGGCTGCACCGGACCACCGGTGACGATCTCGCGTGGAGCCTCGTCCTCGACCACCTGATCTTCACCCTCGAGGCGGAGCTGCGGTGGCTGGATCACGTCGAGGCGAAAGTCGTCCGCGCCGCGCGGACACGGACGGAGCGGCGACCCGCCGACCGTGCCGCGACCGAGGAGACGCAGGAGGCACGGTCGTGAGTGCAGCGGACCCCCGGCCGGTCCTGCTCAGCCTGCGCGGCGTGAGTCGCGTGCACGGCTCCGGGGCCACCGCGGTCCGCGCCCTGCGCGGGGTTGACCTCGACGTCCGGATCGGTGAGCTGGTGGCCATCATGGGGGCCTCCGGCTCCGGCAAGTCGACCCTGCTCAACATCGCCGGCGGTCTCGACACCCCGACCGAGGGCACCGTGAACCTCGGCCGGCACGACATCGCCAGTCTCGACCAGAAGGCGCGCGCCAGGCTCCGACGGCGCTCCATCGGCTACGTGTTCCAGGACTTCAACCTCATTCCGGCTCTCACCGGGCTCGAGAACGTCTCGCTGCCACGCGAGCTCGACGGCGTCCCGTTGCGCACCGCCCGCAAGGAGGCTCGCACGGCGCTGGATGAGGTGGGCATGGCGGACCTTGCCGACCGTTTCCCCGACGAGATGTCCGGAGGTCAGCGCCAGCGAGTGGCGATTGCCCGCGCATTCGTGGGCCCGCGTCGTCTCGTGCTGGCTGACGAGCCGACCGGGGCACTCGACTCGGCCACCGGGGAGGATGTCCTGCGGCTCCTGCGTGCACGCGTCGACGCCGGTGCGGGTGGGCTGCTCGTCACCCACGAGGCGCGCCACGCCGCCTGGGCGGACCGGACGATCTTCATTCGCGACGGCGTGGTCATCGACTCCACCGGTGAGCTGGCGGAGCCGGAGTCCCTGTTGAGCGCTACGGACGGGCACTGATGGGCCGCCGCCTGGTGGCGCTGCGCGCCGCCGGACGCATCGCGGCGCGTGATGCGAGACGGGCGAAGGGCCGCACGGCGCTCGTGGCCACCATGATCGGGCTCCCGCTCCTCGTCGGGACCGCCGGTGGCACGCTCCTCTCGTCGCTCGACCCCAGTCCCGAGCAGGTCGTTTCGGAGCGGCTCGGCGAGGTCGCCCAGGCGGAGGTCACCGGGTGGTACGACGAGGGTGTCGAGCAGGGGCCGCTCGGGCACTACGGGGGGTGGTCGACCTTCGGGTCGGTAGACCCGGAGCCGCCGAGTGTCGAGGAGCACGAAGATGCGGTCGCGGCCGTCCTGCCAGCGGGAAGCGTGCTCGTCCGTGCGGGCCTGGGCGGTGGCATGGCCACGAGCGAGGAGCGCGCCCGGCCGAGCTACGCCGAGATCCTCGAGCTGCCGCCCGACCGCCTCACCCAGGTCGTCTCCACGCCATTGGCGGTGGGTTCCATGCCGCGCGCGCCAGGTGAGCTCCTTCTCGACCACGGCACCGCCGAGACCTTCGCCGTCGGTGTCGGTGACCCGCTCGCCGTCGAGGTCGGCGGGCCGCAGCCGGTGACCGGCACGGTGGTCGGCATCCTCGAGCCGGCCTTCCAGGCCGCCCCAGTCCTGGCACTACCCGGCACCCTGCCCGATGACCGGGAACGTGCCGGGGGATGGGGCGCGATGCCGGTGCGCTGGTTCGTCTTCGGTGACGAGCCGGTCATGGCAGAGCACGTTCGGGAGATCAACGCCCTCGGCTCGCTCGTCCTCAGCAGGTATGTCGTCCTTCACCCGGAGGGGCTGGGCTCGGGGTCCATGACGGGCAGCGCGGACGCCGGTGCCGTCGCCGTCGTCGGTGCCGTCGGTGCCGTCGCCCTCATCGAGGCGGTGCTGCTCATCGGGCCCGCCTTCGCCGTCGGCGCACAGCGCAACCGTCGTCAGCTGGCGATGGTGGCGGCCACCGGCGGCAGCGCACGAGACGTGCGCCGGGTGGTCCTCCTCGGCGGTGTCACGACAGGACTCGCCGCATCGGTCCTCGCCGTCGTCCTCGGACTGGTGCTCACCGCCATGGGCGTCTGGCTCGTCAACCTCGTGCGCCCCGCCACGATCCCGGGCCTGCAGGTGCCGTGGCTCGTGCTGCCCGCCATCGTGCTGCTCGGCACCCTCGTCGCGACGGCGGCCGCGTGGCTGCCGTCCCGGCAGGCCGAACGTCTGGACGTCGTCGCGGCGATCGCCGGCCGTCGCGCCGAGGCACGTCCTCGCCGCCGGGTGCCGATCGCCGGCGCGGGGCTCGCGGCCGCGGGTGTCGTCGCCGCGCTCGCCGGAGCCGGAGCCTCCCAGCCCTTCCTGGTCGTCGGTGGGGTCATCGCGCTCGAGATCGGCATCGTGGCCACGGCCGGCAGTATCGTCGCCCTCCTGGCCAGGCTGGCACCGCGCCTGGGAGTCGCCGGTCGCTTCGCCCTGCGCGACGCCGCACGGCAACGGTCCCGCACGGCCCCGGCGGTCGCCGCCATCGTCGCGGCGCTGGCAGGTGCCACCGCTGGGGCCGGGTTCATCGCCTCCTCAGAGGCACAGCAGGAGGCGACGTACCTGGCGTCGGGGCCCGAGGGAACCGTGACCGCGGGCCTCCTGCCCTGGGAGTCCGTCGCTGCGGTGACCACCGACCAGCTGGCCACGCTGACGACAGTTTTGCGGCAGACCCTCCCGGTCGAGGACGTCCACGTCGCCACCATGGCGGCGCTCGCAGATCCCGACAGCCCCTCGGCCGACCAGGCGGCCTATCTCGTCACGAGGTGGCCGGGCGACCAGTCCGAGTGCCCGCTGGACGAGCTGAGTGACCCCGATACCGCCGAGCTCGTCGAGCACGCTGACGATCCGCGCTGCCAGCGCAGCGCGTGGCAGCAGACGCAGCCACTCGTCTCCAGGCTCACCGGGGCGGTCCTCGTCGACGACGGCACCCTGATGACAAGTCTTGGCTTCCCGGAGGGGCAGAAGGCCGCGGCGGCCCTTGCCCGGGGCCGGGTCGTGGTTCCCAGCGAGCTCATGGTTCATCCTGACGGGAAGGTCCACCTGGACGTCGACACCGGCCAGTCCGGCGTGGTCGACACCTACGAGCTCCCGGCCACCGCCGCAGAGCTTGGCGGCAGCCCGATGGACGACGTCTTCGGCATGGTCTTCCCGCCCCGGGTGGTCGAGGAGCTCGGCCTCCACAGCGAGCCCGTCGGACTCCTCGCCGCGACCTCCCGCATTCCCACGGAAGCCGAGGAGGCTGCCGCGTCCGACGCCCTCTACCGGTTCGACGAGACGTCCTACCTCGGTGTCGAGCGTGGGCCGGGAGGCGGGTCGATCGCCGTCTGGGTCGTCGTCGGTGCTGCTCTCGTCGTCGGGCTGGGTGCGACGACGATGAGCATCGCGCTGGCCCACACGGAGACGCGGCCGGACCTGGCCACCCTCGCGGCCGTCGGTGCCTCGCCAAGGCTCCGCCGGCGTATTGCCGCGGCGCAGGCCGGCGTGCTCACACTCGTCGGCGGTGTGCTGGGGACCGGCACCGGGCTTCTGCTCGCGGCGGTCGTCGTCATCGCGATGCGGCACCAGTGGGGGGTGTTGGACCCGCACTGGCAACTCGTCGTCCCGTGGCCGGCCGTTGCCGCGATCGGGCTCGGCGTTCCGCTGCTGGCCATGGCCGCCGCGTGGCTCCTCACGCGGTCACGGCTCCCTATGGTGCGGCGGATCGCGGCGTAGTCCGCGACTCAGGACAGGCTGCGTCGCAGGCGTTGGAGGGCGCCTGCGACGCAGCCGATCGCGATTGAGCAGGTTGATCGGGCGGAATCCCATGTCGGCGGGACGGTGGGCAGGACCGGCGCCCCGGGCGGCGCGGTCAGGCGCTCGCGAGCAGCTTGCGGATGCGCTTCTCGCTCACCTTGACCGGGGTGCCGAGCTGCTGCGCGAAGAGGCTGACGCGCAGCTCCTCGATGAGCCAGCGCACCTCCTCCAGTGTGGCGGCGCGCGCGGGGTCGGCGGTCGCGTGGCGCGCGGCGGAGGCGGCGGCCTCGTACTCCTCCTCCAGCTCGCCCACCCGCCAGGCGAGGTTCGCGTCCTGGTGGACGTTGTCCTTGGCGCGCTCCACCCGCCGGCGGGCGGCCCGCAGGTAGCGCGGGAGGTGGACGAGGCGGTCCGGCGGGGTCCGCGAGACGAAGCCCGGGTAGATGATCCGACCGGCCTGGTCACGGACGTCGGTGAGGGTGTTGAGGAGGAACATCGAGGTCGCCTCCTTGACCGCTGCCTCGAGCTCGCGCTGTGCCTCCAGGGCAGCCACCACCTGCCCGACCACCCGGTAGACCCGCTCCTCGAGGCCAGCGCGGACGGCGTCGCGCAGCTGCGTGTAGCGCTCGGGGTCCATCGGCTCGCGGCCGCCGTGCGCGGCCACCCACTCGTCGGCCAGCGCCGTGACGGCGGCCAGCTGGACGTCCTCCACGAGGGACTCGGTGTCGCGGTAGGGGCTGGCCGCCAGGGTGAGCGCCTCGCGGCCGGTCCAGCGGGACGTCACGCGTCCGCTCGCCAGGGCGGTCTCCTGCAGGAGCAGGCGCCGCACGCCGCGCCGGTGCGCCCGGGACTGCTCGCGCGAGTCGGCGAGGACGAGGAGGTCCACCCGCGGCGCCTTGCCGCGCTCGGTGGCCACCTCGACGAGCGCCGGGTACCCGCGCACGAGCAGCCCCTGCGGGCCGGTCGACTCGACCTGGGCGGGGATCGTCCCGGCGGCCGGCCACCCGGTGAGCCCGTGCTCCTCCGCCAGCGCCGGCGCGGACGGACGTGCGCCCGCGGCGGGTGTGGCGCCCGACGGCTCGGCCTGCGCCGTCGTCGTCGGCTTGCCCCCGCCGGACTCGCGCGCCTCCTCCATCGCCAGCGCGACGGCACCCTTGACCGCGCTGCGCACGGCGGCCTGGGTCTGGGCAGCGAGCCGGCGCTGGAGCATCGGCAGGGACGTGCTCTCGCCGAGCACCTTGCCCGTGTCGTCGGTGACGCGGAAGGTCAGGCGCAGGTGGGAGGGCAGCTTCTCCTCGTCCCACGCGTCGGGCGGGATCGTCACGTCGCGCGCCATGGCGACGGCGGCGGTGAAGGCCTCCCGGAAGGACGGCGCGCCGAAGGGGGCCGGGGCCACCTCCGCCCACGGGGGCAGCAGCGCGAGGACCTCGCGCGCGACGTCGGGTGCCGGCACGAGCTGGACGCGGACCTTCTTGGGCAGCGAGCGGATCGTCGCGACGGCGAGGTCGGGCAGCAGCCCGGGCACGAGCCAGTCGAACCCGTCGGGGCGCAGGCGCCCGAGCACGCTGATCGGGACGTGGACGGTCACGCCGTCGGCCGCGGAGCCCGGTTCGAACTGGTAGGTGAGGGGCAGGGTGAGGTCGCCCTGCTTCCACGTGTCGGGGAAGTCGCCGGAGGTGACGTCGGGCTCGCCGCCGAAGAGCAGCTCGCGGGTGAAGTCGAGCAGCTCGGGCTCCTCGTGGCGGTGCTTCTTCCACCACGAGTCGAAGTGGCGGGCGCTGACGACGGACTCGGGCAGGCGCTCGTCGTAGAAGTCGTAGATGCCGTTCTCGTCGATGACGAGGTCCCGGCGCCGGGTGCGGTTCTCCAGCTCCTCGGCCTCGGCGAGCAGCGCACGGTTGCGCTTCCAGAACGTGTGGTGGGTGCGCCACTCGCCCTGGACGAGCGCGTGCCGGATGAACAGCTCCCGGGCCAGCGCGCGGGCGGAGCCGGTGCCGACACTCGCGAGCGGCACGGTGCGGTCGGCGACGAGCGTCATCCCGTAGAGCAGGACCTTCTCGTGGACCATGGCCGCGCCCTGCCGGGTGGACCAGTACGGCTCGGAGTGGACCTTCTTCGTCAGGTGGGCCGCGGCCGGCTCCACCCACGCGGGCTGGATCCGCGCGGCGGTGCGCGCGAAGAGCCGGGAGGTCTCGACGAGCTCCGCGGCCATCACCCAGTCGTAGGCCTTCTTGCTCAGGCCCGAGCCCGGCCACACGACGAAACGCGTCCCGCGCGCCCCGGCGTACTCCCGGCGCCGCTCGTCGTAGCTGCCGAGGTTGGACAGCAGCCCGACGAGCAGCGACTGGTGGATCGCGTCCGCGCTCGCGGCGTCGGAGGACTGCCCGACGGCGACGGCGGCCGCCGCGGCGTCCTCCCCGACGTCGTCCGCGTGGGGCAGCGCGAGGGGGCGCATCGTCAGGCCCAGCGGCTTGGCGAGCTGGCGCAGCTGGCTGACGACGTCCTGCCACTCGCGCACCCGCAGGTAGTTGAGGAACTCCGCCCGGCACAGCCGCCGGAAGGCCGAGCCCGACAGGTCCCGCTGCTGGGTGCGCAGGTAGCGCCACAGGTTGAGGTAGGCGAGGAAGTCGGAGGTCGGGTCTGTGAAGCGGCGGTGCTTGGCGTCCGCGGCCTGCTGGTGCTCGGAGGGCCGCTCGCGCACGTCCTGCACGGACAGCGCCGCGACGATGACCATGACCTCGGCCGCGCAGCCGTTCTCCTGCGCGGCGAGCAGCATGCGGCCCAGCCGCGGGTCGATGGGCAGGCGGGCGAGCTGGCGGCCCACGGCGGTGAGCCGGTGGCGACCGGCGCCGCCGGGGCGGGCGTCCTCGTCGGCGCCCTCGAGCGCGCCGATCTCGACGAGGAGCTGGACGCCGTCGCGCACGGCGCGGGTGTCGGGCTGGTCGACGAAGGGGAAGTCCTCGACGTCACCGAGGCCGAGCGCCGCCATCTGGAGGATGACGGAGGCGAGGGAGGTGCGGAGGATCTCCGGCTCGGTGAACTCGGGCCGTGACTCGTAGTCGGTGCGCGAGTAGAGCCGGATCGCGATGCCGTCGGCCACGCGGCCGCAGCGGCCCGAGCGCTGGTTGGCGCTCGCCTGGGAGATCGCCTCGATCGGCAGCCGCTGCACCTTGGTGCGGTTGGAGTAGCGGGAGATGCGCGCCGTGCCCGGGTCGACGACGTAACGGATCCCCGGCACCGTCAGCGAGGTCTCGGCGACGTTCGTCGCGAGCACCACGCGCTGGTGGCGGTGCTGCTCGAAGACCCGGTGCTGCTCGGCGGCGGACAGGCGCGCGTACAGCGGGATCACCTCGACGACGCCGGGCTGGCCGGCGCTGGCCCGGCCCGCGTACCGCGGCCCCAGGTGCTCGGCGAGGGCGACGTCGGTGTCCCGGATCTCCCGCTCGCCGGAGAGGAAGACGAGGATGTCGCCCGGCCCCTCGGCCAGGAGCTCGTCGACGGCGCGGCAGATGGCCGTCGGCTGGTCGAGCTCCTCCTCGCGGGCGGCGGGTGCGTCGTCCTCGCCGTCGTCGTCGGTGTCGGGCACGAGGGGCCGGTAGCGGACCTCGACGGGGTAGGTGCGCCCGGAGACCTCGACGACGGGGGCCGGGACGCGCTCGCCGTCCTCGCCCTCGCTCCCGAAGTGGGCGGCGAAACGGGCGGAGTCGATCGTCGCCGAGGTGATGACGACCTTGAGGTCCGGGCGGCGGGGCAGCAGCCGGGCGAGGTAGCCGAGGATGAAGTCGATGTTGAGGGACCGCTCGTGGGCCTCGTCGACGATGATCGTGTCGTAGCGGCGCAGCATCGGGTCGCGCTGGATCTCGGCGAGGAGGATGCCGTCGGTCATGAGCTTGACGAGCGTCGTGGGGCCCACCTCGTCGGTGAAGCGCACCTGGTAGCCGACGGCCCCGCCGAGCTGGACGTCGAGCTCCTCGGCGATGCGCTCGGCGACGGTGCGGGCGGCGATGCGCCGGGGCTGGGTGTGCCCGATGGTGCCGGTGACGCCGCGGCCCAGCTCGAGGCAGATCTTCGGCAGCTGGGTCGTCTTCCCCGAGCCGGTCTCGCCGGAGACGATGACGACCTGGTGGTCCCGGATCGCCGCGGCGATCTCCTCGCGGCGCGCGGAGACGGGCAGCTGCTCGGGGTAGGTGATGGTCGGGACGGCGGCGCGGCGCGCCTCGAGCTGCTCGGGGGAGTAGCCGCGGTGCTCGGCCGGGCGGCGTCCGCCGGAGCGACGACGGCGTCCGCCGCGTCCGCCGTCGTCGGCTCGCCTGGGCGGCCTTCCGCCGTCGGCGTGCTGCGCGGCGCCCCGCTCCGTGGTCACGGTCGACCATTCTCGCCGATCCTCGCCGCCCGGGGCACCTCGTTTCCTCCGGGTGAACGCCGTGGGCGACCGGTGGGGAGGGGTTGTGGGCAGTGTGTGAGGACCCGACCGGCCACGCCGAGGTGGCCGGCTCGCGGGTGACAATGGCGAGGTGTTCAAGCTTCTCGGCTGGGTGCTCACCCTCGCCCTGGCCGCGATGGCCGTGCTCACGCTCGACCCGGCGCGGCTGGGCATCTCGACGTACGCCCCCGTCACGCAGGCGATCGCCATGCGGCCCTACCTCGTGGCCGGGTTCGTCGCGCTCGGCGGGGTGCTGCTCCTCGGCGTCCTCCTCGCCGCGCTGCTCGGGCGCCGGTGGCCGCGACGGACGCTGCTCGCGGTGGTGCTGCTCGGCGTCGGCGTGGGTCACGCGGCGGTGCTCTGGGACCGCGGCCTCGGTGACGAGCCGCTGCCCGCGGCGCGCGAGGGCGCCGTCACCGTGCTCAGCCTCAACACTCTGGGCGGTGGGTCCAGCCCCGAGCAGGTGGCCGACGCCGCCGACGGCGCGGGCGCGGACGTCGTCGTCCTCCCGGAGACCTCAGCGGAGAGCGCGCGGGCGATCGCCGACGGGCTGACCGAGCGCACCGGCACGGCCTTCCAGCTCTTCGTCGACCGCACCGGGGAGTGGGACGCGAGCTCGACGGCGCTCCTCGTCAGCGAGGAGCTGGGGGAGTACACGCAGGCCGCGGCCCCGGTGACGGCGCACGGCGCGGTCCGCGCGGAGCCGGCCGACGGCTCCGGGCCCGTCCTCGTGGGCGTCCACCCGATGAGCCCGCACGCGCCCGGACCGGCGATGACGCGGTGGCGTGCCGACCTCGACGCCGTCACCGAGCCGTGCCGCAGCGAGCCGGGCGTCATCGTCGCCGGGGACTTCAACGCGACCCTCGACCACGCGCCCATGCGGGACATCGGGTCCTGCGTCGACGCCTCCGTCGAGGGCGGCGTCGCTGGTGTGGCGACCTGGCCGGCCCACCTGCCCCGGCTCCTGGGTGCCCACATCGACCACGTCCTCGTGGACGGAGACGTCTACACGGTGGACGCGGCCGCCGTGCTCGAGGTCGGCGAGAGCGACCATCGCGCCGTCGTCGCCCAGATCTCCCCGACGTAGCCCCGAGCCGGACCCCGTCCACCCTGCCGCGGCTCGAGGCAGTACAGCTAGTCCGCGAGGACGACGGCGTGCCAGGCGCCGTCGTGCTCGGCACCGTAGGCGTCGACCCGGATCCGGTCGGCCTCCGGGCTGTCGACGTCTGCGGTGTAGGCCCCCTCCGCGCACGACACCTCGTGCTCGACGCCGTCGGACCGCACACCGTTGCCGACCTCGCGCACCACCTCGACGAAGAACGTGAGGGTGTCGTCGCCGAAGCAGGAGAGCCGGACGCCGCTGACGGGCGTGGGCGCCGCGAAGTCCATGGCGATGCCGCTCCCCGGCTCCGCGGGCGGGTCGTCGGGGCTGACGCGGCCGGACATCTGCCCCAGCCCGTCCTCGACCGAGTGCTCGTGGTCGCTCATCCACTCGCCGATCTGCGAGGCGTCGACCTCGGCGCTCGAGCAGCCCCCCACGAGCGCCGCGAGCAGCACGAGACACGCGGCACGCGCCGTGGCTCTCCTCATGGCGACACGCTACTGGGCAGCGACGGCCGCCGGGTGGGACTTCACGGTCGCCTCATCCGGACCTGCGGGGAGGACGGAGTCGGATGTCGAGCCCGGTCGATCACCGGGCGGCCGATCGCCCATCGGCCGCGACGTCAGCGCCGCGAGGTGGTCTCGCCGAGGACCTCGACGTAGACCGCGCCCACGTAGTCCGCGTCCCCGAAGACGTCGACCGTGGCGCTCTGCGCACCGGGGAGCGCGAACGACTCCTCGTGGGGCCCGTCCCCGCAGTCGACCTCCAGCTCCACGGCCTCGTTCCCGTCCGCGTTCGGCACCTCCATGGTTACGAGGAGCGTGCCATCGCCGAGGCACTCGGCCCGCAGGCCCGCGACGTCCGCCGGCTGGCCGATGTGCAGGGTGGCGGCGGGCTCGGCGGCATCCGGCCGTGCCGCCGGGACGGCTGCGGACATCGCCGCCACGGCATCGTCCACCACGGCCCGCGGCCGCTCGTCGAGCCAGTCCTGGATCTCGGCCTCGCCGGGACCCGGCGCCGAGCAACCGGCGGCGAGGCCACCGAGCAGGACGAGGCCGGCGGTGCCGATGGTCGCGTGTCTCCCCATCCCGCGACGCTATCCCGGCTCGTCCCCGTCCCCGTGCCCGGTCGCACGGGCAGCGAGCCGTCCCAGTGCCGCCCTCCAGAAGTCCTTCCCAAGACCCACGCTACGCGGCACCGACCGGCCCAGGTGTCTCATCCCCGGCCCTTCACCACGGCCACGGTCTCGGATGCCGGATGGCCTTTGCCCGCCGCGTGAGCCGGCCGCCACGCTCGGGACCACCATCCAGAGCGGCCGAGAGTCCTGGCTCGACGACGCCGCAGCAACCCCCCGGTCCACGGGTGCGGGTGCTTCCGCCAGGCCCGATGGGAGAGACTTCTTGAGCACCGCTAGCCTCGTGACCGTGCCGCATGGACGACCGACGGTCTCTTTCGAGCTGTACCCACCACGCACGCCCGCCAGGGAGGCGTCGGCGTGGGAGACGGTCGAGCGTCTCGCTGCCTCCGGCCCCGACTTCTTCTCGGTCACCTACGGCGCCTCCGGATCCACCCGCGACGCCTCACGCACCCTCGTGCGTCGCATCCTCACCGAGACGAGCGTCGCCCCGATCGCCCACCTCACGTCCGTCGGCTCCACCCGTGCCGAGCTGGAGCGGTTCGTCGAGGAGCTCGTCGACGACGGCGTCCGCGACTTCCTCGCCCTGCGCGGCGACCCGCCGGCGGGCCAACGGGAGTGGGTGCCGCAGCCAGACGGGGTCAACACCACGGCCGAGCTCGTCACGCTCATCCGGTCGGTGGAGCGGGCCCGCTTCGGGACCACCGGGGAGCTGAGCGTCGCTGTGGCGGCCTATCCCGCCGGCGCCAGCCACACCCGCACGCAGGACGTCGTCGCCCTGCTCGACAAGCAGGCAGCCGGCGCGGACTTCGCCATCACCCAGGTCTTCTACGACCCCGCCGCCTACGTCGACCTGGTCGAGGAGGCCCGCTCCGCGGGGGTGGCTCTCCCGTTCGTCGCCGGCATCATCCCGATGACCGACCCCCGGCGCCTCACCCGCCTGGCCCAGCTCACCGGCGTCCCGGTCCCCGAGGCGCTGCTCGAGCGCCTCGCCTCCGCCGCCGACGACGAGGAGCGCCACCGCATCGGCATCGACGCGACCGCCGCGCTCGTCGAGGAGGTCGTCTCCGCCGGCGCCCCCGGCCTGCACCTGTTCACCTTCAACCAGCACCGGCCCGCTCTCGACGTCGTCGAGCGCCTGCGCCGCCCGCTGTCCACCACGAGCACGAGGACCACCTCATGACCGACCCCACCTCGCCCCAGCTACCCGCCGCCACCATCCTCGGGTACCCACGGATCGGGCCACGGCGCGAGCTCAAGCGGGCGGTGGAGTCCTTCTGGGCGGGCCGCAGCGAGCTCGACGACCTCCTGATCGCCGCCGCGGAGCTGCGCCGTCGCCAGCGTGCCCGGCTCATCGACCTCGGCCTCGCCGCCGACGACGCCTCGATCCCGTCCGACTTCTCGTTCTACGACCAGGTGCTCGACACCGCCGTCACCCTCGGCGCCGTCCCGCCCCGCTTCAGCCACCTCCTCGACGACGACGGCGCCCTCGACCTGCCCGGGTACTTCACCCTGGCCCGGGGAGCCGGCGAGCGTCCCCCGCTGGAGATGACGAAGTGGTTCGACACCAACTACCACTACCTCGTCCCCGAGATCAGCCCGCGGACCCGCTTCCGGCTCGCCGACGACCGCGTCCAGCAGTGCTTCCTGGAGGCGGCGGCGGAGGGGGTGACCACGCGGCCGGTCATCGTCGGTCCCGTGACCTTCCTCCTGCTGAGCAAGGCCGTGGCCGAGGGGGACCCGGGCGACGGCGCGGTGCCCGCAACCGCCCCTCCGGAGGACTTCACGCCGCTGGACCGCCTCGAGGACGTCCTGCCCGCCTACGTCGAGCTGCTCCACGCGCTGGCGCACGTCGGGGCACCGTGGGTGCAGCTGGACGAGCCGGCGCTCGCCGTGGACTGGGGCGTGCCCCGCGAGCGGGTGCTGGCCGCCGTCGAGCGTGCTTACACCGTGCTGGCGGCCGAGACGACGCGGCCCGAGCGGCCCGCCCTCTTCGTGCCGGTCGCCTACGGCCCCGCGGAGGACGCGCTCCCGATCCTGGCCGGTGCAGGCGTCGAGGCCGTGGGCATCGACCTCGTCCGCGGCACGGTGCCATCCGGTGAGGTGCTCTCGCAGCTGGGTGACGCCGTCGTCGTGGCGGGGGCGATCGACGGACGCAACGTGTGGCGCACCGACCTGGACGGCGCCCTCGAGCGGCTCCAGGAGCTCGAGGCGGGGCTGCGGCCCGGCGCTGCGCGTGACGGCGGCCTGTGCGTGGCCACCTCGACGTCGCTGCAGCACGTGCCCTACGACGTCGGCGCGGAGACGACGCTGGACCCGCAGCTGAGCAGCTGGCTCGCCTTCGCCGACCAGAAGGTGGAGGAGGTCCTCGCGCTCGCCACCGCGCTCACCCAGGGGCGCGACGCCGCGCAGGAGGCCTTCGCGACCGCCGCCGACCGCCGTCGCAGCCGACTCGAGCACCCCGGCGTGCGCCGGGCCGAGGTCCGTGACCGGGTCGCCGCGCTCACCGAGGCCGACCGTCGCCGTGCACCCTTCGCCGAGCGTGCGGCCGCGCAGGCCGAGGTCCTGGACCTGCCGCCGCTGCCGACGACGACGATCGGCTCCTTCCCGCAGACCGTCGAGATCCGCCGGGCGCGGGCCGCGTACGGCCGCGGCGAGCTGAGCGCGGAGGCGTACACGGCCGCCATGCGCGAGGAGATCGCCCGTGTGGTGCGGCTGCAGGAGGAGCTGGGCCTGGACGTGCTCGTCCACGGGGAGCCCGAGCGCAACGACATGGTCCAGTACTTCGCGGAGCACCTCGAGGGCTTCGCGGTCACCCAGAACGGCTGGGTGCAGTCCTACGGGACGCGGTGCACGCGGCCCTCGATCCTCTGGGGTGACGTGGCGCGGTCCGCGCCCATCACCGTCGAGTGGTCCCGGTACGCCGCCTCGCTCACCGACAAGTCGGTCAAGGGCATGCTCACCGGGCCCGTGACGATCCTCGCGTGGTCCTTCGTGCGCGACGACCAGCCGCTGGCGGACACCGCGGCGCAGGTGGCGCTCGCTCTGCGCGACGAGGTCGCCGACCTCGAGGCCGCGGGCATCGGCGTCATCCAGGTCGACGAGCCCGCGCTGCGCGAGCTGCTGCCGCTGCGTGCGGAGCACCACGCGGCGTACCTGGAGTGGTCGGTGGGTGCGTTCCGGCTGGCGACGGCGGTTGCCGCACCTGCCACCCAGGTGCACACCCACCTGTGCTACTCCGAGTTCGGTGAGGTCATCGGCGCGATCGACGCGCTCGACGCGGACGTGACGAGCATCGAGGCGGCGCGCTCGCGCATGGAGGTGCTGCCCGAGCTGCAGGCCGCCGGCTTCGCCCGAGGTGTGGGACCGGGTGTCTACGACATCCACTCCCCCCGCGTGCCGAGCGAGGAGGAGGTCGCCGAGCTCGTGGCGCTCGCGGCGGAGTCGGTGCCCCCGCAGCTGCTGTGGGTCAACCCCGACTGCGGCCTCAAGACGCGCGGCTACGACGAGGTCGAGCCCAGCCTGCGCCACCTCGTGGCAGCGACGCAGAAGGTGCGGGCGCGCCTGTCCTGAGCGCGCGGGAGGGGGTGTGTGCTGGAGACGTTCAGCTGAGTCACCCGGTGACTCAGCTGAACGTCTCCAGCACACCTCTCCCTCCCGGGCCTACCCGAGGCGCTCGGTGGTGATCTCGAAGCCTGCCGCGACGAGGCGGTCAGCCAGGACGCTGCCCAGCGCCGTCGCCGGGGTGAGGACCCCGCCGCCGCCCGGCAGGCGGGACCCGTCGTGGGCGAGGGCGAGCGCGGACTCGCCGATCATGACCGACGTCGCCGCGTAGCCCGGGTCCCCCTGGGCGGCGACGACGGTGCGGTAGGTCGCCCCCGACGTCGTGCGGGCGAGCACCTCCATGCGGAAGTGGCCGTTGCGACGGGTCTCCTCGTCGGGGCCGTCGCCGGGGGAGGGGAGCACGCGGTCCGCGACCCACCGGGTGGGCGGAAAGGCCATGACGCCGACGGCGGCCCCGGTGCCGAGGGCCAGCGCCTGGGCGCGGCGTCGTCCACGGGTGCCGGGACCGAGGTCCATGACCTCCCGGTAGCGGAGCTCGCGGCCGTAGCGCCAGCCGCTGAGCGCGTTGCTGCGGTGGACGATTCGGCTGTTGAAGGCGGCCATGGGAAAGGTCGTCACCCACGTGCCGGTCTGCCCGTCGCGGAAGGGCTGCGACGGCGTGTGCTGGTCGACGTCGGGTGCGTCGGCCCGGTCCGGGACCAGCGCGTACGGGTCGGCGAGGATACGCCGGTTCTCCGGGTCCCGGCCGGCGTCCACCTGGATGCGCATCGAGTCGATCGTGCCGCCGCTGATGCCACCGGAGACCTCGCGGACGGCGAGCGTGGTCGCGAGCAGCTCGCCCGCGCCGTCGGCCCGCGCCCGCTCGGCGGTGAGGTAGGCGCCGAGGTCGGAGGGGACGGAGTCGAAGCCGCACGAGTGGACGATCCGGGCGCCGGTGCGCTGCGCGGTGGCGTGCAGCCGCTGGGAGGTCTCTCGGATGAACAGGACCTCACCGGCGAGGTCGGCGTAGTTGGTCCCGGCCTCCGCGCAGGCACGCACGAGTGGCATGCCGTGGCGGCTGTAGGGGCCCACCGTCGTGACGACGACGCGCGTGGACCTGGCGAGCTCGGTGAGCGCGGCGTCGTCCTCGGCGTCGGCCACGACCACGGGCCACGTGGCCGCGGTGGGGCCGAGGCCGTCCCGCACCTGCTCGAGACGCTCGCGCGAGCGGCCCGCCAGCCCCACCCGGGTGCCGGGCGCGTGCTCCGCGAGGTACTCGGCCACGAGCCGTCCGACGAATCCGCTGGCGCCGTAGACGACGACGTCCAGCGCCCGGTCAGGGGTAGGCGCACTCATAGGTCGAGGCTAGGTCCCACCCCCAACTTCGCAATTGGTGGGTGCGACGACGCTCCGGCGCCCTCCGCCGTCGTCCGAGCCACCACCTGCGACCCTGGGGACGGGGACGGGGACGGGGGGTCAGGTGTAGATCATGCCCATCGCGGTGCGGACCTCGGCCAGGGTCGCCTCGGCGACGGCGTTGGCGCGCTCGTTGCCCTCGTCGAGCACCTGGCGCAGGTAGCCCGGGTCCGCCACGAGCTCGGCGCGGCGGGCGCGGATGGGCGCGAAGTGCTCGTTGACCGCCTCGGTGACCACGCGCTTGAGGGTGCCGCCCCCGCCGTCACCGATCTCCGCGGCGACCTCGTGCGGGTCGCGGCCGCTGGCGAGCGCGGCGAGGAGGACGAGGTTGGAGACCTCCGGACGCCCGGCCGGGTCGTAGGTGATGTGCCGGTCGGCGTCGGTGACGGCCTTCTTCAGCCGCTTGGCCGTGGTGTCGGCGTCCATCCCGAGCTCGATGGTGTTGCCCTTGGACTTGCTCATCTTCTGCCCGTCGGTGCCGAGCAGGTTCGTCGCGGCGGACAGCAGCGCCTCCGGCTGCGGGAAAACCGGGCGGTCCGCCTCGGCGCGGCCGTAGCGCTCGTCGAAGCGGCGGGCGATGATGCGCGTCTGCTCCAGGTGGGGCAGCTGGTCCTTGCCCACGGGCACGAGGTTGGCCTTGCAGAAGAGGATGTCGGCGGCCTGGTGCACCGGGTAGGTGAGGAGCAGCCCGGACATCGGCCGCCCGCCCGTGGCCTCGAACTCCGACTTCACCGTGGGGTTGCGGCGCAGCTCGGAGTCGGTGACGAGGGAGAGGAAGGGCAGCATGAGCTGGTTGAGCGCCGGCACGGTCGAGTGGGTGAAGATCGTCGAGCGCGCCGGGTCGATGCCGATGGCGAGGTAGTCCGCGACGAGCGACAGCACGCGGTCCTGGATCTCGCCCACCGCGTCCCGGTCGGTGATGACCTGGTAGTCCGCGACGAGCACCCACGTCTGCACGCCCCGGTCCTGCAGCGCCACCCGGTTCGCCAGGGTCCCGAAGTAGTGGCCCAGGTGGAGGTTGCCGGTGGGCCGGTCCCCGGTGAGGACGCGGAACCGCGAGGGGTTCGCGTCGATCTCCGCCTCGATCGCCTGGGAGCGGGCCCGCGTGCGGTCGAGGGAGGCGTCGGACGTGGACTCCGCCAGCGCGTCCGAGACGGGGGCGTCGGCGTTCTGCTCGGTACTCACCCGGCGATCCTAGTCGTGCCCGGAACGCGCGCGGCGGCGCGTCCGACCCTAGGGTGGTGCCCCACACATCACTCACGGAGGTGGACGTTCATGGGCAAGCTCTCGTTCTTCGTCGGGGCCGGTGTCGGCTACGTGCTCGGTGCACGGGCGGGCCGCCAGCAGTTCGAGAAGATCAAGTCCGCCAGCCAGCACGTGTGGGACAACCCCAAGGTGCAGTCCAGCGTGAACAAGGTCGAGGAGAAGGTCAGCGAGGTGGCCAAGGACAAGGCCTCCGCGGTGACCGACAAGGTCACCGGCACCGTCAAGAGCCGCATGGGCGGATCCTCGGGCTCCGGCTCCTCGGGCTCCTCGGGCACCGGGGACGCCTCGCAGACCGGCGTCGGCGGCTCCATGCGTCCGACCCAGCCGCAGCCCGAGCTCTGACGGCTCTCTCCACCGCCCTCGTCGGCTTCGGCCACGCGGGGCGGGTCTTCCACGGGCCGCTCATCACCGACGACGCACGGTTCAGTCTCGACCTCGTCGTCACCTCGGACCCCGGCCGGGCGGCCGACGCCGCGCGCCTGCACCCGCGGGCGCGCGTCGTCGCCGACCCTGCCGAGGCGCTGGCGGCGCGACCCGACCTCGTCGTCGTCGCGAGCCCGCCCGCAACGCACGTCGCGGTCGCGACGGCCGCGCTGGACGCCGGCTGCGCCGTCGTCGTCGACAAGCCGCTGGGTCCTGACCCGGCGCAGGCGCGCACGCTGATCGAGCACGCGGAGGCGCTCGGCCTGCCGCTGACCGTCTTCCACAACCGCCGGTGGGACAGCGAGTTCCTCACCCTGCAGCGGCTGCTGGCGGACGGCGCCCTCGGGCGGGTGCGGCGCCTCGAGTCCCGCCTGGAACGGTGGAAGACGGCCGAGACCAAGCCGTGGAAAGCGGCCGCCACCTGGCGGGAGGGCGGCGGGGTCCTCTTCGACCTCGGCTCCCACCTCCTCGACCAGGCCCTCGCGCTTCTCGGCCCGGTCACCGACGTCCACGCCGAGCTCGACGCCGTCCGCGGCGGGGCGGACGACGACGCGTTCGTCTCCCTCGCCCACGCGGGCGGCGTCCGCTCCCACATCCGGGTGAGCACGACGACGGCGGACCCCGGCCCGCGGCTGCGCGTCGTCGGCACGGACGCGACGTTCGTCACGGTGACGGGTGACGGGCAGGAGGCTCAGCTGGCCGCCGGCACGCGTCCCTCTGCGCCCGGGTACGGCCACGGCGACGACGGCCGGCTCGTCACCGCCGAGGGCTCCCGGCCGGTGCCGAGCGAGCCCGGGCGCTACCAGGACTTCTACGGACTGCTGGCAGTTGCCCTCCTCGAGGGCGGACCGCTGCCGGTCGACCCGCGGGACGCGCTCGCCGTCGTCGAGCTCGTCGAGGGCATCCACCGGCGGGTGTGACCCTCCCCGTCGCGGTCAGACCGGCTGCGCCTGCGTCGTCGTGACGCGGGCGGTCCGGGGCGCGGTGGTCGTGCCCGCGCCGTCGTCGCGGCGGCGGAGCAGGCGCATCGCGTTGAGGATGACCGCGAGCACCGAGGCCTGGTGGACGAGCATGCCCACCGCCATCGTGACGCCGCCCGCGAGGACCCCGGCGAGGAGCACACCGACCGTGGCCAGCGCGATGCTGATGTTCAGTCGCATGACCGATACGGTGCGCCGGGCGAGGCTGAGGGCCAGCGGCACCCTGAGCAGGTCGTCGTTCATGAGGGCGATGTCCGCCGTCTCGATGGCCACGCCCGTGCCGGCGGCCCCCATCGCGATCCCGATCTCCGCGGTGGCCAACGCGGGGGCGTCGTTGACGCCGTCGCCCACCATGGCGACCACGCGCCCGTCCGCCTGGAGCTCCATGACGGCGGCGACCTTGTCCTCGGGCAGCAGCTCCGCCCGGACCTCGTCCACGCCGACGTCGACGGCCACCGCCTCGGCGACGCGGCGGTTGTCACCGGTGAGCATGACGACCCTGGTGATCCCCGCGTCGTGGAGCCGGACGACCATCTCCCGCGCCTCCGCCCGCACCCGGTCGGCCACCGCGACGACGCCGACCACGTCGCCGTCGAGCGTGACGACCATCGGGGTGCGGCCGAGACCGGCGAGCCGGTCGACCTCGGCGGCCGCGCCACGGTCGTCGGTGATCCCCTCGTCGGTGAGCAGGGGCAGGTTGCCGACGGCGACCCGGTGGCCGTCGAGCGTCGCGACGATGCCCTTGCCGGGCACGGGATCGGTGCGCTCGGGGAGCCCGTTCACCGGGAGGCCCTCGGCGGAAGCCGTGTCGATGACCGGACGGGCGAGGGGGTGCTCGGACCCGGCCTCGGCGCGTGCTGCCCAGGTGAGGACGTCGGCTCGGCTCAGACCCGGGGCCAGCACGACGACGTCCGTCAGGTGCGGCCTGCCCTCGGTGAGGGTGCCGGTCTTGTCCAGCGCGACGGTGTCGATGCGGGCGCTCACCTCGAGGTGCTCCCCACCCTTGATGAGGACCCCGTCCCTGGCGCCGCGACCGACGCCCGCGACGATCGCCACGGGGATGGAGATGACGAGGGCGCCGGGGCACCCGATGACGAGGAGGGTGAGGGCGAGGACGACGTCACCGGTCACCAGGGTGGTGGTGAGGGCCAGCACGATGATCGCGGGGGTGTACCAGGCGGAGAACCTCTCGAGGAACGTCTGCGACCGCGCCTTGGCGTCCTGTGCCTCCTCGACCCGGTGGATGATGCGGGCGAGCGTCGTGTCGGCGCCCACGCCGGTGGCCCGCACCTGCAGGACGCCGCCGCTGGAGACGGTGCCGGCGAAGACGAGGTCGCCCTCGGTCTTCTCCACGGGCATGGACTCGCCCGTGATGGACGCCTCGACGAGCGCCGCGGCGCCTCCCGTCACGACGCCGTCGACGGGCACCTGCGCACCGTTCTTGACGAGGACGGTCTCACCCGGTGCCACCTCGACCGAGGAGACCTCGACCTGCTTGCCGTCCCTCAGCACGACGGCGACGTCGGGGGCGGCGGCGACGAGCTCGGCGAGGGCCGAGCGGGTCCTGTTCATGGTGCCGGCCTCGAGGGCGTGACCGACGGAGAAGAGGAAGGTCACCGCGGCGGCCTCCCACACCTCACCGATGACCAGCGCGCCGATCGCCGCGACCGAGACCAGGAGGTCGATGGCGACGGTGCGGTGGTGCAGCGCCCGCACGGCCCTGAGGAGGATCGGGAGGCCGGCGACCACGGCCGCGGTGGTCATGAGCACGTGGGAGGCGGTGAGTGCCGCCGTGGTGCCTGCACCGCCGCCCGCGTGGCTGCTGGAGAAGGGGTTGACGCCTGCCGAGAAGGAGGCGACGGCGGCGGCGGCAATGAGTGCGCCCGCGGCGGCAGGGGCTGCCCCGGGGGTGCGTGACCAGCGGGTCAGGACGTTCATGGCGGTGCCTTTCGGGATGGGTCGTGGCGGCCGGGCAGAATGGCCCGGCCGCCGGGTGGGGGCGAGGCGTCAGAAGGCCGACAGCGCAGCCTTGTAGCCGGCCCTGCCGATGGCGTTGACGATCTCGTCCGTGGTCGTCACGTCGGGGAGGTGGTCGACCTCGACGCGGCCAGACGCGAACTTCACCGACACCTCCTGGACCCCCTTCAGGCGACCGACCTGCTTCTCGATCGCGGTGACGCAGCTGGGGCAGCTGAAGCCCTCGGCGCGGAAGACGGAGCGGGTGACGGTTCCACTGGTGGTGGTCATGGTGTGTGTTCCTTTCTTCGCTGTGAGGGCGCTTCCCTCGCGGCACTCACCAACGTATGAAGGCTCGGCGGAAGGGAACATGACGGCCGTCAATCAGTCGCAAGGTCCCCCGCACGGTTCCCCGGGCCCGTTAGCCTGCGGACAGGACCTGCAGCGACCGGAGTAGTGGCCGGAGGGAGGATCGACATGTCGTCCCAGGGCGCGGCGCAGCCGCCAGCGGCATCGGGACGGCGCACGATCCCGCTGCGGGAGATCACGCTCCCGCACCGGTGCCCGCTACCGGTGCGGGTGCGGGTGCTGTCCCGGGCGCTCTACTTCCAGGGCCTGAGCGAGGACGCCATCCTCGGCATCGACCGGCGGATGCGGACCTCCTCGTGGGCCGCGGGAAGCTCCCTCTACCGGGCCGGTGAGCCGGCGTCCGCCCTCTACGTCGTCGCCGAGGGACGCGTGAAGCTCTCCCAGGTGACCGCTGCTGGGACGGAGACGGTCGCGGACATCCTGGTGCCGGGTGAGCTCTTCGGGGCGATGGGGACGCTCGGCGAGCCCTACCACTCGCACACCGCGACGGCGCTGGTGGGCTCGTGCACGCTGCGCATCGACCAGGACGACTTCCGCGAGGTGCTCGTCGAGCACCCCCGGGTGGCCCTGCGGGTCCTCGAGGACGTGGCCGCGCGTCTGGCTCGTGCCCGTTCCGACATCGGCGGTCAGAGCACCGACACCGTCCCGCAGCGAGTGGCGACGGTCCTGCTGCGCCTGGCCGACAAGCTCGGCGAGGCCAGCGGTGACGGGGCCGTGATGCTCGAGGTCCCGCTGTCCCGTTCCGATCTCGCGGGGCTCGCACGCTCGACGCCGGAGTCGGTCTCCCGGGTGATGAGCCGCTGGAAGAAGGAGGGCATCATCGACTCCGGGCGCCGCTGGACCGCGCTTCTGGACAGAGGCCGCCTCGTGAACGAGGCCGCCGGCGACACGTGAGCCGCTCCGGTGTGAGGGCGCCCGAACCTGGGGCGTCAGGGAAGGCGGGCCTCGTTTCCCCACGGTGGGGAACCCTGTGAGGCTGGTGCCCGTGAGTCCGACGAACCGTCCCGAACCGACCCGCGCGCAGGTGCGCCGCTGGCGGCGCTACCTGGCCGACGAGCGCGCCGAGGCCGCCGTCTACCGTGACCTCGCCCGCCGGCGCGAGGGTGAGGAGCGGGCGATCCTCCTCGAGCTCGCCGAGGCCGAGCGCCGCCACGAGGAGCACTGGCGAGAGCTGCTCGGGCACCACGTCGGCCACCCCAAGCGCGGGGCGGTGCGCACCCGGGTGCTCGGTTGGCTCGCCCGCCGCTTCGGGGGCGTCTTCGTCCTCGCCCTCGCGCAGCGCGCCGAGGCGCGCTCCGGCTACGCCGGCGACGACGACGCGACGTCCGCGATGGTGGCCGACGAGCAGATCCACGGGGAGGTCGTGCGCTCCCTCGCCACCCGGGGCCGGAGCCGCATGTCCGGGATGTTCCGCGCCGGCGTCTTCGGTGCCAACGACGGTCTCGTCTCCAACCTTGCCCTCGTCCTCGGCATCGGCGCCACGGGGGTGGCGGCGCAGACCGTCCTCTTCACCGGCCTCGCCGGCCTCCTCGCCGGGGCCCTGTCGATGGCGGCGGGGGAGTACGTCTCGGTGCGCTCGCAGCGCGAGCTGCTCGAGGCCTCCATCCCCGACCCGCGCGCCCAGGAGGCCATCCCGCACCTCGACGTCGACGCCAACGAGCTCGCGCTCGTCTACCGCGCTCGCGGCATGAGCCCGGATGCTGCGGAGGACCGGGCACGCGAGGTGCTCTCGGCCACCGAGCCGAGGCGCGCCGAGGACGCCGAGCCGGACTACGAGGAGATCGGCACGGGCGTGAGCGCGGCGCTCTCGAGCTTCGGCTTCTTCGCCTCAGGCGCCCTGCTGCCCGTGCTGCCGTGGATCTTCGGGCTCTCCGGGACGACGGCGGTCGTGGCCGCCGCCGTCATCGTGGGCGCGGCGCTCCTGCTCACCGGCGCCGTTGTCGGCGTGCTCTCCGGCGCTCCGCCGCTGAAGCGCGCCCTGCGCCAGCTGGCCATCGGATATGGCGCCGCGGCCGTCACCTACCTCCTGGGGCTGGCCTTCGGGACGACGGTGAGCTGACGTCCATGTCGACGCCCGACTAGCTTCTCGAGGGCGCAGCTGCGAAGCTCAGCTTCGTGGCGAAGGAGCATGAGCGTTTCGTGCGCCACTCGCTCAGCGCCGCCGAGGTGAGTGAACTCGAGCGAGTGGACGCCCTCGCCGCCGACCTCAGTGATCACCTCGTCGACCGCACGGACGACATCGACGCCGTCCATATTCATCGTGCGCAGAGCATGGCCGTGCAGCGCATCGTGTCTGAGCTGCTGCGGGAGCGGTTGGGCTTCGACGAGGAGGTCGTGATCGAACCCGGTGACGGGTTCGTCACACGAGCCCGGCCGGACTTCTACTACCCCTTGGAGCACGGGCGAGGGGTTCTTGCGGAGGTCGAGCGCGGAGGCACGACGACGAACAATCACGACCTCAAGGACCTTTGGAAAGCGCACATTTCACCAAACGCGCAGCACCTCTTCCTCATCGTGCCCAACGCGAACTGGAACGAGTCGGGAGCGCGCCGAGAGCGGCCGTTCGCCCGTGTTGTCCAGCGAGTCGGTTCGTTCTTCGGCCACCCTCGCCGGGAGGTGGACGTCGTCAGCGCGCACGTCTTCGGGTACGGCCGATCTAGCTGACGCGGCTCGCTCGGCTCTCTCGCCTTGCGTGTGGACTTTTCGACCTCTGAGGTCTCAAAGTCCACACGCAAGTAGCTGGCGCACACGCCGAGCACGGCCCTGAGCCCGACGATTCGATTCGTCGTTCTTTCGCAGGATGCTCGGCGCGCCGAGGCGGGACTAGCGTGGTTGATTGCCAGAGAAAGCGCTTACCAACGAAGGAGCGTGACGATGACGTCTGAACGGCGACCGACCAGACGCAGGGCGGTGACGGCAGCGGCGACGGGCATGGCGATGTGCGCGACGCTGCTCGCGGCCCCCGCCGGAGCGCAGACCGAGGAACCCGGGTTCACCGAGATCCTCAGTTTCGAGGGCTACACCACCGGTGCCCTCGACGGCCAGGACGGCTGGACGGCCTCCTCCGCTGCCACCGTGATCCCCGACCCTGTGAACCAGAACAACCGTGTCCTGGAGATGACGGGGAACGGTCACCGCGCTCACCGCGCGGTGGCACCGATCGAGGAGGGGGACACCGGCACGGTGTTCTTCCGCATCCGGCGTGACGCGAACGCCGACACCTCCTTCGGCATCACCGACAACGACGACCCCTCCGACTACGCCCACAGCCGCGCGTACGTTAACAACCAGAACAACGACACCCTGCTCGTGCGCGACGGCGGCCAGTTCCGTACCGCCGGCACGTGGTCCGAGGACGTGTGGCAGTGCGTGTGGATCGTCGCCGACAACGCGACCGACCGCGTCACCGTCTACAGCCAGGGCGGCCCGTACGAGGAGCAGACCCGGCTCCCCGAGGGTGCCGAGCAGACGTTCGGCTTCCGCGCTCCCGTCGACGGTCCCCTCGACCGCTTCTTCTGGATCAACGGCGCCAACAGCGCCGGCCGTCTCATGCTCGACGACGTCGCGGTCGACACGGCCGGTGCCAACCTCGACAACCCCACCGGCAACCCTGCCGACTGCGAGGTCGCCGACGTGGCGGCCCAGCCCCTCCTCAACCCGCTTCCCGACCCCGAGCTGTCGACCCTCGGCATCGAGGTCGAGGAGCTCGTCCAGCTCCCCGAGTCGCAGACGACCCCTGAGACCCAGGACCAGCGGCTCATCCGGCACAACCGCATCACCCACCTCGACGAGGTGCCGGACGGTTCCGGCCGTCTCGCGGTCCCGGACATGAACGAGATCCTCTACATGGTCGACGAGGACTCGGGCGAGTACACCGCCTACCTCAACGTCCGCGACCAGTTCATCGACAACTTCCACAACCACGCGGGCCTCGGCACCGGCTTCGGCTTCGTCGAGTTCCACCCGGAGTTCGCCGAGAACGGCATCTTCTACACCGTCCACACCGAGGCCGGCTCCGCCCTGACCGAGGACACCCCCGACTTCCCGGCGTTCGGCAACACCGGCTTCCACAGCGTCATCACCGAGTGGACCGCCACGGACCCGAGCGCCGAGACCTTCGAGGGCACGAGCCGCGAGCTGATGCGCGTGCCCTTCGGTGGACGCGTCCACACCGTCCAGCAGATCGCCTTCAACTGGACCGCCGAGCCCGGCGACGCGGACTACGGCAACCTCTACATCCTCGTCGGCGACGGCGGGAACGGCGTGGGCAACAACAACCCGCAGGACCTGTCCACCCCGCAGGGCAAGATCTTCCGCATCGACCCGCTGGGCGACGACAGCGCCAACGGAGAGTACGGCATCCCCGAGGACAACCCGTTCCTCGACGAGGACGGCGCGCTGCCGGAGATCTACGCCGTCGGCATGCGCGACCCGCACCGCATCAGCTGGGACACCGAGACCGGGAAGATGTACCTCGGCCACATCGGCGAGTGGCAGGTCGAGTCGATCTACGAGGTCGAGCCGGGGGACAACTTCGGCTGGTCCGTCCGCGAGGGGCCCTTCCTCGCCGAGAACCGCCAGATCTACCCGCTCCCGGAGAACGACGCCGAGCTCGGGTTCACGTACCCGGTGGCCGCCTACGACCACAACCGCGACCCCGGCCAGACCGGTGACGCGGGCGTGGCCGTCAACGGCGGGTTCGTCTACCGGGGTGAGATCGAGGAGCTCCAGGGCAAATACCTGTTCACGGACATCGTGCGTGGGTGGGTGCTGTCGACCGAGGCCGACGAGATGGTCCGCAACGACGGTGACATCGAGGACCTCGCCACCATCGAGCAGCTCCGCGTCTTCCACGACGGTGAGGAGACGACCTTCCAGGAGCTCGTCGGCCACCAGCGGGTCGACCTGCGCTTCGGCGCCGACGCCGAGGGCGAGCTCTACCTCGTGTCCAAGGCCGACGGAAAGGTCTGGACCGTCACCGGTGCGCGCGAGGTCGAGGAGGACAACGTCGTCGCCCACTACACCTTCGACAACCCCGTCGAGGGCAACCCTGCCTGGGAGGACGACCAGGGCTTCTCCGGCACCGACATCGAGCTTATCAACGGTGGCGCCCTGCAGCGCGTCGCCGACGCCGCCTACCCCGGCGCGGGCCGCGCGCTGCAGACCCAGCAGCTGAGCCCGGGCGAGAGGTCCAACGACGACTGGAAGGCCGGCATCTACGACCCGGACGGTGTCGAGACCCTCGACGCCTTCGCCGGCGCCGAGCAGATCAGCGTCATGGGCTGGTTCAAGCGCACCGGCGACCTGCCCGCGCCCAACAGCGAGTCGGCCGACCCCGACGACCGCTACAACGCCATCGGTCTCGCCGGCGTCCTGTCCGGCAACTCCGACGGCCACGGCGTGCGGGCCCTGCTCGAGATCATCGACGTGGGCGGCGAGCAACGTCTCGTGGCCCTGGGCCGGCGTCTCGACGACGGCAGCTCCTGGACCTTCGCGGCCGACATGCCGTGGGACGAGATCCTCGAGCGTAACCAGTGGGTGCACCTCGCCGCGACGTTCGACTACGTCGAGGGCGAGATGAAGCTCTACATGAACGGTGAGGAGCTCGAGGGCGAGTACACGGCGGACAACAGGTGGGGCTCGGGCCCGACCTCCGACACGCTCCCCAACGGCATCAAGATCGGTGGCAGCTTCCCGCAGGACACCGCGGAGCGTAATCCGTTCAACGGCCGTATGGACGACCTCACCTTCCTCGACACGGTGCCCACCGCCGAGGAGATGGCCGAGCTGTACGCCGGGTTCGGCGTCGAGCCGGTCGAGCCGCCGCCGGCGCCGTCGTGCACCTTCGAGGAGTCCGAGACGGACCTCATGGCCGGGGAGAGCTGGACCCCGCGGACGCCCTCGAAGTGGGACTTCCCCGGTGACCAGGTCATCCTCACCGAGGCGGGGGACAACCCGAACGACGGCATCCGTCGCCCGTTCGAGTACGCGATCCTCGACGACCGCGAGTACGAGTCGGTCCAGATCGACGCGGAGGTCCGCCTCGACGCTCCGTCGTCGGTCAACAACCGGGACATCATCGTCGTCTTCGGCTGGCAGTCCGACACCGAGTACTACTACGCGCACATCTCGCAGGACAACACGATCTACGCGCACAACGGCATCTTCAAGGTGAACAACAAGGACCGGGAGCGGATCGACCACCAGTGGGACGGGTCGGTCGGCGCGCCCCCGGCCATCACCGACGAGGAGTGGCACGACGTGCGCGTCGTCCACTGCGCCGGCAGCGGCGAGATCGCCGTGTGGGTCGACGGGCACGACACGCCGCTCATGACGGCGACCGACACGACCTTCGACTCCGGTCAGATCGGCTTCGGTTCCTTCGACAACACCGGGCGGATGCGCGACCTCGTCGTCTCCGTCCCGGCCGCGCCGCAGGAGGACGTCGCCACGACGACGTCGCTGAGCCTGTCCCGCCAGCTCACCACCTACGGCACGGAGACGACGGCGCGGGTCACCGTCGCCGCCGACTCCGGGACGCCGTCGGGGACGGTGGAGATCCACGCCGACGGCGAGGTCGTCGCCACCGGCGAGCTCGGGCCCGACGGCCGGGCGTCGGTGGCGCTGCCGCGGGACCTGCCCGCGGGCGTGCACCGCCTCACGGCCGTGTTCCCCGGCAGTGACGGCTTCACGGAGTCGGCCAGCCGGGCCGCCACCTACGTCGTCCTGCCCGCCCTCTCGCGGGTGGACATCGACGCGGACTCGCGGGTGCCTCGCGGCAGCACCCCGGAGATCACGGTCGACGTGTCCGGGCGGGGCGGCGCGCCGACCCCCACGGGCACCGTCACCGTGACCGCCGGGTTCCGCGTCGTCGGGACGGTGCCGGTCGGTGAGGACGGCAGTGTCGAGGTGCAGCTGCCGCCGGTGCGGGGGCTCACCCTGCTCACGGCGACGTACAGCGGTGACCACGGCTACCTGCCGGGTCTGGACATCGACACCATCTGGGGTCGCTGACCAGCAGCACTGCCGAGGCCCTGCACCGATAGGGTGCAGGGCCTCGGTCCTGCTCGGAACCTTCCTGCGGGAAGCGCTTTCTGCTACCGTTTGAACGGCATCGCAGCACCACCGACGGGCTGCGACTCAGCGACGAGACGGCCGCGCCGAGCGCGGCAGACGAAGGAGACCGGCGATGTCCGAGACGCTCGACCAGCTTGCCGCCACCCGGCTCGTGCCCGTCGTCGTCCTCGACGACGCCGCGCACGCCCGTCCGCTGGCCGGCGCCCTCGCCGAGGGCGGCCTGCCGGTCGCGGAGGTCACCTTCCGGACGGCGGCCGCCGCCGCGGCGATCGCGGAGATGGCGAGCGACGGTCGCGTCCTCGTCGGTGCCGGCACGGTCCTGACCCCCGCGCAGGTTGACGAGGCCGTCGACGCCGGAGCGCGCTACGTCGTGTCCCCCGGCTTCTCACGCGCCGTCGTCGAGCGCTGCGCGGCACGCGGTGTGCTCGCCCTGCCCGGTGCGGTCACCGCCACGGAGGTCCAGGCGGCGCTCGAGGCCGGCCTCTCGACCGTGAAGTTCTTCCCCGCCGAGACGTCCGGTGGCGCCGCCGCGATCAAGGCGCTGTCGGCACCCTTCGGCGGGGTCCGGTTCGTGCCCACCGGCGGCATCGGACCGACGAACCTCGCCGAGTACCTCGCGCTGCCCGCGGTCGCGGCCGTCGGGGGCAGCTGGATGGTGCCCCGTGACGCGATCGCCGCCGGCCGCTTCGACGACGTCGCCGCCATGGTCGCCGACGCCGTCGCCCTGGCCCGCTGACCGTCGTCGGCCCGATCCAAGGAGAACCCGTTGAGTCTGCAGATCCGCGACGCCGCCGAGTGCCGTTACGACGTGCTGTCCCTCGGTGAGGTGATGCTCCGGCTCGACCCGGGCGAGGGACGCATCCGCACCGCCCGCAGCTTCCGCGTGTGGGAGGGCGGGGGCGAGTACAACGTCGCCCGCGGCCTGCGCCGCGCCTTCGGGCTGCGCGCCGGGGTGCTGACCGCCCTCGTGGACAACGAGGTGGGCCGGCTGGTGGAGGACTTCATCCTCACCGGCGGGGTCGACCCCGCCCTCATCCACTGGGTGCCCTCCGACGGCATCGGGCGCAGCGTGCGCAACGGGCTGAACTTCACCGAGCGCGGCTTCGGCGTGCGCGGCGCGGTGGGGGTGTCCGACCGCGGGCACACCGCCGCCTCCCAGCTGCGACCGCAGGACGTGGACTGGGACCACGTCTTCGGTGAGCTCGGGGTGCGGTGGCTGCACACCGGCGGGATCTACGCCGCCCTGTCCGACACCTCCGCGGAGGTGGTGCTGGCCGCCGTCGAGGCCGCGAAGCGGCACGGCACGGTCGTGTCCTACGACCTCAACTACCGGCCGAGCCTGTGGAAGGACATCGGCGGGCAGGCCCGCGCGCAGGAGGTCAACCGCGAGATCGCCCACCACATCGACGTGATGATCGGCAACGAGGAGGACTTCACCGCCTCCCTCGGCTTCGAGGTCGAGGGCGTGGACGAGAACCTCACCGACCTCGACGTCGCGAGCTTCCGGGCGATGATCGAGAACGTCCAGGCGGCCTACCCGAACTTCGAGGTCATCGGCACGACGATGCGCAGCGTGCACACGGCGACGGTCAACGACTGGGGCGCGATCGCGTGGTCGAAGGACGAGGGCTTCGCCCAGGCCACCCACCGGGAGCGTCTGGAGATCCTCGACCGTGTGGGCGGCGGGGACTCCTTCGCCTCCGGCCTCGTCTACGGCCTGATCTCCGGGGAGTCGGTGGCCACCGCAGTAGAGTACGGTGCGGCGCACGGAGCGCTGGCGATGACGACCCCGGGCGACACCTCGATGGTGACCAAGGCCGAGGTCCTCAAGCTCGCTGCCGGCGGCAGCGCACGAGTGCAGCGCTGACGGCACCGAAGGAGCCTTCGATGACATCCACCCGCACCACTGTCGCGGGCAACGGGCGGGCGGCGACGCTGAGCGACGTCGCCCGGGAGGCCGGTGTCTCGCTCGCCACCGCCTCGCGCGCCATCAACGGCAGCACGAACCGCTCCGTGCGCGCTGACCTGCGCGAACGCGTCCTCGGCGCCGCGGCTCGGCTCAACTACTCGCCCAACGCCAACGCCCAGGCGATGGCCCGCGGCAAGACGGCGACGCTGGGCCTCATCGTCCACGACATCGCCGACCCGTTCTTCTCCACCATCGCCGCCGGCGTCACGGAGGCGGCCGACACCGCCGGGCTCGCGGTCACCCTGGCCAACACCCAGCACGACGCCGAGCGCGAGGTGGGCTTCATCCAGACCCTGCAGAACCTGAGGGCGCGCTCGATCATCGTCGTCGGCGGCCGGCAGGACGACGACGAGGCGAACCAGCGGCTGCGCGAGGCCCTGGCCGCCTACCAGGAGCGCGGGGGAGCGGCGGCGATGGTCGGCCAGCCGATCCTCGGCGTCAAGGCGGTGCACGTGGACAACCGCGGGGCGTCCGCGGCCCTGGCCCGCGCGCTGCACGGGCAGGGTTACCGGCGCTTCGCCGTCCTCGGCGGACCCGAACGGCACCTCACGGCCGCCGAGCGGCGCGGGGGCTTCTGCGCGGCGCTGGCCGAGCTCGGTGCCCCCGTGGCTGCGGAGGCGATCATCCCCTCGCCCTTCGTCCGTGACGGCGGGCACGAGGCGATGGTCGAGCTCATGCGCCGCGAGCTCGACGTCGAGGTCGTCTTCGCCGTCAACGACGTCATGGCCCTGGGCGCCATGACGGCGGCCCGCGAGGCGGGCCTGGTCCTGCCCCGTGACATGGCCTTTGCCGGCTTCGACGACATCTTCGCGCTCCGGGACGTCACGCCCACCCTCACCACCGTGCGGATCGACATGGTCGAGATCGGCCGTCAGGCCACCGCCCTCGCGCTGGGGGATGGCGAGGCACCTGACCTCGTCACGGTCACCGGCGAGGTCGTCCTGCGCGAGTCCACCCCCGCCCGGTAGCACGGAGGCGGTGGCCCGCGTCGGGCCACCGCCTCACGTGAGGGGGTCAGACGCCGCTCAGACGGTCACCTTCTCGCGGACCGCGGTGAGGACCTGGTTGTAGAGGCCCTGCACGTCCTCGGCGGGGGCCGCCTCGAGGATCTCGCCCTCGGGCGTGAGGTCCTGCCCGAAGCTGAGGCCCGGGCCGGGCAGGTGCACGGCCTTGACGCGGTCGAGGACCTCGCCGAGCTGGCGGGCGGCACCGGCGGCGGCTCCCCAGCCGTAGCCGACGACGCCGATCGGCAGGCCGTTCCACTCCGCGTGGAGGGAGTCGATCGCGTTCTTGAGGACCGCGGGGTAGCCGGCGTTGTACTCCGGGACAGTGATGACGAGGCCGTCGTAGGAGCGGATGCGCTCGGACCAGGCCACGGTGCTGGCGAGGGTGTAGTTGCCGGTGGCGGGCAGCTCGGGCTCGACGAGGAAGGGCAGGTCGACCTCGGCCAGGTCGACGACCTCGACCTCGGTGCCCTCGGGGGCGATGGAGGCGACCCACTGCGCGACCTTGTCGCCGACGCGGGTGGGGCGGGTGGAGCTGACGATGACGCCGATCTTCTGAGTGCTCATGCGACCGTCAATAGATGAACCTTCAACATTGTTCCCGAAATCGTCGACATGTGACCAGGTTCACGGCCTTGACAGCGGAGAGTGCCGCTGAGTAAGTTGGAAAGCGCATTCCCCCCAGTTGTCCGCCATACCGGCACGTCTCATTGGAGAGCACATGACCACGCGTACGCTGCGGATCGCGATGAACGGCATCACCGGCCGGATGGGGTACCGCCAGCACCTCGTCCGCTCGGTCCTCCCGATTCGCGACGCCGGCGGCTTCCTCCTCGAGGACGGCACCCGGGTGCAGGTGGAACCGATCCTCGTCGGGCGCCGCGAGGGAGCGGTCCGCGAGATCGCCGAGCGTCACGGCGTCGAGCACTGGACCACCGACGTCGACTCGGTGATGAACGACCCGAGCGTCGACATCTACTTCGACGCCCAGCTCACCTCGCTGCGCAAGGCCACGCTCACCGCTGCGATGAAGGCCGGCAAGCACGTCTACACCGAGAAGCCCACGGCCGAGTCCCTCGAGGAGGCCGTCGAGCTCGCCCGCCTGGGCCAGGAGACCGGCGTGACCGCCGGCGTCGTCCACGACAAGCTCTACCTGCCGGGCCTGGTCAAGCTCCGCCGTCTCGTCGACCAGGGCTTCTTCGGCCGCATCCTGTCCCTGCGCGGTGAGTTCGGCTACTGGGTCTTCGAGGGCGACGTCCAGCCCGCCCAGCGTCCGAGCTGGAACTACCGCAAGGAGGACGGCGGCGGCATGGTCGTGGACATGTTCTGCCACTGGAACTACGTCCTCGAGGGCATCCTCGGCAAGGTCGACGCCGTGACCGCCAAGGCCGTCACCCACATCCCCACCCGCTGGGACGAGCAGGGCAAGGAGTACACCGCCACCGCCGACGACGCCGCGTACGGGATCTTCGAGGTCACCACCCCGGACGGCGACCCCGTCGTCGCCCAGATCAACTCCTCCTGGGCGGTGCGCGTCTTCCGCGACGAGCTCGTCGAGTTCCAGGTCGACGGCACCCGCGGCTCCGCCGTCGCCGGCCTGCGCAACTGCGTGGCCCAGGAGCGCGCGCACACGCCCAAGCCGGTGTGGAACCCCGACCTGCCCGTCACCGAGCCCTTCCGCGACCAGTGGCTCGAGGTGCCGAACAACGCCGACCTCGACAACGGCTTCAAGCTGCAGTGGGAGGAGTTCCTCCGCGACGTCGTCGCCGGCCGCCCCCACCGCTACGGCCTGCTCTCCGCCGCGCGCGGGGTGCAGCTCGCCGAGCTCGGCCTCCAGTCCTCCGCCGAGGGGCGGCGCCTGGAGATCCCGGAGCTCACCCTGTGAGCGCGGACCTGTCCCGGCTCTCCCTCAACACCGCGACGACCAAGGCCCTGACCCTCGAGGAGGCCGTGGACGTCGCGGCGCGGGCCGGGCTCGGCGCGGTGGGGCTGTGGCGTGACAGGGTCGCGGAGGCGGGCCTCGAGCGAGCCGCCGCGGTGGTGCGCGAGGCCGGTCTGCGGGTCTCCTCGCTGTGCCGGGGCGGCTTCCTCACGGCCGTCGACGCCGACGGGCAGCGGGCGGCACTGGAGGACAACCGCGCCGCCATCGTCGAGGCGGCGACCCTGGGGACCCGGGAGCTCGTCATGGTGGTCGGCGGGCTTCCCGCGTGCCCCGAGCCAGGGCGCGCCGCGCGGCCCGACGGCGACCGCGACCTCGTGGCCACGCGTCAGCGGGTGGCCGACCGCATCGGGGAGCTCGTGCCCGTCGCGGCCGAGCACGACGTGCGGCTCGTCCTCGAGCCGATGAACCCGATCTTCGCCGCCGACCGTGGCGTGCTCTCGACGCTCGAGCAGTCCCTCGACCTCGCCGCGGACTTCCCCGCGGAGACGGTCGGGGTGGTCGTGGACACCTACCACGTGTGGTGGGACCCGAAGCTGGAGTCGCAGATCGCCCGGGCCGGCGCCGAGGGGCGGCTGGCGGGCTACCAGGTGTGCGACTGGGTGCTGCCCCTGGCCGACGACTCCCTGCTCTCCCGCGGGTACATGGGCGACGGCTACGTCGACTTCCCCACGATCACCCGGTGGGTGGCCGAGGCCGGCTACACCGGCGACGTCGAGGTGGAGATCTTCAACCAGGCCGTCTGGGACACCCCCGGCGACGAGGTCGTCACCACCATGGCCGACCGCTACCAGCGCCTCGTCCACCCGTACCTGTAGGGGCGCGCCGTCGTCACACCCTCCTCACGATCGTGTGGGTTTCGGGTTCCCAGGGAGTCCGAAACCCACACGGTCTGCAGAGTGGCGTCAGTGCACCTGGCATCCGGGCCGTCCGCACCTGCGTGGCTGGCCTTTCCAACCGCCGAGGCGGAGTGCGTCGACGACCTGCTGGGCCGTGCGGCACGGGGTCCCCACGACGTGCGTCCAGCGGTACCGCAGCGTCACCTCCCTGGAGGCGAGCAGTGCTGCGTTGTCGCGCCACGTGTCCTTGTCGGTGCGCCCGCCCGGGTGTGCCAGCTTGCCGTCGAGCTCGATTCGCACCTGCCACCTGCGGTAGCGGCAGTCCGCGCGGATCCGGGACCCCGCGAGCTGCTCGCGCACCTGGAGCTCCGACACCGGAAGCCCGTGGTCGACCTCGACGTCACGGTGGTAGTGCCGTTCGAGGGGTGACTCCATGCCCGCCGTGGCGTCGGTGAGGATGTCGAGGAGCAGCTCCCGACGGCGGACTCGTGACCGCCCGGCGACGGCAGCTCTGATGTCGGCCGGCTCAGCGACACGGAGGGCGCGCGTGAGCACGCCGACGACGTCGTCCTCCTTCTTCGCGCGGCAGGCGAGGTCGACGGCGGTCTCTGCTGCGGTCGTCACCGCGATCCGGCCCTCCCAGACGGCGGGGACCGAACGGCGGCGGTGGATCCGCAGCCCGCGCTGGGCGATCACCGTTCTGCGGGCGGGCACGCTGATCTCCACCGTGTTCGACACTCGCTGGGCACGGGTGGCATCGTTCTTGAACCACCAGTCCCCGGCCGTGGCGTGAGAGAGCGCTGCTCCCTTGCCCGCGTACGCCAGGGCGGCGACGACCCGGGTGTCCCACGTCGGGTGACCGGCGTGGGTGATGTAGACGCCAGGGTAGGCCCGGCGCCAGATGCGGTGATCGACCTGAGAGCGGATCCACGTGTCGGAGACGCCGCTCTCCTCGAGCTGGGAGCGTGTGAGGACGAACCAGTTCTGTCCTGCCATGCGGTTGATCCGCCGACGGTCGGGCGTCATGGCGGCAGCGTCCAGCAGGGGACGGCCGCCGCGGTGCGGACGCCGGTGACGCCGTGGACGTGAGGTACGCCGGACGGACCTGTGGAGCGGTCCCTCCCTGGCCCGGAAAAAGACCGTGTGGGTTCCGCGCTCTCAGAGAACGCGAAACCCACACGATGTCGAGAGGGGCGCGCCTGCGCCTGCGAGGCGGGCGAGGCTCAGTGGATGTTCTGGTGCTCGCGGTACTCGCGCCAGACGTTCTCGAAGAAGTCGTCGGCCTCGGGGATCGACCGGCGCGGGCGCCAGGTGACGGCGACGTCACCCGCCTCGCTCGGCGACGCCGGGTCCGCGGCGCGGTGCGGCGTCCACGACACCTCCTGGACCTCGTCGTCGAGCGCGCCGCCGTCGAGGGTGAAGCGGAACAGCTCGGGCAGCTCCAGCTCCTGCGAGGCGTCCGGCCCGTAGCCCACGAGCGGCAGCGACCCGGCCGGGTCGGTGTAGAGCACCGAGCCGCGCGAGCGGCCGCCGTGGTCGACGTAGTCGGCCATGGCCGTGAGGTACACCTGCGCCGTCGTGAGGATGTCGCGCACGAGGAAGGCGCGGTTGACGGCCCGGCGCGACCCGGCGTCGGCCACCACGAGCTCGCGGTAGGTGCCGAGCCACTCCTCCACCTGCTCCAGGGCCTCGGCGATGGACTGGCGCGAGCGGACCGGGCCGGCCTTGGCGCTCATCAGCTCCCCGACCTCGCGGAGCAGGTCGCCGGTGTTGTCCTCCGCGCCCGCGGCGGCCCGATCCGTCGCGCGGTGCACGAGCTCGACGGCGTCGCGCAGCGGCCCCTCGGCCGCGGCGGCGAACTCCGCCTCCCCGAGCGGCGCACCCGACCGCCGCGCCGCGATGAACTGCGCCGCGCGCGTCGCTCCGACCTGCCCGCTGTTGAGCGCCGCGCCGCCGGGCCGGTACACCCCGTGCGCCCCGCCGGCCTCGCCCACCGGGAAGAAGCCGGGCAGGTCCGACTGCCACCACGCGTCCACGAGCAGTCCGCCGTTGTTGTGCTGGGCGCACACGTCCACCTCGAGCATCTCCTGCTCGAGGTCCACGTACGGGTTCTTGTTGAGGTAGAACTCGTACGCGGGCAGGTTCATGTGCTTGAGCCGCTCGATCGGCGTGCCGAACAGGACGCCGGCCTTCTCGAGGTACTCGTAGGCCTCCGGGTCCAGCGCGGAGGGGTAGAAGTCCTCCCGCACCGGGTTGCGGCGGAAGTCGAGGAACACCCGCCGGCCGCGGAGCACCGTCTCGCGGTAGACGAGCAGGTCGACGAGCGAGGAGCCGTCGCGCGCCTTGCGCACGTCGAAGGGCCACTGGTAGCCCTTGAGGAACACGAGCGACATGAGCCGGCCGTAGTCGGGGATCGCCTCGGTGAGGAACTCCCGCTCGTCCCCGCCGTCCTGGTCGGTCGACACGAATCGCGGCACCACCTGCATGTAGGTGCCCGACACGTTCCACCGCGGCTTGGTCGACGCGAGCCCGAACTGCCACTCGGTGACGTTCTTCCCGCCGATCCCCGCGCGGTAGGCGGCGCCCGAGGCGCCCCACTGCCCGTTGGGGAAGACCCGCGTCGCATAGAGGCCGGCGGGCCCGCCGGTCGCGTAGACGACGTTGGTGCACCGCACGAGCAGGTACGGGCTGCGCTCGCCGTCGTGGGGGACGTCGGTGCGCAGGAGGAGCAGCCCGGCGACGGCGCCGTCGCGGGTGAGGACGTCGACGACGCGGCACTCGGGGAAGATCCGGGTGCCGTTCGCGTTGACCTGCTTCTCCAGCTGCTCGACCATCGTCCGCGAGGTGTAGGGCCCCACGGAGGTGGCGCGCTGGCGCGGGTCGTGGTCGGTCTTGTACCCGATGAACTCCCCGTAGCGGTTCTGCGGGAAGGGGACGCCGAGGTCGGCGAGGTGGAGGAAGGCGCGCGCGGACAACGCGGCCTCGGCCAGGGCGTTGTCGCCGTCCATCGCGCCGCCGGCGAAGAGGGTCTGGGCCATCTCGCGCACCGAGTCGCCGTTGTCGCCCGAGAGCGTGAGCTTGTAGTACGTCTGCTTGTCCGAGCCGGCGTTGCGGCTCGCGCCGGCACCGATCTTGTCGGTGACCATGACGACGTCGTCCTGGCCGAGCTGGACGAGCCGCTCGGCGGCGCAGTACCCGGCCGATCCGGTGCCGACGACGACGGTGTTCGCGGTGACGACGGGCACCTCGCGTCCGGCGATGTGCAGGGTCTGGGGCTCGTGGGTGGTCACGGGGACGCTCCTCGTCACAGGGTGGGGATGTGCATGCCGCCGTCGACGTTGATGACGTCGCCGGTGGAGTAGGGCATCCGGCCGGCGACGAGCTGGGCAACCGCCCCGCCGACGTCGGACGGTCGGCCCCAGCGCGGGATCGGCGCGCCACCGGAGGCGAAGAAGGCGTCGTACTTCTCCGTGACGCCCGCCGTCATGTCCGTCGCGATGATGCCGGGGCGGATCTCGTAGACGACGATCCCCTCCGGCGCGAGGCGTGCGGCCCACAGCTGGGTGGACATCGCCATGCCGGCCTTGGACAGGCAGTACTCGCCGCGGTTGGTCGAGACGGTGACGGCGGAGGTCGAGGAGACGTTGACGATCGTGCCGACGGGCTCGTCGGGCAGCGCGGTCATCTCGCCCCGCCGCTCGACCATCGTCCGCGCGACGAGCTGGGTGAGGAAGTAGGGACCGCGCAGGTTGATGTCCATGACGCGGTCGTAGCTCTCCGGGGTGGCGACGAGGATGTCGTCGCGGACCGTGGGGGCCACGCCGGCGTTGTTGACGAGGACGTCGATCCGTCCCCACTGCTCGAGGGTGGCCGCGACGTAGCGCTCGTGATCCGCGAGGTCCGAGACGGACCCGCGAACGTAGATCGCCTCGCCGCGCTCGCGGAGCTCGGCCATGAGGTCGGCCGGCTCCTCGCGGGTCGCGAGGATCGCGACGGCGTACCCCTCGTCGAGCAGTCGGGTGGTGATGCCCAGCCCGATGCCGCGGTTCCCCCCGGTCACCATCGCTACCTTCGGCACGTCTCATCCTCTCCGTCGAGTGTGGGGCGGCCAGTGCCGCCCGGCCATCATGGCTCAGCCGCCGCCCCATGGCAAGCGCTTTCCGGTGCGAGTGGTTCGACCCGGGTCGCGGCGGCCTGTCGCGTGGTCGGGACGTCGTGGTGCCGATGGTCTGGCCTCGGCGGCGATGAGCGATCAGTTCCTCCGACCAAAAATCGCTCCTGGTGGGAGCGGCCCTGCTGGCGGCGGTAACAACTGAGCTCTCGGCGGTATCGGTGGTGGTCGGGGATGCGGTTTCCGCCAGCATGCGTGGGAGATTTTGAGGATCGGGCAGTGTCGACGTGATCACGATCACGCAACGCCCTTGCGCGGTGGGCGCCGGAGACCGTACTGTCCGGAAAGCGCTTTCGAGAGCGCGTCCGGAACCAATGAAGGAGGACGGATGTCAACGAAGCGGTTGACCCGGGGGATCGCAGCAGGTGCCGTGGCCATGCTCGCGCTGGCGGCCTGCGGGGACGGCGGAGGCAGTGACACCGGTGACGGTGGCGACTCCGAGGACCCCATCGTCATCGGTGTCTCGCTCCCGCTGACCGGTGACTTCGCCGAGCCCGGCAAGGGTGTCGAGCGTGGCTACCAGACCTGGGCGCAGGTGACGAACGACAACGGCGGCCTCCTCGGCCGGCAGGTCGAGCTCGAGATCCTCGACGACGCCTCGGACGCCGCCCGCGTCGTCTCCGACTACGAGTCCCTCATCGCCCAGCAGGAGGTCGACCTCCTCTTCGGCCCGTTCTCGACCCGGCTCGTCGTGCCCGCCTCCCGCGTGGCCTCCGAGTACGGGATGCTCTTCGTCGAGCCGGCCGCGGCCGCCGCCGAGGTCTTCGAGAACGGCTTCGAGAACATCTTCTACGCGGCCCCGGCCATCGCGCCGGACCACTACAACAACCTCGTCGAGCACATCCTCTCGATGCCCGAGGACGAGCGGCCGCAGACCATGGCCGTGGCCGCCATGGACGACCCGTTCGCGCAGGGCACCGCCTACGGTCTGCGCGACAAGCTCGCCGAGGCCGGTGTCGAGGTCGTCGTCGACGAGGTCTACCCGCCCAACCAGTCCGACTTCAACGCCATCGCCGCGAAGATCGCCGACGCGGACCCCGACCTCGTCGTCGGTGGCACGCAGTACCAGGACGCGGTCAACCTCATCCTCGCGCTGCAGCAGCTCAACTACCAGCCGCGCATGGCCGCCTTCTCCACGGCGCCCACCAACCCCGAGTTCCCCGAGGCCATCGGTGGGGCCGTCGAGGGCATCCTGTCCCCGACCGGCTACTCCAACCAGGCCGACTGGCCCTCCAACGAGGAGTTCGTCGCGGCCCACGTCGAGCTGCACGGCGAGGAGCCGCAGGAGGACGAGGCCAACGCCTACACGACCGGTCAGGTCGTCGCGGCCGCCGTCGAGGAGGTCGGCTGCGCCGAGCAGGGCGAGTGCCAGCAGCAGCTCATCGACTACCTGCGCGGTGCGACCGTCGACACCGTCGTCGGGCCGCTCGCCTGGGACGAGGCCGGCCGCCCCAACGGGGCGCACATGATCCTCCAGTACGTCGACGGCGAGATCGCCATCGTCCTGCCCGAGGACACCGCGACGGCCGAGCTCGTCTACCCGAAGCCGGAGTGGTGACCCGACCGTGTCACTCATCTTCCAGAGCCTGATCCTGGGCGTGCTGCAAGGAGGGCTCTACGCCCTCCTTGCAGCAGGGCTCACGCTCTACTTCGGAGTCATGCGGGTGGTGATGCTCGCCCACGCGGCCTTCATCATCCTCGCCGGGTACATCGCGTGGCGCTTCTCCAGCTCCACCGGGCTGGACCCGATGCTCTCGCTCATCGGCACGGTCCCGCTCTTCTTCGTCCTCGGCTTCGCGATCCAGCGCTGGCTCATCAGCCGGCTCAAGCCGGCGACGATGACGATGATGTCGGTGCTCATCACCTTCGCGATCGCCCTCATCATCGAGGGCCTGCTCGGGATGATCTTCACCGGCACGCAACGCCGCATCCAGCTGCCCTACGGGTCCGCGAGTATCGACCTGCTCGGTGCCTCGATCCCCGTCGTGCAGATCATCTCCTTCGCGCTCGCGGGGCTCAGCCTGCTCGCGCTGTTTCTCGTGCTCAAGAAGACCCGCTTCGGCCGGGCCCTGCGCGCGACCATCCAGCACCGGGAGGCGGCCCAGCTCGTCGGCATCGACACCGACCGGACGGCGGGGCTCGGCTTCGGCCTGGGCCTGGCCACCGCAGCCGTCGGCGGGACCGCCCTCGCGCTCAACCAGACGATCTACCCCTCGCTGCACTGGCACTGGATCGGCCCGCTCATGGCGATCATCGTCGTCGGCGGCCTGGGCTCGATCCCGGGCGCGGCGATCGCGGCCCTGCTCCTCGGCGTCCTGCGCGTCATGGCCGAGCTGCTCCCCGGTGTCACGCCGACCTTGGCGCAGACCATCTTCTACCTGGCCCTCTTCCTCACCCTCATGGTGCGGCCGCAGGGATTCTTCGGAGGTCGCCTTGCTCAGCGTTTCTGACCGGACCAAGTCCTTGCCCGCGCGCAGCCCCGCGGCCGGTGGTGGTGGCGTGAGCCGGCTGCGGCCGGTGCTCCTCATCGCCGTCGTCATCGCGGTCCTCGCGCTGTGGCCCTCGATCTCCCCCAACGCCTACATGCTCAGCGCCGGCGTCATCGTCCTCAACTACGCGGTCTTCGCGACCGGGTGGAACATCATGGGCGGCTTCACCGGCTACATCTCCCTGGGCCACGCCGCCTTCTTCGGCCTCGGCTCCTACGGGACAGCGCTGCTCGTCATCCACACCGGGATGAACTGGCTGCTCGCCACCCTGGTCGCCGCGTTGGCGACGGCGGTGCTCACCATCCCCGTCGGCTTCGCCGCGCTGCGGGTGCGCGGCTCCTCCTTCGTCATCGTGACGATCGCCCTCGTCCTCGTCCTCCAGCTCCTCTTCCAGAGCTGGAGCACCGTGACCGGTGGCTCGGCCGGACTGGTCGTCCCGCGGCCCTTCCCGGACATGCTGCGGCCCGAGCACCACCGGACCTTCTTCTACATCTTCCTCGCGCTGCTCGCCGTCACGCTGCTGGCCTGGACGCTCATCGACCGCTCGCGCTTCGGTGCCTCCCTCAAGAGCGTGCGCGAGGACGAGGACAAGGCCGAGTCCCTCGGGGCGCCCACGGGCAAGCTCAAGCTCGTCGCGTTCGTCATCTCCGCCTTCTTCGTGGCGGTGGCCGGCGGGTTCTACGCCCTGTGGTTCGGTGACCTCGACCCGATCTTCCAGTTCGACATCGTGCTCGGCTCCACCGTCGTCCTCATGGCGCTGCTCGGCGGGGTGCGGTTCCTCTTCGGCCCGCTGCTCGGCGCCGTCGTCGTCGGGTCGGCGCTGGAGTACTTCGTCCTCAACTACGGCGACACCCAGTTCCACCTCATTGCCACCGGCCTGCTCCTCGGGCTCGTCGTCCTCTTCCTGCCCGACGGCGTGCTCACCGGGGCAGCCCAGCTCGTGCGCCGTCTCGGCCCGCAGAGCTCCTCGATCCGGGAGGTCTCCGCCGAGGAGCTGCGCCAGCAGCAGGAGGCCACGACCACGACCACGAAGGAGGCCGGCGATGGCCGCGGCTGACACCGTCCTGCGCACCGAGGGGCTGACGAAGTCCTTCGGTGGCGTCCACGCCGTCGACGGCGCGACCACCGAGTTCTACGAGGGCAGGATCAACGGCCTCATCGGGCCCAACGGCTCGGGCAAGACGACGTTCTTCAACTGCGTCACCGGCATGATCCGCCCCGACTCCGGCACCGTGACCATGCACGGCAAGGACGTCACCCGCTGGGCCCCGCACAAGATCGCGCGGGCGGGCCTGGGCCGCAGCTTCCAGCTGTGCCGGGTCTTCCCGCGGATGACTGTGCTGGAGAACATGCTCGTCGCGGTGCAGCCCCGCACGCTGGGGGAGTACCTCGCCAACACGCGTAGCGCCGAGACCGTCGAGAAGGCGCGGGCGATGCTGGCCCGGGTGGGCATCGACCACCTCGAGGCCTCCGAGGCCCGCGACATCTCCTACGGGCAGCAGAAGCTGCTCGAGCTCGGCTCCACCCTCATGACCGACCCGCCCTTCGTCATGCTCGACGAGCCGGCCGGCGGCGTGAACCCCTCCCTCATCGAGCGGATCGCCCTGCTCGTGCGGGAGCTCAACGACGAGGGCACGACCTTCCTCATCGTCGAGCACAACATGGACCTCATCATGAGTCTGTGCGACCACATCGTGGTCTTCGACCGTGGCCGGCCGATCGCGACGGGCACGCCCGACGTCGTGAAGTCCGACCCGAAGGTGCTGGAGGCATACCTTGGCGTCTGACATCGTCCTCGAGCTCGACGACATCCAGGCGGGCTACGGCAAGGCGGCACTCGTCCTGCGCGGCCTGTCGGTGCAGGTCCGCCGCGGCGAGGTGGTCTGCCTCGTCGGTCCCAACGGCGCGGGCAAGTCCACCGTCCTCAAGGTCGCCAGCGGCATGCTCAAGCCGCGCGAGGGCACCATCACCCTCAACGGGAAGGACGTGACGGGCCAGGGTCCGCAGCAGCTGCTGCGCGGTGGGCTGTCCCACGTCCTCCAGGGGCACAGCGTGTTCAAGGAGATGACCGTCGAGGAGAACATCATGCTCGGCGGCTACTCCCTCAAGGACCAGTCGGTCCTCCCGGAGCGCTGCGCGTACGTCAAGGAGGTGTTCCCGCTCGTCGGGGAGCGCTGGAACGACACCGCGGGCCTGCTCTCCGGCGGCCAGCAGAAGCAGGTCGAGTTCGCCCGTGCGCTCGTCATCCGTCCCGACGTCGTGCTCCTCGACGAGCCGTCGATGGGGCTGGACCCCAAGCGGGTGACGACGATCTTCGAGCAGGTCGACGTCATGCGCAAGGCCGGGGTCGCGGTGCTGCTCGTCGAGCAGAACGCGCGCCGGGCGCTCGAGATGGCCGACATCGGCTGCGTCCTCGACCTCGGCAAGGTCTTCGCCACCGGCCCGGCCCGTGAGCTGCTCGCCGACCCCAAGCTCAGCGACCTCTACCTCGGCGGCCGCCCCGCCACGACCTGACGGAGCGCCCCCTCCATCCCCAACGCCGAGAGCTGAGTTGTTCCAGGAACAACTCAGCTCTCGGCGCGAAGGGGTGGGGGAGGGGGCGGGGGAGGGGCTAGGTGAGGTGGGGGGCGAGGTGCTCCCACAGGGCCTCGCCGTCGCCGGCCTCGACGAAGGGCACCCGGCGGCCCTCGGTGAGCCGGTCGCCGTCGTGCTGGTCGCGGCCACCGTCCATGGCCTGCGGGGTTCCGTGGGACAGCACGTGCTCGCTCGGGGTGAGCTGGCGGATGGCGACGGCGGCGACCCGGTCGGGGTGCTCGCGCGCCAGCTCGGCGTAGATCTCCGGGTCGTGCTGCCCGTCGTCGCCCACGAGCAGCCAGCTGATCTCGGGGAAGTCGATGAGCAGGCGCCGCAGCGTCGTGCGCTTGTGCTCCTGGCCGCTGCGGAACCACCCGGTGTTGGTGGGCCCCCAGTCGGTCATGAGCATCGGACCGGCCGGCAGGTCGCTGCGGCGGAAGAAGCGCTCGAGGGCGGGCACGACGTTCCACGCGCCGGTCGACAGGTAGAGCACCGGCGCGTCCGGCCGGGCGGCCTGGACACGACGGAAGAGCTCGGCCATCCCGGGGACCGGCTGCCGGGTGCTCGTGTGCCGGACGAAGGTGTTCCACGCCGCGACCAGGGGGCGCGGCACGCGGGTGACCATGACGGTGTCGTCGATGTCGCTGATGACCCCGAAGCGCGTCTCGGGGCCGATGACGAGCACTCGCGCCGTCACCGGTCGGGCGCCACGGGCCCGCACCGTGATGTCGTGCCAGCCCGGCTGGAGACCATGGTCGGGGACGAGCAGGTCGAGGTAGCCGCCGCGGTTCACCCGCCCCCGGTGGGCGAGGTCGCCGATCTCGACGACGACGGGGAGGTAGGCGACGGGGGTGGTGAGGAAGGAGCGCCAGCCGCGTTCGGCATCCTGGGCCTCCGTGAGCTCGCGCTCGGTGGCACCGACGTCGGCGGCTGTCGGGTCGCCGTCATCCTCCTTGAGGAGCACACGAGCGAGGACACGAAGCCGGTCCGTGGTGCCGAACCCGGTGTAGGTGATCGTTGTGGGGCGCCAGCCGCGCCGCCGGAGCAGTGGGATGAGACGGCGGTAGAGGCCGTCCTCGAGCGAGGATCCGAGGGAGGGGCGGGCCATGTCATCGACCGTAGAGGAGCGTGCCACGGCCCGCGCCCCGGGAGAAGGGACGCGGGCCGCGTGGAGGGGTCAGCGCGCCGGCGGCGGGGGGTTGCCCATGTCCCGTCGCTCGACGTACTCGGTGTGGCTGCTGTTGCGACGCTGGCGCTGCATCGCGAAGGCGAGCACGAGGGCAAGCACGCCCACGGCCATGAGGATGTAGCCGATGATCTGGATGTTGAAGACCTCCCAGGTGTCCGGGCTCAGCCCGAAGGCGAGGACCGCGCCGACCACGATGAGGAAGATCCCTCCGCCGATTCCCATGACTCATCCTTTCGTTTGAGGTGCCCCGAGTCTGGCGGTGAGCCCTCGCTCGCGCACGTCGAACCGTGCGGTCGCCTCCCGTTCACCGGAAGGTCACCGGCCTCCCCTACGGTCTGCCTGCCCCTGCCGGACCGTAGGAAGTCGAGCTCATGACAGCCCATCACACCCGCCGCGCGGCGGTCGCGACGACGGCGCTCGCCGCACTGACGCTCGGGACGCTCGTCGCCCCCGTCGCCGCGGCGCCCGCCGACTCCTGGCCGCTCGTCGTCACGGAGATCGCCCCCAACCCGGACAGCTACGACCACTTCGAGTACGTCGAGGTCACCAACCCCACGGACGCAGACGTCACGCTCGGCGACGGGGGCTACACCTTCTCCTACGCCTTCGAGGACACCGCCGACGGCGGCAACGACGTCCCGCTCGAGGCGCCTGCCGGCACGGTCGTCCCCGCCGGTGGGACGGTCGTCCTGTGGGTGTCCTACGAGAGCGAGGACGGCAACGTCAACTCCTTCGCGTACGACGAGGACGACTTCCGCGCGTTCTGGGCCGAGCGTGGCGGGTCCGCGGAGGCCTACGACGTCGTCCGCGTGACGGGCCAGCCCGGCCTGGCCAACGGGGGCAACCGCAGCATCCGCATCACCGGGGCCGACGGCGAGGTCGTCGGGTGGTCCTTCTACCCGGCGGGCTCGGTCGGCATCGACCAGGTGGCGCAGTTCCGCGTGCCGGTCGACGCCGCGACGCGCTCGATGGACCTGCTCGCCGGGCCCGCCGCGGCGTCCCCCGGGGTGGTCGACGCCGCCCAGCTCGAGGACCGCGGCGCCGAGGAGCCGGAGCAGCCCGAGGAGCCGGTGGAGCAGGTCCCCGCGCTGCCCGCAGACTCCCTCGTCGGCAACCTCATGCTCACCGAGCTCGTCGTCGACTCCCAGAACGTCGGCTCGAGCGACGGTTACGAGTACATCGAGGTCTACAACACGACCACCGAGCCGATCGACCTGTCCGACTACGGCATCCGCTACCAGTACCCCGACTCCGGCAGCTCCGCGCTGTGGCCCGTGGAGCCCGCCGACGCGGTCGTCCCCTCCGGTGGGACGGTCGTCGTCTGGGTGAAGAACGGAGCCAACGACGACCTCACGGCCGCGGACTTCAACGCCTTCTGGGGCACCGAGGTCCCCGAGGCGCAGATCCTCGAGACCTACGTCGGGGGCATGGCCAACGGCAGCGCCCGCGGCATGGAGATCATGACCGCCACCGGCGTCACGGTCAGCGAGGGGTTCTACAACATGGGCGGCGTGCGCGACGTCCAGACCGACCAGGGACTCACCTACGCCGCCGACCCCGAGGACTTCTCCCAGCAGACGCTCCTCGGCTCCCGCCCCGCGAGCCCGGGCGCCGTGGACGCCGACCAGGTCCCCGCCGAGCTCACCGCCATGACTGCGGACACTGCCGGGCCGCGGGTGGAGGACACCACCGCGGGCAGCATCGACCCGGAGCAGGACTTCACCGTCTCCGCGACGATCACCGACGACACCCTCGTGCGCAGCGTCACCCTGCAGCTGCGTTCCGACGTCGACGAGGAGTTCACCGACCACAACCTCCTCGTCGGTGACGGCGACACCTACGCGCACACCGTCGGCGCCGTCGACCTCACCGGCAAGAGGTTCTACGAGTACCGGTTCGTCGCCTCCGACGGGACGAACGAGACGGTCGGGGACCTCACCCGGGTGGCCGTCGACGGCGCCTCGACCGACGCGGTCCGTCTCAGCGTCACGGACGGGGACGTGCTGTCCGGCACCACGACCGTCTCCGCGGCGGGCGACACCTACCCGGCGGACATCGCGCTCTCGATCGACGACGAGGTCCGCACCCCGACCACGGCCCAGCTCGAGAGCTCACCGGTCTTCGCCGTCGAGGTCACGGCCACCGACGACCGCTTCCGCAACGCCGTCGTCATGCCGGGCGAGGGCGACACCCTCGACCAGCAGTGCACGTCCGGGCGGGTGCTGACGATCTTCGAGCGCGGCACCTACTCCGAGATCGAGACCGTCACCGCGCAGATCCCGCTCGCGGACGTCGTCCAGGGCGAGGAGCTCACCGTCATCGTGTCCGCCGGCACCAAGGCCTGGCCGTGCGAGGACGACAACGAGAACAACGACGACTACACCATCAGCGCGCCGCGGCTCATCCTGCCCGACGGCCGCACCCTCCAGCCGGCCGGCTACGAGGGCGGCAACATCCCCATGGGCGACACCAACGACAGCAAGTACGACAACTACCCCGCGGTGTTCACCATCCCCGACGACGCGTACGTCGCCCAGGGCTACACCTGGGACACCACCGACGTCGAGGACGGCACCCACACGGTCAGCGCGACCGACGGTGAGGTCACCGCCGCGGCGGACGTCGTCGTGGACAACACCGCCCCGGAGGTGACGCCCGCGTTCACGGCCGGTTCGCGGACCGAGGACCGGCTCCAGGGTCGGATCGTCCTGGACGCGGTGATCACCGACGCCACCACCGAGGTGGTGGACGTCGTCGCCACGCTCGACGGCGAGGTCGTCGAGCTGCCGCAGGAGACCTCCTCGACCGAGCTCTCCACCGGTGAGCACACCCTCGTCGTCACGGCGACGGACACCGCCGGCAACGTCGGTGAGATGACCGAGACCTTCACGACGCCGGAGGAGGACCCGACGGCCGAGCTCCTGTCGCCCCTGGACGGGGCAGAGGTCACGGGCCCCGCGGTGGAGCTCGTCGCGCAGGTCGCCGACGAGGCGGGCGACGAGCTCGACGTCGTCTTCCGCGAGGCCTACACCTACGACGCCACCGACGCCGCCGTCACCGTCTCCTCCGGGGAGACCCGCGACGCGCTCGCGACGGAGCGCGACGGCGTCGAGCTCGACGCGGAGCAGCGGGCGGCCCTGCGCGCCGTCGACGGCGAGTCCGCGGACGTGAGCAGCGCCGACGCCCTGCCCTACCAGACCTTCGACGTCGCGGTGCCGGAGGGCTCCGGCGACGACGCCTCGGTGCGCATCACCTGGGACGGCTCGGCCAACGCGTCGGCCAAGGTCCTGCTCCACGTGTGGAACACCGCCGAGGAGGCCTGGGAGGAGGTCGACCGCCACGTGACGACCGACGCCGAGGAGTTCACCCTCACGGCGGACGTCCCGACCACCGACCACCTCGTCGACGGCACGGCGCGCTTCCTCGTCCAGCACTCCGAGGGCTGGGCGGGGGAGAACCTCAGCGACCGCGAGACGGTCGTCGAGCCCGCGCACCCGCAGGACACCCCGCGTGACGAGTACGACTTCACCCTCGCGTGGGAGTCGGACACGCAGTACTACAACGAGGAGTTCTACGAGCACCAGCTCTCGATCCACGAGTACCTGCTCGACCAGCGTGAGGACGTCAACCTCCAGTACCTCTTCCACACCGGTGACATCGTCGACAACTTCGACCAGCCCTACCAGTGGGCGAACGCCGATCCCGCCTACGCGATGCTCGACGACGCGGGCCTCCCGTACGGCGTGCTCGCGGGCAACCACGACGTCGGCAACTTCGACAGCGACTGGACCGCCTACTCCGAGCACTTCGGGCAGTGGCGCTTCGCGGACAACCCCTGGTACGGCGGCTCCTACGAGGACAACCGTGGTCACTACGACCTGTTCACGGCCGGCGGCATCGACTTCATCGTCGTGTCCATGGGCTGGGACCCGGGTGACGCGGAGATCGCGTGGATGAACGAGGTGCTCGCGCAGTACCCCGAGCGCGTGGGCATCATCAACCTGCACGAGTACCTGCTCACCACCGGTGGGCTGGGGCCGATCCCGCAGCAGATCCAGGACGAGGTCGTCGCGACCAACCCGAACGTCTCCATGGTGATGTCGGGGCACTACCACGACGCCTACACCCGGTACGACTCGTTCGACGACGACGGTGACGGCGTCGAGGACCGCACGGTCACGCAGATGCTCTTCGACTACCAGGGCCTGCCCGAGGGTGGCCAGGGCTTCCTGCGGCTCCTCCAGTTCGACAACGAGGACGAGGAGATCCGGGTGCGGACCTACTCCCCGTCGCTCGAGGTCTACAACTCCGACCACGAGTCCCTGGAGCTGGAGAACCAGGACTTCGTCATCAGCTACGAGACGGCGGGCATCGTCAGCCGCGTCAAGGAGCTGAGCACCGACGCGTTCGCCGCCGAGGTCCTCACCGACACGGAGATCCCTGCCGGCTCGGAGCAGGCGATCGCCAAGCTGACCGACGTCCCGAGCGGCGCCGTCGTCACGGCGTCGTGGGTGCCGGCGGACGGCACGCACTCCTGGTACGTCACGGCGACCGACGCGCACGGCGGCGAGGTGGACTCCGAGGTCCGTTCCCTCACCTTCACCCAGGCGCCGGACGACTCGGACGACGACGGCCCCGGTGACGGCGGCCCCGGTGACGGCGGCCCCGGCGACGGGTCTGACGGTGACGGTGGCTCGGGTGCCGGCGACGGTGGCTCGGGAGACGGTGACGGCGGGTCCGGCGGAGCCGGCTCCGGCAGGCTGCCCTCGACCGGTGCGCCCCTGGCCCTCGCGGGTCTGGCCGTGCTCCTCCTGCTGGGCGCCGGAGCGGCGACCAGGCGGCTGAGCACGCGCGCCTGAGACTGCGAAGGCCCGGACCCCAGTGGATGCGGGGTCCGGGCCTTCGTGCACCCGGCGCGGTGCTCAGCTCGTGACGGCCGTCCTCACCCCAGAGCGGTGTCGACGACCGCCTTCGCCTCCGCCTGCACCTGGGCGAGGTGCTCCTCGCCGCGGAAGGACTCGGCGTAGATCTTGTACACGTCCTCGGTGCCGGAGGGGCGTGCGGCGAACCACGCGCTCTCGGTCGTCACCTTGAGCCCGCCGATCGCTGCGTCGTTGCCCGGTGCCCGCACCAGCCGGCCGGTGATCTCCTCCCCGGCGAGCGTCGTCGCCGTCACCTGCTCCGGGCTCAGCGCCGCCAGCCGCGCCTTCTGCTCGCGGGTGGCCGGGGCGTCGATGCGGGCGTAGGCAGAGGCGCCGAAGCGCTCGAGCTGCTCCTCGTGGAGCTGGCTGGGGCTGCGGCCGGTCACCGCGAGGATCTCCGAGGCGAGCAGCCCCAGGATGATCCCGTCCTTGTCGGTGGTCCACACCGAGCCGTCGCGGCGCAGGAAGGACGCACCCGCGGACTCCTCCCCGCCGAAACCGACCGACGAGTCGAGCAGCCCCGGCACGAAGTGCTTGAAGCCGACCGGCACCTCGAGCAGCCGCCGTCCCAGGCCGGCCGCCACGCGGTCGATGAGCGCGGAGGAGACGAGGGTCTTGCCGACGGCGGCGGCCTCGGGCCAGCCGGGCCGGTGGGCGAAGAGGTACTCGATCGCGACGGCGAGGAAGTGGTTGGGGTTCATCAGCCCGCCGTCGGGCGTGACGATCCCGTGCCGGTCGGAGTCGGCGTCGTTGCCGGTGGCGATGTCGTAGGGGGCCGGGCCGCCGTCCTCGGGGCGCATGACCCGCAGCAACGAGGCCATCGCCGACGGCGAGGAGCAGTCCATGCGGATCTTGCCGTCCCAGTCGAGGGTCATGAACGACCACCGCGGGTCGACCTCGGGGTTGACGACGGTGAGGTCGAGCCCGTAGCGCTCGCCGATCGCGCCCCAGTACTCGACGGCGGCGCCGCCGAGCGGGTCCGCGCCGATGCGCACGCCGGCGCGGGCGATGGCCTCGAGGTCGACGACGTTGGCGAGGTCGTCGACGTACGCGGCGAGGAAGTCGTGACCCCGGGTGGTCTCCGCGGCCAGCGCGCGTTCCAGCGGCAGGCGCGGGACGTTCCCGACGCCGGTGCGCAGGATCTCGTTGGCGCGCGCGGCGATCCACGAGGTCGCGTCGGAGCCCGCGGGTCCGCCGTGCGGCGGGTTGTACTTGAACCCGCCGTCGCGGGGCGGGTTGTGGGAGGGGGTGACGACGATGCCGTCCGCGCGGCCCGGGCCCTCGACGCGGACGCCGGCTGCCGTGCCGGCCCCGTTGGCGAGGAGGATCGCGTGGGAGACGGCGGGAGTGGGGGTGTAGGAGTCGCGGGCGTCCACCCGCAGCTCGACCCCGGCGGCGGCGAGGACCTCGACGGCGGTGCGCCACGCGGGCTCGGACAGCGCGTGGGTGTCGCGACCGATGAAGAGGGGGCCGTCGGTGCCCTGCGCCCGGCGGTACTCGACGATCGCCGCCGTCGTCGCGACGATGTGCGCCTCGGTGAAGGCGGAGTCCAGGCTCGAGCCGCGGTGGCCCGAGGTCCCGAAGGCCACCTGCTGGGCGGGATCGTCCACGTCCGGGGTGCGGTCGTAGTACGCGGAGACGACCGCGTCGACGTCGATGAGGTCCTCGGGCAGGGCGGGGGTACCGGCGCGCTCGTGCATGCTCCTGATCCTGCCACCCCGGCTGCGCCCAGGCCCACCGATCGCGCGCGCCGGGCCCGGCGCTCCGCCCCCACCGCCCACCCACCGCCCACTCACCCCACCGCCCACCCCACCCCCACCGTCCACCCACCCCACCGCCACCCACCGCTCACCGTGCGCCTCCTGGTCCACCGTGCGCCCGGTCGACCGGGCGCACGGTGGACCTAAGGGCAGCAAGGTCGGAGCGGGTGGCGGGTGGCGGGTGGCGGGTCGCGGGTGGTGGGTGGTGGGTGGCGGTGCCGGGCGGCGCCGGGGTGGGCGCGCGCCGCGCGCGTTACGGTGGATCGCATGGACGATCTCGACCAGCCCAGTGACCTCACCGTCGGCGACCTCGACCCCGCCGCGCCCGTTCCCGCGGGCCACGCGGTCCTCGACGTGCGCGAGCAGGAGGAGTGGGACGCCGGGCACGTCCCCGGCGCGGTCCACATCCCGCTCGGCGAGCTGCCCGACCGTCTCGACGACCTGCCCGAGGAGGACCTCCTCGTCGTGTGCCGCTCCGGCGGCCGGTCGATGCGGGCCACGGCGTGGCTCAACCACTCCGGGTTCACCGCCCGCAACCTCGACGGCGGCATGCACGCCTGGGGCGCTGCCGGGCTGCCGATGACCGCGGACGAGGGGCGTGACCCGTACGTCCTGTAGGCACCGATAGGCTGGTGGCCATGGGTAAGAAGAGCCGCAAGCGCCAGTCCGAGAGCCCCCGTCCCAAGCGGGTGGAGGTGCCCTTCGTCGAGCGTCCCTTCGAGGGCCTGCCGGGGGAGACGGACTGGGTCGCGATGCGCGAGGTCGTCCCCTCGGCCACCGCCACCGTGCGCACGACGGCGGAGTACGGCTCCCGCGAGGTCGTCGTCGCCACCATGCTCCCCGAGCTGTGGCCGGCGCTGCACCGCGAGGACGGCACCGTCCTCGTCGGCCTGCAGACGGCCGCGAAGTCCGGGGACGCGAGCCGCGACGTCGCCGCCGCCCTGCTGCTCGCCCTTGACGCCGAGCCCGGCGAGCCGGTCCTCAACCTCGGCATCCTCGAGCCCGGCCCGCGCCTGCAGGACGTCCTCGACCTCACCGTGCCCTTCGAGCCCGTCGTCCACGACGACTTCGCGTTCTGGCTCGCCGAGGACCAGGAGCGCGACGCGGACGTCACCGCCGCCATCGAGCAGTCCAGCGAGGGCATCGTCCCGACCGTCAAGGTCGCCGGCGTCGAGTCCGCCTACTGGTGCCGCATGGGCCGGGAGTTCCTGCGCTGGGCGCGCCCCGAGCCGCAGGAGGACGTCCTCGACGCCTTCGCCCGCCTCCACGCCCGCCGCGAGTCGGAGCTGGAGGAGGGCGCCCGCTTCGTCGGGGCCTTCCGCACCAGCGGCATCCTCGTGCCCGTGTGGGAGCTGGTGCCGGGCACCGAGGCCGACGAGCTCGCCGCCCCGTGCGCCGCGTTCGAGAAGCGCCTCGAGGCGGCGCTCGCGGAGGAGGGGCCGCTCGACGCGGACGCGCGGCGCGCTCGCGCGGGGATCGTCTCCCGCCAGGTCACCCTGCGCTGACGGCCCCTGCGCCGTGAACCTGCACGATGACCCCGACCGCCATTACGCTCGAGGGGTGAACCGGCGACCGAGCCCCCAACGGGTCGCCGTCGTGATCCCGGCCAAGGACGAGAGCACGCGGATCGCGGCGACCGTCAGGGCAGCACGTGCCATCCCGCACGTCGACCTCGTCGTCGTCGTCGACGACGGCTCCGCCGACGACACCCAGCACATCGCTCGCGCGGCCGGTGCCGTCGTCGTGCGCCACTCCGTCAACCGCGGCAAGGCCTCGGCGATGGAGACCGGCGCGTCCGTCGTCGCGATGCGTGACGCCCCCGACGGCCCGCGGCGGCTGCTCCTGTTCCTCGACGCCGACCTCGGGGAGACCGCGGTCGGGGTGGCCCCGCTCGTGGACGCCGTCCTCGCCGGCACCGCAGACTGCGCCATCGCCGTCCTGCCGCCGCAGCCCGGCGCGGGCGGGCGCGGGATCGTCGTCGGCAAGGCGCGGCGCGCCATCGCCCGCGCGACCGGGTGGCTGCCCACCCAGCCGCTGTCCGGCCAGCGCTGCCTCACCCGCGAGGCCTTCGAGGCCGCCGTGCCGCTCGCCGCGGGGTGGGGCGTGGAGACCGGCATGACCATCGACCTCCTCGTGCAGGGCTTCACGCTCGTCGAGGTGCCCTGCGACCTGCGCCACCGCGCGAGCAGCAACGACCTCGGCGGCCAGCTCCACCGGGCAGCCCAGTACCGCGACGTCATGCTCGCCGCGGCGGTGCGCCGCGCCCGCGGCGTGCGGGTGGGGACACGTCAGCTCGGTGACCGTCCCACGGAGCAGGCGCCCGGCCGGCCCTACCGCGCCGTCGCCACCGGCTGAGCGGGCCCCTCCGCCCGCAGCCGCAGCACCCAGCCCGCGACCACCCCGATGAGCAGCGGCACCGCCACCGAGATGCCGATCGCGGGGATGACGATGCCGGAGTCGTTGACCGCGAAGCCGATGCCCAGCGCGACCGCGACGGCGACGAGCGCCGGGCGCAGCATCCGCGCGTCCGCCTCGAGCCGGCGCAGCGAGGAGCCTTCCGCGAGCCACCCGTAGGCGGCGTGGTCGCCCTGGCGTGCGGCACGGCGCAGCGGCTGGGTGAGGACGACGACGACGAGCGCGATCCCGCCGACGGCGAGGAAGGTGAGGGTGGAGCCGACGAGGTTGGCGAGGTTCTGCCCGAGCTTGCGCAGGACGACGTCGACGAGCCCGCCGTCGAGCACCGTCTCGACGAAACGGCCCAGGTGGCTGCGCTCGGCCGGCGGGCGCAGCCAGTCGACGACCGAGAAGGAGAGGGCGACGACGGCGGCGGCGCCGAGGACGAGCAGCACCCGCTGCCACGTCAGCCGCACGCCCAGGGCTAGCAGCGCGAGGATGATGAAGGCGGGCAGCAGCGCCGGCGGTCCGCCGAAGTCCGCGCCGATGCCCGGCGCGCCGTTGAGGACGGTGGCGACGAGTCCGACGACGGCGACGAGGAGTGCCGCCGCCCGCCGTCGCCCACGGCGCACGAGCGGCTCGGCCAGGCAGGCGGCGGTGAGGACGGTGCTCGTGGCCCACAGGGCGAAGGAGGAGTTGTTGATCCCGTAGAAGCGCCCGCCCACCTGGGGCTGGACGCCCATGAGCGCGGCGAGCTGGAGCCGGGCGCCGGTGATGACGTCGACGGCGAGGACGAGGGCAGTGACCCCGGCGACCACCCCGACGGGAGCGAGGAGCCGGCGGCGCCACGGCGGGGCCAGCGCGAGCCCCGCGACGAGCGCGGCGATGGCGAGCGTGGCGGTGTAGACGACGAGCCCGGGCGAGCCGGTGCGCCACCACGGCAGCAGGTTGGCGAGGTAGCTGGCGACCGGCACGGCGGCGACGGTGACGGCGGTCGCGCGCAGCGCCCGCAGCGCCGTGTCCGGGTCGACCGCCCGTGCGGCGCGGCCGATGCCGGCCCAGCCGGTCGAGCGCCGTCGGCCCAGCCAGCGGCTCACGCGGTCGAGGACGCCACGGTTGAGCCCCACGGTGACGAGCGCGTAGAGCCCGAGGTTGACGAGCACGAGCCCGGAGAAGAACGGGGCGGTGAGCGGGCGGACGGCCATCGCGTGCCGGTTCTCGTCGATGAGCGTGGCGATGCGCTGGGCGCCGGAGCCCTCACCGCCGACGACCCGGACCGGCGCGCCCGCCAGGCCGGCCGGGGCGTCGATCGCGAGACGGTCGAGGAGCGTGGGCAGGAGGTCGGTGGACTGCACCATGCCCGGCTGGCGGGTGGAGCGGCTCTCAAGCATCCCGGCAGGCTCGTCGGGCGCGGCGAGCGCCGTCACCTGCATGACCGGGGTGGTGCCCGAGTCCGCGAGCGAGGAGAGCAGCACGGTGGCGCCGGCCGGGAGCGCCTGCAGGACGGCCGCGGCGCGCGCCTCGACGGCGGCCACCTGCTCGGTCCGGTCGAGCCCGGCCAGGGGCCAGTCGCTCGCGGCCTTCTCCGGTGCGTCGTCCTCGGGGCCGGAGAAGCGCCGGTCGGTGGCGGGCAGGAGCGGGTGGTCACGGTCGCGGACCGCACCGAGGTCCACGACGAGCAGCCCCGCCTCGGGTGCGAGCCGTTCGACGAGCCCGCCGAGCCGGGCCGGGTCCTCCGGCCGTGGGACGTACTCACCGACGACGGCGCCGGTGGGGTCGGCGAGCGCGATCCCGGCTCCCGGCCCGATGCCCCGCGCAGCGACACCGGCGCCGGAGAGGAGCTCGCCGAGGGTGCCGGGGCGGGCGTCGTAGGAGGCGTCCGCCGCGGCGGCGAGGTAGTCCGACCAGCCCGGGACCGCGCCGTCGGCGTCCTCGAGCAGGCGGCACACCCCGGTGGTGGCGGCGGGCAGGTCCGCGGCGCGGCGCCCGGCGGAGACGGCGAGCCAGCCGTCGGCCGGGCAGGTGCTCGAGCGGACCGAGCGGACCACAGTGTTCGCCACACCCGCGTCCTCCGCGAGCGCCCACAGCTGCGGGGTGGCGAGCGCGGACAGGTCCTCCCAGCGCAGCCCGCCCGTGCCGAGGAGGACGACGGGCGCGTCGACGGGTGAGTCCGGTGCGGCGTCGTCGTCCTGCGTGGCACCGAAGGCGGTGCCGGCGACGGGCAGGACGAGTGCAGCGATGAGCGCCACCGCGAGCAGGACCAGGCCTACCCGCGTGACGGTGTTCCGACGACGCCTCACCCCGGCAGCCTACGTGGCACCGACCGGCTGGCTAGGCTGCGCTGGGTGCGCACGGCGTGCACCGACGCAGGAGGAGAGCCGATGTCCGAGCAGCAGCTGGCCCGCTACACCTACCTCGGTCCGGAGGGGACCTTCACCGAGGCGGCGCTGCGGGCCTTCGTCGGCTCCGAGCACGTGCGCACCGACCCGTCCACCGACGTCGTCTCCGCGCTCGACGCGGTCCGCGGCGGCCGCGCGGACTTCGCGGTCGTGCCGATGGAGAACTCCGTCGAGGGCGGCGTCAACGTCACCCTCGACACGCTCGCGTCCTCGGCCGAGCCCCTGGTCATCGTGGGGGAGGTCGTCGTCCCGGTCGCCTTCGTCCTGGCCGTCGTGCCCGGCACCGCGCTCTCGCAGGTGCGGCGCGTCTCCACCCACCCGCACGCGTGGGCGCAGTGCCGCGGCTGGGTGGGCCGCGAGCTCGACGGCGCGGTCCACGTCCCGGCGACGTCCACCGCCGCGGCTGCCGCGATCCTCGCCGACCGGGGCCGGGAGGCCGGGTTCGACGCCGCCCTGTGCTCGGCGCTGTCGGCCGAGCGCTACGGCCTGGAGGCGCTCGCGGAGGGCGTGGCGGACAACCCGCACGCGGTGACACGCTTCGTCGTCGTCTCCCGGCCCGGCACGCTGCCCGAGCCGACCGGCGCGGACAAGACCACGCTCATGGCCCACCTGCCCGACAACGAGGCCGGAGCGCTCCTCGACATGCTCGAGCAGTTCGCCGTGCGAGGCGTCAACCTCTCGCGCATCGAGTCGCGGCCGATCGGGGACTCCCTCGGCCGGTACTCGTTCTCGATGGACCTCGAGGGGCACGTCGCCGAGGAGCGGGTGGCGGCCGCGCTCATCGGTCTGCACCGGGTGTGCCCGCTCGTGCGCTTCATGGGCTCCTACCCGCGGTGGGACCGCGTGGCCCCGCACGTGGCGCCGGGCACCCACGACGCCGACTTCGTCGCCGCCCGCACCTGGGTGGAGCGCATCCGCACCGGCCAGGTCTGAGCCCGAGAGCCCCTCCCGTGCAGGCAGCTCAGTAACAAGTCAGCGCTCGGCGCGAGGCCGTTTCGCGCGGACAGGGCGGGTGCCCACTACGGTCAGCACGTGGGCTGGGAGCAGTGGGTCGCCGTCATCGCACTCGTCGTCGCCGTTGCCGGCCTCGTCGTGGGGCTCGCTGTGTGGCGCGCGCTGCAACGGCGCACCCCGTCCTTCTCGCACGACGACCCGCCACCGCCGGAGCCCGACGGACCGAGCGGACCACCCGCCGTCGTCTTCAACCCCTCCAAGAGCGCCGACGGCGAGTGGCTGCGGGCGCTCGTCGCCGAGGTCGCGGCCGAGTCGGGGCTGTCCGAGCCGCTGTGGCTGGAGACCACCGTCGACGACCCGGGCGGTGGCCAGGTGCGCACCGCCCTGGAGAAGGGTGCGTCCGTCGTCATCGCCGCCGGCGGTGACGGCACAGTCCGCGCCGTGGCCGAGGGCCTGGCCGGGACGGGCACGCCGATGGGGATCCTGCCGCTCGGCACCGGGAACCTGCTGGCTCGCAACCTCGACCTGCCGCTGACCGGGCACCGCGACATGGCCGTCGCCGCGCTGACCGGCCGCAACCGTGCGATGGACCTCGGCTGGCTCCGGCTGGAGAGACCGCCGGCGGCGACCCGACCGGAGGACGACGTCTACCGCGGCGAGCCGGGCCGCACGGAGGTCACGGCCACGCCCTCGGAGGACAGCCAGGCGCCGGAGGTCACGGCCGGGGAGGTGCCCGGCGCCGAGATCGAGAAGGAGCACGTCTTCCTCGTCATCGGCGGGATGGGCTTCGACGCCGCGATGGTGGGCGGCGCCGATGACGACCTCAAGGCGAGGATCGGCTGGATCGCCTACTTCGTCGGGGGAGCCAAACACCTGCTCGGCCGCAAGATGCGCGCCACCCTCGAGCTCGGCGACTCCGCCGAGAGCGCCACCTTCCAGGCCCGCACCGTCCTCATCGCCAACGTCGGCCGCCTCCCCGGCGGCGTCGTCCTCTTCCCGGACGCGCAGCTCGACGACGGGTGGCTCGACGTCGCCGCCATCGACACCCGCGGCGGGATCATCGGCTGGGCCGACCTGCTGCGCAAGGTCGTGCTCCAGGGTGTCGGCATCCGACGCGATCCGCTGCCCTACAGCACCGGGACCATCGAGTTCCGCCGCGCGCACACGCTGACGATCCGCACCGAGGAGCCCGAGCACGTGCAGGTCGACGGCGACCTGCTGGGCGAGGCCGCCGTCGTCCACGCGCGGGTCGAGCCCGGCGGGCTGGTCGTCCGCACGCCGTAGGGGCGGGACACGTGCGCTGCCTGCGGGAGGGGAGGAGGGCTACTCCTCCTCGGCGCGCAGGCGGGGGATACGCTCCGGGCCGCCGCGCACGCCCACCTTGCCCGCGTAGAAGGCCCGCACCTTGTCCATGTCGGCGCGGACGTCACCGGTCATCGTGAGGGTGGGGCCGAGGCCGGCGGTCATGGTGCGGCGGTCGACGTAGCCGAGGGTGACCGTCATGCCGGTGGCCCGCGCGATCCGGTAGAAGCCGGACTTCCAGTACGGCGTGGCCGAGCGGGAGCCCTCGGGCGTGATGACGAGGTAGGTCGGCCCGGTGCGCGCCTGCGCGACGAGCTCGTCCACGAGCCCGCTCGGGTCCTCACGGTGGACCGGGATGCCGCCCAGCGCCCGCATGAGCGGCCCGAACGGCCGCTTGAACAGGCTGTTCTTGCCCAGCCAGCGCACGTTGACACCCCACTGCCACGACAGGGCGAGCATGAGCACGAAGTCCCAGTTCGACGTGTGGGGCGCCCCGAGCAGGATGCCGCGCCCCTCGGCGGGCGGCTGGGTGGGGTCCGGGGACCAGCGGCTCAGGCGCCAGTAGGCGCGGGCCAGGGCACGGCGGAGTCTCACCAGCCAGACCCTAGTGCCACCGCCGCCGGCCCGCGTGTGAGGTGGGCAGCCACCCCGGATAGGCTCGGCACGTGATCGATCTCAGAGCCATGCGCGAGCAGCCCGACGTCGTCCGTGCCAGCCAGCGCGCCCGTGGTGAGGACCCGGGCCTGGTGGACCGCGCCCTCGAGGCCGACGAACGCCGCCGCTCCGCCCTGAGCGCCTTCGAGGAGCTGCGCGCGGAGCAGAAGGAGGTCAGCCGCTCCGTCGGCAAGGCCCCCGCCGAGGAGCGCCCCACCGTCCTCGCCCGCGCCAAGGAGCTCGCCGAGCGGGTCAAGACCGCCGAGCGGGACGCCGCCGTCGCCGCCGAGGAGGCCTCGACGCTCAGCTACCAGCTGTCCAACGTCGTCGTCGACGGCGTGCCCCCGGGCGGGGAGGACGACTTCGTCGTGCTCCGCACCGAGGGTGAGCGCCGTGAGCTCGAGCAGGTCCGCGACCACCTCGAGCTCGGCGAGGGCCTGGCCGCGATCGACGTCAAGCGCGGCGCGAAGGTCTCCGGCGCGCGCTTCTACTACCTCACCGGCGTCGGTGCCCGCCTCGAGCTGGCGCTCCTCAACGCCGCCATGGACCAGGCGATCGCCGCCGGCTTCATCCCGATGATCACGCCCACGCTCGTCTCCCCGCAGGTGATGAGCGGCACCGGCTTCCTCGGCGAGCACGCCGACGAGATCTACCACCTGCCGGCCGACGACCTCTACCTCACCGGCACCTCCGAGGTGGCGCTCGCCGGCTACCACGCCGACGAGATCCTCGACCTGTCCGCCGGGCCGCTGCGCTACGCCGGCTGGTCCACCTGCTACCGGCGCGAGGCCGGCTCCTACGGCAAGGACACCCGCGGCATCATCCGCGTCCACCAGTTCAACAAGGTGGAGATGTTCAGCTACACCACCGCCGACGACGCCCCGGACGAGCACGCGCGCCTCCTCGCCTGGGAGGAGGAGATGCTCGCCAAGGTCGAGCTGCCCTACCGCGTCATCGACGTCGCCGCCGGTGACCTGGGCTCCTCCGCCGCCCGGAAGTTCGACTGCGAGGCCTGGCTGCCCAGCCAGGAGCGCTACATGGAGGTCACCTCCACCTCCAACTGCACCACCTTCCAGGCCCGCCGCCTCGGGGTGCGCCACCGGGGGGCGAACGGCAACGAGCCGGTCGCCACCCTCAACGGCACCCTCGCCACCACCCGCTGGCTCGTGGCGCTCCTCGAGAACCACCAGCTGCCGGACGGCTCCGTGAGGGTGCCCGCCGGGCTGCAGCCCTACCTCGGTGGCCTGGAGGTCCTCACGCCGGTGGCGCCGCGATGACGCTCACCGTCGACGCCGTCCGCGACCACCTGCCCGCCGCCTTCCCCGAGGCCGGGCCGGACCTCCTCGTCGCGCTCGACATCGACGGCACGCTCATCGACCACGAGGAGCGGATGACGACGGCGGTGCGCCAGGCAGTCGGCCGGCTGCGCGACGCCGGTGCCCGGGTCATCCTCTCGACGGGTCGCTCCCTCTCCGCGGTCCTGCCCATCCTCGAGGAGCTCGACCTGCGCGAGGGCTGGGCGGTGTGCTCCAACGGGGCCGTCTGCCTGCGCCTGGACCCCGCGCTAGAGGGCGGCTACGAGATCAGCGACGTCGTCACCTTCGACCCCGAGCCCGCGCTCCGGCTGCTGCGCGAGGAGCTGCCCGACGGACTCTTCGCCGTCGAGGACCTCGGCCGCGGCTTCAAGGTGACCGCCCCCTTCCCCCTCGGCGAGCTGAGCGGGGAGATGACCGTCGTCGACTTCGAGGAGCTGTGCGCCGCGCCCGCCAGCCGCGTGACGCTGCGTGCGCCGCACCTGTCCGCCGAGGACTTCCACGCGCTCGTCGAGCGCGTCGGCCTGCACGGCGTCTCCTACGCCGTCGGGTGGACCGCCTGGCTGGACCTCGCCCCCGACGGCGTCACCAAGGCCTCCGCCCTGGACATGCTGCGTGAGCGCACCGGCGTCGCGCCCGGTGCCACGGTGGCGGTGGGCGACGGACGCAACGACATCGAGATGCTCCGTTGGGCGGGGCTGGGCGTCGCGATGGGCGGGGCGGACGAGGTGACGCGCGCGGCCGCGGACCTCGTCACCGGACCCGTCGAGGAGGACGGCGCGGTGCCCGTTCTTTCCGCTCTAGTGCGTGCGTGACCAGATCGTGACCACGCCCAGGCGCTGAAATCCTTGCAGAAATCTGGCATCCACGCTTCATTTGAGACGCGCACGTGTGTGCGCCGTTCCGACGATGGTGTGGAGGAGATCGATGAGGATTCGTAAGCAGCGACGTGCCGGAACGCTCGCGGCGGGGGCCGCAGCGGTGGCACTTGTCCTGGCCGCCTGTGGCGGCGCTGACGACCTCGGCGGCGGGGGCGGCGGCGGGGGCGGCGGTGGGGGCGATGACGCGACCACCGAGGCCGACTGCGCCGACTTCGAGGAGTACGGCACCTTCGAGGGTGAGACAGTCACCTTCTTCACCTCGATCCGTGAGGTCGAGGCCGACCAGCTGCAGGACTCCTTCGAGCAGTTCACGGAGTGCACCGGCATCGAGATCACCCACAACGGCTCGGGCGAGTTCGAGCAGCAGCTCGTCGTCCAGGCCGAGGGTGGCAACGCTCCTGACCTCGCCGCGATCCCGCAGCCGGGTCTGCTCGCCCGCATGGTGGCCGACGGCCACGTCCTGCCGGCACCGGACGAGGTCGAGGCCAAGGTGGACGAGGGCTGGACCGAGGACTGGAAGGCCTTCGGCACGGTCGACGGCGAGTTCTACGCCGCGCCCCTGATGTCGAACGTCAAGTCCTTCGTCTGGTACTCCCCGACGGCGTTCGAGGAGAACGGCTACGAGATCCCGCAGACGTGGGACGAGCTCATGGCCCTGACCGAGCAGATCGCCACCGACCACGGTTCGGACACCGTCAAGCCGTGGTGCGCGGGCATCGAGTCCGGCGGCGCCACCGGCTGGCCGGCCACCGACTGGATCGAGGACATGGTCCTGCGCACCGGCGGCGGCGACGTCTACGACCAGTGGGTCAACCACGAGATCCCGTTCAACGACCCGGAGATCGTCGAGGCGGTCGAGCTGGCCGGCGCGATCCTCAAGGACGACAACTACGTCAACGGCGGCATCGGCGACTCCCGCTCCATCGCGACGACCTCGTTCAACGACGGCGGCCTGCCGATCGTCGAGGGCAACTGCTTCCTGCACCGTCAGGCGAACTTCTATGAGGCGCAGTGGCCCGAGGGCACCGACGTGAGCGAGAACGGCGACGTGTTCGCCTTCTACCTGCCGAGCATCGAGGAGACCGAGACCCCCGTGCTCGTCGCCGGCGAGTTCGTGGCCGCGTTCAACGACCGTGAGGCCACCCAGGCCGTGCAGTCCTTCCTCGCGTCCGACACGTGGGCCAACACCCGCGTCGAGATCGGCGGCGTCATCAGCGCTAACCTCGGCGTCGACCCCGCGGTCGCCTCCTCCGACGTGCTGCGCCAGTCCATCGAGATCCTTCAGGACCCGAACGCGGTCGCTCGTTTCGACGCCTCGGACCTCATGCCCTCCGAGGTCGGCGCCGGTGCCTTCTGGACCGGGATGGTCGACTGGATCAACGGCAACGACACCCAGACGGTGCTCGACGGCATCGAGGCCGCCTGGCCGGCCGGCTGACGAGACGACAGGGGGGCGGGGACCCGGCAGCGCCGGGCCCCCGCCCCAGTCGTTGACGGGAGCTGAACACCATGGACTTCTTCCTCTACTCCAAGTTCGGCCAGATGATCCTGGCCGTCGTCGCCTTCCTCGCCGTCATTGCCGTCATCCTCCTCCTCGCCCGGGTGGCCGACCGGACGGCCGGCCGCTCCCGGACCTGGTGGATGGTGCTGTTCTTCGGCGGGCCGGCACTTCTGCTGCTCGGCGTCGGCCTCATCTACCCGGCGATCCGGACGACGATCATGTCCTTCATGGACCGCACGAGCGAGAACGCGGTCGGGTTCGCCAACTACGAGTGGGTCTTCACCAACCCGGACTCGCTGCAGGCGTTCATCAACACGTTCTGGTGGGTCGTGCTCGTGCCGACCGTCGCCACCGGCGTCGGGCTGCTCTACGCGATCATCATCGACCAGTCGCGCTTCGAGAAGGTCGCCAAGACGCTGCTGTTCATGCCGATGGCGATCTCCTTCGTCGGCGCCGGCATCATCTGGAAGTTCGTCTACGAGTACCGCGGCGCCGCACAGGAGCAGATCGGTCTGCTCAACGCGGTCATCGTGGGGCTCGGCTTCGAGCCGCTGCGCTTCCTCCAGGACTCCCCGTGGAACACCTTCTTCCTCATCGCGGTGATGATCTGGATCCAGGCCGGTTTCGCGATGGTCCTGCTCTCGGCGGCGATCAAGGCGATCCCGGCCGACATCGTCGAGGCGGCGCGTCTGGACGGCGTGAGCGCGTGGCAGATGTTCCGCAGCATCACGGTGCCGAGCGTGCGGCCGACGCTCGTCGTCGTCGTCACGACGATCACGATCGCCACGCTCAAGATCTTCGACATCCCGCGCACCATGACGGGCGCGCGCTTCGACACCCAGGTGCTGGCGAACATGATGTACGACCAGTCCTTCACCTTCGGCAACGCGGGGACGGGATCGGCGCTCGCCGTGGTCATCTTCGTCCTCGTCATCCCCATCGTCGTCTTCAACGTGCGACAGATGATCAAGAACCGGGAGGTACGGGGAGCATGAGCGTCACACCTGCCAACCCGGCGATCAGCGAGCGCGGACGCTCGCGGTCGCTGCCCGACCCCCTGGTCCCGGGGCGCTCCGGCGCGGGCCGGGCCAAGGCGATGCTCACCTCCCGCGTGGGCTCCGTCATCGCCGTCGTCATCGCCCTGCTGTGGACGGTCCCGATCATCGGGATGCTGCTCAGCTCGGTGCGCCCGGAGTCGGAGATCCGGACCTCGGGCTGGTGGACCTTCTTCACCAACCCGACCTTCACGATGGAGAACTACCAGGAGGTCCTCTTCGGGCGGGCCTCCTCCGGCGCGCTGTCGAACTTCTTCGTCAACTCCGTGGTCATCACCGTCCCCGCGACGATCATCCCGCTCGTCGTCGCCACGATGGCGGCCTACGCCTTCTCGGTGCTCCAGTGGAAGGGCCGGGACACCGTCTTCATCGCCGTCTTCGCGCTGCAGATCGTCCCGCTGCAGATGGCGCTCATCCCCTTGCTGCGGATCTTCTCCGGCTCCGCCATCGGGGAGCAGTTCCCCTACCTCGCGGTGTGGTTCGCCCACGCGTGCTTCGCGATGCCGCTGGCGACCTTCCTGCTCCACAACTTCATGTCGGAGATCCCGCGCGAGCTCATCGAGGCGGCGCGGGTGGACGGCGCGGGGCACGTGACCGTGTTCCTGCGGGTCATGCTGCCGCTGCTGGTGCCGGCGATCGCGAGCTTCGCGATCTTCCAGTTCCTGTGGGTGTGGAACGACCTGCTCGTCGGCCTCACCTTCACCGGCGGCAACAACGCGGTCCAGCCGCTCACGGCCCGGCTCGCGGAGATGGCCGGGTCGCGTGGTCAGGACTGGCACCTGCTCACGGCGGGCGCCTTCGTCTCGATCATTGTCCCGATCGTCGTGTTCCTCGCGCTGCAGAAGTACTTCGTGCGCGGCCTGCTGGCCGGCTCCGTCAAGGGCTAGCCGGAACAACTCAGCTGTCGGCGGCTCCCACTTTCGCGCCGACAGCTGAGTTGGTCCCGACGGCGGCTCCCACTTTCCCGCCGACAGCTGAGTTGTTCCCGACGGCGGCACCCTCTGTCGCGCCGACAGCTGAGTTGTTCCCGACGGCGGGGGATCAGGTGACGAGCAGGAGCTTGCCGAAGACCTCACCCGAGTCGAGCAGCTCGTGCGCGCGCTCCGCCTGCGCGAGCGGCAGCCGGTCGTGGACGACGGCGCGCAGGCGGCCGTCGTGGAGCATCGGCCACACCCGCTCGCGGACGGCCGTGACGATCGCAGCCTTCTCCCCGAGGGGCCGCGCCCGCAGAGTGGTGCCGTGGACGCTGGCGCGTTTGCGCATGAGCGCCATGAGGTCGACCTCGCCGCGGGTGCCGCGCTGCGTGCCGATGACGACGAGCCGTCCGCCGGTGGCGAGCATGGCGACGTTGTCCGCCAGGCCGCCCGCACCGAGGACGTCGAGGATGACGTCGGCCCCCGTGCCGCCGGTGGCCTCGTGCACCGCCGCCGGCACATCGCCGTGGTAGTCGATGACGACGTCGGCGCCGAGCTCCTCGCAGCGGGCGGCCCGGCCCGGCCCGCCCGCCGTCGTCAGCACGCGCGCGCCGAGGGCGCGGCTGAGCTGGATGGCCGCAGAGCCCACCCCACCCGAGCCGCCGTGGACGAGCACCGTCTGGCCGGCGGAGAGGCCTGCGACGTCGACGAGGTTGGACCAGGCCGTGCACACGGCCTCGGGCAGGGCGGCGGCGTCGACAAGATCGAGGCCGGCGGGCACGGGCAGCAGCTGTCCGGCCGGGACGGCCACCTGCTCGGCGTACCCGCCGCCGGCGAGCAGCGCGCACACGCGGTCGCCCACCTGCCAGCCGGTGACGCCCTCACCCAGCTCCCGGACGGTCCCGGAGACCTCGAGGCCGATGATGTCGCTGGCCCCGGGCGGCGGCGGGTAGTGGCCGGCCCGCTGGAGCACGTCGGCGCGGTTGAGGCCGGCCGCGGCGACGTCGAGAACCACCTCGCCGTGGCCCGGTGAGGGGTCTGGCAGCTCGGTGAGCTCGAGGCGGGCATCGGCGGAGACGGTGATGGCGCGCATGCCTCATGCCTACCGCAAGACGCCCGCCGTCGCTGCGTAGACTGGTCGCGCCGTGGCGCCGAGAGGTCCCCGCGGCAGGGAGGGCTGACAGAGCGGCCGAATGTGACGGTCTTGAAAACCGTTGTGGGGCAACCCACCAAGGGTTCGAATCCCTTGCCCTCCGCCGGCGCCGGCGTCCGTCGCACGTCCCGATCCTGGGTCGCCAGTCTCGGCGGCCGTGGTCGGAGCGGAAGGGGCGACCCACGTGGGAGGCGCTTAGAGCACCTCGCCGGTCGTCGCGTCGACGCGGACCTCGGTCGTCGCGCCGTCGGTCGTCAGGAGCTCGACGTCCCACACGACGGTCCCGAGGTGCTCGTTGAGGTCGACCTCCTCGACGGTCGCGCTCATCTCGGTGGCGGCGGTGGTCGCGGCCTCCGCGGCGGAGATCGATGCCCCCTCGAGCCGGCGGCGGTCCTCGTCCTCGAGCGGCTCGCGCTCGCCCTCGTGGACGATCTCGTTGCCGTCGACGGACACGTGCACCTCGATGTCGTCGTCCCCGACGGCGACCGACACCTCCCACAGCTCCTCGCCGTCGTCGTCGTTGCGCTCGACGGCGAAGGACTGCCCGCCGAGCTCCTCCGCGGCGGCGCTCAGGGCGTTGGCGGCACCGTCCTCCCCGGGAAGCGGCTCGGGCGACTCCTCCTCGCCGGGGGAGAACTCGGGGTTGTCGGGCTCACGGTCGGTGACGATGCCGTCACTCGTCGTGCCCTCGTCCGCGGGCGGGTCCTCGCTCGTGCAGCCGACGACGAAACCCGTCGTCAGCGCCACGACTGCGGTCACGCGCACGGATCGCCTCATGCCCTCAGCGTCCCAGCGTGGCCCAGGGCCCGCACGCGGGGGCTCAGCGACGGTCGTTGTTCAGCCAGGAGCGCAGCGCGAGGTACAGGACGAGCGCGACGACGAGCACGACGACCAGCCGCACGAGGAACCACACCGCGCTGAACACCACACCGACCAGCCACCACGCCAGCGCGATGACGGCGACGACGAGCAGGATCGTCAGCAGGCTGTTGCGTCGCATCCCGGCAGTCTCGCACGCGCGCTGCGGGCCTTGGGTCGGACGGCCGGTGGTGCGGGCCTCGCCTCCCGGCATGATGGGCGGGTGCAGGACGTCCCCGAACTCTCCCTCGAGCGCAGGTCGGCAGCCGTCCTCCGGCTCGGCTCGATGCTGCTCGCCGCCGGCGCGGGTTCCTACCGCGTCAAGGACTCGATGCGGCGCGCGGCGGCGGCCCTCGGGCTGCACCAGCACCGTGCGCAGGTGACGCTCACCGAGATCACGACCACCGCACGCGACGGCGACCAGGTGCGCACGGAGGTCGTCGAGCAGCGCGAGGTGGGCGTCAACGCCGACCGGATCGACGCGCTCGCCGGGGTTGTTGAACGCCTGCGGCCGGGGACGGCCGTCGCCGCGCTCGAGGAGGCGCTGGGCCGGGTCGAGCGGACCCCGCCCCGCTACGGTGCCGTTCTCAACGCGCTCGCCGTCGCGCTCGCGTGTGCGGCCTTCGCCTTCCTCAACGACGGCGGACCGATCGTGTGCGCCGCCGTGCTCGTGGCCGCGGGGCTGGGACAGACGGCCCGCCGGCGGATGCTGCACGCCCGGCTCAACAAGTTCGCGGTGACGGCCCTCGCGGCCGCGCTGTCGAGCACCGTGTACGTGGGGATCGTCCTCGGCCTCGAGGAGCTCGGTGTCGCCGACGCCTCGCACGAGGCCGGACTGATCTCCGCGGTCCTCTACCTCGTCCCCGGCTTCCCGCTCGTCACGGGCGTGCTCGACCTCGTCCGGATGGACCTGTCTGCCGGGGTCGCGCGGCTCGCGTACGTCACCGTCACGCTCCTCTCGGCCGGGATGAGCGTGTGGGCGGTGTCGTGGATAGCGGCCCTCGAGCTCGACGGGACGACGACGACGGCGCTCGCCGGCCCGGTCCTGCTCGCCCTGCGGGTGCTCGCCAGCGCCGTCGCCGCCGCGGGTTTCGCCATGCTCTTCAACTCCACTCCGCGGGCGGCGTGCGTCGCGGCGGTCATCGGCGGTGTCGCCAACCCGGCCCGTCTCTACCTCGTCGAGGCCGGGGTCGCGCCGCAGGCCGCGTCGCTCGCCGCCGCCTGCGTCATCGGACTGCTCGCCGCGCTCGCGGCCTCCCGCGGGCGGGCATCACGGGTGACGCTCTCGGTGCCCGCCGTCGTCATCATGGTGCCCGGCGTGATGATCTACCGGTCCCTCGTGCACCTCAACGAGGGCGAGGTGGCGCAGGCGCTGGGCAACGGCGTGGAGGCGACCTTCGTCGTCATGGGGCTGGGTGTGGGGCTCGCGGTGGCCCGTATGCTCACCGACCGGAACTGGGCCTTCGACCGGTGACGACGACGCGCTTTGGACGTGCGCGCGTCTACCGGTATCTTGGTGGGCGCATGACCCTTGGAGACGTCGCATAGTCAGGTCTAGTGCGCGGCCCTGCTAAGGCCGTGACGGGGCAACCCGTCCGTGGGTTCAAATCCCACCGTCTCCGCTCGTGTCCCGAGGGGCCCGGAACCGCGACGCTGTCGCGAGTTGCGGGCCCCTCGTGGTTTCTGGTGCCCCGGCCCGCCCGCTTGTGCGGCGGGAGGGCACCGCGGTTGCGCCGCCCGTGGCACAGGTCTTTGCTGGCAGGCACGACGACAGCCGGGAGGTACACGGTGGCGACGACGGACCGCATCGCCGAGATCTGGGGGACACGGACACCGTACGGGCCGGGGGAGACGTGGCCGGTCCGCGTCGACACCCACCTGGCGGAGGGCGTCGACCCCGGCGACGTCGACCGGTGGGTGCCGAGCGCCTCGATCCTCCACTCCAACGGGGACGGCATCGACATCGCGGTCAAGGACGACCGGATCGTCGGCGTCCGCGGCCGAGCGGAGGACAGGGTGAACCACGGCCGCCTCGGCCCCAAGGATCTCTTCGGGTGGCAGGCCAACGGCTCCCCGGACCGGCTGACGCGCCCGCTGGTCCGCAAGCGGGGCACGCTCGTCGAGACGTCCTGGGAGGAGGCGATGGACCGGGTGGTCGGGCGGACGAAGGAGCTGCTCGAGGAGCAGGGGCCGAGCGCCGTCGGCTTCTACACGACGGGGCAGCTCTTCCTCGAGGAGTACTACACGCTGGGCCTCGTGGCGCACGGCGGCATCGGCACGAACCACGTCGACGGGAACACGCGGCTGTGCACGGCCACGGCCGCGGCCGCGCTCAAGGAGTCCTTCGGGTGTGACGGCCAGCCGGGCTCGTACACCGACGTCGACCATGCCGACGTCATCGCCCTGTACGGGCACAACATGGCCGAGACGCAGACGGTGCTGTGGAGTCGCGTCCTCGATCGCTTGGCGGGCCCCAACCCGCCGCAGATCGTCTGCGTCGACCCCCGGCTGACCCCGGTCGCGCGGGCGGCGACCGTCCACCTCGCCCCGCGGCCCGGCACCAACGTCGCCCTGATGAACGGCCTGCTCCACGAGATCGTCGCGAACGGGTGGGTCGACGACGAGTACGTGGCCGCGCACGCCGTCGGCTACGAGGAGCTCGCCACGCGCGTGCAGGACTACCCGCCCGAGAGGGTGGCCGACATCTGCGACGTCCCGGCCGAGCAGATCCGCCACGCAGCCCGCCTCCTCGGGACGGCTGAGAGGCTGCTGTCCACGGTCCTCCAAGGCTTCTACCAGTCCCATCAGGCCACCGCTGCCGCCGTGCAGGTCAACAACGTCCACCTGCTGCGGGGGATGCTCGGCCGGCCGGGATGCGGGGTGCTGCAGATGAACGGTCAGCCGACGGCCGAGAACACCCGGGAGGCGGGTGCCGACGGTGACCTGCCCGGCTTTCGGAACTGGTCCAACGACGAGCACGTCAAGGACCTGGCCCGGGTGTGGAACGTCGACCCGATGGACATCCCGCACTACTCACCGCCCACCCACGTCATGCAGATGGTCCGGTACGCCGAGGAGGGCTCCATCCGGATGCTCTGGGTCCAGGCGACCAACCCGGCCGTCTCGCTGCCCGAGCTCGCACGGGTCCGGTCGGTCCTCAGCCAGAAGCGGCTCTTCCTCGTCGTCCAGGACATCTTCCTGTCGGAGACGGCCCAGCTCGCGGACGTCGTCCTGCCCGCCGCCACCTGGGGGGAGAAGACCGGGACGTTCACCAACGCCGACCGGACCGTCCACCTCTCGGAGAAGGCCGTCGACCCGCCCGGTGAGGCCCGCGCCGACCTGGACATCTTCATCGACTTCGCCCACCGGCTGGGGCTCGAGGACAAGGACGGCGCCCCGCTGGTCAAGTGGTCCGACGCCGAAGGGGCCTTCGAGGGCTGGAAGGAGTGCAGCCGTGGCCGGCCGTGCGACTACACGGGCATGAGCTACGACAAGCTCCGGGGCTCCGGCGGGATCCAGTGGCCCTGCACCGACGAGCACCCCGACGGCACCGAGCACATCTACACCGACGGGCAGTTCTGGTCCGCACCGGACTACTGCGAGAGCTACGGCCGCGACCTCGTCACCGGGGCGCCGCTGGAGCCGACGGAGTACAAGGCGCTGAACCCGAGCGGCAAGGCGGTCATCAAGGCGGCGGCCTGGTTCCCGCCCCACGAGCAGCCGGGAGAGGACTACCCGCTCCAGCTCATCACCGGCCGCACCGTCTACCACTTCCACACCCGCACGAAGACGGGCCGCGCCCCCCAGCTCCAGGCTGCCGCACCGGAGGTGTGGGTCGAGCTGTCCGTCACCGACGCCGCAGCTCTCGGCCTGGCCGAGGGAGACCTCGCCGAGATCACGACGCCGCGCGGTTCGGTCCGCGCACGGGTGAGGATCAGCGGCATCCGCGACGGGGTGGTCTTCCTCCCGTTCCACTACGGCTACTGGGACACCGACGCGGGCCACGAGCCTGACGGCACCGGCCGTGCCGCCAACGAGCTCACGGTCACGGACTGGGACCCCGCGTCCAAGCAGCCGATCTTCAAGACGGCCGCCGCCCGGGTCCACAAGGTCGACGACGGCGGTGGCACGCCGTCGTCCGCGCCGACGACGGCGGGGTCGGCCCCCGTCGGCTACGCCGTCCCCGCCACTGTCGGGGGACCCGCCGGCACGGCTGACGAGAACCTCACCGGAGGCACGCGATGAAGATCGGCCTGGCCCTGCGCGAGCTCCACCGCTCGGAGAACGACCTCGCCCACGAGCTCTTCCAGGTGTCCGAGCGGCACAAGGTGGACCACGAGATCTTCTACGTCGCCCGCGACCTCGCCGTGTGGTCCCAGGACCACGTCCGCAAGGTCGCGGCGATCGCCGACAGCTACGGCGAGAAGCTCGACCACGAGCCGGAGGGAGAGTTCGGGTTCATGGAGCGGGTGCGGGACAAGGGCAGCGAGCTCGTGGGGCGAGCAAGGACACCGGACTTGCTGCTTCTCCGGGACCTGCGGGAGATCTTCATGAAGGCGGCAGGTGTCTCGGTCGACTGGGAGCTGCTCGCCCAGGCCGCCCAGGGCATCAAGCACCGCGACCTCCTGTCGGTCGCCGAGGAGTGCCACCCCGACACGCTGCGTCAGATGCGCTGGGCGAACGCCCAGCTCAAGGTGCAGGCGACCCAGGTGCTCGTGAGTTGAGCGCCGCGCCCGAGCACGCCTCTGTCGCCACGCGCGTGGTGCTGCGTCCCATCGGCACGCCGCTGCCGCTGGGATTCCTCGGACTGGTCGTCGCGACGGTGGGGTTCAGCGCGCTGCAGCTCGGGTGGGTGGCGCCCGAGCAGGGCCGGAACGTCGCGGTGGGAGTGCTCGCCCTCACCGTCCCGGCCCAGCTGCTGTCCGCGGTGTACGGGTTCCTCGCCCGGGACCCGGTGGCCGGTACGGGCATGGCGACACTGGCCGGCACATGGGCGGCGGCGGGCCTGGTGACCGCGACGTCACCACCGGGCGCGTCCTCGCCCGGCCTGGGCGTCCTCTTCCTCGCGGCGGCCGCCGTGATGCTCGTCCCGGCCGTGGCCGGCATGTCGAAGGTCGTCGCCGCAGCGGTCATGGGGCTCACCTCGTTGCGGTTCGCGCTCACGGGAGCCGCGGAGATCACGGGGGACAGCGCGTGGACGACCGTGGCCGGGGGCACCGGTCTGGTGCTCGCCGCCGCCGCGCTCTACGCGGCACTCGCCTTCGAGCTCGAGGACACCCACCACCGCACCGTCCTGCCGACAGGACGACGCGGCGGCGGGATCGACACCATGACGGGGAGCGCCCAGGACGAGGTCGGTCCGGTGATCCACGAGGCCGGCGTCCGCAAACAGCTCTGAAGACCGCAGAAGATGTCCTTCCACCGGCCCGCGTCGTGGTCCTCGGCTCAGAGCATGCCGGTGAGGACCCCGCCGTCGGCGCGGACGGCGGCGCCGTTCGTCGCGGACGCGAGAGGGCTGGCGAGGTAGGCCGCGAGGGCGGCGATCTCCGCCGGCTCGATGAACCGCTGGAGGAGCGAGGTGTGGTTCCCGGCGGCGATGGCGTCCTTCAGCGCGTCCGCCGGCACCCCCTGGGCCTCGGACAGCCGGGTGACGGCGTCCGCGACGCCGTCGGAGTAGGTCGGGCCGCCGAGGATCGTGTTGACCGTGACCGCGGTGCCGCGGGTGAGCTTCGCCAGCCCGTTGCCGAGGGCGAGCATGCCCGCCTTCGTCACGCCGTAGTGCACCATGTCGGCCGGGACGTCGACGCCGGACTCGCTGCTGACCAGGAGGATGCGGCCCCACCCCCTGGCGAGCATCCCGGGGAGCAGGTGGCGTGAGAGCCGGACGCTGCTCATGAGGTTGACGTCGAGGTAGCGCTGCCAGTCCGCGTCGGTGACCTCGGCGAAGGGCGTGACCTCGAAGAGGCCGACGTTGTTGACGAGGATGTCGACCTCCCCGAGGGACTCGAGGAGCCTGGCGACCTGCGCGGGCTCCTCGACGTCGGCCGCGAGGCCGGAGACGGTCCCGCCGACAACCGTCGCCTGCAGCCTCGCGACGGACGCCTGGACGCGGTCGTCCTCACGGCCGTTGATGACGACGGACGCCCCCTCCCTGACGAGGGCCTCCGCGATCGCATAGCCGATGCCCTGCGTCGAGCCGCTCACGAAGGCTGTCTTTCCGGTCAGCTGCAGATCCATGTCTCCTCGGCAATCACTGGGTGTCGGCTGGTGAGCATCACTTGCGCAAGCAAGTGAAAGGTACGGAGGCATGGCTTTCCCAGTCAAGCGATCTTGGTGTCGTTGGCGTCCCGGTCCACGTACGCTGCTGCCATGCCGGAGCCCAGCGACCCCCACGCGCTCAGTGGTGAGGACCTCGAGACGTGGGCGGCTCTCGCGACGGTCCTGGAGTGGCTGCCAACGGCCCTCGACACCGGGCTGCAGCGCGACGCCGGCCTCACGCACTTCGAGTACGGCGTGATGTACGCGCTCGCGAGCGCCCCGGACCGCACGCTGCGGATGAGCGTGCTGGCGAGCTACGCCAACAGCACGCTGTCCCGTCTGTCGCGCGCGGCCACCCGCCTGGAGTCCAAGGGGTGGCTCCGACGCACCACCGACCCCACGGACGGGCGTTACACCCTGGCCACCCTCACCGACCTCGGGGTGCAGACGGTCGACGACGCCACCCCGGGGCACGAGTCCACGGTGCGTCGACTGGTTCTCGAGCCGCTGACGCAGGCCCAGACCCGACAGCTGCGCGAGATCAGCCGGCGGATCATGCGATCCGTCCGCGACGACGACGGGTGGCGTCCACCGTCCGGCGCTGCCCACTGACGGGGCGAGCCCGCCCCGACCCGCACTGTTCACCGGGGCGTTGCCGGGCAGACGCCCGGACGTCGCCTCGCCACGCGAGCATGCCGCTGGGCAGGCACACGCCTGCCCGGCTCACGACCGAAAGGACGTCATGCTCCGTCGACATGACCGGCCCTCCCGGGCCGGGCGAGCGCTGCTCGCGGCCGCCGCCGCGGGGGCGGTGACGCTGGGAGCCGCACTCCCGGCCGCTGCCCTGCTGCCCATGCGTTACGACATCGAGCCGGGCTCGCCCGTGCTCCTCAGCGAGATCGCTGCCGGTGGTGCGGGCGCGACCTCGCAGGCCAACCGCGACGCGGACAAGAACTTCATCGAGATGACCAACTACGGCACCGAGCCGGTCGACATCTCGGGCTGGAAGGTCTACCGCTGCGGCCAGACCGGTGGGGGCTACGGCCCCCAGGCCGTCGTCGCCGACGGCACCGTCCTGCAGCCGGGGGACCAGTACACCGCGGCGCGGGAGGGGTCCGGCTACGACGCCGACTCCTTCTACGGCACCAGCCTGCACGTGTTCGGCTTCGGGGCCTTCATCGAGGACGCGAGCGGCCAGCGTGTGGACGCCATCGGCTTCTACCACGAGGACATCGCCACCGACTGCGACGTCGAGGGTCAGTGGCTCCAGCGCGGCCTCCAGCACCGCCTCGACGAGTCCCACCAGCGCGTGGGGAACACCGGTGACATCGAGCAGGACTGGGCCATCGCCCCCCGCACCGTCGGCGCCCCCAACGTCACCGAGCACGACGTCGCCACCGTGGACAACGGACTGCGCTTCTCCGAGCTCAACAGCAGCGGCGCGCAGAGCACCGCCGACCAGTACGTCGAGATCACCAACTACGGTGAGGCCCCGGTCGACATGAGCGGGTACCAGCTCTTCCGCTGCGGCGAGAACGGCACCCAGTACCTCCAGGTCGGTGCGCTCCCGGACGGGTCGGTCCTCGAGCCCGGCGACAGCTACGTCGCCGCACGCGACGGCGGCGCCTACGCGGCCGACGCCGACGTCACCTACGGCACCTCGATGCACTGGCGCGACTTCGGCGTCATGCTCCTCACGGGTGAGGACGAGATCGTCGACCGCGTGGGCGTCTACGACAACCGCAACAGCCCCTGCACCGCGGGCTCGCCGATCGACGAGAAGCTCAACCACTTCGACGACACCACCTACCAGCGCGTGTCGGACACCGGTGACAACCTCACCGACTTCGTCGTCACCGCCACCCGCACCCCTGGCGTGGACGACCCCACCACCGACTACGCCCCCGCCCCGACCTTCGGGGGCCTGCGGGACGTGCGGCTGAGCGAGATCGCCGCCGCCGGACCGGCCGGCGGGGACGACGAGTTCTTCGAGCTGGGCAACTACGGCGACCAGCCCGTCGACCTCTCCGGCTGGAGCGCCTACCGCTGCTACGGCACCGGGCAGCCCGGCATCGGCACGAACGTCCAGATCGCCGACCTCGGCGTGACCCTGCAGCCGGGGGAGACCTACCTCGGTGTCGCCGCCGGGGCGCCGACCGCTCTGCGTGAGGTCGCGGACGGCACCTACCCCACCGGCCTCAACTCGGGGGACGGCTACGGCATGTACATCACCGACGCCGACGGCGCCCTCGTCGACGCCGTCGCCTCCTACGACGTCAACGTCAACCAGTACACCCCCTGCCGCCTGGGCGAGGAGACCCGGAACTGGACGAAGAACGACCTCGGCGAGAGCTACACGCGCGCCCAGCACCTCGGCGACAACGAGCTCGACTTCGTCGTCACCGCCGAGCGCACCCCCGGCGAGCTGCGCGACGCCGAGTACGTCGACCCCACCGAGCCGCTGCCCGGTGAGCTGGACCCGGTGAGCGTGGACACCGACCACGTCCCCGGCACCCCCGCCGTCTCCACCGACGACGACCGGACCAGCGTGACGACGGCGGACGAGGGCGGCACGTCCCTCGAGCTCAGCGCCCGCGTGGCCGACCTGCGCGACTCCGCCGACATCGTCGTCCGTCAGGGCGTGAGCACCGAGCCGGTGCCCGCGACCCTCGCGGTCGACGGCGAGGAGGTCGTCGAGGAGGCCGGTGAGGTCACCGGCACCGACGGTTTCCCGTTCCAGCGCTTCGAGGTGCCCGCGGACGGGCCCGTCGAGGTCGTGTGGACGGGCACCGCGACCCTGCGCAACGAGCTCCAGCTCCTGCTCTGGGACGACGGCGCGTGGCAGCTGCTCGAGGCGGCCGTGCCGTCCGCGGACGGTGACGTCACGCTCGTCGGCGAGGTGCCGTCGGCGGCGGTCGCCGACGGCGTCGCCCACGTCATGGTCATCGACGGCCCCCGCACGAGCGGTGGCCTGCTCGACGAGGTCGGCGTGCGGGACAGCGCCTTCGTCGACCCGGGCCGCTACGACGTCGCCATCAACCACATGACCGACACCCAGTTCCTCGCCGAGGGTTTCCGCGACGTCTTCCGCCAGATGGTCACGTGGGTGGTCGCCAACGCCGACGCCCGCAACATCGGCTACAACACCCTGACCGGCGACATCATCGAGAACTGGATGAACGGCAACCACGCCGAGGAGCGCGCCGACCGCGAGTTCCAGGCGGCGCAGGACATCATGAGCCTGCTGGGCGACGCCGAGATTCCCAACGGCGTGCTGCCCGGCAACCACGACAACATGTGGGGCCACAACAACGACAAGTACAACGACTACTTCCCGGTGAGCATGTACGAGGACCGGCCCTGGTACGGGGAGCCGTGGGCGCCGGGGGACAACTCCGCGCACACCGACTACTTCTCCGCCGGCGGCACGGACTTCCTCGTCGTCAGCCTGCCCTACCGCCCGTCGGACGAGCAGATGGCGTGGGCCGCGGAGCAGGCCGCCGCGCACCCCGACCACAGCGTCGTCCTCGCCGTGCACTCCTACCTGCACACGAGCGGTGAGCGTGACGGCGTCGACCGCCGCTACACGGCCACCGGCAACGACGTGTGGGAGACGGTCGTCGCGCCGAACGACAACGTCTTCCTCGTCCTCGGCGGTCACTACCACGGCGTCTCCACGATGTTCGCGGACCCGGTGACGGGTGAGCAGACCGACGCGACGGAGCTGTCTCCCGACGTCGTCGCCGTCAGCAACGTCGGCGCCACGGGGCGCACCGTCGTCGAGATGCTCGCCGACTACCAGGGCTACCGCTCCACCCAGGCGGAGGACCCGACCGTCACCCGGGACGACATGCTCGACCGCGACACCGGTTTCCAGCGGCTGCTCCAGCTGGACCTCGACGCCGGGCTCATGGCGGTCAACGCCTACTCCCCGACGCTCGACACCTTCGAGGCGTGGCGCTACGACGAGCCGGCGTTCCGCGGGGAGAACGCGCGCTACGACGCGACGGACGAGGAGCTCGTCGTCCCGGTCGACCTCGTGCGCTCGACGACGCTGCGCCCGACCGCCTTCGCGGTGACCGCACCGTCCACCGAGGTGGTGTCCGCCTCCGCGGCACCGGGTGAGCCCGTGGCCGTCCCGGTCGCGGCCACCGACGTCGACCAGCTCTGGTTCGCGCGTGTGACCGACGACGACGGCAACGTCGTCACCTCCCTGCCCACGGTCCTGCCTGCGGCGACCGAGGAGCCGGAGCCCGAGCCCGAGCCGGAGCCGGAGCCGGAGCCGGAGCCGGAGCCGGTGGACCGTCGCACCGCTGAGTTCCACCTGTCCAACACGTGGCGCGGGTCCACGGACGTGCACTTCATGTACGGCCGCTGGGCCGACGAGGTGTACATCGGTGACTGGGACGCGGACGGCCGTGACTCGGTCGCGGTACGCCGCGGGAACGAGTTCCACGTGACCAACCGCTTCGGCGGCGGCGCCCCGGACGAGGTGTTCCACTACGGCCGCGAGGGCGACACGGTCCTCGTCGGCGACTGGGACGGGGACGGGACCGACACCTTCGCGGTGCGTCGTGGGGCGGAGTACCACGTGAAGAACTCCCTGAACCCCGGGGACGCCGATGTCGTCTTCCGCTACGGCCGCGCCGACGACGAGGTGCTGGTCGGCAGCTGGAACGGCGCCGGTGGAGACACCTTCGCGGTGCGTCGCGGGCAGGTCTACCACGTGCGCAACTCGCTGACCGGTGGCCCGGCGGACGTCGTCCTCGCCTACGGCAGGGCGGACGACGTCGTGCTGGCCGGTGACTGGGACGGTGACGGCCGTGACAGCTTCGCCGTCCAGCGTGGGCGGACCTACCACGTGAACAACTCCCTGCGCGGCGGGGACGCGGACACGGTCGTCACCTTCGGCCGCGAGGGTGACGAGGTCTACGTGGGTGACTGGGACGGAAACGGCAGCGACACCATCGGTGTGCGCCGCCCCGTCGGCCAGGCCCCGGCCACGGCCGGCGGCGCCGCCAAGGAGGTCACCGCCCTCACCAAGGCCGGCTGACAAGCACCTCCGTGCGCCGACAGCTGGGTCCTGCCCGGTGCGGGATCCAGCTGTCGGTGTGGGCGGGACGGTAGCCGCGTGGTGGAAGTCACGGCCCCGGACGGGCCCTGGGATTTTCACCGGCGGCGTCGGGCGGCTATGCTCGTTCTCGGCCCTGCGGGGTCATGCGCCCGTAGCTCAATGGATAGAGCATCTGACTACGGATCAGAAGGTTGGGGGTTCGAGTCCCTCCGGGCGCACATCGTTTGAGACAGCGATCAGAACGGCCCCAGCACGGCGAGAGCCCGCTGGGGCCGTTCTCGTTCTCCTCGGGCGTCCGGCGGCGCGGACGGAGGCCCCCGCAGGCTGAGCCTGGCGGGGGCCTCGCGTCGGCGGCCGTCTCAGCGGCGGATGCCGAGGGTGTCCTTGCCGTCGCCGTTCCAGTCACCGACGAGCGTGGTGTCCTCGTCGCGGCCGTACTTGAGCACAACGTCCGCGTCGCCGCCGCGGATCGCGTTCTTCACGTAGTAGGTGCGCTCGCGCCGCACGGTGAGTGAGTCGCGGTTGTCGCCGTCCCAGTCGCCGACGTACACGTCGTCGTCGGGCCGGCCGTAGGTGACGACGTGGTCGGCGTCGCCACCGCGGATGGCGTTCTTCAGGTGGTAGATCTTCTCGCGGCGCACGGCGAGGGTGTCGCGGCCGTCGCCGTCCCAGTCCCCGACGAGGATGGTGTCCTGGTTCCGGCCGTAGTGGACGACGTGGTCCGCGTCCCCGCCCTGGACGGAGTTCTTCACGTGGTAGGTCTTGCCGCGGCGGACGGCGAAGGTGTCGACGCCGTCGCCGTCCCAGTCACCCACGTACACGGCGTCCCCGGCGCGGCCGTAGTCGATCGCCTGCGTGGGGGCGCCGGCGCTGGCGCTGTCGCGGATGTAGAAGGTCTTGCCCGCCCGGTAGGCGATGGAGTCGCGACCGTCGCCGTCCCAGTCGCCCACGTAGCTGCGGCCGCCGGTGTTGCCGTACTGGAAGACGTACCTCGCACTGCCCGAGAAGGTGTCGGCCAGGTGGTAGACGTTGCCCGTCCCGCCGATCCCGCCGTCGACGATGTCCCGGGTGCTGCTGCCGTCCTCGGCCGGGATCGGGCGCGCCGGCGCCGCGCTCGGGCGGCTCCCGCGGCCCAGGTGCTGGGTGATCTCCCGGTCGACGATGCCGGCGAACTGGCCCCAGCGGTAGTGGTCCTCGCGCGCGGGCCACGTGGCGTCGGTGATGAAACCGGCGCGCGTGTACCAGCTGTACCCGCCGCGGGCACCCCACGGCTTGGCCGAGTACCCGTCCTCGTCCGCGGTGCCCGTGTCGAAGGACACGACGGTCGAGGCCTTGTACCTGGACGAGAAGCGTGGGGTGCCCACCGGCCCCCCGCCGTAGGCGATGGCGATGGCGAGGTCGACGGAGTGGGCCTCGCCGTGGGCGGGCAGGAAGAAGCGGGTGGTCCACTGCGCGCCGGAGGAGTAGCCACCGATGACCACGCGGTCCAGATCGATGTCGTACTGCGCCTTCACCCGCGCCACGAGGTCGGAGGACCAGCGCGCCTTGCCAGGCGCGTGGGCGACGTCGTACCAGCAGTTGTCGGAGTCGTCGCAGTCCGGCCCCGGCGCCTCCGGTGTCAGGAGGAGCATGTTGTGCTTCCGTGCCACGGCGACCAGGCCCTTGCTGCCGTCCGCGTCGAGGAGGAAGTCGCTGTTGGGCTCGTCCAGCCCCAGGCCGCCGGAACCGTCGGTGTAGACGAGCAGCCCCACGGGCCGCGACCAGTCCAGGCCCGCGGCGAAGAGGTGATAGCTCGACGTGTACCCGCTCGAGGTGAAGGGCACGTCGAGCCGGTTGCTGCGCGGCCCGCCGGAGCCGCCTGTCGAGTCGGCCGACGCCGGTGCGACGGCACCGGCGGTGGCCAGCCCGAGCGCGGCGAGGGTGACGACGGCGGTCCGGACGAGACGTCGGTACACAGGCACTCCCGAGGTTGGAGGGCGGCAACCCGGGTCGGGCGGCCCCTTCCTCCGGATGATCGGCTCGCGCGCGCGGTCGTTGAGCGCTGCCCCGAAACTGCCTCGTCCGTGCGCGCTGGTGGCCTGCCGACTGTCCGGCCTACCTGTATCCACATGTCGGAGCCACACATGGCGGCTTTTGCTTGACAAGCGACGTAAGTCCTCCATACGGTGCGAACATGCCTGTTATGGGGGTCACAGTTGACCGTAAGCGCGAGGCTGCCGACGCTGGCAGCTATCGCGCAGGAATCGTCGGTGCCGGGTTCATGGGGGGCGTGCACGCGCGCGCCGTCCGGGTGAACGGCGGAGAGGTCGTGGGGGTGGTCGCGAGCAGTGAGGACCGCTCGGCCCGGGCCGCCGACGAGCTCCTCGCCACCCGCCTGTTCACGGACGTCGACGAGCTGCTCGCCTCAGAGGACGTCGACGTCATCCACGTCTGCACGCCCAACCACCTGCACCACGAGCTGACCATGCGCGCGCTCGGCGCGGGCAAGCACGTCGTGTGCGAGAAGCCGCTCGCAACCACCCCGGGGGACGCCGCGCAGATGCACGAGGCGGCGGAGACGGCCGGCCTCGTCGGCGCCGTGCCCTTCGTCTACCGCTTCCACCCCATGGTCCGCGAGGCCCGCGAGAGGGTCCGGCGCGGCGAGCTCGGCCGCATCGTCCTCGCCCACGGCTCCTACCTGCAGGACTGGCTCTCCGGCCCGGAGGACGACAACTGGCGTGTCGACGCCCGCCTCGGCGGTGCCACCCGAGCCTTCGGTGACATCGGCTCCCACTGGTGCGACCTCCTCGAGTTCGTCACGGGGGACCGGATCACGGCCGTCAGCGCACGCAGCGCCACCGTCAACGCCGAGCGGGGCGCCGACCGGTCCGCGGTCGACACCGAGGACCTCGTCGCGCTCCAGTTCGAGACCGCGGCGGGGGTCGTCGGCACGGCCACGATCTCCCAGGTCTCCCCCGGCCGGAAGAACCGGCTGTTCCTCGAGGTCTCCGGCGCCACCTCGACCGTCGCCTTCGACCAGGAGGAGTCGGAGAAGCTGTGGCTCGGCGCCCGCGACGGCTCCCGCCTGCTGGTCCGTGACCCCGACACCCTCTCCGCACCCGCCGCCCAGTACGCCGGCGTCCCGGCCGGGCACCCGCAGGGCTACCAGGAGTGCTTCGCCAGCTTCGTCGCCGACACCGCTCGCACCATCGCCGGCCAACCGGTCGACGGGCTGCCGACCTTCGCGGACGGGCTGCGCGCCACGCGGCTGGCCGACGCCGTCGTCCGTTCCGCCGCCTCCCGCACCTGGGTGGAGGTCGCGCCGTGAGCGCAGCCGCCCCGCTGCTCCGGATGAGCGGCATCACCAAGTCCTTCTTCGGCGTCCAGGTGCTCACCGGCATCGACCTCGAGGTCCGCGCCGGAGAGGTCCACGCGCTCGTCGGGGAGAACGGCGCGGGCAAGTCGACGCTCATGAAGATCCTCGCCGGCGTCCAGCCCGCCGACAGCGGCACCATCGAGCTCGACGGCGCGCCCGTCTCCTTCGCCCACCCGCTCGAGGCCCAGGCCGCCGGTGTCACGACCGTCTTCCAGGAGTTCAACCTCCTGCCCGAGCGGACGGTGGCCGAGAACGTCTACCTCGGTCGCGAGCCGCGCCGACGTGGCCTCGTCGACCGCGCCCAGATGGTCCGCGACACCGCCGACCTCCTCGCGACCCTCGGCGTGGACACCATCGCCCCGGACGTCAAGGTTCGCGCGCTGTCCGTCGCCGAGCAGCAGGTCGTCGAGATCGTCAAGGCGATGTCCTTCGACGCCCGGATCATCTCCATGGACGAGCCCACCGCGGCGCTCGCCGACCACGAGGTCGAGCTGCTCTACCGCCTCGTGCGCCGCCTGCAGGAGCGCGGCGTCGCCGTCCTGTACGTCTCGCACCGGCTCAAGGAGATCTTCGACCTGTGCGACCGGATCACCATCCTCAAGGACGGCAGCCTCGTCGACACGGTCGACACCGCGGGCATCACCTCCGACGAGCTCGTCCGGAAGATGGTCGGCCGCTCGATCAGCGCCCTGTTCCCCCAGCCGCGGGAGGGCACCCGAACGGGTGACGTCCGCCTGGCCGTGCGGGGCGTGGGCAACCACATGGTCCGCGACATCAGCTTCGAGGTCCGCGCCGGGGAGATCGTCGCCCTCGCCGGCCTCCAGGGCAGCGGGCGCACCGAGATCGCCCACGGCCTGTTCGGCGTCGAGCGCTTCCGCACCGGTGAGGTGTACGTCGACGGGAAGCGCGTGGACCCGCGGTCACCTCGCGAGGCGGTGCGCTCGGGACTGGCCCTGGTCACCGAGGACCGCAAGGCCGAGGGCCTGGCCCTCAACCAGTCCGTCGCCGCCAACGCCCGGCTCGTGCTCGACGCCGTCTCGCCCCGCCGGGCCGGCCGCGGTGCCCGCCGCATCCCCGAGATCCTCTCCTCCCTCGAGCTCGCTGCCCGCAGCGGCAGCCACGAGGTCCGCTTCCTCTCGGGCGGCAACCAGCAGAAGGTCGTCCTGGCCAAGTGGCTCGTCACCGACCCCGGCGTCATCGTCATGGACGAGCCCACCCGAGGCATCGACGTCGGGGCGAAGCGGGCCGTCTACGAGCTCATGCGCGACCTCGCCGCCGAGGGCGTGGCCATCGTCCTCATCTCCTCCGAGCTGCCGGAGGTCATCGGCATGGCCGACCGGATCATCGTGCTGCACGACGGTGAGATCAGCGGCGAGCTGCCCGGCGGCAGCGACGAGGAGGCCGTCATGGCCCTCGCCACCCGCCACGACGCGTTGGAGGAGAGCGCATGATGACCGCCACCCCAGAGGTCACCGCCCCGAGCAGCCCCGCCGGCACCGCTCCCACGCGGCGCTCGCCGCTGCGCTCGGTGCCGCTCATCTACGTCGCCCTGCTGATCCTCCTCGTCGTCGCCGGGGTGCTCCTCGCGATGCGGGGGGACAACCTCTTCAGCGGCGGCTCGGTCATCGACATCCTCACCCGCTCCAGCCTGCTCGGCTTCATCGCCATCGGGCAGACCCTCGTCATCTTGTGCCGCTCCCTGGACCTGTCGGTCGGCTACGTGGCCGCCCTGAGCAGCCTCGTCGCCGCCGTCGTCATGGACGGTGACGAGTCCCGCGTGCTGCTCGGCGTCGCGGCGGCGCTGGGCGTCTCGGCCGCCGTCGGTCTGTTCAACGGCATCGTCACGACCAAGCTCGGCGTCCACGCCTTCATCACGACGCTCGGCTCGGGACTCATCATCAAGGGGTTCCTCGACACCCGCTACCCCGGCCCGTCCGGCTCGGTCCCCGCGTCCTTCCAGGGCTTCGGCTACACGCGCATCGGGGTGCTGCCGCTCTCGGCGGTCATCATGCTCGTCATCGCCGGCCTCGGTGTCCTCATGCTCCACCGCACCCGGCTGGGCCACAGCATGTTCGCCGTCGGTGGCAACATCGACGTCGCTCGGCTCTCCGGCATCCGCACCGACCGCACCCTCGTCGTCGCGCACGTCCTGTGCTCGACCATGGCGGGGCTGGCCGGCCTGCTCCTCGCCGCGCGCTTCAGCACGGGCGTCGGAGCCCAGATCTACGGCTCCGGCTACGACCTCGACTCCATCGCCGCCGTCGTCCTCGGTGGCACGCTCCTGCTCGGCGGACGGGGCGGGATCGGCGGCACGATCGCCGCCGTCCTCATCCTCGGTGTCCTCGACAGCCTCTTCAACAGCCTGCAGATCAACCCGTTCTTCCGCGACGTCCTGCGCGGCACCATCATCATCGCGGCCGTGGCGCTGTACGCCCGCCGCCAGATCGACCCGAAGAAGGCCAGAGCGCGGTTCCGGGACGCGGCGTCCCGACGCGCGAGACCGGCTCCGGCGACCGAAGGGGGCGGCTCATGAGCACCCGTACCGAGGCTGCGCGTCCTGCGCGGCCCTCCGTCCTCACGGCGTTGCGCCAGAACGGCAGCGGTCCGGTGCTCGTCGTGCTGGCCACCCTCATCGCGGTCATGCTCGTCCTCAACCCCGGGTTCTACGAGCCGCCGTCGCTCATGGCCTTCCTGCGCAACGCGGCGCCGCTCGTCGTCCTCGCGATCGGGCAGTACTTCGTCATCGTCTCCGGCGAGTTCGACCTCTCGGTTGGCAGCCTCGTCGGTGCGCAGGTGGTCATCGCCGCCAAGCTCATCAACGGCGAGGAGGACCGGACCTGGCCGGTCATCGCGCTGATGATCGGGTTCGGACTGCTCGTGGGCCTCGTCAACGGCCTCGTCACCACGCTGCTGCGGGTGCCCTCCTTCATCACGACGCTGGGCACGATGCTCGTCCTCTACGGCGCCATCCGGCTGTGGACCGGCGGCGCGCCCACCGGTGCCCTCTCGGAGAGCTTCCGCCAGTGGGGCCGCATGGGCATCGACATGCCCGTGCTGCGCCAGCTGCCCTACGCGCTCCTCATCATGGTGGCGCTCGCGGTCGTCGGGATCCTCCTCATGCGGTCCTCCTACGGGCGCGTGCTCGTCGCCACGGGCGACAACGACACCGCCGCCGCCTTCGCCGGCGGCCGCGTCTGGGTCGTGCGCACCGGCGCGTTCGTCCTCTCGGCCCTCTTCGCGACGGTGGCGGGCATCCTCGTCGGCGGGTTCGCCGGCGTCACCGCGCAGGTCGGTCAGGGCATGGAGTTCACCGCGATCACCGCCGTCGTCCTCGGTGGCGTGCTCCTCGGCGGTGGCCGCGGGTGGATCGTCGGGGCGATCGCCGGTGCGCTGACCTACCAGCTCCTCGAGCGCCTGCTCGTCCAGCTCGACATGCCCTCGACGCTCAACCCCACGATCCAGGGCGTCATCATCATCGCCGCCGTCGCCTTCGCGGCGAACCAGTCACGCATGCGCCGCGGCCGCCGGACCGCCCCGCAGACCCCCGCGGAGCCCCAGCCTGTGGGAGCCGCATGACCTGAGCCGTCGTTCTGTCCGCCCGTCCGCCCCACGAACCCCATGACCCCACATCGCTACCAAGGAGGGTACTGATGAAGCGCACCACGCTCCGCCTCACCGCAGGCGTCCTCGGCCTGGGCCTCGTCCTCACGGCCTGCACCACCGACACCCCGTCCGAGTCCGCGGACCCCACGACCGCCGCTACCCAGGACGCCGGTGACGACGCCGGCGACGGCACCGGCGACGAGGGCGGCACGCCCGAGGGCGAGTTCTTCGTCCGCGCCGACTACGAGCGTGAGCTCGCCCAGCGCGACATGGAGCCCGAGGGTGACCCGAGCACCCCGTGGCTGCAGATGATCGAGCCCATCGAGATGGTCGACACCTCCGAGTTCGCCGTCGAGGGGGCGCAGACGCTGTGCTTCTCCAACGCCTCGGTGTCCAACCCGTGGCGTGTCACCGGCTTCACCACGATGCAGCAGCAGGTCGAGGTCCTCCAGGAGGAGGGCGTCATCGGCGAGTTCCGCGTCGCGGACGCCGGCGACGACGACAACAAGCAGATCTCCGACATCCAGTCCTTCATCTCCGACGGCGACTGCGGCGCCATCATCATCTCGCCCTCGACGACGGCGACCCTCACCCCCGCCGTCGAGGCGGCCTGCGAGAGCGGCGCACCCGTCATCGTCTTCGACCGCGGCGTCAACACCGACTGCCCCGTCACCTTCATCCACCCGATCGGTGGCTACGCCTACGGGGCCACCGGTGCGGAGTTCCTCGTCGACAACCTCGAGCCCGGCTCGAGCGTGCTGGCGCTGCGGATCCTGCCCGGCGTGGACGTCCTCGAGCACCGCTGGGGCGCCGCGAACGACATCTTCTCCCAGAACGACATCGAGGTGGTGGGCGAGGAGTTCACCGGCGGCGACGCCGCCCAGATCAAGGACATCGTCACCCAGTACCTCCAGCGCGGGGACGTCGACGGCATCTGGATGGACGCCGGTGACGGCGCCGTCGCCGCCGTCGAGGCCTTCGAGGACATGGGCGCGGACTACCCCGTCTTCGTCGGTGAGGACGAGCTGAGCTTCATGCGCAAGTGGGAGGAGACGGGGATGACGGCGATCGGCCTGAGCTACTCCAACTTCCAGTGGCGCACGCCCGTCCTGGCCGCCGAGATGATCTGGAACGGTGAGGAGGTGCCGGCCGAGTGGGTGCTCCCGCAGCAGCCGATCACCGACGCCGACCTCGCCGAGTACCTCGAGCGGAACGCCGACATGCCCTCGCTGCACTACGCCAAGTTCGGCGGCGAGGACCTCCCGGGCTTCCCCGAGGCCTGGCAGGGCAACTAGCACGACCCCGCTGTGGGGCGCCGGTCACCGGCGCCCCACAGCGTCCCGCCGGGGGGCGCGGCCGCCCGGCCCGACGAAGTGGATGGACGATGACGTCTCGCCTGATCGGCGTGAACACCTGGGTGTGGACCTCCCCGCTCACCGACGACTCCCTGCGTCGCCTCGCGCCGCAGATCAAGAACTGGGGCTTCGACCTCGTCGAGCTCCCTGTCGAGCACCTGGGCGACTGGGACCCGGCCGCCGCCGCGACGCTGCTCGAGGACCTGGGCCTGGGCGCCACCGTCACGCTCGTCATGGGCGAGGGCAGCGAGCTCGTCGCCGCCGACGCGGCCACGGTGCGCGCCACCCAGGACTACCTGCGGGGCGTGATCGACGCCGCCCACGCCGTCGGCTCCGCCGTCATCGCCGGGCCGGCCTACGCCTCCGTGGGCCGCACCTGGCGGATGGACGACGACGAGCGGCGCCGCTGCTACGCCGAGCTCGCCGAGAACCTCGCTCCGGTGGCCGAGCACGGTCGCCAGGCCGGGGTGCGGATCGCCGTCGAGCCGCTCAACCGCTACGAGACCTCGCTCATCAACACGGTCGACCAGGCGCTGGAGGCGCTCGCACCGGTGCCCGACGTCGGCATCCTTCTCGACGTCTACCACCTCAACATCGAGGAGACCGACGTGCCTGCGGCGATCCGCCGGGCCGGCTCCCGCATCGCGCACGTGCAGGTGTGCGCGAACGACCGCGGCGCCCCCGGCGCCGACCACCTGCCCTGGCCCGAGATCCTCACGGCGCTCGACGACGCCGGTTACTCGGGCCCGCTGTGCATCGAGTCCTTCACGGCCGAGAACGCGACCATCGCGACGGCCGCGTCCATCTGGCGGCCGCTCGCCGCCAGCCAGGACGCGATCGCGGTCGACGGTCTGGCCCACCTGAAGGGGTTGATGCGCAGGAGCTGACGGGGGTGAACCGTCCACTGTCGGGCGGTCGGAATGGCAAGCAGATGTGCGATCCAATGGAGGAATTCGTCTCATGAGCACCTCACGTCCCGGTTGGGGACGGACGGTGGCGTCGGTCGCGGTGAGTGCGTTGGGCCTGTCCCTGCTCACCGCGATGCCGGCGTCCGCCGCCATCGAGCCAGATCACGACATCATCGACACGCGGGAAGGCGACCGGGCCAACGTCCTCGTCTTCACCGAGACCGCCGCCTGGCGTCACGGCGACACCATCGAGCAGGGCACGCCCCTGCTGATGGACTCCTTCGCGGAGGCGGGCATCGGGTCGGTGTGGACCGAGGACTCCTCGATCTTCACCGACGAGGACCTCGCGCAGTTCGACGCCCTCGTCATGTTCCAGACCTCCGGAGACCCGTGGACCGCGGACGAGAAGGAGGCCCTGGAGTCCTACCAGCAGGCCGGTCACGGCATCGTCGCCATCCACAACGCCACCGACATGCGCGGCGACTACGAGTGGTGGGACAACCTCATCGGCGCGCTCATGCCCGGCCACGCCGCCACCGGCACGGACCCGGGCCTGCCCGGCACGGTCCGCGTCGAGGACCAGGCCCACCCGTCCACCGACCACCTCCCGCAGCGGTGGGAGCGCTCGGACGAGTGGTACAACTACTCGGCCAACGTCCGTGGCGAGGCGCACGTCCTCGCCACGATGGACGAGTCGACCTACGAGCCCGGCGGCAACGCCATGGGCTACGACCACCCGATCTCGTGGTGCAAGCTCTACGACGGCGGCCGCGCCTGGTCCACCGGCATGGGTCACTTCCCCTCCCACTTCGAGGAGCCCGAGCTGCTCGGCCACATCCTCGGTGGGGTCGAGTGGGCCGCGGGCCTGGCCGAGGGTGACTGCGGCGGCACGAACTGGGACATGTACGAGCGGGTTGCGCTCGACCAGAACACGTCCGCGCCCTTCGGCATGGACATCGCCGACGACGGGCGCGTCTTCTTCACCGAGCTCGTCCGCGGGCAGGTGCGGGTCTACGACCCGCAGACGCACACGACGACGACGGCGCTCGAGCTGGACGTCTACTCCGGCGGTGAGGACGGGCTGCTCGGCATCGCGCTCGCCCCGGACTTCGCCGAGAGCGGGCACCTGTACCTGTACTACTCCCCGGCCAGCGAGGACGACACCGACCCCGCGAACTTCTTCAGCCAGCTCTCACGGTTCACCATGGACCACGAGACGGGGATCATCGAGCCGGAGACCGAGCGGGTGCTGCTCGAGGTCCCGGCCCGGCGCCTGCCCGACGAGCCCGGCCACACCGGTGGCGTCGTCGAGATCGACGCGGACGGCAACCTCTACCTCGGCGTCGGTGACGACGTGAACCCGCACTCCGAGCCCTCGGGCGGCTACGCGCCGATCTCCGAGCGCGACGGTGAGTTCCACGACGCCCGGGCCACCTCCGCCAACTCCAACGACCTGCGCGGCAAGATCCTGCGGATCACGCCGCTGGAGGACATCGCCCCCGACGCGGAGCCGGGGATCGGCAGCACGTACTCGATCCCCGAGGGCAACATGTTCGACGAGTCCGAGGACACCGAGGACAAGACGCTGCCCGAGATCTACGCGATGGGCTTCCGCAACCCCTTCCAGTTCGCCATCGACGAGGAGACCGGCCACCTCTCCCTGGCCGACTACTCCCCGGACAACGGCAGTGACGCTCCGGCGACGCGAGGCCCGGCCGGCATCGCGGAGTGGATGATCATCGAGGAGCCCGGGTTCTACGGCTGGCCGCTGTGCATGGGCGACAACGAGCCCTTCCGGGACGTCGACTACCGGACCAACCCGGTCACGGTGGGCGACTTCTTCGACTGCGAGAACCCGGTCAACGACTCGATCCACAACACCGGCCTCACCGAGCTGCCCGCCGCCGTCGCCCCCGACATGTGGTACGGCTACCAGCGCGCCTCGCACCCGGAGATCGTCACCCAGGGTGGTGGCCTGGCCCCCATGGGTGGCCCGTTCTACCACTTCGACGCCGAGCTCGACTCGGACACGAAGTTCCCCGAGTACTTCGACGGCCAGCCCTTCTTCTTCGAGTGGGCGCGCAACAAGATGTACTCGCTCCTCCTCAACGAGGACGGCACGGAGCTGGAGAAGGTCAACGCCTTCCTGCCCTCCGAGCCCTTCATGGCCCCGATCGAGGCGAAGTTCGGGCCCGACGGCTCGATGTACGTGCTCGACTGGGGTGGCGGCTTCGGCCGGCACAACCCCGACTCCGGGCTGCACCGCATCGACTACGTCTCCGGCTCCCGCTCGCCGTCCGCCGTCGCCACCGCGACCCCGGACAGCGGCCAGGCACCCCTCGAGGTGACCTTCGACGGGTCCGACAGCAGCGACCCGGAGAACGAGGAGCTCAGCTACGCGTGGGACTTCGACGGTGACGGCGAGACCGACTCCACCGAGGTCAGCCCCACGACGACGTACACCGACAACGGTGTCTACGACGCGCGCCTCACGGTGACCGACCCCCACGGCAAGACGGGGACGACCACCGTGCCCGTCACGGTGGGCAACACCCGCCCGGAGATCAGCTTCAACCTCCCGCCCGACGGCGCCTTCTTCGACTTCGGTGACGACGTCACCTGGGACGTCGAGGCGTCCGACGCCGAGGAGGAGATCGCCGACGAGGACGTCATCGTCCAGCCGGCTCTCGGCCATGACGGCCACGCCCACCCGGCCGAGCCGCTCAGCGGACGGACCGGCACGGTCAGCACCAGCCTGGGTGGTGGGCACAGCGACGACATGAACGTCTTCTACGTGCTCGACGCCCGCTACACCGACTCCGGCGGTGACGGCGTCCCCGCCCTCACCGGGCAGGACACCTCGCTGCTCTTCGGCAAGGTCCGCGAGGCGGAGTTCTACGCCGAGTCCGACGGTGTCACGGCCGCGGCCTCCCGCGACGTCGAGGGCCACGGCACCTCGATCAGCGGGCAGGACGGAGCCTGGGCGTCCTACGACCCGGTCAACCTCATCAACATCGACCGTCTGCTCCTGCGGGTCGCCTCGGCGACCGGCGGGGACATCGAGCTGCGGAAGGACGCGCCCGACGGCGAGCTCCTCGCCACGGCCGAGGTCCCCTCCACCGGGGGGCTGTCCCGCTACACGGACGTGGCCGTCGAGGTCGCCGACCCGGGGGAGTCCTTCGAGCTGTACGTCGTCTTCCCCGGTGAGGGCGAGCGCAGGCTCAACTTCATCGAGGCCGACGGCAAGGGGGTCTCGCCGACGACCAAGCCGCGGGTGAGCATCACCGCACCGACCGGCGCGGAGTTCCTCGAGCCCGGTGAGGTCACCGTGACCGCCGAGGCGACGGACGCGGAGAACGAGATCACCCAGGTCGAGTTCTTCGTCGGCGACGAGTCGATCGGCGTCGACACCGAGGCTCCGTACAGCATCACGTGGGAGGTCGCCGAGGAGTCGGTCTTCCAGCTCACCGCCGTCGCCACCAACGACAACGGCGTGTCGACGACGTCCCGGATCGTGCCGGTCACGGTCGGTGAGCCCTTCGGCGACTTCAGCCAGTACACCAACGCCCGCGGGGAGTTCTCGCGCGGTGAGGACGGCTCGTTCGTCATCACCTCCGGCGGTGGCAACATGTGGAACGCCACGGACGAGTACAGCTCGCTGTACCTGCCCGCCGGCGCGGACGAGAACTGGTCCGCCACGGTGAAGGTCGTCAGCCAGGGCAACTCCCACGGCAGCGCCAAGGCCGGTCTCATCGTGCGCAACGACGTCACCGCACCGGGACAGTCGGCCGGCTACGCCGCGCTCGGCATCCGTCCCAGCGGCGGCTTCGAGTGGCTGCGCTCGACGGACGGCAACGGCCAGCTCAACGCGTCGACGGCCGCCGGCTCCACCGCCTACCCGGCGTGGATGCGCATCGTGCGCGACGGCGACCAGTACACGGCCTTCCACAGCACCGACGGGCAGGACTTCGCCCAGATCGGCCAGCCGGTCACCCTGCCCGGTGCCGCGTCGGTCCAGGACCTGGGCCTGTTCGTCACCGCCCACCACGCGACGGCGACGAGCGAGGTTGTGTTCAGCGACTTCGTCTTCGACGACGACCCCGTGATCCCCGACCCCGACCCCGAGCCGGGGCCCGGACCGGTGTGCCCGGTGTCGATGAGCGACGAGTTCGACGGCGAGGGCCTCGACGCCCAGCGCTGGACGACGGTCCGCGGCGACGTCTCGGTCACCGAGGGCGGGCTGCGCCTGCCGGTCACCACCGGTGACATCGACGGCGCCAACACGGGCCCGATCAGCTTCGTCGGCCAGCCGGTGCCCTCGGGCGAGTGGCAGGTCGACACGCAGGTCACCCTCGCCCACGAGCGGCACTGGCAGTACAGCGGCCTCATGCTGCACTCGGGGGACGACGACTACACCAAGCTGACGTTCACCCGCAGCGACAACGGCAGCCGCTTCCTCGAGTTCTGGACCGAGTCCGGCGGTTCGCGGACCCAGAACGCGGCCAACGTCAACCTCCCGGCCGACGCGCCGGCGTCCGTCCACCTGCGCCTGAGCAGCGACGGGCAGAGCGTGACCGCGGCGTACTCGCTCGACGGCGAGGAGTTCACCACCCTCGACGGCTCCGCGACCCTCGACCCCGAGGCCGTCGTGGGCGTCGTCGCCGCCGGTGACACCGGGGCGGGTGGCGGCGTCGCCGTCGTCGACCATGTCCGGGTGACCCCGGACCGGGAGGACGACGGTGAGCGCGAGCCCAGCGACGAGTTCGAGGGCGACGCCCTCGACGGCTGCCGCTGGGACGCCACGGTGCGCTACAACGACGAGAACGTCTCCGTCGCCGACGGGGAGCTGCACATCGTCACCGCCCCCGGCGACATCAACAACGACAACCCCGACTCGCCGGAGAACTTCATCCTGCAGTCGGCACCCGAGGGTGACTGGACGGTCGAGACGCGCTTCCACGCGCCGCTCATCCACCGGTGGCAGTACGCGGGTCTGCTCGCGTACGGCGACGACGACGAGTACGTCAAGCTCGACGTCGTGGCCCGCAACGAGGCCGGGTCGGCGCTCGACCTGGGTGGCGAGCTCGTCTCCGAGGTCGGCGGCTCCTTCGGGGCCGGCGGCAACCGGTCGATCGACCTGGTCGCCGAGCCCGAGGGCAACTACTGGCACCTGCGGATGAGCCGCACCGGTGACAGCTACGCCGGCTGGGTGAGCGAGGACGGGGAGACCTGGACCTCGCTCGGTGACCCGGTCACCCACGCCGGGGACCTCTCCGCCGTCGGTCTCGTCGCCGTCGGCCCGGAGCAGACCGAGCCGACGACCGTCAGCTTCGACCACTTCCGGGTGGTCGACGGTGACGTCGAGCCGCCGGTCGACGAGGACGCTCCCACGGTGTCGGGCAACGTGCTCGGCACGTCGACCGGCGAGTTCGCGCCGAACGACCGCACGACGCTCGACATCGGCGGCACGGCCACGCTGGTCAAGGACGAGGACGGCACCACCGTGTCCGTCCAGGCGACCGGACTGGCGGCGGGGGAGCGGTACGCCTCGCACCTGCACGACGGCTCCTGCATGGACCACGGTGGTCACTACATGCACGACCCGGACGGTCCGGCGGCCCCGCCGAACGAGATCTGGGCCTCCTCCAGCGGCGACCCGGAGGGCGACCTCCTCGCCAACGGCCGCGGCACCGCGATCGGCTCGGGTGCGGCAACCTGGATCGCCCGGCAGCAGCCGCTGTCGATCATGATCCACGACTCCGAGCCCCCCGGGCTGCCCATCGCCTGCGCCGACTTCGCGGCCTACGAGGCTCCGGCCTCCTTGGTCGCGCAGGCCGACGACGGCGAGGGCTCGGGCGTCGACACGATCGAGTACGCGCTCGACGGCGGCGAGTGGGCCGCCTACGAGGGTGCGGTCGCGGTCAGCGAGCCCGGCGCGCACACGGCGGCCTTCCGGGCCACCGACGCCGCCGGCAACACGAGCGAGGTCCACGAGATCGAGTTCACGGTCGCCGGTGAGGTCGCCGAGCCGACGGAGGTCACGCCCGAGGCCGTGACCTTCACCGACGAGGACGGCACCGAGGACGACACGTTCACGGTCCCCGCGGTCGAGGGCGTCGAGTACGTCGTCGACGGCGAGGTCGTCCCCGCCGGCAGCCACCCGGGTTCCGGCACCGTCACGGTGACGGCGCGGGCGGTCGATGGCTACGTGCTCGCCGACGGCGCCAGCACGGAGTGGGAGCACACGTTCTCCACCGAGGGCGGCGAGCCCCCGGCCTGCGAGCCGGGAGAGGTCGAGGAGGGCTACCGCGCCCTGTTCGACGGCACCCAGGAGAGCCTGGACGGCTGGCAGATGGCAGGCCCCGGCAGCTTCGAGCTGCAGGAGGACTGCTCGATGCTCAGCGTCGGCGGCATGGGGCTGCTCTGGTACCCCGAGGAGCTGGGGGCCTACAGCCTCAAGCTCGACTGGATGATGTCCGGGGACGACAACTCCGGCGTCTTCGTCGGGTTCCCCGACCCGGGCGACGACCCGTGGGTGGCCGTCGACGAGGGCTACGAGATCCAGATCGACGCGACGGACGCGGACGACCGCACCACCGGTGCGATCTACACCTTCCAGAGCGCCGACCTGGAGGCCCGCGACGAGGCACTCAACCCGCCGGGGGAGTGGAACTCCTACGAGATCGTCGTCGAGGGACAGAACATCAAGGTGTTCCTCAACGAGGTGCTGGTCAACGACTTCGACAGCACCGAGCCCGAGCGTGACCTCACCTCCGGCTTCATCGGGCTGCAGAACCACGGCGAGGGCGACGACGTCTACTTCCGCAACGTGCGGGTCGCGGACCTCGAGGACACCGACCCCGAGCCGGTGGAGGTGACGCCCGAGGCGGTGACCTTCACCGACGTGGACGGCACCGAGGGCGACACGTTCACGGTCCCCGAGGTCGAGGGTGTGGAGTACCTGGTGGACGGTGAGGTCGTGGAGGCCGGGACCCACCCGGGTTCCGGGACCGTCACGGTCACGGCGCGTGCGCTGGAGGGCTTCGTGCTCGCCGAGGGCGCGGTGGCCGAGTGGTCGTTCACGTTCTCCACCGCTGGTGGGCAGCAGCCGCAGCCCGACCGTCGGGGGGCGGAGTTCCACCTGTCCAACAGCTGGGCCGGGTCCACGGACGTGCACTTCATGTACGGCCGCTGGGTCGATGAGGTGCTCATCGGTGACTGGGACGGCGACGGCACGGACACCATCGCGGTGCGTCGTGGGAACCGGTTCCACGTGTCCAACGCCCAGCAGGGTGGGGACGCGGACACCGTCATCACCTACGGGCGTCCTGGTGACGTCATCCTCGTGGGTGACTGGGACGGGGACGGCACCGACACCTTCGCGGTGCGTCGCGGGGCCGAGTACCACGTGAAGAACTCCCTG
>NZ_UETB01000020.1 GCF_900116375.1 Georgenia satyanarayanai | reverse complement strand
CAGATCGCGGTACCCCTGGCCCGTGGTCGGGAACTGCGCATCGCCAAGTCGCGCACCGGTCGCGGCGATCACCGCCACGTGATGGGTCTCGGCGTGAGTGTCGACACCGGCGATGACATCGACTCGTTCACTGGTCATGATGGTGTTGCCTTCCTCCAGGGGACAGGCACACCGGCCAGGTGGGCAGACAAGACGTTGATGGGACTTTTGGTCGAGCTCCTATTAGGTCATGTCCACCTGGCCGGCATGCGTTACAGGCCCCGGCGAAGGCCGACGGATCATGTCGAAGACAACCCCCACAAAGAGGCGTCAGTCAGTGGCTGGGTCAGACCCCCGCTGAGGCCGTTACATCATCAACGTCAGTGGTCACTTGTAGCGTCGGGGGTAGAGGTTCCCACCCGGGAGGGTAGAGGTTCCCACCCGGGAGGTGAGCGCGATGGCCGCAGAGACGCAGGCTGAGGCGCCGCCGTGGCGGGAGGCGGGCGCCGGGCCGGCGGACCCCGTGGCCGCGGTCGGCGGGGTCACCGAGACCCTGTCGGCGCTGACCTCCGTCACCTGGCACGACCTCCCCGGCCAGGCCGCTCACGACGTCCTCGACGATCTCGAGCGGGCCGCGCGGCACCTCGCCGCGCTGCGTGCGCAGGTGCTCACCGTCGTGGAGGCCAACGGCCTGTGGGCGCTGCAGGGCTCGCGCACCTTCTCGGCCTGGCTCCGGCAGCGCACCGGCACCACCGCGGGTGCCGCCTCCCGCCAGGTCCGCGAGTCGAGGGCGCTGCGCGACCACCTGCCGCTCACCCGAGCCGCGCTCGCGGAGGGCCGCATCGGACAGGACCACGCCGCCGTGCTCGTCCGGGAGGCCGTCCGTACCCAGCAGCTGCGGACCCAGCTCACCGACGAGCACCTGGGCGAGGCGTTCCTCGTCGAGCAGGCGGCCGCGATGGACGCCGGCACCTTCACCCAGCTCGTCCGCGCCTGGGCGGTCGCGGCCGACCCCGAGGGTGCGGACAGCGCGTGGCGCGAGGCCGGCAGCAAGGAGGAGCTGACGCTCTCCCGCACCACCGACGGTTTCCACCTCCGTGGCTGGCTGGACGAGGTGTCCGGCCAGATCGTCGGCACCGCGCTGCAGGCGCACGCGGGCCGCAAGGGCAAGGGTGACGAGCGCACCCCGGCGCAGCGCCGCGCCGCTGCCCTCGTCTCGCTCGCCAGCCAGTCGCTCGACGCCGGCATCCAGGGCGCCGCTGCACGGATCCGCCCCCACCTCACGGTGACCACGTCGCTGGAGACGCTGCGCGCGCTCGCCGCGGCCATGGGCTCGGCCATCCCGCCGCACGGCCCCGACGGCCGGCCCTACGCGCCGGGTGCCACCTTCGGTCCGTCGAGCCAGGCGGCGCTGACTGCCGCCGGCGGCCCGCGGGACGCCGCGGCGCCCGAGCGGGAGGGCGAGGTCCCGCTGTTCGCCGCCTCGGAGGAGACCCGCCGCTGGCTCGAGCAGTGGGAGTCGGGGGACGAGCACGTCATCTCCACCGCCATCGACCACGAGCAGGTCCGCGGCCTCGAGCCGCCCACCCTCGAGGACGGCACCCCCATCCCGCCCGCGGTGCTCGCCCGGCTCGCCTGCGAGTCCCAGATCTCCCGGGTGATCTTCGGGGCTGTCTCCACCATCCTCGACGTCGGCCGGGAGAAGCGGATCTTTCCCGCCAACCAGGTCCGGGCCGTCATCGCACGGGACAAGCACTGCCAGTACCCCGGCTGCGACGAACCACCGGGCTTCGGGGAGATCCACCACTCGCTGTGGTGGGCCCAGCACCTCGGAGGGACCGACGTCGAGCACGGTGTGCTCCTGTGCTGGCACCACCACGACTGGGTGCACGCGCACGAGATCACCATTACGCGGTCCGACGGCCGGTGGTGGTTCCGTGACCGCCACGGCTGGCTCATCACCGCCGACCCGTAGCCGGAGGCCGAGGGGACAGGTGTGCCCGCGGCCGCTCAGTCCTCGCGTACCGCGTGCCCGGTGCCGCCCAGCACCACCCGCGTCATCGCGTTGCGGGTGTCGAGCAGCTCGCCGAGAGCGGCGTCGAGGTCCTCGGCCGTGACGGCCAGGCTCTCGCCGCCCGAGCCGCGCTCCGCCGCGAACAGGGCAGCCCGCCTGAGCAGCTCCTTGACGAAGGACGCCGTGACCCCGTCCGTGCGCTCCACCACGGCGTCGAGGTTCGACCGGTCCAGGGTCAGCGTGCCGGCGTAGAGCTCGAACAGGCGCCGCCTCGCCTCGGCGTCGGGGAGCGGGAGCTCCACCGCCTGATCCACTCGGCCCGGGCGAGCGGCGAGGGCCGGCTCGAGCAGGTCCGCGCGGTTGGTCGTGAGGACGAAGACGACGTCGGCGTCCTCCGCCAGGCCGTCCATCTCCCCGAGGAGCTGGAAGAGCAGCGGGTGAGCGCCGGAGTGGAGATCGCGGTCCTCGGCGATGAGGTCGACGTCCTCGACGACGACCATCGCCGGCTGCAGCGCCCGCGCCACCGAGCACGCCTCGCTGATGAGCGACAGGGCGCCGCCGGTCAGCTGGATGACGGTCGTGTCAGTGAGGCTGCTGACGAGGTGGCGCACCGTGTGGGTCTTGCCCACCCCCGGCGGGCCGTACAGCAGCAGCCCGCGCTTGAGGTGCTGCCCGGCGGACAGCAGCCGATCCTTGTGCCGAGCCACCTCGACGACCTGCCGCCGGATGGCCTCGGCAGCCGCCTCGGGCAGGATGACGTCCTCCGGACCCACCGCGGGACGCTCGTGGAGCTGCAGCAGCGTGCCACCGTGCCCGAAGACCTCGTGGTCGAAGGACAGCACCTGGCCGCGGAAGACGTTGTGCGTCGTGGCGAGGTCCTGGATCTCGTGCGCCGCCGTGGCGACGGTCGCCGCGTCGGCGCCGGTGATCTCGACCGTCACCGTGGTGAGGCCCGACTCCGGCTCGGCCCCGCGCAGCAGCACGGCCAGCGGGCTCCCGTGGTCGTCCACGAGGTAGACCGCGCACCGCACGCAGGACGCCACCCGTCCGCCCGGCCCGCTCGGCAGGTTGACGCGCGAGACGTTCCCCGGCCGCGGGCCGAAGGGGTCGTGGTTGCCGCCGACGCCCTCGAGCAGCTCCGCGAGACCGAACTGCCGGTGCTGGTGGCCGACGATCCCCACGAGGCGGTGGCTGCGGTGGTCGGCGGCCAGCCACGCGTCGAGACCGGCCTGCACGTTGACGTGCTCGTAGGCGGGCCGGCTCTCCTCGACGACGTCCAGCTCCTCCACCGGAGCGGCGAGGTGGGCGTGCAGCAGGCTGGACAGCGTCTCCCGCTCCTCCGCCCGGGCGACGCCGACCAGTCCGCGAGCCGCTCGCCGCGCGAGCCTGCCCACGTCGGCGAGCTCGAGCCGTCCGTCGCGGCCCGTCGTCGCCGCGCCGGCGTCGTGCAGCGGCGTGCCGTGGGCCGTCCAACCGAAGGATGCGCTCCGCATCGTGCTCCTCACCGTCGGGGGTCTTCCCGGTCCCCGGCCATCCTTGCGCAGGCGGGCCCCGCACACGCACGGTTCGCCCGGTGCTGAGGACCTCGGCCCAGCCGGGCGACGCCGCCCGTGCGGAGGCGAGCGGCGCCGGCCGCTACGGCGTGAGGTCCCGGCCCTGCTCCGCCAACGCCTCACGCAGCAGCCGGACCGCCCGGGGGCCCACACCGTGGAGCATGAGCAGCTCCCGCTCCGACATGGCAGCGACCTGGTCGAGCGTGGTCACGCCCCGATCGAGCAGGGCGCCGGTGGCCGGCCGTCCGATCCGGGGCAGGTCACCGACCTGGTCGGGCAGGTCACGGGTGCTCACCGCACCATCGTCCCCGCCGCGGGGCGCGGGGGGAAGTGCCGTCGACACACTGCTTGACCCTCCCGTGACGTCAGGCCCTAGCGTCACCGACCATGACCTTCACCGTCCTCGACAGCCACACCGCCATGAGGCGGGTCCTCACCGCACCGGTCGAGGAGCGCGCCACCCTCGTGCGCCCGTTGCTCGACCGCGCCGCCGGCATGTACCGGTACTTCCCGGGGGAGGTCGACGTCGTGGAGATGCACCACCTCGGCAACGGCTTCCGCCTCGACCGGGAGGACCACCGCTACCTCCCGGCCCTGGACCGCATGGCGGGCGCGGACGTGTGGACCCGCATCGGCAGCGCCCTGGACGACGCGCTCGCCGTGCAGCTCGCGGCCACGCCCGGCATCACGGTGCCGGACGAGATCGTCGTCCTCCTCGTCCTCGGCAACCCCGACGACAAGCTCTTCATGGACGCCGGCCGGGGCATGAGCGCCAACGGCAGCGTCACCGGCTACCTGTGGGTCAACGTCTGGCCCACCGACGAGGTCCTCACGCAGATCGAGGCGATCGCCGTCCACGAGCTCCATCACAACCTGCGCTACGCCAACCGGGTGTGGGACCCGGCCACCGTGACGGTCGGCGAGCACGTCGTCTCCGAGGGCCTGGCCGACGCCTTCACCCGTCAGCTCTACGGTGACCTCGGCTACGCGCTCGTCGGCCGCGCGGTCCTGGACGACGACGCCGCCGTCGCCAAGGTCCTCACCGGCCTCGACGTCACCGGGATGGAGCACTTCACCGCCTGGGTGCTGGGCGACGCGCACGCCACCCGTTTCGGCGGAGCGCCGGTGGGGCTGCCCACCGGCGCTGGCTACGCGGCGGGGAACCGGCTCGTCGACGCGTACCTCGCCGCCACGGGTCAGACCCCCGCCGACGCGCTCCTCGCCGACCGGGAGGACGTCATCGCCACCGCACGGGCGGCGGGCGTCTGAGCGCTCAGCCCCGCCGCGTCACCGCCTCGCGGCGGGCCGCCCACACGGTGACCACACCGAGCAGCGCCGCGGTGCCCACCACCGCGACGAGGTGGACCCACACCGGCTGCAGCGCGCGACCGGTCCAGAACTCGACGTCCTCCGCCGGCATCACGGTGCGGTAGGCGAGCTGGCCGAAGTGGTAGGTCGGCAGCCACTGCGCCACCCGTCCGACGACGTCGGGCAGCTCGCTGAGCGGGAAGAAGAAGCCCGAGGCGAAGCTCAGCGGCAGGAAGACGAGGTTGGCGATGACGGTCGCCGCCCGCGGCCGCGCGAGGTAGGCGATGGCGAAGCCGAGGGTGCTGAACAGCAGCACCCCGCTGACGAGGGCCGCGCCGAGGGCGAGCCACTCCGTCGCTTCCAGCCGTACGCCACCAAGGGTGGCGGCCGCGACCGACATCGCCACGACGATGGCCAGCGCGTGCACGACGGCGCTGGCCGCCTTGCCCGCGAGGTGCACCCACGTGGGGAAGGGCGTCGCGGCGAGCGTGCGCGGCCAGCCGCGGCCGCGCTCCTTGGCCACGTCCTCGCCGAAGGTGAAGATGGCGAGCGAGACCACGCCGTAGCAGCCGAAGGACACGAGCATCGCCAGCCCGACCCGCGTCCCGCCCGGGAGCAGGCTGCCGGCATCGGGTAGACCGAACATCGCGTAGAGGATGACCGGGACGGCGACCGCCCCGACCGCGAACTCCGCGCTGCGCAGGGACGAGCGCAGCTGGACGAGCGAGTGGTACCCGAGCAGCCGCGCGGTGCGGCCGGCCGAGGGGCCGGTGGGGAGGTGGAGAGCGGTGGCGGTCATCGCCAGGCTCCTTCCGGGGTGGTGGTGGACTCCTCGGTGAGGGCGAGGAACACGTCCTCGAGGTGGGCGTCGCCGCTGAGGAGCTCACGCGGTGGCGCGTCGACGAGGACCCGCCCGGCCGCGACGACGACGACGCGGTCGGCGACCGCCTCGGCCTCGGGAAGGTCGTGGGTGGCGAAGAGGATGGTCGCCCCGTCGGCGACGCTCGCGCGGGCGAGCCGCCAGAACGCCCGGCGGGAGGCGACGTCCATCGCCGCCGTCGGCTCGTCGAGGAGGAGCAGCTCCGGCGCCCCGACGAGGGCCATGGCGAGCAGCAGCCGCTGGCGCTCGCCGCCGGAGAGGGTGGTGACGGTGCGGCCGGCCCGGTCGGTGAGCGCCGTGCGCTCGAGGACCTCACCGACGGGTCGCGGGTCGGGGTAGGCGCGGGCCATGAGACCGACGAGCTCGCCGACGGTCACCTGCTCGGGCAGCCCGGCGGACTGGAGCATCGCGCCGACGCGCGCCCGGACGGTGCCGGGCGCGTGACCGAGCACCGAGACGGTGCCCGCCGTGGGGCGGACCAGGCCGAGCAGCAGCTCGAAGATCGTCGTCTTGCCGGCCCCGTTGGGCCCGAGCAGCGCGACGACCTCCCCACGGTGGACGGCGAGGTCCACGCCGTCCACCGCCCGCGTGGTGCCGTAGTGCTTGTGCACGTCTGTCATGAGAACGGTCATCGTGGCCTCCTAGTGGCACCACTGACGCTAGGAGGGGTGAGGGGGCCGGCGGTGGTGCCGGAAGGCATGACCTCGAGCAGTGACTTCCGGCACCCCCGGACCGCACCACGCGGGCCTACGATCGGTGCTGTGACCTACGCCACGGATGCGCGGATGAGTGCTGTGACCGGGCTCGCGGCGGCGCTCGTGGCCGGCGGCGCCGCGCTCGTCTCGGCCGCGACTGGCGGCTGGCAGCCGGAGCCGGCGCTGGCGGCCGCGTGGTGCCTGGCCTTCGCCGGGTACGTCGTCGTCTTCGTCCTCCACGCCGAGGTCCTCGTCCCACGTCCGCTGCTCCCGGACCGGGCAGCGGCCGTCCTCCTCCTCGTCGCGGGCCTCGCCGTGTGGTTCCTCGCCCCCGAGCTCAACTGGATGGCCACGCTCTTCGTCGTCACCGCCGCGTCCTGGACGTCCCTCGCGCCGGCGCGGGCCGTCGTCGCGGTCGTCGCCGTCCAGTCGGCGGCCGTGGCGGCGGGCATGCTCCTCATCGGGGCCGACGGCGCGGGCGTCCTCGGAGCGGCGGGCGCCTTCGCCTCGTTCCAGGCCTTCGCCGTCGTCGTCGTCGGGAGCGCGGAGCGTGAGGGTGCGGCCCGTGCCGAGACCGACCGGGCGCACGCCGAGCTGCGGGCCGCGCACGAGCAGCTCCGCAGCGCCCACGCCGAGCTGCGTGCGGCGACGGCCCTCCTCTCCGCGGCGAGCCGGGACGCGGAGCGTCTGCGCATCGCCCGGGACCTGCACGACGGCGTCGGTCACCAGCTCACGGCCCTCGCCCTCGAGCTCGAGATCGCGGGCCACCGCGCCACGGGTGACGGTGCCCGCCACGTGACGCGGGCCCGCGAGGTCGCCAAGGACCTGCTGGGGGAGGTCCGTGCGACCGTGGGCGCGCTGCGCGACGAGCCGCAGCGCCTCGAGCAGACGCTGCGCGAGCTCCTCGGGCGCCTCCCGGGCGTCCAGGTCCACCTCGCCGTCGACGTCCCCGAGCCGCCGGGCCAGGAGGTGGCGCTCGTCCTCGTCCGCGCGGCGCAGGAGGTGGCGACCAACACGCTGCGGCACGCGGCCGCCCGCCGCCTCGACGTCACCGTCTCGCAGGACGACGACGGCGCCGTCACCCTGCGTGCGCACGACGACGGCCGCGGGGTCCCCGCCGTGGTCCCCGGGCACGGGCTGCAGGGGATGGTCGAGAGGGTGCGGTCCGTGGGCGGGCTCGTCGTCGTCGACTCCGCGCCCGGCGCGGGCTTCTCCGTGACCGTCCACCTGCCGGCTCCCGCGCACGGTCGTGGCGCGGTGGTCGCGCGCGAGCAGGTGGTGACGTGATCCGGGTGGCGGTGGTCGACGACCAGACGCTCGTGCGGCAGGGCATCATCGGGCTCCTCACGCTGAGCGACTCCGTCACCGTCTGCGGGGAGGGCGCCGACGGTGACGACGCGCTCGCGCTCGTCGCGGCCGGCGGTATCGACGTGCTGCTCCTCGACCTGCGGATGCCCAGGCGCGACGGCATCGCCGTCCTCGAGGAGCTGGGGACCCGCGGCCTGACCCTGCCCGTCCTCGTCCTCACGACCTTCGACGACGACGACCTCGTCCTGCGTGCGCTGCGCGCGGGTGCCCGGGGCTACCTCCTCAAGGACGTCACCCTCGAGCAGCTCGTCGCCGCGATCACGCTCCTGGCCGGCGGCGGCACCCTGCTCCAGCCGGGACTGAGCGACCGGCTGTTCCGCGCCGCCCAGCGCGACCGTCCCGCCGTCACCGGCCTGGACCGTCCCGAGCCGCTCACGCCGCGCGAGCTCGACGTCCTGCGCCTCGTCGCCGCCGGGTACTCCAACGCCGAGATCTCCGGCGCGCTCCATCTCGCGCCGGGGACCGTGAAGAACTACCTCTCCGCCGTCTTCGTCAAGCTCGGGGTGCGCGACCGGACCCGGGCGGTGCTCCGCGCCCTCGACCTCGGGCTGCTCGAGACGGTGTGAGCCCTTGGCCCGTGCCCCGCGCGGGAGGACGATGGAGGACGTGTCCGCCCTCGTGCCGCACACGCCTCCCATCTCTACCGCGACGACGACGGGACCGTCGTCCACGCCGAGGCGCGGTGGCCCGACGGCGGGGGCGTCATGTTCGGCAGCCGCGGGAAGCAGGGGGACCGGGGAGCGCTCGGACCCCACGGGCGTGTCCGTCGTCGCCGCCGATGCCGCGACCGTCGACGCCGCGTGGGCGCGGGCCAGGGACGGCGCGGACCTCGGGGTGACCGAGGCGCTGCGCGACACCGACTACGGCTCGCACACCTTCGGCGTCCGGGACCGGGACGGCAACCTCTGGACGGTCGGGACCTACCGCGGTACGGGCGCGACGGTGTGACCACCCCCACCGGTCCCGGCTTTGATCCTCGCCCGCGGAGCAGGGTAGTGTTACCGCCCGGTAGGACGTTCGCAGCAGCGGGCGGAATACCCCCATGGGGTATGGTGTAATTGGCAGCACGACTGGTTCTGGTCCAGTTAGTCTAGGTTCGAGTCCTGGTACCCCAGCGGTTTGAGTGAGGCGGAGAGATCCGGTAAACTCAGCCAGGTTGAAAATGCTAGAGGCCCCGTCGTCTAGCGGCCTAGGACACCGCCCTCTCAAGGCGGCGGCGCCGGTTCGAATCCGGTCGGGGCTACACGAGAAAGGCCCCCATCCCGAGTGGATGGGGGCCTTTCGCATGTCACGCGACGAGTGCTTCCCGAGAAGTGTGGCGAGAGCCACTGCCCGGGTTCTCCCGGTGGCTGCATCGCCGCTCGGCGTCCCAGCGGCGTGAGGTAATCGCCCCGCGCCCGTCCCGTCCTGCGCCGGGTGTCGCGTCGGTCACACGACAGGCGGTGCCCGGACGCGGAAGGGTCCGGCCCTGCTGGGCCGGACCCTTCCGGGAGCGCCGAGCGCCGGCTCAGTGGTGGTCGTGGCCCGGGCCGGGCAGCGTCGTCGGCGGCTCCGTCCCCGGCTCGACGACGACGAACTGGCCCATCAGCCCGAAGTCCTCGTGGCGCAGCAGGTGGCAGTGGTACATGTACGGCATCTCGGGGTTGGCGTAGTGCTCGAAACGCATGATGAGGCGGTACTCGCGGCCCGGCTCGGTGTAGATCGTGTCCTTGCGCCCCGAGAGCTCCGGCGGCGGAGGCGCCCCGTCCACGGAGAGCACCTCGAACTGCACGTCGTGGATGTGGAAGTTGTGCGGCATCGGGTCCTCGTTGCGCACCACCCACACCTCGGTCGTGTCGACGGTGACGACCTCGTCGATGCGGTTCATGTCCATCCGCTGACCGTTGAGCGCCAGCCCCTTCATGACGAAGGTGCGCGTCGTGGCGGCGTCGGCCTCGTCGAGGCGCTCGTGGTCGGACAGCTCACCGGCGACGACGGCGGACGGCGCGAGCTCGTCGGCCGCCTCCAGGCGCAGGACGTCGAGGGTGTCCAGGGCGCCGTAGCCGTCGGGGTCGGCGATCTCGCCCAGCTGCTGCGGGTAGGAGCGCAGCATCGTCTCCGAGCCGGGCTCCATCTCGACGACGATCTCGGCCCGCTCGCCCGGCGTGAGCTGGACGCGGTTCGTCTCGTGCGGCGCCGGCAGCAGCCCGCCGTCGGAGGCGACGAGCTGGAAGGAGCGGTCGTCGTCGAAACCGAAGTTGTAGCTGCGCAGCGTCGATCCGTTGAGCAGCCGCAGCCGCACCCGCTCGGTCGTCACCTCCTGGACCGCGCCGATCGTCCCGTTGACCATGAGGGCCTCGCCCATGACGCCGCTGGGCACCGGCGACTCCATGGTGAGCTGGCCGTCCTCGGTGAAGGACTTGTCCTGGACGATGACGGGGATGTCGTCCACGCCGTACTCGTCGGGCAGCCCGACGGTGTCGGCCTCGTCGTCGTCGAGGATGAACATCCCCGACATCCCGAGGTAGACGTGCTTCTCCGTCCGGCCGTGCGGGTGGGGGTGGTACCAGAGCGTGGCGGCGGGCTGGTCGATGAGCCACGTGGGCCGCCACGTGCCGCCGGCCTCGACCTCCTGGTGCGGCCCGCCGTCCATCTCCGGCGGCAGGTGCATGCCGTGCCAGTGGACGCTCGTGGACTCCCCGAGCGTGTTGGTGACCTCCACGGCCACCTGCTCGCCGCGCCGCGCCCGCAGGGTGGGGCCGAGGAAGTCGCCGTTGAAGCCCCACGTCTCCGTCTCGACACCGTCCCGGAAGGACGTGGTCCCGGCCTGCGCGGTGAGCTGGAAGACGCGCGTGCCGTCCTCGTCGACGACGGAGTCGGCCAGCGGCGGGATGGACAGCGGCTGGTCGAAGTCGGGCTCGGGCTGCCCCGGGTCGACAGGGTCGGTGGGGCCGTCCGGGTCGCCCGGCACGACGACCGGGTCGCTCGGCGTGCCGGAGCTGCGGCGCACGGCCAGCGAGTCGGTGCCGTCGCCGTCCCAGTCGCCCACGAGGGTGACGTCCCCCGGCCGTCCGAAGGCCACGCTCCGGTCGGCGGGACCGTTGCGGAGCTGGTGAGCCAGGTGGTAGCGCGCCCCGCGACGCACGGCGAGCGCGTCCTCGCCCGAGCCGTCCCAGTCGCCCACGTACACGTCGTCGGCGTCGCGTCCGTAGCAGACGACGGTGTCGGCCGGGCCCGAGCGCATCGTCGTGTTGATGAGGTAGTGCGCCCCGCGACGGACGGCGAGGGCGTCGACGCCGTCGCCGTCCCAGTCGCCGACGACGACGGTGTCGGTCGCGCGCCCGAAGCGCAGCACCCGGTCCGCCGGGCCCGAGCTGATGGAGTCCTTGAGGAAGTACTCCCCGCCGCGGCGCACCGCGAGGGTGTCCGTCCCGTCCCCGTCCCAGTCGCCCACGAGGATCTCGTCGCCAGGGCGGCCGTAGGTGACGACGGCGTCCGCGTCCCCACCGGTGAGGGAGTTGGAGACGTGGACGGTGGTGCCGCGCCGCACGGCCAGGGTGTCGGTGCCGTCCCCGTCCCAGTCGCCCACGAGGATCTCGTCACCGGGCCGCCCGTAGGTGAGGACGTGGGAGGTGCGGCGCAGGTCGTTGTCGGCCAGGTGGAAGGTGTTGCCCGGGGGGACGGCTGCGGGTGCCGCCGCTGCGGGCGCCGCCGTCGTCGCCTGCGCGGCGCTCGCCGCTGGCGCGAGTGCCTGGGCCGGTCCGACGCAGAGGAGGGGAGTGGCGAGCGCGACGGCGGCGCCCAGCGTCAGGGCGGGACGGAGGGAGGAACGCATGGGTGCGAGGGCCTTTCACCTGTGGAGGACAGGGGCGCGGCGGAGGGACCGCTGGCACGCCGTGCGGTCCGTTCCGCGCGTGTGCTCGCACACGATCATGGCTCACCCAGGCCGTTTTGTGAACCTGTTGCTCAAAAACGGGCATATCGATGTGAGAAGCCGGACCGCACCTGGGTGCGGTCCGGCTCGAGAAGGGCGGCGGTCAGGCAGTGGCCTCCGCGAGGAAGGTCCGGCAGCGCTCGGCCTCGTCGTCCTCGCCGATGGCGGCAGCGGCGTCGCCCAGCGCCTCGAGGGCGCCGAGGAAACCCTGGTTGGGGACGTGGTCCGCGGGGATCGGGCCCTGGCCGCGCCAGCCCGCCCGGCGCAGCGCGTCCAGGCCGCGGTGGTAGCCCGTGCGGGCGTAGGCGTAGGCCGCCACCGGGTCCTCCTCGCTCATCGCCTCGCGGGCGAGCACCGCCCAGGCGAAGCTCGCCGCGGGCAGGCGCGCGGCGACCTCGCGGGGGTCGTCACCGCGCTCGACGGCGACGCGAGCGGCCATGTCGGGGTGGTCGTCGGGCAGGTACGTGGGCTCGGGCCCCAGGAGGTTCTTCTGCATCGCTCCAGTGTCGCAGGTGGCAAACCGGGAGCGGGGTGGAAAGTTCTCGCCCCGGTGTGCCCCGCGGCCGTAGCCTGCCGCGCATGAGCGTCCAGACCGTCGGGAGCACCGTCGTCCTGCACCTGCCCGCGCAGGGGAGCCCCATCGCCTCCGAGCAGGACGCCCTGGACCTCGTCGGGGACACGTGGGGGACCGGGGCGGAGGTCCTCGCCGTTCCCGTCGAGCGGCTCGCCCCGGAGTTCTTCGACCTGCGCACCGGGCTGGCCGGGGCGGTGACCCAGAAGCTCGTCAGCTACCACCTGCGGCTGGCGGTCCTCGGGGACATCGACAAGCACCTCGAGGGGAGCGGGGCGCTGCGCGACTTCGTCCGGGAGTCCAACCGCGGCCGGCACGTGTGGTTCCTCGCGGACGCGGAGGCGCTCACCGCCCGCCTCTCCGGCGGCGCCGGCTCACCCGCGTGAGCGCACCGCCCCGACGAAGGCCTCCACGCCGTCGACGACCGCGGTGAACCGCGGGGAGCGGAAGAGGTCGAAGGAGTGCTGGCCCGCCGGCAGCTCCGCGTAGACGACCGGCTCGGTGGAAGCGGCGCGCAGGTGGGCGACGAAGCGCCGCGCCGTCTCGGCGTGCGCGAGGGAGTCCTTCGCGCCGTGCGCGACGAAGAAGGGCGGCGCGCCGGACGCGTCGTGCCCGCGCGGCCCGGCCTCCGACGTCGGCCCGCCGACCTCGTAGTACCCGCCGTACCAGCCGTAGAGGCCGACGACGGCGGACACCGAGGTGTCGGCCTCGGGGAAGCCGGGCTGGTAGCGCGGCTCGTTCGGCGTCAGCGCGGCGATCGAGGACATGTGCGCGCCGGCCGACCCGCCCGCGAGGACGAGGGTGCCCGGGTCGGCACCGTACTCGCTGCCGTGCTCACGCACCCAGGCGATGACCCGCTTGAGGTCGGCGAGGTGGTCGACGAAGCTCGCGTGCGGACGCAGCCGGTAGTTCGCGGAGATCGTCACCCATCCGCGCTGCGCGAGCCGGAAGAGGAGCGCGCGGGACTGCTGGCTCTTGCGCCCGCCGGCGTACCCGCCGGCGTGGACGTGGACGAGCACGGGGGCGCCGTCGGGGCGTGAGCGGTGGCGGTAGAGGTCGAGGAGGTGGGCGCGGCCGGCGTCGCCGTAGGGGATGTTCCGCAGACCCTCGACGTCGCGCGGACGGAGGACGACCGGCAGGACCATCCGCCCCAGCGGCGGCCGGCGGTCGAGCTGTTCCCGCAGGCGACGGTCCAGCCCCTCGTCCCAGTCCGGCCCGAGTCCCTCGTCGAGCGCGGCGGCGACGACCGGGCGCGCCTGCGAGCCGCGCCACGCGATGACGAGCAGCCCGGCCACGAGGAGCAGCGTGAGGACGAGCGTGAGCGTCTGGCCGGCCGGCTCGTCCCAGCCGTCGACGAGCCCGGGCACCGTGCCGACGAGGACCACGAGCAGGATGAGGAAGGGCGCCTCGTTGTACGCCGCCGCGACGCGGAAGGACAGGCCCGCCAGCCACGCCGGCCGTCGGGGGGAGACGAGCGTGAGCGCGACCAGCGCCCCGTGCACGAGGAGGCCTGCGAGCAGTCCGTACCGCATGCCCAGCACGGTATGGGGAGTGGCGGGGGAGCTGTCGCCCCCTTTTCCGGGGAGCTCAGCCGCGGGGGACGCGGGGGCTCGCGCGCCGAGTACGCCCGTCAGCCGGGGGGCGTGCTGCCGTCGGCACGAGCCGGTCGCGGGGGTGCGGTCCTCCGGCCGAGGGCGACGCCGGCCACGGCGATGACGCCACCGGCGAGCGTCAGCACGGTGGGGACCTCGCCGAGCAGCACCCACGAGAGGATCACCGACACGACGGTGACGAGGTAGGACACCGAGCCCAGCCGCCCGGCGGGGATGCGTGCCAGCGCGTACGCCCACGTCGAGAAGGCGAGCGCCGTGGAGAACACCCCCAGGTAGACGACGCCGAGGATCGCCTCGGTCGAGGCCGTCCCCAGCTGGTCCGTCAGGGCGGGGGCGAAGGGCAGGAGGACGACGGACCCGACGACGAAGCCCAGCCAGGTCGCGGCGACGCCGTCCAGCTGCCGCAGGATGACCTTCTGGAGGAGCACCGACGCGGCGTAGAGCACCGCGGCGAGCAGCGCGAGCACCGATGCCGCGGGCCGTGCCGGGACCGATGAGCCCGCCGCGGGGGACGCCGAGGGACATGATCGTCACTCCGACCAGGCCGACGGCACTGCCGAGGACCAGGCGCCGGGGCAGCCCCTCTCCCAGCAGGGTGCCCGCCCCGAGGGCGATGAGCAGCGGTGCGACGTTGACGAAGAGGGCGGCCGTCCCGGCGGCGATGTGCTGCTCGGCGGCGTTGACCGCGAGCTGGTACCCGGCGAACCACAAGGCGCCGTAGACGAGCACGAGGAGGAGGACGCGCCCGCGGGGGAGGCCACGCAGCACGCCGGCGCGCAGGGCGACAGGGGTGAGCGCCACGGTGGCCACGGCCATGCGCAGCAGGGCCATCGGGGCCCGGCGCGAGCTCGGGGCCCGCCGCCCTGATGACGACGAAGGACGAGCCCCACATGAGCACGGTGACCGCGACGGCAGCAATGGCCAGCCGTGAGCCCGTGCGCGCAGGCGGTGCGGGAGCGTCGAGGGTCATGCGGTCAGGTCTCCCCGTGTGGTCGAGCACGTCCCCATTTTCGGACGTCGACCGCCGGGTGTCGCACTGTTTCCCGGCAGGAGGGCCCGCCGACGGCGGTGGACGCCGTCGGGGCGGGCCTCAGCCCTCCTGGGTGTCCTCGGTGCGACGCAGCACCTCGGTGAGGCGGTTGGCGGCCGAGACGACGGCGCCGGCGTGGAGGCGGCCCGGCTGGCGGCCCATGCGCTCCATCGGCCCGGAGACCGACACGGCGGCGAGCACGCGGCCCGAGGGCCCGCGCACCGGCGCGGAGACCGAGGCGACGCCCGGCTCGCGCTCGCCGACCGACTGCGCCCACCCGCGGCGGCGCACCCCGGAGAGGATCGTCGCGGTGAAGGTGGCGCCCTGCAGGCCGCGGTGGAGGCGGTCCGGCTCCTCCCAGGCGAGGAGGATCTGGGCCGCCGAGCCGGCGGACATCGTCAGGGTCGCCCCGACCGGGATCGAGTCGCGCAGGCCCATCTGCCGTTCGGCGGCGGCCACGCAGATGCGTTGGTCGCCCTGGCGGCGGTAGAGCTGCACCGACTCCCCGGTGTGGTCGCGCACCGCAGTGAGCACCGGTCCGGCGGCCGCCAGCAGGCGGTCCTCGCCGGCTGCGGACGCGAGCTCGCTCAGGCGGGGACCGAGGATGAAACGGCCCTGCATGTCGCGTGCGACGAACCGGTGGTGCTCCAGTGCGACGGCCAACCGGTGGGCGGTGGGCCGGGCGAGGTGGGTGGCAGCGACGAGCTGCGCGAGGGTCGCCGGCCCTGCCTCGAGGGCGCCGAGAACCGTGGCGGCCTTGTCAAGGACGCCGACTCCGCTAGAGTTGTCCATGTGGCGATATTGGCATCTCAGCCACTGAGATGCAAGCCCCCGGGCCGACCAGGGTCCGGGAATGGACTGAGAAGGGCCGCGGCTACCGCCGCGCCCGAGAGGTGGAGAACATGAGCGGCACCCTGGCGGAGAAGGTCTGGAACGCGCACATCGTGCGCGAAGGAAGCGACGGCGCCCCCGACCTCCTCTACATCGACCTGCACCTCGTGCACGAGGTGACGAGCCCGCAGGCCTTCGAGGGACTGCGGCTCGCGGGACGCCCGGTGCGCCGCCCGGACCTCACGATCGCCACCGAGGACCACAACACCCCCACCCTCAACATCGACCTGCCGATCGCGGACACGACGAGCCGCACGCAGATCGACACGCTGCGCCGCAACGCTGAGGAGTTCGGCGTGCGCATCCACTCCCTGGGTGACGCCGACCAGGGCATCGTCCACGTCGTCGGTCCCCAGCTCGGGCTGACCATGCCCGGCCTCACCGTCGTGTGCGGCGACTCCCACACGAGCACCCACGGCGCCTTCGGCGCGCTCGCCTTCGGCATCGGCACGAGCGAGGTCGAGCACGTCCTGGCCACCCAGACCCTTCCGCTGCAGCCCTTCAGGACGATGGCGATCAACGTCGACGGCCAGCTCCCCGAGGGCAGCACGGCCAAGGACATCATCCTCGCGATCATCGCCAAGATCGGCACCGGCGGCGGCCAGGGCTACGTCCTGGAGTACCGCGGCGAGGCCATCCGCTCCCTGTCGATGGAGGCGCGGATGACCATCTGCAACATGTCGATCGAGGCCGGCGCCCGCGCCGGCATGATCGCCCCGGACGAGACGACCTTCGAGTACCTCAAGGGCCGCCCGCACGCCCCCGAGGGTGCCGACTGGGACGCCGCCGTCGAGTACTGGAGGACCCTGCGCAGCGACGACGACGCCATCTTCGACGTCGAGGTCAACCTCGACGCCTCCGACCTCGAGCCCTTCGTCACCTGGGGCACCAACCCCGGCCAGGGCCTGCCGCTGTCGGCCACCGTGCCCGACCCCGCCGAGATCGGCGACGAGGGTGACCGCGTCGCCGCCGAGCGGGCGCTGGAGTACATGGGCCTGGAGCCGGGCACCCCGCTGCGCGACATCCCCGTCGACACCGTCTTCATCGGCTCGTGCACGAACGGGCGCATCGAGGACCTGCGCGCCGTCGTCGACGTCATCAAGGGGCGCAAGAAGCACGACGACGTCCGCGTCCTCGTCGTTCCCGGTTCGGCCCGCGTCCGCCTCCAGGCCGAGGCCGAGGGCCTGGACCAGGTCTTCCTGGACTTCGGGGCCGAGTGGCGCAACGCCGGCTGCTCGATGTGCCTGGGCATGAACCCCGACCAGCTCAAGCCGGGGGAGCGGGCCGCCTCGACCTCGAACCGCAACTTCGAGGGCCGCCAGGGCAAGGGCGGGCGCACCCACCTCGTCTCGCCGCTCGTCGCCGCCGCGACCGCCGTCCGGGGGACCCTGTCCTCGCCCGCCGACCTCGAGCCCGCCCGCGAGCTCGTCAACGCCTGAGAAGAGAAGCGCCATGGAGAAGATCACCCAGCACACCGGCGTCGGCGTCCCGCTGCGCCGCAGCAACGTCGACACCGACCAGATCATCCCGGCGGTCTACCTCAAGCGGGTGACCCGGACCGGCTTCGAGGACGCCCTGTTCGCCGCCTGGCGCGGTGACCCCGACTTCGTCCTCAACCAGGACGCCTACCGCAGCGGCTCGGTGCTCGTCGCGGGTCCCGACTTCGGCACCGGCTCCTCCCGCGAGCACGCCGTGTGGGCGCTCAAGGACTACGGCTTCAAGGCCGTCCTCGCCTCCCGGTTCGCCGACATCTTCCGCGGCAACTCCGGCAAGCAGGGCCTCGTCGCCGGCATCGTCGCGCAGGAGGACATCGAGCAGATCTGGAAGGTCCTCGAGACCGCGCCGGGCACCGAGGTGACCGTCGACCTCGTGTCGCGCACCGTCAGCTGCGGCTCGGTCGTCGCCCAGTTCGAGATCGACGACTACACCCGCTGGCGCCTCATGGAGGGCCTGGACGACATCGGCCTCACCCTCCAGCACGAGGAGGACATCACCGCCTACGAGGAGTCCCGCGCCGCCTGGCGGCCCCAGACCCTGCCGGCCAAGCACCTGCCGCCCGTCGAGATCGTGGCCGCCCGCCCCGTCGACGACGGCGTCCCCGCCCACGAGCAGGCCCCCCTCCGCTGACACGGGGCGCTCCCAGCCGCCCATATCGCCGAGAGCTGAGTTGTTACGCGCAACAACTCAGCTCTCGGCGTGTGTGGGGGAGTGACAACTCAGCTCTCGGCGTGTGTGGGGGAGTAACAACTCAGCTCTCGGCGTGTGTGGGAGGGGGAGGGGGCTAGGCGGGCGGCGGCGGGGCGACGGAGCCGCGGCGGACGACCGGGCAGGGGACGAGGAGCTCGCCGGCAGGGTCGGCGCCGTCGCGCTCGGCGATGAGGGCACGCGCGGCGAGCCGGCCCATCTCCCGGTGCGGCAGCGCCATCGTCGTCAGGCCCGGCGTGAGCTCGCTGGAGACGACGTAGAGGTCGTCGAAGCCGATGACGGACAGGTCCTGCGGGATCCGCACCCCCCGAGCCGCGGCGGCCCGGTAGACCCCGATCGCCATCTGGTCGTTGAAGGCGAAGATCGCCGACGGCGGCCGCTCCGAGTCCAGCAGCACCCCCGCGGCGCGGTCACCGCCCGCGGAGTCCGAGCGTTCGCGCACCACCAGGCCGGGGTCCCCCTCGAGCCCGTGCGCGGCGAGGACCTCCTGGTAGCCGCGCAGCCGGCGGTCGACCGCCGGGCCGTCGTGCAGGTCGCGGATGAAGCCGATGCGCCGGTGCCCGTGCCGGACGAGCTCCTCGACGGCGGACTCGGCACCCTGCTGCTCGTCGGGCACGACGAAGGTCGTCGTCCCCTCCGCGGGGCGCGAGTCGAGGAGCACCGTGGGCAGCCCGTCGAGCACCGGCGGGAGGGTCACCGAGCGGTGGTACATCGTCGCGTAGAGCGCGCCGTCGACCTGCTGCTGGCGCAGCGCGCGCACGGCGTGCTCCTCGAGGGTCTTGTCCCCGCCGGTGTTGACGAGCATGAGGAGGTAGCCGGCCTCCCAGGCGGCGTCCTGCGCGCCCTGGATGAGCTGGCCGGCGTACGGGGTGGTCGCGATGACGTCGCTGATGAAGGCGAGGGTCCCCGAGCGCCGCGTGCGCAGCCCCCGGGCGAGGGAGTTGGGCACGTAGCCGAGCTCGGCGGCCGCCGCCCGCACCCGGTCACGGGTGCTGCCCGCAACCCGCGCACCGGCCGTGTCGTTGAGGACGACGGAGACCGTCGACGGCGCCACCCCCGCGAGCTCGGCGACGTCGCGGATACGTGGCCTCCTCGTCACCCCGGACCTCCCTCGTCGGCTGCTCGCCCCCACACTCTAGGACGGTCGCGTCACCCGGATCGTCCCGTCCTCGTCCACGGACACCGGCATCGGGTCGCTGATGCGCCCGCCGAAGCCGCCGTCGTCGTCCACGTGCTCCCAGGCGAGGAGGGACCAGCTGCCGCGGTGCTCGACGAAGCGCCCCGCGTAGAGGCTGGCGGTCGCGTCGCCGAGGAGGAACTGCTCGGTCTCCAGCCGGAACGGGCCGAGCGGCCCCGGGCCGGTGAGGACGTGGGTGCCGCCCTCCGCGACGAAGCCCGGACGGTCGCGGCGGACCGCGCTGTGCTCCCCGGCGGTGAGGCAGAAGGCCACCCGCCAGGCGCCGCCGAGGTGGAGGAGCTGGGGGACCTCGAGGTGGTAGAAGTCGCCGGGCTCCGAGACCGGCGGCAGCGCCTCCCACCTGCGCAGGTCGTCGGAGACGGCGTGGCCGATGACGCCCCGCCCGTCGACCGGGCCGTGGTCGGCGCGGGCGGTGAGGTACATGTGGAAGCGACCCGTCGTCGGCTCGTGCCACACCCACGGGTCGCGCCAGGCCTCCTCGCGCACGCCGTCGTGCAGGCGCTCGTACCAGCGGGGGTCCGCCTCGAGGAGCAGCCCCTGCTTGGTCCACGTGAGGAGGTCGGGGGAGGTGGCCAGGCCCACGCGCTGGACCGCGCCGCCCTCCGCCGTCGAGACGCCCGTGTAGAACATGTGCCACAGACCGTCGTGGCGCATGACGCTGCCCGTCCACGTGGCCAGGGAGTCGAAGTCCTCACCCTCGCCGGGCCCGAGCGCGTCGGGGAGGACCTCCCAGCTGCGCAGGTCGCGGCTCACGGCGTGCCCGACGGTCGCGCTGTGGTGGCGCAGGTCGGGGTCGCCGAGGGACTTGGGTGCCTGGAGGTAGAAGACGTGGACGTCGTCCCCGTCGTGGGCGAACCAGAAGTCCCAGACCCAGCGGTCGGGCAGGGCGAGTGGCATGCAGCTGCTTTCTCTCGGTGGTGGAGCGGGCGAGCGGGCGAGTGTCAGCCCTTGAGGCCCGAGGAGGCCAGGCTCTGGACGAACCAGCGCTGGAAGAGCAGGAAGACGACGAGGACGGGCAGCACCATGAGGACGCCGAAGGCGAAGATCTGGCCCCAGTCGTAGGGCGGCTGGCCCTGGAACACCGCGATCGCCAGCGGCAGCGGCCGCTTCTGCGGCTGGTCGACCATCATGACCGGCCACAGGAAGGAGCCCCACGTGGTGAGGAAGGACAGGATCGCGACCGTGGCGAAGACCGGCTTGGACATCGGCACGATGATGCGCAGGTAGGTGCGCCACACGCCCGCGCCGTCCAGGCGCGCGGCCTCCTCGATCTCCTTCGGCAGGCCGATGAAGAAGGAGTAGAAGAGGTAGATGGAGAAGGCGCTCGCGACGAACGGCAGGATCTGGATGTAGTACGTGTTGCGGTGCTCGTTGAGCGCGTAGAACAGCGGCACGGCGATCGCCTCGAAGGGCAGGATCGTCAGGGCGACGACGCCCAGCATGACGGCGTCACGCCCGCCCCAGCGCAGCCGCGCGAGAGAGTAGGCGGCCATCGAGTTGACGAGCAGACCGAGGAGGACGACACCGGTCGTGACGAGCAGCGAGGTGAGGAAGAAGTCGGCGAAGTACCCGGTGGCGGGGCTGGAGAAGCGGCCCAGCATCCCGGTGTAGTTGTCCAGCGACAGGTCCCGCGGCACGAAGCCGCCGACGCCGTCGATGACCTCCGAGGACGGCTTGAAGCTGCCGATGACGAGGTAGGCGATCGGCGCGACGAAGACGAGCGCGAGGACCGTGAGGACGAGGTAGCTGCCCGCGGTGCGCGCGGGACGGGAGCGGTGGGTGGTCATGCGATCTCACGCTCCTCGCGCAGCACGCGACGCTGGATCAGGGTGATGGTCAGGACGATGACGAAGAACAGGACCGTGATGGCCGACGCGCGTCCGACGTTGTTCGCGGTGAAGGCCGTCGTCACGGCCTGGTACATCACCGTCGTCGTCGCGTCCTGCGGGCCGCCGCCGGTCATGATGTAGACCTGGTCGAAGACGCGGAAGGACAGGATCGTCGTCACCATCGCGACGAAGATCAGGGTGTTGCGCAGGCCCGGCAGGGTGACGTGCCGGAACCGCTGCCACGGGCCGGCCTTGTCGAGGGCCGCGGCCTCGTAGAGCTCCCCGGGGATGCCCTGGAGGCCCGCGAGGAGGATGACCATCTGCAGCCCGACGCCCTGCCAGATCGACATGATGATGATCGCGGCGAGGGCGGTACTGGGGTTGCCCAGCCAGTCCTGGGTGGGGAGGAGCCCGAAGGAGACGGTGTCGAGCACCGAGTTGAGCAGGCCCTGCTCCCCGCGGGTGTAGATGACCTTCCACACGACGGCGACGAGGGCCATCGGGAAGACGACCGGCATGAAGAAGAAGGTGCGGAACACCGGCATCCCGCGCAGCGGCCGGTTGAGCAGGACGGCCAGCGCGAGCGCCAGGCTCGTCTGCACCGGCACGACGACGGCGGCGAAGATGAGGTTGTTGCGCAGCCCGGTGAGGAACTCCCCGCGGAAGTCCGGGTCGAGGAGGATGCGCCGGTAGTGCTCGAGCCCGAACCACGACGGCGGCTGCGGGGTGTCCAGGCGCACGTTCTGCGTCGACAGCCAGCCCGCCAGCACGAAGGGCAGCAGCACGAACAGCAGGAGCCCGATCGCGGCGGGCGCGACCATCGCCCAGCCCGCCAGGGTCTCCGGGCGCCGGGCGCGTGCCCGGCGTGTCACCGCAGTGGTCATGGTTCCTCCTCGCGAGGGTGCTGGGGGCGGGAGCGGTGCTCCCGCCCCCAGCGGGTGGTCAGCTCAGGCCGTAGCCGTCGTTGTCCTGGAAGTCCAGGTCGATGGTGCGGGCCGCGGTGTCGAGCAGCTCCTGGGCGTCGCCGCCCTCGTAGGCACCGAAGAAGGCCTCGGAGAACTGCTGGCTGATCACCGGGTAGGCCGGCGTGATCGGGCGGGGCACCGCCACGCAGTCCTCGCTGGGCACGGCGTCGCCGCACGTGGCCTGGAGCGACTCGGCGAAGATGGCGAGCGGGCCGTCGGCGCCGTAGAGCTCGCTGGACTCCAGGACCGTGGTCGTGGCCGGGGGAGCGGCGTTGGCCTCGGTCATCGCCGCCACCTGCTCGTCGGTGGTGAGGAAGTCGAGGAAGGCCGCGGCGCCCTCGGCGTTGTCGCTCTCGGGGTTGACGCCCCACGCCCAGGAGCCCTGGCCGCTCTTGGGGCCGGCGCCGAAGTCGGGCAGCGGCAGGACGACGAGGTCCTCGCCGAGTGCCTCGGCGTAGGGGTTGTACATCCAGTGGCCCACCCAGCTCATCGCGACGCGGCCGTCGACGAAGGCGGCGTCGTCGGTGTTCGGGTCGATGTACTCGCGCCAGCCGGCGAAGCGCTCGACGGCGGCGACGACCTCGGGGCTGTTGAGGTTCCCGTCGGCGGTGTTGTCAGCGATGATGTTCTGCCCGGTGGACCAGGCGACCGGCAGGAAGCCGTAGGTCGGCCACTCGGCGCCGTAGTTCTCCTTGATGTCGAGGACCTGCCCGTCCTCGTCCTCCGCGGCGAGCGCCTCGAGGGCGGCCTCGAACTCCTCGACCGTCCAGGCGTCCTCCAGGCCCTGCGGGTAGTCGACGCCCGCGGCCTCGAGCATCGACGCGCTCGCGTAGATGCCGAGGGAGGCGTCGAACTGGGAGACGCCGTAGACCTCGCCGTCACTGGGGTAGGTGTTCTGCGCGAGGGCGGAGTCGGTCTGGTTGTCCAGCGTCTCGGCGGAGACGAGGTCACCGACCGGGGCGAGCTTCCCGGCGTAGACGAGCGAGGCCATCATCGGGCCGTCGTACTCGAGGACGTCGGGCAGGGAGTCGGCGCCGGTCGTCGTCACCGTGCTCGTGTAGTCCGCCTCGGGGACGAGCTGGAGGGTGGCCGTGTACTCCTCCTGGGAGGAGTTGAAGCCGTCGACGGCGGACTGGAGGGCGGTGACCTCCGACTCCTGGCCCTGGTGGGCCCAGACGGTGATCTCACCGCCGCCCTCGCCGTCGCCGCTGCCGGACGAGGCGCCGTCGTCGTTGCTGCATGCCGTCAGTGCGAGTGCCGCCGCCAGGGCGATCCCGATCCGTGTCCGTCGATTGTTCATCTGCGCTCCCGACGCCTGTGTCCGATGGGGGGTCACGATCCGGCGCCGTGGAGGTGCCGAATCGATTCGGCAGAAGCGTGGCACCGGTCACCATGCCTGTCAAGGCGGTGGCGGGGCGGGCCCGCCGGGACCCCGGCGACGTGCCCGCCGGTCCAGGTCCGGTGACCTCCCCGCTTCTCCTCCGACCTCCCCGGTCCGCACGGCTCCGGGTGAGGTGAACCGGGGAGGTCGGCGCGGGGCGCCTGGGCAGAGTCGCCCGCGTGAGGTTGGGCACCTTCACGGACCCTTCACGTCCTCTCATCGCTCCCTCACATCAGCCGCCTATGCTGGACAGTCCGGGCCGCGCGGGTCCGGGTCGGCGATGAGGTGGGTATGAGCGCAGTACTGCAGGTGAACGGCGGGACGCCCCTGAAGGGCGAGATCAGCGTCCGGGGCGCGAAGAACTTCGTCTCCAAGGCCATGGTCGCGGCCCTCCTCGGCGAGGACCCGTCCGAGCTGCGGAACGTCCCGCAGATCAAGGACGTCGAGGTCGTCTCGGGCCTGCTGCGCCTGCACGGGGTCACGGTGGACTACGACGTCGAGGCCGGCGTCATCCGCCTGGACTCCAGCGACGTCGAGACCGCGCACGTCGCGGACATCGACGCCCACGCCGGCTCCAGCCGCATCCCGATCCTCTTCTGCGGCCCGCTGCTCCACCGCCTCGGGGAGGCCTTCATCCCCGACCTCGGCGGCTGCCGCATCGGCGACCGCCCGATCGACTACCACCTGTCGATCCTGCGCGAGTTCGGCGCCGTCGTGGACAAGCGCCCGCAGGGCATCCACATCACCGCCCCGCGCGGGCTGACCGGCGCCAAGATCGCCCTGCCCTACCCGAGCGTCGGCGCCACCGAGCAGCTGCTGCTCACCGCCGTGCGTGCCAAGGGCAAGACCGAGCTGAGCAACGCCGCCACCGAGCCGGAGATCATGGCGCTCATCGCCTTCCTCCAGCGCATGGGCGCGATCATCTCCGTCGACACCGACCGCGTCATCCGCATCGAGGGCGTCGACCGCCTCGGCGGTGCGACCTACACCGCGCTCACCGACCGCATCGAGGCCGGCTCGTGGGCCTGCGCGGCGCTGGCCACCGGCGGCGACATCATGGTCCGCGGCGCGGACCAGCACGGGATGATGGCCTTCCTCAACACCTTCCGGAAGGTCGGCGGCGACTTCGAGGTCACCGACGAGGGCATCCGTTTCTGGCACCCGGGCGGCGAGCTCAAGTCGATCGTCCTGGAGACCGACGTCCACCCCGGCTTCATGACCGACTGGCAGCAGCCGCTCGTCGTCGCGCTCACCCAGGCCACCGGCCTGTCGATCGTCCACGAGACCGTGTACGAGAACCGCTTCGGCTTCACCGAGGCGCTGCGCGGCATGGGTGCCCAGATCCAGGTCTACCGCGAGTGCCTCGGCGGCTCGCCCTGCCGCTTCGGGCACCGCAACTTCAACCACTCCGCCGTCGTCTCCGGCCCGACGCCGCTGCGCGCCGCCGACATCGAGGTCCCCGACCTCCGTGGCGGCTTCTCCCACCTCATCGCGGCCCTCGCCGCCGAGGGCACCTCGCGGGTGAGCGGCATCGACATCATCTACCGCGGCTACGAGGACTTCATGGGCAAGCTCCGCGCCCTCGGCGCGGACGTGCAGCCGCTCGACTGAGCAGGTCCACGGCCGGCCCATGACACGTGTCATGTGCCGGCCGTGCGTCGTCCACCGGACGTGATGACGCCGTGCACTGCTGCACGCGCGAGACCGGGTGGAAGGTGGGGACATGACCACCACCGACACCAGCTCCGTCATCACCGTCACCGGCGTCCAGCGCCGCTACGGCTCCGGGAAGAGCGCCTTCACGGCGGTGCGGGGCGTGGACCTCACCGTCCGCCGCGGGGAGCTCTTCGCGCTCCTCGGCACCAACGGCGCCGGCAAGACCTCGCTCCTCGAGGTCGTCGAGGGCATCGCCCCGGCCTCCGCCGGCAGCGTCCGCGTCCTGGGCCGCGACCCCTACCGCGAGCGTCACCTCGTGCGCCCGCGCACCGGGATCATGCTCCAGGAGGCCGGCTTCCCCGCCGACCTCACCACCGCCGAGACCGCCCGGATGTGGCACGGCACCCTCGGCGCCCCCATGCCCGTGGCGCACGCGCTCGAGCTCGTCGGGCTGCGTCACCGCGCCTCGGTCCAGGTGAAGTCGCTGTCCGGCGGTGAGCGCCGCCGCCTCGACCTCGCCCTGGCGATCATGGGCCGCCCCGAGGTCCTCTTCCTCGACGAGCCGACCACCGGTCTGGACCCGCAGTCGCGCCGCGACGCGTGGGAGCTCGTGCGTCAGCTCCTCGAGGCGGGCACGACGGTCGTCCTCACCACCCACTACCTCGAGGAGGCCGAGGAGCTCGCCGACCGGCTCGCGATCATGCACGGGGGCCGCGTGGTCCGCGAGGGCACGGTCGCCGAGATCGTCGCCGGGGAGCCGGCGCGCATCCGCTACCGCACCTCGTCCGGTGAGCTCGCCGACCCGCGCACCCTGCACGCCCTGCCCGCGCTCCTCACCGCCGGGCGCACCCGCACCGGCCTGGTGGAGATCGAGTCGCACGACCTCCAGGCCACGCTCACCGCGCTCCTCGAGCGCGCCAACGCGGCCGGTGAGGCGCTCGCCAACCTCGAGGCCAGCCACGCCTCCCTCGAGCGTGCCTTCCTCGCGGTGGCCGGGGAGGACGACGACGCCGCGGCGCCGCCGGTCCCCGAGCTCGCCACCGCCTGAACCGCTCCCGTCAGACCTGCCCCGAAGGGACCTCGACCATGACCACCACCGCCCTCAAGCCCGCCACCGCCTCCGCCCCCCGAGCCTCGCGCCCGGCCCGCATGCTCTCACTCGTCCGCGCCGAGCTGCTGCTCCTCGTGCGCAACCGCACCACGCTGTTCAACGCCGTCGCCCTCGCCCCGCTCACGGTGCTCCTCTTCGCCTCCCTCGGGATGACGCCGGACAGCGGCGGCTCCGCCGTGGCCGGCATGCTCCTCACCTCGCTCGTGGCGCTCGCGCTCGTCATCGTCGTCTACTACAACCTCACGACGACGATCGTCGCCCGCCGCGAGGAGCTCGTCCTCAAGCGGCTGCTCACCGGCGACGTCTCCCGCGGCGAGATCATCACGGCCACCGCCGCCCCGGCGGTGCTCGTCCTGCTCGCCCAGCTCGTCCTCGGCGTCGTCGCGATGGCCGTGTGGCTGGAGGCGCCCACGGTGCAGAACCCGCTGTGGGTCGCGGCCGCCGTCGTCGGCGGTGTCGTCCTCTTCGTCCTGCTCGCGGCGGCCTCCGCGGGGCTCACCCGCACGGTCGAGACCGCGCAGCTGACCACGCTGCCGATCCTCATGGTCGCCACCGCGCTGTCCGGGCTCGCGATCCCGCTGCACGTCATGCCCGATGCCCTGGAGACGGTCGCGCAGTGGACGCCGATGTACCCGGTCGTCGCCCTCGTGCAGCACGGCCTCGGCGCCGTCGCGCTGGACGGGACGGTCGCGTCGGGTGCGCTGGCCGACGTCACCCAGCCGCTCGCGGCCCTCGCCCTGTGGATCGTGCTCGGCGGGCTCGCCACCCGGCGCTGGATGCGGTGGGAGCCGCGCCGCTGACGGTCCCACCCCGCGACTGCTGAGAGGATGCGTCCATGCGAATGGTCGACTCGTGGCGCCGGCGCACCGGCCCGGAGCGCTTCGAGACGTACACCCGCTGGACGCTCTACCTCCTCCTCGGTTTCGTCCCGCTCCTCGCCGCCTCGGTCATCGGCACCACCGAGCTCGACGAGGAGCGGGTCGTCGCGTTCACCGCCTACGCCGGCCTCGTCACCCTCGAGGCCGGCCTGGCGATCCTCGTCATCCGCCAGGGCGTCACCGCCTTCCGTGACAGCACACCGCTGCCGCGCGGGCCCGTGGTGCTGCTGCTCGCCGTCGCGGGCGCGGCCGTGGTCGCCGCGATGCTCGGACTGCCTCCAGCCGCAGACATGGGGTGGGCCGGCAGGGGCGGGGCCGTGCTCGTGGCCCTCGCCACGTGCCTCTTCGCCGTGACGCCGGTGCTCACCTCCCCGGTGCTCCTCCCGCTCGCGCTCGCCGCCAGCGCGGTCGCCGCACTGGCCAACCGTCCGGCGATGGACTGGCCGCTCGTCGTGCCGACCTTCATGCTCTTCGGCGTCGTCATGGTCGCGATCACGCCGAGCTTCCGGATCTCGGTGTGGATGCTCGGGGTCGTGTGGGAGCAGGAGCGCACGCGCCAGCTCCACGCACGCCTCGCCGTCGCCGAGGAGCGGCTGCGCTTCTCCCGGGACCTGCACGACGTCGTCGGCCGGGCGCTGTCCGCCATCGCGCTCAAGAGCGAGCTCGGCGCCGAGCTCAGCCGCCGGGGCCAGGGGGAGCGGGCCGCCGAGCAGATGCTCGAGGTCCGCGAGCTGGCAGGCGACTCGCTGCGCGAGGTGCGCGCCGTCGTCGCCGGCTACCGGCAGGCGGACCTCGCCACGGAGGTCGCCGGGGCGCGCTCGGTGCTCCGCTCGGCCGGCGTGCGCACCCGGGTCATCGGCGAGGACACCGCCCTGCCGCCGCGGGTCCAGTCGGCGCTGGCGTGGGTGGTGCGCGAGGGGGCGACGAACGTCGTGCGCCACTCCGCGGCCACGACCTGCACCATCGACGTCGCGGTCGTCGAGGAGGGCGGGCAGCGCCTGGGGCAGCTGACCGTCGTCAACGACGGCGTCACCGGGCCACCGTCCACCGGCTCCGGCCTCGTCGGCCTGTCCGAGCGTCTCTCCGGCCTCGGCGGCACGGTGACGACCGAGTCCTCCGGTGGCTCCTTCACCCTGCGGGCGCGCGTCCCGCTCGGCCGCGGCGACGTCGACGCCGGCGGTGGCACGATGGGCGCACCATGATCCGCATCCTCCTGGCCGACGACGAGAACCTCATCCGCGACGCCCTCGCCGGACTCCTCGGGCTGGAGGAGGACATCGAGGTCGTCGCGCAGGCGGCGTCCGGGCCCGAGGCGGTCGCCGCGGGCCGGCACCACCGCCCCGACGTCGCCGTCCTCGACCTGCAGATGCCGGGGCTGGACGGGATCGCCGTCGCCCAGCAGCTCGCGGCGGAGGTCCCCGGCTGCCGCTCGGTCATCGTCACGAGCCACGGACGGCCCGGCTACCTCAAGCGGGCCCTCGAGGCGGGCGTCTCCGCGTTCCTGCCCAAGACCGTCTCCGGGCGGGTGCTCGCCGACGTCGTGCGCCAGGTCCAGGCCGGTGGGCGCTACGTCGACCCCGAGCTCGCCGCCGAGGCGATCAGCGCGGGCGACTCCCCGCTCACCCCGCGCGAGGCCGACGTCCTCGAGCTCGCCGCGGACGGCACGCCCGTGGAGGAGATCGCCCAGCGCGCCCACCTGAGCCCCGGGACCGTCCGCAACTACCTCTCGGCCGCCGCGATGAAGCTCGGTGCGGCCAACCGCCACGAGGCCGTCCAGGTCGCCCGCCGCCACGGCTGGATCTGAGCCCGCCCGCCACGCGCCGCCCCCTCACCGTCGCAGCTGGTGGGTCGACTGACGTGATCGGCGCCCGAGGCGCCGGTCAGATCACCATCGCGAAGCTCGGGGCCGGAGGCGGCACGCGCCCGCGGAAGAATCATTCCGATGGGCACGTGAAATGCGTCGAACGCTGGATGACAAAAAGGACGTCGAGTGGTTGTCGGGCCCTTTTCGACGGTTTCGGACAATCAAAAGACGGCGACCTTACAGCACTGTCATTCACCCGGCGCGTCACTTGGGTGCGCGCCCCGCGGACACGCCATTGTCATGACCGATAAAGGCCGCTAACGTCTCGCTCGTCGGGGGGCGTGATCGTGCTGGACGACGTCGTCCGCCGACATTTCGCAAATCCGGATGTGATCGCGGCCTGTGTGCGCGTGTGAAACGGCATCCAGTCGCAGGACGTCATCACCACGATGAAGTGAGGATGTGCAGTCATGACAATTCCCATCAGACGAGGGCGGGCGGTCGGCACCACGGCCGTCGCGGCCCTCGGACTCGGTCTGCTCGGCGCGGCCCCGGCGCTCGCCGCGCCGGCCGACGCGCAGATCAGCGACGCCGTCGTCCTCGTCGAGACCCTCGACGAGGGCGCCAAGGTGACGGCGCTCGCGGTCCAGTACTCCGAGGAGCTCGACTTCGGCGACGTGCCGCTGGACCCCGAGGCGTTCACCGTCACCGCCCGGCTCGTCGGCTCCACCCCCGGCAACACGAGCACCGGGGAGCGGACCGTCACCCACGCGTACCTCAGCGACGAGCCGGAGCGTTCCCCGGACCGGGCCGGCACGAGCGGTGAGTGGGTGATCCTCGAGCTCTCCCGCTACGACGCCAACGCCGGCGTCCTGTTCTACACGGGCATCAACAACCAGTACCCGCTCGACGGCGCCTACTCGGTGCAGCAGACCGAGGACCTCGTCGGCGACGACGAGACCGTCCCGGCCCGGTCCACGACGGTCGTCAACACCGCCGTCGACCGCGGCGTCGTCGACGAGTTCTCCGTCGAGCAGTGGACGGGGGAGGGCTCGGACTTCGCCTACCGCTTCTTCCAGCCCGAGGCGGTCCGCGACGGGGAGGACGACGGACGGCTCTACCCGCTCGTCCTCGCGCTCCACGGGTCGGGGGAGTCGGGCACCGACAACGCCGCCCAGCTCCTCGCCAACCGGCTCGTCACCTCCTGGGCCGAGCCCGAGGCGCAGGCCGAGCACCCCGCCTTCGTCCTGGCGCCGCAGCGTCACCCCGACCTGTCGTGGCAGGACGAGGAGGGCCGCGCCGGCCTCCTCGCGATGGTCGAGCACGCCAAGGAGACGCTCCCGATCGACCCGGACCGGGTCTACATCACGGGCCTGTCCCTGGGCTCGATCGGCACGTGGAACCTCCTCGTCGACGACTCCGACGTCTTCGCCGGAGCTGTCACCGTCGCCTACGGCCCCGGGGCAAACCCCGGCCTGGCGGAGCTCGTGGACGTCCCGATCTGGCAGTTCCACTCCGAGGACGACCGCACCGTGCCGGTGCAGGGTGTCTACGACAGCGTCGCCGCCCTCGAGGAGCTCGGGGTCGACGTCGTCCAGCGCCGGTGGGCGGGCAACCTCCCGCGCGCCGAGGCCGTTGCGCTGCAGACCGAGCAGCGCCGGGCCGCGCAGGACATCGGTGCCCACCACCTCGTGACGATCTTCGAGGAGGGCACGACCGGCACACCGCCGGACGCCGACGGGCCGAGCATCCCGCTCAGCGGCCACTTCTCCTGGGTCCCGGCCTACAACAACCCGGTCACCCACGACTGGCTCATGTCCCAGGTCCGCGGTGCGACCCAGCCGGTGACCGGGCAGACGACGGACGGCTTCGACGTCGAGGTCTCGATCCCCGAGTCCGGTGGCCTCGCCGTCGCGGTCGGCGCCGAGCAGGTGGATCTGGGGACGGCCGCGCTCGAGACCGGGCTGAGCCACCTCGCGGCGTCGGGCGACCTGCCGACCATCACGGTGGCCGACACCCGCCCGGCCGACCCGGGCTGGTCGCTCACCGCGGAGGTGACCGACTTCCGGGCCGGGGCCGCGGTGCTGGAGGGGCAGTACCTCGGGGTCACCCCCCGCGTGCTGTCCGCCGCGCCCACCCAGGAGGTCACCGCCGGGGAGCCCGTCGCCCCCGGTGAGGGCTTCACCGAGGGCACGACCCTCGCCTCGGCCGCCCCCGGCGGTGGTCGTGGCACGACGACGGTCGGCGGGGAGCTGCTCCTGCACGCTCCCACCTCGACGGTGCCCGGCGACTACGTCGCCCGGGTGACCGTCACCGTCTTCTAGCAGGTCCGCCGGTGCGGGAGGGCACCCCTCCCGCACCGGCGCCTCACCCACCCAGGAGGACTCCCATGAGACGTCTTGCCACCGCGGCCGCGCTCCTCGCCGCCGCCCTCGTCGCTCTTCCCGCCGCGGCGGAGGAGACCCCGCCGCCCGCCGCCTGGGAGGTCCTGCCCGCCCCCGACGACGACGGGCCGCGGCAGGCCTTCGACCTCACCCTCGACCCCGGGCAGACGCACGAGGACACCGTGCTCGTCCGCAACCGCGGCGCGGAGGAGATCACCGTGGACGTGTGGGCGACCGACGCCGTCACCACGCCCTCGGGCGACCTCGGCCTGCTCCTGGCCGAGGACACCCCGCGCTTCGCGGGCGCCTGGATCACGCCGGACACGGCGCGCGTCACCCTCGGGCCCGGCGAGGAGAGCGCCGTCCCGTTCACCGTCACCGTCCCCGGGAACGAGCAGCCCGGCGACTACGTGGCCGGCGTGGTCGTCTCGATGCCGCGGGAGGAGACGACGAGCGCGGGGGAGCGGGTGCTCGTCGAGGCCCGCGTCGCCAGCCGCGTCTACCTGCGGGTCCCCGGCGACCTCGCGCCAGCGGTCACCGTCTCCGACCTCACGCTCACCCGTGATGCCCCGTGGTGGAACTTCTGGTCCGGGGACACCCGGGTGGACTTCACCGTGGCGAACGAGGGCAACGCCCGGCTCGCGCCGCAGTCCGCCGTCACGGTGAGCAGCCCCTTCGGCCCGCTCGCCGCGGCACCCGCGACCGTGCCGCTGCCCGAGCTCATGCCCGGTGACCGGCTGCGCGCCTCGGCGCTCACCGCGCCGGGCGTGCCCGAGTCCCTCGTCCTGCCGGACGTACCGGCGTGGGGCGTCCTCACCGCCGACGTGTCCGTGCTCGCGCGCCTCAGCACCGGCCCGGACGCCGTCCGGGAGACGGCCACCGTCTCCGCCGTTGCCGTGCCGTGGGTGCCGGCCGCCGTCGTCGTCCTCCTCCTGGGGCGGGTGGCCGTCGGCGTCGTCCGCGTCGTGCGGCGGCGGCGCGCCGCGCGCCGCCCTGTCCCGACCCGTCCGCCGGCTCCGCACCTGGTGGGCTGACCGACGCCGCCGGCGCCCGGGGCGTCGCACAACTCACCAATTGGCGGGTCGGGGGAGGGGTGTCCACCGCCGGGGGGCGCCGGGCCCGGCGATACGATCCCCGGATGACCAGACCCGTGCCCCCGATGTACCGCGCCGTGGCGGGGCTGCTGCGCCCGCTGCTGCGGGTGACGATGCGCCGTGACTGGCGCGGCGCCGAGCACCTGCCCGCCGAGGGCGGTTTCATCGCGGCCGGGAACCACCTGACGAACGTCGACCCGCTCGTCTTCGCGCACTACCTCTACAACCACGGTGCCGCGCCGCGGTTCCTCGCCAAGCACACGCTCTTCGCGGTGCCGGTCGTCGGCTGGGTGCTGCGCAAGGCCGGGCAGATCCCCGTCGAACGGGACAGCGCCTCGGCGATCACGGCGCTCGAGCCGGCGCGGCAGGCGCTCGCGCAGGGCGTGTGCGTGGGGATCTTCCCCGAGGGCACCTTCACCCGTGACCCCGACCTGTGGCCGATGACGGCGCGGCTGGGCGTGGCCCGCCTCGCGCTCTCGGCGCGGGTGCCGGTGGTGCCGGTCGCGCAGTGGGGACCGCAGGACGTGCTGGCCCGCTACGGGCGGACGCTCCACGTGGTCCCGCGCCGCACCGTGCGCGTCGAGGCCGGCCCGCCCGTGCCGCTGGAGGACCTGTACGGCCGCGAGGACGACCAGGAGGCGCTGCGCGAGGCGACCGAGCGCGTCATGGCCGCGGTCACCGAGATCCTCGCCGGCCTGCGGGGCGAGGAGCCCCCGGCCCGTGTCTACGACACTCGCCGCGACGGCGACCCGCACGCCGCCGAGCTCGCCGCCCGCGCCGACCGCAAGCGCGCCCGCCGCGCCGCCCGCACCGAGAGGGATGCATGACCAGCACGACCACCGCCCCGGCCCCGCGCGCCGCGGTCCTCGGCACCGGAAGCTGGGGCACGACCTTCGCCGCCGTCCTCGCCGACGCCGGCAACGAGGTCACCATGTGGGGCCGCTCGCCCGAGGCCTGCCGCGAGATCACCGAGGAGCACCGCAACGAGCGGTACCTGCCGGGCGTCACCCTGCCGGGCGGCGTCGCGGCGACGACCGACCTGCGGGCCGCGCTCGCCGGCGCCCACGTCGTCGCGGTCGCCATCCCGTCGCAGGCGGTGCGCGCGGTGCTGTCCGGCTCCGCTGACGGGCTCGAGCCGGGCGCCGTCGTCGTCTCCCTCATGAAGGGCGTCGAGCTCGGTACCCACGAGCGGATGAGCGAGGTGCTGCGCGAGGCGCTCGGCCTGGAGGAGCGCCGCGTCGCCGTCGTCTCCGGGCCCAACCTCGCCCGCGAGATCGCCACCCACCAGCCCACGGCCACCGTCGTCGCCGCGAGCGACGAGGCCACTGCCGCTCGGGTCGCACACGCCTGCGCCACCCCCTACTTCCGGCCCTACACGAACACCGACGTCGTGGGCGTCGAGCTGGGCGGAGCGGTGAAGAACGTCATCGCGCTCGCCGTCGGCATGGCCCAGGGCGCCGGCTTCGGGGACAACACGACCGCGACGATCATCACGCGCGGGCTGGCCGAGACCACCCGTCTGGGGCTCGCCCTCGGCGCGCAGGCCGAGACCTTCGCCGGCCTCGCGGGCCTCGGCGACCTCGTCGCGACCTGCGCCTCACGGCTGTCGCGCAACAACACCCTCGGCCGGCACGTGGGGGAGGGGATGTCGCTGGAGGAGGCCGTCGCCGCGACCGGCGGGACCGCCGAGGGTGTGAAGTCCTGCCGCGCCGTGCTCGAGCTGGCCGCCGCCCACGACGTCGACCTGCCGATCAGCCAGGCCGTCGCCGCCGTCCTCCACGAGGGGCTGCCGGTGCTCGCGATGACCGAGGCACTGCTCTCCCGGCCGCGGAAGGCCGAGGGCGTCTAGTCCTCGGGGTCGGCGACGTCGATGACGAGGCGGGCCGGGTCGGCGAGCGTGAAGACCCGGTAGTCCGCCGGGCCGCCGTCGACGCCGATGAAGAGCTGGGTCAGGCCCTCGAAGGTCCCCAGGTAGTGGACCTCCTCGACGACGTCCGGGCCCTCCAGCGGCTCGCCAGGGACGTAGTGCTCCTCGCCCTCGTCGGGGTAGCGGGTGCCGGAGACGTGCACGGAGAGGATCGCCTCGCCGTCGACGTCGACCTCCTCACCGCGCCCGTCCTCGATGGCCTCGTCCACGTACTCGACCTGCCAGCCCGGTACGCCCTCGCCGGCGAGCTCGACGACCACCCGGTCGAAGCCCTCGTGGTCACCCACGCGCAGGTCGACGGGAAGCAGGGGGTCACCGCTCGGCTCGGCGCTCTGCGCGGTGCCCGCGGGGCCGAAGGCCGGCCCGTCGGTCGGCTCGTCGGTCGGTGCCTCGGTGGGGTCCTCCGGGCTCGCGGACGGGTCCTCCGTGGGGGAGGGGTCGGTCGTCGGCTCGGAGACCACGGGCGGCGGGTTCGTCGACGAGGACGGCGAGGGCTCGCCGTCGTCGTTCCCGCACGCGGCGAGGGCGAGAACGGCGAGCGAGGCGGCGGCGACGATCCGGGTGGTGTGCGAGGCGGTCATCCCCCGATGTTAAACGGCGGCTGCCGCGGCCAGCCCGTCCTGCAGGTCGGCCCACAGGTCCTCGACGTCCTCGACGCCCACGGACATGCGCAGGAGGTCGTCGGGCACCGTGGGCGCCTCGGAGGCGAAACGCCGGCGCCGCTCGAGGCTCGACTCGACGCCGCCCAGGCTGGTGGCCGGCACCCACAGGCGCACCGCGGAGGCGAGGGCGTCCGCGCCGGCCTGCCCGCCGACGGGCCGCAGCGTGATGATCGAGCCGTAGCCGTCCATCTGCGCGGTGGCGCGCTCGTGCTGGGGGTGGCTGGGCAGGGACGGGTGGGACACGGCGACGACGTGCTCGTGGCCCTCGAGGCGGCGCGCGAGCTCCGCGGCGTTGGCCTGGGAGCGCTCGACGCGCAGCGCCAGCGTGCGCAGGCCGCGCAGCGCGAGCCACGTCTCCCACGGGCCGGCGATGCCGCCGCCGATGTCGCGGCGCAGGCGCACGGCGTCGTAGAGCTCGCGGGAGCTCGTGAGCACGGCCCCGAGGATGAGGTCGGAGTGGCCGGCGAGGTACTTGCTCACCGAGTGGACGACGACGTCGGCACCGAGCTCGAGGGGACGCTGCGCCAGCGGGGTGGCGAAGGTGTTGTCGACGACGACGACCGCCCCGGCCGCGTGGGCGGCGGTGCTGATCGCGGCGATGTCGGCGATCTCGAGCATGGGGTTGGTGGGCGTCTCGACCCACACGAGCGACGTCGTGCCGCCCTCGATCGCGGCGACCACCGCCTCGGTGTCGGCGATGTCGACCTCGACGAGATCGACGCCGGTCCGCTCGACGAGGTGGCGGGCCGCGACGAGGGAGGCGTGGTAGGCGTGGCGGGGGACGACGAGGCGGGTGCCGGGGCGGGTGAGGTCGAGCGCGGCGCTCACCGCGGCCATGCCCGAGGCGAACACGAGACCGGGCTCGGCGGCGCGCTCGAGGCCGGCCAGCGCCTCCTCCAGCGGCTCCCACGTCTCGGTGCCCAGGCGCGTGTAGACCGGGACGCCCGCCGCGGCGGCGCCGCGGCCGACGTAGGTGGAGGAGAGGACCACCGGCGGGTTGACCGGCGCCCCCTCGGTGCGCTCGGGGCGCCCGGCGACGACGGCGTAGGTGGCGGGGCTGAGGTCTCGGTCGTTCACCCCCACAGGGTACGGCGCGGTGGGTGCTGCCCCGTGAGTCGTCCCACGTCGCGGGTGGGCCCCCTCCCCTCCCCGACCGTGCTCCCTCTGGTCCACCGTGCGCCCGGTCGACCGGGCGCACGGTGGACCGAGGAGGCGCACAGATCGGCGGAGGCCTGGCGCGGAGCGAGCACGGGGCGCGGCGGGTTGCCGGGGCGGCGTCAGCGGCCGCCGGTAGTCTCACAGGCGATGAGCGACTCGACCCAGCCCGCGCCCCCTTCCCCCGCCGCCTCCGGCGCCGCCACCGGGGAGGCACGGCGCACCCGGGTGGCGCTCGTCTTCGGCGGGCGCAGCGGCGAGCACGCGATCAGCTGCGCCACGGCCGCCGGGGTGCTGCGCGCCCTGGACCGCGAGCGCTACGACGTCCTGCCCATCGGCATCACGCCCTCGGGCCAGTGGGTGCTCGCTCCGGACGACCCGGACGCCCTGTCCCTCGCCGGCTCAGACCTGCCGCAGGTCGCGGCGGCGGACGGTGACGTCGTGCTGCCCATGGCGGACGTGCGCCGCGAGCTCACCGTCACCGAGGCCGGCGAGGTGCCGCGCAGCCTCGGTGAGGTCGACGTCGTCTTCCCCGTCCTCCACGGGCCCTACGGCGAGGACGGCACGCTCCAGGGCCTGCTCGAGATGGCCCAGCTGCCCTACGTCGGCTCGGGCGTGCTCGCCTCCGCGGCGGGCATGGACAAGCACTACATGAAGGTCGTCCTCGCGGGGCACGGGCTGCCCGTGGGCCCGTACACGGTCATCACGCCGCGGCAGTGGCGCACCGACGCCAAGGCCGCGATGGACGCCGTCGACAGCCTCGGCTACCCGGTGTTCGTCAAGCCCGCGCGGGCCGGCTCGTCCCTGGGGATCACCAAGGTGGACCACAGGGACGACCTCGTCGACGCCGTCGCCGAGGCGCAGCGCCACGACCCCAAGGTCGTCGTCGAGGCCGCGCTCGAGGGCCGGGAGATCGAGTGCGCCGTCCTCGAGGGCCGCGGCGACGACGCCCCGCGCACCGCCCTGCCGGGGGAGATCGTCGTCGACGGGCACGACTTCTACGACTTCGAGGCGAAGTACCTCGACGCCGCCCACGTGCAGCTCAGCTGCCCTGCCGAGCTGCCCCAGCGCGTCATCGACGAGGTGCGAACGGTCGCGGCGCAGGCCTTCGAGGCGCTCGGCTGCGAGGGCCTGGCGCGGGTGGACTTCTTCGTCACCGGCTCGGGGCGGGTGACGGTCAACGAGGTCAACACGATGCCCGGCTTCACGCCGTACTCGATGTACCCCCTCATGTGGGAGCGCAGCGGCGTCCCCTACGCCGAGCTGGTCGACGAGCTCGTCCAGCTCGCCCTCGAGCGCCCCGTCGGCCTCCGCTGACCCGCGCCCAACCTTCGCAGCTGGTGGGTCGAGCGACGCCGGAGAGCGATATCCGCGTCGCCCGGCTCACCAACCGGGAAGAGTGGGGGTCAGACGTCGTCCGCGCCGATGCAGGTGCGCTCGGCCGTCGTGAGCTCGACGGCCGTCGCCAGGTCGACGAGCACCCCGGTCGGCTGGTCCCCGCCGCGCTCGGTCGGCACGACGACCTCCACCGCGGGCACCCGCCCGTAGGTGATGAAGGTCCACGAGCCGTTCTCGCGGCGGGCGTGGTCGGGCACCATCTCGTCGTCGGCCTCCAGGGCGAGCCAGTCGACGGACGTGTCACCGGACTCGACCGTGATGCACCGCTCGGTGCTCGGGCCGGGGACGTCGACGCCGCAGCGCAGCGTGATCGCCGGCTCGCCCCACCCGGCGATGGACTGGCTGGCGATCGAGCGCTCCTGCCCACCGGCGAGCTCGCCGGGCAGCGCCTGGAGCACCTCCGCGCACACCGGGTCGGCGGCCTGCGGGCCGGCGGGCACCGTCACCGGTGAGGCGCAGCCTCCGACCGCCACCACCGCTGCCGCCACCGCCACCGTCCGCCGTCGTCTCACGTCCCTCACGGTAACCCGGCGCGCGGAGCGGCCGCGGCGGTGCCCCCCGGTAGCGTGGCCGGGTGACCGAGACCTCCGCGCTCCTCGTCAGCGCGCTGAGCGAGGGCGAGCTCATCGCGCGCTTCACCCCGCTCCTGCCGCGCGGGCGCGCCACCCTCGTCCCCACGGGCGACGACGCCGCCGTCGTCGCCGCCGCGGACGGGCGCTTCGTCGTGTCGACCGACGTCCTCGTCGAGGACCACCACTTCCGCCGCGGCTGGGGCACCGCCCGCGACGTCGGCGCCCGGGCCGCGGCGCAGAACCTCGCCGACGTCGCGGCGATGGGTGCCGTCCCGACGAGCATGGTCGTCGGCCTCGTCCTGCCGCCCACCACCCCGGTCCGCTGGGTCGAGGACCTCGCCCGCGGCCTCGCCGACGTGTGCGCGCCCCTGGGGGTCGGCGTCGACGGCGGCGACCTCAGTGCGGGGCGGCAGCTCGTCGTCGCCGTCACGGTCCACGGCGACCTCGAGGGCCGTGACCCGGTCCTGCGCTCCGGCGCCCGGCCCGGGCACGTGCTCGCGCACGCCGGCGCGATCGGTCGGGCGGCCGCCGGTCTCGCCGTCCTCGGCCCCCGCGCGGAGGGGCAGGACGACGACGGCGCAGCAGCCGCCGCCGTCGGCGCCTTCCTGCGCCCCGCCCCGCCCTACGCCGCCGGACCGGCCGCTGCCGACGCGGGGGCGAGCGCGATGATGGACGTGAGCGACGGCCTGCTGCGCGACGCCGGACGGCTGGCCCACGCCTCCGGCGTCGAGATCGTCCTCGACCCGCTCGCCGACTCGGTGCCCGGCGACCTCGCCGCGCTCGCACCGGTGGCCACCCGGCTGGGCGTCGCGCCGGAGAGCTGGTTGCTCACCGGGGGAGAGGATCACGGCTTGCTCGCCACCTTCCCCGAGGGGGCCGAGCTCCCGGCGGGCTTCCGGCGTCTCGGCGCGGTCCGCGCGGGCGCGCCGGGCGTCGTCACGGCGCCGCAGGACGCCCCGCACGCCGCCGCCGTCGGCTGGGACCACTTCCGGCGGTAGTGCCCCCGCGTCCCTGCCGCGCGACCGCCCGGGTGCCTACGCTGGGCCCCATGACGAACCTCGAGGCCAGGCCGCAGGAGCAGGTGTGCGCGGCCGGCTCGGAGCCGGCGGCGGTCGAGCTCATCGAGCCGCGGGACGTCCCGCTCGGCGGGCCGCGGGCGATGACGGTGCGCCGCACGCTGCCCTCGCAGCAGCGCTCGCTCATCGGGGCGTTCTGCTTCGCCGACCACTACGGCCCGGACGACATCTCGGTCTCGGGCGGGATGGACGTGGCCCCGCACCCGCACACCGGGCTGCAGACGGTGACGTGGCTGTTCGAGGGGCACGTGCTCCACCGGGACGCGCTCGGCTCGGTGCAGACGATCGAGCCGGGCCAGCTCAACCTCATGACGGCCGGCGACGGGATCTGTCACTCCGAGGAGGGGACGCTCGCGCGCTTCCCCGACCAGGGCCGGCTGCACGGCGTCCAGCTCTGGACCGCCCTGCCGGGCACGGCCCGGGCCGGCGAGCGCGCCTTCGAGCACGTGCGGGACGTCCCGACCTTCGAGGTCGACGGTGCTCTCGTGAGGGTCTTCATGGGCTCGCTCGGCGGGGCGACGTCACCGGCGCGGGCGTACTCGCCGCTCGTGGCCGCGCAGATCGACATCCCTGCCGGAGCGACCGTCCGGCTGCCGGTGGACCCGGCCTTCGAGCACGGGGTGCTGCTGGACTCCGGGGAGCTGACGGTGGCCGGCACCCCCGTGGCGGAGGCGTGGCTCGCCTACCTCGCGCCCGGCCGGGAGGAGATCCTCCTCGAGGCCGGTGACACCCCGGTCCGCGCGGTGCTCATGGGCGGCACCCCGTTCGAGGAGGAGGTCCTCATGTGGTGGAACTTCGTCGGCCGCACCCACGAGGAGGTCCTCACCGCCCGCGCGCAGTGGCAGGCGGCGATCGCCGGCGAGGCCGAGGGCGTCGCCCGCTTCGGCCGGGTCACCGGGTACGACGGTGCGCCCCTCCCCGCCCCCGAGCTGCCGCAGGTGCGGCTCAAGCCCCGCTCCCGGCTCGAGCGGCCCCGCTCCCGCTGACCCCCGCCTCCGCGACGAAGAGCTCGCTCGTCACGTTGTAGAACCGGTCCGTCGTGCCGCGGTGCTCCATGCCGAGGCGCAGCGCCACCCGCTGGGAGGCCTGGTTCTGCGGGTACGTCACCGCGACGACGCGCGGCAGCCCGGCGGCCAGCGCGTGGGCCAGCACCGCGGCCGCCGCCTCGCTCGCGTACCCGTGCCCCCACGAGTCCGGGTGGAGGTGCCAGCCGATCTCCGTCTCGCCGGAGGGCTGCAGCGGCAGGGTCGGACCGGAGCGCGGGATGTCCTTGAGGAGCAGCGTGCCGTGCCGCCGGCCGCCGTCACGGTCGGTGACGAGCCAGATGCCGTGCACGGGGTGGTCGTCCAGGCTGCGGTAGCGCGCGACGCGCTCGACCGCCTCGGCACGGTCGGCGACGACGCGCGGCTCGGAGCCGAGGAAGCGTTGGACCTCCCAGCGGGAGTGGAGGTCCAGGGCGAAGTCGACGTCGTCCTCCGTCCACGGGCGCAGGAGGAGGCGGTCGGTGGTGAGCTCGGGCACCGCGACACCGTACCCGGGCACACCGAGAGGGCCGCCCGGTGCTCGGGCGGCCCTCTCGGTCAGGCTCTGGTCACCCGGCGGGCCGGGTGGGGCAGATCAGGCGCTGGTGGCGCGCTGCACCTTGCCGGCCTTGAGGCACGAGGTGCAGACGTTCATCCGCTTCGCGGTGCCGTTCACGTTGGTGCGCACGCGCTGGATGTTCGGGTTCCACCGACGGCTCGTCCGCACGTGGGAGTGCGAGACACTCTTGCCGAAGCTGGGGTGCTTGCCGCAGACGTCGCAGGTGGCAGCCACGGTCTTCTCCTGAATCTCTTGCTGGCAACACGATCTGCTCGATCGTGGGGGTCTGTCGTGGTCGACGGCGCAGGCCGGTCGACCGCCCGTACGGGCAACCTGAGCAGGATACCCGACGGCGCCGGGCACGCCCAAACGGCGCCGGGCGAGGTGCGTCACCGTGATGCTCCTATGGTCTGTCAAGCGGCGAGGAGCCATTGGCGGTAGCGGTGGGCGAGGTCGTCGTCGCGGCGTTTGCCGCGCTCGATGGTGGAGATGTGGGCGGGCCAGACGTTGAAGTGTGTGGCGACGGTCTGCAGGGTCATTCCTCTCGCGTGTCGTAGCGGGCGCAGGTCATCGACTCGGGGCACGGGCTTGGGGTGGACGATGTGGTGGTAGACCTCGCGTGCGACGGTGCGCTTGAGGCAGCGCATGATCTCCTTCTCGCTCTTGCCCTGGGCGGTGCGTTTGGCGACGTAGGCGCGGGTGCGAGGGTCGTGGGCCATGCGGACCAGGACGATCTGGTGCAGGGCGGCGTTG
>NZ_UETB01000011.1 GCF_900116375.1 Georgenia satyanarayanai | reverse complement strand
CGAGAGGTACTCGGTGAAGTTCTCGGTGGTCCCGGAGTCGTCCGAGCGGTTGACCGGGATGATGTCGGCGTCGGGGAGCTCGACGCCCGGGTTGGCGTCCGCGATGGCCGGGTCGTTCCAGCTGGTGACCTCGCCCGCGAAGATCCCGGCGATCGTCTCCGGGTCCATGTTGATGTTCTCCGCGTCGACGCCGGGGAGGTTGTAGGCGACGGCGATGGGGCTGATGTACAGCGGCATCTCGATGACCTCGCCGCCGTAGCAGCGCTCCTCGCCCGCAGCGAGCTCCTCCTCGTCCATGGCGGCGTCCGAGCCGGCGAAGAGGACGGTCCCGTTGAGGAACTGCTCACGGCCCGTGCCCGAGCCGGTGGGGTCGTAGGTGACGTTGATGTCGGGGTTCTGCTCCATGAACCCGGCGATCCACCCCTGGACGGCGGCCTCCTGGGAGCTCGCGCCCGAGCCGGCGATCGAGCCGGAGAGCTCGCCCGACCCGGAGCCGGCGTCCGTGGAGGAGGAGCCGGAGGAGGTGGCGGCGTCGGAGCTCTCACCGTTACCGCAGGCCGCGAGGGTGAGCGCAACGGCGCTCATGGCGGCGATTCCCGCCAGGCGGCGGCTACCTGCAAGCTTCACGTTCATTCCATCCTGTCAGTCGGAGGGCCCGGGAGTCCCGGTGGCCGTCACTGACGGTAGGAAGCGCAGGTGACCGCCCGGCAGGCGGTAGATGAACGACGGGTGAACATGCGGTGTGGATTGCGTCACGGCCGTCGCTCAGGTCGTCAGGCGCCCCCGGACGATGCTGTCGCCGCTGTGGGCGGGGTCGCCGTCGAAGGGCTCACGGGAGACGTCGACGAGGACGAGCTCGTCGAGGTCGAGCCCCGCGGGGAGGTCGAAGACGCCCTCGTTGCCGGCGAGCAGGCCCACACTGACGAGCTGCTCGACGTCCTCGTCGAGGAGCCACACCTCGCGGAAACCGTCCGGCTCCTCACCGCTCACCTCGACGCGCAGGAGCAGGCGGCCGTCGACCTCCTCGAGGCTCGCCGAGCCGGTCTCCTGCCACCCGGGCAGCGGGTCGAGCTCGGCCTGCGCGACAGGAGCGGGCTCGTCGTCCGGGGGCAGGTTCGTCACGACGAGCGTGCCCACGACACCGGCGGCGACACCGGCGGCGAGCCACGCCGCGCGGGCCAGGCGGCCGCGGGGGCGCTCGCGCCGTCCTGCGGGCCGGGTCGAGCCGGCGGGCCCACGCCGGGACGGTGGCGTGGCGGGGGCGGCGGACGGGGACGCGGCGGTGGGCTCGGCCGTCGTGCTCGCGATCTCCTGCGCGATGCGGTCCCAGACGCCCGGGGCCGGCGCCTCGAGGGGGCCACCGGCGCGCCCGGCGGCGACGACGGCGGTGAGCGAGGCCAGCTCCTCGCGGCACTGGTCACAGCCGTCCAGGTGCTCCGCAGCCGCGGCGTCGGGCTGGACCTCGCCGAGCGCGACGAGGGTGAGCGTGTCGTCGTCAACGTGACGCATGACTTCCCTCCATCCTCGTGCGCAGGCGGCGCAGGCCGCGGTTGATGTGCGACTTCACGGTGCCCAGGGGCAGGTCCATTCTCTCGGCGATCTCGGTGTGCGTGAGCCGCTCGAAGAAGGCGAGCTCGAGCACGTCCTGCTGGGGCGGGCCCAGCTCGGTGAGCGCCTGGGCGACGACCACCTGGTCGACGATCTCGTCGGTGCGGTCGGGGCCGGGCGTGTCCTCCGCCTCGCCGAGGTCGGAGCGGTCCCGGGCCCGGCGGCGCAGGGCGTCGGCGACAGCGTTTCGGGTGATCCCCGAGAGCCAGGCGCCGATGGGGGCACGGGCCGGGTCGAAGCGGTCGCGGGACCGCCACGCGCTGACGAAGACCTGCTGGGTCACGTCCTCCGCGTCGGCGACGTTCCGCAGGGTGCGCAGGGCGATGCTGTAGACCATCGAGGAGTACTGCTCGTAGACGAGCCGGACCGCGTCGGCGGTACCGTCGCGGAAGCGCGCACCGAGCACCTCGGGTTCCGTCATCGCCACCTCTGCCGTACGCGTCCCTGTCAGGGGACCAATCTAGCGGTGACGACCGTGTTGTCGGTGTAGCTCTGGACGTCGTCCTGCCAGACACCGTCGCAGGTGATGAGGACGAGGCGGTGCTCGCCCTCGCGGCGGAAGTGCTCGGAGAGGTCGATCGTCGTCTTGGGGACGAGGCGGGCGGACTCGACGACGTACTCGAGCACCTGCCCGTCCTCGCGGGCGACCTCGACGAGGTCACCGGGCTCGAGCTCGACGAGGTCGCGCAGCGGGCCGTAGGCGGTGATGAACGAGCCGGAGTGGGCGGCGATGACGGTCGCCCCCTCCTCGGCCCCCACGGAGGGGCCGAAGCGGTACCACCCGGCCCGGGCGGCGTCCTCGGGGACCTCCATCTGGCCGTCGGGGGCGACCCCGACGGCGTCGACCGGGAGGTCGGCGTCGAGCGCCGGGACGACCACCCGGACGGGCGCGCTCTGCGGCTGGACCTCGGGGAGCCCCGCCGCCGATCGGACGGGCACGTCCGGGACGGCGGCGGGGCTGGAGGCCGGGGATCCGGCCGGGTCGTCTGGGGCGGGCGTCCCGGTCGGTGTCCCCGCGCCCGGGCCGGCGGGGGCTCCCACCACCGGCCCGGGCTGCTCGGGCTCCCCGCCGTCCGCGCCGCAACCGGCGAGGACGAGCAGCACGGTGGCCGCTGCGGCTGCGAGGAGACGGTTCATGTCAGGCCCGGGTCCGGGCGAGACGACCGGCGCCGACGGCGGCGGCGAGGAGCAGCGCGCCCAGGCCCACGGCGAGGGCGGCGGCGGGCACGGTGGGCTCGTCCACGGGGACGAGGCCGGTGGGCACGCCCGCGGGTGCGGAGTGGAGGCCGGTGATCGTCTGGGTCGCGACGTCGAGGGTGCCGTCCTCGAGGCTGCCCCAGGCGTAGACGATGGTGCTGGAGCCCTCCTCGACCGGGACGTCGACCGGGCCGATGACCGGCTCGGTGGTGCCGGCGGCCGCGACGGCCGCCGGGACGGTGCCGGCAGGCAGGTCCAGGCTCTCCTCCGCGCCGTTGGCCAGACCACTGATGACGGCCTCCCCGCCGGCGAGGACGTCGACCTCGGGGCGGCTGCGGTGTGACGGACGGTGAGGCGGCCCTCACCGGCGGCGGTCTCGGAGGTGTCGTTGGTGAAGAAGGAGGCGGTGGGTGCGCCGTCCGCGTCGAGGTGGGCGACGGCGGTGTAGCTGCCCCCGGCCTCGAGCGGCAGGTCGAGCGGCCCGAGCACGGGCTCGCTGTCGTCCTCGGCGTCCGCGGCGGTGATCGCGACGGAGTAGGTGCCGGCGGGCAGCTCGAGCGGGCCCGCGAGGTCGGCGGGCTCGAAGTCGTCCAGGGTGCGCTCCCCGTTGACCCAGACGTCCACGGTGAGGTCCGGGACGCCGTGCAGAACGGACAGCATCGCGGCGTCGTCGGTGGCGGCCGAGGCGGGAGCGGCGAGAGCGAGCAGGGCGATGCCGGCGGTGGCGCCGATCCCTGCGCGACGGGTGGTGCTCATGGTGTCCTCCAGTGTCGGTGGTGGTGCTGACACCAGGTATTCGTCACCACCCCCCGATCCGGATGCACCGTGCGCGGAGCAATTTTTCTCAGTGGTCGTAGTGGACGATCCGAGCCACCTTGCGCGCCGAGGGCGAGGACGGGTCGAAGTGGTGGCCGACCCACTCGCGCACGAGCCGGCGGGCGAGCTCGACGCCGATCACGCGCTGCCCCAGGCACAGCACCTGCGCGTCGTTGGAGAGCACGGCACGCTCCACCGAGTAGCTGTCGTGCGCGGTCACCGCGCGCACGCCCGCCACCTTGTTCGCGGCGATCGCCACGCCCAGCCCGGTGCCGCACACGAGGAGCGCCCGGTCGGCCTCGCCTGCTGCCACCCGGCGTGCCGCGTCCACCGCGACGTCCGGGTACGCGGTCTCCTCCCCCGCCGCGACCCCGACGTCGATGACGGCGGCCACGCGCTCGTCCGCCTCGAGGAGCTCGCGGAGCACCTCCTTGTACTGCAGCCCCGCGTCGTCGCTGCCCACGACGATCCTCAGCCCGTCCATGACGCCTCAGTCCCGCACCCGTGCGGGGACGACGGCGCGCACGACGAGGGCGAGGGAGGTGGCCCCCGGGTCCGCGTGCCCCACGCTCCTGTCCGCGAGCGGCCGGGCCCGGCCCGTGCGCGGTCGCAGCTCCGACGTCGCGGTGGCCGCCGCGCGAGCGGCCTCGGCGGCCCGCGGCCACGCCGCCACCAGGTCGACGCTCGGGTCGGCGCGCAGGGCGCGGTGGAAGGGGTCGAGCGAGTCGAGCATCGTCTTGTCCCCCAGACCGGCCCGACCCACGCGGCGGACGGCCTCGATGGCCGCCTGTACCGCCCGTGCGGCCCCGCGGACGGGGTCGGTGGCCCACCTGTCCCAGGCGGCGTCGTCCTCGGGCAGTGTCCGTCCGGCCGCCTCGAGCATCGCTCCCCACAGGATCCCGGACGTCCCGCCGGCGCGGCTCGACCATGCGCGGCCGGCGGCGACGAGGAGCTCCCCGGCGTCGACCCCGGACTCCACGGCGGCAGCGGCGGCCTGCTGCGCCGCCTCCAGGCCGCGCACCATGCCGCGCCCGTGGTCCCCGTCCCCCGCGACCGAGTCGAGCCGTCCGAGCTCGTCCTCCGCGGCGGCGACCTCCCGGGCGGCGGCCCGGAGGGCGGCGAGGACCTGCAGGGCGCGGGGGCGCGGCTCGCCACGGGTCGTCCCGTGCCCGGCCGCAGCGGCCGGCTCGGTCGGCTCGGGGCCTGGGTCCTCCTCGCCACCGGCGGACCGCTCGAGCGCCCCCTTGCGGTACGCGGGGGCGGCGGCCGGGGCGGACCAGAGCGGCTCGAGGCCGTCGTCCAGCCAGGTGAGCGTGAGCGAGCACCCGGCCATGTCGAGGCTGGTGACGAGCTCGCCCACCTCGGGCTCCACGACCGTCAGCCCGGCCTCGCGCAGCAGCGTCGCGACGGTGGCCCAGACGACGAAGAGCTCCTCGTACTTCGTCCGGCCCAGCCCGTTGAGCACGGCGGCCACCCGGTCGGTGGGGTGCTCGGGCGCCTCGGCGAGCACCCGCTCGACGAGGAGCCGGGCCAGGCCGTGGGCGCTGGGCAGCTCGACCTCGCCGATCCCCGGTTCGCCGTGGATCCCCACCCCGATGCCCATCCGTCCCTCGGGCACGGTGAACAACGCGCTGCCCTGGCCCGGCAGCGTGCAGCCGTCGAAGGCGACCCCGAGCGTGCGGGTGCGCTCGTTGGCGTGGCGGGCGAACCCCTCCACGGCGTCGAGGGGCTCGCCACGCTCCGCGGCGGCGGCCGCGACCTTGAAGACGACGAGGTCACCGGCGATGCCGCGGCGCCGGTCCTCCTCGCCGGCGGGGGCGCTGGCGAGGTCGTCGGTGACCACGAGGTAGCGCGCGTCGACCCCCTCGGCGCGCAGCTGGTCGCACGCCGTCGTGAAGTTCATGACGTCACCGGCGTAGTTGCCGGTGAGCATGAGGACCCCACCGCCGCGATGGGCCTGCCGGCCCACCTCGGCGGCGTCGGCCGCCGAGGGGGAGGTGAAGACGTTGCCGACCACCGCGCCGTCGGCCAGCCCCTCCCCCACGAGCCCGCAGAAGGCGGGGTAGTGCCCCGAGCCGCCCCCGACGACGACGGCGACCTTGCCCGGCGGGCCGGGGCGGCGGCGGACGACGCCGCCGGGCACCCGTCTCACCGTCGCGGCGTGCGCGTCGACGAAGCCGCGCAGGGCGTCCTCGGCGAAGTCGGCGGGGTCGTCGTGCAGGATGGTCATGGTCCCTCCTCGGGGCCTCGTGCCGAGAGCAGCGTCGTGGTCACGGAGTCGTCGGCGGCGCCCATGCCGGCGGCCTCGGCCAGCCGGTAGAGCTGGTCGGCCGCCGCGGCGACCGGTGTGGCGACCCCGAGCTCGTGGGCCAGCCGGGAGACGATCCCCATGTCCTTGGCGATGACGTCGAGCCGCGAGCGCAGCGGCGGGTCCGTCCCGTGGAGCTGCTGGGCCATGCGCGGGCCGCGGTCGGCCAGCATGAAGGACGCCGCGGCGCCGCGCCCGAGCACGTCGATCGTCTGGTCGAGGTCCAGGCCGAGCGCGTGCGCGAGCGCGAGCGCCTCCGCGGCCGCGGCCGTGTGGATGCCGCACAGGAGCTGGTTGACGGTCTTGAGCCGCTGGCCGTCGCCCTCGCGGGGACCGACGACGACGACCGAGGACGCCAGCGCGTCGAGCACGGGGCGCGACCTCGCGAGCGCGTGGTCGCTCGCACCGACGACGACGAGCAGGTCCCCGGCACCGGCGCGGACGGGTCCCCCGCTCACCGGTGCGTCGACGAGGAGCACCTCGTGCTCCTCGAGGCGGCGTGTGACGGCCTCGACGACGTCGGCGCCGACCGTGGAGGTCAGCACGACGACGCAGCCCGGGCGCAGGCGTCCGACCGCGCCGCCCGCCCCGAACAGGGTGTCCTCGAGCTGCCCGGCGTGCCGCACGCTGACGAGCACGGCGTCCGCGTCGGCGACGCACTCGCCGGGCGAGCGTGCGGGCCGCACCCCGGCCTCCCGGGCGAGGCGCAGCCGCTCCGCGCTCACGTCGAAGCCGGTCACCCGGTGCTCCTCGTCGAGGCGGGCGGCCATGGGCAGGCCCATCGCGCCGAGCCCGAGGACGGCGACGTCGAGCCCGCTCATCGCCCGTGCCCGCTCACGCGCCCGCCGGTGACGGCGGCGAGGAGACGGCGGACGTAGCGGTGGTTCTCCGCCATGACGGCGAGGCCGTCCCCGCCGTAGTGCTCCACGCAGACCGGCCCGGTGAAGCCCACCTCGACGGCGGTGCGGAAGGCGGCCCGGTAGTTCATCGACCCGGCGTACATCGGTGCGGGGACGGTGTGCGTCCCGCCGGTCAGCGGGTCCGTGCTGCGGAAGTAGCTCTTGACGTGCCAGTAGTTGGACACGGGCAGGCACCGGGCCGCCGCCTCGAGGAAGGGCTCGACCTCCCGGTGGAGCCGGTAGAGGTTGCCGAGGTCGGGGTTGAGGCCGACGGCGGGGTGGTCGATGTCCTCGAGGAGTCGGACCGCAGAGTGCGAGGAGCCGAGGAGGGTGTCCTCGTACATCTCCAGGGAGAGCGCCAGACCGACGGACGCGGCGTGCTCGCCGAGCTCGCGCAGACGCCCCACGGCCAGCTCCCAGGTCTCGGCGGTGTCGTCGTCCCGGGGCCCGTCGACGGTCCAGAACCACAGGGCCGCCCGCTGCGCCGCGGTGAGCGGGCGGTGCAGCCCGACACTCACCACCGAGCAGCCGAGCTCGGCGGCCGCGTCGATGGTCCGGTGGGAGTAGGCGAGGTTCTCGGCGCCGGTCTCGGGGTCGATGACGCTCCGGCGGATGGCCGAGACCGCCTCCGGCCGGAGGGCGGCGTCGTCGAGCACGCCGGACAGCTCCGCCAGCCGGGCGCTGTCGAGATCGCCCACGCGCAGCCAGGAGTCGGTGAGGTCGACACCGCTGAACCCCTCAGCGGCGACCTCGGCGAGCTGGCCCCGCCACACCGGTGCCGGACTGTCGTGGGACTCGGGGAAGGGCAGCATCGCGGCCACGACGGGCCAGGACTCGGGCGACGGTCGGTGCGCGCTCATCGGCGGCCCTCCTCGGGCGTGACGGTGACGGACATGAGACGGGTGCCGGCCGCGGCGGGGTCGGACACCTCGCCGGTGAGCGTGAGCGTGCGGCTCTCGAGCAGCTCGGCGCAGGACCGGCCGAGCGACACGGTGACCTCCCCCGGGCGGACGGCACGACGCAGGTCCGCGCCGGTCCACGCCAGCCGCACGGCCGGCACCCGCAGCTCCACCTGCGCCGCGGCGCCCGCCTCGAGGGGGACGCGTGCGAAGCCGAGGAGCTGGACGGTGGGGCGGGTGGTGCCCCGCGCCCTCGTGCGGGCGTAGACCTGGACGACGTCGGCTCCCGAGCGGTCCCCGACGTTGCGCACCGTCACGCGGGCGGTCACGGTGCCGTCCGTCCGGACCTGCTCCTCGACGAGGTGGAAGTCGCTGTGCTCGAAGGAGGTGTAGGACAGCCCGTGGCCGAAGGCGGCGACCGGGCGCGTGTCGAGGTTGCTCACCGAGCTCGGCCCACCGAGCGGCGGGTGCAGGTAGCTGTAGGGCTGGCTGCCGGGCGAGGCCGGCAGCGAGACCGGGAGCCGGCCGGACGGGTTGACCCGCCCGGAGAGCACACCCGCCAGGGCCCGCGCGCCCTCCTGCCCGGGGAAGAAGGACTGGACGACCGCCGCGCACCGCTCGGCGGCCCAGCCGACGGCGTAGGGCCGTCCGGTCACCAGCACGAGGACGACGGGCTTGCCGAGGTCGAGGAGCGCCTCGAGGAGGTGTCGCTGGACGCCGGGCAGCTCGAGGGAGTCGACGTCGCACCCCTCACCGGAGGTGCCGCGACCGAACATCCCGGCGAGGTCCCCCATGACGGCGACGACGACGTCGGCCTTCTCGGCGGTCGCGAGCGCCTCGGCGAAGCCGCCCGTGTCCTCCTCCCGGACGTCGCAGCCACGGGCGTAGCGCACCCGGTCCGCCCCGAGCTCGGCGACGAGAGCGTCGCGGACGGTCGCGACGTCGAGCCCGAGCTCCGCTTCCGGGTGCCGGGCCAGCACGTGGTTGGCGAAGCTGTAGCACCCGAAGAGCGCGTGCTGGGAGTCCGCGTTGGGCCCCACCAGCGCGACGGTCCCGTCGCCCAGCGGCAGGGCGCCGCCGTTGGCGACGAGGACGACCGACTCCTCGGCGAGCCGTGAGGCGATGTCGCGGCTGGCCGGCGGGTCGAGGTCCACCTCGGCCGGGGGCGTGGAACCGGCGTCCTCGTCGAGGAGGCCCAGCTCCCGCTTCTGCCGCAGGACGCGGAGCACCGCGCGGTCCACGTACCGCTCCTCGACCGCGCCCGAGCGCACCAGCCCGGCCAGCGGCCCGACGTAGCCGGCGCCGGTGGGCAGCTCGACGTCCACACCGGCGACGAGCGCCTGCGCGGCGGCGTCGCCGAGGTCGGCCGCGGAGCCGTGCAGCGTGTGGAGGAAGGCGACGCCGAAGTAGTCGGCGACGACGGTCCCGGGGAAGCCCCACTGCTCGCGGAGCAGACCGGTGAGCAGAGCGGCGTCCCCCGTGACGGGCACCCCGTCGATCTCGTTGTAGGAGCTCATCACCGAGCCGGCACCGCCGTCGCGCACCGCCATCTCGAAGGGCGGCAGGAGCACGTCGGCCACCTCGCGCGGCCCGGCGTGCACGGGGGCGAGGTTGCGGCCCGCCCGGGACGCCGAGTAGCCGACGAAGTGCTTGAGGGTCGCGACCACGCCCGCCTCCTGCAGGCCGCGGACGTACGCCGTGCCGAGCTCACCGACGAGGGACGGGTCCTCCGCGAGGCACTCCTCGACCCGTCCCCAGCGCGCGTCGCGGACGACGTCCAGGACCGGTGCCAGGCCCTGGTGGACCCCGAGCGCCCGCATCGTCCCCCCGATGGCCCGGCCCATCTCCTCGACGAGCGCACCGTCGAAGGTCGCGCCCCACGCGGGCGGGGCGGGGAAGGTCGTCGCCTGCCACGTGGCGAGGCCGGTGAGGCACTCCTCGTGGACGAGCGCGGGGATGCCGAGCCGGGTGCGGGTGCGCAGCCACCGCTGCTTCTCCGCCAGCGCCCGCGCCTGCTCCACCGGGTCGACCGGCCGCGTGCCGAAGACCCGCGTGAGGTGCCCGAGCCCGTGGGCGGCGAAGTCCTCGAGCCGGTCGACGTCGGACTGCATGGCGTCCTGCATCGGCGCGACCTCACCACCGCCGTCGCCCCCGCGGCCCTCCCACAGCCCGACGAGCTGGGCGAGCTTCTCCTCCAGGGTCATGGCCGCGAGGAGCTCGGCGTCGGTGAGCGTGCCGGGCGCGACCGTCCCCTGCTGCCCGGTCATGCCGGCCCGACCAGTGCGCGGGCCCACGACGCCGGCGGCAGCGTCAGGTGGAGCACCCCCTCCTCGAGGTCCGCGGCCAGGGGCTGGGGGCGGACGCGGTCGGGGTGGTCGGCGCTGTTGGCCGCGGTGAGGTCGTCGTCGTGCAGGACGACGGCGTCGACCGCACCCGCCGGGGACAGCTCGGCGATGTCGACGTGCACGGTCACCGGCTGGTCGGGGCTGCGGTTGACCGCGAAGACCGCCACCGTCCCGGCGTCGGCGTCGTGGGTGGCGACGCAGTCCACGACGGGGACCTGCCCGTACCGCTCGGTCGCCATGGTGGGGACGGTGGTGCGGGGCCGCAGCACGCGGCCACGGGCGTGACGTGCCGTCTCGGCGAAGGGGTGGAAGGTGGCCTGCCGCCAGGCCGGACCCCCGGCCTCGGCGCGGATCGGGCTGATCGTGTTGACCAGCTGCGCCTGGCAGGCCGCGGTCACCCGGTCGGCGTGCCCGAGCAGGGTGATGAGCAGGGACCCGACGACGACGGCGTCGACCACCGTGTAGTCGTCCTCGCTCAGCGCGGGCGCCTCCGGCCAGCCGGGCGGGATCTCCAGCTCACGCTGGTACCAGACGTTCCACTCGTCGAAGGAGATGGTGATCTTCTTCGACGAGTTCAGCCGCGCCCCGACGTGGTCGGCCGTGGAGGTGACGTCGTCGATGAACCGCGCCATGTCGACCGACGAGGCGAGGAAGCTCGCGTCGTCGTCCCCCACCCGCTGGTAGTACGCATGTGCCGAGATGAAGTCGACGAGCTCGTAGGTGTGCTCGAGGACCGTCGCCTCCCAGGCCCCGAAGGTCGCCATGCCGCGGCCCGAGCTGCCGCACGCGACGAGCTCGAGGTCCGGGTCGAGCTGGCGCATGGCACGGGCCGTCTCGGCGGCGAGCCGGCCGTACTCCTCGGCCGTCTTGTGACCCAGCTGCCAGGGTCCGTCCATCTCGTTGCCCAGGCACCAGAGCCGGATGCCGTGCGGCTCGGCCACCCCGTGCGCGACGCGCCGGTCGGACAGCTCGGTGCCCGCGGGGTGGTTGGCGTACTCGAGCAGGTCGAGCGCCTCCGCGATCCCTCGGGTACCGAGGTTGACGGCCATCATCGGCTCGACCTCGGCCACCCGCGCCCACGCCATGAACTCGTTGAGACCGAAGGCGTTGGTCTCCGTCGAGCGCCACGCGAGGTCGAGGCGGCGGGGGCGCTCCTCGACCGGCCCCACCCCGTCCTCCCAGCGGTACCCGGACACGAAGTTGCCGCCCGGGTACCGCACCATCGACACCCCCATCTCCCGCACGAGCGCGAGCACGTCCCGGCGGAAGCCGTTCTCGTCCGCCTCCGGGTGGCCCGGCTCGTAGATGCCCGTGTAGACGCAGCGCCCCATGTGCTCGGCGAAGGAGCCGAAGAGGCGACGGTTGACGGGCGCGACGACGTCGTCGCCGTGGAACTTAACGTGTGCGTCGAGCACGAGCCGGCCCTCCGGTCGTCGCGGTGCGGGCATGCCCGGTGACTCTCATTCCTTGCTCCGTTCGATGGGGGTGGTGGACGTCGGCCGGGGTCACCGGCCGAGCTGGTTCTCCAGGTCGCTCTGCGCCTGGGCGAGGGCGTCCGCGACGGGGACGCCGTTCTCGAAGATCTCCGTGAGGGTGACGGTGGTGAACATGCTGTCGACGGTCGGGAAGTCGGGGTGGGTGAAGCCCTCGAAGTGGCCGATGTCGTCGCGGACCTCGAGGAGGACGTCGAAGAGGTTCGTCTGGAAGTACTGGTTGAACTTGTTGTCCTCGTCGCGGGTGACCTCCTCGTCCTCCCAGACCGCCATGCTCACCGGGTCGAACCCGAGTGTCTCCCACACGGCGACGTTCGCCTCGGGGGAGAGCTTGGCGAAGGCGAGCCAGTCGGCGGCGATCTCGGCGTGCGGGGAGTCGGCGAGCACCGAGGTGCCCGTCCCACCGCCGCCGATGGTCGCGACCTCGCCGCCCTCGAGGACGGGGGCCGGGGCGATCGCGATCTTGCCGGCGAGGTCGGGCATGTAGTCGACGAAGCGCGAGGTGTACCAGGCGGGGTAGACGATGGCGGCGTACTCGCCGTCGTTGATGACGCCGAAGGCCTCCTCGGTGTCCGGGCTCCCGCCGGGGATCGTCGAGGTCGCCCCGGCCTCCTGGAGGCCGCTGAGCAGCTCGAGCGCCTCGGTCACCTCGGGGCTGTCGACGGCGACCTCCCCGTTCTCGTCGAAGAGGTTGCCACCCACCTGGGACAGGGCGAGCGAGGAGACGAAGGAGACCTCGGTGGGCGCCACGCCGAAGCTCTTGCCGGTGCTCTCGCTGTAGGACGCGCCCGCCTCCTCGAAGTCCTCCCACGTCTCGATCGTCGTGTAGTCGATGCCGGCGCCCTCGAGCAGCTCGGTGTTGTAGAACGCGACCATCGCGCCGACGTGCGTGGGGAAGCCGTAGACCACCCCGTCACGGCTGTAGAGGTCGAGCCGTGCCTGCACGACGTCCCCGGCGTACGGGTCGGCGGCGGCGGTGAGGTCGGCCAGCGGCGGGTTGGAGCCGCGCACGAAGTTGGAGAACTTGCTCACCTCGATGTCGACGACGTCGGGCAGCCCCGAGCCGGAGTTGACCGCCAGCTGCAGGTTGTTGTGCATGTCCTGGTAGGGGTAGACGGTGATGTCGAGGTCGATCTGCCGGTCGGGGTTCTCCTCGTTCCACCGCTCGGCCATCTCCTCGTAGTAGGTGCCGTGCAGCTCGGCGAAGACCCACATCTCGAGGGGAACCGGTCCGTCGCCGACGTCCGCGCCCTCGGTGTCCCCGTCACCACCGCCACCGCAGGCGGCGAGCATCATGCCGGCGAGGCCCGCAGCGGCCACCGTCCGCAGACTCTGTCGTGTGGTCATGTCATGACTCCTTGTGTTGGGTCAGCCCTTGAGGGCTCCGGCTGTCATCCCAGCGATGAAGAACCGCTGGAAGAGGATGAAGAGCACGAGGATCGGGAGCACCGAGACGAAGGCGCCGATGATCAGCAGCTCGTAGTTGTTCCCGTGCGGTGTGAGCAGGGTGTTGAGGCCGATCGGCAGGGTGAACTTCTCCGGCGAGCGCAGCACCAGGAGCGGCCACAGGAAGTTGTTCCACACGATCATCCCGTTGAGGATCGCCATCGCCGCGAATGCCGGCCGCGCGATCGGCAGCACGAGGCGGAAGAAGATCCCGAACTCCGTCACGCCGTCCACGCGCCCCGCCTCGAGCAGCTCGTGAGGGATCCCGAGGAAGTACTGACGGAAGAAGAAGATCGTCACCGCGGCAGCGAGGAAGGGGATGACGACGACGGCGTAGCTGTCGACGAGCCCGACGTCGTTCACGAGGATGTACAGCGGGAGCATCATGATCTCGAACGGCACCGTCATGAGGAGCAGGACGGCGACGAAGCCGACGTTCTTGCCCCGGAAGTCGTACATGGCGAAGCCGTACGCCACGAAGGAGCTGACGAGCAGCGTCCCGACGACCTGCACGACGGTGAGCACGAGGCTGTTGAGGAACCAGCGGAAGTACCCGCCGGAGTCGGTGAGGAGCATGACGTAGTTGTCGAGCGACAGGGAGCTGACGTCGATGCTGAAGGTGATGCCCTTGCGGATGACCTCGTTGCCGTCCTGGAACGTCCCCACGAAGATGGCGACGAGAGGGACGAGGACGATGACGGCCAGGGTGACGAGGAAGAGCGTCTGGATCGTCCGGTACAGGCCCCTGGGGAGCGGGTGCTTCTCTCTGCGCCGAGCCGGTGCACTCATCGGACCCGCTCCTTGCGGAACACGCCGGACAGCGTCAGGTTCGTCATGTTGATCGCCATGATGACGACGAGGAGCACGACCCCGACGGCGGAGGCGAAGCCGATGTCGTTCTCCTCGATGCCGCGCCGGTAGAGGTATCCGACGACCGTCAGGCCCTGGTTGTTCGGGGAGCCGTTGCCGGCGTAGAGCATGAAGCTCTCGAGGAACATCGCCAGGCCGCCGTAGATGCTGATCGTCGTGACGTAGACGAGGGTGGGCTTGAGGTTCGGGACGGTGATCCGGAAGAACTGCTGGACCTTGTTGGCGCCGTCGATCGACGCGGCCTCGTAGTACTCCGTGGGGATCGACTGCATCCCGGCGAGGAAGTACATGACGTTGACGCCGGTGTACCGCCACATCGCGAGCGACAGGAGGGCGACGAGGCCGGGAATGTCCTCTCGCAGCCACCGCACCGGCCCGAGGCCGAAGAAGCCGATGACCTGGTTCATCAGACCGGTCCCGGTCTCCGCGAACATGAGCCGGAAGATGATGCCGGCGACGACGACGGAGGTCAGTGCAGGGACGAACATCGAGGCCTTGAAGAACGACTTGACCCGAGGACTGCCGATCCTGGAGTTGATGACCGCTGCCAGCACCATCGGGATCGGGATGAGCAGGACGAGCGTGAGCACCATGTACCGCACGCTGTTGTACATGGCCTGCCAGAAGACGCGGTCCCCGAGGAGGCGCCGGTAGTTGTCGGCGCCGACGAAGGTGGTGTCCCCGTACAGCACCTCCTGCGTGCTCAGCGTGAACGCCCGCACGAGCGGCACCGTCCAGAACACCGCCAGGGTGATGACGAACGGGGCGATGAAGAAGTAGGGCGCCAGCTTCTGCGAGTACAGCAGGCGCTTGAGGCCGGCCAGCCCGCGTGGTCGCGGCGGGACCACCGCAGCCCGGCTCACCGGCGGCGCCGCCGGCGCCGTGCTGGTCGTGTCGGTGCTCATGCAGCACCCGCGCCCGGTCCAGCGACCCGCTGGTACGTGCGTACCACCTCGCCGCCCGTGCTGACGATCGTCGTCATCCCGCCGTCCTCCCCTGTGAGGTGGCCATTTCCGTGTCTACGACGTTGCAGGTCCGTCACCAGGCCTTTTACGACGTTGTAGAACTGTGTTGCCGAAATGCTGCCGGTCACACCCGAGCCTGTCAAGACCCTTGACACGGGGATGTGACCGCCACCATCCTGTGTCGCGGGGGCAATTTACGACGTTGTAGATCGGCCGACACCCACGGTTGCCGAATGACACGTGGCCCTCTCCAGCTTGGCGCCTCAGCGCCGTACCTGGCGCACGGCCCCGGGCGACACACGCGTGCAGCGCACGCGTCGACACTGCGTGCACCGACGCACGCATCGACCGATTGGGAGTAACCGTGAGACATCACGACGTGCGGCACCGTAGTCGCACCCGCAGAGGAGTCGGAGCACTGGCATCGGCCGCACTGGTCGGCGCGGGGCTCGTCGCGGCCGGCTCGGGGGCCGCCGCGGCCGAGGACCCGTGGATCTGGGAACCGGCCGAGGACCTGCACCGCTTCTCCATCCCCGACGCGGCCGTCCAGGAGGCGACCGGGCAGGCGACGCCGGACGTCGTCGCCGTCGCCGGCAACTTCGGCCCCGGCAAGACGTGGGCCCAGCTCAACACCGGCCTCAGCGGAGGCACGTGGAACGCGACGATCGGCCCGCTCGAGCCCGGCCTGTACTACTACCAGTACGAGGCCGTCGTCGACGGCGAGGTCATCGGCTTCGACAACCCCGACGTGCCGCAGCAGGTCACGTCGAAGCCGACGTGGAACACCTTCTTCGTCCCCGGGGAGTCAGCGCAGTGGCTCGCCGACGTCCCCACCGGCGGGCAGGTCGAGACGATCGGCTACGAGAGCACGGTGACCGAGGACGAGCGGTCCGCCCTCGTGTGGACGCCGCCCGGGTACGACGCCGAGCGCACCGAGCCCTACCCCGTCCTGTACCTGCTGCAGGACGAGGGCCAGAGCCACCGCGAGTGGGCCGAGCTCGGACGTGCCGTCCAGATCCTCGACAACCTCGCCGTCGAGGGCGAGATCGAGCCGATGGTCGTCGTCATGGGCGACGGCTCCGTGGGCGACGCTCGCGCCGAGGTCCTCGACAACCTCCTGCCGGCCGCCCGGGACGGCTTCAACGTGTCCGACGACCCGGCCGACCAGGCGATCGCCGGGATCGGTCGGGGGGCGTCCCAGGCCCTCAACCTCCTGCTCACCGACACCGGGGAGTTCTCCCACGTGGGTTCGCTGTCCGGCAGCCTGGTGAGCAGCATCAGCGCCCGCAAGGCCGAGCAGGTCAACGAGAGCACCGACCTCCTGCGCCTGTACGTCGGCAACACGACCGACCCGGCCTACAACCGGACGGTCAGTCTCCTCGACAAGCTCGACGCCGCCGGCGTCGACCACCAGTTCGACGGCGTCACGCCGGGGAGCGGCGGCACCTGGGACACGTGGCAGCAGAACCTGCACGACTTCGCGCCCCGGCTCTTCCAGGACGTCGCGGACGACGGCCCGAGCGAGGGCCACCTCCCCGTCGACGGGCTGCACTCCCTGCCGGAGCCGGGCACGACGCCCACACCCTGGATCGACGAGAACGGCATCGTCACCTTCGAGACGGGCACCGAGTTCGCCGACGCGAAGGACGTGCGGATCTGGGCGAACTGGGGCGCGCAGGGCAACTGGTTGCGCATCCCGCTCGTCAAGCACGGGGACCGCTGGCGTCTGACCCTCGGCCCCCTCGAGGGTGGCTCGTACTACTACAAGCTCATCGTCGACGGCGTGGACCACAAGGACACCGCGAACCCGACGAGCGTCGTCTCGGAGCCGAACTGGAGCACCTTCTACGTGCCGGGTGACGGCATCCGCGGCGAGTACACCGGCAACGTCCCCGCCGACCAGCGCGGCGACGTCGAGGTCATGACGTACACGAGCACCGCCGGTGAGCAGGAGCGCTCGGCCTACGTCTGGACCCCGCCGGACTACGACCCCGGCCGCGAGGAGCCCTACCCGGTCTTCTTCCTCCAGCACGGAGGCGGCCAGACGTGGGCGGACTGGGTCGAGGTCGGCTTCGCCCCCCAGATCCTCGACAACCACTACCGCAAGGGCACCATCGTCCCGATGGTCGTCGTCATGGCCAACGGCAACGGCGTCAACTACCCCAACGAGATCCTCCAGCGTCTCGTCCCGGCGGTCGAGTCCGAATACCACGTGAGCTCCGACCCCGAGGACCGCGCCCTGGCGGGGCTCTCGATGGGGTCCGGGCACGCGATGTCGACGCTGTACACCCACCCGGGCGAGTTCGCCTACATCGGCGCCTTCTCCGCGTTCAGCGCGCCGCCGGCGGACGCCGACGTCGAGGCCATCAACGCGGGCACGACGCTCCTGCGCGTCTACAGCGGTGACATCCAGGACTTCACCTACCAGGCCACCCTCGGGATGATCGCCGGGCTCACCGAGCGGGGCATCGACCACGAGTTCGCCTCGATCATCCCCGGCCCGCACAGCTGGGACGTGTGGCAGAAGTCCCTCATCGACTTCCTGCCCCGCCTCTTCGCCGCGGACACCAGCGCCGGGATCCCCGTCGAGGCGGAGATCCCCGAGCGGGAGGACGGCGTCCTGGCCCTCACCGTGGGCGACTACGGCGACGCCGTCGGGCTCTCGGAGCCGGACCACCGCGGTGACCGGCTGCGCCTGACGGGTGCGCTCCCCGACATCACGGTGAGCGACTCCCGCACCGCGCAGCAGGCCGGCGTGGGCGGCTGGTCCGTCACCGGGCAGGCGGACTCGTTCACCTCCGGCGGACGCTCCATCACGGCAGACCACCTCGGGTGGGTGCCCTCCGTGCTCACCCCGAGGCCCGGCGTGACGGCCGGCAGCCGGGTGGCCACGTCCCTCGACGACGGTCCCGGGCTCGCGGCGGCGGCGACGCTCGCGTCCGCCGACCGCGAGGGCCGCCACGGTTCCACCACCCTCGGTGCCGCGCTCGTGCTCGACACCCCCGTGGACACCGAGCCGGGTGCCTACACCAGCAGCGTGTACGTCTCCCTGTTCCCCGTGGACTGACGGCACCCGACCCGGCGCAGCCGGCCGGCCTGGCCGGCCGGCTGCGCCCTCGGAGCCCCGGTCGACGGCGCTCGTCCGGACCTGGGCCGGCGCGGCCGTCGCCGCGGCGGGACGCCGCCAGGTGGACATCCCCGCGGGACGGCAGGCATAGTCGACGCCACCTACAGCCGCCACGCCGTAGGGGCGGCAACGGCTCCAGGACCACGTCGTCGACGGTGCCCGACAGCCCGTCCCCGGCGGATTCGACCACAAGGGGCCCGACGTGAGTGTGACGATGCGAGAGGTCGCGCTGCTGGCCGGGGTCTCCATCAAGACGGTCTCGAACGTCGTCAACGACTACCCCTACGTGCGGCCCGAGACCCGGGCCCGGGTGCGGCACGCGATCTCCGAGCTCGGCTACCGCCCCAACCAGTCCGCCCGCGGCCTGCGCTCGGGCCGGACGGGGGTCATCGGGCTCGCCGTGCCGGAGCTGCGGCTCAACTACTTCGCCGAGCTGGCGGACGCCGTGATCAGCGCGGCCGAGGCCCGCAGCCTCAGCGTCATCATCGGTCAGCTCGGCGGTGACCGGGACCGGGAGATGGCGGTGCTCACCGAGGGGCTGCGCCAGGCGGACGGGCTGCTCTTCAGCCCCGAGCGCCTCGGCATCGAGGACCGCGACCTCCTGGGGCGGGTGAACTACCCGCTCGTCCTCCTCGGGGAGCGGATCTTCGGCGGACCGACCGACCACGTGTCGATCCACAACAGCACCGCCGCCCGGGCCGCCGTCGAGCACCTCCTCACGCTGGGGCGCCGCCGGATCGCGGTCGTCGGGACCCACCCGGACGGACGCGAGGACCAGATCCGGCCCGCGGACCTGCGCCTGGAGGGGTACCGGGAGGCCCTCGCGGCGGCCGGCATCGCGCGCGACCCGCAGCTCGAGCGTCCCGTCGCACCCTGGCACCCGCAGAACGGCGCGGAGGCCACCCGTGACCTCCTCGCGTCCGGCGTCGACTTCGACGCCGTCTTCGCCCTCAACGACATGCTTGCGCTCGGTGTCCTGCGGGCCCTGGGCGAGGCGCACCGACGCGTGCCCGACGACGTCGCCGTCATCGGCTTCGACAACGTCGACGCCGGACGGTTCACCGTGCCCTCCCTGACGAGCGTGGACCCGGGGCGGGAGGAGATCGCCCGGACCGCCGTCGACATGCTGCTGGAGCGGATGGACCCGGGCGCGCACGTCCGCCGCCCGCCACGCCTGCACAAGGCACGGTTCCGGATCGTCGTGCGCGAGTCGACCGGCGACGGTCCGCGACAGCCGTCCTAGCCCGCCTGGGCGGCCGTCAGCTCCTCCTGGTACGTCGGGGCGCGGTGCTTCTCGAGCGCGACGACGACGGCGGCCCGCCCCGGCCGTCGTCCGACGTGGACGACGAGCATCTCGGAGGTCTTGAGCCAGGGGTCGGACTCCGGCACCTGCTTCATGATCCGGTTGGGCGTGTTGATCGCGATCTGGTCCATGAAGGTCGGAAGCACCGGCCGGTGGGTGCAGATCGCCACGCCCGGTGCTCGCTGCTTGACCTCGACCTCGAGGAGGCGGCGCGCCCGTCTGGGCTTCTCGCGGTGGGCGTCCTCGGTGATCTCCGCGTGCAGCTCGACCTCGACACCGATGGTGTCCGCGTAGGGCGTCACCGTGTCCACGCAGCGGCGCCAGGGGCTGGAGAGCACCCGGTCGACGCCGTAGGCCGACAGCAGCGGGACGAGCCGCTGCGCCTGGGCCTGCCCCACCGTGGTGAGCGGGCGGGTGGACTCCCCGCCCTTCCAGGCCGTGCGCTTGCGCGCCCGGGCGTGCCGGACGACGAGCAGCGCCCAGGTGTTGAGCCGCTCGTCCTTCCACTGGTCCAGGAGCATGCCCAGCGGCTCGCGGTCGTAGGCGTGGGTGAGGAGCGCGCGGGCCTCCTTGGCCTCGACCCACCGCACCTCGTCGATCTCCCGCGTGCTCGCGGGGGAGGCGAGCGGGCGCGCGCGCAGGGACAGGTTGTCGGGCTGCGCAGGGCGCGCGGCCCAGTAGAAGACCTCCTTGCGCCGACCGTCACTCATCCGGTAGCTGACCTTCGGCAGCGGCTGGCCGAGGACGACGGCGACGCCCGTCTCCTCCGCCGTCTCCCGGACCGCGCAGGCGGCGAGCGTCTCGCCGCTGTCGAGCTTGCCCTTGGGCCAGGACCAGTCGTCGTAGCGGGGGCGGTGGACGAGGAGCACCTCGAGCTTCTTGCGGTCGTTGACCCGCCACACGAGCGTGCCGGCCGCGTACTGGGTCCGCGACGCGCTCATCGGCTGGCCGCCACGCGGCGCCGGGCGCGGGCGATGAGGAGCTCCTGGACGTCCTCGAGCGGCGTGCCGTCCTCGGTGACCTGGTGGCGCTCCCAGGTGCCGTCCGGGAGGAGGTGCCAGGACGACGTCGTCGGCGCGACGCACCGGTCGAGGAGGTCGGTGAGGAACTCCACCTGTTCCCTGTCCACGATCTGCACGAGCACCTCGACGCGGCGGTCGAGGTTGCGGTGCATGAGGTCGGCGCTGCCGATCCACACGTCCGGGAGCTCCTCGTCCCCGGCGAAGGCGAAGACGCGCGCGTGCTCGAGGAAGCGGCCCAGGATCGAGCGGACGCGGATGTTCTCGCTCAGGCCGGGGATGCCGGCGCGCAGCGCACAGATGCCGCGTACGACGACGTCGACCTGCACGCCCGCCTGGCTCGCCCTGTACAGGGCGTCGATGACGGTCTCGTCGACGATCGAGTTGACCTTGATCTTGATCCACGCGGGCCGGCCGGCGCGGTGCCCGGCGATCTCCCGCTCGATGCGGTCGACGAGCCCGGGCCGGATGGAGCGCGGCGCGACGAGCAGGCGGCGGAAGCGCGAGCGCGGCGCGTAGCCGGAGAGCTGGTTGAACAGGCGGGTGAGGTCCTGGCCGACGTCCGGGTCGCAGGTGAGCAGCCCGAGGTCCTCGTAGCCGCGGGCCGTCTTGGGGTTGTAGTTGCCGGTGCCCACGTGGCAGTAGCGGCGCAGCCCGTCCTTCTCGTTGCGCACGACGAGCGAGAGCTTGCAGTGGGTCTTGAGGCCGACGATGCCGTAGACGACGTGGACGCCGGCCTCCTCGAGCTTGCGCGCCCAGGAGATGTTGGCCTGCTCGTCGAACCGCGCCTTGATCTCGACGATCGCGAGCACCTGCTTGCCGGCCTCGGCCGCGTCGATGAGGGCGTCGACGATCGGGGAGTCCCCGGACGTGCGGTACAGGGTCTGCTTGATGGCGAGCACCTTGGGGTCCGCCGCGGCCTGCGCGAGGAACTCCTGGACCGAGGTCGAGAAGGAGTCGTAGGGGTGGTGGAGGAGGACGTCGCGGCGGCGGATCGCCTCGAAGATGTTCGTCGGCTGGGCGCTCTCCACCTCCGCCAGCGGGTGGGCCGTGACGGGCACGAACTTCGGGTACTTCAGCTCGGGCCGGTCGAGCTCGTGGATGACCTCGAGGCCGGTGAGGTCGAGCAGCGAGGGCAGCTCGTACACCTCGTGCTCGACGACGCCGAGCTCCCGGATGAGCAGGTCGCGCACGTGCGCGCTGATGCCCTGGGCGAGCTCGAGGCGGACCGCGGGCCCGAAGCGCCGGCGCATGAGCTCCTTCTCCAGGGCCTGGAGGAGGTTCTCGGCGTCGTCCTCCTCGACCTCGAGGTCCTCGTTGCGGGTGACGCGGAAGGTGTGGTGCTCGACGATCTCCATCCCGGGGAAGAGGTAGTCGAGGTGCTCGCCGATGATCTCCTCGAGCGGGACGAAGGCGGTGCGTCCGTCCTCGCGCGAGGAGGGGGTCTCCTCCGGGCGGTGGGGACGGCCCGCGGCGTCGACGGCGATGAACCGCGGCAGGAGCGGCGGCACCTTGACGCGGGCGAAGTGCTCCTTGCCCGAGCTCGGGTTGCGGGCGACGACGGCGAGGTTGAGGGAGAGCCCGGAGATGTAGGGGAAGGGGTGGGCCGGGTCCACGGCGAGCGGGGTGAGGACCGGGAAGATCTGCTTGCGGAAGTACTTGCGCAGGCGCAGCTGCTCGCTCTCGGCGAGGTCCGCCCAGTGGAGGATCTCGATGCCCTCGTCCGCGAGCGCCGGCTGGATGTCCTCGGCGAAGGTGCGGGCGTGCTCCTCCATGAGCTCGTGGGCGCGCACGCTGATGGCCTCGAGGACCTGCCGCGGGGAGAGGCCGGAGGCGGCCGGCACGGCGAGGCCGGTGGCGATGCGGCGCTTGAGCCCGGCCACCCGCACCATGAAGAACTCGTCGAGGTTGGAGGCGAAGATCGACAGGAACCACGCCCGCTCGAGGAGCGGCTGGGTGGTGTCCTGCGCCTGCTCGAGCACGCGCTGGTTGAAGGCGAGCCAGCTGACCTCGCGGTCCGCGAACCGCCCCTCGGGCAGCTCGACGTCGAGCGGGTCGGGCTCACGGCCGTCCTCGCCGGCCCCCTCGCCGAGCTCGTCGGTCTGCTCGGCGACCTCCTCCGCGACGTCCTCGGGGGGCGTCGCGGCCCCGGTCAGCGCGACGGTGTCGACGCCGTCGTCACCGGGCTCGGGTGCCTCGTCGACGGGTGCGTCGTCGAGGTGGCTGGGCGAGGTGACCTCAGACTCTGGCATGGGGCCAATGCTGCCACCTCAGCGCGCGTACTGAACGTCGAGTGACGAGCGGTCGTAACCGGCGCGCCGGTAGGTGCGGATCGCCGCCGTGTTCTCGCCCTCGACGTAGAGCGTGGTGCGGCGGAAGCCGCGGCGTCGCATCTCCGCGAGCGCCAGGGCGGTGAGGTGTCCGCCCAGCCCGCGGCCCTGGGCCTGCGGGGCCACCCCGAGGGCGTAGATTTCAGCGTCCTCGCCGTCGGGCTTGACCCACATCGAGGCGAGGAGCGCGTCCGGCCGTCCGGGCTCGTGCGCGAGCCACAGGAGGGAGGGGTCGAACCAGGGCTCGGCCTGCCGCTGGCGCAGGTCCGCCACGGTGAGGCGCCCCTGCTCGGGGTGGTCGGCGAAGGCGGTCCCGTTGAGCGCCACCCACGCCTCCTCGTCCTGCCCGACGGCGAAGGTCCGCACCTCCACGCCCGCGAGCTCCTCCACCGCCGGCGCGTCCGCCGCCGGGTCGAGGTCACGGGCCATCTGCCACAGCTCGCGGGTGACGCGCAGCCCGGCGGCGCGGGCCAGGCCCTGCGCGCCCGGCAGGTCGCCGTGCGCCCACAGCGCGACGGAGGGGACGTCGTCGAGCACGGCGTCCAGCAGCCGGCGTCCCAGGCCGCGCCGGCGGTGGGCGGGGTGGACGCACAGCTCGCCGCTGCCCTCGGCGTCGACGACGGCGTAGGCGAGGAGCTGCTCCCCCTCGCCGAGCCAGTGGTGACGGCACCCGTCCGTGCCGTGCCGCACGGCGAGGACGCTCTGCTCGTTCAGGGGCGCGACGCCGTCGGCGTCCGTCGCGGCGGCGGCGAGGCGCAGCACGGCGTCCGCGGAGGCGGGACCGGTGAGGCCGGTGCCCATCAGTCGAGCGTCCCCACGCGCCACATCTCGGCGGCCTGCTCGAGCTCCTCGGCGGTGCGCAGGAGCGCGGAGGCACGGCGGGTGAGGCGGGCGGCGAGCTCGTCGTCGTCGACCCAGTCGGCGTCGAGCGCCGAGCCGGTGGCGACGACGCGGATGAAGGCTGCGGCCCGGTCGAGGGCGACGTCGAGGTCGCCCTCGTAGACGCCCGCGAGGACGGCGTCGGCGAGCTGGGCGACGTCACCGGGGCCCGGCGGCTCGACGACGCCGGCGATGACCCCGGCGACCTCGGCCCGGTGGCGGCCGAGGGAGAAGCGGTCGGCGACCCGGGCCGGGTCGGCGCGCACCCACTCGCGCATGAGGTACAGGCGCCACAGCGCGCCCGGGAGGGTCGTCGAGGGGCTCTGCGACCACAGCGCGGCGATGGTGTCCAGACCCTCGGTGTCGACGAGCGAGACGAGGCGGGAGACGAGCTCGGGGTCCTCAGCTCCGGCGCGGCCGCGGCCGACGAGGACGGCGGCCGTCGTGTGGGCGGCCTGCGAGCGCAGCGCCGGGTCGACGTCGCCGACGATGCGCTCGGCGGTCTGCGCGTCGAGCATGGCCGGACGGCGGTGCTTGCGCTCCATCTGTCCCCCTCACGGTGGTCCGTCCCGGACGGACCGACCGGAACCTCCCCGATGCTACGAGACACCTCACCGGTCCGGCACGTGCGCGGCCGCTCTTCCGCGCGCCCCGCCGTCCGTGGTGTGCTTGGCGCGCCCACCCGAGGAGAGGCAGCACACCATGGACGAGACACCCGCGACCCGACCTGTCGAGACGGCCGGTGACGCGCTGCACGTGCGGCGCGTCTTCGGCGAGGCCTACGAGGTGGACGGCACGCTCGTCATCCCGGTCGCCCGGGTCGTCGGCGCCAGCGGCATGGGCTACGGCAAGGGCGCGCTCGGCAGCGCGGAGGAGGGCGGCACCGGCGAGGGCTCCGGAGGCGGGGGCGGCTTCGGTGTCCACGCCAAGGCGGTGGGCGTCTACGCGGTGCGGGACGGGGTGGTGCGCTGGCACCCGGCGCTCGACCTCAACCGGGTGATCCTCGGCGGGCAGGTGGTCGGCGCGATCGCGGTGCTCGCACTCGCCCGGGCTCTGCGCGCCCGGCGCCGGTAGTCAGTCGAGCCTGCGGGCCCTGGCTCGGGAGGCCGCGGCGTCGAGCTCGTCGGCCGTCGCCGCGAGCGCGTGGGGGCGGCGTGTCACCGGTCCGGCGGCGGCGTCGTCGTGCGTGTGCCAGCGGGGGTCGCTCGCCGCGCCGTCGGACAGGACCCGCAGGAACGCGGCGGCCTGCTCGAGGACGTCCGCGAGCTCGGTCTCGCTCGTCCCGCCGAACAGCTGGGCGAGCCGCTCGTCCAGGACGGGCGGCTGGGGGGCGGCGACGGCGTCGCGGGGCTCCCCGTCCGACGTCGTCTCCCCCGGGCCGGTCTGCGCGGTGCCGGCGCGGAAGCGCATCGTGATGGTCTCGGGGTCGCGCTCGAGCCAGGCGCGCACGAGGTAGAGACGCCACAGCGCACCGGGGAGGGTGGTGGCGGGGCTGCGCGACCACAGGCCGGCGATCTCGTCCAGCCCCTCGGCGTCGATGATCGCGCCGACACGCTCGGCGAGCCGCTCGTCCTCGGCCAGGTGGCTGGGCCCGTAGAGGACCGCGTTGGCCGTGGAGTGGGCGGCCTCGGACGCGAGCGCCGGGTCGGAGTCGCCCCAGATGAGCTCGGCGTCCTTGTTGTCGAGGATGGCGGGCCGTCGGGGCCGCTCGCGACCGTCCACTGCTCTGCGTCAGCTCGCCCTGCGGAGCGCGAAGCCCACGCCCTCGGGTCCGGTCTCCGCGTCGAGCAGGTGCTCGGCGAGCAGCGGCGAGGCGGCCTCCTCGACGAAGACGCGGGCACCGTCCTCCTCGATGACGTCGTCACCCGTCTCGGGCTGCGGCGACAGGCTCATCTCCACCTGGTCCGCGTCCGGGGCCAGCGAGATGCGCACCCCGCCGGACTTCGGCAGACCCGACTGGGAGGTGATGCCGGTGATCGCGGCCTTGGCGTTGTCGGTGAGGCTCAGCATGACTCCCCCTCTGAGGTGGTGGCGGTGCCTCGCAGCACCCCTATTACGGTGCGGCCCGATCCCGCTCCGCGCAACCGCAGCGGGGCCGCCGCGTACCCTGGTCCCTGGCGACGCCGGCCCCCAGCGGCCCGTGTCCCGGGCCTCTAGCTCAATGGGCAGAGCAGCGGACTTTTAATCCGTAGGTTGTGGGTTCGAGTCCCACGGGGCCCACGGCTTGGCGCGACGGCCGGTCCTGCCACATCCTGGGTGGGCGGGGTTTCACGAACCTGGCCCCGCCCGAGACCGCAGACAAGGGGCAGGGACGGGTCCATGGAGACGTACGACAGCACGGTGAAGCTCGCCCGGGCGTTGCGCCCGGGCGACGTGCTCGTCGGTGTCGGGCCGCGCGGTGAGCGGCTGGTCCCGGTCCGCGAGGCCAGCCGGACGGGCGGGGAGGTCGTCGTCGTCACCGACGAGCAGACCCTGCGGCTGCGGCCACGCGACGAGGTTCGTGTCGCGCACCCCGACGTGGCCGGGCCGCCCGCCCCCGAGGGGACGGACCCCGCTCGCGGGGAGGCGGACGCCACCGCACCGACGAGCACGGCGTAGCTCCCGCCCGTCTCGGCTGGCGCCCCCGACCGTCCACTCGTACCTTCGACGGCACGCCGACGAGACCCGCCGGCCGCGGAGACGAGGAGGCACGATGGGATTCCTGCGCAAGGCCATCCGTGGTGGCATCGCCATGAAAGCGCTTCAGATCGTCCAGCGCGAGGCTGGCAAGCCCGAGAACCAGCGCAAGGCCAAGGAGATGGTCGCCAAGGTGCGCAACGGCCGGAAGCAGCGCTGACGCGAGTACGCACAGACGGTCACCACGGACGCACGTGATGTGCGTCGAGGTGACCGTCTGTGCGTACTCGGGGGGAAGAGAGGGGCGTCAGACGCTGCGGACGCCGGACGTCGCACGCCGGCCGCCGCGGCTGCGGCCCTGGCCGCCGCCCTGCGCCGGGCGCGAGTCGACCGAGGCCTGCCCGGTCGTGGAGGAGTAGACCGAACGCGACCCGGCGCCGCGGCCGGCGCCGCCGCCGGTCCTGGCCCCGCCACCGGTCTTGGCGCCCCCACGGCCGCCGCCGCGGGGCGCGCCGGAACCGCCGGACCGGCCGCCGCCCTGGGGCGCGCGGCCGGTGGTAGCGGCGGAGCCGGAGCGGCCACGGCCGCCGCGACGACGGCCACTGCCGCCACCGGCACCGGCGCGCTGCTGCTGAGGCGCGCTCGGCACGGTCGCCGCGGCCTCGGCCGGGGACACGAGCGGCGCGAGCTCGCCGACGAGCTCGGAGACGACGCGGTCACCCGGGCGCACGCTCACCGGCTTCGCCGAGATCTTCGCCTGGCGGGTGAGGGTGCGCATGTCGCCGGCCTGCTCGGGGAGCATGATCGTCACGACGTCGCCGCCGGAGCCGGCGCGGGCGGTACGCCCGGAGCGGTGCAGGTAGGCCTTGTGCTCGGCGGGCGGGTCGACGTGGACGACGAGCTCGACGTCGTCGACGTGGATCCCGCGCGCGGCGATGTCGGTGGCGACGAGCACGCGGACGGTACCGGTGGAGAAGGCCGCGAGGTTGCGCTCACGGGCCGGCTGGGTGAGGTTGCCGTGCAGGTCGACGGCGGGCACGCCGGCCGCCGTCAGCTGCTTGGCCAGGCGCTTGGCCTGGTGCTTGGTGCGCGTGAAGAGCACGCGCTTGCCCGTGCCGGAGGCGAGCGCCTGGACGACGTCCTTCTTGTCGTCGGCGCCGGAGACGGCGAGGACGTGGTGGGTCATCGCGGCGACGGGCGACTCGGCGCTGTCGACGGCGTGGTGCAGCGGGTCGGTGAGGTAGCGCTTGACGAGGACGTCCACGCCGTTGTCCAGCGTGGCGGAGAAGAGCATCCGCTGACCGGTGCGCGGCGTGCGGTCCATGATCCGCTTGACCCCGGGCAGGAAGCCGAGGTCGGCCATGTGGTCGGCCTCGTCCAGGACGGTGACCTGCACGTCGTCCAGGGAGAGCATGCCCTGGCCGAGCAGGTCCTCGAGGCGGCCGGGGCAGGCGATGACGATGTCGACGCCGGAGCGGAGCGCGTTGACCTGGCGGGTCTGGTTGACGCCGCCGAAGATCGTCGTCGTCACCATGCCGAGCGACGTCGCGAGGGGCTCGACGACGGCGTTGACCTGGTTGGCGAGCTCACGCGTCGGGACGAGGACGAGGCCGCTGGGGCGCTTGGGGACGCGGCGGCGGCCGGCGAGCCGGGTGACGAGCGGGAGGGCGAAGGCGAGGGTCTTGCCCGAGCCGGTCCGCCCGCGGCCGAGGACGTCCCGGCCGTTGAGGGTGTCGGGCAGGGTCGCCGACTGGATGGGGAAGGGGGCCGTGATGCCGGTGTCGGTGAGGTGCTGGACGACGGGCGCGGGCAGGTCAAAGGACGCGAAGGAGGTCAAGGGTGCCTTTCAGGCTTCGAAGATCGGTCGGAGTTCGCCGTAACGGGATCCGCAGCGATGACCGCTGCCTCGAACTCGACGACGCCGGGCTCGCGAAGACGCGGTGCCCACCGCACCAGGGTAACCCCACGGGCGCGGTCCGTGCCCGGAAGGGACGTGTGACCTGCCGCGCGGTGGGCGGCGGTCGCAGTGGACTCCGGACACGACGACGCCGGCCGGCCCCCGAGGGGACCGGCCGGCGCAGGGTCGGACTCAGCGGCGCTTGGCGCCCTTGTTCGTGATGCCGAGGTAGATGCTGATGAAGAGGACCGCGGCGACGATCGAGATCGCCCAGCGGATCCAGTCGATACCGCCGGTGTCCTCCACGCCCAGCACGCCGGCCAGCCAGTAGCCGGCCAGGGCGCCCAGCACACCGAGGATGATCGTCCACAGGATGCCGAGGTTCTGGTCGCCCTTCATGAAGAGCCGAGCGAGCGCGCCGATGACGGCTCCGAAGATGATGAGACCAATGATCTCCATGGCATTCCTTCCTCTCACGGGGCGCCACCATCGGGGTGACGCCGGGTGTTCGTCCGGAATCGTGGCACGCGCCCGCAGTGCCCGCACTCCGAGAAGTGTCAGGCCGGTTCGACGTCGACGGCGAGGGCCAGGTGGTCCGACACGGGCAGGCGCACCGTGCTCGCCCCGCTGACGGCGCGCAGCCCGGGGCCAGCGAGCACGTGGTCGAGCTGCCGCCGGGGCCGGCGGGCGCTGAAGGTGGGTGCGTGGGCCAGCCCGCGCATGCCCGTCACGCGGGCGGCGTCGTCGGGGCCCATGTTGAGGTCACCGAGCAGGAGGTGGGGGCCGGGCAGCGCGCGCAGCGCCCACGCCGACTCCGCCAGCTGGCGCCGGGCCACGGGCGGGGCGACGGACAGGTGCGTGCAGCCCACCGTCACCGGCCCGGAGGGGGCCTGGACCACGGCGGCGAGCAGCACCCGCGGCTGGTCGAGCCGCACCTGGAAGCCGAGGCGGGTGTCCGCGGGCGCGATCCGCACCGGGCCGGGCCGCAACGGCCGCACGTGCCAGGAGCTCACCGGCCAGCGGCTGAGGAGGGCGACGCCGTAGCCGGAGTCGTCCGGGACGTCGGACGGCTCGGGGCGCCGGCGCAGCCCCCGGGTGGAGCCGGCGAACGCCGCGGCGAAGCGGTGCCAGCGGTAGCCGAGCGACTCGGCGATCACCGCCGTCTCGTCGATGCGGCCGCTGCGGGCCTGCCCCTTGTCGACCTCCTGCAGGGCGAGGAGGTCACCGGGCAGGTCCCGGAAGGCGGTGGCGAGGCGCTCTGCGGAGCTCGGGTCGCCCACGAGCGGGTGCCCGTGCTGGATGTTCGACGTCACCACCAGCACGGGCAGCCTCTCAGCGCTCCTCGAAGGTGAGGGCCACGGAGTTCATGCAGTAGCGGTCCCCGGTGGGGGTCTGCGGCGCGTCGGGGAAGACGTGGCCGAGGTGGGAGTCGCAGCGGGCGCAGCGCACCTCGGTGCGGACCATGCCCAGGGTGCGGTCCTCGAGGAGGGTGACCGCGTCGGACTCCTGCGGGGAGAAGAAGCTCGGCCAGCCGCAGTGGGCGTCGAACTTCGTGGTCGAGCGGAACAGCTCGGCCCCGCAGCCGCGGCAGCTGTACACGCCCTCGCGGTTCTCGTGGAGGAGCTCGCCGGTGCCCGGCCGCTCCGTGCCCGCCTCGCGCAGGACGTGGTACTCCTTGGGCGAGAGGCGCTCGCGCCACTCCTCCTCGCTCAGCGCCACCTTGGTGAACGCCACGCGCTGGTTCTCGGTGCTCATGGCTCCATCTTGCGCCTGCTCGGGGCGGGAAGTCACGTCGAGGGCTCGATGAGCTGCTTGCCGAAGACGTGCGTCACGTAGGGGTTGTCGTCGTACCGCTCGACGGGCTCGTAGCCGCTGGCCCGGTAGAGCCCGCAGGCCTCGACGAGGGACTCGTTGACGCCGAGGAGCACCCGGCGCCCGCCGAGCGAGCGCGCCCGGTTCTCCAGGGACGACAGGAGGAACCTGCCGAGCCCCCGGCCCCGGACGTCGGGCTTGAGCCACATCCGCCGGATCTCGACGACACCCGGTTCGAGCACGTGCACCGCCCCGAAGCCGACCACGGCTCCCGTCGCGACCTCGCTGACGAGCATGAAGTCCCCGCGCGGCGGGGTGACCTCGGCGGGGTCCGCGGCATGCGCGAAGGAGGGGTCGATGTCGACCCGGTCCCGCAGCTCGGCGAGGTAGGCACGCACCGCGTTCGCCGCCGCGTCACTGCCCGCCTGGCCCTCGAGGACCCGCACGGGCGGGGCTCCCGTGGCGCGACGCGTCCGGCCTGCCGTTGCCTCCATCGCCACAGTGTGCACCTATCCCCTGCGCCCTGTCCTGCGCGGTCCTAGGCTCTCGCCATGGAGCAGCAGGCGGCGCACCGACCCCGGCTGTGCGTCCTCGCGCCCACGCCCCTGCTCATGGTCGAGGTCGAGCCGGGCGAGGAGGAGGACTACGAGCACTCCGCCGACCTCCACCTGCACCCGGGCGGCCAGGGGCTGTGGGTGGCGCGGATGGCGGTCTCGCTCGGCGCGGAGGTCACCGTCTGCGGACCCTTCGGCGGCGAGGTGGGCGCCGTGCTCGCCCACATGCTGTCGGAGGAGAAGCTCACCGTGCGGGCCGTGCCCTACAACGCGGGCAACGGCGCCTACGTCCACGACCGCCGGGGCGGGGACCGCGCCACGCTCGCGCACATGGTGCCCCCGCAGCTGACCCGTCACGAGCTCGACGACCTCTACGGCACGGTCCTCGTCGAGGCGCTCGAGTCCGACGTCCTCGTCCTCACCGGCGCCGAGCCGGACAGGGTGCTGCCGGCCCGGTTCTTCTCGCGCCTCGTGCGGGACGTGCGCAGCGTCGACAAGCCGATCGTCGCGGACCTCTCGGGCGACGCCGCCCGGGCCGCGGCCGCCGAGGGCCCCACGGTCCTCAAGATGAGCCACGAGGAGCTGCAGGCAGCCGGCCTCACGAGCGGGGACTCCGTCGTGGAGCTGCAGGCGGCGGGGCGGCGGCTGGTGGACCAGGGCGTCGGCGCGATGCTCATCTCGCGCGCCGGGGAGCCGACGCTCCTCGTGACGGCGGAGTCCACCCGGCTGCTCGTCGGGCCCGTCGTCACGCCCCTGGACCACCGCGGCGCCGGTGACTCGATGACCGCCGGGGTGGCCGTCGCGCTGGGCCGCGGAGCCAGCATGGGCGAGGCCGCCCGCCTGGGAGCCGCGGCCGGCGCGCTCAACGTCACGCGCCGCGGGCTGGGCACCGGCCGGCGCGAGCAGATCGAGCGCTTCGCGGGCCGCATCGGCATCGAGGTCGTGACCCCCGGCGTGGAGGGCTGAGGCGTGCGGGTACTCATCACCAACGACGACGGCATCCAGTCACCGGGGCTCGTCGTGCTCGCGCAGGTCGCCCTCGAGGCGGGCTGCGACGTCGTCGTCGCCGCTCCGCACCGGCAGTACTCGGGTGCCAGCGCATCCCTGACGGCGAAGGAGGTCGACGGGCGCCTCGCCCTCGTCGACGCCCGCCCACCCGGCCTGCCCGACGGCGTCCTGGCCTTCGGGGTCAAGGCGGCTCCCGCGCTCATCACCTTCGTCGCGGCCTACGGCGCCTTCGGCGAACGCCCCGACCTCGTGCTGTCGGGGGTGAACCTCGGCGCCAACACCGGCCGGGCCACCCTCCACTCCGGCACGGTGGGTGCCGCGCTGTCCTCCGCCACCCAGGGAATCCCGGCGCTGGCCATGTCGATCGCCTCGGCCGAGCCGCAGCACTGGGAGACGGCCCGGCTCGTCACCACGCACGCCTTCGCGTGGCTGCGCGAGCAGGGCGCGGACGAGGAGCGGGTGCTCAACGTCAACGTCCCCGACATCCCGGTCGAGCAGCTGCGCGGCCTGCGCCCCGCCCGGCTGGCGAGCTTCGGTGCCGTCCAGGCCCGGGTGCGGGAGAAGGGCCAGGACTACGTCACCCTCACCTACTCGGGCGTCGACGCCGAGGACGAGCCGGGCTCGGACCACCACCTGCTCGCGCGTGGCTGGGCCACCGCGACCCTGCTCACCGCCCCCTACGACGAGCCGGGTGACACCGAGCTGCCGAGCTTCACCGGCCGCGGCGACGCACCGGTGTCCGTGGACGTCGGCTCCGGGACCGTGATGAGCGCGGGCGACGACCGACCCAGCGGGGAGATCGCCGAGGAGCACGTCGAGGACCCTGCGGCGCACTGACTCCTCGGGCGGCTGAGTCCTCGGGCGGTCAGTCCTCCTCGGGTGTGTCCTCCTGCGCCGGCGCGCCGCCGCGGGTCCGGCGGTGGTTCTGCACCGCCATCGCCACGGCCGCCACGAGGAGCCCACCGGCACCGCCGACGACGCCCCCCTTGACCATCGAGCCGAGCGCACCGGAGGTGTCGAGGGCGGGCAGCTCGAGCAGTCCGTGGCCCGTGAAGACCGTGACGGCCAGGGCCGCCAGGACGAGCGCGAAGCCTCCGAACGTCAGGGCACCGACCGTGCGCTTGATCCGCGGCTCGGCACGGAAGGCGAGCTCGGTGACGTCCACCCCGCGGCGCCCGGAGTACCAGATCGCCGACCAGCTCGGCAGGCCGACGAGGAGGAGGACGACGACCGGCAGCAGGAGCTGGCCGAACAGGGCCGCGACGAGCGCGACGGCGATGGAGACGTACGTCGTCACCATGTAGCCGAAGGTGGTGGCGGCCATGAAGACGGCCCGCTCGCGCTCGTCGCCGTAGCTCGCGCTGCCCAGTGCCATGAGTCGGTCGGCCGCGCGATCGAGCGCCCCGTTGGTGGTCCTCATCGTCGTGCCTCTCCTGTGGTGGTGTCCTCGTCCTGGCCGAACAGCTCCTCGACGGTCGCGCTCAGCGCGCGGGCGATCCGCAGCGCGAGGTAGACCGACGGTGCGTAGTCGCCCTGCTCGACGGCGATGACCGTCTGCCGGCTCACGCCGACGGCGGTGGCGAGCTCGGCCTGGGTCAGGCGCTGCTCACGGCGGCGTCGCCGGACGGGGTTGCCCGTGTCGCTCGGTGCGACGGCTCGTGGCGTCATGGCTCGATGTTAAGGATCGTTGACACGATATGTCAAGCCGCATTGACATTTTTGGTCAAGCCCCGTTGACATCCCGCTCGCTCAGTCGTGGAGCCGCACCTCGGTCGCCTTGTGGTCACGCGGTTCCAGCTGGAGCGTGGAGTGCTCGACGTCGAAGTGGCCCTCGAGGCACCGCTGCAACGCGTCGAGGACCGTGCAGAAGCGCTGGGGGTGGAGCACGTCGTCCTCGACGACGACGTGCGCGGACACCACCGGCACGCCGGAGGTGATCGTCCAGGCGTGGAGGTCGTGGACCGTGACGACGCCCTCGACCTCGCACATGTGCTCCCGCAGCCGGGCGAGCGACATGTCCTCGGGCGCCCCCTCGAGCAGCACGCGGGCGACGTCGCGCAGCAGGAGCAGCGCACGAGGGACGATGAACACCCCCAGTGCCACCGAGGCGACGGCGTCCGCCTCGGTCCACCCGGTCACCGCGATGACGGCCGCGGCGAGGAGGACCGCCACCGAGCCGAGCAGGTCCCCGAGCACCTCGAGGTAGGCACCACGCACGTTGAGGCTCTCCCCGCGCCCGCCGCCGAGCAGCCACAGGGAGACGAGGTTGGCGACCAGGCCGACGGCACCGACGGCGACCATGAGGCCGGTGCGGATCTCCGGCTCGGTCCCGAACCTGCCGACGCCCTCGACGATGACGACGACGCCGACGACGAGCAGGATGACGCCGTTGACGAGGGCGGCGAGGATCTCCGCCCGCTGCCAGCCGAAGGTCCACCTGCCCCGCGCGGGGCGCGAGGCGATCCACGTGGCCGCGAGCGCCAGGCCGAGCGCGGCGGTGTCGGAGAGCATGTGCCCGGCGTCCGCAAGGAGGGCGAGGGACCCGGCCAGCCACCCGCCGACGGCCTCGACCACCATGACGGTGGCCGTGACGAGGAACGCCGCGAGGAGCCGGGAGCGGTGCGCCGCGGCAGCGGTGCGGTGGTGGTCGTGGCCCACGTCAGCCCCAGCCGAGCTCGTGGAGGCGTTCGTCGTCGATGCCGAAGTGGTGGGCGATCTCGTGGACGACCGTCACGGCGACCTCCTCGATGACCTCCTCGCGGCTCTCGCAGAAGCGCAGCGTCGGACCGCGGAAGATGGTGATCCGGTCGGGCAGCGAGCCGGCCGCCCACCACGAGTCCCGCTCGGTGAGCGGGGTGCCCTCGTAGAGGCCGAGCAGGTCCGGGTCCTCCGCGTCGGCCGGTGGCTCGTCCTCGACGAGCACGACGACGTTGTCCATCTGCGCCGCCAGCTCGGGCGGCACGAGGTCCAGACCGTCACTGACGGCCTCCTCGAACTCGGCGCGGGACATCTCGACCATGGCCCCATCATCACCCACGCCCCTGACGGCCCGGCGGGCGTTCCACGGACGTGCCGCAGACCACACCGAGGCGTTTTGCTCCTACGCCGTTCTTCCCCCTATGCTTATGGAGGTCTTGGGGCGCCTCGGCGTCACGGGCGTCCGAACGGGCCCCCATCGTCTAGCGGCCTAGGACCCCGCCCTTTCACGGCGGTAGCACGGGTTCGAATCCCGTTGGGGGTACGAACCAGCACGACACGATGTACAGCAGGAAGCCTTACCACAAGGCCCCGTAGCGCAGTTGGTTAGCGCGCCGCCCTGTCACGGCGGAGGTCGCGGGTTCAAGTCCCGTCGGGGTCGCGGCGGAAGGCCCGGTCAGAGTTCTGGCCGGGCCTTCGCACACCAGGCTCTGTAGCTCAGTTGGTAGAGCGTTCGACTGAAAATCGAAAGGTCACCGGATCGACGCCGGTCGGAGCCACACCGAGAGACCCCCGCCTCGCGCGGGGGTCTCTCTTTTCTCCGTCGTCGCAGCCGCAGGCCGCAACGGGCGAGGGCCCCGCACCTGGTCGGTGCGAGGCCCCCGCTCGTGGGCTACCCGGTCAGGAGACCGGGGTGCGGCGCACGCCCAGGGTGTCCTTGCCGTCACCGTTCCAGTCACCGACGTACACGTCGTCACCGGAGCGGCCGTAGAGGATCGCGAAGTCGGCCGGGCCCCCACGCAGGGAGTTCTTCACGTGGAACTCGCGGTCCCGTCGGATCGCGAAGGTGTCCGTGCCGTTGCCGTCCCAGTCACCGGCGAGGGTGACGTCGCCCGGGCGGCCGTAGGTGAGGACCACGTCGGCGTCACCGCCGGCGATGCGGTCCTTCACGTGGTACGTCGCGCCACGGCGCACCGCGAAGGTGTCCGTGCCGTTGCCGTCCCAGTCCCCGACGAGGACGTCGTCGTTCGCGCGCCCGTAGGTGATGACGCGGTCCGCGTCACCGCCGCGCAGGGAGTTCTTCACGTGGTACTGCGCGCCACGGCGCACCGCCAGCGTGTCGACGCCGTCACCGTCCCAGTCACCGACGAGGACGACGTCGCCGTCCCGGCCGTAGGTGAAGACGCTCCTCGCGGGCCCACCCTGGGGCGCGTCGTTGACGAAGTACTGCTTCCCGCGACGCACGGTGATGGTGTCCGTGCCGTTGCCGTCCCAGTCACCGATGAGCACCTCGTCGGTGTGCCGGCCGTACTGGAAGGCGTAGTGCGCGATCCCGGACCAGTCGTTGGACAGGAAGAAGCCGTACTGCTGGGCCGGGGTCCGGCCCTCGACCGTCACCGGCACCTGGACGGTGGTGCCGCTGGGGGCGGCCTCCATCTCCAGGGTGTACTCGCCGTCGAGGTCGCTCGGCACGGTGAAGGTGACCGTGGCGGCGCCGTCGGTGACGGGAGCGGTGTGCGCGGCCTCGCCGCGCTCGCCGTCCTCCCCGACGAGGTAGACGGCCAGCTCGGTGTTGTCCGGGCTGCCCAGCGAGGTGAGGTCGAGCCCGCTGACCTCGAAGGAGACCTCCTCGCCCGCCACGAGCTGCGCGGGCAGCGGCGTGACCACGGTCGACTGCCGCGCGAAGTCCGGCGACAGCGGAGAGTTGGTCTCGATGTAGCTGATCCACGCGTCGCGGTCGAGCAGACCGGTCTGCTGGACGTCCGTCGCGTCCTCGAAGGCGGTGAAGTTGTCGCCGCCCTCCGCGAGGAAGGAGAACGTCCCGATCCGGTACTCGGCCTCCGGGTCGAGCGGCCGGCCGTCGACGGTCACCGAGGTGATGTGCTCACCGCGGTCGGCCTCCGGGTCGTAGGTGTAGGTGACGTTGTCCGACAGGCTCAGCTGGAGGTAGTCGCGCGAGGCGCTCTCCGGCTGCCACTGCTGCTCGAGCAGCTGGAGGAACTGCTCACCCGTGAGGGTGACCGTCCACAGGTCGTTGAGGAACGGCAGGACGGCGTTCGCCTCCGCGAAGGTGATGTCCCCCTCGTAGAGCTCGGCACGCAGGCCGCCGGGGTTCGCCACGCCGATCTCCGCGCCGCCGAAGTTCTCCGCGCTCAGCTCGGCGAGCAGTGCGTCCGCCACGAGGTTGCCCAGCGTCGACTCGCTGCCGCGGTCGTCGCGGACCTGCTCCCCCTCGTCGTCGGTCGTGTGCGCGGTCGTGATGTCGGCGGTCGCCGAACCGATGACCTCGCTGCCGATCTCCTCCGCCTCGGCGAGCGCGTCGTCGAGGATGTCCTTCACCTCGGCCACCCGCGGGTAGGTCTCCACGAGCTCGCCGAACGGCGTCTCGGTGACGGCGACGTTGCGGGCCGTGTAGTCGACGACGTCCCCGCCGTCCCGCTCCACGGTGAGGACGACCTGGGAGACGTACTCCCCGTAGCTCTCCCCCTGGATCACCGGGCGGAACTCACCCTCGGCACCCGGGACGGGACCGTCCCACGCGTAGACCTTGTGGGTGTGGCCGTTGAAGATGGCGTCGACCTCGGCAGTCGTGTCGTTCACGATGTGCGCAAAGACCTCGCTCGAGGCCACCTCCTCCTCGAGGGTCGAGGAGTCCTCGGCGAAGCCGGCCCCCTCGTGGTACGCCGCCACGATGACGTCGGCCTCGCCGTTCTCCGCGTCGCTGTCGCTGAGCTGGGCCGCGACGCGGTTGACCGCCTCCACCGGGTCACCGAAGGTCAGGCCCTCGATGCCGCCGGGGCGCACGAGCGTCGGCGTCTCCTGCGTGACCGCCCCGATGACGGCGACCGTGAGGCCGTCGACCTCGACCGTCTCGAACTCCTGGAGCACCGGCTCGCCGTCGGCGCCGTAGACGTTCGCCCCGAGGTACTCGAAGTCGGCCCAGTCGCTCACCTGGCCGGTGAGGTTGTCGAGACCGCCGTCGAACTCGTGGTTGCCGACCGCCGAGGTGGCGAGGTCGAGGGCACCCAGGATGTCGATCGTCGGCCTGTCCTCCTGCAGGGAGGAGGTGAACAGCGAGGCACCGATGTTGTCACCGGAGGAGAACAGCACGGTGTTGTCCTCGCCCTGCTCCGCGCGCAGCTCCTCGATCGTGCCGGCGAAGGCGAGAGTCGCGTTGCCGGTGACGTTGCCGTCGTCGTCGGTGTCGTAGTCGAACAGGCGGCCGTGGAAGTCGTTGAAGGCCAGCAGGTTGATGTCGACGGTCGGCTCCTCCACGAGGTCGAGCCCGGCGATGATCGGGTCGTGGTCGCTGGACCGGTACGGGGAGTCGTCGTGGAAGTCGGTGACGTTGTAGTTGTACCGGCTGTACTCGAAGGCGATCGACTCGTAGGCGTTGATGTTCCAGACGTCCGCGCCGGTCACGGCCGCGGTGGCCGCCTCGCTGGCGAGGACGTGGTCGAGCGAGCCGACCATCGAGCCGAAGGAGTACGTCGACTTCTCGGTGAGCTCGTCCCCGAGGTCCGTGTAGCCGCTGTCGTAGAAGACCTGCATCGGGTCTTCCCGGGTGTAGGAGTTGAAGTCACCCGCGAGGAGGACCAGCTCGGTCCCGGCGTCGGCTGCGACGTCGTCGGCGAAGGCGACAAGGGCCTGGGCCTGCTCGATGCGGTCGGGGTTCGAGGCGCCCTGGCCGTCGCCCTGGTCGGCGTTCTCGCCGGAGCCCGAGCCCTTGGACTTGAAGTGGTTGTTGATGACGACGAAGGTGTCGGCGTCCGCGACGACCTCGCCCGCCTCGTCGACCAGGGCGAACTCCTGCGCCATCGGCTCGCGCGCGTTGTCGAACGCGTCGCTGCCGAGGAGGATCTCGGTGCCGCCCACCGGGGCGACGGCGTCGGCCTGGTAGATGAAGGCGTTGCGGATGACGTCCTCGTCCGCGGGGAACTCGGTGGCGGACTCCACGTACTCCCAGCGCTCTTCGCCGGCTCCCGCGTTGAGGGCGTCGACGAGGTCGGACAGGGCGTGGTCGCGGTCCGCGGGCGCGGTGCCCGGGACGAAGGAGAAGGAGTTCTCGATCTCCTGGAGGGCGACGACGTCGGCGTCCAGCGCAGTGATCGCCGAGACGATCTTCTCGGTCTGGCGCGCGAGGTTCTCGGCGTCGAAGGCGCCGCGGACGTCGCAGTTGCGGGCCGTGGTCGGCTCGCCCGCACGGTCGCCGTAGAAGCCGCAGCCGTCCTCGCCCTCGCCCAGGCTGGTGAAGTAGTTGAGCACGTTGAAGGTGGCGACGGTGACGTCGCCGCCGACCTCCGCCGGGCCCTCGGCCGACGGCCGGGTGTTCTCCCAGCTGATCGGCTGGACGTCGCCCGCGTCGGCGCCGGTGAGCCGCGTCTGCGGCTGGAGGTTCCAGGTCGAGTCCTGGTTCGCGATCGTGCGCCGGTAGTCGAGGATGACCGGCCGCTCGAACTCGACCGGCGCCCCGACCCGCACCGGGTCCTCCGGGTCGAGGTAGGCGACCGGCGTCTCGTGGTTGTCGAAGTCGAAGTTCGTCCAGTCGTGGCTGGAGCCGTCATCCATCCGGATCTCGCGGTCGGCGTTCGCGGCCACGAGCGTGTCGTACTCCGCGGTGCGCGGGCGGACGACGTCGGTCGGCTGACGCAGCGGCTCGTCGCCCGCGGCCAGACCAACCCAGCCGAAGCGGTTGGTGTGGTACGTGTCGGTCACCGTGAAGTCACCCTGCGGGGCGAGGAGCATGCCCTCGAAGGCCTCCCGCTCGTCGACCGCGGGCAGCGCGGTCTCGGCCGGCACGACGGGCTCGACGGCCTCGTCCACCGCGACGTAGGACTGCGCCTCGACCTGGGTCAGCCCGAAGTACTCGCCCGCCGTACCGACGACCTCGACGTAGTCGCCGATCGCCACCTCGGTCGCGAGGTCGGTGTCACCACCGAAGACGAAGACGCCGTGCGAGGCCTCGTGCCCCGCGAGGTCCGCGCCGGTGCCGGGCGTCTGGATGTAGGCGCCGTTGAAGCCGCCCTCGGGGTAGACGCCCGTGACGACGCCGCGGGTCCGGACGACGTCGCCGTCCAGCGGCGTCTCCGCGCCGGTCCCCTGGATGGCAGCGATCGGGGTGACCTCCTCCGGCACCGGCTCGGGGTCCGGGTCAGGCTCGGTGTCCGCCGAGTTCACGGTGCCGAAGCTGCTCGCGGCCGGACCGGTCCACTCGCCGTCGATGCGCTGGAGGGACTGCCCCGCCGGCGTGCTGCCCGGCTCGGAGACGCCGATGTCCGTGCTCTCCACGCCGTCGGCGGGCCCGCCGACGGCGGTCATCACGCCCTCGTAGGAGAGGAGCTCGACGACGGCGCCCTCGGCGTCGACCAGGGCCACGCCGTCGGGGCCGCCGTTCTGGATGCCGTTGGACGGGTAGTCGAGGACGACGACGCCCGCCTCGGGCACCACCTCGTCGATCGCCGTCGTGCTGTACACGGTGCCGTCGCTGCCGTTGTGGAGAACGACCTGCCACCCGGCGAGGTCGGTGCCGACCGGGGCCTGGACCTCGATCGCCTCCCCCTCGTCGGCGCCGTCGTTGTCGTAGTGGATCTCGCTGACGAACACCGGCCCGTCGCTCATGACAGCAGCGGCAGGGGCGACGGCCACGAGAGGGGTGAGGATGAGGGAGGCGACTCCCACCGCGGCCACACCCCCTCTGCCACGAGTGGTGGACCTGCGGGGAACTCGGCTCACGGGTGCTCCTTCTCCGGTGGTTCAGGCCGGCATCTTCGTGCGCACGACATCGCGCGCAGTGGAGGGGTAGGCCCACTCATCATGTGGCACGGGCCACTCCGTCGTCAACGTCTCACACTCCGAGACACCGCCCGTTCACCCGCCCGTCGTCGGACCGACACCTGCCCGCTCGGCACGCGTCGGGACGGTTCGCGGGACGGCTCGCGGGGGTGAGGACGTGCACGGTGGGCCGATCCCCGCGATCATGGGGCAGCACACGACGACAGCAGGTCAACGGCGCTTCGGCGCGGAGAAGAGGGAGACGCGTGAGCACTGCGGGACCGCAGCACCTCGGGACCGGCCAGCAGCCGCCCGGACGCCCGACGGTCGGCGAGCTGGTGGCCAGGATCTCCGACCAGTTCTCGCGCATCCTGCGCGGCGAGCTCGAGCTCATCCAGGTCAAGGCGGCCGCCAAGGCCAAGAAGGTGGGGGCGGGTGCGGCGATGTTCGCCGTCGCCGGCCTCCTCGGCTTCTTTGCCCTCGCCCTTCTCATCACCACCGCGGTGCTGGGTCTGGCCGAGGCGCTTCCGGCGTGGTTGTCCGCGCTCATCGTCGCGGTCGTCCTCCTCGTCATCGCCGGCATCATCGCCCTCGTCGGCAAGAAGATGCTCCAGTCGGGCGAGGCGCCCTCCGCCGAGGAGACCAAGGCCAACCTCAAGGCCGACCTCGACGCCGTGAAGAAGGGGCTCAGCTCATGAGCGACCAGGACAAGCGCACCCCCGAGCAGATCCAGGCGGACCTCGCCCGTACCCGCCAGGAGCTGGCCGGCTCCGTCGACGAGCTCAGCTCGATGCTCGACCCGCGCGAGCAGATCAAGGAGGCGAGGTCGAGCCTCAAGGCCGCCGTCGGACGCACCGGCGAGTCCGCCAGGCACGCGGCGAAGGCCGCCGAGGCCAAGGCCCAGTCGCTCCTGGACGACGCCAAGGGCGGCGACCCCAAGGCCATCGGGATCGTCGGGGCGGGTGTGGCCGCGCTCGCCGCCGTCCTCACGGTGGCCGCTCGCCGCTCCCGCTGACCACGCCCACGCGCGCGGGGCCCTGACAGGGGCCCTGCGTGCGTGCTGCTCTCAGCCCGTGGGGCGCTCGGCCTCCATCCCGCTCGCGACGAGCAGCTCGTCGACCTCGCTGCGCCGGTAGCGCCGGTGCCCGCCGAGGGTGCGGACCGCGGTGAGCTTGCCCGCGTTCGCCCACCGGGTCACGGTCTTGGGGTCCACCCGGAACCGGGCAGCCACCTCACCGGGGGTCAGCAGCGTCTCCTCGCGGAGCTTCTCGTCCATGGTGCACCTCAGTTCCGTCGCGGCCCGGGCAGGCTCACCCGCCCGATGAACCACGCTAACCCGCCCGATTCGGGCGAAAAGCGGACGAAGGTCCCATGTCACCCAGCACCACCACGCCGCTGGCCGGCCGCCGGAGTGAGCCGCCGCACGTGCGCTGGATGGTCGAACCGCCGCTCGACCATGTACCGTGGGGCTCACGAACCATGACCACATAAATGGGGCCGCACTGACACCGTCGGTGCCTGCCCCTCTTCTACGTTGGAGGGGGTCGACGCCATGGGGCGCGGCCGTCAGAAGGCCAAGCAGACGAAGGTCGCTCGCCGGCTGAAGTACTACAGCCCGGAGACCGACTACCAGGCTCTCGAGAGAGAGCTGGCGTCTCAGAGCCATGACCGGGACATGCACGACTTCGAGATCCCCTCCGCAGAGGATGACGACGACTGGCGTCTCCGCTCGGACTAGGTTCACCGTCGCCCACGGCGACGGCGTGACAGCGATCCTCAGGTCGCCGCTCCCCGACGGGGACGCGGCGACCTGACCTGCTCGCGACGCTCAGCTGCGGTAGTCGCCGTGCATCCGCACGGCGCCGCCCCGCATGCCCTTCGTCCCGGTGACGACGTCGCCGTCGCGGTCGGTGAGGCGCTCGACCGCGCCCAGCTGCCACGCGTCGATACCGGCGGCCTGCGCTGTCCGCACCGCCTGCTCCGCCGCGGACGGCGCGAGGACCGCCACCATGCCGACGCCGAGGTTGAGCGTCTGCTCGAGGTCGGTCCACTCGACCGGGCCCAGTCGTCGGACGACGTCGAAGACGGCGGGCACCTGCCAGGACCCGCGCTCCACGTGCCCGACGAGCCCCGCGGGCAGCACGCGGGCGAGGTTCGCGGCGAGCCCCCCGCCGGTGACGTGCGAGAGGGCGTGCAGCCCGTCGTCCTGCGCGAGCTCCAGGCACAGCCGCGTGTAGAGGCGGGTGGGCTCGAGGAGCTCCTCCCCGACCGTGCGACCGAGCTCGTCGACCTCCCGCTCCAGCGACCAGCCGCTGAGCTCGAGGACGCGGCGCACGAGGGAGTAGCCGTTGGCGTGCAGCCCCGAGGAGGCGAGCGCGACGAGGACGTCCCCCTCGGCCACCCGTTCGGGGCCGAGGACCCGGTCGGCCTCGACGACGCCCGTGGCGGCGCCCGCGACGTCGTACTCGTCCGGGCCGAGGAGGCCGGGGTGCTCGGCCGTCTCCCCGCCCACGAGGGCCGTGCCGGTCAGCGCGCAGGCCTCGGCGATGCCGCGGACGATGTCGGCGATGCGCTCGGGCACCACGCGCCCGCAGGCGATGTAGTCCGTCATGACGAGCGGCCGGGCCCCGACGACGACGATGTCGTCGACGACCATGCCGACGAGGTCGTGGCCGATGGTGTCGTGGACGTCCATGGCCTGGGCGATGGCGACCTTGGTGCCGACGCCGTCGGTGGAGGTGGCCAGGAGCGGGCGGCGGTACTCGCGCAGCGCGGAGGCGTCGTAGAGGCCGGCGAAGCCGCCGGCGCCCCCGACCACCTCGGGCCCGTGGGTGGCGCGCAGGGCGCCCTTCATGAGCTCGACGGCGCGGTCACCCGCCTCGGTGTCGACGCCGGCCGCGGCGTAGCTGATGGGGGTTCGGCTCTCGGTGCTCACTGCGCTCCAGCGATCGTCAGGGACCCCGGGTGCCGGGGCGGGAGGACCTGGTAGTCACGCCGCTCGGCCGCGGACTCGGCGTCCTCGACCGGCACGGGGTACTCGCCGGTGAAGCACGCCGTGCACAGGCGTGCGCGGGGCACGGCCGTGGCCTCGATCATCCCGTCGGTCGAGATGTAGCCGAGGCTGTCCGCTCCCAGGGAGGCTCGGATCTCCTCGATGCTCATGCCGTTGGCGATGAGCTCGGCCCGGGTGGCGAAGTCGATGCCGTAGAAGCACGGCCACTTCACGGGCGGGGAGGAGATGCGCACGTGGATCTCCGCGGCCCCGGCCTCGCGCAGCATGCGGACGAGGGCGCGCTGGGTGTTGCCGCGCACGATGGAGTCGTCGACGACGACGAGCCGCTTGCCGGCGATGACCTCGCGCAGCGGGTTGAGCTTGAGCTTGATGCCGAGCTGGCGGATCGTGTCGGTCGGCTGGATGAACGTGCGCCCGACGTAGGCGTTCTTCACCAGGCCCTGCGCGAAGGGGATGCCGGACTCCTGGGCGTACCCGATCGCGGCGGGCGTCCCGGAGTCCGGCGTGGGGATGACGAGGTCGGCGTCGACGGGGTGCTCGCGCGCCAGCACCCGGCCCATCTCGCTGCGTGCGGCGTTGACCGAGCGGCCGGCGATCTGCGTGTCCGGGCGGGCGAGGTAGACGTACTCGAAGACGCAGCCGCGCGGACTGGGCTTGGCGAAGTGCTGGGAGCGCAGCCCGTCCTCGTCGATGACGACGAGCTCACCGGGCTCGATCTCCCGGACGAAGGTGGCGCCGACGATGTCGAGGGCCGCCGTCTCCGAGGCGATGGCCCAGCCGCGCTGCAGCCGGCCGAGCACCAGGGGCCGGAAGCCGTGCGGGTCGCGGGCGGCGTAGAGGGAGTGCTCGTCCATGAAGACGAGGGAGAAGGCCCCCTCGAGCAGCGGCAGCACGCTCATCGCCGTCGCCTCGAGGGAGCGCGCGTCCTCACCGGCGGTCCCGGCCAGCAGGGCGGTGATGACGGCGGTGTCGGTGGAGCTGCCGCGACCGAGCTCCCCGGACAGGTCCGTCCCGGACCTCTCACGCACGAGCTCCATGAGCCGGCGGGTGTTGGTGAGGTTGCCGTTGTGGCCGAGCGCGACGGTGCCGGCACCCGCGGGGCCGAGGGTGGGCTGGGCGTTCTCCCACGCGCTGGCGCCCGTCGTCGCGTAGCGCACGTGCCCGACGGCGATGTGTCCCTGCAGCGCGGACAGCGTCTGGTCGTCGAAGACCTGGGAGACCAGGCCCATGTCCTTGTAGACGAGGAGCTGCTCACCGTTGCTCGTGGCGATGCCGGCGGACTCCTGGCCGCGGTGCTGCAGGGCGTAGATGCCGAAGTACGTGAGGCGGGCGACCTCCTCACCGGGTGCCCAGACCCCGAAGACCCCGCACTCGTCCTGGGGAGGAGCCTCCCCCGGGAGCAGGTCGTGACTCAGCCGTCCGTCTCCGCGTCGCACGTGTGTCATGGTCCCACACCCGCGCCCCGGTCGGCGGGTCGGGTCAGGCCGGTGAGAAGCGCACCGTCCGCCCGGGGACGTCGACCTCCTCCAGCCGCACGGTCACCTGCTCGCCGAGCGGCAGCTCCGGCGCCCGCACGGACGCCTCGACGGCGGGCTCGGCGATGACGACGGTGCCGCGCACGCCGTCGTCGTCCTCGTCGACCTCGACGACGATGCCGCGGAACTCCTCCCCCACCCTGCTCTCGAGGACGAGGGCCTCGACGGCGTCGACGGCACCGCGCTCGTAGCGCCCGGCCCGCTGGGTGCTGCGCGCCATGACGCGGGGCAGCTCGGGCAGCGCGTCGTGCACCCACCCGGGCACCGGCTCCCCGGCGCAGACGGCGCGGCAGACCTCGAGGCCGGCGCGGTCGACGAGGCGGCGCAGCGGCGCGGTGACGTGGGCGTAGTGGGCGGCGATGGCGGCGTGGCGGGTGTCGCCGTCCTCGTCCTGGCCCAGGACGGCGTACCCAGCACCGCGGAAGAGGGTGGTCGCCTCGGTGAGGAAGGCGGCGTGGGCGGGGACGGCGGAGTCGAGGGTGGGGAGGAGGTCCTGGTAGGAGACGTCCTCGGGCCACGCGATGCCCAGGCCGCGGGCGGTGCGGCGCAGGCGGGCGAGGTCGCGGGGGTCGGCCGGCGGCAGGGTGCGCAGGATGCCCACCCCGGCGCCGCGCATGAGCCCGGCGGCGCAGATGCCGGTGAGGAGGGAGATCTGGGCGTTCCACTCCTCCACGGGCAGGGTGGCGCGGAAGGCGAGGGCGTAGCCGCCGTCGCGGGCGACGACCTCCTGCTCGGGGATCTCGAGGGAGACGCCGCCGCGTGCCCGCTCCTGCGCGAGGCGCAGCTCGCCGACCCGGCGCAGCAGCCCGGGCAGGGTGGGCGGGACGGACGGGTCGCTGCCGCCGTCGACGACGTCCTGGACCTGGGCGTAGGTGAGCTGGGCGCGGCTGCGGACCAGCGCCCGGCGCACGGTGGCCTCGCGGACCGCGCCGTCGGCGGCGAGCGCGATGCGCCACAGGTAGGCGGGGCGGTCCTGGCCCGCCAGCAGGCTCGCGGCGCCGGCGCTGAGGACCTCCGGGTGGAGGGGCGTGGAGCCGGTGGGGCCGTAGACGGTGACGCCCCGCTCGTGGACGGCGGCGTCGAGGGCGCCGCCGGGCGTGACGAAGGAGGCGACGTCGGCGATGGCGTAGTGGACGAGGAACCCGTCGCCGTCCTCCTCGAGGTGGACGGCCTGGTCGAGGTCCCGGGCACCGGGCGGGTCGACGGTGACGAGGGGGAGGTCGCGCGCGTCCGGCAGCGTGGGCAGCGGGCGGCGGGCGGCCTCCTGCGCCTCCCGCAGCGCCGCGGGCGGGAGGTCGACGGGGATGTCGAGCTCGGCGCGGAGCCGGTCGAGGGACTCCGCGACGCGCGCGGGCAGTGCCGGCAGGTGGAGCTGGCGGGTGGGCACGCCGCGGTCAGCCCCGACCACGGCGACGCAGGGATCGACGGTCGGCCACCAGCGCCCAGGTGAGGCCCGCGAAGACACCGCCCGTGCCGAGGGCGAGGAGCAGGAGGAGGAAGAGGGTGCCGCGCGGGAGGTCCGCCCCGCCCACGGGCACGAAGGTGAGGGCGAGGGAGAGGAGGGCTCCGAGGAGGAAGCCGAGGAACCCGAACCGCCCGTATCGGGGGGCGCGCCGCACGCGGCTCGCGTCGGCGACGTCGATCGCCCGGGCCACGGGGCCGTCCTCGGCGGGCGGTGCCGGCTCGGTGGCTGCCGCACGCGGTGCGGCGAGGTCGGGTGACGCGGCGGAGGCGGGGTCGGGCGTGCTCACGCGGTCCAACGTACCCCGCGCCCCGCGCGCTCACTCGCCCGCGCCGTCCGCTCAGCGGGTGATGAGCGGGAGCACGCCGGACAGGTCCGCGCGGATCCCGGAGGCCATCACCGCGCCGGACCTGCGGGCCTCGTCCCAGGACAGCCGGCCGGTCGCCAGACGCAGCCACGTCTGCATGTCGGTCTCCACGACGTTGGGCGGGGTACCGCGGGTGTGCCGTGGCCCCGCGATCGCCTGGACGGCCGCGGCGGGCGGCACCCGCACCTCCACGGAGTTCCCGGGCGAGCTCACCGCGAGCTCCTCGAGGGTGAAGCGGACGGCGGTGCGCACGACGGCTGCCGGCACCTGCTCCCCCGCGTCCTGCGCGGCACGCCACTGCCGCAGTGCCGCCATGCCCTCGTACGGGTCGGTGCGTCGTCGTGCCACGGGGCCACCGTAGCCGGGAGACCGACCGTGCTGCTCAGGGGCGGCCGAGTGCGGCCGTGACCGCCGCGAGCACCGACGCGTCCGTGACGTCGTACCCCGGCCGCCCGCCTCCCGGGCCGGAGGGACCGCCGTCGGGCACGTGCCGTCGAGCGGACAGGTGGACGGCGTCGACCCCGGCGTCCACGAGCGCCGCGACGTCCTCGGTCCGTACGCCGCCGCCCGCCATCACCTCCAGGCGCCCGCCCGCGGCCGCCGTCATCCGGCGCAGCGTCGGCAGGCCCTGCGCGACGGTCGCCGCGCCCCCGGAGGTGAGGACCCGCGTGAAGCCGAGGCCGGCGAGGTCCTCGAGGACGGCGCCCGGGTCGTCGAGCACGTCGACGCAGCGGTGGACGGTGACCTCGAGCCCCTCGGCGGCGTACTGGAGCGCCTCCAGGGCGTGCCGGTCCAGGGTGTCGCGCGCCGTGAGTGCGCCGACGACGACGCCCGCGGCCCCGGCGTCGACGATCGCCTCGATGTCCCGCACCATGAGGGTCACCTCGCTCGCCGAGTACCGGAAGCCCCCGGGGCGAGGACGGACGAGCACGTGGACGGGGATGCCCGTGGCCACCACCGCCCCGACCATGGCGATGCTGGGGGTGAGCCCGCCGACGTCGAGGGCCGAGCACAGCTCGACACGGTCCGCACCGGCGTCGCGGGCCACGGCGGCCCCGTTCGCGTCCTGGACCGCGACCTCCAGCTGCACCTCATCCATGCCCCCACGATCCCGCATCGGGCGGGCGGGCGCCGCACGCGTCCGGCGTGACGGCGGCCTCAGCGCGGGCTCACGCCTCCGCGGGCTCGACCCGGAGCGTGGCCGCGCGGGCCTCCACGCTGCGCGTCGGGTCGATCGAGGACCGGGGCGCGTGGGCGTACTTGCGCTCGAGCTCCTCGTCGATGCGGTCCTGCACGGGGTCGTCCGCGGGGACGTGCGTGACGCGGACCTGCGTGCGCGGCAGGCTCAGCGCGGCGTCCCGGTCGCGCTCCGCGACGGCACCGTCGCCCAGGGCGATCGCCACCGGGCGCCCGGACACGGCGTGCCGGTACCACCACGAGCCGGCACCGTAGGCGGACCGCAGGTACGGCACGCCGTCGACCACCATCGCCCAGATCGGTGTCGCGACCTGGCTGCCGCCGGCGCGCGTCGTCACCACCGCGACGACCTCGGTGCGGTCGAGCAGGTCCCTCACGTCGTCGAAGCTCATGACGTACCGAACCGCGGGAACCCCGAAGGTGTTCCCGCGGCCCGGTGACGACGTCGGTCGGATGACGCCCTGGGTCAGATGACGCCCTGGGCGAGCATCGCGTCGGCGACCTTGATGAAGCCGGCGATGTTCGCCCCGACGACGTAGTCGCCCGGACGGCCGTACTCCTCGGCGGTGGCGGCGCAGCGCGCGTGGACGTCCCGCATGATGTCGGCGAGCCGCTCCTCGGTGTACTCGAAGGTCCACGAGTCGCGGCTGGCGTTCTGCTGCATCTCCAGGGCGGAGGTCGCCACGCCGCCGGCGTTGGCCGCCTTGCCCGGGGCGAAGAGCGTGCCGGCCTCCTGGAAGAGCCGCAGCGCCTCGGGGGTGGTGGGCATGTTGGCGCCCTCGGCGACGGCCACGGCACCGTTCTTCAGCAGGGTGCGGGCGTCGTTCTCGTCGAGCTCGTTCTGGGTGGCGCAGGGCAGCGCGACGTCGGTGGGGACGTCCCAGATGGAGCCGTCCGTGACGAGGCGGGCGCCGGGGCGGCGGTCGACGTAGTCCTTGGCGCGGCCGCGGTCGACGAGCTTGACCTCCTTGAGGAGCTCGAGGTCGATGCCCGCCTCGTCGACGACGTAGCCGGAGGAGTCGGAGAACGCGACGGCCGTGGCGCCGAGCTGCGTGGCCTTCTCGATCGCGAAGATCGCGACGTTGCCGGAGCCGGAGACGGTGACACGCCGGCCGTCGAGGTCCTGGCCCTTGGTCCCGAGCATCTCGTTGGCGAAGAGCACGGTGCCGTACCCGGTGGCCTCGGTCCGCACGAGGGACCCGCCCCAGCTGATGCCCTTGCCGGTGAGGACGCCGGACTCGTAGCGGTTGGTGATGCGCTTGTACTGGCCGAAGAGGTAGCCGATCTCGCGCTGGCCCACGCCGATGTCACCGGCGGGGACGTCGGTGTACTCACCGATGTGCCGGTACAGCTCGGTCATGAAGGACTGGCAGAAGCGCATGACCTCCTGCGTGCTCCGGCCGCGGGGGTCGAAGTCGGAGCCGCCCTTGCCGCCACCGATCGGCAGGCCGGAGAGCGCGTTCTTGAAGATCTGCTCGAAGCCGAGGAACTTGACGATCCCGAGGTACACCGAGGGGTGGAAGCGCAGGCCGCCCTTGTACGGGCCGAGGGCGGAGTTGTACTCCACGCGGAAGCCGCGGTTGATGCGCACCCGGCCGGCGTCGTCGACCCACGGGACGCGGAAGATGATCTGCCGCTCGGGCTCGCACAGGCGCTCGAGGACGGCGGCGTCGACGTACCGGGGGTTCTTGCGCAGCACCGGCCCCAGGGAGTCGAAGACCTCGCGGACGGCCTGGTGGAACTCGGCCTCCCCGGGGTTGCGGCGGAGGACCTCCTCGTAGGCGTGCTCGAGCTGCTGTTCCATGGACCACTCCTTCATCTCAGACGTACGGGGCCCGGCGGTCTCGCCGGGGGTGGGCTCAGCCGAAGTGGGAGGGCAGGGGCGCCGTGGCGGCCTCCCGCAGCTCGCTGAGCGGGAACGTGCCGACACCCTCGATGTCGAGCACGGGACGGCCCTCGTGGGACTCAGGGCCGGTGTCGTCGGTGGTGCCGATGCGCAGGAGCGCGACGCCGCGGGCGGTGCACAGGTCCTGGAGGTGGACCTCCTGGCTGCGCGGGACGGACACGACGGCGCGTGCACCGGTCTCGGAGAACAGGGCGGTGGCGAGGTCGACGCCGTCGCGCTCGCACAGCCCGGTCAGGTCGACCCGGGCGCCGACGTCGAAGCGCAGGCAGGAGTCGACGAGTGCCTGGAGCAGGCCACCGGCCGACAGGTCGTGCGCGGACTCGACGATGCGGTCGCGGGAGGCGTTGACGAGCACCTCCGCGAGACGGCGCTCGGCCGCGAGGTCGACGGCGGGAGGCCGTCCACCGAGGTGGCCGTGGACGACGTCGGCCCACGCGGAGCCGGACAGCTCCTCGGCCGTCGTGCCGAGCAGGTAGACGGCGCGTCCGGGCGCCGCCCAGCCCGAGCGCGTGGCGCGGCTGACGTCGTCGATCACGCCGAGGACGCCGACGACGGGCGTCGGGTTGATCGAGGAGTCGATCCGGCCGGGCTCACCCGTGCCGTTGTACAGGGAGACGTTGCCGCCGGTGACGGGCACGCCGAGCTCGGCGCACGCGTCGGCCAGGCCGGTGATCGCCTGGACGAGCTGCCACATCGCGTCCGGGTCCTCGGGGGAGCCGAAGTTGAGGCAGTCGGTGACGGCGGTGGGGTGGGCGCCCACGGTCGCGACGTTCCGGTAGGCCTCGGCGAGCGCCTGCTGCGCCCCGGTGTAGGGGTCGAGCTTGGTGAAGCGGCCGTTGGCGTCGGTGCTGATCGCCACGCCCAGGCCGGTGGCCTCGTCGACGCGGACCACGCCGGCGTCGTCGGGCTGGGCCAGCGCGGTGTTGCCCTGGACGTAGCGGTCGTACTGGTCGGTGACCCACGACTTGCTCGCGAGGTTGGGCGAGGTGACCAGGCGCAGCGCCTGCTCGCGCAGGTCCTCGGGGGTGCCGGGACGGGGCAGCCGCTCGGCGGCGTCGTCGTTGAGCGCGTCCTGCCAGGCGGGACGGGCGTACGGGCGGTCGTAGACGGGGCCCTCGTGGGCGACGGTGCGGGGGTCGACGTCGACGATCCGCTCGCCGTGGTGGTCGATGACGAGGCGGCCGGTGCCGGTGACCTCGCCGATGACGGAGGCCTCGACGTTCCAGCGGCCGGTGATCGCGAGGAACTCCTCGAGACGGTCGGGCCGCACGACGGCCATCATCCGCTCCTGCGACTCCGACATGAGGATCTCCCCGGCCGTCAGCTCCTCACGGAGCAGGACGTTCTCGAGGTGGACGTGCATGCCGCCGTCGCCGTTGGAGGCGAGCTCGGAGGTGGCGCACGAGATGCCGGCCGCGCCGAGGTCCTGGATCCCCTCGACGACGCCGGCCGCGAAGAGCTCGAGGCAGCACTCGATGAGGACCTTCTCCATGAAGGGGTCCCCGACCTGGACGGCGGGCCGCTTGGTGGGGCCCTCGCCGGTGAAGGTCTCGCTCGCGAGGATCGAGGCGCCGCCGATGCCGTCGCCGCCGGTGCGCGCCCCGAAGAGGACCACCTGGTTGCCGACGCCGGAGGCGTTGGCGAGGTGGATGTCCTCGTGGCGCAGCACGCCCACGCACAGGGCGTTGACGAGCGGGTTGGTCTGGTAGGAGGCGTCGAACTCGGTCTCGCCGCCGATGTTGGGCAGGCCCAGGCAGTTGCCGTAGAAGCCGACGCCGGAGACGACGCCGTGGACGACGCGCGCGGTGTCGGGGTGGTCGATCGCCCCGAAGCGCAGCTGGTCCATGACGGCCACGGGCCGCGCACCCATGGAGATGATGTCGCGGACGATGCCGCCGACGCCGGTGGCGGCGCCCTGGTGGGGCTCGACGAAGCTCGGGTGGTTGTGGGACTCGACCTTGAAGGTCACCGCCCAGCCGTCCCCGATGTCAACGACGCCGGCGTTCTCGCCGATCCCGACGAGCAGGTGCTCGCGCATCGCCTCGGTGGTCTTCTCACCGAACTGCCGCAGGTGGGTCTTGGAGGACTTGTACGAGCAGTGCTCGGACCACATCACCGAGTACATGGCGAGCTCGGCGGCCGTGGGGCGGCGGTCGAGGATCTCCACGATCCGGGCGTACTCGTCGTCCTTGAGGCCCAGGTCCCGGTAGGGGAGGGTGTGGTCCGGTGTGGCCGCGGCGTGCGCGACGGTGTCGGACCGCTGCTCGTCAGACATCGGTGCCCCGTAACAGGACGGTAAAGGCATGCACGGCGGACAATCTACAGCCCCTCAGGGAGCGCGGCGCAGGTGGCCACCTGGCGGACCTGCCGGTGTGGGCGGGGGGCAGGTTGCTCCACAGGCTTGGCCCGGGGGCGCCCCGCCCACAGCCTGAGGGGAACTTTTCAGCGGTATGTCGCGGGAATGTCGGTGGTCGCACCTAGCCTGGAACCATGTCCAGCACCGACCCGTCCGGCCCCGGCACACCGCCCGTGGCGGCGCTGCGCGCGGCCGACGTCGGCGCGATGAGGCGCCTGCTCGAGGGGCTGGACCCGGCCCTGGTGGTGGCGGACCGGGTGGACGGCGAGCGGCCCGGGCTCACCGAGGCCGAGTGCATCGACCTGGTGCGCGAGCTGGAGGACCTCAAGGCTGCGACGGCGGGGGCGCAGGTGGCGGTCACGGCCCACCTGTCGCGCCTGCGGCTGGACGCCGAGCAGACGGCCGGCGTCGCAGCCGACCGCCGGGGCCGCGGGCTGGCGAGCGAGGTGGCCCTCGCCCGCCGCCTGTCCCCGCACCACGGTGGCCGCCACCTCGGCATGGCGCGGGCGTTGCGGGAGGACATGCCGTGCACCCTCGCGGCGCTCCGCCGCGGCGAGCTCAGTGAGTGGCGGGCCACCCTCCTCGTGAGGGAGACCATCTGCCTGGGGGCCGAGGAGCGCCGCGCGCTCGACGCCGAGCTGTGGGAGGACCCGTCCCGGGTGGCCGAGATGGGCGACCGTCAGCTCGTCGCCGAGGCCAAGCGCCTCGCCTACCGGCTCGACCCGCACAGCGTCGTGGACCGCGCGGCCCGGGCCGAGCGTGAGCGCTTCATCAGCATCCGGCCCGCACCGGACACGATGGCCTACCTCACCGCCCTGCTGCCGGTCGCCCAGGCGGTGGCCGCACACGCCTCGCTCGGCGCCGCGGCGGACTCCGCACGCGCGGCGGGGGACGAGCGCGGGCGCGGGCAGGTCATGGCGGACACGCTCGTCGCGCGCCTCACCGGCAGTGACGCCCAGGTCCCCGCACGGGTCGAGCTCCAGCTCGTCATGATCGACCAGTCCCTGGCCGGGAGCGACGAGCCCGCCTCCGTGCCCGAGCACGGCACGGTCCCCGCGGGCTGGGCCCGGGACCTCCTGCGTCGCACCCTCACCGACGAGGGTGGCTGCGGGGCGTGGGTCCGCCGTCTGTTCACCGATCCGGCCGGCCACCTCGTCGCCATGGAGAGCCGTGCCCGCCACGCCCCACCCGGACTGGCGCGCTACGTCGCCACCCGGGACGCGGGTCGGTGCCGCACCCCGTGGTGCGACGCACCGGTGCGGCACATCGACCACGTCGTCGACCACGCCACGGGCGGGGAGACCGCGGAGGAGAACCTCGGCGGCCGGTGCGAGCGGTGCAACCAGGACAAGGCGGCGCCCGGCTGGAGCTCACTCCCCCTCAGCCGGGGCAGTCCGGGCGCTCCCCGGGCCGGGCCGGTCATCCGCACCCGCACACCCACCGGTCACGTCTACGACTCGGCACCGCCGCCGCTTCCCCACGCGGGGTGAGGTTCTCGTGGACCGTCGGTCCACTGCACGCCCGGTCGCGCGGGCGCGCAGTGGACCCCGACGCTCACGCTGGCGGCTCGTCTCAGCCGAGCCGCTCCGGCAGGGCGCGGCGGCGACGCTGGAGCGCCTCGGCCTCCTCCTGGCGGGCACCCTCCACGCCCGAGGCGATCGGCGCCCGCAGGTGCTCGGGGGTGTAGCCGAAGGCGTCGACGAGGTCGACGGCGTACGGCCGCAGCCGGGTGAGCAGCCGGTTGATGTAGCCGGTCACCACCCGGGCCCGCTGGGCGGTGATCCGCCCGTTGACGAGGTACCAGGCGAGGTTCCGCTCGATGCACTCCAGGCCGTAGAGGTCCCGCAGCCAGGTGAGCACCTGCCGCGTGGTGCCGGCGGGCACCTGGTCGAGCGCGGCGGTGAAGGCCTCCCACTGGAGCAGCTCCGCGTGGGCACGGGCGGCACCGATGAGGGCGTCCTGGTGCTCGTTGAAGACGGCGGCGGCCTTCTCGGGAGGCGCGTCCTTGACCTCACGCAGGGCGCCGGCGATCTCCGCGACCATCGTCTCGACGCGGTCCTCGAGCAGCTCGCGCTGCGCCTCGGGGTCACGCAGCTGGCCCGCGGAGCGGGCCTTGGAGCCGGAGTCGAGCACCGACTGCGCGGCCCGCCGCAGCGGGGTGCGGTGCAGGGCCATGTCCCCCGCCCGGGCGGCGACGAACCGGGCTGCGCCCGCGATGTCGATCTTCGCCATCGCCCGGCCGTAGTCGGTGAGGAGCCGCTTGCCCACGAGCTGGAGCAGGACGTTGTTGTCCCCCTCGAAGGTCGTGTAGACGTCGAAGTCCTGCCGCCAGGTCACGAGCCGGTTCTCGGCCATGTACCCGGCCCCGCCACAGGCCTCCCGGGACTCCTGGATCGCCTCCATCGCCAGCCACGTCGACGTCGGCTTGAAGGCGGCGGCGAGCGTCTCGAGGTCCTGGCGTGACTCGTCGTCGTCGTGCTCCCCGTTGAAGACCCCGTGGAAGCGCTCGAGGAGGACACCCTGGGCGAGGGCGGCGGCGTAGGTCCGCGCGACGAGCGGGAGGAGCCGGCGCTGGTGGCGCTGGTAGTCGAGGAGGGTGACCTCGCGGTGCTCGTCGGCGCCGGTGAACTGGCGTCGCTCGTCGCCGTAGCGGACCGCGATGGACAGGGCCGCCTTGCTCACGCCGACGGCGGCCCCACCGAGGGAGACACGGCCCTGCACGAGCGTGCCGAGCATGGTGAAGAAGCGCCGCCCCTTGCTCTCGATCGGCGAGGAGTAGGTGCCGTCCGGGGCGACGTCGCCGTAGCGGCGCAGGAGGTTCTCGCGCGGCACGCGCACCTGGTCGAACCACAGCTGGCCGTTGTCGACGCCGTTGAGCCCACCCTTGGGGCCGTCGTCCTTGCCGCCGATCCCGGGCAGGAAGCGCAGCCCGCCGTCCTCGTCGTGCTCGCGGATGGGCACGTAGAAGGCGTGGACGCCGTGGTTGCGGCCCTGCGTGGAGAGCTGGGCGAAGACGACGGCCGCGATGCCGTGCAGGGCGGCGTTGCCGATGTACTCCTTGCGCGCCGAGGGGAAGGGGGTGTGGAGGACGAACTCCTCGGTGGCGGGGTCGTAGGTGGCGGTGGTGGCGATGGAGGCGACGTCCGAGCCGTGGCCCACCTCGGTCATCGCGAAGCAGCCCGGCACCTCGAGCTGCATGATCGGCGGCAGCAGGCGCGCGTGCTGCTCCGGCACGCCGAGGTGCTGCACGGCCGAGCCGAACAGTCCCCACTGCACGCCGCCCTTGATCTGGAGTGAGGGGTCGGACAGGAAGAGCTCCTCGAAGCCGGCGAGGTTGCCGCCGGGGTCTCCCCCGCCGCCGACCTCCCGCGGGAAGCCACGCAGCACCTCGCTGCGCCCCACGAGCTCGCGCAGCTGCCACATGACGCGCTCGCGGTGCTCGGCGACGGTCTGGTCGGGCAGGCGCTGGAAGTCCGGCTCCAGGGCGAGGTCGCGTGACGCGCGGCGCTGCTCGCGCCAACGGCCGTCGAGCAGGTCCCCGACGGCACCCCGGTCGAAGGCCTCACCGGGGGGCGCCGCGGTGTCGGGGCTCATCGCCGACGTCACGGTGCCGACGGACGCCGGCTGTGCGGCGTCGGACGTGTCGGGCAGGTCCGGCGCCGCCGGGCGGGCCGAACGCTCGCGGTAGACGGCGTCGTCCTCGCGGTGGGTGGTCGTGGTGGTCATGACGGGTCTCCGATCGCGTCGTCGGTCTCGGTGCGGGTGCTGGCGTTACGGGAACGGCGGGCGACGCCCATCGCTCCCGTCCAGAGCCAGTCGGTGATGTGGGCGGCGAGCGCCGCACGGTCCAGGGCGGCGATGCCGCCCTCGACGGCCGGGGCGCCGTCGTCGGCGGGAAGTCCCGTGCTGCGGGCGGCGATCCAGCGCTCGGCGACGCTGCGGACGTGACCGACGACGCCGGCGCCCCACAGGGCGGCGAGCGCGTGGTCCTCCTCCGCCGCCCCGCCGCCGTGACGGAGCACGGGCAGCAGCGCCTCGGCGACGATGTCCTCGATCTCCGCGACGAAGCCGCGCAGCGCCCCCGCGGTGGCGGTGGCCTCGGGCTGCGTGACGAAGGCGTAGACACCGGCGGAGGACTCGACGATGCCGAGGTAGACGTCGACCATCGCGGCGATGCGGTCCCGCGGCCGGGTCACCCGCTCGCCCACCTCGCCCAGCGCGGCGCGCAGGTCGTCGATGACGGCGGCACCGACGGCGCCCTGCAGGCCGGACTTGTCGGTGAAGTAGCGGTAGATGATCGACTTCGAGGTGCCGATCTCCGCGGCGAGGTCGTCCATGGACAGGTCCGGCCCGCGGTGGTGCACCGCGCGGCGGGCGGCGCGCACCAGCTCGGCGCGCCGCGAGCTGCGGTGCTCCGCCCAGCGGGCGTCACGGCCGTCCACGCGCACGTCGGCCTCCGGAGGTGTGCTCGGCATCACGGAACCGAGAGTATCAGGTACTCTGAGTTTCACGATGGCCAGGGACCTTCGTCCCCACCCGATCCGAAGGAACAACGCCGTGACCTCATCCATCCGCCCGGCAGTCGTCGTCGGGGCGAACCGCATCCCCTTCGCCCGCGCCGGTGGCCGCTACGCCGCGTCGTCCAACAAGGACATGCTCACCGCCGCCCTCGAGGGTCTCGTCGCGCGCTTCGGCCTCGCCGGTGAACGCCTCGACGAGGTGAGCGCCGGCGCCGTCCTCAAGCACTCGCGCGACTTCAACCTCACCCGCGAGGTCGTGCTCGGCTCCTCCCTCGACCCGCACACGCCGGCCTACGACGTCCAGCGCGCCTGCGCCACCGGCCTGGAGGCGATCGTCGGGGTGAGCAACAAGATCGCCCTCGGCCAGGTCGAGGTGGGCGTCGGCGGCGGTGTCGACTCCGCCTCCGACGCCCCGATCGTCGTCTCCGACCGCCTGCGCCGCACCATCCTCCGTGCCTCCCGCGCCAAGAGCCTGCCCGAGCGGCTCAAGGCCCTCGCCGCGATCCGGCCGGGTGACCTGACCCCGGTCGCGCCGGACACCGCCGAGCCGCGCACCGGGCTGAGCATGGGCCAGCACCAGGCCATCACCACCGAGCGCTGGGGCATCACCCGCGAGCAGCAGGACGAGCTCGCGCTGCGCTCCCACCAGAACCTCGCCGCCGCCTACGACCGCGGCTTCTTCGACGACCTCCTGACCCCATACCGGGGCGTCACCCGCGACGAGTTCCTCCGCGCCGACACCTCCCTGGAGAAGCTCGGCAAGCTCCGCACCGCCTTCACCGCCCCCGGCAGCGACAACCCGACGATGACGGCGGGCAACTCCACGCCGCTGTCCGACGGCGCCTCCGCCGTGCTGCTCGCCACCGAGGAGTGGGCCACCGAGCGCGGCCTGCCCGCCCTGGCCCGCGTCGTCGACGCCCAGACCGCGGCGGTCGACTTCACCAGCGGCGCGGAGGGGCTGCTCATGGGCGGCTGCTACGCCGTGCCACGCCTGCTCGAGCGCCAGGGCCTCACGCTCGAGGACTTCGACTTCGTCGAGATCCACGAGGCCTTCGCCAGCACCGTGCTGGCCACCCTCGCCGCGTGGGACGACGCCGAGTTCTGCCGCGAGCGCCTCGGCCGCGGGCCGCTCGGCACCGTCGCACCGGACCGGCTCAACGTCACCGGCTCCTCCCTCGCCGCCGGGCACCCCTTCGGCGCCACCGGCGGGCGGATCGTCGGCACGCTGGCCAAGCTCCTCGCCGAGAAGAAGGCCGCGACCGGCGCCCCCGTGCGCGGCCTCGTCTCCGTGTGCGCCGCCGGCGGGCAGGCCACCGCGATGATCCTGGAGGCGTGATGAGCGACCGCTACCTCGACCTCGTCTCCGGCGGCCCGGGGAGGTCCGCCGCCAAGAAGCTCGGGCTGCCCCAGCCGGTGCGCCTGCGTCGCACCGACCCCGCCAGCGTGGACCAGCCGCTCGTCCCCGGCCCGGTGCTCGTCCTGGACGACGGCGTCTCCCAGCGCGCCGCCGACGAGCTCGCCGAGACCCTCCTCGGCTGGGACCTCGACGTCCGGCGCGACCCCCAGGAGCTGGCCAAGGGCCGCCGCTGGGGCGCCGTCGTCCTCGTCCTCACCGAGGCCACCTCCCCCGCCGACCTCGCCGGGCCCGCCCTCACGCTCGGCGGCGTCCTGCGCCGCCTGGCGCCCGGCGGCCGGGTCGTCACCGTCTCCCGACGTGCCGACGACGCGGGCGAGCCCGCCGTCGTCGCCGTCCGGCAGGGCGTGGACGGCTTCCTCCGCTCCCTGGCCAAGGAGCTGCGCGCCGGGGCGACCGCCAACGGCGTCGTCCTGGCCCAGGACGTGCCCGTGGGCGCGCCCTCCGCCGTCGGTGCGCTGCGCTTCCTCCTCTCGGCGCGCTCGGCCTTCGTCGACGGGCAGCCCGTCCACGTCACCTCCGCCGACGGCGTGACCCCGGCCGACTGGACCCGTCCCCTGGAGGGCATGGTCGCCGTCGTCACCGGCGCCGCCCGCGGCATCGGCGCGGCCATCGTCTCGGTCCTCGCCCGTGACGGCGCCCGCGTCGTCGGTGTCGACGTCCCTGCGGCCGGCGACGCGCTGAGCCGGGTGATGAACGAGGTCCGCGGCAGCGCGCTGCAGCTCGACATCACCGCGGAGGACGCCGCCGACCGGATCCTCGCGCACGTGCGCGAGCGCTACGGCCGCCTCGACGTCGTCGTCCACAACGCCGGGATCCTGCGCGACAAGCTGCTCGCGAACATGACCGACGACCGCTGGAACGACCTGCTGGCCGTCAACGTCCTCGCCCCGCTGCGGATGAACGAGACCTTCGCCGAGGAGCTCGGCGCGGGCGGGCGGATCATCTCCCTGGCCTCGACGTCCGGGATCGCCGGCAACCGCGGCCAGACCAACTACGCGGCCGCGAAGGCCGGGATCATCGGGATGACCCGCGCACTGGCGCCGGTCGTCGCCGCGAGCGGTGCCACGGCCAACGCGGTCGCACCCGGGTTCATCGAGACCGACATGACGGCGAAGATCCCGCCGCTGCCGCGGCAGGTGGCCCGCCGGGCGAACTCCCTGCAGCAGGGCGGCCGGCCGGTGGACGTCGCGGAGGCGATCGCCTTCCTCGCCTCGCCGCAGGCCGGCGGGGTCAACGGGCAGACGCTGCGGGTGTGCGGCCAGAACCTGGTGGGCCAGTGATGCGCGAGCAGCGTCTCGAGCCGGTCCCCAGCCTCGGCTCGCTGTACTCACGGGCGCTGGCGGCCACGGCGCGCACGACGATGCGCCGCGGCCCGGCCGCGGACCGGCTCCCGGACGTCGCCTACGTCGCGGGCGGCCTGCGCGCCGACCCCGCGACCCTCTCGGCCTACCAGGAGCTGCTCGGCGAGCCCGGCACCGACGAGCTGCCCGCCGGCTACGTCCACGTGCTCGCCTTCCCGCTCGCCATGGCGCTCATGGTCCGGCCCGACTTCCCGCTCCCGGTGCTCGGCATGGTCCACACCGCCAACCGGGTCGAGCAGCACCGGCCGGTGCGGCTCGGGGAGGAGCTGAGCGCCCGGGCCGAGGCCCGCTCCCCGCGCGCCCACCGCAAGGGCACCCTCGTCGACCTCGCCGTCACGGTCGAGGCCGGCGGGGAGACGGTCTGGGAGTGCGTGTCGACCTACCTGGCCCGCGGCACCCGCCTCCCGGGCGTGACCGAGGAGGCGCCGCCGTCGTCCTCCGAGGAGCCGGGAGGCGAGGTCGTCGCCGTGTGGTCGCTGGGGGCGGACACCGGCAGGCGCTACGCGGAGGTGTCCGGCGACCGCAACCCCATCCACGTGTCCCGGTTGGGGGCGAGGGCATTCGGCTTCCCCCGGCCCATCGCTCACGGGATGTACACCGCCTCCCGCGCGCTGGCGCAGCTGGCCCGCTTCCGCGGTGACGCCTTCACCTGGGAGGTGGAGTTCGCGAAGCCGGTGCTGCTGCCCGGGAAGGTCGCGCTGAGCGTCGACCCGGCCGGGGACGGCGTGCGGTACGCCGGTCACCACCCGCGGTCAGGCCGGCTCCACCTCAGCGGCACGGTCACCCCGCGCACCTGACGGTGCGGCGCCGGTCCCGGCGGGCCGGCGCCGCCCGAGGGCGACGACCATCGCCACGAGGATGAGCAGTGCCCCGACCGCCGCGAGCGGCGAGACCGCCTCGCCGTAGACGGCGGCTCCCAGGAGCATCGCGACGACGACCTCCCAGTAGGACAGCGCCGAGAGCTCCACCGAGCGCAGGTGCATCCCCGCGACGACGAGCAGCCCGAGGGCGAGGAAGCCGCACACGACGAAGAAGGTGCCGGCCCAGACCCAGTTCTGCGCCGTCATCCCCGACATGTCCGGGCGCGTGACGGCGACCATCCCCGCCGCGCCGAGCGCGCCGAAGGTGAAGTTCCAGAAGTTGCGCACGTCGGCCGGCATGTCCGCGCGGTAGCGGTAGCACAGCAGCGCCGCGCCGTAGAGGAGCCCGGAGACCGCGGCGAGGACGTCCCCGAGGAGCTGGTCGCCGTCGGGCACCGTCGGGGCGCCGTCGACGAGACCGGTGGCGAGCACCATCCCGGCGAAGCTGATCCCCAGGGTGAGCAGCTCGGTGCCGCGGGCGCGCTCCTTGAGGACGAGGCGCGCGAGGACGGTGGCGACGACCGGGCCCAGGTAGTGGAGGGCGACGGCGCGGGAGAGCACGGTGAGGACCGTCGCGGACAGGTAGGTGGCCAGGGACAGGCCGAGGAAGACGCCCCCGAGGACGACCGACCACGAGACGCGGGTGCGGCGCAGCACCGACAGCCGGCGGCCCGCAGCGAGGACGAGGACCATCCCGAGAGCGCCCACGGCCATCCGTCCCAGCGTGAGCGTCTCGCCGATGACGGCGCCGGGCGGTGAGGCGAGCCGCCCGAAGAGGCCGGCCAGACCCATGGCACTGGCCGAGGCGACGATCGCGACGATCCCGAGCCGGCGGCGCATGCGCGGGACGACCGGACGGGCAGCGGTGGGCGCGGGGGCGCGCAGGGGGGTGTCGACAGCCAGGGCCAACGGGACTCCTCGGGATGGCGGGCGCGCACGAGCGCGCGTGAGCAGGGACCGTTCCCCGCTCTGTCATCGGACCTGAGAGTTTTCTGCGGGCGTGGTGCCCGCACTTCCCCGTCGGTGAGCCCTGAGGGCTGCTTTCCAGAGGTGCCTCGCCGTGGCGGTATGGGGGCCTGAGAGTTTCCGGGGAGGTTGCTCCTTCGGCGCCCGCCTGAGCGGGTCTCTCCCGCCGCGAATCGAAGGCTGTGAAGTTGTCGCGACAAGTCTCTCACACCGGCGGTGCCGACCCCGGACGAGCCTCCACAGCTCAGTCCACAGGCTGCGAGCGCTTCCTGTGTGTATGTGCACAACCCTGTGGACACAACCTGTGGACAGATGACCACCCGGTGACCGCCGGGTGAACACGCGCCCGGCTCGGACGAACCTGGGAGGATGCCCGCATGAGGATCGCCGTGCCGCGAGAGGTCATGGACTCCGAGGGCCGCGTGGCCATCACCCCCTCGGGGGTGCACGAGCTGGTCCGCCACGGGCACGAGGTGGCCGTCGAGGCCGCAGCCGGGACCTCCGCCTCGATCACCGACGCGGACTTCACCGCCGCGGGTGCCACGGTGCTCCCCGACGCCGCGGCCACGTGGGACTTCGGCGAGCTCGTGCTCAAGGTCAAGGAGCCCGTCCCGGAGGAGTACGGCCTGCTCCGCGAGGGCCAGACCCTGTTCACCTACCTCCACCTCGCGGCCGACCGGGAGCTGACCGAGGAGCTCCTGCGGCGCCGGGTCACGGCCGTCGCCTACGAGACCGTCGAGCTGCCCGACCGCTCGCTGCCGCTCCTCGCACCGATGAGCGAGATCGCCGGCCGGCTCGCCCCGCAGATGGGGGCCCACAGCCTGATGAGCGCCCAGGGCGGCCGCGGCGTGCTCCTCGGTGGGGTGTCAGGGGTGTACTCGGCACGCGTCGTCGTCATCGGCGCCGGCGTGGCCGGCATGAACGCCGCCGCGATGGCGGTGGGCATGCACGCGGACGTGGTCCTCATGGACCGCGACGTGAGCCGGCTGCGGCAGGCCGACGCCCTGTACCGCGGACGCTGCCAGACCGTCATGTCCAACGCCTACGAGATCGAGCGGGCCATCACCCAGGCGGACCTCGTCATCGGCGCGGTCCTGCTCCCCGGGGCGCGCACGCCCCGGCTCGTGACGAACGAGCAGATCGCGACGATGAAGCCCGGCTCCGTCGTCGTCGACATCTCCGTGGACCAGGGCGGCTGCTTCGCCGACTCCCGGCCGACCACGCACTCCGACCCGACCTACCGGGTGCACGACACGCTGTTCTACTGCGTGAGCAACATGCCCGGCGCCGTCTCCCACACCTCGACCTATGCGCTGACCAACGTCACCGTCCCCTACGCGCTCGCACTGGCGAACGGGGGCTGGCGCGAGGCGATGCGCGCGGACCGCGCCCTCGCCCTGGGCCTGGCCACCCACGACGGCGCGCTCGTCTCCGCCCCGGTGGCCGAGGCGCACGGGATGGAGCACACGCCGCTGGAGGCGGTCCTCGCCTGACTCAGGCGGAGACGAGGACCCCGAGGACGGAGGCGAAGATCGCCAGGCCGTCGGTGCCTCCACCGGCGGCGGAGTCGGGGCCGAAGCCCGGCTCGACGGCGTGCTCCGGGTGCGGCATGAGCCCCACGACGTTGCCCGTCGCGTTGCTGATGCCGGCGATGTCGTGGAGCGAGCCGTTCGGGTTGTGGCCCTCGTAGCGGAAGACGACCCGCCCCTCCCCCTCGAGCTCGGCGAGGGTGCGCTCGTCGGCGACGAAGCCACCCTCCCCGTTCTTCAGCGGGATGGTGATCGTCTGGCCCACGGAGTACCCGGTGGTCCAGGCGGTGTCGTTGTTCTCCACGCGCAGCTGCTGGTCGCGGCAGACGAAGCGCTGGGCCTCGTTGCGGATGAGCGCGCCGGGCAGCAGGTGCGCCTCGCAGAGGATCTGGAACCCGTTGCAGATGCCGAGCACCGGCAGCCCGCGGCCGGCGGCCTCGACGACGGCCGTCATGACCGGCGCGAAGCTCGCGATCGCGCCGCAGCGCAGGTAGTCGCCGTAGGAGAAGCCACCGGGCAGGACGACGGCGTCGACCCCGCGGAGGTCCTCGTCGGCATGCCACAGTGCCACCGGCTCACCGCCGGCCAGGCGCACCGCCCGCTGGGCGTCGCGCTCGTCGAGCGAGCCGGGGAAGGTGACGACGCCGATGCGCGCCCCGTCCGCGCGGGGCTGGGGCTCGGGGACGTCGAGGCGGTGCATCAGGCGCTCCGGACGTCGTCGGCCGCGGCGACGCGGACGACGTCCTCGATGACCGGGTTGGACAGCAGCATCTCGGCGGCGCGACGGGCCCGCTCGAGCGCGGCGTCGTCGACGTCGCCCTCGACCTCCAGCTCGAAGCGCTTGCCCTGGCGGACCGCGACGAAACCGTCCAGTCCGAGCCGGGGCAGCGCGCCGGCGACCGCCTTGCCCTGCGGGTCGAGGATCTCGGGCTTGGGCATGACCTCGACGACGATGCGTCCCATGGTGACTCCTGCTCGGGGGGTTCGGGCCGCCGCCGAGTCTACCCGGGCGGCGGGGTCAGACCCGGTACTGGGCAGTCAGTGGACAGGCCCACACGTCCAGACCGCCGCGTCCCACCGTGTTGAGGTACTGGTAGACCGCCCGGTAGGACTGCACGAGGGAGGTCTCCGTGTACCGGACGCCGAGGTCCTGGCAGTACTCCCGCACCATCGGGGCGACCTTGCGGAGGTTGGGCCGGGCCATCGACGGGAACAGGTGGTGCTCCACCTGGAAGTTGAGCCCGCCCATGAAGGTGTCCATGGCGCGCCCACCGGAGATGTTGCGGCTCATGAGGACCTGGCGGCGCAGGAAGTCGATCTTGACGTCCGACGGCACGACCGGCATACCGATGTGGTTCGGCGCGAAGGACAGGCCCATGTAGAGGCCGAAGACCGCAAGCTGCACGCCGATGAAGGCGAGCGCCTTGCCCGGGGACAGGACGAGGAAGACGAGGGCGAAGAAGCTGACGAGCCGGACGAGGATGAAGCTGAGCTCCACCCAGCGGCGCTTGAGGCGCTCGCGGCTCACCGCGCGCTTGATGCCGTGGACGTGGAGGTTGACGCCCTCGAGCAGGAGCAGCGGGTAGAAGAAGAAGCCCTGCTTGGTGGCGAGCCACTTCGTGAGCCGCGTCTTGCGCTGCTCGACCGCGTACTGGCTGAAGGCGAGCACGCCCGGGTCGATGTCCGGGTCCTTGTGGAGGGTGTTCGGGGCGGCGTGGTGCTTGGTGTGCTTGCGCTGCCACCAGGCCTGGCCCATGCCCACGAAGAGGTTGATGACGATGAGGGAGACCCACTCGTTCCACTTGCCGGACACGAAGATCTGCCGGTGCGCGGCGTCGTGGCCGAGGAAGGCGATCTGCGTCATGAGCAGGGCGAGGGCCACGGCCGTCACCATCTGCCACCAGGTGTCCCCGATGAGGACGAAGGCCACGGCGAGGCCGACGCCCAGCACCAGTGAGCCGATGAGCTTGGTCCAGTAGTAGCCGTAGGCGCGCCGCATGAGGCCCGCTTCCTGGACGCGCTTGGTCAGGGCGGTGAAGTCGCTGACCTGTCGCTCTCGGGCGGTTCCCCGCGCCGTCGTGGGGACACTGGTGTCTGCTGCCATACGTTCGGGCCTTCGCACTAATTCGCGAGCTGATGTCGCGGAGGAGGTGTTACTGCTCTCACAGTCTTGCACGGATCACCCGCGCAGGCAGGGGTGAGAGTCCGAGGTCACCCGACGAGGCGGTCGGCGGCCTCCAGGTAGCGCTCCCGGGTGCGCTGGACGACGTCGTCGGGCAGCGCGGGCGGCGGCGAGACACGGTCCCAGCCCGACTCCGGGGAGGTGAGCCAGTCCCGGACGAACTGCTTGTCGAAGCTGGGCTGCACCCGCCCCGGCGCGTAGCCGTCGGCCGGCCAGAAGCGCGAGGAGTCGGGGGTGAGCACCTCGTCGCCGAGGACGACGTCCCCACCGGGCCCCAGCCCGAACTCGAGCTTCGTGTCGGCGACGATGATGCCGCTGCGGGCCGCGACCTCCGCGGCGCGGGCGTAGATCCTCAGCGTGAGGTCGCGCAGCCCGGCCGCGCGCTCGCGGCCGAGCCGCTCGGCGACGGCCTCGAAGGTGATGTTCTCGTCGTGGTCGCCGATCTCGGCCTTGCTCGCGGGCGTGAAGATCGGCTCGGGGAGGCGGGAGGCCTCGCCCAGGCCCGGGGGCAGCGGCACCCCGCACACGGCCTGGCCCTCGCGGTACTCGACGAGGCCCGAGCCGGTGAGGTACCCACGTGCCACGCACTCGACGGGGAACATCTCCAGGCGCCGGCACACCATGGCCCGTCCGACGACGGCGTCCGGGACGTCGAGCGACACGACATGGCTCGGCACGATGTCGGCGAGCTGCTCGAACCACCACAGGCTGAGGCGGGTGAGCACCTCGCCCTTGCCGGGGATCGGCGTGGGCAGGACGTGGTCGTAGGCGCTGATGCGGTCGGAGGCGACGACGAGCACGACGTCGCCGTCCGGGTGCGGCGCCGCCGGCCGGTACAGGTCGCGAACCTTGCCGGAGTAGACGTGCTCCCAGCCGGGCAGCACCGGCGCGGTCACGAGCGCACCCGCGCGATGTCGGTCCGGTGCTGGGAGCCGGCGAGGCTGATGCGGTCGATGCCCGCGTAGGCACGGGCGCGCGCCTCCTCCTGGTCCGCCCCGACGCCGACGACGGACAGCACCCGTCCACCGGCGCTCACCAGGGTGCCGTCCGCGGCGGTCGCGCTGCCGGCCTGGAGGACGTGGACGCCGGGCAGCTCCTCGGCGTCGGCGACGCCCTCGACGACGTCACCGGTGCGGGAGGTCCCGGGGTAGCCGTGGGAGGCGAGGACGACCGTGACGGCGGCCGCGTCCCGCCACGTGGGGCGGGGTGCCTCGGCGAGGCTGCCGGTGGCGGCGGCGTGGAGCAGCTGCGCCAGGGAGGAGCCGAGGCGGGCGAGCACCACCTGCGTCTCGGGGTCCCCGAAGCGGGCGTTGAACTCGATGACCCGCAGGCCGCGGGAGGTGAGCGCCAGCCCGACGTACAGGACGCCGGTGAAGGGGGTGCCGCGACGGGCCATCTCCCGCACGACCGGGCGCGCGACGCGCTCCATCACCTCCTCGACGAGCCCTTCCGGCGCCCACGGCAGCGGGCTGTAGGCGCCCATCCCGCCGGTGTTGGGGCCGGCGTCGCCGTCCCCGAGACGCTTGAAGTCCTGCGCCGGGGCGAGCGGGACGGCGTCGGTGCCGTCGCACACGCAGAAGAGGGAGACCTCCGGGCCGTCGAGGCACTCCTCGACGACGACGGCGGGACGCTCCCCGCCGGGGGTGGCGGTGCGGGCGAGGCAGGCACGGGCGTGCGCGAGGGCGGCGTCGCGGTCCTCGGTGACGACGACGCCCTTGCCGGCGGCGAGGCCGTCGTCCTTGACGACGTAGGGGGCGCCGAAGGCGTCCAGCGCCTCCTCCACCTCCTCGGGGCTCGTGCACACGTAGGCCATCGCCGTGGGGACCTCGGCGGCCGCCATGACCTCCTTGGCGAAGGCCTTGGACCCCTCGAGACGGGCCGCGGCGGCGTCGGGGCCGAAGCACGGGACCCCGGCGGCGCGGACGGCGTCGGCGACGCCGGCGACGAGCGGCGCCTCGGGGCCGACGACGACGAGATCGACGCCGCGCTCGACGGCGAGCGCCGTCACTGCCTGCGGGTCGAGCGGGTCGACCGCGACGTTGGTCGCGACCTGCGCAGTCCCCGGGTTCCCGGGGGCGACGAGGACCTCGTGGGGCGTGGACTCGGTGGCGAGGGTGCGGGTGATGGCGTGCTCGCGCGCGCCCGACCCGACGACGAGGATCTTCACGTGCCACGAGCCTACCCACCGCGGCGGGCCTCGCGCTGCACCGTCCACCGGACAGCATCCGCCGGGGAGTTGTCCCCATCCTGGCGGGCCTCCTGGACACGTCGCCGTGACGCCCGACCGGTAGGGTTCGCGGCATGACAGCACACCCCAGCACGTCCCGGGCCCGCCGCGGCCTGTCGGCGCTCCTCCTCCTGCCCCTCCTGCTCGTCCTGGCCGGCTGCTTCCGCCTGGACATGGGCCTGACCATCAACGAGGACGACACCCTCGACGTCTCCATGGAGGTCGGCGACCTCACCGGCATGGCCACCCGCGAGGACATGGACTGCTCCTCGATGGAGTCCGAGCTCTCCGGCGCCCCGGACGAGGCGGACTTCGCCGTCGAGGACATCGAGGACGAGGACGGCAACGTCGGGTGCCGCATCTCGGCGACCGGCGCCCCGATCGACTCGATGAGCGGTGAGGGCATGAGCATCGAGAAGGTCGACGACACCTATGTCTTCTCCTTCGACGGCGACGACACCGGCATGGGTGACACGAGCAGCCTCGAGGACATGCCGGCCGGCATGGAGCCCCAGGTGGCCATCTCCGTCACCTTCCCCGGTGAGGTCATCGAGGCAGACGGCGAGATCGACGGCAACACCGTGACGTGGACCGGCATCGAGGCCTTCGCCGCCGGCGGCAGCGCCACCGGCGAGGCCACCGGCTCCGTCCTGGGCGGCAGCGGCGGCGGCGTGTCCACCGCCGTGTGGGTCATCCTCGGTGTCGTCGCACTGCTCGCGATCGCCGCGCTCATCTTCTTCATCACCCGCAAGAACCGCGGGAGGTCCGGCGACGCCGACGCCCCCTACGGCGGGCCGGCGGGCCCCGGCGGGCCGGCGGGCCCCGGCGGTCAGGGCGGCCAGCCCGGCCAGGTCGCCAACGAGCCCGGCCCCGGCTTCCCCGCGCAGCCGGGCGCGGGCCAGCCGGTGGGCGGCTTCGGCCCGTCCGACCAGGTCCCGGCCGACCCGGGCCCGGGCTACCCCGGCCAGCAGGCGCCGTCGGCGCCGGCCTCCTTCGGCGCCGCTGCCGCGGACGCGCCGGTCGACCGCCCGGAGGGTTCGCCCTTCGCGCCGTCGCCCGAGCCCCCGCAGCAGCCGGGCGAGGACCAGCAGCGCTAGAACCCGACAACCCGCCGACAGCTGAGTTGTTACCGGTAACAACTCAGCTGTCGGCGGGTTGTGGCATGTCAGGGCAGCCGACGCGTGAGCCGCACCGTCCAGGCCTCGGGGCCCTCGACGAGGTAGGTGACGGCGAAGGCACCGGGCTGGCGCTCCTCGACCTGTGCGAGCAGCGGGAGCGGGTCGTGCGGCGCGAGGAGGTCCAGGGAGAAACCGGGCGCGATCGCGGTGAGCGCACCGAAGACGGTGGCGTGCCGGATGGCGTGCGGGACCTGGCGGACGTCGAGCACCGGGGTGGCGTCGTCGTGCCCGCCGCAGGCGCACCCCCCGCCCGGCCGGTCCGTGATCGCGATGTCCTCGACAGCCATGGCCGTCCCCTCTCGTTGGCGAGAGGCCAGGTTAGGCACGGACGTGCCCGTGCCTACGGGACCATCGGCCCACGCCCCGCCCGTCACCGGGCGGGGCGCCGGCGCACTCAGTCCAGCAGGGAGTGGCGCACGATCGTGGCGGCGCGGTCCGGGCCGACGCCGATCGAGGAGATCCGCGCCCCGGACATCTCCTCGAGCGCGAGCACGTAGCGCTGGGCGGCGTCGGGCAGGTCGGAGAACTCGCGGGCGCCGCTGATGTCCTCGCTCCAGCCGTCGAGCTCCTCGTAGACCGGGCGCGCATGGTGGAAGTCGGTCTGGTTGGGGGGCATCTCGTCCACGCGGCGGCCGTCGACCTCGTAGGCCACGCACACCGGGATCTTCTCCAGGCCGGTGAGGACGTCGAGCTTGGTGAGGACCAGGTCGGTGAGCCCGTTGACCCGGCTGGCGAAGCGGGCGACGACGGCGTCGTACCAGCCGCAGCGGCGAGGGCGCCCCGTCGTCGTGCCGTACTCCCCACCCACGCTGCGCAGCCGCTCGCCGGCGTCGTCGTGGAGCTCGGTGGGGAAGGGGCCTTCGCCGACACGGGTCGTGTACGCCTTGACGACACCCACGACGCGGTCGATGCGGGTCGGGCCCACACCGCTGCCGGTGCAGGCGCCACCGGCGGTGGCGGAGGAGGAGGTGACGAAGGGGTAGGTGCCGTGGTCGACGTCGAGCATCGCGGCCTGGCCGGCCTCGAAGACGACCGTGCGGCCCTCGTCGAGGGCCTGGTTGAGGACCAGGGAGGTGTCGGCGACCATCGGGCGCAGCCGCTCCGCGTAGGAGAGCAGCTCGGCGGTGACCTCGTCGACGTCGACGGCACGGCGGTTGTAGACCTTGAGGAGCAGCTGGTTCTTCTGCACGAGCGCACCCTCGACCTTCTGCCGCAGGATCTTCTCGTCGAAGACGTCCTGGACGCGGATGCCCACGCGCGCCATCTTGTCGGCGTAGGTGGGACCGATGCCGCGGCCCGTCGTGCCGATCTGCCGCTTCCCGAGGAAGCGCTCGGTCACCTTGTCCAGGGTGCGGTTGTAGGACGGGATGAGGTGGGCGCCGGAGGACACGAGGAGCTTGGAGACGTCCACGCCCCGCGCGCTGAGCCCGTCGAGCTCGGCGAAGAGCACCTCGAGGTCGACGACGACGCCGTTGCCGATGACCGGTGTGCACCCCGGGCTGAGGATGCCGGAGGGCAGCAGGTGGAGGGCGTACTTCTCCTCGCCGACGACGACCGTGTGCCCCGCGTTGTTGCCCCCGTTGAACTTGACGACGTAGTCGACCTGGGAGCTGAGCTGGTCGGTGGCCTTCCCCTTGCCCTCGTCGCCCCACTGGGCTCCGACGACGACGACCGCTGGCATGTTCATCCCTTTCGCTGGAGGCGGGCGCCGATCGGCTCCCGGGACAGGTTACCGAACGCTGCCTCCGGGCGGTTCGGCGTGCACCGGACGGCTCTGCCGCCTAGGCTCGTGGAGGTAACGGACCGGGCACCGCCGCGCGCGCACGAGCGGCGGCCAGAGGGAGCAGCATGATCGAGATCGCGGCGTCATCGACCACGACGACGGTGACGATCAGCGGGGATCTCGACCTTGCCGAACGCGGACAGTTCCCCGAGGCCACGGCCCGGGTGAGCGGGCTGCGCCGTCAGCTCCTCGTCATCGACATGTGCGACGTCACCTTCATGGACTCCACCGGTGCCGCGTTCCTCATCGCGCTCGCCGACGCCGCGGGCAAGCGCGGCGGCGCGGCCGTCCTGCGCGGCTGCAACGACCGCGAGCTCTTCGTCCTGGAGATCTGCGGCGCCCTGGGCAGCTTCCGGATCGACACCGACCACCGCTGCGAGCGCCGGGCCTCCTGAGCCGCCGTCTACTCCTCGGCCGGGCGCTGGGCCCAGGCCTCCTTGGCGCGCACGCGCGCCCACACGACCTTCCCGGCCGGGGTGGGCCGCCACCCCCACTCGGCGAGGCGGGAGATGATGTGGAGCCCGAAGCCGCCCACACGCCCCACGCGTCCCTCGCGGACGACCGGCGGGCTCGGGTTGGCGTCCTCGACCTCGATGCGCAGGCCGTCACCGGTGTCCCGCAGCCGCAGGTCCACCCGGCCCCACCCGTGCATGACGGCGTTGGCGACGAGCTCGGAGGCGACGAGCTCGGCCGCGGCGGTGTCCGCGATGTCCCAGGCCTCGCAGGCGCGGAGCACGGCGTGCCGCGCCCGGGCGATCGTCTTGGGGTCCATCGGCATCTGCCAGCGCCGCTCCCGGGGCCCTGACCACGTGTGGGTGGGGTCGGAGGCCGGGTCGGGCACGCGCAGGACGACGACGGCGATGTCGTCCTCGGGCGCGTCGGCGAGCTGCTGGAGCAGCTCCTCACCGATCCCGGCGGCGTCGGGCGCGTCGATGTGCTCGGCGGCCGAGACGAGGGCGGCGACGCCGTCGCGCATCGACCGGTCGCGGCGCTCGACGAGGCCGTCGGTGTAGAAGACGAGGACGTCACCGGGCCGCACGACCGCGTGCCCGGTGTGCCGCGGGCGGCCGCCGAAGCCGACGAGGGGGCCGTTGGCGCCCTCGAGCTGGGTGGCCCGCCCGCCGCTCACGTGGACGATCGGCAGGTGCCCGGCGCGCGAGTAGGCGACGTCCCAGGTCTCCCCGCCCGGCCGGGGGTGGAGGGTGGCGTAGACGAAGGAGGCGGGCCGGGCGATGCGCATGCCCGCGACGAGCCGGTCGACACGGCCCAGCACCTTCCCGGGCTCGACGAACTCGGCGGCGTAGGCGCGCACGACCGAGCGCAGCTGGCCCATCGCCGCCGCGGCCTCGACGTCGTGCCCGACGACGTCGCCCACGACCACACCGACCCGTCCCTCACCCATGTCGAGGACGTCGTACCAGTCCCCGCCCACCTGGGCGTGCTCGGAGCTGGGGGCGTAGTAGCTCCACACGTCCACGCCCTCGACGTGGCTCTGCTCGGGCAGCATGGCGCGCTGGAGCGTCTCCGCGAGCCGGTGCTCGCGGTCGTAGAGCTGGAGGTTGTCCATCGCCATGCCCACGCGCCGGGCGACGAGCTCGAGGACGGTCGTCAGCTCGCCCGCCGGCAGCGCGCTCTCGTCGGCCTCCAGGTCCGGGGGGCGGACGGCGAGGACGGCGAGCACCGCCTTGCGGCCGAGCACGGGCAGCAGCCACAGCGGCCCGTCGTCGGGCGCGGAGTCGTCCTGCGCGACGAGCGCGAGCAGCTCACCGGTGAGGGTGCCCTCGTCGACGGGCTCGCGCGGGTCGACGACGACGGTCTGCATCCGGGTGTCGAGGAAGAGTCCGACGACGGGGTCGGGGACCTCGCGCACCCGGGCCTGACGGCGCAGGTCGCGGCGGTGGTAGGAGATCCCGGCGAGGTCGGTGACCTTCTGCAGCTGGGTGCCGTCGGCGTAGAAGGCGGCCCACGGGACGATGCGCCGCTCGAGCAGCGCGGAGATCTCCACGAGGGCGGTCGCGGAGTCGACGTCGGCGAGGATGTCGGAGACCCGCGCGACGAGGCTGAGGCCGCGCTGGGCGCGCTCCTCCGCGGCGGCCCGTTCCTCGGCGAGGACGGCGGAGGCGAGCTCCTCGGTGGCGTCGCGCACGGTGACGAGCCAGCGGCCCCAGCCACCGGCGCCGGGCCCGAGCGGGCTGAAGGACACGGTGGCGCGGTAGGAGGTGCCGTCCTTGCGCGGCACGGAGCGCACGACGGAGACGGGCAGACCCGCTGCGAGCGCCTCCCGCAGGGCCGTGCGGACCCGCCCGTGGGCGGTGACCAGCTCGGGCGCGGAGTCGCGCAGCTCGGCCACCGAGTACCCGGTCATCTGCGCCAGCGAGGAGCTGACCCACACGACGCGGTACCCGGCGGGCCGGGTGGAGAGGTCGACGTCGACGACGTAGGTCGGGTCGGGCAGCGCCTCGAGCAGGTGCTCGGAGCGCCCCAGGAAGGTCTCGGGCAGCTCGCGCGCGGGCTCCGCGCGCCGTCCCGGATGCGTGCGGATGACACCCTCAGGAGGCGTCGGAGAGTCCACCGGTGCGGGCACGCCGCTGTCCGGTCCGGTCATGTTGTCTCTCCGATCGCCTCGAGTCTCCTAGGATGCCGTGGAGGACGTTCCGGCGCGAACCGCCGGACCAGCAGAAGGAGAGCCTGTGCGCGACGACAGTTCGACAAGCGACCGCGGCCCCGAGACCGGCACCGCGTCGGTCATGGTGGCGCAGGGCCGCACCCGGCTCGTCCTGTCCGGTGAGATCGACGTCGCTCTCAGCAGCGAGCTCACCGAGGCGGTCTCGGAGGCCGAGTCGTCCCGCAACCCCGTGGAGATCGACGCCCGGCACGTCACCTTCATGGACTCCTCGGGTGTCGCGCTCCTCGCGCGGCTCGCCCACCGCACGCCCGGGCCGCTCACGATGATCAAGCCGCCGGACGTCGTCCGCTTCCTGCTCGACATCACGCGCCTGGGCGACGTCGTGACGATCGTCGAGGAGGACCCGGGCTTCCCCGAGCCCACCGACCCCCCGGGCGACGACGCCGCGTGACGCACCAGCGAGACGACGAAGGGCCCGCCGGCAGCTGCCGGCGGGCCCTTCGTGCGTCAGTCGGTCTGCGTCAGGCCATCTTCGTGCCGGCCGAGCGCAGCCACTGGCAGGCCTCGACGACGCGGGCGGCCATGCCGGCCTCCGCGGCCTTGCCCCAGGCGCGGGGGTCGTAGGCCTTCTTGTTGCCGACGTCGCCGTCGATCTTGAGCACGCCGTCGTAGTTCTTGAACATGTGCTCGACGACGGGGCGGGTGAAGGCGTACTGCGTGTCGGTGTCGACGTTCATCTTGATGACGCCGTTGTCGACGGCGAGGGCGACCTCCTCGGCCGTCGAGCCGGAACCACCGTGGAAGACGAGGTCGAACGGCATGTCCTTGCCGATCTCCTGGCCGACGACGCGCTGGATCTCACCGAGGATCTCCGGACGGAGCTTGACCGCGCCCGGCTTGTAGACGCCGTGGACGTTGCCGAAGGTCAGGGCGGTGAGGTACCGGCCCTTCTCACCGGCGCCGAGCGCCCGCACCGTGGCGAGGCCGTCCTCGGGGGTCGTGTAGAGCTTCTCGTTGATCTCGGCCTCGTGGCCGTCCTCCTCGCCACCGACGACGCCGACCTCGATCTCGAGGATCGTGCGCGCCTTCTGGGAGAGCTCGAGCAGCTCCTCGGAGATGACGAGGTTCTCCTCCAGCGGGACGGTGGAGCCGTCGTACATGTGCGACTGGAACATGGGGTTCTTGCCGGCGGCGACCTCCTCGGCCTCCATGGCGAGCAGCGGCCTCACCCAGGAGTCGAGGTTCTCCTTGATGCAGTGGTCGGTGTGCAGCGCGATGGTGACGCCGTAGTTCTTCGCCACCTCGTGCGCGTAGGCGGCCAGGGCGCGCGTGCCCGCCACCCGGTCCTTGATCGTCGAGCCGGAGGCGTACTCGCCACCGCCGACGGAGACCTGGATGATGCCGTCGCTCTCCGCCTCGGCGAAGCCGCGGATCGCCGCGGTCACCGTCTGGGAGGAGGTGATGTTGATGGCCGGGTAGGCGAACTTGCCCGCCTTCGCCCGGTCGAGCATCTCGTTGTAGGACTCGGGGGTTGCGATGGGCACTGAATGCCTCCTGTGGATAGACGCAGCGATACGCCTAGATTGTGTCATGCCCGGACTGAGCAGGGTCGGGACGTCCGACCTGCGGCCCGTGCTGCAGGATCCACGAGTACATCGCCACCGCGGCAGCGGCCCCGACGTTGAGGGACCGGGTGGAGCCGTACTGGGTGATGTGGAGGATCTGCGCGCAGGCCGCCCGCGCCTCCTCGGACAGCCCGCCGGACTCCTGCCCGAAGAGGAGCACGGCGCGCTCCGGCAGCGGCCGGTGCTCGAGGGGCACGGACCCCGGGACGTTGTCGATGCCGATGACCGGTATCCCCTCCCCCTGCGCCCACGCGAGCAGCCCGGCGACGTCGTCGTGGTGGTGCAGGTGCTGGTAGCGGTCGGTGACCATCGCCCCGCGCCGGTTCCAGCGCCGTCGGCCGACGATGTGGACGGCGGCGACCGCGAAGGCGTTGGCCGTGCGGACCACCGAGCCGATGTTGAAGTCGTGCCCGAGGTTCTCGACCGCCACGTGGAGCGGGTGGCGGTGGGCGTCGATGTCCTCGACGATCGCCTCGAGCCGCCAGTAGCGGTACCGGTCCAGGACGTTGCGCCGGTCCCCCTCGGCAAGCAGCTGCGGGTCGAGCCGGGGGTCCGGGGGCCACGCGTCGGGCCCGCCGGGCCAGGGCCCGACGCCGACCTGCTCCTCGCTCAAGCGTCGCGTCGCGGGTCGAGGCCCCCGCCCTGACCACCGCCGTCGACGGCCGCGGCGGGGCCGGGCGCCTCGCCGGCGGTGAAGTGGACCGAGGGGACGGCACGGACCGCGGGGTCGTTGGCCTCGAAGTACTCCGCCCGGCTGAAGGAGAACGCGTTGGCGACGACGTTCGGCGGGAAGGACTCGATCCTCGTGTTGAGCTGGCGCACGTTGGCGTTGTAGAAGCGGCGGCCCGCGGCGATGCGGTCCTCGGTGTTGGTGAGCTCGGCCTGGAGGTCGGCGAAGTTCTCCGAGGAGCGCAGCTGCGGGTAGTTCTCCGCGACGGCGAAGAGCCGGCTCAGCGCCCCGCTGAGGGCGTTCTCGGTCTCGGCCTGCTGGGCGGGGCCCACCCCGCCGCCGGCCGCTGCTGCGCGGGCACGGGTGACGTCGTCGAAGACCTCCCGCTCCTGGGCGGCGTAGCCCTTGACGGTCTCGACGAGCGCCGGGACGAGGGCGTGGCGCCGGTGGAGCTCGACGTCGATCTGCCGCCACGCCTCCTGGACGAGGTTGCGCAGCCGGACCAGGCCGTTGTACGTCGCGACCGCCCAGACGGCGACGACGACGAGCACGGCCAGGACGACGAGCACGGCGAGCATCTCCACGCGCTCAGCCTTTCACAGCGGGCCCTGGTTGCCTCGCCGACCGGCGAGGACGATCGCCACGCCGTAGGGCACCACGCAGACCAGGGCGAGCTGCCACCAGGGCCAGTCGACCACGAAGCTCAGCGCGCCGATGACCGCGAAGCCGACGATGGTGACGAGCGTCTGCCGCTTGCGGACGTCCACGGCCCTCACCTGCCGTTCCTCGCACTGACGGCGGCGCGACCGGCCTGCGCGTGAGTCCCCCGCCGTCGCGGTTCAGCCATTGAGGGAAACTAGCACCGGCGCGACCGTCAGGGCCCTAGACCTTCCGCTACCGCACGGTGGGCGGCACCGCGGCCCTTCTCAGCCGCGGGCGGCGAGCCCGAGGTCCTCCAGGCCGAGGGCGGCGAGGTAGCGCACGCCCGCCTCCTCCACGCGCTCGCGCGCACCGGTGTCGCGGTCGACGACGACGGCGGCCCCCACGACCTCCGCGCCCGCCTCGCGCAACGCCTCGATGGCGGTGAGGAGGCTGCCGCCGGTGGTCGAGGTGTCCTCGACGGCGACAACACGGCGGCCGGCGACGTCCGGGCCCTCGACGCGCCGCTGCAGGCCGTGGGCCTTGGCCTCCTTGCGCACGACGCAGGCGTCCACGGTGAGCCCGCGGGAGGCCGCGGCATGGAGGATCGCGGTGGCGACCGGGTCGGCGCCCATCGTGAGACCACCGACGGCGTCGACCTCCTCGGGCCCGAGCCCCGCCTCCTCGAGGAGGTCGAGCATGACGTGGCCCACGAGCGGGGCGGCCGCGTGGTGCAGGGTGACGCGCCGCATGTCGACGTAGTGGTCGGAGGTGCGGCCGCTGGCGAGCGTCACCTCGCCCCGGATGACGGCGAGGTCGCGGACGTGCTGGGCCAGGGAGCTGCGCAGGGAGTCGTTGGGGGAGGTCACGGCTGCAGGGTACCGGCCGGTAGCCTCGCCCCCATGCGCCTGGCCACGTGGAACGTCAACTCCGTCCGCACCCGGGTGGACCGGGTCCTCGCCTTCCTCGAGCGCTCCGGGACGGACGTGCTGGCGGTCCAGGAGACCAAGTGCCGCGACGACCAGTTCCCGCACCTGCCCTTCGAGGCCGCCGGCTACCACGTCGCCCACCACGGCCTCAGCCAGTGGAACGGGGTGGCCGTCGTCTCCCGGCTCCCCGTGGAGGACGTCGAGGTCGGCTTCCCGGGGATGCCGACGTGGGGAGAGCCGGCCGCCGCCGAGGCCCGCGCCCTGGGCGCGACGGTCAGCGGCGTGCGGGTGTGGAGCCTGTACGTGCCCAACGGCCGCACGCTGGAGGACCCGCACTACCAGTACAAGCTCGACTGGCTGGCGGCGCTGCGCGACGCCGCCCACGGCTGGCTCGCGGCCGACCCCGCCGCGCAGGTCGCCCTCGTGGGTGACTGGAACGTCGCCCCGCGCGACGAGGACGTGTGGGACCCCGCCGCCTTCGCCGGCGCCACCCACGTCTCCCCGCCCGAGCGAGCGGCGCTCGCCGCGCTGGGCGAGGCCGGCTTCGCGGAGGTCACTCGCGAGCACACCCCCGGCGCCTACACGTACTGGGACTACCAGCGCCTGCGCTTTCCCCGGAACGAGGGCATGCGCATCGACCTCGTCCACGCCTCCCCCGCGCTCGCTGCCCGGGTGACCGGCGCGCACGTCGACCGGGCCGAGCGCAAGGGCAAGGGGGCCAGCGACCACGTGCCCGTCGTCGTCGACCTCGCCTGAGCGCGCTCAGGTGCGCGGGGTGGCCCAGCTCGGGGCGAGGGTGATCTCCGTGCGGTGGTGCTCCCACGTGCGCCACCACTCCTCGGCCCCCTCGGGCAGACGGTCGGCCGGCACGCGGCGCAGCAGGTCGCGCAGCGTGTACTTGAGGCCGGCGATCTCCGCGACTCGCTCCAGCCGCGCGGGCTCCTCGAGGTCCGCGGCGAAGGCCTCCTTCTCGGCGTGCCAGATGCGGCGGCGCAGGAGCACCAGGTCGCGGGTGACGGACTGCTCCTCCGCGCTCGCCCCGAGGACGGCCTCGGCCGCGCGGAGGTAGCCGTAGTCCATCGCGAGCGCGACGAGGCCGGGCTCGATGGTGAGGGTGTCGTGGACGTCGAACTCCGGCTCGATGACGACGGCGCCCGCGGCCCGCGCGCGGACCACCTCGTCGCGCTGCACCTCGTCGGTCATGATGGCCGTCGTCGTGCGCATGAGGATGCCGAGCATGTCCTTGTCGTCGTAGGAGTCCTCGCGGCGCAGGCCCGACGGTCCGGCGACCACGGCGTAGCAGGTGTCGACACCGAGGTGGGTCATCGCGACCTCCGCGGGCAGGGACTCCCGCACCCCGCCGTCGACGTAGTTCTCCTCCCCCAGCCGCACCGGCGCGAAGACCATCGGGATCGCGCAGGACGCGCGGACGGCCTCGACGAGGTCGACGGGGTCGGCCCCCAGGGGACGGTCGTCGCGGTCGACGAGGGTGCCGTCCTCGGTGACGTAGCGCAGCTCGCCGCTCTCGAGGGCGACGACGGCGACACGCAGGGTGACACCCGAGGCCGCGACGGCGTCGGGCCGGAAGATCTCGGGGTCGACGAGGTGGTCGACGATGGGGCCGGGGCGGTACATCGAGCGCTCACGGCGGGCGCCGTCGACGATCGTCTCGAGGTCGGCGCTGGCGCGGCCCACCGTCCGGAGGATGTCGATCGACTCGAGGAAGCGGCCCGGGCCTAAACCGGTCCCGCCGGCGCGCTCCCTCCCGGTGCCCGCGGCCTCCTCGTCGGCGGGCTCACCGGCCGGGGTGAGCCGGCTGGGCGGGGCCGGGACGGGCGGGAGCTCGACGGGCTGCTGGTGCGGGGGCTCGTCGGGGCCGGGGTCCTGCGTGCTGCGCCCGTCACCGCTGGCCGGGCGGACCACCCGCTCGGCCGCGGTGGAGATCTCGTCGCGGAGCACGGCCACGCGCTTGAAGGATCGGCCCAGGGCACCCTGGCGCCGCTTGCGCCGCTCGAGAGCCTCGGCCCACACCGGGCCACGCTCGCGCAACCGGCTGAACCACGGCAGCTCCTCGAACATGTCCGAGGAGTCGGCCATCCCCCGCCACAGCTCCTCGAGGCGCGCGAGGGCAGCGCGCTGCCCCTCCCGCTCGGCCGACTGGGCGAGGACGGCCGCGACGATCGAGCCCGCCGAGGTCCCGGTGATGACCGAGGGGGCGATACCCGCCCGGTCGTAGAGGTAGCGCAGCGCCCCGAGCTGGAAGCTGGCCCGCGCGCCGCCACCGCTGAGGACAAGACCGACGACGTCTGGAGCGTCTGGCATGGCAGCAGGCTAGCGTCAGCGCAGGTCGGTGAGGACGGCGTCGGACAGGCCCGGCCACAGCCCGGCCGCCCACTCCCCGAAGGGCTCGGCGCCGAGGAAGGCCGTGGCCAGACCTGCCCGCGGGTCGACCCACAGGAAGCTGCCGGACTGGCCGAAGTGCCCGAAGGTCTCCGGCGCGTTGCCGCCGCCGGTCCAGTGCGGCGACTTGGTGCCGCGGATCTCGAAGCCCAGCCCCCAGTCGTTGGGGTCCTGACGCCCGAAGCCGGGCAGCACGCCGGGCAGGCCGGCGAGCTGGACGGTGGTGGCCTCGGTGAGGAGCTCGGGGTCGAGGACGGTGGGGGCGAGGAGCTCGCGACCGAAGGCGGCGAGGTCCTCGGCGCTGCCGCTGGCGCCGTGGGCGGGTGACCCCTCGAGCACGACGGTGCTCAGGCCCAGCGGGACGAGCACCGTGTCCTCCAGCCAGTCGGCGAAGTCGGTGCCCGTCGCCTCGGCGACGTGCTCGGCGACGAGCTCCATGCCGCGGTTGCTGTAGATGCGCCGGCGTCCGGGGGCGCCGAGGACGTCGTCGGAGTCCATCGCCACGCCCGAGGCGTGGGCGAGCAGGTGCCGCACCGTGGAGCCCTCCGGCCCGGCCGGCTCGTCGAGGTCGACGAGGTGCCGGGACACGGCGACGAGCGTCGCGGTCGCCGTGAGCAGCTTGGTCACCGACGCCCAGGGGAAGGACCGGCCGGTCTCCCCGTGGGTCAGTCGGGTCCCGCTCGCGTCGGTGACGACGACGGCGTGCGGGAAGTCCGGCAGCTCCACCTGATCGAAAGCGCTCATGGCTCCCAGGGTGCCACCTGTGGACGGACCCGGTGTCCCCAGCCCCCGGAAGAACTCAGCTCTCGGCGAGAGTGGTGGCGGCCCCTCCCGGCGAGAGTGGTGGCGGCCCCTCCCGGCGAGAGTGGTGGCGGCCCCTCCCGGCGAGAGTGGTGGCGGCCCTCCCGGCGAGAGCTGAGTTGTTCCGTCAGAGGGTGGCGACGGTGGTGCCGGCGTCCACGGTGAGGACGAGGCCCTCCTCGGGGGTGCGGTCGACGGCCACGGTGGCGCCGTCGGCCACCTGCCCGCCGAGCATGAGGCGGGCGAGCTGGTCACCGATCTCACGCTGGACGAGCCGGCGCAGCGGACGTGCACCGTACGCGGGGTCGTAACCCTCGAAGGCGAGCCACTCGGAGGCTGCCGACGTCACGTCGAGCGTGATGCGGCGCTCGGCGAGCCGGTCACGCAGCCGCGCGACCTGGAGCTCGACGATCTGGCCGAGCTCCTCGAGGCTGAGCGCGTCGAAGAGGACGACGTCGTCGAGCCGGTTGAGGAACTCGGGCTTGAAGGCCGCCCGCACCGCCCCCATGACCGCCTCGCGCTTGGCCTCCTCGGGCATCGTCTGGTCGACGAGGAACTGCGAGCCGAGGTTGGAGGTGAGGACGAGGATGACGTTGCGGAAGTCCACCGTGCGGCCCTGGCCGTCGGTGAGCCGGCCGTCGTCGAGCACCTGGAGGAGGATGTCGAAGACCTCCGGGTGGGCCTTCTCCACCTCGTCGAGCAGGACGACGGAGTAGGGGCGGCGGCGCACCGCCTCGGTGAGCTGGCCGCCCTCCTCGTAGCCGACGTACCCCGGAGGGGCACCGACGAGCCGCGAGACGGAGTGCTTCTCGGAGTACTCGCTCATGTCGATGCGCACGATGGCGCGCTCGTCGTCGAAGAGGAAGTCGGCCAGCGACTTGGCCAGCTCGGTCTTGCCGACGCCGGTGGGGCCGAGGAAGAGGAAGGATCCGGTGGGCCGGTCAGGGTCGGACAGGCCCGCCCGCGAGCGCCGCACGGCGTCGGACACGGCCTGGACCGCCGTGCGCTGCCCGATGAGCCGGTGCCCGAGGACGTCCTCCATGCGCAGCAGCTTCTCGGTCTCCCCCTCGAGGAGCCGGCCGACCGGGATCCCGGTCCAGGCGGCGACGACCTCGGCGACCTCGTCCGCGGAGACGCGGTCGGCGATCATCGGGGACTCGGCAGGCTGGTCGGCCTCGGCGGCCTCGGCGGCGCGGATCTCCCGCTCCACGGCCGGGATGTCGCCGTAGCGCAGGCGGCCGGCGTCCTCGTAGCGGCCCTCGCGCTCGGCGCGGTCGGCCTCCGTGCGCAGGGAGTCGAGGCGCTGCTTGAGGTCACCGATGCGGTTGTGACCGGCCTTCTCCGCCTCCCACCGGGCGGTGAGGGCGGCGAGCTCCTCGGAACGGTCGGCGAGCTCGGCGCGCAGGCGCTCGAGGCGGTCCTGGGAGGCGGGGTCGTCGGCGTCGGCGGACTCGACGAGGTAGGCCTCCTCCATCCGCAGCCGCTCGACGGCGCGACGCAGCGCGTCGACCTCCTCTGGGGAGGAGTCGAGCTCCATGCGCAGGCGGGACGCGGCCTCGTCGACGAGGTCGATGGCCTTGTCGGGGAGCTGACGGCCGGTGATGTAGCGGTCGGAGAGGGTCGCGGCGGCGACGAGCGCGCCGTCGGAGATGGTCACCTGGTGGTGGGCCTCGTACTTGGGCGCGATGCCGCGCAGGATGGCGACGGTGTCCTCGACGGAGGGCTCGCCGACGAAGACCTGCTGGAAACGGCGCTCAAGGGCCGGGTCCTTCTCGATGTGCTCGCGGAACTCGTCGAGCGTCGTGGCGCCGACCATCCGCAGCTCCCCCCGGGCGAGCATGGGCTTGAGCATGTTGCCCGCGTCCATCGCGCCCTCGGCGGCACCGGCGCCCACGACCGTGTGGAGCTCGTCGATGAAGGTGACGACCTCGCCGTCGGAGTCCTTGATCTCCTGCAGGACGGCCTTGAGCCGCTCCTCGAACTCGCCGCGGTACTTCGCGCCGGCGACCATCGAGCCGAGGTCGAGGGCGATGAGCCGCTTGTCGCGCAGCGACTCGGGGACGTCCCCGTTGACCATGCGCTGGGCGAGCCCCTCGACGACGGCGGTCTTGCCGACGCCGGGCTCGCCGATGAGGACGGGGTTGTTCTTCGTCCGGCGGGAGAGGACCTGGATGACGCGACGGATCTCGGCGTCTCGGCCGATGACCGGGTCCAGGCGACCGTCGCGGGCGGCGGCGGTGAGGTCCTGGCCGTACTTCTCCAGGGCCTTGTAGGTGCCCTCGGGGTCGGCGCTCGTGACGCGGCCGGAGCCGCGGACCGTGGGCAGCGCGTCGAGGAGCGCGTCGCGGTCGGCGCCGAGGTCGCGCAGGACCTGCCCGGCGGGGCTCTCGCTGCGCGCGAGCGCGAGGAGGAGGTGCTCGGTGGAGACGAACTCGTCCCCGAGGGCGGTCGCCTCCTCGCCGGCCTGGGTGATGACGGTCATCATCGGGCGCGACGGGGAAGGCTGGGCCACGGAGGACCCGGAGGCACCGGGCAGGGCGGCGGCCGCGGCCGTGGCGCGCTCGACGATGGCGGCGCGGTTGGCACCGACCGCGTCGATGAGAGCAGGCGCGACGCCGCCGGGCTGCTCGAGCAGCGCGACGAGCACGTGGACGGGCTCGAGCTGGGGGTTGCCGGCCGTCGCGGCCGAGCGCATGGCGGAGGCGATCGCCTCCTGCGACTTGGTGGTCAGCTTGTCCATCGGGTCCTCCGGGTGAGTTCAGGTTCCACTGAGGTCAACGCCGCAGGGTTGAGTCTATTCCACTCAAGTCTGTCGGTGCACGCGTCCTGGCTCCCGACAAGATGCGGTGCACCACCAGGGGGCGCACCCTCGGACGCACGAGCACCTACCGAAGGAGCCAGGATCATGTCGACACTCCCTCCCCCCGGTCCGGGTCCCGGTGGGCCCGCCGTCCCGCCGGGCGAGCCCGTCCCCTCGCAGGACCCCGCGGCGCCGCTCGCGGACCCGCCGCCTCCCGGGCAGCCGCCCACCGCACCCCCGAGCGCGCCGCCCCTCGAGCCGGAGGAGACGCCGGACGGGTCCCCCGGCCCGCCGACCGTGGAGCCGCCCGACTGACGCCCCTCCCGGACCCCTGCCCTCGGGCGAGGCGGCCTCAGGCCGGCTCGACGGGGCTCGTGGGCCAGGGGTCGGCCTCCTCGAGGGCCGCGGCCAGGCCGAGGAGGAGCTCCTCGTCGCCCAGGCGGGTGGCACCGAGCTGGACGCCGACCGGCAGCACGACGCCGTCGACCTCCGCCCGGTGGAGCGGGACGGTGATCGCCGGGGCACCGAGCATGTTCCACGGGCTCGTCCACGGCGTGAAGGACTTCTGCGCCTCGAAGTCCGCCGCGGGGTCGGCGTCGTCGCGCATCGCGCCGATGAACGGTGCGGGGGTCGCGAGCGCCGGGGTGAGGACGACGTCGAGGTCGCGCCACACCTCGGCCGCCGAGCGCGCCAGGCGCTGCACCGCGGCGACGGCGGCGGCGTAGTCGACCCCGGAGTACTGCCGGCCCTGCTCGCGCATCCAGCGGGTGAGGGGCACGAGGAGCTCCTCCGCCTCCGGCGGGACCGGCGCGGACAGCGCCCCGACGGCCCACAGCGGGTTGAAGTGGTCCCACTCCTCGGGGCTGAAGGGCACCTGGGCGGTCGTCACCGCGTGCCCCATCTCCTCGAGCAGCCGCACGGCGCGGTCGACGGCGGCGAGGGACGTCTCGTGCACCGGCGCCTCGTGGACGTTGATCGGCCGGGTGAGCACGCCGATGCGCAGCCCGCGCGGCGGCTGGCCGCAGGCCGCGAGGAAGGAGGAGCGCGGCCCCGGGAGCAGGTAGTGGTCGCCGGGCCACGGCTCGGCGAGGACGTCGAGGAAGGCGGCGGTGTCGCGCACCGTGCGCGTGACGACGCCGTCGACTGTGAGGCCGGCGCCGTCGACCCCGAGCGGCCCCTTGGAGACCCGGCCGCGGCTCGCCTTGAGCCCGACGAGCCCGCACGCCGCGGCGGGGATCCGGATGGAGCCGCCGCCGTCGCTCGCGTGCGCGGCGGGGACGATCCCTGCGGCCACGGCCGCGGCAGCCCCGCCGGAGGAGCCGCCCGCGCTGCGGCGCGGGTCCCACGGGCTGCGGGCCGGGGGTGCGACGTCGGGCTCGGTGTAGGACGGGAGCCCGAGCTCCGGCGTCGTCGTCTTGCCGACCATGAGGGTGCCCGCCTCCCGGAGACGGATCGCCACGCCGTCGTCGGCGGGGGCGACGTAGCCGCGCAGGGCGGCGCTGCCGGCCTCGAAGGGCTGCCCGGCCACCATCGCAAGGTCCTTGACGGGGACGGGGACGCCGAGGAACGGCGGCAGCTCGCCCCCGTCGCGCAGCCGGCGGGTGGCGGCCGCGGCCTGCTCGCGGGCCAGGCCGGGGGTGAGGTGGGCGAAGGCACCGACGGCCGGCCCCAGGCGCTCGGCCCGCTCGAGGGTGTGCTCGACGACGGCGTCGGGGGCGATCTCGCCGGAGCGGACGGCGGCGGCGAGGTCGAGGGCGCTGAGCTCGTGGATGTCACTCATCCCTCGAGGCTAGCGACCCGGCCCGCGGTCCCCGCCGCCGTCGCAGCGGCCCGGCGCCGGGTGCTCTCCCGTTGCGGGCGTCGGCGGGCGGGCGCACTGTCGTGGGACGAGCCGCGACCCGGCGGCGCAGACGGAAGGGGACTGAGCATGGGTATCGGTGACAAGGCCAAGGACGCCCTCGGCGACGAGCAGAAGAGCGACGCCGCTCTCGACAAGGCCGGCGACGCCGCTGACGACAGGACCGGCGGCAAGCACAGCGACAAGATCGACAGCGCGCAGGACGCCGCGGACAAGAAGCTCGGCAGCGAGTGACCCGACGGCGGCCGGGCGCCCTCGCGGCGCCCGGCCGTCGACGCGCGTGATGGGATGTCCCCATGGCACCCGACTCCCACACCGACCCCCACGCCTGGCTCGAGGACGTCGAGGGCGACGCCGCGCTCGACTGGGTCCGCGCCCACAACGAGCGGGCCGTCAGCACCCTGGAGACCGAGCGCTTCGCGCAGCTGCGCGAGGAGATCCTCGAGGTCCTCGACTCGACGGAGAAGATCCCCGCCGTCGTCCAGCGCGGCGAGCACCTGTACAACTTCTGGACCGACGCCGAGCACGAGCGCGGGCTGTGGCGGCGCACCACCTGGGAGTCCTACCGCACCACCGAGCCGGAGTGGGAGGTGCTCCTCGACGTCGACGCGCTCGCCGCCGAGGAGGGCGTCAGCTGGGTGTGGCACGGGGCGCAGGTGCTGCGACCCGCCTACGAGCGGGCGCTCGTCGCGCTGTCCCGCGGCGGCGCCGACGCCGACGTCACCCGCGAGTTCGACCTCGTGACCAAGACCTTCGTCACCGACGGCTTCGTCCGCGAGGAGTCCAAGGGCGCACTGCGCTGGGCCGACACCTCCGGCGACGTCGTCTACGCCTACACGGACTTCGGGGAGGGCTCGATGACGCCCTCCGGCTACCCGCGCACGGTGCGCCGGTGGGAGCGCGGCACCGCGCTCGAGGACGCGCCGGAGGTCTTCGCCGGCGAGCACACCGACATGTCGATCGGCGCCGGCCACGACTTCACCCCGGGCTTCGAGCGGGACGTCGTGTGGCGGGCGCGGGCCTTCTACGACTCCGACACCTACCTCCTCGGCGACGACGGCCTCACCCGCATCGACGTCCCGCGCTCCGCGGAGCCCGACCTCCACCGCGAGTGGCTCACCGTGGAGCTGCGGGAGGACTGGGAGACCGGCGGCCGCGTGCTGCCCGGCGGCGGTCTCCTCGCCATCCGCCTGAAGGAGTTCCTCGCCGGCAGCCGTGACTTCACGGTGCTCTACGAGCCCACGGAGTCGACGGCGCTCGTCGGGGCGACGTGGACCCGCCACCACCTCGTGCTCAACGTCCTCGACGACGTGACCAACCGGCTCGAGGTCCTCACGCCCACCGACGGGGCCTGGCAGCGGCGCCCCCTCGACCTCACCTCCGCGGGGACCGGCTGGGAGGCGCCGCAGCTGGCGACGCTCGCCGTCGGCGCCGTCGACGCCGACGAGTCCGACGCCCTGTGGCTCACCGTGACCGGCTTTCTCACCCCGACGACGCTCGCCCGGCTCGACCTCGACGAGGACGCCCGCGTCGTCGCCCTCGAGCCGCTCAAGGCGCTGCCGGCCTTCTTCGACACCGAGGGCCTGCACGTCGAGCAGCACTTCGCCGTGTCCGACGACGGCACCCGGGTGCCGTACTTCCAGGTCTCCCCCACGCCCGTGGCGGACAACGAGGTGGTGCGCCCGCTGCCGACGCTCCTGTCCGGCTACGGCGGCTTCGAGATCCCCCGGCTGCCGGCGTACTCGGCCACGGTGGGGCGGGCCTGGCTGGCGCGCGGCGGCGCCTACGTCGTCGCCAACATCCGCGGCGGCGGGGAGTACGGCCCGCGCTGGCACCAGGCCGCGCTCAAGGAGAAGCGCCACCGCGCCTACGAGGACTTCGCCGCCGTCGCGCGGGACCTCGTCGCCCGCGGCGTCACCGACCCCGCGCACCTCGGCGCGCAGGGCGGCTCCAACGGCGGGCTGCTCATGGGCAACATGATCACCGGCTACCCCGAGCTCTTCGGCGCCGTCGTCTGCCAGGTGCCGCTGCTCGACATGCTGCGCTACAGCCACCTGCTCGCCGGAGCGTCGTGGATGGCCGAGTACGGCGACCCGGACGACCCCGAGCAGTGGGAGTTCATCCGGACGTTCTCCGCGTACCACCGCTTCGACCCGGCCGACGAGCACCCGCCGGTGCTGTTCACGACGTCGACCCGGGACGACCGCGTCCACCCCGGCCACGCGCGCAAGATGATGGCGCTCATGGCCGAGGCCGGCAAGGACGTCACGTACTACGAGAACATCGAGGGCGGCCACGGCGGCGCCGCGACGAACGCCCAGGCCGCCTTCATGCAGGCGTTGGCCCACGAGTTCCTCTGGCAGCGCCTCGGCGCCTGAGCTCAGGGAACGACCGAGCCGGCCCCAGCTGCTGCCGGGGCCGGCTCTGTGCTTCGCCGCTCAGTACTGGCCGGTGCGGATGCGCTTGTTGACGCGCACGAGCCAGACGATGCCGACGATGAGGAGGATGAAGGCGATGAAGCCGATCGCCAGGCCGACGAGCACGGCGACGCCGATGCTCGTGAGGTCGCCCATGTCGAGGGGCGGGCCGATGGTGAGGGTCGAGCCGACGCCCTGCGGCAGGTCGCAGTCGACGGTGTGGTCCCCACCCTGCGCCGTCGTGAAGCCGAGGCCGACGGCCGCGTCCGGCACGTCCAGCCCCAGGGTGTCCGGCGCCGTGGCGATGTCCTGGCCGCCGGGCCCGGTGATCGTGCACTCGATGTCGGCGGCGTTGACGGACGAGCTGTCGAAGTAGAGGACGTAGTCGGTGTCGGCCTCCAGGCCGGTGGACCCGCCGTTGGTGACCTGGGCGCCGGACACGGCACCCTCGACCGAGTCGAGGATCGACGCGAAACCGATGAGGAAGCCGATGATCGGCGCCGCGACCATGGCGATCGCCGACACGACGATCATGACGATCGGGCCGGTGCGCTTGGGCGGCGGGCCGCTCGGACCGGGCCCGTAGCCGTAGCCGCCGGGCTGGCCGTAGCCCTGCTGCCCGTAGCCGGGCTGCTGGCCGTAGCCGGGTTGCTGGTACCCGTACCCGCCGGGCTGGCCCTGGCCGCCCTGCTGACCGTAGCCCCCCGACTGCTGGCCGTAGCCACCCTGCTGACCGTAGCCACCCGACTGCTGGCCGTAGCCACCCGGCTGGCCGGCGTCGCCCTGCTGGTCGTAGGACGGGGCCGTGGGGGGCTGCTGCCCCTCGGGCAGACGCCGTCCGTAGCGCGGCTCGTCGGGTCCGCCGTCGTTCGCGGTCATGTCGGCTCCTTCATGCGTCGTGGGCAGCACCAGCATGCCAGGTGAGTGGTCACGGCCGCCGAGGCAGGCCGGAGATCCAGCCGTTGAGCGGGCTGGTCGGCACCCACGGCACCGCCTGCGTGTAGGTCGCGCCCGGCACGTCGACGGCGAGCTCGTCGAGGAACTCGAGCCTCAGCCGGCGCGAGACGACGCCGAGCAGGCCCCGCGGCGCCCGCGTGTAGACGCCGTCCTTGGAGAGCAGGGCCCTCACGACGTCGACGGTGTGCCGCCGCGGCACGTCGAAGGTCACGTAGGTGTCGAGGTGGACGGCGTCCTCGCCGTCGTCGTGGAGACGGACGCGCAGGTGCGGCGGACCGGGGAAGACGACGACGACGGGGCTGCGCGCGTCGAGAGGGTCGTCGGGATCCCAGGGATCGGCCTCGGGGACCGGCTCGGGCGGGCGTCCGAGGCTCGCGCCGGTGGCATGGAGCCGGCGCAGGACGTCGTCGTCGACCATGGGTCCAGTGTGCCGGGGGCGCGTCAGCCGCGGTAGGGCGGGCGCCAGATGACGAGGGCACCGCCGGAGCGGCGCGGGCGACGGCCCGGCGCGAGCTCGCTCACCTCTCCGGAGGGGTCCGCGGCGAAGACCCTCGCCGTCGTGAAGGCACGCAGCCGCCGGAGCTCGTCGCGGGCCCGGTCGAGCTCGCGCTCGAGCTCGATGATCCGGCGGATCCCGGCGAGGTTGATGCCCTCGTCCTGGGACAGGCGCTGGACCTCGCGCAGCGAGTCGACGTCCCGCCGCGAGTAGCGCCGCCCGCGCCCGCGGGCGCGCTGGGGGGTGACGATGCCGAGGCGGTCGTACTGGCGCAGGGTCTGCGGGTGCATCCCGGCGAGCTCGGCGGCCACGGAGATGACGTAGAGGGGTGCGTCGTCGTTGATGTCCATCACGCTCTCCTCCCGTGTGTCAGCGCGCCGCGCGGGCCCTGAGGTCGGCGCGCGGGTCCTCGTCCTGCGTGGCGGCCGCGAAGGCCTCGACGGCCTTGCGCGCGTCCGACGGCAGGTGGGTCGGGACGGCCACCTGGACGGTGACGAGCAGGTCCCCCGTCCCCTTGGCGGTGTCGACGCCGCGGCCCTTGACCCGCAGCGTGCGTCCCGACGGCGTCCCGGCGGGCACCTTGACGCGCACCGTCTCGCCCGAGAGCGTGGGCACGTCGATGGTCGCGCCGAGCGCGGCCTCGGCGAAGGTCACCGGCACGGTGACCTTGAGGTTGAGGCCGTCCATCGCGAAGACGGGGTGCGGCTCGACGTGCACGGTGACGACCATGTCCCCGGGTTCGCCGCCACCGCGGCCGGCCTGTCCCTTGCCCCGCAGGCGGATCTTCTGGCCGTCGCTCACGCCGGCGGGGATCCGCACGTTCATCGACCGGCCGTTGGTGGTGAGCTGGACCGTGGAGCCCTCGACCGCGTTGCGGAAGGGCAGCGTCGCGCTCGTCGTGATGTCCCCACCGCGCTGGGTGGTGCGGCGCGAGCTGAAGCCTCCGCCACCGCCGCCGCCGGAGAACATGTCCTGGAGGATGTCCTCGAAACCGCCTCCGCCTCCGGTGGAGAAGCGGGTGCGGCCACCGCCGCCCCCGCCGAACATCCCACCGAAGAGGTCCTCGAAGCCGGCGGCGCCGGAGGGGCCACCGGTCCCGGCGGAGAAGCGAGCACCACCGCCGGCCATCGCGCGGAGGGCGTCGTACTGCTTGCGCTGCTCAGGGTCGGAGAGCACGGAGTAGGCCTCTCCGACGTCCTTGAAACGCCCCTCGGCGGACGCGTCGCCGGGGTTGCGGTCGGGGTGGAGGTCCCGGGCGAGCTTGCGGTACGCCTTCTTGATCGTCGCGTCGTCGGCATCCTTGGAGACGCCGAGCGTCTTGTAGAAGTCCTTCTCGATCCAGTCCTGGCCGGTCACCGGGCCTCACCTCCTCGTCGTCGTGTCGTGGTGCGGTGCCGGCCGCGCCCCTGGGGGACGCGGCCGGCACGTGCTCGCTACTCGGGGCTGGTGACCGCGACGCGCGCGGCGCGCAGCACCCTCTCACCCATCCGGTAGCCGGGCTGCATGACCTGGGCGATCGTCGTGGAGGTCGCCTCCGGGTCCGGCGTGCTCATGAGCGCGTCGTGCAGCTCGGGGTCGAACTCCTCGGCGGGGGCACCGAAGCGCTCGAGGCCGAAGCGCTGCGCGAGGGTGCCCTCCATCTTCTCGGCGGTCGCGCCCAGCGGACCGGTGAGGTCGCCGTGCTGGCGGGCCAGCTCGAACTCGTCGAGGACGCCGAGCAGCGCCTCGACCACCTCCGCCTGCCCCGCGGTGCGCTGCTCGGAGGCAGCGGCCTTGGAGCGCCGCACGTAGCCGTTGTACTCCTGCTGGAGGTTGTACAGGTCGGCGTTGCGGCGGGCGAGCTGCTCGCTGAGGTCGGCGGCCTCCGCCTTGGCGGCGGCCAGGGCGCCGTCCTGCGGCTGCTCCGGCTCCTGCTCCTCGGCGGGGGCGTCGTCCGCTGCGGCGTCGTCCGGTGCCGCCTCGCGCACCTTCCCGGTCTCCGGGTCGATGCGCCGCTTGTCGCGCACGACCGGCTTGACCGGCTGCTCGGGCGGACCCTGGGCCTGGGGGTTCTCCTCGCTCACTTGGTCTCGTCCTCGTCCACGATCTCGGCGTCGACGACGTCCTCGTCCGTGCCGGACGACGGCGCCTCACCCTCGGCGGGAGCATCCTGCGGGGCGCTCTGCTGCTGGGCGTAGAGGGCCTCGCCGATCTTCTGCGAGACGGTCGTCAGCGCCTGCTGCTTGGCGGTGATCTCGGCGACGTCGTCGCCCTCGAGCGCCTTCTTGAGGTCGTCGACGGCGGTCCGCACCTCGCTGGAGACGTCCTCCGGGAGCTTGTCCGCGTTGTCCGTCAGGAGCTTCTCGGTCGAGTAGACGAGCTGCTCGGCGGTGTTGCGGGCCTCGGCCTCCTCCCGGCGCTGCTTGTCCTCGGCGGCGTGCGCCTCGGCCTCCTTGACCATGCGGTCGATCTCGTCCTTGGGCAGGGCCGAGCCGCCGGTGATGGTCATCGACTGCTCCTGGCCCGTGCCGCGGTCCTTGGCGGACACGTGGACGATGCCGTTGGCGTCGATGTCGAAGGTGACCTCGATCTGCGGCATGCCGCGGGGGGCCGGGGCGATGCCGGTGAGCTCGAAGGTGCCCAGCGGCTTGTTGTCCCGGGCGAACTCCCGCTCACCCTGGAAGACCTGGATGAGCACGCTGGGCTGGTTGTCCTCGGCGGTGGAGAACACCTCCGAGCGCTTGGTCGGGATGGCCGTGTTGCGCTCGATGAGCTTGGTCATCACCCCACCCTTGGTCTCGATGCCGAGGGACAGCGGGGTGACGTCGATGAGCAGGATGTCCTTGCGGTCACCCTGGATGACGCCCGCCTGCAGGGCCGCGCCGACAGCGACGACCTCGTCCGGGTTGACGCCCTTGTTGGGCTCCTTGCCGCCGGTCAGCTCCTTGACGAGGTCCGTGACGGCGGGCATGCGGGTGGAGCCACCGACGAGGACGACGTGGTCGATGTCCGCGACCTTGATCCCGGCGTCGTTGATGACGGCCTGGAAGGGGGCCTTGGTGCGGTCGAGGAGGTCCTTGGTCATCTCCTGGAACTGGGCCCGGGTGAGCTTCTCGTCCACGTGGATGGGGCCGTTCTCGCTCATCGACAGGTACTGCAGCGAGATGTTGGTGCTCGTCGTGGACGAGAGCTCCTTCTTGGCCTGCTCGGCCGCCTCGCGCAGCCGCTGGAGGGCGATCTTGTCCTTGGACAGGTCGATGCCGTCCTTGTTCTTCACCTGCGAGACGAGCCAGTCGACGATCCGCTGGTCCCAGTCGTCACCACCGAGGCGGTTGTCACCGTTGGTGGCGCGCACCTGGATGGTGGAGAAGTCGTCGTCGTCCTTGCCGATCTCCAGCAGGGAGACGTCGAAGGTGCCGCCACCGAGGTCGAAGACGAGGATGAGCTCGTCCTCCTTGCCGCGCTCCAGGCCGTACGCCAGGGCGGCGGCCGTGGGCTCGTTGACGATGCGCGTGACGTTGAGGCCGGCGATCTGGCCGGCGTCCTTGGTCGCCTGGCGCTCGGCGTCGTTGAAGTAGGCGGGGACCGTGATGACCGCGTCGGTGACGGACTCGCCCAGGTACTGCTCGGCGTCGCGCTTGAGCTTGCCGAGGACGCGCGCGGAGATCTCCTGCGCGGTGTAGGTCTTGTCGTCGATCGCGGTGGTCCAGTCGGTGCCCATGTGACGCTTGACGGACGTGATCGTCCGGTCGACGTTGGTCACGGCCTGTCGCTTGGCGACCTCACCGACGAGCACCTCGCCGGACTTGCTGAAGGCGACCACCGACGGCGTCGTGCGAGCACCCTCGGCGTTCGCGATGACGGTGGGCTCGCCACCCTCGAGGACGGACACCACGGAGTTGGTGGTGCCCAGGTCGATTCCGACCGCTCGTGCCATGTGTCGTTCTCCTGTCCTAGTGCGCGGGTCGGGAGGTTCCGGCCCTTGAGTCGTCCACGCTCAAGTTTGCGCGTCTCCGCCGACATGTCAACTCGGCGCGTGCGAACTTGAGTCTATGTGGCTCAACCTCGTCGCGCGGCGGTTCATTCCCGACGGCGTCACGGACGGCCCGCGAGCCCGCTCTCGTAGGCGAAGATCACCAGCTGCACCCGGTCGCGCAGGCCGAGCTTGGCGAGCAGGTTGCCGGTGTGGGTCTTCACGGTGGTGGTGGACAGGTAGAGCCGCTCGGCGATCTCGGCGTTCGACAGCCCGGCGGCGACCAGTCGCAGGACCTCCGTCTCCCGCGGGGTGAGCAGCCCCAGGCGTGTGTCCTCCGGCTCAGCGCGGTCCTCGCCGACCCCGGTCGGCAGCTGCCCGGCGAACCGCTCGAGGAGCAGCTGGGTGATCCGCGGCGCGACGACGGCGTCCCCGGCGGCGACGGCCCGGACGGCGCGGACGAGCTCGGCCGGCTCGGCGTTCTTGAGGAGGAAGCCGCTGGCCCCCGCGCGCAGGGCCCCGAAGGCGTACTCGTCGACGTCGAAGGTCGTGAGGACGAGCACCCGCGTCCCGGGGTGCGCGGCGACGATGCGCCGGGTCGCCTCGATACCGTCCCCGCCCGGCATCCGGACGTCCATGAGGACGACGTCCGGCACGAGGGAGGCGACCTGCTGGACGGCGACGACGCCGTCCGCGGCCTCACCGACGACTGTGAGGTCGGGCTCGGCCTCGAGCACCATGCGGAAGCCCTTGCGGAGCAGGGCGTGGTCGTCGACGAGCAGGATCGTCGTCATCGCTGTCCTCCGTCCACCGGCAGGGTGACGGCCACGCGCCAGCCGCCGCCGGGGCGCGGACCGGCCTCGGCGCGGCCGCCGAGGATCGCCGCACGCTCGCGGATCCCGACGAGGCCGCGCCCGCTCCCCTGCGTCGGCGCCTCGGGCACCCCGCCGCGCGAGCCGTCGTCGAGCACCTCGATCTCCACGGCGTCGCCCGTGCGGAGGACCGTGAGGACCACCCGCGGGGTGCCCGGGGCGTGCCGCAGGGCGTTGGTGAGCGCCTCGCCGACGATCCGGCGCATCGCGAGGGCGACCGGCCCGGGGACGTCGACGTCGAGGCCGGTCGCCGCCACGGGCAGGCCGGCGGCACGGAACCGGTCGACCATGGCCGTGAGGTCCGCCGTCTCCTCGGCAGGGTCGGGAGCGGTCTCGTCGAGCGCCGCGAGCACGCGCCTCATGTCGGCGAGCGCGCTGCGGCCGGTCGCGGAGACCTCCCGCATCGCCTCCAGCGCCCGGTCCGGCGAGCGGGACGCGACGGCGCCGGCACCGTCGGCCAGGGCCACCATGACCGAGATGCTGTGGGCGACGACGTCGTGGACCTCGCGGGCGATGGTGGTGCGCTCGGTGCTCCGCGCCATGAGGAGGTCCTGCCGGTGCTCGCGCAGCCGAGCCTGCACCTGCGCCCGCGCAGCGGCCTCGCGCTGGCGCCTGCTCCGCACGTTGAGCCCGACCACGACGGCGCTGACGAGCAGCAAGGCGTAGAGGGTCGCCTCGAGGACACGGTTGTCGTGGCTCGTGAGGAGCGCTCTGCCCATGCCGGTCCACTCGTGCGGCAGCAGGGGACCCGGAGGGTAGTCCGGTGCCCCCGCGGTCAGGTTGGACAGGCCGATGACGACGGCCCACAGGTGCAGGCTGAGCCCGAAGAGCGTGGCGCCGCTGACCGCGGCGACGGCGCCGATCACCGCCGGCCAGGTCCGCACGGACGGCCAGGTCGCGGCGAGCGAGTAGACGGCCAGCGCCGCGCCCAGCACGGTCGCACCCGGGGCGCCGACCAGGGCGAGGCTGAGCGCCGCGAGCGCCGCCGTCGCCACCACCGTCCGGGCCGGGTGCCGGCGCCGCCGGCGCAGGGCCAGGGCCCCGAGCAGCCCCGCGGCGGCGGGGACCGCAGCCAGCGTCAGGGCGCCCCGGGACCCGGGCGGGTGCGGGTACCAGATGACGCTCGGGACCAGGTACACCGCCGTCATCACGAGCACCGCCGCGAGGTAGCCCAGCCAGACGGCCCGGTCCGCGAGGTCGGGGCGCTCGGCGAGGGTCCGCCGCGCCCGGTCGACCCGCGCACGGGCTCGGTCGGCTGTCACGCCCCGAGTGTGCCAGCCCGCCTTCCCGCCCGGCACCGCCTCAGACACCGCTGCGTCGCAGCCGCACCGCGGCGGCGAGGAGGAGTGCGAGCACCCACGCCGCCATGACTCCGAGGCCCACCCACGGGGTGAGCCCCACTCCCGCCTCGGCGGCCTGCGCGGCGGCAACGGCGTCTGGCGCCACGACGAGCCGGCCGGCCCAGCCCGGCAGCGCCGCCACCAGCCACGGGGTCCCGACGAGCGGCACGAGCCGCTCGAGGAGGAACACCAGCCCCACCCCGGCCACCAGCCCGGCGGCCGGGGCGCGTGCGAGCGTGCCCAGTGCGGCGCCGAGGAGGCCGACCGCCGCGAGGTAGAGGACGACGCCGCCGAGCATGCGCGCGGTCGCCGGGTCGGTGGTGTCGAGCGTCATCGCGACGTCCGCCCGGAAGGGCAGCACTGCCAGGAACGTCACCGCCAGCACCACGACCGCCGTCACCGCCGCGACGCCGGCGACGGCGAGCACCTGGGCGGCGAGCACGGGCAGCCGGCGCGGGACGGCGAGGAAGGTGGAGCGCGCCGCGCCGCTCGGGTACTCCGCGGCGCTGACGAGCACACCGAGGACGAGCACCGGGAGCTGGGTGGCCACCAGGCCGAGCGTGAGCAGGCCGAGCAGGCCCGGCGGCGCGGACCCCGGCTCGTAGCGCGCGTTGTACGCGACGAAGGCCGCGACTGCGGCGTTGACGACCACTGCTGCAAGGACGCCCCACCGGGTGGAGGGCAGCGCAACGGCCTTGCCCACCTCCGCGCGCAGGACGCGGGGGAAGGACACCCCGGGGCGGGCGGGCAGGCCCACCGGCACCCCCGCCCGCGCGACCCGGTCCGGCACCACGCGCTCAGACATCACGCGCCCGCAGCGACACAGCGGCTCCGACCACCGCGAGGGTGGCCCACGCCGCCGTGACCGCGACGCTCCCCCACGGCCCGACCGGCAGCTCGCCGATGTCCCGCAACAGGTCGACGAAGCTGTCGGACGAGGTGACGAGGGTGCCGGCGTGGCCGGGCAGGAAGGCCGCGACGGGCCGCAGCGCGTCCGGCAGCGCGACCTGGGCGAGCTCGACGACGAAGACGACGAAGGCGACGACGACGGCGGTCGCGCTCCGTCGCAGGAGCACCCCCACGCCGAAGCAGAACACGGTCGCGGCGACGAGGTAGGCGCCGGTGCCGAGCCACATCCGCACCGTCTCCGCGGTGAGCGCGGTCGACAGCTCCGGGCCGAGCGGGGTGAGGAGCACCGCCGCCGCCGCGAGTCCGAGGGTCGCGGTCGCGGTGACGGCCGCAACCGCCGTCGTGACGAGCGCCTTGGCGAGGACCACGGGGGTGCGGGTGGGGACGGCGACGAAGGTCGGTCCGGCGCTCCGGCTGGAGAGCTCCCCGCTGCCCAGGAGGACCCCGAGGAGCAGGATGGGGAACTGCGTCACCACGAGGGTGCTCGTGACGAAGTAGGCGAGGCTGCCGTACCCGTCGGCCCCGACCAACGAGTCGCTGCCCCCGAGGTAGGACAGGCCGACGGTGAGCAGCACCATGACAGCGACCGTCCAGCGGGTGGAGCGCAGGCCCCAGGTCTTGGACCACTCGGAGGCGAGGACGCGGCCGAACGTCACCCCGGAGCGCGCCGGCAGACCGACGGGGGCGGGCAGCGCGGCGACGGCGCTCATCGGGCCGCCTCCGCCCGGTACTGCACGGCACCGGCCGTGAGGCCCAGGTAGGCGTCCTCGAGCGTGCCGGAGACGGTGGACAGCTCGAGCAGGGTGATACCGAGCCCGGCCGCGAGCGCGCCCACGGCGGCGGCGTCGGTGCCCGCGACCTCGAGCACCCCGCCCTCCTCCAGGGTCACCGGCGTCCCGCGACGTTCGAGGGCGCGGGCCAGCGGGGCCGCGTCGGTCGCGCGGACGCGGACGACCCCGGCGCGGGCGGTCGCGGCGACGAGGGTGTCGATGTCCTCGTCGGCGAGCAGCCGACCCTGGCCGATGACGACGACCCGGCTCGCGGTCTCCGCCAGCTCGCTCATGAGGTGGGAGGACAGCAGGACGGTGCGTCCCTCGGCGGCCAGGGCCTGCAGCAGGTGGCGGATCCACAGGACGCCGTCGGGGTCCAGGCCGTTGACCGGCTCGTCGAGGATGAGGATGCCCGGGTCACCGAGCAGGGCGGCGGCGATCCCGAGCCGCTGCGCCATGCCGAGGGAGAAGGTGCCGACCCGGCGGCGGGCGACGGACTCCAGCCCCGCCAGCCCGATGACCTGGTCGACCCGTGCCCGGCCGATCCCGTGGGTCCGCGCCAGGCCGGTGAGGTGGCCGACGGCGGTCCGGCCCGGGTGCGCGTTCCGGCCGTCGAGCATCGTGCCGACCTCCTGCAGCGGTGCGGGCAGGTCCGCGTACCGCTGCCCGGCCACCGTGGCCGAACCCGAGGTGGGCCTCTCGAGGCCGACGACCGCGCGGATGGTCGTCGTCTTCCCGGCTCCGTTGGGCCCGAGGAAGCCGGTCACCGTGCCGGGCCGCACGGTGAAGCTCAGGTCGTCCACCGCCGTCGACGCGCCGTAGCGCTTGGTCAGGTGTGTCACCTCGATCATGGCTCTGCTCCAGTTCCCGCCGACGCACTGCCGACGACCCCACCGACGCTAGGAGCGGCGCCGCGCCGGCAGATCGTCCGCGGCGACGAGATCGGTCCCGTGATCGTCTCCTCCTCGAGGAGGAGACGCGCGGAACCGGTGCTGCCCGAGGTGGACAGCGAGCACACTGGGGTCAGGAGGTGGCGCGGGTGCGGAGGTCACGACGACGTGAGGCAGCGGCCGTGCTGCTGGCCGGCCTGCTGCTGCTGGGCGGGTGCGGCTCGGTCGGCGGCACGGAGCCCGGGCGCAGCACCTCTCCGAGCGGACCTGCGACGGCGGCGGTGGAGCAGCCGACGGCGGGCGAGGGGTGGCGCCTGCTCGGGGAGGGCCTCACGGGCGAGCCCTACCGGACGGGCGTCGCCACCACCGACGACCAGCTGGACGCGCTGTGGCGGACGGCCGGCCTGGACGATGACCCGGCCGAGGTGGACTGGGAGCGGGAGATCGCCGTGTGGTTCGGCGCCGTCTACGGCTCCGGGTGCCCGGTCCGCCTGGACGGCGTCGTCGTCGCGGACGATCTTCTCCACGCCGAGCTCACGCTCCCGGGGGAGCCGGACGCCTGCCCCGACGACGCGAACCCGCACGCCTTCGTCGTTGCCGTGGCCCGGGACGTGCTGCCGGACGGACCGTTCCACATCCAGCTCGAGGCGCGCGACCCGTACCCGGGCGAGCCGGAGGAACGCACCCTCGTGGACGTCGGCCTCACGGCCCCCGGCAGCACCGCCACCGTCGAGCAGCTCCGTCCCGACCCGGCTCTGGCCGGCCCGGCGGAGCCGCTCGTCGCGGACGGGGACGACCTTCCCGGGGACCGGGCCGTCCGGTACGTCTACCGCGCCGACCCCGCGTGCGACACCCCTGTCCTCGGTCCGCTCGACGGGTCGCTGTGGCGACCTGCCGACGGTGAGGCGCCGTGGGACGTCGCCGACGGCACCGAGCTGACGTTGTACCCGCTCGGTGGTGAGGGGGCGCCCGAGATGGTCGCGTCCTCACCGCAGACGGACTGGCTGCTCGTGCGCCTCGACGAGGGCCACGGCTGCCCCTGAGGCCCTGCCCGCGGCCCCGGTCGCCGCACCTGCGCGGTCGCCGGGCCGGGCGTACGGTGGCCACGGAGCCGCCCCGGTCATGACCACTGGGGGCGTGACCGTGAGAGCGGTGCGACTCCGGGGGTGTGGCAACGATGCGTACACGAAGCACCAGACTGGCCGGCACGGCACTGGCCCTGGTCCTGGCAGGCGGCGTGGGGGCCGGTCTTCCGGGCTGGGGCGACAACGCCCGGGGCGGGCCCGACCGCGACGACCGGCACCACGAGCGCGGCCGCGACCACGACCGTGGCCGCGCGAAGAACGTCATCGTCATCGTCGGTGACGGCATGGGCATCGCCCACCGCGAGCTCATCCGGCTCGCCACCGTCGGTCGGGAGGGCGACCTGGAGATGAACCAGCTGCGCTACCAGGGCTGGACGCAGACCGACCCGGCCGACCCCGAGGAGGTCGTCACCGACTCCGCGGCCGGCGCGACCGCCTTCTCCACCGGCGTGCGGTCCTACAACGGGGCCATCGCCGTCGACCTCGACGGCGACCCGGTCCGGACGCTGCTCGAGCGGGCGGAGCGGGCGGGGAAGTCGACCGGCCTGGTCACCACCTCCCAGGTCACCGACGCCACGCCCGCGTCTTTCGGGGCGCACGTGGCCGACCGGGGCAACCAGAGCGAGATCGCCCGGCAGTACCTGGAGGAGACCGGGGTGGAGGTCATCCTCGGCGGTGGCGAGGACTGGTGGTACCCGGCCGGGGACGAGGGCCGGTGGCCCGACAACCCGCCGACCGACCCGACCGAGGCCAGCAAGGGCACGGCCGGCAACCTCGTGGAGCGTGCCCAGGAGCTGCGCTACCGGTACGTCAGCACCGCCGAGGAGCTCGCGGACGCCCCGGACCGGGGCCGGCTGCTCGGGCTGTTCGCGAACGAGGAGATGTTCGAGCACGTCGGCCCGGCGTCCCCGCTCTACGAGCCGTCCGTGCCGCTGCGGGACATGGCGGACAAGGCCCTGGACATCCTGTCGCGGGACCGTGACGGCTTCTTCCTCGTCGTCGAGGAGGAGGGCATCGACGAGATGGCTCACCACGGGCACGCCCAGGAGGTGATCGACTCCGGCCAGGCACTGGACGAGACCGTCGCCCTGGCCCGCGACTTCGCCGCCCGCCACCGGGACACGCTCGTCGTCGTCGTCGGGGACCACGAGACCGGCGGGTTGGCGATCGAGCTCGTCGACGACGCCGACGAGTCGGGCGAGGGCGAGCAGGCCGAGGAAGGGCCCTTCACCCTCGCCGGCACCGACCTCACCTTCACCGTCGACTGGACCACCGGCGGGCACACCGGCGCGGCCACCCCGGCGAGCGCCGAGGGCCCGGGCGCCGACGCGATGGTCGGCGTGCGGGACAACACCGACATCCACGACCTCGTTCTCCGGGCCATGCGGCTGGGCCGCCGCTGACGGCCCGGTCCGCCCGGCCCCGCACCCTCGGGTTGCGGGGCCGGGTGGCGAGGACGACTCTTCCCGCACGAGCCGTCCGGAGGGGACGTGCCCGAGCCCCGAAGGGACTGGGATGACCACCTCGACGTCGTCGGCCGGGACCGAGCCGGACCTCAAGCGGGCCATCGGCCCGAAGCTGCTGCTCCTCTTCATCGTCGGCGACATCCTCGGCACGGGCGTCTACGCCCTCACCGGCGAGGTCGCCGGCGAGGTGGGCGGCGCGGGCTGGGCCGCGGTCCTGCTCGCCTTCGCCGTCGCCACCGTCACCGCGTTCTCCTACCTGGAGCTCGTGACGAAGTACCCGCAGGCGGCCGGTGCGGCGCTCTACACGCACAAGGCCTTCGGCGTGCACGTCCTCACCTTCCTCGTCACCTTCGCGGTGCTCAGCTCGGGCCTGACGTCCGCGTCGACCGCGGCGAAGTTCCTCGCGGAGAACGTCATCATCGGCTTCGACCTGGACTGGGGGCCGGGTGCCGTCACGATGATCGCGCTGGCCTTCATCACCCTGCTCGCCCTCATCAACCTCCGGGGCGTGGCCGAGTCCCTCGCCTTCAACGTCGTCCTCACGCTCATCGAGCTCACCGGCCTCCTCATCGTCATCCTCATCGGCTTCTGGGCGATGTCGCAGGGCAACGTCGACCTCGGCCGCGCGACGGTCTTCGAGACGAGCGAGGACAAGACCGTGCTCCTGGCCCTCACGTCCGCGACGGCGCTCGCCTTCTTCTCGATGGTCGGCTTCGAGGACTCGGTCAACATGGCCGAGGAGACCAAGGACCCCGTCCGCATCTTCCCGCGGGTCATGCTCACGGGCCTGACCCTCACGGCGGCCATCTACGTGCTCGTGTCGATCACCGCCGTCGCGGTCGTGCCCGTGGGTGAGCTCGCCGACAGCACGACGCCGCTGCTCGAGGTGGTCCGCCGCGGCGCCCCGGGCCTCCCGGTCGACGTGATCTACCCGTTCCTGTCGATCTTCGCCGTGGCCAACACCGCGCTCATCAACCTCATGATGGCCAGCCGCCTCGTCTACGGGATGGCCCAGCACGAGGTGCTGCCGCCGTTCCTCGGCAGGGTGCTGCCCGGCCGTCGCTCGCCGTGGGCGGCGATCGTCTTCACCACGCTCCTCACCTTCGGGCTCGTCTGGGGCGTCACCCAGGTCGCCGGGGAGGAGACCATCACCGCCCTCGGCGGCACGACGGCGCTGCTCCTGCTGGCGGTGTTCGCCGTGGTCAACGTCGCGGCGATCGTGCTGCGGCGGCGGCCGGTGGAGCGCGACCACTTCCACGCGCCCAAGGTGCTGCCCTACGTCGGCGCCCTCACCTGCGCCTTCCTCGTGGGTCCCTGGGCGCAGGACCCGATCGAGTACCAGATCGCCGGTGGGCTCATCGCGATCGGCCTCGTGCTGTGGCTGCTCACCTGGGCCTTCTACCGGCGGGGACGCCCGCCGCTCGAGCCCGGCGCCGCCGGGGACTGACCGCTCAGCGCAGGCGCCGCACCGCGAGCTCGACGATGTCGGCCGTCCGCTCCCGGAGGGGGAAGTCGGCGAGCGGCACCCAGCGCGCGAAGTCGGTCGTCCCGCCCACCTCGGTGGTGCCCAGCCGCCCGCCGACGACGCGGGCGTGGAAGAGGAGCCGCTGGGACCGGTAGGGGCGGGCGAAGGGCCCACCGGCCGGTGCCGTGTGGTGGTCGATCGCCAGGAGCTGTCCGAGCTCGACGTCGTAGCCGGTCTCCTCGTACGCCTCGCGCACCACCGCGTCCTCGACGGCCTCGTCGTACTCGACGCCGCCGCCCGGGAGCGACCAGCTCGGCCGTCCGCCGTCCCCGCCGTTGAACCAGGTCAGCAGGATCTCGTCGGCCTCGTTGACGAGGACCGCGTAGGCGGCCAGGCGGGTGTCGTACTCGGTGAAGTGCACGCGGTGACTGTACGGCGCCCTCGCTGGGACCGTCTCGTGAGCAGGGCCGGCGAGGCCGCGGGCACTACCGGTGAGCGTGCTCGCGTGCCAGGGTGGGCGGATGGAGGCCACCGAGCCCGAGAGCCTGCGCGGACGCACCTTCCGCGGCCGGAGCCTGCGGGGGTCGCGCTTCGTCGGCTGCGACCTGAGCGGCGTCGTCGTGCGCGGCAGCGACGTGGCGGGGATGGAGGTCGACTCGCCGTGGCTGCTCGAGGAGGGTGGCACGCTCGTCGTCAACGGCGTCGACGTCGTGCCGCTGGTCGACGCCGCGCTCGACCGCCGCTTCCCCGGGCGTGAGCTGCGGAGGGCGACGGACCCGGAGGGGCTGCGCCGCGCGTGGACGGCCCTGGAGGGAACCTGGGCGGCCACCGTCGCGAGGGCGGCCGCGATGCCCGCCGGCACGGTCGACCGGGCGGTCGACGGCGAGTGGTCCGTCGCCCAGACCCTGCGGCACCTCGTCATGGTCACCGACCTGTGGCTCGGCAGGGCGGTCCTCGAGGAGGCCCAGCCTTTCCACCCCGTCGGCCTGCCGGACGACGACGACGGCGCTGGCACGGCCGCGTACGACGGCTCGGAGTTCTCCACCGGAACGCCCTCCCTCGAGGAGGTCCTCGGGGCGCGTGCCGACCGGCAGGCGCGGGTGCGCGCGTACCTCGACGGCGTCACCGCGACCGACCTCGCCGCACCGCGGAGGAACCCGCACGCCCCGGACCACGAGGAGACGGTGCTCTCGTGCCTGCGCACGGTCCTCGAGGAGGAGTGGGAGCACCACCGCTACGCCGTGCGGGACCTCGACGCGCTCGGCTGACTACGCCTCGCCGAGCAGCTCGGCGACCACCGGCGACTTGGCCTGCGTGTAGTCGTCCCAGCCCTGGGACTCCCGCGCGGCGGCCTCCTTGACCCGGAGGTAGCGCCCGCGCGCGTCGGCATCGCGTCGCAGCAGGTCCCGGAAGGCGAGCCGCCTGGTCCACGGCCGACCACCGTGCTCGACGACGTGGACGACGTAGTCGCGCGAGCGCCGGTCGGGGGCACTGAGCCAGCAGTGGTGGGCCCGTTCGCCCTCGAGGTCGAGGCCCGCCGCCCGGAGCCGGTGCGCCGCCTCCACCACGTCCGCGGCGTCCACCCCCACGAGGACGTCGACGACGTCCTTGGCCGGCAGGCCGGGCACCGCGGTGGAGCCGATGTGCTCGACGTGGGCGCCGGGGAGCAGCACCGCGAGGCGGCCGGCCATCCCGGTGTACCGCAGGTGCCACTCCTCGTGCCGGCTCGGCACCAGCCGCACCGTCTGCTGCTCGTCCACGCGGCAATCCTCGCACCTCGCCCGCCGGTCCCCTCCCGGCAGCGAGGCGTCCGCGCGGCGCGGGCCGCCAACCGGCCGAGGAGTGAGACGAAGCGTTCCGGCATACCGGACTGTGGGACGGCCCGGTCCCGGCCGTTGTCGCCCACCACGCCCGCTCCTAGCGTCGAGCCGTCCACCCCTGAGGAGTCCCCATGAGCATCACCGCCGTCCGTGAGCACCCCGCCCACGCCGTCGAGCTGGCCGGCGTCGCCCGCACCTTCGCGCCGCGGCGCGCGGGCCAGGCGCCCCGCACGGTCCTCACCGGGATCGACCTGGCTGTCGGTGCGGGGGAGATCGTCGCCCTCCTCGGCGCCTCCGGCTGCGGGAAGTCCACGCTGCTGCGCCAGGTGTGCGGCCTGGACTCCCCCACGGACGGCCGGATCACCATCGCCGGCGAGCCGGTCCGCGGGGCGGACCCGCGCTGCGCCTTCGCCTTCCAGGAGCCCCGCCTGCTGCCCTGGCGCAGCCTGCGCCAGAACGTGGCCCTGGGGCTGCCCCGGGGCACCGACCGGGCGACGGGGGCCGAGCGGGTGGCCGAGCTCCTCGCCCTCGTCGGTCTCGGCGACCGCGCCGAGGACCGCCCGCGCCAGGTGTCCGGCGGGATGGCCCAGCGCGCCTCCCTGGCCCGTGCCCTCGCGCGCCGTCCCGGGGTGCTGCTCCTCGACGAGCCGTTCGGCGCCCTGGACGCCCTCACCCGCCTCAACATGCAGGACCTGCTCCTCGAGCTCCACGCCGCCGAGCCCACCACCGTGCTCCTCGTGACCCACGACGTGGAGGAGGCCCTCTACCTGGCCGACCGCGTCGTCCTCCTCGGGCCGGGCCCGGGCGGGGCGAGCACGGTCCAGACCGTCGTCGACGTCCCCGGCGCCCGTCCGCGCGACCGCGCCGACGCCGAGCTCGCCCGGCTGCGCGCCGAGCTGCTCGACGGCCTCGGCGTCGACACCCACCACGCCTGAGCCCACCCCACCCGGAAGGCACGCCCATGACCCGCACCCCCACGTACGCCGCGCTCACCGCCGTCGGCGCTCTCCTCCTGTCCGGCTGCGTGGCCGGCGAGGGCTCCGCCGTCGCCGACGACGACGGCGGGGAGGGCGCCTGGAGCGCCGACACCCTCACCGTCGACTTCGCCACCTACAACCCGCTGAGCCTCATCGTCCGCGAGCAGGGCTGGCTCGAGGCCACCCTGGGCCCGGACGTCACGGTCGAGTGGGTGCAGTCCGCCGGCTCGAACAAGGCCAACGAGCTGCTGCGCTCGGGTGCCGTGGACGTGGGCTCGACGGCCGGCTCGGCCGCGCTGCTCGCCCGGGCGAACGGCGCCCCGATCCACACGATCGCGCTCTACGACCAGCCGGAGTGGTCGGCGATCGTCGTCCCCGAGGGCTCGGACATCGACTCGGTGGAGGACCTGGCCGGCCGCTCGGTCGCGGCCACCCGCGGCACCGACCCCTACTTCTTCCTCGTCCAGAGCCTGGAGGAGCACGGCGTCGACATCGACGACGTCGAGGTGCAGAACCTCCAGCACGCCGACGGCCGCGTGGCCCTGGAGAACGGCTCCGTCGACGCGTGGGCGGGCCTGGACCCGATCATGGCGGACACGGAGATCAACGCCGGTTCGCAGCTGATCTACCGGAACGTCGACTTCAACACCTACGGCTTCCTCAACGCCACGGAGGACTTCCTCAGCGAGTCCCCGGACCTCGCGCAGGTCGTCGTCGACGCCTACGAGAAGGCGCGCGAGTGGGCGGCGGAGAACCCCGAGGAGACGGTCGAGATCCTCGCCGAGGTGGCGGGCATCGAGCCGGCGGTCGCCGAGAAGGTGGTCCTCGAGCGCACGAACCTCGGCATCGACGCCGTCCCCGGCGACGCGCAGCGCGCCGTCCTCGAGGTGGTCGGGCCGATCTTCGTCGAGACCCGCGACGTGTCGACCCAGGAGGAGATCGACGAGGCGCTCGAGACACTCATCGACGACACGTGGGCGCGCGCGGCCGATGCCACGACCATCACCGAGGGCGGGTCCTGACATGGCCGCCCTCACCCTCCCGCGGGCCACCACGCCCCACGACGCAGAGACGGCGGCGGAGCCCACCCCCGCGGAAAGGGCACCCTCACGCTGGCGCCCCCTCGCCGTCGTCGCCGTCCCGCTCGTGATCCTCGGCCTGTGGCACCTCCTCACCGCCGTCACCGGCGTCTTCGCCTCCTACCAGCTGCCCTCGCCCGCGGCGGTGTGGGCGGCGGGGACGGAGCTCGCGGCCGACGGGACGCTGTGGACGCACGTGGCGATCTCGACCCAGCGGGTGCTCCTCGGGTTCGCCGTCGGGGCGGTGGCCGGGCTGGCCGTGGGGGCCCTGGTCGGCCTGTCCCGCTGGGCCGACACGCTGCTGGCGGGGACCGTCGGCGCGGTCCGCGCCGTCCCGTCGCTGGCGTGGGTGCCGCTCCTCATCCTGTGGCTCGGCATCAACGAGGACTCCAAGGTCACCCTCATCGCCATCGGTGCGTTCTTCCCCGTGTACACCACGGTGGCCTCCGCGCTGCGGCACGTCGACCCGCACCTCGTCGAGGTGGGACGCGCCTACGGGTACCGCGGCGTCGGCCTGCTCACGCGGGTACAGCTGCCCGCGGTGACGCCGTCGGTGGCCGCCGGGCTGCGCCTGGCGCTGGCACAGGCGTGGCTCTTCCTCGTCGCCGCCGAGCTCATCGCGTCCTCGATGGGCCTGGGCTTCCTCCTCACCGACTCGCAGAACAACGGCCGGGTCGACCGGATCCTCCTCGCGATCATCGCGCTGGCGGTGCTCGGCAAGGTGACCGACAGCCTGCTCGGGCTCGTCGAGCGGCGCCTGGCGAGCCGCTGGTAGTGGCCCGGCGCCGACGGCGCCGGGCCACCCGGCTCAGCCCGCGCTCTCGCGCGCGGCGGGCTCGATCACCGTGCCGGGCCCGGGGAAGAACAGCGACTCCTCGCCGGTTCGCGTCCAGCGCACGACGTACGGGGGACCCCCGTCCTGGCCCTGCACGTCGACCACCTCCCCGTCCCGGTCCGCTCCGCGCTGGGAGCGGACGACGACACGGTCCCCAGGAGCAGCGGACATGGCTCTCACCTCCCTCCTCGTGAGCGGGCCGGCCACCTCGCCGGTCCTGGTCCCATCGTGGCCCGGCCGACGCCCGACGGGAAGACCCCACCTCAGGCCTCGAGCCTCCCGGCGACCCGCTGGACCGTGAGCCAGGTGCGGACGGTCACCTCCTTGCCGTACGTCCGGCCCACCCACGCCATGAAGTCCGGGGTCCTTCCCGGGTCGCTGTTGTCGATGACGGCGAGGAACGCGCGGGCGACGGCGTCGTAGCCGACGACGCGCGTGCGGGGGTCGGGGTCCTCCGGCAGGACCACGGGGGCGGCGGGCCGGTTCTTGAGGAAGACGACCGTGAGGTAGCTGCCCCGCCCGTGGGTGAGGCCCGGGAACGGGTCGGAGTCCAGGAGGGCGCGCAGCTCGTCGCCGGTCCGCACGAGCGTCCCTCCGGGGATGCCGAGCCTCTCGTGCAGGGCGTCCTGGATGCGCTCCTCCAGGGCGGCGGTGTCCTGCGCGGGGGCGTGGAACACGATGTTCCCGCTCGCCAGGACGGAGGCGACCCGCTCGAGGCCGAGCTCCTCGAAGACCGCGCGCAGCCGCTCGTTCCTCATCGCCGGGTTGGACGGCATGATGCCGCGCAGGAGGGCCGCGTAGCCGGTCACCACGCCAGGTCCTCGATCGCGATCCCGAGGCCGACTCCGACGGTGATGTCGAAGTCGAGCACCTCCGTCCCGCGTCGCACGCCGTCGCGGTAGGTGACCGCGACGCCGTCGACGACAACGGTTCCCTCGGACGCACCACGGACCTCGACGAGGAGCTGGTCGTCAGGGGTGAGAGGGCCAGCCGGCTCACGCACCGAGAGGCAGCCCTCGGCGACCATCTCGCTGTCACCGGCGCCCACGCCGCCCTTGTCCCCCGTACCGACGCACACCACGGCGGCTACCGTGGCGTCCACGCTGCCGGGGACCACGAGCGGGCGCACCTCGAGGATCTCGAGGCCGCGCGGCGGGTGACCGAGGCCGAAGTACCTCGCTTCGCCCACCTCGGTCACGGCACCGAGTCCCGCACCGTAGCCCTCGAAGGCACGCGGGTGGCTCCACCACCACAGCGCGGCACCGAGGATGAGCGCGACCACCGGCAGCAGGACGAGGAAGCGCCGCCACGCCCGGCCGGTCCGCCACGGTGCGGGCCGCTCCGCCGTCGTCGTCACGGCGTCGTCCCGGGAGGCCCGACCTCGACGGTAGCGTGCATCCCCGACCACTGCGTCCCCCGCTGCGCACCCGTGCGGTAGAAAACGTCGAGCCCGTCGATGACGATCTCACCCTCCCGCTGCGGGACGACCTCGACGACGATCTGGTCGAGTGGCTCGAGCGGGCCGGTGGGCTCGCGCAGCGACGCGCAGATGTCGTCGACGTGGTCGTAGGCGTTGCCCACCGCCAGGTGGGGGTCGGCGATACGGCAGACGTGGACCGTCACCTGGGCCGAGGTGTCGTCGGAGACGACCCTGGGGCGCACGTCGACGAGGTCGACCCGGGAGTCCTGGGGAGCGTGGTCGAGCCCCATGAACACCGAGCGCCCGGGCTCACCCAGCATGGACATGCTGTTGCCCGGCCCCAGGAACGCCCGCGGGTGGCTCCACCACCACAGCGCGGCACCGAGGACGAGCGCGACCACCGGCAGCACGACGAGGAGACGTCGCCGTGCCCGCCCTGAGCGCACGGGGTCGCGGCTCTCCGCCGTCGTCGTCATGGCCGCACAGTAGACCCGTCACCCCGTGGTCATCCGGTGAACGGTGCCACGGGGGCTGACGGACCCGGGCCGCCGCACTACGGTCCCGGTATGGCGATGACCCTGAGCATGGTGACCTTCGACACGACCGACGCCGACTCCCTGGCCACCTGGTGGGCGGAGCAGACCGGCGGTGAGGTGGTCGAGCGCAACGACGGCTGGTTCGTCATGGTGGCGGGCGGCTCGCTGCCGGTGCTGCTGGCTTTCCAGAAGATCGAGGACCCCACCCCGGGGAAGAACCGCATCCACCTCGACCTCACCGCCGAGGACCTCGACGCCGAGGTGGACCGGTTGCTCGGGGCCGGAGCCACCCTCGTGGCGCGGCGAGGCGACGAGAGCTTTCGCTGGGTGACGCTGGCCGACCCGCAGGGCAACCAGTTCTGCGTGGCCGCCGCCGACCACGTGTGAGGGCCTACGCCACGGTCCCGTAGCCGACGAGCCACGTCGGCTCCACCCGGAACATCCGCACGTCGGCGCCCCACGTTGTCGGGTCGGGGCCGTAGTGGGCGGTCCAGTGCTCGATGGTCTCCGTCCACAGCGGGTCGGCCGGCGTCAGGCGGACCGCGCGGCCGTGGCAGAAGACGCCGAGCCGTTCCCCGTCCACGTGCGCGGCACTGACCGCGGGTCGTGCCGCCAGGTGCGTGGCCTTCGCGGCACGGCCGTCCGTCCCGAAGGTCCAGCTGCCGTGGAGGAGGTGGCCGTCGACGGCGCTCAGCCGCGGCTCCCCGGCCGCCGTCACGGTGGCGAGAGTGAGCACCTTCATCCCGACGAGCTCGGCGAGCACCTGCTCGGCGGTGAGCCGGCGTGGCCCGCTGACGATCTCCCGCAGGTGGCTCGTGCTACGGGCGTAGGACGCGTCCATGAGCGCCTGCATCGCGGCGACCTCGTCGGCGGTCTCCCTCATCGGTGACTCCTCTCCGTGGTGGCACGGAGGGTAGCGCGCGCTACCGGCTGTCGTCAGCGCTCTCGGTCACGCGCCCGCCGCCGGCACGACGGCCCACACGTGCTTGACGCCGTCGTCCGGGCCGGGGTACCACCCCCAGGCGGTGGTCACGGTGTCGAGGATGCGCAGGCCGTAGCCGCCGGGGCGCCCGTCGTCGCGTGCGCGGTGCCCCGGCGGGGTGCGCCAGTTCCCGTCCCTCACGTCGAGGAGCCAGCCCCCGTTCGCGGCGTGGAGGGACACGGTGACCGGCTGGGACCCGTACTTCAGGGCGTTGGTGGCCAGCTCGGAGAGGACCAGCAGGAGCCGCTGCGCCGCCTCCTCACGCGGTGCCGGGTGCAGCGCCGCGGTGGCCGAGCGTCGCAGTACACCGAGCTCCCGGGCGTCCGTGAGCGTCCAGGATCCAAGTGAGGGACCCGCGTCCGCTGGCGGGGTCGCCGTCGGGCGCGGGCCGTGGGGGTCGGCCATGTGCACCCCTTGTCTGAGGCGGTCATCGGTCCGGCGTCCGCCGGCCGGGCCGTGCCCGCGACACGCTACGTCAGGGACGCCGTCCCCGCGCGCCGCAGGTCAGTGCGTCAGCGGTGGCGCCAGCTCGAGAGCCGGGTCGAGGACGTCGAGGAGGAGCTGCAGTGAGGGGCAGGGACCGTGGAGCACGAGCTCGCTACCGAGGCCGTCCAGCGTCCTGCGCGTGGCCAGCAGCCGGTTGAGCCCGGACACGTCGCAGAAGGTCACCCCGCTGAGGTCCAGGGCGATTCGGGTCGCGCCCTCGGCGATGAGCGGGCTCAGAGCCGCCTCGAGGACCGGGACCGTCGAGAGGTCGATCTCGCCGACGACGGCGAGGCGCACCTCCGCGTCCGCGGGGTCGCTCATGGGACGGACGTCGAGGGCGGGTCCATCGGCGCGCGGGAGTCCGCGAGGATCGAGTGCCACGGTGAGGACCTCCGGCAGGGCGACGACGAGGGGCCCACGGGAGGTCGACCGTACCCGTGGCAGCGCTGCGCTGTGGCTATGGTCCTAACCACGGCCCAGCGTAGGGCCGGAGCCCGGCGCCGTCCACCCTGCGATCCCCGCCGCGCGCGTCCCATCCGTGCGACGATGGCAGGGTCGGAGACCCTTCGAGCACGCCACGTCGCGGTGTGCCGCCTTCGCTGTACGTGAGTGCGGGACTCTGTCTCCCGAGATTGCCCAGTGATGGCCGTGACCGACGTGTCCGCCCGCCAGAACATCGCCGACAGCCTGCAGGACCTCCTGCTCGCCACCGAGGACGTGGAGAACTTCCTCAAGCAGCTCGTCGACGTCGCCGCCGCCACGATCCCGGCCGAGGTCTCCGCCGGCATCACCCTCGCGCGCGACGGTCACCCGATGACGGTGGCCAGCAGCGACGCGGACGCGGCCCGCTACGACGAGGTCCAGTACGGCCACGACGAGGGACCGTGCCTGGCCTCGATGCGGACCGGCGAGGTGCTCGTCATCGAGGACCTCGCGCAGGACGAGCGGTTCGGCGACTACCGCGCGCACGCTCTCGCCCTGGGGGTGCGGTCGGCGCTGTCGCTGCCGCTGCACGGCGGGGAGGATGCGGTGGGCGCCCTCAACCTCTACGCCAACCACACTCATGCCTTCGGGGCTCAGCAGCTCGAGGTGGGGCGGCGCTTCGCCGACGAGGCGTCGCGCGCGCTGACCATGGCGGTGCGGCTCGCCCGGCACGCGGAGCTCAGCGCCCAGCTTCAGGCGGCGCTGACCTCCCGGGCGGTCATCGACCAGGCCATCGGCGTCGTCATGGGGCAGAACCGCTGCGACGCCGAGGAGGCCTTCGCGATCCTGCGGACCGCCTCGCAGCACCGCAACGTCAAGCTCCGCACCGTCGCCCAGGAGATCGTCACCGCCGTGAGCCGCGGATCGTCCGGCAAGGGCTGACGCCGGGACCTACCGCCGTCCGGCGAGCGTCTCGCGCGCGCCGAGCCAGGCGAGCCCGGCGAGGAGCGTGATGGCGCCCGAGACCGCGAACGCGACGTCGTAGCCGAAGCGGTCCGCGAGCGCGCCGGCGAGCACCGGACCGAGGATCGCCCCGGCGTCCTGGGCCATCTGGAAGCCGGCAAGCACCTTCCCGCCGCTGCGCTCGTTGCCGACGACGTCGGCCACCGTGGCCTGCTGGGCCGGGTTGAGCAGGCCGGCGCCGACACCCGCGAGTGCGGAGACGACGAGCACGACGACGATGTTTCCCGACAGCCCGAGGACGGCGGTGAAGACGCCGTTGACGACGAGGCCGGCCATGACGAGCGGACGGCGGCCTCTGACATCGGCCTGGCGGCCGGCGACGTTGAGCGCCAGGGCGTTGCCGACCGCGAAGACGGCCAGCGCCGCGCCGGCTGCCCACGGGCCGGCGTCCAGCGCCGCCGCCGCGAAGAGCGGCAGCAGCGCGACGCGCACCCCGAAGTTCGACCAGCCGTTGGCGAAGCCCGACACGAGCGCGGCCCGGAAGGCGCTGTCGCGCAGCGCCTCCCCGAAGAGCATCGGCGGCTGCGCCGGCGCGTCGCCGGTCCTGGCCGCGCCCCGCGCGCCCGTCTCGGGCAGCAGCCGCCACACGACCCCGGCGGCGAGGACGAGCGCGACGGCGTACACCACGAAGGGCACCCGCAGCCCGAGCTCGGCGAGGAGCCCGCCGACCACCGGGCCGCCGATGTTGCCGAGGAGGAAGGCCGTCGCGTACAGCGAGGACGCGCGCCCGCGCGCCGTCGGCGGGGCGAGCCGGACGATGAGGCCCATCGCCGAGACGGTGAACATGGTCGACCCGATGCCGCCGAGCCCGCGGAAGATGAGCAGCTGGACGTAGTCCTGCGCCAACGCGGTCGCCACGCTGGAGAGCGCGACGACGAGCAGCCCCGAGAGGTAGATGCGCCGCTCCCCGAGACGGGCGATGAGGGCGCCGCCCGCCGGCGCGAAGAGCAGCCGGCACAGCGAGAAGGCGGAGACGACGAAGGAGGCGGCCGCGACGGACACGTCGAACGAGCGCGCGAACTGCGGCAGGACCGGAGCGACGAGGCCGTAGCCGAGGGCGATGAGGAGGGCGGCGCCCGCGAGCACCCAGATCTCGCGGGGCAGGGCGGGGCGAGGTGAGGTCTGTGGGGACATGTCCCCGCCAGTATCGCCCCGGGCTCAGACGCCCGGTGCGCGGCCCTCGGGCTGGGTGGGTTCGGTGCGCAGCGGGGCGGGGTCGCGCAGCGGGACCGTCACCGGCTTCCCCCCGACCTCGTGCCGCACGCCGTCGACGACGACGGCGACCGGCGCGGGACCGTCCAGGACGCTGAGGGTGGTGCCGCCCGTCGTCGTCTCCACCCGCAGGAGCGACCCGCGCCAGGTGACGTGGAAGCAGGTGCGGGTCAGGCGCGCTGGCAGGAGCGGGGCGAGCTCGAGCTCCTCCCCGATCTCACGCAGGCCACCGAGGCCGGCGGCGAGCGCGAGCCACGAGCCGCCCATCGAGGCCAGGTGGAGGCCCTCGGCGGTGTCCTCCTGGATGTCCCGGAGGTCCACGAGGGCGGCCTCGCGCAGGTAGCTCAGGGCGAGGTCCGGGTGCTCGGCCACCGCGCAGGCGACGGCCTGGGCGGACGCGGACAGCGAGGAGTCGCGCACCGTGCGGGCCTCGTAGTACTCGAGGTCCGCGGCGGCCTCCTCGTCGGTGAAGTCCTCGCGGCACCACCACAGCGCCAGCTCGAGGTCGGCCTGCTTGACCACCTGGCGGCGGTAGAACTTTGCGTAGTGGTGGTGCTTCTCCACCGGGTAGGAGTCGCGCTTGTCGGCGAAGCGCCACTCCCGGTAGGTGGTGAACCCCGCGTTGGCCGGATGGACGCCGCGGTGCTCGTCCCACGGGACGTGCACGGCATCGGCGGCGGCGCGCCAGGAGCGCACCTCCTCCTCGGTGACGCCGAGCTCGCGCGCCCGCTCGGGGGCGGACTCGCAGGCCTCGGCGGCGCGGATGAGGTTGCGGCGGGCCATGAGGTTGGTGAAGACGTTGTCGTCGACGACGCCGGTGTACTCGTCCGGTCCGGTCACCCCGAGGAGGTGCCAGCCGCCGTCGGCGCCCTCGTGCCCGATCGACATCCACAGGCGCGCGGTCTCGACGAGCACCTCCCGGCCGCCCACCTCGTCCAGCGACCGCCCGGTGACGTTGGAGTGCACCCAGAACGCGCGCGAGACCGCGGCGTTGACGTGGACGGCGGCGGTGCTCGCCGGCCAGTAGGCGGAGGTCTCGTGACCGTCGATCGTGCGCCACGCGAAGGTGGCACCCTGCCAGTCGAGGACGGCCGCACGCTGCCGGGCGGCGTCGAGCGTGGAGGCGCGCCAGCGGAGCACCTCCGCGGCGGCGTCCGGCACGAGCAGCGAGAGGACCGGCAGCACGAAGCCCTCGATGTCCCAGAAGGTGTGCCCGTTGTAGCCGGCGCCGGTGAGGCCCTTGGCTCCCACGGGTGCGTGGGAGATCCGCGCCGAGGAGCAGTGCAGCTGGAACAGGTCGTACCGCAGCGCCTGCTGGAGCTCGGGGTCCCCGTCCACCTCGACGTCGGCCCTGGCCCAGAAGTCGTCCAGGGCGCGGCGCTGCCCGGTGAGCAGGCCGTCCCAGCCCAGCTCCTCACCGGCGCGGACGGCGGCCACCGCCCGCTCGACGAGGGAGTCGGCCGGCATGTCGTGGGCCCACGTGTACCCCACGGTCTTGGTGAGCCGCAGGTCCCGGCCTGGTGCGAGGTCCGCGACGACCGTCATGACGACCCGGTCCTCGCCCGCCTCGGACTCGACCGTCGTGGCGCCGTCGACGTCGTGCTCCACGGCCGCGGCGACGCCGATCCCGGTGCGGCGGGTGCGCAGCGCGAGGCTCCCGCCGCGCTCGGCGGCCTGCGCCGTGAGCACCTCGAACGGGTGCTCGAGGGCCTCGGAGACGCGGGGGTCGTCGCTGTGGATCTCCGGAGGACACGTCCCGAGGGTGAGCTCGGAGCGCACGACGACGTGGGCCGGCCCGTCCAGCGCACGCAGCTCGTACCGGACGGCGAGGACTGAGCGCTCGGTGAGGGAGACGAGCCGGCGGGTGCGCAGCTCGAGCGTCGTCCCCGACGGCGCTCGCCACCGCAGCACGCGGTCGAGGGTGCCGGCGCGCAGGTCGAGACGGCGCTCGTGCACCTCGGGCTCGATCTCCCGGACGTCGAGCGCGGCGCCGTCGACGGTGAGCCGCAGCGGGGTGCCGTCGGCGACGGCGACGATCGCCTGCCCCTCCTCCGGGTGCCCGTAGCCGCCCTCGGGGTAGGCGAGGGGGTGGGTCTCGAAGACCCCCGAGAGGAAGGAGGCCCGCGAGACGCACGGGTCGGCCTCGTCGAGCGTGCCCCGCACCCCGAGGTACCCGTTGGACAGGCTGAACAGCGCCTCGGCGGCGCCGAACCTCTCCGGGTCCACGCGCGGTTCGCGGACCTCCCACGGGTGGACCTCGAGGTGCGGCGCGGTCACGGGGTCGGCATGCCGCCGGTGACGGCGAGCGTCTCCCCGATGACGTAGCTCGACTCCGCCGAGGCGAGGAAGACGTAGGCGGGAGCGAGCTCCGTCGGCTGGCCGGCGCGGCCGAGCGGTGTGCTCTTGCCGAACTCGGGCAGGTCCTCGGTCGGCTGGCCGTGGGAGGGCTGCAGCGGCGTCCAGATCGGCCCCGGCGCCACCGCGTTGACGCGGATGCCCTTGGGGGCGAGCTCCTGGGCCAGCCCCTTGGAGAACGTGTTGATCGCCGCCTTCGTCGAGGCGTAGTCGATGAGCGGCGGCGGCGGCTGGTAGGCCACGACCGAGGTCGTGTTGATGATCGTGGAGCCGGGCTGCAGGTGTCGCAGCGCCGCCTTCGTCACCCGGAACATCGCGAGGATGTTGGCCTCGAAGGTCTCCACGATCTGCTCGTCCGGGGTCTCCTCCAGACTCTCGTTGGCGACCTGCTTGGCCGCGTTGTTGACGAGGATGTCGAGGCCACCGAGCTCGCTGACCGTGCGCTCGACGATGTCGCTGCACACGGTCGCCTCGGTGAGGTCCCCGGGGATGAGGACCGCGGTGCGGCCGCTGTCGGTGATGATGCGGGCGACGTGCTGCGCGTCCTCCTCCTCGTCGGGGAGGTAGTTGATCGCGACGTCTGCGCCCTCGCGGGCGAACGCGACCGCCACGGCCGCACCGATGCCGGAGTCACCGCCGGTGACGAGGGCCTTGCGCCCCACCAGCCGGCCGGTGCCGCGGTAGGAGTGCTCACCGATGTCCGGCTGCGGCGTCATGTCGGCCTGCAGGCCCGGCTCCGGCTGCTCCTGCTCCGGAGGCGTGACCTCCGGGTAGCGGGTGACGGGGTTCTGGAAGGTGAGCTGGTCGGTGCGGGTGGTGTCGGCGTCCTCGGAGGCCATGGGTGTCTCCTTCGCTGCGTCTGACGTGGCCCGTCCAAGTCTGCGGAGGGGGCGGCGAGGTCGCATCCGGTGGACGGCCGACGCCGCCCCGGGGCCGTCGGCGGTCCCGGGGCGGGGCTCGAATGATGCTCCTATGGTCTGTCAAGCGGCGAGGAGCCATTGGCGGTAGCGGTGGGCGAGGTCGTCGTCGCGGCGTTTGCCGCGCTCGATGGTGGAG
>NZ_UETB01000018.1 GCF_900116375.1 Georgenia satyanarayanai | reverse complement strand
GTCTCTGGGCTGCATGGCAAGCCTGGCGCGGAGACGATGACGACGATGACGCCAAGGTCACGGGCACGAAGGTCAGCGCGTGGACCGTCGCAGGAGTCACCTTCGCCAACGGCGGAGACAACATCGGCGTCTATGTCCCCGTCTTCCTCAGCGTGGAACCCATCGCAGTGGTCGCCTACTGCCTCGTCTTCCTCGCGCTCGTCGCGGTCCTGGTCGTAGTCGCCAAGTTCGTTGCCACCCGGCCGTCGATCGCTGAAGTCCTCGAGCGCTGGGAACACATCCTGTTCCCCATCGTCCTGATCGGCCTCGGCATCGTCATCCTCGTCAGCGGAGGAGCGTTCGGTCTCTGACGGAGCCAAAGCGAACGAGAGAGGTCGCCAGGCTCGACGCTCCGGTATAGGGATCCCTGTGCGGGTTCATGCTGCGCAGCAGGAGAGTTTGGTGATGTCGGTGGTGAAGGTTTGGGCGGTGAGTTTGAGGCCTTCGGCCATGGTCAGGTAGGGGCTCCAGAGGTTGGCGACCTGGTCGGTGGTCATGCCGGCCTCGAGGATGTAGACGCCGGCGGCGGCGAGGTCACCGGCGTCCTGGGCGAGGGCGGTGATGCCGATGATGCGGCCGGTGTCGGCGTCGGTGACGATCTTGATGAGCCCGCGGGTGTCACGGTTGACGATGGCGCGCGGGACGTGCGCCAGGGGCAGGACGCGGCTGTCACAGCGGATCCCGGCAGTGCGGGCCTGCTGGTCGGTCATTCCGACGGAGGCCAGGGCGGGGCTGGTGAACACGACCCGGGGCAGGTGGCGGTAGTCGACCTCCCGGCCGGCTCCGGTGAGGGCGTTGTCGGCGACCAGGGCGCCGTGGGCCGCGGCGACGTACACGAACTGCGGGTGGGCGGTGACGTCACCCGCGGCCCAGATCCGCGGGTTCGTGGTGCGCAGGTGGCTGTCGATGATGACCTCGCCGCGCTTGCCGGCGCGCACGCCGATGGTGTCGAGGCCGAGCGTGCCGGTGACCGGGCGGCGGCCGGTGGCAACGAGGAGCTCGGCCGCGCGGAGCTCGTGTGAGCCGTCGGCGGTGGTGGCGGTGACCGTGACCTCGCCGGTGGCCGGGTCGCGGCGCACCGCGGTGGGCACCGCGCCGCGGATGATCTCGATGCCTTCGTCGGCGAGGATTTCTTCCAGGGCGGTGGCGGCCTCGGGTTCCTCGTGGGAGGCCAGCCGTGAGCGGACGAGCATGGTGACCTGGGCACCGAGGCGGGAGAAGAGCTGGGCCTGCTCCATGGCGACGTAGCCGCCGCCGATGACCAGCAGCGACTCCGGGACGTGGTCCAGCTCCATCGCGGTCGTCGAGGTCAGATAACCGGCCTCCTGCAGGCCGGGGACCGGCGGCGCCCAGGGCGTGGAGCCGGTAGCGATGAGGTGGTGCGCGGCCCGGACGGTTTCCGCCGTGCCGTCCGGGCCGGTCACGCGGAGTGCCGGCTCAGTCGGTGTGCCGACGAAGGTGGCCTCGCCGGGGTGGAGGGCCCACCCGTACTCGGCGGCCAGGGCCGCGTACTTCTCGCTGCGCAGCGATCCGACGAGCTTGTCCTTGCCGGCGACCATGGCGGGCATGTCGACCGGTGGGGCGTCGGGGAGTGGCAGACCGGGGAACCGGGCGGCGTCGAGTGTGACGTGGCGGGCCTCGGCGGCCGCGAGCAGGGCTTTGGAGGGCACACACCCGGTGTTCACGCAGGTACCGCCGATGGTGCCGCGCTCGATCATCACCACCCGCTTGCCCAGGGTGGTGGCGCGGATCGCGGCCGCGAACGCCGCCCCACCGGACCCGATCACTGCCAGGTCATACGACCTGCCCTTGTCCGTTGCCGTCATAAGTCCTCCCTTGTTGCCGCGCCTCAGGACCAGGATCGACCTTCCAGTGCACTGGAAGGTCAAGGCAGAATGAGTGGCATGCGGATCGGTGAGGTGGCTCAGGCGTCGGGCACGACAGCTAAGACCCTGCGGTACTACGAGGACGTCGGACTCCTCCCCGACCCCGACCGCAGCCCGGCGGGGTACCGGGACTACGGCCCCGAGGTGCTCGACCGGCTGCACTTCATCCGCCGGGGCCAAGCCGCCGGGCTGACCCTGGCCCAGATCGGCCAGGTGCTGGCCATCCGAGACCGGGGCCAGGCCCCCTGCCAGCACGTCACCGACCTGCTCGACACCCGCCTCGCGGTCATCGACCGGCAGCTCGCCGAGCTCGCGCAGCTACGCACCACGATCGCCATCCTGCGCGAGCACGCCACCACCGGCGACCCGGCCACATGCTCCCCCGAGGACGTCTGCCGCTACCTGTGACCCGCGAAGGTCACCGGCCCGTGGCACCATCGCGACATGGCCGATGACACCCAGCAACGATGCTCGTGCTGCGGCCGCCAGCGGCCACGAAGGTCGCTCCACGCACTCGGGAGCGAACCGGCCTACATCTGCCGAAGGTGCGCGCTCTGGGTCGCCCTTCGCATCGCTCGCGACTGAACGACTCCGCCCGCAACGCGGGCACGCCGCCGGCCGCGGCGAACATCGTCGGATGGTGCGCGAAGGAACCAAAGGGCGCGAATGACGACCAATCATCACGCCGCCAGCGCGATCGCGGGCGCCCGTTGCCGCACTCCTCATCCGACGGTCTGAGCTCCACCGCCTGGCAGCGGTCCGAAGCCTGGAGAGGGCATCGGAGCCGGACGGGACCCCCTAACGCTCAGTGGTCCGCCCTCGCAGCGGTTGCGGTCGGTCCAGTTGTCCGTCCCGTAGGAGGAACCGCCACCGGGATGCCGCTGTCCGTGACCGGCTTCGAGGGGGACCCGCTTGACGGCGTCCCGCGAGGGTGTGGGTTGCGGGACGCCGTCAAGGTAGGCGTTCAGCCTCGTGCCGACGCAGCGGCGAGCTCGGCCTTGGCTGCCAGTCGTTGGCGTTGGATGGCGCGGTAGACGGTGGAACGACCAACGCCGAACAGTTCGGCGACCTCGAGAGTGCTGTACTCGCCGCTGTGCACGAGCGACACGAGATGTGCTTCCTGTCTTCGGCTGAGCTTGGGCTGCTTGCCCTTCAACCGACCCTTGGCCTTCGCGACCTTCATGCCCTCGACAGTTCGCAGTCGGATCAGGTCAGACTCGAACTCCGCGACCATGGCCAGCACGTTGAACAGGAGACGACCAACGGCGTCGGTCGGGTCGTAGATGGACCCGCCGAGCGAGAGACTGATCTGCCGGGCGGTCAACTCGTCCGCAATCGCCCGCGCATCGGGCAGGGACCGGGCCAGGCGGTCGAGCTTCGTAACCACCAGGGTGTCCCCAGCCCGACACGCGGCCAGGGCCTCGCGCAGGCCAGGGCGTTCTCGGTTGGTGCCGGTCAGGCCGTGATCGACGTAGATGCGCTCAGTCCTGACGCCGAGGCCGAGCAGGGCATCGCGTTGCGCGGTGAGGTCTTGTTGATCGGTGGAGCATCGGGCGTACCCGACAAGTAGTGCGCTCATGGCGCACCTCCCCAGGGGATGGGCCCGGCCGCGCCACCGGATGCGGTCGGCTCGGGCGCCGGGCGGAGCCCGACACCACCAGCGGCTGCCTTTCCTTCTCGGTGCGCAAGTGCCTGTCCCCGCGGGTGCTTCCGGTGACCACCTTTTCGTCATACGATTTTGGTCATGGTGAGCGAGGAGCAGATCCGGCAGTGGGCTCAAGAGGCTGAGGCCGGGTATGACGCCCACGAGTTGAAGCGCCGCGGCCGTGGTCGTCCGGGGCGGGGTGCTGAGCCCATGCAGGTCGTCGCTGTCCGCCTCACTGCCGAGGAGCTCGCTGCGGTCGACGCGATCGCCGAGCGCGAGCACATTTCGCGGTCCGAAGCTATTCGCAGGGCGTTGGCCGGCTTCGCAGCGTGAAAGTCCATCCCAGCGCTGAAGCACGGAGTGCTTGCAGACGACGTGCTTGCAGACGACGCTGTTCAAGCGGCCGACTGGCCGCTTTGGGTGGAGCCACTCGATGAGGAGGACTGGCCCCACCGCGAACTGCGACTCGGATTCGACACCCACGCTCGCCTCCTCGAGACGGTCGTCCTCGTCTTCCAGAGCGGCGAAGAACTCGTCATTCACGCGATGCCAGCCCGCAGGCAGTACTGGGACCTCCTGCCCTGAAGAGGTTCTCACCTCACCACAAGCGGATCAGGTTCCGGACGGGCGGCGCCGCGTGCCGTCTGTGTCAGCGCTTCGATGTCGCCTCGATGAGGCCGGCTCTTGCTTCGGCGCGCTGACGCTCGATGGCGCGGTACACGGTGGAGCGGCCGATACCGAAGAGCTCTGCGACCTCCAGGGTGCTGTACTCGCCGCTGTGCACCAGCGAGACGAGATGAGCTTCCTGGCGGCGGTTAAGTTTCGGCTGCTTGCCGCGTAGCCGACCCTTGGCCTTGGCAACCTTCATGCCCTCACGAGTGCGGAGCCGGATCAGGTCGGACTCGAACTCCGCGACCATGGCCAGGACGTTGAACAGCAGCCGGCCAACCGCGTCCGTGGGGTCGTAGACCGACCCCCCCGAGGCTGAGGTTGACTCTCCGAGTGGTGAGCTCATCAGCGATCGCTCGGGCGTCAGGCACAGAGCGCGCGAGTCGGTCGAGCTTGGTCACCACCAGGGTGTCGCCGGCACGGCAAGCGGCAAGAGCCTCACGCAGACCGGGGCGTTCACGGTCGGTGCCAGTGAGGCCATGCTCGACGTAGATCCTGTCGGGCTCGACGCCCAGACCGAGCAGCGCGTCGCGTTGGGCGGTCAGATCTTGCTGATCGGTGGAGCATCGGGCGTACCCGACAAACAGCGCGCTCATGGCGCACCTCCAGCAGATTGGCCTGAATCTGCCGCGGGAATTCGGTCGGCCCGGGCATCAGGCTCGACGCCCGACCCCTCATGGAAGGCCCTGCCACTTTCGAGCCGCAAGGGACGCCGCTACCGGCGACCCGCCAGAGCAGCCTGCTACACACCGGACGCGCTGTACGCGCCACACTCGCGCGTCCATTGCTGTCCCTCAGAATGCGCCACCCGGGTAGTACCGCCGGTAGCATTGCAGTATGAAGCTCAGCGTCAGTTTGCCAGAGGAGGACGTGGCACTCCTCGACGAGTTCGCCCGTACCGCCGGCCTGCCTTCGAGATCGGCTGCGCTGCAACATGCCGTGCGAATGCTGCGCCTGCCCGACTTGGAGCAGGACTACGAAGCCGCGTGGCAGGAGTGGGACGCCTCAGGCGACCAGACGGCGTGGAGCGGCACCGCGGCCGACGGGATCGCAGATGCTGCGCGGTGAGATTCGGCTCGTCGATCTAGACCCCGTTCGTGGAAGCGAGGCCAACAAGCGCCGTCCGGCCGTCATCGTCAGCAATGACCGAGCGAACTTGGCCGCAGCGCGGCTCGGCCGCGGAATAGTCACGGTCGTGCCGGTCACCAGCAACACTGACCGGATCTTCCCGTTCCAGGCATTCCTGCCCGCAGCCGCGACCGGCCTCCCGCAGGACTCCAAGGCCCAGGCTGAACAAGTACGTTGGATCGCAGTCGAGCGACTCGGCGCCGTCCTCGGGCGAGCCCCCGCCGACCTTATGGCCCACGTCGACGACGCACTGCGCCTCCATCTGCAGTTGTAGGGGCCCACTTCCAGATGGGCATCCGCATCTGCGACGCGGGTGGTATGTCGAAGACTGTTCTGTATGGCGATGGCGCGCGACGTTACCCAGGGTGGTTGAGCGCATCCCCTTGCCAACTGAGGTCGGCGTCGGTGGGAAGGGGCAGTACCTCCAGGCCCGGCGTGTGTAGGAGTTCCTCGACCAGCGCCCGGGTGCCTGCCACGAGCGTGGAGTCGAAGTCGATCTCGGTGGCCAGCACCCACGCGTGGTCATCGGGCCAGATGATGCTGGGCGACTGCGCCCAGTTCGCTTCGTCGATCCATGGCGCCCGGTCGGTCCATCGGACGTCCGCGAAGTCCGCTGCGCCGGCCTCGAACAGCACATAACTGCGTCCCGTGCCGCCGTGCAGGTCGAACCGCGGCCCCGTGGCCACCTCGCGCGACAGGATCCCGGTGCCCGGCGTCGCGTGTCTCGGCGATGCGCCGAAGCGGTACCGCAGTGCGTCGCGAACCCTGGCCACTGCTTGGCGCGCGGTCACCGCCACACGTCGAGGACCTGAGGAGGTCAGCATCAGCTGCATGCGCGCCCCCGCGCTCATCAGCCCGCCCCAGCCCTCCCACACTGCGGCGATGCCAGCAGTCGGAGTAGTGGTGTGCTGAGTCAGCACCGTTGCGGCCACGGAGAGTGCGGCGGCGTCGAGGCAGCCCTCCTGCGGCGGGAAGTAGTGCCAGCCGTCCAGACCGATCACGTCGTCCGCCGGACCGGGCGCCTGCCGGACCAGTCGGGCGAACTGGGCCTCGGGGTGCATCATCGTGCCGAAGGACGCCGCGGTGGCCGCCCAGCTGGTCCACTGGTCCTCGATCGCGTGCTCAAGGTCTGGCACGCCCTGGAAGTGCGTCGCATGGTCGACCCCGTGCCACGTCCCGGTGTTGCGAGGACGGTCGCGCTGGACGGGGTGGAACACCCGCGCGTACGCCTCGAAGCCGGCGGGCACCACCGACAGGATGCTGCCGAAGGGCTCGGCCTCCATGGGCCGCAGCCACTCGCCCCGGGAAATGTCGGGGACCCACGCGAACGGTTCAGGCATGAGGGCAGCCTGCCACTACCGCTGGCGTTGGCGCGGCCGTTGGGAGTCGAGGCTATGGGAGATGAGCGCTTCCCATGGCGATCCCCGACGGGCAACCTGTGCGGCTCATGTGCGCTACGACGGCGCCGACCCGTCACGGACACGCTGGTCGGTTCGGTCAGTCCGCGGAGCGACAACGCTCGGCGGACCAGCCGCTACTGGTCGCGCGCCACCACGGTGTTCGACGCCTGGGCCCGGGGCCGCAGGACCATGAGGTCGACGTTGACGTGGTGCGGCCGGCTCAGCGTCCACGCGACCGCGTCGGCGACGTCCTCGGCGACGAGCGGCTCGGCGACACCCTCGTAGACCTTCGCCGCGGCCGCCTCGTCCCCGAGGCGGTTGAGGGAGAACTCCTCGGTGCGCACCATGCCCGGCGCGATCTCGATGACGCGCACCGGCTGGCCGACGAGCTCCAGGCGCAGCGTCGTCGCGATCACCCGCTCGGCGTGCTTGGCCGCGACGTAACCGCCACCGCCCGGGTACGTGTCATGGGCCGCGGTCGACGTCATGACGAGGACGTCCCCCGCCCCGGAGGCGCGCAGGTCCGGCAGGAGCGCCTGGGTGAGGCACAGCGTGGACAGGACGTTCATCTCGTACATCGCCCGCCAGTCCTCGACGCTGCCCGTCTCCACCGGGTCCGCGCCGCGAGCGCCGCCCGCGTTGTTGACGAGCGCGTGGAGCGGACCACCCGCGCGGACCGACGCCACGAGGGCGGCGACGTCGTCCTCGCTCGTGAGATCGGCCGGGACGGCGACGGCGCCGGTCTCCTCGGCGAGCGCGGCGAGCCGGTCCGCGCGGCGGGCGGTCGCGACGACGTCCCAGCCGTCGGCGCGCAGACGCCGCACGGTCGCGGCGCCGATCCCGCTGGAGGCACCGGTGACGAGGGCGCGGCGGACAGGGGGGTGCGTGGTGTCCATGGCCCCATGGTGCCTGGCCCTGCGGGCGGGGCGGCGTGGATACTGTGGCGGTTCGCAGACGGCAGCGGGAGGCAGCATGACCATCGGGTTCATCGGGGCAGGCACCATGGCGGGCGCCATCGTGCGCGGCGTGACCGCGGCGGGCGTCGTCCCGGGCGGGGACGTGCTCCTCTACGACGTCAACGAGTCCGCGGCCCAGCGCCTCGCCGACGACGTCGGAGCCACCGTGGGCGTGTCGGCGGAGGCGGTCGTCGCGGGCAGCGACGTCGTCGTCCTCGCCGTCAAGCCGCAGGTGCTGCCCGCCGTCCTGGGCGGGGTGGCGGACGCCGTCGTCGAGCGCCGCCCGGTACTCGTGTCGATCGCCGCAGGGATCACGCTCTCGGCCCTCGAGGCGCTGCTGCCCGGCGGTCAGGTGCCGGTCGTGCGCGTCATGCCGAACGTCAACGCGATGATCGGTGCCGGGATGGCCGCCCTGTGCGGCAACGACGCCGCCGGTGAGGGCGACGTCGCGCGCGTCGAGGAGATCTTCGCCGCCGTCGGCGGCACGGTCGTCCTGGCGGAGAAGGACTTCGCCACCTACACCGCGATCGCCGGCTCCTCCCCCGCCTTCGTCTTCACTTTCATCGACGCGCTCGCCCGTGGCGCGGTCCGTGACGGGATGCCCAAGGCCCTCGCGACCCGGATCGCCGCCCAGGCCGTGCTCGGCAGCGCCCGGATGGTCCTCGAGCGTGCCGACGACGGCGTCAGCCCCGCCGACCTCGTCGACATGGTGTGCTCCCCGGGCGGGACGACCATCGCCGGGATCGTCGCGATGGAGGAGGCCGGTTTCACCCCCGCCGTCGTCCGCGGGGTCCGGGCCGTCGTCGACCGGGACCGCGAGCTCGCCGACTGAGGCCCACCTGGGACATGCTCCGGTCCTCCTCCTGAGGTCCGCCCGGCGGGCCTGCTCAGGCGGTGGTCAACGTGACGTTCCGGGAGATGACGTCGTCCTGGTCGAGGGCGGCCGCGACCGCCTCTCCCCGGTTGTGCACCCCGAGCCGCTCGTAGGCGTTCTCCAGGTGCTTGCGTACCGTCCCCTCGGAGATTCCCAGCGCGCGTGCGACGTGCCGGTTCGGCATGCCGAACCTGACCAGCCGCAGGACCTCCAGCTGCCGCGGGGTGAGTGCCGGGGCTGCGACCGGCTGCTCGCTCGCTGCTGCCACCAGAAGCGGCTGCAGGTGCGGATGGAGCAGCCGCATGAGGACGAGCTCACGCTCCGCGAACGGGCTGCCCGAGGTCCGGGGAGCGAGGATGCGCAACGACCGGAACGGCCCGACGGGGTGGCCGACGATCAGCTCGTCCACATGGTGGAGAAGCTCACGGTTCAGCGGGTCCTCGGCGACCTCCCGCTCGGTGTACCAGCTGCGGTCGGAGGTGACCACCGCGGCGCCGGTGCGCTCGATGAGGCTGCAGGTGCCGCTCCACCAGGAGCGTTCCCAGAGCTCCGTCAGCGGATCACCCTCGGACGCCTCCATCTCCCCGGGACCGTACTGAGCCCCCTCGCCGTCCACCATGTCCTGCTGGTGCCACAGCGCCAACGTCAGCGAATCCATCGCCTGGAACGACACGCCGTCACAACCGAGGAGAGGTTCCAGCAGACGGAGCACCTGGAACGTCGCGTCGACCGGTGACAGGTTGGGGTGCGGCCGGGCGAGGTCGAGGATGTCCCGCAGCGTGGCGATATCACTCGTGGTGATCGTGCCGTTGACCATCGTGGCCTCCTTGGGCCGTGATCTCCTCCCACGCTACTCCCGGGCGCGCGGGGTGCGACATACGCGCAACGTCGTATTCCGGCAGGACCCGCCCAGCCGGAGAGTTGAGGGGTCGACCGCGACGCCTGCACCGCCTTCGCAGGCGCACGGCACACCTGAGGAGTCGACATGATCAGCACGAAGCGCCACCACATGGTGACAGCGGTGTCCGTCGGCCTGCTGCTGGGCGGGTGGGCCGTGTCCGATCCACCGGTCCCCGCAAGCGGCCCCTCCGAGGCTGCGGCTCCGGCCACGTGCGGGGTGGTGCCCGAGACCGGGTCCGCCGCGTCGACCGGCGACCGGTACCCGCGCAGCATCGCGCTCGGGCCGCTCTTCCACTGGGCGGAGTGACAGGCGTCCTCCCCTCGACCGTGCTCGGGCCGGCGTCGACGAGCTGCCGGCCCGAGACGCGGTGGTCACCCTCTCCCCGCGCCGACCTGCGCGTTCGGCGCTAGCGTCCCCGTGACCGACGGCGACGACGAGGAGAGGCAATGAGTGACAAAGGCAGCACGATGAGCGGACGCATCCTCGGGATCAGCCTGGCGGCCGCGATGGGTGGCTTCCTCTTCGGCTTCGACACCGCCGTCATCAACGGCGCGATCGACGCGATGAGCGAGGACTTCGGCATCTCCGGCTTCCTCCAGGGCTTCGCGGTCTCCTCCGCGCTGCTCGGCTGCGTCGTCGGCGCGTGGTTCGCCGGACCGCTGGCCTCCCGGCAGGGGCGGGTGCGGGTGATGATCGTCGCCGCGGTGCTCTTCGCGATCTCGGCGATCGGCTCGGGCCTCGCCTTCGGCACCTGGGACCTCATCGCGTGGCGCGTGCTCGGCGGCCTCGGGGTCGGTGCCGCCTCGGTCATCGCCCCGGCGTACATCGCCGAGGTCTCCCCCGCGGACGTCCGCGGCCGCCTCGGTTCCCTGCAGCAGCTGGCGATCGTCCTCGGCATCTTCGCCGCCCTGCTGTCCGACGCCTTCCTCGCCGGCACCGCCGGCGGAGCGGCCGAGCAGCTGTGGCTGGGCCGGGAGGCCTGGCGGTGGATGTTCATGGCCGAGGCCGTCCCGGCGACGATCTACGGGCTGCTCGCCCTGACGATCCCCGAGTCGCCGCGCTACCTCGTCGACCAGCACCGCGAGGAGGAGGCCGCGGAGGTCCTCAAGAAGTACACGGGCGTGAAGGACACCGCGGCGAAGATCAAGGAGATCCACCAGTCGCTCACGCGCGAGGCCAGGGAGAGCCTCTCCGACCTCAAGGGGCACTCGCTGGGCCTCAAGCCGATCGTGTGGGTCGGCATCGTGCTGGCGATCTTCCAGCAGTTCGTCGGCATCAACGTCATCTTCTACTACTCGACGACGCTGTGGCGCTCGGTCGGTTTCGAGGAGAGCCAGGCCCTGACGACGTCGGTCATCACCTCGGTCACCAACGTCCTCGTCACGGTCGTGGCGATCCTCCTCGTCGACAAGGTCGGCCGCCGGCCGCTGCTGATCTTCGGCTCGGTGGGCATGACGGTGAGCCTGGCGACCATGTCGCTCGCCTTCTCCCAGGCGCAGGGCACCGGCGAGGACGTCTCGCTCCCCCAGCCCTGGGCCACGGTCGCCCTGGTCGCGGCCAACCTCTTCGTCGTGTCCTTCGGCGCGACCTGGGGCCCGATCATGTGGGTGATGCTCGGGGAGATGTTCCCGAACAAGATCCGCGCCACCGCGATCGCGGTCGCCTCGGCGGTGAACTGGCTGGCGAACTTCACCGTGTCGACGACCTTCCCCACCCTCTCCGAGATCAGCCTCAGCCTCGCCTACGGGATCTACGCGCTCTCCGCCCTGCTCTCCCTGGGCTTCGTCCTGTGGCAGGTGCCCGAGACCAAGGGCCGGGAGCTGGAGGACATGACCGACGAGGGGCGCACCCGCAAGGCGCGGACCTAGCCGGGGCCGCGGCGCTCCGCCGCCGGGCGTAGGCTGGTCGACGGACCCCGGGGCGCACCCGGTGGCGGGTCTCGACCTTGGGCCCGCGGTCCGCGCGCGGCGCTGTGACTGCGCAGAGCTCATCCGAACCCCGCTCTGGAGTCACACGTGCCCTTCCCCCGTCGCGCCGCCCTTCTCGGCGCGCTCGCCCTCGCCCTCACCGCCTGCTCGTCCGCCCCCGCGGACGACGCCACGAACGACGACGACGGCGGCGGGAGTCCTGCGCCGTCGTCGTCCGCGGCCGGGTTCCCGGTGACCGTGGCGAGCTGCGGGACCGAGACGACCCTGGAGGCGCCTCCCGAGCGGATCGTCACGATCAAGTCCTCGGCCACCGAGATGGTCATCGCGCTGGGCGCCGGCGACCGGATCGTCGGCACGGCCTTCTCCGACGGCCCGCTGCCCGAGGGCGTGACCGCGCCGCCCGTCCTGGCCGAGCGGAACCCCTCGAGGGAGTCCGTGCTCGACCTCGCTCCCGACCTCGTGTACGCCGGGTGGGAGTCGAACCTGTCCGACGACGGCGCGGGCGAGCGGGAGGGCTACGAGGAGCTCGGGGTCTCGACCTTCGTCTCCCCCTCCGCGTGCCAGGACCCCGCCCACCAGCCCAACCCGCTCACCTTCGAGGACGTCTTCGCCGAGATCGAGGAGGTCGGCCGGCTGCTCGGGACGCCCGAGGAGGCGGCAACCCTGGTGGAGGAGCAGCGCGCGGCGCTCGAGGCCGTCACGCCCACCGGTGAGGGGCTCAGCGCCCTGTGGTACTCCTCCGGCTCGGACACGCCCTTCGTCGGTGCGGGGATCGGGGCGCCGCAGATGATCATGACGGCGGCCGGGCTGACGAACATCGCCGCCGACGTCGAGGACACCTGGACCTCCCTGTCGTGGGAGGCCGTGGCCGACCGGGACCCCGACGTGCTCGTCCTCGTCGACTCCGCCTGGAACACCGCCGAGCACAAGATCGAGGTCCTCGAGTCCAACCCCGTCACCGCCGCCATGCCCGCCGTCCAGGAGGGCCGCTACCTCACCGTGCCGTTCCCGGCGACGGAGGCGGGGGTCCGCAACGTCTCGGCCGTCGCCGAGCTCACCCGGCAGATCGACCAGCTGGCGCCGTGACCGACCTCGACCGCCGCGCACCGGCCACCGGCGCACCCGTCCCACGGACGGGCGGTGCCCAACGTCCGCGTCGCCGGCTGGCGCTGGCCGGCGGACTGCTCGGGCTGCTCGCCCTCCTCGTGCTCGCGATGAGCTGGGCGGTGACCGTGGGCCCCGCCTCCATCACGGTGGCGCAGGTGTGGGGCTCGGTGTGGCACCACGTGTGCTCGGCCCTCGCCCCCGGCGCGGTGACCTGTGCGGCCGACCCGCTCACCACGATCCAGGACGCCATCGTCTGGCAGGGTCGAGGGGCGCGAGTGGTCGCGGCGGCGAGCGTCGGGGCCGGTCTCGCGGTGGCGGGCACGGTCATGCAGGCCGTCGTGCGGAACCCGCTGGCCGACCCCTACCTCCTCGGTGTCTCCTCCGGCGCCTCCCTCGGCGCCGTCGCGGTCCTCGTCGTCGGGATGACCGTGCTCCTGCCGGTCGCCGCGTTCGTCGGCGCCGTCGGCGCCCTCGTGCTCACGCTTCTCCTGGCCGCGGGGCGCGGCGGGGGCCTGCCCCCGGTCCGCACCGTGCTGGCCGGCGTGGCCGTCGGGCAGGCCTGTTCGGCGCTCGTCAGCTTCGTCATCTTCTGGTCCGCGACGGGCGACTCCTACCGGGAGATCCTGTCCTGGCTGCTCGGGTCCTTCGGCGGCATCACGTGGCCGGAGACGATGCTCGCCCTCTGCGGCACCGTCGTCCTCGGCGGCGTGCTCGCCTCGCGCTCGCGGGTGCTGGACGCGTTCGCCTTCGGCGACGTGTCCGCCTCCTCCCTCGGCGTCGACGTGCGACGCGAGCGGTGGCTGCTGCTCGTCGTCGTCACGCTGCTCACCGCCGTCCTCGTGTCGGTGTGCGGGTCGATCGGCTTCGTCGGTCTCGTCGTCCCGCATGCCGTCCGGCTCGTGCTGGGCTCGCGCAACCACCGGGTCATGCCGGCGGCCGCGCTCGTCGGTGCGCTGTTCCTCCTCCTCGCCGACACGGCTGCCCGCACGGTCTTCGAGCCGCGCGAGCTGCCGGTCGGCATCCTCACCGCTGCCATCGGGGCGCCGGTGTTCGCGGTCCTCCTGCGCCGGAGCCGGCTGTGAGCGGGGCGGCGCGCACCCGCGCGCGCACGGAGGCCCTCACGCTCACTGTCGGCGGTCTGGGGCTGCGGCTGGGCGGGACGCCGGTGCTGCGTGACGTGGCCGCCCAGCTGCCCCCTGGTGAGGTGAGCGCCGTCGTCGGGCCCAACGGCTCCGGCAAGTCGTCCCTGCTGCGGCTGCTCGTGGGGGCGCTTGAGCCCGAGCACGGCACGGTCCTCCTCGACGGCCGCGAGCTCGCCGAGCTGTCCCGCCGCGCCCGCGCCCGTGAGCTGGCGCTCGTCGAGCAGGACTCGAGCGCCCCGGTGTCCCTCGACGTCCTCGACGTCGTCCTCCTCGGGCGCACCCCGCACCGGCCGACGTGGTCGGCGGACTCGAGCGACGACGTCGACCTCGCCCGTCAGGCGTTGGCGCGCACGGGGGCCGCGCACCTCGAGGGCCGCGACGTCGCCACCCTGTCCGGCGGTGAGCGCCAGCGCGTCCACCTCGCGCGGGCCCTCGCGCAGACGCCGCGGCTGCTCCTGCTGGACGAGCCGACCAACCACCTCGACGTCGCCGCCCAGCTCGACGTGCTCCACCTCGCCGGGGAGCTCGCGGCCACGGGCGTCACGGTGCTCACCGCGCTGCACGACCTCAACCACGCGCTGGAGCACTGCGCGCACGTCGTCGTCCTGGACGCGGGCCGGGTCGTCGCCGCGGGCCCGCCTGCCGAGGTGCTCACCGAGGAGCTCGTCTCCCGCGTCTACGGCGTCCGCGCCGAGCGCGTCACCGTCCGCGGCCGCGACCTCCTGCTCTACGATCGCGCCTGACACCTTTCGGATCGCGCCACAAGCACGGCCCATTCCGGCGGGAGACGCCTTCGTACTCGGCGTGTCGTCGGCGTGTCGCACCCGACCCAGAGCCGTTTGTGGCGCGATCCGGACACTCCTGCGGGGCGGCACCCGGGCGGCGCCACGTCCGGAGGACGGTGAGGAGCTACGCCCGGCCGTCGGCCAGCCCGCGGGCGTAGGCCTCGGCGGAGCCCTCGCGGAAGAGGTCGTCGGCCGCCGACCGGGCCAGCACACCCGCACCCTCGCCGTCCTCGGTTGTCACGAGATGGCTCAGCCCACGCACGACGGCCACCGGGCGGCCGTCCGCCTTGCCCTTGACGAGCTCGGCGGCGGCGGCGATCTCGTCGGCGGCGGCGATCGTCGTCATCCGCAGCTCGCGGCCGTAGCCGTCGCGCCGCCCGCGATGGTCCTGGAGCACGACGACACCGGCCGCACCGATCGCGACGTCCGCGACGCCCTCGCGCCACGGCCGCCCCACGGTGTCGGTGACCACGACGCCCGGTCGCACCCCCAGGCGGGCGTCGAGGCCGCGGCGCAACCGGCGTGCCGAGTCGTCGGGGTCCTCCGGCAGGAGCAGCGCGGTGCCGAGCGGCACGTCGGAGGAGTCCACCCCCGCGGCGGCCATGACGAGCCCCTGCGGGGTCTCGACGATCCGCAGCGTCGAGCCGTCCGGTCGCGCCCGCTCGGCCACGACGCGCACCGTCTGGGAGGCGATCGCCGCCTCGAGCTCCTCGCGGGTGCGGGCCGCGACGAGCCGCCGCTCCGCCTTGGCCACGACCTTGCTCGCGACGACGACGACGTCCCCCTCGGCCACACCGGTGCTCCCGTCGGGCCAGACCAGCTCCCGGAGCGCGGGCGCGACGACGGCAGCGAGGTCGTCCCCGCCGGTGACAGGTGGCAGGCCCTCGACGGCCTGGGCGAGCAGCATCAGCGGGCGAGCTTGGGCAGCACGTCGCGGCCGAAGACCTCGACCCACTCACGCTGGTTGCGCCCCACGTTGTGCAGGTAGATGCGGTCGAAGCCGAGGTCGACGTACTTCTGGATCTCGGCGCGGTGGACGTCGGGGTCGGCGGAGATGACCATCCGGCCCTCGAAGTCCTCCGGGCGCACGAGCTTGGCCATGGCGGCGAAGTCGAAGGGCGAGCGGATGTCGGCCTTGGGGAACTTCATGCCGCCGTTGGGCCACTGGTCGAGCGCGTTCGCGAGCGCCTCCTCGTCGGTCTCGGCCCAGGACATGTGGAGCTGGAGGATCTTGGGCATGGTCTCGGGGTCCCGGCCCACCTCGCGCGCGCCGGAGGCGAACTTGTCGAACAGTCCGGAGATCTTCTCCAGCGGCGCCCCCACGGTGATGAGGCCGTCGGCGTGCTTGCCGGCCCGGCGGGCGGTGACCGGCCCGCCGGTGGCGACGTAGATGGGCGGCGCCTCCTCGGGCATGGTCCACAGCCGGGTCGACTCGAGCTTGTAGAAGGTGCCCGAGTGCTTGGCGTCCTTGCCGGCGAGGGAGGCGGTGAAGAGCTTGCGGATGATCTCGATGGCCTCGAACATCCGGTTGATCCGCTCGGGAGCCTCGGGCCAGTAGCCGGCCGTCACGTGCTCGTTGAGAGCCTCCCCGGAACCCAGCCCGAGCCAGTGCCGCCCGGGGTACATCGCCGCGAGCGTGGCCGAGGCCTGGGCGACCATCGCCGGGTGCCACCGGAACGTCGGGGCGGTCACGCCGGGGCCGAGGTCCCCGCGGGTGCGCTCTCCCAGCGCCGAGAGGACGTTCCACACGAAGGCGGCCTGCCCCTGCGACGGCGTCCACGGCTGGAAGTGGTCGGCGGCCATCACGCCGGAGAAGCCGTGCTCCTCGGCCAGCGCACTGATCTCCACCACCTCGGTGGGGTGGAACTGCTCCAGCGCGGCCGCGTACCCGATCGTGAGGTCCATGGGACCAGTCTGTCAGGTGGGGCCGGTCCCTCGCCCGCCCGCGCCGGCACGGACGGATGAGCCCACTCCCTTCGGACCGTGGAACAATCTCGTCCCATGACCGACGCGCACGACCCCACCCCCGCCGCCCCGCTGTCCACCCCGTCCGTCCCGGACAAGGTCAGCCTCGAGGGCCTGGAGGAGAGGTGGGACGAGCGGTGGGCCGAGGAGGGCACCTACGCCTTCGACCGCACCGCCACCCGCGAGCAGGTGTACTCCATCGACACCCCGCCGCCCACGGTCTCCGGCTCCCTCCACGTGGGCCACGTGTTCTCCTACACGCACACCGACGTCGTCGCCCGCTACCAGCGGATGACCGGCAAGCAGGTCTTCTACCCGATGGGCTGGGACGACAACGGCCTGCCCACCGAGCGCCGCGTGCAGAACTACTACGGCGTGCGCGTGGACCCCACGCTCCCCTACGTGCCGGACTTCGTGCCCCCGCACGACGGCGGTGAGGGCAAGAGCGTCAAGGCCGCCGACCAGCAGCCCATCTCCCGTCGTAACTTCGTCGAGCTGTGCGAGCGCCTCACCCAGGAGGACGAGAAGCAGTTCGAGGCGCTGTGGCGCCACCTCGGCCTGAGCGTGGACTGGTCGCTGCACTACCAGACCATCGGACGCGAGTCCCAGCTCGTCGCGCAGGCCGCGTTCCTGCGCAACCTCGCCCGCGGGGAGGCCTACCAGGCCGCGGCCCCGGGCCTGTGGGACGTCACCTTCCAGACCGCCGTCGCCCAGGCCGAGCTCGAGGCACGCGACTACCCCGGCCACTACCACCGGGTCGCCTTCCACCTCACCGACCCGGCCGCCGGCGCCGGGCTCGAGCAGGTGACCGACGGCAAGGTCTACATCGAGACGACGCGTCCGGAGCTGCTGCCCGCCGTCGTCGCCCTCATCGCCCACCCCGACGACGAGCGCTACCAGCCCCTCTTCGGCACGACGGTCCGCTCCCCCCTCTTCGGGGTCGAGGTGCCGGTGCTCGCGCACCCGGCCGCCGAGATGGACAAGGGCGCCGGCATCGCGATGTGCTGCACCTTCGGTGACCTCACCGACGTCCAGTGGTGGCGTGAGCTCGACCTGCCCACCCGCCCGGTCATCCGCCGCGACGGCCGCCTGCTGGCCGAGGCGCCGGACTGGGTCGAGCAGCCCGCCGCCGTCGGGCTGTGGACCGAGGCCCTCGCCGGGAAGACCACCTTCACCGCCCGCAAGGAGATCGTCGAGGCGCTCCGCACGAGCGGCGACCTCGACGGCGAGCCGGTTGCGACCCAGCGCAAGACGAACTTCTTCGAGAAGGGCGACAAGCCGCTCGAGATCGTCACCTCGCGCCAGTGGTACATCCGCAACGGTGGCCGTCCCGGCACCGACTCCCAGGGCCGCGACATCCGCGAGGCCCTCCTCGAGCGCGGGCGCGAGCTCGGCTTCCACCCCGACTTCATGCGGGTGCGCTACTCCAACTGGGTCGAGGGCCTCAACAGCGACTGGCTCATCTCCCGCCAGCGCTTCTTCGGGGTGCCGATCCCCGTCTGGTACGCCGTCGACGAGAACGGCGACCCGGACTACGCGCGCGTGCTCACGCCCTCGGAGGACCTCCTGCCGGTCGACCCGAGCATCGACGTGCCGGCGGGCTACACCGAGGACCAGCGCGGCGTGCCCGGCGGCTTCGTCGGCGAGGTCGACATCATGGACACGTGGGCCACCTCCTCCCTCACCCCGCAGATCGCCGGCGGGTGGCTGCGCGACGAGGACCTCTTCTCCCGCGTCTTCCCCATGGACCTGCGTCCCCAGGGCCAGGACATCATCCGCACGTGGCTGTTCGCGACGACGGTCCGCGCCCACCTCGAGTTCGACTCGCTGCCGTGGCGTGACGCCGCGATCTCCGGGTGGATCCTCGACCCGGACCGCAAGAAGATGTCCAAGTCCAAGGGCAACGTCGTCACGCCCCTCGGCCTGCTCCAGGAGCACGGCGCCGACGCCGTCCGCTACTGGGCGGCATCGGCCCGCCTGGGCACGGACGCGGCCTTCGACACCGGCCAGATGAAGATCGGCCGGCGGCTGGCGATCAAGGTCCTCAACGCCTCGAAGTTCGCGCTGACGATGGGTGGGGACACCCCGGCGAGCCTCGACGTCTCCGCGGTCACCGAGCCGCTGGACCGCGCGCTCCTCGCCGGGCTGGCGGACGTCGTCGAGAGCGCGACGACGGCGCTGGAGCGCTACGACCACACCCGCGCCCTCGAGCTCACCGAGACCTTCTTCTGGACCTTCTGCGACGACTACCTCGAGCTCGTCAAGGACCGCGCCTACGGCTCCACCGAGGCCGGCTACACGCCCACGGAGGTGGCCTCGGCCCGCACCGCGCTGGCCCTCACCACCGACGTCGTGCTGCGGCTGCTCGCCCCGTTCCTGCCCTTCGCCACCGAGGAGGTGTGGAGCTGGTGGCGCAGCGGCTCGGTGCACGCGGCGCCGTGGCCCTCGGCCGCGCCGCTGCGGCAGGCCGTGACGGACGCCGACCCGGGCCTCCTCCACGCCACCGGCAAGGCCCTCGCGGCCCTGCGCAAGGTCAAGTCCGAGGCCAAGGTCTCCCAGCGGACGACCTTCGCCCGGGTGCGCCTGGAGCTGCCCTCCGCCGACGTCGAGCGCATCGGCCACGCACTCGCCGACCTGCGCGCCGCGGGCCGGGTGCGCGGTGACCTCGAGGTGATGGGCCGCACCGACCTCGAGGACGCCGTCGTCGGCGCCCACGAGCTGGACGAGCCCCCGGCCAAGACGCGCTGAGCGAGGAGAACGATGAACGTGCAGCGTCCCGAGGCGAGCACGCCCGGGGTCGGGCGGCTCGAGCCGCACATGTCCCTGCCCTGGGTGCTGGCCGACCGCCTCGCCCGCGACCCCGCCGGGGTCATCTTCGAGCGCAAGTCCTCCCTGGGCACCGACTTCGTGCCGGTGAGCGTGCAGACCTTCGCCGAGGAGGTCACCGCCGTCGCCAAGGGCCTCATCGGGCTGGGCGTGCAGGCCGGTGACCGCGTGGCGATCATGGCGCACACGAGCTACGAGTGGTCACTGCTCGACTTCGCGGCGTGGTCCGCCGGTGCGGTCCCCGTGCCGATCTACGAGACCTCCTCGGCCGAGCAGGCCGAGTGGATCGTGTCGAACTCCGGCGCGCGGCTCGTCTTCGCCGAGACCCGCGGGATGGCCGCGCTCCTCCAGCCGCTCGTCCAGCGTCTCGAGCACCTCGAGCAGGTGCTCGTCCTGGACGAGAACGCCGTCGAGACCGTCATCGGCCACGGTGCGGGCGTCCCGACGGAGCGGGTCACCGAGCGTGCCGAGGCCACCGACATGTCGAGCCTCGCGACGATCATCTACACCTCGGGCACCACCGGCCGCCCCAAGGGCGCCGAGCTCACCCACGGCAACTTCGTCACGCTCGTCGTCAACGGCAGCGACGACCCGAACTTCTCCGGGGTCGTGCGCGGCACCGACAAGCGCACCCTCGTCTTCATGCCGCTCGCACACGTCTTCGCGCGCTTCGTCGAGGTGCTGTGCGTGTACTCCGGCGCCACCATGGGCCACGTCCCGGACGCGAAGAACCTCGTCGCCGACCTGGACGCGTTCAAGCCGACCTTCCTCCTCGCCGTCCCGCGGGTCTTCGAGAAGGTGTACAACTCGGCCGACGCGAAGGCCGGCTCCGGCGCCAAGCAGCGCATCTTCCGCTGGGGCGCCAAGGTGGCGATCACCTACTCACGGGCGCTGGAGTCCGACGGCGGGCCGTCCGCCGCCCTCAAGGCGCAGCGGGCCCTGGCCGACCGTCTCGTCTACGCCAAGATCCGCGCCGCCATGGGCGGGAACCTCGACTGGGCGATCTCCGGTGGCGGGCCCCTCGGCGAGCGGCTCGGGCACTTCTTCCGCGGCATCGGCGTCGGCGTCCTCGAGGGCTACGGCCTCACGGAGGTGGGTGCCCCCACCACGGTCAACCGTCCCGGGCTCACGAAGATCGGCACGGTCGGCCCGCCCTACCCGGGCACGCGCGTGGCGATCGCCGAGGACGGGCAGGTGCTCGTCAAGGGCGACCACGTCTTCCGCGGCTACCACGACAACCCCGAGGCGACGGCCCAGGCCTTCACCGAGGACGGCTGGTTCGTCACCGGCGACATCGGCCAGCTCGACTCCGACGGCTACCTGCGGATCACCGGCCGCAAGAAGGAGCTCATCGTGACGGCCGGCGGCAAGAACGTCGCCCCGGCGGTGCTCGAGGACCGGCTGCGGGGCCACCCGCTGCTCTCCCAGGTCGTCGTCGTCGGGGACGGGCGCCCCTTCATCGGGGCGCTGGTGACGCTGGACGAGGACATGCTGCCCGGCTGGCTCGCCAACCACGACCTGCCCGCGATGAACGTCGAGCAGGCCGCGAGTGACGAGCGGGTGCTCGCCGCCCTGGACCGTGCCGTCACGCGCGCCAACGAGGCCGTCTCCCGCGCGGAGTCGATCCGCAAGATCACCGTCCTCACGACCGACTTCACCATGGAGAACGGCTACCTCACCCCGAGCCAGAAGGTGAAGCGCGCCAAGGTCCTCGAGGACTTCGCCGACGAGATCACCGCCATCTACGGCGCCTGACCCGCCTCCCCAACTTCGCAACTGGTCGGTCTGCTGACGCTTCCAGCGCCGCAGCCGTCGGTCACTCGACCACGTGCGACGTTTGGGGGGCGCTAGTCGGACTGGCGCTGCTCGGCCGTCGCGACGTGGTGGCGGATGACCTCCTCGACGATGAAGGACAGGAACTTCTCGGCGAACACCGGGTCCAGGCCGGCATCCTCGGCCAGCGCGCGCAGGCGCCGGATCTGCTCGGCCTCGCGGCCGGGGTCCGACGGCGGCAGGCCGAGGTCCGCCTTGATATGCCCCACCCGCTGGGTGCACTTGAAGCGCTCGGCGAGCAGGTGGATGAGGGCGGCGTCGATGTTGTCGATGGTGCCGCGGGCGCTGGCCAGCTCGGCGGGGATGGTCTCGCTCATGGCCCGATCCTAGGACGTGGCCCTGGGCCGGCCCCGCACGTCTCACGCACGACGACGCCCCACCGGGCCTGCCGGTGGGGCGTCGTCGTCGTCAGTCAGGAGCGGGCGCTGTCCCCGCTCACCTTGTAGGCGTGCTCGCTCGGGGTCGACGCGTCGCGCCACCGCAGCAGCGCACCCACGCCGTCGACGAGCTCGGCGGCCTCCTCGTCGACGATCGTCACGCCGGCAGCCTGCTCCGCGGCGGCACGACCGATCGCGAGGTCGGCGCGCACCTCCCGCGGCTCGCTCACGCCGAGGTCGGCGACGAGGGCAGGGGTCGTGGCGATCTCCAGCGCCCCCTCCCCCGCCCACAGGCTGCGCAGCCGCAGCTGGGAGTTCCGGCCGACCGTGTCCTCGCGCAGGAGGAGCTCGGAGACCTGTCCGCGGGAGAGCGCCACGACGACGTCGTCCACGCCCTGCGTGGCCGTCCCGTCCCGGCCCTCCTCCTGGCGGAAGCGGTCGAGGACCTCCTCACGACGACGCACCCGGAAGACGTCCAGCGCCTCGTGGAGGTTGCGCTCGAAGGCCTGCTCGTTGACGCCCGCGGCGCGCGAGCCGCCCTCGAGGACGGTGGCGATGGCCGCCGCCTCGGCGCCGAGACGCTCGCGGACGAGCGCGACCGCCCGGACGTCGCCGGTGAGGACGAGCAGCTCAGGGCGGCGCTCGGTGACGATGCGGCCCAGCTCGACGGCGACCGTCTCCGCGTTCCGCTCCCAGGAGTCCTCGGCCCGTGCCTGCAGGCGCCGCGACGCCAGGCCCGCGCGGCGGACCTTGTTGATGACGTCCTGGTCGCCCTCGACGCTGGCGAGCGCGTCGTCGCCGGCCTCGTACTCGAAGGCGGCGTGCCTCTGCAGGGTGAGATCGGCCCCCGTGCGGTCGATCTCGGCCAGCAGGTAGGCCACCGTGCCGTCCGCGACCTTGGCCAGCGACACGACGTCGAGGCCCACGACCCCGGTGTCGTCCGACGGCGGATCGGGCAGCACCCGGTCGACGACGACGCCGTCCGGCCCCGCCACGATCGTGCGACCGTGCTCGCCGGGTACGTGCGTCGGGACACGCACCTGCTCCTCGACGTGGTCGAGGGTACGGGCGCTCACGCCTCGGCCCTCCAGCGTGCGTCGAAGGTCGCGCCAGCGGGTCAGCACGGCCTGGTAGCCGTTCTCCGACTCGCGGGTGGCGTCGAACGTGACGGTGACGACGTCGTCGCCACTGGGAACCAGGCTCGTGAGCCAGTCGATCTGCATGTGACAGCACCTCACTCGTCTCGCGTGCAGTGCTGTCTACTGTGGTCCACGAAGCGCGGGCTCGCACCTCGCGGGAGGGAGGTCAGGCGCTCTTCTCGCGAGGCGGACGGCGCTTCTTCTCCCGCGGCACGAGCGTGGGGTTGACGTTCTGCTGGACGACCTCGGCGGTGATGACGACCTTCTCGACGTCGTCGCGGCTGGGGACGTCGAACATCGTCTCGCGGAGGATCTCCTCCATGATGGCGCGCAGGCCGCGGGCGCCGGTCCCCCGCAGGAGAGCGAGGTCGGCGATCGCCTCGAGGGCGTCGTCGGTGAACTCGAGCTCGACGCCGTCGATCTCGAACATCCGCTGGTACTGACGTACCAGCGCGTTCCGCGGCTCGGTGAGGATCTTGATGAGCGCGCCGCGGTCGAGCGGGGAGACGGTCGTGACGATCGGCAGACGGCCGACGAACTCGGGGATGAGCCCGAACTTGTGGAGGTCTGCGGGCCGCACCTCGGAGAACGGGTCGACGTCGACCTCGGTGGAGCGCAGCGTGGCCCCGAAGCCGATGCCGCTGCGACCGATGCGGGAGGTGATGATGTCCTCAAGCCCGGCGAAGGCGCCGGCCACGATGAACAGCACGTTCGACGTGTCGATCTGGAGGAACTCCTGGTGAGGGTGCTTGCGCCCGCCCTGCGGCGGCACCGAGGCCTGGGTGCCCTCGATGATCTTGAGCAGCGCCTGCTGCACGCCCTCACCGGAGACGTCGCGAGTGATCGACGGGTTCTCGCTCTTGCGGGCGATCTTGTCGATCTCGTCGATGTAGATGATGCCCTTCTCGGCCTTCTTGACGTCGAAGTCCGCGGCCTGGATGAGCTTGAGGAGGATGTTCTCGACGTCCTCACCGACGTACCCGGCCTCGGTCAGCGCCGTGGCGTCGGCGATCGCGAAGGGCACGTTGAGCATCTTCGCCAGCGTCTGGGCGAGGTAGGTCTTGCCCGTGCCGGTGGGGCCGATGAGGAGGATGTTGGACTTGGCCAGCTCGACGACGTCGTCGGACGCTGGCGCCTTCTCGGCGGCCTGGACCCGCTTGTAGTGGTTGTAGACGGCGACGGCGAGGGATCGCTTGGCAGGTCCCTGGCCGACGACGTACTGCTCGAGGAAGTCGAAGATCGCCCGCGGCTTGGGCAGGTCGACCAGGCCGAGCTCACTGGCCTCGGCGAACTCCTCGTCGATGATCTCGTTGCACAGGTCGATGCACTCGTCGCAGATGTACACCCCCGGCCCGGCGATGAGCTTCTTCACCTGCTTCTGGCTCTTGCCACAGAAGGAGCACTTGAGCAGGTCAGTACCCTCAGCACTCCGCGCCATGCTCACTCCTCTTCACCGGTGGGGTCACGGTCCATTGGACACCATGACGGGCCCGCGTGTCTTCTCACCGGGCCGTGGTGTGTCGAGCGATACGAGGACGCCGCCCGCACAGGGCCGCCGGCCGGGCACGTGCCCGGCCGGCGGAGGTGGCTCACGCGGTGATCGCGGGGGCCTGCGCCTTGCGGGACTCGAGGACCTGGTCGACCAGGCCGTACTCGAGCGCCTCGGCCGCCGTGAGGATCTTGTCGCGCTCGACGTCCTCGCGCACCTGCTCGACCGGCGTGCCGGAGTGGTGGGCGATGGTCTCCTCGAGCCACTCGCGCATCCGCAGGATCTCGCGGGCCTGGATCTCGATGTCCGAGGCCTGGCCGTAGCCGCCCCCCTGGACGGCGGGCTGGTGGATCATCACGCGCGAGTTCGGCAGTGCGAGCCGCTTGCCGGGCGAGCCGGCCGCGAGCAGCACGGCCGCGGCCGAGGCCGCCTGACCGAGGCAGACCGTCTGGATCTGCGGCTTGATGAACTGCATCGTGTCGTAGATCGCGGTGAGCGCCGTGAAGGAGCCACCGGGCGAGTTGATGTACAGCGTGATGAGGCCGTCCGGGTCCGAGCTCTCCAGGACGAGGAGCTGGGCCATGACGTCGTCGGCCGACGCGTCGTCGATCTGCACGCCGAGGAAGATGATGCGGTCCTCGAAGAGCTTGGTGTAGGGGTCCTGGCGCTTGTACCCGTACGCGGTGCGCTCCTCGTACTGGGGCAGCACGTACCGCGCGGACGGCGCGGCCGGTGCGAGGCCTCCGGCGAGGGCGGAGCCGTCGAGGCGTCCGGCGCGGGCCATGAACTGGGATTCGATGCTCACTGGTGCTCCTGGGTGGTCGTCGTGGTCCGCTACTTGCCGGTCGTCCCGCCGCCACCGGAGACGGAGGCAGCGGACTCGACGACGTGGTCGACGAAGCCGTACTCCAGCGCCTCGGGCGCGGTGAACCAGCGGTCGCGGTCGGCGTCCCGGTTGATCTGCTCGACCGTCTTGCCGGTCTGCTCGGCGGTGATCTCGGCCAGCACGCGCTTCATGTGGAGGATGAGCTCGGCGTTGATCCGGATGTCGGTGGCGGTGCCGCCGATGCCGCCGGAGGGCTGGTGCATCATGACGCGCGCGTGCGGCGTGGCGTAGCGCTTGCCCTTGGCACCGGAGGAGAGGAGGAACTGGCCCATCGAGGCGGCCATGCCCATGCCCACCGTCGCGACGTCGGGCTGGACGTACTGCATGGTGTCGTAGATGGCCATGCCGGCCGTCACCGAGCCGCCGGGAGAGTTGATGTAGAGGAAGATGTCGCGCTCGGGGTCCTCCGCCGCGAGCAGGAGCATCTGGGCGCAGATGGCGTTGGCGTTGTCGTCACGCACCTCCGTGCCGAGCCAGATGATGCGCTCCCTGAGGAGACGCTGGTAGATCGAGTCGTTGAGGCCGAGGCTGTTGCCCTCGTGGGCACCTCGAGGCTGGTGGCTCACGTACACGCTCCCATTGGTCGTCCGGGGCACCGGCGGTCGGGTGGACCCGCCGTGCGGCGATGTTCCTAGGACACTAACCCCGCCCGCGGCTCATCTCTGCCGCCTCACGGGTGTTTTCGCTGTTGGCGCACCTGGCAGGTCCGGGTACGCCGCAGGGCGGCGCCGTGTCGGCACCGCCCTGCGGATCATCGAGTCAGTCGGCGCTGGGCGCGGACTCGGCGCTGTCGGCCGAGTCGCCGCTGTCGGCCGAGTCGGCGCTGTCACCGGAGTCGGCGCTCTCCGCGGAGTCGGCGCTCTCGACGGCCGGCTCGGCGGCGTCCGCGACGGCGGCCGCCTCGGCGAGCGCTGCCGCAGCGTCCTCGTCGTCGGAGCCGATGAAGTCGCTGAGGTCGACGTCCTTGCCCTCGCCGTCGACGACCTTGACCTTGCGCAGCGCCACGGCCAGGGCCTTGTTGCGGGCGAGCTCACCGGCGAAGACCGGGATCTGGCCCGCCTGGCCGGCGGACTGGATGAACTCGTTGGGGTCCATGCCGTACTGGCGGGAGGTGGACAGGAGGAACTCGAGGAGCTCGTTCTGCCCGACCTGCACCTCCAGCGCCTGGGCCAGCTCGTCGAGGATGAACTGGTCGCGCATGGCCTTCTCGGTGTCCTCGCGGACCTCCTCGCCGTGCGGGTCGTCCTCGGCCTTGCCCTCGGCCTCGAGGTGCGCCTTGATCTCGGCGTCGACCGCGTTCTTCGGCAGCGGGAACTCGATCTCCCCGCGCAGGCGCTCGAGCAGCTGGTCGCGGGCGGCGACGGCGCGGTTGGAGTTCTTGTCCTTGCCGACCTGCTCGCGCAGGTCCGCGCGCAGCTCCTCGATCGTGTCGAACTCGGAGGCGAGCTCGGCGAACTCGTCGTCGGCGGCGGGGAGCTCGCGCTCCTTGACGCTGTTGACGGTGACGGTGACCTCGGCCTCCTCACCGGCGCGCTCGCCACCCACGAGGGTGGTGGTGAAGGTGGTGCTCTCGCCGGCGGACAGGCCGGTGATGGCCTCGTCCATGCCCTCGAGCATGGTGCCGGCGCCGACCTGGTAGGAGGTACCGGTGACGGAGTCGACCTCCTCCTCGCCCACGGTCGCCCTGAGGTCGATGGAGACGAAGTCGTCGTCGGCCGCGGCGCGGTCCACGCCCACGAGGGTGCCGAAGCGCTCCCGCAGGGACTCGAGGCGCTGCTCGACGTCCTCGTCGGTCACCTCGACGGAGTCGACGGCGATCTCGTAGGTGGACAGGTCGGGCAGGGTGATCTCGGGGCGCACGTCCACCTCGGCGGTGAAGGTGAGCTGGCCGCCGACGGCGCCGGTGAGGTTGGGGACCTCGGTGACGTCGACCTCGGGCTGGCCGAGCGGCTTGATGCCGGTCTCGGCTACGGCGTCGCGGTACAGGTTCGGCAGCGCGTCGTTGACGGCGTGCTCGATGACGGCCGCCCGGCCGACCCGCTGGTCGATGATGCGGGCGGGGACCTTGCCCTTGCGGAACCCGGGCACGTTCACCTGCTCGGCGATGTGCGAGTAGGCGTGGTCGATGCTCGGCTTGAGCTCCTCGTACGACACCTCGACGGTGAGCTTGGCCCGGGTGGGCTCAAGGGTCTCGACGGCGCTCTTCACTGCGATGCTCTCCACTCTTCGGTTCCATGGGACGCCCCCGCGCGGGGGAAGTGCGGGTGCTGTGCGTGCGCGAACCGAGGCAGACGGACGTGCGCACAGGCGCCCTCCATCGTAGGGCACGGGTGTCGAGCCCCGCGACGGCGCGGAGCGGGCGGGCGGCGTGACATCCACCGCAGGCGGGTCTCGCGGTCGGCCCGCGACGGCGCCCGGTGCGGTCGGTGCGGTCGGCGCGGTCGGTGCGGATCGTCGTCGTCCACCCGCCCGGCCCCCGTCACGCCCGGCGCAGGAAGTCCGCGAGGAGGCGGTGGACGTCGTGGGGGTGCTCGACCACCGGCGAGTGCCCGCACCGCCCGAGGACGTGCAGTCGGACGTCCGCGAGCTGGTCGAGCAGCGGCAGGGCCGCCGCCCGCAGGGGGGTGACCCGGTCCTGGGCGCCGTGGACGAGCAGGACGGGCGCGCGGACCGCCGCCAGTGCCTGCTCCGACAGGGTGAGGTCCGCGGCCCACCGCTGGCGGGGCGGCGGGAAGAGTGCCGCGAACGCGGCCTCACCGGCCCGCATCGCCGCAGCCCGGGCCGCGACCGCCGTCTCGGTGACGAGCGAGTGGTCCAGCAGGAGGCGGCTCAGCATGTCCCGCGCGCCGTCCTCCGTGGCAGGGGCGGCCCACACCGCGTCGAGCTCGGGCGACAGCGGAGCCCCGGGCGCGCCCATCGTCGACACCGGCACGACGTGGGTCACCTGCTCGGGACGTGCCGCCGCCAGCGCCAGGGCGACGGCGCCACCCATGGAGTGGCCGACGACGGCGTAGGAGCGGTGCCCGAGGGCGTCCATGAGTGCGGCGGCCTGCTCGGTCCACAGCCGCAGCCCGCCGCGGGACCCCGGCGGCAGCGGCGTACGGCCGAAGCCCGCCTGGTCGGGGGCGACGAGGTGGCAGGACGCCGAGAGCGCGTCGACGGTCGCCGCCCAGGCTCCGGACCCGGTCGTGCCGGGTCCGGAGCCGTGCAGGAGCAGGACGGCGGGTCCGCGTCCGCCCTCGAGCACCTGCACCGGCGAGCCGTCGACGGCGACGGTGCGCACCTCCGTCACCGGTCGGTGGCCGCGCGCATCAGGCGGTGACGAGGGACTTCGAGAAGACGTCCATCATCACCCGACCGAACTGCGGCATGTCCGGCCAGCCCCGGCAGGAGACGAGGTTGCCGTCGACGACGTCGGGGGCGTCCACGACCGTCGCACCGGCATGCTCCATGTCGCGGGTGATGGGCGGGAAGCACGCCGTCCTGCGGCCCTTGAGCAACCCGTAGTCCGCCGGCACCTGCGCGCCGTGGCACACGAGCGCGATCGGCAGGTTCCGAGCGAAGAAGTGCTCGGTGATGCGCCGCACGTCGTCGTCCACGCGGATCCACTCGGGAGCGCGGCCCCCGGGGATGATGAGCCCGTCGTAGAGATCGACGTCGACTTCCTCCCACAGCACGTCGACCGGCAGCTTGCGGCCAGGCTTCTCGACGTACGCGTCGCAGCCCGGGTCGAACTCGTGGATGACGAGCTGGACGTCACGCATCGACTTGTTGGCGACGTCGACGTCCCACCCGCCCTCCTGGATCCGGTAGTAGGGGTACATCGTGTCAAGCTCCTCGGCGGCATCGCCGGTCAGGAGCAACGCTCTGGGCACCTAGGTTCTCCTCGCACTCAACGTTGGGTGTGGGGTGCCACTCGGCCGAGTAGGACGAGCGGAATCCGATCCGATTCGATCGGATGGGTAAGGATGGCGCGCGGGGGCGCCGTCAGTCAAGCCCCCACCCGCGGGGCGTCCGCGAGCGGGGCGTCGTCGAACAGCGGGCGGAACCGGTCCCCCGACAGGAGGATGTGCCGCCGCATGGCGTAGGCCGCCTCGTCCGGGTCGCGCGCCGCGATGCCGGCGAGGATCTCGTCGTGCTCGCCCATGGCGAGGTAGGTGACCTGGGTGTCGTAGACGAGCCGGAACAGGTGCACGTGCGTGTGCAGCCGGCCCAGCGCCTCGCGGACGAGCCGGTTCCCCGCGCTCCGCGCGACGAGGTCGTGGAAGGCCGCGTCCCGCAGGCCGAAGGCACCGTAGGTCGCGGGCCCGTCCCCCTCCTCGAGCTGCGCCATCTCCTCGAGCAGCCGGCGCAGCTCGCTCACCTGTGCCGTGGTGGCGCGTTCCGCCGCCCGACGCGCAGCCGCGGGCTCCAGGAGCAGGCGGATCTCGAGCATGTCGTCGAACCGCTCACGGGTGATCAGCGGCGGGATCCGGTAGCCGGCGTTCGGCACCCGGACGACGAGCCCGTCGGCCTCCATGCGGTTGAGGGCGTCGCGGATCGGTGTCTGCGAGACCCCGAGCTCGCGGGCCAGGGCGTCGATCGTCACGCGGGAGTCGGGCACGAAGCGCGAGGACATGAGCTGTCGGAGCAGCGTGTCGTGCACCTCGTCCGCGAGTCGCCCGCGCGGCCGCCCGTTCTCCGTGCTGCGGGTCCCGAGGTCTCGACCGTTCGTCGCTTCATCGTCCACGAGGGTGTGCCCTTTCCACTTCCTTGGCCATGACGGTTGACAGCGGATGCTCCACTGCTCCATGATCTGCGTCAATCGGATCGTATAGGAAACAGCGTGGCTTCCTTCTCGCATCGTCGCGAACGGCTCCCGCTGGCTCCTCCTCCCACCGTCGACCTCTGGAGTCCCTATGAGCATGCTCGGTGTCCTGCGCGGGCCGCGGCAAGTCGTGTTCGGCGCTGGTCAGCGGCACGCCCTGGGGACGCTCACCGCGGCCCTCGGCTCCCGCGCCCTGGTCTGCACCGACGCCCGCTTCGGTGCGACGGGTGAGTTCGCCGGCATCGTGAGGCTGCTCGAGGGCGCGGGCGTCCAGGTGACGGTGTTCGCCGAGGTGCTGCCCGACGTCCCGGTGCACCAGGTGACCCAGTGCGCCGCGCTCGCCGCGAGCGCCGCGCCGGACGTCGTCATCGGCATGGGCGGAGGCAGCTGCCTCGACCTCGCCAAGGCGGTGGCGGTGCTCCTCACGCACGGTGGCGAGCCTTCGGACTACTACGGCGAGTCCCGTGTCCCCGGGCCCGTGCTGCCGGTCGTGGCCCTGCCGACCACCGCGGGGACCGGCTCGGAGGTCACGCCGGTGGCCGTCCTCACCGATCCCGAGCGCGTGAGCAAGGTGGGGATCTCCAGCACGCACCTCATCCCGCACACCGCCGTGTGCGACCCGGAGCTCACGCTCGGCTGTCCACCGTCCCTCACGGCGAGCGCGGGCGCTGACGCCCTCTCGCACGGGATCGAGGCGTTCACCGCGGTGCGCCGGCCGGTGACCACCGAGCTGACGACGGAGCGTGTCTTCGTCGGCAAGAACGAGCTGACGGACTCCTACGCCCTCATGGCCGTCCGGCTGGTCGCGGGCAGCCTCCACCGTGCCTGGTCGGAGCCGGGCGACATCGCTGCCCGTGAGGCGATGATGCTCGGGGCCACGGCCGGCGGCTTCGCCCTCGGCACGGCCGGCACGGCGGCGGCGCACGCGCTCCAGTACCCGGTCGGTGCCCTGACCCACACCCCGCACGGGATCGGGGTCGGGGTCCTGCTGCCCTACGTCCTCGAGTTCAACCGGCCCGTGCGGGTCCGGGAGCTGGCCGCCGTCGCCCTCGCGATGGGAGCCTCCCCCGACACCCCGGACGAGGACCTCGCCGACGAGGCGATCGAGCGCGTCGCGGCCCTGCTCTCCTCGGTGGGGATCCCCACCACCCTCGCCGACCTCGGGCTGCCGGCCGACCGGCTGCGCTGGACCGCCGAGCAGGCCCTGGGCTCCGCGCGGCTCATCGCGAACAACCCGCGTCCACTCGACGTCGACACCCTCGAGCAGATCGTCCGCGCCGCGCACAGCGGCGACCGAGCGGCCCTGCGGGAGACCCTGCCCGGGTCGGCCTCGCCGGACCTCACCACGACAGCAGGTGCCCGATGACCACGACACTCCACGAGTCCCTGCGTCCGGTCCTCGACGGCCTCGACGTGCCCACCGACCTGCTCGTCGCCGGCACCTGGCGCGGCGGCTCCGACGGGGGCCGCATCGATGTCCGTGACCCCGCGTCCGGTGCGGTCCTCGCGTCAGTCGCCGACGCCGACGTCGACGACGGGGCCGCGGCGGTGGACGCGGCCGCCACCGCGGCCGCCGGATGGGCGGCCACGGCACCCCGCGCCCGGGCCGAGCTGCTGCTGCGGGCCTTCACGCTCATGCACGAGCGCAGCGAGGAGCTCGCCCTGCTCATCAGCCTGGAGAACGGCAAGTCGCTGCCCGACGCCCGGTCCGAGGTCGCCTACGCCGCCGAGTTCTTCCGCTGGTACGGCGAGGAGGGCGTCCGGCTCCGCGGCCAGGTCGGACGTTCCCCGAACGGGGCCAACCGTCTGGTCGTCACCCACCAGCCCGTCGGCGTCAGCGTGCTCATCACCCCGTGGAACTTCCCCGCAGCGATGGCCACCCGCAAGATCGCACCGGCCCTGGCCGCCGGGTGCACCGCGATCCTCAAGCCGGCGACCGAGACCCCGTTGACGGCACTCGCGGTGGCGGCCCTCCTCCAGGAGGCCGGCCTGCCACCGGGCGTGCTCAACGTCGTCACGACGACGAAGCCCGGTCCTGTCGTCGAGACGATGCTCACCGACCCCCGGACGCGCATGCTGTCGTTCACCGGGTCGACGGAGATCGGCCGCCGCCTGCTGCGCACCGCCGCCGACCAGGTCCTCAAGTGCGGGATGGAGCTCGGCGGCAACGCCCCCTTCGTCGTCCTCGCCGACGCCGACGTCGACGCCGCGGTCGAGGGTGCGATGGTCGCCAAGATGCGCAACGGCGGCCAGGCGTGCACCGCCGCGAACAGGTTCTTCGTGCAGGCAGCGGTCCACGACTCCTTCGTCGAGGGCCTCGTCGCCCAGATGGCCGCCGTCCGCGTCGGTCCGGGTTCCGACGAGAGCACCCAGTGCGGTCCGCTCATCAACGAGGACGCCGTCCGGAAGGTCGACGAGCTCGTCCGGGACGCCCTCGACCGGGGCGCCCGAGCCGTGCTGGGCGGCGAGCGGCCCCGCGAGGGGGCGGGCTGCTTCTACCCCCCGACGGTGCTCGTCGACGTGCCGCCGGAGGCCCGCGTCCTGCACGAGGAGATCTTCGGACCGGTGGCCCCGGTGGTCCGGTTCGAGCGGGAGGAGGAGATGCTCACGATGGTCAACGACACGGAGTACGGCCTCGTCAGCTACCTCTACACGAGCGACCTCGGCCGCGGCCTGCGTCTCGCCGAAGGCATCGACAGCGGCATGGTCGGCCTCAACCGGGGGCTCGTCTCCGACCCCGCCGCACCGTTCGGCGGGACCAAGCAGAGCGGCTTGGGCCGCGAGGGCAGCACCGAGGGTCTTCTCGAGTTCATGGAGACCCAGTACATCGCGACGTCCTGGTGAGGCCGCCGCAAACCCCCACACGTCCAGCACCATCCCCCCGATGCAGGAAGCAGGAGAACTGATGAGCAACGCACTGCGAGACCGACGGAGCTCTCGCCACAGCCGCCCGGTGCGGGCAGGGGCAGCGACCGCGCTGGTCGCCCTGGCCCTGGCGGCCTGCGGCGGTGGCGGTGACGGCGACACCACGAACGACGCGAACGCGGACGAGGGTGGCCCCGCGGCACCCGCGACGATCCCCGAGCTCACCGACGAACCGCTGGACCTCAGCTTCATCTGGTTCGAGTGGCCCCCCGCCCAGCTCCTCGAGGACTTCGCGAACGAGGAGTACACCAAGGAGCGTCCGAACGTCACCGTCACGGTCAACACCGTGCCGAACGCGAACTGGCACGACGCGATGTTCACGCAGTTCGCGGCGCGACAGACGGACTTCGACATCGCGGTCCTCGACTCCCAGCACATCGGCGAGGCCGTGACGAACGGCAACATCCTCGACATCACCGACTTCATCAACGAGAACATCGAGACCGACGCCTACGACCCCTACCTCCTGGCCGCCTACGGCCAGTACCCCCAGGCCGAGACGGGGCAGCGGGACGAGAACGCCCGGATGTACGGGCTCCCGCTGCTCGGTGACACCTGGACGATGATCTACCGCAAGGACCTCATCGGCGAGGAGCCCCCCGAGACCTGGGACGAGATGATCGAGGTCGCGAGGCAGTGCCAGGAGGACAACCCCGGCGTCAGCGGGCTGGCCTTCCACCAGGCCAACGGATCGGACGCCGCGGCGGTCACCTACAACACCGTCAACGCCCTCTACGGCGGCAACCTCTGGAACCGGGAGGAGGGGCAGATCGAGGGCGTCATCAACGACGAGGCCGGGCAGCGGGCGATGGACATCCTCGTTAACGAGATGAAGCCGTTGACCGCACCCGGCTCCGGCAACTGGTTCATCGACGAGGTCAACGCGGCCGTCGCGCAGGGTGATGCCTGCATCGCCTTCAACTGGATCGCGGCGAGCGGCGGCCTGCTCGACCCGGCGCAGACGGTGCTGGGCGACACCCGCGAGGAGATCCTCGACACGCTCGGCTTCGCCACCCTGCCGACGCAGGAGACCGACCTCGTGCCGCTCGGCGGCATGGGGATGCACATCTCCGCCTACGCCCCCGACGACCGGGTCGCCGAGGCGCTCAACTTCATGCGGTGGTTCGAGCAGGAGGACATCCAGAAGAAGTGGGCCGCGGCCGGCGGCGTCCCCTCGCGCACGGACGCCCTGGAGTCCGCCGAGTTCCTCGAGGCCGGACCGTTCAACCAGGTCTACGCCGACTCCGTCGCACGGCAGCGGGACATGTGGAACGTGCCCGAGTACGCCCGCCTCATCGACATCGAGAACACCAATGTCAACGCGGCCCTCAACGGGGCGAAGGACCCGCAGACGGCGCTCGACGACATCGCCCGGGAGCAGCAGTCGGTGCTGGACGGCGACGGCGGGCTGTGAGATGAGCATGACGACGTCGGCCGACGCCCCGGTGCAGGAGGCAGCGCCCCTGCCTCCTGCACCGGGGCGCTCCCCCCGCCTGCGTGACCGTGGGCTCGCCGTGGCCTTCATCTCCCCGGCGATGCTCCTGCTGCTCGGCATGTCGGTCTTCCCGTTGCTGTGGGCCCTGTACCTGTCGTTCACGGACTACTCGGCCACGAGCAGCGTGCCCGGCAGCTTCGTCGGGTTCGAGAACTACGCCGACGTCCTCACGTCGTCGGAGGTCCACACGCGAGCCCTGACGACGGCGCTGTTCGTGGCCGGTGCGGTGATCCTGCAGACCGTGCTGGGCTTCTCCATCGCCTACCTCATCTCGCGACGGACGCGCGGGCGAGGGCTGCTCACCACGCTCTTCCTCGTCCCGATGATGCTCTCGCCGGTGGTCGTCGGACTGTTCTGGCGCTTTATGCTCGACGCGCAGTTCGGGGTGGTCAACAGCATGCTCACCTCCCTCGGGCTCGAGCCGGTCGAGTGGCTCACCCAGCAGCGGACAGCCCTGTTCTCCCTCATCCTCGTCGACACCTGGCAGTGGACCCCGTTCATCATGCTCATCGCGCTCGCCGGGCTCACCGCGGTGCCCAAGTACCTGTACGAGGCCGCGTCGATCGACCGGGCCTCGGAGTGGTTCCGCTTCCGCAACATCACCCTGCCGATGGTGTGGCCGCTGCTCCTCATCGCGGTGATGTTCCGGGCCATCGAGGCCTTCCGCCAGTTCGACCTCGTCTACGTCCTCACCAACGGCGGACCGGGGGTGTCCACCGAGACGTTGTCGTTCCACGTCTACAAGGTCGCGTTCCTCGGCTTCCGCACCGGGGCCGCCTCGGCGTACGGGATCCTCATGGTCATCGTCGTCATCGTCCTGGCGCAGTTCTACCTGCGCTACCTCAACAAGCTCAAGGAGGGCTGATGGCGATCTCCGTCGACGACGCCGTCCCCGGCCCCGTCAGCGCAGGCTCCCCCCGTCCCCGCCGCCGGCGCGGCGGCAAGGCCCGCACCGCCGTCGAGATCACGCTGCTGGCCGTGCTCCTCGGCAGCTCGCTGTTCGCGGTGATGTGGATTCTGCAGACATCCATCAAGACCGGCCAGGACATCTACGCCGTCCCGGCGAAGTTCCTCGGTTTCGACGTCACGCTGCAGCACTACAGGGACGTCTTCGTGGCCCCCGGCGGGGGCCGCTCGGACCTGTCCCAGTCGTTCCTCAACTCCGTCGTGGTCGCGGGGTCCTCGACCGTGCTGGCCACCCTGGTGGGCGTCCCCGCAGCGTGGGCGTACTCGCGGTTCACGCTCAAGGCCAAGAAGGACCAGCTGTTCTTCATCCTCTCCACGCGCTTCATGCCGCCCGTGGTGGTCGTCATCCCGGTCTTCCTCATGTACCGCGAGCTCGGACTCATCGACACCCGGCTCGGTCTCATCCTCGTCTACACCGCGTTCAACCTCCCCTTCACGATCTGGATGATGAAGGGCTTCGTCGACGAGGTGCCCTCGGAGTACGAGGACGCCGCGATGCTCGACGGCTACACGCGTCTGCAGGCGTTCTGGAAGTTCACCCTGCCCCTGCTCATCCCCGGTATCGCCGCGACGGCGGTCTTCGCGCTCATCTTCTCCTGGAACGAGTTCGTCTATGCCATCTTCCTCACGTCCAGCCAAGAGGTGCGGACGGCCCCACCGGCCATCGCCGGCCTCATCGGCGGTACCACGGTGAACTGGGGTCTGGTCGCCGCCTCCGCGGTCGTCTTCGCCCTGCCGGTGCTCGTGTTCGCCTACCTCGTGCGCAAGCACCTGGTGGCCGGCGTGACCCTGGGGGCGGTGCGACGCTGATGGCGGGCATCGAGGTCACCTCCCTGCACAAGCGCTACCCGGACGGGACGGTCGCCGTCGAGCACGTCGACCTGTCCATCGGTGACGGCGAGCTCTTCGTCATGCTCGGCCCCTCGGGCTGCGGCAAGACGACGACGCTGCGCGCCATGGCCGGGCTCGAGCGCCAGACGTCGGGCGACATCCACATCGGGGACACGCTGGTCAACGACCTGCCGCCCGCGGAGCGGGACATCGCCATGGTGTTCCAGTTCTACGCCCTCTACCCGCACCTCAAGACCCGCGACAACCTCGCCTTCCCGCTGCGTGCGGAGGGGCGGCCCAAGGCGGAGATCCGCGAGCGGGTCGAGGAGGCCGCGCGGATGATGCGGCTCGGCCCGCTCCTGGACCGCAAGCCGCACCGGCTGTCCGGCGGCGAGCAGCAGCGCGTCGCGCTGGCGCGGGCCCTCGTCCGGCGGCCGCAGGCCTTCCTCATGGACGAGCCGCTCACCAACCTCGACGCCGAGCTGCGGGCGGACACCCGGACCGAGATCAAGCACCTGCAGGCCCAGCTCGGCGCGACGATGGTCTACGTCACGCACGACCAGGTCGAGGCGATGTCGCTCGGGCACCGCATCGCGATCCTCAACAAGGGCCGGGTCGAGCAGGTCGGGACGCCGCTGGAGGTCTACGACCGGCCGGCGAGCCTGTTCTGCGCGGCCTTCATCGGCTCCCCGCCGATGAACCTCCTCGAGGTCGAGGTGGCGGAGGGTGCGCTGCGTGCGCCCGGTGGGCTCGCGCTCACCCCGCCCCCGGGGCTGCGGCGCGACCGTCCGCTCGTGGCGGGCGTGCGGCCCGAGGCGTTGGAGATCACCCCGGCCGGGGCGGACGGCACCGTCCCGGGACGGGTGGTGTCCGCCGAGGTCCTGGGCGACGAGATCATCTACGTCGTGGACAGCGGGGGGCGGGACGTCCGCGTGCGCATGCCCCCGACGATCCGCTTCGGTACCGAGGCACCGGTGGGCCTGCGGCACACCGGCGGGACCCCGCCGGTCTACGACTCGAGCACGGAAGAGCTGGTGGCCTGATGGGAACGGTTGCTGCCTACGGGCTGCGCAAGTCCTTCGGCGAGGTGCAGGCGCTCGACGGGGTGACCCTGGAGGTGCCGGACGGCTCCTTCTTCGTCGTCCTCGGGCCGTCCGGGGCGGGCAAGACGACGACCCTGCGCGCGATCGCCGGGCTCGAGAAGCTCGACGCCGGGTCGGTCCACCTCGACGGCCGCGACGCGACCGGTGACACCCCGGCCGCGCGCGACCTGGCGATGGTGTTCCAGAGCTACGCGCTCTACCCGCGCCGGACGGTCTTCGAGAACATCGCGTCGCCGCTGCGCGCCCGCAGCGCCTCGCGCGAGGAGATCACGACGGCGGTCGAGAAGGTCTCGGGCCTGCTCCACATCGAGCGGCTGCTGACCCGTAAGCCGGCCCAGCTGTCCGGTGGTGAGATGCAGCGCGTCGCCCTGGCGCGTGCGCTGGTCCGCAAGCCGCGCGCGTTCCTCATGGACGAGCCGCTGACGAACCTCGACCTCAAGCTCCGGGTCGAGATGCGCACCGAGCTCACCCGGATCCACCGCAGCCTCGGCGAGACCTTCGTCTACGTCACCAACGACCAGGTCGAGGCGCTGTCCATGGCCGACCAGGTCGCGGTGCTCCGCGAGGGCACGGTGCAGCAGGTGGGGACCCCGACGGAGGTGTACGACCGCCCGGCGAACCAGTGGGTCGCCGCCTTCGTCGGGAGCCCGCGCATCAGCCTGCTCGCCTGCCGAGCGCAGGGGGACCGGCTCGTCGGTGCGGAGGGCTGGACGCTCCCGCGGCCGCGGTGGACGACGGCGGAGGAGGGCCGTCCGCTGCTGCTCGGCCTGCGCGCCGAGGACCTGTCCGTCGAGGCGCGCGGCGACACGGCGCTCACGGGGGAGCTCTACGGCCTCGAACCGCTCGGCGACCGCACCGTCGTCGACGTCAAGGTGGGCAAGGAGATGCTCAAGGTCAAGGCGCGGCCGACCGTCACCGGTACACCGGGTGAGCGCATGTCCGTCACCGTCGACCTGGACCGCGTGCACCTCTTCGACGCGGACACCGGGCTCGCGCTGTCCGCCGTGGGTCGGTAGGAGGTCGCTGCCCCTCGGTTCCTGTCGGCCCGTCGGCCGGCGGGCCGAGGGGCACGCGTCCGTGGGCCGGCGCCGCAGACCCTGCCCGAGGCGCCCGTGCTGGTCGGGATGACAGGATTCGAACCTGCGACCTTCCGCTCCCAAAGCGGATGCGCTACCAAGCTGCGCTACATCCCGTTCGGCCGGTGGCCGCGAGCCGATTGTAGGCGACCGGCCAGGTCGCGTTACACTCGACCTGCACGCCGGCGAGACCGGCGCCTGCGGGTGTAGCTCAATGGTAGAGCCTCTGCCTTCCAAGCAGATGGTGCCAGTTCGATTCTGGTCACCCGCTCCACGCACCACCGCGGGTGCACCCTCCGAGGAGGCGGTCATGGGCCGACGACTGGCGATCGGTGCCCTCCTCGCTGCCGTCGCGGGCGGTGTCGTCGCAGCGGCCCGGCCGAGCCGGCCGCCTCTCCCCCGTCGGACCGGCAGGTCCGCCACCGGGATGGAGTACCTCGTCCTCGGTGACGGTCCCCGGACCCTGCTCAGCATCCCGGGCGGCCCCGGCAGCGACCTGCCCACCGGTGTGCTGGGCCGGCTCACCGAGCGGGAGTCGCGTCCGTACGTCGACGCGGGCTACGCCGTCTGGACCGTCACCCGGCCCCGGGACATGCCCGTGGGCCACACGGTGGCCGACATGGGCGACGACTACGCCCGCTTCGTGCGCGAGGAGATGGGCGGCGCCGTCGACGTCGTGCTCGGCCAGTCCTACGGCGGCATGGTCGCGCTCCACCTCGCCGCCGCCCATCCCGACGTCGTCGGTGCCGTGGTCCTCGCCGGCGCCGCCGCCGTCGTCGAGGAGTGGGGCACGGAGGTGGACGCGCGCTGGGCGCGGCTGCGTGCGGAGGGCCGCGACGCCGAGGCGGGCGCCGTCTTCCTCGAGTACCTGCTGCCGGACCCGCGCTACGCCCCGCTGCGCCGGCGCCTCGGGGGCGTCGCCGGCAGGCTCGCCGCCGGGTCGACGACACCACCGGGTGACCTTCTCGTCGAGGCCGACGCCGAGCTCGCCTTCGACGCCCGCGAGGTCCTCGGGAGCATCACGGCACCCGTCCTGCTCCTCGCCGGCGAGGAGGACCGCTTCTTCTCCCTCGACACCGTCCGGTCGACCGCCGCCCGCATCCGGCGCAGCACGCTCGTCACCTACCCCGGCCGCGGGCACGTCGCGACGATCTCGAGCAGTGACGTCCCGCGCGACGTCCTGGCCTGGCTCGAGCGGCTCGGCCCGGGAACGCGAGACGGCCGCCACCCCGAGGGGTGACGGCCGTCAACGCGTTGAGTACGCGATCAGTCTGCGAACTCCAGGCCCTTCTGGTAGGCCTTGGCCAGGCGCCGGGGCACCTGGATCTCGCGGCCCTGGACGCGGACGGTCTGGAGCGTGGTGGGCTCCGCCTTCCACTGGGACCGGCGAGAGCGGGTGTTGCTACGGGACATCTTGCGCTTCGGAACTGCCATCTGCCCTGCCGCTCCTTTCGTGGTCGAGACGATTGCCGTCGTATAGCGTGCCACGGCGCAGGCGTCCGGGTCCAATGCGGGACGCCGCGGCCGGTGTGACATTGCCCCCTCTGGGGCGGCCACAATGGCTGCATCATGGATGTTCGCACCCTCGCCGGCGGCGTGACCACCGCGACCGAGCTGGAGATCCGCCGCTCGCGCTTCATCACGTGGCTGCGCCGCGCCGACGACGAGACGGCGGCGCGCGCGCTGGTCGACGACGCGCGGCACACCTTCCCCGACGCCCGCCACCACTGCTCGGCCTTCGTCGTGCGAGTCCCCGGGGCGAACCTCGTCGAGCGGTCCTCCGACGACGGCGAGCCGGCCGGCACCGCCGGCATGCCGATGCTCGAGGTGCTGCGCGGCAGCGGGCTGGTCGACCTCGCCGCCGTCGTTGTCCGCTACTTCGGCGGGGTCAAGCTCGGGACGGGCGGACTGGTACGTGCGTACTCCGACGCCGTCCGCTCGGCGCTCGAGGAGGCACCGGTGGTGGTGCAGCGCGAGAGCCGCCTCCACGCGGTCTCACTCCCCCACGCCGAAGCCGGCCGCGTGGAGTCCGAGCTGCGGTCGCTGGGCTTCGCCGTCGACGACGTCGCCTACGCCGAGCAGGTGACCCTCGTCCTGGCGACGAACGACGACGGCGCCCTCGCCTCCGCCGTCGCGGCGCTCACCGGCGGGGCGGGCGAGATCCGGCCCGCAGGCACCCGAGTCGTCGACCTCCCCGCATGACCCTCCCCCTCCTTCACGCCGAGCGCTGAGTTGTTCCGGGAACAACTCAGCGCTCGGCGCATGCGGGCGGGGAACAACTCAGCGCTCGGCGGGGAAGGGGTGCGAGGGTCGCCGCTTGTTATAGTTGGGGTAGAGCAAGTATGGTGGAGCCATGCTCATCCGCATCGACCCGTCCTCGGCGCTTCCGCTGTTCGAGCAGCTCGCCGGCCAGGTACGCACCGCCGTCCTGCGTGGTGAGGTGACGAGCGGCGAGCGCCTGCCCTCGGCGCGGGACCTCGCCGAGTCGCTCGACGTCAACCAGCACACGGTGCTGCACGCCTACCAGCTGCTCCGCGACGAGGGCCTCGTCGAGCTGCGCCGCGGCCGCGGCGCCGTCGTCACCGCCCACGCCGTCGAGCACTACACCCCACTGCTCGAGGCCGTCGCCGCCGTCCGCCGCGAGGCCGCCCACCTCGGCCTGCCGATGTCCGCCGTCGCCGCCCTGCTCAGCTCCACGGAGGAGACCTCATGACCCAGCCCCTGCCCCACCGCCGCCGCGCCTGGGTGCTCGGCGTCCTGGTGCCCGCACTCATCACCGCGGCCTCCTGGCTCGCCGTCGTCCGGCTGCTGCCGCGCCTGCCCGACCCCGTGGCGGTCCACTGGGGACCCTCGGGCGTCGTGGACCGCACCGGCACGGTGGCCGAGCTCGTCGCCCCCATGGCCGTCATCAGCGGCCTCTCGCTCCTCGTCATGGCGGCCTTCTCCGTCCTCACCGGACGGCAGGCCATCACGCGGCGGCTGACGCTCGGCCTTGCCGTCGGGCTCGCCACCCTGTTCGCCGGCATGACGCTCGTCAGCGTCACCTCCCAGGTGGACGCCGCGACGGCCGCCGATGCCGCCTCCCCCGACGGGTGGCTCGCCGTCTCGATCCTCGCCGCCGTCGCTCTCGGCGCCGTTGCGGGCGCGCTGGCGGGCTCCGACCCCGCACTGCCCGCGACGGGAACCGCGGCCGACGGCGCGCCCACCGCGGACCTGCCCGAGGGGCACCGCGCCGTGTGGGTGCGTGGCGTCGCCGGGCTGGGCACCACCGTCACCTGGGTCGTCGTCGCCGCTGGCACGGCGGCCTCGGCAGCCCTGTGGCTCCTCGCGGACACCGCCCTGCCGCTCGTCGTCACGCTCCCGCTGCTCGCCCTCCTCCTCACCATGACCACGTGGCAGGTCCAGGTCGACGCCCGCGGCCTCACCGCCCGTGGCACCTTCGGCTGGCCCCGGGTCCACGTGCCCGCCGGAGAGGTCGAGCGCGCCGACGTCACCACCGTCAGGCCCTTCGCCGAGTTCGGCGGCTGGGGCCTGCGCACGAGCGTCGGTGGCAAGGTCGGCGTCGTCATCCGCACGGGCGAGGCGATCGCCGTCGAGCGGTCCGGCGGCCGGCACCTCGTCATCACCGTCGACGACGCCGCGTCCGGCGCCGCCCTCCTCAACACCTACGCCGCCCGCGCCCGCACGGCGCCCGCCCGCGATGCGACCAGCGATTGATCGGCCCGGAGGGCTGGTTTAGGGTTCAAGGAACGCAGGCCGGCACGTCGACCGGCCCGGCAGCAGTGAGAGGAGATGTCGCAGCCGTGCCCGTGCTCGCCCTCCCCGCCTCCTCCCGCTGCCACCCCTGTCTGTAGAGCGCCCGGCTCCAACCGTGCGGCCTGCCGCATGCCCGGCGCTCCCCCCGCCACCACCGTCGGTGGCCCCTGCTCCCAAACCTCCGAAGTGAAGGAAGTCCCATGGCACGCATCTACGACGACGTCACCGCCCTCATCGGCCGCACCCCGCTCGTGCGCCTCAACCGCGTCACCGAGGGCCTGAACGCGACCGTCCTGGCCAAGCTCGAGTTCTACAACCCCGCCAACTCCGTCAAGGACCGCATCGGCGTCTCGATCGTCAACGCGGCCGAGCAGTCCGGCGCGCTGCCCCCCGGCGGCACCATCGTCGAGGCGACCTCCGGCAACACCGGCATCGCCCTGGCGATGGTCGGCGCCGCCCGCGGCTACAACGTCGTCCTCGCGATGCCCGAGACGATGAGCCGCGAGCGCCGCGCGCTGCTGCGCGCCTTCGGTGCCGAGCTCGTCCTCACCCCCGGCTCCGAGGGCATGAAGGGCGCCGTCGCCAAGGCCGAGGAGATCGCCGCGGAGCGCGAGGGCGCGATCCTCGCCAAGCAGTTCGCCAACGAGGCCAACCCCGCCATCCACCGCCAGACCACCGCCGAGGAGGTCTGGAACGACACGGACGGCGAGGTCGACTACTTCGTCGCGGGCATCGGCACCGGCGGCACCATCACCGGCGTGGGCCAGGTGCTCAAGGAGCGCAAGCCCGACGTCAAGATCATCGCCGTCGAGCCGGCCGAGTCCCCGATCCTCAACGGCGGCCAGCCCGGCCCGCACAAGATCCAGGGCATCGGCGCGAACTTCGTCCCGGAGATCCTCGACACCTCCGTCTACGACGAGGTCATCGACGTCAACGCCGAGCAGTCCGTGGAGATGGCCCGCCGGCTCACCGCCGAGGAGGGCATCTTCGTCGGCATCTCCTCCGGTGCCGCGGTGACCGCCGCGCTGGAGATCGCCGCCCGGCCCGAGGCCGCGGGCAAGACGATCGTCGTCGTCATCCCGAGCTTCGGTGAGCGGTACCTGTCGACCCCCCTCTACAGCGAGTTCGCCGACTGACGTGCACGACTCCCGCATCCGCTTCTGGGTCCTCCTGCGGGAGGACCTCGAGGCTGCGCGCCGCGGCGACCCCGCGGCGCGCAGCCTCGCGGAGGTGGCCCTCGGCTACCCCGGGGTCCACGCCCTGTGGGCCCACCGGGTCTGCCACCGCCTGTGGCACGCCGGCCCCCTGGGCAAGCTGCCGGCGCGCCTGCTCTCCCAGCTCGTGCGCGCGCTGACCGGCGTGGAGATCCACCCGGCCGCCGTCCTGGGGCGCCGCCTGTTCATCGACCACGGCATGGGCGTCGTCATCGGCGAGACCTCCCGGGTGGGCGACGACGTCGTGCTCTTCCACGGCACCACGCTGGGCGGCCGCTCGATGACCCACGGCAAGCGCCACCCGACCATCGGCAACCGTGTGGTCATCGGTGCCGGGGCGAAGGTGCTCGGGCCCATCAGCGTGGGCGACGACGCTCGGATCGGGGCCAACGCCGTCGTCGTCAAGGACGTGCCGGCCGGCGCCGTCGCGGTCGGGGTACCGGGCCGGGTGCGTGAGCGTCCCGCCGAGGTGGACCCCTGGGCCGACCCGGCGCTGTTCATCTAGGCGGACCCGCGCCGCACGGCGCCGGGGGTCCGCCCCACCGTGCGGGTGAAAGCCCGGCTGAACGCCGCCTCGGAGCGGTAGCCCAGCTCCGTGGCGAGCGCGGCGACCGTCGTGTCGCCCTGCGCCAGCCGGGTCTGGGCGAGGAGCATCCGCCACCGGGTCACGTAGGCCATCGGTGTCTCCCCGACGAGCGCGGCGAACCGGGAGGCGAAGGACGAGCGCGACATCGCCGCGGTGCCGGCCAGCCGATCCAGGGTCCACGGCAGACCGGGCTCGGCGTGCACCGCCTCCAGCACCCGGCCGACCCGCTCGTCGTCCAGGGCCCTGAGCCAGCCCTCCCGTGCTGCAGGGTCACGCTCGAGCCAGCCGCGGATCCCCTGGACGACGAGGATGTCGGCCAGCCGGGTGGCCACCACCTCCCCGCCGGGCCGGAGGTGGGACAGCTCCTCGGCCATGAGGCGCACCGTGTCACGAACGGTGGACGCGCCGTCCGCGAGGACCACCGGCGGCAGCGCCCGCACCAGCTCGTGCGCCAGCGGCTCGTCGAAGCCGACGACGCCGCACACGAGCTGGGTGGCGGGCCCGCCACCACCGTGGCGCAGGACCGAGTAGTGCTCGGTGAGGTAGTCCTGCGGGAGCCGCTCCACCCGCCGTGGCGGAGCGCTCCCCGGGGCGCTGAGCAGGTCGTGGCCACGTCCGTGGGGGACGAGCGCGAGCTCGCCGGCGCGCAGCTCGACGGGTGCGAGGCCGGGCACGCTCACCCAGCAGGTGCCCGCGGTGAGCACGTGGAAGCTCACGGCATCCGCCACCGCGGGCATCCGCAGGGCCCACGGGGCGGTGAGCTGGGCGCGGCAGTAGAAGGTCCCGCGCATGCGCACGGTGTGCAGGGCCCGCGTCAGCCGGCCTCCCGGCCGCCACGGCGGCGTCGCGTCCACCGGCCCAGTGTGGCACCCCTGCCCGAGCGTCCGGCGAGGCTGGACGGATGAGCAAGAACCACGGCCGTATGGGCATGGATCGACCGGCCCGGCGGACCTAGCGTCGGACTCCCAGTCACCCTGACCTTTGGAGCACGCCATGTACGTCGTTACTGGAGCCACCGGGCGCGTCGGGTCCGCCGTCGCCCGTCACCTGCTCGACCACGGCGCGAAGGTCCGCGTCCTCGTTCGCCGGCCTGCTGCCGCGCCGGAGTGGGCGGCCCGCGGCGCGGACGTCCGCGTCGCCGACCTGCGCGACCGCGCCGCCCTCGCCGCCTCCCTCACCGGCTGCGCCGGGTTCTTCACCCTGCTGCCCTTCGACCTCACGGCCGCCGACCCCTCGGCGCACGCCGCGGCTGTCGTCGCGGCCACCGCCGCCGCCGTGGCGGACGCGCGGGTGCCGCACGTCGTCGTCCTCTCGTCCGGTGGTGCGGACCTGGCCGCGGGAACCGGTCCCGTGGCGGGGCTGCACGCGCTGGAGCAGGCGCTGCTGGCGTCGGGGGCCACCGTGACCGCGCTGCGGTCGGGCCACTTCCAGGAGAAGGTCACCGATGCCCTCGACCTCGTCCGCGAGCAGGGCGTCTACCCGGTCCTCGCCGCGTCCGCGGACGTGGCCCTGCCGATGGGCGCGACACGGGACCTCGGTGCCGTCGCCGCCGGCGCGCTCCTCTCCCCGCCCGCGTCGAGCGAGGCGGTCGACGTGCTCGGCCCGGCCACCACCGAGCGGGAGGTGGCCGCCGTCCTGGCCGCGGCGCTCGGCCGCGACGTCGACGTCGTCACCGTCCCGGAGGAGGCCTGGGTGGAGACGCTCGCGGGCACGGGCCTGCCCGTGCCCGCCGCCGAGAGCCTGGCCGAGCTGTACCGGGCGGACAAGCGAGGGCTGCTCGCGCCGCGCGGGGACCGCGCCGTTCACCTGAGCACGCCGATCGCCCGGACCGTCTCCGAGCTCGTCGGCGCCGCTCCCGCCGCGGTGGAGTAGCAGGCCCGCGCTCAGTACGGCACGCGGTCCCCCTTGCCCTCCCAGGCGAGGAAGGGCCGCGTGGCCGTGGGCACCCGCTGCCCGACGACGGGCAGCAGCCCCCGGCGCGCCGGGTCGGTGAAGTAGTCGTGGAAGGCGGCGTCGTCGAAGCCCGCGCGGGCGGCGTCGTGGCGGTCGGCGGCGTAGTGGACGGTGTCGACGCGTGCCCACAGGGCCGCCGCGACACACAGCGGGCAGGGCTCGCAGCTCGCGTAGAGGACGGCGCCGTCCAGCGCGACCGATCCCGTCGCGGCGCAGGCGTGCCGGATGGCGACGACCTCCGCGTGGGCCGTCGGGTCGACGGTCGCCACCACCCGGTTGGTCCCGACGAAACGCCGGCCGTCGGGCAGCACGATGACGGCGGCGAACGGGCCGCCGTCGCGGGCAACGTTGGTCTCGGCCCGCCGCACGACGTCGGTCAGCTCGGCGGTGACGGTCTCCTCATCCGGTCGCATGGCGTTGATGCTGCCCGCACCCACGGCGTCCGCGCGAGGTCTTTCCTCAGGCGGTGGCCGACGGGCGGCGCTGCTCGCGGGGGCACCAGAAGACCCGCCGCCCGGCCATCTCGTCCTCCGCGACCTTGCTGCCGCAGCGCAGGCACGGGCGCCCCTCGCGGTGGTAGACGTACCAGCGGTCCTCGCCCTCCTGCCGGTCCTCCGGCTCGGTGGTGACGATGCGGCCGGTGGCCACGCCGTCGGACATGAGCGTGACGAGGTCGGCCCACATCTCCCGCAGCCGCGGCGCGGCGACGGTGCGCCCGAGCTTGCGGGGGTGCAGGCGGGCCCGGTAGAGCGCCTCGGCGCGGTAGATGTTGCCGACGCCCGCGATGACCGACTGGTCCATGAGCAGCTCCCCCACCGGCCGGGCCCGGCGGCGCACGTTGGCGACGAACTGCTCGACGTCCCCGTCTGCGCGCAGCGGGTCCGGGCCGAGCCGGGCCTGGACGGCGTCCTTCTCCTGCGGCGTCACGACCTCGCACGCCGTGGGGCCGGTGAGGTCGGCGACGCCGTGCTCCCCCAGCAGGCGCACCCGCACCGCTCCCCTGGGCTCGGGCACCGTCCACTCCGACGGCGCCGGAGCCTTCCCGCCCGGCAGGGCCGTCTCCTCCTCGGCCACCCGGCGCCTGGGCGCGCCGATGGCGTGGGGTGCGTGGAAGGTGGCGTCACCGGAGAAGGTCCACGAGCCGTACAGCCCCAGGTGCACACGCAGCCAGCGGAAGTCCTCGGAGGCCTCCCCGTCCTGCGCGAAGCCGAGGAACAGGTGCTTGCCGTGGGCGTCGGTGGCCGCCAGCCGCCGCCCGTCGAGCAGCTCGGCGCCCGCGGCGAAGCGTCCCTGCGGTGAGGTGACCTCCAGGCGCTCCCCGTGGAGCAGCTCGTCGAAGGCGAGCGCGAGGCGGTGGATCGAGTGGCCTTCAGGCATTGAGGTCCTCCACGGGGTCCCACAGGGCGCGGGTGAGGTCGACGGAGCCGCCGGGGCGCCGCGGCGTCCCCTCGGCGCGGTAGTGCTCGGCGGCGCGGGCGGTGAGCTGCTCGGGCAGCGAGCCGTCGGCGCGGACCACCCGCCACCAGGCGACCGAACCTCCCTCACGGGACATCACCGCGCCGACCGACCGTGCCGACCCGCGGCCGGTGCGGGCGCGGGCGGCCTCGGCGATGAGTCCGTAGGTCGTGGCGCGGCCGGGCGGGACGTCGTCGGCGATGTCGAGGACGAGCTCGCTCCAGTCGGTCACGCCGGCCATTGTCCCAAAAAGCGCTCGCCGCGCCGTCGGGCCCGCTGCCATGCTCTGTCCGTGACCTTCACGCACCCGCCGAAGACCCCGCTCCCGTCCGGCTACCGCCTCGCCGAGCTCGACGACGTCGCCGACCGCGAGGCGATGCGCGAGATCGACCGCTGGGCCTTCGCCTTCGACCTCGACCCCGAGGACGAGCCCGCCGACGTGTGGAACCTCGAGCCCGGCCGCAGCGTCGGCGTGTGGCACGACGGGCCGCGCGGCACCACGCTCGCGGCGATGCACTCCTCGTACGCCTTCCGGGTGCAGGTCCCGGGCGGGGAACCTCTGCCGGCCGCCGGACTCACCTGGGTGGGCGTCCACCCCGCCCACCGCCGTCGCGGCCTGAGCCGGGCGATGCTGCACGCGCACCTGCGCCGCAGCCGCGAGCGCGGCGAGGTGCTCTCCGTGCTCAACGCCGCCGAGAGCGGCATCTACGGGCGGTACGGCTACGGCATCGCCACGCACCGGGTCTCGGCCACGCTCGGCCGCGGCGCCGGGCTGCGACCCGTGCCGGGCAGCGAGGAGCCCGTCGTCGAGCTCGAGAGCCTCGACGGCCCGCGGCACAGCGCCGAGCTCGAGCGCGTCCACGGCCAGGTGGTGCGTCCCGGGTGGATCACCCGGGACACCGACGCCCTGCGCCAGACGCGGGTCCTCGACTGGCCCTCCGCCCGCCGCGGCGCCGAGCGGCGGCGCATCGCCCTCGTACGGGACGCCTTGGGTGAGCCACGGGGCTATGCGCTGTTCCGCCGCAAGGAGAAGTGGAGCGACGAGGGGAAGCCGGAGGGCACCGTCCAGGTCCACGACGTGCTCGCGCTCGACGCCCCGGCGGCCCGGGCGCTGTGGGCGGCGTTGCTCGACCTCGACCTCATGGCGGCCGTCGAGGTGGGCAACCTCGCGCCGGACGACGCCGTCCTCGGCCTGCTCACCGACGTCCGCGGCATCAACCGCAAGGTCCACGACGACGTCTGGCTGCGCATCCTCGACCTGCCGGCCGCGCTCCGGGCGCGGGCCTACCCGTGCGTCGTCGACGTCGTCCTCGAGGTGAGCGACCCGCTCGTCCCGGACAACGCCGGGCGCTGGCACGTGCGCGGCGGGCCGCAAGGCGTGGAGGTGACGCGCTCCCAGGACCCGGCACACCTCGCCGTGGACGTCTCCGACCTCGGCGCCGCCTACCTCGGCGGCAGCTCGCTCACCGCCCTCGCCGCGGCCGGGCGGGTCACCGAGCTCGTCCCCGGGACGCTCGTACCGGCGGCGACGGCCTTCTCCTGGCCGGTGGCCGCGTCCACCGGCTGGGGCTTCTGAGCTCGTCCCGCACGCAGCGGGGAGTGGTGGTGCCGAGGCGTCAGACTGAGTCACCGGGTGGATCAGTCTGACGTTTCGGCGCACCCCCCTCCCGGACTGCGCTCGCGGGCGGCCCGGCCGGGCGGCGGCGACGCCCGACGGCGTCAGCGCTGCTCGTACGCCGCGAGCTGGTCGATGCGGCGCTGGTGACGGGCCTCGCCGGAGAACGGCTCGGCGAGGAAGGCCTCGACCATCGCGATCGCGTCGTCGACCGAGTGCTTGCGCGCTCCCAGGGAGAGGACGTTGGCGTCGTTGTGGGTGCGCGCGAGCGTGGCGGTGTCGAGGTCCCAGGCGAGCGCGGCGCGTACGCCGCGGACCTTGTTCGCCGCGATCTGCTCGCCGTTGCCCGAGCCGCCCAGCACGATGCCCAGGCTGCCCGGCTCGGCGACGACGGCCTCCCCGGCGGAGAAGCAGAACGACGGGTAGTCGTCCTGGGCGTCGTAGGTGTCGGCACCGTGGTCGACGACGTCGTGGCCACCGGCGGTGAGATGTTCGACGAGGGTGGCCTTGAGCTCGAACCCGGCGTGGTCGGCGGCGATGTGGATGCGCATGGCCCCTATCTTGCCGTGTCGCGCGACCGTCGCGGGCGACGATCTCAGCCCGCGCCGGGAACCGCGCCTCCCGTATCGTCGGACCATGACGACTGACGAGACCACCACCTCGATGTCGTTCGAGCAGGCCATGGACACGACCGTGCGGCCGCAGGACGACCTCTACCGCCACATCAACGGGACCTACCTCCGCGAGCACGAGATCCCGGCCGACCGGGCCCGCGACGGCGCCTTCATGGTGCTGCGCGACCTGTCCGAGAAGCGGGTGCGCGAGATCATCACCGACGCCGCCGCTGCCGAGGACGCCACCGGTGAGGCCAAGCAGGTCGGGGACCTGTACGCCTCCTTCATGGCCGAGGAGCGCATCGAGGCGCTGGGCACCGGGCCGCTCCAGCCCGACCTCGAGCTCTTCACCGCCGCCCGTGACAAGGAGGCCCTCGCCCGGGCCATGGGCACCCTGGCCTCCACGGGGGTGGGCGGAGCCGTCGCCCTCTTCGTCGACACCGACTTCAACGACCCCGACAGCTACCGCGTCTTCCTGTGGCAGAGCGGCCTCGGCCTGCCCGACGAGTCCTACTACCGCGAGGACGCCCACGCCGAGACGCGGACCGCCTACCTCGCTCACGTCGCCGCCATGCTCGAGCTCTCCGGGCTGGTCACCGCGGACGAGGCGATGGGAGCGGCGCAGCGCGTCGTGGACGTCGAGACGCGCCTGGCCGCCGGCCACTGGGACAAGGTGCGCTCGCGCGAGGCCGACCAGATCAACAACCCCCGCACGTGGGCCGAGATCCTCGAGTCCGCCGCCGGCTTCCCCTGGGACGTGTGGCGCGAGTCGCTCAACCTGCCCGCGGGCGCCGTCGACTCGACGATCGTCGGGATGCCCTCCTTCCTCAGCCACTTCGCCACGGCGTGGGAGGAGCTGGACGTCGACTCCCTGCGCATGTGGCTGCTGTGGCACGTCGTCTCCGCCCGCGCGCCCTACCTGCCGACCGCCTTCGTCGAGGAGCACTTCGACTTCTACGGCCGCACCCTCACGGGCGCGCCGCAGATGCGCGAGCGCTGGAAGCGGGGCGTCTCCCTCGTCGAGGGCGCCCTGGGCGAGGCCGTGGGCAAGATCTACGTCGAGCGCCACTTCCCGCCCGCGCACAAGGCGCGGATGCAGGAGCTCGTCGACAACCTCATCGAGGCCTACCGCCAGTCGATCACCGAGCTGGACTGGATGGGCGAGGAGACCAAGCGGCGCGCGCTGGAGAAGCTCGCCGCCTTCACCCCGAAGATCGGCTACCCCGACCGGTGGCGCGACTACTCCACCCTCGAGACCGACCCGACCGACCTGCTGGGCAACGTCCGTCGCGCCGAGCTCTTCGAGACCGCACGCAACCTCGCCAAGCTCGGCGAGCCCATGGACCGCGACGAGTGGTTCATGCCGCCCCAGATGGTCAACGCGTACTACAACCCGACGATGAACGAGATCGTCTTCCCGGCCGCGATCCTCCAGCCCCCGTTCTTCGACGTCGACGCCGACGACGCGTGGAACTACGGCGGCATCGGCTCGGTCATCGGGCACGAGATCGGCCACGGCTTCGACGACCAGGGCAGCAAGTACGACGGCACGGGCCGGTTGCAGGACTGGTGGACCGAGCAGGACCGCACCGAGTTCGAGGCCCGCACCACGGCCCTCATCGCCCAGTACGACGCCTTCTCCCCCGCCCAGCTGGGCGGCTCCCACCACGTCAACGGCGCCCTGACGATCGGGGAGAACATCGGGGACCTCGGCGGGCTGTCGATCGCGATCAAGGCCTACGAGATCGCGCTGCGCAAGCAGGGGCTGTCCGGCCTGGCGGACGCACCGGTCGTCGACGGGCTCACCGGGCTGCAGCGCATCTTCTTCTCGTGGGGCCGCGTCTGGCAGCAGAAGGCGCGCGACGCCGAGGTGGTCCGGCTGCTGTCGATCGACCCGCACTCCCCCAACGAGTTCCGCTGCAACGGGGTGGTGCGCAACCTCGACGCCTTCGTCGAGGCCTTCGACGTCCAGCCCACCGACGCGCTCTACCTTCCCCCCGAGGAGCGCGTGCGCATCTGGTGACCGACTGACCTTAAGGGCCGCCCGGGGACTCCCCGGGCGGCCCTTCTCGTGTCAGAACAGCTCGTAGGACGCGCGGGCGACCGCGAAACCGTAGCCGGACTCGTCGTGCCGGCAGGTGACCCCGGACTCGGCGCTCTCGCAGGTGAAGCCGTGCGCCGTCGTCGTCTGCCCGTAGTCGAGGGCGGGGACGTCACCGGCGACGACGAGCGGCTCGCACGGCATCGACGCCCCGGCGGCCTCCACGCGCAGGTGCCCGCCGGCGTCCTCGTCCTCGCAGTCGGCGTCCTCGGGCTCGTACTGGAAGTTCGAGATGACGCAGTCGGCGCTGTCGGGGGTAAGGGCGCAGACGATGTTGCCCGACGGCGAGGCGAAGTACTCCGCCTCCGGCTCCTCCGTCGGTGTCTCGTCGCCCGTCGCGTCGTCGGTCGCCTCGTCCGTGCCGGACGAGGCGGCGGCGCTCGGCGTCGCGTCGGTGGGCTCGTCCCCACCGCCCGCGAGGCGTCCGGCGAGGAGGATGACGAAGAGCAGCACGAGGATGCTGACGACGACGATGAGGAGCAGCTGCGCCGGTGTCAGCCGGCGGCTGGTGTCGGACATGGACCTTCCCGTCTCTCGAGAACCCCGACACGGTACGCGACGGGACCCCGTGGAGGACAACCTAGCGGGTGGGGCGAGCCCCGAACACGGCGGTCCCGACCCGGACCATCGTCGCGCCGGCGGCGACGGCGACCTCGAGGTCGGTGCTCATCCCCATCGACAGCTCGCGTGCGTCGGCGGTGCCCGGTGCGCCGCTCGCCACGACGTCGTCGCGCAGCGTGGCGAGCCGATCGTAGGACGCACGGACGACATCGACGTCGCTGGACCGGGCGCCGATCGTCATGAGCCCGCGCAGCCGCAGGTGCGGCAGGGCCGCGACGGCGACGGCGAGCACCACCGCGTCCTCGGGCGTGGCCCCCGCCTTGGTCGCCTCCCCGGAGGTGTTGACCTGGACGAAGACGTCGAGGCGGCGCCCCTCGCGGCCGGCGAGGCGGTCGAGCCGCTCGGCGAGCGCCAGGGCGTCGACGCTCTGGACGCAGCTGACGAGAGGGACGACCTTGCCCGCCTTGTTCGACTGGAGCCGGCCGATGAAGTGCATCTCGTGCGGGAGGTCGGCGAGGTCGGGGGCGGTGCCGACGAGCTCCTGCGCCCGGTTGTGGCCCAGCAGGTGAGCGCCGGCGGCGATCGCCTCCCGGACGCGGTCCGCGGGCAGGGTCTTGACCGCCAGGAGGAGCTGGACGTCAGCGGGGTCGCGCCCCGCGGCACCGGCGGCGCGGGCGACGCGGTCCCGGACAGCCGCCAGTGCTTCCAGGACCTCACTCACGCGTCCGAGCCTATCGTCCCCGCTGCCTGCTGCCGGATCGCGCCACAATGGCGGGCACGCGGGCGGGGCGCGCCGCGCCGGCGCCGCGCCCCTGGGCGTGTCGCCCCCCGGTTGTGGCGGGATCCGGACGCGGCTCAGGGAACCCGGTAGGTCCAGGCGTCGTCGAGGAACTTGTCCTGGACGAGCTGCTCGGCGCGGGCCAGCTCGTCGGCGGTGTAGTCCGAGCACACGGTGTCGTAGCGACCCTCGAAGTGGGCGATGAAGGCGTCGATGATGGCCGCGCGGCTCATACCGGTCTGCGAGCGCATCGGGTCGACCCGCTTGTTCGCGCTCGCCGTGCCCTTGTCCGACATCTTCTCCCGGCCGATGCGCAGCACCTGGAGCATCTTGTCCGCGTCGATGTCGTAGCTCATCGTCACGTGGTGCAGGACCACGCCGCTGGCGAAGCGCTTCTGCGCGGCCCCGCCGATCTTCCCGGCGTCCGAGGCGATGTCGTTGAGCGGCACGTACCGGGCGTTGACCCCGACCTCCCTGAGGGCGCCGAGGACCCAGTCGTCGAGGAAGGCGTAGGAGCGCTCGAAGCTCAGCCCCTCGACCAGCGAGGTCGGCACGACGAGGGAGTAGGTGATGCAGTTGCCGGGCTCCATGAACATCGCGCCACCGCCCGAGACGCGGCGCACGACCGTCATCCCGTGCCGGGCCAGCCCCTCGGGGTCGATCTCGTTGCGCACCGACTGGAAGGACCCGATGACCACGAGCGGGGCGTCCCAGTCCCAGATCCGCATGAGCGGGCCGCGTCGGCCGGCGGCGACCTCTCCGGGCAGGACCTCGTCCAGGGCCACGTGCATCGCGGGGGGCAGCACCCGGGGGCCGATGACCTCGAAGGTGTGGTCGGCCCAGCTCGTCGCGTGACCGAGCGCGCGGCGCACCGCGATCCCGACGGCGTCGGCGCTGAAGCCGACGAGCGCCACCTCGGGGTCCAGCGCCCGCGTCACCGCCCGGGCCAGCTCCTCGGCACCCGCGGTCGCGGGCACGCCCTCGAGGGCCGCGTTGATGTCCTCCAGCGCGGAGTCGGGCTCGAGGAAGAAGTCGCCCGAGACGCTGACGTGACGCAGCCGGTCCTCGACGACGTCGAGGTCGACGGCGACCAGCTTGCCCTGGGGAACCTTGAACTCGCCTCGCACGCCTAGCAGGCTACCGCGCCCCGTCCCCGCCGGACGCGGCCGGGTCAGCGGGGGTGGACGTCGCGGTGGAGCAGGCCGTAGACGACGGAGTCGACCAGGGCCTCCCAGCTCGCCTCGATGATGTCGGGACCCACGCCCACCGTGCTCCACGAGCGCGCGCCGTCGGAGGTCTCGATGAGCACGCGGGTGGTGGCGTCGGTACCGGACTGGGTGTCGAGGATCCGCACCTTGAAGTCGATGAGCTCGAAGTCCTCGAGCTCGGGGTACACGTCGACCAGTGCCTGGCGCAGGGCGTGGTCCAGCGCGTTGACCGGGCCGTTCCCCTCGCCGGTGCACACGATCCGGCCGCGGCCGGTGTGGAGCTTGACGGTGGCCTCCGCCATGGTGAGGGAGATGTCCTCGCTCAGCGTCTGCACGATCGCCCGCCAGCTCTCGACCGAGAAGTAGCGCGGGCGGACGCCGTCGAGCTCCTCACGCAGCAGGAGCTCGAAGGACGCGTCGGCGGCGTCGAAGGTGTAGCCCTGCGCCTCGGCCGCCTTGACCCGCTCGGTGACACGCGCGAGCACGTCGGCGCGGCCGGACAGGTCGATGCCCAGCTCCCGGCCCTTGAGCTCGATGCTCGCCCGTCCCGCCATCTCCGAGACGAGCATGCGCATGTCGTTGCCGACGGCGACGGGGTCGATGTGCTGGTAGAGGTCGGGGTCCACCCGGATCGCCGAGGCGTGCAGGCCGGCCTTGTGGGCGAAGGCGCTGGACCCGACGTAGGGCTGGCGCGCGTAGGGGCTGATGTTGGTGATCTCGCTGATCGCGTGCGACAGCCGGCTGGACTCACGCAGTCCGTCACCGGCGAGGGTGTCCACGCCGTGCTTGAGCTCGAGGTTGGCGACGACGGTGACGAGGTCGGCGTTGCCGGTCCGCTCGCCGTAGCCGTTGACCGTCCCCTGGACGTGGCGCACGCCGGCCTCGACGGCGGCGAGGGAGTTGGCGACCGCGCAGCCGGTGTCGTTGTGGGCGTGGATGCCCAGGACCCCGTCGACCCGGGAGCGCACGTCGGTGACGATCTCGTGGACCCAGCCCGGCAGCATGCCGCCGTTGGTGTCGCACAGGACGGCGACGTGCGCCCCGGCGTCCAGGCCTGCCCGGATCGCGGCGACGGCGTACTCGGCGTCGTAGCGGTACCCGTCGAAGAAGTGCTCGGCGTCGAGGATGACCTCGCGGTCCTGCTCGCGCAGGTAGCGGACCGTGTCCGCGATCATCCGGAGGTTCTCCTCCCCGGTCGTGCGCAGGGCCCGCTCGACGTGCCGGATGTCGCTCTTGGCGACGATCGTCACGACGGGCGCCTGGGAGTCGACGAGGGCGCGGACCTGCGGGTCGTCGTGCGGACGGGTGCCGGCCTTGCAGGTCGAGCCGAAGGCGGCCAGCCGCGCGTGGCGCAGGTCCAGCTCCTTGGCGGCGCGCGCGAAGAACTCGGTGTCCTTGGGGATGGCGCCGGGCCACCCACCCTCGATGTACCCGACCCCGAGCTCGTCGAGGAGCGGGGCGATGGCGAGCTTGTCCGCGACCGAGAGGTTCATGCCCTCCTGCTGCGCGCCGTCGCGCAGGGTCGTGTCGTAGACGTCGATGGTGAGCTCAGCCTGCGAGGCGAGGCGCGTCGTCGTGCTCATGGTGTCCGTTTCCCTCTGTCAGCCGTGGCAGTCCTGCTCCCCAGCGGGGGTGGTGCCGGGTCTCGGTCGCCGCCGGGCAGGTGGCCCCGGCAACAAAAAAACCTCCCGGGGTACGGGAGGTTGCGCACGTGGCGGGTGGTGCCGCGTGCGCTAGCCGATAATGAGCCGGAACTGCATGGGGTCATGATGCCACACGTGGAGGGTGACGCGTACCACCCGTCCACGCGCTCCCCTCAGACGAGGGGCTGCATCCAGCCGTGCGGGTCCTGCGCGTGGCCGAACTGGATGTCGGTGAGCTGGGTGAACAGGCGCTCGGTGACCGGCCCTGCGGCACCGTCGCCCACGGTGACGTCGAAGGACTCACCGGCCAGGCGCCCGATCGGGGTGATGACCGCCGCGGTGCCGCAGGCGAAGACCTCGCTCACCGAGCCGTCGCGGATGCCGGCGAGCAGGCCCTTGAGCGGGATGTCGCACTCCTCGACCGGGGTGCCCTGGTCGGCGAGCAGCGTGAGGATCGAGGAGCGCGTGACGCCCTCGAGGATGGTGCCGGTGAGGGCCGGGGTGCGCACGACACCGTCGGCGCCGACGACGAAGACGTTCATCCCGCCGAGCTCCTCGAGGTTGCTGGCCGTGCCGGCGTCGAGGAAGCAGACCTGGTCGAAGCCGCGGGCGTAGGCGGTCTGCTGCGGCAGCAGGCTCGCGGCGTAGTTCCCGCCGAACTTCGCGTTGCCGGTGCCACCGGGGCCGGCGCGGTGGAAGTCCTCGGCCACCCAGATCGACACCGGCTGGAAGCCGTTGACGAAGTAGGGGCCGACCGGGGAGGCGATGACGAGGTACTCGTAGCGGTGGGAGGGCCGCACGCCCAGGAAGGGCTCGGTCGCGACCATGAAGGGGCGCAGGTAGAGGCTCGCGCCCGCGGTGGCCGGCACCCACTCGAGGTCGGTCTCCACGAGGGCGCGGATCGAGGCGAGGAAGTCCTCGACGGGCAGCTCGGGCATCGCCAGGCGCCGCGCGGAGGCCTGGAAGCGTCGCGCGTTGGCCTCCGGGCGGAAGGCCCAGGCCGAGCCGTCGGCGTGCCGGTAGGCCTTGAGGCCCTCGAAGATCTCCTGGCCGTAGTGGAAGACCGAGGCCGCCGGGGACAGCTCGAGCGGGGCGAAGCCCTCCACCCGGTGGCCGTGCCACCCGCCGTCGACCGTCCACGTCGCCCGCGCCATGTGGTCGGTGAACTCCACGCCGAAGCTCAGCCGGTCCAGGGCGGCCGCGCGCTCGGCCGTCGTCCGCGGCCGGGAGCTGGGCACGATCGCGAACTCGGCGGGTGCAGTGGTCATGGCGGGCCTCCAGCGGTCCTTCCGTCATCCGCCCGCACGGGCGGGTGCTGGTGCGTGTGGTGGTACTCGAGGGTAGCGCCCGGGGAGGGCGTCGCCGGGAACTCGGGCGGCCCCGTTCCCGGCGCGGACCGCCGTCAGGAGGCGGGCAGGGCCTCGGCGACGGCGGCCGCGAGCGCGTCGCCGACCTCGCTCGTCGTACGCGGCGTTGTCCCGCGGCCGGCGATGTCGGCGGCGACGGCGCGCTCGACGCGGGCCGCGGCGTCGTCGTGGCCGAGGTGGGCGAGGAGCAGGGCGACGGAGAGCACGGTGGCTGTCGGGTCGGCCTTGCCCTGGCCGGCGATGTCGGGCGCGGAGCCGTGGACGGGCTCGAACATGCTCGGCGCGGTGCCGTCGGGGTTGACGTTGCCGGAGGCGGCCAGGCCGATGCCGCCGGTGACGGCCGCGGCGAGGTCGGTGATGATGTCACCGAAGAGGTTGTCGGTGACGATGACGTCGAAGCGTCCGGGGTCGGTGACGAGGAAGATCGTCGCGGCGTCGACGTGGAGGTAGTCCACGGTGACGTCGGGGAACTCCGCGTTGACGCGCTCGACCGTGCGCCGCCACAGGTGGCCGGCGTGGACGAGGACGTTGTGCTTGTGGACGAGCGTGAGCTTCTTGCGGGGGCGTGCCGCGGCGCGGGAGAAGGCGTCACGCACGACGCGCTCGACACCGAAGGCGGTGTTGACGCTCACCTCGTTCGCGACCTCGTGCGGCGTCCCGACGCGGATGGCGCCACCGTTGCCGACGTACGGCCCCTCGGTGCCCTCACGGACGACGACGAAGTCGATCTCGCCGGGGTCGCCCAGCGGCGTGACGACGCCGGGAAAGAGCTTCGAGGGGCGCAGGTTGACGTAGTGGTCGAGCTCGAAACGCAGGCGGAGCAGCAGCCCCCGCTCGAGGACGCCGCTGGGCACGCCCGGGTCCCCCACGGCACCGAGGAGGATGGCGTCGTGCTGGCGGATGGCGGCGAGGTCCTCGTCGGTGAGGGTCTCTCCCGTGCGGTGCCAGCGGGCGGCGCCGAGGTCGTACGGAGTCGTGCGGACGGTGACGTCCTGGAGTGCCGCGTCGAGGACCTTGAGCCCCTCGGCGACAACTTCCTGACCGATTCCGTCGCCGGCGATCACTGCGAGGTCGATGGTGCGCGTCATGCGCCCATCGTAGAGACGGCGTCCACGTGTCGGGACACGCGTCTCACCTACTGGCCCGCCTGTCCTTTCCGGTCCAGGACGACGGCGCGGGGGGACGGCGCGCCTACGTCGTCACCGGCTCCCGCTCGTCCGCCTCGTGCGAGTGGCGCTTCGGGTCGAGGAGACGGAAGCGCTCGAGGACGACCTCGCTGTCCTCGTCGAAGGTCAGTCCCACCTCCGCGAGCTCGCCGGCGAAGAACGGGGCGTGGACGGCACGCCAGTGCTCGAGGGACAGGTCCCCCTCCCCCTCGGCAGCGGCGTGCGCGGCGTCGACCGCGGCGTACGGCACGACCTCGATCGCCGTCGTGACGATGAGCGCCCGGGGGCGACCTGCGCCGTCGAGGATGATGGACAGGTCGCCGGGAGCGGGCACGGACTCCCCGCGGACCGGGTAGGGTGCGGCGGCGCTGGACGTGGCGGTCTTGCGCCCGGCGAGGACGAGCCCGAGGAGCGAGTCCGCCTCGGCGGGGTCCGAGCCGAAGGACCACGCCGGCGGCTGCACCGCCCCGATGGCCTGCTGCCCGACGACGACGTCGAGCCGGTTGAGACCCGCGCGCTTGCGGGCCGTGGCCCAGTAGGCGGCGACGGCGGCGTCCTGCGCCTCGTCGTGGGGGAGGTTCTGCTCGATGTCGTCACTCATGGGGTCGAGTGTGCCAGCCGCGGGCGGGCCCCGGTGCGTACGCTGGGCCCGTAGCGCCCGCCGACGAAGGAGCCCCGATGTCCACCCCTCCCCCTCCCCCGCAGCCCGGTGGCCCGTACGGCGAGCAGCCCTACGGTGGTGGGCACTCCGGCGAGCAGCCCTACGGCGGCGGACCGTACGGCGGGCAGCCGCCAGGCGGGCAGGACGGCGGGTACCCGCCCTACGGGCACCAGCCCTACCAGCAGCCGCAGCCCGGCGGTGACGACCGCACGATCGCGGTGCTCGCGCACCTGTCCCCGCTCATCGCGCTGATCTTCAGCGCCGGCATGCTGAGCTTCCTCGGGCCGCTCATCGTCTGGTTCGTCTGGCGCGACCGCAGCCCGCTCATCCGCAACGCCGCCGTCAGCGCCTTCAACTTCAACGTCACCGTGTGGGTCGCCAGCGCCATCGCCTGGATCTGCGTGTTCACCGTGATCCTCATCCCGCTGTCGATCGTGCTGTGGGTGGGCGCCTTCATCGTCCAGCTGGTGCTGTCGATCAAGGGCGCGATGTCGGCCAGCCGCGGCGAGGTCTACCGCTACCCCCTCCAGGTGCCGATCCTCTCCTGAGGGGGTGAGTGCGGTGTCGTCCGTGAATCGTCCGTCAATCCCCTGGTGGACGCTCCGGGCACGGGCATAGCGTCACGCTGTCCCGGGGCCCCGCACTCTCCCGATACCGCCTCCGCCCGCTCCAGCCCGGTCCCGGTCACCGACCGCCTCATGAGAGACGGCCGTCGGAACCATGCCTGGAGACCCCTATGCGCAGATCCATCCTGGCTGCCGGAGTGAGCGCGCTCGCCCTGGCTGCCACCCTCGTCACCGTTCCCGCGCACGCCCATCCCGACCGCGACAGCGAGCCCGACGTCGTCGTCAACGGCCTCGCCGGTCCCCTCACCCTCGCGGTCGGGGACAAGGGCGACGTCTACGTCACCCAGACCTTCGCCAACACGCTGTCCAAAGTGGACAAGCGGGGCCGGGTCAGCACCCTCCACCAGCTGCCCCTCTCCCCCGAGGAGGGGGAGCTGGTCGGCGTCGCCCGAGACCGCGGTGCGACCTACCACGTCGAGACGGACCTCACCGGTGAGGTCCCCACCAGCCACGTCGTCAAGACGTCCAGGACGGGCAAGCGCACCGTCGTCAGCGACGACCTGTGGGAGTACGAGATCGAGCGGGACCCCGACGCCCGGCAGACCTACGGCTTCCGCAACCTGCGCAGCTCCTGCGCCGACGAGCTCGCGGACTTCGAAGAGACGGTCGGAGCGCCGATCTTCAGCGAGTACACGGGCATCGTCGAGTCCCACGCCTACCAGCTCGACGTCCACGACGGCACCATCTACGTCGCCGACGCCGCCGCGAACGCCATCCTCAAGGTCAACGAGCGCACCGGCCGGATCTCGACGGTCGGCGTCGTCCCGTCCTCGACGATCACCTTCACGGAGGACCTCGAGGCGTACGTCGAGGGCCAGTTCGGCGGCGCGGACCTGCCCGACTGCCTCGTGGGGAAGCGGTTCACGCCGGAGCCCGTGCCGACCGACGTCGTCCGGGGATGGGACGGCGGCCTGTACGTCAGCACGCTCGAGGGCTCGGCCGGCGAGGCGGCGCCGCTGAGCAAGGTCTACCGGCTGAGCCAGTGGACCGGCCGCTCCCTGGAGCTGGCCCGCGGCATGCACGGCGCCACCGGCCTGGCGCTCATGCCCACCGGGCACATCGTCGTCGCCGAGATGTTCGGTGGCGAGGTCTCGGTGATCCGGCCCTTCACCGGCCGCGCCGCGACCCTGTTCGAGGCCGAGAGCCCGGCGGACGTCGGCGTCGACGGACGGACGGTCTACGCGACGACCGGCACCTTCGGTGACGGCGCCCTCGTCAGCTACCGCTACCGGGGGTGGTGAGGGCCCGACACGTGACGAGGCGCCGGCCGGGATCGTCCCCGGCCGGCGCCTCACGGGCGGGATCAGCGCGCGGCGCTGCCCTCGGTGTAGTCGGAGTCCTTGGTCTCCACCCAGCTGAAGAGCTTGCGCAGCTCGCGGCCGGTCGTCTCGATCGGGTGCTGCTCACCCTTGGCCCGCAGCTCCTTGAACTCCGGTGCGCCGGCGTCCTGGTCGGTGATGAAGCGGTCGGCGAAGGCGCCGGACTGGATGTCGGCGAGGACGCCCTTCATGTTCTCCTTGACCTCCGGGGAGATGACCCGCGGGCCGGAGACGTAGTCGCCGTACTCGGCGGTGTCGGAGATGCTCCACCGCTGCTTGGCGATGCCGCCCTCCCACATGAGGTCGACGATGAGCTTGAGCTCGTGAAGGACCTCGAAGTAGGCGACCTCGGGCTGGTAGCCGGCCTCGGTGAGGACCTCGAAGCCGTACTGGACGAGCTGGGAGGTGCCACCGCACAGGACGGCCTGCTCACCGAACAGGTCGGTCTCGGTCTCCTCGGTGAAGGTGGTCTTGATGCCGCCGGCGCGCAGGCCGCCGATGGCCTTGGCGTAGGAGAGCGCGGTGTCCCACGCCGTGCCGGTCGCGTCCTGCTCGACGGCGACGATGACGGGCACGCCGCGGCCGGACTCGTACTCGCGGCGCACGAGGTGGCCCGGGCCCTTGGGGGCGACCATGACGACGTCGTGGCCCGCGGCCGGCTTGATGTAGCCGAAGCGGATGTTGAAGCCGTGGGCGAAGAGCAGCGTGGCGTCGGCCTTGAGGTTGGGCTCGATGTCCTGCGCGTAGAGCGTGCGCTGCACCTGGTCGGGGGCGAGGATGACGACGACGTCGGCACCGGAGACGGCGTCGGCGATGCTCGCGGTCTGCAGGCCCTGGTCCTTGGCCTTGGCGGCCGACGAGCTGCCCTCGCGCAGGCCGACGGTGACGTCGACACCGGAGTCGCGCAGGTTCAGTGCGTGGGCGTGCCCCTGGCTGCCGTAGCCGATGACGGCGACCTTCTTCCCGGCGATGACGGACAGGTCGGCGTCGTCGTCGTAGTACAGCTCAGCCACAGTGTTCTCCCTGGTGTTTGGTGTGGTGGCCCTGCGAGGGCCGGTGCTTCGTTGGTCAGTATGGGGGTCAGGCGGTCCGGACCCGCTCGAGGGCGCGGTCGGTCATCGAGCGAGAGCCGCGGCCGATGGCCACGGTGCCGGACTGGACGATCTCGCGGACGCCGTGCGCCTCGAGGGCCGTCAGCAGCGCCTGCAGCTTGGAGTGCGAGCCGGTCGCCTCGATCGTCACGGCGTCCGGGGCGACGTCGACGACGTGGGCCCGGAACAGCTCGACGACCTGGAGGACGGCGGTGCGCGAGGCGTCGTCGGCACGGACCTTGACGAGCAGGAGCTCGCGCTGGACCGAGGACTCCGGCTCCAGCTCGACGATCTTGATGACGTTGATGAGCTTGTTCAGCTGCTTGGTCACCTGCTCGAGGGGCAGCTCGGCGGCGTCGACGACGACCGTGATCCGGGAGATGTCCGGGTGCTCGGTCGGACCGACGGCGAGGGAGTGGATGTTGAAGGCGCGGCGGGCGAACAGCGCGGACACGCGCGTCAGCACGCCGGGCTTGTTCTCCACCAGGACCGACAGGGTGTGACGGGTACTCATCGCTTTCCTCGCTTCACTCGTCGCGGTCCCACGAGGGGGTGATTCCCCGCGCGTACTGGATGTCGTCGTTGCTCACGCCGGCGGCCACCATCGGCCACACCATCGCGTCGCGGCTGACGACGAAGTCGACGACGACGGGACGGTCGTTGATCTCCATCGCCTTCCTGATCGTGTCGTCCACGTCCGCGACGGTCTCCGCGCGCAGCCCGACGCAGCCGTAGGCCTCGGCGAGCTTGACGAAGTCGGGGATGCGAGCGGTCTGGTGGCCGGTGTTGAGGTCGGTGTTGGAGTAGCGGCCGTCGTAGAAGAGGGTCTGCCACTGCCGGACCATGCCGAGGGAGGAGTTGTTGATGACGGCCACCTTGATCGGGATGCCCTCGAGAGCGCAGGTGGCCAGCTCCTGGTTGGTCATCTGGAAGCAGCCGTCGCCGTCGATGGCCCACACCGTGCGGTCCGGCATGCCGACCTTCGCGCCCATGGCGGCGGGCACGGCGTAGCCCATGGTGCCCAGGCCACCGGAGTTGAGCCAGGTGCGCGGGTGCTCGTAGCGGATGAACTGGGCGGCCCACATCTGGTGCTGGCCCACACCCGAGGCGTAGATGGCGTCGGGGCCGGCGATCTCACCGATCCGGCTGATGACGTGCTGCGGTGCGACGTGCCCGTCCGCCGTCGGGGTCCAGCCGAGGGGGTAGGTCTCACGCAGCTCGTCCAGACGCTGCCACCACGCCTCGATGTCCGGCTTGCCGAACTGCTCGTGGGCTGCGGCCAGCTCGGTGACGAGGTCCGGGATGGTGTCGGCGAGGTCCCCGACGATCGGGACGTCCGCGTGCCGGTTCTTGGAGATCTCCGCCGGGTCGATGTCGGCGTGGACGATCGTCGCCTTGGGGGCGAAGGAGGACAGCTGGCCGGTGACGCGGTCGTCGAAGCGGGCACCCAGCGTGACGATGAGGTCGGCCTGCTGGAGCGCGGCGACGGCCGCGACGGACCCGTGCATGCCCGGCATGCCCAGGTGCTGGGGGTGGGAGTCGGGCAGGGCGCCGCGGGCCATGAGCGTGGTGACCACGGGCGCACCGGACAGGTCGGTGAGCCGGCGCAGCGACTCGGAGGCCTGGGCGCGGATGACGCCACCACCGACGTAGAGCACCGCGCGCCGCGAGGTCGCCAGGAGCCGGGCCGCCTCGCGCACCTGGCGCGAGTGGGGCTTGACGGAGGGACGGTAGCCGGGCAGGTCGAGCTGCTGCGGCCACGCGAAGGTCGTCCGGGACTGCTGGGCGCTCTTGGCGATGTCGACGAGGACGGGGCCGGGGCGGCCGGTGGAGGCGATGTGGAAGGCCTCGGCGATGCGCGCGGGGATCTCGTCGGGGTCGGTGACGAGGAAGGAGTGCTTGGTCAGCGGCATGGTGGCGCCGACGATGTCGGCCTCCTGGAACGCGTCGGTGCCGATCGCGCTCGCCCCCACCTGGCCGGTGATGGCGACGAGAGGCACGGAGTCCATGTGGGCGTCGGCAAGCGCGGTGATGAGGTTCGTCGCGCCGGGGCCGGACGTCGCCATGCACACGCCCACCTTCCCGGTGGCCGCGGCGTAGCCGGTGGCGGCGTGACCGGCGCCCTGCTCGTGACGCACGAGGATGTGACGCAGCCGCGTGGAGTCGAAGAGCGGGTCGTAGGTGGGCAGGATGGCCCCGCCGGGGATGCCGAAGATGACCTCCGCACCAACCTCCTCGAGGGAGCGGACGATGCTCGTGGCGCCGTCGACCTCCTCGCGGATCTGACCGGCAGGCGCGGCCGGCGCGACGACGCTGGGCGCCGACGGCTGCGGGGTGGTGCGGGGCGGCGCGGGGACTGGTCCCTTGGCCATGATGACCCTCCTGGTACCTCGGTGGTGGTGCGGCAGAGCGGCAAACAAAAAACCCCTCGACCCGAGGAGGGTGCGAAGGGATGCGCGCAGCGGGACCGGCTCAGCGGTCGGCGGCTGCGCGCCTGTGAAGTACGACGTCCTGCTGCATGCCGAAACTGTAACCCCGCCCCACCCCTCAACCCAAACCGTCTCACATAATGGTTTTCCGTCCCGGCATCTGACACGCCCGTCGGCGTTGCCACCCCCCCACCCCTCTCCCGCCGAGAGCTGAGTTGTTACGGCGCCGTTCTCGTCACGGCCGACGCGCCCACGGACGCCAAGGCCCACCGCGGCGCCGTCTCAGTGTGGCGCGGGCGGAACTGCCCCGGAACCGCGGAACTCGGTGCGCCACCTGCCTGCCAGAGCTGACGTTGCCGTGCCGGTCGGCGAGCGCGTACTGCACCCACCGCCGAGGTCGGCGGTGGAGGCGCTCCCCGTAGCGGCCCTCGGCCACCGCGAGCACCAGGTCCTCGAGGCCGTCGACCTCGGTGTGCCAGGTCGCGTCGCACGCGTCGCAGCCGCACCCCGGGAAGGGGAAGTCGTGCAGCAGACCCGCGTGGACCAGCACGGAGTAGTCGTCGAGGAGGACGACGGTCAGCGCCGCGGCGTCGGCCACCCGCGGGGTCAGCCGCACCGCCCGCACCACGCCGGCGCCCGGGAGGTCGCCGTCGTCCGCGAGGACGCCGACGTCTGCGGCGACGGCGAGGTCCTCCTCGACGAGGACGTCGTAGGTGGCGATGAGGTGCGCGACGAGCGCCTCGGCCACGAGGTGCAGCGGGGAGAACCGCTCGAGGTTGCTGTCGACCGAGTACGCGTCCTCCGGCGGTGGGTCGTCACCCCACCGGTGGCCGTAGGCGATGACGGCGCCGTGCTCGTCGCGGAACACCTCCTCGGGGACCGCCGGTCGGGTGTAGTCGCTCACGGCTGCCACGGTACTCAGCGGGAGCGACGGGTATACATGGAGGTATGCGTGCCATCCATGCCACCGAGGCCGGGGGACCTGAGGTCCTCACCGTCGTCGAGCTGCCCGACGAGCCGCCGGGCCCGGGCGAGGTCCGGGTCGAGGTGGCCGCCGCCGGGGTCAACTTCATCGACACCTACCGCCGCGGCGGGGTGTACCCCATGGACTTCCCCCACGTCGTCGGCTCCGAGGGTGCCGGCACCGTCGTCGAGGTCGGCGACGGCGTCACCGAGTTCTCGGCCGGCGACCACGTCGCGTGGGCCGCAGCGCCGGGCAGCTACGCCGAGCGGGTGAACGTCCCCGTGCGGGAGGCCATCCCCGTCCCGGCGGGCATCGACCTCCACACCGCCGCCGCGCTTCCCCTCCAGGGGATGACCGCCCACTACCTCAGCGCCTCGACCTTCCCCGTCTCCGCCGGTGACGTCGCGCTCGTCCACGCCGGCGCCGGCGGGGTGGGGCTGCTGCTCACCCAGCTCGTCGTCCGCCGCGGCGGACGGGTGATCTCCACCGTGTCGACCGCGGAGAAGGAGCTGCTGTCCCGCGAGGCCGGTGCGGAGCAGGTCATCCGGTACACCGAGCTCGAGGACCTCACGGCCGAGCTGCCCCAGATCGTCCGCGAGCTCACCGACGGCCGCGGTGTCGACGTCGTGTACGACGGCGTGGGCAGGGCGACCTTCGACGCCTCCCTGGGCAGCCTGCGCCCGCGGGGGATGCTCGTGCTCTTCGGCGGGTCCAGCGGTCAGGTTCCGCCGTTCGACCTCCAGCGGCTGAACTCCGCCGGGTCTGTCTTCGCCACACGCCCGACCCTCGCCCACTACACCGCCGACCGCGCCGAGCTGCTCTGGCGGGCCGCCGACCTCTTCCACGCCGTCGCCGACGGGCTGGACGTCCGCATCGGGCAGGAGTTCCCGCTCGAGGAGGCCGCCGCCGCGCACGCCGCCCTCGAAGGTCGGCAGACGACGGGCAAGGTCCTCCTCGTCCCGTAGCAGATCCCCCTCCCCCGTAGCCGCCGGGAGCTGGATCCAGCTCTCGGCGGAGGGGGCGCTCGACGCCGGAAGCCTCCCGATACACCGGGAGCCGGACTCCTCCGTGAGGAGTCCGGCTCCCGGCGTCAGGCGGAGTGCGCTAGGCGAGGATGGCGCCCTTGCTCGCCGACTGGACGAGCTTGGTGTACTTGCCGAGCACGCCCTTGGTGAACTGCGGGGCGATCGGCGCCCAGCCCTCGCGGCGCCGGGCCAGCTCGTCCTCGTCGACCAGGAGGTCGAGGGTCTTGCCGGCGACGTCGAGGCGGATCGTGTCGCCGTCACGGACGAAGGCGATGGGTCCGGCGTCGACCGCCTCGGGGGCCACGTGCCCGACGCACAAGCCGGTCGTGCCACCGGAGAAACGGCCGTCGGTGAGCAGGAGGACGTCCTTGCCGAGCCCGGCACCCTTGATCGCGCCGGTGATGGCGAGCATCTCGCGCATGCCCGGGCCGCCCTTGGGTCCCTCGTAGCGGATGACGACGACGTCGCCGGCCTGGATGGTGCCGTCCTCGAGGGCGTCCATCGCGGCCCGCTCGCGCTCGAAGACGCGGGCGGTGCCCTCGAAGACGTCGGAGTCGAAGCCCGCGGACTTCACGACCGCGCCCTCAGGGGCGAGCGAGCCGCCGAGGATGGTGATGCCGCCGGTCGCGTGGATCGGGTTGTCCAGCGCGCGCAGGATCTTGCCGTCCGGGTCCGGGGGGTTGATGCCCTCGAGGTTCTCCGCGACGGTCTTGCCGGTGACGGTGAGGCAGTCGCCGTGCAGGAGCCCGGCGTCGAGCAGGGCCTTCATGACGACGGGCACGCCGCCGATGCGGTCGATGTCGTTCATGACGTAGCGGCCGAAGGGCTTGAGGTCGCCCAGGTGCGGCACGCGCTCGGCGATACGGCTGAAGTCGTCGAGCGTGAGGTCGACCTCGGCCTCGTTGGCGATCGCGAGGAGGTGCAGCACCGCGTTCGTCGAGCCACCGAACGCCATGACGACGGCGATCGCGTTCTCGAGCGACTTCTTCGTGATGATGTCGCGCGCGGTGATGCCCTGGCGGAGCATCTCGACGACGGCCTCGCCGCTGCGGTGGGCGAACATGTCGCGGCGGCGGTCCGCCGACGGCGGGGCGGCGGAGCCGGGCAGGGACATGCCCATCGCCTCGGCGACCGAGGCCATGGTGTTGGCGGTGTACATGCCGCCGCAGGCGCCCTCACCGGGGCAGATGGCGCGCTCGATGCGGTCGAGGTCGCCCTTGCTCATGAGCCCGCGGGAGCACGCGCCGACGGCCTCGAAAGCGTCGATGAGCGTGACGTCCTTCTCGGTGCCGTCCTCGAGCTTGACCCAGCCCGGCATGATCGTGCCGGCGTAGAGGAAGACGGCAGCGAGGTCGAGGCGGGCGGCGGCCATGAGCATGCCGGGCAGCGACTTGTCGCAGCCGGCGAGGAGCACGGAGCCGTCGAGACGCTCGGCCTGCATGACGGTCTCGACGGAGTCGGCGATGATGTCCCGCGAGACGAGGGAGTAGTGCATGCCCTCGTGGCCCATCGAGATGCCGTCGGACACCGAGATGGTGCCGAACTGCAGCGGGTAGCCACCGCCGGAGTGGACGCCCTCCTTCGCTCCCTGCGCCAGGCGGTCCAGGGAGAGGTTGCAGGGCGTGATCTCGTTCCACGAGCTCGCGATGCCGATCTGGGGCTTGGCGAAGTCCTCGTCACCCAGGCCGACGGCACGAAGCATCCCGCGCGACGCCGTTGCCTCGATGCCGTCGGTCACCTGACGGCTGCGCGGCTTGATGTCAGTGGCTTCGGTGGTCATGGCCCGAGTCTAAGACTCCGGACCGACACGTCGGTCCACCGTTCGAGCGGCAAGACATGCCAGCGGGGCGGCGCCTCCGGTCGGGAGGTGCCGCCCCGCTGGGTCAGGCCGGTGTCAGTCCGTCAGGCGACGACGGGCGACGAGCACGCCGCCGGCACCGGCGAGCAGCACCGTGAGGACACCGAGCATCCAGACGTCGGCGCCGGTGGTGGGCAGACGACCGCTCCCCGGCCCGTCGGTCGGGGCCGTCGTCGGGGCGACCGTCGGCCCGGCGGTGGTGGGCTCCTCGGTGGGCTCCGACGTGGTCGGCTCCTCGGTCGGGGCCGGGGTGGTCGGCTCCTCCGTCGGCTCCTCCGTCGGCTCCTCGACGGGCGGCTCGATGAGCGCCCCCTCGGGACCGGCCCACAGGAGTGCGGCGGCGACGTCGTCGAACATGCCCCGCGGGTGGGTGCGGAAGAACGGGTCGGTGCCGAAGACGAGCGCCCGCGCACCGTCGGCGTTGACCGCGGAGATGACGGACGGCTGCCCGCCGGCCTGCTCCGGCCCGCCGGTGCCGTCCCCGTTCGGCAGCCAGTGACCACTGAGCAGCGGCTCGGTGCCGTATGACTGCTCGACGGTGACGTCGTCCCCGAGCTCGGTGAAGTACGCCGGGCCGTAGGCGAAGGCCGCGTCCTCGGCCTGGGCGGAGATGACCCCGTCCTCCGTGTCGACGAGGACGACGCCGTTGGCGCGTCCCGGCCCGGTGACGACGTCCGCCTCGAACAGCTCGAACTCCTCCGCTGCCCAGATCCCCGCGTCCGCCGTCGCGACGGCGCCCTTGCCGGAGTCGAAGTACGCCTCGAGCGCGTCGTCCGCGGCGTCGGCGTCCTCGCCCAGCCGCAGGCGGGACCCGAGCCACAGGACGTCGATCTCCTCGAGGTCGACGCTGCCGTCGTTCAGGCCCTCGACAGTCACGCGCACCGGGTCGACGAAGCCGAGCCCGGTGAGGACGAGCTCGTCCTCCCCGCCGTAGGGCGCGGACGAGGTGTAACCGACGCGCAGGGCGGACAGGCCGCGCACGTCGTCGCCGGCGAGCTCGCGCCCGTCGGTGGCGGTGAAGGCGACGCCGAGCAGCTCGCTGAGTGCTGCGGCCTGCTCCAGCCCGTCGGGGCCGACGACGACGGTGCCGTCCCCGACGTCGACGACGGCAACGCCGGCGGCGAGCAGGAGGTTGACGGCCTGCACGGCGGCGACACCGTCGAGCGCGAGGCTCACGTAGTCGGCGTCGTCCGGGAAGCTACCCGTCGGGGGCGCGACGGCGACGGGCGTCGTCGTCACGTCGAGGGCGGGGTCGGTCGTGCTGCCCACGCGGTCGACCTCGGCGCCCCAGAGGCGACCGAGGCTCCACGCCGAGATGTCGTACATGCTCGGGACGCGGTCTGAGATGTCCGCCCCGTCGGAGAGGAGCACGTTGGCCAGGCCGCGAAGCGGCTGGTGCATGTCGACGACGAAGCTGCCCGCGGCGTACTCCTCGCCGCCGACGGAGAAGTCGGCGTCGGCGACACCGACCTCGACGCCGTGGGCGATGAGGTGGTCGACGAGGGTGGCGGCGTCGGTCGAGCCCGCGGGGATGACGTAGGCGCGCGGGAACTCGGTCCCGGTGACGTCGGCCGCGTCCCACTCCTCCGCCCACTCGTCAGGGCCCTCGTACTCGTCCGGGTCCGGGTTGGCCGGGATCTCGACGAGCGGCAGACCCGCCTCACCGCGGCGGAAGATCTCCATCTGGTTGCCGAGGATCGCGTCGCGGTTCTCGTCGACGTAGGCGACCGTCGACTCGATGACCTGGTGGCCGACCTCCCGGTTGGTCGCCAGACGCTCGGCATTCTCCGCGAGCTGCTCCTCGAGGGTCGCTGCGCGACTGCGGCCGGGACCGAGCTCGACGGTGTAGGCGATGGAGCCCTGGAACTGGACGTACTGGGGGGTGAAGATCGGCGGCCAACCGTCCCAGCCGTCCGGGATGTCGCGGAAGGGGATGATGATCCCGCCGTCCTCGGTCAGCGGGTTGCCCGCGATGTCCGCGTCGATGACGTCCTGCTCGATGCGCAGGGCGGCGGCGTAGGAGTAGGGCATGAGGAGGTCGTGCTCGTAGTTCTCACCCTGCGGCGGGCCGGTGGGCTCGACCTGGAGGTTGCCGGTGTAACCGTGGATGTCGACGAAGAAGATCGGCTGCAGGTCCCCGGTGAGGTCGCGGATGATCCGTGTCTCGGGAGTCGTGTTGGTGATGAAGTCACGGTTCGCGTCGAGGTTGAGCGCGGTGGCGCGGGTCCCGGCGACGCGGCCGTCGGGGTTGTTGCTCACCGTGAAGTACAGGCGGTAGTTCTCGGCGAGGGCGACGGCGTCCGCGTCGCCCGCCTCGAGGTCCTCGACGAGCTCGTCGATGTAGGAGAGGGCGGCGTCGGTGCCGTCCCACTCGTTGCCGTGGATGTTGTTGTTGAACCAGATCGGCGGCTTGTAGCCGGCCATGAGCGCGTCGTCGTCCTGGGCGGCGGCAGCGTCATGCTTGATCCGGTCGCGCCAATCGTCCTGCTGGGCGCTCTCCTCGGCCGACTCCGGGGCCGTGATCGTCACGAGGTACAGGTCGCGCCCCTCGGTGGACTGGCCGACGACCTCCGTGGAGACGTACTCGCTCGCCTCCATGTGCGCGTTGAGGGTCGGCGCGATCTCGTGGAAGGGGATGGCCCCACGCCAGTAGGACTGGTCGTCCTCGTTCACCGGCGGCTCGGTGAGCGGCTCCTGCCGCGGGTAGGGCACGCCGTCGTCCTCGGGCACGGCACTCACCGTCGGGGGCGTGACCACCGTGGCCACCGGGCCGGCACCCGCGGCGGGTACCGTCACCGCCCCCAGCAGCGCGGCGGAGACCGCCGCACCGCACCAGACTCGTCGTCGAACCTGCATCGTGTTCCTCTCGTCAACATGCGAAAAGCGGAGTGAGGGAGGCGCACCAACGGCTCGGGGTGGGAGCGGCTAGAGCACCTTCGACAGGAACGCCTGGGTGCGGGCGTGCTGGGGGTCGGCGAGGACCTCGGCGGGTACGCCTTCCTCGACGATGAGGCCGTCGTCCATGAAGACGAGCCGGTCCCCCACCTCGCGGGCGAAGCCCATCTCGTGGGTGACGACCATCATCGTCATGCCCTCGGCGGCGAGGAGCTTCATCACGTCGAGGACCTCACCGACGAGCTCGGGGTCGAGCGCGGAGGTCGGCTCGTCGAAGAGCATCATGTCGGGGTTCATCGACAGGGCGCGGGCGATGGCGACGCGCTGCTGCTGACCACCGGACAGCTGCGCCGGGTACGCGTCGCCGCGGTCGGCGAGCCCCACCCGCTCGAGCATGGCGCGGGCGACCTCGGCCGACTCCTGCTTGCCGCGCTTGAGCACCCGCCGCTGGGCGATGGTGAGGTTGCCCATGACGTCGAGGTGCGGGAAGAGGTTGAACTGCTGGAACACCATCCCGATGCGGGTGCGCACGGAGTCGATGTCGCAGTCCGGGTCGAGGATGTCCTCGCCCTCGATGCGCAGCGAGCCGCCGCTGGGCTCCTCGAGCCGGTTGACCGTACGCAGCAGCGTGGACTTCCCCGAGCCGGAGGGGCCGATGACACAGACGACCTCGCCCGTGTGGACCGACAGGTCGATGCCCTTGAGCACCTCGTTGTCGCCGAAGCTCTTGCGCAGTCCCGTGATCTCGATCGCGGGGGTGGTGCCCGTCATCGTCCCCTCGCCATCCGTCGTTCGAGCACCGCCACGAGCCGGGTGAGCGGGATCGTGATGAGCAGGTAGAGCATCGCGCCCATGACGAGCGGGGTGCCGTTGCCGGTCGTCGTCTGGCCGTCCCGGGCGAAGGTCGTCAGCTCCTTGGTCAGCACCGTGGAGCCGGCGATGAACAGGAGCGAGGTGTCCTTGAGGAGGAGGACGAACTCGTTGGTCAGCGGCGGGATGATGATCCGGAAGCCCTGGGGCAGGACGATCCTCATCATCGTCGTGGCCGGGGACATGCCCAACGACCGCGCTGCTTCGTTCTGGCCCCTGGGGACCGCCTGGATACCGGCGCGGATGACCTCGGCCATGTAGGCGGAGGCGACGAAGATGAGGCCGACGAGACCGGCGCCCACGTTGCCGCCGGGAAGCCGGAACCCGAGAGCGATCGGCACCACGTACGCCATCGCGAAGATCGTCAGCAGGGCCGGCAGACCCCGGAAGAGTTCGATCCAGGCGGTCGCGAACCACCGGTAGGGCCCCACGCTCGAGAGCTTCATCAACGCGAAGACGATGCCGAGCAGCAGACCCCCGACGAAGGCGATGAGAGTGAACAGGACGGTGTTCTTCAGCGCGATGGTGATGATCTGCGGGAACTGGTCGCGAGCGATGTCCCACTGGAAGAACTGGCTGGCGATCCGCTCCCAGTCCGCCAGCACCGCGACGGTCGCGAGCACGGCGAAGAACAGGACGTACAGCCCGATCCTCGTCAGCCGCCGACGTGTCGTGAGACGCATGGTCTACTGCGGCTCGACGGCGAAGTAGGAGTCGTAGATGTCCTGGTAGGTGCCGTCGTCGCGCAGCGTCTGCAGCGCGTCGTTGATCGCGGTGACGAACTCCTCCGGGGCGTCCCCGTCCATCGCGTAGCCGTACTGCTCGTCGGTGGAGTACTCCTCGACGATGACGTAGGCCGGGTCGGCCTTGGCGTTCTCGACGTTGACGGGAAGGTCCTGGAGGATCGCGTCGATCTGGCCGGCCTGGATCGCGGACCACAGCTCGGAGTTGCCCGGGTACTCCACGAGCGTGGCGCCCTCGGCGTTCTCCTCGGCGTAGGACATGCCCGTGGTACCGGCCTGGACCCCGACGTTCACGCCGTCGAGGTCAGCGATCGACTCGATACCCGAGTCGGGTGCGACCAGGAGGGACTGGAGGGAGTCGTAGTACGGCTCGGAGAACGTGAGGTTCTCCTCGCGCTCCGGCGTGATGGTGATCGCCGAGGCCCCGATGTCGCACTGGTCAGCGGCGAGCGTGGTGCCGGACTGCAGGGCCTCGAAGCTCACGTCCTCCACCGCGAGGTCCAGCTCGAGCTCGTCGGCGATCGCCTGGAGGAGGTCGATGTCGAAGCCGCTGTACCCGCTGGGCGCCTCGGCGTCCTCGACCTCGAAGGGCGGGTAGGGAACTTCGGAGCACGCGGTGAGGGTGCCGGGGTTGATGAGGCCGAGCGCGTCGTCGCCGCCCTCACCGCCGCTCTCGCCGCCGCTGTCACCACAGGCAGCCACGAGCAGGAGCGCTGCTGCCGCGGTCGCGGCGAGCATGCTGCGTCGGGCCAGAGGAGAAGAGTTCATTTGTCCGTTGTCCTTCTGCTGGGTGTGGGACGGCTGGCGTCATGCTACGCGGTCCCACGTTACCGGCGTGTCACATCCGCTCCACGTCCGCGCCGCCCGGAAACCCGGATCTCACGGGGTTCACCGGCCTACGATCGTGACGGACCACACCGAGGCGGGGAGGAGTCCATGACCACCGCGGAGACCATCGCAGTCGAGAGCGCCGTGCTCGCGCAGACCTACGCGCCGCTGCCGGTCGTCCTCACCGAGGGGCAGGGCGTGTGGGTCCGGGACGTCGAGGGTCGGGAGTACCTCGATGCCCTCGCCGGCTACTCCGCTCTCAACTTCGGTCACGCACACCCCGCGCTCGTGGCGGCGGCCGAGCAGCAGCTGCGCCGTCTCACACTCACCAGCCGCGCCTTCCACAACGACAGGCTGGCCGGCTTCGCTCAGCGACTGTCCCGGTTGTGCGGCAAGGACCGTGTCCTGCCGATGAACACCGGGGCGGAGGCCGTCGAGACCGCGATCAAGGTGGCCCGGAAGTGGGCGTACACCAGACGCGGGGTGCCCGACGGCCGGGCACGCATCATCGTCGCGGAGAACAACTTCCACGGGCGGACGACGACGATCGTCGGCTTCTCCAGCGACCCTGCTGCGCGCGCGGGTTTCGGTCCGTACGACGGCGGGTTCGACGCCGTCCCCTTCGGCGACGCCGCCGCCCTCGAGGCAGCGGTCCAACCGACGACGACGGCGGTCCTGCTCGAGCCGATCCAGGGCGAGGCCGGCGTCGTGCTGCCTCCGCCCGGCTACCTCGCAGCGGTCCGGGAGATCTGCGACCGCCATGGCCTGCTGCTCCTCGCGGACGAGGTGCAGAGCGGACTCGGCCGCACGGGCCGCACCTTTGCGTGTGAGAACGACGCCGTGGTCCCGGACGTCTACATCCTCGGGAAGGCGCTGGGAGGCGGGGTGCTCCCCGTCTCTGCCGTCGTCGCGGACACGGTGGTCCTGGACGTCCTCGGTGTCGGGGAGCACGGCTCGACCTTCGGTGGCAACCCGCTGGCCTGCGCGGTGGGTGAGGCCGTGATCGGCCTCCTCGAGCCTGGCGATCTGCAGGAGCACGTCCGGGCGCTCGAGCCCGTGATGGAGGAAGGCTTGGCAAGACTCCACGAGCTCGGGGTCCTGCGCCACCGTGTCCGCGGACTGTGGGCCGGCATCGACCTTGACCCCCGGGTGGCCAGCGGGCGGCGGTTGTGCGAGGAGCTGCAGCACCACGGTGTACTGACCAAGGACACGCACGGAGCGACGCTCCGACTCGCTCCCCCGCTGGTGATCACCGACGAGGAGCTTATGCTCCTTCTCGAACGCCTGGAGTCGGCGTTGCTCGCGTTGCAACGGTAACCGGCGGGTGGTGAAACACGTAAGGGCCGCACCTGTGGTGCGGCCCTTACGGGAATGGGTGTTCGGCGGTGTCCTACTCTCCCACGTAGTCTCCCACGCAGTACCATCGGCGCTGAGGGGCTTAGCTTCCGGGTTCGGAATGGGACCGGGCGTTTCCCCCTCGCTATGACCGCCGTAACTCTGTGGAGTTGTCCGACCGCTTCCCTCACGTGTGTGAGGGGTGGGTGGCTCCAGAACCGTACAGTGGACGCGTCAACATTTGATCTTGATAGTTGTGGTGAAGTTGTTGGCCAATTAGTACCGGTCAGCTCCACGGGTCGTTAGTCCCCGCTTCCACGTCCGGCCTATCAACCCAGT
>NZ_UETB01000012.1 GCF_900116375.1 Georgenia satyanarayanai | reverse complement strand
TGCCCGCGTTGAGCAGGGCGACCTTCTCCGCGTTCACGTCGATCCCCACGACGTCATGGCCCAGCTCCGCCATCGACGCCGCGTGCACCGCACCCAGGTACCCACAACCGATCACCGAAATCTGCATACCAAGCCCTTCTCCTAGATGGAAGCCGCAATCAGCGGTTCGCCCCAGTTACGATTCGTTCCACGAACTCGTAATATGTCCGCGCTACGGCCGTACTGGTAAGGCTCTCTTGAGCGAACGCTATGCCTCCGCTCGAGAAGCGCTTCCAGAGGTCTTCTTGTGACCAAAGCTCCGACACAAACTCTGCCAGGACCGTCTCGGAGCGCGGAAGCACGCGGCCGCAGGCCGCACCCGCAACGATTGACGGCATCGCGCCGGCATCGCTGACTCCGGCAGGGATCCCGCAGGACAGTACCTCTGCAAGGGCGCCGGGCAGCCCCTCCTGCAGTGACGGGAGCAAGAACACGCTCGTCTCAGGTGTTATCCAGCCTGCGACGTCATCGACATGCCCGGTAACCGTTATCAAATCCACCACGCCGAGTTCAGCCGCCCGACCCTCGAAGTGCGCTCGGTAAGTGTCATTCTCGTAAGGCCCGACGAATAGTGCCCGGGCGTTCGGCCACCTCGTCCTAAGCTTGGCGAGCGCCCCGAGTATCAAATCGGGTGACTTTCGCCGCCCTAGCTTGCCGATGAACAGGATGGTGCGCCCCGTTGCGCGTGGAGCCCGCGACGCTTCGCTCGCAACCGAGCTGAAGTCCGGGGAAACGGGATTGTAGATTCTTTCGATCTGGCATCGCTCTAGTCCCCAGTAGTTGAGTTCATCGGATATCTGGGGGGCGAGGGCGAGACCGCCGCTAGATCCACTAACTGCGAGGCGACGGACCCTGCGCGCGATCCTGGAGCGGTTGCTCTGGGAGGTTACCGATAGATCTCCGCCCGCTGACAGCGGGAATAGGATGTACGGAGTGCGGAGCGCCCTGGCCACGAGGCCCGGGAGGAGTGAGTACAGATACGTGCCGTGGAGGTGAATCGCCTCATGCTCGCGCCCGTTCCTGAGGAGCCAGACGGAACTGCGAAGACTCCAAGCTAATTGCCCAGACCGCGTGGCGACGTCATGCTCGGCATGCGTCATCCCGAGCGTCTGAGGCTCGACAGGAACGAGATGTAGGGGGCTGTCGCCCCCGATCCGCTCAAGTCCTTGTTGCAGGCGCGCGAGGAGTACGGACGGTCCGCTGTACGCTTTGGATCCCTTAGGATTAAGGACCGCGATTTTCACGACGTACCTCCGGACTTCGGTTGACTGCTTGCGCGCCGCCTCCTGCGCGGAGCGACGTACGATGAGATAATCGCAAAGCCCGTAACCAAAGGCACCACCAAGAAAGCCGGATGCACTCCCGGCGCGGTACCGATCAGCAGGGTGGCTGAAGTGAACACAGTTGACGCGGTAAGCCGAGCTTTCGCCCGAGCATCAGTCCCGTACGCCCGCGCTGTTCGCACGGATATCAGTGCCAGTCGGCTCGCGCAGATCGTCAGGGCAAGTATCGTCACATCGCCAGTAGTAGCACTAACGGCGGCGATGCTCACAACGATGCCATCAAGGATGTGGAAACGCGTGCTGAGCCACCACTCGTTCCGTGCCTGCTGATATGCGTCGATGATCGGAGAGAGCATTCGGCTTGGCAAGATCGACAGAAAGATGAGCGCCGCTGGAAGTGCGTCCTCCCACGCCTGTGGAACATACTGTGTCAGGACCGGAGCGAACAGCCCCAATGTGGCACAGCCCACAACGGTACAGCCGTTTACCAGGATGCTGAGACTCTGGGCAATAGAGGCTCTTCTGGTGTCGTCAATCGCAGCAAGGCTGTTCAACGCCACTCTCTTGAGTGGCGGCGCTACTACACCGCTGACAGCTAGGACGGCCTGGAAGCTCAAGTAGTAGAGTCCGAGCACCTCCGCGGTCGTCAGGAACTGTGCCACGAAAAACCCTAAGTTCAAGGTCAGCTTCGTGGCAAGGGCATTCCCTGCCCACTTGTAGCGCGCCCGGGGAACGTAGGGAGTGTCGTCCTTGGGTTCCGGGCCCAGACCGCGCGCCGGAGCGAGGAAGATGATCATCACAATCGAGAATGCGACTGTGCTCAAGCCGATCGCTAGGGGGGAAGCGGTCACGGCAGCAACTGCCGCACCGAGGCCAAGTTTTGTCGCCGCGGCCACCGCTTGGCTCGATACGATCGACCGGTAGCGACGATGGCGCAATCTGCGCGCAGTGAGCACTTCACTCAGGCCGGTCAGGGGGATGTTGATTGCCGCAACGACGACGAGCAAGGCAATCACGGGGCGATCGACAAGCAGGTATGCGCCAGCAACCCCTAGAGCCGCCACGCCAAGAAGGACGTTGGCGATCGTGGTTTGCCGAAGCAACTGCCCGAACGTTAATCCCTGGCGCGCTAGATAGCCGTCAACTAGGCCAAAGTTCATGAGCGCAGAGACAAAAGCCGTGGCGGATACAGCTGCGGCCCAGTGGCCGAAGTCTGCGGGCACGAGCCAGATTGCGAGTACGAACTGCGAAGCGCCAGCAACTCCCCGGATGAGCGCGGTTCCAAGTGAGAGCTGTGCGACGCCGCGAAGGACAGTTGTGGTGCTACCGGGCATGGTCATCGTGAGACGTAACGCACATTCGGCAGATGCGCCAGCGACCGCTCGTACACGCCGCCGAGTTTATGGTAGCCCGCCTCAAGCATGACCGTAGGCTTGCCGAGAAGTGCGCTAGGGAGCGCTACATGCAGTCGGTCGGAGACCACGGCCGCGGCGCCAGCTATAATTTCTTTGTACTCGTCGTAAGTGGCGAGCTTCGGGGAACTTACATCGAGGGACAACCTTCTGAGAGATGAGAGGGTTCGTTGCTCGAGACCGAGTTCTGACCACGTTGCCTCGGGGACGCGGTCCAGCAGCCGCGCGGCCTGGACTGAACTCGAAGACGCTCGCGCCCGTCTTGCGACCGCTGTCCCCAGACGGTTCGCCGGGAGAGCGCGCCACGCTGCCTTCGCTATGCGGTGAGGCAAGGAGGCCGCGGGACTCGTGGAGGAACTGGCTAGCGCCGTGGTGCTCGCCTCCCTATCGGCGCGAGCGGCCACCAGCAGGTAGCTCTTGCCGGACGCGATCGGAAAGTACCCCGTCAGCTCTTCGCCGGCCGACGCTACGACGTCGTGGTCGAGAACGAGTTCCACATTGGCTCGGGAGAGCGACCCGCCCCACTTGGTCGTGAGATGTTCCAGCGAGTTCGCTTCGCGCATGAACCAAACCGTCCGTGCGCTCCTCTCGTGAAACAACTCGGCGGGGTCGGCAACGGTGAAGTAGGCCGACGACGGGAAGATGTACAGAGGCAGATGCTCTAAGCCGGCAATGCGCTCAGCGACCAACCTAGGGAACTCATACGTGTCGAGCAGTGCGCCGTTGGGCGGAACAGCCACGATATCCGCTTGCAGTGGCTCTTCAACCACCCGAATATCCAACTGTGCGAGGATTGAGTAGAAGACCTCATGGAGAAGCGCGTCTCCGTTGTTGCCGAGAGGACGACCCGTCTCCCAGGTCATCGGCACGACATAAGCAGCTCGGCCTCGGATGTGAGCGAGGGATTCGAGTAGCGTGTGGTGTGGCGAACTACGGCGAGCTGTCACGGGGCTCCTTCTCGTGATCTTTGGGACGACTTAGGCTGGATGGCTGTTCCATAAACTACGCGCGGCTAGCGACGACGGCGTGCGAGCCCGTTGTTCGATCGGAGGCGCTGAGGCGCGGATTGGACGCCGAACCTTGCCGAACGGGTGGGAGACTCGCAAAGCCGATTGCAAGGCTCGCCCACATCATGCGGTTCCCGTTGATGTCCTCGGAAAACAGAGATGCGGAGAGCCAGTACACAGCCAAAGCGAGCAGAATCGCACCGACGGGTGAGGTGCTGTTTCGCTGTAGTCGAACAAGAGCCATTACTGCGAACGCTAGGAACCCAGCGGCTGCGATCCACCCGCCTTCTGCGACAACTTCGACTGGCACGTTATGTGGGTAGACGTTTTCCCCCAGGCCGCGAAGGTCAGCAAGATCGGATAGTCCGCCCCATCCCAGACCCAGGGGTGACTCCCACGCCTGGGTCACGGCGACCGAGAGTAGTTGCTCGCGCACAGTAGGCGAATCGGAACCAGGCCCGCCCGTCGGTGTAAGGAATGCTCTGAGGCGTCCCGCAGCTTCGAGTCTGCCGCTTAGGATTAGTGAAATCAGGACGAAGACTCCGCCAAGAATGATGAAAAGGATCCTGATGCGCTGGGCCGCAAATCTCTGTGCCAACAGGCCAGTCGTCACGAGCGCCACCACTAGCGAAACGAACGAAGCGCGGTTGCCAACCAGTAGGAGGGTCGTGGCTAGAACTAGCCCGCTTCCGACGAACATTAGCCGGTGACGCCGTTGCACAAGCGCGTACGCAACCGCGACGAGGACGCCGGCGCCCAACAGTCGGCCAATACCGATCGTGTTGGACCCCTCGATACTCGCTTGGCCACGCGCAGCCGAGCTATGGTCGGGGAAGATGGCGATTAGAGGGATTAGTAGCAGCGCCAGCAAGAACTGCCCTGTAACCCATACCTTCGGACCCTTCCTCGTGGCTCCCGCGAGCAAGGCCGTAAGAGTCGTCACAGCGGTCAGTGTGAAGAGCTGCAACGTTTTGTCGAGATCTTCATTGCTGACCGCGACCATAACGGCCGCAGGGACGAACGACCCCCACAGCATCACCACCGCTCCGATGCCTGGCGGAAGCCAGCCGCGTTGCCTGGCCATGTAGTGCGCACCAAATATGAGCGCTGCGACTGCGCAGATTAGCGTGAGGTCAAGCGGCAGCCAATCCAGTGCGGGCGTCCCCTTGATCGTTCCCGATAACGCGAGTCCGAGTGGGACCCATGCCCAGGTGCCGCTAAGGGAGTCATCGAGCCCCGAGTCGAGTCCGCCGGAACTGATTGAGGTGCCTTCACGGGCGTAGGAAAGCCGCTCAGGCTGACGCCGAGCGAGTGCGCGGCTAGACATAGGCAACCTACTCTTCCATCCTGGCGTACTCATTCACGGAGGCGCCCATGATGCCACGAAGAAATCCGTAGCCCCGCGCGAATAGCTTGAGACTGATCCCGCGCAGCGCTGGCCTGATGAAGATGGCGAACGGAGCAATCAACAGTCCTGCGAGCATGTAGGCAACACCCGTTAGGGCGATTCGTACCTTGCTTCGCGTGCGGCCGAATACCCGAGCGTACGTCTCGCCGCCACGTGTGAAGCGTCGGAAAAGCCAGCGGAATGACAGGCGCGCGCTTGGGAGGTAGTCAATAACATAGGCGGTCGAGCTCCACACGAAGCGTACATCGCCAACGATAAACCTTGCGAAGAAATCTGTGTCGCTTCCGCCCGTGATCGAAAACCTATCGTCGAACCGCAGTTGATCGCGCTGGCGAAGCGCCGAGGAGCGGACAAGTACGTTGTTCGTGGCTGGTAGGCCCTCGCTGCTGCCCGTTGGCCGGATCCGCCGTTGAAAAAAGTTCCCTTGACGAATCCAGGCGGGCGCGTCGTCGGGCACAACCGAGCGAACTGGCCCGCCAACGACGTCGGCATCAAACGCGTTAGCGCAGGCGATGAGATCATTGAGCCAATTCTCACCGACAACTTCATCGTCGTCGGTGAAGACGATCGCGTCGTCGGCGGGGCCGATCAGGCTGATGCAGCGATTGCGCGCGGCCGCAATTCCTGGCTTCGGCTCGTGCGCGTATTGGACGGCTGATCCGAATCGATCGACCGTCGTCCGAGCGGAGCCGTGAGGATCGTTATCGACGACGACGAGCCGCCAGGGAATCTCGGACTCCAAGGCCAGAACGCTCTCGATGAATCGCGCGAGTTCTGCTGGTCGACGATAGGTGATGACCGCGATAAGCGCAGAGGCGATGGGCGGTCGTGCGCTGGTGCGGTCGTGCGCTGTCATCACTTTCGTCGCCCTTCTGCAGCGAGCAGGACTCTTTTGAGGTTCGCGTAATGTGTATCTCTGTTGAAGTCACTTAGTGCGATAGCGTGAGCTCGTTCGCCCGCCTCAGCGAGCAGACGGGGATCTTGGAGCAAAGCAGTCAGCTCTTCAGCGGCGGACTCGGTGCTTCGGGACAGCCGCCAACCTGCGCCTTCCGTGCTGAGCAACTGAGCGAGCCAGCCCCCGTGGTTGAAGATGACTGGCTTTCCAGCCGCCAGCGCGTCGAAAACCTTGTTCAATGAGTTGCCCTCGAGTGAGGGATGGTCTCGTAAGCTCGATGCGACAACGTCCGACGCCGCGTATAGCCCAGCGATGAAGGCCTTGGGGCGAGGGCCAAGCAGATGCACGCGGTCCTCAAGTCCCAGTCGCTGCACTTGCGCCTCGAGTGTGGGCCGTGTTGTACCGTCTCCGGCGACCACGACGTGTACCGAGTCGTCCGGCAGACTGGCGGCCAGATCCACCAACCAGTCCACCTCGTAAGATTCGCCGAGGGATCCCGCATAGAGGATGAGGGCCTCATCGGCACCGATGCCGAGCTCACGCCGGAGATCGGCGGCCTCGCTGGCGTCTACTGACTTGAAGCGATCAATGTCGGACGAGTTCGGGATCGTAGTAACCGGCTTGCGGGGCGCGATCCGTAGAACGCCGGCCGCCATCGAGGGAGACAGCGCCACGATCTGTGTGGCTCCCCGATATGCGGCCCGCTCCAGGGCTTGCGCTAGACGGATGATAGTCCGGTTGCGAAGGTACCCGAGCTCGATCGGAACCTGTGGCCACAAGTCCCGTACCTCGAATACGAAAGGACGGCGACGAGCCTTTGATGCGATGAGGGCTGGGATAGCCACGGTGAGTGGGGTGCTCGTGGCGAGAATGACGTCGCCGGGCGTTCGTACGGCTTCAATAGATGCGAGGATCATGAATCCGAAGAACGCGCGTATGCGACCTGCGAAAGAGAGCGAGTTTCGGTACGGGACTGGCAACTGCCGCACTGTGAATCCGTCGGTAACATAAGTGCGCCGCTGTGCACCTGCGCATATCATCGTCACTTCGTGGCCATCGCTTGCCAGCCGCCGTGCAAACTCCCACGACCTGGTCCCGCCAGGCTGATCCGGCCGACGGAAGTGTTGGTGAATATACGTTACGTGCACTTGGTGCCTGCTTTCGGGGTTCCAGCACTCCGATAGGCGGGGAAGTACCCGACGTCGCGGCTGGTATTGCTCGCTGCGCACAGTTCCTCGTAGGCCGCCTCGTTCGTGACGAGCCCGAGGGTGCGGAAAGTGTGCTCCGTCGTGCCGAATCCACGCTTGAACTGATACAACGAGTCCTCGCTTCCACCTCGTCCTCCGCCGAGATGTAGGCGGGTGAGGGCGTCGTTGCTCAGCGAGTTCCGAATCTTGTTGTCGAGTAGAACCTTGGTCGGCTGCCACTTTAGGTACTCGGCGTCGGTTGCTGAGAGGTGATACTGCACGACGCCATGTCCAGCGTGAAGAAACACCGCTCCTGCGACGATCTTGTCGCTCACGCGTGCGAGGTGGAGTTCGAAGTCCTCGGGGTAGGAGGCTCGGAGAGAATCGAAGTAGTCACGGCGAAAGAAGTAGCTATCCGATGCCCCGACACGGGTCATCGTGTCTGTGTAGATGGCCTCGAAGGCGCTGAGCGACGCATCAGAGTTGTCGACCTCGACGGTGAGCCCGCGCGCGGTGGATCGCCGGATGTCGTAGCGGTGGCTTTTTCGGAGGGAACTCTGGTACGCGAGAACGTCTTGGCCGAGGTCGACCGAAACTGTCGTGCTCTCTGTCCTGGTCAAATGGTGTGGCCATGGCCAGGCTGCTGTGATCCAGGGGTGGAGGCGGAGAAAGATGCTGACGCAACCGGCCGCGCCCAGTTGTGCGATGAGCGCCGACGTCATGGAGCGCAGGGTCGCTTCCGATGGGATCAGGTCGGAGACCGGACCCGGGTAGCCGTACGGCGACGCAGCGTCCCAAAGTTCAGAACTCAGGTTCCTGCGAAGGAGCGGAATGAGGACTTGTCCGTCGCGCAGGCCAATGAGGAGAGCCATCGGAGTGGTTCCCTCGAATTTCGCGCTGAGTTCGGTCCACTGTGGCGTGTGGTACACGTCGTGCTCGACCCTCCTGAGAAGGTCTGACCATCGGGCGTCAGTCGTTGCGATGATCTCGCACGAAACGGTCTCGTTCATCGTCATCCCCTACGGCGCCGGGCGAACCTGGTCGGGTACTCGCCGAGCCACTACGTGTGGCTCGCGGATGGCTCGCCCTCGCCGGTGTGCTCGGCTAGGGGCTCCCAGTTTCTACGGAGGACAGACATGATGCCGATGTCATGATATCGGCCACCTCTGAAGACCTCGTCGCGCAATACACCCTCGTCTTCAAAGCCGAGCTTGAGGTTCATGTGGCGCACGCGCACGTTGGACGTGAGGTATTGCCCGGTAATCTTGTTGAGGTTCAACTCGCCGAACCCGAAGTCGAGCATCGTCCGAGAGATTGCCGTTCCCCAACCCTTGTTGCGGGCGCCGGGCGCTCCGATGAGGATGCCGAACTGTGCCTTTCTGGTCCGGTAGTCGATCTCATAGAGCCCGACGTGACCGAGGCACTCGTCGTTGTTAACGCTAGCGATCGCGAACAAGACCTCATCGTTCCTGGTGCGGTGGTATTCCAGCCAGTCGACCAGATCTGTTCGAGAGTAACCGGTCGAGAATCCGACTAGAAGCGATCGAGCGTCGGGGTCGTTCTTGTAGGCGTGCAGAGCCTCTAGATCTTCACGCTCTAGTCGCCGGAGCTTGACCGGCGTGCCGACAACTGGAATCACGGTCCCTCCTTGTGCGTGCCACTGTCCCGGAGGTCGTTGATGGGCCCCCGAGTGGTGTCAGGGTTTGTGTCGTCGGATCGAAAGAGCTGTTTAGCGGTCCTGGCCAAGATTCGGAGATCTAAGCCGAGGGTCCAGCCATCGATGTACTGTAGGTCCAGGGCGATTCGTCGGCTAAACGCCAGGTTTTGCCGGCCCGCGACTTGTGCGAGGCCAGTAATCCCAGGTTTGACACTGTGGCGGCGGTGCTGTTCGGGCGTGTACTGGTCCAGGTACTCGAGCAGGAGAGGTCTTGGGCCCACCAAGCTCATCTCGCCACGCAATACGTTGAAGAGTTGGGGGATCTCGTCGATGCTGGTGCGGCGAAGGAACCTGCCTACCGGCGTGAGCCGCGATTCATCCGCCGCCGCGGTCGGCTCCGCGTCCACACTCGGCACCATCGTTCGAAACTTCATCACGGTGAAAGGCATGCCGTGCAGGCCAGGACGCAACTGGCGGAACAGCACCGGCCTTCCCATCGTCAGGCGTATCGCTGCCGCAGCCGGGAGGGTGAGCGGCGCGGTAGCGACTAGTCCGGTAAAGGCTCCGACGACGTCGATCAAGCGTTTCGCGCCCGATGTCGTTGCCTTCTCACTCGACGTGCGTGCAGGTGGAGTGGTGTGGTCGTTAGGCTTGTACATGGTCCAACCACCTACTCTGCTTTGAGTATGCGGAGAGGGCTGCTTCGATCCGCGACGTATGGTCGGTTGTCATGGCGGAGCCGCTCGGGAGTGACACGCCCGTCTGGAAGAGGCTCTCCGCCATGCCTGTGCGGTAAGAGTGCGCGTGACTGAAGGCTGGCTGCAGGTGCATGGGCTTCCACAATGGACGCGCTTCGATCCCGTGCTTGGCCAGGTGAGCGATCAGTCCGGCGGTGGCTGAACCGTCGGGGGGCGTGAGGATAATCGAGGTCAGCCAGAAGTTGTCCCGCGTGTCGCCGCCTTCGGATCCGTCGGGTATGCCGAACACTCGGGAGTTCGGAATCTTGTCCGTCAGTTCGCGGTACCACAGCCTGTGCTGACGGCGACGCTCGATCATGCTGTCGAGCCGCGCCAACTGGGCCCTGCCTAGCGCGGCCAGGATGTTCGAAAGACGATAGTTGTAACCGACGTCGAGGTGCTCGTAGTGGATGACCGGCTGTCGGGCCTGGGTCGCGAGATACCGTGTTCGCGAGGCGATGTCAGCGTCATCCGTCAGGAGCATCCCGCCGCCCGACGTCGTCATGACCTTGTTGCCGTTGAACGACAGGATCGACGCGTCGCCGAAGCTCCCAGCAGGGCGGCCGTTGCGCCATGCGCCGAGCGACTCGGCGGCATCGGACAGAACCGGTACACCCGCCCGGGCGGCGATCTCGACGATGCCCTCGTAGTTGGCGACCTTCCCCAGTAGATCGACAGGGACGATCGCCGCGACCCGCCTGCCCTTCGCTTGAAGATCGGAGATCGCATGGTCGAGGAGGTCGACGTCGATGTTCCCAGTCTCGTCGCAGTCGACAAAGACGGGCTCCGCGCCGGTGTAGATGATCGCGTTCGCCGTTGCAGCGAAGGTCATCGTCGCTGTCACCACGACGTCCCCCGGACCAACTCCGAAGTTGAGCAGCCCGAGGTGAAGAGCGGCAGTGCCAGACGACAGGGCAACCGCATGCTTCCTGCCGGTGTATGCCGCAATCTCCTCCTCGAAGGCGTCCACCTCGGGACCGAGCGGCGCCACCCACCCGCCTCGAAGCGCGCGCAGAACGGCTTCCTCCTCGGCCGGCCCGGTGTCGGGCGGCGAGAGCAGGATCCGGTCGTTCATGACTGGCGCTCCTTCAGGTTGTCCGGTGCAGCCAACTGGTCAGCCTCTTCGTGGCGCTGGGTCCCGCGGTCATGGAGCCGGTCCAGTTGGGACGGTGCGATGGGAGGTACAGCGACGTGCGAGATGAGCGGGTGCTGAGGCCGCACCCCGGTCTCGTTCTCGCTGAAGAGGTCCTCGTGGAGCTTCTCGTTGGGGCGCAGGCCGGTGAAAACGATCTCGATGTCCTCGCCTGAGTGGGTGACGAGGCGCCGCGCGACGTCGAGGATCTTCACGGGCTCGCCCATGTCGAGGACGAGGACCTCGCCGTCGCTGCCGATGGCGCCGGCCTGGATGACCAGCTCGCTGGCCTCGGGGATCGTCATGAAGAATCGCGTGACGTCCGGGTGGGTCACCGTGATGGGGCCGCCGCGCTCGATCTGCTGGCGGAAGGTGTGCAGCATCGAGCCGCGCGAGCCGAGGACGTTGCCGAAGCGGACCGACAGGTACGTGCCGCTCGCGTGCTGGCCGTACCAGGCGGTGAGCTGTTCAGCGAGGCGCTTGGTCTTGCCCAGGACGCTCGTCGGGTTGGCGGCCTTGTCGGTTGAGATGTTGACGAACCTCTCGACGCCGAACTCGGCGGAGAGCTCGAGGAGGTTCTGCGTGCCGACAACGTTGGTCTTCCACGCCTCCTCCGGGTACTGCTCGAGCATGGGGAGGTGCTTGAGCGCGGCGGCGTGGAAGACGACCTCCGGGCGGTGAGCCTCGAAGATCTCGCGCAGCGCAGCCTTGTCACGGATGCTCGCGAGGGCCATGTCCGGGGTGTCGAGAAGAGCCTTGCCATAGATGGAGAGCTGCACACCGTGGAGAGCCGACTCGTCACGGTCGAGGAGGATGAGATCGGCGGGACCGAACTTGTGCACCTGCCGGGCCAGCTCGGAGCCGATCGAGCCGCCGGCACCGGTGACGAGGACGCGCTTGTCGGTGAGGTAATCCGCGATGGAGCCGATGTCCGTGCGGATCTGACGTCGACCGAGGATGTCGGCGATGTCGACCTCCTTGATGTCGCTCAGCTTCACCCGCCCGCCGAGGATCTGACTGAGGGGCGGCAGCAGGAGGAACTTCATGCCCGCGCCCTCGACGATGTCGGCGACCTCCGAGATCATCGTCTTGCTCGCGGCGGAGATCGCGAGGATCACCGTCGTGACATCACGCTCCTGCGCCTGCCTCACGATGTCGTCTCGGCCACCCAGCACCGGGGCGTTGAGGAGACTGAGGTGACGCTTGGCGGGGTCGTCGTCGATGAACCCGACGACCCGGTAGGGAGAGGACGAGTCCATCTCCACGAGCCGGAGCAGCTGATAGCCGGCGTCACCGGCGCCGTAGATGAGGACGTTCTCGGTGTCCTCGCTCGACGCTCGCTTGGGCGTGCTCCAGGCGCGGTAGGCCCACCGGCCGGCCGCCATGAAGATGAGTGCGAATGGCGGCGCCAGGAACGCGATGCCGCGAGGGAAGTCCTCGAGGTCGCGGATGAAGACGAACGCGACGATGAGGGTGAGCGCCACGACGACCATCGAGAGAAGGAGGCCGAGGCTCTCCTCGAAGCTGCCCACGCGGTACTTCCCGCGGTACAGCTTGAGCAACGCGCCGACGACGAGCTGAGCGATGCTCGCGAGGCCCGCGTAGAGGAAGACGGTGCTCCACTGCGCATCGTTCAAGTAGAACTCGTAGCGAGTCCCGACGATGACTGCCACGGCGACGCACCACGCGGCGCAGTCCCACAGCCCGATCAGGCTTCGTCGAGCCAGTGTCCCCCCGGACAAGGTGAACCTCCTAGTGGCGCGCCCTGATCGCCGATGGAGCGGCATGAAACGGCTGGCCCAGATGGGCGTGAGTCGTCCAGCAGCATACGGGACACCCGTAGAGCAACGCGCTATGGGTGACCGACGGCACGATACGGTCGGCGGCACCGAGGTCATTGCCCGCCTGCGCATACCGTCCATCTCGCTGGACCAGCCGATCCGCCGGGTTCTACCGCCGGGCGACGCCGAGCACCAGCCGGTCCAGCAGGGCCGGGACCTGCTGACGCTCATCACATGCACGCCGCTGGGGATGAACACCGATCGGATCGTCGTCGTCGCCGAACGTCTGGAGACGCCGGCCGGTGCCGTGGCGGGGGAGCGGTCCACGGGCGCTGGGCTTCCCGTGGTGGGCCGTGGCGGCCGGCGTGGGGACCGTGGCCGCCGTCGTCGTCGTCGCTGTGCCGACGAAGTCGCACGCCGTCGGACGTCACCGTGCTCGACGCCGGCCGGGCTGTGATGGGGGCACCGGTTCCTCGCCGAGCGCCGGGGTTGTCACGTGAGCAGCTCAGCTGTCCGCGATTGGGGCGAGGGTGGGGCGTGTGGCGAGGATGGTCTCGAGCACCTGGGCGACGCCGTCCTCCTCGACGGGAGGGGCGACGTGGGGCGCGGCGGCCAGTGCCTCGTGGTGGCCGCCGTGCATGGCGAAGCCGTGGCCGGCCCAGCGCAGCATCTCGACGTCGTTGGGCATGTCCCCGAAGGCGACGACGTCGCCCTGATCGATGCCGCGGGCTTGCGCATACTCGGCCAGTGTCGAGGCCTTGGTGACGCCCACCGGGCCGAGCTCGAGGAGTGGCTTGGCGACGCCGGAGCGGGTCACGCTCACGACGTGCCCGGCCTCGGCGCGGCCCGTCTCGAGCAACTCGTCCGGGTCCGACGCGGGGCTGCGGACGAGGATCTTGATGACGTCCGCGGTCTCGAGCAGCTCCTCGACGGAGGACGCCTCGATGACGGGCGGTCCCTCCGGGGTGAGTCCTTCGCGCCGGCCGCGCGTGGGCGCGTCCGCGAAGCCGGGGCCGAGGCGCAGCTCCGAGGGTGTCTCGACGGCGAACACGGCGTCCGGTAGCGCCGCGGTGAAGCGCTCGATGGCCTCGGTGAGGTGCGCGAGCGCGATCGCCTTCACTTCGATCGCCTCCAGCGACTGGGCGTCGACGACCATCGCGCCGTTGGCGGCGATGACCTGCCCGGCGAGGCCCGTCGCCTCGACCACCGGCGGCAGCCACCGTGGCGGCCGTCCCGTGACCAGGACGACGTCGATCCCTCGCTCGACGTACTGCTGCAGCGCGGCACGGGTGCGGGGGCTGACCGTGCCACCGTGCGGCACGATCGTGCCGTCGATGTCGGTGGCAACCAGGCGGGGGACGAGCTCGGGCCAGGACCTCACGAAACTCCTCAGCTCGACGAGATGGGTGCTCCCACGCTACGTGGCCCGGCGTTGGGCACGCGCCACGTATCGGTGCGGTCGACGGCCGGGGGAGATGCCCATTGCCTGGTGTCCGGGCGCGTCAGATACGCGCCCGACTAGCACATTCGACATTCAGTGAAACACCAATCGAGGGTGAACAATCAGGGTGTTTTGCGAGAACATCAAATGACTTGATCTCGACTCTTGGCCTGTTTACTTCACACTGCTAGATTCCGCGTGGCGTCAGCGCGAGAAAGCCTTTCCCGGCATCGATGGAGTTTTGCTCGGGCTGGTCCCTCCTCTGTTTCTCCGGCCCTGTGAAAGGTGCTGTTCACGCATGAGAAGCCCGAGTTCTACTCCTCCACGAACCCTGCGCCGTCGCCTCGCTGCCGGCGCGGGTTCCCTTCTTGCCGTTGCTGGTCTGGCGACGTTCGGCACTGGCGTCGCCTCCGCCACCGGCGGCCTGGCGCCGCCGGCCGTCCCGCCGGCCACGGTCGCCGCGCCGTCCGCCGTGCCCGATCGCGTCATCCTCACTCCCACCGAGACTCCCGCCACGAGCCAGCACGTCGTGTGGCGCACGTCCGACGTCGTCACCGCGCCCCAGGCGCAGCTCGCCGCGGCCGGGCCCTCACCCGTGGCCGCAGCCGAGGCGGTCTCGGTTCCCGCGGCGTCGACCTCCGAGTTCGACGCCGACCTCGGCTACGTCGTCAAGCACCACACCGTCACGTTCACCGCCCTCGAGCCGGAGACCACCTACGTCTACCGCGTGGGTGACGGTGAGGCCTGGAGTGAGTGGCTGGAGTTCACGACGGCTGCCCCCGCGGCCGCGGAGTTCAGCTTCCTCGTCCAGGGTGACGCGCAGAACGACAACAAGGCCTACACCTCACGGTCCTTCCGTGCCGCCTTCGAGGACCGTCCCTACGCGCGCCTCGTCGTCCACGCCGGCGACCTCATCGACACCGAGACCTCCGACGCCGAGTGGGGTGAGTGGCACGCCGCGGCCGGCTTCGCCAACCAGTACCTCAACGTCATCGCCTCGACCGGCAACCACGAGTACTACCCAGGGCCGGAGGTCGCGGAGCACTGGGGGGCGCAGTTCGAGTACCCGAGCAACGGGCCGGCCGACACCGAGGCGATCCAGCAGGAGCTGGACGAGACGGTCTACTACGTCGACTACCAGGGCGTGCGCTTCATCAGTCTCAACAGCACGCGCGGCTCCAACGCGGAGATGCGCGACGCGCAGACCCGCTGGCTCGACGAGGTGCTCACGGACAACCCCAACAGGTGGACGGTCGTGACCTTCCACCACCCGATCTTCTCGGTGACCTCCGGACGCGACAACGCCCACCTGCGCGACGCGTGGCTGCCGCTGTTCGAGGAGCACGACGTCGACCTCGTCGTCCAGGGGCACGACCACGCGTACGGGCGCGGCAACCTCCTCTCCGGTGAGGTGGACCTGCCCGAGGGGGCGAACGCCGACACGAGCCACACCGGCCCGGTGTTCCTCGTCAGCGTCGCGGGTCCCAAGATGTACGTCCCTGACGCGCCGGAATCCAACAACTGGGTGACGAACGGCGCGAACCTGCGCACTGTCGGCCGCGACGTCCAGCTCTTCCAGACGGTCGACGTCACCGCGGACCAGATGCACGTCCAGGCCCGGACGGTCGATGGCGTGCTCTTCGACGCCTTCACCATCACCAAGGACGACGACGGCACCAAGCTCGTGACGGACGAGTCGGCCGGGTGGCCGGTGGGGCCGGGTTCGACCCGCGGAGGGATGCCCGACGAGGAGCCGACGGAGGAGCCCACCGAGGAGCCCACTGAGGAGCCGACGGAGGAGCCGACGGAGGAGCCGACCGACGAGCCGACCGACGAGCCGACGGAGGAGCCGACGGAGGAGCCGACGGAGGAGCCGACCGAGGAGCCCACCGAGGAGCCGACGGAGGAGCCCACGGACGACCCAACGGACGACCCAACGGAGGAGCCGTCAGAGCAGCCCACGGAGGAGCCGACCGACGAGCCGACGGAGGAGCCGACGGACGGCCCGACGGATCAACCAACCGAGGAGCCCACGGATGGTGCCACCGGATCGATCGAGCTCGGGGCACTGGAAGTGGCAGTCGGCGGGGAGCTCAGCCTCACGGCGTCGGGCTTCCAGCCCGGTGAGCGGGTGAGCATCGAGCTCAATTCCGACCCCGTGCTGCTCGGCATGAGCACTGCCACCGAGACAGGGGCGGTCAGCGCGACCGTGCAGATCCCGACGTCGGTGACCCCGGGTGAGCACCAGGTGGTGCTGACCGGACTCGAGTCGGGCGTCGTCCTCTCCGCCGACCTCACTGTCACGCGGGCGCCGTCGGCCCCCGGCGATGACGACGGCGGACCAAGGGCCGGTACGCCAGGTGGCGGCGGTCTGCCGAGCACGGGCGTCGAGGCCGGTGGCCTCATGCTCGGAGGCGGCGTGCTCGCCGCCCTCGGGCTCGCCGTGATCCTCCACTCGCGCCGCGCGGGTGGTGCCCGATGAGCGCCGTCCACACCACCTCGAAAGGAACCGCCATGCACACCCGTCAACCCGTGCGTCCGCGCGCCAGGCTCGCGGCGCTGGTTGCCGCGTCGGTGCTGCTGAGCGGGACGGCCGCCGTCGTCGTCCAGGACGAGGCCGCCGCGGCGACAGAGCCCGCCGCGCAGCGTTTCGCTCCCAGTCGGGTACCCGACCGGATCACCCTCACCCCGGCCGACGACCCGACCACCGGCCAGCGCATCACCTGGCGCACGGGAACCGGGATCGCCGAGCCGATGGTCGAGTACCGCACCCTGACACCGGCCCCGTACCCGGGCGGGGTCCAGCGGACCCTCGCCGCGAGCAGTACGGAGCACACCACCGACCTCGGGTACACGCAGGTGGTGCACACCGTCGAGCTCTCCGGCCTGGCGGCCGGCACGCAGTACATGTACCGCGTCGGTGACGGCACGAACTTCAGCGAGTGGCAGGACTTCGCGACCGCGACCGAAGGCGCGGAGGACTTCTCCTTCATCTATCTCGGCGACATCCAGACCGGCATCGAGAGTCAGTCCTCACGCGTGGTGCGCAACGCCTTCCGTGACCGTCCCGACGCCGACATCGTGCTGCAGATCGGCGATCTCGTGAACGACGCCGACTCGGACGCCCAGTGGGGGGAGCTCTACGAGGCCTTCGACTACACCCTCGGCACGCAGACCATGCTCACCACGCCGGGTAACCACGAGTACGAGGGCGGCCGGCTCTCCCAGCAGTGGCAGAGCCAGTTCCGCTATGCCGACAACGGTCCCGACGGCGAGGGCCTCGCGGGCACCGCGTACTACACGGACCACCAGGGGGTGCGGTTCATCTCCCTGAACTCCAACGTGGGCGGCCAGGCCGGCCTCACCGCGCAGGCGGAGTGGCTCGAGGGGGTGCTCACCGAGAACCCCCACGACTGGACGGTCGTCTTCTTCCACCACCCGCCGTTCTCGCTGGACGAGGGTCGCAACAACCTCGGCATCCGGAACACGTGGGTCCCGATCTTCGAGGAGCACGGGGTGGATCTCGTGCTCACCGGCCACGACCACGCCTACGGGCGGGGCAACACCCTCGCCTCCGAGGCCGACCTGCCCGAGGGCTGGGACCCGCAGACCGACTACTCCGGGCCGGTCTACGTCACGACGTCGGTCGGGGAGAAGTTCTACACCCCCGGCCCGCGCCACTGGGTCGAGAACGACGCGCACCTGCGTCAGCTCGCGGCAGGCAAGCAGTTCTACCAGCTCGTTGACGTCGTCGGGGACGAGCTGCGCTACCAGGCGCGAACCGCCGACGGCGAGTACTTCGACGGCTTCACGATCGCCAACACCGCCGAGGGCAAGAAGGTCACCGACGGCGTGCCCGTCATGGAGATCGACCCCGGTGAGCCGGCGCCGTGCCTTGGCTGCGAGGAGAACCCCGACCCGGGGCCGGAGGAGCCCGGGGAGCCGGGTGAGCCCGGTGAGCCCGGTGAGCCGACCGGCGACTTCGTCTACGAGGTGACGGCCGCCCTGGACTCGGTGGGCCCGTCGATGGCGCGTCTGCCTGCGGGTGTGGCGTTCTCGCAGTCGCGGGACGTGCTGTACCTGGGTGACCAGAACGGCCGGAGCGTGTTCGAGATCGACCCCGCGACCGACGAGGTGCTGCGGTCCTTCGAGCTGCCGGAGAACATCCGGGACCTGGGGATCGATGAGGAGAACGAGCTGCTCTACGTGGGTCAGCAGAACCGGAACTGGGTGGTGGTCTCGGTCGCCGATGAGTCCTTCGGTGAGGTGGTGCGCGGTCCGTTCCAGATCATCGAGTCGAACCGGTCGATCGACGTCGACCCGATCAACGGGTACGTCTATGTGGCCGTGCCGGCACGTGGGGTGGAGGTGTTCTCCGCGGAGTCCGGTGAGTCGCTGGGGGTGATCAACGGGACGGCGGACGCGTACTACGTGGCGGCCGACCCGGTCTCCGGCCTCGTCGTGTCCACAAAGAACTACGGCGACCCGTCCGTCGTCGGCGTGGAGGCGTTCGACGCGACCGCCGGGTTCACCAAGGTGTGGGGGCAGACCACGCGGCCCGGTCCGCGGCAGGTGGACATCGACTCGACCAACGAGCTCCTCTACGTCGGCTACACCGGTACCACGCAGGAGGGCGGCGGGTTCTCGGTCCACGACCTCACGACGGGCGAGCTGCTCGGTGACATGGTCGGCGCGGAGTACGGCAAGGACGGGTACGGGATCGCCGTCGACGAGGAGCGCCAGCGGGTGTTCGTCGCCAACCGGGACTTCCGCCTCAACCCGCCGGGCGAGGAGCTCGAGCCCGTCGCCGTCACCGTCTCCACCCGGGCGCTCGGGCAGAGCTACGAGTACGAGCACGTCGCGGCCCTGGACTCGGTGGCCCCGTCGATGGCGCGTCTGCCTGCGGGTGTGGCGTTCTCGCAGTCGCGGGACGTGCTGTACCTGGGTGACCAGAACGGGCGGAGCGTGTTCGAGATCGACCCTGGGACCGATGAGGTGCTGCGGTCGTTCGAGCTGCCGGAGAACATCCGTGACCTGGGGATCGATGAGGAGAACGAGCTGCTCTACGTGGGTCAGCAGAACCGGAACTGGGTGGTGGTGTCGGTCGCCGATGAGTCCTTCGGTGAGGTGGTGCGCGGTCCGTTCCCGATCATCGAGTCGAACCGGTCGATCGACGTCGACCCGATCAACGGGTACGTCTATGTGGCCGTGCCGGCGCGTGGGGTGGAGGTGTTCTCCGCGGAGTCCGGTGAGTCGCTGGGGGTGATCAACGGGACGGCGGACGCGTACTACGTGGCGGCCGACCCGGTCTCCGGCCTCGTCGTGTCCACGAAGTTCCACGACGACTCCACGGTGATCAACATCGAGGCGTTCGACGCCACGGCGGGCTTCACCAAGGTGTGGGAGCAGACCACGCGGCCCGGTCCGCGGCAGGTGGACATCGACTCGACCAACGAGCTCCTCTACGTCGGCTACACCGGCACCACGCAGGAGGGTGGCGGGTTCTCGGTGCACGACCTCACGACGGGCGAGCTGCTCGGTGACATGGTCGGCGCGGAGTACGGCAAGGACGGGTACGGGATCACCGTCGACGAGGAGCGCCAGCGGGTGTTCGTCGCCAACCGGGACTTCCGCCTCAACCCGCCCGGCGAGGAGCTCACGCCCGTCGCCGTCACGGTGAGCCAGCGAGTCCTGGCGGGGGAGCCGGTCGATCCGCCGGACCCCACGGAGCCCGAGGAACCCACGGACCCCGAGGAGCCGACCGACCCGGAGCAGCCCGATGACGGCTACACCGCCCGGGCGCTCGGTGTCATCCCATCGGCTACGGACGTGCCGGAGTCGGATGCCCGTCCGGTGGGCTCGGACGTCGAGCTGTCGAGCGGTCACCTGTTCGTCGGCAACGAGATGCGTCCGGCGCGAGTGTGGGAGATCGACCCGGTGACCGACGCCGTGGTGGCTGAGCACGCGGTCCCGGCGCCCACTGCGGCCGACGAGGGCGTGCGGGACGTGGCGCTCGACGAGGAGACCAACGAGCTCTACGTCGCCTACGCGAACCAGTGGCTGGTGATGGACGCGGACACCGCCGAGCTGGTGCGCGGTCCGTTCCAGTTCTCGGCGAACGTGCGGGGCATGGACGTCGACCTCGATGGGGGGCTGGTGCTCGGGGCCACGCGTGGAGCAGGCTTCGACGTCATGGACGCCGCGACCGGCGAGATGGTCGAGACGGTGGCCGGGGACGGTTCCGTGTGGCGCTCCCACGGGATCGCCTTCGACCCGTCGTCGTCCTTGGTCTACGTCTCGAACGCCGACGCGGACGGCGCGACCGAGGGAGTGCGCGTGTACGACGCGGACTTCGCGCTGGTCGGCTCCATCCCGCTCACGGATGCCGACCTGCGCCAGGTGGAGGTGGACCCGGTGGCGGGGCTGATCTACGCCGGGCACTCGTCAACGACGTTCAACGCCTCCGGGGTGAGCGTTTACGCCGCGGAGGACCTGAGCCTGGTGGCACGCCTGAGTGACCACGAGTACGGGAACAAGGTCTACGGCGTCTCGGTCAACTCCCAGACGGGCAACGTCTACGTCTCGGCCCGTGACCGCCATCCCGCAGGGATCGTCGAGCTGATCCCCGCGAGGTAGCAGCGCCGCACCCGAGCGCACCTGGGGCGACTCGCCCCAGGTGCGCTCGGGCTCCGGGCCGACGGCCTCGTGCATCTGTTCCCAGCCTGCGGCGCAGGACGGGCCGCGGCATTGGCGAGCCGCGCGAGAGTCTTCGCCGGGAGGCTGGGGAAGTTTCGACCTTGGAGGCGGCGATGGTGTGGGCGGCGGGGTGTGCGGCGGATCCGCTGGGAGCGCCCGCCTACGCTGTCGTCGACTTCCGCCGAGCTTCGTACACCTCGTCGGTGAGATACCCGCGGTACAGGTCCTCATTGAGCAGATGGAGGAACCCGAACCGTTCGGCGGGGTCGAAGACCAGTTCTCCATCCTTGACGACGTGCTCGGGGTCAAGCCCGACGCGGTCGCTGTAGTCCCGGACGTCGTCGATCGTAACGTGCGCCAGATGGCCGCGCTGGTTGATCTCCCGCAGCCGGCGCCACGTCCGCGAGTCGCGCAGCGCGACGTCACGGAGGGACTCGACGCTGCCCGCTGACATCGGTAGGTGTGTCGTGATGCCGTCGACCCAGCCGGCGATTCGCTGCTCGACCTGGGAGACGTGGCGGAGCAGGCTCTCGAAAGCCTTCTGGTTGAGCACCACTGCCCAGTCCGGCCCGACGAGGAAGTCGAACCGTGGGGAGAACGCGAACAGCGGCTCTTCCACCAGTGTGAGGCGCTGGGCGCCGATGGCGAAGAACCGCCCGCCGCGGTGTCCCATGCGCGGGTCGGACTTCTGGACGGCGACGACTCGGGCGGCGTCATCGTCCCCGTAGCCGGCTGCGCTCACGCCGATCGACGCGTCGAGCTCGGCGGGTCGGGTCATGGGCATGCTGCCGAGATCGAGCGCAAGCTCCCGGAAGGGCGCCAGGTCCCCGAGGGTGTCGGTGTCGGTGACGAGGAAGTACTCGTCTCCCTCGATCTCGTTGCCCGCGGTGTAGGGCACGGCGGGGGCGCCCCTTAGCCGTTCGACGACAGGTCGGCCGAGGTCCCGCAGCGCGTCCGCGGTACGGGCATCGAGGCCGAGCCGAGCCTTGCTGAGTGAGCCGTCCGCCAGCCGACCGACGGCGAGTGAGACCGACTCGGCGAGGCGCGCTTCCACGTTGGTGGCGACGTCTTCCTGGCTCATGCCTTCTCTTTCTTCTCGACGAGCAGCGACGGCGCCACCGACACGAAACGCGGACGTGTCTGTGCCCAGGTAGCGGGGTCGGTACGCGAGATGACGTAGTAGGCGCTGCCGTTCCGCAGACCGGTGTGGATCCGGCGACCGGCCAGGTAGACCAGGGGATTCACGTGTACCCGGCCGGTGGCGATGTGGATGAGCACGATGAGTCCAAGCGCCGACACCGTGATCACCACCTCCCGGCTGCCCGCGCTCGGGTCGAGCACGACCGGCAGCAGGTAGGCCCCGATGTGCCCCAGGACGTCCTCACCCCTGTCCTCGACGTCGTCGAAGTGGAAGGGTTCGGCGTTGCCCGATCGGACGTGCAGGGTCAGCACCGCGAGGAGCACGACGCCGACAGCCGCGAGGACGACGAACGGCCAGAGCCACCACGTGCCGTAGGTGCGCACGGCAAGCAGCGCGAAAGCGGGCGTGAAGGCGGCGAACGTCAGCTCTGCCCTCAGTCGGAGCGGCCCCAGCCGCGGCGGCGTCGCCATGGTCATTCCGGCGCGACGGTCGCGGTGCTCGGGAGGAAGGTCCCGTCCGGCGCGAGCTCACCGACGCGCCACTCCCGGCCCACGCCACGTGCCGGGCGCAGGTACACGGTGGCATCGGCCGTCGTGACTTCGAGGACCGCGCCCGCCTCCTCCACCGAGTCGGCGCCCTTGTAGACGCGAACGGTGAGACGGATGGCATCACCGGTCGGGCGTACGTCGAGGACCTCGGGCCCGCCGTCGAACGCATCGGCTCTCAGCCGACCCCAGGGCTGTACCGCGCTCGCGTACGAGACCCGCTCCCAGATGCCGGATCGGTGGGCGCTCAGGTCTAGGTCGTGCACCCACGGGTGCCACCGGAGCGTCAGCCGCAAGCCCTCCGGGGCCGCGACGAACGGCTGCGCGGCGACCGGCGCCGTTGTCTCCGAGCCCTGCGACTGCGGCGGTGCGGGTGGCGGCGGGGGCAGCGGCGGAGCTGGGAGGCATGAAGCAACGGCGGTGCGAAACGGCGCGTAGCGCGAGGGGAGCGTGGGACGCACGTGAGGGAAGGCAGCGACGCGGTCGGCCGCGGGGTGCGGCGTCAGCGTGGTGACGCGTGGGCTGAGCGGGCCGTGTGCGACGAGCACGACCTGCGCCGAGGGGAGAGCGAGGGCATAGTCGCGCAGCGCCAGGCCGGGGTTGCGCAGCACCGATCGCAGGTACTGCTTCACCTCCACGGCGAGCAGAGCACCGCGGGCGTCGGACCCTGCGTCGGCAACCCGGAACTGGTAGTCGGGCTGGACGGCGTGCTTCCGGCCCGACCCCGCGAGGTCGTCGGCGGGAGAACGGAACTCGCTCCACAAATCGACCGGGCGGGAGCCGCCGTCGTCACCGGCGACCTCGAGGGTGGCGAGCCTCGTCGGCGCGAAGGGGAACCGGATCGCACCGTCGACTACCTCGATCGTAAGCCGGCCGGGCAGCGCGGCGTCGAGCTGGGTGAGGATCCATGCTGAGTACAGCTCGTGCCGGCGTCCCCACAGGGGAAGGGAGAGCACGTCAGTGAGTGCCTCGACGGCGGCGGACGTCGGCCGGTCCTGCCAGAACGCGGCCAGCCACTCGTCGAGCGCGGCGAGGTCGGTGGCTGACGGCGCGGCACCGCGCGAGGTCATGATGGCGAGACCGTGGACTGCCTCGATCTGGCTCGCCGGCCAGTAGTCAGTCGCACTCCGGACGAGATCCACCTGAGCTGCGGGTGCGACGCCGTTGTCGGCATACAGCCACGCGAGCATCTGACCATGGTCGTCTGCGATCTCCGCGATCAGCCGCCTGCACTCGCCAATAAGGTGCCACCAACGGGTGACGACGTCATCGACGTCCGGTCTGCCGGTCGGGCTGGGCGGGGGCACGGTGTCCAGCCACACAACCTGGTCCACCACCTCGCCCAGGGTCCGGGAGAGATCATGATCGACGCGCCCGTAAGGACGCCAGACCGGGTCCCAGGCGCGGTTGCCGTCGAAGACGAGCTGGGGGAGCGTCACCGTCGCCTGCTCCACCGAGGTGACTGCCTCGCGGAAGGACGCCAACGAGTCGTCGACGACATGACCGTCCTCGAACTCGTACTCGATGCGCAGGTTGTCGCCTGTGCCGTGAGTCGCCCCGACGCGTGCGTACAGCGCCAGCAAGTCCCGCAGCATCCCGGCGAAGGACGTGATGAGAGGAGTGAGCGCCCGGATGAAGTCGCGGGCGCTGATCCCGTGCGTGTCGAACAGACCGGGAATGGTGTCCGCGGAGAGGTCGGCGGGTGCACCGACGAGAGGCCCGAGTGCCTCGAGGACGTCCGTGTCGTAGTCCCGCGGGCGCAACACCCCGAGGTTGGCCCACGTGCGCCACAGGTCTGCAGCGCTCGCAAGAGTCGGCATGGCGGTCCTCGGTCTCGACGTCGGCGTCGTCGCGCCAGTATGCCCGCCGAGGGCCCTCTGTGACCTCGGAACGGTGGCCTCCCAAGGGCGAGGCTCACCGCATTCTCGTGGACGGGGTCCGTGCCGCTGGTCAGCGACCGATCACTGCTGCGCGCATCCGCTCCAGCGCCTTGCGCAGGACCGGGCGGGGCATGGCGAAGATGAGCCGGGCGAACCCCTCGCCGGCTGCTCCGCAGAGGTTGCCGTCGGTGAGGGCGACGCCGGCTTCGCGGCGGAAGAACTGGGCCGGTCCGCCGGGGAGGTCGAGCTCGCGGCAGTCGAGCCAGGCGATGTAGGTGCCCTCGACCGGGCTGATCCGCAGGCCGGGGATCTGGTCGACCATGTCGACGAGGAGGTCCCTGTTGCCGCGGAGGTAGGTGACGACGTTGTCGAGCCAGTCCTGGCTCTTGTCGTAGGCGGCGACGACGGCGCGGCCTCCCAGGAGGCCGACCGTGTCCCCGGCGTCGGTGGCGTACGGGGCGAAGGCGGCGACGTCGTCGTCGTTGGACAGGATCATCTGTCCGCACTTGAGGCCGGGGATGTTCCAGCCCTTGGAGGCGGCGACGGCGGTGATGGTGTGGCCGGCGGTGCGCGCGTCGAGGGAGGCGTAGGGGAGGTGGGGGAGGTCGTCCAGGACGAGCGGGGCGTGGATCTCGTCGGAGAAGACGCGCCCGCCGTGGCGGTCGACGACCTCGGCGACGTCGGTGAGCTCGTCGCGGGTGAGGACCCGGCCCACGGGGTTCCAGGGGTTGCACAGCACCAGCAGGCCGGCGCCGGCGGCGAAGGCGGCGTCGATGGCGTCGAGGTCGAGGCGGTAGCGGCCGTCCTCCTCGAGGATCGAGGGGACCTCGATGACCTCGCGGTTCAGCGCGGGCACGACGGTGAGGAAGGGCATGTAGGCCGGCGTCGGCACGATGACGGGGGAGCCCGGCGGGGTGAAGCGCTGGATCGCGATGCGCATGGCGGACAGGACGTCGGGCAGGAGGTGGACGTTGTCCTCGGGGACCTGCCAGTCGAAGCTGCGGGCCAGCCACCCGGCGGTGGCGCGCTTGGCGGCGGCGCGGTCGGCCGCCGGGAGGTAGCCCATCGCCTGGGTGTCGGCGGCCGTGCGGACGACGTCCGCGACGGCGGGTGGGACGCCGAAGTCCATCTCCGCGACGAAGGCACCGATCGCGTCGGGGAACATCGTCCACTTCGTGCTGCCCGCGGCGCGGAGCTGGTCGACGGTGATCTCGTCGAAGGGGTGCACTGGTCCTCCAGGGTGGCGCGGTCGGGGCGGGTGGTCTGTCACGAGGCTAACGGCGCGGCGGAGGCGGTCGGCGCGGCGGTCGCTCCTCGACTCACCGAGGGGTGCCGAGCGTGCGGCGGCCCCGAGTTGTCGGCTAGTGTCGATGACGTCGGCGTCACGGGCGGCGTCGACACGGGCGGAGGGGCGACCGTGAGTAACGACGTTGACGATCACACCGCGACGATGCGGGCAGTGCCCCGGTGGCGCGAGACCTTGGTGACCGAGCACGCGGCGATGCAGGCACGGCTGAGGCAGGCCATCGAGGCGGACGAGGAGCACGGCGAGGCCGTGTGAGCCCTGGGGGCTCCTGCTGCCGTCGGGGCTCAGGGGCAGTGGAGGAGGACGCTGTTCGGGTTCGCGTAGATGTTCACCGTGGGGTTCCCCTGGAGCTCCGCCTCTCGCACCGTGGTGGAGTCGACGAGGTGGAAGTTGTTGTGCATGGGCCGCCCGCCGATCGTGACGGTGCGAGGCGTGCGGGCGCAGTCGAGAGCGGACGTCCTCGTGAGGCTGGTTCGGATGTCCAGCAGCTCCTTCGTCGTCATGAAGGCAGACGTGGAGAGGTCCACGGTGAGCTCCCAGCGCACCGGCGTCGTGGACGTGGTCGAGATGAGCAGCGTGCGCTGCCAGTAGTCCGGCCAGTTGGTCCTCTTCGAGACGCTCACTGCGCACCCGACCTGCGGCGCGTCAGGCGTGCGGCAGGTGAACGTGGGGAAGTCGGAGATGCGGGCCGTCGTCGGCATCGGCCAGGTCCTCACGGTGACCACGGCCGTCGGTCGCGCACCGACGGGAGCGGGGAGCGTGACGGTCAGCGCGCCACCCTCGTGCGGGGTGACCGCGTCGACGTGCCGGGTGGTGCCGGCCTCGTGGAGCCACAGGCGCATCGGGAGACCGCCACAGGCGGCGGGGAGGCCGGAGACCGTGAGCTGGGTCCGGCCGACGGCCCCGATGACCTGCACGTCCGCCTGGGCGCACTTGCGCACGACGTCCAGACTCGCCGTCGTCGGCGGCGCGAGGGCCAGCTGGCTCGCGTGGGCGATCCCCACCAGCGCCGTGGTGACGAGCGCGAGGACCCCGAGCGTGGCCAGCCAGCGCCGGATCACGGCGCGCCGTCCGGCGCTCGGCGCGGCCACAGCCACAGCCCCGCGCCGAGGAGCAGCAGCGACGCCCACACGCGCGCGTCGGTGAGGGAGGACAGTGCGCCGCCGACCTGCGGCAGCCGCATCACGACCTTGCCGACGACGTCGTCCTGGGTGACGTCGAAGGGGTCGCTCCAGTCGTTGTTGTCCCCCCGGAGCTCCAGCTGCTCGCCGTCCGCCCCGACGATGCGGTGGACCACGCGCGCGTGCGGGGCCACCTGGGGACGGAAGACGACGACGTCACCCACCTGCGCCTCGCGGACCCGCATGACGACGACGAGATCGCCCCGCTCCATGGTCGGCTCCATGGAGTGGCCGGAGACGATGATGCCGCCGAACAGGCCCCCGAGGCTCACCGGCCACAGGAGCACCACCGCCGTGGCGAGGGCCACGGAGCGCAGGACGCTGCCGGCACGCGGCCGGACGCGGCGGCGCGTCCGCGGTGGTGCGGTGGCGACGAGCGTCATGGCGGCGGCCTAGCCGGCGGGCTTGTGCATGGTGAGCGCGACGTCGGCAATGGTCTCGGCCTTGACGCCGCTGCCCAGGGGGACGGAGAGCGTGGTGCCCGCGACGGTGCCGGTGCCGAGCTCCGTCCAGGTCGCTCCGGAGGCGGCGGTGCGGACGGCGACCTCGTAGGTCGTGTTGACGCATGTCGCCGAGATGCCCGAGAAGGAGAGGGCGTCCACCGACCACGGGGCAGCCGCGGCGGCCGCCTCGAACTCGGGCGCGGCGAAGGTCACGTCGATGGCGCCGCTCTGGCAGTCCGCCTCCACCGTGACCGCGCCGGCCTGGAAGGTGCCGCCCCAGTCGAGGTCGAGCTCGGAGGCCGCGGCCAGCCCGAAGCCCGCGAGGCCGGCGGCGATGAGAAGGCCGGGAAGGATGAGACGACGCTTGGGCTGGGACACGGTGTGACTCCTCGGAAAGGCTGCCGACGTTGGCACGGCGCTGGTGAAGAAGGAGGGGAGCCTGGCCCCCCATCTAAAGTGCAGTATGCCCTCATCCTTTCGAATGAGGTCGTGAATCGCGTCACGTGTTGCCGTTGGTCGTGGGGCGCCGCCGCCGGACGTCGCGCGCCGGGAGCCACAGCCCGATCGTCTGGCGCCGCACGTCGTGCAGCTCCACGAGGACCGAGCGCGAGGTCCACGCCCACACGACGGTGTCGATCTCCTCGACGCCGTCGTGCTCCCACACGACGCGCGCCGTCACCGGGACGGGGACGCCCGAGCTGACCTGCGCCCGGCGGTGGGGGATGGGGCGCTCGTTGCGCACGGGCTGCCACGTGGCGGCGTGGGCGTCCCACGCGAGCAGCTCCTGAGTCACACGCTCATCGTGTCGGTGAGGTGTGACGTCGCGATGAGGACCGGGGCCGCGCGCGGTCTGTCCTCGTATGAGCCGAGTCATCGCTGACATCACCGTCTCACTCGACGGCTTCGTCACGGGCCCCGGTGCCGGGCCGGAGAACGGCCTCGGAACCGGTGGGGAGCCTCTCCACCGCTGGGCCTTCTCCGACGATCCCGTCGACCAGCGGATCCTGCGGGAGGGGACCGCCCGCTCGGGCGCCGTCGTCATGGGGCGACGGCTCTTCGACGTCGTCGACGGCCCGCAGGGCTGGGACGAGCGCACCGGGTACGGGGCGGGGGAGGCGGGCACGCCGCCCTTCGTCGTCGTGACGAGCTCACCGCCGACGTCGGTGCGGCTCTCCGGCCTCGACTGGACCTTCGTCACGACGGGACTCGCGGCCGCCGTCGCGGTCGCGCGGGAACGGGCGGAGGCGGCGTCGGAGGAGCAGGGGGAGGAGCTCGACGTCGTCGTCATGGGTGGCGGGGCGACGATCGCCTCGGCGCTCGCGACGGGGCTGGTCGACGTGCTCTCCCTGCACCTGGCGCCCCTGATCCTCGGTGCCGGGACGCCGCTGTTCACGGGCGGCCAGCCGTGCCCCCTCGTGCAGCGCACGGTCACCCCGACGGCGACGGCGACACACCTCGTGTACGACGTCGTCACCTCGGACGACGGCTGACGAGGACGGCACCGTGGTCGACGTGGTGCCGCCCCGCACGTGACCTCTGCCCGGCGCTTGCGCCGTCCGCCTCCCGAGGCGCGTGGCGCGGTGGCAGCCCACCTCACGCCGACGCGTGAGGGCCGCTCCCGTGACCGTGCTCGTGCGGGTCGTGTCCGGCGGACACGACCACCGTGGCGCTGGAGCACGGGCCGTACGTCCCTCGGCCGCCGCCGCCGTACTCGGCCCGCACCCGGTGGTGCCCCTCCTTGAGGTGGTGGAGCACCTGCACGGCTCGGCCACGCCGGTCGAGCCGGACCGGCTCGCCGACCGGTGAGTCGTCGACGACGAAGGTCACCGAGCCGGTCGGCACCGCGCACTCCTTGCTGCGGCCCGAGAGCGGCAGGACCGTCGCCACGAGGATCGTCCCCGCCTTCGCGTCGGGCCGGTCGACCACCAGCTGGACCGCGGCGGTGCGGCGGGCGAGGTCCTGCTCGCGCAGGTAGTCCCGGGCGAAGGCCTCGTCGCCGGTAGCCGCGACGTCGAGCACGCAGTCGTGGTGCAGCGCGCCGTCGGTGACGAGCCGGCACGCGCGCTCGGCCGCCTCCTGCGTCAGCCCGGCCACCGGCGGCTGCGCCCCAGGGACCTCGAACCAGGGCTGCACCCGGCACGGCGGCTTCACCGCGGGCCAGCGCCGGTCGGTGAACGACGCCGTCGACTCTCCCGACCCGTAGACGAACAGGCTCGTCCCGTCGGTCACCCGCCACGCGTCGGCGAAGGTGCGGTACAGCACCTCGTGGCGTGCCCGCAGGCTCCCGGGCATCGGGCCGACCGACGTGCGCGTCGGCAGCATCGGCAGCCAGCTGCCGGCGGCGATCGGCCCCATGATCCCCTCCTCGGCCTGCGTGCGGGAGACGTGGACGTTGAGGTACCACAGGCCGTAGGCGGACCAGAGATGAGGCGTCACCGTGAGCACCGCCTGGTTGGCGTAGTCCACGCGCAGGCCCGTGGCCCCGGTGTCCAGCCTCACGGTGGTGAGGCGGTGCTCCCCGAGGTCGAGCCCACCGCGGGGCGCGCGGACCCGCTCGCCGTCCACGAAGAGCTCCGGCTCGCCCTTCTCACCCGGGCGGCTCTGCTGGTAGGCGATCCGGTGCTCGCCCACGCGCGCCGCCACCGCGGTGTTGAGGCTCACGCACGAGGTGAGGCCGGTGGCCGGGTCGGTCACCGGGCTGGCGGCGCGGACCGGCCAGTGGCGCGCCTGCACCTCCATGCCCTCGTGGTCGCGCAGGAGGACGAACTCCCCGGCGCCCTGGAAGTCGTAGCGGTTCCCGTCGACGGTGTGGACGTGCGGGTCGCCGTTGTCCGCGCCGTCGTCCGGTGCGCCCACCTTGAGCCGGAAGACCGCCTGGTCCACCCGGCCGGCGGGGTCGGTGCCCGTGACGTAGACGTACTCGACGTGGGGCGTCGCCCCGGTGGCGTCATAGCTCCACGACCACGTCCCGCTGCCGGTGTCCACCACCGTCCCGGCGGTGGCGGTGAGGGTGACCGGGGCGCCGTCGGGATGGTGGTAGGTGCCGTGCCGCTGGGCGATCCCGCCCACGGGCGTGTACGCCCAGGACCCGCCGACGTCGACGTGCGGGCGCTCGGTGCCGTCGCCGTCGGAGACGACGAGCTCGCTGATCATCCCCTGGTGGTGGTGGATGAGGATGTGGCAGTGGAACAGCCACCGGCCGAGCGCGCCGCCCATCGTCACGCCGTCCTTGAGGGTGCGCTCGTCGAGCCGGACCCTGAACCGCAGCGTGTACGCGGCCGGGATGTCGACGTTGTCGCGGAACTCGCGGTAGGGCCAGGTGTAGGTGGGGAAGCCGGGCTGCTCGAGCGCGACCGGCTGGACCGAGAACCCGTGGAGGTGGAACGGGTGGTGGCTGCCGCTGAAGTTCGTCACGGTGAGCTCGAGGACCTTGTCCTTCTCGGCCCACCGGGAAGTCACGATGTGCGGTGCGTCGGTGTAGGAGGCGAAGCCCATGAACGAGCCGCTGACGCCGTCGATGCCCGTCGTCCCGGTCACCAGGATGTCCTGGAGGGCGGACCCCGGCTTGGCGGGCGTGAAGGCGGCGGGGTCGAGCAGGGTGTCCGTCGGCGGCCCGAGCGTCTCGACGGGTGCCGGGACGGCCGCCCGTAACGCGGTGCCGGCCGCGATCGTGTAGGTGCTCGGGGCGGGGCCGGTGACCTGGAGGTGCATGACCGGCACGGTGGGCAGCCCCGCCCACAGGCCCCCGTTGCGGCGGAAGTCACGGGTCCACAGGGTGAGCACGCCGCTCGCCGTCGGCGGGATGGCGGCGACGACGTCGGCGCGGCTGCCGGGCGGCAGGAGGATCTCCCCGACGTCGTACTTGGAGTCGTGGCCGTCGACGACCCCGCCCTCGGCGATCGCGGCGTCGAGCAGGCCGCCCTCCCCGCCGACCCGCAGGAGCGGGACGAGCGCCCCGGTGCTCGTCGTGAGGACGAGTCGGAAGTAGCGGCTGATCGCGCAGTTGGCGATCTGCAGGCGCAGGCCCTGGCCGGCGAGGACGTCCATCGTCTGGGCGCCGGGCAGCAGGGCCCCCGGGGCCGTGGGCTGTCCGAGCCGCCCACCGACGGACACCCCGTTGGTGAGCACGGTCTGGCCCTCGTTGTGCTGGCCCGGGCGGAACACGCTCGGGACGTCGCCCGCGGCGTACGGGGCGACGGCCGGGTCCCCGGCGTCGTCGACGGCGGTGGGGAGCTCGCACAGCGTCACCGGTGTCGGGGGCGGCTGGGAGGTGGCGCCGCTGAGCCACTCGGGCCGGTCGGCGAGCGGCAGGGCGGTCGGGTCGGGGTAGGTGGCGGCGTCGTTCGACCCGGGAGCCTTGCACACGGTGATGTCGCTGAGGACCACCTGGCGGGTGTCGGCAGGGCCGGGCAGCACGCCGGCGGCGACGAGGGCCGCCTCGTGCGGGTCGTTGATGACGATCATTCCGTACATGCCGCGGAAGACGTGGCTCGTCGCGTGGTGGTGGTGCGGGTGGTACCAGTACAGGCCCGGCCGGGTCGCGCGGAACGCGTAGAGGTAGGTGCCACCCGCCGGCGCGGGCGCCGGGGGCGGGTGGTGGGAGGCGGGCTGGACGCCGTCCTGGGTGACCTCGGTGCCGTCGGCGGAGTTGGCGAGCTCGATGCCGTGGAGGTGGACGCCCAGGTGGTGCATCTCGTTGACGAGCCGGACGAAGGCCCGGTCTCCCACGTCCATCCGCAGCGTCGGTCCCGGGATGGCCCCGTTGAAGGTCTCGGCGTGGGCCATGACCCCGCCGATGTCCACCATGGCGTGGCGGGTGGCGATCGTCGTCTCCAGCCACGTGGGCGTCGAGGGGTCAGCGTCGACGGCGACGGGCACCTCGTACGGGCTGCCGCCGCTCGTCATCGCTCGTCCGTCGGTGCTGCCGCCGGGCGCTCCTTCCCGGGGCGCTCCTCCTTCTCCGGGGGGCGCTCGTCCGTCCGCTCCTTGACGCTGTGCCGCAGGTTCGGGCTGGTGCTCGAGTGGTACTCGTACTTCCCGCCGCCGGAGTAGAACGCCCTGATGACGTGCCGGCCCGGCTTGAGCCGCAGCGTGGTGCGCACCCGGCCGCCGCCGTCGAGCTCGAGCGGGCGTCGGAGCGGGACGTCGTCGACGACGAAGGTCACCGAGCCGGTGGGCACCGGCCTGCCGGGGACCAGCGCGGACACCCGGGCCGTGACGGCGAGCGCACCGGCCGGTGGCCGCACCTTCTCCGGCGGCCCGTCCGGGGGCATGCGGTCCCCGAACACCGGCGCCTCGAAGCCGGCGATGTCGACCTTGGTGCCGTAGAGCCGCAGCTCCTGCGCGGCCACGTAGCCGCGGGCGAACTCCTCGTCGCCGGTGGTGGCGACGTCGAAGACGCAGTTCGCGTGGAGGTCCGGCTCGGTGACCACCCGGCAGACCATCTCGGCCTTCTCGAGGTCCATGCCCTCGAGGAGGTGCAGCCCGGGCGGGGCCAGCTCCGGCTTGATGGCGTCGCAGGGCGGGCGCTCGCCGGGCCAGTCGCGGTCGGTGAAGGTGTCGGTGGACGTGTCCTGCTCGTAGACGAACATGCTCGAGTGGTCCTCCACCCGCCACGAGTCGGCGAAGATCCGGTACAGGATCTTGTACCTGCCGTGCAGGTCGGACGGCAGCGGGCCGAGGTCGGTGCCGTCGCGCAGCCGCGGCAGCCAGCTCTTGTCGGGGATGTACCCCATGACGCCCTCGTGCGCCGCGGTGCCGGAGACGGCGACGTTGAGGTACCAGACGCTGTAGCTGCCCCAGAACGCGGGGGTGACGGTGACGACCGCTCCGGTGGCGTAGTCGACGCGCAGCCCCTCCTCGCCGGCGGCGTCGAAGACCGAGAGGCGGTGGCGCTCGAGGTCCAGACCGTGCGGCGGAAGGTCGCGGGGCTTGCCGTCGACGAACAGCTGGAGCCGCTTGCCCTCGCGGGTGGGCTGGTAGGAGACGGTGTGGCGGCCCACCCGGAGGGCGACGGCGGTGATGATGCTGACGCACACGGTGAGGCCGCTGTGACCGTCGGTGACGGGGTTCGCCGCGTTCACCGGCGTCTGCCGGACCTGCACCTCGAGCCCGTCACCGCGCAGCAGGGTGAACTCCCCGACGCTCTGGAAGTCGTACCGGGTGCCGTCGACGGTGGTCGTGTGCGGGTCGCCGGTGTACGCGCCGTGGAGGAGGGAGCCGGCGCCGAGCAGGCCCCAGTGGTGACCGAGGAGCTCGTCGGAGTGGAACGCGAACGGGGTCCACTGGAAGTTCAGCGAGGTGTGGCCGGAGAGGTACTCGACCACGGCGGAGCCGTCCGGCGTGAAGGTGAGGTCGGCGTTGACCTTGCCGTCGTAGACCTCCTTGCCCGACCAGCCCCCGGGCAACGTGACGGCGCGGACGCTGAACTCCCCGGGGTGGGCGGCCTGGACCGCGGTCCGCTTGGCGGGGGTGACGGCGGCGAGCAGGTGCCCGATCCGTCGCTTGAGGTTGCGACGGTCGACGGAGTCCCCGGCCGGGAGCGCGGTGTAGTCGGCGAGCAGCTGGTCGATGCGGGTGGCGCTCCACGTGGGCAGGTCCGGCAGCCCGATGGCGGCGAGGTCGAGCGACGCTCCGACGAGGCCGTTGGCGATCGGCCGGTCGTCCGGGGTGCGGGTGTGCTGGTTGATCGTCGTCGCCTTGGCGGTGAACGGACCCAGGCTCGAGCGGCCGCTGAGCCGGCTGCCGAGGTGGAGCTCGAACAGCGCCATCGGCTCGATCGTCGCGGCCCAGATCTCCTCCGGCTGCGGGTCGGCGGGGTGCTGCGGGTTGTTGCCCGCGAGGTAGGTGTCGGGACCGAGGTCGACCGGGTCCCCGATGAGCGGGTCGCCGCGGGTGAACCGCTCGGGGCCCGCGGTCGTGGTGCCGACGACGGCGTCGACCGCCGTGGTGACCGGCTGCGCGTGGCTGCGCAGCACCTCCGGGTTGTTGAGACGGACCACGCGGCCCACCGGCGTCTCGAGGTTCTCCGGCACGTTGCCGACCGGCGGCACGAAGCCCGGCTCGCCCTCCAGCGCCCACGTCCAGCCGGGCGGGACCGCGGCGTCGTTGGTGGCCGTGTACATCGGGTTGCGGTTGTAGGCGGCGTTGTCCGTGGCGAACCGCGCCTCGAACCGACCCCGGAAGTGGACCACCGGGCTGTTGAGGGAGGTCACCGCGAAGCTCGCGACCACGGCGGCGCCGTCGAGCACCTGGATCGTGGTGTCGCCCCGCGCCCCGCTCTGCAGGGTCGAGTGCACCATGACGCTCGACGGCGTGGTGGTGAGGGTGAGGGAGGTCTGTGAGAAGACCAGGCCGGCGGCGTTCGGCGAGGCCTGCACGGTCACCGCGAGGCTGCCGGCGTCCGTCCAGAGCAGCAGCTCCGCCGGGTACGTCGAGCCCAGCGGGGCGATGAGGAAGCCGTCGCCCGCGGTGTTGCCGGCCAACGACATGAGAACGGCCATGGTGATGCCCCTGAGGTCGGTGGAACCGCCCCGTGGGCGGCCGGTTGCCCTGGATCGAGCGTAGGTCCGGGGCCGTCTGGCGGTCGATGTCTCCGAGGGCGTCCGTCCGCGCGCCCGATCGGGCAACCACCGCCGCCTACGCGAGACGCTCCGCGAGCTCGGCGAGGAACTCCCGGGCGTCCTCGAGCGCGGGGTCAGCGGCGTCCGCACGGCGAACCGCCCCGGTGAGGATCTTCTCGGCCTGCGCCGGGTCGCCCTTGCTGTCGGCGATCACGATCGCGTTGAGGAGACTCTCCCGCAGGGGTGAGGACTCACCCGGCGGCTCGGCAGGGCCTGAGCGGCTCATGACCCGGATCCAGTTGCCGGCCGGGTCGACGAGGCTGAACCCGGTCAGGCCGCCGGCGTTCTTTCGGGGCCGGGGCCGCGTGATTCGCGGGAAGCCCGCGACGGGCAGCCTGCCGTACCTGGCCCGCAGGCCGGCGGCGAGGGCGTCGAACAGTGGAGCCGTGTCGTCCACGACCACCCCGCAGGTGCTGTGCGACGCCTCAGGACGGTGGCCGTCCATCCCGTAGTAGTGCAGTGGGAATCCGTGGCCCTCGACGGCGACGTACGGGTTGGGCCGCACCTGCCGGTAGGTGACGCGGAAGCCCAGGGCGGTGAAGAAGTCGGCGATCTCGTCGATGTCACCGCACGGGAGCATCGGGATGACCTGCACAGTCATGGAGTGAGCGTCTCAGCGGGCACGCCCACGCGCACTTTGACAGTGACCAAGGGCACCTTCTACAGTCTCGCCTTGTACAGGGTTGTCCCCAGACAAAGAGGTCCACATGATTACGCTTGTCGGTAGTTACGGGGTCGGCCTCACCATGCGATCGGCGCGCATACCGGTGGCAGGTGAGACGATCTCCGACGGCTCCTTCTCCTCCAGCCACGGCGGCAAGGGGTCCAACCAGGCTGTCGCCGCCGCTCGCCTCGGTTCCTCGGTCGCCATCCTCACCGCCGTCGGTCGTGACGAGTTCGGCGACTCGGCCCTCGAGCTCTGGCGGGCGGAGGGCATCGACGTCGACGCGGTGGTGCGCACCGGCTCCCCGACGATGGTGGGGGTCATCCTCGTCGACGGCGACGGTGAGAACCGCATCGTCATCGCTCCTGGCGCACTCGACGACCTCACCCCCGCCCACGTCGCGAGCTTCGAGCCGGCGATCGCCGCCTCCGACCTCCTCGTCGTCTCCCTCGAGATCCCCCTCGAGGTCGCGGCCGCCGCGCTCGAGACCGCCCACCGCCACGGGGTGCGGACCCTGCTCAACCCAGCGCCCGCCCGGCGCATCCCCGCGGAGGTGTGGCCGTGGATCGACGTCCTTACCCCCAACGCCAGCGAGGCGCGCACCATGCTGGGCCTCGCTCCTGACGCGCTGGCAGCGGACCACGAGCTCGTCGACCGCCTCCGGGATGTCTGCGAGGGCGTCATCGTCATGACGCTTGGTAGCGCCGGTGCCCTCGTCGACGACGGGGAGCGGCGCTACCGCGTCGACCCCGTCCCGCCCCGCGCCGTGGTCGACACCACGGGGGCCGGTGACACGTTCACGGGCGCGCTCGCCCACGCCCTGGACCAGGGCACGGACCTGCCCGCTGCCGTTCGCCTCGCTGCCGCTGCCGGCGCCTACGCCGTCGGCACCGCCGAGGTCATCCCCTCCATCCCTCACACCGAGGAGCTCGACGCCTTCATGAACGCCTCCGTCCAGGCAGGTGCGCGATGACCACCACCGCAGCACCGCCGGCACCCCGTACCGTCTCCACCGCCCGGCCCTCACCGCTCAAGCGCTTCCTCCACGCCCGCGAGGCCAGCACTCTCATCGCCCTCGGCCTCCTGCTGGTCGTCGGCGCGCTCGTGGCCCCCGGCTTCACGGGCAGCAGCAACCTGCTCACCGTCGGCCAGCAGGTGGCCCAGCTCGGCATCATGGCCGTGGGCATGACCTTCGTGCTCATCAACGGCGAGATCGACCTCTCGGTCGGCTCGATCTACGGGCTCGGAGCCATCACCACCGGCCTGTTCATGGCCGACGGGATGGCCTGGCCCGTCGCGTCGCTGCTCGGTGTCCTCGCCGGAGCCCTCGCCGGGTTCCTTAACGGCATCATGACCGTCGGCTTCGGCATCCCGTCCTTCATCGTCACGCTCGGCACCCTGAGCGTGTACCGCGGTCTCGCGCTGCTCATCAGCGGCGGCTCGCCCATCTCCCTGTCCTCCGGCGACCCCGGGGTGGCCGAGTTCAACCTCCTCGGTCAGGGGCGCTTGTTCGGGATCGTCCCGATGCAGCTCATCTTCTTCGTCGTCGTCGCCTTCGTCGGTTACATCGTGCTCGCCCGGTCCCGGTACGGGTTCAGCAGTTACGCCGTCGGCGGCAGTGCCGAGGCCGCGCGGCTCTCCGGCATCAACGCCAACCGCGTCAAGGTCGTCGCCTTCACGATCTCCGGCACGGTCGCCGGTCTGGCCGGCGTGCTCGGCCTGTCGTTCCTCTCCTACGTGCAGGGCGTCACCGGCACCGGGATGGAGCTCACGGTCATCTCCGCCGTCATCATCGGTGGCGCCGCTCTCGCCGGCGGCTCCGGCACGATGCTCGGCACCACGATCGGTGTCCTGTTCATCGGTGTCCTGCAGAACGTCCTCAATCTCCGCGGCATCTCGTCCTTCTGGCAGACCGTCGCGACCGGCGCCGTCATCATCATCGCCGTCTCCGCCGACGCCTGGCTCGGGCGCAGGTCCGGCTCCAAGAAGTAGACCCACCCGCCTCTTCAGACAAGGAAGTCATCATGTCCCGTTCCACCCTTCGTCGTTCCGCCGCCGCCCTGCTCGGTGCGGGCGCCCTCCTTCTCACCGCTGCCTGCGGCGCCGTCACCTCCGGCAACGGCTCCGCCTCCGCCGAGGATGGCGCCGACGGCGGCTTCGCGCTCGCCCCCTACATCCAGGAGGCCGTCGACGCCGGCGAGACGCTCGAGATCCGCCTCAGCTACCACGACCCGTCGCTCGCCTTCGCCGTCCCGATCCGCGAGGGCATGCAGCGCGCCGCCGACGAACTCGGCGTCAACGGCGAGATGATCGGCCCCTCCGGCGGTGACGCCGCCGACCAGGTGTCTGAGCTGCAGACCCTCATCAACCAGCAGGCGATCCACGGCCTGGCCGTGTCCTCCGCGAGCAACGACGCGCTCAAGCCGGTCATCCAGCAGGCCTACGACGCCGGTATCCCGATCATCTCCTTCAACACCAACAACCCCGACTCCCAGCAGATGGGTTTCGTCGGACAGGACCTCGTCGCCTCCGGTGAGGCGCTCGCGGAGGAGCTGCTCACCGTGCTCGACGGCGAGACCGGCAAGGTCGTCGTCTTCTCCGTCGACTCCGGCGCCGGATGGTCCAACGACCGCTTCTCCGGTTTCGAGACGGGCATCGAGGGCAGCGGGATCGAGGTCGTCGGCCCGGTGAACACCGGTAACGAGCCGACCGCCGCCTACAACACCATCGAGTCCACGATGGCCGGCCAGAGCGACGCGCTCGCCCTCGTCTCGCTCGACTGCTGCAGCTTCACCGCCGGTGCGCAGTGGATCGAGCAGTCCGGCAAGGCCGGTGAGATCCACGCGATCGGCTTCGACGTCCAGCCGCAGACGGTCGGTTACCTCGAGCGTGGCGTCGTCGACCTCACGATCAGCCAGGCGCCGGCGGAGCAGGGCTACCAGGCCGTCAAGCTCCTCACGGACTTCCTGAAGGACGGCGTGGAAATCGACGACGTCGACACCGGCGTGCTCGTCGTCACTCCCGACACCGTCGCCGACGTGCCGGTCGAGGGCTGACCGGTGCAGGCCACCGACCACTCCCGGCAGGTCGCCCTGTCGGTCCGGGGGCTCACCCGGCACTTCGGACCTGTGCGCGCCCTTAACGACGTCACGCTCGACGTGTACGACGGCACGCTCACCGCGGTCATGGGTGAGAACGGGGCTGGCAAGTCGACGTTCATGAAGATCCTCGCGGGGCTCGACTCCCCGACGGCGGGTGATGTGGAGGTGCGAGGCACGCCCGTCACACGCTTCGACCCGTCCGTCATGCTGAGCGAGCACCGGGTGGCACTCGTACCGCAGGAACTCGCCCTCGCCGGCGAGCGGACCGTCGCACAGAACATCATGCTCGGGGCCGAGCCGGGCAGCCGGTTCTTCCCGAGCGGCCGGGCGGTCGACGCCCGCGCAGCCGAGCTGCTCGACCGTCTCGGCGAGCGCCTCGACCCCCGCCGTCCCGTGCGTGAGCTCGATGCGGCGACGCAGCAGATCGTCGTCATCGCCCGGGCCCTGGCGCGTGAGGCGCGCGTGGTGATCTTCGACGAGCCGACGGCTGTGCTCTCGCCGGCCGAGTCGGAGCGACTCTTCGCGGTCATCGAGGGCCTGCGTGCCGACGGCGTGACGATGCTCTACGTCTCCCACCGGATCCCGGAGGTCTTCGCGCTCTCCGACCGCATCCACGTCCTGCGGGACGGCCACCACATCGGTGGCTGGGACACCTCGGAGGTCACGCCCGACCAGGTCGTCGGGTCCATGGTGGGCCGAGACCTGTCCTCCGAGCTCGCGCGCTCGGAGACGACCTCGCACCGCGAGAGCGGGCAGGTCCCGCGGCTCGCGCTGCGCGAGGTGCGGGCACCCCGGGTGCACGACGTCAGCCTCGACGTGGCACCGGGCGAGGTGCTCGGCATCGCGGGGCTGCCCGACAGCGGCCGCGTAGAGCTCCTTCGGGCCGTCTTCGGCGCCGATCCGACCGACGGCGGCAAGATCTCTCTCGACGGCGAGACCGTGCGCCACCGGTCTCCCCGGGACGCGATCGCCAACGGCATCGCCTACCTGCCGGGCGAGAGGCGGCACCAGGGGATCTTCCCGACGATGAGCGTGGCCGACAACATGAACGTGCTCACGCTGTCGCGACGCTCGCAGCTCGGCCTGCTCCGTCGCGGCGCACTGCGCGCCGACGCGAAGCAGCGGGCCGAGCAGCTGCGCGTGAAGATCTCCAACGTTGGGCAGGGCATCACCCAGCTGTCGGGCGGCAACCAGCAGAAGGCGCTCATCGCGCGGTGGCTGGCAATCGACCCCCGGCTCATGCTTCTCGACGAGCCGACCCGCGGCGTCGACGTCGGCGCCAAGGCAGAGATCTACGCGGTCTTCCGGGAGCTCACGACGAGCGGCATGGCCATGGTCGTGTCCTCCTCCGACCTGCCCGAGCTGCTCGCGATCACCGACCGCATCGCGGTCATGGCCGCCGGCCACGTCGTCGGTGTCCTGCCGACGGCGACGGCGACAGAGGAATCAATCATGGCCCTGGCCACCGGGGCCGACACACTCAAGGAGAGTGCCTGAAGTGAAGCGGAACGGAATTCTCAACGCCCAGCTGTCCGGGGCGCTCGCGACCCTCGGTCACACCGACCTCGTCATGGTGGTGGACGCGGGCTTCCCGATCCCGAGCACCGCGACCCGGGTGGACCTGGCGATCGCGGAGGACCTCCCGAAGCTCGAGACCGTCCTCGAGCTCGTGAGCAAGGAGCTCATCGTCGAGGGTGTCGTCCTGGCAGAGGACGTCGTCACCCACAACGAGCCGCTCGCCGCATTCGTCCAGGAGACCTTCTCCGATGCTCCGCTGGAGACGCGTACGCACGCCGAGATGCTCGGTGAGATGGCTCAGCGCGCCAAGATCATCATCCGCACCGGTGCCTTCAACCCGTGGGGCAACATCGGCCTCGTGTGCGGCGTGGACGTCCCGCGCTGGTTCGACGAGCCCGGCGTCGTCGTGCCGGACTACTACCAGGACCGCATGCGCGCTGCCGAGTCGCGGACGGACTGAGCGGGATGCCCTGCCTGTCACCACGTGTGACGGTGGTGGGCAGGGCATGATCGTTCACGGCAACGACGCGCGGAAGGAGCCGGCCAGTGGGAGCCGCACCGATGTTCGACCATGAAGGTCCGCAGCCACTGAACGTTCAGGTTTCGGACGTCATCAGGGAGAAGATCATCTCGGGGGAGTGGCAGCCCGACCACCGGCTGAGCAGTGAGCCGGAACTGGCCCAGGAGTTCGGGATCTCCAGAGGCACCCTACGACGGGCGATCTCGACGCTCATCCGCGAGGGCCTGCTCGTGCAGGCGCGTGGTCGCGGGACGTTCGTGACTGCGACCGCCCTGGAGCCCTCCATCGCGCAGAAGCTCACCACGCTGAGCGAGGACTTCGCCCACCGTGGCGAGGAGGTGCGCACGGAGGTGCTGACCATCGACACCATGCGGGCCCCGGCCCCGGTCTCGGCGCTGCTCGACCTGGCGAAGGGACAGGACGTGCTGCACCTCGAGCGCGTCCGGTCCTCCTCGAAGGGGCCGGTGGCCTACCTCGTGAACTACGTCCGGCTGGACGTCGCCCCTGGCCTCGAGAGCGTCGACTTCAGTCACCAGTCCCTCTTCGGTGAACTGGAGTCCCGGCACGGGCTGAAGATCTCCCGCGGTCGTCGCACCTTCAGCGCCGTCGCGGCGACGGCGGAGCTCGCCCAGCGCCTGGGCGTGGTCAAAGGGCACCCCCTGCTGTACCTCGAGCAGATCACCTACCTCGCCGACGGTCGTCCCGTCGAGTACTCCGACGTGTGGATCCACAGCGAGCGCATGCGCGTGACCTCGCTGCTCTCTCGCTGACGTTCGCCCTTTCCCAGCAGTGGACCTTGGTCCACGCCTACTCTAGAGTTGTACATAGTTGTCCATAGACAAGTGGAGTGAAAACATGACCGAGCTCAGCCTCGCCCCCTACATCCAGCACACGCTCATCGACACCGGCGTCACGCGGGACCAGATGGTCGCCCACGCCGAGGAGGCGCTGGAGCACGGCTTCAACGCCGCCATGGTCCCCGGCTCCTGGGTGCCGCTCGTGGCCGACGTCCTGCGCGGGAGCGGCGTCAAGGTGGCCTCCGCCCTCGACTTCCCCACCTGCGGCGTCATGACCCCCGCCGGCAAGGCGGCGGAGGCGGAGGCCCTGGTCAAGGCCGGTGCCGATGAGATCGACTGCGGTGTCCAGGTCGGATGGCTCAAGAGCGGCCGCTACGACGACTTCCGGGACGACATCGCGGGTGTGGTCGCCGCGGGGGTGCCCGTCAAGGTCATGCTCGAGCTGCCGCTTCTCACGGCCGAGGAGAAGGAGGCGGCCGTCGAGCTGTCGATCGAGGCGGGGGCCGCGTTCCTCAAGAACGCGAGCAGCGGCGCCGTCGAGATCGCCAATCCCGCCAGCATCGAGTTCCTCGTGGCGCGGGCGCCCGAGGGCGTGCAGGTCAAGGCGTCCGGCGGGATCAAGAGCCTCGACCAGGCGCGCTCGCTCATCGCAGCCGGCGCCGTCCTGCTCGGCACCAGCGCCGGTATCGAGCTGGTGACGGCCACCGCGGACGAGCTCACCGTCTCCTACTGAGCCGACTCGCCCGACGGGCTCGCGGTGCTTCGGCGCTGCGAGCCCGTCGTCTGTCCGGCCGAAGGTGCAGCGGCCCCCGCGCGCGTGCGCTCGTGCCGCGTGAGAGGGACCTCCTCCTCGAGCCGGCCGAGCTTGTGCGGGTTGCGGACGTAGTAGATGCCGGCGATCCGGCCGTCCTGCACCTGGGCCGCGAAGACGCCGTCGAGCTCGCCGTCCATGGCGACGAGGAGGCCCGGGTGGCCGTTGACGGTCCAGGGCACGGCGGTGAGGACGCCGCCGGCCTTGCGCATGCCGCCGACGAACAGGCGGGCGACCCTGTCGGCGCCGCGGACCGGGTTCGGCACGGCCTGCTTGACGCCGCCGCCGTCGGCCAGGACGACGACGTCGGGCGCGAGGACGTCCATGAGCGCCTGCACGTCGCCGGTCTCGATCGAGACCTTGAACGCCTCGAGTGCCGTGCGCGTCTCCGCCGGGGTCGCCACGCGCCGGGGACGGCGTGACCTCACGTGGCCCCGGGCGCGGTGAGCGATCTGCCGGACGGCCTCGGGTGACTTCTCCACGGCGTCGGCGATCTCGTCGTAGGCGAAGTCGAAGGTCTCGCGCAGGACGAAGACCGCCCGCTCCGTGGGGGCGAGCGACTCGAGGACCACCATGAGCGCCATCGAGACGCTCTCGGCGAGCAGCACGTCCTCGGCGACGTCGGGGGAGGTGAGGAGCGGCTCGGGGAGCCACTGCCCGACGTAGTCCTCCCGGCGCCGCTGCAGGGTCCGCAGCCGGTTGAGGGCCTGGCGGGTGGTGATCCGGGCGAGGTAGGCACGCCTCTCGCGGACCTGCGTGAGGTCCACGTCCACCCACCGCAGCCACGTCTCCTGCAGCACGTCCTCGGCGTCGCTCGCCGAGCCGAGGATCTCGTAGGCCACGGTGAAGAGCAGGGTGCGGTGGGCGACGAAGGCGTCGGTCGCCCCGGTGGTGGACTCATCCTTCACGGTCGACCTCCTTGCCGGGTGTCGTCAGTCTGCCCGGGCCGTACCGGCCGCGGCACGGGACTGGTCGGCGAGGAGCCGTGCGCGGCGGGGGTCCTGGACCGTGGTGACCACGCCGAGCAGTCCGGGCAGGCGAGCGGTCATGCGCAACGACGCGACGTTGCCCGCGGTGATGGTTTTCTTGAACCAGGCGCCGAGCCTGCCGCCCACGTGCGCGGCGATCGCCGTGTCGTCGCGTCGGGCGAGCTGGAGCACACCCGACCGGCGGCCCAGGCTGAGGCACTGGCCGGTCACCGGCACCGAGAACGGTGCTGGGGCGCGGCCGGCGGCGCGGCACAGGACGGTGTCCGCCGCGTGGACACCGAGCGGCAGGGCGGCCGCGCAGCACATCCGGTAGGGCGCGCCCGACGGCGCGGCCGCGTCCCCGGCAGCGACGATCCGCTCGTCGTCGACGCTGGTCAGGGTCTCGTCCGTGAGGAGCCGCCCGACCTCGTCGGTGCTCAGCCCGCTGCGCGCGGCGAGGTCCGGGACACCGAAGCCCGCGGTCCACACCGTGACGGTGGCGGGCAGCTCGCGCCCGTCCGCGAGGTGCACGGAACCGGGGCCGACGGCGGTCACGGCGACGCCGTCGAGCACGGAGACGCCGAGCCGGTCCAGCTGCTTGTGGACCTGGCGGCGCGCCGACGGGTGGAGGTAGGGGCCGAGTTCTGTGGCGGTGACCAGCGAGACGGGCCGGCCGTGCTCGGCGAGCTCGGAGGCAGTCTCGAGCCCGGTGGCGCCGCCTCCCACGACGACGACCGGTGCCGCCGGTCCCGCAGTGTCGAGGGCCGCGTTGAGGGCGGTGGCCTCCTCCAGCGTGCTCAGGGGGAAGGCGTGCTCGCGGACCCCCGGGACGGTGGCCGGCGCGCTGTGGCTGCCGACGGCGTAGACGAGGTAGTCGTACAGGACCCGGCCACCGCTCGCGAGCTCGAGCGTCCGTGCCCCGGCGTCGATGCGCGTCACGGCGTCGACGGTGAGCCGGACGGTCGGGGCGAGGACCTCGGCGAAGTCGAGGACGGCCTCGTGCGTGCCCACCGTGCGCTGGTGCAGCCGGATGCGCTCGACGAAGCTCGGCCGCGGGTTGATGAGGGTGACCTGGAAGTCGGGGTCGGTCGTGAGCCGGTTCGCGGAGATGACGCCGGCGTACCCACCGCCGACGACCACCACCTGAGTCGTGTCTGTCATCGCTTCTCTCTCCTCGGTCTCGCAGGGCCTGTACCCACGAGACACCGGCGGGGCGGGGAACGTGACAGGGGAGTGGCGAGCCGCGCTCGGTGCCGGGTGCGCCGTCGTCGTCCCGCTTGTGCGGTCGCGCCCGGGAGGTGAACCTGACAGACCAAGCCGACACCGAGGAGCATCATGCGCGCAGTAGTCATGCACGGGGCCCGTGACGTCCGCGTCGAGGACCTGCCCATGCCGACCATCGAGGAGCCGACCGACGCCGTCATCCGGCTCGCCGCCGCCTGCGTGTGCGGCTCGGACCTGTGGCCCTACCGCGGCGCCGACGAGACCCGGGAGCCGCGGCCCATGGGGCACGAGTACGTCGGGGTGGTCGAGGAGGTCGGCTCCGCGGTGAGCAACGTCAAGGTGGGGGACTTCGTCGTGGGGTCCTTCATCGCGTCGGACAACACGTGCGAGCTCTGCCGCTCCGGCTACCAGGCGGCCTGCGTACAGCGCGTGGGCATGGGCGGCTCCCAGGCCGAGTACCTGCGTGTGCCGCTCGCCGACGGCACGCTCGTCGCCACGCCCGGTGAGCCCGCCCCTGACCTGGTTCCCAGCCTGCTCGCCGCCTCCGACGTCCTCGGCACCGGCTGGTTCGCCGCCGCCGCGGCACAGGCGGGACCGGGCAGGACGGTCGCCGTCGTCGGGGACGGGGCGGTGGGGTTGCTCGGCGTCCTGGCGGCGCGGGAGATGGGCGCCGAGCGGATCATCGTCTTCAGCCGGCACGCCGACCGGCAGGCGCTCGCGAAGGAGTTCGGCGCGACCGACGTCGTCACCGAGCGCGGCGACGAGGGCGCGGCCGCCGTCAAGGAGCTCACCGACGGGCTGGGGGCGCACTCGGTCATCGAGGCCGTCGGCACGCAGGAGGCGATGCTCCAGGCCATCAAGGCCACCCGGCCCGGCGGGCACGTGGGGTTCGTGGGGGTCTCCCACGGCGTCGAGATCCCCGGGAGGCTGCTCTTCGGCTCCCACGTGCACCTGCACGGCGGGCCGGCGCCGGTGCGCCAGTACCTGCCCGAGCTCATCGACCTCATCTGGAACCGGCGCATCGACCCGGGCCGCGTGTTCGACCTCGAGGTGCCCCTCGAGGACGCCGCCGAGGCGTACCGGGCGATGGACGAGCGCCGCGCGATCAAGGCACTGCTGCGGGTCTGAGCGCCCGGAGTCCCTCGCGCTCGCGGGGATGGCGGCCACTACCCCCGGTCCTCGCGCGCAAGGAGGCCGCCATCCAGATCAAGCATCACCTCGTGTTCGACGCCGTCGACCAGGACGTGGAGAGCCGCTTCTGGGCAGGGGTGCTGGGAGGGGCCGTCGAGGCCGACGGCGACCGGCACGAGGCGCACGAGCACGTCAGGGCGCGGTTCCGATAGGTGGATGTGGAGGGCTCATGATGGATTCTCGACGCTTCATTCGGGCGATCCAGCTCGCGGTGGCGTTCTTCTCGATGGCGGCGGTGGCCATCTTGCTGCTGACTGCGCAGTACGCCGCAGCTACAGGTGTGGGCGCGGCAGGCGTGGTCCTTCTCGTCTTCACAGTGGGTTTCCAACGGCGATCACTCCTCGCCGGTGGAGAGGAGTCTGCCGGTGGAGAGGAGTCTGAGGACCGTCGGCGGCACAACCTCGAGCTGGTCCTCCGGCTCGGTCACCTTGTGGCAGCCGCCGGAGTCCTGCTGATCGCGGTGGGCGCAGTGCTGGCAGTGACAGGCGCCGGAGACCGCGAGCTCGCCACCACGATGACCGTGTGGGTGGGGCCGTTCACCCTCGTCGCGGCACTCGGGTTGTACAGCGCCTACAGCGTTCAGAAGCGGGAGCACGGGGCCGCGACCGGCGGGCGGTAGCGAGATCGCGTGTCACCGCGCGGAAGCCGAGCGCAGCGTGCAGGTCGAGCGATGGCCGGTTCATCGCCTGCAACGCTCCGTCCGTGAATTCGCTGAGTTGCCGCTCCCCGTCCTTCGCGCGTCGTGGCTCGTCGCCGACGTCCCCGACCATCCGTGCACCGCAGGAGAGGGGACCGCGACGTGGCGCCGTCGTCGTCGAACGGACTCCTGCGCGGACGGGGCCGCGGTGTGGACGGGTGCTGCGCACCGCCGCGGGCCGGCCCGACGGGTAGCGTGACGCGTTCGGAGATGCCGGGGTGCGGAGCGGTCTGGGAGGCGCGATGGACGTGCAGGAGCTGGTGGGAAACCTCGGGATCTCGGCGGGCGCGGCGGTGTCGGTGGTCGTGTCCACGACGGTGCTCTACCTGAGCTTCATCGTGCTCACCCGTTCGCTCGGTCAGCGGGTGCTGGCCGGCTTCTCCGGCTTCGACATCGTCGTCGTCATCGTCCTCGGTGCCGTCCTGGGCCGGGCGATCCTCGGCCACAGCCCCACGCTGGCCGCCGGCCTCATCGCCGTGGTGACGCTCCTCGCGCTCGAGGGAGCGCTCGGGTGGATGAGCTCGCGGCCGCGCTGGGAGCGACTGGCCAACAACGCGCCCGTGCTCCTCATGGCCGGGTCCGAGGTGCTGTGGAGGGAGCTGCGGCGCACGCACGTCACCGAGAGCCAGCTGCGGTCCCGCCTGCGGCAGGCCGGGATCCGCAGCGACGCGGAGGTGGCCGCCGTCGTCCTCGAGCCGACCGGCACACTCAGCGTCCTGCGCCGGGGGGAACCCATCGCTCCGGCCATGCTCGGTGGCGTGAGAGGGGCGGAACGGATGCCCCCGGGGCTGCTGGGAACCTGACACCTCGGGGTGCGACGACGCCGTGGTGAAGGCCCAGGCAGAAGGGGTGCACCAGTAAGGCGCGCCGTGGTACTAATGGCGGCGTTGGCATCGGGCGGTGTCAGTACCCGGACGGGAGGGCAATCCCATGGGCACTCAGCGAGATCACCTGGTCGAGACCGCGACCAGTCGCACGGAGTCGGCCAGTCGCACGGAGTCGTGGCGAGACACGCTGGCGGCCAAGTACGAGATGCAACAGGCCGTGCTTCGCTTCACGATCAGCGAGTTCGGGGACTCCGAAGAGTTCCTCTGACGAGCCAGCAGGAGAGCGCGGGCGTCAGCCACCGCTGCAGTCCCGCTCGGCGGGTTCGGTGAAGGTGGGAACGGGCCGGGCCTCGGCCTCCGCGGCGGTCGTCGCCGGGCCGTTCTCGGCGATGTCCTCGATGAGCCAGTCCATCTCCATGATCTCGCGGCGCTGGGCCTCGCTGATCTCCACCGCCAGCTCGCACACGCGCACGTCCTCGAGCCCGGCGCGTTCGGAGCGCGTGATCGCCAGTGAGTGGTGCGGGATCATCGCCTTCATGTAGGAGGAGTCACCCACCGTCGCCTGGCTGCGGTCCAGCGCTGTCCCTCCGCCGAGCAGGACGAGACTGGCCACGACGACGATGACGTTCGCCTTGGTGCTCCGGTACATGTTGAGCATCCACGCGAGCATGACGAGCCCCATCGCGCCGCCCATGGTCACGGCCATGAACACGCGGCTCTGGCTGAAGCGCACGTGGCCCCACTCCCACGTGCCGACGAACATCACCCAGTACATGACCACCATGGCCGTCAGCAGCATCGCGCCGAAGCGCAGGTACATCCGTCCGGAGCCGGGGTGTCCACCGCCGTGGCCGTCGTCGTCCTGGTTCTGTCGGTGCTCGTTGCGGGCCACGGGCCACCTCCACGCACGTCGGGGCTGATTGCCCGACCCAGTGTTGCCCCACGGCACGGTGCCCGCGACCGGCGAGGTCCGCGGCTAGGAGGGCAGGCTCTGGTCGTCCTTGTAGGCGGCGAGCACGCCGGCGGTGTCCGCGCCGGTGTGGAGGAACTGGTCGTCGAGCACCTCGGCGAGGTCGGCGAGGACCTCGGCGAGCGTCCGTCCTCCGTGCCGCACGTCCTCCACCGTGCTCGCCTCGGCCACCTCGGCCAGCTCGAGGGCGTAGGGCACCGTCACCGCGAGCGTGGTCCGGGCGCCGCTGTCACGGAAGAAGTAGGTCTCGCTGTACTGGACCAGGTCGACGTAGACCTTCCCGACGCCGTCGGCCAGCTCCCCGAGCAGCCCGGACGCGGCGGACCGGTCCAGGTGGGGGAGTGCCTCGGCGGTGCCGGCACGGCGCAACGCGTCGAGCCTGAGGGCGAGGGAACGCCGACGGGTGAGCGCCGGGTAGACCTGGAGCACCCACGAGACGGCGGCGGTCAGCAGGGCGAAGCCGAGCAGGGCCTCGAGGGGGACCAGCAGCTGGAGCCACCCGGCCGTGGGGACGATGTCGCCCAGTCCCAGGGTCACGAGGGCGACGGCGGAGAGGTACAGCGCGTCGAGGAGGTTCCCTCGCTCCTCGGGCATGAGACCGGGGCTGTAGGAGAAGGCCTCGGGCACGTGCGGCCAGTAGATCAGCGCGCACCCGACGACGACCAGCACCACCCACGTGAGGATGACGATGACGAGCGTGACCGGGCCGCTGAGCCGCCCCGCGCGGGCGTGAACGTGCTTCGACGTGCGCCACACCAGGCGCATGAACAGCCGGCAGATGGGACCTTGGCCGCTCGGGTTCCACAGTGTGTGGAAGAGGTCCCACAGCGCGGCGAGCACGAGCACGACACCCGCGACGGTCGCGATCCACATAGGTCCCAACAGCTCACTCCTCGGCTCCGACTCTCCCGGCAGTCGACACCAGGGCGGCGCGGAGCGCACGGCGAGGGACGTGGTGGTGACGAGGGGTTCCGGGCCTGAGGTCCCGGAACGGGCCGACCGGCGAACGGCATTCTCAATTCATGCGCGGAATGCGGCATCGGTCGAGTGGCAGCGTGATACCTATAGTCCGACACCGGGCGGTGAGAACCCCCGGACCGAAAGGCGACCCTATGGGCGCGCAGCACATTCACCCCACCGAGACCACGGCCGAGCGCACGGAGTCGCCGAGCGACACCGTGACGCCCGAGCCCCAGGTGGCAGGGCTGCCTGTCACGACCGGCGAGACAGCGGACATCGAGGAGTTCGTCTGACGCGCCCCGCGGCGTCACCGTCCGTCGGCGGGCGTGGTGACGTGAGCCGGGCGGGCGGCGCCCACGGCGAGGAGTGCCGCGGGGAGCACGAGGAGCGCCGCCGCGACGTTGACCGCGCGGAACCCGCCGGCTGCCAGGACCGGCCCGGCCAGGGCGGCGGCGGCCGCACCGGCGTAGCTCATCACGGCGTCCGTGGCTCCCTGCAGCGGGACGCGGACGGGGTCCGGTGCGACCTCGGTGAGCAGCGCGGAGGCGGCGATGAGCGACGCCGACCAGCCGAGCCCCAGCACCGTGAGCGCGGCCGCGGTGAGGACGGGACGCCCGCCCGATGCCGCCGCCACGAAGCCCAGCACGGTGGCGGTGAAGAGGACGGCGATGCCGCCGACCGCCACGCGCACGCCGCCGGACCGGTCCACCAGCCACCCGAACACCGGGCTGAGCGCGTACATCCCCAGCACGTGCACGCTGATGACGATGCCCACGAGCTCGAGGCTCATGCCGCTGTGCCGCATGTGGACCGGCGTCATAACCATGACCATGACCATGACGGCGTGCGCCAGCGCGATGAGCCCGACGGCGAACCGGGCCACCGAGTGCCCGGCCGCCCAGCGCAGGGCCCCCGTGGCGCCGACCGTGCGCGGCGGGGACGCGGCACCGGGCACGAGGACCGGCTGCCGGACCGAACCGTCCGCGCCGTCGTCGGCGGGACGGAAGAAGGTGCCGAGGACGGTGGCGGCGAGGGCGAAGGCCAGCGCGGAGAAGAGGTACGGCCCGGCGAGACCGGGGATGCCGACACCCGACGCCACCCGCTCACCCGCGGCGGTGAGGTTGGGGCCGGCGACCGAGCCGATCGTCGTCGCCCACATGACCACGGAGATCGACCGGGCGCGGGTGGCCGCGCTCGCGCCGTCCGCGGCGGCGTACCGGGACTGGAGGTTGGCGGCCTGCGCCACCCCGAAGGTGCCCAGACCGAGCAGCAGGAGGAGGAAGGAACCGACGACGGCGGCCGTGACGACGAGGCCCGCGCCGAGCAGGGCGATCGTGTACCCGAGCGTGAGGGACCACCGGCGACCTCGCCGGGTGGCCAGCGCAGCGAGCGGGACGGCAGCGACCGCGGCGCCGAGGACCCCCGCGGCCTGGGCCAGGCCCGCCACGGCCGTGCCACCGAGCTGCTCGGCGAGCAGGGCGCCGACGGCGATCCCCGACGCCACCCCGATCCCGCCCAGGACGTTGCTCAGGGCGAGGAGCGCGACGGCGCGGCGGTGGGTGTGGTGGTCCTGCGGCATCGCTCTCCTCTCGCCGACGGGCCGAGTCTAGGACCGACGCGGAGCCGGGAGATCCCTCGCGGTGCGCGACTGTTACGCGGGCGCAACAGCAGGTAACTCCGGGGAAACGACGGTCTCGCAGTATCGGCCATACCTGGACGTCTCGTTCCGACCAACGGAGCAGTCCTGGGTAGGGGGCGTCGCCATGGCTGAGGAACAGCAGCTTCTGCGTACCTGCGGCCGCTCCGTCTGCACGGTCCACACGTACCGGCACGCACGAGGAGAGGGAACATGAAGCACACGAAGGAGGGAGCCGCGACCCGCGCGCTCGCAGGACGACGAGGCGTGGCGCTGCTCGGTGTCGCGACGGTGGCATCGCTCGCCATGGGGGCACCGGCGGTCGCGCAGCCGGCGCCCGACGAGGACTTCACCCTCGAGGAAGCGACCATCGAGGACATCTCCCGCGCGTTCGCGGAAGGGTCCCTCACCTGTGTCGAGCTCACCGAGCTCTACATCGAGCGGATCGCGGCCTACGACGACGCCGGTCCCAGGATCAACTCCGTCGCTACCGTCAATCCCGACGCCCTGGAGACCGCCGCAGCTCTTGACGAGGAGTACGCGCGCACTGGCCCGCGAAGCGACCTGCACTGCATCCCAGTCCTGCTCAAGGACAACATCGACACGGACGACATGCCGACGACGAACGGCTCGGTCATCCTCGAGGACGCCGTCCCGCCGGACGACGCCTTCATCACCGCCAGGCTCCGCGAGGAGGGGGCCCTCATCCTCGGCAAGGCGGAGATGGGGGAGTTCGCCGGCGGCAGCTACAACACCATCAACGGGCAGGTGGTGAACCCGTACAACGCCAAGCGCGGCACCGGCGGCTCCAGCGCAGGCTCGGGCGCGGCCATCGCGGCGAACCTCGCCGTCCTCGCCGTCGGTACCGACACGAGCACGTCGGTGCGCGGGCCTGCCGCCTACAACGGGATCGTCGGCCTGCGCCCGACGACGGGCCTCATCAGCCGCGACGGCATCGCCCCCAAGAACCTCACCTTCGACTCCGCCGGCCCGATGGCCCGCACGGTCACCGACACGGCCATCATGATGCGCGCCCTGACCGGCGTGGACGAGGCGGACCCGTTGAGCGTGGAGGTGTACGAGAACTACCCCGGTGGCGCCCCCGGCACCCCGGGCATCGACTACCTCGACCACCTGGACGAGAACGCTCTCGACGGCGTGCGCCTGGGCGTCGTGCGGACGTTCTTCGGGGGCGACCCGGAGATCGACGCGATGGCGGAGGAGGCACTGGAGACCCTCGAGGAGCAGGGGGCCACGCTCGTCGACATCGAGCTGGACCCCGAGTTTGTCGACTTCTACCTCACCAACGGCGGCCCGAACATCCGCACCATCGCCGACTACCGCTTCAAGGAGGAGTTCGAGACCTACCTCGCGACCTTCGGGCCGGACGTGCCCAAGACGGTCGAGGAGTTCATCGAGATCTACGAGGAGGAGGTCAGCCAGTCGGCGCTGCCCGTGGAGGCCAGCGTCCTGAACCTGCTGAAGCGGTCGCTCACGACGTCGACTGACGATCCGGCGTTCCAGGACCTCATCGAACGCGTCCTGCCCGCCGCGACGGAGTACAAGCTCTCCCTCTTCGAGGACAACGACGTCGAGGCGCTCGTCTTCCCGTACGAGACGAGCTTCGCGACGCCGATCAACAATCCCGTCGAGACCGTCGAGGACCCGACGTTCGTGCGGTCCAGCGTCCCCAAGCCCTCGACGTTCGCGGGGTACAGCTCCGTGGGCTTCCCGGGCGTCGTCGTGCCGATGGGCTTCGGCTCGCAGGGCCTGCCGATGGACCTGTCCTTCATGGGGCGGCCCTACTCCGAGGGCGAGCTGCTCGGCTTCGCCTACGACTACGAGCAGGCCAGCCAGCTCCGGGCCGCGCCGGCAGGCTTCCCCGACCTGCCGGCCGCCTCCGACCCGGTCGAGCCGACGCCGTCGCCGTCCGGGTTCTTCCTCTCCGACGACTGGTCCGGGACGGCGCACCACGCCTTCCAGTACGGACGTTCGGCCGACGAGGTGCTCATCGGCGACTGGGACGGCGACGGGACGGACTCCATCGTCGTGCGTCGTGAGGACCGGTTCCACGTCAGCAACGCGCCGAGGGGTGGCCCGGCGGAGCGGGTGTTCACCTACGGCCGCCCGGGAGACGTCTTCGTGGTTGGTGACTGGGACGGCGACGGCGTGGACACGCTGGCGATTCGTCGCGGGAGCACCTACCACGTGAAGAACTCGCTTCGTGGTGGTGACGCCGACACGGTGGTCACCTACGGCCGTGCCGGTGACGCGATCGTGGTCGGTGACTGGGACGGCAGCGGTACCGACACCTTCGCCGCCCGCCGAGGGGCGACCTACCACGTGAAGAACGCGATGGTCGGCGGCGACGCGGACCGGGTGTTCACCTACGGCCGGGCGGCCGACGTCACGCTGGCCGGTGACTGGGACGGCAACGGCACCGACACTTTCGCGGTGCGCCGGGGCAAGGCGTACTTCGTGAAGAACTCGCTCGTCGGTGGGCCGGCCGACTTCGCAGTGATGTACGGGCGAGCGGCCGACGAGGTCTACGTCGGGGACTGGAACGGCGACGGGAAGGACACGCTGGGCGTGCGTCGTCTGCCGGTGGGCTGACGGTCGCGAGTCGGCCCTAACGGGAGGCCCGCACCCGAGACGGGTGCGGGCCTTCCTGTTCTTAACCGAGGCCCGCGTCGCCAGAAATTGAACAATGCAAGAGGCTTCCGCGGGGGTTTCGTCGATAGTAAGGTTTGGCCACCGTTCGACCGAGCGGCTTCTTCAGCAGGGGGGAGAAGACAGGTGAACACCTCAGTTCGGCGGTCGCTCGCGAGTGCGGCCGCAACAGTCGCCCTAGTGGCGAGTTCATTCGTGGTGAGCGCCATCCCGGCGTCCGCGGCTTACCCGTCGTCATGTGGCTCTGCATATGACGGTCGCGGTCGCGTAGCAGCGTGGTGCAACCGCGGCACCGGAGAGGTTCAGGCCGTTCAGGGCTGCAATCGCCTTGGATGGGCCTACAGCGTCAGGGGTGCCTGGGTGAGAGCGGGGCATGGCGCCTCCCTAACACCGACGTGTGGGGCGCTGGGGACGCCCACGTGGAAGGGTTTCTACATCCGTACATGAATTCAGCCCATTTGCGCGGTGCACTCGCATAGTTCGGTCCGGCCGCTCTCGGGGCGCTCCCGACGCGCGCTGGCGAGCGTGCCGATGGACGAACCGACCGCCTCGCCGGTGCAGTGCGAAGATGCCCTCATGCGTAGTGACCGCTGGATCGACGTGGCCCGCGGGGCCGGCCTGCTCTCGCCGTCGGGAGCCGTCGCCCCGACGATCTTCGCCGAGATGTCAGAGCTCGCCACCCGCACCGGCGCGGTCAACCTCGGCCAGGGGTTCCCGGACGTCGACGGGCCGGAGCACCTCAAGGAGGCGGCGATCGCGGCCATCCGCGACGGCCACAACCAGTACCCGCCGGGCCCCGGCATCCCGCAGCTGCGAGAGGCGGTCGCCGCGCACCAGGCCCGGCACTACGGGCTGAGCGTCGACCCGGACACCGAGGTGCTCGTCACCGCCGGCGCCACCGAGGCCATCGCCGCGACGATCCTTGCGCTCACCGGCCCGGGCGACGAGGTCGTCACCCTCGAGCCCTACTACGACTCCTACGCCGCCTCGATCGCCATGGCCGGCGCCACCCACCGCACCATCGCGCTGCGCCCCGGCCCCGACGGCTTCCACCTCGACCCCGATGACGTGCGCGTCGCCTTCACCGACCGCACCCGCCTCGTCCTGGTCAACACCCCGCACAACCCCACCGGCACGGTCCTCACCACCGCCGAGCTCACCCTGCTGGCCGAGCAGGCGGCCGCGCGCGACGCCGTCATCGTCACCGACGAGGTCTACGAGCACCTCACCTACGACGGCGTCCGCCACGTCCCGCTCGCCACCCTGCCCGCCGCGGCCGGGCGGACGCTGACGATCTCCTCGGCCGGCAAGACCTTCTCCTTCACCGGGTGGAAGGTCGGCTGGGTGCACGGGCCGGCCGAGCTCGTCACCGCCGTGCGGACCGTCAAGCAGTTCCTCACCTACGTCGCCTCCGGTCCCTTCCAGCACGCCGTCGCGACGGCGCTCACGGACGAGGACGGGCAGACGGGGGAGTACGTCGCCGGGCTCCAGGCCTCGCTGCAGTCCCGCCGGGACCTCCTCACCGGCGCGCTCGACGCCGCCGGCTTTGCCACGGTGCGCGCGGCAGGCACGTACTTCGTCGTCGCCGACGCCGCGCCGCTCGGCTTCACCGACGCCGTCGACCTGTGCCGCCGGCTACCGGAGCTGGCGGGCGTCGTCGGCATCCCCGTCAGTGCGTTCTGTGCCGCGGGGTCCCCGACGGCGCAGGCGCTCGGCTCATGGGTGCGGTTCACCTACGTCAAGCAGGAGAGCGTCCTGGAGCGCGCGGCCGAGGGGCTCACGCGACTGCGCGGCTGAGGGCGCCGCGCCGCTCGCTCAGGTGACGGCCCGCAGGTAGTCCGCGACGTCGGACCGGCGGCAGGAGCCCCCGCGGACCCACGCCTGCAGCGCCGTGATCTCACCTGCGGTGAGCTGCTCCCCGAGGTCCTCGGCGACAGCATCCGCCAGCTCCGCCCGCGTGAGGCCCGGGCGCGCCGTCCGTGCGACCCAGGAGCCGATGGTGAAACGCCAGGGGTGGAGGCCGGCAGGCACCTGGGAGACCAGGCGGGCGAGCGCGAGCAGGCGGCCCGTCACGACCGAGGTCGTGCCGAGCAGCTGGGCGAGCTCCGCGGGCGAGTGCGCGAGGAGGTCGCGTTCACCCGTGATGCCCAGGCGCGTGAGGTGGTCCTTCACGCGGGCGATCCCGGGCAGGGAGAAGAACTCCTCCTTCTCGGGCGGGAACGCCGCACGGTAGGTGTCGGTGCGGCGGAACTGCGCGAGCTGGGGGTCCAGTGCGCGCCATGCGGCGAGCTGCGGCTCGGCGGCCGCGAGACGCAGGTGGTGGACCGCCTGCTCGAGGTCCGGCGTGGGGGCCGTGGCGTAGTGGCAGGCGGCCTGGTGGTGCTCGAGCGGGGTGAGCGGCGGCTCGAGGCAGCCGTCCGTCCCGACGACCATGAGGATCCGGGCGTTGCGCCCGATCGCCCGGAGCAGCGTGATGCTCTCGGCGGGGACGGCCGGAGCCGCGGCGAGCGTGTCCACGTCCGTCACCAGCGCCGTCGCCAGCTCCCGGGCACGCTCCAGCCCGGCGGCACCGTCACCGCCGTCGGCGAAGGCGAGGTTGATCCGGGCGACGAGCCGGTTGAGCCGTGCTCGGCAGATGAGGAGCACCGCGCCCGCGGGGTCGTCCTCGCGGAGGCGCTCGAGCCGGTCGAGGAGGGCGGCGAGCTCGTCGACGTAGAGCCTGAGGTCGGGCGCGGTGCTGGCGCTGCGGAAGCGGCAGTGGAGCAGGCCCAGCATCGCGGCGAGGTTCCCGCTGTCCAGGCCCACGGCCCGGGCCAGGAGCGGAGCGGCCGCGTCGTAGTCGCGTGCGAAGTCGCTGGTCGCCACCGTCTGGAACCCGACGGACAGGCCGTCGGTCGCGCCGCCCAGCCCGGGGAACCGGTGCACCTCGTGCAGCTTGGCCAGCACCAGGGCGGCGCTCATGCGGTGCAGGTCGGGCAGGACCGCCGCTCCCGAGGACGGAGATGCACTCGCGGTGAGCACCGGCGTGCGGAGGCCGAGCGCGTCGCGGTCCACGACCGCCACGAGGGCGGAGCGGCCGTTGTGGGTGACCTCCACCGTCTCGCGGTCCACGGACTCCTCGTCGACGGACACCTCCCACGGGGCGCGCGGGACGAGCACGTGGAGGACGGCGAGGAGGAGCTTCGCGACGACGCCCGCGGGGAGCGCGCTGATGACGGCGGTGTCGAGCGCGGAGACGTCCGTGCCGCGGGGGAACTGCGCCCCCCGTGGGCCCCGGGCTCCGAGCTCGTTGAGGATGCCGATGACGTGCGCGGTCGCACTCGTCGACTCCTTGCCGTCCGCGCCTCGCACCGTCACCGCGATCCGCAGCGAGCTCGCCAGGAGCTGGGCGGCGTGGTCCACCGCCGACGCCGTGAGAGCGAGGACCCCGACGGCGACAGCAGCGATCTCCGGTGCGTCCCCGCTGGCGCGTGGTGCCCAGACGATGAGGAGGACGAACACAGCCGTCGCGGCGAGCACCACCACCCCGGTGGCGACCGTCGCGCCACGACGGCTGGCGCCGATCCTGGCCAGCGTGGCGTACCGCGTCGGCGAGAGGCGACGGGTCCGGACACGGGCGAGCACGTAGACGGCGGCAAGGAAGCCGACGACGGCGAGCGCCAGCTCCCGGAGTGGACCAGCCCACCGCTCGACGAAGCTCGCGAGGGAGGACGCGACGTCCTCGCTCCAGGTCAGGGGCTGCTCGGTGGACACGGCGACGTCGCAGGCCGCGAGAACCTCGCTGCGCGTGTCCGCCGACGTGCCGCAGACGTCGGAGAGCTGGCCGCGCAGCGGGGCGAGGGCGGCATCGTCCGCCAGCGTGGAGACGACGGCCGCCAGCGAGGTCCGCGCCTGTGCCTCGAAGTACTCCGGGGCGCAGTCGCGGCGGTGCGCTGCCGCTGCGCCGCGGTGCTCGTCGATGAGGGCGCGCGCGTCCTGAGGGCGGGCCTGTGCGTTGAGGCTGCGGGCGAGTGCGCAGGCACGATCGGTCGGGTCCTGGGTCGGTTCCTCCGTCTGCGCCTGTGCCCCGGGTGCCGTGAGGAGGGCGAGGACCGCGAGCAGCCCCGCGAGCGCGACGACGACGGCGCGCACCCGACCGCCGACCGCACCGGTGACGCTCGTGCAGACCATCGTGTGCTCCCGACGTCGACGTCGAACCTCCTGTCCCACCGTTGCACCGGGACGCCCGACGGTGGAGGGGCGGAGCGGGTGATGCTCCGGCGGTCGCGGCTGGCGGCGAGGGTGACCGCCTCGCCTGCCGATCGCCGCACGGGGCGATCTACGATCGAGAGGTGCGGCGCACGTGCGCGAGTGCGCCGAGCCGCTTGGACCCGGCCGCGCTGCATGTCACAGGTCGCATGCTGAGACAGGCGTCTCTAGAGGTGGACATCGCACCGTCGGCCGTCGGACCCTGGACCTGCCACGACGTGCCGCACCCCCGCGCGCCTCGTGCACCTGGAGGAGGCCCGGTTGATCGATCTGGAGGACGTGTCCAAGACCTTCCGCACACCCGGCGGTGAGGTCCACGCGCTCGACCACGTCTCCCTGCGCGTCGAGCCGGGGGAGATCTTCGGGATCGTCGGCCAGTCCGGTGCCGGCAAGTCCACCCTCATCCGCACGGTCAACGCCCTGGAGAAGCCGGACTCCGGGACGGTCACCGTCGACGGCGCCGTCATCTCCCAGCTCAAGGGCAAGGAGCTGCGCGAGGCCCGCCGCCGTGCCGGGATGATCTTCCAGCACTTCAACCTCCTGTCCTCCCGCACCGCGCAGGCCAACGTCGAGCTCGCCCTCGAGATCGCCGGCACCGGCCGGTCCGAGCGCCGCCACCGCGCCACGGAGATCCTCGAGCTCGTCGGCCTGTCCGACCGCGCCGGTGCCTACCCCGCCCAGCTCTCCGGCGGCCAGAAGCAGCGCGTGGGCATCGCCCGCGCCCTGGCCGACAACCCGCGTGTCCTCCTCTCCGACGAGGCCACCTCGGCGCTCGACCCGGAGACCACCCGCTCGGTCCTCGACCTCATCCGCCGGCTGTCCCGCGAGCTCGGCCTCACCGTCCTCCTCATCACCCACGAGATGGACGTCATCAAGCGCATCTGCGACTCCGCCGCCCTCATGGAGCACGGACGCATCCTCGAGCACGGCCCCATGGACGAGCTGCTCACCACCCCGGGCTCGCGCCTGGCCGCCGAGCTCTTCCAGCTCGGCGAGCTGCCCGACTCACGCGGCACGACGATCATCGACGTCACCTTCACCAAGCAGACCTCCTCCGAGCCCGTCATCGCGCGCCTCGCCCGGGAGCAGGGCCTGGACGTCGCGATCCTCGGCGCCGCCATGGAGACCATCCACGACGGCACCCAGACCGGCCGCACCCGCCTGGAGATCCCCGCCGCCACCGGTGACCAGGTGGAGGCCGCGCTCACCTACCTGCGCTCGCAGGGCCTGTTCGTGGAGGTGGTCCGATGATCGACCGCAACGACCCGGACTTCTGGTCCGACCTCGTCGAGATCGTCACCGGCGCGACCTGGGAGACCCTCTACATGGTCTTCGTCGCGCTCCTCTTCACGGTCGTCGTCGGCACTGCGATCGGCGTCCTCCTCGTCACCACCGAGGACGGCGGCCTCTACGCCAAGCCCTTCGGCTCTCGAGCCCTGGGGAAGGTGGTGAACCGGGTGCTCGACGTCGTCGTCAACATCGGCCGCTCGATCCCGTTCATCATCCTCATGATCCTGCTCATCCCCTTCACCCGGCTGGTCGTCGGCACGTTCATCGGACCGACCGCCTCGATCGTCCCGCTCACCATCGCCGGCATCCCGTTCTTCGCGCGCCTCGTGGAGATCGCCGTCCGCGAGGTGCCGCGCGGTGTCGTCGACGCCGCCGTCTCCCTCGGTGCCACCAAGCGCACGATCATGTTCAAGGTCCTCCTCGCCGAGGCGGTCCCCGCGCTCACGCTGGGGCTGTCCACGACCGTCGTCGGCCTCATCGGCTACTCCGCGATGGTCGGGGCCGTCGGCGGCGGCGGGCTCGGGGACGTGGCCTTCCGCTACGGCTACCAGCGCTACAGCCTCGAGTACATGCTCGTCGTCGTCGTGCTCCTCGTCGTCCTCGTCCAGATCCTCCAGTCCGTCGGCAACTACGTCGCCCGACGTGCGTCCCACCGCTAGAAAGTAGATCCATGCGCCTCACCCGCACCCTGCCCGTCGCCGTCGTCGCCGCCCTCGCGCTCACCGCGTGCGGGGGAGGGGACGACGACGGCGCCACCTCCGGCGCCGAGTCCGACACCATCCGCGTGGCCGCCCTCGCGGTCCCCGCCGGCGACATGCTCAACTTCGTCGCCGAGGAGCTCGCCCCGGCCGAGGGCCTGACCGTGGAGTTCGTCGAGTTCAGCGACTACAACACGCCCAACCCGGCCGTGGTCGACGGCGACGCCGACGCCAACCTCTTCCAGAACACGACGTTCATGGAGACCTTCAACGAGGCGATGGGCGAGGACCTCGTGTCCGTCGGTGAGGTCTACCTGCCGCGCATGGGCCTGTACTCCAACGACTTCGCCTCGCTGGAGGAGCTGCCCGACGGCGCGTCGGTCGCGATCCCGAACGACCCGACCAACGAGGGTCGCGCCCTCAAGCTCCTCGCCTCCCACGGCCTCATCGAGGTCACCGAGGAGCCCATCACCATCGCCGACATCACCGCGAACCCGCGCAACATCGAGTTCGTCGAGATCGAGAACGCGACGCTCCCGCAGGCCGTGGAGGACCAGGACGCCGCCATCGTCACCGCCGCCTTCGCGCTGCCCGCGGGGCTGGGCGAGGACAAGATGATCCTCGCCGAGGAGAGCGACAGCGAGTACTACAACGTGCTGTCCACGACGCCGGAGCTCGCCGACGACCCGCGCATCACCACGCTCTACGAGCTGCTCACCTCCGACCAGATGGACCAGTTCCTCGAGGAGCAGTACCAGGGCGTCATCATCCCGGTGGAGTGATCCGGAACAACTCAGCTCTCGGCGCAAGGGGGGCTCACCCCCAAGGGGCTCTCACCCCCGCGTCGAGAGCTGAGTTGTTCCTGGTCCGGCTCTCGGCGCGAGGGGGTCTCACCCCCGCGTCGAGAGCTGAGTTGTTCCTGGTCCCGCTCTCGGCGCGAGGGGGTCGCACCCTCTCGTCGAGAGCTGAGTTGTTCCTGGTCCGGCCCGCGGCGCGAGGGGGTCGCACCCTCTCGCCGAGAGCTGAGTTGTTCCTGCGGCCGCTACCGGGCGCCGGCGACCGTGAAGGTGATCTCCGGGGCGTCGTCGTGCTCGCCGGCGGGCGCGTAGGCCACGGTGTGCTCGCCGGGCTCGGTGATCTCGACCGGGGCCTCGTAGGCCGTCCACTCGCCGCCGTCGAGGGAGTACTCGATCGCGTCGATGCCGTCGTCGGTGGGCTCGAGCACCAGGGTGGCGGGCCCGTCGTAGGCGGCGAAGTCCGCGCACGCGATCGGCAGACCGGGGAGCTCGGAGTCGTGGATCATCATCGACAGCGGCGTCTCCCGCGGGACCCAGTCGGCCCCGCCGGCGCCCACCGCCGTGCCCGCCTGGCTCGGCTGGAGGGACCCGACCGGGTCGCCAGTGGAGGACAGCCAGATCTCGTTCGGCGGCTCCGGCGGGCCGGCGTGGTCGTGCATGTAGTGCCCGCCGAACTCGGTGCACGAGCCGTCGTGCAGGTGGGCGGCGTGGTCGGCGCCGGACAGCAGGCCGCCGACGTTGGTGGTGATCTCGGTGCCGGACTCGTCCTTGACGAGCGTCACGGTGCCCTCGACGACGAGCGTGTTCGTCGCGCTGCCCAGGCCCTCGCCCAGCGGGCCGAAGGAGCCGGTCGAGGTGCCGAGCACGGAGGCGCCCACCGGGCCCGTGGCTGCTGCGGCGGCAGCGGCGTCGTGGTCCGTGCTGCCGTGGGAGTCGTGCGCGCCGTGGTCCTCGGCGTCGGTGCTCTCCGCCGTCGGCTGCTGGCCCTCACTCGTGGGGGCGGCGTCCGCCGGCGCCTCCTCGGCGTCGGAGCACGCGGCCACCACGAGGCCCAGGCTGAGGACGACAGCTGCCGTCCGGATGTGTGAGCGCATCGTTGCCTCCGTCCGGCGGCACCCGTTGCCGCCCGCGAGATTGTATAGGCATGCGCGCCAAACCAGACGCCGCCGTCCGCCGACGGTCAGCGCGCCGTCGGCGACACCCGGTAGCGCCGCAGCCGCAGCGCCGGGTTGACCTCGCACCTGCTTCAGGCGGGCCCGGTCCAGCTGCGCCACGGCCGCCCCGGCGGCGGCCACGGCCACGCTCATGGGGTCGGAGGATGACGCCAAGCCCCTCACGAAGCCAGGGACTATCGAGGTCACCGCCAATCAAGATCGCCGGCACCGCAAACGGGCGCAACATCGAGTTCGTCGAGATCGAGAACACTAGGCTGCCGCAGGCCGTTGAGGATCCCGACGCCGCGATCGTCGCGGTGCCTATGATGCCAGTCCCCGACGGATATGTAGTTGCGCGGCTGATTGCACCGACGGCGCAGTCCGGTGTGCTGCCAGCGAGATTCCAGGAAGAGAACCCGTCCGGGGAGTTCACAGGCACGAGGACGCCCTGGTGCTCGTGGCCTCGGGTGGCGCCGATGTGCCGCGAACGTCCTAAGCGGGTGGGAGTGTCTCTTGTTCCCTGCATTGCGCGATTGACTGACCGACGGCCGACGCGAGCCGACGGCACCTGCCAGCCGACAGTGCGTCTAGTCAACTAGTCCGGTGATCAAGCCTTCTGTCACCGAAGCACGGCATGGGGCGACGCGCAGCGGAATATCCGTATGGACACGTGCTATGGCTCTCCATCGTGAGTCCAATGGATCGAAGTGCCAGGGAGACCCGAGAGGCCTGCGGAGTGGCGGAGGTCGGCCGCTCGGCTGAACTGGGGCGCTCGTGACGTGGAGAGACCAGCTCAGGTTGCATCCTGATTGGTCGCCGCCGGATCAGCGCGGGGCTCCTTCTCTGCAGACTTCTGTAGTGTCTTCGCAGGATCCTCGACTCGATTGAAGGTGCGCCATGCTCCACTTCCGCGTTTTGACCCGCGGTGCGTTCCCCGCTCAAAAAGCGGGCGTGGTGTCGTTGATTCGTGACAACTGGGACGACTACGGGTTCAAGACACTCTTTAAACTCTATTACTCCAGCGAAGACGGCGCCGAGGAACTTGGGTTCGTGAAGATCGCCAAAACTGGCATGGGTGATGAAGGTCTGCGAACGAAACTGCCTACCTCTTTCACGCTCCTGGAGCAAGACGCATTTTCGGTAGGGCAAGACCGCGAATACTATGAAAAACTGCGGGAGTTGCCCAATGGCCTCGGTCAGCAGGTGTTGGCGGCTCTCAGAGACATCGCATACGACCAGCATGCTTTCGCGGTCGCAATTGGTGAACCGGTACTGCACATCTCCCTTCTGCGAAGTGTCGACGTGCGCACCGTGACGGATCAATTCCGCAGGATCGTGCATGGCGGCTCGGTGCTTGATAGCTATCGATTCGCGTATAAGGTCCCGACCGAGGGGGGCCAGCTGTCGCTTGGTTTCGAAGTGCAACCCGAGGCCAATCCTCCGACGAATGTGCATGTGCTGATCGGTAGCAATGGTGTCGGAAAAACCACGCTCCTGCGCGGCATGGCTGGCTCGTTGCAAGAGCCCGGACGTACGGACGCCAGCTGGGTGAGTGAGGGCGACGGTGGCGAACTGCCTTTCGTGAACCTCGTGAAGGTGTCGTTCTCGGCGTTTGACCCTTTCGATCACTTCTATATGGCCGATAGGACAAAGGAGGGGCGCCGTGTGAGCTATGTCGGGTTGCGTGATGGCGGCGGCTCGGGGCTTCGAAATGACCAAGAGCTTGCGCGGGATTTTACAGACAGTCTGCGGCTATGCTGGTTCGGCCCGCGGCACGATCGGTGGCGCGCTGCGATGGCGCATCTTTATCGCGATCCTCTGCTCGCAGAGTCAGAGATCGGGCGATTCGCGGCAGCCTCGCCCGACGATTTCGATGCAGAGTACATTGGATGTGCCTTCTCGAAGTTGAGTTCTGGTCACAAGATCGCTCTACTCACGGTGACTAAACTTGTTCAAATGGTTAATGAGAAGTCGCTCGTGCTGATCGATGAGCCCGAGTCGCACCTGCATCCGCCTCTGCTGTCGGCGCTGATGCGCGCGATATCCGATTTGATGGAGGAGCGAAATGGAATTGCCATTGTAGCGACCCACTCGCCCGTTGTGCTTCAAGAGGTCCCACGGAGTTGCGTGCACCTGATCTCTAGGTCTGGAAGGCGCCTAGGCGTGCATAGTCTCGACGTCGAAACCTTTGGCGAGTCGACCGGCGTATTGACGTCCATGGTCTTTGGGCTGGAAGTGTCGCACACGGGTTTTCATGCGCTGTTGAAGGATGCGGCTACTCTGGAGCGAGGCGATTACGACCGAGCACTGGCGCGGTTTCGGGGCCAACTCGGCGGTGAAGGAAGGGCAGTTCTGCGATCTCTTTGCTACGGGCTGCAAGGCTGATGTTCAATCTTCAGCGCCCGGGTATGGGTCATGAAGAGGTAATTCGAGACATTCTCTATCGTATGCGGCTGGGGCCGCGACGAGTCAGGATCGAGGCAGCCACGCCGCATATGTTGGATGCTGGACGCGCTTACGCAGTGGCGGGAGCGGGCGAACGTCTGGGTGACGCTCTTCCTAGAGAGTTTGCTGCCGGTGGGCTCGCTTCAGATGATGTCAAATATCAGTATGAGGATCGTCTCTTGAGTAAGAGTTGTAGGGCCCGCCGCCACTACGACGCTTTGATGGAGAGCGCACCGAACCGCAGATGCCCCTATTGTGGGACTGGGACCGTCTACACACTGGACCACTACCTACCAAAGTCGGTCTTTCCGACGGTCTCCGTATGTCCAGACAACTTAGTGCCGTCGTGCCGTGACTGCAATAGTGAGAAAGGGGAGTATAGGCCAACGGGCGCCTCGACCGCGATTCTTCACCCATACTTCGACGACGTGGACGACCTGCCGTGGTTGAGTGCTCGGATTTCGCGTGGGACGCCCCCGGTGGTGATCTATCGCGTTCGCGGCGACGTCTTGAACGAGCTTCGATTGCGAGCCGAAGCGCATTTGCACGTGCTGGATCTCGTGAACAGGTACAGCTGGCTTGCTGCTCAGGCGATCGCAGACGATACGGCCAGACTTGCCGCTATGCTCCAAGAGCAGGGAGTGGACGCTGTGCGGGCGCACCTCCGGGAACAGGCAGAGGTTCGCGGTGGGAGTCGGCTGAATTCTTGGGCGAGGATGTTATACCAGGCTTTGGCGGTGGATGACTGGTTTTGTGAAAACTATTTGGCGGACGTCGATGCGCTGATGTGACGGCTGTAAGGGCCGTGTGGAGGGCACGGTCTTTGAACGAATTCTGAGAACCGGCACTGTTCGACGTGCTCTATTTGTCGCGCGGAATGAGAGGTTCGAGGCGGCACCGAGCGCGCCGCGCCCCGTATCTTGATGGATGTGCCCCCTTGAGCCGTGATCGGGCGCAGCTCAGTCCGCGGGCGACACCCGGTACCGCCGCAGCCGCAGCGCCGGGTTGACCTCGCGCACCTGCTCCAGGCGGGCCCGGTCCAGCTCGGCCACGGCCACGCCCGGCTGCTCGCCGGCGGCGGCCAGCGCCACGCCCATGGGGTCGAGGACCACGCTGTGGCCCACGCTCGTCGGCCCGGTCTGGTCCGCCCCGAGCACGTAGGCGGTGTTCTCGATCGCCCGCGCCCGTAGCAGCGTGCCCCAGTGGTACTCCTTGAGCGGCCCCGGCGCCCAGGCGGCGGGGACGGCGAGCACGTCCGCCCCGGCGTCGACGAGCGTGCGGGAGACCTCGGGGAAGCGGACGTCGTAGCAGGTCTGCAGGCCCACGGCGAAGCCCTCGACCTCGAGCAGCGCGGCCTCCTGCGGGTCCGCCGGCATGACGCGGTCGGACTCGCGGTAGCCGAAGGCGTCGTAGAGGTGGACCTTGCGGTACACCGCGCGCACCTCGCCGTCCTGGATGCCGACGAGCGCGTTGTGGATCCGCTCGCCGTCGGCGACCTCGTTGACGCCGGCGACCACGGTGAGGTCCAGCTCGGCGGACAGCTCGCGCAGCCGCCCGACGCTCGGCCCGTCCAGCGGCTCGGCGCTCGCGACGAAGCGCTCGTCCATGGCCGGCGCCGTGAAGACGGAGAACTCCGGCAGCACCACGAGGCGCGCCCCGCGTGCGACCGCCGAGCGCAGGTGCTCCTCGATGGTCCGCAGGTTCGCGGCCTTGTCCTCACCGGGCCCGAACTGGGCCACAGCCACCGTCAGCGACATGGTGCCTCTCCCTCCGACGCTCCGGCCGAGGGTACCGCCCGGGCCCGCCGCCGGCGCCGTCGGTCCGCCACACGACGACGGCGCCACCCCCCGCCCGAGAAGTAGCGCCGTCGCCGCCCCCGCCGGCATTCGTGGGCCGGCTCAGGTCTGTGCGTGTGCCCACACTAGCGGGCAACGGCGCTCGCGGGCGCGCGTTCGTCGTCTCGTGACGACGGCGCCGTCCTCAGGTCATGTCGATGAAGCCCTCGGCGACGGCGGCCGGCCCGACGACGATGATCGTGTCGCCCCTGCTCAGCACCGTCTCACCGGTGGCGTGGCCCCAGCTGCCGTCCGGCTGACGCACCGCGACGACGTTGAGGTTGTGCTTCTTGCGGAAGCCGACCTTGTCCAGCGGCTTGCCGGTCATGAGGGCCGGCGCCTGGGCCGTCACCATCGCGAAGCCGCCGCCGAGGTCGAGGTAGTCCGCGATCGTGCCCCGCAGCAGGTGTGCGACCTTCCGGCCCATGTCACTCTCCGGGTAGACGACGTGGTGCACGCCCAGCTGGGTGAGGATCTGCCCGTGCGCCGCGGTGATCGCCTTGGCCCACACGTGCGGGACGTTGAGCCGCAGCAGCCACGAGCTGGCGAGGATCGAGGCCTCCATGCTCGAGCCGATCGCGACCACGGCGTGCGTGAAGTCGGCGACGCCGAGCTGACGGAGCACCTCCTCGCGGGTGGCGTCGGCGCGGACCACCTGCGTGAGCCGGCCGTTGAAGTCCTGGACGATCGTCTCGTCGGTGTCGATGCCGAGGACGTCGACGCCGGACTCGGCCAGCTCCAGGGCCAGCGCCTGGCCGAAGCGGCCCAGGCCGATGACGACGACGGAGTCGCCCCGCCCGAGCGCGGTGATCGCGCGGCGGCGGGGACGGAAGTGCTCAGCCAATGAGGGGTCGCTCCTTCGGGAGTTCGTACAGGCGGGTGCGGGGCCGCAGCGCCAGGGCCGTCGCCAGCGTGACGGGTCCGACCCGGCCGGCGAACATGATGACGACGAGCAGCAGCTGCCCGCCGTCGGGCAGGAGGTGGGTGATCCCGGTGGACAGCCCCACCGTGGCGAACGCGGAGATCACCTCGAAGACGATCTGGTCCAGGGTGAACTCGGTGGTGATGAGCAGCACCCACGTGCCACCCATGACGACGGCGACGCCGAGGCTGAGCACCGTGATGGCCTGGCGGTGCACGGCACGCGAGAGACGCTTGCCGAAGACCGTCACCGCGCCCTCGCCCCGGATCTCGGCGAGGACGATGGCGACGAGGACGGCCGCCGTCGTGATCTTGATGCCGCCGGCCGTGCCGGCGGGACCCGCGCCGATGAACATGAGGACGTCCTGGGCGAACCACGTCTGGGTGTTCATCTCGGCGACGTCCAGCGTGTTGAAGCCGGCGGTGCGCGCGACGACGGCGGCGAAGAACCCGGCGAGGAGCTTCGCCGGGGCGTCGAGCGGGCCGAGGGTGCCGGGGTTGTCCCACTCGAGGGCGGTGATCGTCACCGTGGCGCCGACGAGGAGGACGGCCGTGCCGACGAGGACGATGCGGGTGTTCATGCTCCACAGCCGGGGCACGCGCACGTGGCGGCTCAGCTCGAGGAAGACGGGGAAGCCGATCCCGCCGAGGATGACGGCGACGGCGATCGGCAGGCACACCCACGGGTCGGCGACGAAACCCATGAGGTTGTCGGAGTAGAGCGCGAAACCGGCGTTGTTGAAGGCCGAGCCCGCGTGGAAGATCCCGTGCCACAGGGCGCGCCCGGGCGGGTAGTCGTGGGCGAGGGCCAGGCGCGCCGCGAGGACGACGGCGGTGGCGGCCTGGACGATGAGGGCGATCGTGGCGACACCGACGACGACGCCGCGCAGGTCCTGCCCGCTCGGGGTCCCGATCGACGCGCTCGTCACCAGCCGGGTGCGCAGACCGAGCCGGTGGACGAGGAGCAGACCGAGCAGCGAGGCGAAGGTCATGAGCCCGAGCCCGCCGAGCTCGATGAGCAGGAAGATGACGACGTGCCCGAAGCTGCTCCAGTACGTGGCCGTGTCCACGACGACGAGCCCGGTGACCGAGACCGCCGAGCCGGCCGTGAAGAGCGCCTCGACGAGACCGGCACGGCCACCGGCCTCCTCGGTGACGGAGACGGGAAGCAGGAGGAGGACGGTCCCGGCCGCGAGGGCGGCGGCGTAGGCCGCGACGATCGCCTGTGCGGGGTGCGCCGAACGCAGGCGCCGGAAGGGAGGCCGCGTGCGGCCCGTGAGTGGCACGCGAGGACTGTAGACCCATCGGTGCCACCGCGCCTACACCGGCAGCGGCCGTTCCCCGTGTCGGAGGTTCTCGCTACCGTGTCCACACCCGAGCGAGGAGGCACCGTGAGGATCACCCGCATGACCACCGTGTTCGACGCCGCGGACATCGACGCCGAGAGCCGCTTCTGGGCGGGCGTCCTGGGAGGCTCGGTCGAGGCCACCGACGACGACTGGCGCGCCGTCCGGGTCGACGGCGCGAACCCGGTCTCCGTCCAGCTCGCCCCCGACCACGTCCCGCCGCAGTGGCCGCACGGCAACCCCCAGCAGGCCCACCTCGACCTGTGGGTCGAGGACGTCGCCGCGGCCCACGAGCAGGTCATGTCCGTGGGCGCCGCGCTGCTCCAGGAGGCCCAGCACCCCGAGGAGGACGAGGACTTCCAGGTGTACGCGAGCCCGGCCGGCCACCCGTTCTGCCTGTGCTTCTCGCGGACGGCGCCGTGAGGGACCCCAAGGACCTGCTCCAGGAGTACCTGCAGCGGTCCCGCGACGCGATGCTGTGGAAGCTCGAGGGCCTGCCGGAGCGCGAGCTGCGCTGGCCGCACACGCCCACCGGGACCAACCTCCTCGGGCTGGTCAAGCACCTCGCCGGCATCGAGCTCGGCTACTTCGGGGACACCTTCGGGCGGCCCGGCCCGGTCGCGCTGCCGTGGATGAACGACGACGCCGAGGACAACGCGGACATGTGGGCGACGGCGGAGGAGTCGGTCGAGGACGTCGTCGGCCTCTACCGCCAGGCCTGGGCGCACTCCGACGCGACCATCGCCGCGCTCGACCTCGACTCACCGGGCCGCGTGCCGTGGTGGCGGGCCGGGGACGTCACGCTCCACCACGTGCTCGTCCACGTCATCGCCGAGACCTCCCGGCACGCTGGCCACGCCGACATCGTCCGCGAGCAGATCGACGGTGCCGCCGGCCTGCGCACCGGCGCGACCAACCTCCCGCGCCGCGGTGAGCGGTGGTGGGCGGAGTACGTGGAGCGGCTGAAGGAGGTCGCGGGCGCCGCTCGATAGGCTGGGGGCACCATGACCGAGAACTCCGCTCCCGCCCTTGCCGACGACGGCGCCCGCTCCGGCGCCGTCCGCGTCCGTTTCTGCCCCTCGCCGACGGGGACCCCGCACGTGGGGCTCATCCGCACGGCGCTGTTCAACTGGGCCTACGCGCGCCACGTGGGCGGGACCTTCGTGTTCCGGATCGAGGACACCGACGCCGCGCGCGACTCCGAGGAGAGCTACGAGCAGCTGCTCGACGCCATGCGCTGGCTCGGGCTGGACTGGGACGAGGGCGTGGAGGTCGGCGGGCCGCACGAGCCCTACCGGCAGTCCCAGCGCATGGACCTGTACGCCGACGTCGCCGCGCGACTCCTCGAGGCGGGGCACGCCTACGAGTCCTTCTCCACCCCGGAGGAGATCGAGGCGCGCCACCGCGCGGCCGGGCGCGACCCGAAGCTCGGCTACGACGGGTACGACCGCGACCTCACCGAGGAGCAGAAGACCGCCTTCCGCGCCGAGGGCCGCCAGCCGGTGCTGCGCATCCGCATGCCCGACGACGACGTCGCCTTCACCGACCTCGTCCGCGGGGAGATCAGCTTCAAGGCCGGCTCGGTGCCGGACTTCGTCATCGTCCGCGCGAACGGCCAGCCGCTGTACACGCTGGTCAACCCCGTCGACGACGCGCTCATGAACATCACCCACGTGCTGCGCGGTGAGGACCTCCTGTCCTCCACCCCGCGCCAGGTGGTGCTCTACCGGGCGCTGCTCGACATCGGCGTCGCCTCGGTGATGCCGCAGTTCGGGCACCTTCCCTACGTCATGGGGGAGGGCAACAAGAAGCTGTCCAAGCGGGACCCGGAGTCCAACCTCTTCCTCCACCGGGAGCGCGGCTTCACCCCCGAGGGGCTGCTGAACTACCTCGCGCTGCTCGGCTGGGCGATCTCCCCGGACAACGACATCTTCAGCCGCGAGGAGATGGTCGCCGCCTTCGACGTCGCCGACGTCAACCCCAACCCGGCGCGCTTCGACCTCAAGAAGGCCGAGGCCATCAACGCCACCCACCTGCGCCTGCTGGCACCGGAGGACTTCCGCGGGCGGCTGGTGCCGTACCTGCGCGACGCCGGCGTGGTGGAGGCGGCGTCCTTCGAGGAGCTGACCGGTGAGCAGCAGGCGCTGCTCACCGCCGCCGCGCCGCTGGTCCAGGAGCGCATGACGCTGCTCGGTGAGGCGCCGGGCATGCTCGGCTTCCTCTTCGTGGCCGACGACGCCGTGGCGGTGGAGGAGGACGCGCGCGGGGCGCTGCGTCCCGAGGCCGCCGACGTGCTCGACCGCTCGATCGCCGTGCTCGAGGGGCTCGCCGACTTCTCCCCGGAGGCGCAGCAGGAGGCGCTCAAGGCGGTGCTCGTCGAGGAGATGGGCATCAAGCCCCGCTTCGCCTACGCACCGCTGCGCGTGGCCATCACCGGCCGGCGCGTGTCGCCGCCGCTGTTCGAGTCGATGGAGATCCTCGGCAAGGACGCCTCCCTCACCCGCCTGCGCGCCCTCCGCGCCCTGCTCTGACGTCACCCCCGGCGCCCGCGCCGACAGCACACGTCTCGCCGACAGCCGGACACCTCCCTCGAGGTGTCCGGCTGTCGGCGTTCGGAGAGGCGGCGGGGAGTGCGTGTCCGGAGGCGTCCAACTGAGTCACCCGGTGACTCAATCGGACGCCTCCGCACGACGTCACCCTGCGCCTCGCCCACCGTGCGCCGAGAGTCGGATCTCGCCGCGGGAGCCCTCCGACGAAGGTGCTGACCGCTTCCTGCGCGGGTAGCAGACCCCGCATCGTCTCGACTGCCCGCCGCCTGCCGTTCACGGAGGGTTCCCTCAACTCCGACTCTCGGTTCACTGCCGCTTCCTAGCGTCCGAGGCGCCCGCACACCGCGGGCGATGAACCGAGTCGAGAGTGAGCATCCCCATGGATCACCGACCTTGCGGCCTGACCCGCCGCGGTCTGATCGCCACCGGAGTCGTCGCTGCCCTCGTCGGCACGGCCGGTGCTGCCAGCGCCGCCCCCGAGGACGCGCCGTCCATCCCCGAGAACGTCATCGTCTTCATCGGTGACGGCATGGGCTACAACCACGTCGCCAGCACCAACCTCTACGAGACCGGGCAGGCCCGCTACCAGGTCCTCAGCGGCCCCGACGGCAAGATCCGGACGCTGCCGGGCGAGGCCGTCCAGGTCTACGAGGACTGGTCGCTGACCAACATGGCCACCTTCCAGCACGGCAACTCCTACGACGCCGAGAAGGCCTGGACGGACTTCCAGTACATCAACGGGCCGGTCACCGACTCCGCCGCTGCCGGCACCGCGATGGCCACCGGCGTCAAGACCACGAACGGCGCCACCGGTGTGGACCACGAGGGCAACCGGGTGGAGAACCTCACCGAGCGGGCGATCTCCACCGGCCGCGCTGCCGGCGTCGTCTCGTCAGTGCCCTTCAGCCACGCGACCCCCGCGTCGTACGTCGCGCACAACGCCGACCGCAACGACTACCAGGGCATCGCCGCCGAGATGGTCGGCAGCGACGTCGACGTCATCATGGGCGCCGGGCACCCGGAGTTCACCGACTCCGGCGAGCGCCGCGAGGAGCCCTCCTACACCTACATCTCCGAGAGCGACCTCGCCCGCGTGCAGGACGGGCAGGCCGGCTTCCGCTACGTCGAGGAGAAGGCCGACTTCGAGGCGCTCGCCGCCGGGGAGGACGTCCCCGAGCGCGTCTTCGGCCTCGCCCAGGTCGCCTCGACCCTGCAGCAGGGTCGCGCCGCCGACGGGGAGGAGACCGCGCCCTACGACACGCCGCTCAACGACAACGTCCCGTCCCTGGTGACGATGACGGCCGGCGCCCTCAACGTCCTCGAGCAGGACGAGGACGGCCTCTTCCTCATGGTCGAGGGTGGCGCCATCGACTGGACCGGCCACGCCAACGACACGGCGCGCAACATCGAGGAGACGCAGGACTTCAACGCGTCCGTCGAGGCGGCCGTCGAGTGGGTCGAGTCCGAGGACACCGACGCGACCTGGGACAACACCCTCATCATCGTCACCGCCGACCACGAGACCGGCTACCTCGCCGGCGCCGGGTCGGACCCGGGCTGGACGCCGATGGAGGGCACGGCCGGCGAGCTGCCGGACGTCGACTGGTACTCCGGCAACCACACCAACCAGCTCGTGCCCGTCTTCGCGAAGGGCGTCGGCGTCGAGTCGCTCTTCGCCCGCGCCACGAGCACCGACCCGGTGCGCGGCGCGTACCTCGACAACACCGACCTCGCGAACGTCCTGCTCGAGGACCTGTGGGCCACCCAGCCGTCCGAGGGCGGCATCGAGGTCGAGGCCGTGATCCCGGAGATCGGTGGCGGCGAGGGCCCGGGCCTGCCCGGCGCGCTCGTCCTCAGCGTGGCCGACGGCACGGTCGAGCTCGGCGACCTGCGCCACGCCGGTGACCGCCTGCGCCTGGACGGCGAGCTGCCCACGGTGTCCGTGACCGACTCGCGCGCCGAGGCCGCCGGCTGGTCCGTCTCCGGCCAGGCCGCCGCGCTCGTCTCCGCGGACGAGCGCACCATCCGCCCCGGCCACCTCGGCTGGACCCCCGGCCTGGTGGAGGAGCAGGCCGGCGTCACCCCCGGTGAGCGGGTGCGCACGGTGATGTCCGGCGGTGAGGGGCTCGCCGCCGCGCAGACCCTCGCCTCCGCTGACGCCGAGGGCCGCATCGGCACCGCCGTGCTCGACGCGGACCTCGAGCTCGAGGTGCCCGTCGACACCCGCGACGGCGCCTACGCCGGGTCGCTGACCGTGACCCTCTTCCCGGTCGACTGACCACGCCCACCACGCTGCCGTGCCCGCCGGTGCGATCCACCGGCGGGCACGGCCCGTCCGAAGGACCCGCTCATGACCACCCTGCGCACCACCGTGGCGAGCGTCCTGCTCGCCCTCCCGGCCGCCGTCGTCGCCGTCCCGGTCGCGCTGCCGGCCGACGTCGCCGACCCGCACGTGACCGAGGAGGCCGTCCCCGACGTCACCCCCTCCGACGGCGGTGAGCCCGACCCGCGCGACGCGACCGGCGACGTCGTCCCGGGCAGCGCCGAACAGATCACCTTCGGGATCGCTCCCGCCGGGCCGGACGGCGCCGACGGGCGCGTGTCCTTCCGGCTCGAGCTCGAGCCCGGTGCGAGCCACACCGACCACGTCGAGGTGGCGAACTACTCCGAGGAGCCGATCACGCTCGCGCTCCTCGCCTCGGACGGGACCGTGACCGCGGGTGGGAACTTCGACGTGCTGCCCAGCGACGTCGCGCCCGAGGCGGCCGGCTCGTGGGTCGAGATCGACGACGAGATCGAGCTCGAGCCGATGGGCAGCGCCGTCGTGCCCTTCACGGTCTCCGTGCCCGACGGCGCGACGCCGGGCGACCAGCCCACAGGGATCGTCGCCTCGCTGCGGACCGTGGGGAGCGACGGGGAGGGCAGCTCGGTGGCCCTCGACTCGCGCGCCGGTGCGCGGCTGCACCTGCGGGTGGCCGGGGACCTCGTTCCCGCGCTCGCGGTGGGGGACGTGCAGGCCGAGTACCGGCCCTCGTGGAACCCCTTCGCGCCCGGGACGGTGGACCTGTCGTGGACCGTGGAGAACGAGGGGAACGTGCGGCTCGGGGCGGCGCAGGTGGCGAGCGTCGAGGGGCTGCTCGGCCTCGGCGGCGGCGAGGTGGCCGTCGACGGGCCGCGCGAGGTGCTGCCGGGTCAGTCCGCGACGCACACGGCGTCGGTCGAGGCGTGGCCGACCTTCCGCCACGGGGTCGACCTGCGGGTCACCCCGGTCGTCGTCGGTGCGGACGAGGTGGCCGGGGCCCTCACGGACGCCACCGCGTCGGTGGCCCTCTGGACGGTGCCGTGGGCCCAGCTCGCCGTCGTCGTCCTCCTGGCGCTCGCGGTGGTGACGGGGGTGCGCCGCCGGCGCCGGCAGGAGGCAGCCGTCGCCGCCGCCGTCGCCGCGGCCCGCGCGGAGGCGCTGCGGTCCGACGACGTCGCCCGGGAGCCGCTCCCCGCGCGAGGCTGACGCGCCCGACGGGCACCGCGAGAAGACGTTCACGACGGTGTCACCCGCACCTCGCCGTCCGTTCATCGGAACGTGGTCTGCTGCGCGCGGCGCTCGACCGGGCGCCGTCGTCGTCATGATGGGAGAACCGTGCGTCACCGACGCCGCTTGACCAGCTCACTGTGCGCCGCGGCCGTACTCGCGGCCTCGGGCGCGCTCGTCGCCGCCCCGACCGCCGCGGCCCCGGCCCCGGCCCCAGCCGACACCGGGTCCCGGTTCACGCTGGCCGTCCTGCCGGACACCCAGTTCTACTCGCGCTACGCCTTCGACCAGTTCGAGCCTCGCTACGGCACGAACCCCTTCGCCGTCCAGACCGAGTGGCTCGTCGACGTCCGCGACGAGCTCAACATCCCGTTCGTCGCCCACCTGGGGGACGTCGTCGACCGCGCCGGGGTCACCAGCGAGTGGCAGGCCGCGGACGCCGCCATGGCGACGCTCGACGACGGCGGCCTGCCGTACTCGGTGCTCCCCGGCAACCACGACGTGCGCAACTCCGACGACCGTCTGACCGACCGTGACTACGACCTCGGCGAGGAGCCCTACCTCGACTGGTTCACCCCGGAACGGGCAGCGGCCCAGCCCACCGAGGGCGGCACCGACGAGACCGGCCTCAACCAGTACCAGGTCTTCGAGGCGGAGGGGCAGCAGTACCTCGTCCTCGCGCTGGCCTGGCGGATCTCCGACGAGACGGTCGCGTGGGCCGAGCAGGTCATGGCCGAGCACCCCACCCTGCCCACGATCCTCACCACCCACTCGCTCATCAGCGTCGCCTCCGACGGTGTCTCGCCCGTCGACACGGCGTACGGCGAGGAGCTGTGGGACGCGCTCATCGCGGACAACGACCAGATCTTCCTCACCTTCAACGGCCACTTCCACGGCAGTACCTACCGCACCCGCACGAACGACGCCGGCAACGACGTCACGCAGGTGCTCATGGACCACCAGATGGCCTACGACGGTGGCAACGGCTACCTCGGGCTCGTCGAGTTCGACCTGGACAGCGACCAGATCGTCGTCCAGACCGCCTCCCCGTGGGTCGTGTCGAAGGACGAGGACGTGCTCACCGCCTACGACCAGCCGTTCCTCGACGGCCCGACGCAGCAGTACACGATCGACATCGACTTCGCCGAGCGGTTCTCCGGCTTCGCCCCGGACTTCGCCGCGGGCGACGGCGAGTACCCCTCCCTCTCGCAGCGCGCCCGCGACATCCTGCTCGACGGCTTCGAGGGCACGCCCCCCGTGGTCACCGAGCAGCCCGGCTCCTCGGCGGACTTCGTCGACGTGGAGGGGACCGTGGCGCACTGGCGGCCGAGCGAGTCGGATCCCGACGACGGCGGTGTGCTCGGTGAGAACGCAACGGTCGCCGACATCAGCGGTGCGGGCGACGACCTCCACCGCGTCCCGCTCGCCGAGTCCGGCTCCGGGACCGCCGAGGTCGGCGACGTCCGGATCAGCGACGACGCGCACGCCTTCTCCTCTGACGGCGCCGCGGTCTGCTTCGACGACGCCGACCGCACGACGGGTCGCTTCAGCTACCTGTCCACCGAGGCGGACGCCGCCGTCAACGACGTCGTGCTCGACGACGGCTACACGATCGAGACGTTCGTCAAGGTCTCCGAGGACTGGACCGTCGACGCCAACCAGTGGAGCAAGGCACTGGTCCGCAGCGGCAACAGGTCCACCCTGGAAGGGATGCCGTGGAGCCAGTGGGACTTCACCGCCTCCCCGGCGGCGCTCGGCATCTCCAACCTCAAGGAGTTCCAGCGGACCGAGGTTCCCGCCGAGACGACGCGCGGTGACCGCACCGCGTGGTCCGGGGAGATCCTCCTGGACCGGTGGGTGCACGTGGCCCTCGTCAACGACGTCGACGCGGAGTCGACGACGATGTACGTGGACGGCGCACCGGTGCTGCGCAACGCGACCGGAACCGGTGGCATGAGCTTCAACGAGGGCATGCCCTGGATCCTCGGTGCCGACTGGGTGGACGACGCCGCGACCAACGGCTGGAACGGATGTCTCGGGGAGACCCGCATCGTCGACCGGCCTACTGGCGCCGACGAGTGGCTCACGGCGCGTCCCGACCTCGACGAGGGCTTCACCGTCACGACGGGGGAGCTCGAGGTCGACCGTGGCGCGACACTGCCGACTCTCACCGGCACGGGTCTGGCCGGCGCCACGGTGCACGTGGACGGCGAGGCCGGTGGCGAGGCGGTCGTGGCCGGTGACGGGACATGGGCTCTCGCCCTGGAGGCCACCGGCACCGCACTCGGGCGGGGGACCTACGAGCTCGAGGTGACGCAGGGCTTCGGCGAGCGCCGCTCGGCACCCCGTGGTGCCGTGCTGTCGGTCGTCGACCCGGACGTCACCGTGCCCCCCGCGGCGCCGTCCGCGGAGTTCCACCTGTCCAACACCTGGAAGGGCTCCACCGACGCCCACTTCCTGTACGGCAGGTGGGCCGACGAGGTCCTCATCGGTGACTGGGACGGCGACGGTCGTGACACCGTTGCGGTGCGCCGTGACAACGTGTTCCACGTGTCCAACGCCCAGCGCGGCGGGGACGCCGACGTCGTCCTCACCTACGGCCGGCCCGGCGACGTCGTCCTCGTGGGCGACTGGGACGGGGACGGGACCGACACCTTCGCGGTGCGACGCGACGCGACCTACCACGTGCGCAACTCGCTGCGCGGCGGTGACGCGGACGCCGTCGTCACCTACGGCCGGCCGGGCGACGTCGTCCTCGTGGGGGACTGGGACGGGGACGGGGCCGACACCTTCGCGGTACGGCGTGGCGCGGCCTACCACGTGCGGAACACCGTCACCGGCGGCGACGCGGACGTGGCATTCACCTACGGTCGCCGGGCCGACGTCACCCTCGCCGGTGACTGGGACGGCAACGGGACCGACACCCTCGCCGTCCAGCGTGGTCGGACCTACCACGTGCTCAACGCGCTCCGTGGCGGGGAGCCGGACACCGTCGTCACCTTCGGGCGCGAGGGCGACGAGGTGCACGTGGGTGACTGGGACGCCAACGGCACCGACACCCTGGGCATCCGCCGCGCCGCATCGCGCGGCTGACCGGCTCGGCGTTCACGCCGACAGCCGGGCTCTCCTCACGGGGAGCCCGGCTGTCGGCGCGACGGAGCCCGGGGTCGGGGAGCGCAGGACGGCGCCGCCCGGGCTGTGTCCCTCACCGACCAGGACCCCGCATCCCGGCAGGCGAGGTCATCGGGTCATGACGAACCCGGCGTGGTGGAGTACCTCGCCGACGAGCTGGCCGAAGGCCCAGAACCCGGAGTCGTCGAGGTAGGTGATCCGGTCGCGGTGCACCCAGTAGCGGCCGGTGAACGCGTCGACGCGCCCACCGCGGGTCTCGGAGTAGCGGCCGTCGGGCCGCAGGTGCTGCTGCAGGCCGCGGCCGGCGTCGTGCCAGGTGCCCACCCAGGTGGCGGCGACGGTGGGGTCGGCGACGTCCTGCCCGGCGGGCCGGACCGGCTGCCCGTCGCTCGCCTCCAGGTGGCCGTGGACGTAGACGGCCACCAGGTCGGTCGGGTCGACGACGAGCATGGTGCGCACCTGCGCGGCGCTCACGGGACGGCGGACGACGGCGAAGGTCGCCGGGTTGCCGGGGACGAGGTCGAAGGCGCCGCGCTCGTCGGGCGGCAGCTGGGCGACGGCGGAGTCCACGAGGAGCGGGACGGCGTACGCGCCGTCGGCCCGCACGACGTCGCCGCCGGCCGGGCCCGCGGCGAGGCGGCCCCCGACGACGGCGAGGTCCGCGGGAGCCGCGGCGCCCGGGACCGGCATCACGTGCGCGCCGGTGAGGACGAAGGAGTGGGCTGAGGTGGGTGTGGCGGGCATGGTCCCAGCCTGCCGGTCCCCGAGACGCGGGAGAAGGCCGCGGTGCTCCCGGGGAGCGGCGCACCCACGGAGCTCCCTCCGCGCCACCCCGTCGACAGCCGGACTCCTCCTGGTGAGGAGTCCGGCTGTCGACGGGCAGGTGCGCGCTAGCCGGCCGTGCGCCGGCGGACGACCAGGGCTGTGCCCCCGGCGAGGAGGGCGGAGACGAGGACCAGGGCCGCCACGACCCCGGCGACACCGGTGCTCGCGAGCCACCCGCCACCGGTGGGCGGACCCGCCGCACCGACCGGGCCCGGCTCCTCGGTGGGCTTGCCGGTGGTGGGCTCCTCGGTGGGCTCCCCGGTGGTGGGCTCCTCGGTCGGCGCGCCGGTCGTGGGTTCCTCGGTGGGCTCCTCGGTGGTGGGCTCCTCGCTCGGTTCCTCCGTGGGCTCCTCGGTGGGCTCCTCGGTCGGCTCCTCGGGAGACGCCTCGACGACCGTGAGCAGCGCGGCACCGGCCGAGGGCTCGGTGGCGGCGTCGCCGATGTAGGACGCGGTGAGCTCGTACTCACCCACGGGCAGCGCGTCCGGCAGCGCGACGCTCACGCCGTCGTCGTCGGCCGTGCCGGTGAAGGTGCGCCCGGCGACCTCGAGGACAACGGCGCCGCCCGGCCGCGCACCGCCCGTGGCGGTCACCTGGACGACGACGCTCGCCGGCTCGCCGGCCTCCACCCTCTCCGGCACGACGACGTCCACGGTGGTGGCGGCGTCACCCGCGTCGGCGGGCAGCGCGGGGGCGAAGCCGGTCACGACCGGGCTGTCGACCTGCTGCTCCAGCGCGTAGCCCATGGCGAGCACGTCGGCGTCCGACCAGGCGCGCCCGACGACCTGCAGGCTCATCGACTCGCCCATCGGGCTGGCCCCGACCGGCACGACGGCCGTCGGCAGGCCCACGCCGGACGTGAGCACCCCCGTGGAACGGTCCGAGGTGTGCACGGCCGAGGAGACGTCGTTGTTGCCGACGGCGGAGAGGAAGCCCGGGTACACGACGGCGTCGACACCTGCCTCGTCCATCCACGCCTCGATGTGCTCCTTGTACCGGTCGCGCCAGTCGAGGTACGCCTCGACCTCCTCGTCGGTCATCGGCTCGGTGTCCCGCTCACGCTGGTTGTAGGGCAGCACGAGCGGGGAGGAGAGCAGCTCGTCGCCGTCCGCGTAGGGGAAGTCGACCTGGTCGGCGATGTAGCGCTCCCAGCCCTCCGCGCCGCGGTTCCCGCCCGGTGCGCGCTCGAAACCCTCGGGCGCAGGGATCTCGACGACCGTCGCTCCCGCCTCGGAGGCCAGCTGCTCCAGGGTCTCCCGCGCGGCGGGACCGGTCGGGTCGTCGGGGATCGACTCCGAGACGAAGGAGGTGGGGATGACCCCGAGCACCGCGCCGGACAGCGCCTCCTCGTCGAGCCCGGCGGTGAACGACACCGGGCGCAGCGTGTTGTCGACCCGTGCGGTGAGCAGGTCGTCGGGGTTGTTGCCGGTGCTCTGCGTCGACGTGGCGTCGAGCAGGAAGGCGACGTCGGTGACCGTCTTGGCCATCGGCCCGGCGTAGTCCTGCGCCCACGTCAGCGGCATGACGCCCTGCGTGGAGGACAGGCCGTCGGTGCCGCGGAAGGTCGCCAGACCGTTCGAGGTCGACGGCGCGTAGAGGGACACGCCGGTCTGGGAGCCCATGGCGCCGGCGGCGAGGTCCGCCGCGACGGCGGTGCCGGAGCCGCCGGAGGACCCGTGCGGCGTCTTGGACGGGTACAGCGCGTTCCACGTCTGCATGAACCCGGACTCGGACATCGACCCGGAGTTCGCAAACTCCGAGAGGTTCGCCTTGCCGATGATGACCGCGCCCGCCTCGCGCAGCCGCGCGACCTGCCAGGCGTCCGCCGCGGGCTGGTAGCCCTCCAGGGCGAGGGTGCCACCGGTCGTGGGCATGTCGGCGGTGTCGTAGAGGTCCTTGAGCGCCAGCGGGATGCCCAGCAGATCGCTGTCCGCACCCGCGGCCCGCGCCGCGTCGGCGGCAGCGGCCTGCCCGAGCGCGTCGTCGGCCACGGTGATGAAGCTGCGGAAGCCCAGCGCGCCGCCGTCGTACGCGGCGATCCGGTCGAGGTAGGCGCGGGTGACCTCGACGCTCGTCGTGCGTCCGGCGCGCAGGTCGGCCTGGAGCCGGGCGATCGTCGCGCCGGTGACGTCGTAGCCCGCCGTCGTGGTCGCGGTCTCCGACGTCAGGGTCGTGAGCTCGGCCGGCGGCTGGGGGAGGAGCCCGGCGGTGGCGCAGGCGGCGTCGTCGGCCACGTCGAAGTTGACGACGGTGCACAGCGCGGGCAGCGGCAGGCCCTCGACGGCGGGGGCCTCCGCCAGGGTGGCGGTGGCCGCCGTGAGCGCGTCCAGGGCACCCGCCTTGGCCTCCCCGGCGACGACGTAGCGCAGGAGGGACTGGCTCTCATCGGGCTCGACCGTCAGCGTGTGGACGAAGCCGGGGTGGTTGGCCCGCGAGCCGCTCGCCTCGTAGGGCGAGGCGAAGGGCCCGGCCTGCTGGTCACCGAGGGCGTCGACGCCATGCCCGACGACGACGCCCACGGGCCGGACGTCGTCGTCGGCCGGGTCGGACGTCAGCCACACGTCCTCGGTCTCCAGGTCGGTGTCGCCGTCGGACGTCCCGGTGATGGTCCCGGCGTTCTTGCCGGTGCCGTAGCCGAGCGAGCCGCCGAAGGAGACGCTGAGGGTGAGGGGCGTGCTCGTCGTGTTGGTGAAGGTGTCGAGGAACCGGGCGCTCTCGCCCACGACGTCGAGCGTCCGGGCGACCTGGACGCCGTCGAGGAGGACGGAGGAGGCGGAGTCGAACCCGCCCTCGCCGTCGGCCGTCAGCTCGAAGCCGCGCAGCATCTGACCGTTCATCCGGTCGTCACCGCCCTCGACGCTGAGGAACACGTTCCCGAAGCCCTCCACCCGGGAGTCGGACAGGGACCGGATCGAGCCGGTGTCCAGGCCGGGCCGGTAGGCGTCGTGGACGGTGAAGGTCGCGCCGCCGGGCGTGGTGACGTCGGTGATGGCGGAGGCCGGGAGTGCCAGGGCGGCCAGGGCGACGGCGGCCGCGCACGTGGCGGCGGTCCGTCGCCCGCGTGGGGCGACCGGGTGACGGCGGTTCGGGGTGGGCATGGGCGTCCTTCCGCTGGGGTCCGCCCCCTCCGGGCGGTGCCGTCATCGAACCGGGGGCGCATTGCCGGGCCGCGTCGGAGACGTTTCGGTGGCGTAACTCCTCGCGTGTGCGGGTGGGTGCCGCGCGGGGCGTACTGTCGGGTCGCGCACCTGTGACGCACCGAGGGAGATGACGACGACGTGAGCACTGCCGCACACCAGGACCACCGCCCCCGCCCGGGCAGCGCGGAGTACCGCCGAGCCCAGCGCGCCGAGCTGCTGCGCTTCGCCGTCGGCGCGCGCTGCGACCTCGGCTTCGGCTACCTCGACGAGCGCGGGACGGTGGACCCCACCACCGTCGAGCTGTGGATCACGTGCCGGATGACGCACGTGTTCAGCCTCGGTGTGCTCGCCGACGAGGCACCGGCACCGGACGGACCCGACCGGGACACGCTCCGCGAGCTCGCGGCCCACGGCGTGCGGGCCCTGCTCGGCCCGCTCCACGACGACGAGCACGGCGGCTGGTTCGCCGGCGTCACCGCGGACGGCCCGTCGAGCACCATCAAGCAGGCCTACGGCCACGCCTTCGTCGTCCTCGCGGCCAGCTCCGCGCTCGCCGCGGGCATCGAGGGCGCGCAGGAGCTGCTCGACCTCGCGCTCGCCGCGCAGGAGGAGCGCTTCTGGGACGAGGAGGCCGGGCTCGTCGTCGACGAGTGGGACCGCGCGTGGACCGTGCTGGACCCCTACCGCGGCATCAACGCCACCATGCACAGCGTCGAGGCCTACCTCGCCGCCGGCGACGTCACCGGAGACCCGCTGTGGCACCATCGCGCCGGCCGCATCTCCGCGCACGTCGCGACCTGGGCGCGGGAGAACGACTGGCGCATCCCCGAGCACTTCGCCACCGACTGGACACCGCTGCTCGAGCACAACCGCGACCGTCCGGCGGACCCCTTCAAGCCCTACGGCGCCACCGTGGGCCACGGCCTGGAGTGGGCGCGTCTGCTCCTCGCTGTCGACGCCACGCTCGGCGCCGACGCCCCCGCCGGCCTGCCCGAGGCTGCCGTGGCGCTCGCGGCCCGCGCCGTCGCCGACGGCTGGGACGCCGACGGCGCGGAGGGCTTCGTCTACACGACCGACTGGTCCGGGGAGCCCGTCGTCCGGGCGCGGATGCACTGGGTCGTCACCGAGGCGATCGCCACCTCCACCGTGCTGCAGCGGGTGACGGGCGACGCCGCCCACGCCGCCGACCTCGAGCGCTGGTGGGCGTACGCCGACACCGCCCTCGTCGACCACGAGGGCGGCTCCTGGCACCACGAGCTCGACTCCGCCAACCGGCCGGCGTCGGGCACGTGGGAGGGCAAGCCGGACGTCTACCACGCCTACCAGGCCGCCCTCATGGCCGACGTCCCGCTCACCCCGTCCTTCGCCTCGGCCCTGCGCGCCCGCGCCCCCCGCCCGGCCTGACCTCCTCTCACGCGCCGACAGCCGGATCGATCCCTCCCGACGAGGGACCCGGCTGTCGGTGGCTGGAGGCTCCGGCCATCCGACCTTGCTGGTCCTTGGTCCACCATGCGCCCGGTAGACCGGAAGCATGGTGGACCGAAGGGCGCAAGGTCGGTCGAGCGAGGCTCGCCGGGCGGCCGGCGGGCCTCGCTACCGGCGGACGGTCACCTGCAGCGGCTAGGTGTGGACCTGTGGACCCCGGAGTGCCAAGAGCCCACACCTCGCACGCCCCCACAGAGCGCGTCCAGCAGCGCGGACGCACGGCGGGCGCCCGCCCCCACCCTGCTGCCCCCAGGGCCACTGTGCGCCCGGTCGACCGGGAGCACAGTGGCCCAGGGGGCGCATGGTCGGCGGGGGAGGCCGCCGGCCCCGCTACTCCGGGCGGGCGGCGGCTGCGGCCCTCGCGGCGGCGGGCAGGGCGTCGAGGACGCGGCTGACGGCGTCGTCGTCGTGGGCGGCGGAGAGGAACCACGCCTCGAAGACAGACGGCGGCAGGGCCACCCCGGCGTCGAGCATGGCGTGGAAGAACGGCGGGAAGCGGAACGCCTCCTGCGCCTGCACGGCCGCGTAGTTCCGCACCGGCGCAGCAGCCGCCGCCTCTCCGAAGAACACGGAGAACAGGCTGCCGGCACGCTGCACGCGGTGGGCCACCCCCTCGGCGTCCAGCGCGGCACCGGCGGCGTCGGCGATGACCCCGGCCGCCTCGTCCACCCGCGCGTACACCGCGTCGTCGGCGAGCCGCAGGGTTGCCAGGCCGGCCGCCGTCGCCAGCGGGTTCCCCGAGAGCGTGCCGGCCTGGTACACCGGTCCGAGCGGGCTGAGGAGGTCCATGAGCTCGGCCCGGCCGCCGACGGCGGCGAGCGGCATGCCGCCGCCGACGACCTTGCCGAAGGTGACGAGGTCGGGCTCCCAGGTTCGCGTCCCGTCGTCGGCGGCCTGCTCCAGGCCCCACCAGCCGGAGGGGTGGACGCGGAAGCCGGTGAGCACCTCGTCGAGGACGAGCAGCGCGCCGTGGGCCTCGGTCAGCTGCCGCAGCAGGCCGTTGAAGCCGGGCTCGGGCGGGACCACGCCCATGTTCGCGGGCGCCGCCTCGGTGATGACCGCGGCGATCTCGTGCCCGCGGGCGGCGAAGACCTCGGTGAGGGCGGGGGCGTCGTTGTAGGGCAGGACGATCGTCTGTGCCGTGGTCGCCGCCGTCACGCCGGCGGACCCGGGCATGCCGAAGGTCGCCACCCCGGAGCCGGCCTCGGCGAGGAGCGCGTCGACGTGCCCGTGGTAGTGGCCCGAGAACTTCACGACGAGGTCGCGCCCGGTGGCGCCGCGCGCGAGGCGGATCGCGGTCATCGTCGCCTCGGTGCCGGTGGAGACGAAGCGCACCCGCTGCGCCGGGGCCACGCGCTCGCGGATCGCCTCCGCGAGCTCGACCTCCGCGACCGTCGGCGCGCCGAACGAGAGCCCGCGCGCCGCGGCCTGCTGGACGGCGTCGACCACCTCCGGGTGGGCGTGGCCGAGCAGTCCCGGCCCCCACGACATGACGAGGTCGACGTACTCCCGGCCCGACACGTCGGTGATGTGCGGCCCGCGCGCGGACGCGGCGAAGCGCGGCACCCCGCCCACCGAGCCGTACGCGCGCACCGGGGAGCTCACCCCGCCGGGGATGACGGCGCGGGCGGAGGTGAAGATCTCGTCCATCGGGTCGGTCATGGGGTGCCTCTCGGGTCGGGTGGTCAGCGGAGCCAGCCGGCGACCTCGGTCGCCCAGTACGTGAAGGTCATGTCCGCGCCCGCGCGGCGGATGCCGAGCAGGGACTCCTCGATCGCGCGGCGCCGGTCGATCCAGCCCTGCGCGGCCGCGGCCTCGATCATCGCGAGCTCGCCGGACACCTGGTAGGCGGCGACGGGCACGGGGGAGTGGGCGGCGACGTCGGACAGCACGTCGAGGTAGCTCATCGCGGGCTTGACCATGACGACGTCGGCGCCCTCGGCGAGGTCGAGCGTCGCCTCCCGCAGCCCTTCGCGGCGGTTGCCGGCGTCCATCTGGTAGGTGCGCCGGTCGCCCTGGAGCGCGGAGTCGACGGCGTCACGGAAGGGGCCGTAGAAGCTCGAGGCGTACTTCGCCGAGTAGGCGAGGAGGGAGACGTCGGTGTGCCCGGCGCCGTCGAGGGCCGCGCGCACGACCGCCGTCTGGCCGTCCATCATCCCGGACAGGCCGAGGAGGTGGGCGCCGGTCTCCGCCTGCGCGAGGGCCATGTCGGCGTAGCGCGCCAGGGTGGCGTCGTTGTCGACGGTGCCGTCGGCGCGCAGCACGCCGCAGTGGCCGTGGTCGGTGAACTCGTCCAGGCACAGGTCGGCCATGACGACGACGTCGTCACCCACCTCCTCGACGAGAGCGCGCAGGCCCGCGTTGAGGATCCCATCCGGCTCGGTCGCGCAGGAGCCGACGGCGTCGCGCGTCGCCGGGACGCCGAAGAGCATGAGCCCGCCGACCCCCGCCTCGGCGGCCTCCACGGCGGCGCGGCGCAGGGAGTCCATCGAGTGCTGGGCCACGCCCGGCATCGACGTGATCGGCGCCGGCTCGTCCACGCCCTCCTTTACGAACATCGGCAGCACGAGGTCCGCGGCGTGCAGGCGGGTCTCGGAGACGAGCCGCCGCATCGCCGGGCTGCGGCGCAGGCGGCGCGGGCGGGCGGTGGGGACCTGGTGCGTCATGGGCGGGCTCCGGTGGTGAGGGCGAGGCCGGCCGCCTCGAGCAGGCCGGCGGTGGTCTGGTGGTCGGCGACGGCGTGCACCGGCAGCCCGGCGCGGCGGGCGGCGTCGGCGGTGCTCGTGCCGATCGCGCAGACGCGGGCCGGGGCGGCGGTGCCGTACAGGGCGGCGAAGGCGCTCGCGGTGCTGCCCGAGGTGAGGACGACGACGTCGACCCCTCCGCCGTCGAGCAGGCCCGCGACCGCGGGGTCGGGGACCGTCACCGGCACGGTCCGGTAGGCGACGACGTCGCGCACCTGCCAGCCGCGCTCGCGCAGGCCGGCGACCAGCGTGGGTGCGGCGATCTCCGAGCGCGGCACGAGGACGGTGCCGCTGCCCTCGGGCCACACGGCGAGCAGGTCGACGGCGCTCGAGCGCTCCGGCGGGACGAGGTCCGCGCCGACGCCGTGCGCGGCGAGGGCGGCGCCGGTCGCCCGGCCGACGACGGCGACGCGCGGGCCGGTGAGGAGCTGCGCCGTCGTCGTGCCGAGGGCGGCGGCGCGCTCGGCGATGACGGCGACGGTGGTGGCGCTGGTGAGGGCGACCCAGTCGACGCTGCCGGCGTCCCGGAGGGCGGCGTCGAGCTCGTCGGTGGGCGTGACCGTCTCGTGCCGGATGAGGTCCGCGGTCACCGTGCGCGCACCGGCCTCCTCGGCCGCGTGGGCGAGACGGTCCGCGGCGTCGGTGCGGGGGAGCAGGAGCGTGCGGCCGGCGAGGCTCATGCCGTCCGTCCGGTGGCGCTCGCGGCCCCGGGCCGCGGCGATCCGGCCCCGCGGAGCGCGGCCGGGGTGCAGGCGTCCGGACTCACGCGGGGCGCCCGGTGATGCTCGCGGCACCCGCCTCGAGGAGCGCGTTCGCGACCTCGGTGCCGAGGGACTCCGCCGCCGCGAGGGAGGCGGCCTCGTCGACCGGGAGGGCGACGTCGGCGCGGTGGCTCAGGCGGCGGCTGCCGTCGTGCTCGACGACGGTCGCGTGCAGGTGGAGGGTCTCGCCGTCCAGGTGGGCGAGGGCGCCGAGCGGCGCCGCGCAGCCGGCCTCGAGGACACGCAGCACGACACGCTCGGCGGTGACGGCCAGGCGCGTGGCGTGGTCGTCGAGCGCGCGCAGGCCGGTGGTGAGCGGGTGCTCGGGGTCGGCGAGGTCCTCGCTGCGGCACTCGACGGCCAGCGCACCCTGCCCGGGGGCGGGGACGACGACCTCCGCGTCGAGCGTCTCGGTGACGGCCTCGAGGCGGTCCACCCGGGCGAGCCCGGCGCGGGCGAGGACGACGGCGTCGAGGTCGCCGGGCTGCACGCGCCCGAGGCGGGTCTCGACGTTCCCGCGGATGTCGACGATCTCGAGGTCGGGGCGGGCGGCGAGGAGCTGGGCGGCGCGGCGCGGTGAGCCCGTGCCGACGCGCGCGCCCTCGGGGAGGGTCTGCAGGGTCCAGCCCTCGCGCGCGCACAGGACGTCGCGGGAGTCGGCGCGCTCGGGGAGCGCGGCGATCGACAGGCCGGGCGTCGGCGCGGTGGGCAGGTCCTTGAGCGAGTGGACGGCGAAGTCGCACTCCCCGGCGAGCAGCGCCTCGCGCAGCGCGGCGGCGAAGACCCCGGTGCCACCGAGGCTGGCGAGGGAGGCGCGGCTGCGGTCGCCCTCGGTGCGGATCCGCACGAGCTGGACCTCCCGGCCGGTCACCGCCTCCAGTGCCTTCGCCACGGTGGTGGACTGCGTGAGCGCCAGCGTCGAGGCGCGCGTGCCGAGCCGAAGAGGGGGAGGGGTCACCCCTCAAGTGTGCACGCCGCGACGAAGCAACGTCGAGGTGACCTCCGTCGCGTCGTAACAACTCAGCGCTCGGCGAGAGGAAGGCCCCCCCATGTCGCCGAGCGCTCCCGACGCCCCCCGGAGGAAAGCCCCCTCGTCGCCGAGCGCTCCCGACGCGCTACCCATGTCGCCGAGCGCTGAGTTGTTACGGGGGCCGTGAGTAACAACTCAGCGCTCGGCGGAAAGAGGAGGTGGGGCAGTCAGTCGAGGATGGGTGGGTGGACGGCGAGGAGTGGGGAGGCGTCACCGGGCGTCGCGTGGTCGCCGGCGGCGGGGGCGTCGAGGAGGCGCCGGGCCTCCTGCTCGGCCTGGGCGACGACGGCGGCCACGCCCGTCCCGGCCACCCACGCCCCGCACACCCCGAGCCCCGACGCCGCGCGCACCCGCTCGAGCAGCGGGCGCAGGGCCGGGTCGGCGGCGGCCGACGGCGGCAGGCCGAGCGGGCGGCGGACCCGCAGACTGTCGAGCACCTGCGCGGGAGCCAGCGGCACGCCGAGCAGCGCCTGCGCGTCGGCGCGGGCCACCTCGGCGTCGACGGCCTCGATCGCCGCGGGGTCGTCCCCGGCGCGGCCGTAGGACAGGCGGAGCACGTGGACGCCCTGCGGCACCGCGGCCCGCAGCCAGGCCCACTTCGCGGTGGCGTGGGTGAGCGCCTTGGTCCGCACACCCGCGTCGGGGCCGACGAGCACCCCGGAGCCGAGCGGTGCGGCGTCCAGCTCCGGCGCGTCGAGCACGAGGGTGACCTGGACGATCGGGTGCCCCGGCCGCAGCTCGGGCACCTCACCGGGCAGCGCGCCGGAGAGCAGCTCGACCGTCTCGGGACCGGGCACGGCGAGGACGAGCCGGCGCGTGCGGACGGGCGCAGCGCCGTCGTCGGCGTGGACGGACCACGTGCCGTCCGGCTCCCGGACCACCGACGTCACGCGCGTCCCCGTGTGGACCTCGGCGCTCGCTGCGAGGGCCTCGGGCAGGCGCCACATCCCACCGACCACGCAGGCCACGGCCGGGCCGTCACCGACCGTCGCTCCCACCGCCGCGGCGAGCGAGCCGTGGGTGACGAGCGCCGCCCGCAGGCCCGGTGCGACGGCGTCGACGGCGAGGTTCTCCGGGTCCGCCCCGTGGATCCCGCGCGCCACCGGCCGGACGAGCCGCTCGAGCAGGTCGGCGCCCATGCGCACGGTGACGAGCTCGGCGAGGGTCGCGGAGTCGGCGCCCGCGGCCGGGTCGAGCGTGAGGTCGGCCGCTGCGCGCGCGGCGGCGTCGCGGCCGACGACGGCGACGACGTCGTCGGCCAGCGGGTCGGCCGGGATCCCGAGGAGCGAGCGGGCAGGCGTGGTCAGCGCCCGGCCACCGCCGTCGGGAAGCCAGATCGTCGAGTCCGACGCCGGGGTCGCCCGCTCGAGCCCGAGCCGCCCGACGAGGTCCGCGACCTCCGGGCGGCGCAGCGCGAAGGACTCCGCACCGGCGTCGACGTCGATCCCGCCCACCCGGGCGTGCTGGACGAGCCCGCCCACGCGGTCGCCCGCCTCGAGGACGAGGGGACGCAGACCCGCCGCGGCAAGGGCGTGGGCGGCGGTGAGGCCGCCCATCCCCGCGCCGACGACGACGGCGTCACGACGCTCGGTCACAGCGTGTGGGCGAGCTCGACGATCCGGGTGAGCACGCCGGGGTCGGTGGTGGGCGGGACACCGTGACCGAGGTTGAGGACGTGGGCGGGCGCCTGTCGCCCGCGGGCGACGACGTCGCGCACGTGGGCCTCGAGGACCTCCCACGGGGCGGTGAGGAGGGCCGGGTCGATGTTGCCCTGGAGCGGCGTCGTCCCGCCGAGCCGGCGGCTCGCCTCGTCCAGCGGCAGCCGGTAGTCGACGCCGACGACGTCCGCCCCGGCGTCCTTCATCGCGCCGAGCAGCTCGCTCGTCCCGGTGCCGAAGTGGACGATCGGGACGCCGAGGTCCTTGACGTGGGACAGGGCGCGGGCGCTGTAAGGGGCGGCGTACGCGGTGTAGTCCGCCAGGGACAGGCCCCCGGCCCAGGAGTCGAAGAGCTGGACGGCGCGGGCACCGGCCTCGACCTGCGCGCGGAGGAACGCGCCGGTGAGGTCCGCGGCCCACGTCATCACCCGGTCCCAGGTGGCCGGGTCGGAGTGCATGAGCCCGCGGGCGGCGAGGTGGTCGCGCGAGGGGCGGCCCTCGACGAGGTAGGCGGCGAGGGTGAAGGGGGCGCCGCCGAAGCCGATGAGCGGGGTCTCGCCCAGCTCGGCGACGGTGAGGCGCACGGCCTCCTGGACGGCGGCGTGGTCGCCGGCGGCGTGGGCGGCGAGGCGCTCGGCGTCGCTGACCGTGCGGACGGGGTCGGCGATGACGGGGCCCACCCCGGAGACGATCTCGACGTCCACCCCGGCCAGGCGCAGCGGCACGACGATGTCGGAGAAGAAGATCGCCGCGTCGACGCCGTGCCGACGCACCGGCTGGAGAGTGATCTCCGTCGCCAGCTCGGGCCGCAGGCAGGCCTCGAGCATGCCGACGCCGCGCCGCACCTCGTGGTACTCGGGCAGGGAACGCCCGGCCTGACGCATGAACCACACGGGCAGGCGCTCGGGCCGCCGGCCGGAGTACGCGGCCAGAAGCGGCGCCCCTGCTTCGTCTGATGTATTACCGTTGCCGCTTGGAGCAGTCATGCCAGCCATTGTGCCTGCACCGACGACCAGCGGTTCCCAGGGGAGACTCGTGACCCTTGCAGTGATCTCGGCCAACCACCGCCATGCGGGGCTGGCCCACGTCGACCGGCTCAGTGCGGCCGGAGCCGATCGGCTCCTCGCCGTCCTGGCCGACCACGCCGTGCCCGGCGCGGGCACCCTCGACCCTGCCGCGGACTGCGGGATCGGCGGCGCCGTCGTCCTGTCGACGTGCAACCGCCTCGAGATCTACCTCGACGCCGACGACCCGGTGGCCGCGGCCGAGCACGCCCGGCACGCCGTCGCCCGGGCCAGCGGGATCTGCCCGTCCGAGGTGTCCGAGCACACGGTCGCGCTGTCCGGCGACGCCGCCACCCGGCACCTGTTCGAGGTGGCGAGCGGGCTGGACTCGATGGTCGTCGGCGAGCGGGAGATCGTCGGGCAGGTGCGCCGGTCCCTGGACGCCGCCCGCGCGGCAGGGCTGACGACGCCGCTCCTCGAGCGGACCTTCCAGCACGCCTCCCGCACCTCCCGCGAGGTGGCCGTGACCACCGACCTCGCCCGGGCGGGCGCCTCCGTCGCGTCGGTGGCCCTCGACCTCGCCGGCCGCGCGCTGGCCGGGGACCGGGCCCTGCTCATCGGTACGGGCGCGTACGCCGGGGTCGCGCTCGCCGCGCTGCGTTCGCGCGGTGTGGAGGACGTCGCGGTGTGGTCGGCCTCCGGGCGCGCCGCTGCCTTCGCCGAGAGCCACGACGTCGTCGCCGTCCCTGATCTTGCCGCCGCCCTCGCCCGGGCCGACGTCGTCGTCACCTGCCGCGGGACCGGCACCGTGGTGCTCGACGTCCCCGCCGTCAGCGCGGCCCTGCGCGACCGGCCCGGCGCCGCGGAGCTCGTCATCGTCGACCTCGCGCTGGCCCACGACGTGGACCCGGCCGTGGGGGAGCTGCCCGGCGTGCGGCTCGTCGACCTCGAGACCGTGCGTGAGCAGCTGCCGACGACGACGGCGGGTGAGGTCGACCGTGCCCGCGAGCTCGTCGCGCGCGGGGTCGAGCGGCTCGGGGACGACCTCGCCAGCCGCGCCGTCGACGAGGCCGTGGTCGCGCTGCGTCGCCGGGTGGAGGGCGCCGTGGCCGATGAGCTGTCGCGCCTGCCGGACGGCGGACAGGTGTCCTCCGAGGACGCCGCCCGGGCGCTGCGCCGCCTCGCCGCGCGGCTCCTCCACACCCCCACGGTCCACGCCCGCACCGCCGCCCGCGACGGCCGCGCCGAGGAGCACGTGCGCGCCCTCGAGCAGGTCCTCGGCCTCTCGATCCCCGCCGTCACCGTCAACTGACCCCGGCCCCGGCCCCGGCCACCTTCGCCGACAGCGCTCTCCCCGCCGACAGCGCACTTACCGCCGACAGGTGACTCACCGCCGACAGGTGACTTGCCGCCGACAGCGCACTTTCCGCCGACAGGTGACTTGCCGACGGGTCCGTGACACAGGGCCACCGGCGGAGGAGCATCGGGGGATGGGGCAGGACCTGAGGCAGGAGATGCGCGACGTCCTCGACGCCTGGGCGGCGGCGATCGTCGCGAACGACGCCCACCGGATCGGTAGCTACGCCGCCGAGGACTGGGTGCTCGTCGGGACCGGCGGCACGGTCCCCCGCGAACGGTTCCTCGACCTCGTGCGATCGGGGCGGCTGACGCACGAGGAGATGACCTTCGCGCTGCTCGACGTGCGCGACCTGGGTGACGTCGTCGTCGTCATCGCGCACGGGACCAACTCGGGCCACTGGGAGGGCGAGCCCTTCCACGAGGACGAGTACACGACCGACGTCTTCACCCGGGACGCCGACGGCGGGTGGCGGTGCGTCGTGACGACGCTGACTCCGCGGGCGGGTTGACCGCTCCCGCCTCGCCGTCAGGAATGATGGACCCGTGAGACTCTTCGACCGCTGGCGCTCCGCCGAGGTTCCCGCCGACGTCGGCGCCGGCTTCTGGGTGGCCGAGGCCGCCGCGATGCAGCGCGCGATCGTCACCGCCCTCGCAGGCGCAGAGCGCTCCCGGTCCGCCGTGCCCGCGCGTGTCGAGTTCTCCCCGGGAGCCGAGGGGCGCGTCGTGGTCGCCTGGCGCAACGTCATCGTCGGCTTCGTGCCGCCCGACCGCGCCGCCCCGCTGCGCGGCCAGCTCGAGGCCGCCGGGAAGGGGACGCTCGTGGCACCCGGCTCGGTCGTCGAGGTCGGCGGGCAGCGGCGCGTCTGGGTCGGGGAGGGGGAGCCGGCCGGCGAGCCGCCCGCCGACGAGCTCGCCCCGCCGCCCACCACCATCTTCGGCATCAACCTGCCCGGAACCACCCCGCGGCAGACGACGACGGCGCGGCGCTGGGTCCTCGCCGTCGGCTCGCACTCGTGGGAGGTGCGTGAGGGCACCGACCTCGACGTCGCGCTGCTGCGCCGGCGCATCGCCGAGGCCGAGCCGGGTGCGACGGTCCACGTCCTCGTGTGGGGGGAGCCGGTGGCGATCGACCTCGCAAGCGGCGACCGCGTGACGCTCACCGACCCGGTCACCGGTGAGGTCGAGGTCCTCCACCCCCGCTGAGTGACGGACGGGCCGCGCGTAGGGTGGCGCCCATGCCGCGCCCGACCGGGTTCACCTACGTCACCCGGGGCGACGACGTCGTCATCAGCCACCACGGGCGGGTTGCCACGACGCTGCGGGGCAGGCGGGCCGCGGAGTTCCTCGAGGACGTCGAGGGCGAGGACCCGCAGGAGCTCATGGCCCGGCTCACCGGCAACTACCGGCGCGGGAACGAGCGGCAGGCTCGGCAGCACCCGCGCAACAGCGGCTGACGCCCGCTGCGGACCGTGTGGCTTCCGCGCTCCTTGGGGGCCCGCGAGTCGCACGCAGCGTGCCGGCGTGGTCAGCCCTGCGCCGCCCGCTCCGTGAGGAGGGCGACGACCTCGAGGAGCTCGGCGCGGTCCTGCGGCCCGGTGGCCGCGACGTCGTCGGAGGCGATGGCCCCCGCGAGGACGGCGTTGTAGTACAGGCCGTCGCCGAGCAGGACGATGGCGCGCGCGGTCGCTCGGTCGCCCACCTCCTCGAGGATGAGCCGGAACCAGCCGCGGTGGATCTCGTGCAGCGCCCCGCGTGCCCGGGCGTTGGCCTCCTGGGCGAGTCCTGCGGCCGCGACGATCGCCCGGTCGAGCGGGGAGCCGTCGGCGACGGAGGTGTCGACGTAGTACGCGGACGGGCCGCGCGGGTCGGCCGCCATCGCCTCGGTGTCGGCGGCGGCGAGGGCGGCCAGGCGCTCGAGGAGGCCCTCGACGAGCGCGTCCTTGCTCCTGAAGTGGTAGAGCAGGCCGCCCTTGGAGACCTCGGCGCGGGCGGCGACGGCGTCCAGCGTGGTCGCCCGGGCGCCCTCGGTGACGAGGAGATCCTCGAACGCGTCCAGGACCTTCTCTCGCGCCGACATGGGGGAGACGCTACCCACAGTGACCGTCAACCGTCCAGACGGTACAGTTAACGACGGCGCAGTCAGCGCCCGTTCCTGCGGTCCCCGGAGCACCACCTTGGCCTCGACCACCTCATCGCGACCCGTCACCCCGAGCTCGCCGGCCGCCCGTCCCTGGGCGGCGCTCGTCGTCCTCATGCTGCCGGTGCTGCTCATCGCGGTCGACAACACCGTCCTCAGCTTCGCGGTGCCGTCGATCTCCGAGTCGCTGCGCCCCGGCGGCACCGAGCTGCTGTGGATCGTGGACGCCTACCCGCTCGTGCTCGCCGGCCTGCTCGTGCCGATGGGCAGCCTCGGTGACCGGGTGGGCCGCCGCCGGCTGCTGCTCATCGGCGCCACGGGCTTCGCCGTCGTCTCCGCCGTCGCCGCCTTCGTGCCGAGCGCGCCGCTCCTCATCGCCGCGCGCGCCGCCCTCGGCTTCTTCGGCGCGATGCTCATGCCCGCGACGCTCTCCCTCATCCGCAACATCTTCACCGACCCGGTCCAGCGGCGGACGGCAATCGCCATCTGGGCCGCGGGCTTCTCCGGCGGCGCGGCGCTCGGCCCGATCGTCGGCGGCTTCCTCCTCGAGCACTACTGGTGGGGCTCGGTCTTCCTCCTCGCCGTGCCCGTCCTCGTGCCGCTGCTCGCCCTGGGCCCGGTGCTCGTCCCCGAGTCCCGCGACCCCGAGCCCGGGCCGGTGGACCCGGTGAGCATCGCCCTCTCGCTCGGCGCCATGGTCCCGCTCGTGTACGGCATCAAGCGCATCGCGGAGGAGGGACCGACGGCGACGGCGGTGCTCGCGATCGCCCTCGCCCTCGCCCTGGGCTACGGCTTCGTCCGTCGCCAGCTGCGCCGGCCGGTGCCGCTGCTCGACGTGCGGCTCTTCGCCAACCCGGTCTTCAGCGGCTCGGTCGCGGCGAACCTCCTCAGCGTCTTCTCGATGGTCGGCTTCCTCTTCTTCGTCTCCCAGCACCTCCAGCTCGTCAGCGGCCGCACGCCCGTGGAGGCGGGGCTCGTCCTCGTGCCGGGGCTGGTCGTCACCGTGATCGCCGGCCTCGCCGTCGTGCGGATCGTGCGGCACGTGCGCCCGGCGCGCGTCGTCGCGGGCGGGCTGCTGCTCAACGCCGTCGGGTACGGGCTGGTCCTGGCGAGCGGGTCGGCAGGGTCCGACGGCGGGCTCCTCGTCGCGTTCGTGGTCCTCGGCGCGGGTGTGGGCGCGGCCGAGACGATCTCCAACGACCTCATCCTCTCCAGTGTCCCGGCGGCCAAGGCCGGCGCCGCGTCGGCGGTGTCGGAGACGGCGTACGAGCTCGGCGCGGTCCTCGGGACGGCGGTCCTCGGCAGCATCCTCACCGCGGTGTACCGCACGAACGTCGTCGTGCCGGGCGCCGTCGTGGGGGACGACGCGCGGGCGGCGGGGGAGACCCTCGGCGGCGCGACCGAGGTGGCGAGCGGGCTGCCGGACCCCGTGGCGCAGGCGCTGCTGGAGTCGGCGCGGCACGCCTTCGACTCCGGCGTCGTCATCACCTCGGCGATCGGCGTCGTGCTCATGGTCGTGGCCGCGCTGATCGCGCTGCGGGCGCTGCGCAGCGCGGAGTAGCGCCTGCTCCGTCGGAGCCTTCACCGACCGTGCGCCTCCTGGTTCCACCGTGCCGGTGGTAGACCGGCAGCACGGTGGAGGAGAGGGCGCAGGGTCGGGTGAGGCACCGGGCGGCGCCGCACCGCGCAGTGGCCCGGGCGTCTGGGCCGGGTGAGGGTGGAGGCATGGACACGGTGCTGTTCCTCGCCTACACCGGCATCTACCTCGTCCTGCTCGCGTGGGGGCTGGCGCTCGCGGTCCGGCGACGGCGGTGGTGGACGCCGGTGAACGTGCCGCTGCTCGTCGTGGCGGGCCTCGTGTACGACAACGCCGTCCTCGGCCTCGGCCGGTTCATCGGCGAGGGCGCCCTGCTCGAGGGGCTCAACCTGCCGCGCTACTGGACCCATGCGCTCGTGACGCCGCTGCTCGTCGTCCTCGCCTGGCACGTCGTCGTGCGTGCCGGGGTGGGCTGGGCGCGCACGCGGCTCGCCGTGGTCGGCGCCTGGGTCGCCGCGGGGGCGCTGGTGGCGCTGGAGGTGACCCACGTCGTCGGGCTCGAGCTCGAGGCGCGGCGGGAGCACGGCGTGCTGAGCTACGCGCCCGTCGAGGAGGCGGGCGGGCCACCGCTCATGGTGCTGCTCGTCAGCGCCGCCCTGCTCGTGGCGGGCTTCCTCGTGTGGCGCCGGCAGGGCTGGGTGTGGCTGCTCGTGGGGACGGCCCTCATGTCGGTGGGCAGCGCCGTGCCGGTCCCCGTGGAGAGCGGGGCGGTGACCAACCTCTTCGAGGTCGTGCTCCTCACCTCCGTCCTCGCGACGACGGCGTTTCAGGACCGGAGGGAACGGGCCGGCCGTGCGCCTGAGCGGGCGGGGCAGGCCGGCGGCGCTGTCTAGCCCGACGCCCGTGCCGGCTCGGGCGCCGCGCTCCGCCCGTAGAGCTTGCGGCCCGGGGACGACGTCACCCCGAAGACGACGACGCTCGCCACGATCATCAGCGTGGCCGCCGCGAAGAAGCGCGGGTCCGTGACGCCCTTGTCGATGCTGTGGGCCACGTAGAAGATCGAGCTCGCGCCCATCGGGCCGAACCAGCCGAGGAAGGCCGCCTGCCGCAGGTCCAGCCCCAGCGGCCGGGCCAGCGCCACGACCGCGGGCAGCCGCCGGACCACGAGGACGGCGACGACGAAGAGGACGGCGGCCGGTCCGAGCCGGCCCCAGTCCTCCCACGGCAGGACGAGCCCGAGGAGGAAGAAGACCGGCAGCGAGAGGTAGCGGTTGACCGCCTCGTCGGTGTCCTCCTGGGGCTCGCGCTCGTCGCCGGTGACGAGGAGGTTGTACACCGTCCCGGCGATGAAGACGGCGAGGATGCCGTCGGTGTGCGCGGTCCGCGCGACGCCGAGGGCCGCCACGGCGAGCAGCATGGTGAGGACGAGGTCGGGCGCGGGCTCGAGGTCCCTGTGACGTGTCGCGAAGCGCGTCGCCCACCCGCCCAGCGCCCCGAGGACACCGCCGATGACGACGGCGACGAGCACCTCGTAGGCGACCCGCCCCACGTGCTCCCCGAGCGTGCCACCGGGGACGACGACGGCGATCGCCAGCGCCACGAGGGGCAGCGCCAGGCCGTCGTTGAGGCCGCTCTCGGCGCTGAGCATGTGGCGCAGCCGCCCCGGCAGCGTCCTCTCCGCGGGCTCGCCGGAGACGATGGACCCGGCGAGCACCGGGTCGGTCGGCGCGAGGCAGGCGCCGACGAGCGCCGCCAGCGCGAGCGGGAAGCCCAGGAGCAGCGCCGCCGCGCCGGAGAGGGCGGCGCTCACGGGCATGACGACGAGGAGGAGCACCGCGACGGCGCGCGCCACGGACCCCAGCCGTGAGGCCGGGAAGCGCAGCGCGGCCGCCATGACCGACAGTGCCACGACAAGGCGGCTGCCCTCGAGCAGGGCGAGGTCGCGGACGTCGTCGGGCACGGAGATCAGCCCGAGCGCGACCGGCCCGAGGACCGCGCCGAGGACGAGGGCGAGCAGGGGCTCGCTCACCGGCAGGTCGCGCATCTTGCGGCTGGCCAGGGCGAGCACGACGGCGAGCGTGCCGACCAGCGCGTAGGCGAGGTGCAGTGACTCCACGGGTCCTCCGGGGCTCGACGGGAAGGGGACGAGCCGCGCGCTCCTGGAGCGGGCGGTGCCCCTCGACCGTGGCCGCGACCGCGGCCCGCCGCAACCGCGGGAGCAGCGCCTCCCACGACTGTGCGCCCCGTGCGTCCGCTGTGCGCCCGGGGCTAGCTACCGGGCGCACAGTGGCGCAAGAGGCGCACAGTGCGTGGGGGTCAGGGGCAGCGGGGCGCACAGTGCGTGGGATCAGGGGGCAGCGGGGCGCACAGTGCGTCGGGCTGAGGTCAGGCAGCCGCTCGGCGTCGCGCCACGAGCACGGCGCCGGCCGCCGCGAGCAGGAGCGCGAGCACGCCCGCACCGAGCACGGCGGCGCCGGTCGAGGGCAGACCGCCCGCGCCCGCGCCGGTGCCTGCGCCCGGGTCAGTGTCCTCACCGGGCACGGCCGGAGTCGAGCTCGGGTCAGGAGTCCCGGTGGTGGGGGCAGCTGACGGCGAGGGGCCTTCGGTCGGCGTGACGGTCGGCTCCGGGCCGGTCGGCTCGGGTGAGGTCGTGGGCTCCGCCGTCGTCGGCTCCTCGCCGGGCGCGGAAGCCAGCTGCATGACGAAGACGTCGCCCGCCCCGGCGTTGACCGCCCCGTCCGGCGCGCCGAAGGTGAGTCCGCTCAGCCATGTGCCATCCGTGCCCGCGGCCGCGTAGAGGTTGGCCTCGTCCCACTCGTCGGCGCCGTCACGGTCGCGCGAGCCGAGCTGGAGCGGCTCGCCGGCCACGCCGTCGGCGGTCACCGGCAGCGCGACGACGTCGACGCCGCCCAGCGGCTCGCCCATCGCGCCGTAGGTGGTCGCCAGGACCAGCGCGCCGCCGTCGGCGGTCGCCACGCCGGTGACGCCGCGGTCGTCGGTGGACGTGCCGGTCTGCAGGGTCCACGACTCCTCGCCGTCGGTGGTGAGGGCGCGCACGGCGATGTCGTTGTCCCCGAGTGCCGCCTCGCCAAGCACGCCCTTGGTCTGCCCGACGGCCAGCACCGCGCCGTCGGCCAGCGGCACGAGGCCGCTCACCATGTCGTTCTCCGCGGTGGCGACGGCGCGGACCCACTGCTGCCCGCCGTCGGCGTCGTACCGCGCGACCCAGCCGTCCCCGGAGCCGAGGTGCTCGGCGCCCGGCAGGCCGGCGCCGCTGACTCCGCCGACGACGACGTCCCCGTCGCTCGTCAGCGCCACGGCCATCGCCTTGTCCTCACCGGAACCGCCCAGCTGGGTGCTCCACAGCAGCTCCCCGGCGGCCGAGACCCGCGCGAGGACGGCGTCCTTGTCCCCGGCGCTCGCGGTGCCGGCGAAGCTGCCGCTCGTGTAGCCGGCGACGTACGCGCCGCCGTCACCGTCCGGTGCGACCGCGTAGAAGCGGTCGGCAGCGCCCGGGTCGCCCAGCTCGAGCGTCCACGTGCGCTCGCCGTCGGCGTCCACCGCCGCCACGAACGCGTCGTCCTGCGTGTCCGCCTCACCCGTGGCGAGGGTGCCGCGGGTGTAGCCGCCCACGACCACGGCGTCGTCGAACCCGTCGACGACGCCGTAGGCGCGGTCGTTCGCGCCGGTCGCGATCGCGTGGCGCCAGGCCTCCGTGCCGTCCGCCGCGCGGCGCACGAGGAGGGTGTCCATCTCGCCGGCCGGCTCGTAGCCGTCCCACTCGTCGGCGAGGCCGAGCGCGACGACGGTCCCGCCGTCGGCCGTCTCGACGATCCCGCCGGCGCGGTCGTCACCCGCGGAGCCGAGCAGCTCGGCGTCCCACGTCGCGGCCGGCTCGGTCCGCAGCCGCTGGCCGACGTCGACGATCGCCTCCCGGAAGGCCGGCTGCCACACGTCCCAGTCGTGACCGCCGTCGAGGACCCGCAGCTCCGCCGTCACGCCCGGCACACGCCGCGCGGTGTTGTAGAGCTGCGCCGACTCGAGGTCGATGTCGTGCTGCGCCTCGGCCGGGTCGGGGTTGGGCCACTCGTCGTCGCCGACGGCGACGAACAGGTGGACCGGCAGGGCGGGGTCGAGGGACTCGAGCGCCGTCGGGTAGGACAGCTCGGTGTACCGGTCGGCGTCGAAGAGCGCGTCGCCGACGCCGTAGGCGCCGTAGTCCCGCACCGAGGAGTCGACCGGGGGCTGGGGCACGTACGCGGCCGGGCTGAGGACGATGCCGGCGGAGAAGTCCTCCTGGTGGGCGAGGGCCAGACGCAGCGCGCCCGCACCGCCCATGGAGTAGCCGCCGACGGCGCGGGCCTCGCGGTGCGCGACCGTGCGGTAGGTGGCGTCGACGTGGTCGACGAGGTCCTCGGCGAGCGCGGTCTCCACGGGCAGGCCCGGACCGGACGCGGCGTCGCCGGTGTAGAGGGAGTCGGTGTACCAGCTGCCGCGGTCGTTCCACGGGGCGTCGGGCATGACGGCGACGACGGGCTGGAGCTCCCCGGAGGCGATGAGCTCGTCGAGGTCGGTGGCGACCCGCTGCCAGGCGGCCTGGGTGTCCCCGCGGCCGTGGAGGAGGTAGACGGTGGGGTAGCGGTCGGTGCTGTCCTCGTAGCCGGGCGGGAGGTAGACCGTGTAGTCGACCGTGCCGGCGGCGGTGCCGGTGGCCTCGGCGGACACGAGGGTGCCCTGCTCGGCGGCGAGCGCGGGGAGGGTGAGCGACGCACCGGCGACGACGGCGACTGCTGCCGTCACCGCCAGGCGCCGCGAGAGGCGGGCGGGGATCATGCGTTCTCCTTGGTGGGACCGGTGGGGCTCGCGCTCGGGGTGAGGGCGAGTGGTCTGTGGGCCGGGCGACGGTGCTGCGGCGGGGGAGGAGCGGGACTGCGGTGGCGAGTCGGCTGTGCGCGGTAGGTCGGCGGTAGGTCGGTGGTCGGCGGGCGGGGTGGACGAGGCTGGGGTGGGTCAGGTCTGGCCGTGGTGGGTGGCGAGGGCCAGGGTGGCGCGGGCGCGCTCGACCATGGCGACGTCGAGGAAGGTCCCGTCCGCGAGGACGAGGGCACCGGTACCGGCGGCGACGGCGCCCTCCACCCGCTCGACGACCTCCCGCGCCCGGCCCACCTCCTGCGTGCTCGGCAGGAAGGCCGCGCGGATCGTGTCGAGCTGGGCGGGGTGGACGGCGGTGCGGCCGCTGAAGCCGAGCCGCCGCCCGGCGCGGCAGGACTCGGCCAGCCCGGCCAGGTCCGTGACGTGCGGGTAGGCCGACATGACCGGGGAGGGCAGCCCGGCCGCCCGGGCGGCGACGACGACGCGGCTGCGGACCCAGGTGAGCCCGGCGTCGTCGTCCACACGCAGCTCCGAGCGCAGGTCCGCCTCCCCGAGCCCGAGCGAGGCCACCCCGGCCACGGAGGCGAGGTCGAAGGCGCGCTCCACCCCGAGCGCCGACTCGACGAGCAGGTGCAGCTCCCGGCCGCCCACCCGGCCGGCGAGTGCGGCCACCGCGGCGGGGTCCTCCGCCTTGGGCAGCCGCAGACCCACGTGGGCCGGCAGCGCGGCCACGGTGGCGACGTCGTCGTCGTGCCAAGGGGTCCCCGCGGCGTTGACCCGCACCTGCACGGCCCGCTCCGGCGGCACGTCGGCGAGGAGCTCGGCCACGTGCCCCCTGGCCGCGTCCTTCACGCCCGGCGCGACGGCGTCCTCGAGGTCGACGATGACGGCGTCGGCCGCGGAGGCCAGCGCCTTGGCCACCCGGTCGGGCCGGTCGCCCGGCACGTAGAGCAGCGTGAGCGGCGGGGGGAGGCTCATACCGACCCCTCCTCGCGCAGCGCGGCCACCCGCTCGGCGGAGAAGCCGAGCTCCTCGAGCACGGCCTCGGTGTCCGCGCCGTGCGGCCGCCCGGTGAAGCGGATGACGCCGTCGGCGCCGGAGAGCCGGAACAGCGGGCCCTGCATGAGCATCGGCCCCAGCTCGGGGTCCTCGATCTCGTGCAGGGTGCCGAGCGCCTGGAACTGCGGGTCGGCGACGATGTCCTGCGCGTCGTAGATCGGGGCGACGGCGGCCTGCGCCTTCTCGAAGGCGGTCACCACCTCCTCCCGGGTGCGCTGGGCGATCCAGCTGCCCACGGCGTCGTCCAGGACGTCGGCGTGCGCCGCCCGGTCCGCGCCGCGCGCGAACCACGGCTCGTCGATGAGCTCGGGGCGCCCGACGAGCCGCATGACCCGCTCGGCGATCGACTGCGCCGAGGTCGACACCGCCACCCACTGCCCGTCACGGGTGCGGTAGGTGTTGCGCGGCGCGTTGTTGGCCGAGCGGTTGCCGGTGCGCGGCTGCACGGTGCGCAGCTGGTCCCAGCGGGTGATCTGCGGGCCGAGCATCGCGAGGATCGGCTCGATGATCGCCATGTCGACCACCTGCCCGTGCCCCGTCCGCTCGCGCGACTGCAGCGCGACCATGACGGCGAAGGCCGTGGCGAGCGAGGCGACGCCGTCGGCGAGGCCGAACGGCGGCAGGGTGGGCGGGCCGTCCGGCTCCCCGGTCATCGCCGCGAAGCCGCTCATCGCCTCGGCGAGCGTCCCGAAACCTGGCCGGGTCCGGTAGGGACCGACCTGCCCGAAGCCGCTCACCCGGGCGAGGACGAGCCGTGGGTTGCGCGCGGACAGCTCCTCGTAGCCCAGGCCCCACCGCTCCAGGGTGCCGGGGCGGAAGTTCTCGATGACGACGTCGGCCTGCTCGGCGAGCGCGAGGAAGACCTCGCGTCCACCCGGGCTGCCGAGGTTCGCGGTCACGGTGCGCTTGTTGCGCCCCAGCGTCTTCCACCACAGGTTGACCCCGTCCTTGGCGGCGCCGTGGTTGCGGGAGGGGTCGGGCCTGTCGGGGTGCTCGACCTTGACGACGTCGGCGCCCATGTCCCCCAGGTGCATCGCCGCCATCGGGCCGGCGAAGAGGGTGGAGGCGTCGACGACACGCAGGCCGCTCAGCGCACCGGCGGCCGGGTCGCGGGAGACGGTCACCGGGCCACCCCGTCCCAGGCGCAGCGGAAGCCGATCGTCGCCGAGCGGGCCAGGCCGAGGCCGGGCAGGAGGTACTTGAGGGAGTGGTCGGGGGCGTGGACGCCGCCCTCGACGTACCAGTCCGAGCCGTCGGCCCGGTAGTCGCTGCCGCCCTTGAGCATGACGAAGCGGGTGCGCCCGTCGCTGTGCTCGCTCTCGGTCCAGCTCCACACGGCCGGCGTGCCGCGGTGCAGCTCGCCGGTCTGCCCGGCCAGCTGCCACTCGTCCTCGGTGGGCAGCCGGCCGCCGCGCCACGCGCAGTAGGCGCGGGCGTCGGCGAGGTCGACGAAGGTCACCGGCTCCTCCTCGGTGCCCGGTGCCGGACGGCCCTCGAGCCAGTGGGCGAGGAAGCGGTGGCCGACGGCGGGCGCGTAGCCGGTCGCGTCGAGGAAGGCGGCGAACTCCTCGTTGGTCACCTCGTGGACGGCGACGGCGACCGGCGCCTCGAGCACGACCTCCCGCTGGAGGGTGCGAGCGTCGTGCAGCCGTGGGGGCAGCGGCTTCCACTCGTCGACGTAGGGCGCGCCCTGGTACATGCCCGTCTCGCGGGCGCGGTGGCGGACGGTGAGGACGTGCTCACCCGCGGGGACGACGACGGCGGGGGCCGGTGCGCCGTCGGTAACAACTCCGCTGTCGGCGGGGGAAGGGGTGGCGGCGGGGGGCTGGACAGCGCCGGTAGGTGCGCTCTCGGCGGTAAGTGCGCTGTCGGTAACAAGTGCGCTGTCGGCGGGCGAGATCCGGCTGTCGGCGGGGAGGGAGGGGGCGCCGTTCGGGGCGGGGGTGGCAGCACTGAGGCGGTGGGCCTTGCGGTGCTGGAAGCGGGCGTCGCGCACGTGGGGGCGGCGGGCGAGCTCCTCCTGGAGCGGCGCGAGCCACGCGGGTTCGGCGACGCCGTCGGCGACGTGGAGGAGCGCGGCGATCCCGCGGCCCGGCACGACGACCTCGCCCGCGCCGTCGTCGCCGGTGAGGGTGAGGAGGCGGCCGCCGGTGACCGTGCCGTCGGGCAGGACGGGGCCGGTCCAGTCCTCCTCACCGCGGTTGACGAGGGTCCACAGCGTGAGGCCCTCGTGCTCCCAGCGGGAGGCGTGGACGCCCACGGCCTCGGCGGCCGGCGTGAGCTCGGTGAGCGGGGTCCACCCGCCCTCGAGGAGGAGGTCCCCGGCGGCGCGCTGGACGGCGACCATCCGAGCGACCGTCGCGGCGTCGCGCGGCGTCCAGCCGACCCACACGCCGAAGACGACCTCCCACACCATGACGGCCACGCCGTTGAGCCACGCGGACTGCAGCTCCTCGGAGTGGTCGCGGTGCCAGCGGCGCACGTGGTGCTGCATGTGCCGGCGCTCGTACCAGTGCGCGCGCAGCACGCCCGGCACGGGGGAGTCGGCGAAGAACTGCGCCCACGAGGAGGAGTGGTCCTCGATGCGCTCGACCGCGAGCTTCGACTCGCCCTCGAGGACGATGCCCGGACGGGCCTCCTCGAGGCGGGCGACGAGCTCGGGCTCGGCCTTCTTCAGCGTGTCGAGGAAGACGCCGTCGGCGCCGAGCCAGGAGACGACGTCGGCGAGCTCGGTGACGTCGTCGGCGCCGCGGCGGGTGCCGGTGTCCCACGGGTTGTAGTCGACGAAGACGTGGAGGCCGGCGTCGTGCAGCTCGCGGACGAGCTCGACGATGCCGGGCACGTCGCGGTAGTAGTCCCACTGGTTGCGGTCGTCGATCCCGATGACCGGGTAGGCGTGCCACAGGACGACGGCGTCGAGCCCGCCGAAGCGCTCGCGGGCGTCGGCGAGGAGACGCTCCGGTCTGAAGCGGTGCTTCTCGAAGGAGTAGAGCAGCTCGTCCCACAGCCAGACCTGCGCGACCGTGTGGCAGCGCGCGGCCCACTGCGCGCCGGGCCGCTCGTAGGCGGCGCCGCGGTAGCCGTGGCGCTCGCGGGCGTCCTCGCGCCAGCGGTGCAGGGCCTCGCGCCACGCCGGCCGGTCGGCCGGGTCGGGCGGTCCGACGAAGATCTTCGCCTCGTCCAGCGCCGTGGACTGCTCGGGGGTGAGGCCGCCCAGGGGGACCTCGGTGGGCAGGTCGATGGGCCGCGGGACGAGGGGGTCGAACGTGTACATGACGCCTTTCTTGCTCAGCGGTGGCGCGCGAGGTCCGCGACGGCGGCCGCGGTGGGGACGGACTCCTGGGCGCCGGGGGCGGTGGTGGCCAGCGCGCCGGCCGCGGCCGCGAGGCGGGCCGCGTCGGCGAGGGGCGCACCACCGGCGAGGGCTGCGGCGAGGACGCCGCAGAAGGTGTCCCCGGCCCCCGTCGTGTCGACGGGCTCGACGGGGAACGCGGGGACGTGGACGGGCTCGCCGTCGCGCTCGGCGACGAGGCTCCCGGCCCCGCCGAGGGTGACGACGACGGCGGGCACCCGGGCGAGCAGCGCGCGCGCCAGGTCCGCCGGCTCGGTGCCGTCACCGCGGCCGGCGAGGTCGGCCGCCTCGTGCTCGTTGACGACGAGGACGTCGACGGCGGACCACACCTCCGGCGGCAGCTCCCTGGAGGGGGCGGCGTTGAGGACGAGGAGCGCACCCTCCCGGCGGGCGGCCGCGGCGGCGGTGATCGCCTCGAGGGGGATCTCGAGCTGGGCGAGCACGACATCCGCCTCGGCGAGACGCTCCGCCTGCGCGGGCCCCACCGTGACGAGGGAGTTGGCGCCCGGGGCGACGATGATCGTGTTCTCACCGTTCGGGTCCACGGAGATGAGCGCGGTCCCGGTGGGCTCGGCGACGCGCGCGACGAGGTCGGTGCGCACGCCCGCGCCGCTCAGGGAGGCGTGGAGGAGCTCGCCGGACTCGTCCTCGCCCAGGGCGCCGACGAAGGTCGTGTCCGCGCCGCCCGCGCGGGCGGCCGCGACGGCCTGGTTGGCGCCCTTGCCGCCGGGGTGGCGCTCGAGCGTGCCGCCGAGCACGGTCTCGCCCCCGGTCGGGTGGCGCGGCACCGGGACGACGAGGTCGACGTTCGCCGAGCCGACGACGACGACGCGCCCCGCGCTCACGGGGTCACCGCCGCGGCGAGCGGGACGGCCAGGGCCAGGGTGCGTTCGGCGAGGTCGGTGATGCGCTGCTCACCGCCGGGCAGCGAGGTGGCGATGCGCCCCTCGAGCGGCGCGGTCCACTGCTCGCCGATGCCGTCGGCGCCGAGGAGGCCGCCGACCACCGCGCCGACCGTGGCGGCCGCGGAGTCGGTGTCCCAGCCGGCCGTGACGGCGATCGACACGCTGGCCCCGAAGTCGCCGCGCCCCGCGGTGAGGGCGAAGGCGATCGTCGCGGCGTTGTTGAGCGTGTGGACCCAGTGCAGGTCCCCGTACGCGGCGTGGAGCCGGTCCAACCCCCCCCGGACCGAGGGCTCGCTGCCGTCACAGGCGGCCCCGGCCTCGCGGCCCCGGCGGACGGCGGCGGCGAGCCGGCTGGCGGGCGGGACGGCGGCGTCGGCCGCGTCGAGGACCTCCTCGACGCTGTCGCACACCATCGTCGCCGCGCCCAGGGCCGCGGCCCACATGGCGCCGTAGACCCCGTTGCGGGTGTGGCTGAGGCGGGCGTCGACCCACGCGAGACGGGCCGCCGCGCGGACGTCACCGGGCAGCACCCAGCCGAGGAGGTCGGTGCGGATGAGCGCACCGATCCACTCCCGGAAGGGGTTGTGGTGGGTGGCCGTCCCCGGGACCGGGCGCGCGTCGAGGATGTTGCGGTAGGCGGCGCGCTCGGCGGTGAAGACCCGCCCGGCGGGGAGGTGGTCGAGCCACAGCTGGGCGACGTCCTCGGTGGTGAAGCCGTGGCCGTGCCGCTCGAGGAGCGCGAGGGCGAGGATCGGGTAGTTGAGGTCGTCGTCCTCCGGCATGCCGGAGATGTTCTCCTCCAGCGAGGTCGGGGCCGAGCGGCGGTTCCAGGGCCAGCGGGCCGCGACGTCGTCGGGCAGGCCGACGGCGGTGAACCAGCGATCCAGCGGCCACCGTCCGGTGGCCCGGAGGATCTCCTCGATGCCCTGCCGCGGGATCTTCTCCACCGGCTTGCCGAGAAGGCAGCCGGCGGCGCGGCCGGTCCACGCTCCGACGAGGCGCTCGCGGCAGGCGTCGTCGTCGGGACGGCCGGCGAGCTGCGGGGCCGGGGGCAGGAGGGCGGCGATCGCCTCCCACTCGTCCGGCTCGGCCGGCGACGCCGGGGCGGGGGTGGCGGCGAGCTCGTCGAGCAGCTCGCGGGCCAGGGTGCGCAGCGCCGGGGGAGCGGGCACCGGGCCGGCGCCGCTCACGGCCGGGACGGGGTCCCCGCCGGCAGCCACCCAGCGCTCGCGGACGGCGGTGACGTCCCGGCCCTCGGCGGCGGACTGGACGAGCTCGTGCGCGAGGAGGTCCTCGGGCTGGGCCCAGGTGAGCCTCATGCCGGCGCCCCCTCCAGCTGGTCGAGCGCCGCGGCGCGGGCGCGGGCCCGCTCCCGGTCGGCGCGCAGGATGTCGGCGGCCACGGAGCCCATGAGCCGGCCGGTGGCGCGCACGTCGGTGCGGCTGGCCTCCTCGACCTCGTCGAGCCACTCGGTGGGGACCACCTCGGTGCCGCCGAGGCCCGCGCAGACGGCGCCGGCCATGACGGCGATCGAGTCGGCGTCGCGGCCGTAGTTGACGGCGCCGAGGACGGCGCCGCGGAAGTCTCCGCGGTGGCCGAGGACGAAGCCGAGCGCCGCGGGCAGCTCCTCGATGGACTTCGTGCGGGAGGGCCGGCGGGCGTCCATCGACATCTGCCGGTACTCCGGGCCGACGGAGTCGAAGGGGGCCACGGCCTCCCGGACGACGCGGGCCAGCTCGCGCTCGCCGTCGTCGTCGGTGGGGACCTCCCGGCCGGCGACGGCGTCGACGACGGCCCGCAGGGCGGCGGCGGTCCCGTCGTGGGCCACGTCCAGGGCGGCGCGGGTGACGTCGTCGACGCTCGCGCCGGGGGTGACGGCGGCGGCGACCATGGCGGCGAAGACGCCGGCGGCCTCGCGCCCGTAGCTGGACTGGTGGGCCCCGGCGACGTCGATCGCCTCGGCGTAGGCGGCGCGCGGGTCACCGGCGTTGGCCAGCCCCACCGGCGCCATGTACATGGCGGCGCCGCAGTTGACGACGTTGCCGACGCCGGCCTCGCGCGGGTCGACGTGCCCGTAGTGGAGGCGGGCGACGATCCACTTCTCGGCGAGGAAGACCCGCTGGAGGATGAGCGCCTCGCTCTCCAGCTCGGGGATCCAGCGCGGCTCGCCGATCATCAGCGGGACGAGGTCCTCGGCCACGGCGTAGGCGTCGAGGTGGTCACGGCGCTTGGCGTAGACCTCCACGAGCGCCTGCGTCATGAGGGTGTCGTCGGTGATGTGCCCGTCGCCCTTGTGGTAGGGCGCGATGGGGCGCGCGGTGCGCCAGTTCTCGTACCAGGGGCCGACGATGCCGCGCACCCGGCCACCGTGCCGCTCCTCGATCTGCTCCGGTGTCCATCCCTCGGTGGCTCCGCCCAGGGCGTCCCCGACGGCGGCGCCGGTGATCACCGCCACGCATCGATCGTCCAGCCAGCTCACAGATCTACTCCCTGCCTTCGTGTTGCGGTACGTGCGGTGGCCGCGGGGCGGCCGGGTGCCGCGGGGCGGCCCGGTGGCCGGGCCGCCCCGCGCCTGGGTCAGCCGGTGATCTCGGTCCAGCCGTCCTCGAGCTGGGTGCCCAGGCCCGCGGTGTCGATCTCCTGCGCGAGGTAGCGCTGGAAGGCGGGCGTGGCCACGGTGTCCTTCCACTGCGCGTACGCGTCGACGAAGAGGTACGGCGCGGAGACGAGGTGCTGGCCGGAGGACAGGATGGTCGCCCAGCCGTTCTCCTCGCCGAGGTTCTCGGCCATGTGCTCCTGGGCGGAGGTCGTCGCCGGGATGAGGGCGTCGGCCTCGTTGAGGGCGGCGAGGTTCTCCGTCTCGGTGAAGAACTCGATGAACTCGGCCGACTCCTCGACGTGCTCGGAGTCGATGTTGACCGAGAGGGTCTGCGGGTTGGCGGCCTGGCCGGCGCCCTGCGGGCCCTCGAGCGGGGGCAGCACGGTCCACTCGAAGCCCTCGGGGGCGTCGGTGGCGATGTTCGCGGCCTGGAAGGAGCCCTGGACCGTCATGGCGATCTGGCCGGCGTAGAAGGAGGCGAGGACCTCCGAGCCGGACTGGGTGAGGGTGACCGGCAGGATCGTCTCGTCCTCGAAGGCCATGGTGTGGACGAGCTCGGGCACGGCCAGCTCGCCCTCACCGACCGTGAGGGTCGCGTCGGTGCCGGTGCCCTCGAAGAAGGTGCCGCCGAAGCCGGGGGCGAAGGACATGAACGCCGCCGTCGGGCTCGCCAGGCCCCAGCCGAGGCCGTAGGTGTCGCCCGACGTCGTCGCCTGGGCGATCTCCCGCAGCTGCTCCCAGGTCATCGTCTCCCCGGTGGGGACCTCGACGCCCGCCTCCTCCAGGAGGGTGGTGTTGGCGAAGACCATGTAGGACTGCAGCTCGGTGGGGTAGGCGACGACCTGGTCGTCGACCGTCACCGAGTCGAGGATGCCCTCGGGGATGTCCGCGCGGCGCTCGTCGGACATGTGCTCCGAGAGGTCCGCGAGGTAGCCGTCCCGGGCGAAGGGCACGATGCTCGCCGCCTCGTAGTGGATGACGTCGGGGGCGGCACCGCCGTTGAACTGGGTGATGAGCTTGTCGTAGATGCCGTCCCAGCCGGCGGGGACGATCTCGACCTGGGTGTCGGGGTTCGCCTCGTTCCACTCCGCGACGATCGACTCCGTCGCCTCGATCGCGGCGGGCTGGTCGGACAGGGACTGGAAGGTGAGGGTCACGGGCCCGTCCGCGCTGGCGCCGTCGTCGTCCCCGCCGCCGCCACAGGCGGCGAGGGTGAGCGCGGCGATCGTGAGGCATGCGGCTGTGGAGGCTCCACGGATCTTCATTGGTCGACCTTTCGAGGGGGATGGGTTGAGGGGTTGAGGGGTCAGCCCTTGACGGCACCGGACATGAGGCCGCCGACGAGCTTGCGCTGCATGATCGAGAAGAAGACGATGCTGGGGATCGCCGCCAGCACCGAGCCGGCCGCCAGCGGGCCGAGCGCCACCTTGCCCTCGCCGCCGATGAACATCTTCAGCGTGATGGGCAGCGTGTAGTTCTCCGGGGACTGGAGCAGGACGAGGGCGAAGAAGAACTCGTTCCACGAGGAGACGAAGGAGAACATCGCGGTGGCGACGACTCCCGGGACGAGCAGCGGGAAGACGATCGAGCGGAGCACCCGCAGGCGGGCGGCGCCGTCCATCGAGCCGGCCTCCTCGAGGTCCACGGGGATGCCGGTGACGTAGCCCTGGAGCATCCACAGGGCGAAGGGCAGCGTGTAGGTCGTGTGGACGAGGGTGAGGCCGACGAGGCTGTCGGTCAGGCCGAGCGTCCGCAGGATGAGGAACAGCGGCAGGATGATGAGGATGACGGGGAAGACCTGGCTCACGAGGATCCAGCCGATCCCGGCCATGCGGACCTTGCCCTTGAGGCGGGCCAGGACGTACGCCGTCGGCATCGCGATGACGATGACGAGCAGCGTGGAGACGAGCGCGACGGCGGCGCTGTTGGCGGCGGACCGCACCAGACCCTGCCGGGCGAGGGCCTCGGAGTAGTTCTCCCAGTGCCACTCGTTCGGCAGCAGGCTGATCGACAGCGAGTTCAGCTCGCCCGAGGACTTGAACGAAGCCGAGATGAGCCACAGGAGCGGGAAGCCCAGGAAGACGATGTAGGCGACGAGCGCCGCGTACTGGGCGGGGCGGATCAGGGTGCGCATCGGCTCAGCCCTTCCTCTCGGGGCGGTCCTCGCGGAACTGGGACCACAGGTAGACGGCGAGGAGGATGACGACGACGGCGACGAGGACGACGCCCATCGCGGCGGCGTACCCGATGTTCCGGTTCTTGAACGCCTCGAGGTAGGTGAAGAGCATCGGCAGCATCGTCCGGCCGCCCGGTCCGCCCTCGGTGAGGACGTAGACCAGCGAGAACGAGTTGAAGTTCCAGATGAAGTTCAGCGACGTGATCGAGGTGACGATGGGGCGCAGGCTCGGCCAGGTGACGGCGGTGAAGCGGCGCCACGCGGAGGCCCCGTCCATCGAGGCGGCCTCGTGGAGCTCCTCGGGGATCTGCTGGAGACCGGCGAGCAGGGTGACGGTGGTCTGCGGCATGCCGACCCACACACCGACGACGATGACGGCGGGCAGCGCGGTGGAGAAGTTCGCCAGCCAGTTGATGTTGTCCGGCAGGCCCACGCCGCCGAGGACGGCGTTGAGCGGCCCGGCGTTGGGCGAGTAGATCATCTGCCACATGATCGCCACGACGACGGGCGGCATGGCCCACGGGATGAGGGCGAGGACACGGGTCAGCCCCTGCATCCGCAGCCCGGAGTTGAGGAGCAGCGCCAGGCCGAGGGCGGCAAGGAGCTGGAGCAGGGTGACGGAGACGGCCCACACCATGCCGATGCGGAAGGAGTCCCAGAAGAAGGAGTTGTCGAGCAGCCGGGCGAAGTTGTCGGCGCCGACGACGGTGTACTCCGGGTTGCGCACGAGCCGCGCGTCGGTGAAGGCGAGCGCGACCCCGATGACGAGGGGCGCGACGCTGAGCACGAGGATGGGGATGAGCGAGGGGATGACGAGCGCGGCGGCCTCGCGGCGCCGGGCCCGCTCGAGCCCGCTGCGGCGACGGGGTGAGCCGCGGCCGGGCCGGGGCGCGGGTGCGTCCGGCCTCGCTCCTGCGGCGAGCGTCGGTGCCGTCATGCGTCCTCCTTGCGGGGTGCTGGGGTGGGGGTGGACGACTCGCGGACGATGAGCTCGGGGCCGACGGTGACGTACCGTCCCCGCTCCTCGCCGTCGTCGACGAGGCCGAGCACGAGCTCGGCGGCGAGGTGGCCGCGCCGTCCCGAGCCGAGCGAGACGCTCGTGAGGCTGGGCTGGTAGACGCGGCCGATGTCCGTGTCGTCCATGCCGGTGACGGCGAGGTCGCCCGGGACGGAGAGTCCACGCTCGCCGGCGGCCCGGATGGCGCCGATCGCGAGGAGGTCGTTGGCGGCGACGACGGCGTCGAGCGGTGTGCGGGCGTCGTGCGCGCGGTCGAGGAGGCGGTGGGCGGCGGCGAGGCCGGCGGTGACGGTGAAGTCGTCGGCCACCTCGGTGCCGCCGGCGGTGAAGGCGGCGGCGCGGGTGGCGGCGTCGAAGCCGCGCTGGCGGGCCTCACCGGGGGTGGTGTCGAGAGGGCCGTTGAGGAAGCCGATCCGCCGGCGGCCGACGGCGAGGAGGTGGTCCACCGCCTGCGCGATGCCGCCCGCCGAGTCGGTGGAGACGGAGTCGATGCCGTGCGCGGCGAGGGAGCGGCCGATGACGACGACCGGTACCGCGGCCTCCTCGACGGCGGCGACGAAGGCGTCGTCCACGCGCAGGGGGCTGATGATCATGCCGTCCACGAAGCCGCCCTCGAGGCTGCGGACGAGGTCGACGGTGGAGGCGACCGTGTCCCCGGTGGACATGACGACGACGCGGTAGCCGTGGGGGGAGAGGACCGCGTGGATCGCGGTGAGCATCTCGACGTAGACGGGGTTGCCGATGTCCGCGACGGCGAAGGCGACCTGGAAGGTGCGCCTCATCCGCAGGGACCGGCCCGTCTCGTGAGGGCGGTAGCCGAGCTCCGCCGCGGCGGCGCGCACCCGCTCGACCATCGCGGGACTGGCGCCGGTGCCGTGCAGGGCGCGGGAGGTGGAGGCGAGGGAGACGCCCGCGTGGCGGGCGACCTGGACCAGCGTCGCGCGTGGTGACGTCACTGTCGCCCTCCTTCGTCGTTGAGTGGTGGTGCCGGTGTGCCCCTGCGGTGGGGTGGAAACGTTTCCAAGCGAGTCCGGTGCGAGGTCTGGAATCGTTTCCGGGATTGGCCGAGATCCTGGCACCGGACGGGTGTGGCTGTCAACACAGTGGTGCGGAGCGACGTCAGTGGTCGGTTCTACGGTGGAAGGAGCAGGAGGGCACCGCTGGAGGTGGGGTCGATGACGGCACGCGGGGCGCTCGCGGACGGTGCCGTCGTGCGGGGTGGGTGGCCGAGCGGCGCGGGGAGTGCCGGCGCACCGGCGCCCGGGGCGATGATGCTCCTATGGTCTGTCAAGCGGCGAGGAGCCATTGGCGGTAGCGGTGGGCGAGGTCGTCGTCGCGGCGTTTGCCGCGCTCGATGGTGGAG
>NZ_UETB01000001.1:441801-908626 GCF_900116375.1 Georgenia satyanarayanai | reverse complement strand
GACCAACCCGACGCCCCAGCCGTCCACGCCCAGTTCGACCGGCTGCTGGACTACGTCACCGAGAAACTCCCCGCGGTCGCCGAGCACCTCGGCGCAGCTCGAGAGGACATCTTGGCGTTCACCAGCTTCCCCAAGGACGTGTGGAACCAGATCTGGTCCAACAACCCCGCTGAACGGCTCAACCGCGAGATCCGGCGCCGCACCGACGCCGTCGGGATCTTCCCCAACCGCGATGCCATCGTCCGGCTCGTCGGCGCGGTCCTGGCCGAGCAGACCGACGAATGGGCCGAAGGCCGCCGCTACCTCGGACTGGAGGTCCTGGCACGCTGCCGCATGAACATCGTGCCCACCACCGACCCCGAGATCGGAGCCGAACACCTACCCGCCCTCACCGCCTGAACTATCAAGAAGGAGAACCGAGCGCTACACCACTACCCGGGACTTGACCTGACCCAGACGTTACCAGCGGCACTTTCCCATGGTCACAATGCTCTTCCCTTGGCAGAGCTCGTAGTCCTCCTCGACATGGAGGCCAGCCGCGGACCGCAGAGCGATGGCCTTCCGATCACCGCGTCGCTGCCTGCTTCGACGCCCGCGTCCGAGCGCGACGCCCCCGTCGGACCCGTCCGGTGATGCGACCGGGACAGGCACCGCTCCGGGTGGCCATCGGTCGGTGAGGAGTCGTCCGCGACCTCCTTGACTGCGACACCGGCTCGCGCCGCAGTGACCAGGAAGGACCCGGCTGCTCGCACCGCAGCCGATGCCAACTAGGATCGACAGGTAGTCGAGAAGGAGGCAGCCACCATGGCCCGTCAGGAGCAGCAGCGCCGGAGCGAGCGCGAGCCGGAGGAGCCGACGCCGCCGCCGCTGCCCGCAGCCGCGAGCGCGCAGACCCAGGCCGCCGAGCTGGACGACCTCCTCGGGGAGATCGACTCCGTCCTCGAGACGAACGCCGAGTCCTTCGTGCGCGGCTTCGTGCAGAAGGGCGGGCAGTGAGCCTCGCTCCCCGCATCATCGGCATCGAGACCGAGTACGGGATCACCGTCGACGGCGCCCGTCGTCCGGACAGTGGCCCCCCGATCGGTGCCGACGAGGCCGCCCGCTACCTCTTCCGCAAGGTCGTCGAGTGGGGCCGCTCGTCCAACGTCTTCCTCCGCAACGGCGGCCGTCTCTACCTCGACGTCGGCTCGCACCCCGAGTACGCGACGGCGGAGTGCGACGACGTGCGCGACGTCGTCGTCCAGGACCGTGCCGGTGAGGCGATCCTCAACGACCTCGCCGAGGACGCGACCGCGCGGCTGGCCGAGGAGGGCATCGGCGGGCGCGTCCACCTGCTGAAGAACAACGTCGACTCCGCGGGCAACGCCTTCGGCTGCCACGAGAACTACCTCGTGCGCCGCCGCCGCGACTTCCAGCGGACCGTCGACCAGCTCGTGCCCTTCTTCGTCACCCGGCAGATCCTCACCGGCGCCGGTGCGGTGCGTGAGACCGCGGGCGGCGCGACGTACTGCTTCTCCCAGCGCTCGGAGCACCTGTGGGACGCGATGAGCTCGGCGACCACCCGCTCCCGGCCGATCATCAACTCCCGCGACGAGCCGCACGGGGACCCCGACCTCTACCGGCGCCTCCACGTCATCTCCGGCGACTCCTCGGTGGCCGAGACGACGACGCTCCTCAAGCTCGGCATGACCGCGCTCCTCCTCGACCTCCTCGAGTCCGGTGAACGGCTCGACGACCTCCTCCTCGTCGACCCGATGCGCTCCATCCGTGACGTCTCCCGTGACCTCACCGCCACGACGCCCCTCGAGCTCGCCTCCGGCCGCCGGCGCAGCGCCCTGGAGATGCAGGAGGAGTACCTCGAACGGGTCCTCGCGCACACCGCGGGCATGACGCTGCGACCCGTCGAGCAGCAGGCGCTCGAGCTGTGGGAGCGCGGGCTGCGGGCACTGCGCACCGGCGACCACTCGCTCGTCGACACCGAGCTCGACTGGGCGATCAAGGAGCGCCTCGTCGAGCGGTACCGCGCCGGCAGCGGTGCCGGGCTCACCGACATGCGGGTCCAGCGCCTCCTCCTCGCCTACCACGACATCTCGCCCACCGACGGGCTGGCCGACAAGCTCTGCGCCCGCGGGCTCATGGCCCGCGTCGCCACGGACGAGGAGATCGCCACGGCACGGACCACCCCGCCGCAGACCACCCGCGCCAAGCTCCGCGGGGACTTCGTCGCCGCCGCGCAGGAGCGCCGCCGCGACCACACGGTCGACTGGGTGCACCTCAAGCTCAACGACGCCACCCAGCACACCGTCCTGTGCAAGGACCCGTTCGCGAGCAGCGACGAGCGGGTCGCCGCGCTCATCGCCGCGATGGGGACCTGAGGTGGTCCGCGTGCGCGCGCTCGTGGCCGGCCTGCTGGCCGTCCTCGTCCTCACCGGCTGCTCCGACGAGCCCGAGGCGCCGGTCGAGGAGCCGCCGACGATTGCGGTGACCGGTGCCTTCGGCCGCCCACCCGTCGTGAGCTTCGAGACGCCGCTGGAGCTGACCGAGGAGGACAGCGAGGTCCTCGTCGAGGGGGAGGGGCGCCAGCTGCGTGACGGCGGCCCGGTGCTCCTCGCGCTGAGCGCCTACGACGGCGACACCGGCGAGCCGCTGCCCGACCGCGGCGCCGGCACCGCCCGCACCCTGCTCCTCACCCCCGAGCAGGTGGGCGAGGACGTCCACCCCCTCCTCGTCGGCACCCCCGAGGGCAGCCGCCTGCTCGTCACCCAGCCGGTGAGCGACGACGACGGCGAGCGGATGCTCGTCCTCGTCATCGACGTCCTCCACACCGTCGCGCAGGGGGAGGAGCTCGAGCCGCAGGAGGGGATGCCCACCGTCACGCAGGACGACGACGGCGTCAGCGTCGCCCTGCCCGACACCGACCCTCCGGCGTCGCTCGAGGTCGACACCGTCATCCGTGGCGACGGGCACCAGGTGGCGCCCGGGCAGGCCATCACGGTGCAGTACCAGGCCGTCACCTGGCCCGGCGGTGACATCTACGACTCGACGTGGGCCGACGGCCAGGTCCCGCGCACGATCCTCGTCAACGACACCTTCACCGGCCTGCGGGACGGGCTGGTCGACCAGACGGTCGGCTCACGGGTGCTCGTCGTCGTCCCGCCCGAGCTGGGCAACGGGACGCAGACCCTCGTCTTCGCCGTCGACATCCTCGCCGCCTCCGACGTCGAGGAGGACGTCGAGCCGAACTAGCCGGCACCAGCGGCGTCGAGCGGACTTCCGAGCAGCGGTGGGGAGAGGGTCGACGGCAGGCTGGTGGCGGCGCGCGGAGAGCCCGTGCGGTCCAGACCGTGGGGCGGCAGGCTGTGGCAGGTCGAGGAGCCCACCGGAGGACGACGTGGAACGACCACCCCCACCCGACGTGCTCGCTGCCTTCGGCGCGACCGCGCCGCTCGAGCCACTCGCCGGCGGCCGGCGGCGGGTGTGGCGGTCCGGTGAGATCGTGCTCAAGCGGCTCGACGTCTCGGAGGAGGAGCTGCGCTGGCGGGACGCCGTGCTCACGGAGCTCGACGGCGCGGCCGACCTCCGGGTGGCGCCGGCCGTGCGGTCCACGGACGGCGGGCTCGTCGTCGGGGGCTGGACGGCCTGGCGCCACGAGCCGGGCGCACCGCCGCGCGTCGAGCAGTACGAGGACGTCATCGCCGCCGGTCGCCTCCTCCACCGCCACCTGGCCCGCGTGGCGAAGCCGTCGTTCCTCGGCCGCCGCGACCACGCGCGGGCGGTGGCCGACCGCGTCGCATGGGGTGAGCGGGACGTGGACGACGACGGCGGCCGCCTCCCGCACGTGCGTGCCCTCCTCGCGGCGCGGCGGCCGGTAGAGCTGGCGGACCAGCTCGTCCACGGCGACCTCACCGACAACATCCACCTCCACCCGGAGCTGGCGCCGCTCGTCCTCGACCTCACGCCGTACTGGCGACCGCCGTCGTACGCGACGGCGGTGGTCGTGGCAGACGCCGTCGTCTTCCGGGGCGCACCCCTCGACCTGGTCGAGCGGGTCCGCGCCGTCGAGGCGGAGCACTTCGCGCAGCTCCTCGTGCGGGCGCTGCTCTTCCGGTCGGTGACCGACCACCTCCTCGCACCGGAGAAGGACGCGCAGTGGGTCGAGTGGTTCGGGCCGGTGTCACGCCACGTCGCGGGCATCGCCCTGCCCTGAGGCCTACGGCGCCGCAGGGAAGAGCTCGCCGTAGAGGGGCAGCTGCGGCAGCGTGTTCGCCAGCATGAGCGCGAGGAGGAAGGCCCAGCCGCCGGTGAGTCTGCGCGTGGCCGGTCGGGCACCGCGCCTCCACAGCGGGACCGGCTCGACGAGCACGAAGACCAGCGCGGCGGGCGGCACGGACCACAGCAGCCAGAACCACGCCCACCGCGAGGCGAGCCGCGGCGCCGTCCCGCCGACGAGGAGGACGAGTGCCACGAGGGCCCCGATCCCATGAAGGCTCCACGTGGTGCCGCCGACGGGGTGGTCGGCCGTGACCTCCACCCGGGCTCCCGAGCTCTCGGCGGCGCGGACGATCTGCGCGCCCTCGTCCACGCGGAGGCCTGGCTCGGTGGAGTAGTCGTAGGAGGCGCGGCCCGGCCGGCCCTCGCCCTCCCACCGAACCTGGTAGCTGCCGCTGCCGATCCCGGCGAGCTCGGGCCGTTCGACCGTCACCTGGGTGACCTCGCCGGCGTCGAGCGCAGCGAAGAGGTCGTCGACCGTCCGCTGCGCGGGTGTCTGGTAGAGAGCGACCCATCCCACGACGATGGAGATGGCCGCGGCGACCCGGACGACGAGCACCCACGTGCGCTGCTGGGCGGTGCCGAGCGTCTCGACGCCGGACCACACCGCGTCCGCCAGCCCCACCTCGCGCCGCCCCATGGTGACACCCTAGCGGCCCGACACGCCGGGACGGGAACGGATGGACGCGGATGTCCCGGCCCTCGTGGCGCGCCCGTGAACCACTACATCTAGTGGTGATTTTTCACGATTACCCCCAGGGGTAGTGTCTGGGTGTCCCCGAACAACACCGTTGTCATCCGTCCGGAAAGGTCATGCACGCCATGTCCACCATCCTCACGTACGCCGTCGTCGCCCTGCTCGCCGTCGCGTCGGTCGCGTGGCGCGACCTCAACCTCAACACCTTCCTCGCGCCGGGCGTCGAGCTCGTCACCGTGCTCGCCGTCGTCTGCGCGATCCTCCTGCCCCGCACGCTCGCGGTCGCTGTGCCGCTGCTGACGGTCGCCGTCGGCGACGTCCTCCTCGGCTCGCACTCGGTGATCTTCCTGTACGTCTGGGCCGCCTGGGTGGCCGTCGCCGCCGGCGCGCTGGTCCTGCGCCGCACCCGGTCCGCCCGCTCGACGGCGCTCGTCGGTCTCGGCGTCGGCGCCGGCTCCTCCACGCTCTTCTTCCTCGTGACGAACGTCGGGACGTGGATGCTCGGCCGGGGGGAGTGGGTCGCGGACTCCGCGGCCGGCCTCCTGTCGACCTACGCGATGGGCCTGCCCTTCTTCCTCTACCCGCTGCTCGCCAACGTCGTCCTCGTCCCGGCGGCCGCCGTCGCCGCCCACGCCCTGCGCGCGCACCAGGACGCTCCCGCACCCACTCTCCAGCCCGCCCGCTGACCTCTGCAGAAAGCCGCGCCATGCTCTCCTTCCAGCTCCCCGACCCCGTCGTCGCCCCGTACGCCGAGCGCACCGTCCCCTGGGGGTACGCCGACGCCGCCGGCAACTCCCTCGGCGAGATCACCTTCCTGCGCACCTACTCCCGACAGCGCGAGGACGGCACCAAGGAGCGCTGGCACGAGGTCTGCCGACGCGTCGTCGAGGGGATGTTCTCGATCCTCAAGGACCACATGCGCGGCCAGCGGCTGCCGTGGGACGAGGCGGCCGCCCAGGAGACGGCCCGTGACGCCTACGAGCGGCTCTTCGAGCTCAGGTGGACCCCGCCCGGCCGCGGGCTGTGGGTCATGGGCACGCCGCTGGTGAACGCGCTGGGCAACTCCGCCCCGCTGCAGAACTGCGCCTTCGTCTCGACCGACGACATGACGGCGCAGCAGCCCTCGGCACCCTTCACCTTCCTCATGGAGGCCTCGATGCTCGGGGTGGGCGTCGGCTTCGACACCGCCGGTGCCCGCAAGGGCTTCACCATCCACGACGCCGTCGTCCACGAGCCGCTGGCCCCCTTCGCGCTCGACGGCGAGGGCCGGGCGCTCCCGCCCGTGGTCGACGCGGGAGCTCCTGTCCACCCGATCCCGGACACCCGCGCGGGCTGGGTGGACTCGACAGCCCTCGTCATCAACGCCTTCCTGCGCGGTGACGAGCTGCCGGCGCTCGACTACTCCGCGATCCGCCCCAAGGGGGCCCCGATCCGCACCTTCGGTGGCACCGCTGCCGGGCCGGAACCGCTCCACCGCCTTCACACCTCCCTGCGCGGAGTGTTCGCCGGCCGCGGCGGGCAGGTGCTGACCACCCGGGACATCGCCGACGTCGGCAACCTCATCGGCGTGTGCGTCGGGGCCGGCAACGTCCGCCGCTCCGCCGAGATCCTCCTCGGCGAGGTCGACGACCCGGTCTTCCTCGACCTCAAGAACCCCGAGGTCTTTCCCGAGCGCAACTCCTACGACCCGGCGCAACCGGGTTGGGCGTGGATGTCGAACAACTCCGTCGTCGTCGAGACCGGGACGGACCTGGCTCCTGTCACCGCTGCCATCGCCCGCAACGGTGAGCCCGGCGTCATCTGGATCGACACGACCCGCAGCTTCGGGCGACTGTCCGACCCGGCCGACCACCGCGACTGGCGCGCCGCGGGGTACAACCCTTGCGCCGAGCAGCCGCTGGAGTCCTTCGAGTGCTGCACGCTCGTGGAGACCTTCCCCTCGCGGGCCGCGTCCAAGGAGGACTACCTCGCCACGCTCAAGGTCGCCTTCCTCTACGGCAAGGCGGTGACGCTGCTGCCGACCCACTGGGAGGCGACCAACGCCGTCATGCAACGCAACCGGCGGGTGGGCACCTCGATGTCCGGGATCGCGGACTTCGCCGACAACCACGGCCTGGACACCGTGCGGGAGTGGATGGACGAGGGCTACCGGTTCGTCCGGGCGTGGGACACCGAGCTCTCCGAGACGCTCGCCGTGCGCGAGTCGATCAGGACGACGACGGTCAAGCCGTCCGGCACGGTGAGCATCGTCGCCGGTGTCTCACCCGGTGTGCACTGGGCGCCGGGTGGCACGTACTTCAACCGGGCGATCCGCTTCCGCAACGAGGACCCGCTCGTCACGCTCTTCCGGGCGGCCGGCTACCGGGTCGAGCCCGCGGTCGAGGACCCGGCGGGCACCTCGGTCATCTTCTTCCCCGTCCGGTCCGCGGCCCATCGCTCGGACAAGGACGTGCCCCTGCGGGAGAAGGCGGAGCTCGCGGCCCTGGCCCAGGCCTACTGGTCGGACAACTCGGTGTCGGTCACGCTGTCCTTCGACCCGGAGACGGAGGGCGAGCAGGTCGGTGAGGTGCTGCGCGACTTCTCCGGACGACTCAAGACGGCGTCCTTCCTGCCGCAGGGCGACTTCGTCTACCCGCAGATGCCCTACACGCAGATCACCGAGGAGGAGTACGAGGCGGCCACCCGGTCACTGGTCCCGGCCTTCCTCGACGCGGTCTACGACGGCGACATGGAGACGATCGACGCGATCGGCGAGGCCTTCTGCGACACCGGTGACTGCGAGCTCGACGAGATCAAGATCAACGCCGGGTTCGCCTCCTGAGCAGTCGCCCGGCCGCCGGTCCGCCGGCGGCCGGGCCGGTCAGTCCCGGCTCTCGTCGGGCTCCGCCGGATCGTCCTCACCCGTGGACCAGCCGTTCGCCGGGACCGCCCCGAAGGCGGCACCGAGGGCGATGCCCACGCCGATGAACGCCCAGTTGTCCAGGAGCAGGGACAGGACTACACCCACGGGCACCCCGAGCGCGACCCCGATGGCCAGGCGGTTGTCGTCCGAGGTGGGCTGGTCGTCGTCGTCCATGCGCGTACCCTGCCACGACCCTCAGGCCGGGCGCACCGAGGACTCGAGCACCTCGGTGACGACGGCCTCCGGTTCCGTCTCCAGATCGACGATCGACGACACGAGCACGCCGGGAGCCGCCAGCCGCCGCCACGGACCCGCGACACCGTAGGCGAGGACGACGCCGTGCACGTGCCTGAGCTCGGCACCCCACCGGCCGGCGACCTCGGCCGCGACATCGCCGCAGTCCTGGGACTGGAGGGCGGTGACGGGGGACTCGTGCGGGGGCTCCCGTCTCGACCACGAGCGCAGCTCCGGGTGGAGCAGGGTGCACGCGCGCTGCAGCTCCGGGCTGCCCGACAGCGCCGCGAAGTCGGGCGGCGAGCCCAGCGCCGCCTCCCGTTCCGCCGCCTGCTCGCGGTGCCACGCGAGCGGGACACCGGTCACGCGGGCGCCGTGGTACCGAGCCTCGTGGGCCAGCGCTGCTCGCCACCACGCCTGCCACTGCTCGGCCGCGCGCGCCCGCTCGGCAGCGGTGAGGAGGTCACGGTGGTCGGGCGCTGCCGGGTCGAGCGGCGGTGGCGCCGTCGGCTCGTCGACCTCCAGCCGCAGCGCGTCACGGACGAACAGCTCGAACGGACGTGCGTCCTGGGAGATGCTGAGCATCCGCCCGCTCGGGCGCCCCTCCTCGTCCACGCCTAGGCCGTGCCCTGCCGGCGGACCATCTCCGCGATCCACACGGGCGCGTAGGGCGAGGTGCAGTTCGCGGGCGTGGGGTAGTCCTCGAGCACCCGCAGCCGCTCGCCGATCGCCACGGCACGGGAGCGGTGCTCCGGGTGCTCGATGCCGATCTGCGCGAGGCACTGGTTCATCGCCCACTGCAGCCGGTCGGGCGCGTCCCTCATCTCCGCCTCGATGACGTCGAGGAGACCACCGAGGTCCAGGCCCTCCGGCCTCTTGGTGACGCGGTCTCTGGTGAGGGCCCAGCCCGCGCTCGCCACGACGGGGTCGGGGTCACCGAGCCAGGCACGACGGAGGTCCTCGACGTGCGGGCTCCTGCGCACGACGTAGGACACCAGCCAGTCGTGGACCTTCGGGCTGCGCGCCTCGCGCAGCATCGTGTCGAGCTCGTCCCGGTCGTAGGCCTTGGGACGGCTGACGAGGACGGCGAGGAGCCGCGCGGCCGTGTCCTGGGTCCGCCACAGCGCCCGGGCGAGGTCGGGCTGCGTCTTGAGCCGCTTGGCGACGGCGCGCAGCTGGCCGAGATTGACGCCGTGGTCGTCGCCGCGGCGCGCGTTGGCCTCCCGGACCTGAGGGTCCTCCAGGGCGGCCAGCTCGGCCATCACGTCGTCGACGGTCACGTCGGTCATCTACGCCTCCTGCTCGGGTGACGCCAGCCTAGGTCGTCGCTCGGCTCAGGGGCGACGTCGTCGCCGTCGTCCTGGAGGTAGACGAGTCCGTTGCCGTCCGGGTCGGTGAAGGGGCCACACCCCGCGCCCGTGAATTGGGCAAGCGCTCAGGCCATCGCGTCGGTGAACTGGGCGACGGCGTCGGGGGAGCCCTGGACCTCGACCTCGGCGCGCTCCCCGCGGCCCATGAGGTAGAGCGCGAGGTCCACCGGGTCGCCGACGACGGCCACCGAGTCGGCCCCGCGCCGCACCACGGCGCGCGGGCCGGCCGTGCTGACGAGGACCACGCCCACCGGGGACCTCCGCGCCGCCGCCCGTCCCATGACGGCGAGCTGTCGCCAGACGGCGTCGCGCATGTCGCCCGGCAGCCGGCGCGGCGGCCGGGGGGAGTCGCCCGCGCGGCGCAGGTCCTCGTGGTGGACGACGAACTCGACGAGGTTGGCGGCGTCCCCGAGGAAGCGGGTGGGGCGCAGGCCGTCGGTGCCGAGCAGCTCGTCGACGAGCGCCGCGTACCCGCCCGGTGTGCTCGCCGCGCGGGCCACCTCGGACTGCCGCGGCTCCTCACCGGGATCCGGCTTCTTCGTCATGTCGAGGGCTATGACCCAGGGCCGGGTCTCCCGCAGGACGAGGTGGGCGAGCAGGTCCTCGCTGCGCCAGCCCTCGCACAGGGTCGGCGCACCGGACCCGACCTCCCGGAAGGTGGCGGCCAGCGCCTGGCGCTCCGCCTCGCTCCACCTGGCACGTGACACGTGGGTACTCCGTCCTGTCGAGGGGTGGCCGCAGAGGGCCGGACCCCACGCTAGGCGTAGGGCGCGGTCAGCGCACCGGCACGCCCGCGGCGCGCATCTCGGCCTTGACGTCACCGACCGTGAGCGTGCCGAAGTGGAAGACGGAGGCGGCGAGAACCGCGTCGGCCCCCGCCTGCGCGGCCTCGGTGAAGTGCGCGGCCGTGCCCGCACCGCCGGAGGCGATGAGCGGCACCCGCATCTCCGCGCGCACGGCCGTGAGCATCTCGAGGTCGTAGCCGTCCTCGGTGCCGTCGGCGTCGATGGAGTTGAGGAGGATCTCCCCGGCGCCGCGCTCGGCGGCCTCGACGGCCCACGCGACGGCGTCGATGCCGGTACCGCGGCGACCGCCGTGGGTGGTGACCTCGTAGCCCGAGGGCGTCGTGGCGCCGTCGCGGCAGCGGCGCGCGTCCACGGACAGCACGATGACCTGGCGCCCGAAGCGCTCGGCGACCTCGCTGAGCAGCTCGGGGCGCGCCACGGCGGCGGTGTTGACGCCCACCTTGTCGGCGCCGGCGCGCAGCAGGCGGTCCACGTCCTCCACCGCGCGCACCCCGCCGCCCACGGTCAGCGGGACGAAGATCTCCTCGGCGGTGCGGGAGACGACGTCGAGCGTGGTCGCACGGTCCTGCGTGGAGGCGGACACGTCGAGGAAGGTGATCTCGTCGGCGCCCTCGGCGTCGTAGCGGCGCGCCAGCTCGACCGGGTCACCGGCGTCTCGCAGGTTCTCGAACTTCACGCCCTTGACGACGCGTCCCGCGTCGACGTCCAGGCAGGGGATCACGCGCACGGCCACACTCATCGTTCCTCCAGAATCACGGCTGGGCTGAGCCTAACCGCCCGCGCCCGACGGCGGCCGGTACCGTTCCCGGGTGACCCCCCTCGAGCGTGTCCTCGCCCTGCTCCCGGCGAGCCCGACGCCCGCCCGCCCCTTCGTCCTGGGCATCGACGGCCGGTCCGGGTCGGGCAAGACGAACCTCGCGGCCGCCGTCGCCGGCCACGTGACCGGTGCGCAGGTCCTCGCCCTCGAGGACGCCTACCGCGGCTGGGGCGGCCTGCGCGAGGGCGTGGAGGAGATCGCCAGCGGCGTGCTCGCCGAGCTGCGCGCCGGCCGCACCGGCGCCTACCGCCGCTACGACTGGGCTCGCGGGGAGCTGGGCGGCACGGTGCCGGTGGGGCCCAGCGCCGTCGTCGTCCTGGAGGGGTGCGGCGCGGGCTCGCTGCCGTGCGCGCCCTACGTCGACGCGCTCGTGTGGCTCGAGGCCCCCGAGCACGAGCGCCACCACCGCGCCATGGCCCGCGACGACGGCGCGTGGCTGGACCAGTGGTCGACGTGGGCCGCGCAGGAGAGCGCGCTGCTCGCCGAACGGGACGCGCGCGCGGCGGCCGACCTCGTCCTCGAGACCTCGACGGAGTAGTGAACGGCAGGTGGCCGGCAGCCCACGGGTCTACCGTGGGGGTATGGCCACCGTCGGTGAGAACGTGCTGCTCCCCGCGACCTACGACGCCGTGTGGACCCTCGTCGCCGTCGCGATCCTCGTGGCGCTCACTCTCGTGCTCACCGCTGCCGTCCGGATGATGCGGCAGCGCACGGCCGGGGACACGGTGGCACGGGTGCAGGCGCTGGCCGCGCTCCACGCGTCCGGCGCGATCAGCGACGAGGAGTACGAGCGGCGCCGCGAGCGGCTGCTCGACCAGCTCTGAGCCGCGCGGGTGCCCACGGGCGCGCTGTGCGAGGATTGTCCGCGGCCCGGGTCCCCGACGCGGGCCGCACCCGTCGCCGGACCTGAGGAGCAGACCGCCGTGCCGGAGACCACCACCCGGACGCGGCGCTTCGAGCCCGGCCCCGGACCGCGGCCCTACCGCCTGCCCGGGGGGACGCTGCGCCGCTCCCTCACCCTCATGGGCCGCGGCATGCGCGACTCCCCGCGCACCTCGGCCCTCGCCGTCGCCAGCTCGGTGCTCTACGGCCTCGGCACCGTCGGCTCGGGCCTCCTCCTCGGTCAGGTGACCGACCGCGTCATCACCCCCGCCCTCACCGGCGACGACGTGCCCACCTCCCACATCTGGCTCGCCGGCCTCGGGCTGCTCCTCGTCGGTCTCGTCACCGCCGCCGCCGTGGCCGGGCGGCGCGTGTGGGCCGGCGCCGCCGTCTACGAGATCCAGGCCGCGCACCGGCTGCGCGTCACCCGCCAGTACCTGCGGCTGCCGATGTCCTGGCACCGGCGCCACCCCGCCGGCCGGCTGCTGTCCAACGCGAACGCCGACGCCGAGGCCGCCTCCGGCGTGTTCATGCCGCTGCCCTTCGCCATCGGCGTCGCCGTCATGCTCGTCGTCGCCGGCGCCGCGATGCTCGTCGCCGACCCGCTCATGGGCGCCATCGGTGTGAGCGTGCTGCCCGTCGTCGTCATCGTCAACGCGGTGTTCCGGCGGCAGATGTCCCCGCGCGTGGCCGCCTCCCAGCGGCTGCGGGCGGAGGTCTCCGACGTCGCCCACGAGTCCTTCGAGGCCTCCCTGCTCGTCAAGTCTCTCGGCACCGAGGCCGTCGAGGAGCGCCGCTTCTCGGCGGTCACCGAGCGGCTGCAGGACGCGAACATCGAGATGGGCAAGGTCCGCGCGGTCTTCGACCCGATCATCGAGTTCCTGCCCTCGGTGGCCACCCTCGCCGTCGTCGCGGTCGGTGCCGGGCAGGTCTCCCGCGGCGCCGCGGACACCGGTGACCTCGTGATGATCGCCTACCTCCTCACGCTCATGACCTTCCCGGTGAGGGCGATCGGCTTCGTGCTCGCCGAGCTGCCCCGCTCGACGGTGGGCCACGACCGCCTCTCCTACGTCGTCGACGCCCAGGGCTCGATGCCCGAGGGCCGCGGCGCCCTGGACGGGCGGGGCGGGCTCACGCTCGACGTCGAGCACGTCACCCTCGAGGTGCCCGCACGGCTGGTCCCGAGCGAGATGGGGGAGCAGGACGGCGGGCCCGGGAGCGGGACCGTCGCCCTCCTGCGCGACGTGAGCCTGCGCGTGCCCGCGGGCCGGACGGTCGCCGTCGTCGGCCCCACCGGCTCGGGCAAGTCCACGCTCACCACCCTCGTCGCCCGCCTCGTCGACCCCACGGCCGGGCGGGTGCTGCTCGACGGCGTCGACGTGCGCGAGCTCAGCCACGCCGAGCGCACCCGGCAGGTCGCCCTCGTCAGCCAGTCGACCTTTGTCTTCGACGACACGATCCGCGGCAACGTCGCCCTCGACGACGGCGCGACGGTCCCCGACGAGGAGGTGTGGGCCGCGCTGCGCACCGCCCGTGCGGAGGGCTTCGTCCGGGCGCTGCCCGCCGGGCTCGACACGGTCGTGGGGGAGCGTGGTGCCACCCTCTCCGGCGGCCAGCGCCAGCGTCTCGCCATCGCGCGCGCCCTCGTGCGCCGCCCGCGCCTGCTCGTCCTGGACGACGCGACCAGCGCCGTCGACCCCGTCGTCGAGCAGGAGATCCTCGCCGGCCTCGGCGCCGGCAGCGGGGTCAGCGTCCTGCTCGTCGCCTACCGCACCGCGACCATCGCGCTGGCCGACGAGGTCGTCCACCTCGAGCGCGGCCGCGTCCTCGACGTCGGCACCCACGAGGAGCTCATGGCCCGCGACCCCGGCTACGTCGAGCTCGCCTCGAGCTACGCCCGCCGCAGCGCCGAGCAGGAGGAGGCCCGATGAGCTCGACCATCTCCGCGTCCTCCGAGCTGGGCGTCGTCGCGACCGTCCGCCGCGGGCTGCAGCTGTCCCCGGCGATGCTCGAGGGCATCGGCCGGACCCTCGCCCTGGCGGTGGTGGCGACCGCCGGGCGCGTCGTCGTGCCGGTCGTCATCCAGCAGGTCACCGACAACGCGATCATGGCCGACGGCGGACCGGACGTGCCCGTCGTCGTGCGTGTCGCCCTGCTCGCCCTCGCGTTCGTCCTCGTCGCCGGGCTGGCGAGCTCGGCCGTCAACATCCGGCTCTTCCGGGCGAGCGAGCGCGGTCTGGCGCAGCTGCGCACCCGCACCTTCCGCCACGTCCACGACCTCTCGGTCCTCACGCAGAACGCCGAGCGGCGCGGCTCGCTCGTCTCGCGCGTCACCAGCGACGTCGACACGGTGTCCCGCTTCGTCCAGTTCGGCGGGCTCCAGCTCATCCTCAACATCGGCCAGCTGCTCGTGGCGACGGTCGCGATGCTCGTGTACTCGCCGCTGCTCGCGCTCGTCGTGTGGCTGTGCTTCTCGCCGATGTTCCTCCTGGCCCCGCGTGCACAGCGCGTCATCTCCCGTGCGTACGGGGCGGTGCGCGTCAAGGTGGGCGTCATGCTCGGTGCGATCTCCGAGTCGATCGTCGGCGCGGAGACGATCCGCGCCTACGGCGCCTCCGAGCGGACCCAGCGCCGCATCGACGACGCCGTCCAGGACCACCGCGCCGGTGCCATCAAGGCGCAGACCTTCACCGCCCTCGCGTTCTCCACGGGCATGGCGTTCTCCGCGCTCGCCCTCGGGGCGACGGTGGTGACCGGGACCTTGCTCGCGCTGGACGGGCACCTCACGCTCGGGCAGCTCCTCGCGTTCCTCTTCCTCGTCCAGATGTTCACCGGGCCGGTGCAGAACGCGACCGAGATGCTCAACGAGCTGCAGAACGCCGTGGCCGGCTGGCGGCGGGTCATCGCCGTCCTCGAGACCCCCCTGTCGATCACCGACCCCGCAGCGACCCCCCTTCCCGCCGACAGCCCCCGTGTCGCCGACGACGACGGCGGGCGGGCCGCCTCCGTCGAGTTCCGCGACATCCGCTTCGCCTACCCCGGCGGCCCGGAGGTCCTCCACGGCATCAACCTCACCGTCCCCCCGGGCACCTCGGTGGCGATGGTCGGGGAGACCGGCTCGGGCAAGACGACGCTCGGCAAGCTGCTCACCCGGCTCATGGACCCCACGAGCGGCGAGGTCCTCCTCGACGGCACCGACCTGCGCGAGCTGCCCCTCACCACGCTCCGCGGCCGGGTGGTGCTCGTCCCGCAGGAGGGCTTCCTCTTCGACGGCACCATCGCCGAGAACATCGCCTACGGGCGGCTGCCGCACACGCGCGCGGAGGTCGAGGCCGCCGTCGCCGAGCTTGGCCTCACCGACTGGCTCGCCACCCTCACCGACGGCCTCGACACGCCCGTCGGGCAGCGCGGGGAGTCGCTGTCGGCGGGGGAGCGCCAGCTCGTCGCGATCGCCCGCGCCTACCTCGCCGACGCGGACCTGCTCGTCCTGGACGAGGCGACCTCCGCCGTCGACCCCGCGACCGAGGGTCGCATCAGCCGTGCCCTCGCGCGCCTGCAGGCCGGACGCACGTCCGTGGCGATCGCGCACCGGCTCTCGACGGCGGAGGCGGCCGACCTCGTCGTCGTCGTGGACGCGGGCCACGTCGTCGAGGTCGGCCACCACCGCGAGCTCGTCGCCCGTGGCGGCGTCTACGCCCGCATGCACGCCAGCTGGGTCCGCCAGACCCGCTGACCCGCACCCGCCCCGCAAAGACAGCTGCGACGGTGGGGGCGGCTGGTCAGGGCCGGTGGACGACCCAGGTCTCCTCGATCGGGACGCCGGCGTCGCGGACGAGGTTGAACAGGGGGCAGCGGCGCAGCACCTGGGCCTTGAGCTCGTCCAGCTCCGCCTCGGGGACGGGGGTGGTGAGCGTGACGGTCAGGGTGAGGGTCTGGAAGTGCGGGGAGACGTCGGCGGTGCCGGCGAAGCCGCGGATGTCGAGCGTGCCCGTCGCGTCCGTCGCGACACCCTCGACGGCGATCCCCAGCTCCGCGGCGACCGTCTCGACGACGACGGTCACGCACCCGTTGAGGGCGCCCAGGACGTACTCGATGGGGTTGGCGCCCTCGTCGGTGCCGCCGAGCGAGGGCGGCTCGGCGACGACGAAGCCGAAATGGCGGGCCTCGACGGCGGTGGACAGCCGGCCGGTCGAGCGCCCGGTCGCGGTGAAGGACGCCAGGCGGGGCGTCGGGTCGGTGGTGCGTGCTTCGGCGGTGGCGGTCATCGGTTCTCCAGGTGTCGGCGGACGTCGTTCTCGAACGCTAGGAAGGCCCGCCGGTCGTCACCGCCGGTGCCCGTCCGGCGGGACCCGCGACCGGGAGGTGGCCCGCACGGCGAGACGGGGCCGGGGCCGGCTTCCCCGTGGTGCGGCCCTCTGCTAGAGACCTGCCCGATCGGCTCTCGACAGGCCGGTTCACCGGGGCCGAGGATGGGCGGCGTGGCGCACCACGCACGCGCGACGCCTCGCACGGCCGACGAGGGGACGCTGGCGGCACCGCGGCCCCGTGGCCACGCCGTACCCGGTCCCGGACCGGGTGGGGCGCACCGGGTGCTCGGCCTCCAGCGCGCTGCCGGCAACCGGGCGGTGACCGACCTGCTCGGCAGGCCCCCGGCGCAGGGCACCGTCACCGTCCCACCGTCCCCCGGCGTGGATCTGCCGGTCGTGGCGGCGCGGGGACGGTCCGACGTCCGCTTCCGGGTGCCGACGTTCAGCGACCTCAAGGCGGCCTACACGAGCCCGGGCACCAAGGTGGCGGCGGGCACGATCGAGAAGGCCGTCACGCAGCTCCTCGGTCGTATGGCGCGCGAGAAGCGGCTGAAGTCGACCGACCCCGTGGCGGACATCGTCAAGCGCATCTTCCCGGCGCCCGGGACCATCGTCGAGGCCGAGTTCACCAAGGCGCTCGACGTCGCCGACCGGTCCGTCATCTACCAGTCCGTGCTCGATGCCGACACCACCGTCAAGGCCGTGGACACCGCCAAGCTGACCGCCGCGATCAGCGACGCCCAGGCCCTCGTCAGCAAGGCCGAGGGCAACGCCACCGGCCTCAAGGAGGTCTTCGGCGCGAAGGCCGGTGCGGCGAAGACGATCTACGCCAAGGCACGGACCTCCCTGGGCGAGGTCGCCGCCGACATGGCCAAGCACGTCTCCACCGACTACAACCTCGACGACCCCGAGGTCTTCCTCGGCGGGTGGGCCAGCCACGGCGCGCGACACATGCACCTGCTCGTCGGCGTGGTCAAGGTCGTCGACCCGAAGGGCACCAAGAGCACCCTCATCCACGAGGCGGCCCACCTGGCGGACCCGAGCGTCGACGACCACGGCTACTACGGTTCCCCCGGGTTCGAGGCGCTCGACGAGACGACCAAGGTCGGCAACGCCGCCCACTTCGAGGAGCTGCCCCGACGGGAGCTCGCGACGAGCTCCTACGCGGGGCTGACCTTCACCCCCGGCGTGGCCAAGGGCGGTGCGGCACTCACGTGGGAGGACACCATCCGCCGCCGGGCGAGCGAGCACCTGCGCAAGGCGTGGGACGCTGCGGTGGACGTCCACATGTGGCTGCGTGGGGTGCGGCGGGCAGCCCTCGGCGGGGACCGCACACCCTTCACGACGGAGAGGGCACTCATCATGACCGTCTCGAGGCTCATGGACCTCACCGTCCACCAGCAGACGGGTCCCGTGCCCGAGATCAGCGCCGTCGACGTCACGCTGACCGAGAGCATCGCCAGGGCCATGCAGCTCATCAAGCAGATCGCCGGGCGCGAGACGCCCCAGCGACCGATGGGTCCCTTCCTCCACCCGGGTGACGAGGACGTCTTCGCCACGCACGTACTCATCGAGGCGGGCATCAGCGGCTACGGCCAGCTGCTCGGCAACGCGACGCGCGACCGGGACCTCGTCGACTGGCTCGTCGCCCACTACCGCTCGCTGCCGGCGGCGCCATGAGCACCGTGCACTTCGGAGGCGAGGAGCTCGGGCCCGACACCGAGTCCGTCGCTCTCGTCAACGTCGAGTGGCCCGACCTCGCGCCGCTCACCGGGCTCGTGCACCTGCGCACGCTCGAGCTCACGCACACCAACCCCCACGTGTCCCCGGGGGGCATGCCCGTCGACATCGCGCCCCTCGCCCAGCTCGGGGCGCTCGAGGTCCTCGTGCTCCAGCACTACCCCCTCGAGAGCACCGAACCGCTGCGCGAGCTGCGGGCGCTGCGCGTCCTCGACCTCGCGCACGCCCCCGTCAGCGACCTCGGGCCGCTCGCCGGGCTCCGCGAGCTGCGCGAGCTGCGGCTGCGCGCCACGCGCGTCGCCGACCTCTCGCCGCTGTCGTCCCTCGAGCAGCTCGAGGCCCTCGACGTCGCGCACACCCGGGTGAGCAGCCTCCGGCCGCTGCACGGCCTGCCCGCACTGCGCCGCGTCGACGTCGAGGGCAGCGCGGTGCCGCCGTCGGAGGTGGCCGCACTGACCCGCGCCGTGCTGGACGTCACCGTCACCACTTGACACCGGGGCGGCCGACGGCACCCGATCTGGCAAGATCGACGGGTGTCCAGCCTCGACCCCACGATCGCCGCCCGGCTCAAGCGCGACAGCACCGGTCTCGTCTGCGCCGTCGTCCAGGACGACTCCACCGACCAGGTCCTCATGGTCGGCTGGATGGACGACGAGGCCCTCGCCCGCACCCTCGCCACCGGCCGCGCCACCTACTGGTCGCGCTCGCGCCAGGAGTACTGGCGCAAGGGGGACACGTCCGGGAACGTCCAGCACGTGCGCTCGGTCGCGCTCGACTGCGACGGCGACGCCCTGCTCGTGCGCGTGGAGCAGGTCGGCCCCGCGTGCCACACCGGCACCCGCACGTGCTTCGCGGCCGGCGGCGACCTCGGCGCCGTCGTCGGCGAGAGCGGGCCGGCGTGAGCGCCCCCGAGTGGGGCACGACCTGGCCGGACCTGCCGACCTTCCGCGAGCTCGCCACCGACCGCCGCGTCATCCCGGTGGTGCGCCGCCTCCTCGCCGACGACGTCACGCCCGTGGGCCTGTACCGCCAGCTCGCCGCCGGCCGGCCCGGCACCTTCGTCCTCGAGTCCGCGGAGCACGGCGCCTGGACCCGGTGGTCCTTCGTCGGTGTCCGCTCCCACGCCACCCTGCTGTCCCGCGGCGGGCGCGCGACCTGGCTCGGTGAGGTCCCGGTGGGCGTGCCCACCGAGGGCCCCGTCCTCGACGTCCTGCGCGAGACGCTGCGCGTCCTGCACACCCCGGCCCTGCCCGGCCTGCCGCCGCTCACCGGCGGGCTCGTCGGCTCGCTCGGCTGGGACGTGCTGCGCCAGTGGGAGCCGCGGCTGCGCGCCAACGCGCCCACCGAGCTCGACGCCCCGGAGGTCGCGCTGTGCCTGGCCACCGACCTCGCCGCCGTCGACCACGCCGACGGCTCGGTGTGGCTCATCGCCAACGCCATCAACTTCGACGACACCGACGAGCGCGTCGACCAGGCCCACGCCGACGCCGTCGCCCGGCTCGACGCCATGCAGGCCGCGCTGCTCGAGCCCGTCACCAGCCACGCCGCGGTCACGGCCCCCGCGGCGCCGGTGGCCGCCGAGCTGCGCTACCGCTCCACCCGCGAGGAGTTCGAGCGCGGCGTCCAGGCGGCCAAGCAGGCCATCCGGGACGGGGAGGTGTTCCAGCTCGTCCTGTCCCAGCGCGTGGACGTCGACTCCCCGGCGGACCCGCTCGAGGTGTACCGGGCGCTGCGCACCATCAACCCCAGCCCGTACATGTACTACCTCGAGCTGCCCGACGAGCCGGCCGAGGGCCGCTCGGCGAGCTTCGCCGTCGTCGGCTCGAGCCCCGAGACGCTCGTCAAGGTCACCGACGGCACCGTCGTCACCTTCCCCATCGCCGGCTCGCGGCCGCGCGGCGCGGGCGCGGAGGAGGACCACGCCCTGGGGGAGGAGCTCCTCGCCGACCCGAAGGAGCGCTCGGAGCACATCATGCTCGTCGACCTCGCCCGCAACGACCTCGTCAAGGTCTGCGAGCCCACCACGGTGGAGGTCGTCGAGCTCATGGAGGTCAAGCGCTTCAGCCACATCATGCACATCTCCTCCACGGTGACCGGCCGGCTGCGCGAGACGTCCACGGCCCTGGACAGCCTCGTCGCGACCTTCCCCGCCGGGACGCTCTCCGGCGCCCCCAAGCCGCGCGCCATCGAGCTGATCGACGACCTCGAGCCCGCGCGCCGCGGCATCTACGGCGGCACGATCGGCTACCTCGACTTCGCCGGTGACGCCGACATGGCCATCGCGATCCGCACCGCCTACATCCGCGACGGCGTCGCGAGCGTCCAGGCCGGGGCGGGGATCGTCGCGGACTCCGTGCCCGAGCTCGAGTACGAGGAGTCCCGCAACAAGGCCGCCGCCGCGCTGCGGGCCGTCCAGGTCGCCGCGGCCCTGCGCCCCGCCGCGGAGCAGGGATGACGACGGCGGAGGGCACGACGCGGCCGCGTCCGGTGACCCGGGGACGCGCCGTCGTCGTCGTCCTCGTCCTGGGCGCCGTCACCTTCGGCCTGTCGCTGCTGCCCTGGGCGAGCGCGCTCGTGCCCACGGTGCTGGCCGAGCAGACCGTCACCGTCACCGGTGGCGACGCCGCCCCGGCCACCACCGCCACCGGCCTGGCCGTCCTCGCGACGGCGCTGGCCGTGGCCCTGGGCGGCCGGTGGGTGAGCCGGCTGTGCGCCGTCGCCCTCGTCGCCCTGGGGGCGCTGCTCGCCGCCTCGGCGGTCGGCTTCCTCCTCGACCCGCGGCCCCCGGTGCTCGCCGCCGCCGCCACCGTCAGCGGTGTGCGCGAGATCTCAGCCGAGCCCTCGACCACCGTCTGGCCGTACGTCACGGTCGTGGCCGGTGTGCTCGTCGCGGCCGCCGCCGTCCTCGTCCTGCGGGCCGCGAGGACGACGACGGCGGGCACGCGCCGGTTCGAGCGGGCGCCCGGCGCGGGGGCGCGTCCGGGTCCCGCCGCGGGCGCCGAGACCCGCGACGAGCGGGTGCGCGCCATGGACGACTGGGACGCGCTCGGGCGGGGCGAGGACCCCACCGAGCCCGAGCACCGATAGGCTGGCCCGCAGACCACGACCGCTTGAGAGGACCCGACCCATGGTGCAAGACGGCACGAGCCGCGACTACGACCTGCCGCCGGTCGCCCCGTTCCACAACGAGGGCAAGACCGTCGCCGGCTGGGTGATGTTCTGGGGCGTGTGCCTCGGTGCGGTCGTCGTCGCCCTCGCGATCGTGCTGTGGGAGACCTGGATCCTCATCGTGGGCGTCGCGGTCCTCGTCCTCGCGCTCGTCGCGAGCAAGGTCCTCAGCGTCATGGGCATGGGCCAGCCGCGGAACCGGGACAACCCGCCGCAGGGCGGCGAGCACAACTGGTACGCGTGAGCGACCCCTCCACGGAGGGCAACCGCCACGGCAGCTGGTCGCTCGGCCTGGGCGTCCTCGGCCTGGTCGCGCTGCTCGCGCCGGCGGCGACCGCCGTCGTGCTCGTGGGGACGGTCGTGAGCATCACCGCCGTCGTCCTCGGGGTCAACGGGGTGCTCGCCGTGTCCGCGGGGCGGGCGACCAACCGCCCCCAGGCGGTCGCGGGCATCCTCCTCGGGGCCGTCGGCTCCCTGCTGTGGCTGCTCGCCGTCGTCGGCGTGGTCATCGGCGTCTGACGCCCGCCCGCTAGCCGGACGGTGGGCGGGGGCGTCCCCCGTGGCACCTACCATGGGGGTCGGAACCAGGGGAGGGAGACACCGTGACGGTCCTGGAAGACATCGTTGCCGGGGTTCGTGAGGACCTTGCCGAGCGTGAGGAGCGGGTGCCGCTCGACGCGCTCAAGGAGCGTGCCCAGCAGCAGCCGGGCGCCATGGACGCGGTCGCGGCGCTGCGCGGCGGCGAGGAGGCCGTCACGGTCATCGCCGAGGTCAAGCGCTCCAGCCCCTCCAAGGGTGCGCTGGCCGACATCGCCGACCCCGCCGGCCTGGCCGTCGACTACGAGGCGGGCGGCGCCAGCGCGATCTCCGTCCTCACCGAGCGTCGCCGCTTCGGTGGGTCCCTCGAGGACCTCGCCGCCGTGCGGGCCTCGGTGGACGTGCCGGTCCTGCGCAAGGACTTCGTCGTCACGCCCTACCAGGTGTGGGAGGCCCGGGCCTACGGCGCGGACCTCGTCCTCCTCATCGTCGCCGCCCTCGAGCAGACGGTCCTCACCTCGCTCGTCGAGCGTGTCCACTCCCTCGGGATGACCGCCCTCGTCGAGGCGCACGACCGCGAGGAGGCCAGGCGCGCGGTCGACGCGGGCGCCCAGGTGATCGGGATCAACGCCCGCAACCTCCACACCCTCGAGGTCGACCGGTCCGTCTTCGCGAACGTCGTCGACGTCGTGCCCAGCGGCCTCATCAGGGTCGCCGAGTCCGGTGTCCGCGGCCCGCACGACGTGCTCGACTACGCCCGCGCTGGGGCGGACGTCGTCCTCGTCGGCGAGGCCCTCGTCACCCAGGGCACCCCCCGCCAGGCCGTGGCCGACATGGTCGCCGCCGGCGCCCACCCCGCCCTCCGGTCGGTGCGCAAGTGAGCCTGGGCCAGGCCGAGGGGCCGTACTTCGGTCGCTTCGGCGGACGCTTCGTGGCCGAGGCGCTCGTCGCCGCGCTCGACGAGCTCGACGCCGCGTGGCGCGAGCTGCGTGAGGACCCCGCGTTCCAGGCCGAGCTCGACGAGCTGCACCGCACCTACACGGGCCGCCCGAGCATCATCACCGAGGTGCCGCGCTTCGCCGAGCACGCCGGGGGTGCACGCGTCATCCTCAAGCGCGAGGACCTCAACCACACCGGGTCCCACAAGATCAACAACGTCCTCGGGCAGGCGCTGCTCACCCGCAAGCTCGGCAAGAAGCGGGTGATCGCCGAGACGGGCGCCGGCCAGCACGGCGTCGCGACCGCCACCGCGGCCGCGCTGCTGGGGCTGGAGTGCGTCATCTACATGGGCGAGGAGGACGTGCGCCGCCAGGCGCTCAACGTCGCGCGCATGGAGCTGCTCGGCACCACCGTCGTGCCCGTCTCCAGCGGCTCGCGCACCCTCAAGGACGCCATCAACGAGGCCTTCCGCGACTGGGTGACGAACGTCGGGACGACGACCTACGTCTTCGGCACCGCCGCCGGGCCGCACCCCTTCCCGGGCATGGTCCGCGACCTCCAGAAGATCATCGGCGAGGAGGCGCGCGAGCAGGTGCTCGAGCTCACCGGCTCCCTGCCCGACGCCGTCGTCGCCTGCGTCGGCGGCGGCTCCAACGCGATCGGCATCTTCAACGCGTTCCTCGACGACGACGGCGTGCGCCTCGTCGGCTGCGAGGCCGCCGGCGACGGTGTCGACAGCGGCCGCCACGCCTCCTCGATCAGCGGAGGGATCCCCGGCGTGCTCCACGGCGCGCACACCTTCCTCCTCCAGGACGAGGACGGGCAGACGGTCGAGTCGCACTCGATCTCCGCCGGCCTGGACTACCCCGGTGTCGGTCCCGAGCACGCGTGGCTCGCCGACCTCGGCCGGGCGGAGTACGTCCCGGTCACCGACGCCGCCGCGATGGAGGCCTTCCGGCTGCTGTGCCGCACCGAGGGCATCATCCCGGCGATCGAGAGCGCCCACGCGTTGGCCGGGGCCATCCAGCTCGGCAGGGCCGCGGCGGAGGCCGGCGAGCCGGCCCCGACCATCCTCGTCAACCTCTCCGGGCGCGGGGACAAGGACGTGGAGACGGCGGCGGCGTGGTTCGGGCTGCTCGACGAGGAGTCGGCAGCGAAGCCGCAGGACGAGGCGAAGACCGGTGCCGTGGACGGCGCCGGCTATGAGGCGACGGGCAGCGTGGAGCACTGATGGACCAGCAGACGACCACCTCGCGCCGGGGCTCCGGCGCCGCGATCGACGCCGCCCTCGCCGAGGGCCGCAAGGGCCTCGTCATCTACCTGCCGGTGGGCTTCCCGACCGTCGAGCGGTCGGTCGCGGCCGCGCGCACCGCCGTCGCGGCCGGAGCCGACGTCGTCGAGCTCGGGCTGCCGTACTCCGACCCGGGCATGGACGGGGAGGTCATCCAGCACGCGACCACCCAGGCGCTGGCCCAGGGCACGCGCATCACCGACGTGCTGCGCGCGGTCGAGGAGGTCGCCGAGACCGGTGCCGCCGTGCTCGTCATGACGTACTACAACCCGGTGCTGCGCTACGGCGTCGAGCGCTTCGCGCGCGACCTCGCCAGCGCCGGTGGCGCGGGGCTCATCACGCCGGACCTCATCCCCGACGAGGCCGGCCATTGGGTCGCCGCCGCCGACGAGCACGACCTCGACAAGGTCTTCCTCGTCGCGCCCAGCTCCACCGACGAGCGTCTGGCGATGACGGCGGAGGCCTCCCGCGGCTTCGTCTACGCCGCCTCCACCATGGGCGTGACCGGGGTGCGCTCCGCCGTCGACACCCACGCCCGTGAGCTCGTGGCCCGCACCCGCTCCGCCGGCGCGCAGCGCGTCTGCGTGGGGCTGGGCGTCTCCACGGGGGAGCAGGCCGCGGAGGTCGCGGAGTACGCCGACGGCGTCATCGTCGGCTCCGCCCTCGTGCGCACCCTCCAGGAGCCCGACGAGAAGGCGGCCCTGTCCGCTCTCGGCACCCTCGTCGAGGACCTCGCCACCGGCGTCCGCCGCTGACGCCCCGCCCCGCGCCGCCCTCCCCGCGCCGAGCCCGCGACGCCCTCCCCGCGCCGAGCCCGCCCGTAGTCCCCGCGCCGAGCCCGCGACGCCCTCCCCGCGCCGAGCCCGCGACGCCCTCCCCGCGCCGAGCCCCCGACGCCCTCCCCGCGCCGAGCCCGCGACGCCCTCCCCGCGCCGACAGCTGAGTTGTTCCTGACACCCGGCCCACGCCGTCGCGAATCGGCCCGCGCGCGGCACGTTACGCTGCCCGGGTGCTGATCCTCCCCGCATCGATCCCCAGCCCCGCCCAGGCCGAGTGGTACCTCGGGCCGCTGCCGCTGCGGGCCTACGCCCTGGCCATCGGGCTCGGCATCGTCGCCGCCTGGTGGATCCTCGATCGCCGGTACACCGCCAAGGGCGGTCCCAAGGACACCGCGGTCGACGTCGCGCTGTGGATGGTCCTCTTCGGGATCGTCGGCGCGCGGCTGTACCACGTCGTCTCCTCGCCCGACGCCTACTTCGGCGAGAACGGCAACCCCGCGCGGATCGTCGAGATCTGGAACGGGGGTCTGGGGATCTGGGGCGCCGTCGCGGGCGGAGCCGTCGGCGCGTGGATCGCGATGCACCGCCGCGGCCTGCGTCTGGCGCCCTTCGCCGACGCCCTCGCCCCCGGGCTGCTCGTCGCGCAGGCGATCGGTCGCCTCGGCAACTACTTCAACCAGGAGCTCTACGGCGCCCCCACCACGCTGCCGTGGGGCCTGGAGATCGACGCCGCGCACCGCGTGAGCGGCTACACCGACCCCGACCTCCTCTTCCACCCCACCTTCCTCTACGAGATGGTGTGGAACCTCGCGATGGTCGGCGTGCTCCTGTGGGCGGAGCGTCGTTTCCGCCTGCGCCACGGCCGCGTCATGTGGCTCTACGTCATGCTCTACACGCTGGGCCGGGTGTGGATCGAGTACCTGCGCATCGACACCGCCGAGACCGTCCTCGGCGTGCGCCTCAACGTGTGGACCTCGGTCCTCGTGTTCCTCCTCGCCATGGCGATCTTCGTCCGCATCGGCCGGCGCACGCGCGGGCAGGAGGAGGAGATCTGGCTGCCCGGCCACGGACCCGCGCAGGAGGACAGCGGCGCCGTCGAGGACGACGACACGACTGCCCGTCCCGCCGTCGAGGACGACGCGACGCTCGACGACGACCCGACGCCGGCCCCCGCCGAGGACCGTCGCGGCGAGGGCTGAGGTCAGCTGAAGCTGCTGCCCACCTTGCGCCCGATCGCGAGGTGACCGCCGAGCGCTCCGCCGGCCCCCAGCGCGAGGGTGCCGAGCTGGCTGAGCACCACGCCCGTCCCGTGGCGCCCGGAGCGCCGCGCGAGGTACGAGCCGCCGAAGAGGACGGCGGCCGCGCCGTTCGCCGCCGCGTGCACGACGCCGGTGCGCCGGTCCTCGCGCTTGCCGGTCCGCGCCCACTCCGCCCAGCCCGTCACCGCCGTCGGGACGGCGGCCAGGACACCGAGTCCGACGAGTCGGCGGGCCGCGGGCCGGGAGCCCGGCATCGTGACGTCGAGGACCACCGAGCTGGCCCACAGGCCGATCGGGAGGTCGGTGAGGATGGGGTGCAGCGCGTGCCCGAGCTGCTTGCCGAGGAGGAGGTCGCGGCGCCCCGGCGAGGCGATGAGCCGCTGCGTGGGGCCGGTGAGCCGGGAGACGATCCCGTCGAGCCGCTCGTCCTTCTCGACGACGGCGGCCAGGCGGGCGCCGACGGAGTCCTGTGCTGTCATCGGTCGGCTCCCGTCGCCGTGGTCCGGTAGGGCAGGAGGGCGACGAGCAGGCCACCGATCACCGAGGCGAGGTGGAGCCAGTTGTCGGCCCAGTTGATGTTGAGGAAGTTCGCGTCCGGGTTGTCGACGACGACCAGGCCGTAGACGAAGGCGGCGCCGTAGCCGATGACGAGGAGCCAGCCGAAGGTGCGAGCCCCGCTCGCGCTGCGCCACAGCACGACACCGAGCAGCCCGATGAGCAGGTGCACGACGTTGTGGGCGGGGTTGATCGCGAAGCCGAGCAGGGTCTGGCTGTGGTCGTGCTCGGTCCAGCCGTCGAACCCGGTGACGGCGAAGCCGGCGATGCCGACGACGAGGTAGACCGCTCCGATGAGGAGCGCGAGCCACTGGTGGGTCCCGCGGCGAGGCGCGGGAGCTCGGGTGCCTGACATGACGTCCTCCTGCACTGGTCGGGTCCCGCCATGATCGTGGTGGGCGCCACGGGCCGCATCCGGGGCCAGCGGATGCCGTCTGCGCACGCCGCCGTGACAATCGCGTCCATGGCCAACGAACCCCACATGACCGGCGACGCCGAGCAGCTCGCCACGATCGTCGCCGAGAACGCGAGCGAGCGCGGAGTCACCGTCGCCACCGCCGAGTCCCTCACGAGCGGGCAGATCGCCGTCCACCTCGGCGCGGCTCCCAACGCCGGGAGCTGGTTCTCCGGAGGCGCCGTCACCTACACGGTGGAGGCCAAGCAGAAGGCGCTCGGCGTGCCCGACGTCCCCGTCATCAGTGAGGAGTGCGCCCGGGCGATGGCCGAGGGTGCCGCCCGGGTGCTGGGCGCGGACTGCGCGGTGGGCGTCACCGGTGTCGGTGGACCCGACCGGCAGGAGGACCAGCCGGTCGGCACGGTGTTCATCGCCATCCACACCCCGGCCGGCACGACCTGCGAGGAGCACCACTTCGACGGCGACCCGCAGGAGATCCTCGACGCGACGACCACCCGGGCGCTCGAGCTCCTCGGCGCGGGCCTGGAGGACGCGGGTAACAAGTGAGCTGTCGGCGGCAGGTCGGGTGTCGGCGGCAGGTCCGGTGTCGGCAGGTCGGGTGTCGGCGGGGGTGTGAGGTGGGTCGCAGTCGTCCACACTGCGGCGCGGTCGCCTGACCGCCCGGGAGCCGCCGCTACGATGGACCGCGATCTGCCCGTCCTTTAAGACCCGTCCTGTGAGGCGGGGAAGGAGCCCGCCAGATGTCCCCTGGTTCTGTCGTCCCCGTGCTCGGCCCCCCGGAGATCACCCGGGCGCTGACCCGCATCTCCCACGAGATCCTCGAGCGCACCGACCCGGAGGACCGTCTCGTCCTCCTCGGCATCCCCACCCGCGGCGCCCCGCTCGCCCAGCGCCTGCACGAGCGCGTGCTCGCCGCCGGCGGCAGCGCCGAGCTCGGCACGCTCGACGTCACGATGTACCGCGACGACCTGCGGTCCCAGCCCACCCGCACCCTGCTGCGCACCGAGCTGCCCGCCGGCGGGGTGGACGGCGCCACGGTCGTCCTCGTCGACGACGTCCTCTACTCCGGGCGCACCATCCGCGCCGCGCTCGACGCGCTGTCCGATCTCGGCCGCCCGGCCCGGGTCCAGCTCGCCGTCCTCGTCGACCGCGGCCACCGCGAGCTGCCGATCCGCGCCGACTACGTCGGCAAGAACCTGCCCACCTCCCGCCACGAGCGGGTGCAGGTCGCCCTCGCGGACCTCGACGGCGGCGAGGACGCCGTCACCATCGTCAAGCCGGCCGAGGGGGAGGAGCGATGAGGCACCTGCTCTCCGCCGCCGACCTCGACCGCGACGCGGCCGTGGCGCTCCTCGACACCGCCGAGGAGATGGCCGTCACCCAGTCCCGGGAGATCCGCAAGCTGCCCACGCTGCGCGGCCGGACCGTCGTCAACCTCTTCTTCGAGGACTCCACCCGCACCCGGATCTCCTTCGAGGCCGCCGCCAAGCGGCTCTCGGCCGACGTCATCAACTTCGCCGCCAAGGGCTCGAGCGTCTCCAAGGGCGAGTCCCTCAAGGACACCGCCCAGACCCTCCAGGCCATGGGCGCGGACGCCGTCGTCATCCGGCACAGCGCCTCCGGTGCGCCGCACCGCCTGGCCCACTCGGGCTGGATCGACGTGCCGGTCGTCAACGCCGGTGACGGCACCCACCAGCACCCCACGCAGGCGCTGCTCGACGCGTACACCGTGCGCCGTCACCTCGCGGCCGACGACGACGGCGACTCCCGCGGCCGCGACCTCTCGGGTCTGCGCGTGGTCGTCGTGGGGGACGTGCTCCACTCGCGGGTGGCGCGCTCGAACGTCGACCTCCTCACCACGCTCGGTGCACAGGTCACGCTCGTCGCCCCGCCGACCCTCGTGCCCGTCGGGGCCCACGCCTGGCCCGCCGACGTCGAGTACGACCTGGACGCCGCCCTCGCCACCGGTCCGGACGCCGTCATGATGCTGCGCGTCCAGCGCGAGCGGATGTCGAGCTCCGGCGGCGGGTTCTTCCCCTCCCCGCAGGAGTACCACCGCCGCTACGGCCTCACCGGCGCCCGACTCGCGCGCCTGCCCGAGCACGCCATCGTCATGCACCCCGGCCCGATGAACCGCGGCCTGGAGATCTCCGCCGAGGCCGCCGACAGCCCCCGCTCGACCATCGTCGAGCAGGTCGCCAACGGCGTCTCCGTCCGCATGGCCGTCCTCTACCACCTCCTCGCCGGCGCGCCGGCGGCCACGACGCAGGGAGCCTCCGCGTGACCAGCCACCTCATCCGGGGCGCCGCCCCCGTGGGCGCCGAGCCCACCGACCTCCTCCTCGCCGACGGCGTCATCACCGCCACCGGCCCCGACGCCGCCGCGCAGGCGGGCAGCGAGACCCGCGTCCTGGACGCCGACGGTCTCGTCGCCCTGCCCGGGCTCGTCGACCTCCACACCCACCTTCGCGAGCCGGGCCGCGAGGACGCCGAGACGGTGTGGTCCGGCACGCGCGCCGCCGCGCTCGGCGGCTTCACCGCCGTCCACGCGATGGCCAACACCCAGCCCGTCGCCGACACCGCCGGTGTCGTCGAGCAGGTGTGGCGCCTGGGCCGCGAGGCCGGCTGGACCGACGTCCTGCCCGTCGGTGCCGTCACCGTGGGCCTGGCGGGGGAGCAGCTCGCCGAGCTCGGCGCCATGGCCGCCTCCCAGGCCCGCGTGCGGGTCTTCTCCGACGACGGCCTGTGCGTGTGGGACCCGGTCCTCATGCGCCGGGCGCTGGAGTACGTCAAGGCCTTCGACGGCGTCATCGCCCAGCACGCCCAGGAGCCCCGCCTCACCGCGGGCGCCCAGATGAACGAGGGCGTCGTGTCCTCCGAGCTCGGGCTCACCGGCTGGCCGGCCGTCGCGGAGGAGGCGATCATCGCCCGCGACGTCCTCCTCGCCGAGCACGTCGGATCCCGCGTCCACATCTGCCACCTCTCGACCGCCGGGTCGGTGGAGATCGTCCGCTGGGCCAAGGCGCGCGGCATCGACGTCACCGCCGAGGTCACCCCCCACCACCTGCTCCTCACCGACGACCTCGCCCGCAGCTACGACCCCGTCTACAAGGTCAACCCGCCGCTGCGTACGCAGGAGGACGTCCTGGCCCTGCGCGCCGCCCTGGCCGACGGGACCATCGACATCGTCGCCACCGACCACGCCCCCCACCCGGTCGAGGCCAAGGACTGCGAGTGGGCCGACGCCGCCTTCGGGATGACCGGCCTGGAGACCGCGCTGCCCGTCGTCATCGAGACGATGGTCGAGCCCGGCCTGCTCGACTGGGCCGGCGTGGCCCGCGTGCTGTCGACGACGCCCGCCCGGATCGGGCGCGCCGAGGGGCACGGGCGCCCGATCGCCGTCGGCGAGCCCGCCAACCTCACCCTCGTCGACCCGGCCGCGCGCGTCGTCGTCGACGGCGCCCACCAGGCGACCACCAGCCGCAACACCCCGTTCCAGGGCCGTACCCTTCCAGGGCGCGTCGTGGCCACGTTCCTCCGCGGGCGTGCGACCGTGCTCGACGCCCAGCCCGTCGCCGACCACACAGGAGGAACCCGTTGAGGAACCAGCGTGAGGACGCCCTGCTCGTCCTCGAGGACGGCTACGTCCTCGCCGGGCAGGCCTACGCCGCCGAGGGCCGCACGGTCGGGGAGATCGTCTTCGCGACGGCGATGACGGGGTACCAGGAGACGGTCACCGACCCCTCCTACCACCGTCAGATCGTCACGATGACCGCCCCGCACATCGGCAACACGGGCGCCAACGACGAGGACCCGGAGTCGACCCGCATCTGGGTGGCCGGTCTCGTCGTGCGCGAGCCCGCGCGGCGCGCCTCGAGCTGGCGCTCGACGGGCGGGTTCGAGGACGAGCTGCGCGAGCAGGGCGTCGTCGGCATCTGCCACCTCGACACCCGCGCGCTCACCCGCCACCTGCGCGACCGCGGCGTCATGCGCGCCGGCATCTTCTCCGGCTCGGCGCTGCCCGCCGGTGCGATGGGGCTGGACGCCTCCGCGATCGGCGTCCTCGTCGACCTCGTCCGCCAGGCGCCGGCGATGAGCGGCGCCGCCCTCGCCGGTGAGGTGTCCACCCAGGAGCGCTACGTCGTCGAGCCCACCGGGGAGTTCGCCGGCAAGGAGCCGCTCGCCGAGATCGTGGCCGTCGACCTCGGGATCAAGGCGCGCACCCCCGCCCAGCTCGCCGAGCGCGGCGCCCGCGTGCACGTCGTGCCGCAGCACACCACCCTCGCGGAGATCGTCGCCCTCGAGCCCGACGGCGTGTTCTTCTCCAACGGCCCGGGCGACCCGGGCAGCGCCGACCACGAGATCGAGGTGCTGCGCGGCGTGCTCGCCCAGGGCCTGCCCTTCTTCGGCATCTGCTTCGGCAACCAGCTCCTCGGCCGCGCCCTGGGCTACGGGACCTACAAGCTCGACTACGGCCACCGCGGCGTCAACCAGCCCGTGCTCGACCGCGCCACCGGCAAGGTCGAGATCACCGCGCACAACCACGGCTTCGCCGTCGACGCCCCGGTGGGGGAGGAGAGCGTGGCGCCCTACGACGACGGTCGCTTCGGCCGCGTCGAGGTCTCCCACGTCAGCCTCAACGACGGTGTCGTCGAGGGCCTGCGCGCCCTGGACATCCCCGCGTTCTCCGTCCAGTACCACCCCGAGGCGGCCGCCGGCCCGCACGACGCCGCCCACCTGTTCGACCGCTTCCTCGAGCTCGTCACCGCCCGGCGGCAGGCGCGCTCCCAGACGACCGGAGAGGACGCCTGATGCCGCGTCGTACCGACCTGCGTTCCGTTCTCGTCATCGGCTCCGGGCCGATCGTCATCGGGCAGGCCGCCGAGTTCGACTACTCCGGGACCCAGGCGTGCCGGGTGCTGCGCGAGGAGGGCCTGCGGGTCATCCTCGTCAACTCCAACCCGGCGACGATCATGACCGACCCGGAGATCGCCGACGCCACGTACGTCGAGCCGATCACCCCCGAGGTGGTCGCGACGATCATCGCCAAGGAGCGTCCCGACGCGCTGCTGCCCACCCTCGGCGGCCAGACCGCGCTCAACACCGCGATCGCGCTCGACGAGGCCGGGGTGCTGGCCGAGTACGACGTCGAGCTCATCGGCGCGTCCGTCGCCTCCATCCACGCCGCGGAGGACCGTCAGGCCTTCAAGGACATCGTCGAGCAGTGCGGCGCCAGCTCGGCGCGCTCGACGATCTGCCACTCGATGGAGGAGTGCCACGCCGCCGCGGAGGAGCTGGGCTACCCGCTCGTCGTGCGCCCCTCCTTCACCATGGGCGGCCTCGGCTCGGGCCTCGCCTACAACCCCGAGGACCTCGAGCGCATCGCCGGCGCCGGCCTGCACTACTCGCCCACGACCGAGGTCCTCCTCGAGGAGTCGATCCTCGGGTGGAAGGAGTTCGAGCTCGAGCTCATCCGCGACAAGGCCGACAACGTCATCGTCGTGTGCTCCATCGAGAACGTCGACCCCGTGGGCGTCCACACCGGTGACTCCATCACCGTCGCGCCGGCGATGACGCTCACCGACCGCGAGTTCCAGAGGATGCGCGACATCGGCATCGCGATCATCCGCGCCGTGGGCGTGGACACCGGTGGGTGCAACGTCCAGTTCGCCGTCGAGCCCGACACCGGGCGCATCGTCGTCATCGAGATGAACCCGCGCGTCTCGCGCTCCTCCGCGCTGGCCTCCAAGGCCACCGGCTTCCCGATCGCCAAGATCGCCGCGCGCCTGGCCGTGGGCTACACGCTCGAGGAGATCCCCAACGACATCACGAGGACGACGCCGGCCTCCTTCGAGCCGGCGCTGGACTACGTCGTCGTCAAGGTCCCGCGTTTCGCCTTCGAGAAGTTCCCCGCCGCCGACCCCGTCCTCACGACGACCATGAAGTCGGTGGGCGAGGCGATGGCCCTGGGCCGCAGCTACACCGAGGCCCTGCAGAAGGCCATGCGCTCCATCGACGCCAAGGGCAGCGTCTTCCACTGGCAGGGCGAGAGGCCGGACGCCGAGCAGACCGCCGCGCTCCTCGAGGCGGTGCGCACGCCCACCACGGAGCGTCTCGTCCAGGTCCAGCAGGCCATCCGCGGCGGCGCCACCGTCGAGGAGCTCTTCGCGGCCACCTCCATCGACCCGTGGTTCCTCGACCAGATGGTGCTCCTCGACGAGGTCGCCACCGAGCTGCGCGAGGCGCCGGCCCTCACCCCGGAGCTGCTCGCCGAGGCCAAGCGGCACGGCTTCTCCGACGTCCAGATCGGGGAGCTGCGCGACCTGACGGAGGACACCGTCCGCGAGGTCCGTCACGCCTACGGCCTGCGCCCCGTGTACAAGACGGTGGACACCTGCGCCGCGGAGTTCGCCGCGCAGACGCCCTACCACTACTCCTCCTACGACGTGGAGACCGAGGTCGAGCCGCGCGAGCGCCCCGCGGTCATCATCCTCGGCTCCGGGCCGAACAGGATCGGTCAGGGCATCGAGTTCGACTACTCCTGCGTCCACGCCACCATGGCGCTGGCCGAGCAGTTCGAGACCGTCATGGTCAACTGCAACCCGGAGACGGTCTCCACCGACTACGACATCTCCGACCGGCTCTACTTCGAGCCGCTCACCTTCGAGGACGTCCTCGAGGTCTACCACGCCGAGCTCGCCGTCGGCCCGGTGGCCGGCGTCGTCGTCCAGCTCGGCGGGCAGACGCCGCTCGGCCTGGCCCAGCGCCTGGCCGACGCCGGCGTGCCGATCATGGGCACCCCGCCGGAGGCGATCGACGCCGCCGAGGACCGCGGGCGCTTCGGCGCCGTCCTCGACCGGGCCGGTCTGCCCGCCCCCGCGTACGGCACCGCGACGACGCTCGCGCAGGCCGAGGAGGTGGCCCAGGGCATCGGCTACCCGGTGCTCGTGCGCCCGTCCTACGTGCTCGGCGGGCGCGGCATGGAGATCGTCTACGATGTCGAGCAGCTGCGCGACTACGCGGTCCGCGCCGGGATCGGTGCCACGACCGGCCCGCTCCTCATCGACCGCTTCCTCGACGACGCCACCGAGATCGACGTCGACGCCATCTACGACGGCACCGAGCTCTTCCTCGGCGGCGTCATGGAGCACATCGAGGAGGCCGGCATCCACTCCGGCGACTCCGCCTGCGTGCTGCCGCCGGTGACGATCTCCGAGCGGGAGATCGCGCGGATCGCCGAGTCCACCCGCGCCATCGCCGACGGCGTGGGGGTGCGCGGGCTCATCAACATCCAGTTCGCGCTCGTCTCCGACGTCCTCTACGTCATCGAGGCCAACCCGCGTGCCTCGCGCACCGTGCCCTTCGTCGCCAAGGCCACCGGGGTGCCGCTGGCCAAGGCCGCCTCGCTCGTCATGGCCGGCGCGACGATCGCCGAGCTGCGGGAGCGGGGGATCCTGCCCCGGCACGACGCGACGCGCCTCGACCTCGACGCGCCCATCGCCGTCAAGGAGGCGGTGCTGCCGTTCAAGCGCTTCGCCACCCGCGAGGGCTCCGTCGTCGACACCGTGCTCGGCCCGGAGATGCGCTCCACGGGCGAGGTCATGGGGTACGACGTCGACTTCCCGCGCGCCTTCGCCAAGTCCCAGGCCGCCGCCTACGGCGGGCTGCCGACCACCGGCACCGTGTTCGTGTCCGTCGCGGACCGCGACAAGCGGGCGCTGGCCATCCCGGTGGCGCGCCTGCAGAGCCTCGGCTTCGAGATCCTCGCGACGGAGGGCACCGCCTCGGTGCTGCGCCGCAACGGGATCGCCGCGCGGCTCGTGCGCAAGGCCTCCGACGGGCGTGGCCCGGACGGCGAGCCGACGATCGTCGACCTCATCGAGACCGGCCAGGTCGACATGGTGGTCAACACCCCGTCCGGCCAGGGTGCTCGCGCCGACGGCTACGAGATCCGCACGGCGACGACGGCGGCCGACAAGCCGATCATCACGACCGTCCAGGAGCTCTCCGCCGCGGTGCAGGCGATCGAGGCCGCCGGCCTCGGCCCGATGACCGTCACCTCCCTCCAGGAGCACGACGCCGCCCGGGCGGCCCGGTGACCGACCACCGGGCCGCCGCCGCCACCCCGCCCGCCGCCCCCACGCCCGCCGCCCCCACGCCCCCCACCCCTCCCGCCGACAGCGCACTTGTCGCCGACAGCGCACTTACCGCCGGCTCTCCGACCCCCTTCGGCACCCGCCTGGCGTCGGCGATGGCCGAGCACGGCCCGCTGTGCGTAGGCATCGACCCCCACCCAAGCCTGCTCGCCGCGTGGGGGCTGCCCGACGACGCGAGCGGCCTGCGCGTGTTCGCGATGCGGGTCGTCGAGGTGCTCGGCGGACGGGTGGCAGCCCTCAAGCCGCAGTCGGCGCTCTTCGAGCGGCACGGGTCGGCGGGCGTCGCCGTGCTCGAGGACGTCCTCACGGCGTGCCGGGGGACCGGCACCCTCAGCGTGCTCGACGTCAAGCGCGGGGACATCGGCTCGACGATGGCCGGCTACGCCCAGGCGTACCTCGCCGACGGCGCCCCGCTCGCCGCGGACGCCGTCACACTCTCGCCGTACCTGGGCCTCGGGTCCCTCGCGCCGGCGGTCGAGCTCGCCCACACCACCGGCAGGGGAGTGTTCGTCCTCGCCCTCACCTCCAACCCGGAGGGGGCTGCGGTGCAGCACGCCGTCGGCGCCGACGGGCGTGCGGTGGCGGCGGGCATCGTCGACGGGGTGGGCGCGCTCAACGCGAGCGGCCCGGCACCGCAGGGGCTGGGGTCGGTCGGTCTCGTCGTCGGCGCGACCATCGGTGACGCCGCACGCCGGCTCGGCATCGACCTCGCGGGCTCGCGGGCCCCGCTGCTCGCCCCCGGCTTCGGTGCCCAGGGCGCCGGGCGGGCCGAGGTCGCCGAGGTCTTCGCCGGTGCCGAGCAGGCGGTGCTCGCCAGCACCTCCCGCGCCGTGCTCGCCGCCGGCCCGGACGGTCTCGTGGCAGCCGCCGAGCAGGCGGTCGCCGACGTCCGCGCCGCCCTCGCCGACTGACCGGCCGACGCCGTCGCCGACCTCCCCGCTTCTCCTCACCACAGCCCTTGCGAACCGGGGAGGTGAGAGGAGAACCGGGGAGGTCAGCGCGTTCCGGTGGCGCGGGCCGGTGAAGTGTGGTGGAGACGACGCCGCCGCTCCCGCCGGGCCGGCTCTCGAGCCTTGCGGGTACTGGCACACTGAGACGGTCGCTGGGTACCTTGCCCTCAGCCCCTCCCGTGTCCCCGTCCCCGAGGTGATGACCGTGGCTCTGCCCTCCTTGACCCCCGAGCAACGCGCCGCCGCGCTGGCCAAGGCAGCGGCCGCCCGCACCCGGCGGGCCGAGGTGAAGAACCGCCTCAAGTACTCCCAGACCTCCCTCTCCCAGGTCATCGCCGACGCCGCCGACGACGAGGCGCTCGGCAAGATGCGCGTCGTCGAGCTCCTCGAGTCCCTCCCCGGCGTCGGCAAGGTCAAGAGCCGGGCGATCATGGCCGAGGTCGGCATCTCCGAGGCCCGCCGCGTCCGCGGCCTGGGCCACAACCAGGTCGAGTCCCTCGTCGAGCGGTTCGGGTGACCGTGCCCGACACGTCACCCGCCTCCGAGGCGCGGCTCACCGTCCTCGCCGGGCCCACCGCCGTCGGCAAGGGCACCGTCTCCGCCGACATCCGCCGTCGCTACCCGCAAGTGTGGTTGTCGGTGTCCGCGACCACCCGGGCACCTCGCCCGGGCGAGGTCGACGGCGTCCACTACCACTTCGTCTCCGAGGAGGAGTTCGAGCGGATGGCCGCCGAGGGGGAGCTGCTCGAGTGGGCCGTCGTCCACGGCCAGAACCGCTACGGGACCCCGCGTGGCCCCGTGGAGGAGCAGCTGCGCAGCGGCGAGCCCGCGCTCCTGGAGATCGACCTGCAGGGCGCGCGGCAGGTCCGCCGGACCATGCCCAACGCCCACTTCGTCTTCCTCGCCCCGCCGTCCTTCGAGGAGCTCGAGCGCCGGCTCGTCGGCCGTGGCACCGAGGGCCCGGAGGAGCGCGAACGCCGCCTGCGCACCGCCCGCGAGGAGCTCGCGCACGCCGACGAGTTCGACGACGTCGTCGTCAACGACGTCGTGACACGCGCCACCGACGAGCTCGTCTCCCTCATGGGACTGCCGACCGAGTAGACTCGGACGTTGCGCGTGCCCGCCCCGTACGGGCGCGCCCCGAAACGAACACGTGAGGTGAGCATGTCCGGAACCGTTGCCCAGCCCGTTGGCATCACCAATCCCCCGATCGACAAGCTGCTCGAGGCCGCGGACTCCAAGTACGCCCTCGTCATCTACGGCGCCAAGCGCGCCCGTCAGATCAACGCCTACAACTCCCAGCTCCAGGAGGGGCTGCTCGAGTTCGTCGGCCCGCTCGTCCCGCACGGCCAGACCGACAAGCCCCTGTCGATCGCGCTGCGCGAGATCAACGAGGGACTGCTGACGGTCAACCCGACCCAGGAGTGAGCGTGCCGGGGGCGGCCGGGCTGCGCGTCCTCCTCGGGGTCACCGGGGGGATCGCCGCCTACAAGGCGGTCTTCGTGCTGCGCGCGCTGCGCGAGGCCGGGCACCGCGTGCGGGTCGTCCCCACCGAGGCCGCCCTCGAGTTCGTCGGGCGGCCCACCTGGGAGGCGCTGTCCGGTGAGCCGGTGACGACGAGCGTCTTCGACGGCGCCACCGGGGTCGACCACGTCGCCCTCGGTCGCAGCGCCGACCTCGTCGTCGTCGCCCCCGCCACCGCGGACCTGCTCTCACGGGCCGCCACCGGCCGGGCGGACGACCTGCTGACGACGACGCTCCTCACCGTCACCGCCCCCGTGCTGCTCGCCCCGGCGATGCACACGGAGATGTGGCAGCACCCGGCGACCGTCGCCAACGTCGCCACCCTGCGCGCCCGCGGCATCACGGTCCTCGAGCCCGACTCCGGGCGGCTCACGGGCTCGGACACCGGCCCCGGCCGGCTGCCCGAGCCGGAGGCCATCACCGCCGCCGCCCTCGCGCTGGTGGCGCCGCAGGACCTGGCCGGGCGCACCGTCGTCGTCAGCGCCGGCGGCACGCGTGAGCCGCTCGACCCGGTGCGCTTCCTCGGCAACCGCTCCTCGGGCCGCCAGGGCGCCGCGATCGCCCTCGAGGCCGCCCGCCGCGGCGCCCGTGTGACCTTGCTCGCCGCCTCGGTCGACGAGGCCGCCCGCCGCGCCGCCCAGCACCCCGCCGTCGACGTCGTCGACGTCGAGACCACGCGTGAGCTCGCCGACGCCGTCGACACCGCCACCGCCGAGGCGGACGTCCTGGTGATGGCTGCCGCCGTCGCCGACTTCCGCCCCGCGACGACGGCGGCCCGCAAGATCAAGAAGGACGGCTCGGGCCCGCCGGCTGTCGAGCTCGTCGAGAACCCCGACATCCTCGCGACCGTCGCCCGGCGGGAGCGGGCGCGGCTCGTCGTCGTCGGCTTCGCGGCCGAGACGGGGGACCGGGACGAGGTGCTCGAGCTCGGGCGCGCCAAGGCGCGCCGCAAGGGCGCGGACCTGCTCGCCGTCAACGCCGTCGGCGGGGGACGTGGCTTCGGTGACGTCGCCAACGCCGTGACCGTCATCGACGGCGCGGGCGAGGTGGTCGGCGAGGCCGCCGGCACCAAGGACGACGTCGCCCGCGGGCTGTGGGACCTCGTCGTGCCGCGGCTGCGCTGAACTAGGATCGACCGGTGACCTCCAAGCCCAACCTGCGTCTGTTCACCTCCGAGTCGGTGACCGAGGGCCACCCCGACAAGGTGTGCGACCGGATCTCCGACTCCATCCTCGATGCGATCCTCCGGGAGGACCCCGGCGCCCGCGTCGCCGTGGAGACGCTCGTGACGACCGGTCTGGTGACCGTCGTCGGGGAGGTGACGACCTCCGCCTACGTCGAGATCCCCCAGCTCGTGCGCGCCGAAATCAACGCCATCGGCTACACCTCCTCGTCCATCGGCTTCGACGGCCACTCCTGCGGTGTGCAGGTGTCGATCGGCCAGCAGTCCCCGGACATCGCCACGGGTGTGGACACCTCGTGGGAGGACCGCGCCGGGGAGAGCCGCGACGCGTACGACGCGCAGGGCGCCGGTGACCAGGGCTTCATGGTGGGCTACGCGAGCGACGACACCCCCCAGCTCATGCCGCTGCCGATCTGGCTCGCCCACCGGCTCGCCGAGCGCCTCACCCACGTGCGCAAGGAGGGGATCGTTCCCGGCCTGCGCCCCGACGGCAAGACCCAGGTGACGATCGGCTACGACGGCGACCGTCCCGTCGCCCTCGACTCGCTCGTCGTCTCCACCCAGCACGACGCCGACGTCACCTCCGAGTGGCTGCGCTCCGCCGTCGCTGCGGAGGTCGTGGCGCCCGTGCTCGCCGAGCACGCCGGTGAGCTCGACACGGCCGGGCACACCCTCTACGTCAACCCGACCGGCAAGTTCGTCGTCGGCGGACCCATGGGCGACGCCGGCCTCACCGGTCGCAAGATCATCGTCGACACCTACGGGGGCATGGCCCGTCACGGCGGGGGAGCGTTCTCCGGCAAGGACCCCTCGAAGGTGGACCGCTCGGCCTCCTACGCCACCCGCTGGGTGGCGAAGAACGTCGTCGCCGCCGGGCTCGCCCGCCGCTGCGAGGTGCACGTCGCCTACGCCATCGGCAAGGCCCACCCGGTGGGCCTGTACGTCGAGACCTTCGGGACCGAGACGGTGCCGGTCGAGCGGATCAACGCCGCGATCAGCGAGGTCTTCGACCTGCGCCCCGCCGCGATCGTCGACGCGCTCGACCTGCTGCGCCCGATCTACCGGGACACCAGCGCCTACGGGCACTTCGGGCGCGAGCTGCCGAGCTTCACCTGGGAGCGCACCGACCGCGTCGACGAGCTGCGCCGCGCCGTCGGCTGACGTCCGCCGGCCCGGGGGCGGTCCTCCTGTGGACGGCCCCCGCCGTGTCGGTGGCGCGTGGTGAGATGGGAGCGGAGGTGAGACCGGTGCACCAGCCCGCCCTGCTCGAGCAGACCGTCGCCGTGCGCACGGTCTCCGGCGCCGAGGCGGCGGGTGTCGAGCTGCCCGTCGCGCGGGTGGCGGTCGACATGTCGCTGCCCCACCTGGACCGCCCCTTCGACTACCGCGTCACGCCCGAGCAGGACGCCGCGGCGCAGCCCGGCACACGCGTCTCTGTGCGCTTCGCCGGCAAGGACCGCACGGGCTACGTCCTCGAGCGGGCCGCCACCACCGACCACCACGGCACGCTCATGGCGCTGCGCCGGGTGGTCTCCGCACTGCCGGTCCTCACGCCGGAGATCACCGCCCTGTGCCGGGCGGTGGCCGACCGCTACGCCGGCACCTTCATGGACGTCGCCCGGCTCGCCGTGCCACCGCGGCACGCCACCACGGAGAAGGCCGTCCTCGAGGGCGCCGCGGCGGACCGCACCGGCACCACGGCCGCCCACCTGCCGGGCACGGCGTGGGACCACTACGTCGGCGGAGCGGCCTACGTGCGGCGGCTCGCGGCGGGGGAGTCGCCGCGGGCGGTGTGGTCGGCGCTGCCTGCGCACGAGCCCGGCGTCGCGGACCGGCTCGCGTCGATCGCGGAGGCGGCGGCCGCCACCCTCGCCTCGGGGCGCGGGGTCGTCGTCGTCGTGCCCTCGGCGCACGAGGCCGAGGTGGTCGAGGCGGCGCTGACGGCGGCGCTGCCGGGGGAGCCGGTCGTGTCGCTGCAGGCCGACCACGGGCCCTCGCGCCGGTACCGCGCCTTCGTCCGGCTGCTCACGGGCCAGGCGCGCGTCGTCGTCGGCACGAGGGCCGCCGCCTTCGCGCCGGTGCAGCGCGTGGGACTGCTCGTGTGCTGGGACGACGGCGACGACCTCCTCGCCGAGCCGCGGGCGCCCTACCCGCACGCCCGGGAGGTCCTCACGCTGCGCGCGGCCCAGGAGGGCGCGGGCCTGCTGCTGGGCGGGTGGTCGCGCAGCGTCGAGGCCGGGCTGCTCGTCGCCACCGGATGGGCCGCCTCCGTCACGGCCTCCCGCGCGACGGTGCGTGAGCGCACGCCCCGGGTCGAGGCACCGGGGGAGGTCGACCTCGCCCGGGAGGGTCCCGCGGCCGCGGCGCGGATCCCGCGCCCGGCGTGGGAGCTCGTGCGCAAGGCGCTGGAGAAGGGGCCGGTCCTCGTCCAGGTGCCGCGCTCCGGCTACCTGCCCGTCGTCGCCTGCCAGGGCTGCCGTGAGCCCGCCCGCTGCCGCGAGTGCCACGGTCCGCTCCAGCTCGGCGGGCGCACGAGCGTGCCCTCGTGCCGCTGGTGCGGGCGCCCCGACCGCACGTGGGCCTGCCCCACGTGCGGCAGCTCGGCGATGCGCGCCAGCCGCGTGGGCTCGGCCCGCACCGCCGAGGAGCTCGGCCGTGCCTTCCCCAAGGTGCCGGTGGTGCTGTCCGGCGCGCGCGCCGACCACGGGATCGTGCGGGAGGTCGACGAGAGGGCGCGGCTGGTCGTCGCCACGCCGGGGGCCGAGCCGGTCGCCCGTGGCGGCTACCAGGGGGCGCTGCTGCTCGACGCCGCGGCGATCTCGGGCCGGCAGGACCTCGCCGCGCCGTCGGAGGCGCTGCGCCGCTGGCTGGCGGCGGCCGCGCTCGTGCGACCGGCGTCCGAGGGCGGACGGGTCATGCTGCTCGGTGACCCGGCCCCGGTCCCCGCGCAGGCGCTCGTGCGGTGGGACCCGGCCGGCTTCGCCGAGCGGGAGCTCGCCGAGCGGAGAGAGCTCCACCTGCCACCGGCGAGCCGGATGGCCTCGGTCCGCGGCAGCGCCCGCGCGGTGGCGGGCCTGCTGCGCCACCTCGAACGGCCCGACGGGGTGGAGGTCCTCGGTCCCGTGCCGTTCACGGAGGAGGAGGTTCAGGCGCTCGTGCGCAGCGACCTCGGGCAGGGGAGCCGGCTGACGAAGGCCCTGGCGCAGGCTGCCGCCGTGCGCAGCGCCCACAAGGAGCCGGACTCCGTGCGTATCCAGGTCGACCCCACCGAGCTCTGAGCGGCGGGTACGGGGCTCAGCATGTTCAGGGGCGTGGACACGGTGGACCGGACTACGCTGCCGCACATGACCGCACCGGTCCCGTACGTGTTCCTCCCGGGCACTGCGCGGGAGGCACTGCACTTCTACGCCGGGGTCTTCGGCTGCTCGGTGCAGCTGCACACGCTGGGGGACTTCGGCAGGACGGACGGCCCGCCCGAGGCGATCGCCCACGGGGTGCTCTCCGACGGGCCGATCACCTTGTACGCCGCCGACGCCACGGGGGACCAGCGTGCGTTGCGCTGCGAAGGCATGCTGCTCTCGCTGCTCGGGACAGCCCCTCCGGACACCTTGCGTGAGTGGTTCCAGAAGCTTGCCGAGGGCGGTCAGGTGGTCGACGACCTCCAGGGACGCTCGTGGGGAGCCACCGACGGACAGGTCATCGACCGCTACGGCGTGCAGTGGCTCATCGGGTACGAGGCGGACGAGACGTCCTGAGCGTCCCGGCGCTGCCCGCGTGCTGCGCCGACCGTGAGCTGCCCGGCGACGAGCGCGGCGAGCGCGATCGCGAAGCCTGAGAGCTGGACCGGCGTCAGGGTCTCCCCGAGGACGACGGCCCCGGCAAGCGCCGCGACGAGTGGGGAGAGGAGCCCCAGGAGGGCGGTGGCCGTGACCGGGACGGCTCGAGCTCCGGGCGCTGCGATGTCCAGGACTTGCCTGCGGATCGACTCGAAGCGGCGACGCCCGCCCTCCGTGAGCTCACCCACGGCTGGGCACCCCGGGCCCCCGGCAGTCTCGCGCTCCGGGCTCTGACTCGTGCGCGGCACCGCTCCGCCTGCGAGGGGGACACGCGGCCGTTGGTCAGAAGTCGCGGAGGTGGATACCGAGCCGCTCACGCTCGGCGAGCGCCCGCTCGTGCGTCACCCACTGGATCTCGTAGTGACCCGAGCGCTGCCGGTCGCGGCCGTCCTGCCAGTCGAGGAAGCCATCTCGCATGTCTGCGACGTAGGACCACGGCGGGTAGTCCTCGACCGACGGCTCCTTCGTCCCGTCAGCCCAGACGACGACCATCCACACCCAAGGTCTCGGCGTGCGGGGAGCGAAGGGCGTCGTGAAGTGACCCAGTGACGTCGCCACGTGGCCGGCCGGTCGACCGTCGCGCAGCAGGACGGCAAGACCGTCGCGGAACCGCTCCAGCTCCGGCTCGACGGCAGGAGCGTCAGCAGTCCTCCTGGGCCAGATCCTCATGTGGCACTCGTCGGCATCCCGACATCATGCCGCTCGCTGCGCCCCACCACGGCAATGCCGACGGGTGCGGCGTGCAGCCGTCCGCGACAGCGGGCCGTCGGTGCGCTAGGGCGCGCCGGTCAGCGCCATGAGGCCGAGCGCGCTCAGGGTGACGAGCAGCCAGAGAGCTCCGCCGAACAGCAGTGGCTTGAGCCCCGCAGCCCGCAGGGCCGGCACGTCGGTCGAGAGGCCGATGGCGGTGAGCGCCACGGTGATGAGGAAGGCCGCGGCCGTCGCGAGCGGGCCGTGCCACGACTCGGGCACGAGCCCGATGCTGTTGAGCGTCGCGAGCAGGAGGAAGCCGACGAGGAACCACGGCACGAGCCGCCACACCGGCGGCCGCGGTGCCCCGACCGCGTCCCCGGCAGCCAGGCGGTCGCGCCGCGCGACGAGCACGGCGAGGCCGATGACGATCGGGATGATGAGCAGCGTCCGCACGAGCTTGACGACCACCGCGTGGTCAGCGGCCACGGAGCCGAAGGTCGTTGCCGCCGCGACCACGGAGGAGGTGTCGTTGACCGCCGTGCCCGCGAAGAGGCCGAAGGTCTCCTGGTCCATGCCGAGCAGCTGCCCCAGCGGCGGGAACAGCAGCACGGCCCCGATGTTGAAGGCGAACACCGTGGACAGCGCATAGGCGACGTTGCTGCCCGAGGCCCGCACCACCGGCGTGACCGCTGCGATCGCCGAGGCCCCGCAGATCGCCGTCCCCGTCCCGATGAGGACACGTAGCTCGCGGTCGATGCCGAGCAGCCGCCCCAGCACGGCCGCCGCGACGAGGCAGACGACCACGGTTCCCAGCATGACGGGCAGCGAGCCGACTCCCACCTGGGCCACCTGCGCCAGCGACAGCCGGGCGCCCAGCAGCACGACGGCGACCTGGAGCACGAGCTTGCTCGCCAGCGTGAGCCCGGGGGACAGCACCGCCACGGACGACGGGTCCGCACGCCGTCGGACGAGGACGCCGACGAGCACCCCGAGGACGACGCCGGCCACCGGGCCGCCGACCACCGGCACCGCGGTCCCGACCGCCGTCGCGACCAGAGCCAGCGCGACCGCCAGCGCGAGACCGGGGACCTTGGCGCGCCACGTGCCGGTGGCGGGGACGGCGGGCGCGCTGCGGTCGGTCGACATGGCCTCCATCCTCGCCTCCGGCACCGTGCCGCGCCGAATGACGGCGTCGTCTAGGGTCGGGACGACCCCTACTGGAAGGCGATCCGCGATGCAGTCCTCCGTCCCGGTGACCGGCCCGATCACCACCGTCGTGTTCGACCTCGGACAGGTGCTGGTGAGGTGGGACCCCTACGAGGCCTTCGCCGAGCGCTGGACCCGCGAGGAGTTCGACGCCTTCCACGCCGAGATCGACTTCCCGAGCTTCAACCACGAGCAGGACGCCGGACGCAGCTTCGCCGACGCCCGCGCCGCCCTCGAGCGCAGCCACCCCCACCGCGCCGCCGACTTCGAGCACTACGTGACGAACTTCGCGCAGTCGCTCGGCGGTCCGGTCCCCGGCACCACCGAGATCGTCGAGGAGCTCATCGCCGCCGACATCCGCGTCCTGGGCCTGACGAACTGGTCGGCGGAGAACTTCCACGAGGCGGCCGCGTCGGCCCCGGTGATCAACCGGCTCGAAGGCGTCCTCGTCTCGGGCGAGGTGGGCGTGGCCAAGCCGGACCCGGCGATCTACGACCTGCTCATCCAGCGCTTCAAGCTCGACCCGCCGCTCACCTTCTTCACCGACGACTCCCTGCGCAACGTCGACGCCGCCTCCGGCGCGGGTCTCGTGGCCCGTCACTTCACCGGCGCGGACCAGCTGCGGGCGGACCTGCGCGAGCTCGGCCTGCCGGTCTGACGCCCCGCTCGGGCGCCTAGACTCTTGGCCCATGCGCCTCCTCTTCGCCGGCACCCCCGAGGTCGCCCTCCCGTCACTGCGTGCCCTCGCGGAGTCCGAGCACGAGGTGGTCGCCGTCCTCACCCGGCCCGACGCCCGACGCGGCCGCGGCCGCACCCTCCACCCGAGCCCCGTCGCCGCGTGGGCCCGCGAGCAGGGCATCCCGGTCCTCACGCCGCGCACCCTGCGTGACGCCGAGGCGCAGGAGGAGATCGCCGCCCTCGGCGTCGACGCCGCGCCCGTCGTCGCCTACGGCGCCCTCATCCCGCCTGCGCTGCTGGACGTCCCGCGCCACGGCTGGGTCAACCTCCACTTCTCCCTGCTGCCCGCGTGGCGCGGTGCCGCACCCGTCCAGCACGCCGTCATCGCCGGCGACGACGTCACCGGCGCCACCACCTTCCGCATCGAGGAGGGCCTGGACACCGGCCCGGTGCTCGGCACCCTCACGGAGACAGTCCGCCCGACCGACACCGCCGGCGACCTCCTCGCCCGCCTCGCCGGGTCCGGCGCGCCGCTCCTCCTCGCCACCCTCGACGCGCTCGAGTCCGGCAGCGCGGTCCCCGTCCCGCAACCCGCCGACGGCGTGAGCCACGCCCCGCGCCTGGAGGTCACCGACGCGCGGGTGGAGTGGGCGGCCCCAGCCGTCGCCGTGGACCGTCTCGTCCGCGGCACCACGCCCGCGCCGGGCCCGTGGACGACGGCGCCCGACGGCTCCAGGCTCAAGCTCGGCCCCGTCCAGGTGCGCGCCGACGTCGACGACCTGGCCCCCGGCGCGCTGCACGCGGCGAAGGCGGAGGTGCTCGTCGGTACGGGGAACGGCGCCGTCGAGCTCGGGCAGGTGGCGCCGGCCGGTCGCTCGTGGATGGCCGCGGCCGACTGGGCACGCGGCGCCCGGCTGCCCGAGGAGGCGCGTCTCGGCGGGGAGGCAGCATGAGCGAGCAGCGCCCGGGCTCCCGCGGTCCCCGCCGCGGCGGTGGCCGCCCGACCGGCCCCCGCCGTCGGGAGGCCGCCGACGCCGCCCGCACCGCGGCCGCCGACACCCTCGAGGCCGTCGCGACGAGCGACGCCTACGCCAACCTCGCCCTGCCCAAGCTGCTGCGCGAGCGCGGGCTCACCGGCCGTGATGCGGCCTTCGCCACCGAGCTCGTCTACGGCACGCTGCGCCTGCGCGGCAGATACGACGCGATCCTGGCGCGCTGCACCAACGGCCGACCCCTCGACCAGCTCGACCCGCCCGTCCTCGACCTGCTGCGCATGGGCGCCCACCAGATCCTCGGCATGCGCGTGCCGTCGCACGCCGCCGTCTCCCAGACGGTCAACCTCGTGCGGGCCCGTGTCGGCACCGGGGCGAGCGGCTTCGCCAACGCGGTGCTCCGCGCGGTCGGCCGGCAGGACCTCGACACCTGGCTGGCCCAGCTCCGCGAGGAGATTCCCGACGACGGCGCGTACCTGGCGGCCGTCGAGTCGCACCCCGCGTGGGTGGTGCGCGCCCTGCGCTCCTCGCTGCGCGCGGCCGACCGGCCCGGCGCCGAGCTCGCCGAGCTCCTCGAGGCGGACAACACCCCGCCGGCGGTCACGCTCGTCGCCCGCCCGGGCCTGGTCTCCACCGAGGAGCTCGCCGAGCAGGTGACTCAGACGCTGGGGGAGCGCGGCACGCCCGGCAGCTGGGCCCCCACGGCGCTGCGGCTCGCCGGCGGTGACCCGGCCTCCCTGCCCGCGGTGCGTGACGCCCTCGCCGGGGTCCAGGACGAGGGCAGCCAGCTCGTTGCCCTCGCTCTCGCCGCGGCCGAGACGCTCCCAGGGCCGGACGGCGAGCAGGAGAGCCGCTGGCTCGACCTGTGCGCAGGGCCGGGCGGCAAGTCGGCCCTGCTCGGCGCGATCGCCGCGGAGCGCGAGGTCCACCTGCTCGCCAACGAGGTCGCTCCGCACCGTGCCCGCCTGGTGCGTCAGTCCACCGCCGCGCTTCGCGAGAGCGTCGACGTCCGCACCGGGGACGGCCGGGAGGTCGGTGAGGCCGAGCCGGGCGTGTACGACCGGGTGCTCGTCGACGCGCCGTGCACGGGCCTGGGAGCGCTGCGCCGTCGACCGGAGTCACGCTGGCGGCGCCAGCCGAGCGACCTGCCCGGCCTCACGTCGCTGCAGCGCGAGCTGCTGGGCTCGGCGCTGGAAGCGGTGCGGCCCGGGGGAGTGGTCGCCTACGTGACCTGCTCGCCGCACCTGGCGGAGACCAGCGCCGTGGTCGAGGACGTCCTGCGCGGCCGTGAGGACGTCACTCGTCTCGACGCCCGCGAGGCCCTGACCGTCGCGACAGGGACGGAGGTGCCCGACCTCGGCGAGGGCCCCGACGTCCAGCTGTGGCCCCACCTGCACGGCACCGACGCGATGTTCCTCGCGCTGCTGCGTAAGAACGCCTGACCGCCAGCCGCGGCCGCGCCCGCGCCCGGTCCACGCCGAGCTCCGGCCGCTCGCTCACCGGCCGGTGGGCAGACCTGTCCCCTGGGGCTGCTAGGTCTGTTCGTGCTTGGCGGTGATGAGCTGGCCGTGGCGGGTGTAGAAGTACCAGCGGCCGGCGGCTCTGACGATGGTGATGCCGTAGGCGTGGACCCAGTCGTGGTGGTGCCAGCACAGCAGGATGCCGTGCTCCACACAGGTGGCCCCGCCGTCGCGGTACCACTGGATGGAGTGGTGGATCTCCCCGTTACCGGGTGGTTCGTCGCAGTCGGGGACCTGGCACGTCTTGTCGCGGGCGATGATCGCCCGCACCATGTGGGCGGGGAAGATCCGCTGCTCCCTACCCACGTCCAGCACCGTGGACTCTGGTCCGAACACCACCCGGGAGAGGCTCGACTCGCACACCAGGCGGGCGAGCATGGCCGGTGGGATGGGCGTGCCGTCCTCCAGGGTGGCCGGCTGCACCCCGATCATCGCCTGGGGGTCGATGGCCGCGGAGATGACATGGGTGTCGCCGGGCTGCCAGGTGTCCATCCACGCCTGCGCCTCGGGCGACAGGGGGAACAGGTCCTCCTGGGAGCGGTCGGGGTCGCGCGGGCCGCTTGAGGCAGTGAAGGTGGCCTCCTCCCAGAAGCCGAACCCGCCGCCCGGCTCGTGCTCGCGCCCACCGGAGGTGACCGGCGGCCGCGGCGAACCGGTGGCCGCGGCCAGCGCCCGCAGGGTCTCGATGTCGGCGGTCACGGTGACGTGGGGGCGGATGCGGGCACCCTTGCCCTGCTCCCCGGCGTCCAGCGACTGCCGCGCCAGCGACGTCAGCGCCGCGGCCCGCCGTTGGGCCGGGGTGCGCTCATCGTCCTTGGCCTTGCGGCCCATGTGCGCGCGCAGCGCGGTGTCCACGCTCTGCCCCGACAGCTCGTCCAGCCACCCGTTGAGGTGGTAGCCGTCCATGGTCCGCGAGAGCGTCAGCTGCTCCTTGGTGGTGTCGTCCCGCCATGCGCCGTCGGCGGCCTCGGGATCCGATGCGATGGCCCAGGTGGCCACGAGCTTGGCGAAGGACCCGGCATCCATCCGCTGGGCCTGCTCCACGAGGAACGCCTCACCGAACTCATCATCGGACAGCTGAGCCCGCAGCCGGTTGGTGGTGATCGCCCCACGCACCAGGACGCCGACATGGTCCTCGCTGACGCGGCCCGCCTCCAGGGCCGCCCGCGTCAACGGCAGCAGGTCCCGCAGCGCCCGCGCCTGGCGCACCTGCCGCGAGGCACTCGGGGCGGTGGCGTCGGTCCGGGTCCGCAGCCAGGCGCTGAAGGTCCGCTGACCGCCCAGCGCCCACAGCCCGTTGGCCTCGATCGTCGCCAGCATCGCCGCACGTGCCCCCGAGAGCTGCCGCTCCACCTGCTCCAGCACGCCGAGCGCCTCGTGCAGCTGGTGGCCGTCGACCTCGTGCCAGCTCGTCCCCGCCAGGCCGCCCGACTCGGCAAGCATGGACCGCAGCCCCTCCACCAGGTGAGCGGGCGACCACGCCTCCCCGCCGCCCGCGCCGCCCGAGCCCGCGCCGTCGGCCACCTCTGCGGCCACTGTCCCCACCCCCTGCCAAGCTCGATGTGCTGCTGGTCACATCGTCTCAGGGGCCACTGACATTCGAGTCGGGCCCTGTGCCGGCGACCATCCAGGCCACCCCGTCCACCACCGCCGAGCCTCCGTCGTGCCGCCGGTCCAGCAGCCCGTACCCCACCGACGTCCGACGGTCTTGTGTGCGAGCACGGCCTGCCGTGCCCGGCATGGGTAGGCTCGGGACGTGGCCGTACGCATCACTCCCAGCATCCTCAACGCCGACTTCGCCGACCTCACGGGGGAGCTCGGGCGTATCTCGGGCGCCGACCTCGTGCACGTGGACGTCATGGACAACCACTTCGTCCCCAACCTCACGGTCGGGCTGCCGGTGGTCGAGCGGATCGTCGCGGCGAGCCCGGTGCCGGTGGACGCGCACCTCATGATCGAGGACCCCGACCGGTGGGCCCGCGGCTACGCCGAGGCGGGCTGCGCCTCGGTCACCTTCCACGCGGAAGCCTCGGTCGCCCCGATCCGGCTCGCCCGCGAGATCCGCGACGCCGGCGCCCGCGCCGCTGTCGCCGTGCGTCCCACCACCGACATCACCCCGTACCTCGACTACCTCGAGGAGCTCGACATGCTCCTCGTCATGACCGTGGAGCCCGGCTTCGGCGGCCAGCGCTTCCTCGAGTCGACCGTCACCAAGATCGCCGCCGCCCGGGAGGCGATCGACGCCTCCGGCCGAGACATCTGGCTCCAGGTCGACGGCGGCATCTCCCGCGACACCATCGCGATCGCCGCCCGCGCCGGTGCGGACACCTTCGTCGCGGGCTCCGCCGTCTACGGTGCCGAGGACCCCAACGCCGAGGTCAGTGCGCTGCGCGAGCTCGCAGCAGCAGCCCGCTGACCGACGTGTAGCCCGGCGCGCCGCGCCCACCAGACCCGCTTGTGGCACACGCCCCCACCTGCCCGGGAACAATCCCGTCTGTGGCATGCTTGATGCTGCAAGAACGTGCTCCGGGGTCGGTGAGATTCCGAACCGGCGGTGACAGTCCGCGACCCACCTTCCGAGGTGGTTGACCTGGTGGAACTCCAGGACCGACGGTGAAAGTCCGGATGGGAGGATGCACGGGCGCTGCGTCGACCCCTCGGTGCACGCCGCGGACGCTCACGCGTCCGCCGACCCCGGATCACACCGTCAGTGACCCGGAGGGACGACATGGAGCAGGCACCGCTCGCGCGCACGCTCGCCATCCACCGTCGCGCCCGCCGCGTCGTGTGGCTCACGCCGCTGGCGCTCGGCGCCGTCGTCCTCCTCGCCTGGGAGGCGGTCACCCGCTCCGGCGTGGTCTCCCCGTTCTTCCTGCCCGCGCCCAGCGCCGTCGCCGTGCGACTGTGGACCGAGCTCACCGCGGGCAACCTCCTCGCCTACACGTGGATCACCTGGGTGGAGGCGGTGCTCGGCAGCGTCCTCGGCGCCGCCGTCGCCTTCCCGCTCGGCTACCTCATCGCCCGCAACCGCTGGGCCGCGGCCGGCCTGCAGCCGTACGTCGCGGCCTCCCAGGCCCTGCCCGCCGTCGCGCTCGCCCCGCTGCTCGTCATCTGGGTGGGCTACGGCCTGCTGCCGATCGTCCTGCTCTGCGCGCTGCTCGTCTTCTTCCCGATCCTCCTCGCCACCATCCTCGGCCTGCGCACCCTCGACCCCGAGGTCATCGACGCCGCCCGCCTCGACGGCGCCCACGGCTGGTCGATGCTGCGCCACATGGAGGTGCCGATGTCGCTGCCCAGCCTGCTCACCGGGCTGCGCAACGGCTTCACCCTCTCGGTGACCGGGGCCGTCGTCGGGGAGTTCGTCATGGGTGGCCGGGGCCTGGGAATGGTCCTGTCGGTCCAGGCGAACTCCGCCGACACGACCGGCCTCTTCGCGACCCTCGCCGTCCTCGCCCTCCTCGCCGTCCTCATGTACGCCGCCCTGCGGCTCGTCGAGCGCCTCGCCGTCGACGACCGCCCCACGGTCCGCACCCGCTTCGGCGCCCGCCGCGCCGTCCGTCCCTCACCCAGGAGCACCCCGTGACCCGCCACCCCGTGACCCGCCGCCGCACCGTCCTCGCCCTCACCGCCGCGACCGCGGTCGTCCTCGCCGCCTGCGCGAGCCCCGACGAGTCCTCCGACACCAGCACCGACGCGGGGGAGGAGATGGTCATCGGTCTCACCTACACCCCGGACGTCCAGTTCGCCCCCTTCTACGTCGCCGAGGCGCGCGGGTACTACGAGGACGCGGGCGTCGACGTCACGCTGCGCCACCACGGCGCCTCCGAGTCGCTCTTCGGTGCCCTCGAGGCGGGGGAGGAGGACCTCGTCGTCGCGGGCGGGGACGAGATGCTCCAGGCACGCTCGGCCGGCGTCCCGGTGGTCAACGTCGCGACGCTCTACGAGGAGTACCCCGTCGTCCTCATCGTGCCCGCCGACTCCGACATCACCAGTGCCGAGGACCTCGCCGGCCGCTCGGTCGGCATCCCCGGACCGTTCGGGGAGACGTACTTCGGCCTCCTCGCCCTCCTGGCCGACGCCGGGTTGACCGAGGACGACCTCACCGTCGAGCACATCGGCTTCACGCAGCAGGCTGCGCTCAGCGCCGGTCACGTCGACGCCGTCATGGGCTACGCCAACAACGACGCCGTCCAGTTCGCGGAGGCGGGCGTGGACGTGCGCACGATCCCGCTCGGTGAGGTTCCCCTCGTCGGGATCGGTGTCGGCACCCACGAGGACCTCCTCGCGGACGACGGCGGTACGGTGGCGGCGGTCGTCTCGGCCACCATGCGCGGGGTCCAGGACGTCGTCGAGGACCCGGCCGCGGCGGTCGACGTCGCCGCCGAGCACGTCCCCGGGCTCGCGGACCCCGCCGCCCGCGACGCGGCCCTGGCCACGGTCGAGGCCACGGTCCCCCTCTACGGCTCGGCGTCGGGCGGCAACGACCTCGCGCGGTGGGAGGCGATGGCCACGTTCATGTCCGAGACCGGGCTCCTCGAGGGTGAGGTCGACGTCACCGCCGCCGTGACCAACGACGCCGTGGCCCACCCCTGACCTCGTGGACGGCGTCCCCGGCGGCCCGCGCCGGGGGCCTATCCTGAGTGGCGTGAAGACCTTCGACGACCTCTATGCCGAGCTCAAGCACAAGGCGGACACGCGACCCGAGGGCTCGGGGACCGTCGCCCAGCTGGACGCGGGGGTCCATGCGATCGGCAAGAAGATCGTCGAGGAGGCCGCCGAGGTGTGGATGGCCGCGGAGTACGAGGGTGAGGACGCCGCCGCCCTGGAGATCTCCCAGCTGCTCTACCACGTCCAGGTCATGATGGTCGCTCGCGGCATCAGCCTCGAGGACGTCTACCGCAAGCTCTGACCGACCGACCGGAGAGAATCCCCCCGTGCTGCGTATCGCCGTCCCGAACAAAGGCTCGCTGTCCGAGCCCGCCACCCAGATGCTCGCCGAGGCCGGCTACCGCCGTCGCCGTGACCGCGAGCTCGTCCTGCCCGACCCCGCCAACGGCGTCGAGTTCTTCTTCCTGCGTCCCCGTGACATCGCCGTGTACGTCGGCACCGGCACCGTCGACGTCGGCATCACCGGCCGCGACCTCCTCCTCGACTCCGGCACCTCCGCCGTCGAGCACCGGCCCCTCGGCTTCGCCCGGTCCACCTTCCGCTTCGCGGCGCCGGCCGGGACTGTCCGCTCCGTCGAGGAGCTCGCCGGGGCGCGCGTGGCGACGAGCTACGACGTCCTCGTCGGCAACTACCTCGCCGAGCGCGGCATCAACGCGAGCGTCGTCCACCTCGACGGCGCCGTGGAGTCCTCCGTCCAGCTCGGCATCGCCGACGCCGTCGCGGACGTCGTCGAGACCGGCTCCACCCTTCGCGCGGCCGGGCTCGAGGTCTTCGGCGACCCGATCCTGCAGTCCGAGGCGGTGCTCATCCGCCCCGCGGACCGTCCCGCCGAGGCCGCCGTCGACGTCCTCGACCGCCGTCTCCAGGGCGTCCTCGTCGCGCGCCGCTACGTCCTCATGGACTACGACGTGCCGGTCGAGCACGTCGACGAGGCCGTCGCGGTCACCCCGGGCCTCGAGTCGCCCACCGTGTCCCCGCTGCACGACGGCAACTGGCGTGCGGTGCGCGCCATGGTGCTCCGCGAGGACGCCAACCGTGTGATGGACGAGCTGTACGAGGTCGGGGCGCGGGCGATCATCGTCACCTCCATCCACGCCTCGCGGCTGTGAACCTGTCGGCCGAGCTGCTGCGCCCGTTCCGCCCGCTGGCGGCGCGATGGGTGGCCTCGGTCCTGCTCGTCCTCACCGCGCTCGGCCCGCCCGTGCTCTTCACCGTCATGGCGGCTAACGACCTCGACATGTCGTTCTTCGACGTCGTCGGGATCCTTGTCACCGCCGCTGTCCTCGCCTGGCTGTGCTTCCGGCAGGCGGCCGTCCGTGCCGTGCCCGACGACGACGGCCTGACCGTGCGGAACCTCGTCAAGGTCCGCCGCCTGGCGTGGGAGCAGGTGGTGGAGGTGCGGTTCGGCCCGAACAGCCCGTGGGCGCAGCTCGACCTCTCCGACGGCACCACCCTGGCGGTCATGGCGATCCAGGCGGCCGACGGCGACTACGCCCGCCGCGAGGTCGGTCGCCTCGCGGCCCTCGTCCAGCTCCACGAGTCCGACGAGCCCACCTGACGGGTCCGTCCCGCCTCCCACCACGCTCGCCCCACTGGTCGGTCGGGCGACGGCGGCCATCGCTTGCCGCGTCGTCGGACCGACCAGTTGCGACGTTCGTGGACGGGGTCAGGTGGTGAGGGTGGCGGCGTGGGCACCGGCGGCGGCCGAGGCGATGAAGGCGGCCTCGTCCTCCTCCAGGCCCCGGCCCATCGTCGACAGGCGCACGGGGGAGTCCTCCAGCGCGGCACGCAGCCCCGTCACCGGCACCTCGACGAGGCGGTGGCGGCCGACCGGCTCGCACAGGCCGGCGGCCTGCTCGTGCACCCGGGTCCAGAGCTCGCCGTCGGCCACGGGCACGACGACGTCGGCGCGGCCCAGGGCCACGCGTCCGTAGGCGGTCGTCGAGTGGTGCGACACGCCGCGGTGGCGGTCGCGCGGATCGGCCTGCGAGACGCGCAGCGCCGCCACCGGCCGACCGCCCAGCGCCGCGGCCGCGTTGACGGCCTCGCCTGCGGCGACGCCCGAGAAGCCCCAGCGCGTCCCGGTGCCGAGGTTGCCCGGCCCCTGCGTGACGACGACGACGTCCGCGTCCACGACGTGGCGCGCCGCGAGCAGCGCCGTGTGGACGTTGACGGCCTCGTGGTCCCCGCCGAAGGCCTGCCCCGCCGTGATCGTCGCCGCCAGCCAGCCCGCCTCGCGCAGCTGCGCGACCGAGCGGGAGAAGGCCAGCGGCAGCGCCCCGCCGTCGGTCATGACGTAGGCGACCTTCCGGTCCCCGCCGGCGGCGCGCACGCCCGCGATGACCGCGGGCAGCGCGGAGTGCAGGTCCGCGACGACGACGGCGAGCCCGCCGACGTCGTCGGCGTCGCGCATCCGCTCGTGCCAGGGCGACTCCTGCTCGTCGACCCCGAGGAGCATCGGCTGCAGCGGCGTGTACCGGGCCTTGACGACGTGGCCGGGGCCCGGAGGCGGGTCGGCGGGCAGGCGGTCGGGGAGGGCGACGACCATCGCGTAGCCGCCCGTGCCGAGCCCGCGGACGAGCGCGGAGACGGTCAGGGTCACGCGGTAGCCCACCTCGGGCTCACCGACCAGGGCGGTGTACGCCAGCGCGCGGACCGACGAGCGGTCCCCGGCCGGCCGGTCCAGGTCGACCTCGAGCTCGACGGCGCCGGCCCACGAGCCGCGCACCGCCCTCACCACACCGTCACGCCAGGAGATCACCTGGCGCACGCTACCGTCGCCTGCCCTCGGGCGCCGGGAGCGCCGTAGGAACACGTCAGTGCTCGGCGGGGAGGGGCGGCGGAAAGTGCGCTCTCGGCGGCAAGTGCGCTCTCGGCGGAAAGTGCGCTCTCGGCGGCAAGTGCGCTCTCGGCGGAAAGTGCGCTCTCGGCGGAAAGTGCGCTCTCGGCGGAAAGTGCGCTCTCGGCGGCAAGTGCGCTCTCGGCGGAAAGTGCGCTGTCGGCGGAAAGTGCGCTGTCGGCGGGTTGGAGGCGCGGCGCTCGGCGAGAAGGGGGGCGCCGGGGAGGGGGAGGGTGTCTCCAGCAAGTACGGTGGGCACCGTGACTCGCGTGGACCCGGCCGAGCGGCTGCTCGACCTCCTCATCGCGCTCCGGCACGCCCCGGGCCGGCTGACCAAGGCGGACATCCGCGCGTCCGTCAACGGCTACCACGACGCCGCGAACGACGTCGCCTTCGAGCGGATGTTCGAGCGCGACAAGGACCTCCTGCGCCACCTCGGCGTGCCGATCGTCACCGACGTCGACCCGGTCCACGAGGACGCCGTCGGCTACCGGCTCGACACGGCCGGCTACTCCCTGCCCGAGGTGACCTTCACCGCCGCGGAGATCGGTGTGCTGTCCCTGGCCGCCACGGTCTGGCAGGACGCCCACCTCCACGGCTCGGCGCACCGCGGCCTCACCAAGCTGCGCGCCGTCGCCGCCGGCGCGGACCCCGACGCCCACATCGGTGTCGCCCTGCGCGTGCAGGCCGCCGAGACGGCCCTCGGCCCGCTCCTCGACGCGATCGGCGCCCGGCAGGCCGTCTCCTTCACCTACCGGGCCGCCTCGACCGGCGAGGAGACGGCCCGCCGCGTGCAGCCGTGGCGCCTCGTGAGCCGCGACCGCGGCTGGTACCTCATCGGCTACGACGCCGACCGCGACGCCCCGCGCGTCTTCCGCCTCTCCCGCGTCGTCGGCACGGTCCGAGCCACGGGACCGACCGGTGCCCACGAGGTGCCCGAGCACGACGCGCAGGCCATCCTCGCCGGCAGCGGCGGAGGCCGCGTGCACGCCGTCCTCGCGGTCCTCCCCGAGCGCGGTGCCGCCCTGCGCGCCCGCGCCGTCGAGGAGCGGGGGGAGCGGGACGGGCGCGACGTCGTCGTCGTCGAGACCGACGACGAGCTCTCCCTCGCGGCGGAGATCGCCGCCTACGGACCGGCCGTCCTCGTCATCGAGCCGCCCGCGCTGCGCGAGGCGGTCCTCGCCCGCCTGCGCGCCGTCGCCGCCCTGGGGGAGGCCGCACGTGCCTGAGACCACCGGTGAGCGCCTCACCCGGCTGCTCGCCCTCATCGCCTACCTCGGGGAGAACCCCGGGGTGCCCGTCGCCGAGGTCGCCGCCCACTTCGCGGTGAGCGAGCGGCAGGTCCTCGCCGACGTCAACCTCCTGTGGGTCACGGGCACGCCCGGCTACCTGCCCGACGACCTCATCGACTTCGCCGCCGACGAGTACGACCGCCAGGTCCTCACCCTGACGAACCCGCGCGGCATGGACCGCCCGCTGCGCCTGGGTGCCCACGAGGCCCTGGCCCTGCTCGTCGCCCTGCGTCCGCTGGAGGCGCTGAGCGCCGACGGCGGCATCGACGACGACGTCCTGCGCAGCACCACCGCCAAGCTCACCGCCGCCGCCGGGGAGGCGGCCCGTGCCGCGCAGGCCGTGGACGTCCACGTGAGCGACGCGAGCGCCGCCCTCGCCCCCGTCCGTCAGGCCCTCGCGGCCGGCCGCCGGCTCCACCTGCGGTACGTCTCGGCCGCCGACGTCGTCACCGAGCGCGACGTCGACCCCCTCGAGCTCGTCTGGGACGGCAGCCGCTGGTACCTGCGCGCCTGGTGCCACCGCGTGGACGGGCTGCGCCACTTCCGCCTCGACCGCGTCCTGGCCGCCGAGGTCCTCGCCACCGCCGCCGTCCACGCGCCCGAGGCCACCGGCCGGACCACCGAGCCGGAGCTCGACGACGACGACCTCCTCGCCGAGCTCGAGCTCGCCCCCCGGGCACGGTGGCTGGCCGAGCGGGTGCCCGTCGTCGACCACGAGGACCTGCCCGACGGCGGGATGCGGGTGCGCCTGCGGGTGGCAGACCCGGCGTGGCTGGCGAACGTCGTCCTCGGCCTCGGCGCCGAGGTGCGCGCCGTGACGCCGCCCGAGCTGGCCGCCGCCGTCGCCCAGCAGGCCGCCGAGGCACTCGCCGCCTACGACGACATATCCTCGGGCTCATGACCTGGTGGCTCTGGCTCCTCCTCGTGCTCGCGGCGCTGGCCCTGTACGCCGTCATCGGCCTGGGCCTGTGGCGGCGGGGCAAGACGCTGCTCGCGGAGCTGCGCGGGCTCGAGCAGGTGAGCGAGCGGCTGGCGGCGGTGACCGGCACCGAGCCGCCGGCGCCGATCGTCCCGGCCTACCTCGCGCCGCCCGCGGAGGTCGCCGACGCCCGCCACCGGCGTGAGGACAACCTGCGCGCCCGCCGCGAGCGACGCGCCGCCCGCGCCGCCCGGGCGATGGCCCGGTGGCGGCGGGTCGGACTGCGCTGAGCCCGCGGCGTAGACTCGAAGTCCCAGGACCCGACGCGAAGGCACGTCATGCGACCCCCCTCTCTGCTGCAGATCCTCATCATCGTCCTCATCATCGTGCTGCTCTTCGGCGCGAAGCGGCTCCCGGACGTGGCGAGCAGCATCGGCAAGTCCCTCAAGATCTTCAAGAAGGAGGTCACCGAGCTGCGTGAGGACGACTCCACGCCGCCGCCCTCCGGCCCCGCGTCCGGCGGCCCGACCTCCCCGAGCGCCACGCCCAACCCCACGACGGCCCCGCCGTCCGCGGACGACCCCGGCACCACACCACCGGGCGGGACGGGCCGCTAGCACCCGCCGCAGGACGAGGACTCCGTGGCGCTGAGGACGGGGCACGCCCGCAACCCCGAGGGCCGCATGCGGCTGGTCGAGCACCTGCGTGAGCTGCGCCGCCGTGTGCTGCTCGCCCTGGCGGGGATCGTCGTCATGGCCGTCGTCAGCTGGTTCTTCTACGAGCCCGTCTTCGACGCCATCCAGGCGCCCGTCCGAGCGGTCGACGACTCCGGGCTGTCAGCGGCGCTGAACTTCACCAGCCCCGCCGCCGCCTTCGACATGCAGGTCCGGGTCTCGCTGTGGCTCGCCGTGTTCCTCGCCAGCCCGTGGTGGCTCTACCAGCTGTGGGCCTACGTCGCCCCTGGCCTCACGCGCAGCGAGAAGCGCCGCAGCATGCTCTTCGTCGTCGCGGGGGTGCCGCTCTTCCTCGCCGGTGCGGTCCTCGCCTGGATGGTCCTGCCCAACGCGATCCGGGTGCTCACCCAGTTCACCCCCGAGGGCGCGCTCAACTACATGCCCGCGACGGACTACGTGCGCTTCGTCATGCGGGTGGTCCTCGCCTTCGCCATCGCCTTCCTCGTCCCGCTCGTCATGGTGCTGCTCAACGCGATCGGGCTGGTGTCGGCACGTGCGCTGCTCGGGGGGTGGCGCTGGGCGGTGCTCCTCGTCTTCGTCTTCGCCGGCATCGCCAGCCCCACCCCGGACCCCTGGACGATGATCGCGCTGGCCGTGCCCATGTGCGCCCTCTACTTCGGGGCCGTGGGCATCGCGGCGCTCCACGACCGCCGGGCCGAACGCCGCCGTGCCGCCCACGAGGCCGAGCTCCTCGAGCCCGACGCGTGAGGCGGCGTGTCGGTGTCGTCTGCAACCCCACGGCGGGGCGCGGCCGGGCCGCCCGGGCCCGCAGCGAGGTCCTCACCGGTCTGAGCGAGGCCGGCCACACGCCTCTCGACCTCACCGGCCGCGACTACGACGACGCGCTCTCCCGGGCCCGGGCCGCCCTCGCCGAGGGGCTGGACGCGGTCGTCGTCGTCGGCGGGGACGGGATGGTCAACCTCGGGGCGAACGTCCTCGCCGGGACGGGCGTGCCGCTCGGCATCGTCGCCGTCGGCAGCGGCAACGACATCGCCGGCGCCCTGGACCTGCCCGTCCACGACATCCCCGCGGCCCTCGCCGTCCTGCGCCGCGCCCTCACCGCCGACGACGGCGTGCGGCAGGTCGACGCCGTCGCCGTCAGCACCCCTGGGGAGCCGACCAGCCGCTGGTACGTGAGCTCGCTGTGCGCGGGCCTGGACGCCGCGGTCGGGCACCACGCCTCACGGCTGCGCTGGCCCGGGAACGGCGGGCGGTACGTCCGCGCGATCTTCGCCGAACTGTCCGCCTTCCGCCCCTACGGCTTCCGGATCACCGCCGACGGCGAGACGTGGGAGCAGGACGCCACCCTCGTCACCGTCTCCAACACCCCGCTCTTCGGCGGCGGGATGCGGGTGGCGCCGGGCGCCGTGCCCGACGACGGCCTGCTCGACCTCGTCACCGCCCGCGGGCTGTCGCGTGCCGCCGTCGTGCGGCTCTTCCCGCTCCTGTTCTCCGGGCGGCACGTCGACCACCCCGCCGTGAGCGTGCGACGGGCGCGCAGCGTGCGGGTCGAGCCGTTCACCGCGCTGGGCGCCAACCCGCCGGTGGCGATCGTCGACGGCGAGCCGCTCACCGCGCTGCCCCTCCAGTGCGACGTGCACCCGCGTGCACTGTCGGTGCTGACGCATACAGTCGAGGGGTGAGCCCACGACGCAAGCGTCGCCCCGAGACCACGGTCGAGGCGGCTGACACCTCCACCGAGCCCAGCCCCGCCGAGCGGTACGCCGCCGCCCGCAGGCGGGCCCGCGCCGAGCGCAGCGAGCTCGCCGCCTTCGCCGCCGGCATCGGCTTCCAGCTCGACGACTTCCAGCGGGAGGCCTGCGAGCAGCTCGAGGAGGGACGCAGCGTCCTCGTCGCGGCGCCCACGGGCGCCGGCAAGACGGTCGTGGGGGAGTTCGCCGTCCACCTCGGGCTGCGCACCGGCCGCAAGACCTTCTACACCACGCCCATCAAGGCCCTGAGCAACCAGAAGTACCTCGACCTCGTCGCCGCGCACGGGGAGGGCAAGGTCGGCCTGCTCACCGGTGACACGACGATCAACGGGGAGGCCGACGTCGTCGTCATGACCACCGAGGTGCTGCGCAACATGCTCTACGCGGGCTCGCCCACCCTGGTGGACCTCGGCTACGTCGTCATGGACGAGGTCCACTACCTCGCCGACCGCTTCCGCGGCCCGGTGTGGGAGGAGGTCATCCTCCACCTCGCCGACGACGTCCTCCTCGTCTCGCTGTCGGCCACGGTCTCCAACGCCGAGGAGTTCGGCGACTGGCTCAGCATGGTGCGCGGGGACACCGCCGTCGTCGTGTCCGAGCACCGGCCCGTGCCGCTGTGGCAGCACGTCATGGTCCGCGACCGCGTCCTCGACCTCTACAGCGCCCGCGTGGACCCCACCGACCCCGGCCCGAACCCGCCGATCAACCCCGAGCTCCTCGAGGCGGTGCGGCGCGCCGCCCGCACCGGCTCCGCACCGCCCGGTCGCCGGCGCGACCCGAGGGGCGGGCGGGGCCGTCCACCCGCCCGGATGGGGCACGTGCGCCCCGCGCCGCGCCCGGTCGTGGTCGAGCGGCTCGACGAGGCGGGGCTGCTGCCCGCCATCGTCTTCGTCTTCTCCCGCGCGGGCTGCGAGGCGGCCGTCGAGCAGACCCTGCGCTCGCGCGTCCGGCTGACGAACGCCGCCGAGGCCCGCGCCATCGCCCAGGTCGTCGAGGAGCGCTGTGCGGCGCTGCCGCCGGAGGACCTCGCGGTCGTGGGCTACCACGCGTGGTCGCAGGCGCTGCAGCGAGGCGTGGCGGCCCACCACGCCGGCCTGCTGCCGGTGTTCAAGGAGACCGTCGAGGCGCTCTTCGCGGCTGGGCTGGTCAAGGTCGTGTACGCGACGGAGACGCTGGCGCTGGGGATCAACATGCCGGCGCGCTCGGTGGTCCTCGAGCGGCTGGACAAGTGGAACGGCACCGCCCACGCCGCTCTCACGCCGGGGGAGTACACCCAGCTCACCGGGCGTGCCGGTCGCCGTGGCATCGACATCGAGGGCCACGCCATCGTGCTGTACGGCGAGGACGTCGACCCCGGCGGGCTGGCCGGCCTCGCCTCGCGCCGCACCTACCCGCTGCGCTCGAGCTTCCACCCCACCTACAACATGGCCGTCAACCTCCTCGGCACGCTCGCCTACCCGCAGGCGCGGGAGACCCTCGAGGGCTCCTTCGCCCAGTTCCAGGCGGACCGCGGCGTCGTGGGGCTGGCCCGCCAGGCGCGGCGCAACGAGGAGGCCCTGGCCGGGTACGCCACCGCGATGACGTGCCACCTCGGGGACTTCACCGAGTACGCACGCCTGCGCCGGCAGATCACCGAGCTGGAGAAGGACCGGTCACGCGAACGGTCCCGGGCCGCGCAGCGTGCCGTCCACGCCTCCCTCGCGGCCGTGCGGCGCGGGGACGTCCTCGAGTACCGCCGCGGGCGGCGCACCCTGTGGGCACTCGTGCTGGACGTCGACGCCGACCGCCTCGACTCCCCGGTGGTCCGCGTCCTCACCCCCGAGCCACGCGTGCGGACCCTCACGAGCACCGAGCTGCCCCACGGGGCCACGACCGTGGCCACCGTGCCGGTGCCCAAGCACGCCAACCTCCGGGACGCCGGTCAGCGCCGGGACCTGGCCGCCCGGCTGCGCAGCGCCGTCCAGGCCGCGCCGCCCGCTGCTCCCGTCGCGCGGGCCGGCGAGGCGGGCGCCGACATCGGTGAGGAGATCGACGAGCTGCGCCGCCGGCTGCGGGCCCACCCCTGCCACGGGTGCAGCGACCGCGAGGAGCACGCCCGGTGGGCGAACCGCTGGGCCTCGCTCGACGCCGAGCACCAGCGCCTGCTCCAGCGCATCGAGACCCGGACCTCGTCCATCGCCCGCGACTTCGACAAGGTCTGCGCACTTCTCACAGAGCTCGGCTACCTCGAGCCCGACGGCGCCGGCGGCATGGTCGTCACCGACAACGGCCGCTGGCTCGCGCGCCTGTACGCGGAGAAGGACCTCGTCCTGGCCGAGTGCCTGCGCCGCGGCCTGTGGGCGGGCCTCGACGCCGCCCAGCTCGCCGCCGTGGTGTCCACCGTCGTCTACAGCGCCCGCAACGACGCCCTCAGTGCGCCCACCGGCGCCGGGGGCGGGGCGCTGGGGGACGCCGTGCGCCAGACCGTGCGTGTCTCGGACGAGCTCGCCGAGCGGGAGTCCCAGCACGGGGTGCCGTCCTCGGAGCCGGTCGACGCCGGGATCGTGTCCATCGTCCACGCGTGGGCCAAGGGCGCGCCGCTCGACTCGGTCCTGGACGGCACCGAGATCGGGGCCGGGGACTTCGTGCGGTGGTGCAAGCAGATCCTCGACGTCCTCGACCAGCTCGCCACCGCCGCACCCGACGCCGAGGGACGCCGCACCGCCCGGCGCGCCATCGAGCTCGTGCGACGCGGCGTCGTCGCGTGGTCCAGCGTCTGAGACGAATCGGGGCCGACCGGGCCGGGCGCCCGTGAGACATCCCACGACACGCCGCGACACGCCGGTCACGGCGAGATCACGGAGCCTGCCGAGCACCGGTGCTGACCTGCGTGCATGCCCCTGACCTGCGCGTTCGCGGGCTTGATGCCGGGGTCGCCGGGCGCTAGTTTCGTCTCTCGTACCGCCCGCCCGGACCGGCGGCCATGGAGCCGACCGGGACGCGCGCCGCGGCGGACAGTGGCCAGGCCCGCGTGTTCAGTAGATAACGACAGCTGCCCCCGCAGCGTCGGTCCGAAGGACACGCGGGTCGGTCACGTCCGCCCCTCCCGGCAGGTCGTCACCGGGGTCAGGACCGCTCTCGCGGGCACCTATCCTTGTCGGGTGCCCCTGCCTTCCCGTCGAGTCGCCGTGCTCCTCAGCGTCCTCGGGGCCCTGGCGACGGACGCGGCCTTCCCCGGGCGTTCCTGGTGGCCCCTCGCCCCGGTCGGGGTGGCCCTGCTCCTCCTCGCGCTGCGGGGGGCCACGGTGCCGCGCGCCCTCGCCTACGGCTGGATCTGGGGAGCGGTCTTCTTCCTCATCCACCTGTGGTGGGCCGAGGAGGCCGCCGGCGCGGCGCCGTGGGTGCTGCTCGGCGTGGCCGAGGCCCTCTTCGTCGCCGTCTTCGCCGCCGGGTGGGTGCTCGCGGCCCGCTGGGGACCGGTCGTCCGGCACCCGTCGCTCGGCGTCGTCGTCGTCGCGTGCCTGTGGGCCGCGACCGAGGCCGCGCGAGGGCTCGTGCCCTTCGGGGGCATGCCGTGGGGCAAGCTCGCCTTCTCCCAGACCAACGGACCGCTGCTGCGCCTGGCCTCCCTCGGCGGGGAGCCGCTCGTGTCCGGTGCCGTCGTAGTTCTCGGCGCGCTGGTCGCCCTGGCCCTGAGCCACCTGCGCCGTGCCCGGGTCGGACGCGCCAGTGGCGCGCTCGTCGTGGCCGCCGCGGTCGTCGCCGTCGGTCTCGTCGTGCCCGTCGACACGCGCGCCGAGAGCGGCACGCTGCGCGTGGGCGCGGTCCAGGGCAACGTCCCGGGCCCAGGCCTGGACGCCTTCGCCGTGCGCCGCGACGTCCTCGAGCGGCACGTCACCGGCACCGAGGCGCTCCTGGAGGACGTGGAGCCGGGAGAGCTCGACGTCGTGCTGTGGCCCGAGAACTCCACCGACATCGACCCGCGCGAGGACGCCGAGGCCGGCCGCCTCGTCGACCGTGCGGCCGCCGCCGTCGAGGCACCGATCCTCGTCGGCGGGCAGCGCTACGGGGAGGACTACCGGTACAACGAGGCGATCCTGTGGGAGCCCGGCGAGGGCCAGGTGGACGTCTACGCCAAGCAGCACCCCGCCCCGTTCGCCGAGTACATCCCGCTGCGCGACCTCGCGCGGAAGGTGACCGACGCCGTCGACCTCGTGTCCATCGACATGCTGCCCGGCGACGAGGTCGGGATCATCGAGCTGGACAGCCCGCGGCTGGAGCGGGTGGTCGACCTCGCCGTCGGGATCTGCTTCGAGGTGGCCTACGCCGGTCTCATGCGCGACGCGGTCCTGGCCGGCGGCGAGCTCATCGTCGTCCCCACCAACAACGCCTCCTTCGGCTACACCCAGGAGTCGACCCAGCAGCTGGCGATGTCGGTCTTCCGCGCCGTGGAGCACGGCCGGGCGACCGTCCAGATCTCCACCGTGGGTGTCAGCGGGGTCATCTCGCCCAACGGGGTCGTCACCCAGTCCTCCGGCCTGTTCACCGCCGACCGCTTCGTGGCCGACCTGCCGCTGCGCACCTCGCTCACGGTCGCCGACCGGCTGGGGGTGTGGCCCACGCTCGTGGCTGCCGCCGTCGCCGCACTCGCGGCCGTGGCCGGCGTCGTCGCCACCGTCCGGTCCCGTCGCCTGAGGAGGGCCGCGTGAGGACGCTCGTCATCATCCCCACCTACAACGAGCGGGAGTCGCTCCCCGGTGCGCTCGAGCGCACCCGGCAGGCCGTCCCGGACGCGGACGTCCTCGTGGCGGACGACAACAGCCCCGACGGCACCGGTGCCGTCGCCGACGCCGCGGCGGCCCGCGACGACCAGGTCCACGTCCTGCACCGGCCGGGCAAGCAGGGACTGGGACGGGCGTACGTCGCCGGTTTCCAGTGGGCGCTAGAGCGCGGCTACGAGCTCGTCGTCGAGATGGACGCCGACGGTTCGCACCGGCCCGAGCAGCTGCCGGACCTCCTCGCCCGCGCTCAGCGGCCGGACGCGCCCGAGCTCGTCATCGGCTCACGGTGGGTGCCCGGGGGAGCGGTCGTCAACTGGCCCCGCCACCGCGAGCTCCTCTCACGGGGGGCCAACACCTACGTGCGGCTCGCGCTGGGACTGCCGGTGCGGGACGCGACCGCGGGCTTCCGGGTCTTCCGCGCCGACGTGCTCGCTGCACTCCCTCTGGAGGAGATCGAGTCGCAGGGCTACTGCTTCCAGGTGGACATGACCTGGCGGGTCCACCGCGCCGGCGGGCGCGTGGCGGAGGTGCCGATCAGCTTCGTCGAGCGCGCGGAGGGCGTGTCGAAGATGAGCCGGTCGATCATCACCGAGGCCCTGGTCCGCACGACGGTGTGGGGACTGTCCCACCGCACCCGCCAGCTCGCCGGGCTCCTCGGACGCCGCTGACGCCTCCGGACGTGCGAGAAGGCCCGCAGGTTGGGCCTGCGGGCCTTCTCGAGGTTCGGGTGTGTCAGGCGCTGCGGCGACGCAGCTGACCGCTGCGCAGCAGCTCCAGCCGCTCGGTGAGCAGCTCCTCGAGCTCGGGGACGGTGCGACGCTCGAGCAGCATGTCCCAGTGGGTACGCGGCTTCTTGACGGGCTTGGTGGGCTCGGGGCGGGTGGCGTCGCGCAGGAGCGCCTCCTCACCGCAGCGGCACTCCCACAGGGCCGGCATCTCCGCGTCGGCCGCGAACGGCAGCACGATGGTGTGGCCGTTGGGGCACTCGTAGTGGGCCTCGGTGCGGTCCGCGTACTGGACGCCGACCTCGCTCTCCAGGCTCTTCGCGCCGATCCCGACTCCGCGCAGTGATCGATCTGCCATGACGCGTCTCCTCTCGGGCGCGTGCGAGACGCGCCGGTGTGAAAGCTTCTACTGGGCCCAACGAACGATGGTGTCGAGTTGTTCCACGGTCGTGGTGAAAGTCCTGTGAAGGTCCCGCAGACCTTTGCCGGGTAGGGTCCCGGTGTGACCGAGATGACGTATCGCCAGCTGGGTTCCAGCGGCCTCGTGGTGTCCGCTGTAGGCCTGGGGTGCAACAGTTTCGGAGCGACCTTACCGCCGGACGAGGTTCCGCGCGTGGTGAGCGCTGCCATTGAGGCCGGTATCACCCTGTTCGACACGGCCGACGTCTACGGCGGGGAGCCGGGCCAGGGCGAGGAGCTCCTGGGCGCTGCTCTGGAGGGCCGCCGGGACGACGTCGTCATCGCGACGAAGTTCGGCATGGACACCCGGGGGCTCAACGGCGAGGACCACGGGGTGCGCGGCTCGCGCCGCTACATCCGCCGGGCCGTCGAGGGCTCGCTGCGCCGGCTGCGCACCGACCACATCGACCTCTACCAACTGCACCGCATGGACCCCGTCACGCCGCTGGAGGAGACCCTCGGCGCCCTCGACGAGCTCGTGCGTGAGGGCAAGGTGCTCTACACCGGCTGCTCGCAGGTGACCGGCTGGCAGCTGGTCGACGCCGACTGGACGGCGCGCACGGCCGGCCTGACCCCGTTCATCTCGGTCCAGAACGACTACTCCCTGCTCTCACGCGGGATCGAGGCCGAGGTGGTCCCGGCGGCCGCGCACGTGGGCGCCGGCATCCTCCCGTACTGGCCCCTCGCCTCCGGCCTCCTCACCGGCAAGTACCGGCGCGGTGAGCACGCCCCCGCAGGCAGTCGCCTGGAGAAGCGTCCGGAGCGCCTGGAGGACGCCGACTTCGGTCGCATCGAGGCCCTGGAGGCGGTCGCCGAGCACGCCGGTGTCTCCCTCCTCACGCTCGCCATGGGCGGACTTTCCGCCCAGCCCGGCGTCGCGAGCGTCATCGCCGGCGCCCGTACCTCGGAGCAGGTGGCGCAGAACGTCGCGGCGGGCCTCTGGGAGCCTGACGCCGACGTGCTCGTCGCGATCGACGAGGCGGCCCCGGGCCCGACCTCCGCCTGAGCCGGCTCACTCCCGGGCAGCGGGTCATCGCGGCACCGTCGCGTGCAGCAACCGGGCCCGGTGTGCGCCGACGGCGACGATCCCGAGCACGGGGAGGTGACACTCTCCAGCGGCGTCGAGCAGCGCGCGCGTCCAGGCGACCTCGCGCGCGCCGCGGTCCCCACCGTCCGGTGAGGCGATCGCCGCGACGACGGCGCACCCGGGCGAGAGACCGTCCAGCTCTGCACCCATGTGGTCGAGGAGGTGCCGCGCGTCCCGTGGCGGGCGCTGCGGCAGGTCGAGCAGCTCGGCGGCGCCCCTGGTGGTCCATCCGTCGGGGCCGACGGCGATGAGCCAGACGGTGAAGAAGTACTCGCTACTGAAGGCTCGAGCGAACCCCACGGCACAGGCGACCACGTCCTCGTCGCTGAGCACGAGCATCGGCTGCGCCGGCCAGGCGTTCTCGTCGCCGTCCAGCGGGCCGTAGCGGGGTCCCTCCTCGAGGACGGGTCGGCCCCAGGCGTCCGTGGTCTCGCACACTGCGTCGTCGGTCGTCATGCCTGCACCGTGCCAGTAGCGAGGGGCTCACGTCCGCCGCCCCGGTGCAGCCTGTGGACGGCGCCGCGCCCTTGCTGACCTGTTGACATCTCCCGCAGTGGTCCACAGCGCGCCTCCCGGCACGTGCTGTCCACGGACGACCAGGGTGCGTCCCCGCTGCGGGTCCGGCTGACGGCACCCTCGGTGGAGGAGGGGAGCCACCATGGAGGAGATCGGGCACAACGCCGTCAGCCTTGTCGGCCGGGTGAGCGGGGAGGTCGTGGAGCGGGAGCTGCCGAGCGGTGACCGCCTCACGACCTTCCGGCTCGTCGTCCCACGCTCGGACGGCGACGAGGGACGCGCCCGCGTCGACACGATCGACGTCGCCTGCTGGAGCGGCCGCACGCGTCGGGTCGCCGGACGGGTGGGGGAGGGGACCGTCGTCGCCGTCGAGGGCGCGCTGCGGCGCCGCTTCTTCGCCACGGGCGGCGCACGAGGCTCACGTTACGAGGTGAAGGCCCAGCGGCTGCGTCGCCTCCCCGGGTCCTGACCGTGCCCCGGTGGACGCGCGGCCGGCGGAAGGAGGGCGGACCCTCGTGTCGGCCGCCCCCTCGACCACCTCAGCTCCGGCGACCGACGAGGCGTCCCCGCCGGTGCGCGACCACGAGGAGCCCCGCGGTGACGACGGAGCACAGGAGGATGGCGACGACGCTCGCCTCAGGGCCGAAGCTCCCACCTGTGAGCCAGGCCGGGCCCGAGGTTCCGGCGGTGACCAGGGCGCCTTGTGCCTCCGCGCCGGAGGTGACGGTGCCGAAGACCGCAACGAGCGTGACGTTCCAGCCGAGGTGGAGCCCGATCGGTAGCCAGAGCGAGCGCGTGGCGACGTAGGCGGCGCCGAGCATGAGGCCCGCCTCGACCGCGATCGCGGTGGCGCCCCAGAGGGAGGCGCTGGGGTTGACCAGGTGCACGAGGCCGAAGAGGGCTCCGGAGCCGGCGAGGGCGAGCCACGTGCCCCACCGCGGCTCGAGCAGGCGGAGGACCACGCCGCGGAACACGACCTCCTCGGCGACCGCGACGGCGCACATCATCCCGATGACCGTGAGCGCGCCGGTCACCGAGCCCCAGCCGGTGACCTGGTACCCGCCGAGGAGCGCGAGCACGCCGATCGTCGTCGTGGCCAGGAGGAGCCCGCCCACGAGTCCGGTGAGGACGCGTCGGGCAGCGCCTCGCGGCGCGACCTCCAGGACGGGCCGCCGTTCGATCCGGCCGACGAGCAACCGGTACAGCCACAGCATGAGCACCGCCAGGAGCGGGCCCGACAGCAGCGCGACGACGGGGTTGCCGAGCGCCGCGGCGATCGAGCTCGTCACCACCATCCCCGCCACGAGCGCGACCACCAGCGCCGCGGTCCGCACCCAGCCCGTCGACCAGACTCCGGTCCGCCCCGGATCGGCCGTGGGGCCGGTGGTCCGGGGGCCGGGCGGTGGCGGTGGCGTGACATCGAGGGTCCTGCTCATCGTGCGTCCTCTCGTTCGGTATGGGATCGAGAACGACGCTACGGACGACGCGCGCCCGGGTAGTCACCCCGGGGAGGACATCTCGGGTAGCTCTCCAGAGGGACGCCAGGACCGGAGATCAGTGACCTCCGGCCAGCCCCAGGCGGTGGACGAGGACGACCGCCTGCACCCGGTCCCGGAGGTCGAGCTTCATGAGGATGCGGGAGACGTAGGTCTTCACGGTCTCGTGGCTGATGACCAGAGCGCGTGCGATCTCCGCGTTGGACAGCCCCTCCGCGACGAGGGCCAGCACCTCCCGCTCCCGTGCCGTCAGGGTGTCGAGCGCCCCGGTGTCGGATTCGGCGGGCCGCACACGCTCGGCGAAGCGCCCGATCAGACCGCGAGTGATCGCGGGCGACAGCAGCGACTCTCCCGCTGCGACGACCCGGATCGCGTGAAGGAGCTCCGCCGGCCGGGCGTCCTTGAGCAGGAACCCGCTGGCCCCCGCCCGGAGCGCGTCGAAGACGAGCGCGTCCAGGTTGAACGTCGTGACGATGAGGACCTTGGCGGGACCGCTCACGTCCGGTCCGGCGATCCGGCGCGTGGCCTCGATGCCGTCCAGCTGGGGCATCCGGATGTCCATGACGACGACGTCGGGACGTTCCCGCGCGACGACATGGACGGCGGACAGGCCGTCGGCCGCTTCCCCGACGACCTGCAGGTCGGGCTGCGCGCCGATGATCGTGGCGAACCCGGTGCGGACGAGCTCCTGGTCGTCACACACGACGACTCGGACGGGACGAGCGGCGGACTCCGCTCTCATGCCGGGATCCGGGCGTGCACCACGAACCGGCCGTCGACCGGGCCAGCGTCCAGGACCCCGCCGAGCAGGGCGACGCGCTCACGCAAGCCGATGAGTCCCTGTCCGCTGCCGCGGCCCAGGCCAGGTTCGAGAGCCCGCTCCGTCGTCACGGACACCTCCACCCCGCTCTCCTCGTACTGGACCCGCACCTGCGTCGCGGCACCGCGGGCGTGCTTCATCGCGTTCGTCAAGGACTCCTGCACCAGTCGCGACACCGCAAGAGAGGTCGCCGCCCCGCGAGGCGGTGACTCACCCAGCTGGACGAGGTCGACGGGTTGACCGGCCGCACGAGCCTTCGCGACCAGCTCCTCGACGTCGACGACGGCGGGCTCCCTGGTGGTCCCGTCGTCGGCTCCGTCCAACGCGCCGAGGAGTCCGCGCAGGTCCGTGAGCGCCGCCCGCCCGGTGTCGCTGATCGTGGTGAGCACGGTCCGTGTGGCGTCGCGGTCCGGGCTGTACTGTGCGGCGTCGGCCTGGACGACCATGGCGGTGACGTGGTGGGTGACGACGTCGTGCAGCTCGCGTGCGATGCGGCTGCGTTCCCGCTCGACGGCGGCTCGCTCCGCCTCACGACGGCGGCCCTCCTGGGCCCGGACCCGACCGCGCAGCCAGCTCCCCACCAGCCACAGCGACGCCAGCATGAGCCCGAACACCACGAAGTCCCAGGCACCGGTGGGTGAGTCGGCGGCCGCCAGTGCCGCGGACAGGAGCACGTAGCCGGCCAGCGCGCACCCGGCCGTGACCACGCGACGGCGCTGCGTCAGTGCTCCCGCCGCCACGAGCGCGACCAGGAGCCCGAGGGCGGCGAACGTCGTCGGGTACCCGAGGAGCTGGTGGGCGCCGAACGCGGTGCCGACGACGGCGAGGCCGGCGGCAGGCCAGCGTCGGAGCAGGGCGATCGACGCCCCCTGGGCGACGAGCAGCGCCCATCCCACGGGGTCCATCGCCCGGTCGGGGAGCTCGGCGAGGTCCACGCCCTGGCGCGCCACACCGGGGACGAGGGCCAGACCCACGAGCGCGACGGCGAGGAGGGCCTCCCAGCGGCGGCCCGGTGGCGAGGGGCGAGCATCCATACGAGACGTGGACCTTTCGCCGGGAGTCGGGAGCCGGCACGACGACGTGGCGCGGCCCACGGTCTCACGGCACGCCCCGGTGACGACAGGGCGGTCACCGGGCAAGACCCGGCAGGGACCGCGAGCTCCCGGCGGTCGCCCGCACCGGGACCCCAGCCACGACGACGGGGCCTAGGCAGGCCGGGCCGGACGTGGCACGATCGGCGCCGTGGACACGGCCGCCGAGCAGCGCCTGCAGGACCTCGTGCTGCTCCGCCGTGTCCGCGACCGGATCGACCGGGAGTACGCGCAGCCCCTCGACGTCGCCGCCCTCGCGCGTGGCGTCCACATGTCCGCCGGGCACCTGAGCAGGGAGTTCCGCCGCGCCTACGGCGAGCCGCCCTACTCCTACCTCATGACCCGCCGCATCGAGCGCGCGATGACGTTGCTGCGCCGGGGCGAGCTGAGCGTCACCGAGATCTGCTTCGCCGTCGGCTTCTCCTCCCTGGGGACGTTCAGCACGCGCTTCCGGGAGCTTGTCGGGGTGCCGCCCAGCGCCTACCGCGAGCGCGCCTCGGACCTGTCCGGGGGGATCCCGCCGTGCGTCTCGAAACGCGTCACCAGACCGGTCAGGAATCAAGAAGCCCGCGCCGCAGCCCTACCCCTAGCGTGAACGCCATGGACATCACCATTCACGCCAGCTTCCTGCCCACCACCGACCCGGAGGCGTCGCTCGCCTTCTACCGGGACGCGCTCGGCCTCGAGGTCCGCCAGGACGTCGGCCAGGGCGCCATGCGCTGGATCACCATCGGCGCGCCCAGCCAGCCCGGCACCTCGATCGTCCTCTACCCGCCGGCGGCGGACCCCAACATCACCGAGGACGAGCAGCAGACCATCGCGGAGATGATGGCCAAGGGCACCTTCGCCAGCGTCCTCCTGGCCACCCCCGACCTCGACGCCGCCTTCGAGCGGGCCCAGGCCGCCGACGTCGAGGTCATGCAGGAGCCCACCGACCAGGACTGGGGCGTGCGGGACTGTGCGTTCCGCGACCCGGCCGGAAACACCGTCCGGCTCCAGCAGAGCTGACGACACCCCGAGCGGAGAACCCGGATGACGACGACGGACACCTCGACGGCCCCCGTGACGCAGGCCGACACCCACGACCTCATCCGGGTGCGCGGCGCCCGGGAGAACAACCTCCGGGACGTCGACGTCGACATCCCCAAGCGGCGGCTCACGGTCTTCACCGGGGTCTCCGGCTCGGGCAAGAGCTCCCTCGTCTTCGACACCGTGGCCGCGGAGTCGCGACGGCTCATCAACGAGACCTACAGCACCTTCCTCCAGGGCTTCATGCCCACCCAGGCACGCCCCGACGTCGACGTCCTCGAGGGCCTGACGACGGCGATCATCGTCGACCAGGAACGGCTGGGCGCGAACCCGCGCTCCACCGTCGGCACGGTCACCGACGCCAACGCGTTCCTGCGCATGCTCTTCAGCCGCCTCGGTGAGCCGCACGTCGGCTCCCCGAACGCCTACTCCTTCAACGTCCCGTCCGTCACCTCGCAGGGGGCCATCTCCGTCGGCGGGAAGAAGGCCGTCAAGGCGACCTTCAACCAGCTCGGCGGCATGTGCCCCCGCTGCGAGGGACGCGGCGCGGTCACCGACATCGACCTCGCCCAGCTCTACGACGACTCCAAGTCCCTCGCCGAGGGCGCCATCACCGTCCCGGGGTACGTCGCCGACGGCTGGTACGTCAAGCTCTTCATGGAGTCCGGCTTCCTCAAGCCGGACAAGCCGATCCGCGACTACACCAAGCGCGAGCTCCACGACTTCCTCTACAAGGAGCCGGTCAAGGTCCCCGTCGGCGGGGCGAACATGACCTACGAGGGCCTCGTCCCGAAGATCAAGAAGTCGATGCTCGCCAAGGACCGTGACGCGATGCAGCCGCACATCCGGGCCTTCGTCGACCGCGCGGTCGTCTACCAGACCTGCCCCGACTGCGAGGGCACCCGGCTGGCCCCCCACGCCCGCGAGTCGACGATCCGCGGCACCAGCATCGCCGATGCCTGCGCGATGCAGATCAGCGACCTCGCCGAGTGGGTGCGCGGGCTCGACGAGCCCTCCGTCGGCCCGCTGCTGGGCAACCTGCGCCACCTGCTCGACTCCTTCGTCGGCATCGGGCTGGGGTACCTGTCCCTCGAGCGCCCCTCGGGCACGCTGTCCGGCGGAGAGGCCCAGCGCGTCAAGATGATCCGCCACCTCGGCTCCTCCCTCACCGACGTCACCTACGTCTTCGACGAGCCCACGGTCGGGCTGCACCCCCACGACATCGAGCGGATGAACGCCCTGCTGACGCAGCTGCGCGACAAGGGCAACACCGTCCTCGTCGTCGAGCACAAGCCGGAGACGATCGCCATCGCCGACCACGTCGTCGACCTCGGTCCAGGGGCCGGCACGGGCGGCGGGGAGATCGTCTACGAGGGCAGCCTCGAGGGTCTGCGGTCGAGCGGCACGCTCACCGGCCGCCACCTCGACGACCGGGTGCACCTCAAGGACACCGTCCGCGAGCGCACGGGCGCCCTCGAGATCCGCGGCGCGCGGCAGAACAATCTCACCGGGGTCGACGTCGACGTCCCCACCGGGGTCCTCACCGTCGTCACCGGCGTGGCCGGCTCCGGCAAGAGCTCCCTCATCCACGGCAACCTCGGGGGCCGCGAGGGCGTCATCGTCGTGGACCAGAGCCAGATCAAGGGCTCGCGGCGCTCCAACCCGGCCACCTACACCGGCCTGCTCGAGCCGGTGCGCAAGGCCTTCGCCAAGGCCAACGGCGTCAAGCCGGCGCTGTTCAGCGCGAACTCGGAGGGTGCGTGCCCGGTGTGCAACGGCGCCGGGGTCATCTTCACCGAGCTCGGCTTCATGGACACCGTGAGCACCACGTGCGAGGAGTGCGAGGGCCGGCGCTTCCAGGCTGCGGTGCTCGAGTACACCCTCGGGGGGCGGAACATCGCCGAGGTGCTCGAGATGCCCGTCGCCGAGGCGGAGGCCTTCTTCGCCGACGGTGAGTCCCGCACCCCGGCCGCGCACGCCATCCTCGAGCGCCTCGCCGACGTCGGTCTCGGCTACCTCACCCTCGGCCAGCCGCTCACCACGCTCTCCGGCGGGGAGCGCCAGCGGCTCAAGCTCGCCGTCCACATGGGGGAGAAGGGGTCCGTCTTCGTCCTCGACGAGCCGACGACCGGCCTGCACCTCGCCGACGTCCAGCAGCTGCTCGCGCTGCTCGACCGCCTCGTCGACTCCGGCCGCACGGTCGTCGTCATCGAGCACCACCAGGCCGTCATGGCCCACGCCGACTGGCTCGTCGACCTGGGCCCGGGCGCCGGCAACGACGGCGGACGGGTCGTCTTCCAGGGCACACCCGCCGAGCTCGTCGCGGGCCGGGCCACCCTGACCGGCGAGCACCTGGCCGCGTACGTCGGCGCCTGAGCAGCCTCAGCCAACGAGGAAAAGTCCCCGTCGGCGTAGACACCGACGACGACGCACTGCGGCATCCCCGTGTGCAAACGGCGAGAAGCAGGCGGCCCACGCCGGTATACAGGTGCCCCAACACGACAGGGAAGAGCGGAGCAGGGACATGGCCGGTCGAGGCCGTCGAGCGCGATGGGTGTCGGTGGGCGCAGCGGCCGTCGGCGTCCTCACGGCCTCGTGCGCCGGCGACGCCGCCGTCCCGGCGGCCGCGGAGGTGGCCGCGCTGCTCGGCGACGCGCACGACGCGCGCGCGACCCCTGATGAGCTGTGCGACCTCGCGACGACCGACCTCAGCTGCCGGTCCTCGCTGGGGACTGCGCCGCGGGCGCCGGAGGTGGCGCCGACACTGACATGCACGGGACCGTTCGACGCTCCGGAGGGCTACGTCGACGGCACGCTCGCCCGCGTCCAGGGCGTCGACGGCGACGGGAACGCCTACGACTCGACCCTTCTCGCGATCATGACGCACGAGGGAGCACGGTTCATCGACCCGGTCTACTGGGCCGCGGCGGGGATCTCCACGGGCAGCACGACGGACGAGTCCAACCACGTGGAGCTGGACTGCTGAGGCGTGCAAGGGCCACGACCGTCGTGACACAGACAGGTATGGAGCCACGTCGTCCACGCCGGCCCGAGACCGTAGCCGCCGCCGCCGCCGCCGTCGTCGTCGGGTTGCTCGCTGCCATGGTCGCTGCCTGCGGTGCGCCGGCCGCCGGGGAGTCCTGCATCTCGTGGGTGCCCGCCGACGATGACGCGGCCCGGACCGAGCTGGCCGACGTCGTCGTCGAGGGCCGGCCGGTCGAGCGGGTGGGGGAGCGGGCCATGTTCGGGGTGACCGCCACGGTGTGGGACGTCGAGGTCGACCGGGTCCTCAAGGGGACGACGGAGGTGGGCACCGTCATCGAGGTCGCCTCGACGCCGCGCACGTGTGAGGTAGGAGGCGCGTACCCCGACGGTGACCCCCTGGACGCGGCGGGGCGGCTCCGGCTCTATCTCAGTGACTCCGACTTCGGGATCGAGGGCACCGAGCCGGGGCTCGCGCTCATCACGCCGTTCGACGGCGTCGGCGCTGCGGACGGCTGACTACCAACCCTCGGGCTTCGTGTCCTTGCCGTCGAGCCACAGCCGGTCGGAGGCGTCGGCATGGGTACCGCCGGAGCCGACGTGCGTGGCACTGATCTGGTCGCCCTTGGTGATGACTTGGACCATTGCCATGGCGTGGCCGCGCCCGAGCCCGTACTCGTCCCGGAGCCACTCGACGATGGGGGTGGCCTTGGTCCCTGCGCCGAAGCCGCGTTCGTTGGCCTGTTGCAGGAGCTGGCGCGGCGTGAGGCCGGTATTCGTCTCGACGGCGTCGAGGTAGGCCTGGAAGGACATCGCTGCTCCTCTCCGCGGGAGCGCCGGCGCGCGCCCCGGTGTGCCTCACCGTACAGAGGCGGTCAACCCCGCCGTTCGTCGCCAGGGACGCGCCGTACGCGTCAGCGGGACAGTGCCCGCTCGAGCGGGATGCTGCCGTCCTGCCACGGGAGCAGGGCCCAGAGGGCGACGTAGAGCACCCACCCGATGCCCGGCAGCAGGAACGCGAGCAGGAGGAGCAGGCGCACGATCATCACGTTGGCGCCCAGGCGGGCGGCGACACCACCGCAGACGCCGCCAAGGATCCGCTGGGGGCCGCGCCGGAAGCCAGTGCGGCGGATGCTGTCGAAGAAGGTGTTCATGACCCCAACGCTAGGGTCGGGTCCCACGCCGCGACATCGGGGACCGCCCTGATCTCACCCTGGTCCGCCGTCCCACCAGCGCAGCACGCGCAGGGCCCGCAGGGTCACCCACCGGCTCGGGAAGCCCTCACCCTCACCGAGGTCGAGAAGGGTGGGTCCCTCGTGGTGCAGCTCCAGGGTCCACAGCCCTCTCTCGTCCGCCTTGCCCCGGACGAGCTCGACCGCCTCCGCGAGCCGCGGGTCGCGGCGGTCGGCCAGCCGGAAGTGCTCGAGGCCGCGCAGGACGTCGTGGTACCAGCGCACGGGGTAGGAGAGCATCGTCATCCGCGGGTCGGCGACGGTGCCGTCGGAGCGACGGCGGAACAGGCCCCGATCGAGGAGGTACTCCTCGCCGGAGAGCCGGGCCTCGCGGACGTCGGGCTCGTCGTGGCCGGCACGCTCCCACGCGAGCAGGCCCTCGACGACACACACGGTCGAGTGGAAGGAGGAGACCGAGGCGCCGTGCTCGGCCCAGCAGTTCCACCCGCCGTCGGGCAGCCGGCCGGCCAGCAGGGTGGAGACCATGGGGGAGGCGTCCTGCTCGAAGTACCCGGCCGTGCGCAGCGCGACGCCGTTGATGCAGGGTTCGACCTCGCCGTCGAAGAAGGGCTCGCCCTCGTGCTCCCAGCGCACGTGCTCCCGCACGAGGCCGAGGGCGCGCTCGGCCTGCGGGCTCGCCGGGTCGAGCCCGAGGTCGGCGAGCTGCTGGAGGGCGAAGTGGGTGGCCGTCCACGCGTCGAAGAAGGGACGGGACTCGTCCACCCACCCGGGGCGGTAGATGCCGCCGTCCCAGCGTCCGTCGTCGGCCTGTTCGGCGAGAAGGTGCGCCCCCCACCCGGTCGTGGCGACCCGGGCACGTTCGGCGGCCACCTCGTCCTGCGGTGCGTCGGTGAGGTCGGCGAGCACCTGCCAGCGCAGGGCGGGGTCCGAGTCGAGCAGCCACGCCACGACGTCCATGCGCGGAACCCTACGCCCGCCCGTGCCCGGAGTCGTCGAAACGGCATCTCGCCGGGTCTCGGCACTGGTCGCTACGGTCGCGATGACGTCCCGTCAGGGCGGATGAGATCTCGGGCCGGACCCTCAGTCGTCAGTCACGCGCCAAGGCCCAGGTGCTGAGACCCATGACGCCGCCGGCCGCCAGCCCGATCCGGGTGTGCGCGTACCGGACGCCGCGTGCCGTGAGCCGCTCGCCCCACCGGTAGATCGCCCGCTCGCCCGCCACCGTCCCCACGACGCTCAGCACAACCAGCGCCACACCGGCCACCATCCTCACCGGCCCGACGCCGTTCGGTGGGGTGCCGCCCAGCCCGAGTGCCTGCGCGTCGATCGCCGGCTCGGTCGCCATCCGTGCCACCAGGGTGGTGGGGACCGCCTCGGCTGCTGGCGCGTCTCCGCCGCCCTCAGCGGCGGCGTCCACGGTGTCGCCGTCGGCCGCCTGTGCGGCTCGTACGGCTCGTGCGGCCCACGCCGCACCGCCGACGATCACCGCCACCTTGAGCGACCCGCGTGCCCGGCGCGACGCGACGACGTCAGGCAGCGCGTACCAGCCCCCGGTCAGCACACCGTTGACGACGGCGTCCGCCGCCGCTCCTTGTCCGCCTTGCCTACCCACGTACGCTCCCTCGTTCGGTGTCGAGCCACTAACGCCCAGGCGGCTGCTCGAGTTCCACGCCGGACGCCATCATTGTCGTTGATCGAGCTGGGCACCGGTCCTCACGCGGAGTGCACGACGAAGTACTGATCGCCTTCGCAGCCTGTCGGAAGGTGCTCAACGATCGACGGAGTCGTTTCGCTGTCACCGCCCCCTAGTGACACGGCGTCGCCCAGGGAGAACGTGTGGGTGAACCCGGAGAGCTCGCCGGCCTCGTCGTCCCAGGTGAAGTCGGTCGGGAAGACCGGGACGACGACCTGTCCGGGCCAGATCGTGACCTTGCGCGCCATCGTAGATCGGCCGGGACCGGTACCTCTGTCAGTCGCTCCCACCGGGCGAGCTGGCGTCGAGTCTCGGCGGCGACGAGCTCGGAGAGGTCAGGTGACGGCGGGCAGCACGCACAGCTCGTTGCCGGACGGGTCTGCGAACACCCGCCACGGCAGGTCGCCCCAGCCCGGGTCGAGCTCCCGGCCGCCACGCTCGACGATACCCGCGGCGACGGCGTCGGCATCGTCGCCGGGATCGAGCCGGACGTCGAGGTGGACCCTGTTCTTCGCGCGGCCCTTGGGGGCCGGCTCAGGGCAGAGCTCGAGCAGCGGCCCGCGCCGGGAGGGGTGCCGCAGCGAGCAGGGCGCGACGCCGTCGGCCCTGGTCCAGCCGGTGAGCCAGGACCAGAACTCGCAGTCTCGCTCGGGGTCGGCGGAGTCGAGAGGGAGCGCGGCGACCGGCCCGGTGTCGCAGTAGACGTCCCGGTGCTCCATGACGCAGAACGGGTTGCCCTCCGGATCGGCGAGGACGACCCACGGCACGTCGCCCTGCCCGATGTCGAGGTGTCGGGCACCGAGCGCGAGGAACCTGTCGACGAGCTCGAGCTGCCGGTCCCCGCCGAGGAGGTCGAGGTGCAGCCGCAGCGGCTCGGCCGGTGGCTCGGGGACCGGCTGGACGCACAGGTCGATGACCGGGCCGTCGGGAATCGGGAGCCGGGTCTCGAACCCCTCCGGCCCGTCACTGAGCCGCTCGCCCCCGAGGACGGCCTCCCAGAACCGGCCGACCCGGCCCGGGTCCCCGGCGTCGAGCACGATGTTCTCCAGACGCATGGCACAACGGTAGGACCGGGCCAGAGGAGTGGTACACCCCCGGCGAGACATCAGGTCGCTGCGAGTGCGCGCACCGCCCGCTCGATCGCGGGTCGCATGTTCAGCGCGGCGTCCACGGTGAGGCGGTGGAGGAGTAGCCCCTCGGCGAGGGCCATGAGCGCCCGTGTCGCGGGCACGGGGTCCGGGATGCCGGCGGCAGCAACGACCGTCTCCGTCCACCACTCGAACTCCTGGCGCTGGTGACGCAGCGGCTCGGCCAGCTCCGGGTCGCCGGACAGCTCGAGGAACAGGGCGTAGCGCGCGCGGGTGCGGACGGCGAACCGGCCGGTCTCGATCTCGACCATCGCGCACAGGGCCTCGACGAGGTCGGAGGGGCTGGCGACGTGCGGCATGCCGGTGGGGTCGACGTCGGCCCGCTCGCTCTCGGCGATCCAGTCCACGACACCAGCGAGCAGTGCCCGGCGGGTACGGAACCAGTTCGACGTCGAGCCCGGGGGGAGCCCCGCGCGGTCGTCGACGCGCGCGTGGCTCAGGGCGCGGACGCCGTCCGTGCCCAGCAGTGCCACCGCCGCCTCAAGTGCTCGTTCCCGGGTCCCGGCCATGGACATCCCCCTTCGGACAGGTTTACTATGTTCATAGTAGTCCGACGAACGAAGAGGGCCGTCATGGACACTCCTGCTCACCCCGACGCCGGTCCGGTCGACACTGCGGGGTGGTCGCCGCCGCTGCCCGAGGCTGCCGGGTTCGATCATCGAGTCGTGGACACTCCGGGGCTGCGCACCCACCTCGCCACCATCGGGGAGGGACCGCCGGTCATGCTCCTGCACGGCTTCCCGCAGCACTGGTGGCAGTGGCACGACATCGCCCCGGCCATCGCCGGGCACGGCTACCGCGTGCTGTGCCCCGACCTGCGCGGTGCGGGCTGGACGAGCGCCGACGACCCACGCATCGACCGGGAGACCCGGCTGCGCGACGTCGTCGCCCTGCTTGACGTGCTGGGCCTCGACCGGGTCGATCTCGTGTCACACGACATGGGCTCCATCACCGCCATGCAGCTCTGCTATGCGCACCCCGACCGTGTGCGGACAGCGACGCAACTCGCCGTTCCGCCCGGTTTCATGACGTTCGACCCGGCAATGCGCCGAGCCTTTCGTCATCTGCCCCCGTTCATCTGGCACCGGCCAGGCAGGTCGCTGCGCGGGACCTTCTCTCCGAGGTACCTCGCCCGTCCGATGGCCGGGGACACGGTGGCCGCCCACCTCGCACCGATGGCCCGGCCCGAGGTCGACGCAGCCGTCCGTCCGCTGTGCCGCCACATGGTCGCGGCGGAGGGGTGGCGGATCATGCGCGGCGTCTACCGGCGCCGGCGGCTCACCGTGCCGACCCTCGTCGTCTTCGGCCGGCTCGACTACGCCTTCACCGAGGAGCTCGTCGGCCGGACCTGCCGGGAACCGGAGCGGTACGCGGACCGGGCCGAGTTCGCCTACGTCGACGACGCCGCCCACTTCATCACCGACGACGCACCCGACGCGGTGGTCGACCTCGCCGTCGACTGGTTCGTCCGCGCCGGGTGACGGACCTCGGACAAAATGGCTGCGGGGGACGGAGGGGCTGGCATAGCGTCGAGAGATGACCCATCCGGGCAACGGACAGGTGGCCGAGGCGGCGCCCCCGCGTCTGCCTGTCGCGGCGCGGCTGGCCGTCGTCGTCACGGGTGCCCTGTTGGGCTGGCTGGCGATCGCGGCACTGACCACTCGAGTGTGGGGCGAAGGCCTCTCACTGGCGAGGCACGCCGTCAGTGCCCTGGCGGCGCTTCTCATCGCCGGGGCACTCGTCGTCGCGGCGCGCCGGCTCCTGGACAGGCGCCCCGTCGGGACGCTGGGGCTGTCCGGTGGAAAGCGCGCGGCCCGCGACCTGCTCTACGGAGCCCTGAGCTGGCTGCTGCCGGCCGCGGTCGGGCTGGCGGTCGCGCTGGCGGCCGGGTGGCTGCGGATCGAGATCGACGCGACGCTCGCCGAGACCGTCGGCGTCGTCCTCCTGCTCGTCGTCCTGGTCCTCGTCTACGAGGCGTTCCCCGAGGAGCTGCTCTTCCGCGGGTACGTCTACCGCAACCTCACCGCCGCCGTGGCGCCGTGGCTCGCCGTGCTCGTCCAGGCGCTCCTCTTCATGCTGTTCGGCACGGCGCTGTGGGTGATCACCGAGGGGTGGGGCGTCCTCCTCGAGCGGCTTGTCCTGTTCTTCGGGATGGGGGTGGTGGTCGGGTGCATCCGGCTGATCTCGGGCTCGGTCTGGGCCGCGGTGGGCTGGCACCTGGCGTTCCAGGTGGTCATGCAGCTGGTCATCTCCAGCCAGTACCTCGAGGCCACGGTGAGCAACGAGACCGTCTTCGTCGTGGCGACGGCGGTGGTGGCCTTCGCGACGTCGACGACGATCGCCGGGTTCCTCTGGCCGGGCCAGGAGAGCTGGGCCCGGCCCGAGCCCGACGTCGGGCCGCCGCGATGACTTCGGCTCGCGTCGGCGGTCAGCACCACCGCACGGTCGGCCGGAGGAGGTAGCGATGTCCAGGACCCGGATCCACAACCTGTCGATCTCACTCGACGGTTATGTCGCGGGGGAGGTGCAGAGCCTCGAGACCCCGATGGGTCACGCGGGGGAGCGGCTCCACGAGTGGATGTTCGCCACCAGCTTCGGGGCCCGGCTGGTGGGCGCACCGGCGGGCAGTGCCGGGGTCGACGACGCGATGGCTCGTTGGCACGAGCCGGGCATCGGCGCGGAGATCATGGGGGCGGGCAAGTTCGGGCCGCCCGGCTGGCAGGACGACGCGGAATGGCGCGGCTGGTGGGGGAGCGAGCCACCGTTCCACACTCCGGTCCTCGTACTCACCCACCGCCCGCGAGAGGCGATCGAGATGGCGGGCGGCACGACCTTCCACTTCCTCGAGGCCTCACCGGCGGAGGCGCTGGACGTCGCCCGTCGGGCCGCGGGCGGCCTCGACGTCCGTATCGGTGGCGGGGCGACCGTCGCGCGCCAGTTCATCGCCGCGGGCCTCGTCGACCACATCCACCTCGTCCAGGTGCCCATCGTCCTCGGGCGCGGTGCGTCGCTGTGGGACGGCCTCGAAGGGCTGGAGCACAGTTATGACATCGAGGTGGTCTCGACGCCCAGCGGTGTCACCCACCTGACGCTCACGAGGCGCTCGAGTGGGTAGCGTCCGACGGCGGCGCGTGCTGGTCTCCGCGGTCTCCGTGCTCCTGCTGGCGTCCTGTGGCGCAGCGGGCGGCGTGCGCACCGCCGAGGCCGCAGGCCACGTGGCACTCATCAAGGGCATGGACGTGAGTGGAGCTGATGCGGCGTGGTTCGGCACGTTGGGTGTCAACGAGAATGGGTGCCTGGGACTCGTCGGCTCGCACGGCGAGCCCGCAACCGTCGTCATCTGGCCCTCCGGCACCAGGCTCGACGACGACGGCAACGTCTTGGACGATCGAGGTCGCGCCATCCAGATCGGCGACGCCGTCGAGGCGGGCGGCGGAGAGGAACCGTTCGTCGCCAGCTATCCCGAGCAGGCCGAGCTCTGTCTCGACGAGCCCACTGACGATGACGCGGTCGTCATCGTGCTGTGGACGGTCACCAGAGCGAGCGAGCCGGCCTGAGCGCCCCACGTGCGTACCGCCGATAATGTACATTATGTCATTCCACCGTGGTTCTGCTCCCGCGGCACGCGGCCCGGCCCCTACCGTGCCGCGCCCCTCTCCCCACGGCTCGGCTGCTTGATCGACCGTGTCACCGTGAACCTGCCGTTGTCCCCCATCACCTTGGTGGACCCGACGATGCGGCGCAGCGCGCCGGCGTGACCGAGCCGCGAGTTGAACACCGCCCACAGCTCACCACCGGGTCGCAGCACCCGGGCGGCCTCCTTGAACAGCGCGATCGCGACGTCCGGCTGCACGCTGGCACCGACGTGGAAGGGCGGGTTGCACACGATGAGGTCCGCGGAGACGGGTGGCCGGCTCTCGAGCCCGTCGGCCCGCACCACCTCGACGCGCTCGTCCAGCGCGTTCGCCTCGACCGTGGCGCGCGCGGAGCGGACGGCGGCGCTGGACGTGTCGGTCGCGACGACGTGGAGGTCCGGGCGGGCCGCGGCGAGCTGCGCAGCGAGCACCCCGGTGCCACAGCCGAGATCGACGGCGTCGCGCGCCAGGGGGCTCATCTCCCCCAGGAACGTCAGGAGGTAGCGCGTCCCGAGGTCCAGGGACGGGCCGGCGAAGGCGGCGCCGTGAGCGGCGATCCACAGGCCGTGCTCGTCGTCGAAGTGCCGGCGCGGGAAGGACGGGAAGGTCCCGGGTGGCGTCGGCAGTCGCGCGACGAGGCAGCGTGACTTCTGTCGCGCGAGGGACGCCGTCACGTCGGCGAAGTGCTTCCCCAGGACCTCGTTCATGCCGCGCGACATGTGCTTGAGGCGCCCGCCCGCGACGACGACGACGTCGGGTGCCGCGTGGGCGGCGACCAGCTCGGCGATCTCCTCGAGCGCCGCCAGCCCGCGCGGCAGCTGCAGGAGCACGACGCGCGCGCCGGTCACGAGCTCCGGGACGAGGCCCAGGGACCGAGAGGTTCCGGCGAGGCCGGCCCGCTCGGCGTTGGCCACGAGGGCGCGCTCCTGGACGACGGCGTCCTGGTGCACCCGCACGTCGCGTGCGCCGTGCAGGGCGATCGCACCGAGCGTGAGCGCGCCGTACCGGTCGCCGATCACGGCGACCTCCCCCGAGCCGGCCGCGGCGAGCGCCGTGGCGGCTTGCTCGAGGACGAGCCGGTCGGCCGCGTCGACGGCGAGGAGGTCGGGAGCCTCCACGTCGGGATACCTGCGGAGCCGGCTGAGGTCGAACGCGGGTGCACTCATCCCGACATTGTCCCAGCACGGCGTCAGGGTCGTTCCGCTGCCGCGCTCCCTCCGCGCGTGCCGCGACCCGGTCAGCGCCCAGTGACCTTGTAGCCGGACGCCGCGAGGTCGTCCAAGGTGAACCAGGTGCCCACGTTCGGCGGCAGGACGCCGTAGTCCCAGACCCACTCGAAGGCATCGATCGCAAAGGCCCGGCCCAGGGGACGGAACCCCAGCTGCTGTGCCTCCTCCAGGGTGAGCAGGACGCACTGGTCGCCGTAGGACTGTGGTGCCCCTTCGATGCTCTGGTACATGTGGATCCGGTCCGGTGCCGTCGGGTTGGGCTTCGTCGCCAGATCCGGGTTCGCCTTGATGTCCTGGTTGGCGGCGATGTCCTGATTCCTCGTCTTCCACACCAGGACCCGTTCCTTGCGCTGCCACAGCCCCCGCAGCTCCTCGACCGACAGTCGCCGTCGGGCCGTCGCGGGCACCGGGGTCGGCGGCGGCTTCTCCTCAGGAGTCTGCTGGTCCGGGGATCGCTCCCGCCCGGGCCCTTCCCTCACCTGGCCGATGCCCTCCCTCACCTTCTCCGCCGCGCGGCGGACAGGCGCGGGCAGCACCCGCACGAAGGAGGCCATAGCCCTGCGAGCGAAGCTCGCGCCGAACCACCCCGCCGCCGCCAGCGGCACGAGGAACGCGAGAACCAGCCCGCTGTCGGCGACCTGGTTGTAGTCGCGGGTCTGCTCCTGCGGGGTCTGTCGGTGGACCAGGAGCTCGGTCAGGGCCTTGCCGAGCGCGGCCCCCTCCCCCACGACGAACGCCACGAGCAGCGCCTGACCGATACCCATGGCCACGCCGGTCCCGACGCCTGCTCCGGTCCATCCACCACCTGCCGCACCGGCCGCTCCGCCGGCGCCGGCGCCGATACCGAGGGTCGCCAGCGCCCCGGCGAGGGCCCCGAGCACGGTGCCTGCAACGCTCCCCCCGAAACCACCGACAAGCATGAGCCCGATCGTCACCCACCCCATGAGGGACAGCCCGATCGCTGTGAGGTGGCGGTAGAGAGCCAGAGGCAGCTCGAGCAGGTGCGAGAGGTTCGCGCCGACGTCCCGGAGGAACCCGACAGGGTCGGTCAGGGGGCTGGCCGGTACGTACAGGTCGTCGACGGCGGTGGCCCAGTCGGTCCAGAGCTGGTGGAGCTGCGCCAGGACGGTCGGCCACGGCCAGATGGCGGTGACGACGATGTCGCGGAGGATCGCCGCGACGTCGAGGTTGTGCCACTTCTGGACCACGCTCTCGCGGATGCCCGCCCAGACGTCGGCCATGCCGGCCGTCCCTCGGGCGGGCACGTCGGTGGTGAGGTCACCGGTCTCGGCCGGTGGCGCGGTTGCGACGACGGAGGCCGCCGGTTCCGCGCCCGCCTCCGGGCGGTCGTGGATGATCGTCATGGCGAGCTCCGGCGAGTCGTCGAGGCCGCGAGCCACGGGCCCGAGCACCTCGTCGACCGCTCCCTCGGGATCGAGCGCGACGGACTCGGCCTGCCGCACGAGGGGCACCGCCTTCGCGACCTGTTCCAGCGCGGCCGGCGCCGATGAGCTCAGGGCGGCGGGGGCCGCGGCGGTCAGCGCGCCCAGCGCCCGCTGGGCACCGCCGAGGTCGAGCACGCGGAGCGACTGCTTGAGCGTCTCGACGGCGTCCTCCACGCCACCGGTGCTCCGCCCGTCGTTCGCGCTCGCCGGACCGGCTGTCCCCTCCCCCGGCGTCGACCCCGGTGCCGGTGAGGACCGGTGGTCCGTCGGCGTGCTCAGCACCCGCGAGACGGCACGGTTGCCGACCTGGCGCTGACGTGCCAGCACCTGCTCCGGTCGAAGCCTTCCGACCGCGCGACCCGCTCCACCCCGAGCTGCCCCGTGCGAAGACTCGGGCCCGACGGGCCCGGGGCCGCGACGGCCCGTTCCCGGCCCCCGGTCCTCCTGCGCACGCACCTCAAACTGGTTCGCCATCATCGGTCCCTCGCCGCACGCGGCCGACAGTGCTCGTCACGCTGAGCCGGCCCCGCCAGCATCGCCGACCTGCGACGGTGCCACGCACCTGCGCGGGCAGACGCGCGGGCACCGCGCGGCGCCCGTTTGCGCACCCGGGCGGACCGGCACCGCCGGGTCGGGCGGAGAGCACGACGACGCCCCCGGGAGGGGTTCTCCCGGGGGCGTCGGCGTCAGTGACGGACGACTACTCGACGGTGATGGACAGCTCCGCCGAGAGCGGGGAGCCGCTCCAGGAGCTGTAGCTGATGACGTGCACGCCGGCCGGCAGGGTGAGCTCCAGGTACGGGTCCAGGGTGCCGCCGGCACCCTCGTCGCTGTCGTCCACCCCCTCGAGCTCCCCCGTGGACGTGAAGATGCCCAGCTGGGGGTCGCCCTCGGTGGACACCGAGTCCAGGACGACCGTGCTGCGGTCGGTCAGCTCGACAGCGGCCAGCCACACCTCGTCCTCGGCGAGGTCCACGGCGACGGGCTCGCCGGGCGTCACCATCTCCGGGACCATGGTCGTGACGGTGAAGTCCGTCTCGACGCTGCTGTGGTACGCGGCGACCGCGACCTCGTACTCCCCCGGCTCGAGGTACGCGCCGAGGGCGGGGTCGAGCGAGCTCGCCTCCCCGTTCACCTTGAAGCGGCCGTGGTCGTCGTTCTCGACGTCGATCGCGCCGCCGGTCAGTGACAGGGTGAGGTCACCGCTCTCCGCGGCGACGTCGACGACGATCGGTGCCGCCTCGTCGACGGTGATGGTGCCGGTCCAGGTCTCCCCCGCGGCGATGGAGCCGGTGACGGACTCGCCGACCGTGATCTCACCGCCACTCACCGCTCCTCCGCCGGGGGCGTCGGTGGCGTCCTCGGTCGTCTCCTCGGTCGCCTCGTCGGTCGCAGGGTCCTCCGCGACCTCCTCGTCGGTCGCCGTGGCGGCCGGCGTGGGCCGCGGCGCCGATCCTGGGTCTGCGTCGTCGTCGCCGCCGAGGAGGAGGACGACGGCGGTCACGGCCACCGCGATGAGGACGAGCGCGGCGAGGATGATGCCGATGACCAGACCCTTGCCCGAGCCCCCCTCGTCGGTGCCGGGCTGCTGGCCGTAGCTGGGCTGGCCGCTCGTGTAGGGCGACTGCCCGTAGGGCTGCTGACCGTCCTGGTGCGGGACGTACGGCTGCTGGCCGTAGTCCTGCTGGCCGTAGTCGGCCTGCCCGTAGCCGGCCTGTCCGTAGGGCTGCTGCGCCTGCTGCCCGTAGGCCTCGTGCCCGTAGCCCGGCTGCTGCTGGCCGTACTGGCCGGTCGGGTAGACCGCGGTGTGCTGGTCGTGGCCGCCGGGCTGGGCGGGAAGCTGCTCGGTCGTGGGCTGCTCGGCTCCCTGGGCGGGAAGCTGCTCGGTGGGCTGCCCGCCGAACGACTCCGGCGCCGTCGTCCGCTGCTCTCCGGTCGACTGCCCGTCACTGCTCGTGCCGGCCTCCCCCGCCTGCTGCGCGGCGCCCTGCGCGGGCGCGAAGTGCTCGGTCCAGGACGTGCCGTCCCAGTAACGAAGCTTGCTCGGGTCTCCTGAGGGGTCCGGGTACCAACCGGCGATGGGATTGCTCATGCTCCGATATTAGAAGGAAGTGGCACCGTCCTCCGACCACGGACCGCTCCGCGGCATGGGGACCTCTCCCCCGCCGCCGCGGCCCTCCGGGGAGCACAACGAGGGGCCCGGGTGATACCCCGAGCCCCTCGTCCAGACGTCCTGTCAGCCGGCGTCGCGTGCGCGCCGGCGCTGGGACAGCTCGTCCTCGACCTCGGCGCCGCGCTCCGCGCGCTCGGTCGGCAGCTCGGCCAGCGAGCCCTCCACCTCGCGCCACACGCGACCGACGGCGATCCCGAAGACCCCCTGGCCGCCCTGGACGAGGTCGATGACCTCGTCGGCGCTCGTGCACTCGTAGACACTCGCGCCGTCGCTCATGAGGGTGATGCCGGCGAGGTCGTCCACGCCCCGCTCGTGCAGGTGGTGGACGGCGGAGCGGATCTGCTGCAGCGAGACACCGGTGTCGAGCAGCCGCTTGACGACCTTGAGGACGAGGATGTCGCGGAAGCTGTAGAGACGCTGGGAGCCGGAGCCGCTGGCGTTGCGGATGCTCGGCTCGACCAGGCCCGTCCGTGCCCAGTAGTCCAGCTGACGGTAGGTGATCCCCGCCGCCCGGCAGGCCGTGGGCCCGCGGTAACCGGTCTCGGTGTCGAGGTCGGGTAGGGAGTCGCCGAAGAGCATCCCCTGCGCCCGCTGGGGCACCCCGCTCGCTGCGCCGGCCGTCGCGTCGCTGCCGCTCACGTGCACTCCCGTTCGTCCACGCCGCGCACGAGATGTGCTCCGGCCCTGATGACCCCACGCTATGACCAGGGGGCACCCCAGTCAACGACACGCCCGGCGCGCCGCTTCGAGCGTGTCGGACCAGCGTGTCTCAGTCTCAAGTCAAGGTTGAGGTGCAGGTGACGCGGGGCGCTCTCAGGGCTCGAAGTCCTCCGGCTCGACGTTCTCGAGGAACGCCTGGAAGTCGGCGACGACCTCGGCCTCGTCCTCCGCGTCCATGACGACGCCGGCCGCCGTGAGGACGCCCTCGTCACACAGCACGGGGCAGCGGGCGCGCAGCGCGAGGGCGATCGCGTCCGAGGGCCGTGAGTCGACGTGCTGCCCCGAGGACAGGACGAGCTCGGCATGGAAGGTGCCCTGCTCGAGGCTGGTGACGCGCACCTGGTCCAGACGCACCCCCGTGGCGTCGAGCAGGGAGATGAACAGGTCGTGGGTCTGCGGACGCTCGGGCACGATGCCCGCCTGCGCCGTCGCGATGGACGCGCCCTCGCGCGGGCCGATGACGATGGGCAGCACCACTCGACCCCCGTCACGGACGGCCAGGACGACGACGACCTCGTTCTCCGGGATGCTGACGCGGACGCCGAGCACGTCCATCTCTTGCATGTCGCAACGGTACGACCATCGCGGCGGGGGTGCGCGCGAAATGCGCCGCACGCCCCGCGCGTCAGTCGAGGTCGTCGACGGCGGCGCGGAGCAGCTCGGCGTGCAGCCGCCCGTAGAGCTCACCGAGCTCCTGCGCGCGCGCCGCGGCGCGCTCCCGCCCGGCGCCCGAACGCTGGGCGCGGACCGGTGCGACGACCTGCTCGATCGTGTCCGCCTGCCGCTCGGCCGCCGTGCGCACCGTGCGGAGGTGGCGCGGGCTGATGCCCTGGCGTGCGAGAGCCGCGGCGTGCTGGACGACGTCGACGGCGCGGCCGGGGTAGCGTCCGCGCGCGTCGGCGACGATCAGGCCGGCCTCGGCGATCTCCTCGATCTCGGCGAGGCTCACCCCGGTGAGGTCGGCGATCTCCTGCGCTCGCACGCGAGCCGAGGGTCGCGGCCGGACGAGCTCGCCGTCGCGGGCGACAACCCGGGTGCCGGGGACCGACTCCACGGGACGCCCGGCGTCGAGGTCCTCGAGCTGGTCGCGGATGACACGCAGCGGCAGGAAGGAGTCACGCTGCGCGGTCAGCGCGAAGCGCAGACGCTCGACGTCCGCCTGGCTGTACATGCGGTACCCGGAGCCGCTGCGGCTCGGGCTGACCAGGCCCTGCTCCTCGAGGAAACGGAGCTTGGAGATGCGCACGGCCGGGAACTCCGGCTGCAGGGCGGCGAGCACGGCACCGATGCTCATCGTGGGCTCGGTGGAGGCGCCCGGGGGCCACGGCCGCGGCTGCTCCTGCGGCTCCTCGGGGCGGGACTCGGTGGTGCGGCGGGCGGTCGAGCTCACGAGGCCGGCGCGTCGCTGCTGTGCGGGCTGGGGTGGTAGGTGAGGCGGTACTTGCCGATCTGCACCTCGTCACCGGCGTGGAGAACGGCGGAGTCGATCCGCTCCCGGTTGACGTAGGTGCCGTTGAGCGAGCCGACGTCGCGCACGACGTAGCCGCCCTCGTGGGCGAGGAACTCCGCGTGCCGGCGGGAGACCGTGACGTCGTCGAGGAAGATGTCGGCGGTGGGGTGGCGACCGGCGAGAGTGCGCTCGGTGTCGAGGAGGAAGCGTGCGCCCGCCGTCGGGCCGCGCTGGACGATGAGCAGCGCGTGGCCCGGGGGCAGCCCGTCGATCGCGGCGCGGTCGGGCGGGGGGACGTCGGAGCGCTCCGCGGTCTCGTCGCTGGCGCCGATCGCCCCGAAGCGGGCGGTCGTGCTCGACAAGTCCTGCGGCTCGGGCTCGATTCCCATGACGTGTACTCCCCTCGGCGGCACCACCGGGCTCGTCACCCGGCGCTGGACACCACCATAGTTCCCCGCGGGGCTCCTGTGACAGACACCGGGGGGTGAGGGCTCAGCGGTCCTCCACGGGAGCGGGCGTGGCCCACTCCGGCTCGGACAGGGAGCGCACGGAGGTGATGGAGAGGTCCTCGTGCTGGGTCACCTCGGCAGCCGCACCCGCCGCCCGGATCGAGGCGAGCGCACCGCCAGGGATGTCGAGGGCGACGGCGAGGGTCTGGGGGTCCCCGATGGCCCGCCACACGTAGGGAGGGCTGATGTCCACGCCGCTGACGACCAGTCCCCCGGGCCGCGTCCCGAGCCAGCTCGAGGCCGTGATCCGCTGGTCGTTGAGCTCGATGGCCTCCGCGCCGGCGTTGCGCAGCTCCTCGAGCACGGTGACGAAGACGGGTGCGCTGACGGCTCCGGAGGGGTCGTGGACGGCGATCTCGACACCCGGGCCGGTGACGGGCAGCGCGCCGGCGAGGATGCCCTGGACCCGTGCCTGCTCCGCGGCCGCCTCCTGCGCGGCCGCGCGAGAGCTGGACCCCGACTCCAGCTCCCCGAGCTCGCGCCGCAGCTCCATGCCCTCCTCGGTGAGCTCGCGGTTGCGCACGCTGAGCTCGTCGAGGAGCCGGACGATGTCGTCCTGGCGCATCGTCGCGTAGGTGTCCTCCTGGGTCTGGCGCACCTGGACGGCCAGCGCGAAGCCGACCGCCGCGCAGAGCAGCACGATGAGGACGTGCACCCACGTGGGGTGGCGGCCCAGGAGCAGGTGGCGCAGGCGCCCGGCTCCCCCACCGGTCGCTGTCGTCTCCCCGTGGCGCGTCATGCCTTGAAGATGTGCCGGCGGATCGAGGCCGCGTTGGAGAAGATGCGGATCCCGAGGACGACGACCACCGCCGTCGTCATCTGGGCGCCCACCCCGAGCTGGTCACCGAGGAAGACGAGCAGCGCGGCGATGAGGACGTTGAAGAGGAAGGACACGACGAAGACGCGGTCGTCGAAGACGCCGTCGAGATAGGCGCGCAGGCCCCCGAAGAGGGCGTCCAGGGCGGCGACGACGGCGATCGGCAGGTAGGGCTGCAGCACCGCCGGAACCGTCGGCTCGACGGCGATGCCGACGACGACGCCGACGATGAGCCCGATGACGGCGAACACTCAGCGCTCCTCCTTCGGTCCGTGCACGTGCCACGGCTCCTCGTGACGTCCCATCATCCGTCCTCCCGTTCGGTGTGCCCCTCCAGCGGCTCGGCGTGGCGCAGGGTGCGCGCCGTGGTGCCGGGCAGCACGAGCTCCTCGGTCTCCTCGATGCTCACCGAGATCCCGAAGGACTCGCGCAGCGTGCCCAGGTGCGCCCCACCCGTGCTCCGGGTGAGCCGGGCCTGCATGTCACCGGGCTCGCCCACGGCCTCGACGACATAGGGGCGGGCGAGCGGGGCGAGGTCCACGAGGATCGCGGGACCAGCAGAGCGGATGGCACTGAGCCCGGAGAGCCGGTGCCCGTTGATGGCCACCGCCTCGGCGCCCGCCGACCACAGCGCGTTCGCGAGCACCTGGAGGTCGAGGTCCTGGACTCGGCCCAGGTCCGCTCCCGGCTCGCCAGCCTGCGCGTCACGGGAGTCGTCGAGCGTGATTCGCAGGCCCGGCCCGCGCACGCGCGCGCTGCCCGCGTTGAGGGTGAGGAGCTGGACCCGTTCGAGGAACTCGGGGTCCGTGCCCCGCAGCGACTCCTCCTGGAGGCGGTCGATCTGCTCGACGAGGGCGGCGTTGTCCGCGCGCAGCTGCTGCCCGCGTGCGGCGCCGTCGGACACCTGGGACAGGAGCAGGGCGCGCGCGTCACCGGCGCCGTCGGTCGGGGCGCGCAGCTCCCGAGCGGCCCACACGGCACCCAGGCCGAGGGCGGCGGCGAGGACGACGACGATGCCCTTGCGCCACCAGGGCAGCGCAGGGGCCCTCCCCTCGGCGCGGCGCTGGGCGGCAGCGGCGTAGCCCGGGTCGAGGGGCCGCTCGACGACCTCCCGCAGGAGGGTCATCGACTGGTCGGGGCGCCCGGGCTGGTGCGTCACGCCGGGCTCGCCGCCCGGCGGTCGCGGCGCACGATCCACGCCACCTGCTCGAGGTAGAGCAGGCAGGCGAACCAGTACAGCCCCACACCCCACAGCGCGATCGCCCAGCCCGCCGTGGACGCCGCCGTGCCCAGTGCGCCGGGCGCAGAGGAGAGGAGGAGGAGCGGGAAGGCGTACATGAGGCAGAAGGTGCCGGCCTTGCCGGCCATGTGGACCGGCAGCGTGCCGTACCCGTGCCGCAGGAGCACGGGGATCGTGCCGGCGAGGACGAGCTCACGGGCGACGATGACGGCGAGCAGCCACCACGGGATGATGTCGCGGTAGGCCAGCCCGATGAGTGTGACGAGGATGTAGAGCCGGTCGGCAGCCGGGTCGAGCATCTGCCCGAGCCGACTGGCCTGGTTGAAGCGCCGCGCGATGTAGCCGTCGGCCCAGTCCGTGAAGCCGGCGAGGGCGACGACGACCACTGCCGCGGCGTCGTGCTCGGTGACGATGAGCCACGCGAACACCGGGATGAGGGCCAGGCGCAGGAAGCTGATGGCGTTGGGGATCGTCCACACGCGCTCCTCGGCGACGCGCGCCGGCCTCTCCGTGGTCCTCACGGGGTCCAGGGTACGCACGAGGGCGGACAGGACGGGTGGAGCGCGCCCGGCGTGACCACGCTGTGACCTGGCCGTACTCTCTCGACCATGCGACTCGGAATGTTCCTTCCCCAGGGCTGGCGGTTCGACCTCGTCGGCATCGACGACGCCCAGCAGTGGCCCCTCATGCGTGACCTCGCCCGCCGTGCCGACGCCGGCCCGTGGGAGTCGGTGTGGGTCTACGACCACTTCCACACCACCCCGGTGCCGAGCGAGGAGGCCACCCACGAGGCGTGGTCGCTCATGGCGGCACTCGCGGCGAGCACCGACCGCGTCCGGCTCGGCCAGATGTGCACGTGCATGGCCTACCGCCCGCCCATGTACCTCGCCAAGGTCGCCGCGACGGTGGACCACGTCAGCGGCGGACGACTGGAGATGGGCATCGGGGCCGGCTGGTACGAGCACGAGTGGCGCGCCTACGGCTACGGCTTCCCCCGGGCCGGCGAACGGCTGGCCATGCTCGACGAGGGCGTGCAGATCATGCGCCAGGCCTGGCGCGAGGGCCGGGCCACCTTCTCCGGGAAGCACTACGAGGTCGACGGCGCGATCTGCCGTCCCCTCCCCCTCCAGGAGGGCGGCGTCCCGCTGTGGATCGCCGGTGGTGGCGAGAAGGTGACGCTGAAGATCGCCGCCCGCTACGCCGACTACACGAACTTCGACGGCACCCCCGAGGGCTTCGCCCGGAAGTCCGCGCTCCTCGCCCAGCACTGCCGCGAGGTCGGGACCGACTTCGGGCGCATCACCCGCTCGGCCAACTACAACGTCGCCATCGGACGGGACGAGGCCGAGGTCCAGGAGCGGCTCGATCAGCTGGCCGCCCGCCTCCGCTCGGTCGGCGTGGACGAGGACGGCGTCGAGGCGCAGCTGCGCGGCGTGCGCGACATGCCCGCGTGCGGGACGCCCGAGCAGGTCGTCGAGAAGCTCCGCGCGCTGGAGGCACAGGGCATGGCCTACGGGATCTTCTACTTCCCCGAGGCCGCCTACGACACGAGCGGCATCGAGCTCTTCGAACGCGAGGTGGCGCCCGCGCTGCGGTAAGTCGTAAGTAAAGGGCCGGCGTCGAATTGGGCATCTCACGGTCAAGAACGTCACGTTGCCATAACGATCGGGCGGCCCGTCCTGGCCCTGTCCGGGTCCCGCGAGGACCCCGCCCCGGGGACGGTCGCGGCGCACCACCGCGCGGATTGCGGGGTGGTGCGTCCGGGGCCACACTGCCCGTGTCCGGCGCGGTCCGGGGCCTTGAGGTCCCTCCCGCACTTCCCTAGCGTGGCCGAGCACCATGACCACTCGGGGCGACTGGCCGTCTCCGTGCGCTGCGCCCTGCGGCCCGGAGGGGGTTTGCGTGAACCACAGCCTCGTGCAAACCGAAGGGACCATGATGACCACGACTTCTACCCGCCGACGGGTGGCGATCCCGGCGGCCGCGGCAGCGCTCGCCCTGGGACTCGCAGCGTGCAGCGACGACAGCGGCGGCGACGACGGCGCAGCCGAGCCGAGTGAGGGCCAGAGCAAGCTCGAGGCCCTGCAGGAGGCCGGCACCATCACCGTCGGCTTCGCCGGCGAGGCGCCCTACAGCTTCGAGAACGACGAGGGCGAGCTGGTCGGCGCCTCCGTAGCGCTCCAGGAGCGCATCTGGGGCGAGCTCGGCATCGAGAACGTCGAGGGCGTCCAGGCCGAGTTTGGCCAGCTCATCCAGGGGCTGAACGCCGGCCGCTGGGACGTCGTCGCCGCCGGGATGTCGATCCTGCCCGAGCGCTGCGAGCAGGCGATCTTCTCCGAGCCGGAGTTCCAGTACACCACCGCGCTGCTGGTCCCGGAGGGCAACCCGGACAACCTCAGCGACATGCAGTCCATCGCCGAGGCGCAGGACGTCCAGATGGCCGCGATGACCGGTGCGATCGAGGCGACCTACGCCGCGGACCTCGGCATCGACGCCATCGAGGTCGGCAACCCGCAGGACGGGATGGACGCCGTCACCGGTGGACGCGCCGACGTCTTCGCGCTCACCGGCATCTCCCTCAACTGGATGGTCGACAACGCCGGGGAGGACCCGGGCGTCGAGGTCACCGACACCTTCGTCGCCACCATCGACGGCGTGGAGCAGCTCGGCGCCGGCGGCACCGTGTTCCGCACCGAGGACACCGAGCTGCGCGACGCCTACAACGAGCAGCTCGCGCCCATCGTCGATGACGAGGACGAGTACCTCTCGGTCGTCGGGGACTGGGGCTTCACCGCGGGCGAGCGTCCCGCCGGCGACTTCACCCTGACCACCGAGGACCTCTGCGCCGGCGAGCTCGGCTGACCGCCCTCCACACATGAGCGACAACCTGGACGCACTGGCAACGGTGCTGCCACGGCTGCTGGACGGGATCCTCGTGACCCTCCAGCTGACCGTCGGCGGTTCCGTGCTTGCCTTCCTCCTCGCCGCGATCCTGGGGATCACCGCGCGTCACCACAACGTGGTGGCGCGCGGTGCCGCGCGCGTGTTCGTCGAGTTCTTCCGCGGGACGTCGTTGCTGGTCCAGCTGTTCTGGCTGTTCTACGTCCTGCCGCTCTTCGGCATCGAGCTCAGCTCGTTGTTCACCGGCATCCTCGCCCTCGGCCTGAACTACGGCGCCTACGGCGCCGAGGTGGTGCGCGGCGCGCTCAACTCGGTGCCCAAGGGCCAGTGGGAGGCGAGCGTCGCGCTCAGCCTCTCCCCCAGACGGCGACTGTTCCGCATCGTGTGGCCGCAGGCCTGGGCGATCATGATCCCGTCGCTGAGCAACCTGGGGATCATGCTCCTCAAGGGCAGCGCGGTAGCGGTCGTGATCGTGCTGCACGACATCACCTTCGTGACCAACCAGCTGCGCCAGATGACCAATGACACCTTCTTCTCCTACGGCGTGGGCATGGTGGTCTACTTCCTCATCGCCTACGTCCTCGTCCTCGTCGCGAACCTCGCCGAGGCCCGCGCCAAGAGCCGTCTCGGGATCGGCCCGCCCCTGAGGAACATCTTCCGGCCCCGCGCCGCCAAGGCGGGGGTGGTGAACTCATGAACGACGTCTGGAGCTGGGAGCGTGCCGCCGACGCGCTGCCGCAGCTGCTCTCCGCGTTCTTCGAGGTCACGCTGCTCGCCACGGTCCTCGGCTCGGCCATCGCCGCGGTCCTCGGGCTCGTCGTCGCCGTCGTGCGACGGTCGGCCCCGGCGCTCATCGCCCGCCCCGTGCACTGGGTGATGGAGTTCATCCGGATGACCCCGGTGGTCATCCAGCTGCTGTTCGTCTACTACGCCTTCACCGACTGGGAACCGCTCTGGATCGGCATCGGGGTGCTCGGGATCCACTACTCCACCTACATGGCCGAGGTGTACCGCTCGGGGATCGACAACGTCCCCAAGGGCCAGTGGGAGGCGGCGACCGCACTGTCCCTGCCCCGCCAGCGCACGTGGACCCGCGTGGTCATCCCGCAGGCGCTGCGCACGACCGTCCCGGCGCTGGGCACCTGGGTGATCTCGATGTTCAAGGACACCCCGTTCCTGTTCGTCATCACCGTGCCCGAGCTGGTGAGCGCGGCGGAGAACTACGGCTCGCGCACGTTCACCTACGTCGAGGCCTTCACCCTGGCCGGCCTCATCTTCCTCGCGGCCAGCTACCCCACGTCCATCCTCGTCAGGAAACTGGAGGCCCGACTTGCCCGCTACTGATTCCGCGCCAGTCATCCGCTTCGAGAACGTCGTCAAGCGCTTCGGTGACAACACGGTTCTCGATAACCTCAACTTCGAGGTCCGCAAGGGTGAGCGCGTCACGCTCATCGGCCCCAGCGGCTCCGGCAAGACGACGATCCTGCGCCTGGTGATGACGCTCGAGGAGCTCACCGACGGCTACATCTACATCGACGGTGAGCCGTTCACCTACGAGGAGCGCGGCGGCAAGCGGGTGGCGCGCAAGCCCAAGGACGTCGCGAAGGTCGCCACGAAGATCGGCATGGTCTTCCAGCAGTTCAACCTGTTCCCCAACATGACGGTGATGGAGAACATCGTGGAGGCGCCCGTCCACGTGCTCGGGAAGAGCAAGGAGGAGGCCCGGCAGCGTGCCCACGAGCTGCTCGAGCTCGTGGGGCTCTCGGACAAGGCCGACGCCCACCCCAGCCGGCTGTCCGGCGGGCAGCAGCAGCGGGTCGCGATCGCCCGGGCGCTGGCGATGGACCCCGAGATCCTGCTGCTCGACGAGGTCACCTCCGCGCTCGACCCCGAGCTGGTCGGTGAGGTGCTCAGCGTGCTGCGGAACATCGCCGAGACGACGAACATCACCATGCTCATCGTCACCCACGAGATGCAGTTCGCCCAGGAGGTCTCCCACCGGGTCCTCATGTTCGACCAGGGGCGCATCATCGAGGACGCCGAGCCGCACGTGATGTTCTCCAACCCCCGCGAGCCTCGGACCAAGGCCTTCCTCCAGGCGGTCCTCTGAGCTCGGCGAGTCCTGAGCTCGACGCCCGGCGGCGTGACCAGCCCTAGGATCGGTGCCCATGGCCACCGTCATCCTCGTGAGGCACGCCCGGAGCACCGCGAACACGGCCGGGGTGCTGGCCGGGCGCACCCCGGGCGTCGAGCTCGACGGAACCGGGAGGGAGCAGGCGGCACGAACCGGTGTCCGGCTCGGCGCGGTCCCGCTCGTCGCCGTGGTCTCCAGCCCGCTCGAGCGGTGCCGCCAGACCGCTCAGGCCGTCCTCGACCACCAGGACGCCGACCTGGCCACCCGGCTGGAGGACGACCTCACCGAGTGCGACTACGGCGACTGGCAGGGCGGCACGCTCGCCGACCTCGCCAAGCAGGACCTGTGGTCGGTGGTCCAGCGGCAGCCGTCGGCCGCGGTCTTCCCCGGCGGGGAGTCGCTCGTGGCGATGCACGCTCGCGCCGTCGGCGCGATCCGGCGCATCGACGCGGCCGTCGAGGCCGAGCACGGCCCTGCGGCGGTGTGGGCCGCCGTCACCCATGGTGATCTCCTCAAGGCGGTCCTGGCGGACGCGCTGGGCCTGCACCTCGACCTGTTCCAGCGGCTCCACGCCGATCCCGCGTCCGCCTCCATCGTGCGCTACACCCCCAGCCAGCCCCACGTCCTCGCGGTGAACACGCAGGCCGGGGACCTCTCCTGGCTCCGCGCCCGGCCGGACGAGCCGCAGGTCGGGGGCGGCGCCGGACCGGCAGCCTCCGCGCCCGCCTCGTAGCATGGGTCCCGTGCCTCAGACCGTCCACACCTTCGACTGGCCCGACCGTCTCGTGATCGGCACGGTGGGGCGGCCCGGGTCGCGCACCTTCTACCTGCAGGTCCGTGCCGGCACGCGGCTGCTCAGCGTCGCCCTGGAGAAGGAGCAGTCCGCCGCTCTGGTCGAGAAGATCGACGAGCTGCTCGACGAGCTCATGGACACCGAGGGCAACCGGTTCAGCGTCCCCGAGCGTGTCCCCGCGGAGCTCGTCGACAACGACGCCCTCGACCAGCCGGTCGAGGAGCAGTTCCGCGTCGGCATCATGGGCCTGGGCTGGGACCCGTCGACCGCTCAGCTCGTCATCGAGGCCGTCCCCGCCCAGCCGGTCGACCCGCAGACCCTCGAGCCGGTCGGTCCGGAGCCGGAGGAGGCGCTGGTCGTGCGGATCCCGGTGGGCGCCGCCCGTGCCTTCGCCGAGCGTACGCGCGAGGTGGTGGCCGCCGGCCGGCCGCTGTGCCCCCGGTGCGGCGAGCCGATGGACCCGGACGGGCACGTCTGCGAGCTCCCCGACGACCTCCGGTGACACCCGACCTCGACGGCGGGGACATCGTCCTCGACGCGCGGATCACGACGGCCTCGAACGCCACCTTCGTCGGCCGGATCGAGGACGTGAGGGTCGTCTACAAGCCGGTCGCCGGCGAGCGGCCCCTGTGGGACTTCCCCGACGGCACGCTGGCCCGGCGCGAGGTCGCCTCCTACCTGCTCTCCGAGGCCCTCGGGTGGGAGGTCGTGCCGCGGACCTGGCTGCGTGACGGACCGCTCGGCACCGGGATGGTGCAGCTGTGGTGCCCACCGGACCCGGCGCAGGAGGCCGTCACGCTCGTCCCCGCCGACGAGGTGCCCGACGACGGCTGGTGCCACGTCCTGAGCGGCGTCGACGAGGAGGACCGCGAGGTCGCCCTCGTCCACGAGGACTCCGGCGCGCTACGGCGGATGGCGGTCTTCGACCTCGTCACGAACAACGCCGACCGCAAGGGCGCGCACGTGCTGGCGATGGCCGGCGGCCACCGGTACGGCGTGGACCACGGCCTGACCTTCCACGAGGAGCACAAGCTGCGGACCGTGCTGTGGGGGTGGGCCGGCCGCGAGCTCGACGCCGAGGAGGCCGAGGGCGTCGGCCGCGTGCGTGCGGCCCTGGACGACGACCTCGGGGCCGCGCTCGCTGAGCTGCTCACCGGACCGGAGCTCTCCGCCCTCGAGGTGCGCTGTGACCGGCTCCTCGCCACGGGACGGCTGCCCGCCCCGCGCGAGGGGTACCCGGCGATCCCCTGGCCGCCCCTCTAGACGTGCCCTCTGCGGGCGGCGCTGTCCGGGCTGGTGCCCGTGCTCCGGGCGCGCAGCGCGCGCTCGAGGTCGTCGAGCTGCTCGAGGAGCGTGCGCCGCAACCCTGCCGGCGCGTCCTCGTGCTCGGCCAGCCACCGGCGGGTGCGCGCGACGACGGGGTGGTCCTCGGGCGCACTCCCCCGCCCGTCCACCCAGTCCGGGTAGAGGTCACCGACCAACCGCTCGGCGATCTCGATCGAACGGTCGGCCCACATCCCGGGCAGCAGCGCGAAGTACGGCTCGACGTACCCGGCGAGCAGCTCGACGTGCAGCGGCTGGGTGAGACCGGCGATGACGGCGTCGACCTCGTCGTTGGACAGCGGACTGTCCCCCAGCGCCGCGTCCTGGGTCGGCAGCCCGAGCGCGGCCCAGGCCTGCGCCTTGGCCTCCGCGTCGGGACGGCCGGCCAGGGCGGCCCGGTGCGCGAGACGGGTCGTGGCGGTGTCCTCGCGGGCGAGCTCGGCGTCCAGCTCCTGCGGGCCCGCCGCGCCGGTGGCGGCGAGCGCCTGCCACAGCGACCAGCGCAGTTCCGGGTCCAGCTGCAGCCCCGGCACCTCACCGGCGAGGACCGCCCGCACCCGGTCAGCGGCTTCCGGGGCGCGGGCCGCCGCGTCGGCGAAGGCGCGCGCCCACACCAGCTGCAGACCCGAGCCGGGCTCGTGCCGCTCCATCCCGGTGAAGGTCTCCTCCGCGAGCAGCACCCGGGCCCCGGCTCGCGCCGCGGTCGGCAGGTAGTGCTCGACGGCGCCGGCGGCGTGGGCGAGCAGGTCGCGGGCGATGCCGATCTCCCGCTCCGCCGGCAGCTGGGACACGACGGCGTCGAGGAAGGCCGCGGCCGGCAGCAGGCCGTCGCGGGTCGCGTTCCACAACGCGGACCACAGCACCGCGCGGGACAGGGCGCCCTCGATCGTGCCCGCGTCACGCAGCGCCGTGGCGGTGCTCCGCTCGTCCAGGCGCACCTTGGCGTAGGTGAGGTCGTCGTCGTTGACCAGGACGAGGTCGGGGACCGGGATGCCGGCCGCCTCGGGCAGGTCGGTGACGGAACCGGACACGTCGGTGGCGATGCGGTGCGTGCGCACGAGCGCGCCGTCGTCGCCGGCGGAGTAGCAGCCGACGACGAGCCGGTGGTCGCGGAGCACGCCGCCGTCGTCGTCCTGCCGTACGCGCAGGGCGGTCACGGTGCCGTCGGCGACCTCGAGCTCGGGGGTGAGCGTCGAGGGTCCCGTCGTCTCCAGCCACTGCCCGCTCCACGAGGACAGGTCGCGTCCGGAGGCCTCCGCCAGCGCGGCCAGCAGGTCCGGCAGCGTCGTGCTGCCGTAGGCGTGGCGCCGGAAGTAGGTGCGCGCACCGGCGAGGAAGGCCTCGGGGCCGACGAAGGCGACGAGCTGCTTGAGCACCGAGGCGCCCTTGGCGTAGGTGATGCCGTCGAAGTTCTGCTTGGCGGCCTCGAGGTCGGGGATGTCGGCGACGACGGGGTGGGTCGTGGGCAGCTGGTCCTGCCGGTAGGCCCAGGCCTTGCGCCGCAGCGCGAAGCTCGTCCACGCGCCGCTGAAGCGGGTGGCGGTGGCCGTGGCGTAGGTGCCCATGTAGTCGGCGAAGGACTCCTTGAGCCACAGGTCGTCCCACCAGCGCATGGTGGCGAGGTCACCGAACCACATGTGAGCCATCTCGTGGAGGATCGTCGTCGCCCGGCCCTCCCGCTGCGCCTCGGTGGCCTGGGAGCGGAAGAGGTACTTCTCGGTGAAGGTCACCAGGCCCGGGTTCTCCATCGCCCCGAGGTTGTACTCCGGGACGAGCACCTGGTCGTACTTGCCCCACGGGTAGGGGTAGTCGAAGGCGTCGTGGAAGAGGTCCAGGCCCTGTCGGGTGACCTCGAGGAACTCCTCGGCGTCGAGGTAGGGCGCGAGCGAGGCGCGGCACCACAGGCCGAGCGGGACGTCGAGGGTGGACCCGTCGGCCAGCCCGCGCGACCAGTGGCCCTCGGCCCGGTGGTAGGGGCCGGCGACGACAGCCGTGATGTAGGTGGACAGCGGCGGGGTGGGCGCGAAGGTCCACGTGCGCGAGCCGTCCTCCCACTCGATGACCGAGTCGGCCGCCGAGTTCGACAGCACCTGCCACTCGGCGGGGGCGGCGACGACGACGGTGTACGGCGCCTTGAGGTCGGGCTGCTCGGTGCAGGCGAAGACCCGGCGGGCGTCGGCGGGCTCGTACTGGGTGTAGAGGTAGGTCTCGCCGTCCACGGGGTCGACGAAGCGGTGCATCCCCTCCCCCGTGCGCGAGTACGCCGCCTCCCCGCGCACGACGACGGTCGACTCCCCGTCCGTGCGCAGCCCGTCGACGGCCACACGCCCGTCCGCCACGCGCACCACCTGCTCCTGCCCGTCGACGACGACGGCGTGCACGCGCGGGCCGAGGAAGTCCAGCCACGTCGTGGTGGCGGTGCTCGACAGGCGCAGGGTCGTCGTCGTCGGGAAGGTCGCGGTGGCCGGGTCGCGGGCGTCGCGCAGGTCGAGCTCGATGGTGACGGCGTGGAGGGTCAGCTGCTCGGCGCGCCGTCGGGTCTCGGTCCGGGTCAGGTTGCTCACGGGGAGGAGCAAAGCACGGGCGGCCCGCCCGGGGCCACGCGGCACCGCCTCACCTCCCCCACGTGCGCCGAGCGCTGAGTTGTTCCGCGGAGACGCCTGCCCCGTGCGCGTCGAGCGCTGAGTTGTTCAGCGGCGCGACTCCCCCGTGCGCGTCGAGCGCTGAGTTGTTCAGCGGCGCGACTCCCCCGTGCGCGCCGAGCGCTGAGTTGTTCAGCGGCGCGACTCCCCCGTGCGCGCCGAGCGCTGAGTTGTTCAGCGGCGCGACTCCCCCGTGCGCGCCGAGCGCTGAGTTGTTCAGCGGAACAACTCAGCGCTCGACGTAAGGGGGGTGGGGCGCGAGGGTGAGAGGCTGGGGACATGGCCGGCGACCTGCGCGTGACGTCCTCCGTCGCGCTGCGCGAGGAGGAGCTGCAGTGGCGCTTCTCCCGGTCCTCCGGACCCGGTGGCCAGAGCGTCAACACGACCGACTCGCGGGCCGAGCTGACCGTCGACCTCGCCGCCACGCCCGCGCTGAGCGAGCACCAGCGCGCCCGGGTGCTCGAGGCGCTGGCCGGGCGCCTGGTGGACGGGCGGCTGACCGTGACCGCGAGCGAGCACCGCTCCCAGCTGCGCAACCGCGAGGCGGCAGCCGAGCGCCTCGCCCAGGTGCTGCGCGAGGCGCTCGCTCCCCCGCCTCCGCGGCGCCGGCCCACGAAGCCATCCCGCGGTGCCCAGCGGCGCCGCGCCGAGGCCAAGACGAGGCGCAGCCAGACCAAGTCCCTGAGACGCCGCCCCACGGACTGAGCGCCTCCGCCCCGTCCCTCCCGCGAGTACGCACCTACGGTCACCAGGAGCGCCCGGCGAGCGCGTGCCCGTGACCGTAGGTGCGTACTCGGCGAGGGGGCGGGTGCGGGGGTCAGAGCGCCGCGGAGGCGGTACCCAGCCAGGTGTGGGGGTTGCGGTCCCAGCACCAGCCGAGCTTGGGGCGGCGCTCGGAGATCCACACGGCCGGCACGCGCTGGTTGGTACCGGTGCGGGAGCCGGCGAGGGAGAAGCAGCGGCCCGGGCGCAGCATGTCCGGGCGCAGCACGACAAGCGCCAGCCCCTCGGCGACGGTGAGCGGGCGCCGGCCCTCCGCGCGGATCTCGGCGACCGCGTCCTCGGGCGTCACGCTGAGGAAGCGGGAGCCGGTGTCGACGTCGCGCAGGAGGTAGGCGGACCGGTCGGGCGCGTCGACGACCGGCCGGTAGGTGGCGAGCTCGTCGTCGTCGATGACGCTGACGCCGCTGCGCCGCCCCAGGCGCAGCGCCGGGACCGCGTCACCGGGCCGCTCGAGGGCGAGGACGAGGACGAGGAAAACGTGGTCCCCGGGCGGCACGGACGTCGGCGCACCGGCGGGCGGGAGCTCCGCGCGGAGCGGCTCGACGAGCGCGCGCAGGCCGGCCTCGTCGGTGCCGAGCAGCGCCGGGAAGCCGAGCTCGACGTAGGCGCGCAGCTGACGCTCGAGCTCCTCCTCCGGCGTCGCGGCGGGGTCGAAGGCGGCCTGGGCGGCCGACGGGCCGGCGACGACGGTGGGCAGGTCGGCGGGGTGGGTGACGGTCTGCTGGGGCATGGCGAGGTCCTCTCGGCTGACGGGCAGCAGGCGCAACGCCCGGGGAGCCCCGGCTCTTCCCAGGACGTGATCCACGACATATCGTCGAGGAAGGCGGCTCAACGTGGAGTCGCCTCCGGCTACCCCCGGCAGATCGAGACACGAGGGAGTACTCGTTCATGACCATCGAGACCGACGTCCCCCAGGACACCGCAGCCCCGCAGTCCGCCGTCTACGCCGCACCCGGCACCGACGGCGCGGTGATGAGCTACGAGAAGCGCTACGACAACTACATCGGCGGGCAGTGGGTGCCACCGGTCAAGGGCCAGTACTTCGCCAACCCCAGCCCGGTGGACGGCAAGGCCTTCACGGAGGTCGCCCGCAGCACCGCCGAGGACATCGAGCTCGCGCTGGACGCCGCGCACGCTGCCGCGCCCGGCTGGGGCCGCACCTCCGTCGCCGAGCGCGCGCTCGTCCTCCACCGCATCGCCGACCGGATGGAGGAGAACCTCGAGCGGCTCGCCGTCGCCGAGACCTGGGACAACGGCAAGCCGGTCCGCGAGGTGCTCGCCGCGGACCTCCCGCTCGCGATCGACCACTTCCGCTACTTCGCCGGTGCCATCCGCGCCCAGCAGGGCGGCATCTCCCAGCTCGACGACGACACCGTCGCCTACCACTTCCACGAGCCGCTCGGCGTCGTCGGCCAGATCATCCCGTGGAACTTCCCCATCCTCATGGCGACGTGGAAGCTCGCGCCGGCGCTCGCGGCCGGCAACGCCGTCGTCCTCAAGCCGGCCGAGCAGACGCCCGCCTCGATCCTCTACCTCATGACGCTCATCGGGGACCTGCTCCCCGACGGCGTGCTCAACATCGTCAACGGCTTCGGCCTCGAGGCGGGCAAGCCGCTCGCGACCAACCCGCGCATCGCGAAGATCGCGTTCACCGGAGAGACGACGACCGGCCGGCTGATCATGCAGTACGCCACCCAGAACATCATCCCGGTCACCCTGGAGCTCGGCGGCAAGTCGCCCAACGTCTTCTTCGCCGACGTCATGGACGCTGACGACGCCTACCTCGACAAGGCGGTCGAGGGCTTCACGATGTTCGCCTTCAACCAGGGCGAGGTGTGCACCTGCCCGTCGCGCGCGCTCGTCCACGAGTCGATCTACGACGAGTTCATGGCCCGGGCTCTTCCGCGAGTCGCGGCGGTCAAGCGTGGCCACCCCCTCGACCCGACGACGATGGTCGGCGCGCAGGCCTCCTCCGACCAGTTCGAGAAGATCAAGAGCTACCTCGACATCGGCCGCCAGGAGGGTGCCGAGGTGCTCATCGGTGGCGAGGTCGACCGGGTCGACGGGCTCGACGGCGGCTACTACATCCAGCCGACGGTGTTCAAGGGGCACAACAAGATGCGGGTCTTCCAGGAGGAGATCTTCGGCCCGGTGCTGTCGGTGACGACGTTCAAGGACTTCGACGAGGCGATCGAGATCGCCAACGACACCCTCTACGGTCTGGGCGCCGGGGTCTGGAGCCGCAACGCGGACACGATGTACCGCGCGGGCCGCGCCATCCAGGCCGGGCGGGTGTGGACGAACACCTTCCACCAGTACCCGGCGCACGCGGCGTTCGGCGGGTACAAGCAGTCGGGCATCGGCCGGGAGAACCACCTCATGATGCTCGACCACTACCAGCAGACGAAGAACCTGCTCGTGTCCTACGCGCCCGGTGCGCAGGGCTACTTCTAGACGGCTGCCGGGGCCGCCGCGCCGGCGGCCCCGGCCCACCCGAGGGAGCACGATGGACGTGACAGTGCCGCGTGTGGTGGCCCTGCCCGCCGCCGCCGAGCTGCTCGACCGGCTGCGCGGGGAGCACGGGCCGCTGATGATGCACCAGTCCGGCGGCTGCTGCGACGGCTCCTCCCCCATGTGCTACCCCCAGGGGGAGTTCCTCGTGGGCGACCGCGAGGTGCTCCTTGGGGTCCTGGACCTGCGCCTGTTCACCGGGCACGTGCTGCCGGACGCGCCGTCGGACGCCGACGGCGTGCCGGTGTGGATCTCCCCGCAGCAGTTCGACGTGTGGCGGCACACCCAGCTCGTGCTCGACGTCGTGCCCGGCCGCGGCGCCGGCTTCAGCGTCGAGGGGCCCCACGGGGTTCGCTTCCTCACCCGGTCCCGTGTCTTCAACCCGGCCGAGCTGCGAGCCCTCGAGGACCAGCCGGTCCTCACCGGCGCGGACTGGGACACCGGGGCCCGGCCACCGGCCGCCACCCGCCCGCAGGTGGTCACCGACGTCGCCGACGCCTGCGCCATCCCCGGCGGCTGACCGAAGTAACAACTCAGCGCTCGCGGGAGGGGGCCTTCCTTTCGCGGAGCGCTGAATTCTGACGAGTAACAACTCAGCGCTCGGCGGGAGGGGGCGGGGGCAGCGGTGGGTTCTGACGAGTAACAACTCAGCGCTCGGCGGGAGGGGGCGGCCCGGCTACCCTGGGGCCGCATGAGCGTCTTCGCCGTCGAGTACACCTACGACACCGCCCGCACCGACGACCTCGCCACCGTGCGGCCGGCCCACCGCGAGTTCCTCCAGGGGCTGCTGGACGAGGGCTCGCTGCTCGCCTCCGGCCCGTGGCGGGACAACGCCGCCCCGGGCGCGCTGCTCCTCGTCCTCGCCCAGGACGTCGACGGCGCCCAGCGGCTCCTGGACGAGGACCCCTTCCTCAAGGCGCACCTCATCACCCAGCGCACCGTGCGGCCGTGGAACCCGATCATGGGTGCCTTCGCCGAGCACGCCTCGCAGTAGACCGCCTTCGTCTGTTAGGCCTGACGTATGGATGAGCTCTGGCCGTTCCTCAGATGGGTCGTCGCCGTCGCCTCGGCCGCGGCGGTCGTCGTCGTCGTCATGCTGGTCGTGGACCGGGCGATCCGGCGCGGGCGCGCCCGGGTACCCGCGCTGGTCCAGGGATGGTTGCGGGTGCGCCGGCCGCTGGCCGCCCTGCTCCTGGCGATCGCGTTGCGCGTCGCGTTCGCGGCGACGGCCGAACGAGGCACCGTGCGCGAGATCGGGCTGCACGTCCTGCTCGTGCTCACCATCGCCTCGGCGGTGTGGTTCGCCGCCACCATCGTCGTGGCCTGGCTCGAGCACACCCGCCGCCGCGTCGTCGCCCGCAAGGAGGACGACCGCGACCGACGGCGCACCCGCACCCAGATGCTGCTCATCCAGCGCCTGGTCAACGCCGCCTTCGTCGTCCTCGGCGTCGCGATGGTCCTCATGACCTTCCCCGGCGTGGAGCAGGTGGGTGCGACGATCCTCGCCTCCGCGGGCCTCCTCAGCGTCGTGGTGGGCATCGCGGCGCAGAGCAGCCTGGGCAACCTCTTCGCCGGGCTGCAGATCGCCTTCACCGACGCGGTGCGGATCGGGGACGTCGTCGAGGTCGACGGCACGTGGAGCACGATCGAGGACATCACGCTGTCCTACGTCGTCGTCAGCATCTGGGACGAGCGCCACAAGGTGCTGCCCTCGACCTACTTCACCTCCCAGCCCTTCATCAACTGGAGCCGCACAGGAGACACGGTCACCGGAGTCGTCCACCTCGAGCTCGACTGGCGCACCGACATCGACGCGCTGCGCGCCGCGTTCGACGCGTACGTGTCCCAGCACCCCGCGTGGGACGGCCGCGGGAAGTCCCTCCTCGTCACCGACTCCACCGGTGGCCACATCACCGTGCGCGCCCTGGTGACCACCGCGAACACCGGCGACGACTGGACGCTGCGCTGCGACGTGCGCGAGCACCTCGTCGTGTGGCTGCGGGAGAACGACCCGCAGGCGCTGCCGGTGCGGCGCCTCACCATGTCGCCGGACCCGGCGGCGGGCGGCGAGCAGCCCGCCTAGGTCCGCCGTCCATTGCTCGTGCGCGTCGTCGGGGCGGCCGTCGCCGGGTCCTCCGGCCACGGGTGCCGCGGGTAGCGCCCACGCAGGTCGGCGCGCACCCCGGGGTACCCCGTGCGCCAGAACCCGGCGAGGTCCGCCGTCACCGCCGCCGGGCGACGTGCCGGGGAGAGCAGCTCGAGTACGAGCGGCACCCGTCCGCCGGCGAGCGCCGGCGCGCCGCCCCACCCGAAGACCTCCTGGAGGCGCGCCGCGAGCGTGGGCCGCGAGGGGTCGGAGTAGTCGACCCGCAGCGCCGAGCCCGCCGGGACGGTCACCCGCTCCGGGGCGAGCTCGTCCAGCCGGCCGGCCTCGGGCCACGGGAGCAGCCGCCGCAGCGCCGTCGTCGTGTCGAGACGGGCCAGGTCCCGGTTGCTGCGCACCCCGGCGAGGTCGGGCCCGAGCCACTGCTCGACCCGCTCGAGCAGCGCGTCGTCCGAGACGTCGGGCCACGGCGCGCCGAGGGCGGCATGCAGGAAGGCGAGACGCCGGCGCAGGGACACCGCCCCCGCCGGCCACGGCACGAGGTCCAGGCCCTCACGGCGCAGCCCGTCCTGGACGGCGGCAGCCACGAGCGCCGCGGAGGGGCGAGGCAACGGCTCGCTGGCGAGCTCGATCGCGCCCAGCCGCTCCACGCGCCGCGCCACCAGCCGGCCCTCGCGCCACGCGACGTCCTCCACGGTCCGCAGCAGCCCTGCCGCCGCCTCCCGCGCGGTGGCCTCGTCGATCGGCGCCGCCGAGCGGATGAGCGCGTCGCGCTCACCCGGCGCGCGGGTGGCGTCGGCGACGGCGAGCCACTCGGTGCCGGCCAGCGTCCCACCGGCCAGCCGCGCGCCCGCTCCCCCGGCCAGCAGGTAGTGGTCGCTGTTCTGCCGGCGGCGCGCGACACGGTCCGGGTGGGCCAGTGCCGTGACGAGCCCGACGGCGAGGTCGAGCTGCGTGACATGGTCGTCCCGGCGCGCGTCCGCCCCACCGCGCCGGGTCGCCAGGCGCTCCCAGCGGTCCGCCTCCCGGCGCCAGCCGCTGCGGCCACCGGCCCTGAGCCGGCGCAGCGCCGCGGTGAGGTCGGCATCGCCCCCGCCGCCGTCATCGGCGAGCATCGCCACGACCTCCGCCGCGGTCCGCGCGCCCACCGCCCGGGCGCCGTCGAGCAGTGCTCGGGCCAGGCGCGGGTCCGCGCCGACGTCCGCGATCGCCCGGCCACGCGGGGTGGCCGTGCCCTCGGCATCGAGCGCACCCAGCTCGACGAGCAGCTCGGTCGCCGCCGCGGCCGCCTGGGCCGGCGGAGGGTCGAGGAGCGCCAGTCCCCTTCCGCCGGGGGCGCCCCACAGGGCGAGCTCGAGCATCGGCCCGGCGAGGTCCGCCGTCGCGATCTCCGGCTCGGGGTGGGGCGCGAGCATGGCGTGCTCCGCGGCCGACCAGCACCGGTAGACGGTGCCCGGGCCCTGCCGCCCGGCACGCCCCGCACGCTGCTCCGCGGCCGCCTGGCTGACGCTGCGGGTGACGAGGCCGGCCAGTCCGCGGTGGTGGTCGGTGCGTGGTTGGCGGGCCAGCCCCGCGTCGACGACCACCCGCACGCCGGGCACGGTGAGGGAGGACTCGGCCACCGCCGTCGAGACCACCACGCGCCGATCGGCGCCGGGCCGTAGCGCGCGGTCCTGCTCGGCGGCCGGGAGGCGCCCGTGGAGGGGCAGTACGGTGGCCTCGCCCCCGCGGAGGCGGGCGGCGACGTCGTCGACCTCCCGCGCGCCGGGGAGGAAGACGAGGACGTCACCGTCCTGCTCGGCCAGGGCCCGGTGGGCCACGCCCGCCACGTGGGCGAGGAACTCCGGGCTGGTGCCCCGCGGCGTGAACCGGGGCGCGGTCCGCGGCGGCGGGCACCACACCGTCTCGACCGGGTGCAGGGCACCGGGGACGGTGACGACGGCGGTCCCCTCTCCGAGCAGCGCCGCCACGCGGTCGGCCTCGACGGTCGCCGACATCGCCACGAGGGCGAGGTCCTCGCGGAGCGTCGCCCGCGCCTCGACAAGCATGGCGAGGAGGAGGTCGGAGTCGACCTGCCGCTCGTGGACCTCGTCGAGCACGACGGCGCGTACACCGGGCAGCTCGGGGTCCCGCTGGAGGCGGCGCAGGAGCGTGCCGGCGGTGACCATCTCGACGAGCGTCTCCTCACCGACCTGCCGCTCCCCGCGGACGGAGAAGCCCGCGACGCGTCCCACGGGCTGCCCGAGGAGGCCCGCGAGGCGGCGTGCCGCAGCCCGCGCCGCGATGCGCCGCGGCTGGGTGACGACCACCCTGCCGCCGAGGGCGACGGCGAGCGCCGGGGGCACGAGCGTGGTCTTCCCGCTCCCCGGCGGGGACTGCAGCACGGCGGTGCCGCCGGACGTCACCGCCTGCACGAGGTCTGCCAGGCCCTCGGCCACGGGCAGGGACGGCGGAGCGGCGAGGAGCGCGGAGAGATCGGACACGGCCACGCCCCCAGTGTGCCGCCCGCCGTGCCGACCGGGCGCCCCCACGACACACTGGCCGGATGAGGACACTTGGAGTGGAGGAGGAGCTGCTGCTCGTACGCAGCGGCACGGGCCAGGCCGTCTCGGTGGCGCAGCAGGTGCTGCGGCGGGCCGACGTCATCGGGGACGCGTCCCCGGACGGTTCCGGCCCCGCCGGCACACCCGGGGAGGCCGGTTCCGCCCTGGAGGGCGAGCTGCAGCGTCAGCAGGTCGAGACCGGCACCGCCCCGCACCACCACCTCGTCGACCTCCACGAGGAGCTCGTGTCGTGGCGCGCCCACGCAGAGTCGGCCGCCCGACGTGAGGGCGCCCGGGTCGTCGCCCTCGGCACCTCCCCCTTCCCGGTCGAGGCCAAGGCCGCGCCGGACGAGCGCTACCGCCGCATCGTCGACCACTTCGGGCGGCTCGGCAGCGAGCAGCTCGTCTGCGGGTGCCACGTCCACGTGGGCGTGGAGTCCGACGAGGAGGCGATCGCCGTCCTCGACCGCGTGCGCGTGTGGCTGCCCACCCTCCTGGCCGTGAGCGCCAACTCCCCGTACTGGGAGGGCGAGGACTCCGGCTACGCGAGCTACCGCGCCCAGGTCATGGGCCGCTGGCCCTCGGCGGGGCCGCCGGACCTGTTCGGCTCGCACCGCGGCTACCGCGAGCGGGTCGAGGCGATGGTCGCGAGCGGCGTCGTCCTCGACGAGGGGATGGTCTACCTCGACGCCCGGCCCTCGCGCTCCTACCCCACCCTGGAGTTCCGGGCGGCGGACGTGTGCCAGGACCCGCGTGACGCCGTCGTCGTGGCCGCCCTGTGCCGGGCGCTCGTCGAGACCGCCGCCGAGCAGTGGGCCGCCGGGAAGGCTGCGCCTCCGGTACCCACCCAGCTGCTCCGCCTCGCCACCTGGCAGGCGAGCCGGTTCGGCCTGGCCGGCGACCTGCTCGACCCGTACACCAGCCGCCCGCGGCCCGGGGCGGAGGTGGTCGGCGCCCTCGTCGACCACGTCCGGCCGGCGCTGCGGGAGGCCGACGACGATCTCGCCCTCGTCGAGGAGGGCATGGCCCGCCTGCGGGAGGTCGGCACGGGCGCCGACCGCCAGCGGCGGGAGCTGGAGCGCACCGGGAGCCTGGGCGACGTCGTCGCGGCGGCGGTGCGCACGACGCACGGACTGGACGGAGAGGGACATGACTTCACTGTGGCTGGCATCGGCGTCGGACACGGGTCGGGGAGGTGAGCGCCTCGCGACCGAGCCGGTCGGTGGACGCTACGACGTCGCCGTCGTCGGCGCGGGCCTGACAGGACTGACGACGGCGGTCCTGCTCGGCCGCGCCGGCCTCACGGTCGTCGTCCTCGAGGGCCGCTACGTCGGCGCGGGGACGACCGGCCACTCCACCGCCAAGGTCTCCCTGCTCCAAGGGACCCGGATGTCGGCGATCGCGGCCCAGCACGGCCCTGAGGTGCTCGGCAAGTACGTCGCCGGCAACCGGCTCGGGCAGGAGTGGCTGCTCGCCGAGTGTGCCCGCCACGACGTCCCCGTCCAGCGCCGCGCCGCCGTCACCTACGCCGCCGGTCCCCAGCAGCTGCCCGCCGCCGAGGCGGAGCACCAGGCCGCCCTCTCGGCGGGCCTGCCCGTGGAGTGGCGCGAGTCCTTCGACGCGCCCTTCCCGGCGCTCGCGGGCACCTGGCTGCCCGAGCAGGCCCAGGTGGACCCGATGGACGTGCTCGCCGCTCTCGTCCTCGAGGCCGAGGCGGCCGGGGTGGTCGTGCGCACCGCCGCCCGGGTCACCGACGCGCACGGCAAGGACGGCGCCGTCGTCACCACGCGCGGGACCGTGCACGCCGACTGCGTCGTGCTGGCCACCGGCATCCCCTTCGCCGATCGCGGCGGCTACTTCGCGCGCCTCGAGCCGCAGCGCTCCTACGCCCTCGCCCTCGCCGTGCCGCAGCCCACCGGCCTGCAGATGTCCATCACCGCCGGGGCGCCCATCCGCTCGGTCCGCACCGCACCCGCCGATGACGGGGAGATCGTCATCGTGGGCGGCGCCTCCCACGTCGTCGGGCGGGCCGACTCCCCGCGGGCGCGGGTGGAGAACCTCCTCACGTGGTCACGGCGCTGGTTCCCCGACGCGCGCGTGGTGGGCCGGTGGTCCGCGCAGGACTACCACCCCGTCGACGAGCTGCCCTACGTGGGACCCCTCCTGCCGCGGGACTCCCGTGCCCTCGTGGCCACCGGCTTCGCCAAGTGGGGCATGACCAACGCGGTCGCGGCCGCGCACATGCTCGCCGGACACCTCACCGGGGACCTGCCCGAGTGGGGCGACGCCTACCGCAGCTGGCGCCGCCGTGAGATGACCGGGCTGGCCGAGGCGGTGCGGCTCAACGCCGCGGTGGCCGCGCAGATGGCCGGCGGCTACGCCCGCGCCCTGACGAACCCCGAGCCCGGCGGCAGGCCGGCGCCGGAGGAGCCGGAGCCGGAGACGGCGGCCACCACGGACGACACCCCCGCCGAGGGCATGGGCTGCGTGGTGCGCCGGGGCCTGCACCCCGTGGCCGTCTCGACGGTCGACGGCGTCACCCGTGCCGTCTCCGCGGTGTGCCCCCACCTGGGTGGCGTCGTCCGGTGGAACGACGAGGAGCGGTCCTGGGACTGCCCGCTCCACGGCTCACGCTTCGCCGCCGACGGCGAGCTCCTCGAGGGCCCGGCCACCCGGGGGCTGCCGGCCCGATGAACGCCTCGCAGCAGACCGCGCACACGCAGTGGCGCACGCGGGTGGCGCTGCCACGCGACGTCACCCGCCCGTCGTGGTGGCGCGAGCAGTGGCGGCGCAACCCGCGGATCGCCCTGGCGATCCGCGCGGCCCTCGCCGCCGCGATCGCCTGGGCGCTGGCGGGGGTCATCCCGGGCGAGCTCGCGGACGAGTACCCGTACTACGCGCCGTTCGGCGCGGTGATCGCCACGACCTTCACGCTCGCGGGATCCGTGCGCGACTCCCTCCAGTCGGTCGGCGCGATCGCGATGGGTGGGCTCGTCGGGATGGGGGTCGACCTCCTGCCCGTCACGGGCGTCATCTCCATCGCCCTCGCCGTCGTGGCCTCCGTCGTCCTCGCGGGGTGGCGCCGGTTCGGGTCGATGGGCGGCTGGGTGCCGACGGCGGCGCTGTTCTCGCTCATCATCGGGAACCCGGACGGCGCCTACGTCAGCGCGTACGCCGGCCTCACGCTGCTCGGTGCGCTCGTCGGCATCACCGCCAACGCCGTGTTCCCGCCGCTTCCCCTCGCGCCCGCACAGTCCGCGGTGCGCCGCTTCCGAAGGACCCTCGCCGGGGACCTCGGCGAGCTGGCCGACCTCATCGAGAGGGAGGAGCTGCCGACGCTCGCCGAGTGGCAGCGCGACCACGCCTCCTCGCCGCGTGAGCGTGCGCAGATGCACACCGCGGTGACGGAGATCAGCGAGGCGGCGCACCGCAACCGACGCGCCCGCCGGTACAGCGGGTCGATCGACGCGCTCCAGGAGGAGGCGCGGGTGCTCGACCGGCTCGGACTCGTCGTCAGCGACCTCGCCGACCTCCTCCTCGGTGACGTGGGCTCCGGCCGTATCGACCGGTCGGACGTGCTCGCCGGGGACAGCGGGGCACGCGTCTGTGCGGCCCTGCGGACGATCTCCGCGGCGCTGGAGAACACCACGCCGGCAGGGACGGCCGACCCCCACGTCTCCTCCGACGAGACACCGCTGTCGAGCGCGCACGCCTCGGACGCCGTCCAGGACGCGCGCGACGTCGCCCCGCGGAACGACGACCAGGTGCTCTACGACGGCATCGTGCTCTCCCTCGAACGCGCCGTCGACTCCCTCGCCCGGGTCGAGCGCAGCGACTGAGACGGACGGCCGTCGCGCCGGGCGCGCTCACGCGCCATGATGAGGGCAGCCGTCCCCGAGCCCCTGGAGCAGCAGCTGTGTCCCAGCCACACGACATCTCGACCACGCCGCAGTGGGCCGCCCTCGAGGAGCATGCCGCCGCGACGTCCGGCACCACCCTGCGCGAGCTCTTCGCCGCCGACCCGGAGCGCGGTGGGCGACTCGCCGTCGAGGTGGGCGACCTGTACGTCGACTACTCCAAGAACGGGGTGACCGACGAGACGCTGCGGCTGCTCACCGACCTCGCGCGCGCGGCCGGCGTGCCGGAGCGGGTCGAGGCGATGTTCCGCGGCGAGCACATCAACACGACCGAGGACCGTGCCGTGCTGCACACGGCGCTGCGCGCGCCCCGTGGCACCGAGCTGGTCGTCGACGGCCAGGACGTCGTCGCCGACGTCCACGACGTCCTCGACCGGATGGCCGCCTTCAGCGGGCAGGTCCGCAGCGGGCAGTGGCGCGGCCACACCGGCCGGCGCATCACCCGAGTCGTCAACATCGGCATCGGCGGCTCGGACCTCGGACCGAAGATGGCCACGGTCGCCCTCGCCCCCTACGCGGACCCGGCCATCACCAGCGCGTTCGTCTCCAACGTCGACGGCGACGACATCGCCCCCGTCCTCGCCGCCGCGGACCCCGAGGAGACGCTCTTCGTCGTCGCGTCCAAGACCTTCACGACGATCGAGACGATCACCAACGCGACGACCGCCCGCGAGTGGCTCGTCGCCGCCCTCGGTGACCGCTCCGCCGTCGCCAAGCACTTCGTCGCGGTGTCGACGAACGCCGAGCAGGTCGCCGAGTTCGGCATCGACACGGCGAACATGTTCGGGTTCTGGGACTGGGTGGGCGGCCGGTACTCGATGACCTCCGCCGTCGGGCTCTCCCTCATGATCGCCATCGGCCCCGGCCACTACCGCGACATGCTCGCCGGGTTCCACGCGATGGACACGCACTTCCGCACCGCTCCGCTCGAGCGCAACCTCCCGGCGCTGCTCGCCCTCATCGGGGTCTGGCACCGCAACTTCCGCGGCTGCGCCACCCATGCGGTGCTGCCCTACAGTGAGTACCTCTCCCGCTTCCCCGCCTACCTCCAGCAGCTGGACATGGAGTCCAACGGCAAGTCCGTCACCCTGGACGGCGCGCCCGTCTCCGTGCAGACCGGGCCGGTCGTGTGGGGCGAGCCCGGCACCAACGGCCAGCACGCCTTCTACCAGCTCATCCACCAGGGCACCCAGACGGTGCCGGCCGACCTCATCGGCTTCGTCCACCCCGCCGACGACGTCCCCGGCCACCACGACCAGCTCACCGCCAACCTCCTCGCCCAGGCCGAGGCGCTGGCCTTCGGCAAGACCGCCGAGGAGGTCCGGGCGGAGGGGACGGCCGAGGAGCTCGTCGCGCACAAGACCTTTGCGGGGAACTCTCCCACGACCCTCGTCCTGGCCCCGCGGCTCACGCCCGCGGTGCTGGGCCAGCTCGTCGCGCTCTACGAGCACAAGGTCTTCGTCCAGGGCGTCGTGTGGGGGATCAACTCCTTCGACCAGTGGGGCGTGGAGCTGGGCAAGGTGCTGGCCAAGGCGATCGGGCCCGAGCTCGGTGCCGACGAGGAGCCCGAGCTCACCCACGACTCCTCGACCAACGCCCTCATCCGCCGCTACCGCCAGGCACGCCGAGGCTGACGCGGTACGTCCCCGTCCTCGCCCCGGGAGCAGCTCGTCAGCCGAGCTGCTCGCGCACCCAGGCGATGTCGGTGCGGTGCTCCTCGGCGCCGCCGGGCGTCTCGACGACCACCGGCGCTCCTGCCTCGCGCAGCAGCGCGGCGAGGTCCTCGAGCGGGAGGCTGCCCTGGCCGAGGTTGGCGTGCCGGTCGGCGCCGGAGTCGAAGGTGTCACGGCTGTCGTTGGCGTGGACGAGGTCGATGCGGCCGGTGACGGCCCGCACCCGCTCGACCAGCCCCGCCAGCTCCTCGCCACCGGCGTAGGCGTGGCAGGTGTCGAGGCAGAAGCCGACGTCCGCCCCGCCGTCGGCCTCCATCACCGCGGCCCACAGCCGCTCGAGCCGCTCCACGCCGCGCGCCATGGCGCGGGTGCCGCCCGCGGTGTTCTCGATGAGCACGGGGACCTTGGCGTCGAGCTGGTCGATGCACTTGCGCCAGTTGTCGAAGCCGACGGCGGGGTCGTCCGCGGCCAGGACGTGCCCACCGTGGACGATGATCCCGGCGGCACCGATCTCGGCCGCCGCGTCGACCTGCTTCTGCAGGAGCTTGCGGCTGGGGATGCGGATGCGGTTGTTCGTCGTCGCGACGTTGAGGACGTAGGGGGCGTGGACGTAGAGGGCGACGCCGGCCGCGGCCGCCGCCGCCCGCAGGGCCTCGGCACCACCGGCGTAACGGACCTCCGGCCCCTTCCAGCCCTGGGGGTCCCCGAGGAAGAGCTGCACCGCGTCCGCGCCGCGGGCCTGTGCCTCGGCGATCGGGTCGGTCTGGTCGACATGTGCTCCGACGACTGCCATGGGACCGACCCTAGCCGCTGGTCCGTACAGTGGGCCGCACCGCGACCCGACGAAGCGAGGACACCGATGACCGACGCCGCCCTGCTCACCGGCTTCCGCCTGCGCGACGCCGAGCGCAACCTCGGGGTCTACGGCATCCACCTGCACCGCGAGGGGCACGAGCCGGTCGAGCACCGGTTCCGCAGCGACGACACCGTCGAGGTCTACTCGGCGTCCAAGACTTTCGTCGCCGTCGCCGTGGGGATGGCACAGGCGGAGGGCCTGCTCGGGCTCGACGACGCCGTCGTCGGCTTCTTCCCGGGGGCGCCGCACGCCGACGGGGTGGAGCTCGTGACGGTGCGTCACCTGCTCCAGATGACGAGCGGCACCTCCTCCGCCTGGCACACACCGGTCCGCGGGGAGGAGCCGGACCTCCTCGGCTCGTTCCTCACCGCCGAGCTGCTCTCCCCTCCCGGGCAGCGGTTCGCCTACAGCAACGCCTGCAGCTATGTGCTGGGACGCATCGTCCAGGCCGTGAGCGGGCAGGACCTGCGCGACTACCTCGTGCCCCGCCTCTTCGACCCGCTCCGCATCGGCAACCCGCAGTGGCTGCGCTGCCCGCAGGGGTACAGCCTGGGAGCGGTGGGCCTGCAGCTGCGCACCAGCGAGCTCGCACGCCTCGGGCAGCTGCTCCTCCAGGAGGGCCGCTGGGAGGACGACCAGCTCGTCCCGGCGGACTTCGTCGCCGCGATGCACACCGACGTCGTCCCGACCGAGGGTTTCCCCGACCCCGAGTCGACGGTCGGGTACGGCTACCAGGTGTGGCGCTGCACGGTCGAGGACGCCTGGCGGGCCGACGGCAAGTACGGGCAGTTCTCGGTGGTCCTGCCACGGCAGCGGGCGGTCGTCACGATCACCGCGCACCACGAGGGCGTGGCCAACGACATCCTCCGGGCGGTCTGGGAGGAGCTCCTCCCCCTGCTGCCGGCGCCCTGACCCGGCGCGCCGCTGCCTCACCGGGCGTGCGGACCGGCCGATACTGGGTCGACACCTGCCGACCTGACGCCCCGTCGGTCACCCCCTGCGTGAGAGCGAGCCCGTGGACGACGCGCGCCCCCCTGCCCCGACCGCCGCGTCCCGGGTCCCGACGCTCTGGTTCGTGGGGCTCGCCCTTGCGCTCGTCCTCCCCGCCCTCGGGGGGGGAGCCGGCCGGCTCGCTCGTCGTCGGGGGCCTGTACCTCGTCCTCACGGCCGGCTGGGCGCTGCTGCGCCGGCGCGGCGGGGCCGGCGCGCTCGGTCGGCGCGGTCTCGGTGCGGTCCTCGGGATCGGCGTCGTCGTTGCTCTCGCGGGGGGTGCGGTGGCCGGACCGGCCGGGCCCGTCGCCGTGCCGTCCCCCGCGCCGAGCACCGCCGAGGAGCCTGCGCCGCGCGCGTCGGCGTCCGGCCGGGAGCCGGTCACGACCGAGCCGCCTTCCCCGTCCCCCGAGCCGGCGACGACGCCCGAGCAGACGCCCGAGGCGGGTGCGCCGGCGGCCGCGCTCGCCGCCGCCCGCGAGCTCGAGGTCAAGGGCCGCGCGCCGCGCACCGGCTACGCGCGCGACCTCTTCGGCAGCGGCTGGGTCGACACCGACCGCAACGGCTGCGACACCCGCAACGACATCCTCGCCCGCGACCTCACCGACCTCACCTACCGCCCCGGCACCCACGATTGCGTCGTCACCTCCGGCACCCTGGCCGACCCGTTCAGCGGGGAGACGATCGCCTTCGTCCGCGGCAACGACACGAGCACCGCCGTCCAGGTCGACCACGTCGTCGCGCTGTCGGACGCCTGGCAGAAGGGCGCGCAGCAGTGGGACACCGACACCCGCGTGCGCTTCGCCAACGACCCGCTCAACCTCCTCGCCGTCGACGGTCCGCTCAACGCGCAGAAGGGTGACGGCGACACCGCCACCTGGCTGCCGCCCGACCGCTCCTTCCGCTGCGCCTACGTCGCCCGCCAGGTGGGCGTCAAGCACGCCTACGGTCTGTGGGTGACCCAGGCCGAGCAGGACGCCATGGTGCGGGTGCTCGGCGACTGCCCGCAGGAGCCCCTTCCTACCGGGGACGCCGCCTCGGCGGTCACGTCACCCGTGCCCGGCACCCCGACCGCACCCGACGACGACGTCTCCTACGCCTCTTGCAGCGCGGCCCGAGAGGCAGGCGCCGCACCCGTCCACGCGGGCGACCCCGGCTACGGTCGCCACCTCGACCGCGACGGCGACGGCGTGGGCTGCGAGTGACCTGACGGCGCCGCCCGCTGCCCCTTCCGGAGCGGGAAACGCAGCGGTAACGTCCAGCACCCTTGGACGAAACACGTGCTGCCTACCGTCGCGCCTGGAGCGCAGCGCGGCTGCGCCGATGACGTCGACCCGGAAGGCAGGACCATGCCACCCAGACCTCGCCCACGCCGAGCAGCGATCGCCGCGCCCCTGTGCGCCGGCGTGCTCGTGCTCAGCGCCGCCCCCGCGCTCGCCGCGCCCGAGACCACCGGTCTCAGCCTCACCGTGCCCGCCACCGCGACCGTCGGGGACACGATCAGCCTCGGGCTCGAGCTCGGGGACACGGTCGACGTCTACGCCTACGCCCTCACCGTCGAGGCCGACCCCGACGTCCTGGCGGTCGTCCCCGACAGTGTCACGGGCCCGGGCGGCGGCTTCGACAGCACCGAGCCCACCGCTGCCGGGGTGACCGTCGTCCACAGCCGCCTCGGCAGCTCCCCCGCCCTCGCCGGTGACCTCGATGCGGGCGTGGAGCTCACCGTCGTCGGGGCCGGCACGACGAGTGTCGAGGTGGCCGTCGAGCTCGTCGGCGCCGACGGCACGACGACGACGCTGCCCGCCGTGGCGAGCGCGGAGATGATCGTCGCAGCGCCCACCCCCAGCCCCTCGCCCACCGACCCGGACCCGGCACCCACCGAGCCCGACCCGGCACCGGAGGAGCCCTCCCCCACGCCCACCGACGACGACGGCGCGCCCGCACCCACCGCCGCACCGCCCACCTCGGGCGGCGGCTCGCTGCCGTCCACCGGTCTCGACGCCCGCGGGCTCGGCGTGGCCGCGGCCGTGCTGGCCGCGCTCGGCGGCGCCGCCGTGCTGCTCCGCCGCCGGACGGGAGGTGCGCTGTGAGCACCCGCCGCCGCACCCTCGCCGCCGTCCCCGCCGTCGGGGCGCTCGTCGTCACCGGCGCCGCCCTCGCCCAGGCCCAGCCCCTCGAGGCCGAGACGCTGGTCCTGCCGCCCTTCTACGCCGAGCTCGACCTCAGCGGCGACGGCCGGGTGACCCCGGCGGACCTCGACCTCGTGGCCGACCACCTCGGCTCCCCCGCCGACGCGACCGAGTGGGGCGAGGTCGCCGACACCGACGACGACGGCACGCTCACCGTCGCCGACCTCGCCGCCGTCTCCCAGCGGATGGTCTACGACGACGGCCCCTTCGAGCTCGTCGAGGCCTCGGTCCTCGACATGCAGGCGGCCATGAACGCGGGCGTGACGACGTCCGTGGCCATCACCGAGGAGTACCTCGAGCGGATCGCCGCCTACGACCGCACGCTCCTCGACACCGAGGCCGCAGGCCGGCCCCTCAACTCGGTCATCGCGACGAACGACGGCGCCCTGGCCGCCGCGGCGGCCGCCGACGCCGAGCGCGCCGAGGAGGGGATGACGAGCCTGCTGCTCGGCGTCCCGGTGGCCGTCAAGGACAACGTCAACACCCGTGACATGCCCACCACCGGAGGCTGCGGGTGCTGGGAGGACAACCTCACCGGCACCGACGCCTTCATGGTCGAGGGCCTGCGTGAGGACGGTGCCGTCATCCTCGCCAAGGCGAGCCTGGACGAGTTCGCCTACGGCTTCGCCTCGGAGTTCTCCGCGGGTGCAGAGCCCGGCTCCACGTTGCTCGTCGCCAGCCCGTACAGCACGAGCCGCACCGCCGGCGGCTCCAGCGGCGGCACCGGCGCGGCGCTGGCGGCCAACCTCGCCGGCATCGGTTTCGGGACGGACACCGGCGGCTCGATCCGTGTACCGGCGTCCTACAACCAGCTCGTCGGCGTGCGCCCGACCGTCGGGCTCGTGAGCCGCGACGGGATCATCCCGCTGGCGCTCAGCCAGGACACCGCGGGCCCGATCACCCGCAGCGTCACCGACGCCGCCCTGGCGCTGGACGCCGTCGTCGGCGTCGACCCGGCCGACCCGGCGACCGCCGCACAGGCCGGGAAGGTGCCCGCCTCCTACGCCGCCTCCCTCGACGCCGACGCCCTCGCCGGCGCCCGGATCGGCTACCTCCCGTCGATGGTCGGCACCAACCCCACGACCGTCCGCCTCTTCGCCGAGGCGCGGGCCACGCTCGAGGAGCAGGGGGCCACGGTCGTCGAGCTCGAGGCGCCGGAGGGCCTCGCCGCGGTCCTGTCCGAGCCGAGCGGCAGCACCAACGAGTTCCGTCACGACCTCGAGGACTACGTCGAGAACCACCTCGCGCCGCAGGTGACGGCCCGCACCATCGAGGACATCCTCGCCACGGGCCACTACGTCGTCTCGCGGCAGCGCACCTACGAGCAGCGCGCGTCGATCAGCGAGGAGACCTACGAGGCGTGGGCAGGCCCCGAGGGCAGCCACACGCTGGCGCTGGCGCAGGGCAAGGAGCTCGTCACCGGGCTCCTCGAGGAGCACGACCTCGACGCCCTCGTCTACCCCACCGGCACGCCCTACGGGACGCAGGGCACCAACCTGCGCCTGAGCCCGAACACGGGGATGCCGGCGGTGAGCGTGCCCATGGGCCAGGCGACCGCCGAGGACGGCACCGTGCCCGGTGCGGGGGTCAACCTCGAGCTGCTCGGCCGCGACTACGCCGAGGGCACGCTGCTGGGCCTGGCCTTCTCCTTCGAGGAGGCGACCGGGGCGCGCACCTCCCCCGCGCTCTACGGCCCGCTCGGCTAGCGGGTGACCGGTCCGCCCGCCGTCGTCACGACGGCGGGCGGACCTCGCGCCGCCGCGGCATCGGCACCCGGTCGAGGTCGTGGGCGACGACGACGGCGGCACCTCCCGCCGTCGCCTCGGCCTGGTCCCGCAGCACCGTGAGGTCCGCGTACCGCGAGGAGAAGTGGGTGAGGAGGAGGGTGCGCACCCCGCCGGCGGCGGCCAGCGCCCCGGCCTGACCGGCGGTGAGGTGGAGGTACTCGCGGGCGAGCTCGGCGTCCTCGTCGGCGAAGGTCGACTCGGCGACGAGGAGGTGGGCGCCCTCGGCCAGCTCCTCGGCTCCCGCGCAGGGCGCGGTGTCCATGACGAGGGCGAAGCGCTGCCCGCGTCGCGGCACGCTCACGTCCTCGAGGGTGACGTCGCCCAGCCGTCCCTCCCGCTGCAGCCGCCCGACGTCCGGGCCGCTGAGACCGGCGGAGGCGAGACGGTGGGGCAGCAGGGTGCGCCCGTCGGGCTCGACGAGCCGGTAGCCGTAGGTCTCCACGCGGTGGTGCAGCGGCCGCACCTCCAGCCCGGGCGCCACCTCCCCGGCCGCCCCGTGCGGGTGGAGGTGCAGGTCCAGGCCGGGCGTCGCGACGGACACCAGCGCCCGGACCGTCTCCTCCCCGCCGGCCGGGTAGTGGAGGTGGACGGGGTGGGTGACGCCGTCGAGCACCATCCGGGACAGCACGCCGGGCAGGCCGTAGCAGTGGTCGCCGTGGACGTGGGTGAGGCAGATGTGGTGGACCTGCGTGGCCGAGACGCCGGCGTAGGTCAGCTGGCGCTGCGTGCCCTCGCCGGGGTCGAAGAGGTAGCCCCGCCCGTCCCACAGCAGCAGATAGCCGTTGTGGTTGCGGGTGCGGGTGGGCACCTGGGAGGCGGTCCCGAGGACGACGAGCTCACGCATGGGCCGAGTGTGCCCGCTCGGCGGGGGGACGGCCCGACGGTGCTCAGCCCGCGGAGCGTGCGGGCGCCCACGAGCTCGTCACCGCCCCGGAGCCGTGCGCGGCCCCGGCCGGTGAGGGCCTTCCTGCTGCGCCGCTCGGCCGGGGCGGCGGTCGCCGCGGCCGGCGGCGTCGAGGACCGCCCCTCGCCGTCCACGGTGGTCACCGGTGCCCCCTGCGGCGTCGAACTGCTCGAGTGTGCCGATCAGCAGAGTCGCCGCCGGCCTCGCACGCCGGGCTGCGACTCGCGCGGCCACCTTCTCGCGCGTCCGGTGGGTGTAGCCGTAGACGTCCGCAGCGACCGGGTGGGGCGAGCCCGCGAGGCGCTCGGGCAGATCCTCGGCCGCGAGGAGCAGGTCCGTGCGCTGTGGAAGGAGCCCCGCCGCCTCGAGGGTGACGTGAGCGAGGCCGGCCGAACGGGGTGACCGAGACGGGCACGAACGGTCCTCCGGGTCCCGCCGCGGCCCAGAGCGCGCGTCCGCGCGGGTCGCTCGCGGGACCGGCCAGCCGTTGGGCCGCCTCCACGTGCGTGGTCGCGTGGGCCTCGGTCGTCTCGCGGAAGCGAGGGTCGTCGGACGGGTGTCCCGGGGCGTCGCCGGGATCCGTCGGCAGCACCGAGTAGACGAGCACGCCGGCGTACTGCTGCCCCTGGTTCTGCGTGACCCAGCGCGAGACCACGTAGCCGTACCGGGTGGCGACCTCGTCCTCGTAGCGGATGAAGGCACTGATGCCGTCGGAGGTGAGCGGCAGCGTCCCGAGCGCCTCGACGAGGTGCCAGTAGGGCGTCCCGCCGTCGAACACGACGACGGGACGGGCGAACTCCAGCTCCTCGACGCGCGTCATGGCAGCCGGAGGGCCGAGCATGGCGCGGTGCGGGCCCTCATCGTGCTCGGGCCACGGTGAGGTCGGCGCCGAGCGCACGTAGCGCGGCGAGATCGATCCGCAGGTCAGCCATGGGCGCTCCCGTGTCGAGAACCACGCGGGCCGCTGCCCGCTGGGCGGGGTGCCAGACGCCCGCCGGGCCAGCATGCCGCGGTGGCTCGCTGCCTGGCGATGGGAAGAGGTGCCCATGTGTCACCGGGCGGCGCTGTCGGCCAGGGTTGCCCCACTGCTGCAGACGCCCGGTAGCCTGCCGGGTGCGCCGGCCGAGCGTGCCGGGCACCGGACCGACAGAGGAGCACACGCGTGACCGTGACGAGCGAGCTGCAGGACTTCATCGCCGGCCTGCCGAAGGCCGAGCTGCACCTGCACATCGAGGGCACCCTGGAGCCCGAGCTGAAGTTCGCGCTCGCCCAGCGCAACGGGATCGAGCTCGAGCACTCCTCCGCCGAGGAGGTGCGTGCCTCCTACGACTTCGACTCCCTCGCCTCCTTCCTCACGGTCTACTACGACTCGATGCGGGTGCTCGTCACCGCCGACGACTTCTACGACCTCGCGACGGCGTACCTCACCAAGGCGGCGAGCCAGAACGTGCGGTACGCCGAGATCTTCTTCGACCCCCAGGCGCACACCTCCCGAGGTGTGCCGTTCGCGACGGTCGTCGGTGGCCTGCGCCGGGCGCTGGTCGACGCACGCCGCGACCTCGGCATCCACGCCGAGCTCATCATGTGCTTCCTGCGCGACTTCACCGCCGAGCACGCGATGAGCACCCTCATGGAGTCCCTCCCCTACCGGGACTGGATCCTCGGCGTGGGCCTGGACTCCGACGAGCGCGGCAACCCGCCGGCGAAGTTCGCCGCCGTCTTCGCCCGCGCCCGTCAGGAGGGCTACCTCCTGACGATGCACTGCGACATCGACCAGGAGGGCACCCACGAGCACATCCGTCAGGTCATCGAGGACATCCGGGTGGACCGCATCGACCACGGCTCCAACGCCTTCGAGCGTCCCGAGCTCGTCGCGGCCATCCAGGAGCGCGGCCTCGGCCTCACGTGCTGCCCGATCTCCAACGGCTGGGTGGTCGACGGCGTCAAGGAGACCGAGATCGTCGGCCTGCTGGAGCAGGGCGTCAAGGTGACAATCAACTCCGACGACCCCGCCTACTTCGGGGGCTACGTGGCGGAGAACTACGAGCGCCTCGCCGAGGTCGCCGGGCTGGGCCGCGAGCAGCTCGCCCGGCTGGCCCGCAACTCCTTCGACATCGCCTGGCTCAGCGGCCGGGAGCGCGAGCGGTACCTCGCCGAGCTGGACGCCTACGCCGGCGCCTGACCACCGATCAGGATCAACTCAGCTCTCGCCGAGGGAGGGGCTGGCGAGGGAGGGGCCTCCCTCCCGCCGAGGGAGGGGCTGGCAAGGGAGGGGCCTCCCTCCCGCCGAGGGAGGGGCTGGCAAGGGAGGGGCCTCCCTCCCGCCGAGAGCTGAGTTGTTACGGGTTGCGTGCACCCCACGCACCGCCGAGGACCCGGGCGCGGAAGCGCTCAGCGATGCGGCGGTGGGTGGCGCCGTCGGGGTGCAGCTCGTCCGGCAGCGGCAGCTGCGCGTAGTCGCCGGCCCCGTAGAGCTCACGCCCGTCGAGGTAGAACAGGTGGGGGTCGGTGGCCGCCCGCTGGGCGACGATCGCGCTGAGCTCCTCGCGCACGACGGCGAGGGTGAGCTTCCCGGCGGCGACCTCGGCCGGGTCGCCGGTGGCGCGGAAGGCCGTCCGGCCGGCGGCCATCGCCTCCATGTCGAACGCGCCGGGGCCGGGCGTGTCCTCGTGGATCGGGGTGTGCAGCGGGGAGACGACGAGCAGCGGCGCGGTCGGGTGCCCGTCGCGCAGGGTGTCGAGGAAGCCGTGGACCGCCGGCCCGAAGACGCGGCGGCGCATGACGTCCCCGCCGACGACGTTGATGCCGATCTTCACGCTGAGCAGGTCCGCCGTGGTGTCGCGCATCGTCCGTGCGACGAAGGGGTCGAGCACGGCGCTGCCGCTGAACCCGAGGTTGAGGAGGTCGAGACCCGCGCCGAGCGCGACGAGCGCCGGCCAGGTCCCGGTGGGGTGCTCGGCGTTGGAGCCGTGGCTGATCGAGCTGCCGTGGTGCAGCCACACCGGCCGTCCGCTTCCCGTGGCGGGCCGGACCGGGGCGTCGGTGCGCAGCGCGACGAGCTCGACCGCCTCGTTGTGGGGCAGCCACAGCTCGAGGTCCTTGTCCCCTGCCGGCAGGCCGGTGAAGCGCACGGTGCCCACCTCGCCGGGCCGGTGCTCGGTGGCGCCGGTGGTCGTGTCGATGGTCACGGTGGTGGCCGTGGGGGCGACGGACTGAGCCACCAGGACGCCGTCCGCGAGGAGGTCGAAGACTCCCTCGGGCCGGGGCGGCGCACCGCGGAAGCCGTAACGGGTGGGCAGGACGTCCAGCTCGACGGCGGTGGCCGCGGTCCGCAGGGCGAGCCGGGCGCCCGCCGGCTGTCCCTCGGCGAGGTGGAGCTGCGGGTCGGCGCACTGGGCCCGCGCCCACGCCGGCAGCCGGTGCGGCACCACTCCGTGGGCGCCCCGCTCGAGCTCGAGGACTCCGCGCAGCACGTCGGTGGTGATCGGGGTCGTCGTCCAGCTCTGGCTCACGCCGCCTGCTTCCTGTCGCCCGTGCCGCTCGCCGGTCACGGCGGCGCCCAGCACCGTACCGCGCGGACCGGGACCGCCCGCAACGTTGGGGTCCTACCTCTCGCTCGTCCCGAGGCGTTGGAAGGGGCGACGCACGAGCGGGAGGTGCGACGCGAGCGGTGGGGGCCTTCGCGCCGGGGCGGATCAGTCCTTGGGGCCGCGCAGCAGGCGGCGCGCGCCTGCTACCGCGGCGGCGCCGGCGAGCACCCAGGGTCCGGCGACGAGGATCGGGTCGATCCACTGGTGGTTGACGTCCGCTCGCTTGCTCTCCCGGCGCGCGGAGAGTCCGTCGTGCGTGAGCTCGGTCCCGACGCCGGTCTCGGTGACCGGGTTGTCGGGCCGGCCGCTCGCGAGGGACCTCACGTGGCTCTCGAACGCGTCCACCCGGTCCCCGGCGATGAGCAGCAGCCAGTGAGCGGCGCGGGCCTCGCTGAAGCGCTCGTAGGCGTAGCGGCGGATCGCGCCGGACAGCCCGTGCAGCGGTGCCACGGTGCCGAAGACGGGGGTGAGTCTCATGTGCTCGATGGACTGCTCGCGGGGGTAGGTCTCCTCCTGCTGCTCCGGCAGGTCCCAGTGCGCGCCGGTGGGCTCCTCGCGCTCCTTGGGGTAGGACGGCCGGTCCGCGGGGTCGAGGTCCACGCCCCACCCGGGGATGCGGGCACGCAGCTCCTCGGCCGACGGAACCGGGGGTGCGGCGGAGGTGTAGACGGGGATGCGCTCGCTCATGTCTGTCTCCTCTCAGCTCGCGCTGGGCACGATCAGGGGCTTGATGCAGCCGTCGAGCTTGGCCGAGAAGAGGTGGTAGCCCTCGGCGATGTGCTCGAGCGGGATGCGGTGGGTGACGATCTCGCTCGGCTTGAGGTGCCCGTTCCTGATGTGTTCGAACAGGCGTGGCCACTGCCGCTTGACCGGGGCCTGGTTCATCCGCAGGGTGAGGCCCTTGTTGAGTGCGTCGCCGAACTTCACGGCGCTGAAGATCGGCCCGTAGGCACCCATGACGGAGATGGTGCCGCCCTTGCGCACGCCGTCGATGGCCCAGTTGAGCGCGACGGGCGAGCCGCCCTGGAGCTTGAGCTTGGCCGAGGTGACGTGCTGGAGGAGGTTGCCGTCGGCCTCGGCGCCCACGGCGTCGATGGCGACGTCCGCGCCCAGGCCGTCGGTGGTGCGCTTGAGGTGGACGACGATGTCGTCGAGCTCGGCGAAGTTCACCGTCTCGGCGTGGGCGAAGGTGCGCGCCTTCTCCAGCCGGTACTCGAGGTGGTCGATGACGATGACCCGCGCCGCGCCCATGAACCACGCCGTCTTGGCCGCGATGAGGCCGATGGGGCCGGCGCCGAAGACCGCGACGGTGTCCCCCTCGCGGATCTCCCCCAGCTGGGCGCCGAAGTAGCCGGTGGCGACGGCGTCGGTGAGCAGGACGGCGTCCTCGTCGTCCATCCAGTCCGGGATGACCGTCGGTCCGACGTCCGCGAAGGGCACCCGGACGTACTCGGCCTGCCCGCCGTCGTAGCCGCCGGTGGTGTGGGAGTAGCCGTAGATGCCGCCGACGGCGGTCGCGTTGGGGTTGACGTTGTGACAGTTGGACAGCAGCCCGCGGGAGCAGAAGTAGCACGAGCCGCAGGAGATGTTGAAGGGGACCATGACGCGGTCGCCCGGCGTGAGGTTCTGCACCGAGGACCCGACCTCGTGGACGACGCCGATGAACTCGTGGCCGAAGGTCGTCCCGACCCGCGTGTCCGGCATCAGCCCGTGGTAGAGGTGCAGGTCGGAGCCGCAGATGGCAGCCAGCTGCACCTTGACGATCGCGTCGTTCGGGTGCTCGATCCGCGGGATGTCCTTCTCCTCCACGCGGATCTTGTACGGGCCGCGGTAGACCATCGCGCGCACGGTGTCTCCTCCAGGTCGTCGGGCAGTCAGGGTGACACGGGCCACCTGGGGACGCGCGTCGGACGGCTCAGGCCTCGGCCACCCGCGTACCCGGGCTGGACGCACGCGGCCGCGCGCGTCGGTACCAGCCGGCGAGGAGCATGACGGCGAGGAGCAGCTCGGCGCCGTCGCCCCCGTAGTACATGAGCTGGGCGCCGGCCTCCGCGTGCGCCGTCCCGTGGTGGCCCTCCACCGCCCGCGCGTAGAGCGTCTTGGCGAGGTAGGCGTGGGCGCCGGCGGCGACGACGAGGACGCCCAGCCGCACCGGCAGCCCGGGCCGGTGCGGGGCGGGGTCAGGTCCGGCGACCGACCACGTGTAGAGCCAGCCGGCGAGGAGGAAGTGCGCCAGGACGACGGCGGTGAGGGCGGGGCTCGCGGCCGCGCGTTCGTGGAGCGGGGTGAGGTAGAGGAGGACCATCCCGCCGACGTTGAGGACCGCCGCGACCACCGGGTGGGAGAGCACCTGGAGCAGGCGGCTGCGCAGCAGGCCCGAGAGCCGGCGTGCACCGCGCGTCGGCAGGGAGCCGAGGGCGAGCCGGACGGGCGCCGCGGCCACCAGCCCCAGCGGCGCGTACATGCCGAGGAGCAGGTGCTGGGCCATGTGGGCGCGGTGGTCGCCGCCCGCCGCCTCCGTGAGCGGCGGCGCCAGTGCGGCCGCGGCGGTGAGCGCACCGGCCACCCAGGCGGCGGTGCGCCACGCCGGCCACGGAGGCAGGCCGGCCGGCCGGCGCGCGAGGAGCGTGAGGTAGCCGCCGACCAGGACGACGGCGGCGAGGGCGCCGGGCAGCCAGGGACTCATGCGCGCCGGGTGCGCAGGAGCAGGAGCATCCCGGCCAGGGCGAGCAGGGCCCCGGAGGCGAGCCACGCGACGTCGTAGGCGAGGAGGTCGACGTCGTAGCGCACCTGGTGGAGCCGCAGCACCTTGTGGACGACGACACCGTCGAAGAGCTGGAAGCCGCCCGCGCCGAGGAGGAGGCCCGCGGCGACGGCGCCGTGGTGCAGCGCGCGGCGCCGGGCGAGGTCGGCCACGAGGAAGATCCCGGCGACGAGCATGACGAGCTCGGCGGCGTGGAGCAGGCCGTCGGCCATGAGCCCGACCTGCGGGGTGGAGCGGTCGTAGAAGTGGTGCCAGGCGAGGATCTGGTGGAAGACGATCTCGTCGACGGCCGCCATGACACCCACGCCGATGAGCGCCGCGACCCAGGCCGAGCGCCGCCGGTCCGGTCCGTCCATCCCCGCTCCCTCCGTCGCCCCGAGCCTGCCACGGCAGGCGGCGGGCGGCAGCGGGAGGCCTCAGCGGCGCTCGAGCCGGACGAGCACCTCCGCGTGCGGCGTCTGCGGGAACATGTCGAGCACCTGGCCCTGGACGGGCACGAGCGAGGGCATGGCGGTGAGGTCGCGGGCGAGTGAGGTCGCGTTGCAGCTGGAGTAGAGGACGTGGCGCACCCCGGACTCCTCGAGCCAGCCCGCGAGCGTGGCGCCGATGCCGCGCCGCGGCGGGTTGACGATGACGAGCTCGGGAGACCGGGGCGCGGAGAGCGCGAAGGCGGTCGCGTCCCCGGCGAGGAAGCGCAGGGAGTCGAGCCCGGCGTCGAGCCGGCTGCGCTCGGCGGCGGCGACGGCCGCCTCGCTCGTCTCGATGCCCACGACCTCGCGTCCCGGTGCGGCGCAGTGGAGGGCGAAGCCGCCGACCCCGCAGTACAGGTCCCACACCGAGGACGGCGAGACCTCCTCCACCCACCGGCTGGCCTGGGCGTAGAGGGCCGCCGCGACGGCGGTGTTCGTCTGGAAGAAGCCCTGCGGGCGCAGGTGGAGGTCCACCTCCCCCAGGCGCATCGTCAGGGTCTGCTGCTCGGTGAGGAGGACCTCCTCCTCCCCCTCGACCACGGCCTTGTGCTCGGGCAGGAGGTTGACGGAGGCGACGGCGAGCCGCGGCAGTGCCTCGCGCAGCCCCGGCAGGTGCTTGCGGACCCGCGGCAGCGCCTCGGAGGAGCGCAGCACGAGGCGCACCATGAGCTCACCGTCGGGTGACTCGGTGACGACGAGGTTCTTCAGCTCCCCGCGCCGGCTGGGCACGTCGTAGGGGGTGAGTCCCGCCGTCGTGATGAACCGGGTGAGCGGCTCGAAGGCGGCGCGGATGCCCGGGGCGATGATGCCGCAGGCGCGCAGGTCGGTGCCGCGGCCCTCGGCGTCGAGGATGCCGAGCGTCGGTGCGCCGACGCTGCCCCCGACGACCATCTTCGCCTTGTTCCGGTAGCCGTCCTCGCCGCTGGCGAGCGGCTCGAGCCAGCGCAGCTCGCGGTGCGCGGCGAGCAGGGTGCGCACGTGCTCCTGCTTGCCGGCGAGCTGCTCGGCGTAGGGGCGCCCCATGAGGGTGCACGAGCCGCAGCGGGCGGCGTCGAAGTAGGAGCACTGCATGTCCGCTCCAGCCTACGGCCAGCGTCCGCGGGCCGGCGCTAGAGATCCGTCACCCTCGGGCGCCCCCTGCCCCCGGCGCTTGCGTCGCGCGTCCCGGCGGGGCTACCGGCCCAGGCGGGGGATGCCGCGGGCGGCGTCGAGCTCCTCGCGGGTGGGCGCGAGGCCGTCGGAGCGGGCGGCGACCGAGGCGGCGACGGCGGCGTTCTCGACGAGCTCGTGCAGCGTGCCCCACACCAGGGTGCGCAGGTCCGCGCGGTTGGCGACGCCCAGGAGGCCGGCCTTCCACAGCGCGTCGATCACACCGGCGACGAAGGCGTCCCCCGCGTCGGCCGCGCCCCGCCCGCTCACGGTGGCCGTCACGCCGACGGCGTTGGCGGCCCACGCGCCCTCCCCGGCCGCGGAGACGATGACGATGCCCGGTCCCGACCCGACCCACCGGCGCAGGACGTTCTCCCGCGCCTCGCCGGGGTAGAGCAGCTCGAGGTCACCGGTGGTGGCGATGACGACGTCGGCCGTGGCGACCATCGCCTCGACGCGGGACCGCAGCTCCTCGGCCCCGGCGGACGGCTCGCCCTGCAGGCCGGGTGTGAAGACGATCGTCGCGCCGGGACGGTAGGTGCTCACCGTGCGCGCCACGGTGTCGCCGGCCGGCCCGTGCAGCGCACTGGCCGAGCCGACGTGGACGACGAGCGGGTGGTGGAGCGGTCCGGACGGGCGCGTGCTGCGAGGACGGGTGCCGTCCGCCGTCATGCGCTCGACCGGGCGTCCGAGTCGCTCGAGCCCCTCGGCCACACGCGCTCCGGCGGCCTCGCGGCTGGCGACGTCGTCGACGACGACGAACGCGGGCGACTCGAGCACCCGCCGGTCGGTGAGGGTGGGCGTGGGGGCCCAGGCGAAGGTCGTGGGCGGCTTGCGGCCGTCGCCGAGGGTGGGGTCGTCGCTGCTCCGGCGCAGCGGGCTCTGCTGGTCCGGAGCCTTGCGCGAGGGCACCGAGGTCGGCGCCGAACGCTCCTGCTCGTCGGTGTCGATGGTCATCTCGGCGTCGCCCATGCGTTGTCCTACCCCCCGTGTGCTGACGGTGCCTCTTCACACAACCTACGTCTGCGCCGCGTCCTCGCAAGGCAGCACGGCGTCCCGGAAGCGTAGCCGGTCCCCGGGGCGGGCCTGCGCCAGGGTGTCGAGGTCGGCGTCCCGGACGACGGCGAGGACGGGGTACCCGCCGGTCACCGGGTGGTCCGCGAGGAAGACGACGGGGCGACCGTCGGAGGGCAGCTGCACCGCTCCGGCGACGGTGCCCTCGCTGTCCAGCTCGGCGTCGTCGGCGCGCTCGAGGGGCGCGCCGTCGAGGCGCAGACCCACCCGGTTGGACCGGTCGGTGACCGTCCAGGCCTGGCCGAGCAGGCGCTCGAGGGACTCGGGCGTCACCCGGTCGGCCCGCGGCCCGAGGACGACGCCGACGGCCAGCTCCTCGGTCACCCGCACGCGGGCAGGTTCGGGCTGCCCGACGGCGCGTCCGGGCGGTGGGCCGACGGGCAGCACGGTGCCGGCGGCGAGCGGCGGCGGGCCGACGCCGGAGAGCAGGTCGGTGGAACGGCTGCCGAGCACCTCGGGCACGGTGACGCCCCCGCGGACGGCGACGTACGCGCGCAGTCCCGCCGACGGGTGGCCCAGCCGCAGGACGTGCCCGTCGGGCAGCAGGAACGGCGCGTCGGTCGGCGGGTGGGTGAGCTCCTCGTCGACGTGGAGGATCGTGAGCGGGACCTGGGCGCCGGAGACGGCGAGGACCTGGTGACGGGTCGCGCGCAGCTCCAGGCCGCCGAGGACGGTCTCGACGACGGCCGCGCCGCCGTCGTTGCCGACCAGGCGGTTGGCCTGGCGTGCGGAGCCGCGGTCGGCGGCGCCGGAGGGGCTGACGCCGAGGTCGAGCAGCCCGGCGCGGCCGAGGTCCTGCAGGAGGCTCTGCGCACCGGCGGCGAGCACGGTGAGGGCGGAGCCGGTCACGGTGGCGGCGCCCGTGCCCGGCGCGGCGGACTCCCCGGCGCCGCCGGTGGGCGCTGCCGGTCCGGAGTGCGCACCCGCGGGTCCGTGACGTCCCGGTGCCTCGGCCGGGCCGGACGTCGTCACGCGCTCCCGCACGGGCCGGAACCGGACCCTGTCACCGGGCCGCAGCAGTGCCGGCGGCCGCCGGTCGAGGTCCCACATGGGCGCGTCGGTGCGGCCGATGAGCTGCCAGCCGCCCGGTGAGGAGCGGGGGTAGACGGCCGAGAAGGTACCCGCGAGGGCGACGGACCCGGCCGGGACGGCGGTGCGCGGGCTCGCCCGCCGCGGCACGGCCAGAGTCGTCGGCCCCACGAGGTAGGCGAACCCGGGCGCGAAGCCCCCGAAGGCCGCCGTCCACTCCTCCCCCGAGTGCGCCCCGACGACGCCCTGGACGCTCAGCCCGGTGTGCTCGGCCACGGCGGTGAGGTCCGCGCCGTCGTACACGGTGTCGATGACGACGACGTCCCCCGCCGCCGGGGGCACCGGCGGCGCCGGGAGGTCACGCAGGACGGGGGCGAGCCGGTCCCGGGCGGGCCGGTCGGTGGCGCGGACGAGGACGGTGCGGGCGGCGGCGAGCACCTCGGCCTGGCCCGGCAGCGGGGACGCGGAGAGCGCGGCGTGCAGGCCGAGCACCTCGGCGAGGTCGGCGCAGCCGACGAGCAGCGCCCGCTCCCCCACCGGGCGGACCTCGCGGCCGGTCACCGGAAGCCGGCCACCGGGACGCCGGCGGCGTCGAGCGCGGCGCGCACCGCCGTGGCGAGAGCCACGGCGCCGGGGGTGTCACCGTGGACGCACACGCTCTCGGGCCGCACGGCCACGGTCGTGCCGTCCACCGCCGTGACGGTCCCCTCGGTGGCCATCCGGACCACCCGGCCGGCCACCTCCTGCGGGTCGGTGACGACGGCGCCGGCCTGGGAGCGCGGGACGAGGGTGCCGTCGGGCAGGTAGGCGCGGTCGGCGAAGGCCTCGACGACGGGACGCAGCCCCGCGGCCCGCGCCTCCTCCTCGATCACCGACCCCGGCAGCACGAGGACCGGCAGGCCGGGGTCGACGGTGCGGACGGCCGTGGCGACGGCGCGGGCCTGCGCGCGGTGGTGGACGATCGTGTTGTACAGCGCGCCGTGCGGCTTGACGTACCGGACCTCGGTGCCCGCGGCCGCGGCCAGCGCCTGGAGGGCCCCCACCTGGTAGACGACCTCGTCGACGAGCTCGGCCGGGTCGACGTCGAGGAAGCGGCGCCCGAAGCCGGCGAGGTCGCGGTAGGAGACGTGTGCGCCGACGGCCACGTCCGCCTCGGCGGCGAGGGCGCAGGTGCGGCGGGCGGTGCGCGGGTCCCCCGCGTGGAAGCCGCAGGCGACGTTGGCGCTCGTGACGACGCGGAGGATGGCGGCGTCGTCGCCCATGGTCCACGCGCCGAAGGACTCCCCGACGTCGGCGTTGAGGTCGATCGGCACGGAGGGCTCCCTTCGGGCGGGCGGTCGGTCTCCCGCTGCCCGGCAGCGTAGCCGCCGGTCGTGCTCTGCGATTGTGCGAGGTGCCGGGACGGCGGCACGCTGTGCACATGCCCAACCCCACTGCCGCCGTCCTCGTCATCGGCGACGAGATCCTCTCCGGGCGCACCCGGGAGGCCAACGCCCACCACCTGGCCGGCGAGCTCACGCGCGTGGGCATCGACCTCGCGGAGATCCGGGTCGTCCCGGACGACCACGAGGTCATCGTCGCGGCGCTCAACGCGCTGCGGGAGCGCTACACCCACGTCTTCACCTCCGGTGGGATCGGCCCCACCCACGACGACATCACTGCCGACGCCGTCGCTGCGGCCTTCGGGGTGGGCATCGACGTCCGCGCCGACGCCCGCGCCCTCCTCGAGGAGGCCCTCGCCGGCCGCGGGGCGACCCCCACCGCCGACCAGCTGCGCATGGCCCGCATCCCCGACGGCGCGACCCTCATCGTCAACGGGGTCTCCGGTGCGCCGGGCTTCAGCATCGGCAACGTCCACGTCATGGCCGGCGTGCCGAGCATCTTCGTCGCCATGCTCGACGCGCTCCTGCCCACCCTCGCCGCGGGTGTGCCCATCCGGTCGCGCGAGGTGCGCTTCGACGTCGGCGAGGGGCGCGTCGCCGCCCAGCTTCGGCAGCTCGCCGGCGAGCTGCCCCAGCTGACCGTCGGGTCCTACCCCTTCACGGACGGGGACCTGCGCGGCACGAACGTCGTCGTCAGGGGCACGGACGAGGCGCTGCTCGAGGACGCGGTCGCGCGGCTCGAGGCGGTGCGGGCCACGCTCCAGGGGCCGCCGGGGTTCAGCGCAGGTCGCGGCGCATGAGGACGCGGGGGAACCCATTGAGGACCGACGTCGTGTCGGCGACCTTGACGAAGCCGGCGCGCTCGAAGACGGCGCGAGTACCGACGTAGGCCATCGTGAGGTCGACCTTCGCGCCGTCGTTGTCGACGGGGTAGGCCTCCACGACGGGCGCGCCGCAGGAGCGCGCGAGCTCGACGGCGCCGGCGACGAGGTGGTGGACGATGCCCTGGCCGCGGTGCCCCGGGCGTACCCGCACGCACCACAGCGACCAGGCGGGCAGGTCGTCGACGTGCGGGATCCTCCGGTTGCGGGCGAAGCTCGTGTCCGCGCGGGGGTGGACGGCGGCCCAGCCCACGACGTCGTCGCCGTCGTAGGCCAGCACCCCGGGCGGGGGCTCCTCGGCGACGAGCCCACGCACCCGCTCCCCCCGGGCCGGGCCACGCAAGGACAGGTGCTCCTTGGAGGGCAGGCGGTAGCTCAGGCACCAGCACACGTTCGCGTCCGGCCGCTTCGGGCCGACCACCGCCGCGACGTCCTCGAAGTCGACGGCGGGGCGCACCTCGATCGTCATGGCGTCAATGATCCGCCGTCGGCGGGCCGAGCGGAAGGGATTCGCGACGCCTGACGAGGAGGTAGCGTCGGCCATGTCCTGCCCCGACCCGGAAAAGACCGCGATGACGCCCTCTGCCCCCACCCCTGTCGACACCTCCATGGCGCACCGGACCGCCCACGCGACCGTCACCGTCCGCGACGCCGACGGCGCGCCCCTGACGGACACGGACGTGACCGTCGAGCAGGTCCGCCACCGCTTCGCCTTCGGCAACATCGGGTTCGACCTCATCCCGCTCGCCAACGGCGAGACGTCCGGTCCGGTCGAGAACGTCTTCGGCGGGGCCGCACCCGACCAGGGCGAGCACCTCGCGGCGCTGTGGCTCGACGTCTTCAACACCGCGACGCTGCCCTTCTACTGGGCGGGCTTCGAGCCCGAGCGCGGTCGCCCGGACACCGAGCGCCTGCTCCGCACCGCCCGGTGGTTCCAGGACCGGGGCGTCGCGGTCAAGGGCCACCCGCTCGCCTGGCACACGCTCGCGCCGGACTGGCTGCGGGAGCTGCCGACCGCGGAGGTCGCCGAGGTGCTGCGCGCCCGGATCCGGCGGGAGGTCGGTGACTTCGCCGGCGTCGTCGACACCTGGGACGCCATCAACGAGGTCGTCATCATGCCGGTCTTCGTCAACGAGGAGCACGAGAACGCCATCACGCGCCTGTGTCGCGAGCAGGGGCGGGTGCCCACGGTGCGGCTCGCCTTCGAGGAGGCGCGTGCGACGAACCCGTCGGCGACCCTGCTGCTCAACGACTTCGACCTCTCCTCCGACTACGAGCGCCTCATCGAGGACGTGCTCGAGGCGGGCGTCCGGGTCGACGCCCTCGGGCTGCAGACGCACATGCACCAGGGCTACTGGGGCGAGGAGAAGATGCTCGCCATGGTCGACCGGTTCGCGCGGTTCGGCCTGCCCCTGCACCTCACCGAGAACACCCTGCTCTCCGGCGACCTCATGCCGCCGGAGATCGTCGACCTCAACGACTACCAGGTCCCGTCCTGGCCCTCGACGCCCGAGGGCGAGGAGCGCCAGGCGGACGAGATCGTGCGGCACTACCGGTCCCTGCTGTCCCACCCGTCGGTCCAGGCGATCACCTACTGGGGCATCACCGACGACGGCGCGTGGCTGGGAGCACCGGCCGGCCTCGTCCGCGGCGACGGCACCCCCAAGCCCGCGTACGACGCGCTGCGGCGGCTCGTCAAGGAGGAGTGGTGGCTGCCGGCGACGACGCTGCGGACCGACGGCGAGGGGCGCGTGCGGGTGTCGGGCTTCCTCGGTGACTACGAGCTGAGGGTCGGCGGCGCGTCAGGCACCGTCGCGCTGGACGAGGCCGGGCAGACGGTGTCGGAGGTGGCCCTCACGAGCTGACGACGCCCGACGCGCCAGGGACGGGGCTGCCGAGGTACCCGGCGGCACGGTGGCATCATGGTGATGGTCCCGGCCGTCGAGCGCTGCTCCCCGGGGCCGGTCGTAGTGGAACGAGGGCGTCGGCGACGCGCTCGCCACGCCCCTGGGTTGCTGGGGAGTGATCCGGATGTCGAACGTCCCTGAGATGCGGGCTGCGGAGGCCGAGGACCGGTCGCGCGGTCAGCAGGTCGTGTCCATGCTGCTCACGCTCGTCGTCGTCGCGGCCCTCGTGCCGGGCGCGGCGGTGCTCGCGCTCACCTGGCTCGTCCGGCTACTCGCCGCCGGTTGGGGCCCGGTCCTGGGTGGCGCGCTGTTCGCGTGCACGTGGCCGTTGGTCGACCGGGCGTGGCGAGAGCTCAGCGGCCGGGCGCCCGAGCTGCCCCTCGGGCTGCCCGGCTGGGTGTGGCTCGGGGCCGCCGGGACACTGGGGTGCTGGTTGCTGCTGTGACGGGCCGCCGGCTCAGCCGGCGAGGCGCCGCACGGCGAGGGCGGTCGCGATCGCGGCCTGGGCCGCCTCCGCACCTTTGTCCTCCCGCGAGCCGGGCAGGCCGGCGCGGTCGAGCGCCTGCGCCTCGTCGTCGGTCGTCAGCACGCCGAACCCGACCGGGACGCCCGTGCGGACCGAGACCTCCGTGAGGCCGGCGGTGGCCGCCTGGCAGACGTAGTCGAAGTGCGGGGTCTCGCCCCTGACGACCGCCCCGAGGGCGACGACGGCGTCCGCGCCGCCACGGACGGCCGCCGCGGCGGCCACCGGCAGCTCGAAGGTGCCCGGCACCCGTTCGAGCGCCACGGTGGCGCCCGCCTCCTCGACAGCCCGGAGGGCGCCCGCGACGAGGCCGTCCATGACGGTCGTGTGCCACCGGGCGGCGACGACGGTCACCCGCAGGCCAGTGCCGTCGGGGGTGATGGTGGGTGCTCCGGCTCCGCTCACGCGTGCTCCTCCTCGGTCGTCCCGGCTTCTCCGGGGTGGGCGCCGGCCGGGTCGGGGCCGGGCAGGTGGTGGCCGATGGCCGCCCGCTTCGTCAGCAGGTCGTGGTGGTTGTCCTCCGAGCGGCCGGCCGCGAGCCCGAGGACGGCGCTGCGCTCGACCCGGTAGGTGACGAGATCCGCCACGGTGAGGAGCACCAGGCCGTGGCGCCGCGCGAGGGCCGCCGCCTGGGGGCGGCGGGTCATCGTCCCGTCGTCCTCGACGAGCTCGGCGATGGCGGCGACCTCGCCCACGCCGGCGAGACGGCACAGGTCCACGGCGGCCTCGGTGTGCCCGCCCCGCTCGAGCACGCCCCCGCCCACGGCGCGCAGCGGCAGGACGTGGCCGGGCCGGACGAGGTCGGCAGGGCCGGAAGCGGGGTCGGCGAGGACGCGGAGGGTCCGGGCCCGGTCGGCCGCGGAGATTCCGGTGCCCACACCGTCGGCGGCGTCGACGGACACGGTGTAGGCGGTCCCCCGAGGGTCCTGCGAGCGGGCCACCATGAGCGGGAGGTGGAGCTTGTCGGCGCGGTGCGCCGGCAGCGGCGCACAGAGGTAGCCCGAGCTGTACCGGACGGTCCAGGCCACCCACGCGGCCTCGGCGGTGGCGGCGGGCAGGACGACGTCCACCTCGTCCTCCCGGTCGTGGCCGTCGGCGACGAGGACGGGACGCCCCGCGCGGAGCTCGCCGAGAGCGGCCTCGACCCGGTCGTCCGGTGACGCGCCGGGTGCCGCACCGGGGCGCGTCGCCGTCGTGCTCATGCGCCGACCCCCGCGGTGAGGAGCCGCTCGACGTACTTGGCCACGACGTCGACCTCGAGGTTCACCCGGTCCCCGGGGGTGACGTCGCCGAGCGTGGTCCGCTCCAGGGTGGTGGGGACGAGCGCGACGCCGAAGGAGTCGGCCCCGGCGCCGGTGACCGTGAGGGACACGCCTTCGACGCTGACGGAGCCCTTCTCGGCGACGTACCGGGCCAGGCTCGCCGGCAGTGCGACGTCGAGCTCGGTCCAGCGGGGGCCGGGGCGCCGGTCGAGCACGGTCCCCACGCCGTCGACGTGGCCCTGGACGAGGTGCCCGCCGAGTCGGCCGTCGGGGCGGACAGGACGCTCGAGGTTGACGCGGTGCCCGGGGGCCAGCGCGCCGAGGGTGGTCCGGCGGAGCGTCTCGGGCATGACGTCGGCGGTGAAGCCGTGATCGTCGTGGGTGGTCACCGTGAGGCACACGCCGGCGACGGCGACGGAGTCGCCCGGGCGCAGACCGTCGAGGACGGTGTCGGCGGCGACGGTGAGGACGGCGGCGTCGCCGAGGTCGGTCCGCCGCGTGACGGTGCCGACCTCCTCGACGAGTCCGGTGAACATCAGAGATCTCCTTCGGGTCGGTGGGCGACGACGAGGAGGTCCTCGCCCAGTGTCCGGGTCGTGACGGGGCGCCAGCGCGGCGCGCCGGCCAGGGTCGAGACGCCGAGGTCGGTGACCGCCGGCAGGCCGCCACCGAGCAGGACGGGGGCGAGGTACGCGTGGAGCTCGTCGACCAGGTGCTCGCGCAGCGCGCGGCTCAGGAGGGTGGGCCCGCCCTCGACGAGGACCCGGCGCACCCCTGCGTCCCAGAGCTGGTCGAGGGCCGCGCGGAGGTCGCGCGTGGGGAGGTGGAGCCAGTCGCCCGGCGCCTGGCGCAGCGCAGCCCCGGGCGGGACGGCGCGCCGGCCGACGACGACGCGCAGCGGCTGGTGGCAGGCGAGCGTGCCGTCCGCACGGCGGGCGGTGAGCGCCGGGTCGTCGGTGAGCACGGTGCCCGTGCCGACGACGACGGCGTCGACGTCGGCCCGCACGGTGTGCGCGTGGGTGCGGGCGGCCGCGCCGGTGATCCAGCGCGACGTGCCGTCCGCTGCGGCGACCCGCCCGTCCAGGCTCATCGCGGACTTGCCGACCACCCAGGGCCGGCGACGGCGCATGGCGGTCACCCAGGCGGCGGACACGCGTGCCGCCCGGCCGGTGACGTCCACGGGCACGCCCGCGTCCTCAGCGGTGAGGACGTCCACGCCCTGGCCGGCGAGCCACCGCGCACCACCGGAGGCCACCGGGTCGGGATCGCCGACCGCGTGCACGACACGTGCGATGCCCGCGGCGTGCAGGGCCCGTGAGCACGGCGGGGTCCGACCGCTGTGGTGGCAGGGCTCGAGCGTGACCACCGCGGTCGCGCCGCGGAGGCGGGCCGGGTCGGCGCCGGCCAGGGCGGCCGCCTCGGCGTGCGCCGTGCCCGCCCCGCCGTGCCAGCCCTCGGACACCACCGCGCCGTCGGCGGCGAGGAGGACGCATCCCACCCGGGGGTTGCCGCCGTGCTGCGGCCCTCGCTCGGCGAGCTCGGTCGCGCGCCCGAGCGCCCACGAGACGTCCGGCATGCCTGTCCCCTTCCCTGTCGGTACCAGACCGGGGGCAGGGGGACACCAATGACGCCACCGTCGGCAGAGGACGGCGGCGCCACGTGCTGCCTCCCATCCGGACTTTCACCGTCGGTCCTGGAGTTCCACCAGGTCAACCGGGCGTCGTGGGACGCACGGGTCGCGGACTGTCACCGCCGGCTCGGAATTGCACCGACCCCGGAGCACGTGTTGCTGCCGGACAGCGTACCTCCCCGTGGGAACGGGTCGGCCCGCGCGCCTGTGGCGGGCGTCAGCGGGGTGAGGAGGCCACCTCCACGACCCGCTCGCACAGCTCGTGGGTGACGAGCGCGTCGCTCGCGTCGAGGCGGCGGCCCTCGCGCACGGCACCGAGGAAGTCCGCGCACATGGCGTCGAAGCCGCGCAGCTCGGTGGCCGGACGCCAGCCGTCGCGCCGGACGAGCCGTTCCCCGCCGTCGTGGTCGACGACGTCGGCGAGGTCGGTCACCTGACGGCGCCGGCCGCCCCCGACGACGTCGAGCAGCTCGTGGGAGCCGCCGGAGGTCCAGCTCATCGTCCCGACGGCGAGGCGGCCCTCCTCACCGGTGAACTGGACCGAGAGACGGCGGCTGCGCCCGGCGTCGTCGTGACGGACGGAGACGGTGAGGTCCGCGAGGGTGGACGGCACGAGGAAGCGGAGGGTGTCGAGGACGTGGATGAAGTCGTCGAGCACCATGCGCCGCGCGTCGGCGAGGGGATGGGACCGGTGCTTCTGGAGCGTGACGACGTCCCTGTCCGGCCAGTCCGCGAGCGCGCGGTACGCCGGCGCCCAGCGGCGGTTGAAGCCGACGGCGAGGGAGACACCGCGCTCGGCGGCGAGCTCGACGAGCCGTGCGGACGTCTCGAGGTAAGGCGCGATCGGCTTGTCGACGAGGACCGGCACGTCGTGGCGGAGCAGCGTCTCGACGATCTGCGCGTGCGCGTCCGTCGGGGCGTGGACCGTCGCGGCGTCCAGGCCGGAGGCGACGGCGTCGTCGAGGTCAGTGAACCGGTCCGCGACGCGGTAGCGCTCCCCCACGGCGTCGACCGTCTCGTGGCGGCGTGAGACGAGGACCGGCGTGACTCCGGGCGTGGCCGTGAGGACGGGGAGGTAGGCCTTGGCGGCGATGTCCCCGAGGCCGATGACGGCGACGCGCACGCTCAGGCCCGTCCGACGGGGGCCGCGAGGGTGGCCGCGCCGTCGCGGACGGGGACGATCCGCTGGCCGAGCGGGAGGAGGGCGAGCGGCACCATCTTCCAGCACGCGATGCCGAACGGGATGCCGACGACGGTGACGCACAGGAACAGGCCCGCGAGGATGTGGGCGACGGCGAGCTCCCAGCCGAGCAGGAGGATCCACAGGACGTTGCCGGCGAGGGCGAGGGCGCCGGCGTCCCGCCGGAAGACCGACCGGCGGCCGAAGGGCCACAGGACGAAGCTCGCGAGGCGGAAGGAGGCGATGCCGAAGGGGATGGTGATGATGAGGACGCAGGCGATGACACCGGCGACGACGTAGAGCAGCGCGAGCCACCAGCCGGCGAGGAGGAGCCACAGGACGTTACCGATGGTGCGCATGGGACCACGGTAGCGGGAGGGTGGGGAGGTCAAGCGGGGGTGACGGGCTGGCGGAGGATGGTGCGCTGCCGCTCGGGCGCGACGCGGCGCACGTCGCTGAGGTAGATCTCGTGGTGGGTGCCTGCCGGACGCAGTCCCCGGGCGGGAAGGACCTCGTGGTGGAGGCGCTCGAGGACGGGGCCCTCGTCGTCGAATGCGCCGACGTGGAGCGTCTGGACGCAGGTGCCCTCACGAAGGGTGGCGACGCGGAGGTCGTCGATGCGGGCGGGTCGCTTGGTGGTCCGGACGTGCTCGACGGTCGCGTCGACGAGCTCGGCGGGGACCCAGGACGGGACGAGGAGCAGCAGCGTCCAGTCCCACCGGGACTTGTCGCGTGCCGAGGTGAAGGCGTCCATGTCGCTCGCCCACCACAGGCCCTCGAGCGGTGGGACGACGTAGTCGTGGCGGAGCTGCTCCTTGCTGACGAACTTCACCGCATAGGCGACCGGGTAGAGAGTCTCGACCGCGGCGGTGAAGTCCGGAGCGGTGTTGGGGTCCCCATGGCCGTCGACCATGAGGTACCGAAGATCCGGGATGTCGAGGACGCGGAACTCCCCGCGCCTGGCCTGGTAGGAGTCGAGGGCCTTCTTGACATCTGTCTTGTTCGACTCTCTCGCCGGCTCAGCCATCGTCGGTCTCTCGGGTCGTTCCGGGGGCAGTGGACAGATGGTGGCAGCGAGGGGGCCAGTTCGACCAGACCCCCGCTTGCCGTGGCCGCTCGGGGGCGTGCGTCAGAACGGCGGCTCGTCGTCGGCTGCCCATGACGGCCCGTCGTCGACCCCGGGCCACAGCAGGGTGCTCCGCAGCCCGCCGGCGGGCACCCAGCTGCCGCCGACGTCGGTGCCGGCGGCGATCTCGGCGAGGACGCCGTCGACGAACGCCGGGTCGATGGCCTCGCGCTCCCGTACCGACCGCCGCCCCAGTGCCCGGAGCCCCTCGGCAGTGTGCCGCGGCATCGTGACGATCGTGCCGTCGGGCCGGCGAAGGTACCCGTGGCCGGTGGGACCGGCCCACGCGTAGGTGCGGTCGGAGCCGTGGGCGACGGTGTAGGCCCCGATCGTCTTGACGCGGTGGTCGCGTCCGCAGTTCGGGCCGGTGTTCTCCACCGAGGTGGCGCCACCATGCTGCCACTCGTGCTCGTGGTCGATCTCGGCGTGGCGAGCCGCGCAAGAGCAGCCGGGCCGGGTGCAGGTGCGGTCGCGCTCCCTGACGAGGTCGGCCATGGCGGCCGGCGGCTGGTACCGGGTGCGGCCGACGTCGATCACCTGCTCCGTGCCGTGGTCGGTGACGAGCCTGCGCCACACGCCGCCGGCAGCCAGGGCTCTCGCGATGACGGGTGGGACCGGGCCGTACCCCTCGAGCTCTGCCACGGGCTCGACGATCCGCTCGAGCGGGCTCTGCTCCCCCGGCGCGGGAAGGAAGTCACCGAGCGGGACGGTGATCCGTACGTCGACCTTGCGGCCGCCGAGCGAGCCCAGGCGGACGGTGGGCAGGAGCCCGCCGGGGAGCCGGTGCCCGGGGTACGGCGGAGAGGAGGTGCTCGTGGTGGGACGGCGGCGGAGGCCTCGCTCGGGCGGTGGAGGGTCCGATGAACACGCGGTGCCCGGCTCGGGTGACGGAGCACCCGGCGGATCGACGACGACTGGAGCCTCAGGAGCGGCAGGACCCGACGGAGGTGGCTCGCCTGTCTCCCCTGGTGGAGTCGTCGGCGGTGGTGGGGACGCGTCCGCGACCTCGGGTGGTGAGACGCCCGGCGGGAGGGCGGTGTCCTCCGCGTCGAATGCTGAGCCTCCGTCGGCCGGCTCAGCGATGACGCCACAGCTGCACACTCGCAGGGCAGCGTCCGGGCCGATGTGGCCGCAGGCGAGCGCGGTATGCGCCATGAGCGCGAAGGCGTCGGCGCGGAGCTGGTCATGGGTGCGCTTGTCCCCCTGGTGCTTGGCGGCACGGGCGGCGGAGTCCAGGGCGAGGTCGAAGGCGACGGCGTCAGCGGCCGGCACCGTCGCCACCACCCGGGCCATGCCGTCGGGCAGGGGCTGGGGCCGGTACACGCAGCGACGTTGCCGGGCGCGCCGGTGCCGCTCGTCCGCGTGGTCCGGGTCGACGGCGATGACGGCGCGCGAGAGGTCGCTCTGCACCTGGCGCAGCGTCCGACCGGGAGCCTTCTCGAGGACCTCCCACTGGGCGGCCATCGCGACGTCGGTGGGCAGGTCCTCCAGCGCCCGGACGATCGCCTGCGCACGGGGGTAGTCGATCTGCCCCTCCTCCAACGCCTCAGCGGTGAGGTGGAAGAGCCCCTCGAACCCGCGGCCGGTCTCGACGATCCGCATCGCGCTCTGGCGGCTCATCCGCAGCCGCATCGACAGCTCCTCACCGACGACGCACTCCCCGCGGTCACGCCCGGCGACCTTGCCCGGCCACGTGGGGTTGAGTGCGGGCCGCCTGCTGAGAGCGGCGGCCGCTCGTGCGGTGCGCGCAGCCGCCCACGACTCCATCCGCCGGTACGCAGCGACAACCTCGACGAGCGAGTACTCGTCGACGTCCTCGACGGTCTCGACGACGTCGAGGACCTGGGCCAGTCGCGGGCCGGGCGGGAGGTGCTCGAGGTAGTCCCCCAGCGCCCGCGGCACGGGCGCGAGCTCACCGACCGCTTGCCGCGCCCAGTCGGTGGGCTCGGTCTCCGCGTACTTCGAGAGCCGGAAGGTCGCGAAGTCGGCATGAGCCGGCGGCTCGAGGACGGTGGGCGCGACGAGGTCGCTGGAGTGGAGCGGTGAGTCGGCGGCGAGCTCGCTGAGGAGCTCGGCAACCCGGGCCTCGGCGAGCGCCCCGGACTCTGACCCGAGCGGCGCGTCGCCGTCCGGATCGATGTCCTCCCGCTCGCTCAGTGTCATCCTCGGCGCCTCCTTGTGACTATGATATCGAACACACGTTCGATCATGCAAGGGATGTGGAGAACCGATCCGAGATCACTAGGCTCGCCCCGTGAAGATCGTGGTCCCGGGAGGAACCGGACAGGTCGGCGGAGCGCTGCGGCGAGCGTTCGCCGCGCGAGGTGACGACGTCGTCGTCCTCAGCCGCCGGCCCGAGCAGCTCGAGGACGGTGTCCGGCACGTCGTGTGGGACGGACGCACCCTCGGCGCGTGGGCGGAGGAGGTCGACGGCGCGGACGCCGTCGTCAACCTCGCCGGACGGTCGGTCAGCTGCCGGTACACCGACGCCAACCTGCGCCAGATGATGTCCTCACGCGTCGACTCCACCCGCGCCGTCGGCGCGGCGATCGCGCGGGCCGAGCGTCCGCCGCGGGTCTGGCTGCAGATGAGCACCGCCACCATCTACGCCGACGCCCGCAGCCGGCCCGGCGACCTCCCCCACGACGAGAGCACCGGCGTCATCGGCGGCGAGGAGCCCGACGTCCCCCTCTACTGGGAGTACAGCGTGCGGATCGCGCGGCGCTGGGAGGAGGCGCAGGCGGAAGCCGACACGCCCGCGACCCGCCGCGTCGCCCTGCGCACCGCGATGGTCATGACCCCGGACCGTGGCGGCATCTTCGACTACATGTCGTGGATGGCCAGGGTCGGGCTGGGCGGACCTGTCGACGGCGGGCGGCAGTACGTGTCGTGGATCCACGGTGAGGACTTCGTGCGCGCCGTCGAGCTCCTCCTCGAGCGCGACGACATCGACGGCCCGGTCAACCTCGCCGCTCCCGAGCCGCTTCAGCAGCGCGCCTTCATGCGGGTGCTGCGCCGCGCGTGGGGACGGCCGGTCGGCCTGCCGGCCACCCGGCTCATGGCCGAGGTCGGCGCCCTCGCCCTGCGGACCGACACCGAGCTGCTCCTCAAGAGCCGGCGCGTCGTCCCCGGGCGGCTCGCGGACGCCGGGTTCACCTTCCGCTACCCGACGTGGGCGGCCGCAGCACCGGACCTCGTCGCCCGGGCCCGGGACGAGAGGCGCCGCGGCGCGAGTCGACAGCGGGTCGTCTGACGGTGGACGACGGCGCTCGCGTGCCGGTGGAGACGACGGCGGACCATCCGCCAGCACCGGCGACGGCGGTTCCTGCTTCGACGCCCTCCTCGCCTGACATGCTGGAGTCGTGAGTCCGACGACGACGGAGGAGTCCTGGTCCGTGGGGCGCCGCTGGCTCGGCATCCTCGCGGCCGTCCTCGCGGCTGCCAACCTCGTGATGGTGGCCCTCGACCTGAGCACAGGCGACGTCGAGACCACGGGGGACGTCGTCCTCGCGGTGGTCCGCACCATTCTCGTGGGCACCTTCTCCGTCCAGGCGCTGTACGAGCTGCGCGCCCGCGTCCTCGTCGACGACGTCGGCGTGCACCACCGGGAGATGCGACAGCGCACCTACCGCTGGGAGGAGATCGGCGAGGTCCGCCTCTACAGCCGGTGGGGTGAGAACGTCGTCGAGCTGGTCCGTCACGACGGCGAGTCGGTGCGCCTGCCCAGGTCGACCGAGCACCTCGACGTGCTCCGGCGCCGGCACGTCGCCGTCACCGGCCGCCCGGCGTCGTAACCGCTCAGCCCGACCGTTGCAGCCGCCGTCGCTGGGACCGCAGGTAGGGCCGCGCGCGCCGCTGCCCTCCGTGGACGTCGATCGCGGCGTCCAGGCGGTCGAGCACGGCGCCCAGCGCGGTGGGGTCCGCGGGCCAGCCGCGGCGCACGCACTCCTCCAGCCACTCCACCGGGGAGCGCTGGCCCCGCTCGGCGTTGCACCGCCGGCACGCGGCCACCTCGTTCTCCGCCCACGACGGTCCGCCCTTGGCCCGCGGCACCACGTGGTCCACGGTCGGCGCCACGAGCCGCCCGAACTCCTGGCCGCACCAGAAGCAGCAGCCGCCCTGCGCGAGGACGGCCGCGTCAAGGCGCTCGGTCCGTCGCGCATGCTGCCGCACGCGACCAGCGTGCCGCAGCGGGGACGCTGGCGCCCCCGCGGTGCGGCCCGGACGTGGCTCAGGCGACGGACGCGTCGACAACCTCCGCCAGCGCCGCGATGACCGGCCACGCCCCCTCGGAGGTGTTGCCGAGCACGCTCACCGTCGTGCGCGAGCCGACCACGTGGGTGGACCGGAAGGACGCACCCGCGTCGTAGCCCTCGAGGACGAGCACGTCCGCGGTCCGGTGCAGCCAGAAGCCCAGGCCGTAGCGCATGTCCTCCTCGGGCACGTCGTGCCGGGGCCGGGTCAGGGTCTCGACGCTCTCGGGCGACACGACCCGCCCGTCGAGGAGCGCGCACCAGAAGCGGTGGAGGTCGGCCGCCGTCGTGAACGCCCCGCCGTCACCGTTGCCGAGGACGGGGAGATGAAGGGTGTTGGTGAGGTCGCCGTCGTCGTGCACGTACCCGGTGGCGGCGCCGGCGGGCAGCGCGTTGAGCGGGAGGAAGTCCGTCGCCTCGAGGCCGGCGGGAGCGAGGACGAGTCGCCGGACGACGTCGTGGTAGCCCTCCCCCGCAACCCGCTCGAGGAGCAGCGCGAGGACCATGTACCCGCTGTTGCAGTAGGAGAAGCGCTCCCCCGGCGCGAACTTCTGCGGGTGTCCCTCGAGCAGCGGGAGGAACGCGGCCGCCGTGGTGAGCGTGTGCGGCGGCACGGTGAGGACGTAGTCCGGCGCCTCCCAGCCGGAGTCCTCGTCGAGGTAGTCCCCGATGCCCGAGGTGTGGCCGAGGAGGTGCTCGACGGTGACGGCGTCGTCCACCAGGGGCAGGTCCTCGCCGAGCAGCGCCCGGACCTGCTGGTCCAGCCGGAGCGCGCCGTCCTCCACGAGCCGCATGACGGCGACGGCGGTGAAGGCCTTGCTCCCGCTCGCGACGGCGATCTGCGTGTCGGCGGTCATCGGCACCTGGAGCGGGCGGTTGAGGTATCCCTCCGTGCGCTCGAGGATGCGCCGGTCCCCGACGTCGACGGTCACCACCCCGGAGAAGGAGGCGTCGGCCAGGGCGTCGTCGAGGGCGCGAGCGTCGATGTCCACGGGCGACGACCATACGGGGGCACGTCGCGCGCCGCGACGGATTATCCGCGGTGGCCCGGGTCCGGGGCGCCCGGCATGCTGGGCTGATGGGTCCCGACGACGACCGGCCGCGCGAGGACGAGCGACTGCCCTCGGAGGAGTCGTGGCGCGTGGGCAGACCGTGGGCGGCCGTCCTCTTCCTCGTGGTCGCTGCGTTGTACATCGCCGTCACGGTGCCCGGGCTCCTCGGCGGCGACGGCGTCGCGGACAGGGGGTGGCGCCGCTGGATCCCGCTGCCTGCGGCCGCCGCGTTCCTCTTCGTCGCGGCCGAGGAGTTCCGCCGCCGGGTCGCCGTGGACGCGGAGGGCGTGCACCTCGTGGCGCTCTTCCGGCGCAAGACCTATCCCTGGCACGAGGTTGCCGAGGTCCGCGAGGGCCGGCCGACGCTCTTCGGGGACCGCTTCGTCTACCTCCTGAGGTACGGAGCCAAGCACGTCGAGCTGCCCAACTCCGGCGGGCGCCTCCGCCTGCTGCAGCGCTGGCACGCGGCGACAGCAGACCGGTGAGTGACACCCTCGCAGAGACGGTCGGCATCATCGGTCTCGTCGTCGCGAGGGTCGCACTCGTCGTCGCGCTGGTCTGTGCCACGACCTTCCACCTGCGCCACCGAGAGGACCACAGCGCACCCCGGGCGCGGCGGCTGCGTGCCGCCAGCCTCTGGTCGGTCGCCGTCGGCATGCTCGGGCTCGTCGTCTACGCGGTCGCCGGGTGAGCGCCGGCGTCCTACCCGCACGACTCCCGCGCGACCGTCACGCTGGCGACGACGTCGGCGTCGGGTGAGATGCTGCGGCTGCGGTTGCTCAGCTTGCCCGCCGGGCTCACGGTCATCCACACGACGCCGTCGCCCGGTGCCGTGCAGGTGAGGTCCGCCGTCGTCGCCGTGATCCCGCCTGCGATCCCGACGCCAGTGAGGGGCCACGTGCTGGTCGGCCTGGTCGTGGGACTGGAGCACAAGGCGGTGCACTGGCGGCGCGTGGGCACACCGGCGGCACGCCGCGCTGCCGGGCTACCGTGCGCACATGAGCAACCTCGACACGGTCGGTGAACGGGACTCGTGGCGCTGCTGGCTGTGCGACGAGCCGGTCGACCCGAACGCCTCGGTCAACTCCGACCTCGGCCCCAGTGTCGACACCGGCCTCGCCAAGGGGAAGAAGGCCGCGGCCGGCACCGAGCGTCTGGCCCACCGCGCCTGCAACACGCGCAAGGGAGCCGTGAAGCCGGTCGTGCCGTGGTCGCCCGACCTGTTCGTCGTCGACCCCGCACCGATCGCTGCGACCGTGGAGCGGCTCGCGCGCAAGAAGGGCCGCGAGGTGGTGGCACGCTGCCCGAGCCGCGAGGACGCCGACGCAGCCGCCGCCTGGCTGGTCGACCGCCTGTCCCGTTTCTCCCCGGACCTGCCCGTCACGACGCAGGTCGAGCCGGGCGGCGGTCAGTTCATGCTCGTCCTGCGCACCCTCTGACGTCGCGGCCGCACCTCGGGGGCGTCGTCCGCTGCTCCGCGCGCCCCTTCCCGCTGTCCGGTCACGGGCGGGCCACCCTGATGTAGGCCAGGCCCGACAAGTTCACGAGCCGCTCGTGTCCGTTGTCGACGATGACGGCCAGCGTGGAGTCGCAACCGGCGCACCGCATGACAGCGCCCATGGCTGTGACGGAGGCGCGCGCGCGGGCGAGCTCGAAGGAGCGACGACAGCTTCCGCACTGGCCGATCGCCGTGGTGATCTCGACGCCGAGCGTGTCGGCGAAGACTCCGGCGAGCGCGTTCCCGTCGAGATGGTTCATCTGCTGCCCCCGAACCGTTCCGTGCGCACCCGCGCCGCGTCGTGCCCCAGATCGAGCAGCCATCCGGCGACCGCCTCGACGAACGGCGTCGGTCCGCAGACGAAGATGCGCGGTCCTGCGGATGCGGGGAAGACCAGTCCGGCGACCGTGTCGCGGGTGAGTCTCCCCGGTGAGTCGACCGATCCCGGAGGGGACTGGCGAGTGTGCACGACGTCGACGGTCGTGCCGGACAGTGCCGCCAGCTCCTGAGCGAAGAACACGTCACCCGGCGTGCGGACCGAGTACAGCAGCCGGAAGTCGGCACCGCCCGCCTCGCGCTCACGGGCCGACGCCATCGAGAACAGCGGCACGACGCCCGATCCGCCCGCGATGAGCTGGACCGGGGACCGGTCGACGTCCGAGGGCGTCCAGACGAAGAAGCGTCCGAGCGGGCCGTGCACCTCGATGTCCTCGCCGTGCTCGAGCTGGTGCACGAGGAACGGTGAGACTTCGCCTCCGGGCACCTCGTCGACAGCCAGGACCAGTCGAGTCGTGTCGCCCGACGACGCGAGCGAGTACGACCGGGTCGCCTGGTAACCGTCAGGTGCGGTGAGGCGGATGTCCAGGTGCGACCCGGGAAGGCTCCCGGGCCAGCTGGGCACGTCCAGCTCGAGACGGACGGCTGACTCGGTCTCGCGGCGCCTGCTGGCCAACCGTCCGACGTGCCACCCGACGCGGAAGGCGCCGGTCACCAGTACCGCTCCTCCAACCACGGGTCGCCGCGGAGGTGGTACCCGTTCTGCTCCCAGAAGCCCGGTTCGTCGGAGGGCATCATCTGCATTCCGCGAAGCCACTTGGCACTCTTCCAGAAGTAGAGATGAGGGACGAGGAGTCGCGCGGGGCCACCATGCTCGGGAGTGAGCGGACTGCCCTCGGCCTCCGTGGCGATCCACGCCTTCCCGTCGAGCAGGTCCTCGAGGGGGAGGTTGGTGGTGTACCCGCCGTAGCTGCGGACCATCACATAGTCGTAGCCCGTCTCGACGTCCTCGAAGAGCAGGTCGACGGGAACCCCTCGCCAGGGCATGTCCAGCCTTGACCAGTGGGTGACGCAGTGAACATCGGTGACGACGTCCTCCACCCCCAGGGCGTGGAGCTCACTCCAGTCCCATCGGTGCTCGAGACCGCCCTCCGTTGTGATCGTGAAGCTCCACTCGTGCGCCCCGACATCAGGCGTCGGGCCCGCCGTGAGGACGGGCCAGTCGTCCACGATGGTCTGCCCGGGAGGCAGTCGCGAGTCGCTGCGGCCGCGCCGTCCCCCGAATGCACGGTTGACCACTCCCATGACGGGCTCCTTCACTCCACCTGACGTGCTCGCGGTGCTCGGTGCCGGCGACGGTCACCGCCATGGCCGTGGCACCCACCAGTGCGACGAGCGGGGCCGCTACGGCGATAGAGCCTCGTCTCGTGTGTTATCTCGGTCACAATACGCCGGACGAATCCGGCCTCACCAGCCCCGAGCGCGCCGATCGACGACGGCGGGTCGGTCACTCGTCCACGACCGTCCCGTCGGTCAAGGTGCGGCGGGCTCAGGATCCTCCGGGAAGCGCCCGCCGGGCCATCCTGCCCTCGGCCGCCGGCACCCCGATCGCCGTCGCGTAGAGCGGCACCTCGCGCTCGGCGTCCACCCGGAGCAGCCCGGCGAGCTCGTCGTCGTAGAAGCCGCCGACGTTGACGGTCCCGAGGCCGAGGCCGGTGGCGAGGAGCACGAGGGTCTGGGTCACGTGCCCGGCCTCGAGGAGCAGGTACCGGTAGCCGCGGTCGCCGTACTTGACCAACGACCGGCCCGTGACAGCGCTGAGCACGACGACGGCACTCGCCTGTGCCACCCACGGCTGCCCCATGAACAGGTACTCCACCCACTCCCGGGGGAAGGGGCCCTCGCGCAGCAGCTCGAGGCCGTCGGCCCCGGGCACGTAGTGGTGGACGCCCGGTGCCAGGCCGTCGACGTCACGAACGATGAGGCTGAGCTCGAGCGGGTAGAGCCCGCCCGCCGAGGGGTTCGGCCGCTCGACGACCTCGAGGTCCTCGAGCGCGAGCCGCGCGCCGAGCGCGTAGCAGCCACGCAGCAGGGTGGCCAGGCGCGGCAGGTCCACCGGCTCGTCCCGGAAGCTGCGGCACGAGACACGGTCCGCGAGCACCTGCGAGAGCGGGCGCCTCACCGCCGGTCCGTCCGGGAGGGCGGTCCATGGTGCACCGGCGTGCTCCCGGCCGGGCTGCACGGGCGGGTTCACGCCGCCGGTGTCGGTGAAGACCCAGCGCGCCGTGCCGCGGTGGAAGGTCCAGGCGAGTGGCTGGTGGTCGCGGAAGGTTCCGGGGTCGCTCGCCATCGTCAGGCCAGGGGGTGCGCGGTGAGGTTGAGGTCCTCGCGGCCTGCCACGCGTGGGACCAGGCCGAGGTCGGCAGGCATGCGGTGGAGCCGCTCCCCGCCGAGCCGGTTCTGGGCGGCACCGAAGTGGATGGGCTGGAACCCGGGCACGATGCCACGGGCGACGCTCACCCCGAGCTCGGCGACGTCCGGTGGGGTGGTGTCCACGTACAGCACGTCCCCCGCGACCGCCGTCAGCGAGGACACGAGGGCGGTGAGCCCCGTGTCCTGGGGTGCCGTGGCGTCCCACGGGAGGCTCGGAGCCTCGCGCAGGTACCCCAGACCCGCGGCGGCCGTCGCGGGGTCGGCGTACAGGAGATCGTGGTCCTCCAGCTCGGTCACCCGGGCCGGGTCGGCGACGAGCTCGCGGAGCCGGGCGGCGGTCCCCGGACGGCGCAGTCGCGCGCGCAGCGCCGGCCGCACCTGGCCCACCTCGAGCACGGCGCCCCGGGCGGCGGCGACCGGGTCGAGGTCGGCCCCCAGGCCGACGACGGCGGCCGGTGCCTCCGCGCTCCACCCGACCGCCATGACGACCGTCACGGCGGTGTCCGTGGGCAGCTGGTGGACGTCGATGCTCACGCCCCGGCGGGCGTACCCCGCGGCGACCCGCCGCACGACGTCGTCGGGCACGGACGCGGCGGGGCTGCGCCGTCCGGCGAGCCGGTGCGCCCAGGCGATGAGGAACGCGTCGCGCTCGACCACCTCGAGAAGTCCGGCACGGACGGCGTCGGTGAGCGTCGCGCCGGCGGCGAAGCCGTTGGACGTCGCGGGGAAGAGGTAGGAGTCGTGGTGGTGGACGTCGTAGCCGAGGTGGACGGCCAGCAGCGGCACCCAGACCTCGGCCCCCGTGGTGAGCGAGCGGGCGGGGACCCACTCGAGCTCGGTCCGTGCCGAGTAGGGCCGGAACGGCAGGTCGGCGTACTGGTCCTCCGCGAAGAGGACGAGGTCACGTGGGTCCAGGGACGGCCCGTCGAGCGCGTCGCGGGTGGCGGAGACCCGGCGGTCCGGCTCCCAGGTGAGGGAGGCGTAGCGCTCGAGCGCCTCGCCGAGGGCGCCGTTGCGAGCGGCCTCGACGGTCGCGCCCTTCCCGGAGCACCCGACGAACCCCTCCGGTCCGCTCTGGAAGCGGGCGTTGGCGAGCTCGGCGCGGACGACGACGGGCAGCTCGGGCTCCTCGACGTCCTTGGTGACGGCATCCAGCACGCGGACCAACCCGCTGACCGGGCTCACCGTCCGCGCGGCGATCCGGTCGAAGTCCGTCCTACCGCTCCTCGTCCCGGCCAGCGTCGCGAGCGGCGGTTGCTCCCGCGAGGGCCGGTGGTCTTTTTTTCGGCAGGCGGCGCAGTCGGGTCGCTGGAGGACCGGGTGGCGGACCTGGCTGCCGGTGGTGCCGTCGAGCGTGAGGACGTGACCGGGCAGCCGCGCCGGGTACACGCCGACCGCGGCGGCGAGGACCTCGCGGGTGACGACGGCAGCCGCGCCGGGCAGCAGGGCGGGCAGCACCGGGCGCGGTCGGCCGGGTGCCTGCCGTGCCCGGTCGAGCATCTCCTCGTGCGCCATGGCGGCCGCGAAGTCGTCCTCGCAGGCCAGCGCCCGCATCCGCCAGCAGAGGTAGCACGGCCCCTCCCCCGGCAGGACGAGTGGGCCGACGACGGCGCGGGTGCCGTGCCAGGCCACGTGCAGCGAGGGCACGTCGTGCTCCAGGCCGGCGGCGTTGACCCACATCCGCACGGCCGACAGCTCCGGGTCGACAGCGGTCACCGCGAGGTCGCTGCCGGCGACGGCACGCGTGACCCCGTCGCGGTCGGGGACTGTCCCCGCGGCGAGGTCGAGGAGTCTCACGCCACCGATCCCCGCGGCCGTCAGAGACGTCGTCAGGGCCCGCGCGCCCTCGCCGTTGCCGACGACGGCGACCCGCAGGGTGCGGGCACGCTCGGCGACCGCGCGGCGTTCCTCCGCCGACGCCGTCACGAGCTGGACCCACGGCGGGTGGGGCACGCCGTCGTCGTCCTCGATGACGATCCCGGCGTCGAGGAGGGTGTCGAGCAGCCGCCCGACGTCGTCGGCGACGGCGTCGGGGAACGCGGCGATGACGGTGCGCCGGGGGGTGAGGTCGGTGAGGGTGGGGACCAGGCGGTCACGGACGAGCTGCGCGACCTCGCCCTCCAGGCGCAGGCGCGCGGTGGCGGTGGCGAGGAGGAGGTCCTGCCCGAGCGGCACGACGTCGAGGCCGGGAGCGAGCCGCAGCCCGCCACCGGCCCCGGCCGGGGTGCTGTCAGTAGCCCAGTCCACCGAAGCGCCCTGCGGCGTTCCCGAGGTTCCCGAGGCCACCGACGTTGCACGGGCCGCAGGTGCACTCGTGGATGCAGACCTCGATGCAGCGGACCACGCAGACCGCACACACGGCGCAGCGGCTGATACATCGGAAGCAGTCGTTGATCCCGCAGAACTCCCCGTAGTCCGCGGCGATGACGTCGCGCACCTTGGCGTACGCCTGGAGGTCCTCGGGGCTGAGGTCCTTGGCCCCGCGCTTGACCTGCTGCGACTTGAGCTGGTTCTCCAGCTCCACGATCCGGCCCTTGAGGGCCTCGAACTCCGCCTCGTCGGCCATGCCAGTCTCCTGTGCGGACGGGCCGGTCACTCGTCCCGGCCTGGGGGCGTCGAGGCCGCTCCCGGAGGGCTGACCCCGGCGAGACCGCTCGGCGAGCGGCTACGGCGGACGCTACCCGCGCCGCTCCCCCGCAGGCCATGGTCCTGCGTGACCCGGCCCGAAAGGCTGCGCGTTCGGGCAGCACGGCCCCCCGGCCCCGAGGCGGTTGCTGTGCCGCACCGTCAGGACGGCAGGGCGATACCGACGTACTTCGTCTCGAGGAACTCCTCGATCCCGGTGGAGCCGCCCTCCCGTCCCAGGCCGGACTCCTTGATCCCTCCGAAGGGCGCCGCGGGGTTCGACACGACCCCCTGGTTCAGCCCCACCATCCCCGCCTCGAGCGCCTCGCTCACCCGGAGCGCGCGGTTCAGGTCACGCGTGAACACGTAGGAGACCAGCCCGTACGGGGTGTCGTTCGCCAGGGCCACCGCCTCCTCCTCGGTGTCGAACGGGGTGATGGCCGCGACGGGTCCGAAGATCTCCGTGCCGGCGAGCTCGGCATCGCGCGGGACGTCGGTGAGCACGGTCGCCGGGTAGTAGTACCCGGGCCGCTCAACCGGCTCCCCGCCGAGGCGTGCGGTCGCACCGCGGTCGACGGCGTCGCGCACGAGTCCGTGCACCTTCTCGACGGCCGCCCGGTTGATCAACGGGCCGACGACGACGCCCTCCTCCACCCCGCGTCCGAGCGGCAGCTCCCCCATCCGGCGCGTCAGGCGGTCGGCGAACTCCTCGGCGACGTCCCGGTGGACGAGGATCCGGTTCGCCGCGGTGCACGCCTGCCCGATGTTGCGCATCTTCGCCTGCATGGCGCCGTCGACGGCCACCTCGAGGTCGGCGTCGGCGAAGACGAGGAAGGGCGCGTTCCCGCCGAGCTCCATCGAGGTGCGCATGACCGTCCTCGCGGCGAGCCCGAGCAGGTGCTTGCCCACCGGCGTGGACCCGGTGAAGGAGAGCTTGCGGGACCGCGGGTCGAGGATGAGCGGCGTCATGACCTCGTCCGAGCGGCTGGTCGTCACGACGTTGACGACGCCGTCGGGCAGGCCCGCCTGGACGAGGATGTCCGCCAGGGCGAGGGTCGAGAGCGGCGTCTGGGCGGCCGGCTTGATGACGGACGTGCACCCGGCCGCGATGGCCGGCCCGATCTTGCGCGTCCCCATCGCCATCGGGAAGTTCCACGGCGTGATGAGGACGCTCGGCCCCACGGGCTGGCGCATGACGAGGAAGCGCGCACCGCCGGCCGGCGCCGGCATGTACCCGCCGTCGATCCGGACCGCCTCCTCGGCGAACCAGCGGAAGAACTCCGCCGCGTAGGCGACCTCGCCGCGCGCCTCGGCCAGTGGCTTGCCCATCTCCAGCGTCATGACGAGCGCGAGGCGCTCCCGCTGCTCGAGGATGAGGTCGTAGGCCCGGGTGAGGATCTCGCTGCGCTCCCGTGGCGCCGTCGCGGCCCACGACGCCTGAGCCGCGGCCGCTGCGTCGAGCGCGGCCATCGCCTCCTGCGGGTCGGCGTCCGCCACCTCGCAGAGCACCTCGCCCGTCGACGGGTCCTCCACAGGCATGGTCCGCCGCGCCTGCGTCCACCGACCACCGATGAAGAGGTCCGTCGGCACGGTCGCGATCGCGTCCGTCTCCTGGCTCATGTGCGCCTCCCTTGCCGTCCGTGACATCGTAGAAGTATTGTCGACAATCCAACAACCCATCTCCCGGAGGTTGCGATGACGACGTTGTCCCCCCGTCTCCTGCAGGCCACCCCGGTCGTCGTCGACCACGCCCGGGGCAGCTACGTCCACGGTACCGACGGGCGTCGCTACCTCGACTTCACCGCGGGCATCGGCGTCGTGAGCACCGGCCACTGCCACCCTCGCGTCGTCGCGGCGGCGCAGGAGCAGGTGGCCTCGCTCATCCACGGCCAGTACACGACCGTCATGCACCGCCCGCTCCTCGAGCTGACCGAACGCCTCGCCGGCGTCCTGCCCCCGGCCCTGGACTCCGTCTTCTTCGCGAACTCCGGCAGCGAGGCGGTCGAGGCCGCGCTGCGGCTGGTGCGCCAGGCGACGGGACGGCCGAACGTCGTCGTCTTCCACGGTGGCTTCCACGGACGGACGGTCGCGGCCGCGTCGATGACGACGTCGGGGACGCGTTTCTCCGCCGGGTTCAGCCCCCTCATGGCCGGCGTCCACGTCGCCCCGTTCCCCACCGCCTACCGGTACGGCTGCACGGAGGACGAGGCCACCGCCTTCGCGCTGCGCGAGCTCGACTACCTCTTCGCCACGATGACGTCGCCCCAGGAGACGGCGGCGTTCATTGTCGAGCCCGTCCTCGGCGAGGGCGGGTACATCCCCGGGACCGCGGAGTTCTTCGCCGGCCTGCGCGAGCGCGCCGACCGCTACGGGATCCTCCTCGTCATGGACGAGATCCAGACCGGGTTCGGGCGCACCGGCCGGTGGTTCGGCCACCAGCACTTCGGCGTCGAGCCCGACGTCGTGACGATCGCCAAGGGGATCGCCTCCGGGTTCCCGCTGTCCGGGATCGCGGCCTCCCACGAGCTGATGAGCCGCGCCTGGCCAGGCTCGCAGGGAGGCACGTACGGCGGCAACGCCGTGGCCTGCGCGGCGGCGCTCGCCACCCTCGACGTCATCGAGGAGGAGGGGCTGGTGGCGAACGCCGCCGATCGCGGGCGGCAGCTCCTCGACGGTGCACGGCGCCTCGCCACCGACGCCGTCGGGGACGTGCGGGGGCTGGGGCTCATGGTCGGCAGCGAGTTCACCGGTCAGGACGGTGAGCCGGACACCGCCCGCGCCCAGGCCGCCCAGCAGGAGGCCGCACGGCGCGGCCTGCTCATGCTCACCTGCGGCGCCCACATGAACGTCGTGCGGATGATCCCCCCGCTCGTCGTCACCGAGGAGGAGATCGACGAGGGGCTGGCGATCTGGTCCGACGTCCTCACCGCGGTGTGACGGCCATGGCCCGCTACGTCTCCATCACCCTCGAGTCGCGCGGCGTCTCCTGCCGCGCCCGGCTGCTCGACGAGGAGGCGCCGCTGACGAGCGAGGCGGTGTGGCGGGCGCTGCCGCTCTCCGGGGACGCCTTCCACGCGAAGTACGCGCGCAACGAGGTCTACACGCTCCTCCCCCGCATCACCGCCGCCCCCCACCGCGAGAACCCGACGGTCACCCCGATCCCCGGGGACGTGTGCCTCTTCGACTTCGAGCCCTGGGAGATCGGCAACCCGGCCTACGGGTACGAGCCGGGCTCGGTCGCCCACGCCGAGCAGGGCGCCACCGACCTCGCGATCTTCTACGGACGCAACAACCTCCTCCTCAACGGGGACGTCGGCTGGGTTCCCGGCAGCGTCTTCGGGGCGATCGAGGACGGGCTCGCCCAGATGGCCGAGGCCTGCACCGACCTGTGGCGACACGGCTTCGCCGGCGAGCGGCTGTCCTTCGCCCGCGCGTGACCGCTCAGCCGAGCGCCCACTCGACGAAGCGGGCGACGGCGAGCACGAGGTCGTCGGAGTGGCGCGGCCCGACGACCTGCAGCCCCACCGGCAGCCCCGCGGCGGTCCACCCCACCGGGATGCTGATCGCCGGCTGCTGGGTGAGGTTGAAGGGGTAGGTGAACGGCGTCCACTGCGCCCAGCTCCGCAGCCCGCTGCCCGGCGGCACGTCGTGCCCCGCCTCGAACGCGACGATCGGCACCGTCGGGGTGAGCAGGACGTTGTGCCGCTCGTGGAACGTGCCCATGCGGATGCCGACCTGCGCCGCGACCGCCCGCGCCTCGAGGTAGTCCACCGCGCTGAGCCGCTCGCCCCGGTCCCACACCTCCCCGAGGCCCGGGTCCACGGTCTCCCGGGCGCCGGGCATCGTCCGCAGGAGTGTCGCGGCGCCGCTCGCCCACAGCACCTCGAACGCCTCGAGCGGGTCGGTGAACCCCGGGTCGGCCGCCGTGACCTCGAGCCCGGCGGCAGCGACCTTCGCGACGGCGTCGTCGACGACGGCGGCGACCTCGGGGTCGACGTCGACGTAGCCGAGGTCCCGGGAGTAGGCGACGTGCATCCCGGTGACCTCCCGGTTGAACTCGCCCCTGAAGGTGAGCGACGGCGGGGCCAGCTGGGTGGGGTCGCGGGGGTCGGGCAGCGAGAGGATGTCCATGAGGAGGGCCGCGTCCTCGACCGTGCGGGTCATCGGCCCCGCGTGCGCGAGCGGGCCGAAGGGGCTGGCCGGGAACATCGGCACGCGGCCGTGGGTCGGCTTGAAGCCGACGATGCCGCAGAAGGAGGCGGGGATGCGGATGCTGCCACCGCCGTCGGTGCCGACGGCGCACGGCCCCATGCCGGCCGCGACCGCCGCCGCCGCTCCCCCGGAGGACCCGCCGGCGGTGAGCGTCGGGTCCGCGGGGTTGCGGGTGATCCCGGTCAGGGGGCTGTCCGTCACGGCCTTCCAGGCGATCTCCGGCGTCGTCGTCTTGCCGACGAAGACCATGCCGTCGGCGCGCAGACGCGCCGCGACGGGCGAGTCGACGTCCCACGGCTGGTGCGGGTCGACCGACCGGGAACCGCGGAGCGTCGGCCAGCCCTCGGTGAGGAAGATGTCCTTGATCGACACCGGCACGCCGTCGAGCAGGCCGGCGGGGTAGCCCCCGCGCCAGCGCTCCTCCGAGGCGGTGGCCTGCGCCAGCGCGCCGTCCCTGTCGACGAGGCAGAACGCGCCGAGCGTCCCGTCCTCCTCCTCGATCCGGTCGAGCACGGCAGTCGTCGCCTCCACCGGGGAGAGTGCGCCGCTGGCGTAGGCGGCGACGAGTTCGACGGCGGTCATCTCGACGGGGTTCATGGTCGGCTCCCGGTGCTCGGCACGTATCCCAGGGACTTGTCGACGACGTTGCGCAGCGGCCGGCCCTCGACCCACCGCAGGACGTTGTCGGCGAACAGCTCGGTGAGGGCGCTGCGCCACCCGTGGACGTCCCCGGAGCTGTGCGGGGTGAGGACGACGTTGGGCAGGTCCCACAGGGCGTGGCCGGCCGGGAGCGGCTCGGGGTCGACGACGTCGAGCGCCGCCCCGGCGATAGTCCCGTCCCGCAGCGCCGTGACGAGGTCCGCGGTCCGGACGAGCTCGCCCCGGCCGACGTTGACGAAGCGGGCGTGCGGCGCCATCGCCGCGAACGCGGCGGCGTCGAACATCCCCCGGGTGGCCTCGGTGAGCGGCGCGGCGGCCACCACCCAGTCCGCGCGGCCCAGCTCCGCGGTGAGGCCGGCGGCGTCGGTGACCGTGGTGAAGTCCGGGTCGTCGAGGCGGAGGTGGCGCCCTCCGCCGTGCACCTCCATGCCCGCGGCGCGGAGGAGGCGCGCGATCGCCCGCCCGATCGGGCCCGTCCCGACGACGAGCGCCCGGGTACCGGCCACCCGCTCGGACTCCCGGTGCTCCCAGCGGTGCTCCCGCTGGAGCCGGAGCGACCCGGGCAGGTCCTTGGCGAGGGCGAGGACCTGGGCGAGGACGTACTCGGCGATGGGTCCCTCGAAGATGCCGCGGGAGTTTGTGACGACGACGTCGCTCTCCCGGACCTCCGGGGACATCACCGTGTCGACGCCGGCGGCGGCGACGTGGATCCACTGCAGCGAGCCGGCGGCGTGCCAGGCCGCGGGCACGGCGGTGGAGAGGAAGTCGTAGGCGAACAGCACGTCGGCGCCGCGCAGCGCGTCGGCGAGTCCGGCCTCCTCCGTCGGCCGCAGCTCGGCGTGAGCGGTGACCGGTTCCATGGCCGTGGCGGGCGGCAGGCGTCCGTCGTGGAGCACGACGACGACGGGCTGCGCTGGCACGTTGACAACGTACGAGCGTGGTCCCTAGATTGTCAACAATCTGGCAATCCGGCCGGTTGGGGAGGTGCCCGTGGAGCTGACCGGCGTCGAGCTCGAGGGACCTCTCGCCCAGCGCGGCATCGGGATCATCGCCCCCTTCGACCTCGCGCTGGAGCGCGAGCTGTGGCGCTGGGCGCCCCTCGACGTCAGCTTCCACCTCGCCCGCACGCCCTACGAGCCGGTCCCGGTGAGCCTGGAGATGGCCGAGCTCGTCTCCGAGCGCCGCCACCTCCAGGCGGCGACGCGTGGGGTCCTCGGCGTGGACCCCGAGGTCGTCGCCTACCTGTGCGCCTCCGGCAGCTTCGTCCACGGCCTCCCGTACGAGGCCGAGCTGCGGGCCGCGATCCTCGAGGCCGGCGCGCCCGCGGCGGTGACGACGTCCGGCGCCCTCGCCGAGGCCGTCCGCGAGCTCGGCCTGTCCCGGATGTCGGTGATCACCCCCTACGACGCCCCGCTCACCGAGCGGCTGGTCGACTTCCTCGGCGAGCTCGGCGTGAAGGTCCTGCGCTCGCACTACCTCGGCCTCGGCGGTGGGATCTGGAGGGTCAACTACCGCACGGTGGCCGAGCTCATCCTCGCGGCCGACGACCCGCGCTCGGAGGCGGTCTTCGTCTCGTGCACGAACCTGCCGACCTACGACATCATCGACCCGCTCGAGAAGCGGCTCGGCAAACCGGTGCTCACCGCCAACCAGCTCACCGTGTGGGCCTGCCTCGGTCGTCTGGGTCTGCCGATGGTCGGGCCGGGGCGGTGGCTGCGGGGCGTGTTCGACGAGGGCACGAACGAGCCGCGCTCCCTCGCGTCGCAGGACGAGGAGCCCGCGCTATGAGGCCGCCGACGACGGTCGGCATCATCTACCCCGGCCACGCGGCCGAGGACGAGTACGCCGCGGCAGCCGGACCGCTCGGTGTCCGGCTGCCTGTGGCGCACGTCTACGGCACCGACCTGCACGCCGTCCCCGAGCTCCTCGACCTCGGCGCCCCGCAGCGGCTCGCCGGCGGGGCGGCCGCACTCGCCGCGCACCGCCCGCAGTCGGTCATGTGGGCCTGCACCTCGGGCAGCTTCGTCTTCGGGCACGACGGCGCTCGGCAGCAGGTCACCGAGCTCGCCCGGGTCACCGGGGTGCCGACGTCGAGCACGAGCATCGCCTTCGTCGCGGCCCTCGCCGCCCTGGGCGTCACCCGCGTCGCCGTCGCCGCCAGCTATCCCGACGACGTCGCCGCGTGCTTCGTCGAGTACCTCGCATCCGCGGGGGTCGAGGTCGTGGCGACAGGCAGCGCCGGGATCCTCTCGGCGGCGGAGGTCGGGCTGCTCCGGCCGGCCGAGGTCCGCGACCTGGCCACCGCTCACGACCATCCCGACGCCGCGGCACTGCTCGTCCCGGACACCGCGATGCGGACGCTGTCCGTCCTCCCGGAGCTGGAGGCGCAGCTGGGCAAGCCGGTGCTCACGGCCAACCAGGTGACGATATGGCAGGGTCTTCGGCTGGCGGGAGCGACGCCGTCGCGCCCGGACCTCGGAACACTCTTCACGCGAAGGCAGGACCATGCCCCTCAGTGATCTGCGCCCGCCCCGGCGGCAGTCGACCGTCGAGTACCTCGCCGAGCAGCTGCGTACCGCGGTGATGACGGGCCAGCTCCCGCCGGGCACCCAGCTCGGCGAGGCCGACCTCGCCGAGCGTTTCGAGGTCTCCCGCGGGCCACTGCGGGAGGCCATGCAACGTCTCGTGTCCGAGGGGATCCTCTACGCCGTCGTCAACCGCGGCGTCTTCGTCTGCGAGCTCACCCTCGAGGACGTCGCCGACGTCTACCGCACCCGCTCGGTCATCGAGCGCGGCGCGCTGGAGATCGTCCTCGAGGAGCGCCGGGAGGAGACCTACCGCGCGCTGGAGGGGAGCGTCGGGGTCATGAGCGACGCCGCCTCACGAGGGGACGCCACCGCGGTCAGCGACGCGGACCAGGAGTTCCACGAGGTGCTCGTCGAGTCCTCCGGGAGCCCGCGACTCATCCGGGCGATGCGCACGCTGCTCGTCGAGACCCGGATGTGCCTCGGTGAGCTCGAGACCACCTACCCCGACCTCGGCGCGCAGGTGCGGGAGCACGAGGAGCTGCGCGAGGCGATCCGGAGCGAGCCCCCCGCCCGCGCCGAGGGCCTGCTGCTCGCCCACCTGGACGACGCCGTCGAGCGGCTGGTCGCCAAGCGCTCCGAGCCGACGGACTGACGGGCCGCCGGTCCCCGTCAGGGGATGGTGACCGCCGTGCGGGCCAGTGACCGTCGGTTGGCATCGGCGAGCTCCTGGGCCGCCTGCCGGGGCGGGACCCGGTCGTCGCGCCAAGCGGCGACCAGCACCGCCACCTTGGGGCGCATCTCCTCGCGCAGGCGGTCGAAGGACTGCGCCGGGTCGGTGCCCACCTGACCCTGGAGCAGCCACCACGCCCACGCCGCGGCGCCCGCGTTCGCCACGACGTCCGGCACGACCGGGACACCGCGCGCCGTGAGGGCCGCCTCGGCCTCCGGCGTCGTCGCCGAGTTCGCGGCCTCGACGAGGACCCTGGCCCGGATGCCGGCGACGTTGTCGGTGCGGACGGCGTAGGAGATGGCGGCGGGCACGAGGATGTCGACCGCGAGCTCGAGCACGTAGTCGCGCGGCAGCCTCTCGACGTCGTCGGGCACCCGGCTCCGGTCGATCTCCCCGTACTCGTCACGGAGCTCGAGCAGGGACGGGATGTCCAGGCCCGTGCGGCAGTAGAGGGTCCCGGCGGCGTCCGCGACCGCGACGACGCGCACCCCGGCCTGGTGGAGGTACCACGCCGCCCCGCCCCCCATGGTGCCGATGCCCTGGATGGCGACCGTCGTCCGCGCGGGGTGCCTCCCGAGCGCGGAGACGACACCGAGGCACGCCTGGGCGACCCCGTAGCCGCCGATGACGTCGGCGACGAGCAGCCCGTCCTCCGTCCGCGCCGCGAGTCCGGCCTGCACCCGGCGCAACGTCCGGTCCGGGCGGGGTGACCGCTCGATGGCCGCGTGGAACGACTGGCCGATCCCGAGCCGGCGGAACACCTCGTCGATCACGTGCTGGGGCACGCCGAGGTCCTCGGCCGTGACCCAGTGCCGGTCGAGCCACGGCCGCATCGCGCCGCAGAACCGTTCCAGCACGCCGATCGCCCGTGGGTCCTTGGGGTCGAAGTCGATGCCGCCCTTCGCGCCGCCGACGGGCAGACCGAACACCGCCGTCTTCGTCGACATCCCGCGCGCAAGGTCCGCCACCTCGGTGACGGTGCACCCGGCCCGCATCCGGGTGCCGCCCGTCGCCAGGCCGCCGACGAGGGTGTCGACGACGAGGAACCCCCGGGCACCGGTGACCGGGTCGGTCCAGCCGAGCACGTGCTCCGGCTCCCGGACGGGAGGCCGCCGCGCGGCGGCCGCCGTCTGCAGGGCCGGTGTCCGCTCGGCCTGCCGCAGCCCACCCTCGGTCATCGTCATCCAGACCACCTCCACCCTCGTCGCTCCGTGACCTCAGCGTGCGGGCTCTCTCAGGGCGGCGTCCATCGACAGTTCCTGCACGTCGAGGCGCACCGATCCTGCACGGTCGTCGGGGCGTCGGGACGCCGAGCGTCCCGGGCGGTCCGGCGTCTCCGGCCAGATCCGCGGTGTGCACGGCCCCGGCCACCTAGGCTGACCGGATGGAGCTGTCGTTGCGCCGACTCCGCATGCTGCGGGAGCTTCATCGCCGCGGCACGGTGACGGCTGCGGCCACCGCCCTCCACTACAGCCCCTCCGGTGTCTCCCAGCAGCTCGCCCAGCTCGAGCGGGAGGTCGGGGTCAAGCTCGTCGAGCGGCACGGGCGCCGTGTCCAGCTCACCGAGCTGGGTCTTCTTCTCTCCGAGCACGCCGAGGACATCCTCGGCTCCGTCGAGCGGGCGACCGCGGCCCTCGAGCGGGCGCAGGAAGGCGTCACGGCGCGGCTCGACGCCGGGGTGTGGGCCTCGGTGGCCTCCGGTCTGCTCCCGACCGCGCTGTCGGCACTCGCCGTCGACCACCCCGGGATCGAGGTCCGGACCGTCGAGCTCGCCCCGGAGGAGACCGCCGAGGCGGTGCGCGACGGCGCCCTCGACCTCTCCTTCGTCATCGACTACTCCGACCACACCATGCCGTGGGACGCGGACCTGGCCCGGGTCGTCATCGCCGTCGAACGCCTCCACGTCGCCGCGCCCTCCGGCACGGTGCCGGAGGGGACGACGTCGCTCACCGCGCTCGCGGAGTCGCCGTGGATCCTGCCCGGCCCGCGGTCACACTTCGGCCGGGCCGTGCGCATCGCGTGCCAGCGCCACGGCTTCGCTCCGCGGGTCAGCCACAAGGTCGAGGAGCAGTCCACGGCCCTGGCGATGGTCGCCGGCGGTCTCGGGGTGACGCTCGTGTCCGACCTCGGCCTCACCTGGTTGCCTGCCGGCGTCGACATCGTGGCCCTGGACGAGCCGGTCATGCGCACCGTGTCGATCGCCTACCGCACGACCTCACCGCTGCGACGCTCCGTGGAGCTGGTCATCGACGCGGTGCGGACGGCGGCCGCCGAGAAGGGTGTGGCCGCGAGCTCCCCGCTCCCCGGACCGCCGGGGACCGACACCTCGCAGGACGGGCGCGAGGCCTGACCACCGTCCTGGCACGCCGCCCCACCCGCGAGCACGGTCTGACGCCACCGCGCGAGTGCGGTTCAGCCCGCTGCCGGGAGGGTGACCGTGAAGGCCGTGGCGCCCGCATCTCCGTCGACGTCGATCCGGCCGTCGTGCGCGCGGACGACGGCGTCGACGATCGAGAGGCCAAGCCCGCTCGAGCCGCTGCCAGGGCTGCGGGCGGCGTCACCACGCGCGAAGCGGCGGAACAGGCGCGGGACGAGGTCGTCGGGGATGCCGGGCCCGTCGTCGAGCACGCGGAGCACGACGACGGCGCCCTCGCGTCGGACCGTCGTCGTCACCGTCGTCCCGTGCGGGGTGTGCACCCGCGCATTCGCGAGCAGGTTCGCGAACACCTGCCGCAACCGGTCCTCGTCCCCGACCACGGTCACCGGGTGGTCGGTCTCGGGGTCGGGGAGGTCGAGCTCCCAGGTGTGGTCCGGCGCGGCGACGTGCGCGTCGGCGACCGCGTCGACGGCGAGCAGGGCGAGGTCGACCTCGACCCGCTCGAGCGGGCGGCCGGCGTCGAGCCGGGCCAGCAGCAGGAGGTCCTCGACGAGCGCCGTCATCCGCTGCGACTCGGACTCGACCCTGGCCAGCGCCTGCCTCGCCTCGTCCGGCAGTCCGCCGGGTAGGCGCCGGAGCAGCTCGGCGTACCCGCGGATCGAGGCGAGCGGTGTGCGCAGCTCGTGGCTGGCGTCGGCGACGAACTGGCGCACGTGCGTCTCACTCTCGTGCCGCGCCTGCAGCGCCCTCTCGACGTGTCCGAGGAGCTGGTTGAGGGCTGCACCCACCTGGCCCACCTCGGTGGCCGGGTCGGTGTACTGGGCAGGGACCCGCTCGCCCAGCGCGACCTGGCCCTCGTGCAACGGCAGTCCGGCCACCCGCGTGGCGGTTGCGGCGACGTCGTCGAGCGGCCGCAGCTGGCGGCGCACGAGCAGCCCGCCCGCCAGTGCCGCGAGGACGATACCGGCCAGCGCGATGCCGGCCTCTGCGCCGACGTAGTCACGAACCGTGGCATCGACCTCGTCGGTGGACACGCCGGTGACGACAGTCCCGTCGGGGGCACTGACGGCGACGACCCGGTACGAGCCGAGACCGTCCAGCTCGACCGTCGTGGGCCCCTCCTCCGCGGTGACGGCGAGCAGCGCCTCCTCCTGGTCGTCTGTGAGTGGACGCAACGCCCCGTCGTCGTCGATGTAGCCCGACCGGGTCCCGTCCTCGCCGACGGAGACGTTGACGGTCCCGGTCGGCTGCCCGGGGACCTCCAGGCCAGGCGGGGCCGAGGCCGGGTCGGGCGGGGTGGGCGGTGGGGTCCCCGCAGGGCCCTCGTGCTGGGCGCCGACGGCACGCTGGCTGGAGGCCAGCGCCCGCTCGTCGAGCTGGTCCATGAGCGAGCCGCGAAGGGCGAGGGTGGACAGGACGCCCGTCGCAAGGGCCACGGCGGCGACCAGTCCGACGAGCACCGCGATCAACCGACGGCGCAGCGTGCAGCGGCTCACTCGACGGCACCCGCGCCGGGCACGTCGGCCGCGGGCTTGAGGAGGTAGCCGACGCCGCGCACCGTGTGGATCATCGGGTCTCGTCCGGCGTCGATCTTGCGCCGCAGGTAGGAGACGTAGAGCTCGACGATGTTCGCGCGGCCGCCGAAGTCGTACTGCCAGACGCGGTCGAGGATCTGCGCCTTGGACAGCACGCGCCGCGGGTTGCGCATGAGGTAGCGCAGCAGGTCGAACTCCGTGGCCGTGAGCGCGACCGGCTCGCCGCCGCGCGACACCTCGTGGCTGTCCTCGTCCATCCGCAGGTCCCCGACGACGATGACGTTGTCCTCGCTCGCCGCGGTGGCACCGGCGCGCCGCAGCAGCGCCCGCAGCCGAGCGACGACCTCCTCGAGACTGAAGGGCTTGGTCACGTAGTCGTCACCGCCGGCCGTGAGCCCGGCAACCCTGTCCTCGACGGCGTCCTTCGCGGTGAGGAAGAGGACGGGCACCCTCGGGTGGAACGCACGGATGCGGCGCAGGACCTCGAGCCCGGACAGGTCCGGGAGCATGACGTCGAGGACGACGACGTCGGGTGTCTCGCGCTTGGCGAGGCGGACGGCAGCGTGGCCGGTCGCCGCGGTGTCGACGTGCCAGCCCTCGTAACGCAGCACGGTGGCGAGCAGATCGCCCAGCGCGGGTTCGTCGTCGACGACGAGCGCTCGGATCGGGGAGCCGTCCGCGCGGGTGAACGCGTCGCGCCCCGCGGAGGCTGCGGAGGTGGTCATGGCGCCATCATCGCGCGGGACCGTTGGTCCCACCTGAGGACTGGCTGTGGTGTTCCTGTGAGGCACCGCGTGCGCCGTGTGGTGCGCTGCTGCCCCGGACCTGACGTGCAGGGCCGGGGCAGCGGGACACGTGTTCAGGTTGTCGTCGGCGTCTCGGCGTCGTCCTCAGTCGTCTCCGTCGCGCCGTCTCCACGACCCGGCAAGGTCCCGGGCGCCCCGAATCCACCGGCCGGGGGCTCGGGCCGCTCGCCGACGTCACCGCCGAACTCGCCACCGGCGCCCGGCGCGCCCGCTGGTCCACCGGCGCCGGGTGCGCTCCCCATGCCACCCGCGGCGTACTCGCCACCTGTCACGGTGGCCACGGTGCTCGCCCCGGTGAGGTCGCCGTCGTCGTACAGCCCGGCGGTGGCGGTGCCGGCCACGGTGCCACCGACGGAGATCTCGTAGGTCTCACCCGCGACGATCTCACCGCTGGACAGGACGACCGAGGAGAACGCCTTGGCCGACTCGAAGGAAGCCACCACCTCGCCGTCGGCCGTCGCGACCGCGACCACCGTCCCCGCGGGCTGGGTGTCGAAGGTCGCGAGGATCGAAGCCTGCGGCGAGTCCGTGCCGGGGGCCGTCGCCATGCCGGAGCTGCCGGCCGCGAACAGCACGCCGCCGTCGATGGTGAAGGTGCCCTGGACGTCGAGCGCGCCGTTGCCGTTCATGGTGGGGCCGGAGACGACGACCGTCCCGCCGCTCATGTCGACCGTGCCGTTGGAGTCGAGGCCGTCCCCGCCGGCGTCGATGGCGACGGTTCCGCCAGTCACGGTGACGGAGTACTCCCCCGCCGCCTCCTCGCCCGGGCCCGCGGGCATGCCGTCGGCCTCCGCGTCGCCCCCGGCCGCGTTGATGCCGTCGTCGGAGGCGACGAGGGAGACGTCGCCGCCCGAGATCGTGATGGTCGAGGCCTCCAGGCCCTCGTAGGACCCGGTAATTGCGAGCGTGCCGTCCGTGACCGCGAGCGACTGCTCGGCGTGGACGCCGTCGTCACCGCTCGCGAGCGTGAGCGCGCCTCCGGTGACGGTGACGGCGGCGTCGGAGTGGAGAGCGTCGTCGGCGGCGTCCACGGTGGTGCTGCCGCCCCCGACGACGACGGTGACGTTCGCCTTCAGCCCCTTCGCGGACGCGTCGTCCGCCAGCGTCTGGCCGGTGCCACCGCCCGTGGTGACGTCGAGCGTGCCGCCACCGACGATGACGTCGGAGGCTGCGTCCAGGCCGTCCGCACCGGCGTCGACGGAGACGGTGCCGTCGAGGACGGCGACGTACCCGGCCGTGGTGTCCTCCTCGTCGTCGGACTTCAGCCCGTCGCCCCCGCTGGTGACGGTGACGTCACCGCCCGAGACGACGAGGTAGTCCTTCCCGCGGATCCCGTCGTCCACGGCGTCCACGGTGAGGGTGCCGGAGTCGATGACGAGGCCGTCGTTGGCGGCGATGCCGTCGTTCGTGCTGCCGGTGACGGCCAGGGAGCCGGCGCCGGTGATCGTGAGGTCGACGCGGGAGAAGAGGGCGCCGTCGGGTTCATCGGCGTCTTCCGCGACGGTGCGGGCGGTGTCGGCGAGGGAGTTGACCGAGCCCTCGGCGAGGACGACGACGGCCTGCTCGGCGTCCTCGACGGCGATCGTTGCGGACGTCGAGCTCGTGATGTCGGCGCCGTCGAGGACGAGGCGGACCACGCCGTCGGCGGTGGAGCTGACGACCACCTGCCCGTCGGAAAGTGTGCCAGTGAAGCGGTAGGTGCCGGGCTGGGTGATGGTCACGGTGTCCCCGTCGACGGTGGCGCCGTCACCGGAGACGGTGGACGCGCCGTCGGCGAGGCCGATGGTGACCTCGGTGGCCGTGTCCCACTCGCTCTCGGTCTCGTGAGCCGGGATGTTGGCCGCGAGCGCCTCCTCGACGGAGACGGGGGCGGCGGTGCTCGCGGTCGTCGTGGTCCCGGTGGCGTCTGAGGTGACGACCTGTTCGGTGGCGTCCGTGGCGGAGCCGGCGCCGGACGAGGAGCAGCCGGCAAGAACGAGGCCGCCGAGGAGGAGCAGGGAGGCGAGCGGTCGGGTGATGGTGCGCATGGTGGTGTCTCTCTCGGGTCAGTGGGGGCGGTGGGCGTCGTCGAGACGGCGGACCGTCCGGTGCCACCGGTTGGCGGGGAGGTCGGGGTGGAGCAGGGCGAGGCCCGTGGCGAACTTGGAGACCGCCGTCGGACGGTGCCCGTGTGCCCACAGGAGCCGGTCGACCGCGGACGCGGTGGACGCCGTCTTCGTCTCGACGACGGCGATGTCGGGGGCGTCGCGGTGGTGACCGTCCGCGTCTGTCCACGCCAGATTCGTGTCGATGGTGGCGCGGGCGTCGTCGTCGGGGAGGTGGAGCGTGGCCCGGCGGTAGCGGGTCAGGAGCACGGGCGCGAGGGACGGGACCGGTGCCGGGTCGACGCCCGCGTCGCGCAGTGTGTCGGCGACGAAGTAGCGCTCGGCACTGGTGAGCCGGGACGCTGCTCCGCTCCCGCGCTGGCGACGGACCTTGACGCTCGTGCCGCGGGGACCGCGGGTCTTGACCTCCAGCCAGCTCTCACCGGTGTCGAGGTAGGTGCGCGTGCGGACCTTGTACCGCCTGCGCCTGCGGCGGGCGGTGAGCGCGAAGGAGTTTAGTTCCGGGGTGTCGAGGTACTCCGACTCGTACCCGAAGGTGCGCCGCCCGTCGATCTCGAGCGCGGCGACGGCGACTGGGAGGTCTGCCAGCAGGGTGGCAACGTCGTCGAGGGGCAGGAGGTACTTGCGATCCACCCGGGTGAGGCGGGCTGCCCGCGAGTTGAGGTCGTCGAGGCCGACGGCGGTGAGCCGGTCGAGCGGCAGCGCGAGGTCGATGGTGCTCATCGGGTCACCGGTGCCGTGGCGGCGAGGGCTGCCGTGCGAAGGCTCGCAGCAGGACGCGAGGCGAGGGCGGTCGACGCGTGCGACTCACGGGCCGGTGCCGCGAGGTCGTCGTCGACAGACCTGCGCCGTCGAGACGAGGGGACGCTGTACCGGACGTCGACGAGGGTGGTGTCGTTGACGAGGTCGAGGCGCTGGACGCTGGCCGAGTGCACCCGCCCGCCGACAAGGTCGGCGAGGTGGGCGGCGAGCTCGTCCTCGCGGTTGATCGCGCGGTCGAGCAGCACCGTCTGGGAGCGGAGGCGCGGCAGCAGACGCGGGTGGTCGCCGACGTACATGACCGCGACGACGAGGCCCATGAAGGCGATGCTGACGGCGGGAGTGGTGACGGTGAGCCCGCCGAGCAGCCCGAGGGCGAGGGCGGAGAAGTAGTAGGCGACCTCGCGCTGGGACAGCTCGCTCGAGCGCAGGCGGATGATCGACAGCACGCCGAACAGTCCGAGGCCGAGGCCGGCTCCGACCGTGCTCGAGGACAGGGCCGCGGCGACGGCGAGGACGCCGACGTTGACGCCGAGGTAGGCGACGGCGAGGTCACGTCGACGGTGCCGGGGCAGGTAGAGGGCGAAGGTCAGCAGGACGACGGCGACGACGTCGGCGAGGACGAGCAGCAGGTTCGGCACGGGGGCTCCTGGGTGCGCTGGGAACTGGACAGCTCCCATTCCGCCACCGCCGGCTTCGCCGGTGCTTTGACGATCCTGTGAGCCGCGTGTGAGCTCAGCGGCCGGACTGTCGCCGCGGGCGCCGCTCACCTCGAGCGGCCCTGAGGAGGAGGCGCCCTTCCCCCAAAGGTCGGCACCGCGTGCCCCACTGCGGCCGAAGCGTCCGCGCAGCGCCACCGGCCAGCCTGGGAACAAGTCGCGAGCCTGACGCCCCGGAGCCGCCGGGGCGCTCGCGGCAGTAGGAGGACACCATGCCCACGCAGACCCGTCACGGCACCGCCCAGCGGATCGCACTCGCGCTCGCGGGCGTCGCCGCCACCCTCGCGGCGTGCGGCACCGCCCCCGAGGCCACGCCCCCGTCTCCCGAGCAGCCGGGGGCGTCCGCCGCCCCGCTCGAGCGCTCCGACGTCGACGCCTGGCTCGACCAGACGCTCCCTGCCGCCCTCGAGGAGGGCAACATCGCCGGCGCGACCGTCGCCGTCGTGCACGACGGCGAGATCGTCACCTCCCGCGGGTTCGGAGAGGCGGACGTCGACGCCGGGATGCCCGTCGACCCGGACCGCACGCTCTTCCGGGTCGGCTCGGTCTCCAAGCTCTTCACGGCGACGGCGGTCATGCAGCTCGTCGAGAGCGGCGAGGTGGACCTGGACACCGACGTCGAGCAGTACACCGGCCTGGACCTCGGCCTGCAGCACCCCGTCACGCTGCGGCACCTGCTCACCCACACGCCCGGCTTCGAGGAGCGCATCACCGGCCTCATCGGTACGGACACGACACCGGACCTCCGCGACTCTCTCGTCACCGACCCGCCGGAGCAGGTCTTCGAGCCGGGCACCACCCCGGCGTACTCGAACTACGGCAACGCCCTCGCCGGGTACGTCGTCGAGGCGGTGAGCGGCATGCCCTTCGAGGAGTACGTTGCCGCGCACGTGCTGGAGCCCGCGGGCATGACGTCGTCGTCCTTCGCGCAGCCGCTGCCGGACCACCTCGCCGCGGACGTCGCGCTCGGCTACCCGACGGCCGAGGAGGACCCGCTGCCCTTCGAGGTCGTCGGTCAGCCCCCGGCGGGCGCGCTGAGCGGCACGGCGACCGACATGGCGCGCTTCATGCTCGCGCACCTGGGCCACCCCGCGGGCGACCAGGAGATCCTCTCCCCCGCCACCCGCGCCCTCATGATGGAGCCGGCGCTGGACGCCGACGCGCTCGGCATCCTCGCCCAGGGACCGCGCATGGGCCTGGGCTGGTTCGACGAGTCCCGCCACGGCCACCGCGTGGTGGGCCACGGCGGTGACACCACCGCGTTCCACTCCCACCTGCAGCTGTGGCCCGACGACGGCACCGGCCTGTACCTCTCGCTCAGCAGCACCGGCACCGACGGCGCCGCGTACCTGCTGCGGGACGAGCTGCTCGACGCCTTCGCCGACCGGTACTACCCCGGCCCCGGCGCCACCGAGAGCACCGTCCCCGCCGACGTCCGCGAGGAGCACGCGCAGGCGCTGGCCGGCGCGTACGAGTCGACCCGTGGCTTCCACTCCACCTTCCTCACCGCCACCGGTCCCCTCCAGCCCACCCGCGCGGTGGTCGTGGACGGCGATCGCGTCCGGTTCACCCCGGGGCCGGGGCAGCTGGGGGCGGCGGAGTACACGGAGATCGAGCCGTGGGTCTACCAGCAGGTCGGCGGGCACCGTGTCCTCACGGTCCGGGCCGACGACGCCGGGCAGGTCGAGATGATCGGGCACGACTCCGCGATGTCGATGGTCCCGGTCGGGGCCGCGCGCTCCGCCAGCATCCCCGCGCTCGCCGGTGGCGCGGCGGTGCTCCTGCTCACCGCCCTGGCGTGGCCGGTCGGTGCGGCCATGCGACGCGTCCGTGCCCGTCGCCGCACCGCCGCCGTCGGCAACGACGGGGCAGCGCCCGGACCGCGGGAGGCCGCGGGCGCACCGGCTCCCGTCCGGCTGCCCCGCCGGCTGACGCGCTTGGCGGCCGTCGTCACCGTCGTCGCGCTGGCCGGGTGGGCGTACGTCCTCATCGCCGTGATGAACCTCCAGCCGGTGCCGGAGCTCCTCGTCCGGGCCGTGCAGGTGACCACCGCGGTCGGGGTGCTCGGTCTGCTCGCCGCGGGGTGGCGGGTGGTCGCCGAGGTGCGGGCGCGCACCGGGTGGGTCCGGATCGGTACCGCGAGCGTGCTGCTCCTCGCCTTCGCCGCGACGTCGATGGCGGTGAACCAGCTGCTGCTGCTCTCCCCCGACATCACGTACTGACCGGTGGGCGTGGGAGGCTTGGCGACCATGGACACCACCCCGGTCACGAGCGCCGGGACGTGGTGGGACGCGCGGCTCTCGCGGCTCAGGCTCCACGGCCCCCTCGCACGGGACACGGCGCTCGCCGCCGTCGTGGCGGTGGTCATGGTTCTCATCGCCGCCGCGACGATCGAGCTCGTTCCCGCCGACGCGGCGCCCCCCTCGTCCACCGCTCCGTGGCTCCTCGTGCTCGTCGTCGTCCAGTCCCTGGCGCTGGCGGTGCGGCGCGTGGCGCTCGTCGCCTGTGTCGTGGCGGTCGTCGCGACACAGGTCGCCCTCGTCGCTCTCGCCCCGGACCTGTCCGTGCGGACGATCACGGCGGCCGTCGTCGCCGTGACGGCGGGGACGCACCTCCCGCTGGGCCGGGCGCTGCGGCTGGTGGGTGGCGCCGTCGTCGTCGAGACGGTAGGCGCCACCCTGGTGTCCGCGGTGCGCGGGGCCGGCACGGACGTGCTCCTGCAGAACGCCGTGTCCCCGGTGCTGCTGTGGGGCGCGTCCCTGCTGTTCGGCCTGTACCTGGCCGCGCGCCAGGAGCGCCTGTGGCTCCTCGAGGAGCGGGCCACCCGGCTCGAGCAGGAGCGCGACGCGCGGGTGCAGGCCGCCGTCGGCGAGGAGCGGGCGCGCCTCGCCCGCGAGCTGCACGACGTCGCGGCCCACCACCTCTCGGGCATGGTCGTCCAGGCCGCCGCGGTGGAGCGGCTCGTCGACCGCGACCCTGAGGCGGCGCGTGCCGGTGCGGTGTGGCTGCGCGACCAGGGTCGGGAGACGCTCGACAACCTCCGGCAGGTGGTCGGGCTGCTGCGTGACGACGACGGCGACCCGCTGAGCCCCGTTCCCGGTGTGGGCGCGCTGGGCGACCTCGTCCGGGCCGCGCGGGAGCTCGGTGGCGACGTCCGGCTCGAGGAGGAGGGGTCGCCGTCACCGCTCCCCCCGCTCGCCGACGTGTCGGTCTACCGGGTGGCGCAGCAGTCGGTGACGAACGCGAGGCAGCACGCCCCGGGCGCGCCCGTCCGGGTGCGGGTGGTTCACCAGCCGACGGGTGTCGTGCTCGAGGTCGACAACGGTCCCGCCGCGCAGGGAGCCGCCCACCCGACGGGACAGCACGGCGGCACCGGGCTGGCCGTCATGCGCGAGCGCGCGGCGCTGGTGGGCGGCGTCCTCGAGGCGGGCCCGACCGAGAACGGCGGGTGGCGCGTGCGGCTGCACGTCCCCGTCACCGAGACTGAGGGAGAGCGATGATCCGGGTGGCGCTGGTGGACGACCAGCTCGTGGTGCGCGCCGGGTTCCGGGTGCTGCTGGAGGACGCCGGGGACATCGAGATCGTCGGTGAGGCATCCAGCGGACCGGAGGCGGTGACGATGGTGCGCCGCACGGGTCCCGACGTCGTCTGCATGGACGTGCGCATGCCCGGCGGGGACGGGCTCGCCGCGACCCGGCAGATCGTCGCCGAGCGCACGGGTGACCTGCCCGCCGTCCTCGTCATCACCACCTTCGACCTCGACGAGTACGTCTTCGGCGCCCTCGAGGCCGGCGCGGGCGGCTTCGTCCTCAAGGACTCCGACCCCGAGGAGATCGCCGACGCGATCCGCCGCCTCGCACGAGGAGAGGGCACGATCGACCAGGCGGTCACCCGCCGGGTCATCACCGAGTTCGCCCGCCGCCGCCCGGCCCCGGACCCCGACGAGGCCGCCGGCGTGCTCACCCCACGGGAGCGCGACATCGTCCGGCTGCTCGCGGAGGGGATGTCGAACGTCGAGATCGCCGCGGCGCTGTACGTCGAGCCGTCCACCGTGAAGTCGCACCTCGGGCGTGCGATGACGAAGCTCGGCACGCGAGACCGGCTGCAGACTGCCGTCTGGGCGTACCGGACCGGGGTTGCCGGCTGAGGAACGAGGTCGCGCAGGTGCTGCCGGCCCCCGGTGACTACGGGAGCGGCCGCCGGTCGACTGACGGCATGACCTGGCCGAGCTGCGCGCGCGACGTCACCCCGAGCTTGGGGAACAGGTGGTACAGGTGCGACCCGACCGTGCGAGGCGAGAGGTAGAGGCGCGCTCCGATCTCCCGGTTCGTCAGCCCCTGGGCAGCCAGCGCGGCGATGAGCTGCTCCTGCGCCGTGAGGAGTGGTGCGCCGGTCGAGGCGTCGTGGCCGTCGGCCTCGCCCGCAGCGCGCAGCTCACGCCGCGCCGCGGCGGCCCATGCCAGTGCCCCCAGGGTGTCGAAGCTGTCTCGCGCAGCCCGCAGGTGTGGCCGGGACTCGGTCACCCGCCGCTCGCGGCGCAGCAGGCGCCCGAGGGAGAGCCGCACGCGGGCACGGAGGAACGGCCAGCCGGCCAGCGCGTCGACCGCTGCCCGGTGCAGTGACTCGGCAGCCTCCGGCGCGGCCAGGACCGCGCGGGAGTACACGAGGGACGCGGTCAGCAGCGGTGAGTCCGCGCCACCGCCCGCAAACCGGGCGACGACCGCACGGGCGTCGGCGACGGCACCGACACGGGCCGCGGCGTCCACGTACACGGGCAGGGTGCCGTGCTGGATGCTCGTCACCGACTCCGCGAGCGGCCTGGTGTCGGTGCTCGTGAAGCGCTCCTGGATGACGTCCCAGGCCTCCTGGTCCCGACCGAGGACGAGCAGCGCCGTCGTGCGGGCGAATGCCGACATCTCGCGGAGCGTGGCCGAGGGCGTGGCGGAGAGGGCGCCGTCGACCCGCGTGCACCGGTCCAGCGCGGCGCCGGGGTCGGCACGAACCGCGTCGAGTGCCGAGCTCATCACCTCGGCGGCGACGCGCGCACGCCCTCGCTCCAGCCCGCTCTGGCGGGCGTCGCGGGCCGCTGTGGCCGCCTCCTCCCACCTCCCGAGGTGCCAGCAGGTCCATGCGAGCGTGGCGTTCGCCGTCGTGAGCATGCCCAGACGACCCTGCTGCCGCAGCCCTTCGACGGATCTGAGGAGAAGGGCCGTTGCTGCCTCGGCGTCCCCGACCACCGCCGCCGCCCGTCCGACGAGAGCGAGCGTCTCGGCGTCGTCGACGGTGTGGACGCCGAGGGCGGCGATCCCCGCCCGCACCCTCCTCGCCTGCGAGACGGGGGCCGACAGCGCGAGGGCGGTGAGGACGCGCGGGTCGGGCGCCGCGACCAGGCCCTCGACGGCGCCGCAGAACAGGTCACGGCACCGCGGCTCGATCCCACGCCAGTAGGCGATCTCAGCAGCCGGTGCGAGGGCGTCGAGCGCGGTGTCCTGCCGGCCTGCCGCGTGGAGCCGGGCGAGGGCGGTGACGAGCTCACGCATACGCGTGTAGTCGCCGATCACCTCCGGGGGGCGGTAGCGACGCCACTCGGCCCGCGCGCGGTCCACCTCAGTCAGTGGCAGCTCGTGGGCCTCGGCCAGGAGACGGTCCACCGCCTCCTCGTGCCCGAGGTCGGCGGCGTGGTCGGCCGCGGTGACGAGCCGACCACCACGGGTGGCTGGGTCTGGGGTGAGCGCGGCCGATCGCTCGAGCATCTCGACGGACTCCCTGACGGCGCCGCGGCGGCGCACCCGGTCGGCGCAGCGTTCGAGCGCGGCAGCCACCTCCTCGTCGGGCTCCGTCGCGGCACACGCGCGGTGCCAGACGGCGCGGTCCGGGTCCGTCGCCGACCGCGCGAGGGCGGCATGACCGCCCCGGCGCCGGCTCTCCCCCGCCGTGCGCGCGACCGCGGAGCGGATGAGCGGGTGGCGGAAGTGGACGCCGGGCACGCGCACGTCGAGGAGGTCGGCGGCTTCTGCGGGCTCCAGGTCCGCTGCCGCGGCCGCGGCGTGGCCGAGGTGGCGCGCCGCGGTGATCAGCTCGGTGACCGTGCCCGTCCCCGATGCGCCCCGAGTCCGCTGGGTGAGGGACGCGAGCAGGAGCAGGTCCTGCCCGACGGCGGGGAGCGCAGCCACCCGGTCGGCGAAGACGGTCTCGAGCCGGTCAGTGAGGGGCAGGGGGTCGGTGACGACCGTGCCACCGGGGATGCGTCGCCAGGCGCGGGCGAGCTCGACGAGCGCCAGCGGGTTCCCCTCCGCCTCGCGGAGCAGCCGGTCGCGCAGGGCCGGAGGGAGGTCGGGCGCATGCGCCCGGACGAGCGACAGGGCCCCCGGTCCATCGAGCGGCTCCAGCGCGACCGTCCGGAAGAGCACGTCGGTGAGGGCGCTCTCCGGCGGCACCCGGCTCGTGCACACGAGGAGCACGGGGTCGCCGCGAATGCGGCGGGCGACGAACGCGAGCACGCGCACGGTGGACGGGTCGAGCCAGTGGACGTCGTCGACCGCCAGCAGGAGGGGCCTCGTCGCAGCGGCGGCGCGAAGCAGTCCGAGCGTGGCGAGGGCGACGGCGACGGGATCCGGTGCGTCGGCCGCGGCGTCCAGAGCGCCGACCGAGCGGCGCAGGAGCGTGAACCGGTGGTCGCCGTCGGGCACGTCCCCGAGCAGCGGCTGGAGCAGCTGGTGCAGACCGGCGTACGGGACGTGTGCCTCCGAGGCCGCGCCCGCGCACTCGAGCGTCGTCATGCCGGTGTCGTGCGCGAGCTCCTGCGCACACCTGAGGAGTGCGGTCTTCCCGATGCCCGGTGGACCGTGCAGGAACACACCGACCCTCTGCGCCGCGCCGCCCACCTCGGTGCGCAGGAGGTCCAGCTCGGCCGTACGGCCGACCAGGTCGCGCATGGCGGCGATTGTCCTCGTCGTGTGTGGGGCCGTCCAGACCCGCTGCGGGTGCGATCTCGGTCGTCGTGCGGTGCGACGACAGTCAGCTGACTGATGCCCCGGCCGCGGGCACCTTCCTAGCGTTCTCCTATGAGACCACCGACCCCCGACACCGTCGTCCTCGTCCACGGCTTCTGGGTGACGCCCCGCAGCTGGGAGGACTGGAGGGCTCACTATGAGGCCAAGGGCTTCCGGGTCCTGGCGCCGCCCTACCCGGGCTTCGAGGTGGAGGTGGAGGCGCTCAACGCCGACCCCTCCCCCATCGCGTCCGTCACCGGGGCTGAGATCGTCGGCCACCTGATCTCCGTCGTCCGCGACCTCCCCACGCCGCCGATCATCATCGGCCACTCCGCCGGTGGCGCCTTCACCCAGGTCCTGCTGGACCGTGGCTGCGGAGCGGTCGGCGTCGCCCTCAGCTCCGCTCCGACGGAGGGGGTGCGCACGACGCCGCTGTCCCAGGTGCGGTCCACCTTGCCCGTGCTCCGCTCGCCCGCCAACCGGCGGAAGGCGGTCCCCCTGACCTTCGAGCAGTTCAGCTACGCCTTCACGAACGTCGGGTTCACCTCGTCCCAGGCGCGCCGGGCCTACGAGCGCTACGCGATCCCCGCCTCCGGCGGCACGCTGTGGAACGGCGTGCTGGCGAACTTCCGGCCCGGCCACCAGGACATCTGGGTCGACTACCGCAACGCCGCGCGCCCGCCACTGCTCTTCCTCTCCGGCTCGGACGACCACATCATGCCGCCGTCGGTCCAGCGGGCCAACGCGCGCAAGTACCGCGCTCCCGGGACCCTGACCGAGCACGAGACCTATCCGGGGCGTGCCCACCTCATGACCTCCCAGGACGGCTGGGAGGAGATCGCCGACCACGCCCTCGAGTGGGCGCTCGCCCACGCCGGCCACCGCGAGGACAGCCCACGCAGGCACGCGGTCTGACCGCCACCCGCCCGCTCGACACGAAGGAGACAGCCATGCCCGTCGTCACGACCCCGGACGGCCTCGAGATCTTCTACAAGGACTGGGGCGACGGTCCTCCCGTCGTCTTCAGCCACGGCTGGCCGCTCAACGCCGATGCCTGGGACCGTCAGCTCAAGGCCGTGGCGGATGCCGGCTTCAGGGGCATCGCCCACGACCGGCGGGGACACGGCCGTTCCACGCAGACCTACGACGGCAACGACATGGACCACTACGCCGACGACCTCGCGGCGGTGTTCGAGGCGCTCGACCTGCGCGACGCCGTCCTCGTCGGCCACTCGACCGGCGGCGGTGAGGTGGTGCACTACCTGGCGCGGCACGGGTCCGAACGCGTCAACCGGGCGGTCCTGCTCGGCGCAGTCCCGCCGCTCATGCTCCAGACGCCCGAGAACCCCGAGGGCACCCCGCTCGAGGCGTTCGACGGGATCAGGGCCGGCGTCCTCGCCGACCGCTCGCAGTTCTACCAGGACCTGTCCGTGCCGTTCTACGGCGGCAACCGTGACGGTTCCGACCTCTCCCAGGGCGTTCGTGACCAGTTCTGGCGGCTGTCCATGCAGGCCGGCCTCGCGCCCGCGTACGACTGCATCGCCCAGTTCTCCGCCGTCGACTACACGGCCGAGCTCCGCGCGATCACCATCCCCGTCCTCGTCGCGCACGGGGACGACGACCAGATCGTCCCCTTCGCCGCCTCCGCTCCCAAGACGGCGGAGCTGCTCGCCGACGCCACGCTCACGGTGTACCCGGGCGCGCCGCACGGTCTCCACGGTGCCTTCGAGGAGGAGTTCACGGCGGACCTGCTCGCGTGGCTCGCGGGCTGAGAGAGGGCGGACGCAGGACGAGGTACGTCACTCAGCCGCCTGCTCGAACCCCTCCCACTGGGCTGAATGTTCTGACGTAGGAAATGGAGGAAGTCGGTACTGCTCGTACGCGCTCAGATGGACGGCTTGACGCCCGCCTACTGCCGGGAACGGAATCAGGTACATGCCGAGACTGCCGTCGATGACGAAGAATGCGTCGATCTCGTCCGGCTTGTACGTCCGACGCTGCTTACCCGTGGTCGAGAGATAGACCTTCCAGCCGCCCTGCGTACGTACGGTCGTCGTTTTGACTTGAATGCGCCGCATGCCCGCGTCGCCGTCGACGACAAGGTCATAGCGCGCGGGCTCCAGTGGCCACGAGACGTCGTCTCCGCAGAGAATGAACCACGCTGCGGCGAGGAGTGGACCGGCACGCCGGAGATGGGAGGCGCACGGACGACTCTCGGTCGCACTCGGAAGGGATGGAGCGGTCCCGTCGAGATGCGAGACGTCGATGCCGAGGCGCAGCGCGTGTCCCTTCAGCACGTCGAGTGAACCCGGCATCAACCCGAGGAGCCTGAGCGCCTCAGGCCACCCGTGGGCTTCACCGAGAGCCTTGCGGAGATCGCCCTCCTGCCATCGGAACTGGCGGTGGAAGTGGCTGTAGTCGAGGTCGAGATGATCAGCCTGTGCCCGAGCGCAGGCGATAGCCCGCGACGACGTACCACTCAGGCCAAGCTCGCGGAGGACACCGCGCCACGAGTGGCACCGGCTCACCGCGGCTGTGAGCTCCTCATCGGTGTACGTCTGTTGCCCCACCATGGACTGACGGTAGGACGGCCCTCTGACACCGGATCTCGAAAGTGCGTCGGCGACAGCACTCCTGAGAGACGGGCGTGCACCGAGTGATGACGGGCCACAAACCGAGAACGACCAAAGCGCGACACCGTGTGATCAACAGTGCCGCGCCTCAGAAAACGTCGGGCTGGCGGGATTTGAACCCACGACCCCCTGACCCCCAGTCAGGTGCGCTACCAAGCTGCGCCACAGCCCGTGTGGCTCGCGAACGAACCTCGAGAAGGTTACCCCAGAGACGGGCTGGATCAGAAACTGCGACGGGCCGGTGTGCGCGGCGTCACGCTCGCCCACCGGCGACGCCGGACCCCCGCGGGCTGGGGGCCGCGCGCCGTGTGGGCACCCGGCTCACAGGAGCGCGAGCATCGCGTCGAAGTTCGTCACCACGTAGTCCCGCACGGTGTCGGGAAGCTCGCTGAACTTCTTCTTGGTGTGCTTCTTGTGCGCGCCGCCCTGCTCCGACTTCTCGGGGCGCGCGTCCTTGAACTCCAGCCCGTCGCGCGTGAAGAAGTAGTGGATCCGCTCGCCGTCGAGGGTCACGTGCGGCGTCGCGGTCGAGAAGTTGAAGTGGTACCGGTTGCCGTTCATGCTCCAGTGCACGTAGCCGCCGTCGACCCAGACGTTCACCCCCGCGATGAGGACCCGCTGCACGACGACGGTCGCGGCCCGGTTCCCGGCCGCTCGCTGCAGGTCCAGGACTCCCCTCACGCTGACGTTCCTGCCTACCTCAGAGGTTCCGGGCGAACGGACCTCGCGCGGATCGGGACGCTGCCTGGCCACCGCCGGGGCTGCGCTCTCCTCCGTGCCGGCGTGCTGCTGCGCCACCATGAACCGCTCCCCGCAGAGTAGGACTGGACCCACCAAGGGCACCGACGCTACAGCGGTCGATCCAGCCGGCCCATGGGCCGGAAGGGCAGTCTGGAGTACTACGCCTGGTGGACGCCGCCCTGCCCCGTCTGCTCCAGACGGACCTTCTCCGCCTGGACGACGCCGAGCCCGAGCAGCGCGATCGCCATGACCGCCGTGGCCGGCCACGGGTCGAGCCGGTACAGCCCCACCACCGTGACGAGCAGCTGGAGCGTGAACGCCCGCCGCATCCACTGGAAGGCGTCGTAGCGGTCCCGGCCCAGCAGCGTCCACGCGCGCGCCGCGACCGCGACGACGAGCACCGAGGATGCGGCCGCCGCCCACAGCGACCAGGCGGGCGCGCCGTCGTCGGCGGTGAGCATGACGACGACGCCCCCTCCCAGGGCGAGCACGAGGAGCGCACCCGCCACCGCCGTCGTCCACGAGCCGCGCACGACGCCACGGAGCAGGCTGCGGACCTTGCGGGTGGCAAGCTCGAGCGGGTCGGGGAGCTCGCTGTGGTCGTCGGGGACGGCGGCGAGCAGCGCCTCGACCTCCTTCTCGCCCCGGCCACCGCTCCCCTGCCGCAGCAGCTCACGGGCCACCTCCCGGCGCTGCGGGCTCAGCCCGCCCGCCAGCCCGGCGACCGCATGGTCCGCGGCGGCCGCGAGCTGCTCGCTCGGGTGCGGCGGACGGCGCCCGTGGAGCACGTCGGCGAGGACGACGAGCGCCACCAGCGTGACGTACATGACCATCGGCGCCGGCTGGAAGAAGTAGTCGTTGTCCTGGGTGAGGAACTTGCCCACCTCGTCGATGAACAGGCCGAAGCCGACGCCGCCCAGGAAGGCGACAAGGGGCCGGATGACCGGCCCGGCGAAGGACAGCGCGAGCACCATGGCCAGCGCCATGAACAGCCCGCCCCACAGCACGTGCGCCACGTGCAGCGTCTCCCCGCCGACCTGCGGGAAGCCGGTGAGCTGGAGGAGGCCACGCGTGGCGACGATCGTCACGACCGTCGTCAGCACGAAGCCGAGGACGTGCTCACCGGCACGCGGGTCCCGGGGCAGGCCCCACCGCAGCAGGACGTGACGCCGGGACACCGCGGCCATCAGCGGCGCCGCTTCTCGCGCACGCGCACGCTGATCTCGATCGGCGTGCCGACGAAGCCGAACTTCTCCCGCAGCTTTCGCTCGATGAAGCGGCGGTAGCCGTGCTCGATGAACCCGGTCGCGAAGATGACGAAGCGCGGCGGGCGGCTGTCGGCCTGCGTCGCGAAGAGGATGCGCGACTGCTTGCCGCCGCGCACCGGGTGCGGGTTCGCCGCGGTGAGCTCACCGAGGAAGGAGTTGAGCTTGCCCGTGGATATGCGGGTGTCCCAGCCGCCCAGCGCGGTGTCCAGCGCCTTGGTGAGCCGGTCGACGTGCCAGCGCGTCTTGGCGGAGATGTTGACGCGCGGCGCCCACTGGATCTGGACGAGGTCCTGCTCGACCGCACGCTCCAGGAGGTGGCGCTGGTCGTCGTCCATGAGGTCCCACTTGTTGTAGGCGATGACGAGCGCGCGCCCGGCGTCGATGACCTGCTGGATGACGCGGGTGTCCTGCTCGGTCAGCGGGACCGAGGAGTCGATGAGGACGACGGCGACCTCCGCCTTCTCCAGCGCCGCCTGCGTGCGCAGCGAGGCGTAGAAGTCCGCGCCCTTGGTCTGGTGCACCCGGCGGCGGATGCCTGCGGTGTCGACGAGCCACCACGGGCGGTCGCCGAGGAGGACGAGCTCGTCCACAGGGTCGCGGGTGGTGCCGGCGACGTCGTCGACGACGACGCGCTGCCGGCCGGCGATCGCGTTGAGAAGGCTGGACTTGCCGACGTTCGGGCGCCCGACGAGCGCCACCCGCCGCGGCCCGCCCTCGGGCAGCGGGGAGGCGACCCCGGACACCTCCGGCAGCACCGCCATGGCGGCGTCGAGCACGTCGCCCGAGCCTCGCCCGTGGAGCGCGGACACCGACCACGGCTGGCCCAGCCCGAGGGACCACAGCGCCGCGGCGTCCGACTCCTGCGCCGGTGAGTCGACCTTGTTCGCGACGAGGACCACCGGCTTGCCGGACTTCCGCAGCATGCGGACGACCTGCTCGTCGGTGCTCGTGGGGCCGACGGTCGCGTCGACGATGAACATGACGGCGTCCGCCATCGCGATGGCGATCTCGGCCTGCTCGGCCACGCGCGCGTTGAGCCCGGCGGCGTCGTGCTCCCAGCCGCCGGTGTCGACGAGCATGAAGCGGCGCCCGGCCCACTCGGCGGGGTAGCTGACGCGGTCACGGGTGACGCCCGGGACGTCCTGGACCACGGCCTCGCGGCGGCCGAGCACGCGGTTGACCAGCGTGGACTTGCCGACGTTCGGGCGGCCGACGACGGCCAGCACCGGCAGCGGTGCCTCCCGGCGGTCCTCGGCGGGGGCGTCGTCGGCGGACGCGAGGAGGGCGGCGTCCTCCTCGTCCAGCACGTAGTCGGACAGCCCGGCTCGCAGGGCCGCGGCGCGCTGCTCCTCGTCGGCCGGGGTGGTCGGGAAGTCCTCGGTGTCACTCACGCCGGCCATTGTCGCGTGTCCGGGCCTCCCCGCGCTAACCGCCGCGCGCGGGGCGGCCGCTCAGGTGAGGCCGGCGTCGTGGACGCACAGCGCGATCTGCACCCGGTTGCTCGCCTCGAGCTTGGTGAACAACCGGCCGATGTGTGTCTTGACGGTCGCCAGCCCGAGGTACAGCTCGGCCGCGATCTCGGCGTTGGACAGCCCCCGGCCGATGGCGATCGCCACCTCCCGCTCCCGGTCGGTGAGCCGGGAAACCCGCTCGCTGGCCTGCTTCTCACGCGTGTCGTCCGGGGTGCGGGTGGCCGCGGTGATGACCTGGGCGGTGACGCTCGGGGAGAGCATCGGCTCCCCTCGCGCGACCCGGACGACGGCGTCGACCAGCTCGGCGGGCGGGGTGTCCTTGAGGAGGAAGCCGGCCGCCCCGTGACGCAGGGCCGTGAGCACCATCTCGTCGGTGTCGAAGGTCGTGAGGACGATGACGCGTGCGTTGGAGCCGCGTTCGGTCAGCCGCCGCGTCGCTGCGAGCCCGTCCAGGCCGGGCATGCGGATGTCCATGAGGACGACGTCCGGTCGCTCCCGCTCGACGACGGTCAGCCCCTCGTGCCCGTCGCCCGCCTCCCCGACGAGCTCGACGACGTCGCTCCCGCCGAGCATGAGCCGCAGGCCGGTGCGGACCAGGGCGTCGTCGTCGACGACGACCACGCGCACGCGCGACGCGCTCACCGGCTCTCCTCCCACGGCAGCCAGCATCGCACGGTGAAGGAGCCGTCCGGCCCCGACACGTTCTCGAGCACGCCGCCGGCGAGCGCGACCCGCTCGGCCAGGCCGACGAGGCCGAACCCGCTCCCGGGTGCCGCCGGCACGGGCCGACCCCACACGGGGGGCCCGTTGTGGACCTCCACCGTGAGCAAACCGCCCGGTCCCCCGGCCAGGTGGACGACGACGTCGCTCCCCGGCGCGTGCTTGCACGCGTTGGTCAGTGCCTCCTGCACGACGCGGTACGCGGTGCGCGAGGTGGTCGCCGGGAGGTCCACGAGGGCGCGCAGGTCCCCGCCAGGAAGGCCGGCCGGGTCCAGGACCGCCTCGACCTGCACGCGGGCGCCGTCGACGAGCTCGCGCACCTGGGTGAGGAGCGGCTGCGGCGGCTCGGCCGGGGCGCCGTCGTCGGGAACCGGCGTGCCGTCGGCACGCAGCACACCGAGCACCTCGCGCAGCTCGCTCAGCGCGAGGTGCGCGCTGCGCTGGATCACGTCGGCCGCCTCGGCGGTCTCCTCCCGGGACAGGTCGGTGCGGTAGGCGAGGGCACCAGCGTGCATGGCGACGAGCGAGATCCGGTGGGCGAGCACGTCGTGCATCTCGCGCGCGATGCGGGTGCGCTCGGCCCCGCGGGCCGCGTCCGCCTTGGCCGCCTGCTCCCGCTCGGCAGTCTCCGCGCGCTGGCGCAGGGTCGCGACCAGCTCCCGGCGGGCGCCGATGTAGAAGCCCGTGGCCACACAGGTGCCGATGATCCCCATCGCGAGCCCACCGGCGAGGGCTGCAAAGCCGACCGTGGCGCCGTCGTCGGCGATGCTCGACCGCCAGACGAGCTCGTAGAAGACCGTGGCGCCGGTCCAGACGGCCACGACGGGCACGACCCAGCGCCACCGCCGCCACGTCGACACCGACACCGCGGCGACCACCCCGGCCCCCACGGCGGAGGCGGAGACGCCCGACATCGCGCCGGCGAGGGTCGCGACGAGCACCGGGTGGCGGCGACGCAGCGGCAGCATCGCGAGGGCCGCCAGCCCGAGCAGCGCGTCGAGCACGAGTGCTCCACCGATCCGGGCCTCGACGTCCTCGGGCAGCGGCGCACCGTCCACCGGAAGGAAGTCAGCGGCCACCGAGACCCACAGCACCAGGGCGATACCGGAGGCGGCGAGGTACCGCCAGATCCGGGACCACGGCCGCAGGGCGGGCGGCCGGCTCGGCGCGTCGACCGGAGCGCCCGCCGCCCGGGCCGGCAGCGCGGGTGCAGGAGGAGCGGCGGGGTGCATGGGACCAGCCTAGGGACGGCGAGCCGGCACCCGGTCCACCGGTGGGCCCGCCGTCGTCAGCCGAAAGGTTGACCCGTCCGAGCCGGACCGCCGATCCCCGTGCGCTCACGGGACGGGAAGGTGGACCCCATGATCACCGCAGAGCACCTCACCCGGCGATACGGCACCCGCGCCGTCGTCGACGACGTCTCCTTCACCGCCCGGCCCGGCCGGGTCACCGGCTTCCTCGGCCCCAACGGTGCCGGGAAGTCCACCACCATGCGCATGCTCACCGGCCTCACCACGCCGACGTCGGGACGCGCCACCATCCTCGGCTCGCCGTTCCGCGAGCTCGCCAACCCCGGCCGCCGGGTGGGGGTCCTCCTCGACGCCTCCGCCCAGCACGCCGGGCGCACCGGCCGTGAGGTGCTCCACCTGTCGGCCCGCCTCATGGGGCTGCGTCCCGGACGGGTGGAGGAGGTCCTCGCCACCGTCGGCCTCACCACCTCGGAGGCGGGTGCGCGCACCCGCACCTACTCCCTCGGCATGCGTCAGCGCCTCGGCCTGGCGCACGCGCTGCTGGGCGAGCCGGAGGTGCTCATCCTCGACGAGCCCGTCAACGGACTCGACCCGGCCGGCATCCGCTGGATGCGGGCGCTGCTGGGCGACTTCGCCGACGCCGGCGGCACCGTGCTCCTGTCCTCCCACCTCCTGCGCGAGGTCGAGGCCGTCGCCGACGACCTCGTCATCATCGGCAGCGGCCGCGTCGTCGCGCAGGGCAGTGTCGAGGAGCTCCTCGCCACCCCGGGGACGCAGGTGCACAGCCTCGACGACGACTCCCTCGCCCGTGCGCTCACCGCCGCCGGGCACGAGGTGACCCGCGCCGGCGCCGGCCTCACGACGTCGGCCACCGCGGAAGAGGTCGGACGGACCGCCCTGGGCGCCGCCGTCGTCCTCACCGACCTGCGTCCCTCGGCCGCCACCGGCCTGGAGGACCTGTTCTTCGACACGACCGCCCAGCACGGGCGAGAGGAGGCCGCAGCATGAGCGCGACCACGACGACCGCCCGCCCCACGACGACCCGCACCGCTCCCCCGCCCGTGCCCTTCACCCGGCTCACGCTCGTCGAGCTGCGCAAGCAGGTCGACACCCGCGCCGGGGTGTGGCTGCTGGCGGTGATCGTCCTGCTGAACGCCGGGCTCATCGCCCTCGTCCTGTTCACCGGGGAGCCGGAGCAGCGCACGTGGCAGGAGCTCACCATGGCGTCCTCGCTCGCCCAGCTCCTGCTGCTCCCGCTCATCGGCATCATGGCGGCCACCGGCGAGTGGTCCCAGCGGACCGCGCTGACGACCTTCACCCTCGAGCCGCGCCGCACCCGGGTGAACGCCGCCAAGCTCGTCTCCGCGCTCGGCCTCGGCGTGGCGGTCATGGCCGCCGCGCTGCTGGCGGGGGCGCTGTTCAACGTCGTCGGGATGGTGGCGCTGGACGGCGACGGGTCCTGGGCCATGGAGTGGTCGGTCCTCGGCGGGATGCTCCTCGCCCTGCTGCTCCTCGTCTCGCAGGGCCTGGCCTTCGGGCTGGCGTTCCTCAGCACGCCGGTCGCGATCGTCGCCTACCTCGCGCTGCCCACGCTGTGGTCGCTGCTCACCATGCTCGTCGACGCGCTGCAGGAGCCGGCGAAGTGGCTCAACCTCGACTTCTCGATGACCGCCCTCATGGCCGGGGAGATGACGGCGACGACGTGGGCCCAGCTCGCGACGTCGGCCGCCGTGTGGATCGGGGTGCCCCTCGCCGTCGGCCTGTGGCGCACCGCCCGCCGCGACGTCAGCTAGCACCCACCCCCACCCCCACCCCCCTCCGCCCTCCCCCCTCGCGCCTCTCTTGCCCCGAGCGCTGACTTGTTACCGACCCGACGTCCGTAACAAGTCAGCGCTCGGCGCAGCGAGGGGGCGCGTGGCCGTCGGGTGCCGGCGCCGGCCGCCACGCCCGCTGGAAGGCGGCCCTCCCCCACACGCGCCGAGCGCTGACTTGTTACCGACCCGACGTCCGTAACAAGTCAGCGCTCGGCGCAAGGGGTGAGGGGGCGGGGGTGGGCGAGAGGGGGCGGGTTGGTGCGTGTGTCAGTGGGTGGGGAGGGGGATGCCGGTCTGGCGGACGGCGTCCTCGACGTGCGCGGCCAGGCCGCGGTGGATCTGCTCCATGGCCCGGGTCATCACCTCGCGGTTGCCGCCCTCACGCTTCTCGGTGTCCAGGACGATCGGCTCGCCGAAGACGATGTGGAGGCGCGAGCGCGGCGGCGGGACGTACCCGACCTTCTTGCCGGCGGGCCGCGTGCCCAGGCACGCCACCGGCACGACCGGCGCGTTGCCGTGCACGGCGAGCCACGCGACGCCCGCCCGGGTGGACTGGACGTTGCCGCTGCCCCGGTTGCCCTCGGGGAAGATCCCGACGACGCGCCCCTCGTGGAGCATCTGCTGGGCGACGGCGAGTGACGCCCGCCCGTTCCGCCGGTCCACCGGGATCTGCCCGGCGAGCGTCATGAGGAAGCCGAGCGGGGAGTCCCAGAACTCCTGCTTGATGATGAAGTGCGAGCCGCGCGGGACCGCGCCGTGCAGCAGCGGGCCGTCGATGACGCCGGTGTGGTTGGAGGCGATGATGACCGGCCCGGTGCGCGGGACGTTCTCCGCGCCGTAGACCTTGGTGCTCCACCACACGTGGTCGAGGAACTGGCCCACGCGGCGGGACCAGACCGGACCCCAGCGGTGGATGTCCTCGGCCTTGACCCGCGAGCCGCGCGAGGGCTGCGCCGCGGGCCGCGCGGTGCTCACTGCTCCTCCTGCCGGGCCTGGGCGACGACGCGCCGGACCACGGCGAGCGTCTGGTCGATGTCCAGGGCCGAGGAGTCGATGGTGACGACGCCGTCGGCGGCGGTGAGGAAGGTGGAGACCGTGGAGTCCTGGGCGTCGCGACCGACAACCTCGTCGCGGGTCGCGGCGATGGCCCGGTCGTCCACGGTGCCGTGCAGCTCACGGGCGCGGCGCGCCAGGCGCGCGGCCTCGTCGGCGGTGAGGAGGATGCGCACGTCGGCGTCGGGGGCGACGACGGTCGTGATGTCGCGTCCCTCGGCGACGATCCCGCGGCCCCCGCTGTGCCCGCCGGGCCGCCGCTCGGCGGCGATGATGGCGCGCTGCCGCTCGCGCAGCTGGGCACGCACGTCGAGGTTCGTCGCGACCGCGGACACGACCGAGGAGATCTCCGACAGCCGGATCGCGGCGGTGATGTCGACGCCGTCGCACGTGATCGTCGGGTCGCCCGGGTCCACGCCCATGTCGAGCGGCATCACCTCGGTCGCCGCGGCGACCGCGGCGGCGTCCGTGAGCTCGACGCCCCGGCGGCGGCACCACCACGTCGCGGCGCGGTACATCGCCCCCGTGTCGAGGTAGGCCAGGCCCTCCGCGGCGGCGAGCCGCCTGCTGATCGTCGACTTCCCCGAGCCCGAGGGCCCGTCGATCGCCACCGTCACCGGTGCGGTCATTCCGCCACCACTCTCCATCCGCGGGTCGTCAGCTCCTGCTCCAGCCCGGCAGCCGCGGCCGGCACCACCGACAGGTGGGCGATGCCCACCCGGGCGCCGGCCGAGTGCTCGAGCAGGAGGTCCTCGATGTTCACGCCGATCTCGCCCACCTCACCGAAGAGGCGGCCCAGCTCACCGGGCTCGTCGGGGACGAGCACCTGGACGGTCGCGTAGCGGCGCGGCGCGCCACCGTGCTTGCCCGGCACCCGCCCCACGCCGGTGTTCCCGGCGGAGACGACGGCGCTCACCGCCCCCATCGCGCCGGGCGCCAGCGGCCCCTCGGCGGCGGCGCGGTCCAGGCCGGCGATGAGCGCGTCCAGGTCGGCGCGCAGCTCGCGCAGGCCCGCGGCGACGGGCCCGGCGTTGCCGGCGAGGATCGCGGCCCACAGCCGCGGGTCGGACGCGGCGATCCGGGTGACGTCGCGCAGCCCCTGCCCGGCGAGGGACAGCGCCGCCTCGGGCGCGTCGACGAGCCGGGACGCGACGAGCGACGCCGCCAGCTGGGGGATGTGGGAGACGAGGGCGACGGCGTCGTCGTGCTCCTGCGGGGCGAGCGGGACGGGCAGGGCGCCGAGGTCGAGCGCAAGGCCGCGCACGGCGGCGGTCGCCGCGGCGGAGGCGCCGTCGTGGGCGGCGATGACCCAGGGCCGGCCTGCGAAGAGGTCCGCGTCCGCGGCGACGGCGCCGGAGCGCTCCCGGCCCGCCATCGGGTGGGAGCCGACGTACCGGGCGCGGGCGCCGTCGTCGGCCCCCGCGGCGACCTCGGCGGCGATGACGGCCTTGACGCTGGCGACGTCGGTGACGACGGCGGCGGGGTGGCGGCGGAGCATGTCGAGGACGACCGGCCCGGCGACGTCGGGCGGGGTGGCCACGACGACGACGACGGGCTCGGGGCTCGCGTCGTGGACGGGCTCACCGGCGCCCATGTCGCGCGCGAGGGCGAGGGCGGAGGGCGAGGCGTCGGAGAGCTGGACCGGCACGCCCTGGCCGCTGAGGCACAGCGCGATGCTCGTCCCGAGCAGCCCGGTGCCGACGACCTGGACGGGGCCCGTCGTCAGGGGTGCCGCCTGGCTCGTCACGCTGCTGCTTCCTCCCTGCCCGCGGGCCGCCCGGCGCGGCGCCCGGGACAGAGTACCGTCCGGCTCACAGGCCGACGCTCGACATCAGCGTGCCGAGCTCGGTGCCCGAGATGACGCGCGTGTGGCCCGGCTTGAGCTGGCCCAGGCGCACGGTGCCGAAGCGGGTGCGCACGAGGCGGGTCACCGGGTGGCCGACGTGCTCGAGCATGCGGCGCACGATGCGGTTGCGGCCCTCGTGCAGCTCGATCTCGACGACGGACGCGCGCGGCGTGGTCTCCAGGACCGTGAAGCGGTCAGCGCGCGCCGGGCCGTCCTCGAGGCGGATGCCCTCGCGCAGCCGGCGGCCCAGGGCGCGCGGCACCTCGCCCTCGACGGTGGCGACGTAGGTCTTGGCCACCTCGTAGGAGGGGTGCGCGAGGCGGTGGGCGAGCTCGCCGTCGTTGGTGAGGAGGATGAGCCCCTCGGTCTGCTCGTCGAGGCGCCCGACGTGGAAGAGCCGCTCGGCGCGGTCGGACACGTACTGGGACAGGTCCGGGCGGCCCTGCTCGTCGCTCATCGAGGAGACGACGCCGGCGGGCTTGTGGAGCGCCAGCGTCACCCTCGTCTCGTCGAGCTGGAGCCGCACGCCGTCGACGTGGATGACGGCGGTGGCCGGGTCCACGCGGGTGCCGAGCTCGTCGACGCGTTGCCCGTCGACCGTCACCCGCCCGTCGGCGATGAGGTTCTCGCAGGCGCGTCGGGAGCCGTAGCCCGCAGCGGCGAGGACCTTCTGCAGGCGGGTGCCGCCGGGCTGGTGCACGTCGGTCGTCATCGCAGGTCTCCCTCCAGGTCGTCCAGGGTGTCGAGGTCGGGCAGGTAGGGGGCGAGCGGGGGCAGGTCGGCGAGCGAGCCGAGCCCCATCCGCTCGAGGAAGTGGGAGCTGGTCCGGTAGAGGACCGCGCCGCCGTCGTCGTCGTGGCCGGCCTCCTCGATGAGGCCGCGCGCGAGGAGGGTACGGACCACGCCGTCGACGTTGACGCCGCGGATCGCGGCCACCCGCCCGCGCGAGACGGGCTGGCGGTAGGCGATGACGGCGAGCGTCTCGAGCGAGGCCTGGGTGAGGCGGGCGGTCTGTCCGTCGACGACGAAGCGGCCCACGACGTCGGCGTAGGCGGGCGCCGAGTACACGCGCCACCCCCCGGCGAGCTCGCGCAGCTCGAAGCCGCGCGGGCGCCCGCCCCGCTCCCCCGCGTAGTCCGCGGCGAGCTCGGTGAGCAGCTCGGTGACCTGCCCGGTGGGCAGGCCGAGGACGCTGGCGAGCTGGGCGGCGGGCACGGGCTCGTCGATCACCATGAGGATCGCCTCGAGCGCGGCGAGGTGCTCGCGCGGCATGGCATCGTCGGGGACCGGCTCGTAGCGCGGCGCCCCCGGCTCGGTGGCGTCAGTCATCGCTCGTCCCCTCCTCCTCGTCCTCGTCCTCGTCCGTGGCGTCGTAGTCGTCGGCGACGACGACGTCGCCCTCCTCGCTGCCCGACCACCGTACGGTGAGCTCGCCCAGCGGCTGCGCCTGGTCGAAGGTGATGGCGCCCTCACGGAACAGCTCGAGCAGCGCGAGGAAGCGGGAGACGACGACGGCGGTCGACTCGGCGTCGGCGGCGAGCGCGCGGAAGGTGGTGCTGCGCTGCCGGCGGAGCCGGTCGACGATGAGGGCCGCCTGCTCGCGCACCGGCACCACCGGCGCGTGGAGGTGCCCCAGGTCCACCTGCGGCGGCCCGGGGCGCGGGGCGAAGGCGGCGGCAGCGAGCTGCGCGAGGCGCTCGGGACCGACGCGGATGACGAGCTCGGGCAGCAGGGCCGCGAAGTGCGGCTCGAGGCTCACCGAGCGCGGGAAGGAGCGGGTGCCCACGGCCCAGCGGCGCTCGAGGTCGGCAGCGACCTCCTTGTACGCGCGGTACTGCAGGAGCCGGGCGAAAAGGAGGTCGCGGGCCTCGAGGAGCTCCAAATCCTCCTCGTCCTCGACGCTGCCGCGCGGCAGCAGGCGGGCGGCCTTGAGGTCGAGCAGCGTCGCGGCGACGACGAGGAACTCACTCGCCTGCCCGAGGTCCCACTCGGCCTGGCCGGCGAGGTGGGCGATGAACTCGTCGGTGACCTTCGCCAGCGCGACCTCGGTGATGTCGAGCTTGTGCTTGGCGATGAGGGAGAGCAGGAGGTCGAACGGGCCGGAGAAGTTCTCCAGCGTCACCGCGAAGGCGGTGCGGCTCTCCGGTGCGGCGCCGGCGGCCGCGGGCTGCGGGTTCGGGGGTGCGGCCGCGGCCGCCTCAGGCGACGTCACCGCGGGCGACGAGCTCACGGGCCAGGCGCCGGTAGGCGTGCGCACCGGGGTGGGTGGGCGCGTAGCTCGTGATCGGCTCGGTGGCGATGGTGGCGTCGGGGAACTTGATCGTGCGGTTGATGATCGTGTCGAACACGCGCTCCCCGAAGCCCTCCCGGACCCGTTCGAGGACCTCGCGGGCGTGCAGGGTGCGGCCGTCGTACATCGTCACGAGGATGCCGTCGAGCTCGAGGCGCGGGTTGATCCGCTCGCTCACCTTGTCGATCGTCTCCATGAGGAGGGCGACGCCGCGCAGCGCGAAGAACTCGGCCTCGAGCGGGATCATCACGCCGTGCGCGGCGGTGAGCGCGTTGACGGTGAGCAGGCCGAGGGAGGGCTGGCAGTCGACGAGGATGAGGTCGTAGTCGTCAAGGACCGGGCGCAGCACCCGGGTGAGCGCCTGCTCGCGGGCGACCTCGGTGACGAGGGTGACCTCGGCCGCGGACAGGTCGATGTTCGCCGGGACGATGTCGAGGTTGTCGATCGCCGTCTCGTGGATGATCTCCCGCACGTCCGAGCGCGGCTCCATGAGCACGGAGTAGATGGTGCGGTCCAGCTCGTTGGCGTTGACGCCGAGGCCCGCGGAGGCGGCGCCCTGCGGGTCGAAGTCGACGATGAGGACACGACGGCCGTACTCGGCGAGCGCGGCGCCGAGGTTGATCGTCGTCGTCGTCTTGCCGACCCCGCCCTTCTGGTTGCACATCGCGATGATGCGCGCCGGTCCGTGGGAGTCGAGCGGCGCCGGCTCGGGGAAGTCGGCGACCTGCCCGTCGCCGGAGGCGTCGATCAGGGTCGGCTGGTGTGCGTCGCTCACCCCTCCACGTTAGTTCGCCGGAGCCGTCCGAAGCGAGCGGCACGCGGAAGCGTCCCCGTGTTCGACGTCCCCCCGTGCCCGGCGCCCCCCTCTCGCCGGCTTGCAACCCCGCCGACAGCGGGATCCCTCCATCACGCCGACGGCCGACGCCCTCCCGAGCGCGGGCGCTCGTCGGAGGTCGTCGGCCGTCGGTGCAGAGGTGAAGCGGTCTGTGACGGAGTCAGGCGCGGTGGCGGCCCGTGGACTCCTCGGGGCCGGGGCTCTCCGCGCCGGCGGCCGTGGTGCCCGAGCCGTGCCCGCTGCCGCCGGCGTTGCCGACGGCGTTGACGCCGTCGCTCCCGCCCGTGCCGTGCGTGGTGGTGCTCGTGGGGCCGGTGTCCGTGGTGCCGATCCGATCGTCGGCGGCGTCCCGGCCCTGCTGGATCTTGTCGGCGTGCTTGCCTCCGGTCGCCTTGTTCGCGAGGTCCGCAGCGCCGTCGAGCACCTTGTCGCTCGTCTGCTCGCCCTTCTCGCTGCTCAGGGCATCCTTGGCCTTCTTGGCCATGTCTCCGAGTCCCATGGGTCCTCCTCGGTCGGGGTGCAGCCAGGATGGGCGCCCGCGGCCGGGCCCGCACGTCGGAGCGCCGGCGGTAAGTGCGCTGTCGGCGGTAAGTGCGCTGTCGGCGGTAAGTGCGCTCTCGGCGGGAGGTGCGCTGTCGCGGCTGGGAGGGGCGGTCCCGAAGCGTGGCTCGTCAGGCGTGGGCGCGGGGGTGGGCGGTGGCGTAGACCTCGCGCATCGCCTGGACGGTCACCTGGGTGTAGATCTGCGTCGTCGTCACCGAGGCATGGCCGAGCAGCTCCTGAACCACGCGGACGTCGGCACCGCCGGCCAGCAGGTGGGTGGCGAAGGAGTGCCGCAGCGTGTGCGGGGAGACGTGCTCGCCGAGCCCGGCGCGCGCACCGGCGGTCTGGAGCACCGCCCACGCGCTCTGCCGGCTCAGCGGCCCACCGCGCTGGTTGAGGAACAGTGCCGCCGTCCCCCGGCCCGCGCGCGCTAGCTCCGGGCGGGCACGCACGACGTAGGCCTCCACCGCCTCGATCGCGTAGCGGCCCACCGGCACCACCCGCTCCCGGCGGCCCTTGCCGAACAGGCGCACCGTGCCGCCGTCGAGATCGAGATCGTCGGCGGACAGGCCGACGGCCTCGCTGATCCGCGCCCCGGTGCCGTAGAGCACCTCGAGCAGCGCCCGGTCGCGCAGCGGCACCGGCCCCTCGCCGAGCGAGGCTGCCTCGAGCAGCCGCTCGACGTCGTCGGTGCTCAGCGCCTTGGGCAGCCGCCGCGACGTCGCGGGGGCGCGCACGTCGGCGCTCGGGTCGTGGGCGGCCTGCCCCTCGAGCACCGCGAAGCGGTGCCACCCGCGGACGGCGACGACGGCGCGCCCCGCGGACGAGACCGCCAGCGCCCGTCCGCCGTCGGACCCGGTGCGCAGCGCCTCGACGTACTCGGCCACCTCCGTCGCGACCACCTCCCCCAGCTCCCGGCGTCCGCGGGCCGTGAGGTAGGTGGCGTAGCGGCTGAGGTCGCGCCGGTAGGCGGACAGCGTGTGCTCGCTGAGCCCGCGCTCGACGCCGAGGTGGGCGAGGTACTCCTCCAGGGCGCGCTCCAGCGCCGGTGCGGTCGAGGGCCCCGGCCGCGCGGCAGACGTCGTCGTCGTGCGCGTCACGTCACGCCTACACCGGGAGGAACGGGTCGACCGCCACGGCGACGAAGACGATGGTGAGGTAGGTGATCGAGGCGTGGAAGACCTTCATCGCCGCGAGCTTGCCGCGCTCGGGGTGGCGGGCGCGGGCCAGCAGGCGCAGGCAGCCGGCGATGAACCAGGCGCCGGCGACGGCGGTGATGACCGCGTACACCCACGTCATCCCCGCCACGGGCACGAGCACGAGCGAGCAGGCCACCATGGCCACGCCGTAGAGCAGGATCTGGACGGCGACCTTCGTGTCCGAGGCGACCACCGGGAGCATCGGTACCTCGGCGCGCGCGTAGTCCTTCTTGAAGCGCATGGACAGCGGCCAGTAGTGCGGCGGGGTCCAGAAGAAGATGATCCCGAACAGGACCAGCGCGGGCCACTCCACCGTGCCGGTCACCGCGGACCAGCCGATGAGCACGGGCATGCAGCCCGCTGCGCCGCCCCAGACGATGTTCTGCGTCGTGCGCCGCTTGAGCAGCAGCGTGTAGCCGACGACGTACATGGCCACGGCGGCGAGGGACAACCACGCCGAGGCCCAGTTGACGAGCAGGCCGAACCACAGGACGGAGAAGACCCCGAGGACGATCGCGAAGACGGTCGCCTGCCGCACGGACAGCACCCCGGTCACGAGCGGGCGCTGCTTCGTCCGGTTCATCAGCCGGTCGATGTCCCGGTCGATGATCATGTTCCACGTGTTCGCCGATCCGGCGGACGCGTAGCCGCCGACGACCGTGGCGACGGTGAGCCACAGGCCCGGCCAGCCGTCGGCGGCGAGGAAGAGCGTGGGGACGGTGGTGATGAGGAGGAGCTCGACGATGCGTGGCTTGGTCAGCGCGACGTAGGCCTTGGCGCGGTCGGCGCGGGTGGTGGCCGGGCCGGTGGGGCCGGGGCTGGACCGCAACGTCGAACGGTCGGACACGTGGGGTGCCACCTCCTCGGTCTGGCGCCCGGGCGCCGGCTGCACACTACGCACGCGTCGTTCCACTTCCCATCTCGCGCTCCGACTGTCGCGCGGGCAACCCCCATACTACGGGGCCGCTCCCCGGGAACGGCCAGTCCGCGCGCCGGGCGGAGGTGCCTAGTTGCTCACACCGGGTGCGGCGTGGCCACCATCTGGCAACAATCTCACTGCAGCAGGCCACGGCGATAGGGTCGGCTTATCCGTAGACGTACCGGTCGGGTCCCCGGCCGGCCGTGACCCCACACCGAGGGAGACCCAGTGAGTGAGACCAGCACCCAGGCCGGGTGGACCGACCTCGACCGCCGCGCGGTGGACACCGCGCGCGTCCTGGCCGCCGACGCCGTCGAGAAGGTCGGCAGCGGCCACCCCGGCACGGCGATGAGCCTGGCCCCGGCCGCCTACCTGCTCTACCAGAACGTCATGCGCCACGACCCCGCCGACCCGCACTGGGTGGGCCGGGACCGCTTCGTCCTCTCCGCCGGGCACAGTGCCCTCACCCAGTACATCCAGCTCTACCTCTCCGGCTACGGCCTGGAGCTCGAGGACCTCAAGGCGCTGCGCACCTGGGGCTCCAAGACCCCCGGCCACCCCGAGTACCGCCACACCGAGGGCGTCGAGGTCACCACCGGCCCGCTCGGTCAGGGACTGGCCAACGGCGTGGGCATGGCGATGGCCGCCCGCCGCGAGCGTGGCCTCCTCGACCCGGACGCCGCCGCGGGCACCAGCCCCTTCGACCACCACGTCTACGTCATCGCCTCCGACGGCGACCTCCAGGAGGGCGTGACCTCCGAGGCCAGCGCCATCGCCGGCGTGCAGGAGCTCGGCAACCTCGTCGTCATCTGGGACGACAACAGGATCTCGATCGAGGACGACACGAACATCGCCTTCACCGAGGACGTCCTCGCGCGCTACGCCGCCTACGGCTGGCACACCGAGCGCGTGGACTGGACCGACGGCGGGACCGGCTACACCGAGGACGTCGACGCCCTCGCCTCCGCGATCGCGGCCGGCAAGGCCGAGACGAACCGCCCGACGATCATCGCGCTGCGCACGATCATCGGCTGGCCCGCCCCCACCAAGCAGAACACCGGCGCCATCCACGGCTCGGCTCTCGGCGGCGACGAGGTCCGCGGCCTCAAGGAGATCCTCGGCTTCGACCCCGAGCAGACCTTCGAGGTGAGCGACGAGGTCATCACCCACGTGCGCCAGGTCCGCGACCGCGGCGCCGCCGCCCGCGCCGAGTGGGACACCGCCTACCAGGCGTGGCGCACCGCCAACCCCGACGGTGCGGCCCTGCTGGACCGCCTCAGCGCCCGCGAGCTGCCCGAGGGCTGGACCGACGCGCTGCCCACCTTCGAGGAGGGCAAGGCGGTCTCCACGCGCTCCGCGTCGGGCTCCGTGCTCAGCGCGCTCGCGCCCGTGCTGCCCGAGCTGTGGGGCGGCTCCGCCGACCTCGCCGGCTCGAACAACACGACGATGAAGGGCGAGCCGTCCTTCCTCCCCGTCGAGCGCTCCACGAAGATGTTCCCGGGCAACCCCTACGGCCGCACGCTGCACTTCGGCATCCGTGAGCACGCCATGGGCTCCATCCTCAACGGCATCACCCTGCACGGCCTCACCCGCCCCTACGGCGGCACCTTCCTCACCTTCTCCGACTACATGCGCCCGCCGGTGCGTCTGGCCGCCCTCATGGGCGTCCCGAGCACCTTCGTCTGGACGCACGACTCCATCGGTCTGGGTGAGGACGGCCCCACCCACCAGCCCATCGAGCACCTCGCCGCGCTGCGCGCGATCCCCGGTCTCGACGTCGTCCGTCCCGGCGACGCCGCCGAGGTGACCGTCGCGTGGCGCACCATCCTCGAGAACACCGAGCGTCCTGCAGGCCTGGTCCTCACCCGCCAGAACGTGCCCAACCCGGCGCGCGGCACGGGTGCGGCCGAGGGCGACACGCTCGCCAGCGCCGAGGGCGTCGCCCGTGGCGCCTACGTGCTCGCCGAGGCCACCGGCGGTACGCCGCAGGTCATTCTCATCGCCACCGGCTCCGAGGTGCAGGTCGCGCTCGCGGCCCGCGAGGCCCTGCAGGCCGACGGTGTCGCGACGCGCGTCGTGTCGATGCCGTGCCGCGAGTGGTTCGCCCTCCAGGACGACGCCTACCAGGAGGAGGTGCTGCCCGGCTCGGTCAAGGCCCGTGTCTCCGTCGAGGCCGCCATCGCCCAGGGCTGGCACGAGATCGTCGGGGACGCCGGCCGCTGCGTGAGCATCGAGCACTACGGCGCCTCGGCCGCCTACGAGCGCCTGTACGAGGAGTTCGGCATCACCGCCGAGGCGACCGTCGCCAAGGCACGCGAGTCGCTGGCCGCGGCCGGCCAGGACTCCCCCGGCACCGACCAGGACGCCGCCCCCGGCGGGACCGGCGACCTGCCCAAGTAGCACGACCCGGGCCCCGGCGGCAGCCGCCGCCGGGGCCCGCCCCACGCGAGGAGGAGCAATGACGAACCACCTGGCCGAGCTGAGCGAGCTCGGTGTCTCCGTCTGGTTGGACGACCTGTCCCGGGAACGCCTCGAGGGCGGTGGGGCGCAGTCCCTCGCCTCGCTCCTCGCCGAGGACCACGTCGTCGGAGTGACGACGAACCCCTCGATCTTCGCCTCCGCGCTGTCGGAGGGGAACCGGTACGACGCCGACCTCGCCGCCCTCGCGGCCGACGGCGCCGACGTCTCCACCGCCATCACCGCCCTCACCACGTCCGACGTCCGCAACGCCTGCGACCGCTTCCTCGACGTCTACGAGCGCACCGGGGGTGTCGACGGGCGCGTCTCGATCGAGGTCGACCCGTACGTCGCCCACGACACCGAGGCGACCATCGCCCAGGCCCGCGAGCTGTGGAAGCTCGTCGACCGGCCCAACCTGCTCGTCAAGATCCCGGCGACCAACGAGGGGCTGCCGGCCATCACCGAGGCGATCGCCGAGGGCATCAGCGTCAACGTCACGCTCATCTTCTCCCTCGACCGGTACCGCGCGGTCGCCCGGGCCTACACCGACGGCCTGGAGCGGGCCCAGCTCGCCGGGGTGGACCTCTCGACGATCCACTCCGTCGCCTCCTTCTTCGTCTCGCGCATCGATGCCGCGGTCGACGCCAAGCTCGACGCCCTCGACGACGACGACGCGCGCGCCCTGCGCGGTGAGGTGGCCGTCGCCAACGCGCGGCTCGCCTACGAGGCCTTCGAGGAGATCTTCGGGACCGAGCGGTGGCAGGCTCTCGCCGCGGCCGGTGCCCGCCCGCAGCGGCTGCTGTGGGCCTCGACCGGCGTCAAGGACCCCGCCTACCCCGACACGCGCTACGTCGACGAGCTGGTCACCTCCGGCGTCGTCAACACGATGCCCGAGGCGACCCTCCGCGCCGTCGCCGACCACGCGAACCTGCGCGGCGACACGGTGCGCGGCCGCTACGCCGAGGCCCGCGAGGTCCTCGACGGCCTCGAGCGCCTCGGGATCTCCTACGCCGAGATCATGGACGCCCTCGAGACGGAGGGCGTGAAGAAGTTCCAGCAGAGCTGGGACCAGCTGAGCGAGCGGGTCGAGACCGGCCTGCAGGCGCCAGGCCGGCAATGAGCCCCGCGATCGTCACCTGGGCGGGTGACGAGGAGACCGCGGTCGTCGAGGTGAGCGCGACGGGGGCGGCGGCGCAGGCCGTGCACGACGCCGTCCCCGCGCTCCTCGACGAGCGCGTCGCCTCCCGGCTCGCGTCGCAGGACGCCGGGTTGTGGGGCGAGGACGCTGCCGTGGGTGACCGTCTCGGGTGGACCGACCTGCACACGACCTCCCGTGAGCTCGTCGAGCGGCTCACCGCGCTGCGTGAGGAGCTGCGAGCCGAGGGGCTGGACCACGTCGTCCTCGCCGGCATGGGTGGGGCCTCGCTCGCCGCGGAGGTCATCACCGGCTCCCTCGGCACGCCGCTCACCGTGCTGGACTCGACGGCGCCCACGCAGGTGGAGCGTGCCCTGGAGGGCGACCTCGCACGCACCGTGCTCGTCGTGGCCTCCCGCTCGGGCACCACGGTGGAGACCGACTCCCACCGGCGGGCCTTCGTCGCCGCCCTGCAGGCCGCGGGGCGCGACGCAGCCCGGCACGTCGTCGTCGTCACCAAGCCGGGCTCGCCGCTCGAGGAGCTCGCCCGCGAGGAGGGCTACCGCGCCGTCTTCAGCGCAGACCCGCGGGTGGGCGGCCGCTTCTCCGCACTGTCCGCCTACGGACTGGTGCCGAGCGCGCTGGCGGGGGTCGACGTCGGCCGGCTCCTCGACGAGGCCGCCGAGATCGCGCCCTTCCTCGCCGAGGACACCGAGGCCAACCCCGCCCTCGTCCTCGCCGCGGCCCTGGCCGCGACGCGCCCGCTGCGGGAGACGGTGCTCCTCGTCGACGCCGGCAGCGGGCTCTACCACTTCGGCGCGTGGGCCGAGCAGCTGCTCGCGGAGTCGCTCGGCAAGAACGGGCACGGACTCGTCCCCGTCGTCGTCGACGAGCACGCCCCCGAGCTCGCCGCGCGCGGTGAGCGCACGCTCCCGGTCCTCCTGACACCGCTCACCGACGAGGACGCCGGCCCCGAGCTCGACGACGTCGCCGACGGCGCGCGGCGGGTGGCGGTGAGCGCGGACCTCGCTGCGGACGCTGACGCCACCGAGGTCACCGTCGCCGGCTCCCTCGGCGGGATGTTCCTCCTGTGGCAGCACGCCGTCGCCGTCGCCGGGCGGCTGCTCGGCGTCAACCCCTTCGACCAGCCCGACGTCGAGGCGACGAAGCAGGCCACGCGCGAGTTCCTCGGGGGCATGCCCTCCCTCGAACCGCCCGCGTTCAGCGACTCCGGCGTCGAGGTGCGCGCGCCGCGGACGCTGCTCGCCGGCGCGCGGACCGTGCCCGACGCCGTCACCGCCCTCCTCGACCGGCTCGACCCGGAGCACGGCTACCTCGCCGTCCTCGCCTACCTGGACCGTGAGGGGCGCGCGCCGGACCTGCTGCGCGGTGCACGCGACTCCCTGGCCGGACGCACGGGACGCCCCGTCACCTTCGGCTGGGGCCCGCGCTACCTGCACTCCACCGGCCAGCTCCACAAGGGCGGCCCGCGCCACGGGGTCTTCCTCATGATCACCGGCGGCGCACCCGCGCACGTGTCGATCCCCGGGCGCGACTTCGACTTCGCCGAGCTCGTCACGGCCCAGGCCGACGCGGACGCGCGGGTCCTCACCGGCCTCGGCCGACCGGTGCTGCGCCTGCGCGTGGACACCCCCGACGCCCTCGCCTGGCTCACGGGTAGTCTGACGCGCCGGACCACCTGACCACAGGGCCGTGAGGAGACCATGAGCACCGCACCGACCCCGCCGGACAACCCGCTGCGCGACCCCCGGGACCGTCGACTGCCCCGGATCGCCGGCCCTGCCGGCCTCGTCATCTTCGGCGTCACCGGGGACCTGGCCAAGCGCAAGCTGCTGCCGGCGATCTACGACCTCGCCAACCGCGGGCTGCTCCCGCCGTCCTTCGCGCTCACCGGCTTCGCCCGGCGCGACTGGTCGACGGAGGACTTCGCGCAGATCGTCCACGACGCCGTGCGCGAGCACGCCCGCACGGAGTTCTCCGAGCGCACCTGGGAGCAGCTCGCCTCCGGCTTCCGCTTCGTCCAGGGCGAGTTCGACGACGACGCCGCCTTCGACACGCTCGCGGAGACCGTCGCGGCCCTCGACGCCGAGCGCGGCACCGGCGGCAACCACGCCTTCTACCTCTCGGTGCCGCCGCGCTCCTTCCCGCTCGTGCTCAACCAGCTCAAGCGCTCGGGACTGTCGGAGCCGACGACCGACGCGTGGCGCCGCGTGATCATCGAGAAGCCCTTCGGGCACAACCTCGAGTCGGCCCTCGAGCTCGACGACGTCGTCTCGGAGGTCTTCCCCGAGGACTCGGTGTTCCGCATCGACCACTACCTGGGCAAGGAGACCGTCCAGAACATCCTGGCGATGCGCTTCGCGAACCAGCTCTTCGAGCCGGTGTGGAACAACCACTACGTCGACCACGTCCAGATCACCATGGCCGAGGACATCGGCATCGGCAGCCGCGCCGGCTACTACGACGGCATCGGCGCCGCCCGCGACGTCATCCAGAACCACCTGCTCCAGCTCCTCGCGCTCACCGCGATGGAGGAGCCCTTCTCCTTCGACGCGAACTCCCTGCGGCGGGAGAAGGAGAAGGTGCTCTCCGCCGTCCGCCTCGGCGAGGACCTCGGACGGTCGACGGCACGCGGGCAGTACGCCGCCGGCTGGCAGGGCGGTGAGCACGTGCGTGGCTACCACGAGGAGGACGGCATCGCGCCGGACTCGATCACCGAGACGTACGCCGCGATGCGGCTGGAGGTCGACTCCCGCCGCTGGGCCGGGGTCCCCTTCTACCTGCGTGCCGGCAAGCGTCTCGGGCGACGCGTCACGGAGATCGCCGTCGTCTTCAAGCGTGCCCCGCACCTGCCCTTCGACCTCGGCACGTCCGGCGAGCTAGGGCAGAACGCGATCGTCTTCCGGGTCCAGCCCGACGAGGGCGTGACCATCCGCTTCGGCGCCAAGGTGCCGGGTACGGCGATGGAGGTGCGCGACGTGTCGATGGACTTCGGCTACGGCAACGCCTTCACGGAGAACTCCCCCGAGGCCTACGAGCGGCTCATCCTCGACGTGCTCCTCGGCGACCCGCCGCTCTTCCCCCACCAGCGGGAGGTCGAGCTGTCCTGGCAGATCCTCGACCCGATCACCGAGTACTGGGAGTCCGCCGGCAGCCCCGAGCCCTACCGCCCCGGGTCCTGGGGCCCGGCGAGCGCAGACGAGATGCTGGCACGCGACGGCCGCCGCTGGCGGATGCCGTAGAGGAGACGACCATGATCACGACGATGCACGCGACGACCGCCTCCGCGGTCAGCAACCGCCTCGCGGCGATGCGCCGCTCGAGCGGCGCCAACACCTTCACCCGGGTCCTCACCCTCATCATCGTCGCCGACGACCTCACCGGCGCCGAGCACGGGATCAACGCCGCCAACGGCGCCTCCCGGGAGCACCCCTGCCGGATCATCGCCGTCGTCCCCGAGGGCGGCAACGGCCCGGCCAGCATCGACGCGGAGATCCGCGTGGGCGGGGACGCCGGCCTCAGCGAGGTCGTCATCCTCCAGCCCAAGGGCGAGCCGGCCGGCGCCGTCGACACCCTCGTCATGCCCCTCCTCCTGCCCGACGCCCCCATCGTCGTGTGGTGGACCGGCGAGCCGCCGGCCGAGCCGAGCCGCGACCCGCTCGGCGCGATGGCGCAACGCCGGATCACCGACGCGACCGCGTCGGCAGACCCGCTCGCCACCCTGCGCGCCCTCGCGCCGGGCTACGTCCCGGGGGACACGGACCTCGCCTGGTCCAGGGTCACCCTGTGGCGCGGGCTGCTCGCCGCCACGCTCGACGAGCCGCCGCACGAGCCGATCCTCGCCGCCCGCGTGACCGGCGCGAGGAACCGGCCGTCGGTGTACATGCTCGCGGCCTGGCTGGCCGACTCCTTCGGCGTCCCGGTCGAGATCGACGTCGAGGACTCCAAGGCCGTCACCCGGGTCGAGCTCGAGCGCGAGCGGGGACCGATCACGCTGCGACGCACCCCGGGTGCGAGCGTGGCCATCCTCAGTCGTCCCGGCCGGATCGACCAGCGGATCAACCTCGTGGAGCGCGCCCTCGCGGACTGCCTCACCGAGGAGCTGCGCCGGCTCGACGCCGACGAGACCTACGGACGGGTCCTCACCCGCGGGCTGCCGCTCGTCGTCCCGGCGGAGGTGCGGTCATGAGCACCACCGCACCCGTCGTCGTCCACCCCGACGGCGAGCTGCTCGCCCGCGCGACGGCGGCCCGCTTCCTGCTCGCCCTGGTCGACGCGCAGTCGGTGGCGACCCCGGTGCACGTCGCCCTCACCGGCGGCAGCATCCTCGTCGACACCCTGCGCGCCGTGGCCGCGGACCCGCTGCGCGACGCGGTCGACTGGACCGCCGTCCACGTGTGGTGGGGGGACGAGCGCTTCGTCCCCGCCGGGCACGCGGACCGCAACGACCGGGAGGCGGTCGAGGCACTGCTCGGCGACCTGCCGCTGCGCCCCGAGCACGTCCACGCCGTCCCGGGTCCGGACGCCGTCGCCGACGTCGACGCCGCCGCGCGGGCCTACACCGAGGAGCTGGCGCGGCACGCCGCACCTGGTGAGGCGGTGCCGGAGCTCGCCGTCGTCCTGCTCGGGATGGGGCCCGACGGGCACGTCGCCTCCCTGTTCCCGGGCCGCCCGAGCCTCGGGGACCAGTCCCTCGGCGCCCTCGCCGAGCACGACTCCCCCAAGCCACCGCCCGAGCGCATCAGCCTCACCCTGCCGACGCTGTGCACGGCGCACCAGGTGTGGCTCGTCGTCTCCGGCGAGGGCAAGGCTCCCGCCGTCGCCGCCGCCCTCGAGGGCACGTCGCTGCCCGAGGCGGTGGGAGGTACCGGCGACGGCGAGTCCGTCCCCGCCGGCCGGGTGCAGGCGCGCGGCCGCACGCTGTGGCTCGTCGACCTCGCGGCCACCTCAGCCCTCCCTTGACCCGGCTTCCCCCCCCCCACCCCGCACCCCATCCCCACCCCCACACCCCCACCCCTCACCGCCGACAGCTGACTTGTTACGGGGTCGCACGAAAGTCGACGTGCCGCCGACCCAATGAGTCGTGACCGCCGTCGACCGCAGGCCCCCGCGCGGGCCGGGTCGGCGCCGTCGTTGCAGCGTGACGGGGACCGTCGACGCCGCGTGCGCTCCGGCGCCCGGTACACGCCGTCGCCAACGACTCAGCGCCCGGCGACGGTGGGAGAGCCCGGTAACAACTCAGCGCTCGACGACGGTGGGAGAGCCCGGTAACAACTCAGCGCTCGACGACGGTGGGAGAGCGCAGTAACAACTCAGCGCTCGGCGCGAGGTGGGTGGGGTGGGGGTGGGGTGGGGGCGCGCTGTCAGCGCGTGGGGGTGCCGCGGCGGGCGCGGAGGGCGGTGAGGGCTTCCTCAAGGAGGGCCTCACCGTCGGCGTCGGTCCGACGCTCCTTCACGTACGCGAGGTGCGTCTTGTACGGCTCGTTGCGCGGTGGCTCCGGCGGAGCCTCGCGGTCCTGGCCGGCGGGCAGCCCGCAGCGCGGGCAGTCCCACGTCTCGGGGACGACGATCTCCGGCTCCGTGGCGAAGCTCGGGCTCGTCTCGTGGCCCTTGGCGCACCAGTACGACACCCGGACCCGAGGGGCGGCCTCGCCGCGCTCGGCCTCGCCCATGGGGCCCGCACCGACGCGGGACCCGCGGATCGCACTTCCTCCAGCCATGGTGGTTCTCCCTGCTCAGACGAAACGCTGCATGAGGCCGAGCAGGACGATGGCCGTCCCCCACAGGAGGGAGATGCCGATCGTGATGCGGTTGAGGTTCCGCTCGGCGACGCCGGAGGAGCCGATCGACGAGCTGATCCCGCCACCGAACATGTCCGAGAGCCCACCACCCTTCCCCTTGTGCATGAGGATGGACAGGATGAGGAAGATGCTGGTGAGGACCAGCAGCACCTCGAGAACGATCCGGAGGGCATCCACGAGCCGGAGGCTCCTTTCGGTGTACGGGCGGGCGGCGGCGCAGCCGCAACTCGTCAAGGATAAGTGATGACGGCCTCGTCGTGGACCAACTTGGTCGGGACACGCCACGGTCCCCGGTCGCAGAGCGCGGCCGGGGACCGTGGTGTGTCAGGCGTGCTGCTGGTAGCGGACGATCGCCGCGAACTCCTCGGCCTGCAGGCTGGCGCCTCCGACGAGTGCGCCGTCGACGTCCTCCTTGGCCATGATCGAGGCGACGTTCCCGGACTTGACCGAGCCGCCGTACAGGACGCGGACGGAGTCGGCGACCTCCTGGCTGTACAGCTCCGCGAGGCGCCCGCGGATCGCGCCGCAGACCTCCTGCGCGTCCTCGGGGGTGGCGACCTCGCCGGTGCCGATGGCCCACACGGGCTCGTAGGCGATGACCGTCGTGGCGGCCGCCTCCGCGTCGAGCCCGGCGTAGGCGCCGTCGACCTGCGCGAGGGTGTAGGACACCTGGTCGCCCGCCTGGCGGACCTCGAGGCCCTCACCGACGCAGATGATCGGGACGATGCCGTGGGCCAGGGCGGCCTTGGCCTTCGCACCGACGAGGGCGTCGTCCTCGGCATGGAACTGACGGCGCTCGGAGTGCCCGACGACGGCGTAGCTGACGCCCAGCTTGGCGAGCATCGCCGCGGAGATCTCGCCGGTGTAGGCGCCCTTCTCCTGGGCGGAGACGTCCTGCGCGCCGTAGCGGACCTCGAGCTTGTCGCCGTCCACGAGGGTCTGCACGGAGCGCAGGTCGGTGAACGGCGGCACGACGACGACCTCGACGGCCGAGTAGTCGTGCTTCTTGTCCTTGAGCTCCCAGGCGAGCTTCTGCACGAGGTGGGTGGCCTCGTGGTGGTCGAGGTTCATCTTCCAGTTGCCCGCCATCAACGGACGGCGCGGGGTGTCGTTAGCCATAGCCTCAGTCTTCCAGAACCGCGACGCCGGGCAGAACCTTGCCCTCGAGGTACTCGAGGCTGGCGCCACCACCGGTGGAGATGTGGTCGAACTTGTCCTCGTCGAAGCCGAGGACGCGGACGGCGGCGGCGGAGTCGCCGCCTCCGACGATGGTGAAGCCGGCGGCGTCCTGCATCGCCTGGGCGACGGCCTTGGTGCCGGCGGAGAAGGCGTCGAACTCGAAGACGCCCATGGGGCCGTTCCACACGACCGTCTTGGCGTCGGCGATCTTCTCGGCGAAGAGGCGGCCGGAGTCGGGACCGATGTCCAGGCCCATCTGGTCGGCGGGGATCGCGTCGGCCGGGACGACCGTGGCGGGGGCGTCCGCCTTGAACTCCGGCGCCACGACGATGTCGGTGGGCAGGACGATCTCGACGCCGTTGGCCTCCGCGTCACGCAGGTAGCCCTTGACGGCCTCGACCTGGTCCTCCTCGAGGAGGGAGGTGCCGACGTCGTAGCCCTTGGCGGCGAGGAAGGTGAAGACCATGCCGCCACCGATGAGGAGGCGGTCGGCCTTGGTGAGGAGGTTGCCGATGACGCCGAGCTTGTCGGAGACCTTCGAGCCACCGAGCACGACGGCGTAGGGCCGCTCCGGGTCACCGGTCGCCCTGCTCAGGGAGTCGATCTCCTTGAACACGAGGTGGCCGGCCGCGTGCGGCAGGCGCTGGGCGACGTCGTAGACGCTCGCCTGCTTGCGGTGGACGACGCCGAAGCCGTCGGAGACGAAGAAGTCGGCGAGCAGGGCGAGCTCGTCGGCCAGGGCGCCGCGCTCGGCCTCGTCCTTGGAGGTCTCCCGCGCGTCGAAGCGGATGTTCTCGAGGAGCAGCACCTGGCCCTCCTCGAGGTACTGGGCCTTGGCCTTGGCGTCCTCACCCACGGTGTCCTCCGCGAGGAGCACCTCGCGGCCGAGCAGCTCGCCGAGACGCTCGGCGACGGGGGCGAGGGAGTACTTGGGCTCCGGGGCGCCCTTGGGGCGGCCGAGGTGCGCGGTGACGATGACCTTCGCGCCGGCGTCGAGCAGGGCGGTGAGGGTCGGCAGGGCGGCGCGGATGCGGCCGTCGTCGGTGATGGTCGTCCCGTCGAGCGGGACGTTGAAGTCGGAGCGGACCAGGACGCGCTTGCCGCGCAGGTCGCCCAGGGTGTCGATGGTCTTCATGGCTCTCCTAGGAGTCGGTGCGGACGCACGAACGCCCGCGTGCCGCGTTCGGCGGCACGCGGGCGTCCGTGTTCACTGCTGGGTGGAGGCGAAGCCTCAGAGACGCTCGCCCACGTAGGTGGCGAGCTTGACCAGCGAGCTGGAGTAGCCGAACTCGTTGTCGTACCAGCTGAGCACCTTGACCTGGTCGCCGATCACCTTGGTGAGGCCGGCGTCGAAGATCGAGGTGTGCGAGTCGCCGACGATGTCCTGGGAGACGATCGGGTCCTCGGTGTACTTGAGGATGCCCTGGAGCTCGGGGGTCTCGGCGGCGGCCTTCATCGCGGCGTTGACCTCCTCGACCGTGACCTCCTTCTCGACCGTGAAGGTGAGGTCGGTGGCGGAGCCGGTCGGGGTCGGCACGCGCATGGCGTAGCCGTCCAGCTTGCCCTTGAGCTCGGGGAGCACGAGGGAGACGGCCTTGGCCGCACCGGTGGTGGTCGGCACCATGTTGAGGGCGGCGGCGCGGGCGCGGCGCAGGTCCTTGTGCGGGCCGTCCTGGAGGTTCTGGTCGGCCGTGTAGGCGTGGATCGTGGTCATCAGGCCACGGACGATGCCGAAGTTCTCGTGCAGGACCTTGGCCATCGGGGCGAGGCAGTTGGTCGTGCAGGAGGCGTTGGAGAAGATGTGGTGCTGCTCGGCGTCGTAGTCGGTGTGGTTGACACCCATGACGAAGGTGGCGTCCACGTCCTTGCCGGGCGCGGAGATGATGACCTTCTTGGCGCCGGCGTCGAGGTGGGCCTTGGCGGACTCACGGTCGACGAAGCGGCCGGTGGACTCGATGACGATGTCGACACCGAGGTCGCCCCACGGGAGCTGGGCGGGGTCCTTCTCCGCGGAGACGTGGATCTTCTTGCCACCGACGGTGATGGACTCCTCGTCGAAGGAGACCTCCTCGTCGAGCACGCCCATGATGGAGTCGTACTTGAGGAGGTGGGCGAGGGTCTTGTTGTCGGTGAGGTCGTTGACGCCCACGATCTCGAGGTCCGAACCGCTCTTGAGCGCGGCCCGGAAGAAGCTGCGGCCGATGCGGCCGAAGCCGTTGATACCGACGCGGATGGTCACTATGTCCTCCTCTAGTGCGCCGCTCGGCGCACACACAAGTCGACTGTCGAAGTAGCGCCCGATGGGCGCTGTGGCAGGCCCGCCGTGAAGGCTGGGCCGCCATCAGCACCCAACCTACACCGGGACAAAAGGGGCCGCAGGGACGTAGGTCCGACGTGGACACGAGCGACCTGTCCGCTCTCGGCGAACCCTCCCCCGCCGTGGTGACGGGGGTCACGCCGCGGCTCAGAGGTCGTACATGTCCGGGGTGAGGACGGCCTCGGTGTCGCCGATCCCGAGCTCGTGGGCGCGCTTGTCGGCCATGGCGAGCAGCCGGCGGATCCGCCCGGCGATGGCGTCCTTGGTGAGCGGCGGGTCGGAGAGGGCGCCGAGCTCCTCGAGGCTCGCCTGCTTGTGCGCGAGACGCAGCTGTCCGGCCTGGAGGAGGTGGTCGGGCACGCCCTCGCCGAGGATCTCGAAGGCGCGCTCGACCCTGGCGCCGGCCGCGACGGCCGCGCGGGCCGAGCGGCGCAGGTTCGCGTCGTCGAAGTTCGCCAGGCGGTTGGCGGTGCCGCGCACCTCGCGGCGGGTACGGCGCTCCTCCCAGGTGAGCACGGCGTCGTGCGCGCCCATGCGGGTGAGGATCGCGGAGATGTCGTCGCCGTCGCGGACGACGACGCGGTCCACGCCGCGGACCTCCCGGGCCTTGGCGGACACCTCCATCCGACGCGCGGCACCGACGAGCGCGAGGGCCGCCTCGGGGCCGGGGCAGGTGATCTCGAGGGCCGAGGAGCGGCCGGGCTCGGTGAGCGAGCCGCGGGCGATGAAGGCGCCGCGCCACGCGGCCACGGCCTCGCCGACGCCACCGGACACGACGCCGGGCGGGAGCCCGCGCACGGGCCGGCCGCGGCCGTCGAGGAGGCCTGTCTGCCGCGCCAGGGACTCCCCGTCCTTGACCACGCGCACGACGTAGCGGTTGCCGCGCTTGAGACCACCGCCGGAGACGACGACGACGTCGCTGGAGTGGCCGTAGATCTCCGCCATCGCCTGGCGCAGGCGACGAGCCGCGACGCCGAGGTCGAGCTCGGCCTCGATGACGATGCGCCCGGAGATGATGTGCAGCCCGCCCGCGAAGCGGAGCATCGCAGCGACCTCGGCCTTGCGCGCGGACATCTTGTCCACCTGCAGCCTGGCCAGCTCGTCCTTGACGGACGCCGTCAACGACATGGCCGACTTCCTCCCGCTCACCGTGCTCCCTCGTCCCACGGCCCCTGGTCAGGGGCCAGCCTGCACCTTCTCATGCCCTGCGGCCTGATCCTCACGCGGACCCCGTGGCCTCCCCCACATCGCCCAGCACACCCTCGAACGCGTCACGGTAGGCGGCGGCGAGCCGCAGGGGGTCGTGACGGGGCGTCCCGTCCCCCGCGCTGACCTGTCGCAGCAGTACCTGCGCACCCAGATCCCGGGCGGCGGCGAGCAGACCGTCGATGTCGTCGACGGCGGTCGGGTCGGCGAGGACGACGTCGATGCGCAGGTCCGGCCCGTGCTCGACGAGCGTGCGCAGGTGGTCGGCCGCCGACATGCCCTCCGTCTCCCCCGGCTGGGCCGAGAGGTTGAGCGTGACGGCCCGCCGGGCGTCGGTCTCCGCGAGGGCGCGCGCGAGGTCGGGCACCAGAAGGTGCGGGATGACGGAGGTGTACCAGGAGCCGGGCCCGAGGACGACCCACTCGGCCTCGCGGACGGCGCGGACGGCCTCGGGGTGGGCCGGCGGCTCCTCCGGGATCAGGCGGACCGAGGCGATGTTGCCGCTCGTCACGGCCACCCGGGACTGGCCGCGCACGACCCGTTCCTGCTCCGTGTCACCCATCCGGACCCGCGCCTCGATGTCGAGCGGCACGGCCGCCATGGGCAGCACCCGGCCGCGGGCGCCGAGCAGCCGACCCACCCAGTCCAGGCCGGCGACCTCGTCGCCCAGCAGGTCCCACAGGGCGACGATGAGGAGGTTACCCAGCGCGTGCCCGTCGAGCGGTCCGGACGAGCGGAAGCGGTGCTGGAGGACGTCACGCCAGGTCAGTCCCCACTCCGAGTCGTCGCACAGCGCGGACAGCGCCATGCGGAGGTCGCCCGGCGGGAGCTTGCCCAGCTCGTGCCGCAGACGGCCGGAGGACCCGCCGTCGTCGGCGACGGTGACGACGGCGGTGAGCGCGCTGCACACGTGGCGCAGCGCCCCGAGGGTGGCAGCCAGGCCGTGCCCACCGCCGAGGGCCACGACGCGCGGCCCGCGGGCACCCGCCGAGGGCCACTGCTCCGTGGTCACTCCCGCCCCACGTCGCGGTGGAGGTTGCGCACCTGCAGGCCGCGCGAGCGCAGGCCCTCGGCGATCGCCTCGGAGACGGCGACGGAGCGGTGGCGTCCCCCGGTGCAGCCGACGGCGATCGTCACGTTGTGCTTGAGCTCACGCTCGTAGCCGGCGATCGCCGGCTCGAGGGTCTCGACGTAGCGGTCGATGAACTCCTGCGCACCGGGCTGGTCGAGCACGTAGCGGTTGACGGCCTCGTCCTTGCCGGACAGGTGCCGCAGCTCGGTCACCCAGTACGGGTTGGACAGGAAGCGGACGTCGACGACGTGGTCCGCGTCGAGCGGCAGGCCGTGCTTGAAGCCGAAGGACACGAGGGTGATCTGGACGGGCTGGGTCCCGGCCTCCCCCACACGCTGGCGGATGTGCCGGGCGAGGTCGTAGGGGCTGAACTTCGTCGTGTCGATGATCGAGTCGGCGCGGCGCCGCAGCTCGGAGAGGAGCTCACGCTCCTCGGCGATGCCGTCGAGGATGCGCCCGTCGCCCTGGAGGGGGTGGGCACGGCGCACCTGCTCGTAGCGGCGCACGAGCTCGGCGTCGTCGGCCTCGAGGAAGAGGATGCGGTAGTCCAGGCCGTGTCGGCGCAGGTCGTCCAGGACGCTGAGGAGCTCGGCGAAGAACTCCCCGCTGCGGACGTCGACGACGGCGGCGAGCCGCTTCACCCCGCCGCCGGAGGCCGTCATGAGGCGGGCGAGCGGCTCCAGCATCCGCGGCGGCAGGTTGTCGACGACGAACCAGTCCATGTCCTCGAGGGTGTTGGCCACGCGGGTGCGGCCGGCACCGGACATCCCGGTGATGATGAGGAGCTCTCGGCGGTCCGCCTCGGGTGGCGCCGTCTCGGCCTCGAGCAGCGGGATGCCCTCCGGGACGGTCGGCGGTGCGCTCTGCTCGCCCGTGTCCGGGCGCTGTCCTCCTGAGGTGCTCATCACCCTAGGATGCCAGGCCCGGCCCGTCGCCGTCGGCGTCCTCGGTGGCTGCACCGTGCCCGGCCGCGACAGACGCGTCCGCCTCCGCGGCGGCGTCGGACGGGGCACCGGTGGGTGCGGTGACGTCGTCGGCGGAGGCACCCGTCGGTGCGGTGGGCGCTGTGCGGAGCGCGTCGACGACCGCCTGCGCGGTGCGCGGGCCCACCCCCTTGACCGCGGCCACCTCCTCCGCCGTCGCCCTGCGCAGGCCGGCCACCGACCCGAAGTGCGCGAGCAGCGCCTTGGCGCGGGTGGGGCCGAGGCCGGGGACGTCGTCGAGGACCGAGCGGGTCATCGCCTTGCTCCGCCGTCCGCGGTGGGCGGCGATGGCGAAGCGGTGGGCCTCGTCGCGCAGCCGCTGGAGGAGGAAGAGCCCGGGGCTGGTGCGCGGCAGCACGAGGGGGAAGTCCTCCCCCGGCAGCCACACCTCCTCGAGCCGCTTGGCGAGGCCGACGAGCGCGACGTCCTCGACGCCCAGCTCCTCGAAGACCCGCTGCGCCGCCGCGACCTGCGGCTGTCCGCCGTCGACCACGACGAGGTTGGGCGGGTAGGCGAAGCGGGTCGGACGCCCCGTCTCGGGGTCCACCGGACCGGAGGTGATCGGCTTGCCGTCGTCGTCGACCGCGCCCTCGCGGGCGGAGCGGTAGTGGCGGAAGCGCCGGGTGAGCACCTCGGCGATCGCCTCGGTGTCGTCGCGTGCTCCGCTGCCGTCGGCGCCGCGGACGACGAAGCGGCGGTAGGCGTTCTTGCGGGGCAGGCCGTCCTCGAACACGACCATGGACCCCACCTGGTGCGTGCCCTGGGTGTGGGAGATGTCGTAGCACTCGATGCGGAGGGGCGCCTCCTCGAGGTCGAGCGCCTCGGCGAGGTCGGCCAGCGCCTGGGAGCGGGTGGTGAGGTCGCCGGCGCGCCTGGTCTTGTGGAGCACGAGCGCGTGCTCCGCGTTGCGCTGCACCGTCTGCGCGAGGGCGCGCTTGTCCCCGCGCTGCGGCACCCGCACGGACACCGCCGAGCCGCGCAGGCCGCTGAGCCAGTCCGCCACCTGCGGGAGGTCGGCGGGCAGGACGGGCACGAGCACCTCCCGGGGCACGGCGGAGGTGCGGGCCGACTCGGCCTCGTCGTCGGCGTCGGTGCCGAGATCGCCGTAGACCTGCTGGAGCAGGCGCTCGACGAGCTCGGCGTCCGTGGCCTCCTCGACCTTCTCCACCACCCAGCCGCGCTGGCCGCGGACCCGCCCGTCCCGGACGTGGAAGACCTGGACGGAGGCCTCGAGCTCGTCGGAGGCCATCGCGAAGACGTCGGCGTCGGTGCCGTCCGGCAGGACCACCTCGTTCTTCTCCACGACCCGCTTGAGGGCGCCGAGGTCGTCGCGCAGCCGGGCCGCGCGCTCGAAGTCGAGCTCGCCGGCCGCCGCCTTCATCTCGCTCTCGAGGCGGCGCACGAAGGGACGCGTCTGGCCACCCATGAACGCGCAGAAGTCCTCGGCGAGACGGCGGTGGTCCTCCACGGAGATACGCCCGACGCAGGGGGCCGCGCACTTGTCGATGTAGCCGAGGAGACAGGGCCGCCCGGAGCGCTCGGCACGCCGGTAGACGCCGTTGGAGCACGTGCGCACCGGGAAGACACGCAGCATGAGGTCGACGGTCTCGCGGATCGCCCACGCGTGCCCGTACGGCCCGAAGTAGCGGTTGCCCTTGCGGCGGGCGCCGCGCATCACGGTGGCGCGGGGCACCGCCTCGGACATCGTCACCGCGAGGTAGGGGTAGGACTTGTCGTCGCGGTACTTGATGTTGAAGCGGGGGTCGTACTCCTTGATCCAGGAGTACTCCAGGGCGAGGGACGCCACCTCGGTCTCCACGACCGTCCACTCCACGGAGGCGGCGGTCGTCACCATCTGACGGGTGCGCGGGTGGAGGTTCGCGACGTCCTGGAAGTAGCTGCCGAGCCGCGAGCGGAGGTTCTTGGCCTTGCCGACGTAGATGACCCGGCCGTGCGCGTCGCGGAAGCGGTAGACCCCGGGGGACGTCGGGATCTCCGACGGGCGCGGGCGGTAGGTGGACGGGTCGGCCATGCCCCTCAGCCTACGTGCGCCTCCCGGGCGGGCGGTGCCGGCTGCACCCGCACGGGGCAGCTGAGGGAGCGGGCGATGTGGTTCTGCGCGCGGGCGTCCTCGTGGAGGCGCGCGGCCGCCTCCTCGCTGATCGGTTCGGCATAGGTCACCCGCGGGCGCAGCACGACGTCGGAGAACGGCCCCGAGTTGGCGCCCTCGACGCGCTCGGTGGCCGTCGCGACGTCGGTGTAGCCGACGACGACGACACCGTGCGCCGCCGCGGTGCGCAGGAACCACAGCATCTGCGACTGGGAGACCGCACCGACGAACAGCTCCTCGGCGCGGTACCGCGACACGTCCGCGGCGACCTTGCGGTCGGAGGTGGCGAGCAGGGCCGGCTTGCCCTCGACGCGCACCTCGTGGTCACGGGAGTAGGAGGTGTAGCTCCGGGTCCCGGCCTCGTCCGCGCCGGTCCAGTCGACGGTCACCGTGTAGGTGTGGAGTGCGCCCATGGCGCCACCCTAGCCCGCTGTGACGGCCGCCACCCCGGCTTTGCCCGTCTCGAGGACCTCCGCGAGGAACCGCCCGGTGTGCGAGCCCTCGATCGTCGCCACCTGCTCCGGCGTGCCCTCGGCGATGACCATGCCGCCGCCCGAGCCGCCCTCGGGGCCCATGTCGATGACCCAGTCGGAGTTCTTGATGACGTCGAGGTTGTGCTCGATGACAATGACCGTGTTGCCCTTGTCGACGAGGTTCTGCAGGACCTCGAGCAGACGCCGGATGTCCTCGAAGTGCAGGCCCGTCGTCGGCTCGTCGAGCACGTACGCGGTGCGGCCGTTGGTGCGGCGCTGCAGCTCGGAGGCGAGCTTGACGCGCTGCGCCTCACCACCGGAAAGGCTCGTGCCGCTCTGGCCCAGGCGGACGTAGCCGAGCCCGACGTCGGTGAGGGTGGTGAGGTAGCGGGAGATCTTCTGCGAGGCGGAGAAGAACTCGGCGGCCTCGGAGATCGGCATGTCGAGGACCTCGGCGACCGTCTTGCCCTTGAAGCGCACCTCGAGGGTCTCGCGGTTGTACCGCGCCCCGTGGCACACCTCGCAGGGGACGTAGACGTCCGGGAGGAAGTTCATCTCGATCTTGAGCGTGCCGTCGCCCTTGCACGCCTCGCAGCGTCCGCCCTTGACGTTGAAGGAGAAGCGGCCGGGACCGTAGCCACGGACCTTGGCCTCCGGGGTGTCGGCGAAGAGCTTGCGCACGTGGTCCCACACGCCGGTGTAGGTGGCGGGGTTCGAGCGCGGCGTACGCCCGATGGGGCTCTGGTCGACGTGGACGACCTTGTCGAGGTGCTCGAGGCCGGTGACGCGGGTGTGGCGGCCGGGGACACGACGGGCCCGGTTGAGCTCGTTCGCCATGACCGTGTAGAGGATGCCGTTGACGAGGCTGGACTTGCCCGAGCCGGACACGCCCGTGACGGCCGTGAGGACGCCGAGCGGGAAGTCGACCGTGACGTTCCTGAGGTTGTTCTCCCGGGCGCCGACGACGCGGACCTTGCGGTTCCTGTCGGTCGGGCGGCGGACCTCGGGCTGCGGGATGGAGCGGCGGCCGGAGAGGTAGGCACCGGTGAGGGACTCCTCGTTCGTCAGCAGCTCGGGCAGGTGGCCGGAGTGGACGATGTGGCCGCCCTGCTCCCCCGCGCCCGGACCGATGTCGACGATCCAGTCGGCCACCCGGATCGTGTCCTCGTCGTGCTCGACGACGATGAGGGTGTTCCCGAGGTCGCGCAGGCGCACGAGGGTGTCGATGAGCCGGCGGTTGTCACGCTGGTGCAGGCCGATGCTCGGCTCGTCCAGGACGTAGAGCACGCCGACGAGCCCGGAGCCGATCTGGGTGGCGAGGCGGATGCGCTGCGCCTCGCCACCGGACAGGGTGCCGGCGGGCCGGGCGAGGGTGAGGTAGGTGAGCCCGACGTCGACGAGGAAGCCGAGGCGCGCGTAGATCTCCTTGAGCACCTGCCCGGCGATGGCCCGCTCGCGCGCGCCGAGCTCGAGGGTGTCGAGGAAGGGGGCGATGTCCTCGATGGGCATCGCGCACAGGTCGGCGATGGACAGGCCACCGAGCTTGACGGCGAGGACCTCGGGCTTGAGCCGCGCGCCCTTGCACACGGAGCACGCCACCTCTCGCATGTAGCCCTCGTACCGCTCCCGGGAGGAGTCGGACTCGGTCTCGGCGTGCTTGCGCTCGACATAGGTGACCGCGCCCTCGAAGCCGGTCGAGTAGGCGCGCTCACGGCCCCAGCGGTTGCGGTACCTCACGTGGACCTCGTGGTCCTTGCCGCGGAGCACCGCCTCCTTGGCGCGGGCCGGGAGGCTGCGCCACGGGACGTCGACGGAGAAGCCGAGCTCCTCCCCGAGCGCACGGAGGAGGCGCAGGAAGTACTCCGAGGAGGCACGGGCCCACGGCTGGACCGCGCCGTCGGCGAGGGAGAGCTCCTCGTCGGGGACGATGAGCTCGGGGTCGACCTCGAGCTTGGAGCCGATGCCCGAGCACTCCGGGCACGCGCCGTAGGGCGCGTTGAAGGAGAAGGTCCGCGGCTCGATCTCCTCCAGCGACAGGGGGTGGTCGTTGGGGCAGGCGCGCTTCTCGGAGAAGCGGCGCTCCCGCTCGGGGTCGTCCCCCGGGAGGTCGACGAGCTCGACGACGAGCAGGCCGTCCGCCAGGCGCAGGGCGGTCTCGACAGAGTCGGTGAGGCGCTGGCGCATGGACTCGCGCACGACGAGACGGTCGACGACGACGTCGATGTCGTGCTTGATCTTCTTCTCCAGCGTGGGCGGCTCCGCGAGGGAGACGACGGCGCCGTCCACCCGCGCACGGGAGAAGCCGGTGGACTGGAGCTCACGGAAGAGGTCGAGGTACTCGCCCTTCCGGCCACGCACGACGGGCGCGAGGATCTGGAAGCGCGTGCCCTCGGGCATCTCCTGGAGGCGGTCGACGATCTGCTGCGGCGACTGGGCGGTCACCCGCTCCCCGCACACCGGGCAGTACTGGGTGCCGGCGCGCGCGTAGAGCAGGCGCAGGTAGTCGTAGATCTCGGTGATCGTGCCGACGGTGGAGCGCGGGTTGCGGCTCGTGGACTTCTGGTCGATGGCCACGGCGGGGCTCAGGCCCTCGATGAAGTCGACGTCCGGCTTGTCCATCTGCCCGAGGAACTGCCGGGCGTAGGAGGACAGCGACTCGACGTAACGCCGCTGCCCCTCGGCGAAGATCGTGTCGAAGGCGAGGGAGGACTTGCCCGAGCCGGAGAGCCCGGTGAAGACGACGATGCTGTCCCGAGGAAGCTCGAGGTCGACGTTGCGGAGGTTGTGCTCGCGCGCACCACGGACGAGTAGCTGATCGCTCACCCGGCGATGATACGAGCCCAGCCGCCGGGGCGCCTGTACGTGTGTTCGACGTCACGGGCGTGTCGCGGCTGGCAGGATCGGGGTCATGAGCGACCTCACCCCGCTGGGCGGCGCCAGGCTGGAGCGGCTGGCCGTCTCCGCCATGGACAACAACGTCTACCTCCTCACCGCACGGACCGGCGAGCAGCTCCTCGTCGACGCCGCGGACGACGCCGAGGCGATCCTCGCGATGGTCGGCACGGGCGCGCTGCGGACCGTCGTCACCACCCACGGCCACTGGGACCACCACCGCGCGCTGCCCGCCGTGGTCGCCGCGACGGGTGCGCGGACGGCGGCCGGTGCCGCGGACGTCGCGGACCTCCCGGTGCGGGTCGACCAGCACCTCGCCCACGGCGACCGCCTCACGGTCGGGGAGCTGGAGCTCGACGTCGTCGCCCTGCGCGGCCACACCCCTGGCTCGGTGGCCCTCGCGCTCACCGAGCCCGTCGACGCCCCTCGGCCGGGCCGTGTCCACCTGCTCACCGGGGACAGCCTCTTCCCCGGCGGGGTCGGCAGGACCTCCGGCGCGGCGGACTTCACCAGCCTGCTCGACGACGTCGAGGAGCGGCTCTTCGCCGTCTACCCGGACGACACCGTGGTATGGCCCGGCCACGGGCTCCCGACGACGCTCGGGGTGGAGCGGCCGCACCTCGCGGAGTGGCGGGAGCGCGGCTGGTAGCACGACGGCCCGGCGTGCCCCACGGGGCTACCGGGCCGTCGGGAAGCGTCAGCGGGCGGGCTGGCCCGCCTCGCGTGCGTCCTTCCTGTTCCTGGCGATGCTGGCGACCACCGTGATGGCGAGCACACCGATGATCCACAGCAGCGAGACGACGATGCCCGGCTCGGGCAGGCCGTGCCACTCCTCACCGCCGTTGATGAAGCCCAGCTCGTTGGTGTGCAGGGCGTGGATGATGAGCTTGACGCCGATGAAGCCGAGGATCGCCGCCAGGCCGTAGTGGAGGTAGACCAGCTTGTCGAGGAGGCCGTCGATGAGGAAGTACAGCTGGCGCAGGCCGAGGAGCGAGAAGGCGTTGGCCGCGAAGACGAGGTAGGGCTCCTGCGTGAGGCCGAAGATCGCCGGGATGGAGTCGACCGCGAAGAGGATGTCCGCACTGCCGATGGCGAGGATCGCGAGCAGCATCGGGGTGATCATCCGCTTGCCGTCGATCTTGGTGACGAGCTTGCCGCCGACGTAGTCCTCGGTGACCGGCACGAAGCGGCGCACGAGGCGCACGAACCCGTTCTCCTGGTACTCCTCGTCCTCCGAGACCGTCTCCACGCCCTGCCGTGCCTGGGAGATCGCCGTCCACACGAGGAAGGCGCCGAAGAGGTAGAAGACCCAGGAGAAGTTGTCGATCGCGGCGGAGCCCAGGGCGATGAACACGCCGCGCAGGACGATGGCGATGACGATGCCGGCCAGCAGCACTTCCTGCTGGTAGTTCCGGGGGACACGGAAGGCCGCGATGATGATGACGAAGACGAAGAGGTTGTCGACCGACAGGCTCTTCTCGGTGATGTAGCCGGCGAAGTACTCCCCGCCGTACGTCGATCCCCAGACGAACCAGACGATGACGCCGAACACGAGCGCCATGGCGACGTAGGCGACCGACCACCAGGCGGCCTCCCGCAGCGTCGGTGCGTGCGGGGTCCTGACGTGGCCGACGATGTCGACGGTGATCATCGTGAGGATGATGCCGATGAGGGCGATCCAGGCAATGGCATGGACGTCCACTGTGCCTCCGGTACGTAGATGGCGAGGTACCGGAGGTCTCTTCCGCGCACGTGGCGGCGGTGGGTCCGCCGTCGTGCGCCGGTGGCACCGAGCGGGTACTGACCCGCTGTGATGACGACACCACCGTTGGGGAATACTCCCCTCCGCCGCGCAACCTTACGACATGTCCGGCACCCCGGCACGTAGCCGTCCGGTGAGGCCCGTCACTGCGCCGCCTGCATCTGGCGCAGCTCCTTCTTGAGGTCACCGATCTCGTCACGCAGCCGGGCGGCGAGCTCGAACTGGAGCTCCTCGGCGGCTCCACGCATCTGCTGGTCGAGCTGGTGGATGAGGTCGGCGAGGTCGCTGGCGGCGGCGGTGCCGAGCCGGTCGCGCAGGGCCGATCCGGTGACCTGCTTCTCCTTCGAGCTCGGTCCCTTGCCCGCCTTGCGGTAGCCGCCCTCGAGGAGCTCGGCGGTGTCGATCGCCTCGCGGGCGAGCATGTCGGTGACGTCCGCGATCCGCTTGCGCAGCGGGGTCGGGTCGATCCCGTGCTCCTCGTTGTAGGCCACCTGCTTCTCGCGGCGCCGGTTGGTCTCCTCGATGGCCTCGGCCATCGCCGCCGTGATCGAGTCCGCGTACATGTGGACCTCGCCGGAGACGTTGCGGGCCGCGCGACCGATCGTCTGGATGAGGGAGGTCGCCGAGCGGAGGAAGCCCTGCTTGTCCGCGTCGAGGATCGCCACGAGGGACACCTCGGGCAGGTCGAGCCCCTCGCGCAGGAGGTTGATGCCGACGAGGACGTCGACGGTGCCCAGCCGCAGCTCACGCAGCAGCTCGACGCGCCGCAGGGTGTCCACCTCGGAGTGGAGGTACTGGACCTTGACGCCTCTCTCGAGGAGGTAGTCGGTGAGGTCCTCGGCCATCTTCTTCGTCAGCGTCGTCACGAGGACGCGCTCGTCGCGCTCGGTACGTGCGCGGATCTCCCCGAGGAGGTCGTCGATCTGGCCCTGCGTCGGCTTGACGACGACCTGCGGGTCGACGAGGCCCGTCGGGCGGATGATCTGCTCGACGACGCCGTCGGACTGGGACAGCTCATAGGCGCCGGGTGTGGCGGAGAGGTAGACGGTCTGGCCGATGCGCTCGAGGAACTCCTCCCAGCGCAGCGGCCGGTTGTCCATCGCGCTGGGCAGCCGGAAGCCGTGCTCGACGAGAGTGCGCTTGCGTGACATGTCGCCCTCGTACATGGCCCCGATCTGCGGGACGGTCACGTGCGACTCGTCGACGACGAGCAGGAAGTCCTCCGGGAAGTAGTCGAGGAGGGTGTGCGGCGCGGTGCCCGGGCCGCGGCCGTCGATGTGCCGTGAGTAGTTCTCGATGCCCGAGCACGTACCGATCTGGCGCATCATCTCGATGTCGTAGGTGGTGCGCATGCGCAGCCGCTGTGCCTCGAGGAGCTTGTTCTGGGACTCCAGCTCCTCCAGCCGCTCCTCCAGCTCCTGCTCGATCGTCGCGATGGCGCGCTCCATCCGCTCCGGTCCTGCGACGTAGTGGCTCGCCGGGAAGAGGTGGATCGAGTCCTCGCGCCGGACCACCTCCCCGGTGAGCGGGTGCAGGGTGTACAGCGCGTCGATCTCGTCACCGAACATCTCGATGCGGATCGCGAGCTCCTCGTACACCGGGATGATCTCGATCGTGTCGCCCCGGACGCGGAAGGTGCCGCGGGTGAAGGCGAGGTCGTTGCGGGTGTACTGCATCTGGACGAAGCGCCGCAGCAGGTCGTCGCGCTCGATGGTGTCGCCGACCTTGAGCTGGACCATCCGGTCGACGTACTCCTGGGGCGTGCCCAGGCCGTAGATGCACGAGACGGACGCGACGACGACGACGTCCCGACGGGTGAGGAGGTTGTTCGTCGCCGAGTGGCGCAGGCGCTCGACCTCGTCGTTGATGGAGGAGTCCTTCTCGATGAAGGTGTCCGTGCTCGGGACGTAGGCCTCGGGCTGGTAGTAGTCGTAGTAGGAGACGAAGTACTCGACCGCGTTGTTGGGCAGCAGCTCACGGAACTCCGTGGCGAGCTGCGCCGCGAGCGTCTTGTTCGGCGCCATGACGAGGGTGGGCCGCTGCACCTGCTCGACGAGCCACGCCGTCGTCGCCGACTTGCCGGTGCCGGTGGCACCGAGGAGGACGATGTCCTTCTCCCCCGCCCGAAGACGCTCGGCGAGCTCGGCGATGGCGGTGGGCTGGTCGCCGGAGGGGGTGTACTCAGAGACGACCTCGATCGGCGCGACGGACCGTTGCAGGTCGGTGACGGGACGCATGGCACAACGGTACGTCGGGCCACCGACATCGGCGGGACGACTTCGCGAGGGGCGGACGCCGGCTCAGCGGGAGCGCAGCACCCTGCGCCAGCCCGCCACGGCGGCACCGCCCGCGAGCAGCAGCCACAGCAGGGCGGACAGGTGCGGGGAGCCCCACCGCCACCCCTCCTCGAGGGTGTAGCCGACGAGCAGCGCAGCGGGCGCGAGGGACAGGGCACTGAAGAACCAGGCACGCCGCCGGGCGGCGACCGGCTCGTCCGCCGGGAAGCGGGCGGCGTACTCGGCGGCCGGCCCGAACTCCGCCGCCACCGGGGTGCCGGCGTCCGCCGCGTGGCCACGTGTCTCCGCGAGGATCTGCTCGACCCGCCGGTCGGTCATGTCGCCCCGTTGCCGGAGCGTGGCACCGAGCTCGGCGAACCAGGCGACGTCGGACGACGACGCCGGCGCCGCGGTCACGTCGCGCCGCTGCGGCGCGGGCCACAGCCTCGCGAGGAGGACGGCCAGGGCGGCGTGGACGGCCGCTGACGCGAGCAGCCACAGCGTGCTCGCCTCGACGACCACCGCGTCCTGGGTGCCGAGGAAGAACCCGGCGATACCCACCGCGAGCACGACGAGGCCCAGACCGGTGGCCACCACCGCCGCGCGCTGGGAGCGGGCACGTCCGACGCGCTCATAGACGCCCCGCAGGACCTGGCCCGCCGTCGCGAGGAGGAGCGGGGCGAGGATGAGCGGCCACGTGTAGGGCTGGCGCCACTCTCGCTGGACGAGGGCGACGACGAGGATGAGGACGGCGATCCACGCCGCACCGACGAGGCTCACCAGCGCCAGCTCCCGCACCGGGGTGGCGCGTGGCGGCTCGGTCAGCGGCTCCTCCTCGGCACGCCAGGCCTCGCGTTGCTCGCTGACCCACTCGAGGGGGTGGCCGAACAGCTCCCCGGGCGACTCCCCCGTCTCGGCGACCTGCTCGCGGGCCGCGGCGAGGCCCCGCCGCGCGAGGGCGGGGCGGACCCCCTCGAGGAGCAGCCGGGCGGCGGCCGTCCGGGCCCACTCGACGTCGTCGGGGACACCTCGGGCGGTGGCGAAGTCGTCGGCGAGGTCGAGAACGGGGTCAGCCATGACGGTCCTCCGAGAGGTGAGATCGGCTCAGTGCGTCGACGAGGGCCGCCCAGGCCGCACGCTCCCGACGGAGCCGCTCGGCTCCGTCCGCGGTGAGGGCGTAGCTGCGGCGGCCGGGGCCGCTCTCCCCCTGGTCCCAGGACGCCGTGACCGCCCCGTCCGCCTCGAGCGCGCTCAGCAACGGGTACAGGGAGCCGCCCCGGGGGCGGCCCAGGCCCTGGGTGGCGAGCCGCTGGGCGATGCCGTAGCCGTGCAGGGCGCCGTCCTCGAGCGAGGCGAGGACCGCGGTCGGGAGCGCGGCACGCACCCACGGTGCGGGCCAGCGCGGCTCGTTCGTGTCGGTCACGTTTCTAAGTACAGCACGTACCTACGTGCAGCACAAGAGCCTAGTCCCGACGCGCCTCCGGGAGCAGCCGCTCGTGCCACAGCCGGCGCACCTGCTCGAGCAGGTCCTCGGGACTGCCGGAGTTGTCGAGCCAGACGTCGGCGACCTCCCGTCGCTCCGCGTCGGTGGCCTGCGCGGCGATCCGGGCGAGCGCATCCTGGCGGGACATGCCGCGGTCGCGCACGAGGCGCTCAAGGCGGACGTCCTCGTCCGCCCCGACGACGGCGACGAGGTCGTACCGGTCGGCCAGGCCGCGCTCGACGATGAGCGGCACGTCGTGGACGACGACGGTCCCGGGCGGGAGGTCGGCCACGCGCCGGGCGGTCTCCACGGCGATGAGCGGGTGGGTGACCTCCTCCAGGCGCGCCCGGGCGGCGGGGTCGGCGAAGACGACGCGCCCGAGTGCGGCGCGGTCGAGCGCACCGTCCGGTGCCAGGACCTCCTCGCCGAACTCCGCGGCGACGGCGGCGAGCCCCGGTGTGCCGGGCGCGACGACCTCACGCGCGACCGCGTCGGCGTCGACGACGACGGCGCCGAGCCGCTCGAGCTCCCGCGCCACCGTCGACTTCCCGGCGCCGATGCCTCCGGTGAGTCCGAGCCGGAGCACCTCAGTCCTCCCGTCCGCCGGGGACGACGACGTCCACCGGGTTCGTCAGCACGGTGTCGAGGACGATGCCCAGCGCGGTGACGACGTCGGCGACGGGGACGACGTCGGCGGCGGGGACGTGGACGAAGCCGGCGGGGACGCCGTCGGGCACGGCCGCCAGCGCGGCGTACATGACGGCGTTGCACACGTAGGTGCCGGCGGAGAGGGAGAGCTCGGCCGGCAGCCCGGCGTCGCGCAGGGCACCGAGCGCGGCCTTGACGGGCAGCGTGGCCGCGCGGGCGAGCGGCTCGCCCGGGTTGACGGGGACGTCCACCGGCTGCGCGCCGTCGACGTCGGGGATGCGGGCGTCGAGGAGGTTGAGGGCGACACGCTCGAGGGAGATCCGGTCCCGCGCCGCGGCAAGGCCCACGCCGAGGACGACGGCCGGGCGGTGCTCGGCGACGAGCGTCCGCACGCGCTCGGTGGCGCGGGCGAAGGAGACCGGGAGGGTCCGGGTGACGAGGGCGACGCCGTCGGGAGCCGGCCACTCACGGGCGAGGGCGTCGACGGCGAGGGCGGAGGGGTTGTCCGCGTGGTCGGAGAACGGGCCGAAGCCGGTGACGAGGACGGTACGCACCGGGCGAGCGTAACGCCCGGCCCACGGACGGACGGCCCGCCACCCTCTCGGGTGACGGGCCGTCGGTCAGCTCGGGTCAGTTACCGGTGAGCTTCTCACGGAGCGCGGCGAGCGCCTCGTCAGAGGCCAGCGTGCCCGCTGCCTCGGCCGGGGCCGAGGTGTAGGACGTGGCCGAACCGGCGCCGGCAGAGGAGCTGCTGCTGCTGGAGCTGGAGCTGGAGCTCGAGCTGGAGCTCGTGGTGGTCGACGCCTCGACGTCGGCCTCCATCGCAGCGGCGACCTGCTGCTTGTGGGCCTCCCAGCGGGAGTGGGCCTCGGCGTACTGCGCCTCCCAGGCCTCGCGCTGGGCGTCGTAGCCCTCGAGCCACTCGTTGGTCTCCGGGTCGAAGCCCTCGGGGTACTTGTAGTTGCCCTGCTCGTCGTACTCCGCGGCCATGCCGTACAGCGACGGGTCGAAGTCGTCGCTGCTCGGGTCGACACCCTCGTTGGCCTGCTTGAGGGACAGCGAGATCCGGCGACGCTCGAGGTCGATGTCGATGACCTTGACGAAGACCTCGTCACCGACCTTCGCGACCTGCTCGGGCACCTCGACGTGGCGCACGGCCAGCTCGGAGATGTGGACGAGACCCTCGATGCCGTCCTCGACACGCACGAAGGCGCCGAAGGGGACGAGCTTGGTGACCTTGCCCGGGACGACCTGTCCGATCGCGTGGGTGCGGGCGAAGGCCTGCCACGGGTCCTCCTGCGTCGCCTTGAGCGACAGGGAGACCCGCTCGCGGTCCATGTCGACGTCGAGGACCTCGACGGTGACCTCCTGGCCGACCTCGACGATCTCGCTCGGGTGGTCGATGTGCTTCCAGGACAGCTCGGAGACGTGGACGAGACCGTCGACGCCGCCGAGGTCGACGAACGCACCGAAGTTGACGATCGAGGACACGACGCCCTGACGGACCTGGCCCTTCTGCAGGGTCTGCAGGAAGGTGGAGCGGACCTCGGACTGGGTCTGCTCGAGCCACGCGCGGCGCGAGAGCACGACGTTGTTGCGGTTCTTGTCGAGCTCGATGATCTTGGCCTCGAGCTCCTTGCCCACGTAGGGCTGCAGGTCGCGGACGCGGCGCATCTCGACGAGGGAGGCGGGGAGGAAGCCGCGGAGGCCGATGTCGAGGATGAGGCCACCCTTGACGACCTCGATGACGGTGCCGGTGACGACGCCGTCCTCCTCCTTGATCTTCTCGATCGTGCCCCAGGCCCGCTCGTACTGCGCGCGCTTCTTGGACAGGAGAAGCCGGCCCTCCTTGTCCTCCTTCTGGAGGACGAGCGCCTCGATCTGGTCACCGACGGAGACGACCTCGTCGGGGTCGACGTCGTGCTTGATCGACAGCTCGCGGGAGAGGATGACGCCCTCGGTCTTGTAACCGATGTCGAGGAGGACCTCGTCCCGGTCGACCTTGACGACGGTGCCCTCGACGATGTCGCCATCGTTGAAGTACTTGATGGTCTCGTCGATAGCGGCGAGGAGCTCCTCGGCCGACCCGATGTCGTTGATGGCGACCTGCGGGGCAGTCGGCTGAGTGGGCGTAGTGATGGTCATTGAGTTACGGACTCCGATGCGGACAGGGAATAGTGCGGATGATGGGTTCGGCTCGCACACCGCGACCCACCACACTCCCGGCGGAGCTCCGTCCACCAAGGTGTCGCCAGCCGCGAGCACACGTCACCTCGGGTGATCCTACTCGTCCCGACCGGTGGGGACAAGAATCGCTCAGGCCAGCGCGTTGGCCACCTGGATGAGCTCTGCCGGCACCGGCTTGGCCCTGCCCGCGACCTCCTCGAGCGGCACGAGGACGACCTCCTCGCCGCGCAGGGCGGTCATGACGCCCGTGTGGCCCTGCTGGAGGGCGTCGACCGCGGCGACGCCGAAGCGCGAGCCGAGGATACGGTCCGAGGGCAGCGGCGTGCCCCCGCGCTGGACGTGGCCCAGGACGGTGACGCGGGTGTCGAAACCGGTGCGTGCGGCGATCTCCTCGGCGACGCGCTCACTGACGGCACCGGAGACGATCTCGCCGAACGTCCCGTACTTCGTCTCCCACTCCATCGAGGTGCCCTCGGCCGGGACGGCGCCCTCGGCGACGACGACGATCGAGAAGGAGGCGTGGGCCCGGTGACGGTGCTTGAGGTAGCGCGTGATCCTGTCGATGTCGAAGGGCTCCTCGGGGGTGAGGACGACCTCCGCACCGCCGGCGATCCCGGCCTGGACGGCGATCCACCCGGCGGAGCGGCCCATGAGCTCGACGACCATGACGCGGTTGTGGCTCTCCGCCGTCGTGTGGATGCGGTCGATGGCCTCGGTGGCGATGTGGACGGCCGTGTCGAAACCGATCGAGCGGTCCGTGCCGGCGACGTCGTTGTCGATGGTCTTGGGGATCGCGACGATCTTCGTGCCCGTCTCGGCGACCTTGCTCGCCGCGTGGAGGGTGCCGTCGCCGCCGATGCAGATGAGCGCCTCGATCCGCTCGGCCTCGAGCGTGGCGCGCACGGCGTCCAGGCCGCCGTCGGCGGAGTGCGGGTGGAAGCGGGCGGTGCCGAGGAGCGTGCCACCGGTGTCGAGGACCCCGCGGATGTCGTTCCGGGTGAGCGGCATGACGTCCCCCTCGGCGACACCCTTCCAGCCGTTGCGGAAGCCGATGATCGAGTGCCCGTACTCCCCCAGGCCGCGCTTGACGACCGCTCGGATCGCCGCGTTGAGGCCGGGGCAGTCTCCGCCGCCGGTGAGCAGACCGATTCGCACGTGTGGCTCCTGGGCTCGGGGGGTGGCGCGGGGGCGCCGGGACCACGGACAACCCTAACGGCGCCTCGCGGCCCCGTTCGCCGCCGAAGGTCCCGCCCGCACCCGCCTCCACCGCCGACGGCCGGATCCCCGCCCGTCTCGCCGCGCGCCCCCGTCGCGCTGACGGCTGGCGTGTGCCGGCTCCCTCCGTGCGCCGGTCAGGGCAGGTGCGTGACGACGATGGCGGTGCCCGGGACGTACCGACCGCGGTGCGGCCCCCAGCCGCCCCACACCTGCCGGTTGTCCTCCTGCCACTCCGGCTCGACGACGTCGTCGATGACGAGGCCGGCGGAGGTCACCTCCCGGACGTGGTCGCCGATCGTCCGGTGGTACTCGGCGTAGAGGGGCGCGCCGTCGTCGTCCGTCTCGACGTAGGGGGTGCGGTCGAAGTAGGAGCGCAGCACCTTCATGCCAGCGGAGGTGGGGTCGTCGGGGAAGACCCACCGCACGGGGTGGACGACGGCGAAGACCCACCGGCCGCCGGGTCGCAGCACGCGGGACACCTCGGCGTGGATCCGGGCGGCGTCGGGGACGAAGGCGATCGCCCCGAAGGACGTGAAGGCGAGGTCGACGCTCGCGTCGGCCAGCGGCAGAGCGCGGGCGTCGGCGACCACGGCGGGCACGCGGCTCCCCGTCCGGCGGTCGAGCTCGGCGGACTGGGCGAGCATGCCGGGGGCGATGTCCGTGGCCAGCACGTGCGCGCCGCGCCCGGCGAGCCACCGCGAGCACTGCGCGGCACCGGCGCCCACCTCGAGCACGCGCAGCCCGCCGACGTCGCCGAGCAGGCCGGCCTCCTCCTCGCGCAGGCCCTCGGGGCACCAGCGGAAGTCGGCGTCACCGAGGAAGGCGCCGTGCTCGTCGACGTACTCGGCGGCGTTCTCGCTCCACCAGTGGCCGTTCGCCCGCGCCGCGGCGGCCGGGTCCACCTCCCAGAAGCCCACCCCGCTCATGTCCCCGTCCTCCGGTCTCTCAGTGGGCGGCCTCGTGCCAGGACCGGCCGTGACCGACCGAGACGTCGAGGGGCACCTGGAGCTCGGCGGCGGCTGCCATCCGCTCGCGGACGAGGGCCTCCACGGCCTCCTCCTCCCCCGGCGCGACCTCGAGCACGAGCTCGTCGTGGACCTGGAGCAGGAGGCGGGAACGCAGCCCGGCGGCGTCGAGGCCGCGCTCGACCTCGACCATCGCCACCTTGATGATGTCGGCGGCGCTGCCCTGGATGGGCGCGTTGAGCGCCATCCGCTCGGCCATGTCGCGGCGCTGCCGGTTGTCGCTGGTGAGGTCGGGCAGGTAGCGGCGCCGGCCCATGATCGTCTCGGTGTATCCGGTGCGGCGTGCCTCGTCGACCACCCCGGCGAGGTAGTCGCGCACCCCGCCGAAGCGCTCGAAGTAGTCGTCCATGAGCGTGCGGGCCTCACCGACCTCGATCCGCAGCTGACGCGAGAGCCCGAAGGCGGACAGGCCGTAGGCCAGGCCGTAGCTCATCGCCTTGATCTTCGCGCGCATCGCGCTGGTCACCTGGTCGGTGGGCACCTCGAAGACGCGCGAGCCGACGTAGGAGTGGAGGTCCTCCCCGCTGCGGAAGGCGTCGATGAGGCCCGGGTCCCCCGACAGGTGCGCCATGATCCGCATCTCGATCTGGGAGTAGTCGGCGGTCAGCAGGCTGGCGAAGCCCTCGCCGACGACGAATCCACGGCGGATCCGCTGGCCCTCCTCGGTGCGCACCGGGATGTTCTGGAGATTGGGATCGGTCGAGCTGAGACGGCCGGTCGCGGCGATCGTCTGGTGGAAGGTCGTGTGGATGCGACCGTCGGGCGCCACCGAGCGGAGCAGCCCCTCGACCGTCTGCCGCAGCCGGATCGCGTCGCGGTGGGCGAGCAGGTGGGCGAGGAAGGGGTGCTCGGTCTTGGCGAAGAGGTCGGCCAGGGCGTCGGCGTCGGTCGTGTAGCCGGTCTTGGTCTTCTTCGTCTTGGGCATCTCCAGCTCGGTGAAGAGCACCTCCTGGAGCTGCTTCGGGGAGGAGAGGTTGACCTCGTGGCCGATGACGCCGTAGGCGGCGGCGGCCGCGTCCTCGACGGCGGTCCCGAAGCGGTCCTCGAGCTCGCGGAGGTACTCGAGGTCCGCGGCGATCCCGGCCCGCTCCATGCGGGACAGGGCCCCGAGGACGGGCAGCTCGAGGTCGGCGAGCAGGTGGCCGGCGCCGCGGTCCTCGAGCTCGCCCTGGAGCACGGTGGTGAGGTCGCGGACGGCGACGGCGCGCACCCCGGCCTGCCGGCCGGCGGCACTGTCGTCCAGGACGAGCATGCCCTGGCCGCCGGCGTCCTCCTCGGCGACGAGCTCGCGGCGCAGGTGGCGCAGCGTGAGGTCGGCGAGGTCGTAGCGGCGCTGGTCCGGGCGGCACAGGTAGGCGGCGACGGCGGTGTCGAAGGCGATGCCGGCGAGGGTGAGGCCGCGCCCGGACAGCGCGTGGGCGGCGGCCTTGGCGTCGTGGAGGGTCTTGGCGGCGGTGGGGTCGGCCAGCCAGGCGGCGAGGATGGCGTCGTCCTCCGGGGTGATCGAGGTGAGGTCGAGCGTGGCCGCGGTGGCGGCGTCGTCTGCGAGGGCGATGGCCCACGCGTCCCCGGTGCCCTGCGCGGCGGTGCCGGTGACCTCGAGGCCGAGCAGCTGGCCGCGGCGCGGCTCGAGCCAGCCGGCGAGCTCGCCGGCTCCGAGGGCGGCGACGGTCACGTCGACACCCTGCTCGGCCGCGGGGGCCGCCTCGGCGGGCAGGTTGGCGAAGAGCCGCTCGCGGAGCACCGCGAACTCGAGGGCGTCGAAGACCGAGTGGACGGCCTCACGGTCCACCGCCTTGCGGCCGAGGTCGTCCACCTTGACCGGCAGCTCGACGTCGGTGAGCAGGCGGTTGAGCTTGCGGTTGAGGGCCACCTGCTCGAGGTGGTCGCGCAGCGACTGCCCGGCCTTGCCGGTGACCTCCTCGGCGCGCGCGAGGATGCCCTCGAGCCCGTCGTAGGCGCCGATCCACTTCGCGGCCGTCTTCGGGCCCACGCCCGGCACGCCCGGGAGGTTGTCGCTCGTCTCGCCGACGAGGGCGGCGAGGTCGGGGTAGCGCTCGGGCGGGACGCCGTACTTGTCGAGGACCGCCTGCGGGGTCATCCGCGCGAGGGAGGAGACGCCCTTCACCGGGTAGAGGACGGTGACGTCGTCACGGACGAGCTGGAAGGTGTCCCGGTCCCCGGAGATGACCAGGACGTCGAGCCCGTCGGCCGCGCCCTGGGTTGCGAGGGTGGCGATGATGTCGTCCGCCTCGAAGCCCTCCTTGGTGAGGTGCGGGATGCCCATGGCGTCGAGCACCTCGACGATGAGGGCGACCTGGCCGCGGAAGGGCTCGGGGGTTTGGTCGCGCGTGGCCTTGTACTCGCTGTACTGCTCGGTGCGGAAGGTGGTCCGCCCGGCGTCGAACGCGACGGCGATGTGGGTGGGCTCCTCCGCCGCCAGCAGGTTGATCAGCATCGAGGTGAAGCCGAAGACGGCGTTGGTCGGCTGGCCGGTCGTCGTCGAGAAGTTCTCCACGGGCAGCGCGTAGAAGGCGCGGAAGGCCATGGAGTGGCCGTCGACGACGAGGAGGCGGGGGCGGTCGGTGCTCGTGCTCACGCCCCAACCCTAGGCGGCGCCACCGACACCGCGCTCCAGTGGCGGGCCGGTGCGCGGGATCACCGTGGCAGGCTGGGCCCATGACGAGCACCGACCCCGACCTCCTCGCGCGCCTCCAGGACTCCGTCGGCGGCCTGGGCACGCTCACCGAGCGGCTCGGCATCGAGTTCCTCACGGCGGGCCCCGAGCACGTGTCGGCCCGGATGCCGGTGGAGGGCAACACACAGGTCGTCGGGCTGCTCCACGGGGGCGCGTCGGCCGCGCTGGCGGAGACGGTCGGCTCCGTGGCGGCGACGCTCCACGCCGGGCAGGGACGCGGGGCGGTCGGCGTCGACCTCAGTGCCACGCACCACCGCGCGGTCCGCTCCGGCTTCGTCACCGCCGTCGCCACCCCGCTGCACCTGGGCGGGCGGCTGGCGACCTACGACGTCACCGTCACCGACGAGGACGGGCGGCGCGTGTGCACCGCCCGTCTCACGTGCATGCTCGTCGACCGCCCGTAGGCGGCCGACGGCGACTACTTCGCGCCGACCTGGTCGATGACGGCGTCGGCGACCTCGCGCATGGTGAGGCGGCGGTCCATCGACGTCTTCTGGATCCAGCGGAAGGCCTCCGGCTCGCTGAGGCCCATCTTCGTCATGAGGAGGCCCTTGGCGCGGTCCACGCGCTTGCGGGTCTCGAAGCGCTCGTTGAGGTCGGCGATCTCCGACTCCAGGGAGCTGATCTCCTGGAAGCGCGAGATGGCGATCTCGAGCGCGGGCAGCAGGTCCGCCGTCGTGAAGGGCTTGACGACGTAGGCCATCGCCCCGGCGTCACGCGCCCGCTCGACGAGCTCGGCCTGGGAGAAGGCGGTGAGCATGACGACGGCGCAGGTGCGGTCGGCCATGATCTTCTCGGCCGCCGAGATGCCGTCCATCCCGGGCATCTTGACGTCCATGACGACGACGTCGGGCTCCAGCTCGGAGACGAGCCGCACCGCGGTCTCCCCGTCCGGCGCCTCGCCGACGACGTCGAAGCCCGCCTCCTTCAGCGTCTCGACGATGTCGAGCCGGATGAGCGTCTCGTCCTCGGCGACGACGACGCGGCGTGCGTCGCCCTCCGGGGCCTTCGGCAGGTCCTCGCGGACGGGCAGGACGATGTCATCGGCAGTGGCAGCCTCGACCGGGCCGGCTTCGTTGTTCTCACTCACGGCGCCAAGACTACTCGCCCGCCCGCCCGGACCGCCCGACGGCGCTCCGGCGGATCCAGTGATCCACCGCATCTTCCGCACGGCGGTGCGGGTTGGGCCCTGGCAGACGCGCCCGCTAAGGTGACGGTGCGCTCGCCCCGGTAGCCCAATTGGCAGAGGCGGTTGACTCAAAATCAGCACAGTGCGGGTTCAAGTCCCGCCCGGGGCACCAGGCGCGCAGGTTCAGACCTTGCCCTTGAGCAGGCGGCGGTAGTAGACCACCGGCTCGACGTAGCGGTCGAAGAACCACAGCGGCCGGCGCGGGACGGTGAGGTCGACCGCGCTGATGCTCGGCGTGGGCGCGCCGTGACGGTCGAACTCGGCGAGCAGCAGCCGCCGGCGGTCCACGGTGATCGGGATGACCGTGTACCCGTCGTAGCGCCGCAGCGGCCGGCCCTTGCGCGCGGCCTGGATGTTGTCGGCAAGGATCTGGACCTGGCGGCGCAGCGCGCCACCGGAGGGGCGCGTGCCGGTGTCGGCGACGTCCCCCAGGCTCCACAGCCGCGGGACGGTGCGGTGCGCGAGCGTCTCGGGGTCGACGTCGACCAGCCCCGCGGGGTGCTCCCCCGCGAACGGGCGTACCCACTCCGGGGCCCGGTAGTGCGGGACCACCGACGCCCAGCCGACGCCGTCGAGCTCACGGGTGCCGTTGTCGCTCGAGAGGGTGACGGTGCGGCGCGCGGCGTCGACGGCCGCCACCGTCGCGCGGTGGTGGACCGTGACGCCGAAGCGCTCGAGCGCGGGTTCGAGGTGCCGGTCGAGGAAGGGCAGGTCGAGGACGGCGTCGTAGGGCGTGACGAGGTGGACGTCGACGCGGTCCAGGACGCCGCGCGCCCGCCAGTGGTCGCAGGCGAGGAAGAGTGGCTTGAGGGCTGTGCCGCCGGCGGGGGACGGCTCGGGCGGGACGGTGAAGACGACGCGCCCGCTGCCGGTCTCCCGGATGGCGTCCCACGTGGCCTCGACCGTGTCGCGCAGGTAGGAGGTGCGAGACCAGCCCAGCTCGATCGCCTCCGTCAGCCCTGGGGTCGCCGCGACGTCCGGCTCGAGGCCGGGGGCGAGGACCAGGTCGGTGTAGCCGATGCGGGTGCATGCGGGAACCGCTCACGGTCGACTTCCACCGGGCGCGGCGCGACGCCGAGGCCGCCCGGCCCGACGACCCCGACCAGCTGCTCACCGAGCCCGCCGACCTCGCCGCCTACCGGGAGGCGGTCCGCCGCTACGAGACAGCCTTCGACAGGGCCGAGCAGGAGGCACGCCGGCGGCGCACCTCGGACTTCTCCCCCGCCGAGCAGCAGGCGCTCCTGCGCGCCAAGCGATTCCTCGCGCTGGCGGAGGACCCGGGTGCCGGCCACGCCGAGCGGCAGTCCGCCTACCGCCGGGCCACGCGCGAGCTCGAGGGCCTCGTCGTCCTGCCCACCGGTGCCACCGACGCCGTCGAGCAGCGCATTGCGGGAGCGCTCGGGTCGCCGCCGGCGGCCGGCGAGGCGACGACCGCCTGACCGCCCGCACGCTCGCCGGCCCAGGCCGTCGTCGCCCGCCCTCGCGGGACGACACAGCCCCGCCGGGCTGGCCCGGCGGGGCTGTGTCGTGCAGTCGTCAGGCGACCGCGGGTCAGTTGGAGCTGGGCAGCTCGCCGACCTTGTGGACCCGGATGGAGTTCGTGCTGCCGACCTGGCCCGGGGGCATGCCCGCGACGATGACGATGCGGTCCCCGTCCTCGGCGAGGCCCGAGCTCGTGAGGACCTTGTCCACCTGGGCGACCATCTCGTCGGTGTGGGCGACCTCGGGGACCTCGTAGGTCTGCACGCCCCAGCTCAGCGCCAGCGTGCTGCGCGTGGCCGTGAGCGGGGTGAAGGCGAGCAGCGGGATCGAGGAGCGCAGCCGCGACATGCGGCGCGCGGAGTCGCCGGACTGGGTGAAGGTGACGAGGTACTTCACGCCGAGCAGCTCACCGATCTCGGCGGCGGCCCTGGTGATGACACCACCGCGGGTGTGCGGCGTGGTGCCCAGCGGCGCGATGCGCTCGCTGCCCTCCTCCTCGGTGTGCTCGACGATGCGGGCCATGGTGCGGACGGCCTCGATCGGGAACTGGCCCACCGAGGTCTCACCGGACAGCATGACCGCGTCGGCGCCGTCGATGATGGCGTTGGCGCAGTCGGAGACCTCCGCGCGGGTGGGGCGCGGGTTGGTGATCATCGAGTCGAGCACCTGGGTGGCGACGATGACCGGCTTGGCGTTGCGGCGGGCGAGCTCGACGGCCCGCTTCTGGACGATCGGGACCTCCTCGAGCGGCAGCTCGACGCCGAGGTCGCCGCGGGCGACCATGATGCCGTCGAAGGCGTCGACGATCTCGACGAGGTTCTCCACGGCCTGCGGCTTCTCGATCTTGGCGACGACCGGGACGCGGCGTCCCTCCTCGTCCATGATCGCGTGGACGTCGTCGATGTCGGCGGCGAAGCGGACGAAGGACAGCGCGATGACGTCGGCGCCGAGGCGCAGCGCCCAGCGCAGGTCCTCCTTGTCCTTGTCCGACAGGGCCGGGACGCTCACGGCGACGCCGGGCAGGTTGAGGCCCTTGTTGTTGGAGACGGGGCCGGCGACCTCGACGCGGGTGACGACGCGGGGGCCGTCGACCTCGAGGATCCGCACGGCCACGCGGCCGTCGTCGATGAGGATGCGGTCGCCGGGGGTGCAGTCACCGGGCAGGCCCGCGTACGTCGTCGACGCGATCTCCGCGGTGCCGGGGACGTCCTCGGTGGTGATGGTGAAGGTCTGGCCCTCGCTGAGCTCGACCTCCCCCTCGACGAACCGCCCGAGCCGGATCTTCGGCCCCTGGAGGTCGACGAGGACGGCGACGGCGCGGCCGGAAGCCTGGGCGGCGTCCCGGACGCGGTTGTAGACGGCCTCGTGCTCGGCAGCGGAGCCGTGGCTTCGGTTGATCCGGGCCACGTCCATGCCGGCGTCGACGAGCGCCTGAATCTGGTCGGCCGACTCTGTAGCCGGGCCAAGGGTGCACACGATCTTTGCTCTACGCATGGTGATCAGCCTAACGCCCGATCCGTCCTCGCGAGAGGGACGTTCGCCCGGCGAACGTCCCTCCCGCTCGGCTATGCGCCCAGGCTCGCGATCCCGGCCCCGAGCGGGGCGCTCGACGCCGTCACCGGGACGGGCAGCTCGCTGCCGCCGTCGAGGTAACGGTCCACCGCTGCCGCGCAGGACCGGCCTTCCGCGATCGCCCAGACGATGAGCGACTGCCCGCGGCCGGCGTCACCGGCGACGAACACTCCCGGCACGGACGTGGCGAACATCTCGTCGTGGACGACACGCCCACGCTCGTCGACGGCGACTCCGAGCTGGTCGGCGAGCCCGCCGCGGGGCACGCCCTCGAAGCCGATGGCGATGAGGACGAGCTGGGCGGGGATGAGCCGCTCGGTGCCCTCCACGGGCGTCGTCGAGCGGTCGGCGTGCCGGACGACCTCGACCATCCGGACGTGGGTCACCTTCCCGGGGCCGGCGCTGCCGTCGGAGACGAACTCGAGCGTGGCGGAGCCGAAGACCCGCTCCCCGCCCTCCTCGTGGGAGGTGGAGACCGTGAAGACCCGCGGGTCCATCGGCCACGGCTCCCCCGGTGCTCGCTCGTCGCCGCGGCGGACGTTGATGTCGATCTGCGTGACCGACCGGGCGCCCTGACGACGGGCGGTGCCGAAGCAGTCGGAGCCGGTGTCGCCGCCACCGATGATGACGACGTCCTTGCCGGCCGCCGTCGCCTGGTCCGGGACGTCGTCGCCGGCGACGACCCGGTTCGACTGGACGAGGTAGTCCATCGCGACGTGGACGCCGTCGAGGTCGCGGCCGGGGACCGGGACCTCGCGCGGGACCGTGGAGCCGAGCGCGAGGACGACGGCGTCGTACCGCTCGCGCAGCTGCTCGCCGGTGACGTCGGTACCGACATCGACACCGGGGCGGAAGATCGTGCCCTCCGCCTCCATCTGCGCGACCCGGCGCTCGACCTGGACCTTCTCCATCTTGAAGTCGGGGATGCCGTAGGTGAGCAGCCCGCCGATGCGGTCGTCGCGCTCGAGGACGGCGACGGTGTGGCCCGCCCGCGTGAGCTGCTGGGCCGCGGCCAGGCCCGCGGGGCCGCTGCCGATGACGGCGACCGTGCGACCGGTCTGCCGGTCCGGCACCTGGGGGGTCACCAGTCCCTGGTCCCAGGCGTTGTCCGCGATGGACTGCTCGATGTTCTTGATCGTCACCGGGGGCTGGTTGATCCCCAGGACGCACGCGCTCTCACAGGGCGCCGGGCACAGACGGCCGGTCCACTCCGGGAAGTTGTTCGTCGCGTGGAGACGGCCGATCGCCGCCTCCCAGTCCTCGCGGCGGGTGAGCTCGTTCCACTCGGGGATGAGGTTGCCCAGCGGGCAGCCGGCGTGGCAGAACGGCACGCCGCAGTCCATGCAGCGCGTGGCCTGGCGGGTGAGCGCCGGCGCGTCCTCCTGCCGCCGCTCGTAGACCTCGCGGAAGTCGAGGATGCGGACCGGGACCGGGCGGCGGGCAGGCAGCTCCCGCTCCCGGTAGGTGAGAAAACCGCGGGGGTCAGCCATTGGACACCTCCAGGATGGTGCTCCACACGTCCGGGGAACCGGCGTCCAGACCCTCCTGGGCGGCGTCGGCGAGGGCGGCGGAGACGGCCGCGAAGCGGCGGGGCAGGACCTTGACGAAGCGGGCGCACGCGGCGTCGGCGTCGGCAAGGAGCTCGGCGGCCACGGTGGAGCCGGTGTGCTCGTGGTGGCGACGGAGCAGGTCGAGGACGATGGAGCGGTCCTCGGCGTCGAGGTCGACGAGGAGGAGCTCGCCGTCGGCCACGGCGGGGGCGTTGACGCGCCCGCGGTCGAGGTCGAGGACGTAGGCGGTGCCGCCCGACATGCCCGCGCCGAGGTTGCGGCCGGTGGGCCCGGCGATGAGCACGGTGCCGCCGGTCATGTACTCGAGGGCGTGGTCGCCCACCCCCTCGACGACGGCGGTCGCGCCGGAGTTGCGCACGCAGAAGCGCTCACCGACCCGTCCGGAGAGGAACAGCTCCCCCGACGTCGCGCCGTAGCCGATGACGTTGCCGGCGATGGTGTTGTCCGCGGCGACGAGCCGCGACTCCTCCTCCGGCCGCACGACGACGCGCCCTCCGCACAGCGACTTGCCGACGTAGTCGTTCGCGTCGCCGAGCAGGCGCAGCGTGATCCCCGGCGGCAGGAGCGTGCCGAAGGACTGGCCGGCGGTCCCGCGCAGGGTGATGTCGATCGTGCCGTCGGGCAGGCCCGCCGCGCCGTGGCGCTTGACGACCTCGTGGCCCAGACGCGTGCCGACGGTGCGGTTGACGTTGCGGACCGGGAGCTCGAGCTGCACCGCGGTGCCGTCGTCGAGCGCGGGACGCGCCTGCTCGATGAGCGTGACGTCCAGGCTCTTCTCCAGGCCGTGGTCCTGCTCGCGGATGCGGCGGCGGGCGGAGCCGGGCGCCGGGTCGATGTCCGCGAGGATCGGGGAGAGGTCCAGGCCCGCCGTCTTCCAGTGGCCGACGGCCTCGCCGGTGTCGAGCAGGTCGGCCCGGCCCACCGCCTCGTCGAGCGAGCGCAGGCCGAGCGAGGCGAGCAGCTCGCGCACCTCCTGGGCGATGAACTCGAAGAAGGCGACGATGTGCTCGGCCTTGCCGGTGAAGCGCTCGCGCAGCTCGGGGTTCTGCGTCGCGATGCCGACCGGGCAGGTGTCCAGGTGGCACACGCGCATCATGATGCAGCCGGCGACGACGAGCGGCGCCGTCGCGAAGCCGTACTCCTCCGCACCGAGCAGCGCCGCGATGACGACGTCACGCCCGGTCTTGAGCTGCCCGTCGGTCTGCACGACGATCCGGTCGCGCAGGCCGTTGACGATGAGCGTCTGCTGCGTCTCGGCCAGCCCGAGCTCCCACGGTCCGCCCGCGTGCTTGAGCGAGGTGAGCGGGCTCGCGCCCGTCCCGCCGTCGTGGCCGGAGACGAGGACGACGTCGGCGTGCGCCTTGGCGACACCGGCCGCGACCGTGCCGATGCCGACCTCGCTCACGAGCTTGACGTGCACCCGCGCCTCGGGGTTGGCGTTCTTGAGGTCGTGGATGAGCTGGGCGAGGTCCTCGATGGAGTAGATGTCGTGGTGCGGCGGCGGGGAGATGAGCCCGACGCCCGGGGTGGAGTGGCGGGTGTCGGCGACCCACGGGTAGACCTTGGTGCCGGGCAGCTGTCCGCCCTCCCCGGGCTTGGCGCCCTGGGCGACCTTGATCTGGATGTCGTCCGCGCTCGTGAGGTAGTCCGCGGTCACGCCGAACCGGCCAGAGGCGACCTGCTTGATCGCCGAGCGGCGCCGCGGGTCGTGGAGCCGGTCGGCGTCCTCCCCGCCCTCACCGCTGTTCGACTTCGCGCCGAGGGAGTTCATCGCGATCGCGAGGGTCTCGTGCGCCTCGGCGGAGATCGAGCCGTAGGACATCGCGCCGGTGGAGAAGCGCTTGACGATCTCGCTGACCGACTCGACCTCGTCCACCGGGACGGGGGCGCGCTCGCGCAGCCGGAACAGGCCGCGCAGGGTCATGAGGCGCTCGGACTGCTCGTCCACCCGGCGGGTGTAGTCGCGGAACACGTCCATCCGGCGGGAGCGGGTCGCGTGCTGGAGGCGGAAGACCGTCTCCGGGTCGAAGAGGTGCGGCTCGCCGTCCCGCCGCCACTGGTACTCCCCGCCGCTGCGCAGGCTGCGGTGTGCGGGCGAGATGCCCGACGGCGGGTAGGCGGTCGCGTGCCGGGCTGCCACCTCGGCCGCGAGGACGTCCAGGTCGACGCCGTCGAGCGGGGCGGGGGTGCCGGTGAAGTAGCGGGCGACGAGCTCGCGGGACAGGCCCAGCGACTCGAAGACCTGCGCACCGCGGTAGGACGAGACGGTCGAGATCCCCATCTTGCTCATCACCTTGAGCACGCCCTTGCCGAGGGCGCGGATGACGTTGGAGACCGCCTGCTCGGGGCTCAGCCCGGTGACGACGCCCGTGTGGACGAGCTCCTCGGCGCTCTCCATGGCGAGGTAGGGGTTGACCGCGGCAGCGCCGTAGCCGACAAGGAGCGCCACGTGGTGGACCTCGCGCACGTCCCCCGCCTCGACGAGCAGGCTGACCTTGGTGCGGGTGCGCCGGCGCAGCGTGTGGTGGTGCACCGCCGCCGTGAGGAGGAGCGAGGGGATCGGGGCGAGGGCCGCCGTCGAGTGACGGTCGGACAGGACGATGAAGCTGGCACCGTCCTCGATCGCCGCGTCGACCTCCGCGAAGATCTCCTCCAGCCGCTGCTCGAGCGCCGCTCCCCCGCCCGCGACCGGGTAGAGCCCGGAGACGACGACGGAGCGCAGGCCCTTGCCGGCGCGTGCGCTGCCGACGTTGACGACCTTGGCGAGCTGGTCGTTGTCGATCGTCGGGAAGGGCAGGACGAGCTTGCGGGCGTGCTCGGGGTCCTCGGCGAGGAGGTTCGGCTCGGGGCCGATCGCCCCGCCGAGGGACGTGACGAGCTCCTCGCGGATGGAGTCCAGCGGCGGGTTCGTCACCTGGGCGAACTGCTGGGCGAAGTAGTCGAAGAGCATCCGGGGCCGGGTGGAGAGCACGGCGAGGGGCGTGTCGGTGCCCATCGAGCCGAGCGCCTCCGCGCCGGTGAGCGCCATCGGCGCGAGCAGGATGCGCAGCTCCTCCTCGCTGTAGCCGAACACCTGCTGACGCCGCGTGACCGAGGACCGGGAGTGCAGCACGTGCTCGCGGTCGGGAAGGTCGGCGAGGTGGAGCGTGTGCTCGGCCAGCCAGTCCGCGTACGGGGCGGCGGCCGCGAGCTCGTCCTTGAGGGCCTCGTCGTCGACGACCTCGCCCGCGGCGGTGTCGACGAGGAACATCCGTCCCGGCTCGAGGCGGCCCTTGCGCACGACGGTGGCGGGGTCGATCTCCAGGACACCGGACTCCGAGGCGAGCACCACCAGACCGTCCTCGGTGACGACGTAGCGCGCGGGGCGCAGTCCGTTGCGGTCCAGGACGGCACCGATGAGGCTGCCGTCGGTGAAGGTCATCGCCGCGGGACCGTCCCACGGCTCCATGATCGTCGCGTGGTACTCGTAGAACGCGCGGCGGGCCTCGTCCATCTCGGCGTGGTTCTGCCACGCCTCCGGGATCATCATGAGCACCGCGTGCGGCAGCGACCGGCCACCGAGGTGGAGGAGCTCGAGGACCTCGTCGAAGGAGGCGGAGTCGCTCGCTCCGGGCGGGCAGACGGGCAGGAGGGGCTCGAGGTCGCCGAGCAGCTCGCTCGAGGCCACGCCCTCACGCGCGCCCATCCAGTTCCGGTTGCCGCGCACGGTGTTGATCTCGCCGTTGTGGGCGACCATCCGGAAGGGCTGGGCCAGCGGCCACGACGGGAAGGTGTTCGTCGAGAAGCGGGAGTGGACGAGCGCGAGGGTGCTGACCAGGCGCGCGTCGCGCAGGTCCGGGAAGAACTCCGCCAGCTGCTCGGTCGTGAGCATGCCCTTGTAGACGAGCGTGCGGGAGGACAGCGAGGCGAAGTAGACGCCGAGCTCGTGCTCCGCGCGCTTGCGCAGACGGTAGGCGAGGCGGTCGAGGGCGACGCCGGAACGCTCCCCGTCGGCGTCCGTGACGACGAGGTGGCGGAAGGCGGGCATCGTCGACCGGGCCATCTGCCCGACGAGGTGCTCGACGACGGGCACCTCACGCCAGCCGAGGACGCGCAGCCCCTCCTCCGCCGCGATCCGCTCGATCGTGGCGACGGCAGCGGCCCGCTCGGTGGACGCGCTGTTGCCGCCCGGGAGGAAGGCCATGCCGACGGCGTAGCGTCCGGTGTCGGGCAGCTCGAAGGGGAGCTCCTCGCGGAGGAAGGCGTCGGGGACCTGGAGGAGGATGCCGGCACCGTCGCCGGTGTCCTGCTCGGCGCCGACGGCTCCGCGGTGGTCGAGGTTCGCCAGGGCGGTGAGAGCGGCGTCGACGATGTCGCGGCCCGGAGTGCCCCGCAGCGTGGCGACGAAGGCGACGCCACAGGCGTCGTGCTCGTACGAGGGGTCGTAGAGACCCTGGCGCGGCGGCGCCCCCGGCTGCGGCGTGGTTCCGTGGATCGGGCCCATGGTGCATTCCCCTTGTTCCGTGACTGACTTGACCAGAAGTGGGGCGCCGTTGACCCAGCGAGCGGGAACTTTACTCCCCGGTGACTCGATGGTGAACTCATCGGCCCCCGACACGCGCGCTGTCTTGCATGCTGGACGATGTACCCGACACCGCCCGGAGCAGCATTCTGTGCACAGACACGGCCGCGTGGGAAGACGTCGGGCACGGAGGTGGACGTGAGGGTCGAGATGGTCGAGGGGGCGGACGCCGCTGCCGCGGAGGATCTCGCCGGCCGCCTGTGGAGCTGGTCGAGCCGGTGGCACCCGGGAGAGCTGGCCTGGCTCTGGCGCGCCGCCGGGCCCGGGGTCGCGAGCTGGCGCACGGCGAGCTGGCGCGCCGGTGGCCGGACCCTCGCGTGGGCGCGGTCGACGGTTCCGGGACGCCTCGACCTCCAGGTCGACACCGCTCACGACGGGCTCACCCCCGCCGTGCTCGACTGGTTCGAGGACGGTGCGGCCGGCCACGACCTCGCGGTCACCGTGCTCGAGCGCGAGAGCCTCCTGCGCGAGGTCCTGCTGTCCCGGGGCTACTCCCCGGACGTCGACGCGCCGAGCTTCCTCCACCTGCGGCGCCGCCTGGCTGCGGCGTCACCGCCGGCGCCCCTGCCTCCCGGCTACGTCCTGCGCTCGGTGGTCGGAGCGCAGGACGCGGACGCCCGGACCGGGCTCCACCGAGCCGCGTTCGCCACCCCCGAGCCCGCCACAGCCACCTACCGGGCGGTCATGGCGCACCCGTCCTACCGCCCTGCCCTCGACCGGTTCGTCGTCGCGCCCGACGGCACGCCGGCCGCCGCCGCGCTCGGCTGGCTCGACCCGCGCAGCGGCGTGCTCGCCCTCGAGCCGGTGGGCACCGACCCGCGGTTCCGCCGCCGGGGGCTCGCGCGTGCCTGCGTCCTCGCCGTGCTCGGCGCCGCGGTCGAGCTCGGGGCCACCCACGCCCGGGTGTGCGCCCGCGACGGTGCCGCCGACCCTGCCCCCCGCGCCACCTACGAGGCGGTGGGGTTCCGCCCGTACGCCCGCAACGTCCGCCTCGTGCGACCGGCACGCTGACCGCCGGCGGGGACGGCAGCAGCCGGGCCCCTCGGGGACCCGGCTCCGGTGACGGCTCAGCGGCCGCCGGCCTCCAGCTGGAGGATGCGGCCGAGAAGGCCGTTGACGAAGCGGGGCGACTCGTCGGTCGAGAGCTTGGTGGCCAGGGCCACCGCCTCGTCGACCGCGACGGCGCCCGGTACGTCGTCGTTGAACATCACTTCCCAGACGCCCAGGCGCAGGATGGCCCGGTCGACCGCGGGCATCCGCGGCAGGGTCCAGTCCTGGGCGTAGGTGGTGATGAGCTCGTCGATCTCGGTGGCGTGGTCGGCCACACCCTCGACGATCTCGACCGCGTACTGCGGCAGTGCCGTCTGCGCCGCCGTGTGCTGCAGGCGCTGGGCCAGCAGCTCGCGCAGCTCGACCTCCCACCCGGCCAGCGCGCGCTGGTCGGCCTCGTAGAGGACGTCGACGGCGCGCGTACGCGCCTTGGTGCGTGCCGCCATGTCAGTCGTTCACGCGGCCGAGGTAGTCCCCGGAGCGCGTGTCGACCTTGACCTTGGTCCCCTGCTCGAGGAAGAGCGGCACCTGGATCTCGTAGCCGGTCTCGACGGTGGCGGGCTTGGTGCCCGCGGAGGAGCGGTCTCCCTGGAGGCCCGGCTCGGTGTAGGTGATCTCGAGGACCACGGAGGCGGGCAGGTCGATGTACAGGACCCGGCCCTCGTGCGTGGCGACGGTGGCGATCTGGCCCTCGAGGAGGAAGTTGGCGGCGGTCCCCACGACATCGGCACCGACGAGGATCTGGTCGTAGGTGGAGGTGTCCATGAACACGTAGTCCGCGCCGTCCTGGTACAGGTACTGCATGTCGCGGCGGTCGACCGTGGCGGTCTCGACCTTGACGCCGGCGTTGAAGGTCCTGTCGATCGTCTTGCCGGAGAGCACGTTCTTGATCTTGGTGCGCACGAAGGCGGGGCCCTTGCCGGGCTTGACGTGCTGGAACTCGACGACGGACCAGAGGTTCCCGTCGATGACGAGCACCATGCCGTTCTTGAGGTCGTTCGTGGTGGCCACTGAGGTCTTCCTTTCGAGAGAGCGGCAGTCAGCCTAACTCGTCGAGCCCCCACAGACCCAGCACGGCGCACGCCCCGGCCCAGGTGTAGGAGATGAGCGTGCCGATGATGAAGCGCTCGGCGGCGGGGCTCACCTTGTCGGGGTGGCTCTCGCGCAGCTCCGGGTAGCGGCCCAGGCCCTTGACCGCGAGGACGACGGCGACGCCCTCGGGGAAGCCGGCGAGGACGGCGCCGGTGATCGCCGCACGCTCGAGCATCCCGATCCAGGTGCCGCCCCGCAGCACCCCGTTCGCGGGCGGGCTGGACTGCACGCGGCGCAGGACCAGACCCGTCACCACCCGTCCGAGGAGGACGGAGACGACGAGCGCCGCGACGACGACTCCGGCACCGGCCCAGCTCACGCGGCCACCCCCTCGGCGGCAGTGAGCAGCCGGGCGGCGAGCGGGTGCAGCCGCACCTCCTCCTGCCACAGGGCGGCGTCCAGGCGCTGGCTCACCGCCTGGGCACTGATCCCCAGACGCTCCGCGGCCGCGCGCTGGGTGCCGCCCTCGGCGAGGAGGTCGACAACCTCCCAGCCGGCGTCGCTGCGGCGGCGCACGACGGCCGCGAGCAGCTGGAGCAGGGCCTCGGCCTCCTCCGCGGCGCCCGTGGCCACGCCGTCGACGGCGAGCGGCACGCTCACGGAGCGCCCCCTGGCCCGCTCGACGGCGGCGCGGGCGAGGATGAAGGCCTCCCCGGCGCTGGCGGGCGCGGACTCGGCCAGCGGCTCGACGACCGGACCGGCGCCGACGCCCACGCTCCACCCGCCCAGCCGCTGGAGCAGCAGAACGAGGCCGACGACGGCGTGCGGGTCGGCGAGCACGCCCTGCACCTCGTCGCCCACGGTCCGCTCGAGCGGCAGGACGAAGGGGTCGGCCGACTGGCGCCCACACCACTCGGAGACGGCGTGGAGAAGCCCGGGCACGGCGTCCCCGCGGCTGCGGCTGGCCTTCTGGTCGGCCGTCATGACGAACATGACACAAGGCTAGATGCTTGATGCGACCAGATCAAGGGTTCAGCCTTTCATTGGGCGAGCGTGGCGTAGGCGGCCTCGAGCAGGGCGGGGTCTGGGCCCTCGAGGCGCCCGGGTCGGCCGATGCCGTCGAGGACGACGAGACGCAGGGTGGCACCGCGGGTCTTCTTGTCGCGACCCATGGCCTCGAGGAGCTCGGGCCAACGGTCCTGGCGGTAGCCGGTGGGCAGGCCGAGGGAGCGCAGCACGTCCCGGTGCCGAGCGACGTCGGCGTCGGGCAGCCGTCCGGCGGCCCGGCCGAGCTCGGCGGCGAAGACCATGCCGACGGCCACGGCGTCCCCGTGGCGCCAGCGGAAGTCCTCGCTCAGCTCGATGGCGTGGGCCAGCGTGTGCCCGTAGTTGAGGAACTCTCGCCGCCCGGCCTCCCGGAGGTCCTCCGAGACGACCTCCGCCTTGACCTGCACCGCCCGGCGGACGAGCTCGGCCAGCACGTCGGAGCCCGCGTCACGCGCGGCGGCACCGGAGTCCGCCTCGACGAGCTCGAGGATGCGGGGGTCGGCGATGAACCCGGCCTTGACGACCTCCGCCAGCCCGGCGGCGTGGTCCTCGGGCGGGAGGGTGGCGAGGGTGTCGAGGTCGCAGACGACGGCACGCGGGGAGTGGAAGGCACCGACGAGGTTCTTGCCCTCGGGGGTGTTGATCGCGGCCTTGCCGCCGACGGCGGCGTCGACCATGCCGAGGAGGGTCGTGGGCACGTGGACGACGGCGACCCCGCGCAGCCAGGAGGCCGCGACGAAGCCGGCGAGGTCCGTGGCCGCTCCCCCGCCCAGCCCCACGACGAGGTCCTGACGGGTGAAGGCGGCCCGGCCCAGACGCGACCACAGCTCGGTGAGGACGGCGGCCGTCTTGGCCTGCTCACCGTCCGGCACGAGCGCGGGGTGCACCTCGTGTCCCGCGGCCTCGAGGGCGGCGCCCAGGCGCCCCGCCCGCTCGGCGAGCGGGGCCTGGTGGACGAGGAGCACACGCCGCGGCTCACCGCCCACGGCGGCGGCGACCTCACGGTCCAGGCCGCGGCCGATGACGACCTCGTACTCGTGCTCGGCCCGGACCGGCACGCGCGCCTCGATCACGCCTCGCTCCGCGGGCGCAGGTCGCCGCGCTCGAGCGCCTCGGCGACGAGGGTGGCGAGCCGCTCGACGGGCTCGGTGTCGGTGTCGACGACGAGGCCGGCGACCTCCTGGTACAGCGGACGGCGAGAGTCCATGAGGGCCTTCCACCGGGCGCGGGGGCTCTCGACGAGCAGCGGGCGCGCGCCGGACAGACCGACACGCGGCAGCGCCTTGGCCATGGAGACCTCGAGGTAGACGACAGGCACGGTGAGCAGGGCCTCACGGGTGTCGGGGTGCTCGACCGCTCCCCCGCCCAGCGCCACGACGCCGTCGTGCTCGGCCAGCGCCCGCAGCACCTCGGCGTGCTCGAGCGCGCGGAAGTGCGGCTCGCCGTCCTCGATGAAGATGTCGCTGATGGTGCGGCCCTCACGGCGCTCGACGGCGTCGTCGGTGTCGAGGAGCTCGACGGCGAGCAGCCGCGCGAGAACCTGGCCGACCGTGGACTTGCCCGCACCGGGCGGGCCCACGAGGACGACACGGGCACGGGAGGCGGGCCCGCTCATCGCATGCCCTCCGGGATCGACTCGAGGTAGGCCGCGAGGTTGCGCGAGCACTCGGCCACGGAGTCGCCGCCGGTCTTCTCCAGCAGCGCCTCGGCGAGGACGAGTGCCACCATCGCCTCGGCGACGACGGCGGCCGGGGCCACCGCGCAGACGTCCGAGCGCTGGTGGATGGCCGTGGCGGCCTCGCCCGTGGACACGTCGATGGTCCGCAGGGCGCGGGGCACGGTGGAGATGGGCTTGAGCGCGGCGCGCACGCGCAGCACCTCGCCGTTGCTCATCCCGCCCTCGACGCCGCCGGCGCGGTTGGTGGTGCGGTGCACACCGTCGGCCTCGCGGACGATCTCGTCGTGGGCGAGGGAGCCGCGGCGGCGGGCGGTGCGGAAGCCGTCCCCGACCTCGACGCCCTTGATCGCCTGGATGCCCATGACGGCCCCCGCGAGACGCGAGTCGAGCTTGCGGTCGCCGTGGACGAAGGAGCCCAGGCCGGGCGGCAGACCGTAGGCGAGGACCTCGACGACGCCGCCGAGAGTGTCGCCGTCCTTGCGGCAGGCGTCGATCTCCTCGACCATCGCGGCCGAGGTGGCGGGGTCGAAGCAGCGGATGGGGTCGGCGTCGAGCGCGGCGACGTCGTCGGGACCGGGAGCGGGGGCGTCGTCGGGCACGTCGACGGGACCGACGGCGACGACGTGGGAGACGAGCCGCACGCCGGCTATCTGCTCGAGGACCGCCGAGGCGACGGCCCCGAGAGCCACGCGCGTGGCGGTCTCGCGGGCGCTGGCACGCTCGAGGACCGGCCGGGCGTCGTCCAGGGCGTACTTCGTCATGCCGACGAGGTCGGCGTGGCCCGGCCGCGGCCGCGTGAGGGGCCGGTTGCGGGCGATCTCGCGCTGGTCCCCGGTGCCGGCGTCCACCTCGAGGAGGCTGGGGTCCACGGGGTCGGCCGACATCACGGTCTGCCACTTGGGCCACTCGGAGTTGCCGATCTCGATGGCGACCGGCCCACCCATCGTGCGGCCGTGACGCACCCCGCCCAGGAGCCGGACCTCGTCCTGCTCGAACTTCATCCGGGCCCCGCGGCCGTAGCCGAGCCGACGCCGCGCGAGCACCGTGCGCAGCTCCTCGGTGCCCAGTGCGACACCCGCCGGCACGCCCTCGACCACACCGACGAGCGCCTCGCCGTGGGACTCCCCTGCTGTCAACCAACGCATGTCTGGCATCCTGCCACGCCCCACCGACACGCCCGGCAGGCGTCCGGCAGACGGCGCGCTCACATCCCGAGCACGGGTCCCAGGCGGACGGTGACGCCGCCGGCCACGGCGGCACCGAGGAGCATCCACGGGCCGAAGGCGATCGCCGTCGTCCGTGTCGCGCGCCCGGCGAGGAGGAGGACCAGCCCGGCCACGCCGCCGAGGACGAAGCCGGCCAGCACCCCGAGCACGGCGGCCCCCCAGCCCAGCCACCCCAGCCAGGCGCCGAGCAGCGCCCCGAGCTTGACGTCCCCCATGCCCAGGCCGGCCGGCCGCAAAAGGGCGAGGAGGAGGTAGCCGACGCCGCTCGCCACGGCGGCGAGGACGGCGCGCAGCAGTGCGTCCCACTCCCCGGTGGCGAGGGAGGCGACGACGAGGAGCAGCGCCAGGGCGACGGCCGTGGGCGCGAGGACGGCGTTGGGCAGCCGGTGGCTGGCGAGGTCCTCGGTGGCCAGAAGCACACCGGCGACGGCGAGGAGCAGAGCAGCGGGCAGGTCGGCCCGCCAGCCGTGGACGAGCAGGGTGAGCGCGACGGCGACGGCGCAGGCCCCGGCCAGCACGCCCGGGGCCTGCCACCAACGTGCGGTGGCGGCCGGCTCAGCCGCCACGGCGGGCGAGGGCGTCGGAGAGCGCCGCCCGCATCGCCTCGAGGGGGGCCGGACGCCCCGTCATGAGGCGCACCTGCTCCGCGGCCTGGTGGAGGAGCATCGCCCAGCCCGGCGCGACGGTGCCGCCCCCGCCGGTGAAGCCCGCGGCGAGGCGGCTGGGCCACGGGTCGTAGGCGACGTCGAGGAGGACACGCCCGGTCGTGCCGCCCACCGAGGCGAGGTGGTCACCCAGCTCGTCGCCCGCGCGCGCGGGCAGGGTGGAGACGGTGACGTCCGCGGACGTCACGGCGTCGGCGGCCTGCTCCACCGTGGACCAGCGGCGCACCGTGACGTGGACGCCCATCCGGTGGGCCGCGCGCTGCAGCGCACCGGCCCGGGCCGGGTTGCGGACGAGGACGAGGGAGGCGGTGACACCCAGCTCCGCGAGCGCGGCGAGCGTGGACGCCGCGGTGGCCCCTCCCCCGAGGACGACGGCGCTGCTCGGGCGCCAGCCCTCCCGCCCGGACGCCTCACGCAGGGCGGCGACGACACCGTGGACGTCGGTGTTCGCCGCGACCACCAGCCCCCGCCCGGGGCCGGGCTGGACGATGAGGGTGTTGACGGCGCCGACGACCTCGGCGAGCGGGTCGACGACGTCGGCCACCTCGAGGGCCACGTGCTTGAGCGGCATCGTGAGCGAGAGCCCCGCCCACTCCCCGTCGAGGGAGGCCACGACACCGGCGAGCTCGTCGGCGTCGACCTCCGCGAGCCCGTACACCCACTCCAGCCCCAGGGCGGCGTAGGCGGCGCCGTGGAGGACGGGCGACAGCGAGTGCCCGACCGGCGTGCCGAGGACGGCGGCCCGCCGCGCCCCGGCCGGCAGGGCGCCGGCCGGGTGCACGTCGTAGGTGGGCAGCGCGGGGCCGCCCGGCTCACCACCGCTCACGCTCAGCCCTCGTCGTCGGTGGGGTTCGTCGCCAGCCACTCGCGGAAGAGCTCCTGGTTCTGCAGGTGCTCGGAGTAGTCCCCGGTGAAGCGTGTCTCGCCGGTGTCGAGGTTGACGGTGACGAAGTAGCACCAGTCGCCCTCGGGCGGGTCGAGCACGGCCTCGATGGCGGCGACGCCCGGGGCACCGATCGGCGTGGGCGGCAGCCCCGGGTGGATCCGGGTGTTGTACGGGTTGTCCGCGTTGTCGAGCTCGGAGCGCTCGGGCACGCCGCCGGAGCGGCCCAGGCCGTAGTTGATCGTCGAGTCCATGCCGATGAGGCCGTCGTCGCTGCAGTTCTGCAGACGGTTCTCCAGGACCCGCGCGACCTTCCCGCGGTCCTCCTCGCGGTTGACCTCGTGCTCGATGATCGAGGCGCGGGTGAGGACCTCGTGCTGCTCGTCGGCGGGCACGTCGAGCGACTCCAGGGTGCTCGTCGTCTGCTCGACCATGGCGGCGAGGATCGCGGTGGCGTCGGCGTCGGGCTCCAGGGTGTACGTCGCGGCGGCGAACCAGCCCTCGGGGTTCTCCGCGGCCTGCTCGGGCAGGCCGATCGCCTCCCGGTCCTCCGCGGCGGCCTCGACGTCCTCGAGGGGGATCTGGGCGACGCTGGCGACACGCTCGAAGATCTGCTCGGCGCGCCAGCCCTCGGGCACGGTGATGCGCAGCTCGGACTTGTTCGCGGGGTTGAGCAGTGCGCTGACAGCGTCCTCGGCGCGCATCTCGGCCATGAGCTCGTAGGTGCCGGGCTGGATCTGCGCGGCGTCGGGGTTGGCGCTGAAGGCATCGACGAAGGCCTGCTGCGAGGCGACGACACCGGCCTCGACGAGCGTGCTGCCCATCGCGGCGCCGGTGGCGCCCTCCTCGATGACGACGGGCACGCTGCCCGAGCCCGGGCCGGGGTAGTCGTCCGCCGCGGGGGTGTCGGTGCCGTCGAAGAGGGGGCGCAGGACGAGGAAGGCCCCGACGACGAGAGCGGCGACGAGCAGGAGGCTCAGCACGACCGCGACGGCGGTCCGCCGACGGCGGCGCCGCTTCCGCTCGGCACGGTCACGTCGTGCGGAGCGTCGCTCGACGGACGAGCGCGGCTCGGGCTCATCGGCCAGCAGGGCCTGGTCGAAGAGGTCGCTCACGCGTCTGCCTCCATTCCGTGGTCGACGAGCTCCCCCGCCGGTTGACCTGTCCGGCGCTCCTGGTCCAGGGCAGCCTGGAGGATCATGACGGCGGCGACCTGGTCGACCACCGCCCGGTGGCGCCGCCCCGGTCGGCCCGACCGGTGCAGCGCCTGGTGGGCACTGACGGTCGTCAGCCGCTCGTCGACGAGCCTGACGGGCACGGGGTCGCACGCTCGCGCCAGGTCCACAGCGTACTCCCGCGCCAGCGCCGCAGCATGCCCTTCGGCGCCGGACAGCTGCCGGGGCAGGCCGACGACGACGGCCGCGGCCTCCACCTCCCGGACGATCTCCACGACCCGCCGCAGCTGCGCGGGGCGGTCCCCGGTCACGGTCTCGACCGGGGTGGCGAGCAGACCGTCGGCGTCGCTGCGCGCGAGGCCGACCCGCACCGCACCGACGTCGACGCCGATGCGGGCGCCGCGGGCGAAGGCGGGTGCCTGGTCACTCATCGAGCGACCACGCCCCGCACGTCGTCCAGGACCCCGTCGAGGGCGGCCGGGACCGCCGCCGGGTCGGTGCCGCCGCCCTGCGCGACGTCGTCCTTGCCTCCGCCGCCGCCACCGAGGCGGCCGGCGGCGCCGCGGACGAGCTGGCCGGCGCGCAGGCCCGCCTCACGTGCCGCGGCGTTGGTCGCGATGACGACGGCCGGGCGGCCGTTGCTCGTTCCCGCGACGGCGACGACGGCGGGACGGGCGTCACCGAGCCGTCCCCGGACGTCGAGGACCAGGGTGCGCAGGTCGTCGCCCCCGGCGACCTCACCGGCGTCGTGCACGACGACGAGGGTCCCGTCGATGTCCTGGGCGGCACCGGCGAGGGCGCCGGCCCCTGCGAGGAGCTGCTGGCGCCGGACCGCGGCCAGCTCCTTCTCGGCGGCCTTGAGGCGGCTCATGAGGGAGGACACGCGCTCGGGCAGCTCCTCGGGACGGCCACCGAGCAGGCTGGTGACCTGGCCGACGAGGGCGTGCTCCCGGGCCTGGAAGCCGTAGGCGCCGGCCCCGACGAGCGCGTCGACGCGGCGCACTCCCGAGCCGATGGAGGACTCCCCGAGGAGGGTGACGCGGCCGATGTTGCCGGTGCGCGGCACGTGGGTGCCGGCGCACAGCTCGCGCGACCAGTCCCCGCCGATGGACACCACGCGCACCCGCGAGCCGTACTTCTCGCCGAAGAGCGCCATCGCGCCGGACGCCTTGGCGTCCTCGATGTCCATGACCTCGTCGGTGACCTCGAGGTCCTCGGCGAGCTGGCTGTTGACGCGCTCCTCGATCTCACCGACGACGGCGCCGGGCACCTGGGCACCGTGCCGGAAGTCGAGGCGCAGGCGGGAGGGCGCGTTCTCGGAGCCGGCCTGGGTGGCCTGCTCGCCGAGCGACTCGTGCAGCGCCTTGTGGACCATGTGGGTGGCCGAGTGGGCGCGGGCGATCGCCGTGCGGCGGGCGGTGTCGATGCTCGCGACACCGGTCTCGTCGAGCGTGACGGTGCCCTCGGTGAGGCGGCCGCGGTGGACGACGAGGCCCCTGACCGGGGCCTGGACGTCGTCGACCGTGACGATCCCGCCGCCCTGGAGCCGGATGGTGCCCTGGTCGGCGAGCTGGCCGCCGGCCTCGGCGTAGAACGGGGTGCGGTCCAGGACGACCTCGACGTCGGCGGGCGCCGTGGCGGCGGGCACCGGCCGCCCGTCGACGAGCAGGCCCACGAGCCGGGCCTCCGCCGTCGTGTCGGTGTAGCCGAGGAAGATCGTGCTGCCGCCGAGGCGGTCCTGCAGCTCGCGGTAGTGGGCCGGGTCCACGTGGCCGGACTTCTTGGCCAGCGCGTCGGCGCGGGCGCGCTCGCGCTGCTCGGCCATGAGGTCCCGGAAACCCTGCTCGTCCACGGCCACGCCCTGCTCGGCGGCCATCTCGAGGGTGAGGTCGATCGGGAAGCCGTAGGTGTCGTGGAGCGCGAAGGCGTCGGTGCCGGGCAGCTGCGGGCGGCCGGTGTCACCGGCGGAGGACTTGGCGCGGTTCACGGCGGTGTCGAGGATCGTCGTGCCGGCGACGAGCGTGCGCCGGAAGGCCTCCTCCTCGCCGTAGGCGACGTCGCTGATGCTCGCGAAGTCCCGCTCGAGCTCGGGGTAGGACGGGGACATCGCGTCCTTGACCACGGGGAGCAGCTCGGGCAGCACGGGCTCGTCGACGCCGAGCAGTCGCACCGAGCGCACGGCGCGACGGATGAGGCGGCGCAGCACGTAGCCACGACCGTCGTTGCCCGGGCGCACGCCGTCGCCGATGAGCATGAGCGCCGAGCGGACGTGGTCCGCGACGATGCGCATGCGCACGTCGTCCTCGCCGTCGGCGCCGTACCGGCGGCCGGTGAGCGCCTGCGTCGTCGCGATGAGCGGGTAGACCTCGTCGGTCTCGTACATGTTCGCCTTGCCCTGGAGCAGGTAGGCGATGCGCTCCAGGCCGGCGCCGGTGTCGATGCTCTTGTGCTCGAGCTCGCGGATCAGCGGGTAGTTCTTGCCGGTGCCCTCACCGCGGAGGAACTGGTCGAAGACGAGGTTCCAGATCTCGAGGTAGCGGTCACCGCCCGGGTCGACCGTGCCGCCCTCGGCCTCCGGGCCGAACTCGGGGCCGCGGTCGTAGTGGAACTCCGCGCAGGGGCCGGCGGGGCCGGGCTGGCCGGTGTCCCAGAAGTTCTCCTCGCGGGGCAGGCGCACGATGTGCCGCTCGTCCACGCCGATCGCCTTGAGCGCGTCGTGGGCCTCGGTGTCCTGGTCCCAGGTGGTCACCCAGAGGCGGTCCCCCTCCAGCCCGTAGCCGCCGTCGGCCTGGGAGCTGGTGAGGAGGTCCCAGGCGTAGCCGATCGCCCCCTCCTTGAAGTAGTCCCCGAAGGAGAAGTTCCCGTTCATCTGGAAGAACGTGCCGTGGCGCGTGGTGCGACCGACGTTCTCGATGTCGTTGGTGCGCAGGCACTTCTGGACCGAGGCGGCACGCGGCCACGGCGCCTCCTGCGTCCCGACGATGTAGGGGATGAAGGGCACCATGCCGGCGATCGTGAAGAGGATCGACGGGTCCGGCGACACGAGCGGGACGCTCGGCGCGATGTGGTGGTCGTGCTTGGCGAAGTAGTCGAGCCAGCGGGAGCGGATCTCGGCGGTGCGCAATGGGACCTCGGGGGAAGGGTCGGGAGGGACGGAGTGTCAGTGGCGGTCGTCGCGGGCGCGGGCCGCGGCCTCGACGACGGCGTCGTCCGGCAGCAGCCGCTCACGCAGCTCGGCCTCGCGGGCGGCGTAGTCGGTACGGAAGCCCTCGACGCGGGCCCGGACGCCGGCGGCGGCGGACTCGAGCCGGGCTCCGACTCCGCGGCGGACGGCCGGGGTGGCGAGCACGAGGACGGCAACGACCGTCACGCCGACGACGGCGGTGCGACGCATCAGGCGCCCCGCCGGAAGGCCCGCCGCACGGCGTAGGAGAAGGCGGCCACCTTGATGAGCGGGCCACCGACGGTCGCGGAGACGAGCGTCGTGAGGGCCGAGACGTTCTGCGAGACCTCGGTGGCGGCCGTGGTGACGGCGTCGACCTTGGCCAGCTGCGCGTTGCTCGCCGCGATGGTGGCCGCGGCCTCGTCGACGACCGGCAGCGCGTGGGCGGTGACCTCACGGACCGAGTCGGTCGCGGCGTCGAGCACCTTGCCGACCTTGAGGAGGGGGACGGCGAGGAAAGCCACGAGCGCGAGGAACGCGACGGCGGCCACGATCCCGGCGATGTCGCCGATGTTCATCTGCTGGCTCCTTGGTCGGGCGGGTGCTGCGGGGAAGGCTACCCGGAAATGTCCGCGCCCCGGGTACCGGCGTGGCCGGCGCCCGGGGCGCAGAGTCGAGCAGGGTGGGTCAGCGCGAGTAGTACTCGACGACCAGCTGCACGTCGCAGGTGACGGGGACCTCGTCGCGCTTGGGGCGACGGACGAGCTGGACGCGGAGCTTCTCCAGCGCGACGTCGAGGTAGCCCGGGACGTCCGGCAGGACGTCGCGGTGCGCACCGGCGGCGGCGATCTGGAACGGCGTCATGGTCTGGCTCTTCGGCTTGACCTGGACGACCTGGCCGGGCTTCACGCGGAAGGAGGGGCGGTCCACGAGCTTGCCGTCCACGAGGATGTGGCGGTGCACGACGGCCTGGCGCGCCTGGGCGATCGTGCGGGCGAAGCCGGCGCGGAGCACGAGGGCGTCCAGACGCATCTCGAGCAGCTCGACCAGCGACTCACCGGTCAGGCCGGACTCCTTGCGGGCCTCCTCGAAGACGCGCGTCATCTGGGCCTCGCGCAGGCCGTACTGCGCGCGCAGACGCTGCTTCTCCTTGAGGCGGACGGCGTAGTCGGACTCGGTCCGACGACGGGCGCGGCCGTGCTCACCGGGCGGGTAGGGGCGCTTCTCGAAGTGCTTGACCGCCTTGGGGGTCAGCGCGATGCCGAGGGCGCGGGACAGGCGCACCTGGCGGCGCGACCGTGCCTGGTTGTTCTTGCTCATGCGTGTACTTCCTGTCGTTGTGACGTCACGCGAGTGGGAGGACTCCCCTCGCGCGGGGCCGACCGTCGAAGGCTGGGACCCCAGGTGGCTGCCCGAAGGCAACCGGACAAGCCTACCAGCGCCCTCCCGGCGTCGGCGTAGCCCCCCTGTGACCTCCGCCGCACCCGCACCCGCACCCGCACCCGCCCACTCACTTCCCGCCGACAGCGCACTTCCCGCCGACAGCGCACTTGCCGCCGACAGCGCACTTGCCGCCGACAGCGGACTTCCCGCCGACAGCGCACTTCCCGCCGGACGGGGGCACCGGCGCCGGGACGTCAGCCGTTGCCGAGGATGTCGCGGATGCGCTCGAGGCGGGTGGTGATGTCCCGCTCCAGCCCGCGTGGGCGGGGCTCGTAGTACCGGCGTCCGACGAGCTCGTCCGGCAGATACTGCTGGGAGGCGATGGCGTGGGGGACGTCGTGGGCGTAGACGTAGTCGGTGCCGTGGCCGAGCTTCTTCGCCCCCGCGTAGTGCGAGTCGCGCAGGTGCGGCGGCACCGGCCCGGCCTTCCCGGCGCGGACGTCCGCGATGGCCTCGCCGATGGCCCGGTAGGAGGCGTTCGACTTGGGCGCCGTCGCGATGTGGACGACCGCCTGGGCCAGGACGAGCGCACCCTCGGGCATCCCGATGAATGCGACGGCGTCCGCGGCGGAGACGGCGGTGTGGAGCGCCGTCGGGTCGGCCATGCCGACCTCCTCGGCAGCCGCGATGACGATGCGCCGCGCGATGAAGCGGGGGTCCTCCCCCGCGACGATCATCCGGGCGAGGTAGTGGAGCGCGGCGTCGACGTCCGAACCCCGCATCGACTTGATGAAGGCGCTCGTGACGTCGTAGTGCTGGTCGCCGTCGCGGTCGTAGCGCACCGCTGCGACGTCGATGGCGCGCTCCATCGTCGGCAGGTCGATCGTCCCGGCGTCGTCCGCGGCGCCGGCCGCGGCCTCGAGGATGGTCAGCGCCTTGCGCGCGTCGGCACCGGCCAGCCGCACGAGGTGGTTCAGGGCGTCGTCGGCGAGCTCGTAGCGCCCGCCCAGCCCGCGCTCGTCCTCCAGTGCCCGTGCCACCAGCGCGCGGATGTCCTCCTCCTCCAGCGGCTGGAGGGTGAGGAGCAGGGAGCGGGACAGGAGCGGGGAGATGACGGAGAAGCTCGGGTTCTCCGTCGTCGCCGCCACGAGGGTGACCCATCCGTTCTCGACCGACGGCAGGAGCGCGTCCTGCTGGGTCTTGGAGAAGCGGTGCACCTCGTCGATGAACAGGACCGTCTCCCCGCCGGTGCTCACGAGGCGCCGCCGGGCGTCCTCGACGACCTGTCGGACGTCCTTGACGCCGGCGGTCACGGCGGAGAGCTCGACGAAGCGACGCCCGGAGGCGTGGGCGACGAGGTAGGCCAGCGTCGTCTTCCCCGTACCCGGCGGCCCCCAGAGGATGACCGAGGACGCACGGGAGGTACCGCCCGGCTCGACGAGCCGCCGGAGGGGCGCGCCCGGCTTGAGCAGGTGCTCCTGGCCGACCACCTCGGCGAGAGAGGCGGGACGCATCCGCACGGCGAGCGGCGCGTCCGGACGGGCGGCGGGGGTGCCGGCGTCGTCGGCGCCCACGGAGTCGAAGAGGTCCACGCCCGGAGCCTACGTCGCGCCGCGCGGTGGGTGCGTCGGGCGTGATTCAGCTGTCGGCGACAAGTGCGCTGTCGGCGACAAGTGCGCTGTCGGCGGGAGGTCGGCGGTCGGCGACAAGTGCGCTGTCGGCGGGAGGGGGGTGAGTCAGCTCTCGGCGGGAGGTGGGGTGGTCAGATGCGGGCGCCGCGCGCGCGGCTGCGGGCCCGGCGCTCCCAGCGGTCCATCTCCGAGCGCAGCGAGAAGGCGAGGAACTCCCCCAGCGTGACTCCCGCCGCGAGGGCGAGGCCGACCGACAGCGCCCGGATCGCCAGCTGTCCGCCCCCGATGACGTCACCGCCCTCGATGAAGTCGAACATCGCGGCGTAGATCGACAGGCCCGGCAGCATCGGAGTGACCCCGCACACCGACACGACGAGACTCGGCAGGCGCCCGCGGTCCCCGATGACGCCGGCGAGCAGTCCGACGAGGAGCGCGGCGAAGAAGGCGGCTCCCGCCGGCCCGAGCCACAGGGCGTCGACCGCGTAGTAGATGCCGGCCGCGACCGCGCCGACGAGCGAGATGAGCCAGATGTTGGCCGCCCGCGTGTAGGACGCCACCGCCCACGACCCGGCGATGACCGCGCCGCAGGCGATCTGCACCAGACCCGGCGGCGCGTTGCCGAAGACGTCCCCGATGTACAGCGGCACCCCGAGCCGCCGCCCGAGGTCCAGCACGAAACCGATCCCGACGACGAGCCCCACCGTGTAGAGCGCCACCTCGAAGGACTTGGCGGCCGCGGTGAGCGGGTAGCCGGAGATCGCGTCCTCCGCGGCGCCGACGAGCTGCATCCCGGCGAGCAGGACGACCATGCCCGAGGCGACGACGAGCGACGGCGGCAGCAGCGCCCGGTCCCAGCCGAACGTGTCCTGCCCCCACAGCAGCGCGATCGCCACGAAGGTCGCGATGCCGGCGCCCACGGCCTGCTGGAAGAGATAGGGCAGCCCCCAGCGGCGCAGCACACGCAGCGCACGGTCGATGAGCGCCGTCGTACCGGCGGCGACGATGGCCACCTGCCACCCACCACCCAGCAGCCCGGCGACACCGGCGGCCATGACGCCCAGGGCCAGGGTGACGACCCAGCGCCGGTAGGGGTGCGGCGAGTCGAGGACGTCCTCCAGGCGGGTGTGGGCGCGCTCGAGTGACAGGCGGCCCGCAGCCGCGGCGTCGACCATGGCGAAGAGGTCGGCGAGGCGGCTGTAGTCGGAGGTGCGGACGTTGATGACCCGCATCTTGGTGATGGGGTCGTCATCGCGGTCGATGGACGCGGAGATCGAGATGAAGGTGATGTCGACGTGGCAGTTCGTCACGCCGTAGGAGGCGGCCAGCCGCAGCAGGGCCGCGGTGACGTCGGCCACGGGCGCGCCCGTGGCGATCATCGCCTCGCCCACCCGCAGGACGAGGTCGAGGACGGAGCGCTCGGTCTCGGCCGCGAGGTCGGACTGCCGGCGGCGTGCGGACAGGGCCAGGGTGGGCGGTCCGCTGCCGGCGACCACCCGTCGCGCCCGTTCACGCAGGATCGACTCGCGGCGGACGTGCCCCTCGGCGCGTGGCGCGCCGAGGGGCGCGGTCTCGTGTTCGGGAGTCGTCGCCACGGCCATGACGCTACGTCACCAGCACGCCCCGCGACGAGGGCCCAGGGCACGCTGTGACGGCCTCCACGGTGAGAGACTGACCGCCGTGTTCGATGCACTCGCCCGCGGCGTCATCCGTCGCCCCCGGACCACCCTCGCCGTGTGGACCGTCCTCGTCCTCTCCTGCCTCGCGCTCGCCCTCGGAGCGGTCGGTGACGGCCTGTTCGCCAGCCTCCACTCGGGCGAGCCGAGGGTGCCCGGGGCCGAGAGCCAGGAGGGGCGTGACATCCTCGCGGCGTCGCCCGAGAACGGTGAGGAGGTGACGCTGCTCGTCCAGGGCACCGACCTCGGCGACCCCGAGGTCTCAGCGGGGCTCGCCGCGGCGCTCATCCCGGTGCGCCAGGACGTCGAGAGCCTCGACGGCGTGGCCACCGTCCTCGACCCCTTCCTCGCCCCGGAGGGGCCGCAGGACCCGCTCGTCGCCTCCCTCGTCTCCGCCGCGGACGACGGGTTCCTCCTCATCGCCGAGCTCGAGCCCGGGCTCGACGACGGCGGCGCTGCCCGCACGGCCGTCGAGGACCGTCTCGAGGAGGTGCCCGCCGAGCTCGCCGACGTGGCGCCGGACGCCAGCGGCATCGTCTCGAGCAACGAGCGGGTCGTCTCGGCCGTCACCGACCGGGTGGAGGCCGACCTCGCCCGCGGCGAGGCCATCGCGTTGCCGCTGTCCCTCCTCGTCATGGTGGTGGTCTTCGGCGGCTTCCTCGCCGCGAGCATGCCGCTCGTCGGCGCCGTCGCCTCGATCGCCGGCGGGCTCGGAGCGCTGCTCGGTTTCGCCCGGGTCATCGAGCTCGACGCCGTCGTCGTCAACGTCGTCACGGTGCTCGGGCTGGGACTGTCGATCGACTACGGGCTGCTCATCGTCTCCCGGTACCGCGAGGAGGCCGCCGACCTCGTCGCCTCCACCGCGAGCACCGGCCTGCCGCTGCGGCGCCGGCGGCGTCGCACCCACGGGCGGGCGGTCGTCGAGGAGGCGGTGCGCCGCACGGTGCGCACGGCGGGCCGGACCGTCACGTTCTCGGCGGTGACGATCGCGGTCGCGATCAGCGCCCTCATGCTCCTGTCCCCCGACATCCTGCGCTCCCTCGGCGCGGCCGGGGTGTCCGTCGTCGTCATCGCCCTCGCCACGGCGCTCACGCTCGTGCCCGCGCTCCTCGTCCTGCTCGGCGAGCGGCTGCAGCGGCCCTCCGTGCTGACCCGAGTGCCCGCGCTCGACCGGCTGCTCGGCCGCCTCGGTGACGTCGCCCCGGAGGACGGCGTGTTCGCGCGGCTGGCGCGCGGCGTCCACCGCCGCCCGTGGCTCGTCATCGTCGGCACGGTCGCCGTGCTCGGGCTGCTGGCCTCACCCGTACTGGGCCTGCAGCTGCGCAACTCGACGACCGACCTCATCCCGGCCAGCTCCGACCAGCGCGAGTTCATCACCGTGCTGGGCGAGGACTACCCGGGAGCGACCACCCCGCCCGTCCTCGTCGTCGCCGACACGGACGTCGCCACCGCGCAGACCTGGGCGCAGGAGGTCGCGGCGCTGCCCGACGTCACGGGCGTGGGCGAGGTGACACCCACGGAGTCCGGCGAGCACGTCGTCCTCGGCGTCGACATCGCGTCCACCGACGCCGGCGGTGAGGTGGCGACCGACGTCGTCCACGCGCTGCGCGAGCTCGACCCGGGCTTCCCCACGTGGGTGGTGGGACAGGCCGCCAACCAGGTCGACTTCCTCACGGCGGTCGGCGAGGGGCTGCCGCTCGCCGGTGGGCTCGTCCTGCTCGCCGTCGCCGTCCTCCTCTTCCTCATGACGGGTTCGGTCCTCATCCCGGTCAAGGCGGTGCTCGTCAACGCGCTCGGCCTCGCCGCGGCGCTGGGGGTCACGACCTGGGTCTTCCAGGAGGGGCACCTCTCGGGCCTCCTCGGGTTCACGCCGATCGGCGGGCTGGAGACCTACGTCGTGGTCGTCGTCATCGCCTTCGGCTTCGGGCTGGCGATGGACTACGAGGTCTTCCTCCTCGCCCGCATCAAGGAGTACTGGGACACGGGGCACGACAACGACGCCGCCGTCGAGCACGGGCTGCAGCGCTCGGGGCGGATCATCACCTCGGCCGCGCTCATCATCACCCTCGTGTTCCTCGGCTTCGTCGCCGGTGAGCTCATGGTGATCAAGCAGGTGGGCCTCGCCCTGGCGGTCACGGTGCTCGTCGACGCGACCCTCGTCCGGATGCTCCTCGTCCCCGCGACGATGACGGTCCTCGGCAGGTGGAACTGGTGGGCGCCGGCGGCGCTGCGCCGCGTCCACGACCGCATCGGCATCACGCACTGACGGCCGAGGCGCCCTGCTCGCCAAGGTGTGGGATCTCCGGCCTCCGCGGCCGAGAATCCCACATCGAGCCGGAGGCTCCTTGGGGGCACCAAGCCTCAGGCCTTGACCTGCCCGGATCTAGGCCGTGGGCTTCGCGACGACGTTCTCGATCTCCTGGCCGACGGCGTAGCCCAGGCGCGTGTAGATGCGCCGGGCGGCGTCGTTGTCGGTCCAGATGCCGTAGTGGACGAGCGGGTGCTCGGTCAGCGCCCACCGGGTGACCGCGGCCATCATCGCGCCGCCGACGCCCCGGCGGCGCCAGCTCGTGTCCGTGCCCAGCCCCGAGAGGTGCACCGGGCCGCCGGCGGGTGCGTTGACGGCGACGACGCCGCGCAGGACCCCGTCCTCGTCCCGGTAGCCCCACCACCGGAGGTCGGGGTCGGCGGGGTCGGCGCTCGTGTCCGGGTTGGCGCGCGACAGGCAGGCGCGCACCTCCTCGGCGGCGTCGGGTCCCGTCACCGGGCCGACGCGCTCCTCCCCCGGCTGGAGCGGCGGCACCTCGGCCGACCACATCCAGTCCCACACCGGCCCGGCCCGCAGGCCGAGCCGCTCGCGTGCGTCCGCCGGGACGAGCTCCCACGTGCCGCGCGTGAGCAGGCCGAAAGGCACGGCGGGCACGCCGTCGGCGGCGGCGCGGGAGAGCGCGGACGCGAGTGCGTCCGGCTCGCCCGCGCCCACGAGCTGCTGCCGCTCCCCCGACGGGCGACGCACCCGCACGAGCAGGAGCGTCGCGCCGTCGGCGTGCCAGGCCCGCTCCTCCTGCCAGCGGCTGGCGTTGGCGCGGAGGAAGAGGTGGCGCCCCACCTCAGGCGGTGGGAGCGGCCGGCTCGGCCTTCTTCGGCTTGGCGTCCACGCCGGCCTCGCGGCGCTGCTCGGGGGTGATCGGCGCCGGTGCCTGGGTGAGCGGGTCGTAGCCGCCACCGGACTTCGGGAAGGCGATGACCTCGCGGATCGACTCCGAGCGGGTGAGCAGGGCGACGATCCGGTCCCAGCCGAAGGCGATCCCGCCGTGCGGCGGGGCGCCGTAGGCGAAGGCGTCGAGCAGGAAGCCGAACTTCTCCCGCGCCTCCTCCTCGCCGATCCCCATCATCGCGAAGACGCGCTCCTGAACGTCGCGGCGGTGGATACGGATCGACCCGCCGCCGATCTCGTTGCCGTTGCACACGATGTCGTAGGCGTAGGCCAGCGCGTTGCCCGGGTCCTCCTCGAAGCGGTCGACCCACTCCGGGGTCGGGGAGGTGAAGGCGTGGTGGACGGCGGTCCAGGAGCCGGAGCCCACCGCGACGTCGTCGTCCTCGCCCGTGGGCTTGAACAGCGGCGCGTCGACGACCCAGACGAAGGACCAGGCGTCCTCGTCGATGAGCCCGGTGCGGCGGCCGATCTCCAGGCGCGCGGCGCCGAGGAGGGCACGGGCCTCGCCCTGCTTGCCGGCGGCGAAGAAGATCGCGTCGCCCGGCTGCGCGCCGGTGGCGGCGGCCAGGCCTGCGCGCTCCTCGTCGGTGATGTTCTTGGCGACCGGTCCGCCCAGCGTCCCGTCCTCACCCACGGTGACGTAGGCCAGGCCCTTGGCGCCGCGCTGCTTGGCCCACTCCTGCCACGCGTCGAACTGCCGGCGGGGCTGGCTCGCGCCGCCGGGCATGACGACGGCGCCGACGTAGGGCGCCTGGAAGACGCGGAAGGGCGTGCTCGCGAAGTACTCGGTGAGCTCGGTGAGCTCCAGACCGAAGCGCAGGTCGGGCTTGTCGGTGCCGTAGCGGGCCATCGCGTCGGCGAAGGTCATCCGCGCGATCGGGGCGTCGATCTCGTGGCCGATGAGCGCCCACAGCTCGCGCAGCACCTCCTCGGCGACGCCGATGACGTCCTCCTGGTCGACGAAGCTCATCTCGACGTCGAGCTGGGTGAACTCGGGCTGGCGGTCGGCGCGGAAGTCCTCGTCGCGGTAGCAGCGCGCGATCTGGTAGTAGCGCTCCATGCCGGCGACCATGAGCAGCTGCTTGAACAGCTGCGGCGACTGCGGCAGGGCGTACCAGGAGCCGGGCGACAGGCGCGCGGGCACGAGGAAGTCACGGGCGCCCTCGGGGGTGGACCGCGTGAGGGTGGGGGTCTCGATCTCGACGAAGCCCTGGTCGTCCAGCACCCGGCGGGCGGCCTGGTTGACCTTGGCGCGCAGGCGCAGGGCGTGCGCGGGCTCCTTGCGGCGCAGGTCGAGGTAGCGGTACTTCAGGCGCGCCTCCTCGCCGACCTGGCCGCCGTCCTCGGCGTGCTCGGAGACCTGGAAGGGCAGCGGGGCGGCCGCGTTGAGGACGACGACGTCGCTCGCGATCACCTCGATGTCACCGGTCGCGAGGTTGGGGTTGGCGTTGCCCTCCGGACGCTGGGACACCTCACCGGTCACCTGGACGACGAACTCGGAGCGCAGCTCGTGGGCCACGTCCTCGTCCCGGATGACGACCTGGGCGATGCCCGAGGCGTCCCGCAGGTCGATGAAGGCCACCCCGCCGTGGTCACGGCGGCGGTCCACCCACCCGGCGAGGGTGACGGTGGTGGCGATGTCGGCGGAGCGCAGCGAACCTGCGTCGCGAGTGCGGAGCACGAGGATCCTTCCCTTGGTCGGGCGCACCGCTAGACGGGCGGGCGCTCGGCCAATCCTAGTTGGCCCGCCGGGCCCGGCTACCACCGGAGGTCCGCGAGGCGCGATGATCCGGGTATGACCCGTGCGTCCGCCCGGGCGACGGCCCCGCCCGACCTCGTGCGGCTGCTCCTCGTCGCCTCCGTCGTCCTCATCACCCTCGTCGCCTTCGAGAACCTCGCCGCCAGCGCCGCCCTGCCCGCGGTGAGCGAGGAGCTCGAGGGCCTGCGTCTGTACCCGGTGGCCGCCGGCGCGCCCCTGGCGGCGCAGCTCGTCGCGACGGCGGTGGCCGGGCGGTGGGCCGACGCCCGCGGCCCCCGACCGGTCCTCCTGCTCGGGCTCGTCCTCTTCCCGCTCGGCCTCGTCCTCGCGGGGACCGCCCCGACGATGGAGGTCCTCGCCCTCGGGCGGGGGGTGCAGGGTCTGGGCGGCGGCTTCCTCATCGTGCCGCTGTACGTCCTCGTGGGGGCCATCGTGCCGCCCGCGCGCCAACCGGGCTTCTTCGCGTGGTTCTCCGCGGCGTGGGTGGTGCCGGCGCTCGGCGGGCCGGCGCTCACCGGGCTCGTCGTGGACCACGCGTCGTGGCGCTGGGTGTTCCTCGGCGCGGCGGTCCTCGTGGGCACGGCCGCCCTCTCCTTCACCCCGCTCCTGCGCCACATGCCCGCCCGCGGGACGGCCCACGCGTCCGGCCCCGCGGTGCGCGGGCTCGTCCTCGCCGCCACGGGCGCGGGCGCCGCCGTCGCCGTCCTCCAGGTGGCGGGCAGCGCCCAGCAGGGGTGGTCGCTGCCCGCGGTCGGGATGGCGCTCGCCGTCCTGGCCGTGTGCCTGCCGCGGCTGCTGCCCTCCGGCACGGTGCGCCTGCGGGCCGGCGTGCCCGCCGCAGTCGCCTGCCGCGCGCTGCTCAACGCCACCTTCATGACGAGCCAGACCTTCCTCCCCCTCCTCCTCGTCCGCGAGTACGGCTGGTCGGTGACGGCGGCCGGCTTCGTCGTCGCCGTCTCCTCCCTCACCTGGGCCGTCGGCGCCTTCGTCCAGGGCCGCGTGGCGAGCGAGGCCGGGCGGGCACGCCTCACGTGGGCCGGGCCGCTCGTCCTCGCCGTCGGGACGCTGGTGACGGCCGGCGCGGCGCTGCCGGGCGCGAGCCCCTGGCTGGCGGTGCCCGGCTCGGCGGTCGCCGGCCTGGGCATCGGGATGGTCTACCCGGCGCTCACCGTCCTCGCGCTGCGGCTCACGCCCGCCGCGCAGCACGGGGAGGTCAGCGCCTCCCTCCAGGTGGCCGACGCGCTCGGTGCCGCCACCGGCCTGGCGGCGTCGGGGGCGATCGTCCTCGCGCTCATCGACTCGGGCGGGACCGTCGCCTACCTCGCCGGGCTGCTCCTCGCCACGGCCGTCGGCCTCCTCGCCACGGCCGCCGGTGCCCGCGCCCCGAGGAACAGCTCGGCTCTCGCCGACGCGTGAGCCGACCGGCGGACGCCTGAGCGACGCCGACGCGTGAGCCGACCGACCCTGTGCCGAGCGTCACCGCGCCCCGCCGACCGCGCGCGGCACCCTGCCGGTAGTCTGGTGGCTCCTGGAGTGTGTATGTGCCGCCTCAGGTCCCGTGCGGAAGTGTCGCTGGTCGGGGCCCATCGCGGAGGGTGCGTCGCCTGCCTGGCGTGCGTAAGCCCCACTCCGCTATCTGATGGGTTGTCTTTTCTTGACTGCTGTCCTCAATGACCTTGCCCCCGCACGCCCGGAGACCGGTTTCGCCGACCTCGGACTGCCGGACGACCTCCTCTCCGCGGTCACCGACCTCGGCTTCACCACCCCCACCGGCATCCAGACCGAGGCGATCCCGCTGCTGCTCGCCGGCCGCGACGTCGTCGGCGTCGCCCAGACGGGTACCGGCAAGACGGCCGCCTTCGGCCTGCCGCTCCTCGCCGCCGTCGACCCCAAGCTCCGCGCCGTCCAGGCCCTCGTCCTGGCCCCCACCCGTGAGCTCGCGCTCCAGGTGAGCGACGCCATCGCGACCTTCGCCTCGCACCAGCGCGGCCTCACGGTGCTGCCGATCTACGGCGGCTCGAGCTTCACGCCGCAGCTGCGCGGCCTGCGCGACGGCGCCCAGGTGGTCGTCGGCACGCCCGGCCGCGTCATGGACCTCATGGAGAAGGGCAGCCTCGACCTGTCGAACGTCCGCTTCCTCGTCCTGGACGAGGCCGACGAGATGCTCCGGATGGGCTTCGCCGAGGACGTCGAGCAGATCGCCGCCCGCGTCCCCGCCGGCCGCCGCACCGCCCTCTTCTCCGCGACCATGCCGGCCGCGATCAAGCGCGTCGCCGCCACCCACCTCACCGACCCGGTCCGCGTCAGCGTCACCCCGGCGTCGTCGACGGTGAGCAACATCGAGCAGACCTACGCCGTCGTGCCGTTCCGTCACAAGACCGGTGCCCTGGCCCGCGTCCTCGCGATCAGCGACGCCGACGCCGCCATCGTCTTCGTCCGCACCAAGTCCGCCGCCGACGAGGTCGCCATCGAGCTCGCCGGCCGCGGCATCCAGGCCGCCGCGATCTCCGGCGACGTCGCGCAGAAGGACCGCGAGAAGCTCATCGACCGGCTCCGCTCGGGCACGCTCGACGTGCTCGTCGCGACCGACGTCGCCGCCCGCGGCCTCGACGTCGAGCGCATCGGCCTCGTCGTCAACTTCGACGTGCCCCGCGAGACCGAGACCTACGTGCACCGCATCGGCCGTACCGGCCGCGCCGGCCGCAGCGGCCGCGCCCTCACCTTCCTCACCCCCCGCGAGCGGGGGCAGCTGAGCCAGATCGAGCGCGCCACGGGCAGCCGGCTCCAGGAGGCCGTCATCCCCAGCCCGGCGGACGTCTCCGCCCACCGGGCCAGCTCCATGCTCGCCAAGGTCGGGGACCGGCTCGCCGCCGGCCGTCTGGACCTCTACCGCGAGATCCTCGACGGCTCCGAGCACGACCTGCGCGAGATGGCCGCCGCCCTGCTCGCGATCGCAGTCGGCGACGACGGCCCCGCGCCCCGCGAGGAGCGCAGCGTCGAGGACGCCGGCCCTCGCCAGCGCCGCGAGGAGCGCTACGACTCCTCCGGTGAGTTCGTCGGCGCCACCTTCGAGGAGGGCCGCGACAACAGCCACCGTCACACCGGCCCGCGCACCGGCCGCGCCGGCACCCGCTCGCGTCACCGCGACGGCTCCGGCACCCGCTACCGCGTCGAGGTCGGCCACCGCGACGGCGTCCAGGCGGGCGCCATCGTCGGCGCGATCACCGGTGAGGGAGGTCTGCGTGGCCAGGACCTCGGCAAGATCGACATCTTCCCGAGCTTCTCCCTCGTGGAGATCAGCCAGGAGCTCAGCCCGGAGACGAGCCGGCGCATCGCCGCCGCGCGCGTCGCCGGCCGCCCGCTGAAGATCCGTCCCGACACGGGCCCCGGCCCGCGCAAGCCGCGCCGCTGACACCTCAGCGTCACCGGGAGCCGGTCGTCCGCAGCAGCGGGCGGCCGGCTCTCGGCATGTGTGGGCGGCGCGGCGCCGTGAGCTACCCGGTTCACCTCAGCCGGGGCTGAGCGGGCGAGGGAGCTCGGACGACAAGCGGGTAGACCAGCAGGTGGACAGCTACGTCTCGCGGGCGGGCCGGCTCTCGCCGTTCACCGGGCGGCGAGCTCCACGGCGGCGGAGAACTCCCGGTAGCGGTCGAGGTCCGCGCGGAGCGGCTCGACCATGACCCGGGTGGCGGCGTCCTCGACGGCAGCCGCGAGCCGGCCGCGGGCGCGCCGGGCCGCCCGGCGGGCGCCGACCCGCGCGAGCAGCCGCCCCGCGACGGCGAGGAGCAGCCCGGCGGCCAGGCCACCGAGGAGCAGCGCCGTCGGCCACGGCAGCGGCCCCGCCATCGGCGTCTCGGGCTCGGGCAGCCTCAGGTAGCCGAACAGGGCCAGCGCGCCCAGCCACGCGGCCCCGGCCAGCGCCGTCGTGAAGAGGAGCACCCCGAGCACGGCCCACAGCCGCCACCACCGCGGACGGTGCTCGGCGCCCAGGTCGGTGCGGGCGACGGCGGTGTCGAGCGCGTCGACGAGCACCGGGACCCGGTCCTCGACCCGCTGGGTGACCGCGCCCCGCCAGGGCTCGGCCATCCCCTCGGTTGCGCTCCACGCGAGGTCGTGGACGCCGGTGCGCACGCCCGCCTCCTGCGCCGGGGTGGGTGCGGGCAGGGACGAGGCGCCGGCTGCCGGCGACTCGAGGTGCAGGCGGCGCAGCGGGTCCGGGCGCAGCCGTCCCAGCCAGCGCAGCGGTGGCCAGCCGACGTGCCGGCCCGCGCGGCGCCGGTAGGACCGCTCGACGGCGGTGACGACCTCTCGCACCCCGGCGGCCGACGCGCAGGCGTCCACGAGGCGGCCGGCGTCCGGGGCCGAGGCCTCACCGCCGGTGGTGTCCCGCAGGGTCGCGGCGACGGTGCGCACGTCGGCCTCGAGCCGGTCGCGCGCCGCGCGACCCTCCGCGGCCAGGCGCGCGAGGCGGGCACTGAGCTCGGGCACGCCGGCGCTCGTGCGGGCGGAGGTGGTGAGGAGCTCGACGTCGCCCACCCCGTCGTCGGCCAGTATCTGACGCAGGTGGGCGAGCACGCCGGGCAGCTCCTCGGCGGGCAGCCGGTCGACCTGGTTGAGGACGACGACGCTCACCGACGCGTGCTCGCGCAGCGGGCGCAGGTACTCCTCGTGGACGACGGCGTCGGCGTACTTCTGCGGGTCGAGCACCCACACGAGGGCGTCGACCCGGTCGGCGAGGCGCGCGGCGACGGCGCGGTTCTCCACCCGGGTGGAGTCGATGTCCGGGAGGTCGAGGAGCACGAGGCCCGAGAGCGTCGGGTCGGCGGGCCGCAGCCGCCGGTCGGGGACCTCGAGCCAGTCGAGGAGCCCGGTGACGCCCGGCGCCTCCCAGACGGCGGCCAAGGGCTGCGTGGTGGTGGGACGGCGCGCGTGGACGGCGGCCAGCGGCTCCCCGACGAGCGCGTTGAACAGGCTCGACTTGCCCGAGCCCGTGGCGCCGAGGAGCGCCGCGACGGTCACGCCGGGCGCGAGTGCGCTGCGGGCGCCGGACCGCTCGAGGACCTCGCGGGCGGGCAGCAGGCGGGCCGGCGGCACGACCCCCTCGCCGAGCTCGACCGCCGTCGTCAGGGCGGTGACGCGATCCTCGAGGAGGGGCGCACGCGAGCGGCGCCTCATCGGCCCGCCTCGCCGGTGCGCACGGCGTCGGCTGCCGCGTGCAGGCCGTCCGCGGCGTCGGCGTCCACGCCGAGTCCTGCCACGCGCTCCAGCCAGGGGCGCCGGTGCTCCTCGAGGAGCCGGTCCACCCGCTCGCCGAGGTCGCGCTGGGCGTGCCGGGCGAGCTCGCGGACGGCCTGGTCCCCGAAGACCATCTCGAGGACCTTCTGGCCCACGACGGCGGTGCCGCCGGCCACGCCCACCTCGATACCGGTGAGCCCGCCGGAGAAGGCGAAGACGACGAGCATGAGGGCGACCCCGGAGGCGTTGACGCCCAGCGAGAGCATCCGGGCGCGTACACGCCGGTCCTCCCCCTCGGCGCGGACCCGCTCGAGGAGAGCCCGCTGCCAGTCGCGCACCTCGGCGGCGACCTCCTCGGCGAGCCGGGGACGGTCGGCGGCGGCCGGCCGCGGCGGCAGGCCCTCGAGGGCCGTGGTCCCACCCGGCAGGCCCTGCCAGGCGCGGCGGGTCTCGCGCTCGGCGTGCTCGACCTCGGAGACGACGAGCGTGACGAGCCCGCTCTCGATCGCCTCCTCCGCGCGGGCCTGGGTGGGTGGCCGTCCGCGCAGGAAGCCGGCGACCCGGTCACGCAGGCGACCGACGGCGGCCTCGACTCCCCGCAGCCACTCCCCCGTGCCGACGAACTCCTGCCACCGGGCGAGGACCTCCCCGCGCAGCAGCGTGCCGTCCTCGGTGGCCTCCATGACGGCGCGTGCCGCCGCCGCGTGGTGCTCGACGGCGGCCTGCGTGAGACCGTCGGCGGCCTGCGCCTGGGCGCGTGCGGCAGCGGCGACGTCGGCGGCCCCCCGCAGCACCCCGGCGACCGCACCGGCGAGGGTCTGGCGCGCGACACTCGCGCGGGTGCCGGCGTCGGCGACGAGACCGGTGAGCCAGGTGCGCACGGGGCCGATGTCGGCGTCGGGCAGGCGGCGCGCCGCGCCGGCGGGCTGCTCGGAGACGACGAACAGGGGCGCGTGCGCGAGCCCCTCCGTCTCGAGTCGCTCGGCGAGGTCGGCACGGATCTCCCCGGCCGTGCCGGGCGGCACCCGGTCCAGGACGACGGCGACGACGACGCGCCGGGCCGCTGCTTCGCGCAGCAGCTCCCAGGGGACGGCGTCGGCGTAGCGGGCCGCCGTCGTGACGAAGATCCACAGGTCGGCGGCCGCGAGGAGCTGGGTGGCCAGACGCCGGTTGGCGGCGACGACGGAGTCGATGTCCGGCGCGTCGAGGAGCGCGAGCCCTCGCGGGACGGTGTCGGCCGCGACGAGGCCGAGCTCGGTGATCGGGTCCTCCTCGGCGGCGTGCGGCGTGGCCGGTGCGGCCCCCTGGACCCGGGCGAGCCCGGGCAGGACGCGGTCGCCGGTGAACCAGGCGGCGTCGTCGGGGTGGTGGACGAGGACGGGGCGCCGGGTGGTCGGCCGGATCGCCGACGCGCGCGAGACCTCCTGGCCCACGAGGGAGTTGACGAGCGTCGACTTGCCCGCACCCGTGGAGCCGCCGACGACGGCGAGCAGGGGCGCGTCCAGCCGCTCGGCGCGGGGCAGGACGTAGTCCTCGAGCTGGTCGACGAGGCCACGCTGCAGCCGCCTGGCCTCCTCCACGCCGGGCAGGTCGAGCGGCAGGGCCGTGCGCGCGAGCCGCTCGTCCAGCGTGCGCAGGCCCGCGACGACGTCGTCGCGCGGCTCGCCGGAGACTTGGGTCATCTCAGGTCCGCTGCACCGACGGCAGGAGGTCCTCGGCGGGCGGGGCCCAGCTCGCGGGGTCGGCGGGCGCCTGGTCCCCGGAGCGGATGTCCTTGACCTCGTCGCCCTCGGCGCCCGGGAACCAGACGAAGGGGATGCCGAGCCGGTCCGCGTGGCGGATCTGCTTGCCGAACTTCGCGGCGGTGGGGGCGACGTCGGTGGGGATGCCGCGGGCGCGCAGGGCGGCGGCGACGTCCTCGCTGCGGCGGCGCTCCTCCTCCGAGCCGACGGCGACGAGCACGGCCGTGGGCACCGCGCGGCTGGCGGTGGCCAGCCCGGCGCCGAGGATGCGGGCGACCAGTCGCGACACGCCGATGGACAGCCCGACGCCGGGGTAGGTGCGCGAGCCGTCGGAGGCGAGGGAGTCGTAGCGGCCGCCGGAGCAGATGGAGCCGAGGTCCTCGTGGCCGACGAGCGTCGTCTCGTAGACCGAGCCCGTGTAGTAGTCCAGGCCGCGGGCGATCGAGAGGTCGGCGACGACGGTGCCCGGGACGCGCTCCTCGGCCGCCTCGACGAGCGCGACGAGCTCGGACAGGCCCTCCTCCAGCAGCGGGGTGCTCACGCCCAGGGCGCGCACGCGCTCGGCGACGCTCGCGTCAATGCCGTTGACCGCGGCGAGCTCGAGGGCCTGGCGGGCCTGCTCGGGCGTGGCGCCGGCGTCCTTCTCCAGGAGCTCGGCGACGGCGTCGGGGCCGATCTTGGCGAGCTTGTCGATGGCGCGCAGCGCCCCCTCGACGTCGGTGAGCCCGATGCCCGTGTAGAAGCCCTCGGCGATCTTGCGGTTGTTGACCGCGATGCGCACGGGCGGGATCGGCAGCGTGGACAGGGCCTCGGCCATGACCAGGGGCAGCTCGACCTCGTAGTGGAAGGGCAGCGTCTCGGAGCCGACGACGTCGACGTCGGCCTGCGTGAACTCCCGGAAGCGGCCCTCCTGCGGGCGCTCCCCGCGCCACACCTTCTGGATCTGGTAGCGCTTGAAGGGGAAGACGAGCTTGCCGGCGTGCTCGAGCACGTACCGGGCGAGCGGCACGGTGAGGTCGAAGTGCAGGCCCAGGCGCTTCTCCGAGGAGGCGCCGTCCTCGTCGTGCAGGCGGCTGACCGCGTAGACCTCCTTGGAGGTCTCCCCCTTGCGCAGGAGCTCCTCGACGGGCTCGACGGCGCGGGTCTCGATGCCCGCGAAGCCGTGCAGCTCGAAGGTGCGGCGCAGGACGTCGAGGACGTGGGTCTCGACCGCGCGCTCGGCGGGCAGCCACTCGGGGAAGCCGGACAGGGGGGTGGGACGGGCCATGGGGCGATCCTAGTGAGGTTCGGGCGGTGGGCCGGTGCTCAGGCCAGTGCGCGGGCGATGAACGGGTTGGTCGCGAGCTCGCGCGCCGTCGTCGTCGCGGGTCCGTGCCCGGGGACGAGGAGGGCGCCGGCGGGCAGCGAGGAGGCGAGCTCGCGCAGGGTGCGGCGCATCATGGCCTCGTCCCCGCCCGGGAGGTCGGTGCGCCCGACGGAGCCGGCGAAGACGACGTCCCCGGTGAGGACGACGGGGCCGTCGTGGGAGGCGACCCCGGCCTCGGCGAAGGCCGGCCCGTCGAGGGCGGTGACGCCGTCGAGTCGCCACAGCGTGCTGCCGGGCGTGTGGCCGGGCGCCGCGACGGCGTGCAGGACGACGCCGGGGACCGGCTCGTGGGCTCCGGGCCCGACAGGTCGCACGTCGCTCACCGGCTGCCACGGTGCGCCCGCGAGGCTCGCGAAGGCGCTGCCGACGACGCCGAGGTGGGCGCCCGGGTCAGCGAGCCGGTCGGCGTCGTCGGCGCCGATGAGCACGGGCGCGTCGCCCGCCACCGCGGCACAGTCCCACAGGTGGTCGGCGTGCCCGTGGGTGAGGACGACGGCGCCCACGTGGAGGCCGTGACGGCGCAGCACCTCGCCGACGAGGGGGGCCGAGCCGGCCCCTGGGTCGACGACGACGGCGGGCCCGTCCGACCCCGCCGCGAGGACCAGGGTGTTGGTGCCGAAGACCGGCGAACGCAGGCCGTGGAGGAGCATCCGACCACCTTAGCCAGCGGCCCGGACGGCGCCCGACGACGGGCCCGGCGCCACTCCGGCGTGAGGACGGTCACGGCGGGCTCGGGTTCCGCCTAGACTTGTCGGCGTTCGTTCGTCGCGGTGCCGCCGGCACCACCACCAGGAGAACTCGTGACCCGCAGCAGCAAGCAGGAGCGCGCGTACCAGAAGCGTCGGCAGGAGAGCTGGGACAAGCGCAGCCGCGAGAAGGCCGCGCGCCGGCGCCGCACGACGATGGTCGTCGCCACGATCGTCGGCCTCGCCGTCGTGGCCGCCGTCATCGCCCTGCTGCTGATCAACCGGCCCGAGGACGAGCCCGACGTGCAGCCGACGGACACCCCGACGACGGCGCCCGCCGAGGAGGCCGCTCCCCTGCCGACGACCGACCCCGAGCTCTACGACGCCGCGCCCGACCCGGCGGAGGCCGAGGGCCGCACGTGGCAGGTGACCGTGCAGACGAGCGCCGGCGACATCGGGATGGAGATCGACGGGGAGAACGCCCCGCAGGCGGCGGCGAACTTCCTGCGCCTCGCGCGTGACGGCTTCTACGACGGCACGGCCTGCCACCGGCTGCTGCCCGACTCGCTGCTCCAGTGCGGCGACCCGACCGCCACCGGCACGGGTGGGCCCGGTTACAGCTTCGGGCCGGTGGAGAACGCCCCCGAGGACGACCTCTACCCGGCGGGCACGCTCGCCATGGCACGACAGTCAGGAAATGCAGAGTCGATGGGCAGCCAGTTCTTCATGGTGTTCGCCGACGTCCCACTTCCGTCGGACAACGCCGGCGGTTACAGCGTCTTCGGTCGTGTGACCGAAGGGCTGGACATCCTCCAGCAGGTCGGCTCGGCGGGCACCGTCGAGGGCACAGAGCAGCCGGCCCTTCCCGTCACCATCGAAGGAGTGACCATTGACTGAGCAGCAGACCCCGCACCCCGCGGACGAGCCGACAGCGGACGCGATCGAGAGCGTGGCGCTGACGGAGCAGGGGGGATTGCCGCCTGCTCCTGCTGCCACGCAGGGCGCTCCCGTCGAGCAGGCCGACGCCGAGCCGGTCGAGGAGTCCCCCTCGCAGCCGGACGCCGGCGCCGACGCACCCTCCGAGCAGGCTGCGGCGCCCGCAGAGGCCGCCGAGGAGCCGGAGGCCGCCACCGGGCCGGCCGACGCCCCCGCCGAGCAGGTCGAGGCACCCGCCGAGCAGGCGGACACCCCCGCCGAGCAGCCCGAGGCACCCGCCGAGCAGCCCGAGGCACCCGCCGAGCAGGCGGACACCCCCGCCGAGCAGCCCGAGGCACCCGCCGAGCAGGCGGACGCACCCGCGGACCAGGCAGACGCACCCGCCGAGCAGGCAGACGCCCCCGCGGACCAGGCAGACGCACCCGCCGAGCAGGCAGACGCCCCCGCCGAGCAGCCCGAGGCACCCGCGGTGCAGGCGGACACCGAGCCCGCCTCGGCGGAGCCCGGTGGCGCGATCGAGGCCGAGGCCGCCGAGGCACCCGCGCCCGCACCGCGGCCCACGGCGGTCCCCCGGCCCCGGCCGCTGCCCAAGCCCTCCGCCCTGCGCAAGCCCGCGGCGCAGGCACCGGGCGCGGCGCCCGCGCCGGCCGTGGTCGCTCCCGTCCTCGACGACGCCAAGGAGGCCGCAGCGGCGGCCGCCTGGGGTCGGGTGGACCCGGACGGCACCGTCTGGGTGCGCGAGGCCGCCGGGGAGCGCACCGTTGGCCAGTACACCGGCGCCGACATGGACGAGGCCCTCGCCTTCTACGTCCGCCGCTTCCTCGACCTCCAGGCACAGATGCTGCTTTTCGAGACCCGCCTGCCCCAGCTGCAGACCAAGGAGATCGACCAGACCCTGGCCACGCTCACCGAGGCGCTGGCCGAGCCGGCGGCCGTCGGGGATCTCGACGGTCTGCGCGCCCGCGTGGAGACGCTGCGGGAGCGCGCGGCAGCCCGCCGCAAGGAGATCAGCGCCGAGCGCGAGGCCGCCAAGGCCAAGGCGCTCGAGGAGCGCACGGCGGTCGTCGAGCGCGCCGAGGCCATCGCCGCCGCGGACCCGGCCAGCACCCACTGGCGTTCCAGCGGTGACGAGCTCCGCGCGCTCCTGGACCAGTGGAAGCAGGCTCAGCGCTCGGGCCCGCGTCTGGACCGTCCCACCGAGGACGCGCTGTGGAAGCGGTTCTCCCGCGCGCGGACGACCTTCGACCGCAACCGGGGCCACTTCTTCTCCCAGCTGGACGCCACGCAGTCGGAGGTCAAGCGGGCCAAGGAGCAGCTCATCGCCGAGGCCGAGGCGCTGTCGACCTCGAAGGACTGGGGGCGCACGTCCGCCGCGTACCGGGACCTGATGGACCGGTGGAAGGCCGCCGGCCGCGCCAGCCGCAAGGAGGACGACGCCCTGTGGGCGCGCTTCCGCGCCGCCCGGCAGGCCTTCTACGAGGCCCGGGAGAACGAGAACGCCCAGATCGACGCCGAGTACGCGGCCAACCTCGAGGTGAAGCTCGCGCTGCTCGAGCAGGCGGAGGCGCTGCTCCCGGTCACCGACCCGGAGGCCGCGAAGGCGGCCCTGCGCCCGATCCAGGACAAGTGGGACGAGGCGGGCAAGGTCCCGCGTAGCGACGTCCAGCGGGTCGAGGGCCGGATGCGGGCGGTCGAGCAGGCCGTGCGCGACGCGGACCAGGAGCGGTGGAGCCGCAGCGACCCGGAGAAGAAGGCCCGCGCCGAGGGCGCGGCGGCCCAGCTCTACGAGGCGATCGACGGCCTCGAGCAGCAGCTGGCGCAGGCGCGCGCCGCTGGTGACCCCCGGGCCGAGAAGGAGGCGGCCGCGGCGCTCGAGGCGCGGAAGTCCTGGCTCGACCAGATCCTGCGATCCACGGGGTCCTGAGCCCGAGCGAGGCGGCGGCGTCATGGACGTCGCCGCCTCGCCGCGTCCTCGGCCGCCGCGAGGAGGGCCATGGCGCGCCGGACCGGCGCCCGGCGGCCGGGACGTGTGAGCGCCTCGTGCACGAGCGGCGGGGCGAGCCCGCCGAGGACGAGCGCGCACGCGCCCGCGACGGCGAGCTGCTCCTCCGTGAAGCACAGGAGGTCGACGGCCGTGCGCAGCGGCGTCGTCGTCGGCACGCCGCCGAGGACCACGACGTCGGCCTCCTCCAGCTGCTGCCTGTGCACGACGGCACCGGCGTGCAGCCGCCGGCCCGGGTCGACGACCACCTCCACCCGTTCCGGGCACAGCCGACCCGTGTGGACCCACACCGCCGCGATGCGTGACAGCGCCGCCCCCGCCGGCACGGCGTCACGCAGCGACCACGCCCTGCTCGCCGGACGTGCGAGCACGTCCACGGGCGCGAGCCCGCCGCCGGGCGTGGCCACGAGGAGCCCGTCGTACCGTTCACCGGCGAGGCCGCCAGGCGCCGGCAGCACCGCCGCGACCGGAGTGGGCCGCGGCGCCTCCAGCCACGCCAGCGCCTTCGTCATGCCCCGAGAGTGCCCCCGCGACCGGACGGGCCGCTGAGGCACCACCCGGTGCTGTGGACGGCAGCGTCGGCGGGCCGGCCCTGTGGAGGAGCCGGCTACTTCAGCCGGGCCTCGGACCGGGCGCCGGTGATCCGGTAGACGTCGAAGACGCCGTCGATGCGCCGCACGGCGGACAGGACGTGCCCGAGGTGGGACGGCTCGGCCATCTCGAAGACGAACTTCGACAGCGCCACCCGGTCGCGGCTCGTCTGGACCGAGGCCGAGAGGATGTTGACGTGGTTGTCCGACAGCACCCGGGTGACGTCGGAGAGCAGCCCGGCGCGGTCCAGCGCCTCGACCTGGATCTGGACGAGGAAGGAGCTCTGGCCGTGCAGCGACCACTCCACGTCCACCATGCGCTCGGGCTCGTTGCGCATGCTCTCGAGGTTTCCGCAGTCGGTGCGGTGCACCGACACGCCCGAGCCACGGGTGACGAAGCCGACGACGGGGTCGCCCGGAACCGGCGTGCAGCAGCGGGCGAGCTTGACCCACAGGTCTCCGGAGTCCATGCCCTTGACGACGATCCCCGGGTCCCCCGAGCGCAGCCGCGGCCGGGTCTCCCCCGGCATGGTGGCCTCGGCGAGGTCCTCCTCGGCGCCCGACTCCCCGCCCATCGACTGGACGAGCTTCTGGACGACGTTCGATGCCGACACCTGGCTCTCGCCCACCGCGGCATAGAGGGCCGACACGTCGGCGTAGTTCATCTCGTGCGCGAGGGCGGTGAGGCTGTCGTGGGACATGAGGCGCTGGATCGGCAGGTTCTGCTTGCGCATCGCCCGGGCGATGAGGCCCTTGCCGCCCTCGATGGCCTCCTCGCGACGCTCCTTGGTGAACCAGGCCCGGATCTTGTTGCGGGCGCGCGGGGTGGTGACGAAGTTGAGCCAGTCACGGCTCGGGCCGGCCGACTCGGACTTGGAGGTGAAGACCTCGACGGTGTCGCCGTTCTCCAGGCGTGACTCCAGGGACACGAGGCGTCCGTTGACGCGCGCACCCACGGTCCGGTGCCCCACCTCGGTGTGGACGGCATAGGCGAAGTCGACGGGCGTCGCGCCGGGAGCCAGGGCCATGACGTCACCCTTCGGGGTGAACACGTAGACCTGCGAGCCGGAGATCTCGAAGCGCAGCGAGTCGAGGAACTCACCGGGGTCGGCGGTCTCGCGCTGCCAGTCGACGAGCTGGCGCAGCCAGCCCATCTCCTCGGCACCCTTGGGAGCGTCGACCGTGCGTCCCCGCGCGGCCTCCTTGTACTTCCAGTGCGCCGCGACACCGTACTCGGCACGGCGGTGCATGTCGTGGGTGCGGATCTGGATCTCCACCGGCTTGCCGCCCGGACCGATGACGGTCGTGTGGAGCGACTGGTAGAGGTTGAACTTCGGCATCGCGATGTAGTCCTTGAACCGCCCGGGCAGGGGGTTCCAGCGGGCGTGCATCGTGCCGAGGACGGCGTAGCAGTCCTTGACCGAGTCGACGAGGACCCGCACACCGACGAGGTCGAAGATGTCGTCGAAGTCGCGGCCGCGCACGATCATCTTCTGGTAGATCGAGTAGTAGTGCTTGGGCCGGCCGGTGACCGTCGCGCGGATCTTGTTCGAGCGCAGGTCCGACTCGATCTGGCCGCGCACCGTGGACAGGTACTCGTCCCGCGCCGGTGCCCGCTCGGCGACGAGGTGGACGATCTCGTCGTACACCTTGGGGTAGAGGGTGGCGAAGGACAGGTCCTCCAGCTCCCACTTGATCGTGTTCATGCCCAGCCGGTGCGCGAGCGGTGCGTAGATCTCCAGGGTCTCGCGGGCCTTGCGCCCGGCGGACTTCGCCGAGACGTACTTCCACGTGCGGGCGTTGTGAAGCCGGTCGGCGAGCTTGATGACGAGGACGCGGATGTCGCGCGCCATCGCCACGACCATCTTGCGGACCGTCTCGGCCTCGGCGGCCTCGCCGTAGGTGACCTTGTCGAGCTTGGTGACGCCGTCGACGAGGAGGGCGATCTCCTCCCCGAACTCGCTGCGCAGCTGCTGCAGGGAGTAGTCGGTGTCCTCGACGGTGTCGTGGAGCAGGGCGGCCGCGAGCGTCGGCACCGTCATCCCGAGCTCGGCGAGGATCGTCGTCACCGCGACGGGATGGGTGATGTACGGGTCACCGCTCTTGCGCATCTGCCCGCGGTGGGCGCGCTCGGCGACCGTGAAGGCTCGCTCGATCAGTGCTGTGTCGGCCCGCGGGTGGTTGGACCGCAGCGCGTGGAGGACCGGCTCGATCGCGGGCGACGCGGAGTGCCCGCGCGAGCCGAGCAGCGCGAAACGCGACCGCACCCGCGGTCCGCGTGCGTCCGGGCCTGCGCCGGTAGCCGTCTCCTCCGCCATCGCCCCATTCTAGGCAGCGTGTCGGCAGATCCGAGCACCGGGGTGCGTCAGTAGCGCAGGATGCTGTCCAGCGGGTAGTCGGTCAGCTGCTCGCGGCCGCGCAGCTCGTCGAGCTCGAGGAGCATCGTCAGGCCCGCCACGCGGGCACCGGCGCCCTCGATGAGCTCGATCGCGGCTCTCGCGGTGCCGCCGGTGGCGAGGACGTCGTCGATGATGAGGACCCGCTGCTCCGGCGCGACCGTCTCCGGGCGCAGCTCCAGACGCGCCGTGCCGTACTCGAGGGTGTAGTCCACACCGGTGACGGGGCCCGGGAGGCGACCGGCCTTGCGGATCGTGATCATCCCGACGCCCAGCGCGTGCGCGAGGGGGGCCGCGAGGATGAAGCCGCGAGACTCCAGTCCGGCGACGGCGTCGATCTTCCCGCGGTAGCGCTCGGCGAGGGCGTCGACGAGCGCGGCGAAGGCGGGACCGTCGGCGAGGAGCGGCGTGATGTCACGGAAGAGGACACCCGGCTCGGGGAAGTCGGGGACCTCACGGACGTGGGAGTCGAGGAGCCGGGTCAGCTCCTGCGGGAAGTCTGTCATCGTCGCCCCTTCCGGCGCTTGGGCTGGGATGCCTGGCCACGGTGGGTCCCTGCGACAGTGCTCTCCTCGGCTGCGGCACCAACCGCCACGGTGTCCTTGCCCGTCCGGCGGCTGCGGCGCTGGAGGACGTCGTCCGTGTGCTGACGGATCTCCGCGTTGCGCTCCTGGAGGGCTACCTGCAGGGGCGTGGCGACGAAGACGGAGGAGACGGTGGAGACGAACATGCCGACGAACAGCGCGAGCGCGATGTCCCGCAGCGTCCCGGCGCCGAGCAGGATCGCCCCGACGAAGAGGATCGAGCCCACGGGCAGCAGCGAGGTGAGCGAGGTGTTGATCGAGCGCACGAGGGTCTGGTTGACCGCGAGGTTCGACAGCTCGGCGTAGGTGCTCTCGTGCTGCTCGGCGAGCTCCTGGGTGTTCTCGCGGACCTTGTCGAACACGACGACGGTGTCGTACAGCGAGTACCCGAGGATCGTGAGCAGACCGATGACGGTGGCCGGCGTCACCTCCCACCCGATGAGGGCGTACACCCCGACCGTGAGCATGAGGTCGTTGACCAGCGACACGAGCGCGGCCCCGGCCATCTGCCAGCTGCGGAAGTACACCGACAGCACGATCGTCACGAGCACGATGAAGACGATCAGTCCCTGCAGCGCCTGCCGGGTGATGTCCTGGCCCCAGGAGGGACCGACGAAGGTGGAGGTGACGTCCGCCTCCGGCACGCCGTAGGCCTCGGCCAGCCCCTGGCGCACGGCGCTCGTCTGCTCCGTGCTCAGCTCCTCGGTCTGCACGCGCACCGAGGTGGAGCCGACCGTCGAGACGCGCGCGACCTGGCCGGTACCGACCTCCGCGACGACGTCGTGGGCCGGCTGCTCCTCCACGTTCTGCGTCCCCGTGACGGTGAACTGCGAGCCACCGGTGAACTCGATGCCAGCGTTGATGCCCTTGAAAGCGACGAGCAGCACGGAGAGCAGGACCAGCACGGCGGCGACGGAGAGCCACGTGCGGCGACGCTGGACGAAGGGGAAGGAGCGGTCGCCGGTGTGGAGCTCGTTGCCCAGCTGGGACAGGCGGGTCATCGGCCCTCCTCCTCGGTGGTCGTCGCCTGCTCGGCGGCGCGACGCTCGGCCGCCCGCCGCTCGGCGATGGTCGTGCGGCCGGCGCCCACGGGCTGCTTCTCACGCGCGGGCTCCTTCCGGGAGGCGGCCGGGGGCCGCGTCCGCGCCTCACCGACGCGACCGCGGCCGCGGTAGCGCGCGGGGTCGACGCCGATGCTCTCCGGGTTGAGGCCCGACAGCCGGTGCCCCTCACCGAAGAAGCGCGTGCGGATGAGCAGCTGCATGGTCGGGTGGGTGAAGAGGTAGACGACGACGAGGTCGATGAGCGTCGTGAGCCCGAGGGTGAAGGCGAAGCCCCGCACCCCGCCGACGGCGAGGAAGTACAGGATCACCGCGGCGAGCAGGGTGACGAGGTCGGAGACGATGATCGTCCGCCGGGCGCGGGCCCAGCCGTGCTCGACCGCGCCCTCGAGGGTGCGGCCGTCACGGATCTCGTCGCGGATGCGCTCGAAGTAGAGGATGAAGGAGTCCGCCGTGATGCCGACGGCCACGATGAGGCCCGCGACGCCGGCGAGGGACAGCCGGTAGCCCTGGAGCCACGACAGCACGATGATCGCGCCGTAGGTCGTGACGGCGGCGATGAGGAGGCTGCTCACCGCCACGACCGCGAGGCCGCGGTACTGCCACAGGAGGTACAGCGCCACGAGGAGGAGGCCACCGAGACCGGCGACGAGACCGCTGCGCAGGTGCTCGGAGCCGAGGGTCGCGGAGATCTGGTCCTCGCTCTGCACCTCGAAGTTGAGCGGCAGGGAGCCGAAGTTCAGCTGGTTGGCGAGCGTGTTGGCGCTCTCGCGCGTGAAGCTGCCGGAGATCTGCGCCTGGCCGTCGAGGATCGCCTGGTTCATCCGGGGCGCGGAGACGACCAGACCGTCAAGGACGATGCCGAACTGGTTCTGCGGGCTCGGCTGCGCGATGAGCCGCTCGGAGACCTCACGGAACAGCTCGGTGCCCTCGTCGTTGAACGCGATGTCGACGACCCAGTTGTTGGTCGTCACGCCGGCCTGGGTGACCTCGAGGCCGGAGCCGGCGGACTCGACCTGCGTCCCCTCGACGTCCACGGGGCCGAGGACGAACTTCGTCGTGCCGTCCTGCGCGCAGGACACGAGCGGCTCGTCAGGCGCGTCCTGGACGCCGCCGACGAGGTTCGCGGGGTCGGTGCAGTCGAGGGTGTAGAGCTCGTAGACCAGCTGCTCGGTGATCCAGGCCGGGTCACTGTTGCTCGTCGGCTCGGTCGCGGGCGTGCTCTGCAGCTCCCCGTCACCGTTCTCGTCGGCGACGGCGAAGGCCGCCTCCTCGATCGCTGCGCGGTCCGCGTCGGCGGGCTGCTCGCTCCCGGCGGGCTCCTCGCCCCCGGTCGCGGCGTCCTCGGTGGCCTCGCCCTCCGCGGGCGCGGTGGCCTCGTCGGTGGCGCTCTCCTCGGCCGCCTCCTCACCGTCCTGCGGCGCGCCGGCCTCGGCGTCGTCCTCGGGGCCGGTGGGCAGGCCCTCCTGGCCGGGGTCGATCGGTGTGGGGTCGGTCATCGTGAGCACCGGGCGGAAGCGCAGCTCGGCCGACTGGCGCACGAGGTCGAGGGTGGCCTCGTCGGGGCGGCCGGGCAGGCCGACGACGATGTTGTCCGCGCCCTGGCGGGTGATCTCGGCCTCGGCGACGCCGGAGGCGTCCACGCGCTGGCGGATGATCTCGATCGCCTGGTCGATGTCGTCCTCGGTGATCTCGCCGTCGCCGCCCTCGGCCTCCGGGTCGAGCCGCGGCGTGAGGATGAGCTGGACACCGCCCTCGAGGTCGAGGGCGAGGCCGGGCGCGAAGGAGGCGCCGCCCTCGGCGTCGTCGTCACCCAGCTGCTGGGCGATCGCAACGGAACCGAACATGGCTGCGACGATGACGAGCAGGACGATGATCCTGCGCAGCGGGCGTGGGGCGGTTGTCGCCAACGCGGTCTTCTCTCTGTGTGGAGGGGCGCTCAGGCGCGCCGCTCGTCGCTCTCGTCGCCGGGGCGCTCGTCGGTGACGACGGGCTCGTCCGTGGTGGTGAGCGAGGAGGCGTCGTCGGGAACCGCGACCGTGGTGTCGTCGTCGGCGGCGGTCTCCTCCTCGTCCACGACCGCGAAGGGCGGCTCGGTGACGGAGTGGATCGCCTCGCGCTTCCACATGGTCTCGACGCCAGGGGTGGACTCGAGGGTGATGACATCGCCATCGACGTCGACGATCGTGCCGTAGAAGCCGGAGGCGGTCATGACCTGCTGGCCGACCTCGAGGCTGTTGCGCACCTCGGCGGCGGCCTGGCGCTGCTTCTTCGCCCCTCGGGACATCATCCACATCATGAGTCCGAACACGGCGATGAGGATGAGGAACTCCACGGCACTACTCCCTTGGTGGCGGCGGGTCCGCGACTGAGCGCGAGCCGACCGGCGGCAAAATACTGACTGAGTCTAGGTGACGGGGCTGACGAGACGAAACCGCCCTCAGCCCCACAGCGCGCCGTCGTCGGGCCGGGCGAGGCCCAGGTGCTCGTAGGCGGCGGCCGTGGCCACCCGCCCGCGAGGCGTGCGGGAGACGAGCCCCTCGCGCACGAGGAAGGGCTCGGCGACCGTCTCGACCGTCTCGGGCTCCTCCCCCACCGCGACGGCGAGCGTGGACAGCCCCACCGGTCCGCCGCCGAAGCGCTCGCACAGGGCGCGGAGGACAGAGCGGTCCAGGCGGTCCAGGCCGCGCTCGTCGACCTCGAAGAGCGACAGGGCCGCGTGGGTGGCGGCGAGGTCGAGCGAGCCGGTGCCACGCACCTGTGCCCAGTCCTGCACGCGCCGCAGCAGGCGGTTGGCGATGCGTGGGGTGCCGCGGGAGCGGCCGGCGAGCTCGGCGCCCGCCGCGGGCTCGAGCTCGGCACCGAGGAGCCGGGCGCTGCGGGAGAGCACCTGCTCGAGCTCGGCGGGCGAGTAGAACTCGAGGTGGCCGGTGAAGCCGAAGCGGTCCCGCAGCGGCGCGGGGAGCAGACCGGCACGGGTGGTGGCACCGACGACGGTGAAGCGCGGCAGGGTGAGCGGGATCGCCGTGGCCCCAGGCCCCTTGCCGACGACGACGTCGACGCGGAAGTCCTCCATCGCGAGGTAGAGCATCTCCTCCACCGGGCGGGCCAGGCGGTGGATCTCGTCGATGAACAGGACGTCGTGCTCCTGGAGCGAGGAGAGGATCGCGGCGAGGTCCCCCGGGTGCTGGACGGCCGGGCCCGACGTGAGGCGCAACGCGCCCTCGAGCTCGGCGGCGATGATCATCGCGAGCGTGGTCTTGCCGAGCCCGGGAGGGCCGGAGAGCAGCACGTGGTCGGGCGCCGAGCCGCGTGCCTTGGCGGCGTCGAGGACGAGAGCCAGCTGGTCGCGCACCACCGACTGGCCGACGAAGTCGGCGAGCCGGCGTGGCCGCAGGGCGGCCTCGGCCGCACGCTCGAGCTCGTCCGCCTCGGCGTCCAGGAAGGCGGCGTCGTCAGCCACGGCCGTGGCCTCCCAGGTGCTGGAGCGCGCCACGCAGCACCGCGGCGACGTCGCGGTCGGCGCCGGGCTCGGCGAGGACCGCGCTGACGGCGTCCTCGGCGGCCTTGGCGGACCAACCGAGCTGGACGAGCGCGTCGACGACCTCGGGCTGGGAGTCCGTGGCTGCCGGGGCGGCGCGCACCTCACCACGCGCCGGCCCGAGCTTGTCCCCGATCTCGAGCAGGATGCGCTGCGCGCCCTTCTTCCCGATGCCGGGCACGCGGGTGAGGGCGACGACGTCCTCGGCGGCGACGGCGGTACGCAGCGCGTCGGGCTCGTGGACGGCGAGCACGGCCAGCGCGAGCCGCGGGCCCACGCCGCTGACGGTCTGGAGGATCTCGAAGACCTCGCGCTCGTCGTCGTCGGCGAAGCCGAACAGGGTGAGGGAGTCCTCGCGCACGACGAGCGTGGTGGCCAGGCGGGCGTCCGTGCCGGGCCGCAGGCCGGCGAGTGTGGCGGGCGTGGCCAGCAGGCGCAGCCCGACCCCCCCGACCTCGACGACGGCGGAGTCGAGCCGCACGGACTCGACGGTCCCCCGGACGCTGGCGATCACGACTGCTCCAATCCCGGCCCGGAGCGCGACCGGGCGAACGTGTGTGCGAAGAAGGCTACCGGCTGCGGGTGACAGGCCGGGACCGACGCGCCGCGAGCTCGGCGCGGGCCCACGCCTCCTGCGCCGGTGTGGCGTGCCGGGCGGCGGGGCCGGCCGCGGGCGTGCCGCCGCGCCACAGGTGGCAAACCGCCAGGGCCAGGGCGTCGGCGGCGTCGGCGGGCTCGGGCCGCTCGGCGAGCCGGAGGATGCGGCGCACCATCTCCTGGACCTGCGGCTTGTCGGCGCGGCCCGATCCCGTCACGGCGGCCTTCACCTCACTGGGCGTGTGCATGCCCAGGGGCAGCCCGGCGCGTGCCGCGGCGACCATGGCGAGCCCGGCCACCTGCGCCGTGCCCATGACCGAGGCGACGTTGTGCTGGGCGAAGACCCGCTCCACGGCCACGGCGTCGACGTCGTGCCGCACGATCCACTCCTCGATACCGGCCGCGATGGTGAGCAGCCGCTGCTGGATCGGCATGTCCGTGGGGGTGCGCAGCACGCCCACCTCGACGAGCGACAGGGTGCGCCGCGAGTCGGAGTCGACGATCCCGAGGCCACAGCGGGTGAGGCCGGGGTCGACTCCGAGGACGCGCATGGTCCCAGTGTCGCAGCCGGGTGGGACGTGCCGCGGGAGCGACACCGCCGGCGTCAGTCCTCGTCGAGCGCGGCGAGGACCTCGTCGGAGGCGTCGAAGTTCGCGAAGACGTTCTGCACGTCGTCGCAGTCCTCGAGGGCGTCGATGAGGCGCAGCACCTTCCGGGCGCCCTCGACGTCGACCTCGACCTCCATCGACGGGACGAACTGCGCCTCGGCGGAGTCGTAGTCCAGCCCCGCCTCCTGGAGCGCGGTGCGCACGGCGACGACGTCGGTGGCCTCGCTGAGGATCTGGAAGGCCTCACCGTGGTCGTTGACCTCCTCGGCGCCCGCGTCGAGGACCGCTGCCAGCACGTCGTCCTCGGCGAGGCCGTCGGCCTTCGGCACGATGACGACGCCGCGCCGGTTGAACAGGTAGGAGACCGAGCCCGGGTCGGCCAGGGTGCCGCCGTTACGGGTGAAGGCGACGCGGACGTCGGAGGCCGCGCGGTTGCGGTTGTCGGTGAGGCACTCGACGAGCACGGCGACACCGCCGGAGGCGTAGCCCTCGTACATGATCGTCTCGTAGTCGGCCCCGCCGGCCTCGGCGCCCGAGCCGCGCTTGACGGCGCGGTCGATGTTGTCCGCCGGGACCGAGTTCCGCTTCGCCTTCTGGATCGCGTCGAAGAGGGTGGGGTTGCCGGCCGGGTCGCCTCCGCCCGTGCGGGCGGCCACCTCGATGTTCTTGACGAGACGCGCGAAGAGCTTGCCCCGCTTCGCGTCGATCGCGGCCTTCTTGTGCTTGGTGGTGGCCCACTTGGAGTGACCGGACACTGTGTGCTCCTTGCTGACGACGGCGTCCCCGCGGGGACGGTGGGGACAGGTGGCGCTAGGCGTGTGCACGCACCAGGTCGACGAACGCACGGTGCACCCGTGCGTCGTCGCTGATCTCCGGGTGGAAGGCGGTGACGAGCAGCGCGCCCTGTCGAGCTGCCACGATCCTACCGGCGGCGGGCCCGGACCTCACGCGTGCGAGGACCTCGACGCCGTCGCCCGCCTCCTCCGCCCACGGCGCCCGGATGTACACCGCGCGGAGCGGGGCGTCGACGATGCCGAGCCCCGGTGCCAGGAGGTCCTCCTCGAAGGAGTCGACCTGACGCCCGAAGGCGTTGCGCCGGACCGTGACGTCCATGCCTCCCACGAGGGGGCCGTGCGCGTCAGCCACCCGGTCGGCGAGCAGCACCATCCCGGCGCACGAGCCGTAGACGGGCAGCCCCGAGCCGATCCGCTCGCGCAGCTGCTCGAGCAGACCGAAGGCGACGAGCAGCTTGCCGATCGTCGTCGACTCCCCGCCCGGCAGGACGAGGCCGTCCACGGCGGCGAGCTCACCGGCGCGCCGTACCGCGACGGCGCGGGCACCGGCGGCGTCGAGGGCCGCGAGGTGCTCGCGCACGTCACCCTGAAGAGCCAGGACGCCGATGCGCGGGGAGGTCACGAACCACCAGTCTACGACGGCACGGGGCCCTACTCGACGACGTGCTCGCTCGTCCCGTCCCAGCCGCCCGCCAGGCGACGCACGAGCCCCGGCAGCAGGCGGGGGTAGACGACCGCGCCGGCGGCCACGGCCGCGTCGAGCTCGTCGAGCTCCCACCAGCGCAGCTCGTCAAGGACGTCGCGCTCGAGCGCGGTCCACCCGCCGTCGTCCAGGCGCGTCTCGGTGCCGCGGGCGAGGAAGAACTCCTCGTCCTGCCGGCAGGTGACGGCGGCGAAGTCGAAGACCGCGCTGCGGGTGAGGACCGGGCCCTGGAGCTGCTCGGCCGACAGGCGCAGGCCCGTCTCCTCGCGCAGCTCCCGCAGGGCGCCCGCGCGGGGCTCCTCCCCCGGCTCGAGGCCACCGCCCACCGTGAACCACCACGAGCGGCTGGTCTCCCCCGCGTCATGTCCGCGGACGAGGAGGAGACGGTCGGCGTCGTCGAGGAGGATGACACGCGCGGCGCGCCGGAAGGGCACGCCGTCGGGGCCCGGCACCCAGTCGGGGCCGAGCCCGTAGGTGGTCACCAACCGCGCTCGGCGAGGCGGTGCGGCACGGGGACCTCGTCGACGTTGAGGCCGACCATCGCCTCGCCCAGTCCGCGGGAGACGTCGGCGACGACGGAGGGGTCGTCGAAGAAGGTCGTCGCGCGGACGATGGCGGCGGCGCGCTGCGCCGGGTTGCCGGACTTGAAGATCCCCGAGCCGACGAAGACGCCCTGGGCTCCGAGCTGCATCATCATCGCGGCGTCGGCCGGGGTGGCGATGCCGCCGGCGGTGAAGAGGACGACGGGCAGCTGCCCGGTGCGCGCCACCTCGACGACGAGGTCGTAGGGGGCCTGCAGCTCCTTGGCGGCGACGAAGAGCTCGTCCTCGGGCAGCGAGGAGAGGCGGCGGATGTCCTGGCGGATGCGTCGCATGTGCGTGGTGGCGTTGGAGACGTCGCCGGTGCCGGCCTCGCCCTTGGAGCGGATCATGGCCGCGCCCTCGGAGATGCGGCGCAGCGCCTCACCGAGGTTGGTCGCGCCGCAGACGAAGGGCACGGTGAACTGCCACTTGTCGATGTGGTGCTCGTAGTCGGCCGGGCTGAGGACCTCGGACTCGTCGACGTAGTCGACGCCCAGGCTCTGCAGGACCTGCGCCTCGACGAAGTGCCCGATGCGGGCCTTGGCCATGACGGGGATCGAGACGGCGGAGATGATCCCGTCGATCATGTCCGGGTCGCTCATCCGCGACACCCCGCCCTGGGACCGGATGTCCGCGGGCACGCGCTCGAGTGCCATGACGGCGACGGCGCCGGCGTCCTCGGCGATGCGGGCCTGCTCCGGCGTGACGACGTCCATGATGACGCCGCCCTTGAGCATCTCGGCCATGCCGCGCTTGACGCGGGCGGTGCCGACCTGGGGGCCGCTGGGCGTGGGAGTCTGCTGGGACATGGTGCACCTCGGTGGTGGAGGGGGAAGGGCGCACCCAGTCTACGTGCGGCCGTTCAGGGCCCGGTGCGCCTGTCCAGACCCGGCGGCCTGCGGTCAGCGCGCTCCGGACAGGGCGCGGAGGAAGGACGTGCGGCTGGTGGTGACGCGGTCCAGGAGGACGCGCTCGTCGTGGTGGTAGCTGGGCTCGGCGCGACCGGTGGCGAAGCGCTGCCGGCCCAGGGCCAGGGCGGTCGCCGAGCGCTGGAAGTCCCTCATCGCACCCTTCGCCGCTGGTCCACCACGGGCGGCCCACGACATGGCTGCACGCCGGCCGGGGAAGGAGCCGAGCATGGTCACCTCGTGCGGGGCCAACCAGCCGGCGCGGGCGTACTCGACGAGGCGGCCGGTGATGACGCGCCGCTCGCGGCGGCGCAGCCAGACGACGAGGACGATCGCCCCGACGAACAGCGGGACCTGGACGACGACGTAGAGCCCGAAGAAGGACCCGGTGAAGGTGCTGCCGTTCCACAGCCCGTGGAGCAGCACGGCCACCAGCCAGCCGAGCGGCAGCGCCCCCACCCACGCGAGGGACGAGCGGCTGCGGGCCGCCAGGCCCAGGGCGATGCCGATCGCCACCGTGAACATCACGTGAGCGAAGGGTGACAGGATCCCGCGCATGACGAAGATCTGCGGGAGCATCTCGATCGCGCGGCCGAAGTAGAGGATGTTCTCGACGAAGGCGAAGCCCGCCGCCACCATGGCGGCGTAGACGATGCCGTCGACCGGCCCGTCGAAGTAGCGGCGCCGGGCGAGGAACAGGACGAGCACACCCAGCCCCTTGGCGGTCTCCTCGATGAGTGGGGCGCCGAGCGCCGCACCGAGGATCTCGGCCGTCTCGAGGTTGCCGGTGCTGTAGTAGACGGCGGTGGAGAACGCCGTGTTGAGCCAGATCGACACGAGCGTGGAGACGCCGGCGCCCCAGAGGAAGGCGAAGAGCAGCGCGTACCGGGGCTCCGGCTCCCACCGGTCGATCCACCGGATACCGAGGAGGACGGCCGTGAGCGGGACGAGCGCGACGATGCCGCCGACGAGCGCCGCACCGGCGCTCGTGAGGGCAGCGATCTGGGCGATGGTCACGATGAGCGCGAGGACTCCCACCCCGGTGCCGACCGCGACGAGCACCGTCCCGCCACGCCGCGGCCGCGGCGGCTGCCAGGGCGCCTGCGCGGGCGCTGCCAGCCCACCCGCACCCCAGGGCGCGGTCTGCGGCTGCTCGCCGGCCAGGTACGCGGTGGGCCGCGCCGGGCGTGCCGACGGCGGGTAGGGCTCAGGGGGGAAGGCCATGGCGATCAGCGTAGAGGCAGCCACGGACGCGGCCCGCCCAGCGCCACGGCCCCCACGGCGCGGCCGCCGCGCTCAGCGCGCGGGCCGGGCGTCGTCCATGTCGAAGGCGTGCGGCATCGGTGCCCGGCCGGCGAGGTGCAGCACCCGCACGACGGGGTTGGTGCGCATGCGCCGCACCTCGGCGACGTGGGCGTTGTGGAAGCGGCGGGCGAGCTCGAGCCGGTACCACGCGGCGTCGAGCCGGTTGAGCGGGTCGACGGCCAGCGGGTTGTCCCCCAGCGGTTCGGTGTCGGCATGCGACTCGAGCAGCGCACGAAGCGTGCGGGACAGCTCGGACTCGACGAGGGAGCGGTCGACGTCACCGGCCGGCTCGTCGACGTCAGGCTCGCCCTCGAGGCCGTCGCGGACCACCGGGCCGGGCGCCACGGCGCTGGCGCGCTGGGCGACGTCGGCGAGGAGCACGGCCTCGACGGGGTCCAGCGCCCCGCTCATCGCGAGCTCGTGAGCAGCGGCCGCGCGCTGGGCGAGCTGGAGCTCGAGCGTGGCCCGGGAGCGCAGCACCTTGCGGTGCAGGCGGTCCACGCGCGAGGCCAGGAGCCACAGCACCCACCCGAGGACGAGCACGAGCAGCACAACGACGAGCGTCCATCCCTCCCAGGTCACTGCTCCACCTCCGTCCGGCCGTCCAGCGCGGCACGCAGGCGACCGACCACCGTGCTGGAGCGCGGGTCCTCGCGCACGTGCGCACCGCTGGCCGTCACCATCTCGTAGACGGCGAGGACCTCGCGGGTGACGACCGACCAGTCGAAGCGGCGCACGCCCTCTCGGGCCGCCTCGACCACCGACCGGGAGGCGCCCCGGTCGCGCAGGGCAGGCACGAGCGCCGCGGCGAGGGCGGCGGCGTCACCGGTGGGGAAGAGCGTGCCGTACCGGCCGCCGTCGAGCACGGCACGGAAGGCGGGGATGTCGCTGGCGACGACGTGCGCGCCCGCGCTCATCGCCTCGACGAGGACGATCCCGAAGCTCTCCCCGCCGGTGTGCGGGGCGACGTAGACGTCGGCCGAGGCGAGCAGGGACTCCTTCTCGGCGTCGCTCACCGGCCCGAGGAAGGTGACGGCGTCACCGAGGTGGCCGAGCGTGCTGCGGTACTCGGTGACGTCGCCGCGACCGGCGACGAGGAACCGGGCGCCGGGCACCTGCGCGAGCACCTGCGGGATCGCCTCGGCGAGGACCGGCAGGCCCTTGCGCGCCTCGTCCAGCCGGCCGAGGAAGGCGACGGTGGGCCGCTCGTCGGTCCCGCACCACGCCTCCGCCCGCGGGGCGTCGGCGAAACGGTCGACGAACACGCCGTTGGGCACGACGACGGCGTCCCCTCCCAGGTGCTCGACGACGGTGCGCCGCGCCTCCTCGGACACGGCGATCCGGCCGCCGATCTTCTCCAGCAGCGGCCGCACGAGCGGGGAGGCCACCTGCAGCGCACGGGAGCGGTCCATGGCGGTGTGGAAGGTGCCGACGATGGGACCGTTGGCGATCCACAGGGCAAGCATCGACAGGCTCGGGGTGATCGGCTCGTGGAGGTGGAGAACGTCGAAGTCGCCCTCCTCCAGCCAGCGGCGGGTCCGCGCGGCGGCGACCGGCCCGAAGTTGAGCCGTGCCACCGAGCCGTTGTACGGCAGGGCCACGGTGCGGCCCGCGGGCACGAGGTAGTCGGGGACGGGGGTGGCGTCCTCGGCGGGAGCGAGCACGCTGACGTCGTGGCCGGTGGCGATGAGGTGCTCGGCGAGGTCACGGACGTGGAACTGCACGCCGCCAGGCACGTCGAAGGAGTAGCCGCAGACGATCCCGATGCGCATCAGGCCACGCTCCCGGCCGGCTTGAGGCGCGCGGGGTCGAGGTCCCCCACGAACAGTGGCTGGAGCATGTGCCAGTCCTCCGGGTGGGCACGGACGGCCTCGCCGAGCTCGTCGACCCACGCCTGCGTGAGGGCGGTGACGGTCTCCTCCCGGGAGGCACCGTCCGGCGGTGTGATCGGGTCACCGAAGGTGATGACGATGCCCCACCGGCTTCCGGCCGCCTGCCGGCGTGGTCCCCGGAGACGCTCGTAGTGGATCCCGACGAAGGCGAGAGTGGCGCCGGTGGCGACCGCGAGCGTGGCCGGGCCGGGCGCCACGCGTGCCCGCTCCCCCAGCAGCGCCACGTCGACGTTCGTGCGCGAGAGGTCGCGGTCCGCCAGCAACGGCACGAGCGGGACACCGGAGCGGGTCTCGCGCAGCAGCGCCCGGAAGGTGGAGCCGTCCCGCTCGAGGGGGATGATCGTCATGCCCAACCCGCGCCGGAAGTCGAGGAAGCTCTGGAAGAGCTCCTCCGGCTCGAGGTGTTCGGCGACGGTGACGACGGGGGCGAGGAAACGGGTGGCCCACGCGCCGGCGAGGTCCCAGTTGCCCAGGTGGCCCAGGGCGACGACGACGGGCCGGCCGGCGGCGCGCTCGGCGCGGACCCAGCCGTCGTTCACCGCGCGCACGCGTTGGCCCAGCTGGGCCTCGCTCACGGTGGGCAGCCGCAGCGACTCCTCGTAGTACCGCATGTAGGAACGCATGCCACGGCGGGTGAGACGCCGCAGCTCGCGGGGGGACGCGTCCGGGACCGCACGGGCGATGTTGGCGCGCAGCTGCCCCACCCCGGCCACGCCGGTGAGGGCGGCGAGCTCGGCGGCGCCGGCGAAGAGACCGGCGGAGAGCCAGGCGGGCAGCCTGGGCACGATGCGGGCGGCGACGAGCAGCAGTGCCGCGGGGTCCAGGCTCACGCCGTCTCCCCCACGTCGCCCCGCGTCTGGCGGTGCACGGCCGCCATCCGCTGGCCCACCGTGTAGAGGGAGGCGAGGGCGAGGAGCCCCAGCGCGACGACGAGGACGACGACGGGCGCGCCCAGCCCGACGGCGAGCACCGCCGCGAGGGCGACGAACAGCCGGTCGGCGCGCTCGGCGATCCCGCCCGAGGCCGTCATGCCCAGCCCCTCGGCGCGGGCCTTGGCGTAGGGGACGACACTCCCGAGGACGAGGCAGGCCAGCGCGGTGCCGAGCACCCACGTCTCCTCCGCGCCGATGCTCCACAGGAGGATCCCGGAGAAGATCGCGGCGTCGGCGACCCGGTCGAGGGTCGAGTCGAGGAAGGCGCCCCACCGCGTGGAGCGGCCCAGCATCCGGGCCATGAGCCCGTCGACGCTGTCGATGAGGACGACGACGGTGATGGCCAGCGGGCCGGCGACGAAGTGCCCGGACGGCAGCAGCCACAGCGCCACGGCCACCGTGAGGACGGTGCCGGTGACGGTGACGGTGTCGGGGCTGACGCCGGCCCGGACGAGGGTGCGCGCGACGGGCCCGAAGATCGCGTTGGTGACGACGCGGCCCTTGGAGCTCAGCACGTCGCCCCCGGCCACGCCGCGGCAAGGAGGTCCCGGGTCTCGCCGAGCACCTGCGGCAGTGCCTTGGTGCCGGCGACGATCGGGAAGAAGTTCGCGTCCCCGCCCCACCGGGGCACCACGTGCTGGTGGAGGTGGGCGGCGATCCCGGCACCGGCGGCCTCGCCCTGGTTCATGCCCAGGTTGAAGCCGTGCGGCGCGCTCACCGCCCGCAGGACGGTCATCGCGGTCGCGCTGAGCGCACCCACCTCGTCCCGCTCCGCCGTCGTCAGCTCGGTGAGGTCGGCGACGTGGCGGTAGGGGCACACGAGGAGGTGCCCGGGGTTGTACGGGTAGAGGTTGAGGACGACGTAGGCGTGCTCACCACGGTGGACGACGAGGGCGTCGGCGTCCTCCCGCTGGGGAGCCCGGCAGAAGGGGCACTGGCCGGTGCTCGCGTCCCCGGGCTTGTCGTGACCGTCGACGTAGGCCATCCGGTGCGGGGTCCACAGCCGCTGGAACGCGTCGGGCACACCGACGAGCCCCTCCGCCGGCTCGCCGCTCGGCGGCGACACGTCGCTCACGCCGTCGACACCTGCCGACGCTCGGCGATGGCCGAGGTGATGAGCTCGACCGCCTCGGCCACGGGCACCCCGTTGCGCTGGGAGCCGTCCCGGAAGCGGAAGGAGACCGCTCCGGCGTCGGCGTCCTCCCCGCCCGCGATGAGGATGAAGGGCACCTTCTCCTTGGTCGCGTTGCGGATCTTCTTGTTGAAGCGGTCGTCGCTCTGGTCGAGCTCGGCGCGCACACCCCGGGCACGGAGCTGGGCGACGACGTCGGCGAGGTAGTCGTCGAAGACGTCGGCGACCGGCACGGCGACGACCTGGACGGGCGCGAGCCACGCGGGGAAGGCGCCGGCGTAGTGCTCGAGGAGCACGCCGAAGAAACGCTCGATGGAGCCGAAGAGGGCGCGGTGGATCATCACCGGGCGCTGGCGGGTGCCGTCGGCGGCCTGGTACTCGAGGTCGAAGAGCTCGGGCAGGTTGAAGTCGAGCTGGATGGTCGACATCTGCCAGGTGCGGCCGATGGCGTCCTTCGCCTGCACGGAGATCTTCGGGCCGTAGAAGGCGGCGCCGCCCGGGTCGGGGACGAGGTCCAGGCCGGAGGCGGTGGCGACCTCCTCGAGCACGCGGGTCGCCTCCTCCCAGGTGGCCTCGTCTCCCACGGACTTCTCCGGGTCGCGGGTGGACAGCTCGAGGTAGAAGTCGTCGAGCCCGTAGTCCTTGAGGAGGTCCAGGACGAAGGTGAGCAGGGAGTTCAGCTCGTCCTTCATCTGCTCGCGGGTGCAGTAGATGTGGGCGTCGTCCTGGGTGAAGCCGCGGGCACGGGTGAGTCCGTGGATGACGCCGGACTTCTCGTAGCGGTAGACGGTGCCGAACTCGAAGAGCCGCAGCGGCAGCTCGCGGTAGGAGCGGCCACGGGAGCCGAAGACGAGGTTGTGCATCGGGCAGTTCATCGGCTTGAGGTAGTAGTCCTGCCCCTGCCGCTTGACGTTGCCCTCGGCGTCGCGCTCCTCGTCCAGGTGCATCGGGGGGTACATGCCGTCGCGGTACCAGTCGAGGTGGCCGGAGACCTCGAAGAGGTGGCCCTTGGTGATGTGGGGCGTGTTGACGAAGGAGTACCCGGCCTCGATGTGACGGCGGCGGGAGTACTCCTCCATCTCCATGCGGATCATCGCGCCCTTGGGGTGGAAGACGGGCAGGCCGGAGCCGATCTCGTCGGGGAAGGAGAAGAGGTCCATCTCCGAGCCGAGGCGGCGGTGGTCGCGGCGCTCGGCCTCGGCCAGGCGCTCCTGGTAGGCCTTGAGCTCGTCCTTCGTGGGCCACGCGGTGCCGTAGATGCGCTGGAGCTGGGGGTTCTTCTCGCTCCCCCGCCAGTACGCGGCGGCCGAGCGCTGGAGCGCGAACCCGTTGCCGATGAGCTTGGTGCTCGGGAGGTGCGGGCCGCGGCACAGGTCCTTCCAGGCCACCTCTCCCCCGCGGCGGACGTTGTCGTAGATCGTCAGCTCGCCGGCGCCGACCTCCACCGAGGCGCCCTCGGCGGCGTCCTCGGCGCTGGAGCCCTTGAGGCCGATGAGCTCGAGCTTGTACGGCTCGTCGGCGAGCTCGGCGCGGGCCTCCTCGTCGGTGACGACGCGGCGCACGAAGCTCTGGCCCTCGCGGATGATCCGGTTCATCTGCTTCTCGAGGTCCTTGAGGTCCTCGGGCGTGAACGGGGTCTCGACGTCGAAGTCGTAGTAGAAGCCGTCGGTGATCGGCGGGCCGATGCCCAGGCGCGCGTCCGAGCGCACCTGCTGCACCGCCTGGGCCAGCACGTGGGCGGCGGAGTGGCGAAGGATGGACAGGCCGTCCTCGCTGGCGATGTCGACCTTCTCGACGACGGCGCCGGCCCGGAGGCGCGACACGTCGGTGGCGAGGTCCTTGAGCTCGCCGTCCACCCGGAGGGCGACGACGGCGCGGTCCTCGCCGAACAGGTCCGTCCCGGTGGTGCCCTCGGTGACCGTCCGCTCGGCGCCGTCGACGACAAGGACCTGCTCAGAGACGGATGACACAGTGGGCTCCCGCTGACGTTCGGACATGACTGACCGATCGTACTCAGGTTGCCCGGAGCGCCCCGGCCCCGTCCCACCCGTGCGCCGAATCGTCACCGATCCGTTGCCGGAGTCGCGGTCGTCACACCCTGGCGGGACCCGGTGGACCCGTTCAGAGGACGGCGAACCCGGGCGGGAGGGGGGACCGTCCGGTGAGCGCGGCGAGCACGTGCGGCCCGTGCCCGGACGCGGCCGCCGTCTGCGTCGCGAGCTCCAGCGCACCGGCCACCGCGGGCGCGGGGAGCAGGCCGTCGGGCAGCTCGAGCGCCCGGGCGAGGTCGAGGCCGTGGACCACGAGCTCGAACGTGCGGGTGCGCAGGTACTCCTCGAGGCGCAGGTGGCCGAACCGGGTCTGCACGAGCCGCCGCGCGGCCACGCCGCCCAGGGCGTCGGCGACCTCCTCGACGAGCTCGGCCGTCCGCGCGGCGGGGCCGCTGCCTAGCCCGACGCCGGCCGCCCGTCCACGTGCCGCCACGGCGTCGTCCGCCGCCTCCTTGTCCGGCGACGCGGCGAACGCCGCGAAGTACTCCGGTGCGGTGAGGACGTCGGCACCGTCCGCGGGCTCGGCGGCCGCGAGGTAGTCGACGACGGTCGTCAGGGCGCGGGTCGTGTGCCCGACGAGGGCGCGCACGTCCCACACGCCCAGCGCCGGGCGCTCCCAGTCCTCGGGGCGCACGAGCGCGACGAGACCGGCGTAGGCGCGGGCGGTGTCGAGGTAGAGCGTGACCTGGTCCACGGTGGTCCTCCTCCTGCCGAGGAGGACACGGTAGACCCGCGGGGAACGACGAAGCCCCCGGCCTGCTGGCCGGGGGCTTCGTTCTCGTGGGCGATACTGGGATCGAACCAGTGACCTCTTCCGTGTCAGGGAAGCGCGCTACCGCTGCGCCAATCGCCCTTGTCCTGCTTCAACCGAGGTGGCGACGGGATTCGAACCCGTGTGTACGGCTTTGCAGGCCGCTGCCTCGCCTCTCGGCCACGCCACCCTGAGGCTTGTACTGCCCCACCGGGGGGTGGTACCTCGAGCGGATGACGGGACTCGAACCCGCGACCCTCACCTTGGCAAGGTGATGCTCTACCAACTGAGCCACATCCGCGTTGCTGCCGGGCTTCCCCGGCGGCGTTGACAACATTAGCCGAGGGGAGGGCCGCACGTCCAACTCGCCCACTAGCGTGGCGCGAGTGAGCTCAGCAGCCCCTCGTCGGCGCCTCCAGGAGGCCCGCGCCGACTTCCCCGGAGTGCGCGCCCGCGGCCTCGTCGAGTGCGCTGACCTGCGCAAACACCCCGAGGCACTGACCTCGGGGTGGTGGGCGGTGGTGGCCGACTTCGAGGGCTCGACGACGGGCTGGCGCTTCTCCGAAACCACCTCCGACGTCCACGATGTGACAAGGACCACGGGGCGATCTGGACCGGCCGACGGCGGCACCTGGGTAGGCCCCTCCCCCGTGTCCTGGCGCAGCTCCCTGGACGAGAAGGCCTACATGGCGGCTGTCCGCCGGGTGCGCGCGGCCGTGCGGGAGGGCGAGGTCTACCAGGCCAACATCTGCCGGGTGCTGTCCGCGCCGCTCGGCTCGGCGGCGGCGGAGCCGGACGCCGCTGCTCTCGCGGCGGTCCTCACCGCCGGCAACCCGGCGCCCTACGCCGGGACCGTCCACGTCCCGGCCGGGGCGGCCGAGCGACCGGCGTGGGTGGTCAGCGCCTCCCCCGAGCTCTTCCTCTCCGTCCGGGACGGGCGGGTGGTGTCCGGCCCCATCAAGGGCACCGCGACCCGTGCCGAGGACCTCGGCGCCAAGGACCGCGCCGAGAACGTCATGATCACCGACCTCGTGCGCAACGACCTCCAGCGCGTGTGCCTTCCCGGCACGGTCGAGGTCCTCGACCTGTGCGCCGTCGAGCAGCACCCCGGGCTCGTCCACCTCGTCTCCCGGGTCGGTGGCACGCTGCGCGACCCACTCGACGCCGCCGGCTGGGCGGCCCTGCTCGAGACCACGCTGCCGCCCGCCTCGGTGAGCGGCGCCCCGAAGTCGAGCGCGCTGCGGCTCATCCGCGAGCTGGAGCCCGCGCCGCGCGGCCCGTACTGCGGGGCCGTCGGGTGGATCGACGCCGACAACGGCCGGGCGGAGCTCGCCGTCGGGATCCGCACCTTCTGGTGGACGCCGCCCGGTGGGACCGGCGCCGGCACGCTCCGGTTCGGCACGGGCGCGGGCATCACGTGGGGCAGCGACCCGCAGGCCGAGTGGCGCGAGACCGAGCTCAAGGCCGCCCGCCTCGTCGCGCTCGCCTCCGCCCCGCCCGGCTGACCTCCCCGCTTCTCCTCCGGCCTCCCCTCCTTCCGTCCGCCTGCAGAAGGTGAACCGGGGAGGTCACGGGACCTCCCGTGGTGGCAGGCTTCCCCCATGAGCACTCTCGTGTGGTTCGACGGCAAAGTCCGGACGGCCGAGGAGCCCGTCGTCACGGCCCTGGACCGGGGCCTCACGGTGGGCGACGGCGTCTTCGACACCTGCGTCGTCGTCTCCGGTCGGCCCTTCGCCCTGCGCCGGCACGTGGCCCGGCTCGTGCGCTCGGCCACCGTCGCCGGGCTGCCCGTCCCGCCCACCGACGTCGTCACCGGCGCGGCCCTCGACCTCGCCGCACGGCTCGACGGCGGGACCGGGCGGCTGCGCATGACGTGGACGGCAGGGCCGCTCCCGGCCGGGACACCCCGCGCCGACGCGACGCCCACCCTCCTCCTCACCGCGTCGGCCGAGTCGGTGCCCCACCCGGGAGCCGACGGACCGCCCCCGCGTACCGCCGTCGTCGTCGTGCCGTGGGTGCGCAACGAGCGCTCCCCGCTCGTGGGGGTCAAGTCGACCTCCTACGGGGAGAACGTCCTCGCGCTCGAGCACGCCCGCCGGCAGGGCGGGACGGAGGCGGTGCTCGCCAACACGCGGGAGGAGCTGTGCGAGGGGTCGGCGTCCAACGTCTTCCTCGAGACCGGCGGCGAGCTGCTCACCCCTCCCCTCGCCTCCGGCTGCCTCGCGGGCGTCACCCGCGAGCTCGTCCTCGAGTGGGCGCACGAGGCGGGCCTGCCCGTGCGGGAGGCGGTCGTGCCGATCGCCGACCTCCTCGCGGCCGAGCACGCGGCCGTGACCTCCGCCACGCGCGGCATCGTCCCCGTCGACAGCATCGACGGCCGCCAGATCGAGCCCGGGCCCGTGACGCTGCGGGTCCAGGAGCTCTACGCCACGCGCGCCGCGGAGGACCTCGACCCGTGAGCGGTTTGGGGGCACGCCCGCCGGTGGGCTAACATCGTCCAGCGCGGGCGATTGGCTCAGTGGTAGAGCGCCTCGTTCACACCGAGGAGGTCACTGGTTCGAACCCAGTATCGCCCACCAGCGCAGCAGGGCCCCTGACCAGCGGTCGGGGGCCCTGCTCGTTTCCCGGCTCAGGCCGTGAGGTCGAGGACGAAGCGGTCCCCGCGCCGCTCGAAGCCCACCTGCTCGTAGTACGGCTCGACGGTGCCGGGAGCGGAGGCCACCGCCCGGTAGCCGCGATCGGCGAGGACCCCGCTGCGCCGGAAGACGAAGCGGCCCGGGGAGAAGTCACGGAAGCGCTCGGTGACGTAGTCGAGCTCGATCTGGGCCACGCCGTCGTCGTCGTGGACGACGACGCACCCGGCGACCTCGTCCCCGGACATGACGACGAAGGCGTCGGCGCTAGCCGTGGGGGTGGTGAACCCGGGGTGGAAGCGCGCGACGTCCTCACGGTGCCGCTCGACGAGCTGCGTGAGGAGCGGGCCGTGGGCGGGCACCTCCGCCACGGAGTAGGACGCCGGGTCGTCCCGGCCGCGCAGCAGCCGTGTGAGATTGACCACCTGGACGACGGCGAGAACGACGTTGAGGGCGACGACGGGCCACACCCCGAGCACCCCGTTGTAGAGCACCTGCACGACGCAGCCGATGAGGTTGTACACGCGCAGACGCAGGATCCGCTGCTGCATCATCGACCAGACGACGATGCCGGAGCCCACCCACCCCAGGACCTCGAGGGCCACCTGCCAGCCGGGCGACAGGTCGATCACGCGTCCTCCCTCGGACCGCTTCAGCTCTCTGCGGGCCGAAATGCCGCAGCGATGAGAGCCTATCGCTCATGCAGCCTTGGCCTGGACGTCCTTACCCCCTGGGTGCCACCTTCGACGGCACCGGCACCAACTTCGCGCTCTACTCCTCGGTCGCCGAGAAGGTGGAGCTCTGCCTCCTCCACGACGACGGCACCGAGGAGCGTTTCGAGCTCACCGAGGTCGACGGGCACGTCTGGCACGGGTACCTGCGCTCCGCCCAGCCCGGGCAGCGCTACGGGTACCGCGTGCACGGCCCCTACGACCCCGAGCAGGGTCACCGGTGCGACCCCTCCAAGCTCCTCCTCGACCCGTACGCCAAGGCGATCGACGGACAGATCGACGCGGACCCGGCGCTGTACTCCTACCAGTTCGAGGACCCGGCCGAGCGCAACACCGACGACTCGGCGCCGCACACGATGCACTCGGTCGTCATCAACCCCTTCTTCGACTGGGAGTTCGACCGCCCGCCGGGCCACGAGTACCACGACTCGGTCATCTACGAGGCGCACGTCAAGGGGCTCACCGAGCTCCACCCGGAGGTGCCCGAGGAGCTGCGTGGCACCTACGCCGGCCTCGCGCACCCGGCCGTCATCGACCACCTCACCGCCCTGGGCGTCACGGCGATCGAGCTCATGCCCGTCCACCAGTTCGTCAACGACCCCCACCTGCAGGAGAAGGGGCTGAGCAACTACTGGGGCTACAACACCATCGGGTTCTTCGCCCCGCACAACGCCTACAGCTCCCTGCGCGGGGCCGGCCAGCAGGTGCAGGACTTCAAGACGATGGTCAAGGCCCTCCACGAGGCGAACATCGAGGTCATCCTCGACGTCGTCTACAACCACACGGCCGAGGGCAACCACCTCGGGCCCACGCTGTCCTTCAAGGGCATCGACAACGCCTCGTACTACCGCCTCGTCGAGGGCGACGAGGCGCACTACTTCGACACGACCGGCACGGGCAACTCCCTGCTCATGCGCTCACCGCACACGCTCCAGATGATCATGGACTCGCTGCGGTACTGGATCACGGAGATGCACGTCGACGGCTTCCGCTTCGACCTCGCCTCGACGCTGGCCCGCGAGCTCCACGCCGTCGACCGGCTCTCGTCCTTCTTCGACATCATCCAGCAGGACCCGGTCATCTCCCAGGCCAAGCTCATCGCCGAGCCGTGGGACCTCGGCGAGGGCGGGTACCAGGTCGGCGGGTTCCCCCCGCTCTGGACGGAGTGGAACGGGCGCTACCGCGACACGGTGCGCGACTTCTGGCGCAGCGAGCCCTCGACGCTGGCCGAGTTCGCCACCCGCATCACGGGCTCGGCGGACCTGTACGCCCACAGCGGGCGCCACCCGGTCGCCTCGATCAACTTCGTCACCGCCCACGACGGCTTCACGATGCGCGACCTCGTCTCCTACAACGAGAAGCACAACGAGGACAACGGCGAGGACAACAACGACGGCGAGGAGCACAACCGCTCGTGGAACAGCGGCGCGGAGGGCGAGACCGACGACGCCGAGGTCCGGGCGCTGCGCCTCCGCCGGCACCGCAACTTCCTCGCCACGCTCCTGTTCTCCCAGGGCGTGCCGATGATCGCCCACGGTGACGAGCTCGGTCGCACCCAGCAGGGCAACAACAACGTCTACTGCCAGGACAACGAGCTGGCGTGGGTGGACTGGAACCTCACCGAGGAGCAGGAGCACCTGCTCGACTTCACCCAGCGCATGGTCCACTTCCGGGCGGCGCACCCGGTGCTGCGCCGGCGCCGGTTCTTCGCCGGCGATCCCGGCCACGGCGGTCAGTCCGAGGTCGGCGAGATCGCCTGGCTCACGCCCGCGGCCGAGCCGATGGAGGACGAGGACTGGGAGCAGTCCCACGCCCGCTCCATCTCGATCTTCTACAACGGCGACGCCATCCCCGAGCCCGACGCCCGCGGTGAGCAGGTGGTCGACGACAACCTCCTCGTCATGCTCAACGCGGCCGCCGAGCCCGTCACCTTCACCATCCCCGACGAGGGGTTCGGGACGGTGTGGCGCACGGCGATCAACACCGACCCCACGCACACGGAGAACGGGGACTACCACCCCGGGGACACCCTGGAGGTGCTGCCCCACAACACCGTCATCCTCGTGTGCCCCCGTGAGGAGGAGGCGTGAGCACGCCGCAGCCCACCGCCGCCTCCCGCCACCTCCCCTCGGCGGGGCGTCGCCTGCCGGTGAGCACCTACCGGCTCCAGCTCGGGCCGGACCTCGGCTTCGCGGACGCCGAGGCGCTCGTGCCCTACCTCGCCGGGCTCGGGGTCACCGATTTGTACCTGTCCCCCGTCCTCGAGGCGGCCCCCGGGTCCACCCACGGCTACGACGTCGTCGACCACACCCGCATCTCGACCGTCATGGGCGGCCGGGAAGGTCTGGAGCGGCTGTGCACGACGGCGCACGGCGCCGGGCTGGGGATCGTCGTCGACGTCGTGCCCAACCACATGGCCGTCCCGACGCCCGCGTGGCACAACCGGGCGCTGTGGTCGGTCCTCAAGGACGGCCCGGACTCCCCCTACGCCGGGTGGTTCGACGTCGACCTCGCCTCCGAGCGGCCCGGGATCCTCATGCCCGTGCTCGGTGAGCGCGTCGGGGCCGCGCTGGCCGGCGGTGAGCTGCGGGTGGAGCACATGGTCGTGCCCTCCGAGCCCGAGCTCGGCGAGCAGCCGGTGCTGCGCTACTACGAGCACACCTTCCCCGTGCGGCCCAGCACCGAGCAGCTGCCGCTGGCCGAGCTGCTCGAGCGGCAGTTCTACCGGCTGTCCTACTGGCGGGTGGCCGACGAGGAGCTCAACTACCGCCGCTTCTTCGACGTCGACACCCTCGCCGCGCTGCGGGTGGAGGACCCGGACGTCTTCGACGCCAGCCACGCCCTGCTCCTCGACCTCATGCGCTCGGGGCACATCGACGCCCTGCGCATCGACCACCCCGACGGCCTGGCCGACCCCCGCGGCTACTTCGAGCGCCTCGACGAGGCCACCGGCGGCGCGTGGGTCGTCGCGGAGAAGATCCTCGAGGGCGAGGAGACCCTCGCCCCGGACTGGCCGGTGGCCGGCACCACCGGCTACGACGCCGCCTGGCGGATCAACTCCGTCCTCACCGACCCGGCGGGCTCCGGCGCGCTGGGCACCGCGATGACCGAGATCGCCGGCGACTCCCGCGGGGAGCTGGCGGAGATGATCACCGACGCCAAGCGGCAGATCGTCAGCACCTCGCTGTACGCCGAGGTCCACCGCCTCGCCACCATCCTGCGCGAGCTGTGCGACGAGGACGTGCGCCTGCGCGACCACACCTACCGGTCCCTCGAGGACTGCGTCGTCGAGCTCCTCGTGGCCTTCGACCGCTACCGCGCCTACGTCGTCCCCGGGGAGCCCGCGCCGCCCATGAGCGAGCGGGTGGTGCGGGAGGCCGCCGAGGAGGCGCGCACCCACCTGGACGAGGAGCGCCACGAGACGCTCGACGTCGTCGTCGACCTCCTCCTGGGGCACGAGGTCGGCAGCGCGGGGCGTGTGCACGAGGCACGGCGCAACGAGCTCATCATCCGCTTCCAGCAGACCTGCGGCGCCGTCATGGCCAAGGGCGTGGAGGACACCGCCTACTACCGGTGGACGCACCTGGTGAGCCTGTGCGAGGTGGGCGGCTCCCCGCGTCGCTTCGGCATCAGCGTCGACGAGCTGCACGCGTGGGTCGCGCAGACCATCAGCGCGCACCCCGCGACGATGACGGCCGGCAGCACCCACGACACCAAGCGCGGTGAGGACGTGCGCGCCCGTATCGGCGTGCTCTCGGAGTACGCCGAGGAGTGGCTGGCCCTCGTGCGCCGGCTGCGTGAGGCGACGGCGGACATCCGCCCCGCGGACCTCGACGGGCGCGCGGAAAACCTCCTGTGGCAGGTCCTCGTCGGGACGTGGACCGACTCCGACCCGATGACCGCCGAGCGTCTGCGCGGCTACCTCGTCAAGGCGGTGCGCGAGCAGAAGTCCTGGACGACATGGACCGACCCCGACACCGTCCGTGAGGACGCGCTGCTCGACTACGCGACCGCGCTGCTCGAGCACCCGGCCGTCGTCGAGGCCCTCACCGAGTGGGAGCGGACGACGGCGCAGACCGTGCGAGCGGCCGTGCTCGGCGTCAAGCTGCTCCAGCTCACCGTGCTCGGCGTCGCCGACGTCTACCAGGGCACCGAGGTGACCCGGACGTCGCTCGTGGACCCGGACAACAGGCGACCGGTCGACTTCACCGAGCTGGCCCGCCAGCTCGACCGCCTCGACGACGGCGCCACGCCCGGCACGCTGGACGAGGTCAAGCTCGCCCTCACGGCCCGGGCCCTGCGGCTGCGCCGCCGGGAGGCCGCGGCCTTCGTCGGCGCGTCCTCGCAGTACCTGCCGCTGCCCACGTCCACCGGCCACGCCATCGCCTTCGCGCGCGGCGACGACTCCGGGCCGCGGGCCGTCACGGTCGTCACCCGCCTCGCCCGCGGGCTGGACGCCCTCGGCGGGTTCGGCGAGCACACCGTCGTCCTGCCGGAGGGCCGGTGGCGTGACGTCCTCACCGGCCGTGAGGTGCCCGGGGGCTCGTGCCGCCTCGCCGACCTCCTCGACCCTCACCCCGTCGCACTGCTGGAGAGAGCCGATGCCTGAGCCGTTGACCGTCTGGGCGCCCGCCGCCCGCACCGTCGAGATCAGCCTGCCGTCCGGTCCGGCCGACGACACCGCCGAGCGCCTCCCGCTCGAGGCGCGCGAGGACGGCTGGTGGGCGACGCCGGAGGCGCTGCCCCCCGGCACGGACTACCTGTTCCACCTGGACGGCGGGTTCGGCCTGCCCGACCCGCGCAGCGCGTGGCAGCCGTACGGCGTCCACGGCCCCTCGCGCGTCTTCGACGCCTCCGCCTACGAGTGGCAGGACGAGCAGTGGAAGGGCCGCTCGAGCCTCGGCGCCGTGATCTACGAGCTCCATGTCGGCACCTTCACCCCTGCCGGCACGCTCGACGCCGCCATCGAGCGGCTCGACCACCTCGTCGACCTCGGCGTCGACATGGTCGAGCTCATGCCCGTCGCCGCGTTCCCCGGGGAGCACGGCTGGGGCTACGACGGCGTCACGCTGTACGCCGTCCACGAGCCCTACGGCGGGCCGGAGGCGCTGCAGCGCTTCGTCGACGCCGCCCACGCCCGCGGACTGGCGGTGTGCCTCGACGTCGTCTACAACCACCTCGGCCCGTCCGGGAACTACCTCGGCCCCTTCGGTCCGTACTTCACCGACCGGCACGAGACGCCCTGGGGCTCGGCCGTGAATCTCGACGGCCCGGACGCCGGGCCGGTGCGCCGGTTCGTCGTCGAGAACGCCCTGCGCTGGCTGCGGGACTTCCACCTCGACGCCCTGCGGCTCGACGCCGTCCACGCCCTCATCGACGACTCCCCGCGGCACGTGCTCGCGGAGCTGTCCGACGCCGTCGCCGAGCTCGAGGAGGAGGTGGGCCGCCCGCTGTCCCTCGTCGCGGAGTCCGACCTCAACGACGCCCGCATGGTCACCCCCACCGCCGAGGGCGGGCTGGGCATGACGGCGCAGTGGGACGACGACGTGCACCACGCCCTGCACGCCCGCCTCACCGGCGAGCGGCACGGGTACTACGTGAGCTTCGGCACCACCGACACCCTGCGGACGGCGCTGGCCCAGACCTTCGTCCACGCGGGCACGTACTCCGAGTTCCGGGACAAGGTCTGGGGCGCGCCCGTGCCGGCCGAGGTCGACACCCGGCGCTTCGTCGTCTTCACCCAGAACCACGACCAGGTGGGCAACCGCGCCATCGGGGACCGCCCCAGCCGCGTCCTCAGCGACGGCCAGCTCGCGGTGTCCGCCGCGATCGCGATCCTCGGGCCCTACACCCCGATGCTCTTCATGGGCGAGGAGTGGGGCGCGACCACCCCGTTCCAGTACTTCACCGACCACGCCGAGCCCGAGCTCGCCGAGGCCATCCGCAAGGGCCGCACCGAGGAGTTCGCCTCCCACGGCTGGGAGGAGGTCTACGGTGGCGACGTCGAGGTGCCCGACCCGCAGTCGCCCGGCACCGTCGAGGCGAGCCGCCTGGACTGGTCCGAGCCGGGCCGGGAGCGGCACGCGCGGCTGCTCGCGTTCTACCGCGACCTCATCGCGCTGCGGCACGCGGAGACGGACATCGCCTGCGGCGTGCGCGCCGACACCGGCGTGACGACGTGCGACGACGGCGGCTGGATCGGCATGTACCGCGGCTCGGTCGCGATCATCGCCAACCTCGAGGAGGAGCCACGCGAGATCCACGTGCGAGGCCAGGTCCGCGAGGTCGTCCTGTCCTGGACGGGCGAGGCCACCGCGGACGGTGAGACGCTGACCCTGCCGGGCCACGACGTCGTCGTCCTCCGCGTCTGAGACACCGCGGCCCCGCCGCCCCCGCCCACCCCTTCCGCCCGCGATGCACATATGGTCGTCTGGATGCACCTCCGGACGGCGCCGGCCGGACCGGACGTGCGTCCCAGAGGACCGAGACACCTGGAGGACCAGTGACGCAGACCGTCGTCGTGCTGACCGAGGACACCCTGCTCGACACCGACGTGGCGCAGATCGTCGAGACCTACGCCGGGCGTGACGTGCGTTTCGAGGTGCTCGTCCCGGCGGACACCGACCACAACGTCCTTCAGGAGGTCGTCAACGACCTCGGTCTGCTCGACCTGCGGCGGCTGTGGCACGACATCACCAACCCCGACCCCGACGAGCGCGCGGCACGTACCGAGGCGACCGAGGCGTTGCGCCTGTCGCTCGCGCTGCTCGAGGCAGCGGGAGCGACGGCGGACGGCGTCGTCGTCGGCGACGACCCGCTGCCCGCGCTCACCCAGGCGGTGTCCAACCACCGGGCCGCCGAGGTCGTCGTGGTGACGAGCCCGAAGCTGCTCGACGACACCCTGCGCCGCGACTGGGCGAGCCGAGCGCGCGAGGCGCTCGGAGTGCCTGTCCTCCACCTCTACACCGGCAGCAGCATCGTCGGCTGACCCGCCCGCCAACGTCGCAGCTGGTGGTTCAGGCGACACGGTAAACGCATACCACCGCCGGTGAACCCACCAGATGCCGAGTTGTCGGCGGGGGTCAGGGGCGGAGGCGGGACCTCACGCGGCCCAGCGCTGCCGTGGCGCGGCGCTTCGCGGCCAGGGCCTGGACCAGCGCGGTGTACGCGCGGGGGTGGAGCGGCATGTCCCAGGCCGGGGAGACCTCGGTGATCTCCTTCTCGAACTTCGTCTTGAACTGCGTGAGGCCGGACAGCCCGGGGAAGCGGTCGGACCCGGCGCCGGCGAGGTCGTAGGAGCGCACGCCCTCGGCGAGCAGCGTGCGGATGATGTCCCAGTGCAGCAGGTCGGCGGCGTAGGCGCCGCGCGCCTCGGAGCTGGACGCGCCCACCGAGTAGAGGGCGGCGCCGTCGTTGACGAGGACCAGGGCCCACGCCAGCGCCCGGCCGTCACGACGGGTGACGAACACGCGGGCGTGCTCGGGCCCGAGGGTCGCGAGCATGTCGAGGTAGCGCCGGGCCGGGTGGGGGCCGAAGCCCTCGCGCTCGCCCGTCTCGACGAAGACGTCGTACAGCTCGGCGAAAGCGGCCTCGTCCAGGCCGGTCTCCTCGCCGACCGTGAGCGACTCGTCCTTGAGGGCCTTGCGGATGGCGCGGCGGCCCTGCTGCTTCATCGCGGTGAAGACCTCGTCCTCGCTGCGGTCGAGGTCGACGACCACCGTGCGGTCGTAGGTGATGCCCTGCATGACCGGGCGCAGGTCCGGCGCCTCGTGGCGGGCGTGGAGGCGGACGAACACGAGCCGCGGGTCGACGCGGCGCAGCCGCTCCCCCAGCTCACGGCGCAGCGCCGCCTCCCGCTCCGGGGTCGGCTCCACGAGCCACACCGGCCCGTTCTTCGCCCACAGGTACCGGAACCCACCGGGGCCACGGACCTCGGCGAGGGTGACGACGGCGGCCGTCGCGCCGTCGTCGTCCACGTAGGCGAGCCGGCCCCAGTGGGAGCGGCCGGGGACGACGGCGTCGAAGGCGGCCCAGACGGGCGCCTGCTCCACGGGCAGCGGGGTGCCGGCGGCCAGGGAGGTGTAGGTGGTGTCGTCGACGGGGCGCAGGGTCACGCGGTCTCCTCCTCGCGGCTGACGGCACGGCGCGCAGCGGGCACCGCGCGGCGGGCCGCCGCGACGGCGCTGCGCTTGGCGGCCAGTGCCTTCGTCAGCGCGGTGTAGGTCAGGGGGCGGACGGGGACGTCCCAGGCAGGGGCGACCTCCGTGGGCTCGGGGTTGAACTTCGTCTTCATCGTCGTCAGCGCCTCGAGCGACGGGGCCAGCTCGGAGCCGATGCCCATGAAGTCGAAGCTCCGCGCCCCCTCGTCACGCAGGGTGCGGATGATGTGCCAGTACAGCTGGGTCGGGACGTCGTGGACGCGGCCGGCGGCGGTGCTGGCGGCGTAGTAGGCGGTGGCGAGGCCGTCGTGGACGGTGACGATGACCCAGGCCTGGACGGCGCCGTCGTGCCGGCCGACGAACAGGCGCGCGTGCTGCGGGCCGAGGGCGTCGAGCATCGTCGTGTAGACGCTCATCGGGTGGACGCCGAAGCCGTCGCGCTCGGCGGTCTCGCGCAGCACCTCGTAGAACGGCTCGAAGTCCGGAGCGCCGGTCTCCTCGGTGCACTCCACGGGCTGCTCGCGCAGGCCCTTGCGCAGGTCGCGGCGGCCGCGCTTCTTCATGCCGGCGAGCAGCTCGTCGTCGCTGCGGCCGTCGAGCTCGACGACGACGGTGCGGTCGTAGGTGACCGACTGGAGCAGCGGGTGGAGGTCCTCGGCGGGGTGGGCGGCGTGGAGGCGCACGAAGGCGAGCCGCGGGTCGACGGCGCGCACGCCGGTGACGAGCCGCTCCCGCAGGGCGCGCTCGAGCTCGGGGGTGGGCTCGGTCAGCCAGACCGGCCCATGCTTGGCCCACAGGTAGTGGAAGCCGCGCCCGAGGTACTCCGACAGGGCGACGACGGCGGCCGGCTCCTCGTCGAGGAGGAAGGCGAAACGCTTCCACGGCCGCCGTCCCGGGACTGCACGGTCGTAGGCGTCCCAGGCGAGGGACTGCTCCACCGGGAGGTCGACGTCCGCCGTCAGCTTGGCGAACTCGCCGTCGTCCAGCGGCACGAGCCTGATGCTGTGCTCCACCTCATCCCCTTTCGCGTCGCCCCCCACCCTAGGTGCGGGAGGGGGCGACGCACGGCAGGCGGGCCGCCGACGTCAGGTGAGGTAGGCCTCGGCGAGCAGCTCGGCGGAGCGCAGCCGCTCCTCCACCGTGGGGCCCTGGTGGGCGACGATGATCTCGTCCGCGCCGGTCTGCTCGCCGAACTCGGTCACCTTCTCGCGCACGACGTCGGGGGTGCCGACGGCGCTGTAGGTCATCATCTGGTGCAGGTGACGGCCCTGGGGTGAGGCGAGCAGGGCGTCGGCCTGCTCGTCGGTGTACTCGGTGCCCGGGCGCAGGAGCAGCGCGACACGGCCGCGCATGACCTCCTGCTGCTGACGCTCGGCATCGGCCTGCTCGTCGGCGGCGAGCACGTTGTAGGCGGCGATGACGTGGGGCTTGTCGAGCTGGGCGGAGGGCTCGAACTCACGCCGGTACAGCGCGATCGCCTCGTGCAGCGCGGCGGGCGCGAAGTGCGAGGCGAAGGCGTAGGGCAGGCCGAGGGTGGCGGCGAGCCCGGCGCCGAACAGCGAGGAGCCGAGGATGTAGAGCGGGACGTCGGTCCCCTTGCCCGGGTAGGCGTCCACGCCGGGGATGCGCGACTGGCCGCGCAGGTAGCCCTGGAGCTCGAGCACGTCCTCGGGGAAGGAGTCGGCCGACGACGCGTCGCGGCGCAGCGCCCGCATCGTGTTCTGGTCGGTGCCCGGCGCGCGGCCCAGCCCGAGGTCGATGCGGCCCGGGTGCAGCGTCTCGAGGGTGCCGTACTGCTCGGCGATGGTGAGCGGCGAGTGGTTGGGCAGCATGACGCCGCCCGAGCCGAGCCGGATGGTGCTCGTGTGCGCGGCGACGTGCGCGATGAGCACGGACGTGGCCGAGGACGCGATCGCGGCCATGTTGTGGTGCTCGGCGTACCAGACCCGCGTGTAGCCCGTCTCCTCGGCCTTCTGCGCCAGGGCGACGGTCCCGTCGAGGGACTCGGCGACGGTCTGGCTGCGGCCCACGGTGGCGAGGTCGAGGATCGAGAGCGGGAGAGGCATCGGGCACCTTTCGTGTGGAGTGTTCTCCCCGGTTCAACCCGGAGGGCCCGGGTCTATTCCGCGGTGACGTCGAGCACCCACGGCTTGCCGGCGCGGGCGGGCGCGCTGAGGCTGACGACGGTGAAGGCGCCGTCCACCTCCTCGGCCAGCTGCTGCGGCGTACGGGGCGTGGCGCCCGTGCGGCACAGGTGGCCGGCGACGAGCCCGCGGGTGTGCTTGGCCATGTGGCTGGCGCCCGGGACGCGCACCTGGACCCACTTCTCGGCCGCGGACCCGCGGGGGGACCCGGCGGCCGCGTAGGTCGAGGAGCGGCAGTCGACGACGACGCCGTCCCCGGCCGCCGTCGTCAGCGCGGCGTCGAGGTGCTCGCGCCAGAACCGGGCGAGCGGTCCGGTGCCGGGCAGGGTGACGTTCATCGCGAGGCGGTAGGGGGCGACGCGGTCGCTGAGCCGCAGGGCGCCGTGGAGGGCGGAGACGACGACGATCCAGCGGCCGGCCCGGCGGCGGGCGGCCGTGTCCATGGCGTCGAGGTCGAGGGCGTCGTAGAGGACGCCGGTGTAGAGCTCGCGCACCGGGAGGGCGGGCGCCGTGTCGAGCCGGAGGTTGCCGGCCACCTCCTCGGCGAGGCTCGCGCCGACCCCGAGCACGTCGAGGGCGTCCGCGCGGGCGCTGACGGCGGCGAGCTCGGCCGCGACCGTGCGGCGCGGGCCGACGAGCTCGCGGAAGCTCAGCGCGGCCGGATCGGCCGCCCTGCCCCTGCTGCGGGTGGACTTGGACTCCGAGGGCGGCAGCAGGATGAGCACCGGACAACCCTAAGCGACCCCATAGGCTGGCGGCCGTCATGGAGAACCCGCGCATCGACCTCGTCCTGCCGCAGCTGCGCTGCCCGGTGTGCGCGGCCGCGCTCCAACGGACCGACCGCTCGGTGCGCTGCGCAGGGGGTCACGGCTTCGACCTCGCCCGACAGGGTTACCTCACGCTGCTGGGCGGCGGCAGCCGGGCGGGTCAGGGAGACACCGCGGACATGGTGGCCGCGCGCGAGGCCTTCCTCGGGCGCGGCCACTACGCGCCGATCGCCGCCGCCCTCGCCGAGACGGCGACCACCGTCCCCGCGGCCGACGACGACGGCGACACCCCCCTCGTCCTCGACCTCGCCGGCGGGACCGGCTTCTACCTCGCCGCGGTGCTCGACGCCCTGCCCGCCGCCGTCGGCCTCGACGTCGAGCTCTCCCCCTACGCCGCCCGCCGTGCCGCGCGCGCCCACCCGCGACTGGCGGCGGTGCGCGCCGACGTGTGGCAGCGCCTACCCCTCGCCACCGGCTCGGCCGCGGCGGTGCTCAGCGTCTTCGGGCCGCGCAACGCACCGGAGATCGCCCGGGTGCTCGCGCCGGGCGGGAGGCTCGTCGTCGTCGCCCCCTCGCAGGACCATCTGGCGGAGATCATCGGGCCGCTCGGGATGATCGGCGTCGCCCCGGACAAGGCAGACCGGCTCGCCCGCCAGCTCGCCGACTTCGCCGTCGTCGAGGAGCGCGCGGTGCGGTACCGCGCGGCGATGACGCGCGAGGACGTCACCCTCGAGGCGCTCATGGGCCCCAGCGCACACCACGTCGACCGCGACGCGCTCACCGCCGCCGCCCTGGCCCTGCCCGACGCCGTCGACGTCACCGTCTCGGTGACCGTGGCGACCTACCGCCCCCTCCGCTGACAGCTGAGTTCTTCCTCCCCGCCAGGAACAACTCAGCTCTCGGCGGACAAGGGCGGTAGGTCGTCTCGGTGACCGTGGCGACCTACCGCCCCCTCCGCTGACAGCTGAGCCGTTCCCCTTCCGGCGAGGAACAACTCAGCTCTCGACGGGAAAGGGGTGGGGCGGGCGGGTCAGAGGCCCGTGGGGGTGGGCTCCGGGTAGTGCTCCCTGAAGTCGCGGACGAGGTTGACGGTGGAGGCGGCGCGGTAGAGGGCGCGGCGCGGGTCGCGGTCGAGCGGGTAGGCGAGCGGGTGGGCGAAGCGGCGCGTGCGGTGGATGCGCCCCACCCGACGGCGCAGCTCGGGGTCGGTGAGGTAGCGACGCACGAGCCGCCACGGCAGGTAGGAGTAGACCCCGGCCTCCTGCTCGGCGCGGTACAGGGGTGCGGACGCGGGAGCCACGCCCAGCTCGGCCGCGAAGTCCGCGACGACGGCGCGAGCGGGGTTGCGGCCCGCGACGTTGAGGTAGTAGTTCGGCCGCCCGATGCGCGGGTTGAGGTCGAGGAAGTGGGCGCGGCCGTCACGCGGGTCGACCTTGACGTCGAAGTTCGCGAAGCCGGTGAGCCCGAGCTCACCGAGGATCGCCGCGGCCTGCGCCTCGATCTCCGGCTGCGCCTCGGTGAGGATCGTCGCGGAGTTCCCGATCATCGTCGGCGCGTGCAGCTGGAGGAGCAGCTGCCCGGAGGCCATGAGCGTCACCTCACCGGACCGGTCGACGTAGCAGGTGACCGTGCGGCCCTGGGTGTCGTCACCGGGGATGAGCTCCTGGACGAGGACGACGTCGCGCAGCCCGGCCGCCGCCAGGCGCCGCAGGACGACCTCGGCCTCCGCCTGGGTGGCCGCGCTGTAGACCTTGCGCTTGCCCTCGTAGGACAGGAGCAGGTGCTCGGCGCTGACCGCCGGCTTGAGCACCACGGGGAAGGTGAGGTCCAGGCGCGGCGGAGCCCACCCGCCGTCGTCGGCGGCCGAGAGGTCGACGGCGCGGGTGGCCGGCGTCGCGACCCCGAGCCGCTCGCAGGCAGCCGCGAGCACCTCCTTGTCGCCCGCGGCGGTGAGCACCTCGCCCGAGGCGTAGGGGATGACGAAGTGCTCCTCGAGGAGCGCGCGGTGACGGACGAGCATCTCGACCTCGTGCTCGGCGTTGACGATCAGCAGGAGCGGGGTGCCAGCGTGCCGGCGCGCCACGTCGACGAGGGCGGCGACGGTCTGCTCCTCGCTCGCGCCCGCCCCGACGAGGACGTTGTCGAGGATGCGGGAGTGGTCGACCGGCCCCCGGCGCTGGTTGGACACGACGATCGAGCGGACCCCGTACGCCTCGTGGAACGAGCGGGCGATCGAGTACACGCCAAGGTCGGTGCCGAGCAGGACGGGACGGAAGTCGGCCACGGGCGCTCCTCCGGGGTTGGGCGGCGGGGGCGCGGTGAGTCTACCGGCGCGCCACGGCCGTGATCGGGGCGCGCCACCCTAGCCTGAGGGCGTGAACAGCGACGGTGCGCAGGTTCCGCCCGCATTCGAGGAGGCGCTCCTCAGTCTGCGCGGACATCGCCAGCGGCCCGAGGTGCGCCTCGAGGAGGTGCCGGCCCCCACGCGGATCGCGCCCTACGGCCTCGCCCTCACCGCCGAGGTCAACCCGACGGCGGAGCCCGAGACCCTCCTCGGCAGCGGACGCTTCGTGGTCCTGCACGACCCCGAGGGGCAGAGCGCCTGGAACGGCACCTTCCGGATCGTCGTCATGGCGCGCGCGCGGTTGGAGGACGAGCTCGGTGCCGACCCGCTCCTCGGCGAGGTGGGCTGGGCCTGGCTCACCGACGCCCTCGCCTCCGCCGGGGCGGGCTACCACTCGCTGTCCGGCACGGTCACCCGGGTGCTGTCGGAGAGCTTCGGAGGCCTCGTGCTGCGCGACCAGAGCGTCGAGATCGAGGTGCGGGCCTCTTGGTCGCCCAACACCACCGACCTCGGCCCCCACCTCATGGCCTGGACCCAGCTCGCCTCCTCCGCCTCCGGCCTCGAACCGTTGCCCGACGGCGTCACCGCGCTGACGCCACGCCGCTGAGGCGAGCGGTGTTCGTCACGGTCTCCGCCCCGGCCGCGCGCCGACGCGGCCGTGCCGACCCACCGGGCATACCGTGACCCCCATGACCGAGCCCGTCGACGCCGAGACGCCCCCGCTGATCCCCGTCACCGAGCCACGCGAGGGCACCCCGCCCGTCATCACCACGCGCGACGGCCTCGCCCGCGCCGCCGAGGCGCTGGCCACGGGCACCGGCCCGGTCGCGGCCGACGCCGAGCGCGCGTCCGGCTACCGCTACGGCCAACGCACCTACCTCGTCCAGCTGCGGCGTGAGGGCGTCGGCACGCTGCTCGTCGACCCCATCGCGGTCGGTGAGCTGAGCGCGATCGGCGATGCGCTCGCCGGCACCGAGTGGGTGCTGCACGCCGCCAACCAGGACCTGCCCGGCTTCCACGACCTCGGCATGTACCCCGCCGCGCTCTTCGACACCGAGCTCGCCGCGCGGCTGCTCGGGCGCAGCAAGGTCGGCCTGGGCGCGATCATCGCCGAGGAGCTCGGCTACTCCCTGGCCAAGGAGCACTCCGCGGCCGACTGGTCCACCCGCCCGCTCCCCGAGGACTGGCTGCGGTACGCGGCCCTGGACGTGGAGTTCCTCGTCGAGCTGCGCGACCGGCTGGCTGCCGCCCTGGAGGAGACCGGCAAGCTCGAGTGGGCTCGCCAGGAGTTCGAGGCCGTACGTCTCGCCCCGGACCCGTCCCCGCGGGTGGACCCCTGGCGTCGCACCTCCGGCATGCACGCCGTCCGCGGCGGCCAGGGCATCGCCGTGGTCCGTGAGCTGTGGCAGGCGCGCGACGAGCTGGCCCGCAAGCGCGACCGCTCCCCCGGCCGCGTGCTGCCCGACCGCGCCATCGTCGCCGCCGCTCTCGCCCTGCCGCGCAGCGAGCAGGCACTCGTCGCGCTGCCGGAGTTCTCCGGCAAGGGGACCCGGCGCTCCAGCGGCTACTGGTGGTCCGCCGTCGAGCGTGCCCTCGCGCTGCCCGCCTCCGAGCACCCGCCGCGCCGGCTGGCCTCCACGACGGGCACGCCGCCCCCGCCCCGCTCCTGGGCGGACAAGGACCCGGCCGCCGCTGCTCGGCTCGACGCCGTCCGGGCCGCTGTCCGTGCCCTCGCCGAGGAGCACGACGTGCCCCAGGAGAACCTCCTCTCCCCCGCCGTGCAGCGGCAGATCGCCTGGACCCCGCCCGACGTCGTGGACGAGGCGGCGGTACGTGAGTCCCTCGTGGAGCAGGGTGCCCGCCCGTGGCAGGTGGATCTCACGGCGGCGCCACTCACCGAGGCGCTGCGGACCGCCTGACACGCGGCAGGCACCTGCCCCGCACCATGCGCCTCCTGGGGCCACTGTGCGCCCGTTCCGACGGGCGCACAGCGGACGGATCAGGCGCAGGGTCGGAGCTGACGATGCTGACGGGGCGGTGGAGGGAGACGCCGGGGCGAGGTACCCGGTACTGTCGGTCGTCGGTACCCATCACGAGGGAGTGACGATGACACCCACCACGACGATCAGCGTCGAGAACGTCTCGCTGGCCACCGGCACGCTCGCCCTGGTCACCATGGCCGGGACCGACGGCCGGCCCGCCACGCTCGGCCCGGAGAGCATCGCGGCCCTCGAGGAGGCGCTCGCCGCGTGCGCCGCCCGCGTGCACGACGGCGAGGTCACCGCCGTCGCCCTCACCGGCACCCCGGGCTGCTTCGCGGCGGGCGCGGACCTGCGCGCCGTCGGCTCGATGGCGCGCGTGGAGGACGCGCGTGCCGTGGCCGAGGCCGGTCACCGGATCGTCACGCTCCTGCGCGACCTGCCGAGCTTCGCGCTCCTCAGCGGCCTCGCCCTCGGCGGCGGGCTCGAGCTCGCGCTCGCCTGCCGCTACCGCGTGGCCGCCGCCGACACCGCGCCCCTCGGCCTGCCCGAGACCTCCCTCGGGCTCGTGCCCGGGTGGGGCGGGTGCTACCTCCTGCCCCGGCTCGTCGGGCCCGAGGCGGCACTGCAGGTGATCGTCGACAACCCGGCCCGCCAGCGCACGCTCGACGCGCAGCAGGGCCTGGACCTCGGGCTCGTCGACAGCGTCCAGCGCGGCGGTGACGACTTCCGCGACGGCGCCCTCGCGTGGGTCACCGAGGTGCTCTCCGGCGCCATCAACCCGGCGCGCACCGACCACACGTCCGACGCCGGCGCCTGGGAGCAGGCGGTCAGCGCCCGCAGGCCGGTCGTGGCACGCCGTGCCGAGGGCGGGGCGCCCGCGCCGCTGCGCGCCCTGGAGCTCGTGGCCGCCGCGCGCACCGCCTCGCGCGCGGAGGGCTTCGCCGCCGAGGACCTCGCCCTCACCGAGCTCATCATGTCCGACCAGCTGCGCGCCGGTCTCTACGCCTTCGACCTCACCCGCGCCCGCGCCCGCAGGCCCGCCGGCGCCCCCTCCGAGGAGCTCGCGCGGCCGGTGCGCCGCGTGGGGCTGCTGGGGGCCGGGCTCATGGCGAGCCAGCTCGCCGTCCTCCTCGCCCGGACGCTGCGGGTGCCCGTCGTCATGCGCGACCTCGACGACGACCGCGCCGCCGCCGGCCTGCGCCACGTCCACGACCAGGTGGCCAGGCTGGAGCGCTCGGGCCGGCTGGACGAGACAAGGGCGGAGGAGCTGCGCGCCCGCGTGACGGCCACCGCGGACCTCACCGAGCTCGCGGGCTGCGACCTCGTCGTCGAGGCCGTCTTCGAGGAGCTCGCCGTCAAGCAGCGCGTCTTCGCCGAGGTGGAGCCCGTCGTCGGACCGGAGTGTGTCCTCGCGACGAACACCTCCGCCCTGTCGGTGACCGACATGGCGGCCGGGCTCGAGCACCCCGAGCGGGTGGTGGGGCTGCACTTCTTCAACCCGGTGGCGCAGATGCCGCTCGTCGAGGTCGTCCGCACCCCCCACACGTCCGAGGCCGCCTACGCGACGGCCTTCGCCGTCGCAGCCGGCGCCCGCAAGAGCGCCGTCGCGTGCCGGGACGCGCCCGGCTTCGTCGTCAACCGGGTGCTCGTCCGGCTGCTCGGTGAGGTGCTCGGCACCCTGGAGGAGGGCACGCCGGTGTCGGTGGCCGACCGTGCCCTGCGGCCCATGGGCCTGCCGATGGGGCCCCTCCAGCTCCTCCAGCTCGTGGGTCCCGCGGTGGCGATGCACGTGCTCGACGAGCTGCGCCGCACCCTCGGGGACCGCTACCCGCACTCTCCGGGGCTCGAGCGGATGGTGGCCGAGGGCGAGCGCTTCACCGTCGACGAGCGACCCAGCGCCGCCTCGGCCGTGCGCGAGGACCTCGACCGGTTCTTCGGCTCCCGGCCGCTGCCCGAGCCGCTCGACGCCGACGGCGTCCTCGAGCGGGTGCGTCGCGCCCTCGCCCAGGAGGTCCGTCTCCTTCTCGACGACGGTGTCGTGGCCGATGTGCGGGACGTCGACCTCGCCATGGTCCTGGGCGCCGGGTGGCCCCTCCACAACGGCGGCATCGCCCCCTACCTGGACAGGACAGGAACGTCCGAGGCAGTGACAGGCCGACGCTTCCTGGAGCCAGGCGTCGCCACCCTGCCCACCCCCTGAACGTCGCAGCTGGTGGGTTGGGCGACGCCTGCGCCCGTCCGAGGCGTCAGCCAACCCACCAGTTGTGAGGTGGGGGCGGTCGGGACGGGGGTCAGTAGGCCGTCAGGCCACGCGTCCGGAACTGCGCGCGCACCCTCTCCACCAGCTCCGGGGACGGGGGCTGGGTGTCCTCGAGCTGGTAGGTGGCGCCCAGGCGTTCCCACTTGTCGCGGCCCATCTGGTGGAAGGGCAGCACCTCCACGCGGGTCACGGTGGCAAGGCTCGCGACGTAGTCGGCGACGGCCTCGACGTTGTCGTAGCCGTCGGTGAGCCCGGGGACGAGGACGAAGCGCACCCAGATCTCCTTGCCGTGCGCGACGAGCTTTCGCCCGAAGTCGAGCGTCGGCTGGAGCTCACGTCCCGTCGTCGCCCGGTAGACGTCGGGCAGGCCGGACTTGACGTCGAGGAGGACGAGGTCGAGCGCGTCCAGCAGCCGGCTGCTCGCCTGGGAGCCGAGGAAGCCGGAGCTGTCGATCGTCGTGTGCACGCCCATCGCCTTGGCACCCTCGAGGAGCCGGGTGAGAAAGGCGGGCTGCATGAGCGGCTCGCCACCGGAGACGGTGAGCCCGCCACCGGTGGCCTTGAACACCGGCACGTAGCGTCTCACCCGGCGCAGCAGCTCCTCGACGCGCACGGCCTCCCCGTCGCGCATCCGGAGCGTGTCGGGGTTGTGGCAGTACAGGCAGCGCAGCGGGCAGCCGGCGAGGAAGACGGTCAGGCGGGTGCCGGGGCCGTCCACCGCCGTGACGAGCTCCCAGGAGTGGACCGAGCCGATGTCCCCGGCGCGGACCGCGGCGAGGTGCTCGGTGCGGTCCATCTCCTCCACCGACGCGAGGCCGGCGGTGCCCGCCGAGCGCCGTAGCCGGGGCACGGCGTCCTCGGGGGTGGCGACGTACTCGCCGTTGATGCCGTCGGGGGCGACGACGCCGCTGACGAGCGTCTGCTCCTCGCTCACGGGTCTCCTCCCTGGTGACGGAGCGGTGGGCTCCCGGCCCGCGGTGGTGGCGGGCCGGGAGCGGGACGGTCAGACCTGGCCGTGGAAGGTCCGTGAGATGACGTCGAGCTGCTGCTCGCGGGTGAGTCGCACGAAGTTCACCGCGTAACCGGAGACCCGGATGGTGAGCTGCGGGAACTTCTCCGGGTTCTCCATCGCCTCGTAGAGCGTGTCCCGGTTGAGGACGTTGACGTTCATGTGGAAGCCCTGGGAGCCCATGTAGGCGTCGAGGAGGCCCACGAGGTTGCCCACCTGCTCCTCCTTCGTCCGGCCCAGCCCCGAGGGCACCACCGTGTTCGTCAGCGAGATGCCGTCCTGCGCCTCGGAGTAGGGCAGCTTGGCCACCGACAGTGCCGAGGCGAGCATGCCGTGGGTGTCGCGCCCGTTCATCGGGTTGGCACCCGGGGCGAAGGACTCCCCGGCCCGGCGCCCGTCGGGGGTGTTGCCGGTGTGCTTGCCGTAGACGACGTTCGAGGTGATCGTCAGCACCGACTGCGTGTGCACCGCTCCCCGGTAGGTGGGCTGGCGACGGACCTTCTCCATGAAGCGCTCGACGAGCATGACGGCGATGTCGTCGACACGGTCGTCGTCGTTGCCGAAGGTCGGGAAGTCGCCCTCGACCTCGTAGTCCACGACGAGCCCGTCCTCGCGCCGCACCGGCCGCACGGTCGCGTAGCGAATCGCCGACAGCGAGTCCGCGGCCACCGACAGGCCCGCGATGCCGCACGCCATGGTCCGCAGCACGTCGCGGTCGTGCAGCGCCATCTCCAGGCGCTCGTAGGCGTACTTGTCGTGCATGAAGTGGATGCAGTTGAGCGCGTCGACGTAGGTCGCGGCGAGCCAGTCGAGCAGGGCGTCGTACCGGCCGAGCACGTCGTCGTAGTCGAGGACCTCACCGGTCACCGGCTCGGTGGCGGGGGCGATCTGCTTGCCGCTGTTCTCGTCCCGGCCGCCGTTGATCGCGTAGAGCAGGGCCTTGGCGATGTTGACCCTCGCGCCGAAGAACTGCATCTGCTTGCCGATCCCCATCGCCGAGACGCAGCAGGCGATGCCGGCGTCGTCGCCGCACTGGGAGCGGATGAGCGAGTCGGACTCGTACTGGATGGCCGAGGTGTCGATCGAGACCTGCGCGCAGAAGCGCTTGAAGCCCTCGGGCAGGTCCTCGCTCCACAGCACGGTGAGGTTCGGCTCGGGCGCCGGACCCAGGTTGTACAGGGTCTGGAGCATCCGGAAGGAGTTCTTCGTGACGAGGTGACGCCCGTCGTCGCCGACGCCGCCGATCGACTCCGTCACCCACGTCGGGTCACCGGAGAAGAGCTCGTCGTACTCCGGGGTGCGCAGGAAGCGCACGATCCGCAGCTTGATGACGAAGTCGTCGATGATCTCCTGGGCCTCGGCCTCGGTGAGGACGCCGGCGGCGATGTCCCGCTCGAGGAAGATGTCGAGGAAGGTCGAGGTGCGGCCCAGCGACATCGCGGCGCCGTTCTGCTCCTTGACCGCGCCGAGGTAGGCGAAGTACAGCCACTGGACGGCCTCGCGGCCGGTGCGGGCGGGGCCGGAGATGTCGTAGCCGTACGAGGCCGCCATCTCCTTGAGCTCCTGGAGCGCGCGGATCTGCTCGCTGTTCTCCTCACGGTCGCGGATGACGTCCTCGACCGAGCGCTGGGTGTCGAGGAGGGCGCGGTCGGCCTTCTTCGCCTCGATGAGGGCGTCGACGCCGTAGAGCGCCACGCGGCGGTAGTCGCCGATGATGCGGCCGCGCCCGTAGGCGTCGGGCAGGCCGGTGACGATGTGGGCGCTGCGCGCCTTGCGCACGTCGGGCGGGTAGACGTCGAAGACACCCTGGTTGTGGGTCTTGCGGTAGGTCGTGAAGATCGTCTCGAGCGACGGGTCGACGGCGTAGCCGTAGGTCTCCAGCGAGGTCGCGACCATGCGCCACCCGCCGTAGGGCATGATGGCGCGCTTGAGCGGCGCGTCGGTCTGCAGGCCGACGATGACCTCACGGTCCTCGTCGATGTACCCGGGCGCGTGGGCGGTGATGGTCGACGGCGTCGTCGCGTCGACGTCGTACACGCCCTTCTCGCGCTCCTCGGGGAACATCTCCGAGAGCGTCCGCCAGACGTGGGTGGTGCGCTCGGTGGGCCCGGCGAGGAACGAGCTGTCGCCGTCGTAGGCGGTGTAGTTCCGCTGGATGAAGTCGCGGACGTCGACGCTCCCCTGCCACGGGCCGGGCGCGAAGCCCGCCCAGGCGTCCGCCGTCTGCTGCGGCGTGTGGATCGTGGTCGTAGCCATTGCTGCCTCCCTGTCCTCCCCGGCGAGTGCCGGTAGAACCACCGTACGGAGCGGATCGGCCGCCCTCGTGGGACCTAGGCCCGAGGGCCCACGTAAGCCCCCTCACACGACGCTAACCCGGTGTGACGGGGCACACCCTCAGGGACGGGTGTCGCGCTCCGCGGGCTGGCCGAGCGGCTGCTCCGCGTCGGAGGTGAGGGCAGCGACAGCGCCCGCCGCCTGACGTGCGACGTCCTGGGCCTGGAGGTGGTACTGCTCGACGATCTGCGGCCGGGCGGCGTGGTCGAGGAACTCGTGGGGCAGGCCGTGGGTCTGCACCGGCACGGCGTGGCCGGCCTGCGCCAGGGCGTCGCGCACGGCGCTGCCGATCCCGCCCGTGCCCAGACCGTCCTCGACGACGACGACGAGGTCGTGCTTGGCGGCCAGGTCCAGGAGGTCCTCGCTCACCGGGAGCACCCACCGCGGGTCGACGACGGTCGAGCCGATGCCCTGCGCGCCCAGCGCCGCGGCGGCGGCGACGGCGGTGTGTGCCATGGCCCCGACGCCGACGAGCAGCACCCGGGCTCCGCCGTCGCCGGCGGTGCGGGCAAGGACGTCGACGGTGCCCTCGTGGCCGATCGCGGGCAGTGCCTCGGGCAGGGCGCCCTTGGGGTAGCGGACGACGGTCGGGGCGTCGTCGACGTCCACGGCCTCACGCAGCTCGGTGCGCATCGTCTCCTCGTCGCGCGGTGCGGCCAGGCGCAGGCGCGGGACCGTGCGCAGCAGCGCGAGGTCCCACATGCCGTTGTGGCTCGCGCCGTCGTCGCCGGTGATGCCGGCACGGTCCAGGACGATGGTGACGCCCGCCCGGTGCAGCGCGACGTCCATGAGGAGCTGGTCGTAGGCGCGGTTGAGGAAGGTGGCGTAGAGCGCGACGACGGGGTGCAGCCCGGCGAAGGCCATGCCGGCCGCGGAGGTGAGCGCGTGCTGCTCGGCGATGCCGACGTCGATGACGCGCTCGGGGAGCTCCTCGGCGAGCGGTGCGAGGCCCACGGGGGCGAGCATCGCGGCGGTGACGGCGACGACGTCGCTGCGCTTGCGGGCGATCTCGACGATCTCCTCGGCGAAGACCGACGTCCAGCCGAAGCGCGAGGGGGCGACCGGCAGCCCAGTCTCGGGGTGGATGACCCCGACCGCGTGGAAGCGGTCGGCGACGTCCTCCATGGCCGGGGTGTAGCCGCGGCCCTTCTCGGTGATCGCGTGGACGATGACGGGGCTGCCGAAGGCCTTGGCGCGGCGCAGGGCGAACTCCATGGCCGCGAGGTCGTGGCCGTCGACCGGGCCGATGTACTTCATGCCCAGGTCCTCGAACATGCCCTGGGGGGCGATGACGTCCTTGACGCCCTTCTTGAAGCCGTGGAGGGCGTCGTAGGTCATCCGCCCGGGCGGGCCGCTGCGCTGCAGGGCGCGCTTGCCCCAGCCGAGGACCTTCTCGTAGCCGCGGGCGGTGCGCAGCGCGTCGAGGTGGTGGGCGAAGCCGCCGATGGTGGGGGCGTAGGAGCGGCCGTTGTCGTTGACGACGATGACCAGGCGCCGGTCCTGCGCCTCGGTGATGTTGTTGAGCGCCTCCCAGGCCATCCCGCCGGTCAGGGCGCCGTCACCGATGACGGCCACGACGTGCCGGTCCTTCTGACCCGAGATCTCGTGGGCGCGGGCGATCCCGTCGGCCCAGGAGAGCGCGGTGGAGGCGTGGGAGTTCTCGACGATGTCGTGCTCGGACTCGGCGCGGCTCGGGTAGCCGGACAGGCCGCCGCGCTTGCGCAGGTCGGCGAAGTCCTGCCGCCCGGTGAGGAGCTTGTGGACGTAGGACTGGTGCCCGGTGTCGAAGACGACGCGGTCACGCGGGGACTCGAAGACCCGGTGGATCGCCAGGGTGAGCTCGACGACGCCGAGGTTGGGGCCCAGGTGTCCACCGGTCTTGGAGACCGAGTCGACGAGGTAGTCGCGCAGCTCCTTGGCCAGGACCTCGAGCTCAGGACCGGTCAGGGAGTGCAGGTCCGCGGGCCTGCGGATGCGTCCGAGCAGACTCATCGCTCCCCTTCCAGATCGGTGACAGCACGCTGACCCACCCTACGTCGGAGCGCCCGCCCGCGCCCACTCCCCCACCGACGATCTCCGTCACCCGCCGACAGCCCACTTCTCGCCCACAGTGCACTTACCGCCCACAGCGCACGGACCGCCGACAGTGCGGTTACCGCCCGTCAGGCCGACGGCGGCGCGTCCCCCTTCCGACGTCCCGCCGTCGGGCACTACGGTGTGCGCAACGTCGCACACCCCAGGAGGCGCACCGATGCGAGGCGACTACGGCGCACCCGAGTTCGACTGGTCGATCCTCGAGGTGCCGACCCCGAAGGCGATGGCCCTGGGACAGCTCGGCTTCTCCTGGCTCGAGCTCGCGGGCAGGCTCGCGACCGTCACCCAGGAGGAGTTCCTCCGGGAGCCGCGGCCCGGGGCGTTCAACGTCGTGCGCCGCGGGGAGGCGCGGACGCCACGCACGCTCGGGACCGGTGAGTGGGTGGCTGAGTGGCCCGAGGGACCCGACGAGCCGGGGCCGCGGACGATCGCCTGGCTCGTCGCCCACCTCACCGAGACGTACGTCGAGCGGTGGGAGTGGACCTTCGGTGAGCGGCAGCGGCGGCGGCAGGACGTCGTCGTCCACGGGGACGTCGACGACGCCCGCGAGGAGCTCGCCCGCTGGGTGGGCGCATGGCGGGAGGGCGTGGAGTCGGTACCCGACGACGAGATCATGACCGTGGGGCTGAGCCAGGCGACGGAGATCGACGCCGCGGCGCCGTTCGGGCACCTCGTGCTCCACCTCAACCGTGAGCTCATCCACCACGGCTCGGAGATCTTCGTCCTCACGGACCTCTACCGCTCGGATCCCGCGTAGCTCGGGCGACAAGTGCGCTGTCGGCGACAAGTGCGCTGTCGGCGGGAGGGTGGTCGGAAGGGGAAAGGGGACGGGCCCCGGTCGTCGACCGGGGCCCGTCGCTCACGCGTGGGTCAGGCAGCCTTCTTGACGAGGGTCCGCAGCACGTACTGGAGGATGCCGCCGTTGCGGAAGTAGTCCGCCTCGCCGGGGGTGTCGATGCGCAGGACGGCGTCGAACTCGACCGTCTCGCCGCCCTCCTTCTCGGCGGTCACCTTGACCGTGCGTGGGGTGCGGCCCTCGTTGAGCTCGGTGACGCCGGTAACCGAGAAGGTCTCGGTGCCGTCCAGGCCCAGGGACTCGGCGTTCTCGCCCTCGGGGAACTGGAGCGGGAGGACGCCCATGCCGATGAGGTTGGAGCGGTGGATGCGCTCGAAGCTCTCGGCGACGACGGCCTTGATGCCCAGCAGCGTGGTGCCCTTGGCGGCCCAGTCGCGCGAGGACCCGGAGCCGTACTCCTTGCCACCGAGGACGACGAGCGGGATGCCGGCCTCCTGGTAGGCCATCGACGCGTCGAAGATCGACTCCTGCTCCCCCGTGAGGAAGTTCTTCGTGAAGCCACCCTCGACGCCGTCCAGCAGCTGGTTGCGCAGCCGGATGTTGGCGAAGGTGCCGCGGATCATGACCTCGTGGTTGCCACGGCGCGAGCCGTAGGAGTTGAAGTCCTTGCGCGCCACGCCGTGCTCGGCGAGGTAGCGGCCCGCGGGGCTGTCCGGCTTGATGGCGCCGGCCGGGGAGATGTGGTCGGTGGTGACCGAGTCACCCAGCTTGGCCAGGACACGTGCACCGCTGATGTCGGTGACCGGCTCCGGCTCGGCGCCCATGCCCTCGAAGTACGGGGGCTTGCGGACGTAGGTCGAGTCCTCGCTCCACTCGAAGGTGTCACCCTCCGGCGTCGGGAGCTCGCGCCAGCGGTCGTCACCGGCGAAGACGTCGGCGTAGTCCTCCTCGAACATCTCCTGGCTGACCGAGCTCGCGATGACGGCGTCGATCTCGGCCGGGCTGGGCCAGATGTCGCGCAGGTAGACGTCGTTGCCGTCCTTGTCCTGCCCGAGGGCCTCGTTCTCGAAGTCGAAGTCCATCGTCCCGGCCAGGCCGTAGGCGACGACCAGCGGCGGCGAGGCGAGGTAGTTCATCTTGGCGTCCGGGTTGATCCGGCCCTCGAAGTTGCGGTTGCCGGAGAGCACCGAGGCCACGGCGAGGTCGTTGTCGTTGACCGCCGCGGAGATCTCCTCCGGCAGCGGGCCGGAGTTACCGATGCAGGTGGTGCAGCCGTACCCGACGAGGTGGTAGCCGAGCTGCTCGAGGTAGGGCCACACGCCCGCCTTGTCGTAGTAGTTCGTCACCACCTGCGAGCCGGGGGCCATCGAGGTCTTGACCCAGGGCTTGGTCTCCAGGCCCTTCTCCACGGCGTTCTTCGCCAGCAGGGCGGCGCCGAGCATGACGGAGGGGTTGGAGGTGTTCGTGCACGAGGTGATGGCCGCGATGACGACGGCGCCGTGGTCGAGCTCGACCTCGGTGCCGTTCTCGAGGGTCACCCGCACGGGCTGGCTCGGGCGGCCCTCCCCCGGCACCACGGCGGAGTGCGTCGGTCGCCCCTCCTCCGAGGAGTGGTGGGTGGGGTCGGGGCTCGTGGGGTCGGACGCCGGGAAGGTGTCCATGAGCTCCTTGTCGAGCTCGCTCTTCTCGATGGACTTGCCGTTGACGTAGTTCTTGATGTCCGCGCGCCACTGGTCCTTGGCGCCGCTCAGCGCGATGCGGTCCTGCGGACGCTTCGGGCCGGCGATCGAGGGCACGACCGTCGACAGGTCGAGCTCGACGTACTCGGAGTACCGGGCCTCGCGGGACGGGTCGTGCCACAGGCCCTGGGTCTTGGCGTAGGCCTCGACGAGCTCCACCTGGGCGGCGTCGCGGCCGGTGAGCCGCAGGTAGTCCAGGGTGACGTCGTCGACGGGGAAGATCGAGACGGTGGAGCCGAACTCCGGGCTCATGTTGCCGATGGTGGCGCGGTTGGCCAGCGGCACCGCGGCCACGCCCTCGCCGTAGAACTCGACGAACTTGCCGACGACGCCGTGGTCGCGCAGCTTCTCGGTGATCGTGAGGACGACGTCGGTCGCGGTGGCGCCGTCGGGGATCTCGCCGGAGAGCTTGAAGCCGACGACCTTGGGGATGAGCATGCTGATCGGCTGGCCGAGCATCGCGGCCTCGGCCTCGATGCCGCCGACGCCCCAGCCGAGCACGCCGAGGCCGTTGACCATCGGGGTGTGGGAGTCGGTGCCCACGCAGCTGTCGGGGTAGGCGACCGTGACGCCGTCCTTCTCGCGGGTCATGACCGTGCGCGCCAGGTACTCGACGTTGACCTGGTGGACGATGCCGGTGCCCGGGGGGACGACCTTGAAGTCGTCGAAGGCGGTCTGGCCCCAGCGCAGGAACTGGTAGCGCTCGCCGTTGCGCTCGTACTCGAGCTCGACGTTGCGCGCGAAGGACTGCGCGTTGCCGAAGGAGTCGACGACGACGGAGTGGTCGATGACGAGCTCGGCCGGGGCGAGCGGGTTGATCTTCGTCGGGTCGCCGCCGAGGTCGGCCATCGCCTCGCGCATGGTGGCGAGGTCGACGATGCAGGGCACGCCGGTGAAGTCCTGCATGACCACGCGGGCGGGGGTGAACTGGATCTCGGTGTCGGGGTCCGCCTCTGGGTTCCACGTCGCGAGGGCGCGCACGTGGTCGGCGGTGACGTTGGCGCCGTCCTCGGTGCGCAGGAGGTTCTCGGCGAGGATCTTGAGGCTGTAGGGCAGCCGCTCCAGGCCCTCGACCGCGTCCAGGCGGTAGATCTCGTAGTCCTGCTCGCCCACCGTGAGGGTGGAGCGGGCTCCAAAGCTGTCGACGCTCACATCTGCTCCTCTTGCCGCTTCGCTGCTGCGCTTCTGTCGGTCATCGTCCCACGCGGGTGGAGCCGTCGCAGCAGCCGCCACCCACAAGTTATCTCGACATCAAGATACTTTGTCGGGGCGGTGAAGTCACGCCGAACCGCCCGGCGCGTCGCCCCCCGGCTCAGCTGCTGCGGGGCTCGAGCACGGCGACGCACTCGACGTGGTGGGTGTGCGGGAAGAGGTCGTAGCCGGTGAGGGCGGTGACGTCGTAGCCATGGTCGACGGCGGTGCGCAGGTCCCGGGCCAGCGCCGCAGGGTCGCAGGCGACGTAGACGATCCGCCGCGGCCGCAGCTCGGTGAGCGCGGTGACGACCTCGGTGCCCGCGCCCGAGCGCGGCGGGTCCAGGACGACGGCGTCGACGCCGCTGCCCAGCCCCTGCACCACCCCGGCGGTGACGCCCGCGACGTGGAGGGTGGCCTGCGGGCTGTCGTGGAGGTTGCGCCGGGCGTCCTTGACCGCCCGGTCGTTGACCTCGACGGCGTCCACGCGCCCGCCCTCCCCGACGGCGCGCGCGAGCGGGAGGGTGAAGAGCCCGGCGCCGGAGTACAGGTCGACGACCCGCTGCCCGGGCTCGGGGCGGACGGCGGCGAGGACGGCGTCGACGAGCGCGGCGGGCGCGTCGCGGTGCACCTGCCAGAAGCCGGTCGCGTCGACCCGGTAGTGGAGGTCCCCGACGGCGGTGGCCACCCGCTCGTGCACGGCCACCCGCGCCGGTGCGCTGCTGCCGCGACGGCCACGCCGCGGGCGCGCCTCGCGCCGGGGGGCGAGCGACCGGGCGGGGTCGGCGAGGTCGACCGGCCGGCCGTCGGCGAGGACGACGACGGGCCCGTCACTCGGGGCGACGACGTCGAGGCGGGTTCCGGGCGGCACACCGTCCCAGCGGCCGGGGGCGAAGAGGTCGGCGTCGGTGATGGCCGGCACGGCCAGCGGCATCCGCTCCAGCGGCACGACGTCGTGGCTGCGGTGGCGGTACATCCCCGGCCGGGAGGCGGCGTCGAGGACGAGGTCGATGCGCGTCCGCGTCCCCAGACCCTCGCGCGCGTCGTCCTCACCCAGCGGCTCGACGACGAGCGGGCCGAGGTGGTCGAGCTCGAGGTGGCCGATGCGGCGCAGCGTGTCGCGCACGACCTCCGCCTTCCAGCGGCGCTGGGCGGCCAGGGCGAGGTGGGCGAGCTCTCCCCCGCCGACGCCGCCCGGGCCGGCCTCGGGCCAACGGCTCGGGCCGCGGTCCGGGGAGGCCTCGTGGACGACGACGGCGTCCCCTCGCCAGAACTTGCGGCCCTCGCCGGCGTCGGTGAGACGCACGTCGACGACCTCCCCGGGGGCGGAGTGGCGCACGAAGACGACGCGGCCCTCGACGCGGGCCACGCAGTGGCCACCGTGGGCGGGTGGGCCGACGGTGACTCCGGTCAGGACGTCCATGTGCTCAGCTCTCCTCGGTGGGCCAGGGGACGGTGGTGACGACGGTGCCCGGCAGGGCGAGCAGCCGCGCACGCAGCCGCTGCGGTCCGCTGCCGAGCAGCAGCCGGCGCCACCGGCGCCTGGCGGTGGTCTCGGGCAGGTAGACGACGGCGAGCCCGTCCGGCTCGGTGCGGCGGGCGGCCGCGACGTGTGCGACGACCCCGGCGCCGGCGTCGCCCGGGGGCGCCGCGAGCTCGACGAGCGGGACGGGCAGGTCGAGCGCGGCCCACTGCCGGCGCAGCTCGGCCGCGGCCTCCTCGTCGCCGGGCACGGTGAGCGCCTCGACCGAGGTGGCCCGCATCGCCCGTGCGCAGGCCACCGCGCGCACGGCCGGACGGTCGAGCTCGGTGACGACGACGAAGGCGCGCACGACCGTCGGCAGCGGCCGGTCCTCGGCCGCGTGGTCGAGGGCCAGGCGCGCGCGCAGCTCGCGGTCGTGTCGGCTCACACCCCACATCATCGCCGACCCGGCCGCGACGGCGACGAGTGCGGGCCAGCCGCGAGGCACCGCGAGCAGGAGCAGGGCGCCGGCGACAAGAGCTCCGGCGCCCGTCAGCGCCCGGGCGCGGCGCGCGGTGCGCCGGGTCCCGGGCCGGTTGAGGACGTCGAGCCGGCGCCGCCACTCGCGGCGTCCGGCGAGCAGCGCCACGACGGCGAGCAGCAGGACGACGGCCGCGTAGCACGCGACGAGCCCCCAGGGCTCCGCGGCCGCGGCGAGGACGGCGGCGGCCACCGCCACCCCGGTGCTGAGCCGGCGGCCGGCGGCTCCGGCGGGCCAGCGCCGGCTCACCAGCCACGTCGCGGGCGGGCGCGGCACGCCCGACAGCGCGCTCGCGCCCGCCGCGAGCAGCGCGCCCGCGAGCACGACACCCACCCAGGGACCGGCCCACCCGCCCAGCCCCGCGTCGGCGACGGCGAGCACAAGCGGGTCGCTGCCGAGCACGAGGCCGGCACCGAGGAACACGAGGAGGAGCACGACGGCCGTACCGGCGGCCCCCGCGCGGGGCAGGCCGCGCCCGCGCGTGACGAGCAGGGCAGGCTGGAGCACCGCACCGGTGAGCGCGACGGCCCCGCCCACGGCGAGCAGCTGCGTGAGAGGTGAGCGGCCGAGCTCGTTGGTGACCGGGAGCCCGGACACGGCGCCGCCCGCGGCCGCACCCGCTCCCGCGGCGACGACGACGGCGAGGACGACGGCCGCGAGCACGCCGAGCCCGGCGGTCACCCGCCGTCGTGCAGGCTGCGCGACGGTGAGCCGCGCGAGGAGGGCGAGCGCCACGAGGACGGCTGCGAGGAGCGGGCGCGGCGCGGCGAGGCCGGCGGAGGTGAGCAGCTCGGCGGCGACGGCCGCGGAGGCGGCGAGGAGCAGGACGCGCTCGGCGAGCAGCGCCGGCGTGCGCACGCCGTCCACGCCCCGCGGGGTGTCCTCGGGCAGCTGGGCGAGCGCGAGGAGGAGCACGCCCAGCGCCCCCAGCGTGCCGAGCACGGCCCACCGGGCGAGCTCCGCGGTCGCCGTGCCCAGCCCGATGATGACGCCCCCGGCGGCGGGGGCCACGAGGGCGACGAGCGCCGCGGCCGGTGCGGGATGCCGCTGCCTGCCACGGGGTCGGGCCAGGAGCGCCCGGTGGAAGGCCGCGGGGTCGGAGGTCACGGGCAGCCATGCTAGGCCTGCGCGCGATAGCGTGCCGACGTGCACTTCGTCATCATGGGCTGCGGCCGCGTGGGATCCTCCCTCGCCGCCCAGCTCGAGGAGCAGGGCCACTCGGTGGCCGTCCTCGACCAGAACCCCGACAGCTTCCGGCGCCTGCCCGAGGACTTCTCCGGTCAGCGGGTCACCGGCCTCGGCTTCGACCGCGACGCCCTGTCCCAGACCGGCATCGAGGACGCCTACGGCTTCGCCGCCGTCTCCAGCGGTGACAACTCCAACGTGCTCGCTGCCCGCGTGGCCCGCGAGACCTTCGGGGTGAGGAGCGTCGTCGCCCGGATCTACGACCCGCGGCGCGCGGAGGTGTACGAGCGCCTGGGCATCCCCACGGTGGCCACGGTGCGGTGGACGGCCGACCAGGTGCTGCGGCGCCTCCTGCCGGCCGGTGGCGCAGCCGACTACCGCGACGCCTCGGGGCGGGTGTCCCTCGTCCAGCTCGACGTCCACGACGGGTGGGTGGGACGTCCGCTCGTCGACCTCGAGGCGGCGTCCGGGGCGCGGGCGGCCTTCCTCACCCGGCACGGCTCTGGCCTGCTGCCGGACGCCGGCACGGTCCTGCAGGACGGTGACCTGCTCCACGTCCTCGCCGTCACCGACGCCGTCGAGCAGGTGCAGCGGGTGCTGTCCGCTCCCCCGCGCGAGGAGGAGGTCTGATGCGCGTCGTCATCGCCGGGGCCGGCAGCGTGGGCCGGTCCATCGCCCGAGAGCTGCTGTCCCACGGGCACTCGGTGACCCTGATCGACCGGCAGCCCGCCGCCATGCGCATCGCCTCGGTGGCCGACGCCGAGTGGCAGCTTGCCGACGCCTGCGAGATCTCCAGCCTCGCCGAGGCCGGCGTGGACTCCTGCGACGTCATCGTCGCCGCGACGGGCGACGACAAGGCGAACCTCGTCGTCTCGCTCCTCGCCAAGACCGAGTTCGGGGTGCCGCGCGTCGTCGCCCGCGTGAACAACCCGAAGAACGAGTGGATGTTCGACTCCGCGTGGGGCGTGGACGTCCAGGTCTCCACGCCGCGGATCATGACGGCGCTGGTCGAGGAGGCCGTCACCGTCGGCGACCTCGTCCGGATCTTCTCCTTCCACGGCTCGGGCACGAGCCTGCACGAGGTCACCCTCGCGCCGGGCTCCGCCGTCGCCGGCGCGACCGTGCGCGAGCTCGACTGGGGGCCGGGATGCTTCCTCTCGGCGATCATCCGCGCCGGTGAGCCGGTGCCGCCGGACCCGGACGAGCGGGTGGTCGCCGGTGACCGGCTCGTCCTCGTGCTCAGCGAGCGGGCGGACCCGGCTGCGCTGCAGCGGCTGGTCGCTCCCGCACCAGCAGCCACGTGATCCACAGGGCCAGGGCCCACAGCGGGACGCCCATGACGAGGCGGGCAGTCCCGAGCCACGCGGTCGAGGCGTCGAGGTAGAGAGGCAGCTGGACGGCCAGGCGAGCGACGAAGAGCCCGATCCACAGCCACGTCGCGGCGGTGTAGCGACGCAGCCGCGGACGCTGCACGGGGTCGGTGCGCCAGGTGAAGCCCTCCTGCCGCAGGAGCGCGACGACGACGCCGACGAGGGGCCAGCGGACGAGGATGCTCACGAGGAGCGCGGCCGCGTAGACGCCGTTGGTCCACAGGCCCAGGGCGAAGTAGTCCTGCGCCTCGCCGGAGCGCCACGCCCACACGACGCCGACGACGACTCCGACGACGCCGCCGAGCGCCTGGGTGACCGGCGTGCCGCCGACGAGGCGGGCGACGACGAGGACGACGGCCACGGCGAGGGAGGCGACGAGCGGGGCCGCCAGCTGCTGGCCCGCGACGAGGTAGACGACGACGAAGACGAGCCCGGGCGCCACCGACTCGACGAGGCCGCGGACGCCGCCGACGGCGTCGGCGACCGAGAAGTCCTGCCCGGCGAGCTGGCTCATCCGGGAGCGGGTCACCGCCTCGGCGACCGCCTCCGGCGCGCTGTCCGGGGCGTGGCCCGGGTCGGTGGGGCCGGTGGTCATGAGTCCTCCCGCAGCAGCCGGTAGGCCGGGTTGAAGATGGTGGGGCGCAGGCCGCCGGTGTAGACGACCCCCTCGGCGACGAGGCGACGACCGGGGGCGATGCCGGGGATCTCGCGGCGGCCCAGCCACACGAGGTCCACCTCGGTGCGGCCGTCCGTGAGCCGGCCCACGAGACCCACGGGCGATCCCGAGGGGCGGTAGGTGACGGCCACGAGCACGCCCACGACGCGGGTGCGCCGCCGGCTGGGGGCCTCGGCCACGGAAAGGCTCACGTCCTCAGCGGATCTCGGTGATCTCGGGGCCGCGGGCGAGCGGGTCGAAGGACGTCGTCGGGGTCTCCTCCGCCGTCGCCTCCTCGTTCGCCTTCCCGGGCACGCGCAGCACGAGGACGTCACGGGGCGGACGGGCCTCCTGCCCGCGGACGACGACGACGTCGGCGAAGAGGTCCTCGAGCTCGGTGGCGGCGTCGGGGTCGACGGCGGCGCGCCCGCTGAGGACGCCACGCAGGAACCAGCGGGGCCCGTCGGCGCCGATGAAGCGCGCGGGACGGTGGCCCATGCGCCCGTCCTGGCTGGTGACGGGCAGGCGGGCGAGGATCTCGCGGCCGAAGGGGCCGGCGACCTCGTCGGCCGTGCCGCCCTGCTTCTCGACCGAGGCGACGATCTCGGGGCGCAGGTCCGCCCACAGCCCGCCGGAGCGGGGGGCGGCGAAGGCCTGGAGCTGGAGGGCGGAGCCGGAGACCGACAGGCTCGTGGCCACCACCTGGCGGGTGCGCTTGTCCATCTCCATCCGCAGCTTGAGGCCGGGGCGGGCGGGCACGCGCAGCGCGCCGAGGTCGAGGCGCTGCCCGAGCTCGGGGACGTCGGCGACGTCCCAGGGGCCGCGGCCCGTGGGGGCGGCCGCGGCGGCCTCGTCCTCCGCGGGTGCGTCGTCGGTCTGCGCATCGGTCTCGGCCGGCGCGGCCTCGTCATCCTTGCGGCGTCGTGAGAAGAGCCCCATCAGTTCCTGCCTCCTGCTCCGGTGACCGTCCAGCCACCCGTTGACCCCAGCCCGCCCGTGCCGCGTACCGACTCGGGCAGGTCCTCGACCTCGGCGAACCGGGCCTGCGCGACACGCTGCACGACCAGCTGCGCCACACGGTCGCCGCGCGCGATCCGCACCGTCTCCCGGAGGTCGGTGTTGAGGAGGATCACGTTGATCTCACCGCGGAACCCAGCGTCCACGGTACCCGGCGCGTTGACCACGGTGACACCGTGCCGGGCCGCCAGCCCGGAGCGCGGGTGGACGAATGCGGCCCAGCCGTCCGGCAGCGCGATCGCGACCCCGGTGGGGACCACGGCCCGCTCCCCCGGGCCCAGCTCGACGTCGTGCCGGGCACGAAGGTCGGCCCCGGCGTCCCCGGGGTGGGCGTAGGACGGCGCGGGCAGCTCCGGGTCGAGCCGGAGAAGCGGGACGTCGACGTAGTCACTCACGCCCGCGACTGTACTGACCCCGGCCGCCGTCCCCCAACCACCGTCCACCCACCCCCACCGTCGCAGCTGGTCGCCCGGCTGACGCCTGAACGCCCGACGGCGTCGGTCAACCGACCAGCTGCGGCGTTGGGGAGGCATTGGGGGGTGGGAGAGTAGAGCCGTGGACTCCGTCATCTTCTCCGAGCGCCTGTACCCCCGGCCGGTGAACGTCGTGCTCGGCGCGCTCGCCGGCGTCGCGGTCGGCGCGCTCGTGTGGCCCTTCAGCGCGACGGCCGGCTACGTCGTGGGGGCGGTAGCGGTGATCGCCGTCGTCGTCGTCCTGCTCGTGACCTCACCGCGCGTCGTCGTCGACCTCGGGGACGAGGAGCTGGGCACGGGGCCGGTGCTGCATGCCGCGAACGCACGAATCGGCGCCGAGCACCTCGGGAGGACCGAGGTGCTCGACGCCGAGGCGATGGTTGCGGCCATGGGTCCGCAGGCCGATGCCCGCGCCTTCCTCTGCCAGCGCCCGTGGGTGCGGCGGGGAGTCCGTGTGGAGGTCGTCGACCCGCGAGACCCGGCGCCCTACTGGCTCGTGGCCAGCCGACGTCCTACCGAGCTGGCCGCGGCCCTGGGACGGGCAGGTCAGGCAGCGCACTCCGAGCAGACGAGCTGGCCGCCGTCCTCGTAGGCGAGCTGGCTGCGGTGGTGCACGAGGAAGCACCGCGAGCAGGTGAACTCGTCGGCCTGGCGCGGCAGCACCCGGACGGAGAGCTCTTCGTTGCTGAGGTCCGCACCGGGGAGCTCGAAGCCCTCGGCGGCCTCCGCCTCGTCCTCGTCGACCGAGGGTGAGCTCTTCTCGGCCCGACGGGCCTTGAGCTCCTCGATCGAGTCCTCGGAGAGGTCCTCCTCGTTCTTGCGAGGCGCGTCGTAGTCGGTCGCCATGTAGACGTCACGCTCCGGTTCGTCTTAGTTGTGTCAGGGGCACGGCACGCGTGCCGTACCTCAGGAACGTCGAGAGCCCCTCGTTGTTCCCGCGGCACCCGGATTGTGCACCATCGGATGGGCCGCCGTCGCGGTCGGGACCGCACGAAGTGCACAGTTTCCGCCAAGATCCGCGCGTTGTCGAGTGCGATCCACACCCTGGTGTGACCGGAATCTCCCGGCCGTGCGCGCCGCTCAGCGCAGGGCCGGGCGCACGACGTCGAGGAGCTGCTCGACGAGCGTGGCCGGGCCCGCGACGGTCAGCCCCTCGACGCCCTCCCCGACCCGCTCCACGACCCCGCCCGCCTCGGTGACGACGAGCGCGCCCGCCGCCATGTCCCACGGGTTGAGGTAGCGCTCGAAGAAGACGTCCATGGCGCCTGCGGCGACGAGGCACAGGTCCATCGCCGCGGACCCGAGCCGCCGGATGTCGCGGACCTCCGGCAGGACCGCGGCCAGCACCCGCGCCTGCCCGGCCCGACGGTCGGCGGTGTAGGCGAAACCGGTCCCCACGAGGGCCGTGGCGAGCTGCGCCGGCGCCCCGATGGTGAGCCGCTCGCCGTCGGCGTAGGCGCCACCACCGCGGGCGGCGGACCACGTCTGCCCGGTGGCCGGGGCGTGGACGGCGCCGGCGAGCAGCTCCCAGGCGAAGGGGTCCTCACCCTCCGCGCGGGCCACGGCGATGCTCACCGAGTAGCCGGGCAGGCCGTAGACGAAGTTCGTCGTCCCGTCGATGGGGTCGACCACCCAGACGAGGCCGGAGGAGCCGGCCTGCCAGCCCTCCTCCTCCCCGAGCACGCCGTCGTCGGGGCGCAGCTCGGCGAGGCGCCGGCGGATGAGCGCCTCGGCCGCCTGGTCCACCTCGGTGACGAGGTCGACCCCGCTGCTCTTCGTCGCGGCCACGGTGACCGACCCGCCGAGCGCGGCGCGCACGAGGTCGCCGGCCTCCCGGGCGACGGCCTCGGCGATCTCCATGAGCTCCTGGCTGACTGCGGTGGTGTCGGTCATGGTGTCCTTCCTCGGCGGCGTCGGGCGGGCCGTGCCACGCCGGGGCACCTCCCCGGTCCGGCGGCCGCACGGGTCCATGCTGTCAGCACCCTGGCGAACACACCGGCGGGAATCCGCCATCCGGGCGGCGAGCGGTGGCACCCTCGACCCATACCTCGAAGGGGGACGACATGCTAGAGCTCGAACTCGTCGGGCTGCACGGCGACGGCGAGCACCTCACGCTCGCCGGTCCGGACGGCCAGCGGTACCGCCTGCTGGTCGACGACGCGCTGCGGGCTGCCGTCCGGCGCGACCGGCCCCAGCTCGAGCAGATCCGCGCCGGCGCCGGGTTGCGGCCCAAGGAGATCCAGGCCCGCATCCGGGCCGGCGCCACGGCCGTGGAGGTCGCGGAGGCCGCCGGGCTGCCTGTCGAGCACGTCAAGCGCTACGAGGGCCCGGTGCTCGCCGAGCGCAGCTGGGTGGTCGAGCAGGCGCGCCGCTTCACGGTCGGCCGCGCCGAGGACTCCCCCTCGCTGGGCGACCTCGTCCTCGACCGGCTCGCCACCCGCGGGGTGCGCGCACCGGAGATCGAGTGGGACGCCGTGCGCGGCCAGGACCGCTCGTGGGAGCTCGTCGCGCGCTTCACCGCCGGTGACAAGCAGCGCGAGGCCCGCTGGGAGGTCGACATGGCCGCGCGCACCACCCACGCGCTGGACGACGAGGGCCGCTGGCTCTCCGAGACCGAGGTCGCCGCCGCCACCCCCTCCCGTCGCCATCTCATGCCGGTGCGGCTCTACGACGTCGAGGCCGACGGCGACCTCGGCCCGGCGCTGGCGGCCGTCGACGCCGACCTCACCGACGCCGAGCCCGAGGAGGACCTCGGTTACGGGGACCTGCCCGCCGCGAGCACCGACGACCTCCTGGCCGAGCTGCGTGCCACGCGTGGCACGCGCCCCGAGCTCGAGCCCCTCGAGGAGGACGACGACGACTGGGGGCTCCCCCCGGCCGCGCACCCTCCGGCGTCGCGCGCCCACGAGGCGATCGACGCCCAGGTGCTGCCGATGCCCCGAGACGCCCGTCCCGCCGAGGAGCCCGAGCCGGCCCCCTCCACGCCGCCCGCCGCCACGCCCGCCGCGACGAGTGCCGAGGAGCCTGCCCAGCAGCGCACCGGGGAGGGCCAGGGCCGCCGGGCCGCGCAGGGACCGGCGCAGCGCCGGGACGGCGAGGCCAAGGAGACGAAGCGACGCCCGAGCCGCGGCCGCCGCGCCAGCGTGCCGAGCTGGGACGAGATCGTCTTCGGCGCCAAGCCGGAGTAGCCGGCGCCGGCCCGGCCGTCGCTGATCTGCACACAACTCGGCGACACGCGGGCGACACGCCGGGACAGGTGTCGCTCAACCCGCCTCCCGGCGGACTTGGGTGCGGATCACGCGCAGCCGTCGCGCCGCCGCCGGCGACCACCCGCGGCCGCCGCGCCAGCGCCGGCCGACGGGACGCCGTCGCTGATCTGCACACAACTCGGCGACACGCGGGCGACACGCCGGGACAGGTGTCGCTCAACCCGCCTCCCGGCGGACGTGGGTGCGGATCACGCGCAGCCGCCGCGCCGCCGCGCCCGGCGTAGGCTCGCCGCGGCGGTCCTCAGCCGAGCGGCAGGGTCTCGGGGCTGAGCTCTGCCGCACCCGCGACGGCGGCGGTCTCGCGGCGCACGTGGTGGCGGCGGCACAGCACCTCGTAGCCCACGCCGCCGGCCGGCTCGGGCTCCGCCTCGGTGTCCCCGACGACGACCTGCTCACCCTCGGTCACCATCCGCCCGTCCACGGTGCGGGCGTTGTGCGTCGCGCGGCGCCCGCACCAGCACAGCGACTGCACCTGGAGCTGCTCGACGCGGTCGGCGAGCTCGAGCAGCCGCGCGGAACCGGGGAAGAGCCGGGTGCGGAAGTCGGTGGTGATCCCGAAGGCGAAGACGTCCACGCCCATGTCGTCGACGAGCCGGGCGAGCTGCTCGACCTGGGCGACGCTGTAGAACTGCGCCTCGTCGCACACGAGGTAGTCCACGCGCTCCCCGTGGGTACGCCGGGTGACGACCTCCTGCCAGAAGTTCGTCGCGTCGTCGGCCTCGACGGCGGCCACGGCGAGGCCGAGCCGGGAGGACAGCACCCCGCTCCCGGCCCGGTCGTTGCGGCTGAAGATGAGTCCGGTCAGCCCGCGGCGGCGGTAGTTGTGGTCGATCTGCAGGGCGAGGGTGGACTTGCCGGAGTCCATCGTCCCGGCGAAGAAGGCGAGCTCGGCCACCTCACACCACCACCCGCACGAGCGGGATCTCCAGCTCGGCGGGCGTGAGCGAGCCGTGCACCCCGATGAGCGCGATCGACGACGGCGTCTGCGTGCGCGAGTCGACGACGGCACGCCGCCCCCGGGTCGCGACGACGACGTCGCCCACGGTCGTGCGGTGGCGCTGGCTCAGCGGGCCGAACAGGCCGATCTCCTCCGCCTCCTCGCGCAGCAGCACCCAGGCGCTGTCCCCCAGCACGTCGCGCCAGCGGCGAGCGACGTCCGGGGCGGTCCCCGGCCGGGTGTGGACGTGGACGGCGCGCGGCTCCCCCGCGATGAGCGCGACGTCGCGGTCGAGCTCCGGGGTGGTCGCGACGTCGATGCGCGAGTCGGGACCGAGGTCGACCATGCCGTGGTCGGCGGTCACGAGCAGCAGGGTGCCCTTGGGCAGCTGGCGGGCGAGCCGGGAGATCTCCGCGTCGACGAGCTCGACGGCCTCGCCCCACTGCCAGGAGCCCCAGCCGTGGTGGTGGCCCATCTTGTCGACGTCGCCCCAGTAGAGGTAGACGAGGTCGGTGCCGCGGGTGCGCAGCAGCGAGCAGGTCGCGTCGACCCGGTCGGCCATGGAGTCGGCGGCGACGAACCGCGGGCCGCGCAGCGCGGCCTCGGTGAGCCCGGAGCCGACGAAGCGCGCCGGGCCGACGCTCGCCACGCGCCGTCCCCACGACTCGGTGCCGAGCTGCTCCACGAGCGTGGGCTCGGGCTGCCACTGCCGGGGGGAGACGGTCGCGTCCTCCCAGCTGATGAGGTTGAGGAGGGAGCCGTCGGCGTCGTTGCGGACCGTGTAGCCGAGCATGCCCGTCTGGCCCGGCGGGCAGCCGGTGCCGAACATCGTGAGGCTCGCCGCCGTCGTCGAGGGGTAGCCGCTCGTGAGGGTGAGCCCGTCGGCCAGGTACCGGCGCAGGAAGGGGGCGTGCCCTCCCCGCTCGGCGAGCATGTGGGCGCCCAGGCCGTCGACGAGGACGACGCACACCTTGCGGGCCTCGGGCAGGCCGAGGGCCTCGCGGTCGTCCGCCGAGCTGCGGCCGGCGCTCGTCGTCGGGGCGCCGACGGCGTCGAGGGCGGCGGGCAGCACGGCGCGCAGCCCCGCGCCGTCGTAGTCGGGCAGGCGCAGGTCGGGGGGCAGCTCGGTCACGTCGACGACACCGTCGCGGCGGAGAGGGCGCGGGCGAAGGCCAGGGCCTGCTCGAGCGCCTCGGAGCCCTCCGCCTGGGCGCTCACCCGGACGACGACGTCCTCCGGGGTGAGCAGCCCGGTGTAGCCGTGGTCGGCCTCGCAGTCGGGGTCGCTGCAGCCGGCCGGCGCGAGGTCGACCTGCTGGGCACCGCCCCACGTCACGGCGATGGTGAGGTCGTCCGAGCGCAGCCCACCGTGGGTGCCGGCCGGGTCGCTCACGCCGTGGGTGAGGGCGACGGAGGCGATGCGGGAGATCGGCACCGCCTCGGTGGTGGCGGCGGCCGAGGGGACCTCGTTGCCGGGGACGTCGTCGACGTGCGCCATGACCAGTCGGGTGGGCGTCAGGGCGAGGGCGGTGAGGTGACGGCGCACCTCCCGGGAGTCGAAGGTGGTCTCGGGGTGCACGAGGTAGGCCCGGACCTCCTCGCCGGCGAGCGCGATGTCGAGCACACCCTGGACGAGCCGCGGGTAGTAGCCGGCGCGGTCCAGGTCTGCTCGGAGGCGGGACTGCAGGTCGTTCGTCACGTTGCGGCGATCCACGGCTCCATCTTGACACCACTTGCGCCCACCCCGGGCAGGACGCGTCGTCCGCTGTCGGTGCGCCCGGGTGGGGCGACCTCGACGACGGCGCTGAGGAGGGCCGCACCGCGGCGCCCGACGAGCACGGGGTTGAGGAGGATCTGACGCACCTCCGGCAGGTCGTCGACGAGCACGGAGACACGCGCGATGACGTTCTCCAGGGCCTTGACGTCCATGACCGGAAGGCCGCGGTGGCCGAAGAGCCGGGGGGAGGCCTTGGCCGCGCGGACCATCTGGGCGACGTCGACGTCGGTGAGCGGCGGGATGCGGTAGGAGACGTCGTCGAGGAGCTCGACGGCGTCCCCGCCGAGCCCGAAGGACACGACCGGCCCGTAGAGGTCGTCCTCGGTGCCGCGCACGACGCAGGCGACGCCGGGCGGGGCCATGGCCTGGACCTCGACGCCGAGGCCGGGGCGGCCCACGGCCTCGAGGTCGTGGGTCATCGCGGCCATCGCGGCGGTGAGCTCCTCGGCGGTGCGCAGGTCCAGGCGCACGCCGCCGAGGTCGGCACGGTGGCGCAGCACCTCGTCGCGGGTCTTGAGCGCCACCGGCCACCCGAGGTCGTGGGCCGCCGCGACGGCCTCCTCGGCGGTCCGCGCGGTGCGCGAGGGGACGAGGCTGAGGCCGTAGCAGGCGAGGAGCTCGGCGACGGCGTCGGGCGCGAGCCGCGTGACCTCACCGGGCCCGAGCCCGCGCAGCGCCGGGGCGAGCAGCTCCCGGGCGCGTGCGGGAGCGATCCCGCTGGGGTCGACGAGCTCACCACGGTCCGCCTCACGCCACCGGGCGTGGGCGACGGCGCCGGCGAGGCCGCCGACGGCGTCGGCCGTGGTGGCGAAGGCGGGCACGGTGCGTCCGTCACTGGTGAGCTCGTCGGTGAGGCCGAGCAGCCCCCGGACGGCCGCGAGGACGGGCCGCCCCTCCCCCGCCGCCGCCGACGCGACGGCCTGCCACACGCCGGCGTCGCCGTCGCCCAGGGGCGGCACGTGCGCGACGACGAGCGCGTCCCACGAGTCATCTGCCCGCAGTCGCGCGAGCTCACGGGCGTAGTCCTCCCCCGTGGCGAGGGCGTGCAGGGCACCGGCGTGCACCGGCTGCAGGCCGTGGCCGCGCGCCGCGCCGGCGATCGCGCTCGTCAGCGCGCCGGAGTTGCTCAGCACGGCCGTGCGCGGCCCGCGGGGCAGCGGCTGGGAGACGAGCAGCTGGGCGAGGTCGAGCATCTCCTGGGTGCTGCGCGTGCGGAGCACCCCTGCCTGGTCGAGCATCTGGGCGAGCACCCGCTGTGGCTCGCGCGTGGTGCGCACCGCGTGCCCGGGCGGCACCTGCTGGCCCGTCTGCCCGCTGAGCACGGTGATGAGCGGGACGGTGGCGCCGAGCCGCCGCGCGATCCGTGAGAACTTGCGCGGGTTGCCGATCGACTCGAGGTTGACGACGGCGGCGGTGATGCCGGGGTCGTCCTGCCAGGCCTGCATCGTGTCGTTGCCGGACACGTCCGCGCGGTTGCCGGCGGAGACGAAGCTGCGCAGCCCGATGCCGCGACGCTGCACCGCGGCGAGGAGGGCGCTGCCCGCGGCGGCGGACTGGCAGAACAGGGCGAGGCCGCCCTGCCCGATGCCGTGGCGGACCGTGGCGTCCAGCCGCCCCGCGGGACCGGTGGCGACGACGCCGTAGGACGCCGGCCCGAGGAGCCGCATCCCGGCCGCGCGGGTGCGGCGGGCCAGCTCCTCCTGCCGTTGGCGCCCCGCCTCGTCGCCCTCGGCGAAGCCGCCGGACAGGACGACGACGGCGTGCACCCCCAGCGCCGCGAGCTCGGGTACCGCGGCGACGACGGCGTCCGGGTCCCCCGCGACCACCGCGAGGTCCGGGGCGGGAGCCTCCGTCGTGCGGAGGCGCTCGGCGAGCGCGGCGAGGGACGCGTGCCCCGCCGTCACGCCGTCGGGCAGGCCGACGAGGTGGACCTGGCCGGTGAAGCTGCCCTCGCGGACGGTGACGGCGGCACGCTCGGCGTAGACCTGCTCCGGACCGCCCAGCCCGGCGACGACGACCGAGCCGGCCGCCATGAGCGTGCGCATGCTCAGCGACTCCGCGCGCTGCTCACGCTCGGCCATGACGCCCCACGAGCGGCCGGTCTCCTCGATGTGGAACTGCACGCGCAGCACGCCGTCGTCCAGCTCCTGCTGGACGTCGTAGCCGGCGTCACGGAAGACGCGGATCATGCGGGCGTTGGCGGGCAGCACCTCGGCGGTGAATCGCACGACCCCCCGCTCGCGTCCCGCGGCGGCGAGGTGCTCGAGGAGCACGGACCCGAGGCCGCGGCCGTGCTCGGAGTCGGCGACGTAGAAGGCCACCTCGGCGAGGTCGTGGTCCACCCGGTCGTAGCGGCCGACGGCGAGGATGTCCTGCCCGCTCGTGAGGACGAGGGCGACGCGGTCGTCGTGGTCCACGTGCGTGAAGCGGTGCAGGTCGCGCTCGCTGAGCCGCTCCATCGGGGCGAAGAAGCGGTAGTACTGCGACAGCGGCGACTGCCGCTGGTGCATGGCCTGCAGCGCCGGTGCGTCCTCGGGCCGGATCGGGCGGATGTGCATCGGGATGCCGTCGCGCAGCACGACGTCGGCCTCCCAGTGCGCGGGGTACGGGGGCGCCTCCTCGCTCATCCTCCCAACCTACCGGTCTGGCTCTGGTGGAGCCCGGACACGGCGGGCAGGCTGCGCCGACCGGCGCCCGTGTCGGGGACAATGGCCCCATGCCACGCCGCAGCACCCCTCCGCCGCCCGTGCCGTCGCGAGTCGTCGACATCGACGTCTCCAGCGAGATGCAGGGCTCCTTCCTCGAGTACGCCTACTCGGTGATCTACTCCCGCGCGCTGCCCGACGCGCGGGACGGGCTCAAGCCCGTGCAGCGGCGGATCCTCTTCCAGATGGACGACATGGGGCTGCGTCCGGACCGCGGGCACGTGAAGTCGGCGCGCGTCGTCGGTGAGGTCATGGGCAAGCTCCACCCCCACGGTGACACCGCGATCTACGACGCGCTCGTCCGCCTGGCGCAGGCGTTCTCGCTGCGGGTGCCGCTCGTCGACGGGCACGGCAACTTCGGGTCCCTCGACGACGGCCCGGCGGCACCGCGGTACACCGAGGCGCGCCTCACCCCGGCGGCGCTGCTCATGACCGCGGGGCTGGACGAGGACGTCGTCGACTTCGTCCCCAACTACGACAACCAGCTCACCCAGCCCTCGGTGCTGCCGGCCGCGATGCCGAACCTGCTCGTCAACGGCGCCTCGGGCATCGCCGTCGGCATGGCCACGAACATGCCGCCGCACAACCTCGTCGAGGTCGTCGCCGCCGCGCGCCACCTCATCGCCCAGCCGGACGCGACGCTCGAGGAGCTCATGCGCTTCGTGCCGGGACCGGACCTGCCCTCGGGCGGCAAGATCGTCGGCCTGGACGGGATCCGGGACGCCTACGCGACCGGTCGCGGGTCCTTCCGCACCCGCGCGACCACGCACCTGGAGAACGTCACTGCGCGCCGCAAGGCCATCGTCGTCACCGAGCTGCCCTACCAGGTGGGCCCGGAGCGGGTCATCGAGAAGATCAAGGAGGCGGTGGACGCCAAGAAGCTCCAGGGCATCTCGGACGTCGCCGACTACACCGACCGCGCGCACGGGCTGCGGCTGGTCATCGAGATCAAGAACGCCTTCAACCCCGAGGCCGTCCTCGAGCAGCTCTACCGCTTCACGCCGATGGAGGACTCCTTCGGCATCAACAACGTCGCGCTCGTGGACGGGCAGCCGCAGACCCTGGGCCTGCGCGAGCTGCTGTCGGTCTACGTCCAGCACCGCCTGCAGGTGGTGCGCCGCCGCACCGAGCACCGGCTCGCCAAGCGCATCGAGCGCGCCCACCTCGTGGCCGGCCTGCTCGTCGCGATCGCGGACATCGACGAGGTCATCGCCGTCATCCGCTCCTCCGACGACGCCGACGCCGCCCGCGAGCGGCTCATGATGGTGTTCGACCTGTCCGAGCCGCAGGCCGACTACATCCTCGCGCTGCGCCTGCGCCGCCTGACGAAGTTCTCCCGCCTCGAGCTCGAGGCCGAGCGTGACGCGCTGGCCCGCGAGATCGAGGAGCTGCGCGCGATCCTCGCCGACGAGGCGCTCCTGCGGACGGTCGTCAGCGACGAGCTCGCCGAGGTCGCCGCCACGCACGGCACCCCGCGTCGCACGGTGCTCCTCGAGCATGCCGGCGGCCCGGCCACCGGTTCCGCCGCCTCCGCGCGCCGCACCGGGACGAGCGTGCCGCTCGAGATCCCCGACGAGCCCTGCTGGGTCGCGCTGTCCGGCACGGGGCTGCTCGCCCGCAGCGCGCAGGAGCCCCCGCGCCTGGGTCCGCGCGTGGCCCACGACGCCATCGCCTCCGCCGTGCCCGCCCGCACCCGCGGCGACGTCGGGGTCGTGCTGAGCAGCGGCCGGTGCGTGCGGCTGTCGGTCCTCGACGCCCCCGCGCTGCCGCCCACCGACTCCGCGCCGGGCCTCTCCGGCGGCGCCCCCATCGGCGAGCTCCTCCAGCTCGAGCCCGGTGAGCGGGTGGTGGGCCTGACCCGCCTGGACGACGACGCCCCGCCCCTCGCCCTGGCCACCGCCGGTGGCACGGTCAAGCGTGTCAGCCCCACCGACCGCCCCGGCAAGGGCGACGCGTGGGAAGTCGTCTCCCTCAAGCCGGGCGACGCCGTCGTCGGGGCCGCGCACGCGCCCGACGAGCACCGCCTCGTCCTCGTGACGACCGAGGCGCACCTGCTCCACTTCGCCGCCTCCGCCGTGCGCCCCCAGGGGCGCGGCGCGGGCGGCATGGCCGGGATCAAGATGCCCGAGGACGCGCGCGTCGTCGGTTTTGGCGTCGTCCACCCCGACGACGTCTCCCGCAGCCTCGTCGTCACCGTCGCCGGGTCCTCCACGGCGCTGCCGGGCACGGTGCCGGGAAGCGCGAAGGTCACGCCGTTCGACCGCTTCCCCGGGAAGGGCCGCGCCACCGGCGGCGTCCGCGCGCAGCGCTTCCTGCGCGGTGAGGACGCTCTGACGACGGCGTGGGTCGGTCTCGAGCCGATCCGCGCGGTGGGCTCGGGCGGGCAGCCGGTCGACCTGCCCGAGGTCGACGAGCGCCGCGACGGCTCCGGCCGCCCCCTCCCCGCCCCGGTCGCCGCCATCGGCTGACCCCGCTCACCCGCCCACAGCCCACCTCTCGCCCACAGCGGAGCTCTCGCCCAGCCCCGCCAGCCGAGCCCTCCCCCGCGCCAACAGCGGATCCTCCCCCATCGCCGACAGCTGAGTTGTTACTCGCGCCGACAGCTGAGTTGTTACGTGTCATCGACAGCCAGAATCCGCCGACAGCCGAGCAGTCACATGTGCGCCGACAGCTGAGTTGTTACTCGCGCCGACAGCCGAGTTGTTACTCGCACCGACAGCCGAGCAGTCACGTGTGCGCCGACAGCTGAGTTGTTACTCGCGCCGACAGCCGAGTGTCACGCGTGCGTGCGCCGACAGCTGAGTTGTTACGTGTCATCGACAACCGGAATCCGCCGACAGCCGCGTTTCCGCGCGTCGCCTCGCCGCTCAACCGACGGGCACCGGTTCCGACACACCCGTCGGCGTCGGCTCGTCGGTCGTGGCCCAGTCGGGAACGGCGGGGAGCGGGACCGCCGACGGTCGCAGGTGCCCGGTCGGCGTGACGGCGCGGGAGCGCAGATCCAGCTGTCGGCTGATGAGAACGGGGCCGACGGAAGTCGGTGCGCGCTCGCCAGCCTACGGCCGCGACGCGGCCGCCCCCGCCCCCGCGGACTCGACGGGCTGGTAACAACTCAGCTGTCGGCGCGACGGGCGCTGTCGGCGCGCGACGGGCTGGTAACAACTCAGCTGTCGGCGCGCGACGGGCTCAGTCGGCGCGCGACGGACTGGTAACAACTCAGCTGTCGGCGCGCCGGGCGCGGTCGGCGGGACGTGGTCTGTCGGCGCGACGGGCTGGTAACAACTCAGCTGTCGGCGAGGGAGGGGACCGGGCCGCGGCCGGGCTGGATCAGACTGCGCGGGTGAACATCAGGGAGTGGCGGGTGGGCTCGTAGCCGAGCTGGCCGAACAGTCCGAAGTCGCCGTCGGGGGCGGGCGAGTCGACGCCGAGGCCCGCGTACTCCATGCCGTCGGCAGCGTAGGCGCGCATCGCGGTGACGAGGAGCGCCGTGGCCACCCGCATCCCGCGCCACTCCTCGCGGACGCCGAGGATCTCGGTGTAGCCCTCGGTCCAGCCCTGCGCCTCCCAGTCGCCCTCGTAGCGCCCGGACATGAGGTAGCCGGCCACGCGGGCACGGTCACTCGTGCGGTCCAGGGCGATGAAGCTCCACTGCGGCGCGAAGTACGTCCGGCCCTGGAGCCAGGTCTCGGCGGTGTGCTGCTCCCCGCCCCACTGGTCCTTGAAGGCGTCGTTGTGTGCGCGGCGCACGGCGTCGTCCAGGGCCGGGTCCCACGGCTCGATGGTCACCTTGCCCTTGGGCTGGACCTCGGGCAGCGGCAGCGCGAGGTCCCGGCGCATCTCGGTGTACCAGCGGGTGGGCACGAAGCCTGCCAGGCGCAGCATCGTCTGGGCATGGGTCATGTTGTCCTCGACGTGGACGACGGCCAGGGCGTTGTCCTGCCCGGCGGCGTCGAGGATGGTGCGGGCGGCGCGCAGCTGCCAGCCCAGCAGGGTCGCGCCGATGCCGTGGCTGCGCCACGCCGGGTCGACCCCGCCGTCGCACAGGGCCCGGTAGGTGCCGGCCGTGGGGCGCACCCGCACGATCGCGTAGGCGCGGGGCACGCCGTCGGCGTCGATGCCGATGACCTTGGCGTTGCCGGCGTCCGCGCCCACCGCGACGAAGGTCTCCGCGGACTCCTCGAGGGTGGTCCGGTAGGGCGGGTCGTCGTGCTCCTCGATGCGGGCGAGGAGCTCGACGAGCGCGGCGTTGCTCTCCACGGTCAGCCACTGCCACCGCAGGCCGTGCCCCTGCGGCAGCTCGACGCCGGTCCCGCCCGCGCCGGGCGCCGGGGCGCGGGTGGCGCCGTCGTAGTCCTCGAGCATGGTCCGACGATACGTGCTCACCGCGTCGCGGCCTACCGGCGGCACCGCCGAGCGGGACGCGTCACACCTCGATCGTGTAGAGGATCCGGGCGCCCTGCGGCTCGTACCCCATGCGCTCGTAGAAGCGGTGCGCCCCCGAGGGGTTCTCCATGTCGACGTCGAGGGCCGCCACCTCGATGCCGTCGCGGTACAGCGCGGTGAGGACGGCGGAGAGCAGCGCACGGGCCACGCCCGAGCCGCGGTGCGGGCGCAGCACGCCGAGGAGCTCGGTGTAGCCCTCGGTGTGGCCCAGCGCCTGCCACTGGTGCTCGTGGCGGGCCGTCAGCGCGTAGCCCGCGACGTCGCCGGTCTCGAGGTGGACGGCGACCACGCTCCAGGCCGACTCGAGCGAGCGGTGCGAGGCAGCCCAGGTGGACTCCGCGACGGGCTGGGAGCCCCAGTGGTCGCGGAACGCCTCGTTGTGGGCCTCGCGGACGGCGTCGTCGATCTCGGGGCTCCACTGCCGGATCTCGTAGCCCTCGGGGACGTCGACGGCGACCGGCGGCTCAGTGAGCCGCAGCCGCATCTCGCGGAACGTGCGCTTGGGGCTGAACCCGGCCGCGGCGTAGAGGCGACGGCGGTCCTCGAGGTCCTCGTCGACGTAGGCGGCGATGCGGCCGGGAAGGCTGGGGTCGAGCGTGGCGAGCACCTGGCGGGCGCGGTCGTCCTGCCAGGTGAGCAGGGCGCGGCCGATGCCGCGCTCGCGCCACGACGGGTCCACCGACGCGCTGATGAACACCCTGGCGTGGGTCTCATCACCGAGCGGCGCGTGGACGAAGGCCGCGGCGCGCAGCTCGCCGGAGCTGTCCAGGCCCCCCAGGCTGTCGGCCTTCATGCCGGTCCCCGGGCGTCCGAGGACCTCCTCCACCTGCGCCCGCGCCGTACGCAGCACGGGCTGGTCGACGGCCTCGCAGCGCTCGATGAGCGCGAGGACGAGGTCGACGTCGTCGGTCGTCAGCGGCCGCCAGGTGAGGCCGAGGTGGGGGGCGGGCAGAGTGGCCTGGGCCGGCGGGGCGGCGCGGTCGGGAAGGGTGTCGGGCATGTCGGAATCCTAGAGTGCGCGGCGGTGGTGGTCGGGACGGGACACCTCAGGCGTCGATGCGGTCCCGGTCGATCTGGGCGGCGCCGGCGACGATGAAGTCCTTGCGCGGGGCGACGTCGTTGCCCATGAGGAGCTCGAAGACCCGCTCGGCCTCGGCCAGCGCCTCGGCGTCGGCCATGCTCACCCGTCGCAGCGTGCGGTGGGCAGGGTCCATCGTCGTCTCGGCGAGCTGGTCGGCGTCCATCTCCCCCAGGCCCTTGTACCGCTGGATCGGCTCCTTGTAGCGCTTGCCCTGGCGCTCGAGCTTGCGCAGCAGCTGGTGGAGCTCCGCCTCGGAGTAGGTGTAGATCTTCTCGCCCTTCTTGCCGCCCGAACCGGTGACCTCCACCCGGTGCAGCGGTGGCACGGCCGCGAAAACCCGGCCGGCCTCCACGAGCGGGCGCATGTACCGGAAGAACAGGGTGAGGAGCAGGGTGCGGATGTGGGCGCCGTCGACGTCGGCGTCGGTCATGAGGATGACCTTGCCGTAGCGGGCGGCGTCGAGGTCGAAGGTGCGCCCGGAGCCGGCGCCGATGACCTGGATGATCGACGCGACCTCGGCGTTGCGCAGGATGTCGGCGGGCGAGGCCTTCTGGACGTTGAGGATTTTCCCGCGGATCGGCAGGAGGGCCTGGAAGTCGCTGGAGCGGGCGAGCTTGGCGGTGCCCAGGGCGCTGTCGCCCTCGACGATGAACAGCTCCGAGCGCTCGATGTCGTCGGTGCGGCAGTCCGCCAGCTTGGCGGGCAGCCGCGAGCTTTCGAGCGCGTTCTTGCGGCGCGAGATCTCCTTCGTCAGCCGTGCCTGGACTCGCGCCCGCATCTCCCCCACGACCTTCTCCAGGACCGCGGCGGCCTGCGCCTTCTCGTGGCGCTTGGAGGAGGTGAGGATCTCGGTGAGCTGCTTGTCGACGACGCTCGCGACGATGCCGCGCACCGGCGCGGTCCCGAGGATCTCCTTGGTCTGGCCCTCGAACTGCGGCTCGGGCAGGCGGACGGTGACGACGGCGGTGAGGCCGGCGAGGACGTCGTCCTTCTCGATCTTCGGATCCTTGGCGGTGACCTTGAGACGCCGGGAGTTCGCCTCGATCTGCTTGCGAACGGTGCGCACGAGCCCCTGCTCGAAGCCGGTGAGGTGGCTGCCGCCCTTGGGGGTGGCGATGATGTTGACGAAGGAGCGGGCCGCGGTCTCGTAGCCCTGCCCCCACCGCAGCGCGATGTCGACCTCGCAGGTGCGCTCGACCTCCTGGGGACGCAGGTGGCCGGAGGCGTCGAGCTGCTGGACGGTCTCGGTGAAGGTCCCGCTGCCGGTGAGGTGCCAGATGTCCGAGACGGCCGGGTCGGTGGCGAGGAACTCGGCGAAGTCTACGACGCCGCCGTCGTGCCGGAACACCTCCTCGACCGGGCCGTCCGCACCGGGCGTGCCGGGCAGCCGCCGCTCGTCGCGCACCGTGATCGTCAGCCCGGGGACGAGGAAGGTCGTCTGGCGGGCGCGCGTGACGAGCTCGTCGTAGGAGAACTGGGAGGTGGAGGGGAAGATCTGTGGATCGGCCCAGTAGCGCACGCGGGTTCCGGTGCGGCTGCGGGGTGTCTTGCCCACGACGGCGAGCTCGCTCGCGTCGGTGAAGGGCGCGAAGGGCGCGTCGGGGCCGGCGCCGGCGCGGTCGTCGTAGGTGCCGGGCTCGCCGCGGTGGAAGGTCATCCGGTAGGTCTTGCCGCCGCGGTCGACCTCGACGTCCAACCGCGCGGACAGGGCGTTGACGACGGAGGCGCCGACGCCGTGCAGGCCGCCCGAGGCGGCGTAGGAGCTGCCACCGAACTTGCCGCCGGCGTGCAGCTTGGTGAAGACGACCTCCACGCCGCTCAGCCCGACTGAGTCGACCGTGTCGACCGGGATGCCGCGACCGTTGTCGCGGACCTCCACGGAGCCGTCGGGGTGGAGGACGACGTCGATCGCGTCGCCGTGGCCCTCGAGGGCCTCGTCGACCGCGTTGTCGATGACCTCCCACAGGCAGTGCATGAGGCCGCGGGAGTCCGTCGAGCCGATGTACATGCCCGGGCGCTTGCGGACCGCCTCCAGCCCCTCGAGCACGGAGAGGTGGCGGGCGGTGTACTGCGCGGGCGAGGCGGTCGACTTGGGAGGCACCAGGCGATCATACGAAGGACTTCCCCCGCTTCCGCGGACTGACCCGCGGACGTGCGGAAGGTTGCCCCGCGGGGAGGTGACGGGGAGCGACGGGGGGGCGCCGTCGTCGTGACCCGTGTCACCAGCCCGCGCCACCCGGTCCGCTGCCAGCGAACGGGGCCCCGTCCCGGGGAAGTTTCCCGCGCCGTCGTGGTTGTATGCAGGTGTGAACGCAACGATGACCGCCCCGCTGACCGCACAGGACCGCTGTGACCGCTGCGGCGCCCAGGCGTACGTGCGTGTGGGACTGCCCGTAGGGGAGCTGCTCTTCTGCGCGCACCACGCACGCAAGCACGCCGAGGCGCTCGAAGGGGTCGCGACGGCGATCCAGGACGAGACGCACCGTCTCACCGAGGACAACGCCCACTGACGCGTCCTTCACGACCGACCGGAAGCGCCGGCTCCCTCAGGGGTGCCGGCGCTTTCCGCTATTTCCGGTGACGGGCCGGGGACCGGGCCCGTAGCCTCCGCGGCATGAGCAGCTCACCCGCCCCCGTCGCCGGCCTGCGCTGGCGGCCCATCACCGCGCAGGACGTCCCAAACTGGCACGGGCTCGTCCGGGCGATCGAGGCCGCCGACGACCCTGCCGAGCGCTACACCGCCGAGGACCTCCACGACGAGCTGCTCGACGGCTCGTGGAAGGACCCGGTCCGCGACAGCACCATCGGGATCGACGACGACGGCGTCCCCCGCGCCTTCGGGCACGTCCAGGTGCTCCCGGGTGACGTGCGCACCGTGCGCGCCTTCTGCTGGGGCGGCGTGCACCCGCAGTGGCGCGGCCGCGGCATCGGCCGGGAGCTGCTGGCCTGGCAGGAGCGTCTGGGGCGGGAGAAGATCGCCGCCGCGCGGCCCACCGGCCCCGGACGGGTGCTCGTCAACGTCGACGACGGGCTCACCGCCACGGAGAGCCTGCTGGACCGGGCGGGCTTCCGGCGGCTGCGGGTCTACCTCGAGCTCACCCGCCCCCTCGACGTCGGCATCCCTGCGCCGTCGCTGCGGGAGGGACTGCAGCTCGTGCCCTACGAGGCGTCCCTGAGCGAGGCGGTCCGGCTGGCGCACAACGAGGCCTTCGCCGACCACTGGGGCAGCGAGCCCCGGGACCGCGAGAACTGGGAGCGCCAGAGTGTGGGCGGGCGCTACTTCCGTCCCGCGTGGAGCTTCGTCGTGCTCGACGGCGAGGAGGTGGCCGGCTACAGCCTCACCTCCGCCTACGAGCAGGACTGGGCGGCTCAGGGCTACTCGGCAGGATGGACCGACCTGCTGGGGGTGCGGCGGCCGTGGCGGCGCGCGGGCGTGGCCACCGCCCTGCTGGCGGCGACCATGCGGGCACTGCGGGAGGACGGCATCGAGTGCGCCGATCTCGGCGTGGACGTCGAGAACCCCAACCGTGCCCTGGACCTGTACACCGCCCTCGGCTACCGGGAGTCGCGCCGGTCGCTGGCCTACGGCAAGGACGTGTGAGCCCTAGCCGCGCGACTCGGCCACCAGGGTGACGTCCTGGGCCCGCGGGAACGTCACGTCCGCCAGCGGGTCGGGGTCACCGTCGGCCGGGTCCCAGTCCTCGGCGAGGACCTCCCACGCCTCGTCGTCCACGTCCACGACGGCGGCTGCCAGCCGGCCCCCGCTCACGAGGATCTGGACCGTGCACGGCACGCCGCGGGCCGAGCTGAAGCGGGCGCTGACCGGGAAGGTGAAGGAGCGCGGCACCGCGAGCGGGACGTCCTGCGGCACGGCGAGCTCCACCATGCGTGGCGCACCCTCGGGCTCACCCCACACCTCCTCGCTCGCCCGCGCGAGCTGGGCACGCAGGCGCAGGGAGTCGTGGTCCTCGGTGTGCGCGAGGATCGCGTCCACGAGCTCCCGCACGTGCTCCGGGAGGGGACGCAGGGTGGGCCCCTCGGGGGCGTCGTCGTCCGCCGTGACGTCGGCCTCGCGCCGTTCGAGGAGCGACATCGCGAGCGAGACCCCGACACCCGTCAGTGCCATCACCAGCCGCGGGCGGCGCAGCCCCATCCGCACGAGCCGTCGCTGCAGCGCCCGGTCCAGGGTCTCTCCGAGCTCGGCGGCCCCGTACACGAGACCGGCCGCGCCGACCGTGAAGGCGACGCGGGTGGGCAGCTCCGCCGCGAGGTCCGGGTCCTCGCCCGTGCCCCACCACACGCCCGCGCCGGTGGTCCCGGCCACTGCGGTGCGCAGCGCGAACCGGGAGAGCGGGGTGCGGCGGGCCGGGTCCGGCAGGGTGAGCAGCCCGGTCGCGGCCGCGGTGACGACGTCGGAGGGGCGCAGGCCCAGGGGCAGGGACGCGTTCGTGGTGTGGTTGGTCACGCCCCGATCGTAGAGGTCGGTGTCGACGGTCCCCGCTCGTCCTCCCGGCCCGGCCGTGGCGGCTGGGTCCTGGCCGGGGACCGCCGGCCGGCTCCCGGCCGGCCGGCCGTCACGGTGCCGGGGTCGGGGTCGGGGCTGCGACGATACGGGCCGCCTCGCGGCCACATCCCGGTCGCAATTCACGCGGCGTCCGGAGGGCGGCAGAATCGCCCTTGACCCTCACGCGACGTCAGGCGGCACGGTGGAGGGCATGACCGACGGAACGGGAGTCCTCACGGTGCTGACGGTGGGTCAGGTGGCCGAGCGCTTCGGCGTCACGGTGCGCACGTTGCACCACTACGACGCGATCGGCCTGCTGAGCCCGAGCGCCCGCAGCCACGCGGGCTACCGGCTCTACACCGAGCAGGACGTCACCCGCCTGCAGCACGTCGTCGTCTACCGGCGGCTGGACTTCTCCCTGGAGGAGATCGCCCAGCTGCTCGACGACGGCACGCAGCCGGCCCTGCTCGAGCACCTGCGACGGCAGCGCTCCGCGGTCGTGTCCCGGCTGGAGGAGCTCGCCGAGCTCGTCACGGCCATCGACCGAGCACTGGAGAGAGAGATGACGGGGATCGACCTGACGCGCGAGGAGCAGCGCGAGCTGTTCGGGGACGGCTTCACCGACGAGTACGCCGCCGAGGCGGAGGAGCGCTGGGGAGGCACCGAGGCGTGGCGCCAGTCCCAGCAGCGCACGTCGCGGTACACGAAGGCGGACTGGGAGGAGGTGAAGGCGGAGACCGACGCGGTCAACGCTGCCTTCGTCGCCGCGATGGAGGCCGGTCTCCCGCCGACGAGCGAGGAGGCGATGGACGCCGCGGAGCGGGCCCGCCTGCAGATCCACGAGCGCTTCTACGACCTCTCGGCCGAGTTCCACCGGAACCTCGGCGACATGTACGTGAGCGACCCGCGGTTCACCGCGACCTACGACGACCTTCGGCCGGGCCTGGCGCAGTACGTGCGCGACGCCATCCACGCCAACGCCGACAGGCAGACCGCGGGCGGCTGAGCCCAGGACTGAGAAGGGCCCGCACCTCACGGTGCGGGCCCTTCTCACTGGTACGGCTCAGTCCAGGTAGTCGCGCAGCACCTGGGAGCGGCTGGGGTGACGGAGCTTGGACATCGTCTTGCTCTCGATCTGACGGATGCGCTCACGCGTCACGCCGTAGACCTTGCCGATCTCATCGAGGGTCTTCGGCTGACCGTCGGTGAGGCCGAAGCGCATGGACACGACGCCCGCCTCGCGCTCGGAGAGCGTGTCGAGGACCTGGTGGAGCTGCTCCTGGAGGAGGGTGAAGCTCACGGCGTCGGCCGGGACGACGGCCTCGGAGTCCTCGATGAGGTCACCGAACTCGCTGTCACCGTCCTCACCGAGCGGCGTGTGCAGGGAGATCGGCTCGCGACCGTACTTCTGGACCTCGACGACCTTCTCGGGCGTCATGTCCAGCTCCTTGGCCAGCTCCTCCGGGGTGGGCTCGCGGCCCAGGTCCTGGAGCATCTGGCGCTGGACACGGGCGAGCTTGTTGATGACCTCGACCATGTGCACCGGGATGCGGATGGTGCGGGCCTGGTCGGCCATGGCGCGGGTGATCGCCTGACGGATCCACCAGGTGGCGTACGTCGAGAACTTGTAGCCCTTGGTGTAGTCGAACTTCTCCACCGCGCGGATGAGGCCGAGGTTGCCCTCCTGGATGAGGTCCAGGAAGAGCATGCCGCGCCCGGTGTAGCGCTTGGCGAGCGAGACGACGAGGCGCAGGTTGGCCTCGAGGAGGTGGTTCTTGGCCAGGCGGCCGTCGTTGGCGATCCACTCGAGCTCGCGCTTGAGCTTGCCGGAGACGTCCTCGCTGGCGAGCTTGTCCTCGGCGAACAGGCCGGCCTCGATGCGCTTGGCGAGCTCGACCTCCTGCTCGGCGTTGAGGAGGGCGACCTTGCCGATCTGCTTGAGGTAGTCCTTGACCGGGTCGGCCGTGGCACCCGCGGTGACGACCTGCTGGACAGGAGCGTCGTCGTCGTCGTTGTCGGAGACGACGAAACCGGACTCCTTGCCGGAGGTGGTGGTGGTGGTGGCCTCGGGCTCCGGCGCGGCGGCGGTCTCGGCCGCCTCCTCGCTGGTCGCCTCGGTCTCCTCGACGTCAGGGACGGCCTTGAGGGCAGCCTTCTTGGCGGTCGTGGTCTTCGTGGCGGTGCGCTTGGTAGCCGTACTGGTCTCCTTCTTCGCCGCGGGCTTCTTGGCCGTGGTCGACTTCGCGGGCGCCTTGGCCCGGGTCTTCGTCGACGTCTCCTCGACCGACGCGGTGGTACTGCCGGCAGAGGTACGCGCGGCATGCGTGCGGCTGCTGGAGGTGCTCTGGGCGTGCGACGACACAGAAAGCCTTTCGGAGGGGAATGGGGTTCCGGCTGCTGGCCGGTGCGCTGCCTACAATTATAACTCGCGATGGCCGTCCGCGGATGGTCCACGCGCCCGGCACTTCGTCAGCAGCCACCCGTCACAACGCCGGGTGGGGCCCCGGCATTCCCTCGCCGCTGGTGGAAATCAGTAGGAGCGGCGCTCCGTCGAGGGAGGCTTGACCGCGAGCACCGGGCACGGCGCGTCGAGGAGGATGCGCTGGGCGTTGGAGCCGAGGATGAGCTTGCCCACCGGCGAGCGCCGTCGCAGCCCGATGACGATGAGCTCCGCGCCCGTCTCCTCGGCGGTCTCCACGAGGTCGGAGGCGACGTCGTTGCCGCGACCGAGCTGGCGCACGTCGTAGGCGACCTCGGCGTCGTCGAGACGGTCTCGCAGGGCGTCGAGCTCGGCGTCGACGTCGGCGTGCTGCTCCTGCCGGGAACGGCGGGAGATGACGACGACGACGCGCGCGTCCCGTCGGCGGGCCTCCGCCACGCCGGTCTCCAGCGCCGCCTCGCCCTCCGGGGTTGCGAGGTAGCCCACGACGACCGTCATTCAGCACTCCATCCTCCGGCTCACCGCCGGGACGTCCTGGGCCTGCTCCGTGTGTGCGCTGACGCTACCGGATCGGCGCGCTCGGGGCCGCCGGACCGTCGGGAGCGGTTCGTACCCACCCGGGCGGCAGGCGGGCGGCGAGGGCCTGGTCGACGAGCTCGGCCAGGCGCGTCCCAGGACGTGCCCGCAGCGCCTGCTGGGCGAGGACGTCGGCGCGCGCGCCGTCGGCGCACCACCAGGCGATCCAGGCGAGCAGCCCGAGCGCCAGGGCCCCGGAGCGGCGTGGCACGCACGCCGCGAGCGCCCGCAGCACGGCGGCGGCCGGCTCCACGCGGTCCTGGTCCGGCGGCGGCCCACCGGGCAGCATGGCGAGGTCGAGGATCTCCTCGGTGCGTGCCCGGTCGAGCACCCGGCCGGACAACGGGTGGACCACCGAGCACAGCACGCTGTCGCGCACGGTGTTGTCCTCGAGGGCTGCGGCGAGCAGCCCCAGCTCGCTCGCGGGCAGCACCGCACCGCGCACGGCGAGGGCGACCAGCCGCTCCCAGCGGCGTCGCTCCTCCTCACGCCACTCGACCATCTCGCGCTGGTCGACGGCGGGCGCCGCGCGAGGGAGGCCGAAGGCGGCACCGGGCAGGGCGGCTCCCCCACCGCTGCGGGCGCGCAGCTCGGAGAGCCGGCGGCGCCCCTCCCGGACGGCGCGCGTGGCGCCGCGGCGCCGTTCGGCGTCGGTCGTGCGAGCCACGGCGAGGTCCTCGCGGGCGGGGACGAGCGCGAGCCCGTGGAGGACGAGAGTGGCGACGACGGGCCGCTCGTCGAGCTCGGCGACGTCACGGTCGGCCGGTGCGCACTCCTTCCCCGTCCCCCAGCAGCCGTAGGTGCCGGCGCCCACCACCCAGGGGCCGGGCGGGTCGGCCCACGAGGTGAGGGTGCGCAGGTGCTCGATGGCGCCGCGGACCAGCGGGTCGGCGGCGAGGCGACCGCGGGGCAGGTCGCTGTAGAGGACGACGAAGACGTCGTGGGCGCCCTCCTCCTCCATGAGTCGGGAGACGTCCCGCAGCAGTGCCGGACCCACCCGGGGGTGGCCGATGTCGGCGAGGTCAGCCCGCGTGACCAGGCCGAGGCGGTTGCGCTCACCGCACATCGCGAGCAGCACCACCGAGTCCCGCGGCCGGAAGCCGAGCCGGTAGGGCAGGTAGGCCACGATGTCCTCGGGCCCGGAGATCGTGATGGTCGTCGTGTCCATGGGCCCATGGCACACCGGTACCGGCCTCCGTCGCCGCGGCGCGGGCGCCCGCTGTGGAGCGGCCCGCCACGTCGCTCGTCTGGGGAGCACCGGCCCGCCGCCGTAGGCTGCCCGCATGGCAGCACTCACCGCCGGCCTGGCCACGCTCGTGACCGACCGTGTCGCCACCGCCCTGCGCGAGCACACCCGCCCCTTCACGTCGCTCGAGGGGGTGGAGGAGCTGCTGTCCGCCGGTCAGACCCTGCTCGGCGGGGGCAAGCGGCTGCGGGCAGCGTTCTGCACCGCCGGCTGGACGGCGTTCACCGACAGCCCGGTCACCGCCGGGTCGGCGCCCGTCCTCGCCGGCAGCGCCCTCGAGCTGTTCCAGGGCGCCGCGCTCGCCCACGACGACCTCATGGACGGGTCACTGACCCGCCGCGGCCTCCCGGCCGTGCACCGGCGGATGGCGGCCGAGCACACCGCGAACGGCTGGCTGGGGGACCCCGACCGTCACGGGGCCGCCGGCGCCATCCTCCTGGGCGACCTGCTCCTGTCGGTCTCCTCGGTCGAGATGGACCTCGCGCGGCGGCTCGTCGGCGACGACGCCTCCGTGCGGGCGCGCGCCACGTGGGACCTCATGACGACCGAGGTGGCCGTGGGCCAGTACCTCGACGTGCGCTCCCAGGTGCTGCCGTGGAGCGCGCAGGACGACGTCGCGCGGGCGCTCACGGTGGTCCAGCACAAGTCGGCGCGCTACAGCGTCGAGCACCCCCTCGTCCTCGGCGCCGCCCTCGCGGGCGCGCCGGAGGAGGCCCTGGCGGCGCTGCGCCGGGTCGGTCTGCCCCTCGGCGTCGCCTTCCAGCTGTGGGACGACGTCCTCGGCGTCTTCGGCGAGCCCGAGGTGACCGGCAAGCCCGCCGGCGACGACCTGCGCGAGGGCAAGCGCACCGTGCTCCTGGCCCTGGCGCTGCGGGGCGCGGACGACGAGCAGCGCGCCACCCTGCAGCGGCACGTGGGCCGTCCGGACCTGTCCGAGGAGGACGTCGCGCTGCTGCGCACCGTGCTCGAGGCCACGGGCGCCGTCGAGGAGCACCAGCGGCTCGTCGACAGCCACCTCGCCGAGGGACTCGCCGCGCTCGACGGCCTCGGCCTGCCCGCCGCGAGCCACGAGATGCTCACCGGGCTCGCCCGCATGCTCACCGCCCGGGCGGCCTGAGCGCCGACCCGCCCGCCTGGCCTCCTAGACCGCGAAGGTCTGGGCGAGCCGGCGTACCTCGTGGATCCGCTGTGCCCGCAGGGCTGCGATCGGCGTGGCGCCGAGCTCCTCCTGCTCGCTGAGCAGCCACTCCACGGCCTCGTCGACCGTGAAGCCGGTGTCGGTGAGCTGCATGAGCGTCCCGCGCAGGGAGGGCACCGGCGCGGGCTGGGCGGCGCCGTCCTCCACGGTGAGGAGGAAGTCGCGCGGGACGAGGAACGGCCCGCCCTCCTGCGGGCGAGTCCCGGCCAGGTGGTGGTCACGCAGGAGGTCGCGGACGTCGCGCAGCCGCACGTCGAGCAGCTCGGCCACCTCGGGGAGGGAGCACCAGCGGGAGTCTGAGGCGTCGGTCATCCCGGCAGCCTACTGAGCCGCACCGGCCACTGCCGTCCCCGTCTTTACGTGCCGCCTCGATAACGCTAGTGTCACAGCGTTCACACTCGCCCCACCAATAACACCAGTCACTGTGGTCCCGCCTGCCGACACGCCGGGACCCGTCGGAGGACATCGATGAAGGCTCGCACTCACACCCGGGCGCCCCGCCCCGTCGGCCGCGCCGGCGTGGGCCTCGTGCTCGCGGCGACCACCGTCGCGGCGATGACCGTGCCGGCCGGCGCCGCCACCGCGGCCACCGCTGCGCCCACCGTGGGCGCGACGGCGCTCGCGCTCACCTCGCCCGCCACCCAGCGCAGCCTGCCGACGGGCACCTACCTGGTCCGCGCCGGCGACACCGTCAGTGCCATCGCCGCCCGCGCGGGCACGACCGTCTCCGCGATCGTCTCGGCGAACAACCTGGGCTCCCAGGCGCTCATCCGGGTGGGCCAGGTCCTGCGCCTGCCCGCCGGCAAGGCCGCCACCGCCGCCCCCACGAGCGCCACCACGCACACCGTCGCCGCCGGCGACACCGTCTCGGCGCTCGCCAAGCGCTACGGCACGACGGTCGAGCGCATCGTGTCGGCCAACCGGCTCGACTCCCGCGCCCTCATCATCATCGGCCAGCGCCTCACCATCCCCGGCACCTCCGCGCCGGCCACCGGTGTGAGCGCCGCCCCCGCGGCGAGCCGTTCCGCCACCGCGAGCGCGCGCAGCCACGTGGTCCGCGCCGGGGACACCGTCTCGGGCATCGCCCAGCGCTACGGCACCACCGTCGAGCGCATCGCCTCGGCCAACGGCCTGCGCAACCCCGGCCTCATCCGCATCGGCCAGCGCCTCACGGTCTCGGGCGGCGGCTCCGCCTCGGCCGCGCCCGCCGCCAAGCCCGCGACGCCCGCCCCGTCGGCCACCACGGCCTCCCGCACGCACGTCGTCGCGGCCGGCGACACGGTCTCGGGCCTCGCCTCGCGCTACGGCTCCACGACGTCGGCGATCATCTCCGCCAACAACCTCTCCGGCTCCGGACTCATCTACGTCGGGCAGCGCCTCACCGTCCCGGGCGCCTCGGGCGCTCCGGCGAGCGCGAGCGGCGGTGGCCAGCTCGTCGGCAGCACCTTCCTCGGGCGGACCTACGCGAGTGACGTCGTCGGCGCGGCCAACACCAACAAGGCGACGCTGCTGTCGATGAGCGTCCCCTCCCGCGACCAGATGCGGGCCATGGTCCGCGACACCGCGGTGAGCATGGGCGTGGACCCGGCGCTGGCCCTGGCCATCGCCCAGCAGGAGTCCGGGTTCGACATGCGCGCCGTCTCCCCCGCGAACGCCGTCGGCGTCATGCAGGTCATCCCGAGCTCGGGCCAGTGGGCCTCGGACCTCGTCGGTCGCCGGCTCAACCTGCTCGACCCGCAGGACAACGTCGTCGCCGGCGTCGCGATCCTGCGTCAGCTCGTGCGCACCGCGGACAGCTTCGACCAGGCCGTCGCCGGGTACTACCAGGGCCTGGCCGGGGTCAAGCGCAACGGCATGTACGCCGACACCCGCAACTACGTCGCGGGCATCAAGACCCTCATGCGACAGTTCTGACCTGCCGCGACGCCGCGGCCCGCCTCACCGGCCCCGTTACCGGTCGGGGCGGGCGCGCGGCTCTAGACTCGGCCCCGTGCAGCGCACCGTGAGCGACCCCATGCTCGGCCGTCTCGTCGACGGCCGGTACGAGGTGCGCGCCCGCATCGCCCGGGGTGGCATGGCCACCGTCTACCGGGCCCTGGACCGGCGCCTGGACCGGACCGTCGCCCTCAAGGCCATGCACCCGCACCTGGCCGAGAGCGCCGACTTCGTCGCCCGTTTCCGCCGCGAGGCGCGCTCGGCCGCCCGGCTCAACCACCCGGGCATCGTCGCGATCTACGACCAGGGCCTGGCCGACGACACGAGCTACCTCACGATGGAGCTCATCGAGGGCCACAACCTGCGCACCGAGCTGCGCCGGCAGGGAGCCCTGCCCCTGGGTCGCGCCCTCGACGTCGTCGACGGCGTGCTCGACGCCCTCGCCTCCGCCCACCGCGCCGGGGTCGTCCACCGCGACGTCAAGCCGGAGAACGTCCTCCTCGAGCCCGACGGGCGCCCCAAGGTCACCGACTTCGGGCTCGCGCGCGCCGTCACCGAGGCCACGGCGGCCTCGACCGGCACCGTGCTGGGGACCGTCGCGTACCTCGCCCCGGAGATCGTCACCTCCGGGGTCGCCGACGCGCGCGCGGACGTCTACGCCGTCGGCATCGTGCTGTTCGAGCTCATCACCGGCACCCAGCCCTTCGTCGCCGACCAACCCATCCGGGTGGCCTTCCAGCACGTCAACGACGGCGTGCCACGCCCCTCCTCCCTGGTCGAGTGGCTCCCCGCGGAGGTCGACGAGCTCGTCGCGGCCCTCACCGAGCGCGACGCCGAGGACCGTCCCACGGACGCCGGTGCCGCCCTCGCGCTGCTCCGCCGCACGCGTGCCGCGCTGGACGACACCACCCTCGCCCGTCGCGCGGACGTGCCCCCCGCCGTCGAGGAGGAGGACGCGGAGGCGCCCGGCGACTCCCCCACGGACGTGACGCCGCTGCCCGCCGGCACGGTCGCCCTGCCGATCGGGGCGATCCACTCCGGGCCTGCGGACCCCGGCCCCGCCGCCCCGGCGCGCCGCCGCCGGCGCCGACGCGGCTTCGCCCTCACGACGGTGCTGCTCCTGCTCGCCCTCGCCGGCGGCGGCTCGTGGTGGTGGTTCGCCCACGGCCCCGGTGCCTACGTCACGGTCCCCGAGGTCGTCGGCCTCACCGAGGACGACGCCGTCGCCGTGCTCAGCGACGCAGGGCTGGACCTCACCGTCGAACGCGACCACCACGACACCGTGCCCGAGCACGAGGTCGTCTCCGCGGAGCCTGCCCCGGGAGACCGCGTCCGCACCGACGGCACCGTCGTCCTGCACGTCTCCCGCGGCATCCTCATGGTCGAGGTCCCCGAGCTCGTCGGCCTCACCCAGGAGGACGCGACCGCCGCGCTCGAGGAGGCCCAGCTCACCGTCGGGCAGGTCGAGACCCCCTACGACGACGACGTCCCCGCGGGTGAGGTGATGTCCGCCAGCCGGGAGGTCGGCGAGGTCATCCCCTACGACGTGCCCGTCGACCTCGTCGTGTCCGCCGGGCGGGAGCCCGTCGAGCTCGTCTCCGTGGTCGGCGCCGACACCGACACGGCGGTGTCCGACCTCGAGAGCGCCGGCCTGAGCGCCGTCGTCGAGGAGGATCACCACCCGGAGGTGCCCGCCGGGCGCGTCGTGAGCCAGGACCCCTCGCCGGGCGAGGACGTCCAGCTGTACCGGGGTGACGAGGTCACGATCATCGTCTCCCTCGGCCCCCAGCCCGTCGAGCTGCCGGACCTCGTCGGGCGCCAGGTGGGCGCCGCCACCGAGGAGCTCGAGGCCGCCGGCTTCGTCGTCGAGGTCGAGCGGGTGCTCGGCGGCATCTTCGGCACCGTGCGGAGCATGTCGCCGGACGCCGGCGAGCTCGCGGTGCCGGGCACGACCGTCACGCTCACCGTCGTCTGACGCCGTCCGGCCGCCGGGACCAAGGTCCCGCCGCGGTCACGTTCGCCCGGTTTGACCACCACATGTTGTGGCGACACCCGCGACACACCCCCACACCTTGTGGTCCCGCCCGGCTCTGGCGCTCCTAGCGTCGGTCGTGCCCAGACAGCACGAGCCCGGAGGACCCATGGACCACCGCCCCACCCACGTCGACCCGATCACCACCGTCGAGGAGTACCTGGACCGCAGCGACTGGCGGGTCAACGCCAACGCCAACCAGGGCTACTCGCTCGGCGGGATGATGCTCAACACCTCGGGCAAGGTCGTGGCCAACTACTGGCTCGACCGCGTCTACGCCCCCGAGGCCGGCCGCGCCCACCGCGAGGGCGACCTCCACATCCACGACCTCGACATGTTCGCCGGCTACTGCGCCGGCTGGTCCCTGCGCCGGCTCCTCGAGGAGGGGTTCAACGGCGTGCCGGGGGCCATCTCCGCCGCGCCCGCACGGCACTTCTCCTCCGCCGTCGGGCAGATCGTCAACTTCCTCGGCACCCTGCAGAACGAGTGGGCCGGGGCGCAGGCCTTCAGCTCCTTCGACACCTACATGGCCCCCTTCGTGCGGCTCGACGCGATGACCTACGAGCAGGTCAAGCAGGGCGTGCAGGAGCTCGTCTACAACCTCAACGTCCCCTCCCGGTGGGGCACCCAGACGCCCTTCACCAACCTCACCTTCGACTGGACCTGCCCACCGGACCTGCGCGAGCAGGTGCCGCTAGTCGGCGGTGAGCCCTGCGACTTCACCTACGGCGAGCTCCAGCACGAGATGGACCTCGTCAACCGCGCCTACATGGAGGTGATGACCGAGGGGGACGCCGACGGGCAGGTCTTCACCTTCCCCATCCCCACGTACAACATCACCGAGGACTTCGACTGGGACTCGGAGAACAGCGAGCGCCTCTTCGCGATGACCGCGAAGTACGGGCTGCCCTACTTCCAGAACTTCATCGGCTCCGACCTCGACCCCGGCATGATCCGCTCGATGTGCTGCCGCCTCCAGCTGGACCTGCGTGAGCTCCTCAAGCGCGGCAACGGCCTGTTCGGCTCGGCGGAGCAGACCGGCTCCCTCGGTGTCGTCACCGTCAACATGGCCCGCCTGGGCTACCTCCACCCGCACGACGAGGCCGGGCTCGTGCGACGTCTCGACGAGCTCATGGACATCGCCCGCGACACCCTCGAGCGCAAGCGCGTAGTCATCCAGGAGCACATCGACGGCGGCCTGTTCCCGTGGACCCGCCGCTACCTCGGGACGCTGGACAACCACTTCTCCACCATCGGCGTCAACGGCATGAACGAGATGGTCCGCAACGTCTCCGCCGGCGAGTACGACCTCACCGACCCCCGCGGGCACGCCCTGTGCGCCCGCCTCCTCGACCACGTGCGCGACCGGCTGGTCGAGTACCAGGAGGCCACCGGGCACCTGTACAACCTCGAGGCCACCCCGGCGGAGGGCACGACCTACCGCTTCGCCAAGGAGGACCGCAAGCGTTTCCCCGGCATCCTCCAGGCCGGCAGCGACGCCAACCCGTACTACACGAACTCCTCGCAGCTGCCGGTCGGCTTCACCGACGACCCCTTCGAGGCCCTCGAGCGCCAGGAGGAGCTGCAGCGCAAGTACACCGGCGGCACCGTCCTGCACCTGTACATGAGCGAGCGGATCTCCACCGCACAGGCCTGCAAGGAGATCGTGCGCCGGGCACTGGAGAGCTTCCGCCTGCCCTACCTCACCATCACCCCGACCTTCTCGGTGTGCCCGAACCACGGCTACCTCTCCGGCGAGCACCCCACCTGCCCGCGCTGCGCCGTCGAGCGTGACGAGGCGGTGGCCTGCGAGGTGTGGACCCGCGTCATGGGCTACTTCCGGCCGGTGAGCTCGTTCAACATCGGCAAGAAGGGCGAGTACGCCGAGCGGGAGATGTTCACCGAGCACGCCGCCGCCTGCTCCCCCGTCGCGGCGCCGTGAGCGCCGTCGCGGCGGGCCGCCCGACCACGCCCGCCCGTGCCGAGGACCTCCAGGTCGCCGGGATGACACCGTTGTCGACGGTCGACTGGCCCGGGCGGCTCGCCGCGACGGTCTTCTGCCAGGGCTGCCCGTGGGACTGCTCCTACTGCCACAACCCGGACCTCATCGCGCCGCGCTCCCCCGGCGTGCTCCCGTGGGAGGACGTGCTCGCCTTCCTCCGCCGACGACGGCGCCTCCTGGACGCCGTCGTCCTGTCCGGTGGGGAGGCCACCCGTCAGGCGGCCCTCGTCCGGGCCGTCCGCGAGGTGCGCGCGCTCGGGTTCGCCGTCGGCCTCCACACCGCCGGCCCCTACCCGCGGCGGCTCACGGCGGTGCTCGACGACGTCGACTGGGTGGGCCTGGACCTCAAGGCCCTGCCCGAGCACTACGACGACGTCGTCCGGCGCCCCGGTGCGGGCCACCTCGCGTGGGAGTGCCTCGACCTGCTCGTCGCCTCCGGCGTCGACCACGAGGTGCGCACGACGGTGGCGCCCGGCTCCCCCGCGGCCGCTCACGCCGTCGAGATCGCGCGGCGGGCACGCGACGCGGGTGCCCGCGCCTTCGCCCTCCAGGTCGTGCGGACCACGGGCACGCGCCCCGAGTTCGCCGCCCGGCACGCCGCGGCGGACCCCCGCGCCTGGCAGGAGGAGGTGACAAGGCTGGACGACCAGATCAGAGCCCTGGAGCTGGACCACTACGAGCTCCGCCCCGCCTGACCGCCCCCGACCGACCGCAGGTGCGGGAAAGCTGCAGCCGTAGGCGGCGGGGGGCCGCAGCGATCCCGCACATGACCGGAGGTGGGTCGGCGCGCGGAGGGGGCGCCAGTTCTGGTGACGGGGCTCTCGGCTATAGAGTTCGGCAAATGCACTCACCGTTGGAGCACGCGCACGTCCTCGTCACGGGCGCCACCGGCTTCGTCGGCCAGGCCGTCGTCGAGAAGCTGCTCGCCGCCTACCCGACGACGCGCATCAGCATCCTCGTGCGCCCCCGCGGCGACCTCAGCGCCCAGCGGCGCGCCGAGAAGCTGCTGCGCAAGCCGGTCTTCCGCAGCTGGCGCGAGTCGGTCGGCGAGGAGAACGCTCTGGCCGCGTTCACCGAGCGCGTCACCGTCATCCCCGGCGACCTCGAGGACGTCCCCGAGCTGCCGGCCGACCTCGACGTCGTCGTCCACTCCGCCTCGAGCGTGTCCTTCGACCTGCCGATCGACGAGGCCTTCGCCGCGAACGTCGCCGGGCCGGTCAACCTGTACGAGCGTCTCCTCGCCACCGGGACCGACCCGCACGTCGTCCACGTCTCGACGAGCTACGTCGCCGGCCTGCGCAAGGGCGTGGCCGAGGAGCGCAGCCTCGACCACGACGTCGACTACCGCACCGAGCTCCGCTCCGCCCTCGCGGCCCGCCAGTCCGCCGAGGAGGCCTCCCGGCGCCCCGAGGTGCTCGAGCCCCTGCTCCGCCAGGCCGACGCCGACCACCGCCGCGCCGGGCCCCGCGCCGTCTCCCAGGCCGCCGAGGCCGCCCGCTCCGCCTGGGTGCGCGAGGAGCTCGTCCACCACGCCCGCACCCGCGCCGAGTCGCTGGGCTGGCCGGACGTCTACACCTTCACCAAGGCCATGGGCGAGCGGGTCGCCGAGGACCTGTGGCAGGGCGGCGGTCACCGCCTGTCGGTCGTGCGGCCCACGATCATCGAGTCCTCCTTCCGCCACCCCTACCCGGGCTGGATCGACGGCTTCAAGGTCGCCGACCCCCTCATCGCCGCCTACGGGCGCGGCATGCTCCCGGAGTTCCCGGCGCTGGCCGACACCGTCCTCGACGTCATCCCCGTCGACTTCGTCGTCAACGCGATCCTCGCCGCGGCGGCCGTCCCGCCCGCGGCCGCGGAGGCGAACTACTTCCAGGTGTCCTCCGGGATCACCAACCCCCTGCGCTTCGGCAAGCTCTACGAGTACGTCCGCGAGTACTTCTCCGCCCACCCCCTCAAGGACTCCAGCGGCTCCCACGTGTCGGTGCCCTCGTGGTCCTTCCCCCACCGCGGTTCCGTCGAGCGCGCCGTGCGCCGCCGGGAGAAGGCCGTGGAGATCGCCGACCGCGCCGTCGGGCGCCTCCCGGCCCGCGCCCGCACCCGCGAGTGGATGTCCACGCTGTACAAGGCGCGTCGGGACATCAACACGCTGCGCAAGTTCACCGCGCTCTACCAGCCGTACACGCAGATTGAGGTCATCTTCGACGACGCCCGCACCCGGGCGCTGCACGCCTCCCTGCCGCCCGAGCGGCAGGTCGAGCACGGCTTCGACGTCACCGAGATCGACTGGCGCCACTACCTCCAGGACGTCCACATCGCCGGGGTCCCCGGCCTCATGCGCGGGGAACGGCCCAAGGCCGGGACGCCGCGCGAGGCGGAGCTGCCCCGGCGCAGCGACGTCGTCGCCGTCTTCGACCTCCAGCGCACGGTCATCGCCGCGACCCTCGTCGAGCAGTACCTGTGGGTCGAGCTCGCCACCCGTCCGCCGGCCGGCTGGCCCAAGGCCCTGGGCAACCTCGTCGCCCTCGGCCCGCGCTACCTCCAGGCCGAGATGCGCGACCGCGGCGACTTCATCCGCACCTTCATGCGGCGCTACGCCGGCACCCACGAGGCGGAGCTGCGCACCGCGATCGCCGAGCGCGTCCAGGACTCCCTGCGCCGTGACGTCCTCACCGAGGCCGTCGCCCAGATCCGGGCCCACCGCGCGGCGGGCCACCGCACGGTCCTCGTCACCGGCGAGATCGACGTGTTCGTCGAGCCCCTCGCGCCGCTGTTCGACGTCGTCGTCGCGGGGAAGATGGAGACCGACGACGACGGCCGCTGGACCGGCCACCTCCTCACCTCCCCCCTCGTCGGGGAGTCCCGGGCGACGTGGCTCACCCGCTACGCCCGCGACGAGGGTCTGGACCTGTCCGCCTCCTACGCCTACGGCGACAGCTACGCCGACCGGCCCTGGCTCGAGGTGGTCGGCAACCCGCACGTGGTCAACCCCGACGCCCAGCTCTACCGGTACGCTCGCGCCCAGCGCTGGCCCGTCCACTCCTGGACGACGACGGTCGAGGGCCGGGTCGCGCCCGTCCTGCGCAGCCTGAAGGAGGGCGTCCAGCGATGACCACCGGTCCCCGGCGCCCCCTCTCGGCGCCCTCCGAGCACTCCGTCCTCGGCGGGCGTGCGCTCGTCACCGGCGGCACGTCCGGCCTCGGGCTCGAGTTCGCCCGGGCGCTGGCCGCGCGCGGCCTGTCGCTCGTCCTCGTCGCCCGCAACCGGGAGCGGCTGGAGAAGACGGCCGACCAGCTGCGGTGGCGCTACGGTGTCGAGGTGGAGACGCTCGTGGCCGACCTGGCGGCGCGCGACGACGTGGACGCCGTCGCGGCCCGCCTGCTGGACGCGGACTCCCCCGTCGACGTCCTCGTCAACAACGCCGGCCACGGCGTGCACGTGCCGCTCCTCGCCGAGGACCTCGGCGAGGTCGAGCGGTCGCTGGACGTCATGGTCCGCGCCGTCCTCGTCCTGGGCAACGCCGCGGGCCGCGCGATGGTCTCCCGCGGCCGCGGCGTCGTCGTCAACGTCGCCTCGGTGGCCGGTCTCGTCCCCATGGGCGCCTACTCGGCGATCAAGTCCTGGGTGGCGACGTACTCCGAGTCCCTGTCCGTCGAGCTCGCCGGGACCGGCGTCCAGGCCACCGCCCTCCTGCCCGGCTGGGTGCGTACCGAGTTCCACGAGCGGGCGAACATCCGCACGAGCGCCATCCCGGGCTTCCTCTGGCTCGAGGCCGACCGGGTCGTCTCCGACGCCCTCGAGGACATCGAGCGCGGGCGGGTCCGCTCGGTGCCCTCCCTGCGCTTCCGCGTCATCGCGTTCCTCGCCGCGCACGCGCCGCGGCCGCTCGTGCGGCGCGCCACCGCACTCATCCAGGGAGGTCGGTCGTGACCGAGGGGGACTCCGCACGCGGCAGCCGTGGGGGCGAGGGAGCCCCCCGCCTGGGCCGCTACCACGCCCGGTGGCACCGGGTCCTGCGCTTCGTCGCGCAGCGGCTGGTGCTGCGCCCCGTCGTCTCGGCGGTGACGACGACGACGGTCGAGGGCACCGACAACGTCGACTCGCTGCGCGGCCCCTTCGTGGTCGTCGCCAACCACTGCAGCCACCTGGACACCGGTGTGCTCGTGTCCCAGCTGCCCTACCGGCTGACCAAGCGGATGACCGTCGGCGCCGCCGCCGACTACTTCTACTCCCGCTGGTGGGTCAAGGCACTGACCTCCCTCTTCTTCAACACCTACCCGATCGAGCGCACCGGTGGACGGGGGCGCAACAAGGGCATGTCCCAGCGCCTGCTCACCAGCGGCCTACCGATCCTGCTCTTCCCGGAGGGCACGCGCAGCCGCGACGGCGTCATGCGCCCCTTCAAGCCCGGTGCGGCGGTGCTCTGCGCGACCTCGGGCGTCCCGTGCGTCCCCGTCGCGCTCCTGGGCACCCACGAGGCGATGCCGGTGGGACGCTTCTGGCCCGTGCCGGGCCGCCCGCGCGTCCGGGTGCTCGTCGGCCGGCCGATGCGTCCCCACCCCGGGGAGCCGGCACGCGCGTTCAGCGACCGCGTCGCCCAGCACATCAGCACCATGATGACCATGCAGACGCCGTACGTCGTCGGCGACTCGAGGAGGGGCGGGCCGGAGGGCCGGTCCCAGGAGGAGGCTTCGTGACGGGAGTGACGCACCAGAAGTGGTGGGGCTGGGGAGTGGAGGGCATCGCCTTCAACTACCGGGACAAGCCGAGGATGGCGCCCTTCGTCATGGACAGGATCGGGATCGACCTCTCGGCCCCGGGCACACCGCCCCCGTCCTTCGACGACATCGACGTCCCCGCCCCCCGCCTCCCCGAGGACCTCGCCGCCGAGCTGCGGTCGGCCCTCGGTGAGGACCACGTCGTCACCTCCGACCTCGACCGGGTCGTCCACACCTACGGCAAGGGCCTCGTCGACCTCGTCAAGATCCGCGCCGGCCACCTGCCCCGCGTGCCCGACGTCGTCGTCTACCCGGGCACCGAGGAGGAGGTGCGCGCCGTCGTCGACGCCGTCGTCGCGAGCGACGCCGTCCTCATCCCCTTCGGCGGCGGCTCGAACATCTCCGGCTCCCTCACCCCGCCGGCCGAGGAGACCCGCCCGATCGTCTCCCTCGACCTCGGACGCCTCAACCGTGTCCTCGAGGTGGACGAGGACGCGGGGCTCGCGCGCGTGCAGGCCGGTGCGCTGGGCCCCGACCTCGAGGAGCAGCTGACCGCCCGCGGGTGGACGATGGGCCACCAGCCCGACAGCTTCAAGCACTCGACGCTCGGTGGGTGGATCGCCACCCGCTCCTCGGGCATGCAGTCCGACAAGTACGGCGACATCGCCGACATCACCCGTGGCATGCGGGTCGTGCTGCCGGGCAAGGTCATCGTGCTGCGCCCGCTGCCCAGCACCTCCTCGGGCCCCAGCGTGCGGGAGATGATCCTCGGCTCCGAGGGGCGCCTGGGCGTCATCACCGAGGCGTGGGTGCACGTCCACCGGCTGCCGGAGAACCGCGAGATCATCGCCTACCTCTTCCCCAACTGGGGCAGCGCGGTCCAGGCCATGCACGCCATCTCGGTGTCCGACGCCCACCCGTCCGTCACCCGTGTCTCCGACGGCAACGAGACGGCGTTCTCGCTGTCGACGCAGAAGGCGTCCAAGGGCGCGAAGAAGGCGGTGCAGGACGGGCTGTTCGGCTTCCTCGAGAAGCGCGGCTGGGACCTGGACAAGGCCTGCCTCAGCTACGTCGGCTACGAGGGCGGCAGCGCCCGGGTCAAGGCGGACAAGGCGACGGTCGGCAAGATCGTCCGCGAGCACGGCGGCGTCAAGCTCGGCAAGGGCCCCGGCGCGCTGTACGACCAGAAGAAGTTCGACACGCCCTACATCCGCGACTTCCTGCTCGACATCGGCGCCCTCGCCGACGTCTCGGAGACCGCGATGCCGTGGTCGCGGCTCATGGAGGTCTACCACCTCACCATCCGTGCGGCGCGTGAGGCCTTCGACTCCCTGGGCGTGCGCGGCTACATCATGTGCCACCTGTCCCACAGCTACCACTCCGGCGCGTGCCTGTACTTCACCTTCGCGCTCGTGTCCCGCAGCGCGGACATGGACGAGCAGCTGCGCCAGTACTGGGTGGTGAAGAAGGCGATCCAGCAGTCCTTCGTCGACCACGGCGGCACGATCTCCCACCACCACGGTGTGGGCACCGACCACGCGCACTGGCTGGAGCAGGACATCTCCCCCGCCGGCGTCGACGTCCAGGTCTCGCTGCTCCAGGGTGTGGACCCCGGCCGCAACCTCAACCCCGGCAGCCTCATCCCCGCCGACCGCGAGTGGTGAGCTGACCCGCCGGTCCCGCCCCCCAAGAGTCGCCGAGAGCGGAGTTGTCACCCGGTAACAACTCCGCTCTTGGCGCTCGTGTGTGTGGAGGGCCGGTCACTCCTGGTAGGAGTAGCGCTCCTCGCGCCAGGCGTCGCCGCGCAGGTGGTAGCCGCGCTGCTCCCAGAAGCCGCGCTCGGGTGCGGCGGTGTAGTTCCACCCGCGCACCCACTTGGGGCCCTTCCACGAGTACAGGTGCGGGATGACCAGGCGCAGCGGCGCCCCCCGCTCCTGGGTGAGCGGCACGCCGTCGTGGTGGGTGGCCAGCACGGCGCGGGCGGACATGAGGTCGTCGACCCGGATGGTGGCGCTGTAGCCGTACTCGGCGAAGACGAGCACGTCCTCGACACCGTCGGCGGGAGGTGCGGCCTCGACCAGGGCTCGGGCGGCCACACCGGACCACCGCTCGTCCAGGGTGCTCCACCGCGCGGAGCAGTGGAGGTCGCCGAGGACCTCGACCGGCGTCATCGCGAGGACCTCGTCCAGCGCGAACCGCTGCTCCCCGCCGTGGCGGGTGAGCCCACCGACGGTGAAGTCCCACCGGTCGGGGCGCGGCCTGGGCACCGGCCCGTAGTGCATGACCGGTGCCTCGGCGACGAGGTGCTGCCCGGGCGGGACGCTCCGTTCGGGCGGGACCTCGATCGCGCCGGCGGTGCTCACCTCTCCCCCCGTTCCCTGTCCATCAGCTCCCGCGGAGCATCTCCGCGACGGCGAAGGCCATCTCCAGGGACTGCTGGTGGTTGAGCCGGGGGTCGACGAGCGTCTCGTAGCGGCGGCTGAGCGCGCCCTCGTCGATCTCCTCGCCGCCGCCGAGCACCTCGGTGACGTCGTCGCCGGTGAGCTCCACGTGCAGGCCACCGGGGACGGTGCCCGCCGCCTGGTGCGCCTCGAAGAAGCCGCGGACCTCGTCGAGGACCGTGTCGAAGCGGCGGGTCTTGTAGCCGCTCGGGGAGGAGAAGGTGTTGCCGTGCATGGGGTCGCACACCCAGGTGACGGGGCTGCCCTCCGCGGCGACCGCGGACAGCAGGCCCGGCAGGACGTCGCGGATGCGCTCGGCGCCCATGCGGGTGATGAAGGTGAGGCGGCCGGGCGTGCCCTCGGGGTTGAGCCTCTCCTGCAGGGCGAGGGCGGTCTCCGGCGTGGTCGTCGGCCCGAGCTTGACGCCGATCGGGTTGCGCACCCGGGACAGCAGGTCCACGTGCGCGCCGTCGAGCTCGCGGGTGCGCTCCCCGATCCACAGGAAGTGCGCGGAGGTGTTGTACGGCAGGCCGGTGCGCGAGTCGATGCGGGTCATCGCCCGCTCGTAGTCCAGGAGCAGCGCCTCGTGGCTGGAGGAGAAGTCGACGGTGCGCAGGGCGTCGAAGTCGGCGCCCGCGGCGGCCATGAAGCGCACGGCGCGGTCGATCTCGGCGGCCAGCTGCTCGTAGCGCTTGTAGGCCGGGTTCGTGGTGAAGCCGCGGTTCCACTCGTGGACGCGACGCAGGTCGGCGTAGCCGCCGCCGGTGAAGGCACGGATGAGGTTGAGGGTGGTCGCGGAGCGGTGGTAGGCCGACAGCAGCCGGTTCGGGTCCGGCACCCGCGACTCCGGCGTGAAGGCGTGCCCGTTGACGGCGTCGCCCCGGTAGGCGGGCAGCTCGACCCCGTCGCGCGACTCCATCGTGTTGCTGCGCGGCTTGGCGTACTGGCCGGCCATCCGGCCCATCTTGATGATCGGCAGGCTCGCGCCGTAGGTGAGGACCACCGCCATCTGCAGGATGGTGCGGATCTTGTTGCGGATGTTGTCCGCCGTCGACTCCGCGAAGGTCTCGGCGCAGTCACCGCCCTGGAGGAGGAACGCCTCGCCGCGCGACGCCTTGGCCAGCTGCTCGCGCAGCTGGTCGGCCTCGCCGGCGAAGACGAGCGGCGGGGACGCGGCGAGCTCGTCGGTGACGGCTCGCAGCTCCTCGGCGCTGCGCCACTCCGGCTGCTGGGATGCCGGGAGGTCGCGCCAGTTGTCCAGCCCGCGCAGGACCGCGGGATCAGCCTCGATACTCACGGCGTCAGGATACGGGAGGTCCGGTACGTGGAACGCCGCCGGTCCGCACCGTGGGAATCGGTGGGACCGGCGGCGCCGGGGTCCCGTCGGGTCAGTGGGCGGGGGTGTCCGCCGGGGTGACGTCCTGGCCCAGGCTCGCCATGAGCTCGGTGAACCACGGCTGGGTGATGTCGAAGGCCTTGCCGCCGGCGATGCGGGGGAAGGCGATCGTCGTCAGCTCGTCGCCGTTCTCCTCGTCGTGGCCCACGACGCCGGAGACGTCCTGGAAGGCGCTGTCGACGGCGAGGTTGACCATCGTGCGGATGAGCTCGAGGTCCTGCTCGTTGGCCGCGGCAGAGCGCGAGAAGTAGCCCGACTTCTGGACCATGACCTTCTCCGCGCCGATGAGCTCGGCGAACTGCTTGGCGAACCACTGCCCCGGGTTGATCGTGTCGAGCTTGACGTGGCCGAAGGGGTCGCGCTGGACCTCCTCGCCCTTGGCCTCGAGCTCGGCGATGATCTCGGGCACGCCGGCGCCCTCGGAGAGGAAGATGTTGACGTTTCCGATCTCGTCCATGACGGCGCGCAGGCGCTGCGCCTCGCCCTCGAGGTCGAGCTTCATCTCGGGCAGGAAGACGGCGTGGACGTCCCAGCGCTCCTTGCTCAGGCCGGCGCTCGGGTTCCACTCGGGACGCTCGGCGACCCACTGGTGGTAGTCGCGGGCAGCGGCCGCGGTGAGCCAGCCGCAGTGGCGGCCCATGACCTCGTGGACGATGAGCATCCGCGGGTTGGAGCGGTGCTCGCCGATGATGTTCTGGGCGAAGCGGCTGGCCTGGTCCGCGGCGGTGTGGGCACCGAGGGACTGGCGGATGGGGACGATGTCGTTGTCGATCGTCTTCGGCAGGCCCACCACGGTCATGTGGTAGCCGTTGTCCTCGAGGTAGGCGGCGAGGTCCGCGGCCGTCGTGTTGGTGTCGTCGCCACCGATGGTGTGCAGGACGTCGACGCCGTCGGCGCGGAGCTGCTCGGCGGCGACCTTGAGCGGGTCGTCGCCCTCCTTGACGAGTCCGCGCTCGACGAGGTTCTTGGCGTTGGTGAGCTTGACGCGGCTGTTGCCGATCGGGCTGCCACCGAAGTCGTGCAGGACGCCGGCCTTGGCGCGGGCCTCGTCGTCGATGACGACCTTGGTGCCGGTCAGCAGGCCGTGGTAGCCGTACTGGTAGGCGATGATCTCCACGTCCGGCGCCACCTCGGTGTAGCGCTCGATCAGGCCTCCGACCGCGGAGGACAGGCAGGGGGCGAAGCCACCTGCGGTGAGCAGGGCGACACGGCGGACGGACATCGGCAACCTTTCGTCGGGCGACGGCCGCCGGGCAGCGGCCGGCGAGCAGGACTGCTCGCGCGCGTCACCCAGTGTAGTGACGCTGGGCCGGTTGCCGGGAGTCGCCTAGCTCGTGGACGACGACGGCGGTGAGTCCGTGCCGTCGTCGTCCTCGCCGGCCGCCGCCTCGGCCTCGTGCGCGGCGGCCTCGAGGCGCTCCTTGCCCTCGGCCAGCTCCCGCGCGGTGGGCTCGGGCACCGCGGTGCCCGGGACGCGGCGACCGCCGGGCCCGGCCGGCGCAGCGGGTGCGGCCGTGGCGGGTGCGGTGCCGGAGGCGGCGCGTGCCTTGACGGAGGCGGCGTAGGCGTCGACGTACTCCTGGCCGGACAGGCGCAGGATCTCGTACATGATCTCGTCGGTCACCGAGCGCAGGACGAAGCGGTCGTCCTCCAGACCGGCGTAGCGGCTGAAGTCGAGCGGCTCGCCGATGACGATGCCGATCGGGCGTAGCCGCGGGATGCGCGTGCCGATCGGCTGGGCGATGTTCGTGCCGATCATCGCGACCGGGATGACGGGGGCCCCGGACTGCAGCGCCAGGCGCGCCACGCCGGTCTTGCCCCGGTAGAGCCGACCGTCGGGGCTGCGGGTGCCCTCGGGGTAGATCCCGAACAGGCCGCCCTCCTCGAGCCGGCGCAGCCCGGTGCGCAGCGCCGCCTCACCGGCCCGGCCGCCGCTGCGGTCGACGGGGATGGTGCCGACACCGCGCATGAAGCCGGCGACGAGCTTGCCCTTGACCCCGCGCCCGGTGAAGTAGTCCTGCTTGCCGAGGAAGACCACCGAGCGGCGGACCATGAGCGGGAGGAAGAAGGAGTCGATGACGGCGAGGTGGTTGCTCGCGAGGATCGCCGCGCCGTCCTCCGGCACGTTCTCCGCCCCGCGGATCCACGGCTGGTAGAAGACACGCAGCGTCGTGCCGAGCGTCGCCTTCATCAAGCCGTAGAACACTCACTACCCCTTTTGCTGGCGGCGGCGCCGGATCGGGCCGCGCGTTCCTGAAGCACTCTAGAGTGCTCACCATGGCTGGTCCTACCCGGGGCGCCGCTGACGGCGACCACGTGCCCGACGACGACCTCGACGCCCAGTGGGCCGCGCTCACCGCACGTCTGGGCGAGCTGCGGCTGCCCGCCGAGGAGGAGCTCGAGCCGCAGCCCGAACCACGGCCCCCCGCGGCGGCGCCCGCACCGGGCCCGCGGGACTACTCCCCCGCGGCCGAGACGGAGGACGACGACCGCGCGCGCGATGTCGTCGACGGCTTCGTCGCGCCCGACCCGGAGCCCCTGTCCCGCTCCGAGCCGCTTCTCGTCGTCGCGTGGGGCGGGGTGCTGGGCGGCCTGGCCGTCATGCTGCTGTGCGTGCTGCTGTGGCGCTCGGCGCCGGGCCTGGTGTGGCTCGTCGCCGCCGGCGCGCTCGCGGTGGGCGTGGGCCTGCTCCTGTGGCGCATGCCCGCCCGCCGGGACACCGACGACTACGACGACGGCGCCGTCGTCTGACCGCCTCGCGGGTCCCGCCCGGCCACGCCGGCCGGGCGGGCGCCCACGTCAGTGCCGGACGAGGTCGGCAGCCCCGACGATGCCGGCCTCGCTGCCCATCTCGGCGAGGAGGATCTGCGCCTCGGGACGGTAGCCACGGGCGGAGAGCTCGGCGCGGAAGGACGCGCGGGCGGCCTCGAGGACGAGGTCCCCGGTGTCGGCCACCCCGCCGCCGATGACGAAGAGCTCGGGGTCGAGGACGGCGACGAGGTCGGCGATGCCGGCACCCACCCAGCGGCCGAGCTCGGTGACGAGGTCGCGGGAGAGCGGGTCACCCTCGGCGGCCGCCTGGGTGACGTGCTGGCCCCGCGTCTTGCCGCCGTCGGCGGCGGCGAGCTCGCGCAGGCGCCCGGCGCGGTCCTCGTCGGTGATGAGGGCGTTGCGGGCGGCGCGGGTGAGGGCGCGGCCGGAGGCGTACATCTCCCAGCAGCCCTCGTGGCCGCAGCCGCAGTAGTGACCGTTGGGCACCATGCGCATGTGGCCCAGCTCGGCGGCCACGCCGAAGGCCCCGCGGAGCAGGCGGTCGTCCAGGACGATCGCACCGCCGAGCCCCGTGCCGAGCGTGAGCATGACCATCGAGTGGACGTCGCGGCCGGCACCGAAGCGGAACTCGGCCCAGCCGGCGGCGTTCGCGTCGTTCTCGACGACGATCGGCACCTCGATCCCGCGCGACAGCCGCTCCCGGAGCGGGTAGTCCCGCCAGGCGATGTTCGGGGCGAAGAGCATGCCGTCGCGGTTCGGGCTGACGAAGCCCGCCGCGGCCACACCCACGCCGCTCACCTCGTACTTGGACCGCAGCTCGGCGACGCAGGCGATGACCGCGCTCTCGATCGCCTCGGGGTCCAGCGCGTCCGTGGCTCGACGGGTCTGCGCCAGCACCCGGCCGGTCTCGTCGACGACACCGGCGGCGATCTTCGTCCCGCCGATGTCGATACCGATCGTCGTCATCGATGAATCCTGTCCGTCGTCGTGGAGACGGCGCCACCTTGTGGAGGTGGCCCCGAAACGCCCAGATCTGCCATATCGTGGAGCCGGTAGTCATTCCCTCCCACCGCTGCCACTGGAGTCAGTATGGACGAGTTCCATGTCCCCCTTGCCGTGACGTCCGAATCGTCGACCAGCGTGAGCGACCTCCTCATCGCGCAGGCGACGTCCTCCCCCTCCAAGGGGCTCATCGAGCGTCAGGAGAACGGCGTGTGGCGCGAGTACACGACCACCGCGGTCCTCGAGCTCGTCGAGGGTGTCGCGAAGGGGCTCATGGCCGCCGGTGTCGGGCCCGGGGACCACGTCGCGATCATGTCCCGCACCCGGTTCGAGTGGACGATCCTCGACTTCGCGATCTGGCACGCCGGCGCCGTCCCGGTGCCGGTGTACGAGACCTCCTCGGCCGACCAGTGCGCCTGGATCCTCGGCGACTCCGACTGCGTGGCCGCCGTGGTGGAGACCTCCGCACACGCCGAGACCGTCGCGCAGGCCCGCGAGGAGAACGGCGGCCTGCCGCACCTGGGCGACGTCTGGACGATCGACGACGGCGCCCTCGACACCCTCGTGGCGCGCGGCCGCGACGTCAGCGACGCAGACCTCGCCGCCCGGCACTCCGCGGTCGGTCTCGAGGACATCGCCACGGTCATCTACACCTCCGGCACCACCGGCAGGCCCAAGGGAGCCGAGCTCACCCACGGCAACTTCGTCGAGCTCTGCCGCAACGCCATCGAGGACCTCCACGAGGTCTTCGACTACCCCGGCGCGCGCACGCTGCTGTTCATGCCGCTGGCCCACGTGTTCGCACGCTTCGTCGAGGTGCTCGTCGTCGCCGCCGGTGTGCCGCTCGGCCACACGCCCGACACCAAGGACCTCGTCGCCGACATGGGCACCTACCGCCCGACCTTCATCCTCTCGGTCCCGCGTGTCTTCGAGAAGGTGTACAACGCCGCCGAGCAGAAGGCCGCGGCCGGCGGCAAGGTGAAGATCTTCCGGTGGGCCGCGAAGGTCAACATCGCCTACTCCCGCGCGCTCGACGAGCCGGGCGGCCCCGGGGTGCGGCTCAAGGCGCTCCACAAGGTCGCCGATGCCCTCGTCCTGAAGAAGATCCGCGCCGTGCTCGGCGGGCAGGCCGTGTACGCGGTCTCGGGCGGCGCCCCGCTCGGTGAGCGCCTCGGGCACTTCTTCCGTGGTCTGGGCCTGGTGGTGCTCGAGGGCTACGGCCTGACCGAGACCACCGCTCCGGTGGCCGTCGCGCGCCCCGGGCGCGTGAAGATCGGCACCGTGGGCACCCCGCTGCCGGGCTGTGGGATCAAGATCGCCGACGACGGCGAGATCCTCGCCAAGGGGATCGCGGTGTTCCGGGGCTACCACAACAACTCCGAGGCGACCGCCGAGGCGTTCTCCGACGGCTGGTTCCACACCGGCGACGTCGGCCGGCTCGACGAGGACGGCTGCCTGACGATCACCGGCCGCAAGAAGGAGATCATCGTGACGGCCGGGGGCAAGAACGTGGCGCCCAGCCAGCTCGAGGACCCCACCCGCGCCCACCCGCTGATCTCCCAGTGCCTGGCGATCGGCGACCGCCGGCACTTCATCAGCATGCTCATCACGCTCGACGCCGAGATGCTGCCCAGCTGGCTGAAGAACCACGGCAAGGAGCCGATGAGCGTCAAAGAGGCCACGCAGGACCCGCTCGTCCGTGAGCACATCCAGATGGAGATCGACCGGACGAACAAGAAGGTCTCGCGCGCCGAGTCCATCCGGAAGTTCGTCATCCTCGACGAGGACTTCACCGTGGACAACGGCTACCTCACGCCCTCGATGAAGGTGCGCCGCAACGCCGTGCTGCGCGACTACGCGAAGACCATCGACGACCTCTACGCCGAGGCACCCGCCGCCACCCGCGGCTGACCGTCCCCACCCGACCGCCACGGCCGGTGCCCGCGACCGCGCCGGCACCGGCCGTGGTGCGTGCGGGGCACGGCGTACCACCGCCGGCGCTCGAGAGCGGCGGACGGGCACGGCTCAGGCCGTCCCTGCCCGCCGCAGCCGCAGCGGCGGCACGAGCCCGCTGTCGGCGAGGACGGCCAGCGCGGTGCGCTCGTCCTCCCCGAGGTCACGGGCCGCCGGCGCCTGCCCGCGGGCAGGGTCGGTGAGAAAGCTGACCACGCAGTCGTCGCAGGCGATGGTCCGCATGGTGCAGGAGTCGCAGTCGATGATCATGCCGCGACGGTAGGGGTGACCTCCGACATCGCCGGCCACGGTGCGGCGTCGGCGGCCGTGTCGGTGGTCGCACGTACGGTCGGACTCGTGACCGCGAACCTGCTTGCTCCCGCCCCCGGTGGACGGCTGGACCTCGAGGGCGCGTCCCGCGCGGGGGCCGGGACGCCGCTCCAGATCGGCTTCGACGAGATCGGCGTGCCGCTGTCGGAGGTGACCTTCGTCGTCGTCGACCTCGAGACCACCGGCGGCTCCCCCACCCAGTGCGAGATCACCGAGATCGGCGCCGTCAAGGTCCGCGGCGGGGAGGTCCTCGGGGAGTTCCAGACCCTCGTGGACCCGGGCGGCCCGGTCCCGCCGATGATCACGGTCCTCACCGGCATCACCGACGCCATGCTCGTCGGCGCCCCGCGCATCGCGGAGGTGCTGCCTTCCTTCCTCGAGTTCGCCGGCTTCGGGCCCACCACGGTGCTCGTGGCCCACAACGCGCGCTTCGACGTCGGGTTCCTCCGCGCGGCCGCCGCGCGGCTGGAGCTGACCTGGCCCTCCCCTGCCGTCGTCGACACCGTCGCCCTCGCCCGCCGCGTCGTCACGCGCGACGAGGCGCCCAACAACAAGCTCGGCACGCTCGCGGCCCTCTTCGGTGCCACCACGAGCCCTGACCACCGGGCGCTGCACGACGCGCGCGCCACCGTGGACGTCCTGCACGGCCTGCTCGGCCGGCTCGCGCCCCTCGGCGCCACCCACCTGGAGGACCTCGCCACCCTCGGGGACCCCGTCCCCCACAAGCGGCGTCGCAAGGCCACCCTCGCCGACTCCCTGCCCACCGGTCCCGGCGTCTACCAGTTCCTCGGGCCCGCCGGCGAGGTGCTCTACGTGGGCAAGGCCGTCAACCTGCGCCGCCGGGTGCGCTCGTACTTCACGGCCGCGGAGAAGCGCAAGCGCATCGGAGAGATGGTCGACCTCACCCAGGAGGTCCGCCCCATCCCCTGCGCCACCGAGCTGGAGGCCGCCGTCCGGGAGCTGCGGCTCATCGCCGAGCTCGACCCTCCCTACAACCGCCGTTCGCGCAAGCCGCACCGCCGGCCGTGGATCCGGCTGACCGACGAGCCCTTCCCCCGCCTGTCGATCGTGCGCAGCGTGCCCGCCGGGCGCAGCGCGGAGGCGATCGGCCCCTTCGCCTCCCGGGCCGCCGCGCAGTCGGCGCTCGAGGCGCTCGAGGAGGCCTTCACCGTGCGGCGCTGCAGCCAGCGACTCCCCGCCGTCCCCTCGCCCGAGGCCCGCGCCTGCGCGCTGGCGGAGATGGGACGCTGCGGCGCCCCCTGCGTCGGCGGGCAGGACGTCGCGGAGTACGCGGAGGTCACCGCCTCCGTGCGCGCCGGTCTCACCTCCGCTGCCGGGCCGGTCGTCGCGGCGCTGCGCGCCCGTATCGGCTCCCTCGCCGCCCAGGAGCGCTACGAGGAGGCCGCCGCCGAGCGGGACCGGCTCCGGGCGTACCTCGTCGCTGCCCGGCGCACACAGCGCCTGCGCCCGCTGTGGCGCAGTCCCCAGCTCGTCGCCGCCCGGCGCACCGAGGACGGCGGCTGGGAGGTCGTCCTCGTGCGCTACGGCCGGCTCGCCGGCACGTGCACGGTGCCGCGCGGGGTCAACCCCATGCCGGCCATCGATGCCCTCGTCGCGACCGGGGAGGATGTCCCGGCGCCGTCCACCGTCCTCGGTGCCTCCGGCTCGGAGGAGGCAGAGCTCATCGCCGACTGGGTCGAGCACCCCGCCACGCGCCTGGTCCAGCACGACGAGGGCGACGAGCCGCTCGCGTGGCCTGTCGACGCCGCCGCCAAGTACCCCCTGCCCCCGACCGCCTGACCGTCAGTCGCCCAGGCCGATCGCGAAGGCGGACTCGAGGTCGTGCTTGGAGTAGGCCTGGAAGGCGATGTAGGTCCGGGTGTTCGTCACGCCCTTGACCTTGCCCACGCGGTCGGCGACGACGTCGGCGAGGTCCTCGTGGCGGCGCACCCGCGCCAGCGCGATGAGGTCGACGTCACCGGTGACCGAGTAGACCTCGCTGATCCCGTCCAGCTCGGCGACCTCCTTGGCGACCTCGGGCACGCGGGAGGCGTCGGTGTCGATGAGGACGATGGCGGTGAGCATGGGGTCTCCTTCGTCTCGCTGTCGGCGGGGTCCCGCCGACGGTCTCGCAGACGGCCGGTGCCGGCTGCGTCAGAGGGCGGCGCTAGCCGCCGCCCACCGGTCGAGCACGCCGCGCGCCCGGCCGTCGTCGATGGCCGCGGCGGCCAGGTCGACGCCGGCACGCAGCCGGCTGACGAGGTCGCCGTCGCCGGTCCCCGTGCCGGGGAGGCTGCCGTGCGCGACGAGCGCGGCGGCGGAGTTGAGCAGGACGGCGTCACGGACCGGGCCCGTGGCACCGTCGAGGATGTCGCGGGCGACACCGGCGTTGAAGGTCGCGTCCGCGCCGCGCAGGTCCGCGACGGTCGCCGGTGCGAGGTCGAAGACCTCCCGGGTGTCGATGACGTGCTCGGTGACCTCACCGTCGGCGACGTGCCAGACCCGGCTGGCCGCCGTCGTCGTCAGCTCGTCCAGCCCGTCCTCGCCACGGAAGACGAGCCCGCGCGTCCCCCGGCGCGCGAGCACTCCCGCGACGAGCGGGGCGATGCGCCGGTCGGCGACGCCGATCGCCGCCGCCCGCGGACGGGCGGGGTTGGTGAGCGGGCCCAGCACGTTGAAGGCCGTGGCCACGGCCAGCTCACGGCGCGCGACGGCCGCGTGCCGCATCGAGGGGTGGAACGTCTGGGCGAAGCAGAAGGTGATGCCCACCTCGCGGAACACCGCCTCGACCTGCCGGACCTCCATGTCCAGGCGTACCCCGAGCTGCTCGAGGACGTCCGCGGAGCCGCTCGCCGAGCTCGAGGCCCGGTTGCCGTGCTTGACCACCGGCACGCCCGCGCCGGCGATGACGAGCGAGGACATCGTGGAGATGTTGACCGTGCGGGCACGGTCACCGCCGGTACCGACGATGTCGACGACGTCGTCGGGCACGTCGATCGGCACGGAGTGCGCGAGCATCACGTCGGCCAGGCCGGTGAGCTCGGTCACCGTCTCGCCCTTGGCGCGCAGCGCGACGAGGAAGCCCGCGAGCTGGACGGGGCTCGCCAGGCCCGACATCACCTGGTCCATCGCCCAGCCGGTCTGCGTGGCGCTCAGGTGCTCACCGGCGACGAGCGAGGTGATGAGGTCCGCCCAGGTGGGCTGGACCGGCTCGACACCCTCCACGGTCACCGACGACCGCCCGAGCGCAGCAGTCCGGCCACGACCTCCTGGATCTCGATCGGGTCCACCGGCGCCTGGACGATCGCGTCGGCCTGCGCCCACGTCGCAAGCCACGCGTCCTGCGGGCGTGCGGTGAGGATGACGACCGGCGGGCACTGGTACATCTCGGACTTCAGCTGCCGGCTCACCGCCATTCCACCGGCCTTGGCGGCCTCGCCGTCGAGCACGAGGAGAGTGAAGTCACCCTCCTTGGCCTTCATGACCACACCCTCGTGCGTGGCCGCCTCCGTCCACCGGATCCGCGGGACGTCGACCGCGGCGCGCCGGCCGATGGCCCGGCGGACCTGCTCGCGGGTCGTGACGTCGTCGCTGTAGAGCAGCACGTCCACGACGTCGGTGTCGGTGGTGGCGGCTGCGTCGGGCTGCGCGGGCGTCATCGTCGTCCTCCAGGTTCGCTCGGTACACACCGCGCGGCGCGGTGACCTCCTCGAATGGTAGTCACGGCGCGGGACCGTGACGCACATCCCGGCCCAGGGGCACGCCGCCGATGCGTGAATGAGACGAACCGGACACCGGTACCACCGGCGTGTTGCCTCGTGACCGGATCGGGACCAAGGACTCAGGCGCGGGATGTCGCGGAACTCCTACGGTGGGGACGGCGCGAGGGAGGAATCGCACGGCCCCGGAGTGGTCACCAGGGCGAACTTTCGGGCCATAATGGCAATCGTGTCGTCTACTACGGCTGCTCCGAGCGCCCCCCACGTGAACGTCAACCGGCCGAACGCAGTGTCGGTCGGCACCATCGTGTGGCTGTCCAGCGAGCTGATGTTCTTCGCTGGTCTCTTCGCCATGTACTTCACCCACCGGTCGGTGTCGGCGGAGATCTGGCCCGAGAGCTACTCGATGCTCAACATCCCCTGGGCGCTGACCATCACCCTGGTCCTCGTCGCCAGCTCGGTGACCGCGCAGATGGGCGTGTTCGCCGCCGAACGCTTCCAGCCGCGCCGTACCGGCAAGCTGCTCGACGTCCGTCGCTGGGGCATGGAGGAGTGGTTCGTCCTCACCTTCATCATGGGCGCGTTCTTCGTCGCCGGTCAGGCCTTCGAGTACGCCGAGCTCGTCTCGCACGGCCTCACGGTGGCCTCCAGCCCCTACGGCTCGGTCTTCTACATCATGACGGGCTTCCACGCCCTCCACGTGCTCGGCGGGCTCATCGCCTTCCTCTTCATCCTCGGCCGCTCCTTCGCGGCCAAGCGCTTCGGCCACTACGAGGCCACCGGCGCAGTCGTCGTGTCCTACTACTGGCACTTCGTCGACGTCGTCTGGGTCGCGATGTTCTTCATCATCTACTTCCTCGAGATGTTCTAGAGCACCGCGCGACCTGCCCCCGGTTCCACCCGCAACGCCAGAGAAGGACTCATCACCGTGAAGGCACTCGCCGCCAGCAGAAGGCACCGGCTCGCGCCGGTCGTCCTCCTGCTCCTGGCCCTGATCCTCACGGGGGTGGCGTACTCCGCCGTCACCTCCGAGCCGGCCAACGCCCAGGCCGCCAGCCAGGACATGATCGAGGAAGGCGAGGCGCTGTTCCGCTCGAACTGCTCCACCTGCCACGGCCTGGACGCCCAGGGCACCGACCTCGCACCGTCGCTGGTCGGCGTGGGCGCGGCCTCCGTGCACTTCCAGGTGTCCACCGGCCGCATGCCGATGGCGAACAACTCCCCGCAGGCCGAGCGCAAGGACCCGCAGTTCAACGAGGAGCAGACGGCCGCGATGTCCGCGTACGTCGCGAGCCTCGGCCCCGGTCCCGCCATCCCCTCCTCGGAGCAGGTCGACCCCGAGCTCGGTGACGCCGCCAACGGCATGGAGCTGTTCCGCACGAACTGCTCGATGTGCCACAACGCCGTCGGCGCCGGTGGTGCGCTGACCGAGGGCAAGGTCGCCCCGCCGCTCGACGAGGCGACCGCCACCCAGATCTGGGAGGCCATGCGCATCGGACCGCAGTCCATGCCGGTCTTCAACGAGGCGTCGGTGACCGACGAGGGCGCCCGCGACGTCATCGCCTACATCATGGAGCAGCGAGAGGTCTCCCCCGGCGGTCTCACCCTGGGCAACCTCGGCCCCGTCTCCGAGGGCTTCTGGATCTGGCTCGTCGGGATCGGCGGCATCATCGGTATCGCAGTGTGGATGGGAGCACGGTCCTCGTGAGCACGAATCGCCCCTCTGGTGACCTCACCCCCGCCACGGGCGGGGCACCGGTCGCCGACGTCCCCGATCGCTTCGAGGACCCGGGCCTGCCGCACCACCCCGAGCGCATGGCGGACCGTGACCCCAAGGCCGCCAAGCGCGCCGAGCGCCAGGTCGTCACCCTCCTGCTCGTCTCGATCCTCGCCTCCATCGGCGGCATCGTCGGCTTCCTCTTCATCCCGGTCGGCACCACGCTCCTGGACGTGCGTCTGTCGACGATCGCGCTCGGCGTCGGGCTGGGCCTGGGCATGCTCGGCATCGGCCTCGCCGCGGTCCACTGGTCCAAGACGCTCATGTCCAACACCGAGTACGTCGAGCAGCGCAAGCCCGCAGCCTCCTCCCCCGAGGTGCGCGAGGAGGCCGTCGCCAAGCTCGAGATCGGCGTCGCCGAGTCCGGCATCGCCCGCCGTCCCGTCCTCAAGGGCGCACTCGTCGGTGCCGCGGCCCTCGCGCCGCTGCCCTTCGTCGTCCCGTTGGTCGGCGAGCTCAGCCCCTCGTGGGACACCCGCAAGTTCCGCCACACCGCCTGGGGCGACGTGCCCGAGGGCACCGGTGGCCGCCTGCCCGACGGCACCCTGGGCCGTCGCCTCGCGACCGACCCGGACAACCGCCTCATCCGCGCCGCCGACGTCACCAACGGGTCGGCCTTCCAGGTCATCCCGCACGGCATCAGCGACCAGGAGCACTACCTGGAGGAGAAGGCCAAGGCGGTCGTGTTCATGACGCGCATCGACCCCAGCGAGCTCAACATCTCCCCCGAGCGCCGGGACTGGAGCTACGACGGCATCATCGCGTACTCCAAGGTCTGCACCCACGTGGGCTGCCCCGTCGCCCTCTACGAGCAGCAGACTCACCACCTGCTCTGCCCCTGCCACCAGTCCACCTTCGACCTCGCCAACGAGGCCAAGGTGGTCTTCGGACCGGCCAACCGCGCCCTGCCCCAGCTGCCGATCACCGTGGACACCGAGGGCTACCTCGTGGCGCGGTCGGACTTCCACGAGACCGTGGGCCCGAGCTTCTGGGAGCGCGAGCGAATGGATGAGAACCGATGAGCACCACCGCGGCTCGCAAGCCCAGCAAGGCGGCACCGGCCGCTGACTACCTCGACCAGCGCACCGGCATCGGCAAGGCCGTCAGGGAGTTCGCCCGCAAGGTCTTCCCGGACCACTGGTCCTTCCTCCTCGGCGAGGTCGCGCTCTACAGCTTCATCGTGCTCGTGCTGTCGGGCTTCTTCCTCACGATGTTCTTCGTGCCCAGCATGGGACACGTCACCTACCCCGAGGACGCGCTGCCTGAGGCGATGCAGAACGTGGGGATGTCCGAGGCCTTCGCCTCGACGCTGAGGATCTCCTTCGAGGTGCGCGGCGGGCTGCTCATGCGGCAGATCCACCACTGGGCCGCCCTGCTGTTCGTCGCGTCGATCGTCGCGCACATGCTCCGCGTGTTCTTCACCGGCGCGTTCCGCAAGCCTCGTGAGCTCAACTGGCTCATCGGCTTCACGCTGATGATCCTTGCGCTGCTCGCCGGCTTCTCCGGCTACTCGCTGCCCGACGACGTCCTGTCCGGCAACGGCCTGCGCATCGCCGACGGCGTCGCACGAGCCATCCCGATCATCGGCTCCTACGCCTCCCTCGCCCTCTTCGGTGGGGAGTTCCCGGGGACCGACATCGTGCCGAGGCTGTTCACCATCCACATCCTCGTCGTGCCCGGTCTGATCATCGCGCTGGTGACGGTCCACCTCATCCTCGTCGTGGTCCACAAGCACACGCAGTACCCCGGGCCCGGCAAGACCGAGAAGAACGTCGTGGGCTACCCGGTCCTGCCGGTGTACGCCGCCAAGGCCGGTGGGTTCTTCTTCATCGTCTTCGGCTTCCTCGCCCTCCTCGGCGGCCTCGTCTCGATCAACCCGGTGTGGATCCACGGGCCCTACGATCCCTCGCCTGTGGGCGCGGGTGCCCAGCCAGACTGGTACATGCTCTTCCTCGAGGGTGCCCTGCGCCTGATGCCGGGCTTCGCCGAGTTCACGATCTTCGGCTACGTCCTGTCGCTCAACGTGCTCATCCCCGGTGTGGTCGTGCCGGGCATCCTGTTCACGGCGCTCGCCCTGTGGCCGTTCCTCGAGGCCGCCGCCACCAAGGACCGCGGCGAGCACCACGTCCTGGACCGCCCGCGCAACGCACCGGTCCGCACGGGCGTCGGCGTCGCGATCGTCACCGCCTTCATGGTGCTCAACGTCGCCGGTGCCAACGACCTCATCGCCACCCACTTCGAGCTCTCGCTCAACGGCATCACGTGGTTCCTGCGGATCGCCCTCTTCGTCGCGCCGGTCTTCGCGTTCTGGCTCACCAAGCGCATCTGCCTGTCGCTGCAGCGGCGCGACCGTGAGCTCGCGCTCCACGGCCACGAGACCGGCCGGATCGTGCGGATGCCCACCGGTGAGTTCCTCGAGGTGCACCAGCCCCTCACGCAGGAGGAGCGCTGGCTGCTCGTCCACCACGAGGCCGACCGCATGCTGGAGATCGACCCGCCCGAGGACGAGAACGGCGTGCGACGCCCCGGCTACGGCAAGGACAAGCAGCTCCAGCGCCTGTCCCGGTTCCTCTACGAGGACCGTGTCGAGCCGGTCGACCCGGCCGAGCTCGCGGCCGCGCACGCCGAGCACGGAGGCCACGGCAACGGGACGCACGGCGAGGTCGAGGAGGGTGGCCTGCACGCCGCCTTCGACCGCCCCGAGCAGCAGGACCGTGCGGCCATCGGCGCCGGTCGCGGGACCGATGGGCGGAACACCACGACGTCGTCGTAAGTTAGACCCATGAGTGCATGTGCCCGGCATCACTGCCGGGCACATGCCGTATGTACGCCGGTGCACCCGCACCGGGACGACCCTGAGGAGGACACATGACCGTGTACACCCTGCCGGATCTCCCGTACGACTACAGCGCCCTCGAGCCGCACATCAGCGGCAAGATCATGGAGCTGCACCACGACCGTCACCACAAGACCTACGTCGACGGCGCGAACACCGCGCTCGAGAAGCTCGCCGCCGCGCGCGAGAGCGGCGACAACGCGGCGATCAACCTCTACGAGAAGAACCTGGCCTTCAACCTCGGTGGCCACGTCAACCACACGGTGTTCTGGAACAACCTCTCCCCCGAGGGCGGGGGCGAGCCCGAGGGCGAGCTGGCCGAGGCCATCAAGGACCAGCTCGGCTCCTTCGAGGGCTTCAAGGCGCAGTTCACCGCCAACGCGACGAGCATCCAGGGCTCCGGCTGGTCCGTGCTGGCCTGGGACTCCATCGGGCAGAAGCTGTCGATCTTCCAGCTCTTCGACCAGCAGGGCAACGTCCCGCTCGGCCTGACCCCGGTACTCATGCTCGACATGTGGGAGCACGCCTTCTACCTCGACTACCTCAACGTCAAGGCGGACTACGTCAAGGCGTTCTGGAACATCGTCAACTGGCGCGACGTCGCCGCTCGCCTCGAGCGCGCACGCACCCAGACGGCGGGCCTCATCACCCCCGTCACGGTCGTCTGACGCGTCCCTGACGCCCGCGAAGGCCCGGAGCTCCCTTGGGGGCTACCGGGCCTTCGTCGTCCCGCGGCACCGCCCGCGCGGCCCCCGGCTCGCGCGCGCCCCGGCACGCGCGACAGCGCGCCCCGGACGCACGATGCGCCCGCCGGGCCACCGTGCGCCTCGTAGACGACACGCACAGTGGTCCCGGCGGGCGCACAGTGGTCGCGGCGGGTGCCCAGAGGGAGCCTCGCGGCAGCCGGACACGCTCCCCGACCGTGCGCCCGCTGCTTCCACCATGCGCCCCGTAGACGGGGCGCACAGTGGCCCACGGGGCGCATGGTGCGGGCGTGGGCGGCAGGCTGCGTGGTCGTAGAGACGCCGACGGGCGGCACTCCGGGTGGAGTGCCGCCCGTGGGGACGTGAGATCAGCTCAGTGGGCGTGCTGACCGCGGGAGAACTCGTAGGTGTGGCCGACCAGACCGATGACGCCGATGACGACGCCGATCCCGAAGATCCACCAGCCGATCGCCACGCCGGCGAACGTCACCGCCGCGGCCACGCCGAGGACCAGCGGCCACCACGAGTGCGGCGCGTACACACCGATCTCACCGGCGTGCTCGTCGACGTCGCTGACCGGGTTGTCCTCCGGGCGCGGGTCGACGCGGCGGGCGAGCAGGGCCAGGTAGAAGCCGGAGAGCCCGTAAAGCCCCACGAGAAGGAACAGGGCGACGGTACCGATCGGCTCCCAGCCGGTCCAGAAGCCGTAGAGCAGCGAGACCGGGAGGAAGAAGCCCACACCGGCGATGAACAGCCACTTCTCCACGCTCAGGGGCTTGGGGTGCTCGGCGGACTGCTCGCCGGGTGCGCGGTCGTGCTCGCGTGCCATCAGGCCTTGCCCTTCTTCTCGTCGTCGTCCTCACGCTCGAGCGTGGCCGTGGACGTGTGTCCCGGCTGCGGCTGGGAGGCGGCGTCCCCGCCACCGGTGCGCTGGGCGTCGCCCAGCGCCTGCTCGAGGACGCCCTGGTCCGGGACCGCCGCCTGGTCCATCGCCGCGACCTCGGGGTGGTGCAGGTCGAACGCCGGACGCTCGGAGCGGATACGGGGCAGGGAGGTGAAGTTGTGCCGCGGCGGCGGGCAGCTCGTAGCCCACTCGAGGGAGTTGGCGAAGCCCCACGGGTCGTCGACGAACACGGTGCGCGGACCACGGGAGGTCACGTAGACGTTCCACAGGAACGGGAGCGTCGACAGCGTCAGCAGCGCCGCACCGACGGTCGAGACCTGGTTCATCAGCGTGAAGCCGTCCTCGACCATGTAGTCGGCGTAGCGGCGGGGCATGCCCTGCGCGCCGAGCCAGTGCTGGATGAGGAAGGTGCCGTGGAAGCCGAGGAAGAGCATCCAGAAGTGCACCTTGCCGAGACGCTCGTTGAGCATCCGCCCGGTCATCTTCGGCCACCAGAAGTAGAAGCCCGCGAACATCGCGAAGACGACGGTGCCGAAGACCGTGTAGTGGAAGTGCGCGACGACGAAGTAGGAGTCGTGGACCTGGAAGTCCATCGCCGGGCTGGCGAGGATGATGCCGGTGACGCCACCGAAGAGGAAGGTGACGATGAAGCCCAGCGACCACAGCATCGGCGTCTCGAAGGTGAGCTTGCCGCGCCACATCGTGCCGATCCAGTTGAAGAACTTCACGCCGGTGGGCACGGCGATGAGCATCGTCATGAGGGCGAAGAAGTCGAGCAGCGCGCCGCCGGTCGTGTACATGTGGTGGGCCCACACGGTCATCGACAGGGCGGCGATCGCGATGGTCGCGAAGACGATGCCCTTGTAGCCGAAGAGCGGCTTGCGGGAGAAGACCGGCAGGACCTCGCTGATGATGCCGAAGAACGGCAGCGCGATGACGTACACCTCAGGATGGCCGAAGAACCAGAACAGGTGCTGCCACAGCAGCGCCCCGCCGCTCTCCGGGTTGAAGATCTGCCCGCCGAGGATGCGGTCGAAGGCCAGGCCGAACAGCGCCGCCGCGAGGATCGGGAAGGCCATGAGGACGAGCAGGGAGGTGATGAGGATGTTCCAGGTGAAGATCGGCATCCGGAACATCGTCATGCCGGGCATGCGCATCGTGATGATCGTCGCGATGAAGTTCACGGATCCGAAGATCGTGCCGAAACCGGTCAGCCCGATGCCGAGGACCCACAGGTTCCCGCCCAGCCCCGGTGAGAACGGCTCGAGGGAGAGCGGGGTGTAGGCCGTCCAGCCGAAGCTCGCCGCGCCCTTCGGGGTGAGGAAGCCGGCCAGCGCGATGAGCCCGCCGAAGAGGAACAGCCAGTAGGCGAACATGTTGAGCCGCGGGAAGGCGACGTCCGGGGCGCCGATCTGCAGCGGCACGAAGACGTTCCCGAACCCCGTGAACAGCGGCGTCGCGAAGAGGAACAGCATGATCGTGCCGTGCATGGTGAAGAACTGGTTGTACTGCTCCTTGGACTGGAACAGCGTCATGCCGGGGTCGAAGAGCTCCAGGCGCATCGCCATCGCCAGCACGCCGCCGATGAGGAAGAACCCGAAGGCGGTGATGAGGTAGAGGTACCCGATGACCTTGTGGTCGGTGGAGGTGACCCAGCTGACGACCGTCCGGCCCAGGCTCTGGCGCTCGGGCCGCAGCCCGGGCACCAGCTCGGTGCGTGCCTCGTCGGTGGTGGCCATCAGTTGTTCCCCGTTCCGTCCTGCAGGTAGCCGCGCTGGTCGTACACGCGGTTGTACTCCTCACCGCGCACACCGACGTTGCCGGCCTCGCGCAGCGCGTCCATCTGGGCGTCGTAGGTCTCGCGGTCGACGACCTCGACGTTGAAGAGCATCTCGGAGTGGAACTCCCCGCACAGCTCGGCGCACTTGCCCTGGTAGACGCCCTCCTCCTGGGGGGTGACCTGGAAGGAGTTCGTGTGGCCCGGGATCATGTCGATCTTGAAGAGGAACGCGGGGATCCAGAACGAGTGCTGGACGTCGCGGGAGTCGACGATGAACTCCACGGTCTCCCCGACCGGCAGGTACAGGGTCGGGAGGGTCTCCTCGACACCCTCCTCACCGGTGAGCTGGACGCGGCCGCCCTCGGAGAACACGCCGTCGTCGAGGTAGTTGAAGTCCCAGCTCCACTGCTTGCCGTAGGCCTGGATCGTGAGGTCCGGGTCCTCGCTCACGTCGGTGAGGTCGTCGGTGACCTGGTTGGAGTAGAAGTACAGCACCCCGATCATGAGGATCGGCACGACGACGTACATGAGCTCCAGCGGCACGTGGTAGCGCAGCTGGACCGGCAGCGCGTTGTCGTTCTTGCGCTTGCGGTAGGCCACGACGCACCAGATCGTCAGGCCCCACACGATGACACCGACGGCGAGGGCGGCGACCCAGGCGCCGCTCCAGTGGTCGATGATCGTCTCGGTCTTGTCGGTCAGGCCTGGCTGGGAGGGCAGGAAGCCGTTCTGCGGGGCGCCGAGCTCGGCACAGCCGGCGAGGGTGAGGGCCGCCACGAGGCCCAGGACTACCAGTCGCCACCCGCGGGGCGAGCGGCTACCGGAGGACGGTGATCGCACTTCAAGACCTTCCGACACGACGCGTTTAGGGCATTTCAGACAGGACCTACGTCCCTTCGGTCACCTTACCGCGAACACTGCCCTGGTACGCGAAACGGCCCGCCGGGCCAGGGGTGTAACCCTGGTCCCAACGGGCCGCGGCGAAGGTCCGCCTGTGGCGTGTCCTTAGTGGAAGGAGTCGCCGCAGGCGCAGGAGCCGCCCGCGTTCGGGTTGTCGATCGTGAAGCCCTGCTTCTCGATGGTGTCGGCGAAGTCGATCGTCGCGCCGGCGAGGTAGGGCACGCTCATCCGGTCGACGATGACCTCGACGCCGCCGAAGTCGCGCACGGCGTCACCGTCGAGGAGACGCTCGTCGAAGTAGAGCTGGTAGATGAGGCCGGAGCAGCCGCCGGGCTGCACGGCGATCCGCAGCCGCAGGTCGTCACGACCCTCCTGCGCGAGCAGGGTCTTGACCTTCTGGGCGGCGACGTCGGTGAGTTCGATCTCGTGCGTCGGGACCTCGGTGGGCGTCGTAGCCGTCGTCTCGCTCATGCTCACATCTCCGCTGTCTTTGGGGCAGTACAACCGGGCCAACCACGGCGCGGCCGCGATTGTTCCCGTCCAGCCTACGCCCCGAGCGCCCAGGTGCGCGCAAGACGTCGGGCCCACTCCTCCAGCGCGTCGACGCCGCCGGGCCCGGTCTCGTAGGTGGCGCTGATCCCCGCACGTGCGACCTCCCGCCGGGAGGTGTGCACCTCCTCGGCGAGGACGACGACGGGCAGCCCCAGCTCCATGGCCGCTCGGCCCACCGTCGCGACCACGGAGGCGTCCACCGCGGGAGCGTCGAGCACCGCCGTGGCCGTGAGGACGACGTCGGTGCGTGCCATCTCCTCGGCCAGCCCGACGGCGGTCGCGACGACGTCCGGGCCGTGGAGGAGCCGCCCGCCCAGGACGGTGAGCGCGTAGGCCGCCCCTCCCCCTGCACCGGCCCCGTCGGCCCGGCCCGGGCGGCTGGGCCCGCCGTGCTCGTGGCCGCCGGGCAGGAGGGTCGGACGGGCGGGCAGCCCGCGTCCGAGGCGTTCCAGGCGCGCGGCGAGCTCACCGGTGCGGGTGTCCAGCCGCTGCGCCTCGGCGGACCCGAGACGGTCCGCGAGCAGCGCGCCGGCACCGTGCAGGCCCAGGAGCGGCACCTGCGTCGCCGCGGCGACGACGACGTCGGCCCCGGCCAGCACACGGTGCGCCGACGCGAGGACGTCCCCGTCGATGTCCGCCTCCGGGGAGGCACCGGCGAGGGTGCGGACCAGCCCCGCACCGCCGTCGTGGGTGGCGGACTCCCCCAGCCCGACGACGACGCGCCCGGCGCCGAGGTCCCGTGCGGCGAGGAGCAGCTCACCGAGCCCGGCGCTGCTGCCCTCCTCCGCGTGCCGCAGCTCCTGACCCGCGGGGACGAGCTGGCGTCCGAGCACCTGGCCGGCCTCGACGTAGGCGGTCCCACCGCCGGTGCCCGGCACGTGGAGCAGCGTGGCGGGCACCGGCTCCCCGAGCGGTCCGCGCGCGGTGACCGAGACGAGCTGTCCCCCGCGGGCGGTGTGGACGGCGTCGAGCAGGCCCGCGGCGCCGTCGGACATCGGCAGGGCGCGCACCTCGGTGTCCGGGGCGGTGCGCAGCCACCCGCGCCGGACGGCGGCCGCGACCTGTGCGGCGCTCAGCGCACCGGACAGCGCGCCGGGGCTCACGAGCAGACGCACGCGACCTCCTGGCCTCGACGGGGCGCGGTCACAGGCGGTCGGCGAGGCGGGCGAGGAGCAGCGCCTCGGCGAGGACGACCTTCTCCAGCTCGCCCAGGTGCACCGACTCGTTCTCCGAGTGGGCACGGGAGTCGGGGTCCTCCACGCCGGTGACGAGGATCGCGGCCTCGGGGTACACCTCGGCGAGGTCCGCGATGAACGGGATGGAGCCGCCGACGCCGAGGTCGACCGGCTCGGTGCCCCACGCCGTGGTGAAGGCCCAGCGGGCGGCCTGCATGGCGGCGGAGTCCTCGGGCGCCTGGAAGGCCTGCCCGGTCTCCCCCGGCGTCACGGTGACGCGGGCGCCGAAGGGGGCGTTGGTCACGAGGTGGTCGTGCAGGGCGCGCTCGGCGGCCGCCGGGTCCTGCCCGGGCGCGATGCGCATGGACAGCTTCGCGCGGGCGGCGGGGATGACGGTGTTGGAGGAGTGGTCCACGCTCGTCGCGTCGAGGCCGATGAGGGAGATCGCCGGCTTGGTCCACAGCCGCGCGGCGAGCGGGCCGGTCCCGGCGAGGCGGACGCCGTCGAGCACGCCGGCGTCGGCGCGGAAGTCCGCCTCCGGGTAGTCGACGGCGGCGTGGTCGGTGGCGACGAGGCCGGGGACGGCGACGTTGCCGTCGTCGTCGTGAAGGGTGGCGACGAGGCGCGACATGAGCGTGAGCGCGTCGAGGACCGGGCCGCCGAACATGCCGGAGTGGACGGCGTGGTCGAGGACGGTCAGCTCGACGGTGCAGTCGACGAGCCCGCGCAGGGACGTGGTGAGGCCCGGGACGCCGACCTTCCAGTTGGAGGAGTCGGCGACGACGATGACGTCGGCGGCCAGCCGGTCGAGGTAGGTCTCGAGGAAGGTGCGGAACGTCGGGGAGCCGATCTCCTCCTCGCCCTCGCTGAAGACGGTGACACCGACACCGAGCTCGTCACCGAGCACCCGCAGCGCCCCGACGTGGGCCATGATCCCGGCCTTGTCGTCGGCGGCGCCGCGGCCGTAGAGCCGTCCGTCCCGCTCGGTGGGCTCGAAGGGCGCCGAGGTCCACGCGGCGGCGTCGCCGGGCGGCTGCACGTCGTGGTGCGCGTAGAGCAGGACGGTGGGGGCGCCCGCCGGCGCGGGCCTGTGGGCGAGCACGGCGGGGGCGCCGGGGCGGCCGTCGGGCCCCGTGACCCGCACGACCTCGACCTCGGGCAGGCCGGCGTCGCGGAAGAGCTGTGCGACGGCGGCGGCGCTGTCCTCCAGGTGCTGGGCGTCGAAGGCGGGCGCCGAGACGCTGGGGATGCGCACGAGCGACTCGAGGTCGCTGCGGATGCTGGGGAACTCGGCGGCGGTGCGGGTGGTCAGGTCCTCGATGGTCACCGGGGCAGCCTAGCCGCGGCTGCGGGCGCCGGGTCAGACGGGGCCGGCAGCGCGGGCGTGCTCGACGGCGGAGCGGGCGCCCTCCGTCCACGGCTCACCGTGCCCCGGCAGCACCGTGCCGGCGCCGGTGTCCGCGATGGCGTCGAGGGACGCCAGGTTGAGGGCGGAGTCCGCCGTCGCCGCGCCGGCGACGATGCGCGGGCCGGTCCGCGCGGTGTACGGGTCCAGGGTGACGAGCGCGTCACCGGAGATGACGACGTCGCGGTCGGGCAGGTGGAGGGCGACGTGCCCGGCGGTGTGCCCGGGCGTGGCGATGACGTGCGGCAGGCCGGGCACGTCGAGGATCCCGCCGGTCTGCAGCGTCCGGACGCCGGTGGTGCCGCGCACGAGGGGCAGCCCCGCCAGGAGCATCGCGGTGAGGATCGGCACGGCCGCCGGGTGGCGGACGGGGTAGATCGCCCGCGGGTTCTCGTGGGCGTAGGAGAAGGGGTGGGCCACGAGGTGGTGCTCCGCCGCCGCGGCCCACACCGGCACGCCCCGCCCCTGGACCTTGCGGACCACGCCGACGTGGTCGAAGTGCGCGTGGGTGAGGACGAGCGCCCGCAGGTCACGGGGGCGGCGGCCGATCGCCCGGATCGCCTCGCCCAGCGGCCGCCACACCGCGGGGAGGCCGGCGTCGACGAGCGTGACGCCGTCGTCGTCCTCGACGAGGTAGCAGTTGACGTGCGCGTGGGCGACGCGGTGGACGCCGGGGGCGACCTCGCGGACGGTGGCACTCATGGATGCTCCCCTTCGTCGGTCGGGCCTCGGCGCCTGTGCGGGACACGCCGCGCCGTCCACTATCGCCCGGACCACCGGGCGCCGCACCCGGGCAGCGCCCGCGGTCGACTACCCTCGAGGGGTGATCGGACGGAGCAAGAAGGAGACCCCGGCGCCCGCCCCCGCGCCGGAGGTGACGCCCGCGGGCAAGGGCCGCCCCACCCCCAGGCGCAAGGAGGCCCAGGCGCGCAACCAGCGTCCGCTGGTCCCGACCGACCGCAAGGTGGCCAAGGCGGAGGAGCGCAAGCGCCGCAACGAGCTGTACGCCAAGCAGCAGGAGGCCATGCGTACCGGTGACGAGCGCTACCTGCCGGTGCGGGACAAGGGCCCGGTCCGGCGCTGGGTCCGCGACTACGTCGACGCGCGCTTCAGCCCCAGCGAGTACTTCCTCCCGCTGGCGATGGCCTCGATCGTCCTGCTCTTCTTCGCGTCGGTCGTCCCCGAGGTCGCCGTCATCGGCATGGTCGTCATGTACGTCGCCTTCGCGATCTCCCTCGCCTTCGCGATCGGCCTGTCCCTCGTCATCAAGCGCAAGCTCAAGGCGCGCTTCGACGAGGACCAGATCCCGCGGTTCACCGGCATCTACGCCTTCAGCCGGCTCTTCCAGCCCCGGTTCCTCCGCGCGCCCAAGCCGCAGGTCAAGCGGGGCGAGCGGCGGGACTGACCCGCGCGGCTGGCTACCCTTGCGGGGTGCGCCTGTACCGCCTGGTCTTCCGGTCCCTCCTCCTCCGCACCGACCCCGAACGGGCTCACGAGCTCGCGCTGCGTCTGGTCCGTGGCGTCGCGGCCACCCCGCTCGCGGCCCACGCCGTGCGCGCCACGCTCGGACGCCCGCCGGCCACCCGGGTGACGACGGCGCTGGGCCGGCCGGTCCCGGGCGTGCTCGGGCTGGCGGCGGGGATGGACAAGGACGCCCGCTCGGTGCTGGGTATGGACATGCTCGGCTTCGGGCACGTCGAGGTGGGGACCATCACCGCGCACGCCCAGCCGGGCAACGAGCGTCCGCGCATGTGGCGCCACCCCGAGGAGGGGGCGCTGCGCAACCGGATGGGCTTCAACAACGCGGGCGCACAGGCGGCGGCCGAGCGGCTGCGGGCCCTGCGCAGCACCCGCCGGGGACGGTCCGTCGTCGTCGGGGTCAACATCGGCAAGTCGCGGGTGACGCCCGTGGACGACGCCGTGGGCGACTACGCGACCAGCGCCCGGCTCCTCGCCCGCTGGGCGGACTACCTCACGGTCAACGTCTCCTCCCCCAACACCCCCGGCCTGCGTGACCTGCAGTCGGTCGACGCGCTGCGCCCCATCCTCACCGCCGTGCAGCGGGAGGCGGACGCCGCCGCGGCCCGCCGCGTCCCGGTCCTCGTCAAGGTGGCCCCCGACCTCTCCGACGACGACGTCGCGGCCGTCGCGGACCTGGTCACCGAGCTGTCGCTGGCCGGCGTCGTCGCGACGAACACGACCATCGCGCACGACCACGGTCCCGGTGGACTGTCCGGTCGCCCGCTGCGGCCCCGCGCGCTCGAGGTCGTCCGGCTGCTGCGGGCGCGGCTGGGCCCGGACGCCGTCGTCGTCGGCGTCGGCGGCATCGACGACGTCGCCTCCGCGCGCGCGATGCTCGACGCCGGCGCGGACCTGCTCCAGGCCTACTCGGCCTTCGTCTACCAGGGCCCGTCGTGGCCGGGCGCGGTGAACCGGGCGCTGGGGCGCCGCTGAGTCAGCGGCCCTCGTTGGCGCGCGCCACCCGTCCGGGGCTCGAGCGCCACAGCCAGAAGAGGCCGAGGACCGGCAGGACGAGCGGGACGTACCCGTACCCGCTGCCGAAGTGCGACCACACGGTGTCGCGGGGGAAGAGACCGGGCTGGGCGACGCTGAGGATGCCGACGGCGACGACCCCGAGGAGCTCGATGGTCACGGCCGTCCACGCCAGGCGGCGCATGCGGCGCCCGTTGTGGGCGAGGGCGACCGCGGCGGCGACGTAGACGAGGGCCGCGAAGGCCGACAGCCCGTAGGCGAGCGGTGCCTCGGCGGCGTCCCTCACGAGCTGGACGCCGGCGCGGGCGGAGGCCGCCAGCGCGAAGACGACGTAGACGGCGACGACGAGGAGCCCGGCACCGCGGGCGGGCGGGCGGTCGTCGGTGGCCGGTGCGGCGTGCACCGGCTGCTTGCTCATGCCTGCCACAGCTGCCACATCCGAAGCTCCATGACGATGATGGTGAAGGCCGCGACGACCAGGACGACCGAGCTCCAGCGGGTCCGCTCGACGAACGCCGCCAGCGCCGCTCCCGGCAGGAGCATCATCGCGACGAGCAGGTAGCCCCACAGGAGGACCGGGTCGCTCGTGAGCGAGCCCGTCACCTGCTCCACCGCGAGGACGAGGCCCTGGACGACGAGCGCCCCCTCGACCACGCCCCCCGCGATGAGCTGGCGCAGCACGACCGCGCGGTCGGTCACCGCGAAGACGAGTGCCCACACACCGAGCGCGGCCGCAAGGACCGAGACGATGAGAGCGACGGGGAGCACCGCGTCATCCTAACGGCGCGGGAAGCGGCGCCCCGGCGCGCCACGACGTGCCCTGACGGTCCGGATAGCATCGGGCTCGTGACTGAACTGACGCTGACCACCAAGAACGTTGCTCGCATCCAGGCCGACGCCGTCGTCGTCGCCGTCGGCCGGCGCGGGGAGGAGACGGTCCTCGTCCCCGGCGCGGACCTCCCCTCGTCGACCGTCAAGACGCTGACCTCGCTGCTGCCGGCCCTCGGGGTCTCCGGCAAGGCGGACGAGGTGCTGCGCGTGGCGGCGGGCAAGGACCTGGCGGCCGACGTCGTCGTCCTCACCGGCGTGGGCCCGGTGGGCGAGGGCGGCGCGGACCTCGAGGCGCTGCGCCGCGCCGCCGGCGCGGCCGTGCGCTCCCTCGCCGGGACCGCCGACGTCGCGCTCGCCCTCCCGGCCGCCACGGCCGAGCAGGTCGGAGCCGTCGCCGAGGGCGCACTCCTCGGCGCCTACAGCTTCGACCGCTACCGCACCACGCGCACCGCACCGGTGGCCCGCCTCGAGCTCGTCTCGGACGTCGCGAGGTCCAAGGAGGCCAAGGCGGCCCACGCCCGCGCCGTCGTCGTCGCCGGCGCCGTGGCCGGTGTGCGCGACCTCGTCAACGCCTCCCCCGCGGACCTGTACCCGCAGTCCTTCGCCGAGGAGGCGACGGCCGGGGCCAAGGGCACCAAGGTCAAGGTCACCGTCCTGGACGAGAAGGAGCTCGCGGCCGGCGGCTTCGGCGGCCTCGTCGGCGTGGGCATGGGCTCGGCCCGTCCCCCGCGCCTCGTCAAGGTGACCTACTCCCCCGCGCGCGCCAAGGCCCACGTGGGCCTGGTGGGCAAGGGCATCACCTTCGACTCCGGTGGCCTGTCCATCAAGCCCGCCAAGGGTATGGAGACGATGAAGATGGACATGGCCGGCGCCGCGACCGTGCTCCACACGGTCCTCGCCGCCGCGGCCCTCGAGCTGCCCGTGCGGGTGACCGGCTGGCTGGCGCTGGCCGAGAACATGCCCTCGAGCACCGCGCAGCGCCCCTCCGACGTCATCACCATCCGCGGCGGCAAGACCGTCGAGGTCCTCAACACCGACGCCGAGGGCCGCCTCGTCATGGCCGACGCGCTCGTCGCCGCCGGCGAGGAGAACCCCGACCTCCTCATCGACATCGCGACGCTGACCGGTGCGCAGATGGTCGCGCTCGGCTCACAGGTGGGCGCCGTCATGGGCACCGACGACGTGCGCGAGGAGGTGGTGGCCGCCGCCGGCGCCGCCGGTGAGCAGTTCTGGCCGATGCCGCTGCCCGCCGAGCTCGCCGACTCGATGAAGTCCCAGGTGGCCGACATCGCGAACATGGGGGACCGCTTCGGCGGGATGCTCGTCGCCGGCCTGTTCCTCAAGGAGTTCGTCGGGGACACCCCGTGGGCCCACCTCGACATCGCCGGCCCCGCCTTCAACGAGGGCAGCCCCCGCGGCTACACCCCCGAGGGCGGCACCGGCATGGGCGTGCGCACCCTCCTGACCGTCCTGGAGAAGGCCGCCATCCGCTGACCCGGTAACAACTCAGCTCTCGACGCAGGGGAACCCCCTCAGCCCTCGACGCAGGGGCACCAACCCCTCGTCGAGAGCTGAGTTGTTACTTCCTGCGCTGGGCGGCGCTCCAGCGGCGCATGCTGCTCGGGTAGCCGGTGAGGTTGACGTCGTAGACGGGGATCTCCAGCTCGCGGGCCAGCGCCCACGCGGCCTTGGGGTCCGGGATCCGCCGGCGCGTCCACTCCCCCGTGCGAGCGACGAGGACCATCGTCGTCGGGTCGTTGGGGGTGGGCGGCTCGATGTACGCCTCGACCCCGACACGGGTCGCGACGAAGTCACGGAAGTGGGCGGTGACCTCCGCGCGTCGCTGCGCGGGGGGAACCTCGGTGCTCGTCGAGCCCTGGTGCTTGCGTCGGGAGAACAACCGCATGCGTCAAGCGTACGGCTCCGGCTGTGACCGGACGGACACTGTGTCAGGTGGTCCCCGTAGCGTGGACGGTGACAAGATGGACGACAAGCTCCGGCTGCCAGCCGGGATCCACGTGTGCTCGAGGAGAGGTTTGTGACCGACAGCCCTGAAGGAAATGTCTACGACCTGGTCATCCTGGGAGCCGGAAGCGGAGGCTACGCGGCTGCACTGCGCGCCGCCCAGCTCGGGCTGTCCATCGCCCTGATCGAAGCCGACAAGGTCGGCGGCACCTGCCTGCACCGCGGGTGCATCCCCACCAAGGCCCTCCTCCACAGCGCCGCCGTCGCTGACGAGATCCAGCACAGCTCCAACGTCGGCGTCAACAGCTCCTTCGAGGGCATCGACATGCCCACGGTCAACACGTACAAGGACGGTGTCGTCGGCCGCCTGTACAAGGGTCTGCAGGGCCTGATCAAGGCCGGCAAGATCGACTACATCACCGGCTGGGGGCGCCTCACCGGTCAGGACACCGTCGAGGTCGACGGCACCACCTACCGCGGCCGCAACATCATCCTCGCGACCGGCTCCTACGCCCGCTCCCTGCCCGGCCTGGAGATCGGCGGCCGGGTCATCACGAGCGAGCAGGCCCTGAACCTCGACTACGTGCCGAAGAGCGCGATCGTCCTCGGTGGCGGCGTCATCGGCGTGGAGTTCGCCTCCGTCTGGAAGTCCTTCGGGGTGGACGTCACGATCATCGAGGCGCTGCCGAACCTCGTCCCGAACGAGGACATCGCCCTGTCCAAGGCTCTCGAGCGTGCCTTCCGCAAGCGCAAGATCGCCTTCGCGACCGGCACCCGCTTCTCCGGCGTCGAGCAGAACGACTCCGGCGTCGTCGTGTCCACCGAGGACGGCAAGACCTACGAGGCCGAGCTCCTGCTCGTCGCCGTCGGCCGTGGGCCGGCGACGGCGAACCTCGGCTACGAGGAGCAGGGCGTTCCCATGGAGCGCGGCTTCGTCCTCACCGACGAGCGTCTCCACACGGGCGTCGCCAACATCTACGCCGTCGGTGACATCGTCCCCGGCCTCCAGCTCGCCCACCGCGGCTTCCAGCAGGGCGTGTTCGTCGCCGAGGAGATCGCCGGCCTCAAGCCGCAGGCGATCGTCGAGTCCGGCATCCCGCGCGTCACCTACTGCGAGCCCGAGGTGGCCTCGGTCGGCCTCACCGAGGCGCAGGCCAAGGAGCAGTACGGCGAGATCGAGACGGTCGACTTCAACCTCGCCGGAAACGGCAAGAGCCAGATCCTGCAGACCACCGGCTTCGTCAAGCTGGTCCGTCAGAAGGACGGCCCGATCGTGGGCGTCCACATGATCGGCTCCCGCGCCGGCGAGCTCATCGGCGAGGGGCAGCTCATCGTCAACTGGGAGGCGTACCCGGACGACGTCGCCTCCCTCATCCACGCCCACCCGACGCAGAACGAGGCCCTCGGCGAGGCAGCTCTCGCCCTCGCGGGCAAGCCGCTGCACTCCCACAACTGACCCTCGATCGAAGGAGACACCAGGTCATGTCCGACTCCGTGCAGATGCCCGCCCTGGGCGAGTCCGTCACCGAGGGAACCGTCACCCGCTGGCTGAAGAACGAGGGGGACCGCGTCGAGGTCGACGAGCCCTTGCTCGAGGTCTCGACCGACAAGGTCGACACCGAGGTCCCCTCGCCCTTCGCCGGCGTGCTCGAGAAGATCCTCGTCCAGGAGGACGAGACCGTCGAGGTCGGCGCCGAGCTCGCCGTCATCGGCTCCGGTGAGGGCGGCGGCGACGCCGCTCCCGCGCAGGACGAGCAGCCCGCCGAGGAGCCCGCCGAGGACGAGGGCCAGTCCGACGAGTCGCCCGCCGAAAAGGAGGAGCCCGCCTCGGAGGAGTCCTCCGAGCCCTCCGAGCAGGAGGTCGCCACGGAGGCCAAGCAGCAGGCCGGGTCCGGCTCGTCCGGGTCCGGCGAGGGCCAGAAGGTCCAGATGCCGGCGCTCGGTGAGTCCGTCACCGAGGGCACCGTCACCCGCTGGCTGAAGAACGAGGGCGAGCAGGTCGAGGTCGACGAGCCGCTGCTCGAGGTCTCGACCGACAAGGTCGACACCGAGGTCCCCTCCCCCTACGCCGGTGTGCTGAGCACGATCCTCGTCCAGGAGGACGAGACCGTGGACGTCGGCACCGACCTCGCCGTCATCGGCGGCGAGAGCGGCGGCTCCGAGTCCGCGTCCGCGTCCGCGTCCGCGACCGAGGAGACCCCGCAGGACGCCGAGGAGCAGGCCAAGGAGGCCGAGCAGCCCTCCGAGCAGCGCGCCGACCAGCACCAGGGCGCGGCGACCGGCACCGTCCCCTCCGAGGAGGCGGCACCCCGGTCCAACGAGTCCGAGCAGCCGAAGGCGGAGCAGCAGCAGACCCCGCCGCAGGAGGCCTCGACCACCCCGGCTCCCGAGCGCCCGAGCGCCGCGGACACCGCCAAGACCTCCTACGTCACCCCGATCGTGCGCAAGCTCGCCAAGGAGAAGGGCGTCGAGCTCGAGTCCCTCCAGGGCACGGGCGTGGGCGGTCGGATCCGCAAGGAGGACGTCCTCGCCGCCGCGGAGAAGGCCCAGCAGCAGGCCGCCCCGGCTCCGTCCGAGGCCCCCGCCGCCAAGGCGCCCTCGGTCCCCGAGGTCTCCCCGCTGCGCGGCACGACGGAGAAGATGTCGCGCCTGCGCAAGGTCATCGCCAAGCGCATGGTCGAGTCCCTCGACACCTCCGCCCAGCTGACCACGGTCATCGAGGTGGACGTCACGCGCATCGCCAAGCTGCGCGCCCGCGCGAAGAACAGCTTCCAGGAGCGGGAGGGCGTCAAGCTCACCTACCTGCCGTTCTTCGTCAAGGCGGCGACCGAGGCGCTCAAGGCCCACCCGGGCCTCAACGCCTCGATCGAGGGCGACCAGATCGTCTACCACGGCGAGGAGAACATCGGCATCGCGGTCGACACCGAGCGCGGCCTGCTCGTCCCGGTGATCAAGGAGGCCGGTGACCTCACCATCGCCGGCATCGCCAAGCGCGTCGCGGACCTCGCGGCCCGCACCCGCGACAACAAGGTCAAGCCGGACGAGCTCGGTGGCTCGACCTTCACGATCACCAACCTCGGCTCGAACGGGGCGCTGTTCGACACCCCGATCATCAACCAGCCCGAGGTCGCGATCCTCGGCCTGGGGGCGATCGTCAAGCGCCCGGTCGTCGTCGCGGACGCGGACGGCAACGAGACGATCGGCATCCGCTCGATGGTCTACCTGCCCCTCACCTACGACCACCGACTGGTGGACGGTGCGGACGCCGGCCGCTTCCTGCAGACGGTGAAGAAGCGCCTGGAGGAGGGTGCCTTCGAGGCCGAGCTCGGCCTCTGAGCACCTCCCCTCCGACGGGGCCCGCACCTTCCGGTGCGGGCCCCGTCGTCTTCCTGCCTCAGGGGCACGGGCCGCTGTCCAGCAGCCGCCACGCCTCGCCGGGGCCCACCTCCAGGACGAGCCGGGCGCAGGCCGGCTCCTGCGCCGGGACGGTCGTCCGTCGGCCCGCCACCACGCGCTCGTGCGCCTCCTGGACGAGCACGACGTCGACGGCGACGCCCTCGTCCACCGCCGTCACACCGTCCACGGCGCCCACCTCGGTGCGCAGGTTCTCCAGCTCCGTCCCGGTCGCCGCGAGACGGTCGAGGAGAGCGACGTCCTCACGTGCCGCGGGACCTCCGGGGACCGTCGTGGCCGCGAGGGCCGCCGCGTCGCCGGCCACGAGCGCGCCGTCGCGCCGGGCCAGCAGCGTGCCGACCACCTGGGTGTACTGCTCCGCGCCCATGGCCGCCGGTCCGTGACCGTAGCCGGCGGACCGCTCCCCCGGCGCCGACCAGACGATGAGCCCGGTGAGCAGTGCCGCCACCCCGAGAGTGAGGGCGCCACCGAGCCACGGGGTGGGCAGGGCCTGCTCACGCACGTGTCGGGCCGCCTGCGTGGCCCGTGCCGGTCCAGCCGGGGCGCGCGCGTGTGCGCCGGGGACAGCCCGGGCGGCCGTCCGGCCGGGCGGGGCCGGACCTCCACCGGCCGTGGCCGGGCCCGGGCGCCCCGCAGGGGCGGTGCCCGCCGCCTGCGCCGCGACCACACGACCACGGGTCCCCGCAGGACGGCCCGCGCTCCGCTCGGCCTCCCGTTCCCGGCGGGTGGGTGCGCGCCTGCGGGTGGTGGCGACGTCGTCGCGCATCCGCGCCTGGGCCAGCGCGGCGGCGGGCGGCACGGCCACCGGAGCGGCAGGGCCGATGCCCGGGGCCCGGCTCGCGAGGTCGCGCGCGGACGGACGGCGGTCCGGCACGGCGTCGAGCGCTGGACCCAGCAGCCGGAGCAGATGGGGGTCCGGCACCGGACCGGCCGCCCACTCGACGAGCCGCGCCAGCGCCCACACGTCACCGGGCGCGCCCGCCACGCTGCCCCGCTCCCGCTCGGGCGGCACGAAACCGGGGGTGCCGAGCTCGTGGGCGCCCTGCCCGGCGAGGTCGACGAGGACCGGGACGCCGTCGCCCGTGACGACGACGTTCGCCGGCGACACGTCCCCGTGGACGACCCCGCGCTCGTGGAGGTGGCCGAGGGCGCTGCCCAGCGCACTGAGCAGACCGGCGAGCTCGGGCGGCCGCAGCGACCCCCGGGCCGCCAGCACCGTGGCGAGCGTGGGTCCCGGGACGCGGTCGCTGACGACGGCGCACCGAGCACCGTCCAGGGCGAGCACCTGGCGGATGCAGGCGAGGTGGGGGTGGGCGCCGGGGCGCAGCGCGGCCAGGCGCCGCAGCTGCGCCGTGCCCGCCTCTCCAGGCGGTAGGGCGAGCACGCTGATGACGACGTCCCGCCCGGACCGGTCACGCGCCGACCACACCGCCCCGTTCGCGCCGAAACCGGCCGTGCCGACGACCTCGTGGCCCGGCAGCTGCGGCGGGCGCGTGCCACCCGTCACGCCAGGGGTGCGCCGTCGTCGTGCCATGGTCCAAGCCAAGCGCACCACGGCGCGGCCCGCTGGCGTCATCCACAGGCCCGGAGGCAGCAGAGGCACCTCGGAAGGCCGGTAGGATTGGCGATCATGGCCCTGAAGAAGAACAAGGACGCCGCCGAGGGCGCCGCGCCGAAGCAGAAGAAGAAGCGCTGGTACCACCAGCTGTGGGAAGTCTTCCAGATGACCCGCGAGGCGCAGCCCTCGATCGTCTGGTGGCTCCTCGGTGCCTTCGTGGGGATCCTCGCCCTCGGGCTCGTCATCGGTCTGGCCGTCGGGCACCCGGTGTACGTGACGCTGCTGAGCCTGCCCGTCGCGCTCATCGTCGTCATGCTCCTGCTCTCCCGGCGCGCCGAGCGGGCCGCTTACTCGCGTATCGAGGGCACGCCCGGCGCCTCCGCCTCCGCCCTGGGGACCATCCGCCGCGGGTGGAACGTCGAGGAGCAGCCGGTGGCCATCGACCCGCGCACCCAGGACGTCGTCTTCCGTGCCGTCGGACGTCCCGGCGTCGTCCTCATCGGTGAGGGGCCCAGCCACCGCGTCAAGCGCCTCCTCGAGGGTGAGCGCAAGAAGGTCGCGCGGGTGGCGCCGAACGTGACGATCCACCTCGTCGAGGTCGGCCGCGACGAGGGGCAGACCTCGCTGCCCAAGCTCGTGCGAACCATCCAGAAGCTCCGGCCCAGCCTCTCCAAGGCCGAGGTCGCGGCCGTGTCCAAGCGGCTGCGCGCACTGCAGTCCTCGCGCCCGCCGATCCCCAAGGGCGTGGACCCGATGCGTGCGCGTCCCGACCGCAAGGGCATGCGCGGACGCTGAGCGTGAGACAGGAGCCGTCCGTGACCGCCGAGGCGAGCACCGTCCAGGCGCCGCTGGGCCGGCGCGTCCTCGCCCTCGCCGTCGACTGGGCCATCGCGTCGGCGATCTCCGCGGGCTTCCTCGACTACCACCCGTTGGCGACCGTCGGCGTCCTCGCCGTCATGACCCTCCTCCTGCTCGCCACGCGGGGCGCCACCATCGGCCACACCCTGCTCGGGCTGCGGGTCCGCGCCGTCGACGGCGGAGCGGCGCGCCCCCTCCAGGTGCTCATCCGCACCGCGAGCCTGTGCCTCGTCATCCCGCCGGTCGTCTGGGGCCTGGACGGGCGAGGTCTGCACGACGTGTGGGCCGGGACGCGGATCGTCCGCACCTGACGCAGCCCCCGCCGTCGTCGTCCACGTAACATGCCGGACACATAGGGGTGACGACGACGAAACGCGGCGCCGATAACGTTCGTCGACGTCGGGACCGTGACGGTCCCCCGGAATCCCATGCCAGAGGAGCGGTACATGTTCAGCAATGCCGAGGAGGCCATCGCCTTCACCCGGGAGGAGGGCGTCAAGTTCGTCGACGTCCGCTTCTGCGACCTGCCGGGCGTGATGCAGCACTTCAACATCCCCGTCGAGTCCTTCGCGGCTGACGCCTTCACCGACGGCCTCATGTTCGACGGCTCCTCGATCCGCGGGTTCCAGGCGATCCACGAGTCCGACATGAAGCTCATCCCGGACGTGACGAGCGCCTTCATCGACCCGTTCCGCAAGGAGAAGACGCTCGTCGTCAACTTCTCCATCGTCGACCCCTTCACCGACGAGGCCTACTCCCGCGACCCGCGCAACATCGCGGCCAAGGCCGAGGCCTACCTGCGGAGCACGGGCATCGCCGACACCGTCTACTTCGGTGCCGAGGCCGAGTTCTACATCTTCGACGACGTGCGGTTCCAGACGAACCAGCACTCGAGCTTCTACCACCTCAACTCCAGCGAGGCCGCGTGGAACACCGGCCGCGAGGAGGAGGGCGGCAACCTCGGGTACAAGACGCGCTACAAGGGCGGCTACTTCCCCGTCTCCCCCAACGACCAGATGGCCGACCTGCGTGACGAGATGGTCACCGTCCTGCAGCAGGTGGGCCTCGAGGTCGAGCGCGCGCACCACGAGGTCGGCACCGCCGGCCAGCAGGAGATCAACTACCGCTTCGACACGCTGCGCGCCGCCGCCGACGACGTCATGAAGTTCAAGTACGTCATCAAGAACACGGCGTGGGCCAACGGCAAGACCGCCACCTTCATGCCGAAGCCGATCTTCGGTGACAACGGCTCGGGCATGCACTCCCACCAGAGCCTGTGGAAGGACGGCAAGCCGCTGTTCTTCGACGAGCGCGGCTACGGCGGCCTGTCCGACACGGCCCGGTGGTACATCGGCGGCCTGCTCAAGCACGCGCCGGCGCTGCTCGCCTTCACCAACCCCTCGGTCAACTCCTTCCACCGCCTGGTGCCGGGCTTCGAGGCACCCGTCAACCTCGTGTACTCGGCGCGCAACCGCTCCGCGTGCATCCGCATCCCGGTGACGGGCACCTCGCCGAAGGCCAAGCGCATCGAGTTCCGCGTGCCGGACCCGTCGGCAAACCCCTACCTCGCGTTCTCCGCGATGCTCATGGCCGGCCTGGACGGCATCAAGAACCGCATCGAGCCGCCGGAGCCGATCGACAAGGACCTCTACGAGCTGCCGCCGGAGGAGCACGCGCAGATCGAGCAGGTTCCCGACTCGCTGCAGGGCGCGCTCCTCGCCCTCGAGGCCGACCACGACTTCCTCACCGAGGGCGACGTGTTCACCCCGGACCTCATCTCGACGTGGATCGAGTACAAGCGCACCCAGGAGATCGACCCGCTGCGGCTGCGTCCCCACCCGCACGAGTTCGAGCTGTACTTCGACATCTAGACCGCTCGTCCCCGCAGCCCCCGGCGCCGTCCTCGGTGCCGGGGGCTGCGGCGTGTCACCGGGTGGCCGCCTCCCACTCCTCGGCGAGGACGGCGTAGACGAGCGAGTCGAGCCACTCTCCGGACCGGTGCAGGGAGTCGCGGACGGCGTGCGCCTCACGGCGCATGCCCACCCGCTCCATGAGCCGCCAGGACGGCTCGTTCGCGAGGAAGCAGTTGGCGACGGCGCGGCGCACGCCGAGCTCGGTGAAGCAGTAGCGCAGCAGCTCGCGGACGGCCTCCGTGCCGTAGCCCAGCCCGCGGTGGGCGGGGTCGAGCACCCAGCCGAGCTCGACCTCCGTCCCGGCCGCCCGGTCGGCCACCTCGGCCTGACCCCAGGCGTCGACCCGGCGCAGCATGAGGTCGCCGATCACCGGGCCGTCCGGCTCGTGACCGAGCTGGGCGACGAGGGTGAGGGCCAGGTTGGCGGGCTCCTCCATGTGCGCGCGGTGCGCGGCGAGGTCGGCGTGGTGGCGGGTGAGCCAGGTGCCGACGTCGTCCAGGCGCCGGTAGCGCCAGGTGAGCTCGGCGTCCCCGCGGACTGCGGGGCGCAGCGTCAGACGCTCGGTGCGCAGCGGGTGCTCGGGCAGGGCGGTGGCGGTCATGAGGCTCCGTGCGGGCGTGGGCGGGTCCGGCGGAAGCCTATGCGGACCTTCCGACGTCCGGCGGCCCGTCCGGCTCTCAACCGGCGCGCCCCCTCGGGGGCAAGCGGTGCAGCGCGACGTCGGAGACCTGCCCCGCCTCGAGGGTGAGCGTCAGGTACGTGCAGTATGGCTGGCGGCGCCGGTCGGTGGGCGAGCCCGGGTTGAGCAGTCGCAGCCCGTCCGCGGTGCCGTCCCACGGGATGTGGCTGTGCCCGAAGACGAGCAGGTCGGTGTCCGGGTAGGCGGCCCGCATCCGCTCGTCCCTGCCCCGCGACTGGCCCGTCTCGTGGACGACGGCGATGCGCACCCCCTCGACCTCGGCCCGGGCGACCTCGGGGAGCCGGCGGCGCAGCTCGGCGCCGTCGTTGTTGCCCCAGCAGGCGAGCAGCGCGCCCGAGCGCTCCTCGAGCTCCTCGAGCAGCTCGGGCGCCACCCAGTCCCCCGCGTGGACGACGAGGTCCGCCGCCTCGACCTCCTGCCACACCTGCTCGGGCAGCTGCCGGGCGCGCTTGGGGACGTGGGTGTCGGCGAGGAGGAGGACGCGCATGGCCTCCACGGTGCCACGGCGGGGTGCCGACGCACGCGGGCGCCGTCGTCGTCCTCAGGACTCGGAGGGGACCGCCTCCGCGGGCGCCGGGTCGGCGGCGGGGCCGTCGTGGGCGGCGTCGCTCACGCGGTCGCCGCCGAGGGGCTCGCCCTCCCACAGCTCGGCCCACCAGCCCTCGCTGGGGCTGCCCTCGAGGACGACGGCGCCGGTGTTGCTGATCGGGTGGTAGGCGGCGTGCTCGCCGGTGACGTTCTCGGCGCGCACCGCCGTCCACGAGCGGATGACCGCGCCGTGGCTGAACATCACCGCGGTCCCGGCGCCCTCGGCGTGGGCCTCGGCGACGACCTCGTCGAAGCGCTGCCACACCTCGTGCCCGTTCTCCCCGCCGGGCACCCGACGGTGGGGGTCGTCCGCCCAGCTGAAGATGGTGCCGACGTACGCGCGGACCGACGCCTCGTCGCCGCGCATCTCGAGGTCACCGGCGGCGATCTCCCGGATGCCGTCACGCACGCGCAGCTCCAGCCCCCGCTCGGCGAGGAGCGGCGCGGCAGTCTGCTGGGTCCGCACGAGGGTGGAGGCGTAGACGACGTCGATGTCCTCCTCGGCCAGGCTCCGAGGGACGGCGGCGGCCTGCTGGCGGCCGAGCGCGGTGAGGTCGGCGCCGGGTTCGGCCGTGTCGAGGAGGTCGGCGACGTTCGAGCTGGTCTGGCCGTGGCGGACGAGGATGAGACGCATGCCGTCCATGATGACCCAGTCCGGCGAACGGCAGGTGTCCGGGCACGGGCGGGGCGCCCACGGCGTAGGTTGGCGCCATGAGCCAGTCCATGCGCCCCACCGACGCGTCCGTCGACGCGTTCATCGCCGCGAACGACCCCGACGGCTCCCTCGCCACGCTCGACGGCGTCATCACCGCCGCGCTCCCCGGCGCGACCCGCGTGCTGTGGCAGGGCGTGTTCTGGGGCGGCACGGACCAGTCGATCATCGGCTACGGCGCCACCGTCCAGCCCCGCCCACGGGGAGCGGACGTCGAGTGGTTCCTCGTCGGGCTCGCCCGCCAGTCGACGTCCATCAGCCTCTACGTCAACGCCGCCGAGGGGAAGCAGTACCTGGCGAAGCTCTACGGGCCGCGCCTGGGGCGCACGAAGGTCGGTTCGGCGAGCATCTCCTTCACCTCCGCCGACGTCCTGGACCTCGACGTGCTCGACGAGATGGTTCGTCACGCCGGCCGCCTGGTCGAGTGGCGCTGAGGAGGGGACGGCACGTGCGCTGTCGGCGACAAGTGGGCTCTCGGCGGTAAGTGCGCTGTCGGCGGCGAGTGGGGTGGGCTAGGCGAAGAAGATGCGCTCGACGACGGCGCGGGCGCGGCGGGTGGCGCGGAGGTAGTGCTCCTCGAGCTCCGCGGTCTCGCCGGGGCCGTGACCGAGGAGCCGGGCGACGGCGGTGAGCTGGGCCGGGTCGTGCGGCAGGACGTCCGTCTTCGCGCCCGTGACGCGCCCGGTGGCCAGCGCGATCCCCGCACGCAGCCGTGAGGCGAGCGTCCAGGCGGTGACGAGCAGCTCGCAGTCCGCCACGCCCAGCAGCCCGGCGTCACGGGCGGCCTCCAGTGCCTGGACCGTGCGCGGGGTCCGCAGCTCCGGGACGCGGCCCGCGTGCTGCAGCTGGAGCAGCTGGGCGGTCCACTCGACGTCAGACAGTCCCCCGCGACCGAGCTTGAGCTGCCGGTTGGCCGGCACTGCGCGGGGCATCCGCTCGGACTCCACCCGGGCCTTGACGCGCCGCAGCTCTCGCACGCCGCGGTCGTCCAGGCCGCCGGCCGGGTAGCGGTACGGGTCGATGAGGGCGCAGAAGCGCTCGAGCAGCCCGGGGTCCCCGGCCACCGGCCGTGCGCGCAGCAGCGCCTGCTGCTCCCACGGCTCGGCCCACCGCTCGTAGTACTGGGCGTAGGACGCGAGGGAGCGGACCATCGGCCCGTTGCGCCCCTCGGGCCGCAGCGCGGAGTCGACCGGGAGCGGGAGCTCCGCGCCCGGGTCCCCGAGCAGGGCGCGGACGTGCCCGGCGACGGCGACGGCGAACTCCTGGGCGACGTCGTCGTCCTCGCCCTCCAGCGGCTCGTGGACGAACAGGACGTCGGCGTCGGAGCCGTAGCCCATCTCCTGCCCGCCGAGGCGGCCCATCGCGATGATCCCGAAGCGGACCGGCGGCTGGTCGAGCCCGCGCTGCTCGGCGGCCCGACGCAGGGCGACCTCGAGCCCGGTGGTGAGCGCCTGGTCGGCGGCCACGGACAGGACGGTGCGGTCACGCTCGTCGCACACACCGTCCAGGGCGTCCCCGACGGCGCCGCGCAGCAGCTCCCGGCGGCGCAGGTAGCGCACCGCCCGGACGGCCTCCTCCGGGTCGGGGCGCCGGCGGACGAGGGCGGCGGCCTCCCGGGCCAGCTGCTCGGGCGTGCGCGGACGCAGTGCCTCGTCCTCCCCCAGCCACGCCGCCGCCTCGGGCAGCGCCTCCAGCCCTTCTGCGACGTACCGGCTGGTGGCCAGGAGGTAGCTGAGCCGCGGTGCGGCCACTCCGGAGTCGCGGAGCATCTGGAGGTACCAGTGGGTGCTGCCGAGCGCCTCGGAGACCTTGCGGAAGGCGAGCAGCCCGCCGTCGGGGTCCGCGCCGCGGGCGAACATGCCGAGCATCGCGGGCAGGATCTGACGCTGGATCGCCGCCGTGCGCGAGACGCCGGCGGTGAGGGAGTCGAGGTGCCGGACGGCGCCGGCGGGATCGCGGTAGCCGATCGCCGCCAGCCGCTCCTGGACGGCCTCGGGGCGCAGCCGCGCGTCCTCGGGGCTGAGCCTGGCGATGAGCGGGAGCATCGGCCGGTAGAAGATGTCCTCGTGGAGGTCGCGAACCTCGCGGCGCACGGCCCGCAGCCGCTGCTCGAGCGTCTCGGCGCTGCGCGGCCCGTCCCCCGGAAGCGCGCGCGCCAGGCGCCGCAGGTCCGCCTCGCCGGAGGGGATGACGTGCGTGCGGCGCAGCCGGTGCAGCTGCATCCGGTGCTCGAGCACGCGCAGGTAGCGGTAGCACTCGTCCAGGCGCTCGGCGGAGTCGCGGCCGATGTAGCCGGTCTCGGCGAGGCGCGCGATCGCGTCGAGCGTGCCCGCGGTGCGGATCGCCTCCTCGGTACGACCGTGGACCAGCTGGAGGAGCTGGACGGTGAACTCGACGTCGCGCAGGCCGCCGCGGCCCAGCTTGAGCTGGCGTTCTGCTTCGGTGACGGGGATCGTGTCCTCGACGCGGCGGCGCATCGCCTGGGAGTCCTCGACGAAGTTCTCCCGGCCCACCGCCGACCACACGAAGGGGTCGACGGCGGCGACGTACTCGGCGCCCAGCCCCGCGTCACCCGCGACCGGCCGCGCCTTGAGCAGCGCCTGGAACTCCCACGTCTTGGCCCAGCGCTCGTAGTAGGCGACGTGGGAGGCGACGGTCCGCACGAGCGGACCGTCCTTGCCCTCGGGACGCAGGTTCGCGTCCACGGGCCACAGCGGCGGCTCGGTCCCGACGGCGCCGCTCACGTTGCGCGCCAGCGCGCCGGCCAGGCGGGTGGCGACCGCGGTGGCCTCGTCCTCGTCGGTGTCCTCCGCTGGCGCGACGACGTAGACGACGTCGACGTCGGAGATGTAGTTGAGCTCCCGGCCTCCCGTCTTGCCCATGCCGATGACGGCGAGACGGGCGCCGCGGCCGTGGTCGGGCAGGTCCGCGCGGGCGACGGCCAGCGCCGCCTCGAGGGCGGCGGCGGCGAGGTCGGACAGGGCCGCGGCGACGGCGGGGAAGGCGGCGAGGGGGTCGGGGCTGGTGAGGTCGGCGGCCGCGACCTCGAGCAGCCGCCGGCGGTAGCAGCGGCGCAGCGCCTCCACCCCGTCCGTGCCGGTCACGGTGGCGACAGGCGCGGCCTCGCCGGGGTCCGCCCCCACGACCCGCAGCGCCCGCTCCCGCTCGTCCTGCGGCGTGAGGTCGAGGACGCCCTCGGCGTGCTCGTCGGCGAGGAGGGCGGCGTCCGCGGGCCGGGCGACGAGCATGTCCCCCAGCGCGCTGGAGGAGCCGAGGACGGCGAGCAACCGCCGGCGGTGACCACCGTCGGAGGCGAGGACGGCCGCGAGCTCCGGGGCGCCGTCGTCGTCCTCCGCCGCCTCGAGCAGGCGGACCAGGGTGAGCAGGGCCAGGTCCGGGTCGGCCACCTGCCCGAGCGCGACGGGCAGCGGCGCACCGGCGTCCTCGGCGCGGGTGAGCGGCTCGGCGAGGACCGGTGCGTCCAGGAGCCCCTCGGCCCGGCGCGGGTCGGTGAAGCCGAGCCGGAGCAGCTCCTGGGTGGGCGTGGGTGCGCGCACGGCGGTCAGACGCCGGGCAGCAGGCTACGCAGCTCGTAGGGCGTGACCTGGGCGCGGTAGTCCGTCCACTCCTGGTGCTTGTTGCGCACGAAGAACTCGAACACGTCCTCGCCGAGGGTCTCGGCGACGAGCTCGGAGGACTCCATGACCTCCAGCGCCTGCTCGAGGCTGCCGGGCAGCGGCTTGATGCCCATCGCCTTGCGCTCGACGTCCGACAGCGCCCACACGTTGTCCTCGGCGCCGTCGGGCAGCTCGTAGCCCTCCTCGATCCCCTTGAGGCCGGCGGAGATGAGCACGGCGAAGGCGAGGTAGGGGTTGGCGGCGGAGTCCAGCGCGCGGTACTCGGCGCGGGTGGAGGGGCCCTTGTCCGGCTTGTGCATGGGCACGCGGACGAGCGCGGAGCGGTTGTTGTGGCCCCAGCACACGTAGCTGGGCGCCTCTCCCCCGCCCCACAGGCGCTTGTAGGAGTTGACGTACTGGTTGGTGACGGCCGCGATCTCGGCGGCGTGGTGGAGCAGGCCCGCGATGAAGGACCGGCCCGTCGAGGACAGCTGGTACTGCCCGGCGGGGTCGTAGAACGCGTTGGCGTCACCCTCGAAGAGGGAGAAGTGCGTGTGCATGCCCGAGCCGGGGGACGTGATGAGGGGCTTGGGCATGAAGGTGGCCATGATGCCCTGCTGGAGGGCGACCTCCTTGACCACCGTGCGGAAGGTCATGATGTTGTCCGCGGTGGACAGGGCGTCCGCGTAGCGCAGGTCGATCTCGTTCTGCCCGGGGCCGGCCTCGTGGTGGGAGTACTCCACCGAGATGCCCATGGACTCGAGCAGCGTGATGGTGTCGCGGCGGAAGTCGTGGGCGGTGCCGCGGGCAACGTGGTCGAAGTAGCCGGCCGTGTCGATGGGCACGAGCGGGTCCTCGGGGCTCTGCCGCTGCTCGAAGAGGTAGAACTCGATCTCGGGGTGGGTGTAGCAGGTGAAGCCGGCGTCCTTCGCGCGCTCGAGGGTGCGCTTGAGGACGTTGCGGGGGTCGGAGCGGGCGGGCTCACCGTCGGGGGTGAGGATGTCGCAGAACATGCGCGCGACGCCGTGCTCGTCCCCGCGCCAGGGCAGCAGCTGGAACGTGGCCGGGTCCGGCTTGGCGAGCATGTCCGCCTCGTAGACGCGGGTGAGGCCCTCGATCGAGCTGCCGTCGAAGCCGATGCCCTCGGCGAAGGCCGCCTCGATCTCGGCCGGCGCGATGGCCACGGACTTCAGCACGCCCAGCACGTCGGTGAACCACAGCCGGATGAACCGGATGTCACGCTCCTCGATCGCCCGGAGCACGTACTCCTGCTGCCTGTCCATCGGCGGCTTCCTCTCGTCGTCGCGTTCCTGCCACCTTCTGCGCCGAGAGTACAGTTCCCGGCCCACCTGGCCCGTCACCGTGCCACGCGCTGGTCCGGTCTCGTCAGGAGACGGCGGCGCACGCGTCCACGAGGCGCTTGAGCGGCGACTCCAGGCCCCAGCGCTCGGCCAGCTCGAGGAGCGTGTCCCCGTCCGCGGGCACGTCGCCCAGGTTCCCGCGGTCCTCGGCCACCGGCGCGTCGCGGGCGACCTGGACGACGGTCGGGGCGACGGCGAGGTAGTCGGCCGCCGCGAGGATCCGCTTGCGCTGGGTGGCCGTGAGCGCGGAGCCGTGGTCCTGCGCGGCGTCGATGATCCCGGCGAGCGTGCCGTGCTGGGCGAGCAGGGACGCGGCCGTCTTCTCCCCGATGCCCGCGACGCCGGGCAGCCCGTCACTCGGGTCGCCGCGCAGGGTGGCCATGTCGGCGTAGGCCTGCCCGCCGTCGACCCCGTACTTCTCCCGCAGCCACGCCTCGTCGATCCGCTGCGGCTCCTTCTGCCCCCGCACCGGGTAGAGGACGACGACGCCGGCGTCGTCGTCGACGAGCTGGAACAGGTCCCGGTCGCCCGTCATGACGAGGACCTCGGAGGCACGGTCGGTGGCCGCGACCTCGCGGGCGACGAGGGTGCCGATGACGTCGTCGGCCTCGTACCCGGGCGAGCCCAGGCGCGGGATGCCGAGGGCGGCGAGCACGTCGACGATGACGGGCACCTGGGCGCTGAGCGCGGCCGGGACCTCCTCACCGCCGTCGTCGGAGAGCCGGTGCTCCTTGTAGGAGGGGATGGCGTCGACGCGGAAGGCGGGGCGCCAGTCGTCGTCCCAGCACGCGACCACGCGCGAGGGCCGGTGCGCCTCCACGAGCCGGGAGATGGCGTCGAGGAAGCCGCGCACGGCGTTGACCGGCGTGCCGTCCGGCGCCGTCATCGTGTCCGGAAGCGCGAAGAACGCGCGGAAGTACATCGAGGCGGAGTCGAGCAGGAGCAGCGGTCCCGGCTGGTCACTCATGCGGCGATCCTTCCAGAAGGAGAGCGGCCACCGTGGCGGCGAGGCGTTCCAGGCCCTCCTCCATCGGCAGCCCCACGCCGTCCGCCCGGCCGGCCGCGTGGTTCCCGCTCCTGCCGGCCACGTCGTCGAGCTCACGTCCCTCGAGCCGCACCTGGACGAGCCGCGCGGGCTCGGGGTGGGCGTAGACCGCGAGGTCGACGCACGCGGCCGGGTGGTCCAGGTCCATCCACGACGCGAGGTGCGGGAACCGGCGGCTGAACTCACCGCCCGGGCTGCAGAACGTCACTCCGACGTCCGTGCCGACGCCCACCTGCCCGGCCTGGAAGCCGTGCGGCACGAGCACCGGGTCGAGGGCCTCGCAGACGCGTCGGCCGACGGCCTGGGCACTGTGCCTGGAGCTGGTCACGGGTGCAGTGTGACGGTGCGCAGCCGTCTCGCGCCAGCCCCGGGACGGGGGTGTCGGAGGCTCAGGCTGTGGTGGCGCCCAGGCGTTCACGCAGGACCGGCACTCCCGGCCCGGCGAGCTCGTCGAGGTACGGTGCGCGCCCGGCCATGCTCATCACCAGGGCGAGGGTCGAGCCGGTCACCAGCGGGCCTGAGCCGGCGGTGAACGGTCCGTCGTCGGCCTGCAGGTGCACGCCGGCCGCCCGAGTGCGGCTGGCGACGGTGAAGTCGCGTCGGGCGAAGAACTCGGCCACGGGCGTCAGGGCCTCCACCGCGGGCGCCCCCGGCAGCCCGAGCGGCCGGCGGATGTCCTGGCCGTGCACGACGACCTCTCCGAGGTAGGCCGCCGTGTGGCCGGACGGTGCGGTGGTGCTGCCGATGACCGCACGGAACCGGTCGAGCGTCTCGGCGGGCGTCCTGCCGCGGTGCTCGGCGAGCCGGCGCTGGTTGTGGACGTCGGGACGGAGACGTGCGCCGACCATGCTCCGCAGCCACTGCCACTGGTTCAGGCTCGCGGCCGCCGTGAGGTGCGCGACGACGTGCTCGACGTCCCACCGGCCGCACAGGGTGCCGTGCCGCCACTGGTCGGCATCGAGCGTGGACAGGTCCGCTGCCAGTGCGGCCCGCTCGGCGCTCATCAGCGCCCACAGGTGGTCGTTCGGTCTCTCCATGGCGTGCTCCCCTTCTCAGCGTGGAGGCGCGGTGTCGGGCGCCGACGGACCCGGGGCGGTGCCGGCGAGATCGGGCGCTCCGTCTCCGGCAAGGCGTTGCCGGTCCACGGGGCGCCCGGACACCGCGAGCAGCAGATCGACGGCGTCGCCCTCGACGTCCTTGCCACGCCCCCAGGCCGCCCCGGTCCCCCGGTCGGTCAGTCGCAGGCCTGCCGCCCGCTCGCGCCCGCCGCCGAAGGAGACGGGGGTGCGCAGCTGGTGGACGAGGGCAAGGACGATCGCGTGCTCCGCGTACCGCCCGGTGATGCCCAGGGGCCGGCGGACGTCCTCACCGTGGACGATGGCCTCGACCAGACGGGTGACGAGACGGGCCGGTGGGGTCCGCGTGAGATCAGCGGCCTCCCTGAGCGCCTCGAGCGTCTCCCGTGGATCCTGCCTCTTGTGCCGCGCGATGCCGTTCGCGTTCGCCCGGTCGAAGTCCATCCGCGCCACGAGCAGGTCACGGACGAATACCACGCGCCCGGTCCGCGCGGTGTCCACGAGGTGGGCCAGGACATCGTGGACGTCCCAGCCCGGGCAGAGCGACGGCCGTCGCCACTCGTCGTCGCGCAGTCCCGCGAGATCGGCGACGAGGCGTCGCCTCTCGGAGTGCACCTCCTGCCAGACCGCCGCTGCCGAGGCTCGCATGGGGCTCCTCATCGAGTGCGAAGTACCGGCCGAGTGCGCGGCACTACAGATACTGAAGCGCACACTACTGCAACGGTAGTAACCTGTGTCAATGGGATCTCGACGGTCGTACGGTTCGTACAACGACGGCTGCGCCGCCGCGCACGCACTCGACCTCGTCGGCGAACGGTGGACGATGATCGTCGTGCGGGAGCTCCTCCTCGGACCCAAGCGCTTCACCGACATCCAGCGAGATGTGGTCGGCATCGGCCCTGCCGTCCTGACCCAGCGGCTGCACGACCTGGAGGCCAGCGGCATCGTGCAACGGCGCCGCTGGAGCGGGCCAGGACGCGTCGACGTCTACGAGCTGACCGAGTGGGGCGCGGGGCTGGAGGCCGTCAACACGGCGTTGTCGCTCTGGGCCGTGGCGTCCCCCGCCCTGCCCCGAGACGCGGACATGAGCCCCGACACCGTGGTCCTCGCGATGCGTGCCCACGCGCGCCCGGCCTCCGGGGGGCCGGGTGAGCGACGTGTCGCACTGGTCCTCACGGACGCCAGGCGGCAGGACGCCCCGCCGGTCACCTACGTGGCGCGGCTGACGGCGCAGGCGACGACCATCGACCGGTCGCCGGAGCCGCAGGCGACCGATGCGCAGGTGTCGGCCTCCACCCGCGACTGGAAGGCGTGCGTCATCGGCGGTGTCCCGTTCGAGCGGCTGCCGGCCGTCCACGTCTCCGGCGACCGCGCCACCGTGCGCGAGCTGCTGGACGCGACCTCGCTCCGTGGTCCGTCGAGCTCGCACCTCCACGCCGAGGCATGACACCGACCGACGCGTGGATGCAGGTCGGCCGCTGACGCAGCGCCGCCGTGGCGGGTCGCACGCCCTGCTCGCCGGGTCGGGTCCGGTGTGCCGCCCTAACCTGGATCACATGCACACCGACGACATCAACTTCCACACCCGCAAGTGGATCCGGCCCGAGGACCTCAACGCCAACGGCACCCTCTTCGGTGGCAGCCTGCTGCGGTGGATCGACGAGGAGGCCGCGATCTACGCGATGATCCAGCTCGGAAACGAGCGCGTGGTCACGAAGTACATGTCGGAGATCAACTTCGTCAGCTCCGCCGAGCAGGGCGACATCGTCGAGATGGGTCTGCGGGCCACAAAGTTCGGCCGGACGTCGCTCACCATGCGGGCCGAGGTCCGCAACCTCTTCACCCGCCAGCGGATCCTCACCGTCGACTCGATGGTCTTCGTCAACCTCTCCGACGACGGTGTCCCGACTCCCCACGGCCAGACGGAGATCACCTACGAGCGGGACCGCATCCCCGAGCGGCTCCGGCCCGCCGCGCACGAGCCCCGTTGGCACTGACGCTCGGCGGTCAGTGCCTGGCCTCCGCGACGGCGGCGGCAAAGGCCCTCTCGTCCTGCTCGAGCTTCTTCCTCACCGCCTTCTCGGAGGCCCGTGCCTCGGCGACGGCGTCGGGCTCCATCGTCTCGGCGAGCCGCCGCTGCTGGGTCTCGACCTTCCAGCGCGGCTTCGGCCAGGACAGGTCGAGGTCGATGAGCGCGCGGGTGAGCAGCTCGGTGACCGCGAGCCGGGCGTACCACTTGCGGTCGGCGGGAACCACGTACCAGGGCGCGACATCGGTGCTCGTCCGCGCGAAGACGTCGGCGTACGCCTGCTGGTAGTCGTCCCACCGGGTGCGCGCATCGACGTCGGCCGGGTCGAACTTCCAGTGCTTGTCGAAGCGCTGGAGCCGTTCGGCCAGCCGCAGCCCCTGCTCGCGGCGCGAGATCACCAGGCCCACCTTGAGCAGTGTGGTGCCGGACTCGACGACCTCCCGCTCGAAACGGTTGATCTCGGCGTAGCGCTTCTCCCAGACGTCCGGCTCGATGAGGCCCTGGACGCGTGGGACGAGCACGTCCTCGTAGTGGGAGCGGTCGAACACCCCGATCTGACCACCGGTCGGCAGCGCCTTGCGGACGCGCCAGAGATAGTGGTGGGACAGCTCCTCGTCCGTCGGGCGCCCGAAGGCGCGCAGCACGACACCCTGCGGGTCGACCATCCCGATGACGTGCCGCACGACCCCGCCCTTGCCCGAGGTGTCCATGCCCTGCACGACGAGGAGCACCGAGCGCTTGCCGCCCGCGCGGCCCTGGGCGAACAGGCGCTCCTGCAGCTCGGAGAGCAGCGCACCGCGCGCACGCGCGAACTCCTTGCCCTGCCGCTTGTCGCCCTGCCAGCCGGGCGTGGCCCGGGCGTCGACGTCGGAGAGCGAGAAGTCCTCACCTGGGCGCAGGATCTCGGCCGGGTGCCGGCTCCACCGGTTCTTCGCGGTCATCCCTGTCCTTTCCTCGACTCCCGGGCACGCTAGCGGGCACGCGCGGCCCCCGCCCCCCGGGGAGACCCGTCGGCCTGCCCGCCCTCCCGTCAGGACGTGGGCAGCAGCTGCTGGAGCACCTCCCAGGCGCGGCGGTCGAGCTGCTCGTAGGCGCCGGAGAGCGTTCGCCGCATGTTGCGCTCCGACCGGGAGCCCGCCGCCGGGCTGTGGTGGTGCTCGTAGGTGTTGACCGCCTGGAGGACGGCGTGCGCCGTACCCGCCCACGGCGCCACCCGTTCGTCCCGCACGTAGGACTCCGCCAGGGCCTCCCGCTTCGCCTCCGCCGTCTCCCGGCGACGTGTCGAGAGCGGCTCGCCGTCCGTGCCCACGAGCGGCACCCAGGTGTCGAGGAACCGGTCCCAGGTGCGGGCGTCCACGACCGTCCGGCACAGCTCGGCGACCTCGGCGGCATAGTCCTCGGCCAAGCCGTGGACGATGTTCAGCGCACCGCGGGCGTCGGCGAGCCGCAGCCGGGAGTGACGCGAGTGGCGGATCTTCAGCTCCTGCCCCTCCTCCCGCAGCGCCGCCGCCCGCGTGTTGTCGCAGACGACGTCGGTCACCGTGCGCTTGTAGGTGGTGGCGAGGGACCCGTCCAGGGTGGTGGTCGCGAGCAGGTTCGGCCGGAACTCCACCCCCTCGGGGGTGACGACGGACTCCGGCACGCTCACCTCCACCCAGGCGACCGCCCCGCCGCGGAGCACGCCGGCGGAGCTGATGGACAGCGAGTCGTCGAGGATGTTGCCGACCGCCGTGAGCAGGTACTCGGTGTACTGGTGGGCCTCGTAGGCGTCGGTGAAGACGCCGAGGACGTGGCCGTCGTCCTCGTCGCTCCGGGCGATCGCCTGCCGGCCCTCGATCTGCACCCAGCGCCGGGGCATCCCGTCCGCGCCACGGTGGGTCATCGTGAGGATGTCGGCAGGCCGTTCCACGGCCACCGGCAGGGACAGCGCCCGCCAGCCGAAGAGCCGCCGGGCGACGTCCTGCGGCGGGATCGGTCCCGCGTAGTGGTTCGGTTCCTCGCCCTGCTCCTCGGCGCGGTAGTGCCAGGCCGTCCCGCGGTGGGCGGTGTGGCCGATGAGCGTGGTGGTGTTCAGTGATGTCAGGGTCTCGGTCGTCATTGGTCTCCCCTCCTTGGCGGGAGCCAACCACCGACCACCGACACGCCGTGGGCCAGGTGTGGACAACGGCGTCGTCCACAGGACCGGTAAGAACTCCGCTCTCGGCGGTGATGGGGGGGGTGGCAGGGGGGGGTGGCAAGGGGGAGCACGAGCGGAGCCGGGACTCGCCCCTACCGGTTCGTCCAGGCGAGGAGATCGTCCAGGGGCAGGGCGTTGACGATGCGCTCGCGCGGGACGCCCGCGTCCTGGGCGCGCGCGCAGCCGTGGTCGAGGAACTCGAGCTGACCGGGCGCGTGGGCGTCGGTGTCGATCGCCACCCGGCACCCGAGGTCGACGACCAGCTCGAGCAGCCGGGTGGGCGGGTCGAGCCGCTCCGGGCGGGAGTTGAGCTCGACGGCGACGTCGTTGTCCAGGCACGCCCCGAAGACCGCCTCGGCGTCGAACTGCGACTCCGGGCGGGTCCCGCGGCCCCCCGTCACCAGGCGGCCGGTGCAGTGGCCGAGCACGTCGACGAGCGGGTGCTCGACGGCGGCGACCATCCGCCGGGTCATCGACGCGGCGTCCATCCGGAGCTTGGAGTGGACGCTGGCGACGACGACGTCGAGGCGGGCGAGGAGCTCGGGCTCCTGGTCGAGCCCGCCGTCGTCGAGGATGTCGACCTCGATACCGGTGAGGATGCGGAAGGGCGCGAGCTCCGCGTTGAGCCGCTCGACGGCGTCGAGCTGCTCGCGCAGCCGCTCGGGAGACAGCCCGCGGGCGACGGTGAGTCGCGGTGAGTGGTCGGTGAGCGCGAGGTAGTCGTGCCCGAGGTCGATCGCGGCGCGTGCCATGTCGATGATCGGGGTGCCGCCGTCGGACCACTCGGAGTGGGAGTGCAGGTCCCCGCGCAACCAGCCACGCACCTCGTCCCCGCCCTCGGCGAGCGGGACGCCCGCCCGCTCCTCGAGATCGGCGAGATAGTCGGGCACCTGGCCGCCGGCGGCCTCCATCGCGACGCCGGCCGTCCGCTGCCCCACGTCCGCCAGCTCCGTCAGCGTCCCCGTGGCGAGGCGTCGCTCCAGCTCCCGCGGGCCGAGACCCTCCAGCCGTCGCGCCGCCTTGCGGAACGCGGTGGCGCGCCGGGCTTCCGCGCGTTCGCGCTCCATGAGGTAGGCCACGCGCTTGAGTGCCGCTACGGGGTCCATCTGCGGAAGGCTACGGCCGGGCGGCGGCCCCTGCCCGGTCAGCCGCGCTCGAGGCGACCGAGCTCGGTGGCGTCGCGGTCGAGCAGCACGAGGACGTCGCCGTCGAGGCCGGCGAGCGCGGCGCCGGCCACCCACGAGCCCACCGGGGCCCCGTCGCACCCGATCGCCGTCGACGGGCCGCCGGTGCTCAGCAGCCACCCGGCATCGGCCAGCGCCCAGTCGCCCCAGACGCCGTTGCAGCCGTCGGACCCGGCCCAGGAGCCGTCGTCGTGCAGGACGACGTGCGGGTCGGTCTCGTAGGTCCCCTCGGCGGGCCCCCACCGGCCGGTGAGCCGCCCCGCCGTGGCGGGCGACAGCTCCTCCGGGAGCGGCTGCGGCGCCCGGAGCGCCTCGCGCTCCTCCTCGCCCACCTCCAGAGCCGCGGCGAAGACGTCGCTGGCAGACGCGATGGGCTGCGGCGCGCCGTCGACCGTCATCGTCGCCACCGGGTCGCCGTCGTCGTCCAGGAGCTGCCACCCGTCCTCGGTGACCCGGTAGGTGTGAGCCCCGAGCAGCCAGTCGGCGTCCCGGGCGCCTGCCCCGTGGTCCTCGCCGACGTGTCCCCACGCGGTGGCGACGATCGTGGACCGGGAGGCGTCCCAGCCGCCGTCGTCGAAACCGGCGCCGCGCCACAGCTGGAACGCGCCGGCCTCCATCCGCAGCCAGGTGTCACGGGGCTCGCCCGCGCCCCTCACCCGCCACAGTCCGACGAGCTCGGCGGGGTCGGCGGCGTCCTCGGGTGCGATCGGCCTCTCGGGCCCGCTCACGCACCCGGACGCCACAGCCAGCGCCAGCGCCAGCGCCAGCGCCGTCACGGTCCTGCGCACTCCCACGTCGCCTCCTCGTCGGCCGCCGTGAGACCAGTCAAGCAGGCATGCTCCGGTGCGGCCCGGAACTCAGCCGTCGGCGGCGGTGCGCAGCAGCCCCTGCTCCTCCACCACCTGCTTGGACAGGGTCTTGTACCCCTCGTCGGGGAAGAAGACGGTGAGGCGGTCGTCCTCGGTGCTCATCACCGTGCCGCGGCCCCACTGCTCGTGGACCACCTCCTCCTGCCTGCCCGGCCCGTCACCCGCGGCGGCCGCGTCCTCGGCGGCGCGCTCCTGGGCGGTGCCGGCGGCGCAGGTGTCACAGTTCTCGCACGGGCCGGGGTAGTCCTCGCCGAAGTAGCCGAGGAGGAACTCGCGGCGGCACGACAGCGTCTCGGCGTAGCCGCGCATCATCTCCACGCGCGAGCGCTCCACCCGCTGCCGGGACTCGGTGTGCTCCTCGGCGAGGGCGATCACCTCACCCGCTCGCTGCCGGCCGCGCGCCGCGACCCCGCGCCGGGTCTGGCGCACCGCACCGACCTCCTGGAGCAGGTTGACGGCGGTGGTCACCCGCCGGGGCGGCAGGTCCAGCCGCTCGCGCAGGGCGGCGACACCGAGCGGCCGGTCGGCGGCGCGCACCGCGCCGAGCACCGCTCGGAGGTCCTCCTCGCGGGCACTGGCCGTGGCGAAGAAGGCCCGCAGCCCGAGGTCCTCGGGACGGTAGTGGAGCACGGCGAGGGCCGGCTCCTCGTCGCGGCCCGCGCGGCCGACCTCCTGGTAGTAGCTGTCGAGCGAGCCGGGCGGGTCTGCGTGGAGCACGAAGCGCACGTCGGCCTTGTCGATGCCCATGCCGAAGGCGGAGGTGGCGACGACGACGTCGAGCAGCCCCGCGGAGAAGTCCTCGTGCACCTGCTGCCGGTCCCCGGCGCGCAGCCCCGCGTGGTACGCGGCGGCTCGCAGCCCGCGCTCGGCGAGCTCAGCGGCCAGGGTCTCGGTGTCCTTGCGGCGCCCCGCGTACACGAGCCCCGGGCCCGGCAGCGTGGCGGCGTCCTCGAGGAGCGCTCGGCGCTTGCTCCCGGCGTCCACGTGCCGCACCACGCGCAGCTCGAGGTTGGGCCGGTCGAAGCCGCGGGTGATGAGGAGCGGGTCGCGCAGCCCGAGCCGGGCGGCGATGTCGTCGCGCACCGGGGGCGCGGCGGTCGCCGTCAGGGCGATGACCGGCGGGCGGCCGAGCCGGTCGATCGCGTGCCCCAGCCGCAGGTAGTCGGGCCGGAAGTCGTGCCCCCACGCGGAGACGCAGTGCGCCTCGTCGACGACGACGAGCGAGGGCGTCAGCTCGGCGAGCCGCCCGACGACGTCGTCCTTGGCCAGCTGCTCGGGCGAGAGGAAGAAGTACTCCGCCGCCCCCGCCGTCACGGCCTGCCACGCCTCCTTGCGGTCCGCCGCCCGCAGCGCGGAGTTGAGGGCCACGGCGTCGGGTGCCTCCGGGGCGTCGGTGATCCCGGCGATCTGGTCGCCCTGGAGGGCGATGAGCGGGGAGACGACGACGGTCGCGCCCGGCAGGACGACGCCCGTGACCTGGTAGATCGCGGACTTGCCGTAGCCGGTGGGCATGATCGCCAGGACGTCCCGTCCCGCGAGCACGCCCTCGATCGCCTCGAGCTGGCCACCGCGCAGGTCGTCCCAGCCGAACTGCTCGCGGGCGATCTCCTGCAGCTCCTCGCGCGTCGTCATCCCCCAACGTTCGGCGCGGCCCCGGAGGTCGGCAAGCCGGGACCGTGTGGTGCTGCCCTCAGCGGGCCGCTCCCGCTGCGGACGGGGCGCGCCTCCCGAGCCGGTCGACGCCGACGACGACCGCAAACCCCGCCACCGCGAGCAGCACCGGCACGAGGACGGGCCCGGAGGGCGCCCCGAGCGTCGTGCTCTCGAGCCCGTGCGGCCACGGCCACAGGATGCGCAGCGAGCCGAGCATGAGGCCGATGAGCACGGCGAGCACAAGGTCGTGGTGATGGTCGAGCAACCAGGTGAGCACCGAGGAGAAGGCCGCCAGCCCGAGCCCGCAGCCGACCAGGAAGACGAGCAGGAGCCCGAGCTGCCGCTCGTTGACCGCCCCGAGGACCTCGGTGTACATGCCGAGGAGCACGAGGATGAAGGAGCCGCTGATGCCCGGGAGGATCATCGCGCAGATCGCGACGGCGCCGGCGAGGAAGAACGCCCACCAGGGGCGGGTGACCGCCTCCGTTCCCGCCGCGTGGGTGGTGTCCTGCAGGCCGAGGAACAGGAAGAAGGCGAGCCCGGCGACGGCCGCGGCACCGGCGAGCTGCGGCGTCGGCCGGCGCAGCAGGTGCCAGGACACGACGACCGCGCCGGTGATGAGGCCGAGGAAGAGCCCGGCCATCGCCTGTGGCTGCTCGGCGAGCAGCTGCTCGAGCGGGCCCGACAGGAGGAGCACCGCCGCGCCGATCCCGGCGAGGAGCGCGAGGACCCACACCCACGGCACCGCCGCCAGCCGGCGACCGGTCTCCCGGAGGTCGCCCCGCGCGAGCGACCCGAGGGAGGAGGAGGCGGTGGAGATGGTGTGGACGAGGCGCTCGTAGATGCCCAGGACGAGCGCGACCGTCCCTCCGGAGACCCCGGGGACGATGTCGGCGGAGCCCATGAGGAAGCCTCGGACAAGCTGGGGGACGGGCTGGGAGCGTCCGACGGGACGCTCGCCGATCGCCGGGCGCTCAGCGCGCATCGCGCCAGGCGACCCAGTCGCGCAGCGAGGAGAGGTCGTAGTCCGGCCCGCTCGCGGAGACGGTGAAGAGCGTGGCGCCGGCCGCGACGAGCGCCTCGCCGCTCTCGCTCGGGTCTCCCCTGACGGCGACCGACCGCTCGATCTCGCCCGGGTCGCGCCCGACGTCGGCACAGTGCTGGTCGAGGACGGCGCTCTTGTGCCGCAGCGTCTCGAGGTCCGCGAAGCTGTGCCAGATGTCGGCGTGCTCGGCGGTGTAGCGCAGGGTCTTGCGCTCCCCGCCCCCGCCCACGAGCACCGGGATGTCCCGGGTGGGCGGCGGGTTGAGCCGCGCCCAGCGCTCCTTGATGCGCGGCAGCGCCTGCGCGAGGTCCGCCAGCCGCGTGCCGGGGGTGCCGAACTCGTAGCCGTACTCGTCGTAGTCGCGCTCGAACCAGCCCGCCCCGATCCCGAGGACGAGCCGCCCGCCGCTGATGTGGTCGACCGTGCGGGCCATGTCGGCGAGCAGCTCGGGGTTGCGGTAGCTGTTGCACGTGACCAGCGCGCCGATCTCCACGCGGCTCGTCTGCTCGGCCCAGGCCCCGAGCATCGTCCAGCACTCGAAGTGCTGGCCGTCGGGCTCCCCGGTGAGCGGGAAGAAGTGGTCCCAGTTGAAGACGACGTCCGCGCCGGCGTCCTCCGCGCGCAGCAGGGCGTCGCGGATCTGGCCGTAGTCGGCGTGCTGGGGCTGGAGCTGGACTGCGATCCTCACGGGATGGGTCATGGCGTCATCGTGCCAGCCGCCAGGGACGTCCCGCGCGCCGTGCTCGTCAGAAGGTGAGGACGAGGCGTCCCCGTGTGCCGCCCGCCTCGAGCTGCCGGTGCGCCTCGGCGGCCTCCTCGGCGGGGAAGGTCCGCGCCACGCGCAACGAGAGCACCTCGTGCACGGCGAGGTCGACGAGCTCGGCCAGCCCCTCGCCGTCGTGCACGTAGTCGGCCGGGGTGATGGTGTAGACGTCGATGCCGCGCTCGGGCTCCCCGTCGAAGGGGCGCACGCAGGCGACGACCCCGCCGTCGCACACGGCGGGCAGGACGGCGGCGCCCATGACGGCGGCGTCCAGCAGCGCGTCCACCCCGCCGGGCTCGTGCTCGAGGACGGCCTGCGCGAAGCCCTCCCCGCGCGGGAGGACGAGGTCCGCGCCGAAGGACTCGACGAGCGCGACGTCCTCCTCCTTGGCGTCCGCGACCACCCGCAGGCCGGCGTGCTTGGCCAGCTCGATCGCGTACCCGCCGACCGCGCCCGCCGCACCGGTGACCGCGATGGTGCCGGCCCGCGGCACGCGCATGAGCTCGAGGGCGCGGCGCGCGGTCAGCGCGTTGAGCGGGAGGGAGGCCGCGGCGACGAGGTCGACGTCGTCGGGCAGCCGCGCGACGCCGTCGGCGGGGACGACGACGAGCTCGGCGTAGGCACCGCCGAGCGGGGTGCGCGGGTCGACGATCGCGACGACCCGGTCTCCCGGCGCGAGCTCGACCCCCTCCCCGACCGCGTCGACGACGCCAGCGGCGTCCATGCCGGGGATCCACGGCGCCTCGAGTCCGTCCGCGCCGCGCTCGCGCAGCATCGTGTCCGTGGGGTTGACGGCGGCCGCGACGACGGCGACGCGCAGCTCGCCCGGCCCGGGCTGGGGAAGGGGCCGGTCGAGGACCTCCAGCTGGTCAGGTCCGCCCGGCGTGGTGACTCCGATGACTCGCATCCGCCCACGCTAGGACGACGTCGGGGCCCCCGCCCGTCCGGAGCGTCACTCCCCCGGCTCCAGCGGCTTGGTGAGCCGGGCCTGGGTGGCCGCCTTGGCCCGCTCGGGCAGCGGCTTCGAGGCCCGGGACATGAGCGTGTTGCGCACCGTGGCACCGACGACGGCGTCGTCCTTGCCCTCGAGCATCGCGGCGATCCCGTCACGGGCGACCTCCACGGGGTCGTCCTTGCTGTCGCTGCGACCGACCCGCGTGTCCTCCATGTCGGCGCGCGCGAAGAACTCGGTGTCGGTGGGCCCCGGCATCATGGTCGTGAGGGTGACACCGGTGTCCTTGAGCTCGTACCGCACCGAGTGGGCGAAGTTGAGGAGGAAGGCCTTCGAGGCGCTGTACGTGGCGTAGTACGGCCCCGGCATCATGCTCGTGACCGAGCCGGTGAGCAGGACGCGCCCGCGTCCGGCGGCGACCATCCGGGGAAGGAGGCGCTTGGCGAGGTGGACGTTGGCACTGATGTTGAGTCCGATCAGCGTGAGGTCGTCGTCGAGGGACGTCTCCACGAAGCTCCCGCCGACGGCGATGCCCGCGTTGAGGACGAGCGCGTCGACGTCACGGTCCCCGACGGCGTCGAGGAGGTCCTCCACGCCGTCGTAGGTGGACAGGTCCGCCTGCACCGCCTCGACCGTGAGACCGGGCGAGTCGGGCAGGGCGGTGTGGATCTCGGCGTCGTCCGCGCACACGACGAGGTCGTAGCCCTGCTCGGCCAGGAGCGTGGCGACCTCGCGGCCGATCCCGGTCGAGGCGCCGGTGACGACGGCGAGGGGGTGGTCGGACTGGGTGGCTGACATGGGTCCTCCCGGGTCTGGTGGGTGCGGTCCACGCTAGGCGGGCCGGTGGCGCGGCGCGCGGCGGACGCACGCTTGTCCACAGCCTTGTCCACCAGTTGTGCACGAGCGCGCCACAGACGCGCCGAGTAGCGTCGGTGCATGGGTCACGTCTTCGTCGTCCAGGGCCGGATCGGCCACCTGGACTGCGACGCGATCATCGTGCCCACCGACCGTTCCTTCGTCGTCGAGGAGCCCTGGCACGCGGCGCTGGGGGTGGAGGCGGACGCGGTCGGCGACCTCGAGCCGGAGAGCTGGGCGGAGCACGGCGTCGGCCGGGGCCGCTCGCGCGGGCTCCTCCAGCCGGCATGGTTCGTGGACGTCGTACGCGGTGGCGGCGCCACCGCCAGTGAGCTGCGCGCGGTGATGGGCCGGCTGGGACGCGCGCTCGAGGACGTCGCCGCGGCTGGCCTGCCCCCTGGCGCCGGCCGCGCGAAGCTGCTCGTCGCGCTGCCCACGCTCGGCACCGGAGGCGGCGGCTTCGCGGACGTGACGGGCGCCGTCGTCGACGCCCAGCTCGCCACCTGCCAGGACGCTGTCGCCGGCCACGACGTCGACGTCGTCATCGTCGCCGCCACCGCTTCGGACTACACCGCCTTCCAGGCCGCACGCCTCGCTCGTGGCCTCGAGCCCGACATCGCGGCGGAGGTGGCCGACGCCGCCCGTGCGCTGGCCGAGCGAGCCCGTCGCGGGGAGCTGGCGCTCTTCGTCGGGGCCGGGGTGAGCATGGCGGCGGGGCTGCCCTCGTGGGAGGCGCTCATCGCGACGATCGCCGAGCGGCACGACGTCGACCTCGACGACGTCCCCTCCCCCCTCGACCGGGCCGAGCTGCTGCGCCGCGAGCTCGGCGCGGACTTCGGTGCCGCCGTCGCCCGGGAGACCTCCAGCGTGGACCGCTACGCCATCACCCACAGCCTGCTCGCGGCGCTGGGCTGCCGGGAGATCGTCACGACGAACTACGACGCGCTGTACGAGCGGGCCGCCCGTGACATCGAGGGCACCGACGCCGTGCCCGCCCTGCCCTACGGACAGCCGCTCAGCGGCAGTCCGTGGGTGCTCAAGATGCACGGTGACGTCAGCGACCCCGCGGGGATCGTCCTGACGCGCAGCGACTTCGTCCGCTACGACTCCCGGTCGCGGCCGCTCGGCTCGGTCGTCCAGGCGCTCATGCTCACCCGGCACCTGCTCGTCGTGGGAGCCTCCCTCACCGACGACAACTTCCTACGCCTGGCGCACGAGGTCGTCGACTTCCAGGAGCAGGGCCCGCACGGCGAGGAGCCACGCCTCCCGCTGGGCACGGTCCTCGACCGCCGGCACGTGGGGGGCAAGGCCCGCCTGTGGGAGGGCGTCTTCGACTACGTCGCCGCCTCGGAGCGGGGGCGCCCGGAGGAGCAGTCACGCGACCTCGCGATCGTCCTCGACCTCCTGGCCGCGCACGCCGCCGGCAACCACCACCTCCTCGACCCGCGCTACGCCGACCTGCTGGCCTCCGCGAAGGAGCGCAAGGCAGCGGGCGCCGCACGCGAGCTGCACGCGCGCGTCGCCTCGCTCGGCACGCCGTGGGAGGCCCTCGCCCAGGCGCTCGCACTCCTCGGCGGTGACCGCAGCCCCTGACAAAGCCGGGCAAACCGTTCCCGTACTGGGCGCCGCCGTGCCATGATCACCCCACGATCACGGCGTGGGGGACGTCATGGAACGAACAGGTCCGGCGAGCAGGCAGGGCTGGGTGCGCCTGCGGCGCTGCGACGGCTGCGTGCGACTCGAGCTGGGCGGCGAGGTCGACGCCCTCATGGAGCAGGCGCTCGAGCAGGCCGTGACCGAGGCCCGCACGGGGGACCTCCCGGTGGAGGTCGACACGCGCGCCGTCACCTTCATGGACTCCCTCGCGCTGACGAGCCTGGCGAGGCTCGCGGTCGGGCAGCACACCGCGGTCTTCGTCGACCCGCCCGACCTCGTCCGCTTCCTCCTCGACGTCACCCGCCTCGGCGAGGTCGTCCAGATCCGCGAGACCGGCACCGGCACCGCCACCGCCACCACCTGAGCGCTCACCAGCGTCCCGGCCCGCAGCGACCCTCGCCCTGATGACCCCGGTAGACGCCGCCCGCACCCGTGGCATGCACCAGACCACCGCCCCGCGCACGACGGTTCGGCCGCGCTCACGCACACTGGTGTGCATGACGCCCGTGCGCGCCGCCCGCAGGCGGCTGAGCAACCTCCTGCTGGCTCGAGTCGCCGGTCCCGACGCGCACGACGCGCGCCACCGCATCCACGGCGAGCCCGGCGAGCGCTGGTTCGGAGCGGACGACCCGATCCAGCGCGTCCACGGGGACGCCTCGATGTACGTCGGTGGCCTGCGGGCCCTGCTCCTGCAGTCGCTGCACCCCCTGGCCATGGCCGCAGTGGCCCAGCACTCGGACTACCGCACCGACCCGTGGGGACGGCTGGCCCGCACGAGCACCTTCATCGCCGAGACCACCTACGCGCGTGTGGAGGACGCCGAGCGGGCGGTCGCGATCGTCCGCGCCGTCCACCGGCACATCTCCGGCACGACGACGGACGGCGTCCCCTACCGGGCCGACGACCCCCGCCTCATCACCTGGGTGCACGTCGCCGAGGTCGACAGCTTCCTCACCGCTCACCAGCGCTTCGGCACCCGGCCGCTGACGCCTGCGGAGGCCGACACCTACGTCGCGCAGGCGGCGGGGGTGGCTCGACGGCTCGGCGGGGAGGCGGTGCCGACGACGCACGCCGAGCTGCGCGCCGCCCTCGCGCACTACCGCCCGGAGATGCGCTCGACACCCGAGGCGCTGGAGGCGGCTCAGTTCCTCCTCCACCGCCCCCCGGTCACCGGCCCCGCCCGCGCCGGCTACACCCTCATCGGTCGGGCGGCCGTGGCGACCCTGCCCCGCTGGGCGCGCGAGCCGCTGCGCCTGCCCGACCACCCGCGCCGCGACGCGACGCTCGGCGTCGCCGCCGGGCACGTGTCCACCCGCAGCCTGCGGTGGGTGCTGGGCGGTCTGGAGGCGGCGCCGACGGCGCAGACGCTCAGTCCCCGCTGACGCGGTCGCTGCCCTCCTGCAGCTCGTCGATGAGGCTCGAGGCCTGCGCCTTGGTGAGGTTGTCGGGCACCTCGCGGCCCGCCTCGCGGGCCAGGGTGCTCAGATAGCTCAGCTGGGCGCCGGTAGCCGGCTCCTCGCCGGTCGTCCAGTCCTCGGGGTCCTTGATGGTGTCGCTGGGCTGCTCGCTCATGGCCTCACGCTAAGACCGCGCGGGGAGCCCGGCGAGCGGAGTCAGGTGAGCTGCAGCGTGGTGAGGCAGGTGGGGTCCTCCTCGCCGGTGGCGACGGGGACCGTGCCGGTGCGGCCGTCGTGGGTGACCTCCAGGACGCCCTCGACGTCGCGCGGGAGCCAGAAGCCGGCGAAGCCGTTGGCGAAGGTCGTCGTCGACTCCTCGAGCAGGACCTCGCCGTCGGACGAGGTGAAGGTGACCTCGATGTCCGTCTCGGTGAGCTCTCCCTGGCACGTCGTGAGCGAGTGGAAGTAGCACTCGTGGCTGCTGTCCACGTAGGGCGCGACCGAGAGGTAGAACTCGTCCTCGGGCAGGGCGACGGCGAGCTCCTCGGTGCCGTCGCTGACGATCAGCTCCGCGGGGCGGACGGAGGCCGTGAGGTCGGCCGGCCGCTCGGCGCCACCGAGCCGGTCGAGGTGGTCGACGATCTCCTTGCCGCTCATCCCCTCCAGGCCGTGCTCGGCGAGGAGCGGGGCTGTCTCGGGCGCGGATGCGGTGGTGGTCTCGGGCGCGGGCGCCGTGGCGGTCTCGTCCGCGGCGTCGGAGCAGGCGGTCAGGGCGAGCAGCAGGGTGGCGGCGACAGCGGCCACGCGTGGGGTTCGTGCCATATGTCCAGTGTCGGGCAGCGGGCCGCGCGGCGTCCCGGGCCCAAGGTCCCGCCGTCGGCAGCTCGACTGCCGGCGACAAGTGCGCTGTCGGCGACAAGTGCGCTGTCGGCGACAAGTCTGCTGTCGGCGACAAGTGCGCTGTCGGCGACAAGTGCGCTGTCGGCGACAAGTGCGCTCTCGGCGGGGTGGCATCCTGGCGGGATGCAGCCGATCCTCGCCGTCGCCGCCATGGGCGGGACCATCGCGATGACCGCCCCCGCCCCCGGAGCCGCCGCCCAGCCCCGCCTCGACGCGGTCGACCTCGTCCGCGGCGTCCCCGAGCTGGGCGACCTCGCCGCCGTGCTCGTCACCTCCGTGTGCACCAAGCCCTCCGCCTCCGTCGAGGTCGCCGACGTGCTCGAGGCCCTCACCTGGGCGCGCGCACAGGTCGACGACGGCGCGAGCGGCGTCGTCGTCACCCACGGGACGGACACCCTCGAGGAGACGGCCTACCTCCTCGACCTCCTGTGGGACCGGCCCGAGCCGCTCGTCGTCACCGGCGCCATGCGTCAGGCCGACCTCACCGGCACGGACGCGCCGGCCAACCTCCTGGCCGCCGCGCGCGTGGCGCTGGCCACCGAGGCCCGTGGGCGCGGCGTGCTCGTCGTCCTCAACGACGAGATCCACCTGGCCGTACGGGTGACGAAGGAGAGCTCGACGGCGCTCGACACCTTCGCCTCACCGGGCTTCGGCCCGGTGGGCCGGGTCCAGGAGCGCCGGGCGCGCTTCGCCTCTCCGCCCGCCGCGCGGCCCGCCCCGCTGCCCCCGCCCGAGGCCGGGCCCGTGGACGTGGCCCTCGTCGAGGCGCCGCTCGCCGACGACGGCCGCGTCGTCCGTGCCGTCCTCGCCGCCGGCTTCCGCGCGCTCGTCGTCGACGGCAGCGGCCTCGGGCACGTCTCCGCCGCCACCTCCCAGGTGCTCGCGACGGCGGTGGCCGACGGTGTCGTCGTCGTGGTCGCCTCCCGCACCGCGCGCGGGGGCACCGGCCGGGCCACCTACGGGTACATCGGCTCGGAGGCGCAGCTCATCGAGGCGGGGGTGCTCATGGCCGGCGAGCTCTCCGGGCGCAAGGCACGCCTGCTCCTCCACGTCCTCCTCCACGCCGGGTACGCCGGTGCGGAGCTGGCGGCCGCGCTGGAGGCGCGCGCCCGCGTGTGAGGCCTCAGTCCGCCAGGGCGGTGAGGAGCTCCTCGAGGACGGGGCCGGCGGTCTGCGAGCCGGAGACGCCGGTCTCGACGAGGACGGCGACGGCGAGGTCACCCTGGGCGGCGATCATCCACGCGTGCGTCTCGTGCGCGCCGTCGTCGTCGGGGCTTCCGTACTCGGCGGTCCCGGTCTTCGCGAGCACCGGCTCGCCGGGCACGTCGTCGAGGGCCACGCCCGAGCCCTCGGTGACGACCGCCCGCATGAGCTCGCGCAGCTGCTCGGCCTCCTCCTCGGTGAGCGGCTGCGCCGGTCCGGCGGCCTCGGGCACCGCGTCCGCGACGAGCTGAGGGAGGACGGCGTGGCCGGCCTGGACCGACGCCGCGACCGTCGCCATCGCGAGCGGGCTCGCCAGCACGCGCCCCTGCCCGATCAGCGAGGCCGCCCGCTCCGTCTCGCTCTCCGGGGCGGGGACCAGCCCGAGGTAGGCGGGGAAGCCGAGGTCACGCTCGACCCCGATGCCCAGCGCCTCGGCGGCCGCGGCGAGGTCGCCGTCGTCGAGGAGCTCTCGCTGGTCCATGAGGGCGGTGTTGCACGAGTGGGCGAGCGCGGTGCGGAAGGGCACCTCGCCGAGCGCGGAGGCCGGGTAGTCGTCGTAGTTGGTGAACTCGCGCCCGTCGACGGTGAGGCTCTGCGAGCAGGTGACGACGTCGTCGGGGGCGAGCCCGGCGCGCAGGAGGGCGAGGGAGGTGACGACCTTGAAGGTGGAGCCGGGCGCGTACTGGCCGGCGGTCGCGGCGTTGAGGCCCTCGTTGCCCGGGCCGTTCGCCGCGGCGAGGACCTCACCGGTGGAGGGCCGCAGCGCGACGACGGCGCTCGCTGAGGACTCGGTGTCCTCGCTGGAGTAGAGGATCTCCTCCGCGGCCTGCTGGACGTCGACGTCCAGGGTGAGGCGCAGGTCCTCCGGCGCGGTGCCCTCCGCCTCGAACAGGGTGCGGCGCGCGTCGGCGGCGTCGACCGCGGCGACCTCGATGTCCGGTGTGCCGCGCAGCTGCTCCTCGAAGGCGGCCTGGAGGCCGGACAGTCCGACCTCGTCTCCGGCGCGGACGCGGCCCTCGGACGCCTCGACGACCTCCGCCGTCGCCGGCCCCACGCGTCCGAGCAGCTCGCGGGCGAACTCGCGGGTGGGTGCCAGCGGGATGGCGTCCTCGACGACGCGGGCACCGGGGATGTCGGCGAAGCCGTCCTCGACGGCGTCCTCGGCGTCCTCGGGGCGCAGGACGATCGCCTCGACGAAGGCCCGCGGGCCCATCGCCTCCGCGCGCTCACGGAAGGCGGCGGGGTCGATGCCGAGCGCCTCGGCCACCTCCTCGGCCCGCTCCCCCACCTCTTCGGGCTCGACGAGCGTCTTGTCCAGGCCGTAGCGGCCGACGGGCCGCTCGGTGACGATGAGCTCGTCGTCCGCGCCGAGGACGTCGGCGCGCTCGGGCAGGGTGCGAGTCACCTCGAGCCGCTCCCCGTCCGTGAGCCCTGGCGCGAGGACCGCGGGGTCCCACGCCAGCGCCCAGCCGCCCTCCTCCTGCTCCGTGAGCTCGGCCGTCGTCGTGTAGGTCCACTCGTGGTCCTCGACGGTCCACGACCACGCGAGGTCGACGCTCGCGCCGCCGTCGTCCTCCGCGCGCACCACCTCCTGCGCCTCCACCGTGACGTCGTACTCGGCGAGCGGTGCGACGAGCTCGCCGAAGGACCCGGCCGCGGCCGGGTCGGTGAGGGTCACGCCGTCGAGGTTCTGCTCGGCCAGCGCTGAGGCGAGGCCGGCGGCGGCGGCGTCGAGACCGTCGTCCTCGGGACCCGAGCAGGCGGTGAGGAGAAGCGCGAGGGCACAGGCTGGAGCGAGGCGGCGGATCACCCGGCGAGTATTCCCGGGCGCGCCCGGGAGGGGCAAGGCTCCGGGTGCCGGGCGGGCCCTCGCACGCTAGACAGGACGCATGCCCCGCTACGGATTTCACGCCTCGCACGAGCAGATCGCCCCCTCCCGGCTCCTCCGTGACGTCCAGCAGGCCGAGCGTGCCGGCTTCGACATGGCGATGTGCTCCGACCACTTCGCCCCGTGGTCGGTGCGGCAGGGGCAGTCCGGCTTCGCGTGGTCCTGGCTGGGGGCCGCGCTCGCGACGACGAACCTGCGCCTGGGCGCGGTCAACGCGCCCGGGCAGCGCTACCACCCGGCGATCGTCGCGCAGGCCTCGGCCACGCTCGCCGAGATGTTCCCCGGCCGCTTCTGGGTGGCGCTGGGGAGCGGGCAGAACATGAACGAGCACGTCACGGGCGAGAAGTGGATCGGCAAGGACCTGCGCCAGGAGCGCCTCGAGGAGTGCGTCGAGGTGATCCGCCGCCTCCACGCCGGTGAGGACGTCACCTACCGGGGCCGCCACGTGACGGTCGAGCGCGCGCGTCTCTACTCCCTCCCGCCGGAGCCGCCCGCCCTCATGGGCCCGGCCCTGTCCCCCGGCACCGCCGCCCGCGCCGCGCTCTGGGCCGACGGGCTCATCACGATCAACAGCAAGATCGAGACGATGCGCGAGATCGTCGGTGCCTACCGGGAGGCCGGCGGGAACGGCACGCTCGCCCTCCAGGTGCACGTCTCGATCGCCCCCACGCTGGCCGAGGCGCGCGACATCGCGCGTGACCAGTGGCAGAACAACACCTTCCCCGAGCCGATCGCGCACGACACCCCCACGCCCGAGGACTTCGACACGATCGGTCGCTACGTGCCCGACGACGTCGTCGCCGGCGCCGTCGTCATCACCGACTCCGTGGCCGGGTTGGTGGAGCAGCTGCGCGAGTACGAGGAGCTCGGCTTCGACGAGGTGTACCTCCACCACGTCGGCCAGGACCAGACCCCCTTCCTCGAGCTCGCCGAACGCGAGCTGCTCCCCGCGCTACGCGCCTGACGGCGCCCCCCTCCTTCTCCGTCGAGTACGCACATCCGGTCACCGGCGGGCCCTGCGACGGGGCCGGGACTGACCGTATGTGCGTACTCGGGTACCCCGGCGAGTTTCGGGGGGCTCGCCGGTCTGTCCTCCTATGGCCAGCTTCGTGCTGCTCCCCGGGGCCGGCGGGTCCGGGTGGATCTGGCACCTCGTCGCCCGTGAGCTCGAGGCTCGCGGGCACCGCGCCGTGCCCGTCGACCTTCCTGCCGGGGACGACGACGCCGGGCTGGCCGCGTACACCGACGCGGTCGTGGCCGCGGTCCCGCCCGGTGCGGACGACGTCGCCGTCGTCGCGCTGTCGATGGGCGCGCTCACCGCACCGCTCGTCTGCGAGCGCCGCCCGGTCCGCCTCATCGTCCTGCACAACGCGATGGTCCCGCTGCCGGGTGAGACCGGTGGGGACTGGTGGCGGGTGACGGGGCAGCACGAGGCGATGGTCGAGCACGCGCGGAGCATCGGGCTGACCGAGGCGGACCTCCAGGACGAGGCGGTCCTCTACGGTCACGACGTCCCGCCCGAGCTCTTCACCGCGGAGGGCGACACTGCCGCCAACCAGTCCGGCCGGCCCTTCGCCGACCCGTGGCCGCTGGACGCGTGGCCCGACGTCCCCACCCGGGTCGTCACCGGCCGCGACGACCGCCTCTTCCCGCGCGACTTCCAGCACCGCCTCGCCCGCGAGCGCCTCGGGATCCTGCCCGACGACGTCGACGGCGGCCATCTTGCCGCGCTCAGCCACCCGGACCAGGTGGCCGCGCTGCTCGACCGCTACGCCGGAGAGGTGACGGGCGCCCGACCGGGCTGACGCCCACCTCCGCCCACTCCCTCCCGCCGCCCCGCCCCTTGCCCCCTCCCCCGCACCGTGCTCCCGCTGGTCCACCGTGCGCCCCGTCGACCGGGCGCACGGTGGGACCACCGGGCGCACAGTGGGCCGCACCCTTGATAGGTGACTTATTGGTCACCTATGCTGGACGCGTGGACGAGGACCTCGTGTTCAAGGCACTGGCGGACCCCGTCCGCCGGCTGCTCCTGGACGCCCTCTTCGAGCGCGACGGACGCGCGCTGGGGGAGCTCGAGGACGTCGTCGCCGAGCGCGTGGAGATGACGCGCTTCGGCGTGGCCAAGCACCTGCGGCTGCTCGAGGCGGCCGGGCTGGTGACCACCCGCAAGGTGGGCCGGGTCAAGGAGCACTACCTCAACCCGGTCCCCGTGCAGCAGATCCACCGCCGGTGGATCGGCAAGTACACCGACAGGGCGCGCACGGCTGACGCCCTCATCGATCTCAAGGAACGACTCGAGGACAAGGACCCGTCATGAGCACCGACGTCATCCACACCATCTACATCAACGCCCCGGCCCAGCGGATCTGGGACGCCATCACCACCTCCGAGGGCACCACGCAGTGGGGCTACGGCGGGGATGTCGAGATCGACCCGCGACCCGGCGGGACCTACCGCAACCTCTCCACACCGGACATGGTCGCCTTCGGCATGGGGCCGGTGGCCGTCGAGGGTGAGGTCGTCGAGATCGACCCGCCCCGACTGCTCGTGCTGTCCTGGAGCCCCACGTGGCGGCCCGGGGCGCCGGCCACCCGTCTCACCTGGGAGCTGACGGAGTACCCCAACAGCCAGACCAAGGTCGTCCTCACCCACGACGTCAGCGCCGCGCCCGACCAGGCCGAGGAGCTCAACGGCGGCGGCGACCCGCAGGGCGGTGGCGGCGGCTGGCCGTGGTCGCTGTCCGGGCTCAAGACCTACGTCGAGACCGGGAGGTCGATGGACGCGCCGACGTCCTGAGCCGCCGCCCTCCCACCGCCTCCGGGTCACCGAGCGTCCGGCAGGGCACACGGTGACCCGGACCGGGGCAGGGCGCGCGCCGGCCCCTGCCTCAACCGGGCGTCGCCGAGACGGCGACGACTCCTCCGTGCTCGGCGACCGCCGTCGTCGTCCAGCCCGCCCGCCGCAGGGACCCCTCCGTGCCCGCCCGCACCCGCGGGTCGGGTGACGGTGGCGCGACGACGAGGTGAAGCTCCCCACCGGGCCGCAGCACGCGCGCCAGCACCGCGAGCTCGGCCGCGGCGGAGCTGGTCCAGAAGACGTTGACGTTGACGGCGACCGCGACGTCCACGCTCGCGGCCGGCAGGCCGAGCTCGACGATCGCGGCTTGCACGAGCGTCACGCGCCCGGCCGCCACCTGCTCCCGGAGCCGTCCCGCCGCCCGGGCGAGGGCCGTCGCGGACCGGTCGAGGCCGATGAGCCGCGCCTGGGGCAGCCGCTCCGCCAGCAGCTCGAGCACGGCCCCGTTCCCGCAGCCGATCTCGAGCACCACCGCAGGCCCGGCGGACACGACCAGGGCTGCCGCGTGCTCGTGACGGTGCGCCGTCGTCATCCCACCATGGTGCGGCGCCGCAGCACCGCACGGCCATGGCGCGCACTGGGCGCTGGCACCGGGCGCTCAGAGAGTGAGACACGGTGTGTTAGTTTCCATACCCGCGTCCCGCCCACGTCGGGTGGACGCGAGAGCAGCCGCCGCTCGACCCCGCATCTCGGGGCGGGCGGCTCACCCGTTCTAAGGAAGTGAACTATGGCCCTCGCTCACCAGCGGCGCCGGGTACTGGTTGGTGCCTCGACCGCCCTCATCCTCGTCCTTGCGGCGTGCGCGGAGACCGACGACGGCGGCGGCGGGGGCTCCGGCGACGACGCCACGGGCTCCGGCGGCGACGGCATCACCGTCGGCACCACCGACGTCATCTACTCCCTGGACCCGGCCGGCTCCTACGACAACGGCTCCTTCCTCGTCCAGAACCAGGTCTTCCCCTTCCTGCTCAACACCCCGTACGGCAGCCCGGACGTCGAGCCGGACATCGCCGAGTCGGCGGAGTTCACCGCGCCCACGGAGTACACCGTCACCCTCAAAGAGGGCCTGACCTTCGCCAACGGCAACGAGCTCACCTCCTCGGACGTGAAGTTCAGCTTCGACCGCCAGCGCGAGATCGCCGACCCGAACGGCCCGTCCTCGCTGCTGTACAACCTCGACAGCGTCGAGGCGCCGGACGAGCTCACCGTCGTCTTCCACCTCACGAGTGAGAACGACCAGACCTTCCCGCAGGTGCTCTCCTCGCCCGTCGGCCCGATCGTCGACGAGGAGGTCTTCTCGGCCACCGAGCTGACCCCCGCCGAGGAGATCGTCGAGGGCAACGCCTTCGCCGGCCAGTACGCGATCACCGACTACACCCAGAACGAGCTGGTGCGCTACGAGGCCTTCGCCGACTACGGCGGCATGCTCGGCGCTCCGGAGACCGACGTCGTCACCGCGCAGTACTTCACCGAGGAGACCTCCCTCAAGCTGGCCGTCCAGCAGGGTGACGTGGACGTCGCGTTCCGCAACCTCTCCCCCACCGACCTCGCCGACCTCGAGGGCGACGACGCCGTGACGATCCACGACGGCCCCGGCGGCGAGATCCGCTACATCACCTGGGACTTCAACGCCCAGCCCTTCGGTGAGGCGACCGAGGAGGCCGACCCGGCCAAGGCCCTGGCCGTGCGCCAGGCCGCCGCGCACCTGCTCGACCGCGAGGCGCTGAGCCAGGAGATCTACCAGGGCACCTACACCCCGCTGTACTCCTACGTGCCCGAGGGCCTCAGCGGCGCCGCCGAGCCGCTGCTCGAGATGTACGGCGACGGCGAGGGCGGCCCGGACGCCGACGCCGCCGCGGCGACCCTCGAGGAGGCCGGTGTCCAGACGCCGGTCGCGCTCAACCTCCAGTACAGCCCCGACCACTACGGCAACTCCTCCGACGAGGAGTACGCGATGATCGAGAGCCAGCTCGAGGCCGGCGGCCTGTTCGACGTGACGCTCCAGTCGACGCTGTGGGACACCTACAACACCGAGCGCGTCGAGAGCGTGTACCCGGCCTACCAGCTCGGCTGGTTCCCGGACTACTCCGACGCGGACAACTACCTCTCGCCGTTCTTCCTCACCGAGAACTTCCTCGTCAACGGCTACGAGGACCAGGAGGTCAACGACCTCATCCTCGACCAGGCCACCGAGCCGGACCCGGCCGCGCGTGAGCAGAAGATCGCCGAGGTGCAGCGTCTGGTCGCCGAGGACCTGTCCACCCTGCCCTACCTCCAGGGCGCCCAGGTGGCCGTGGCCCAGAACGACATCACCGGCGTCACCCTCGACGCCTCCTTCAAGTTCCGCTACGCCCCGCTCGGCCGCTAGCCCGAGCGCACATCCACGACGACGGGACGGGGTGCCGCACCAGCGGCGCCCCGTCCCGTCCGTGAGAGGAGTTGTCGTGACGATCGCTGACGAACAGGCGGTGGGCACCACACCCGCCGGCAGGTCCGGCGGCTCGGGGCTGGGCCGCTACATCCTCGTGCGGTTCCTGCTCATCATCCCCACGGTGTTCATCCTGGTCACCCTGGTGTTCTTCCTCATGCGCGTGGTCGGTGACCCGATCTCCGCCTCGGTCGGCGGGCGGCTGACCCCCGACCAGCTCGCCGAGCGGCTGGCCGACGCGGGCTACGACCGGCCGGTCCTGGTCCAGTACGTCGAGTACCTGGGCCAGATCTTCACCGGCGACTTCGGCCGCACGGTGACCGACAACCGGGCGATCAGCGAGATCCTCCTGACGTACGGCACCGCGACCCTCGAGCTCGTCGTCTTCTCGCTGATCGTCGCGCTGGTCGTGGGCATCCCCCTGGGGCGCATCGCCGCCTACCGCCGCGACCAGCTGCCCGACGCCGTGCTCCGCGTCTTCGCGATCCTGTGCTACGCCACCCCGGTCTTCTTCGCCGGCCTGCTGCTCAAGCTCGTGTTCTCGGTGTGGCTGGGCTGGTTCCCGCTGGGCGGGCGCGCCACACCCGGCACCCAGCTGACCCTGGACCGGATCTCCGGGTCCAGCGGCATCAACATCCTCGACGCGCTGCGTACCGGACGCTGGGACCTCATCGTTGACGTCCTGTCCCACGCCGTCCTGCCCGCCGTCGCCCTGGGACTGCTCACCGCCGGGGTGTTCCTGCGGCTCGTGCGCACCAACCTCATCGGCACGCTCGGCATGGACTACGTCGACGCCGCCCGCTCCCGCGGTGTCCCCGAGGGCCGCCTCCTGCGCAAGCACGCCTACAAGCCCGCCCTCATCCCGATCATCACCGTCATGGGCATGCAGATCGCGCTCATGCTCGGTGGCGCGATCCTCACCGAGACGACCTTCGAGTGGCGGGGGCTGGGCTTCCAGCTGGCCCAGTACCTGGGCGCGCGCGACTTCGTCGCCGTCCAGGGCATCGTCGCGCTCCTCGCGGTGATCGTCGCGGTGACGAACTTCGTCGTCGACGTCATCGCTGCCCTCATCGACCCGAGAGTGAGGTACTGACGATGAGCACCGCACCCGACCCCGTCGAGCACGGCGCCGCGGCGCACGAGGCCCGCTGGAAGAAGCTCCCGCTCGTGTGGCAGCTGCGCCGCAGCGTCGGCCTGCAGCGCGGCATGCTCATCGCCGGCCTCGTCATCTGCACCGTCTTCGTCCTCATGGCCGCCCTCGCGCCGCTGATCGCGCCCTACTCCTTCAACCAGCTCAGCGGGCCGGACGGGTCCTTCCCGCGCCAGGCGCCGCCGTCGGGCGAGTTCTGGTGGGGCACCACGGTGGGCGGCTACGACGTGTTCTCCCGCGTGGTGTGGGGCGCCCAGACGGCGCTGCTCACGGTGGTCCTCGCCGTCGTCGCCTCGATCTTCCTCGGCATCGCCCTCGGGCTCGTGTCCGGCTACCTCGGCGGCTGGCTCGACAGGATCCTCGTGACCATCGCCGACGCGGTCTACGCCTTCCCGTCCCTGCTGCTGGCGATCGTCGTGTCGATCATCATCTCCGGGGGGCAGTCGAGCTTCCTCGGCGGCATCGCGGCAGCGGCCATCTCGATCACCGTGGTCTTCGTCCCGCAGTACTTCCGGGTGGTGCGTGCCGAGACGGTCCGGCTCAAGGCCGAGGCCTTCGTCGAGTCCGCCCGGGTGCTGGGCGCCTCGACCCCGCGGATCCTCTCGCGCCACGTCCTGCGCAACGCGACCCGGTCCCTGCCGCTCATCGTCACGCTCAACGCCTCCGAGGCGATCCTCACCCTCGCCGGCCTCGGCTTCCTCGGCTTCGGCATCAACCCGACCGCGGCGGCCGAGTGGGGCTACGACCTCAACCGGGCGATCTCCGACGTCGCGAGCGGCATCTGGTGGACCGGCGTCTTCCCCGGTGCCGCCATCGTCCTGCTCGTCCTCGGGATCACCCTCGTCGGCGAGAGCCTCAACGACCTGTCCGACCCGCGGCTGCGCATCCGGCGCCGGCCTCCACGCCCGCGCCGCGTCGCCACCGCCATGAAGGGAGCGGCGTGATGACCGCGCACGACGCCGACGGCGAGCACGTCGTCGACATCCGGGACCTGCACATCACCTTCGCCACCGACGGGGAGCCGGTCCACGCCGTCGACGGCGTCTCCCTGCACGTCAACCCCGGCGAGGTGCTGGCCGTGGTCGGTGAGTCCGGCTCGGGCAAGACCGTGACGGCCAAGAGCGTGCTCGGGCTGCTGCCCGACAACGCGAGCGTCGAGGGCGCCGTCGTCCTCGCGGGCAACGACATCGTCCAGCTGCGGGCGGCCGACCTGCGCCGGGCGCGTGGCCGGGACGTCGCCATGGTCTTCCAGGAGCCCTCGACGGCGCTCAACCCGGTCTACACGGTCGGCTGGCAGCTGGCCGAGGGGCTGCGGGCGCACGGGGAGTACTCCAAGAAGGAGGCGCGCGCCCGGGCGGTGGAGATGCTTGGCAAGGTCGGCATCCCCGACCCCGAGAAGCGGGTGGACCACTACCCCCACCAGTTCTCCGGCGGCCAGAAGCAGCGCATCGTCATCGCCATGGCCCTCGCCCTGGACCCCAAGGTCATCGTCGCCGACGAGCCGACGACGGCCCTGGACGTCACCGTCCAGGCCGAGATCCTCGACCTGCTGCGGGCGGTGCGCGACGAGTTCGGGCGCGCGATCATCCTCATCACCCACAACATGGGCGTCGTCGCGGACCTCGCGGACCGGGTCGCGGTCATGTACCGCGGCAAGGTCGTGGAGCAGGCGCCGGCCCGCGAGCTCTTCGCCGCCCCGCAGCACGAGTACACCCACCAGCTCCTCGGCGCGGTGCCCAGGCTGGGCGTCCACACCCCCGACTGGGAGCCCGGGCCCTCCCCCGCCGCCGCGGCGGCCGGGCCCGAGCCGGTGGTCCGCGCCCGTGACCTGGAGATCGTCTACCCCGGCCGGCTGCGCCAGCCCGACTTCCGCGCCGTCAACAAGGTGAGCTTCGACATCGCGCCCGGTGAGGTCCTCGGCCTCGTCGGCGAGTCCGGCTCGGGCAAGACGACGATCGGCCGGGCCATCGCGGGCCTCACCCGCGCCACCGGCGGTTCGCTGCAGGTCCTGGGCCACGAGATGGTCGGCTTCAAGGAGAAGGCGTTCCGGCCGCTGCGCGCCCGGGTCGGCTTCGTCTTCCAGGACCCGGCCACGAGCTTCAACCCCCTCCTCACCATCGGTGAGGCCGTCGCGGAGCCGTTGCTCATCCACGGCCGGGCCAAGGACGCCGCCGCGGCCCGCCCGCGGGTCGACGAGCTGCTCGACGCCGTCCACCTCCCCACGCACTACGCCGAGCGCTACCCCCACGAGCTGTCCGGCGGGCAGCGCCAGCGGGCCAGCCTGGCGCGTGGGCTGGCGCTGGACCCGGACCTGCTCGTCGCCGACGAGCCCACCTCGGCGCTGGACGTGTCGGTCCAGGCCAAGGTGCTCGAGGTCTTCAGCGAGCTGCAGGAGCGCCTCGGCTTCGCGACGCTCTTCATCAGCCACGACCTCGCCGTCGTCGGCATGCTCGCCGACCGGATCGCCGTGCTCTACCGCGGCGACCTCGTCGAGCTCGGGACCGACGAGCAGGTGCTGCAGGCACCGCAGCACCCCTACACCCGCAAGCTGCTCGCCTCCGTCCCGGTCCCCGACCCGGTCGAGCAGGAGCGGCGGCGCGAGGCTCTGGCGGCCCTGCGCGGCTGAGCCCGCACCCGGCGCTGCGCAGCCGAGCCCGGGCGCGGCTGCGCGCCGGGCAGGCGGGGCTGTCGCGGAGACGTCAAGCTGAGTCATCCGGTGACTCAGCTTGACGTCTCCGCAGCACGTCCTGCCCTCCCGTGGCGTCTGCCGGGGTCCACCCCTGGTCCGACCCGGCGGGCGCCCGGTCAGCCGCCAGGCCGACGCGTGGTCCACCACCGGAACGACGCGGCCGGCCCTCCGCCCCGGCCAGGCTCGTGATGTGACCACCACACCACAGCACCCCGCCGAGGCCCGCCGCCGGTTGCTCGTCCTCGTCCTCGCGGCGGCGGTCGTCGTCGTCGCCGTCGTGCTGCTCGGCCGACCCGGCCCGCTGGGCGCCTTCGCCCACGAGACGCGCGACCGCGCGCCGGTCTCCGTCCCCGCGGGCGACCAGCCGGAGCTCGCCGGCCTCGACCCGGAGCTGGCGGCCCGTTTCCGCCGGGCGCAGGCCGCCGCCGCCGAGGAGGGCTACCCGCTGCGCGTCACGTCCGGTGCCCGCACCGCGGAGGAGCAGCAGCGCCTGCTCGACGAGGCGGTCGAGGAGCACGGCTCCCCCGCGGCCGCCCGTCGGTGGGTGCTCCCCCCGGAGCAGTCGGCGCACGTGCAGGGGAAGGCGATCGACGTCGGCCCGGCCGAGTCACGCGACTGGCTCGCCGACCACGGTGCCGAGTTCGGCCTGTGCCTGGTCTACGAGAACGAGCCGTGGCACGTCGAGGCGCTCGCCGCGCCCGGCACCGAGTGCCCGCCTCTCGTGCGGGACGCTGCCGCCGTCGGCTGACGCGTTCGGGCCCGCACGCCACGCGGCACCGCTACCGTGGCTGCCCAGCAGACGACGGAAGGCCCACATGACACTCCCCCGCCAGCCCGGCGCCGGAACCGCGCTCCTCCGCCTCGCGGCGGGCCTGGGTGCCGTCCTTCTCGCCGTCGGCGTCTGGGGCACCCTCGTGCGCGAGGTGAGCTTCGGCTGGACGTCCTACACGCCGCTGACCTCTGGGGCGTCCGGCCCGCGAACGGTCGTCCTCGACGCACCGGGTCTGCTGGCCCTCGTGGCGCTCGTTGTCGGCACCGCCCTCGTGGCCGGTGCCGCGGGGTACGCGCTCGCCCGCCGCCGGGTGGACATGTGACGGAGACGTTCAGCTGAGTCACCCGGTGAATCAGCTGGACGTCCGCGGCACCACATCCCCTCGCCCCTCGAACCCTCGGAGGACCCCCCCGGATGCCGCGGCGCTCCCGCACCGGTACACAGGAGCGCACACGCGCCCGCCTCCAGGGAGACGACCTGATGACCCGCATCACCGAGACCTCCGACCAGTGGTGGAAGACCGCCGTCATCTACTGCCTCGACGTCGAGACCTTCTTCGACTCCGACGGCGACGGCGTGGGTGACGTCGCCGGCCTCGTCGACCGGATCGACTACCTCGCCCAGCTCGGAGTCACGTGCCTGTGGCTCATGCCCTTCTACCCCACCCCCGACCGGGACGACGGCTACGACGTCACCGACTTCTACGGCGTCGACCCGCGCCTGGGCAGCCTGGGAGACGTCGTCGAGCTCGTCCGCACCGCCAAGGACCGCGGCATGCGCGTGATCGTCGACCTCCTCATCAACCACACCTCCGCCCAGCACCCGTGGTTCAAGGCCGCCCGCCGGTCGAAGGACAACCCGTTCCGCGACTACTACGTGTGGCGCGCCGACACCCCTCCGGACACCTCCGACATGGCGGTCTTCCCCGACAAGGAGGACGGCATCTGGACCTTCGACGAGCGGACCGAGGAGTGGTACCTCCACCACTTCTACTCCCACCAGCCGGACCTCAACGTCGCCAACCCCAAGGTGCGCGACGAGATCATGAAGGTCATCGGCTTCTGGCTCGAGCTGGGCATCGACGGCTTCCGGGTCGACGCGGTGCCCTTCTTCCTCGAGGACCTCGGGATGACCGGCCAGGACGCCGACGCGATGGCCCACCCGCACGACCACCTCAGGGACATGCGGGCCTTTCTCTCCCGCCGCCGGGGCGACGCGGTCCTCCTCGGTGAGGTCAACGTGCCGCACGAGGAGCAGGCGACGTACTTCGGTGACGGGCACCAGCTCCACATGATGTTCGACTTCATCACGATGCAGAAGCTCTACCTCTCCCTGGCCCGCGGTGACGCCGGGCCGCTCACCGAGGCGCTGCTCGCCCGCCCGGACATCCCCGAGGACTGCCAGTGGGCCACCTTCGTGCGCAACCACGACGAGCTCACCCTCGACAAGCTCACCGAGGAGGAGCGGGCGGAGGTCTTCGCCGCCTTCGGGCCCGAGGAGGAGATGCAGATCTACGGGCGTGGCCTCAAGCGCCGCGTGCCGCCGATGATGGGCGGGGACCCGCGCCGCATCCGACTGGTCTACTCCCTGCTCTTCTCCCTGCCCGGCACGCCGTCGCTCTTCTACGGCGAGGAGATCGGGATGGGCGAGGACCTCGCCGCCGAGGGCCGCATGGCGGTGCGCACCCCCATGCAGTGGTCACCTGAGCCCAATGGCGCCTTCTCCACCGCCGCGCCCACCACGCTCGTCGCCCGCCCGGTACCCGACGGCTACGGCCCCGAGTTCGTCAACGCGTGGGACCAGATGCGCGACCCCGGCTCGCTGTGGAGCTTCGTGCGCCACCTCGTCCAGACCTACCGCGCGCACCCCGAGCTCGGCCGCGGCACGTTCCACGTGCTCGACCAGCCCCACACCGAGGTCCTCGCCCACTGCGTCGCGTGGGACGGGAGGATGGTCGTGGCCGTCCACAACCTCGCCGGGGAGGCGCGCACCGTCCCGCTGCGCGTCGACGCGCCGCCCGGGTCCGCCCTCGAGAGCCTGCTCAGCGAGGAACGCCTCGTCCTCGACGACGACGGCGCAGCCGAGCTGGCCCTCGACGGGTACGGCTTCCGCTGGTTCCACGTCCACCACGCCGGTGGTCTGCGCCTGCCGTGACGCTCCGCCGCCCCTCCCGCCGACAGCGCATCTACCGCCGACAGCGCACGTACCGCCACGCGTGAGGTTGCGGCGCCCCCAGGTCGTGCCCCCGAGGCGCCGTTGGCATCATGAGCCGGATGGAGGCGCGCGCCATGCAGGTCGACTGGGGTCTGCCCCCGATCGAGCCCGCCCAGGTGGGGGTGGGCCTGCTCGTCCTCCTCGGCGCCTACGTGCTCGGCCGGGTGCTCGAGGTCGTGCTCCGCCCGTACTGGCGCTGGCGGGGACGCAGCCCGAGCTTCGCCACGGTGTTCGCCATGCTCACCAAGTGGCTCGTCACGCTCATCGGCTTCGGTGCCGGCCTGACGATCGCCTTCCCCAGCGTGCGGCCCGTGGACGTGCTCGGCGGGCTCGGGGTCATCTCGATCGCCGCCGGTATCGCGTTCCAGCAGGTGCTGGGCAACCTGTTCGCCGGGGTCATCCTCCTCGTGCGTGAGCCGTTCCGCGGGGGCGACCAGGTGGCGATCGGGGACGTCCGCGGCACGGTGATGAGCATCAACCTGCGCGAGACGATCGTGCGGACCTTCGACGGCCGCCGCGTCGTCATCCCCAACAGCGTCGTGCACGACGGCGTGGTCACCGTGCAGACCGGCTACGAGCAGGTGCGGACCGCCGTCGTCGTCGGTGTCGCCTACGACGCCGACCTCGAGCAGGCACGCGAGGTCGCCCTGGCCGCCATGGATGGGCTGTCCGCCGTGGCGGAGGAGCCACCGCCGGAGGCCCTGGTCACCCAGCTCGGCCCCTCGACGATCGACCTCGAGCTGCGCTTCTGGTCCGGCGCGCGTCAGCTCGAGACTCTCGAGGCACGCTCCCAGGTCATCACGGCGGTCGTGGCCGCCTACACCGCGCACGACATCGCCATGCCGGCCGAGATCCGGGTCCTGGAGTCCTCCGCCAGTCTCGAGCGGGCGCTGGGGCACCTCGGCACGGACGGCGGCAGCGGCTCGGCCACCACGGGCTGAGCCCCACCCCGCCGCACGCGCTACGACCGTGGGTGGACCCCGCGGCACCAGGGTCAGCCGAAGGGTCGACGCGGGCGCGGGCGCCGAGACGCGAGGATCGTCCTGTGAGCACAGACCGTCCCCGTACCCGGCTGCCCGAGGTCGCCGGCGCCATCGCCACCGGCGTCGCGATGGTGGTGCTGGCCCTCGCCGTCCTCGTCGCGATGCACGTCCTCACCGGCCGGCTCCTGCCAGGCGGCGGCGCACAGGGGCAGCCGGCAGACACGTCCGCCGAGCTCCGTGTCCCATCCCACGAGATCGGCCAGGTCCTCGTGCCAGGCCGCGCGGCCGCCCCGGGGACAATGGGGGCATGACCTCGCCCAGCGCCCGCACCCAGCCCCGTGTCCGCGCCTCCGAGCTCGTCGGCCGCGGCTGGCTCAACACCGGCGGCCGTGAGCTGAGCCTGCAGGACCTGCGCGGCAAGATCGTCCTCCTCGACTTCTGGACGTTCTGCTGCATCAACTGCCTCCACGTCATCGACGAGCTGCGCGAGCTCGAGGAGAGGTACCACGACGTCCTCGTGACGATCGGCGTCCACTCCCCCAAGTTCGTCCACGAGGCCGACCCGGACGCGCTCGTCGCCGCCGTCGAGCGCTACGACGTCGCCCACCCCGTCCTCGACGACCCCGAGCTCGTCACGTGGAAGGCCTACACCGCCCGCGCCTGGCCCACGCTCGTCCTCATCGACCCGGAGGGCTACATCGTCGGGCACATGGCCGGTGAGGGGCACACCCCGAACATCGCTGCGACCGTCGAGCAGCTCGTCGCCGAGCACGAGGAAAAGGGCACCCTGCACCGCGGCTCGGGCCCCTACGTGCCGCCCGAGCCGACCGCCGGCCTGCTCAAGTTCCCCGCCAAGGCCATCGCCCTGCCCGGCGGCAACCTCCTCGTCGCCGACGCCGGGCACCACCGCCTCGTCGAGCTCGCGCCCGACGGCGAGACGCTCGTGCGCACCATCGGCTCCGGTGCCCGCGGGCGCACCGACGGCCCCGCGGACGTCGCCGAGCTCAACGAGCCCAACGGGCTGTGCCTCCTGCCCGGTGAGGTCGCGGGCGAGGTGGGCTACGACGTCGTCGTCGCGGACACGGTCAACCACCTCCTGCGGGGCGTGCGGCTGGCCGACGGGCACGTGACGACGCTCGCCGGCACCGGTGAGCAGTTCATGGTGGGCGCCCCGGACAACGTCGAGCCGGGTGAGGAGCCCGCCACCGAGGACTACGGCCCGGCCCGGCGGGTCCGGCTCTCCTCCCCGTGGGACGTCACGTGGTCGACGGCCGCGAACGCCGTGGTCGTCGCGATGGCCGGGCACCACACGCTGTGGACCTTCGACCCCGCCGCCGGCTTCGTCGCGCGGCTGGGCGGGACGATGAACGAGGGCCTGGTCGACGGCGAGCTGCGGCAGGCCTGGTTCGCCCAGCCCTCGGGCCTGTCGGTCGGCGCGGACGGGCGCCTGTGGCTCGCCGACTCCGAGACCTCCGCCCTGCGCCTCGTCGACGTGCCGGCCGGCACGGTGCGCACCGCCGTCGGGCAGGGACTCTTCGACTTCGGCCACCGCGACGGCGCCGCCGCGGAGGCCCTGCTCCAGCACCCGCTCGGTGTCGCCGCCCTGCCGGGCGGGCAGGTGGCCGTCGCCGACACGTACAACGGCGCCGTGCGCCTCTACGACCCCGCGACCGGGCAGGTGAGCACCGTGGCCACCGGGCTCGCCGAGCCGTCGGGCCTGCTCGTGGACGACGACGGCGCGCACCTCGTCGTCGTCGAGTCCGCCGCCCACCGGCTCACGCGGGTGCCGCTGCCCGAGGGCGCGGCCCAGCTGCACGACGGCGGCGCGCACCGCACCCACCGCCCCGCCACCGAGGTGGCGCCGAGCTTCACGCTGCGCGTGGTCTTCACCCCGCCCGCCGGGAAGAAGCTCGACGACCGCTTCGGCCCGTCGACCCAGCTGTCGGTGTCCGCCGACTCCCTCGTGGCCGGCGGCGGCACGGGGACCGAGCTCGAGCGGCAGGTCACCCTCAGCCTCGGCTCCCTCGACGGGCACGACGAGCAGACCGTCCTCTCGGTGACCGCCAAGGCCGCCTCCTGCGACGACGACCCCGCCATCGAGTTCCCCGCCTGCCACCTCGCCGCCCAGGACTGGGGCATCCCGGTGCGGGTGGTCGAGGGCGGCCCGGAGGAGCTCGTCCTCAACCTCCACGGCTGAGGCGGGCGGCACGCGCCACCAGGGCCGCCGGAGGACGCCCCGACGGCACGCCTCGTCTCAGCCGACCGGCTCGGCGACGACGACGATGTTCTCGGAGTACCTTCCGGTGCGTTCGTCGTAGGTCCCGCCGCAGGTGACGAGGACCAGCCGGGGCGGCCCGTCCGTCGCGAAGAGGGACGGGCTCAGGTTCTCCTGCGGCGTGGTGCTCCGTTGGACGACCCGGTACTCGTGGACCCGCCCGCGGCTGTCCTCGAGGGCGACCACGTCACCTGACGCGACGCCGAGCAGCGCACTCATCGCACCGCTTCGGCGCAGGCCGTCCATGTGGCCGGCGAGCACCACCGTGCCGTCGGCCTGACCGGGCATGCTGCCCGCGGCCCACCACCCCACGCGGGCGGGGTCCTCGGGAAGCTGCAGCGCGCCGGAGGGCAGCACGCCCACCGGCACGATCTCGGCGGTGACGCCGGGGAGCGTCACCTGCTCCGGAGGGACGGGGGTCGGTGCCTGGGCGAAGGCGGTGACCGCGCCCGGGTCCGGCCCTGCGACGCCGGCCGGCCCGGGGACCGTGACCGGCATCGACACCTCCGCCCTCGTCGCGCCGAAGTCCTGCGCGTGGACGGCGGGCTCCTGCACCAGCAGCTGCACGCCGCCGGCGACCAGCGCGAGGCCGGCTGCCACGGCGAGCGCGGCACCCCGGAGCGGGAGGTCCGGCCGCGCGCGGGCAGCGTGCCGGGGCGTGCGGGGCACGGGAGCGACGTGCTGCGAGGTCTCGCTAGGCGCGCGAGCGACGTGCCGCGAGGCGTCGCTCGGTACGCGAACGACGTGCCACAAGGTCTCGCTCGGTACGCGAGCGACGTGCCGCCGAGCACCCCTCCGCACGCGCACCACGTGCCGTGGGGCGACGCGCACCCCCCGGGCCGTGGGCGGCGAGGCACCACGCGACGCACGTGGCGCGGGCCAGGGGACGCCGCGCCGCGACCGCGCCGCGTGTCGTGGGACCACCTACGCCCGGACCTGCCTGCGTCGCACGACGACCGCCGTCGAGGCGGCCACCACGACGGCGCCGAGGGCGATCGCCGCAACACCGACCGCGTTCGCCGAGCCGTCGGGCGCGAGTCCGCCGGGGACCGCCTCAGGCGCCTCACCGGACATGGCGAGCAGGTGGTCGAGGTGACGCTGGATCACGGGGGCGGCGGCCTCGGCCAGGGCGACGACGTCCTCGTCGGAACCGGAGGCGATCTCCTCCTGCCCCGCGGCGAGGGACGTCCGGTGCGCCTGGATCTGCGCGGCGATCCAGGCCGTGTCGAAGGCCTCGCCCTCCGTCTCCCTCAGCTCCGTGAGCGCCCTCTCCTGCTCCGGCGACGGCTGGTCGGGCAGGTCGACCCCCAGCTCCCCGGCGAGCGCGACGAGATCGGCGTCCAGCGCCTCGTGGTCGGCGATGAGCGTGGCGCCCATCTCCTGCACCGCCTCCGTGCTGGCCTGCTCCTGCGCGGCCGTGCCGGCGGCGATCTCGGCGAGGTTGCTCTGGTGGGCCGCCACCATCCAGGCCTCGTCCTGCCCGGAGGGTTGCGCGGCCGCGGGAGACACCGCGAGGACGACGGCGCCGAGAAGAGCGCCGGCACCGAGGACAGCGCGTCGTAGAACCATGTCGAGCCCCCAACATCAGCAGGTGTGGCGCACGCCACACCTGCCCACGGTACTGGTCGGTCCACGACGGTGCGCGCGCAGGCCCGTGTGTTGCAACTACGTCTCGACAGCGCCCGGCCACGTCGCGGGCCCGTCGCTCGGCGCTAACGTGCTCGACATGCGACGAACACTTCCCGCGGCGGTCCTCGCGGCCGGCCTGCTCCTGACCGCCTGCGGCACCGAGACCGGGCAGGACGGTCCCGGCGGGGAGCCGAGCTCCACCGCTGCCTCCCCCACCGAGACGGGCACCGAGCCCAGCACGGAGGACCCCACCGGCCCGGAGGAACCGACCACCGCTGAGCCGACCGGTCCGGAGGAGCCCACGGACCCGGCTACCGCCCCCGGCGACCTGCCCGGCGAGGTCGTCGACGTCCCGCCGTACTCCGACGACATCGCCGCTGTCATCGGGGTCGAGGCGGGCAGTGGCCTCAACTACCGGCGCGGGCCGGGCACGGACTTCGAGGTCGCCGGCACCCTGGAGCCGCTCGGGTACCGCCCGGCGATCGGCGAGACCCGCCGGCGCGAGGACGGCTCGCACTGGACGCAGGTCATGGTGCACGACGGCTGGTACTACTGGGTGAGCCTCAAGCACATCGCCCAGCTCGGTGGGACCACCGACATCACCGCCGACCTCACCGAGCTGCCCTCGGCCGCCACGGTCGAGGAGGCCGGCCTGCTCGTCGCGCGGCAGCGGACCGCCGACCACCCGCCGTCGGTCGAGACGGTGGTCGTGGACGGCCCGGTCGAGGGTGACGCCGGAGAGGTGGTCATCGACGTCGTCGGCCTCGGCGACGACGCCCTCGCCGGGGAGCGGCTGCACGTCGTCACCGAGCGCACCGGTCGGGGGCACACCGTCCGGTCCGTCGAGCTCACCCCGCTGTGCGCGCGAGGCGTGACCGAGGACGGCCTGTGCGAGTGAGGCCCTCACCGGCCGAGGCGGCCTTCCTCCGAGCGCCCATCGGTTGCGCGGCGGGCCGGTAGGCGTGCCCCGACCGTGGCACGCTCCGCTCGCCCTCGCCGTCGTCGCCGTGCTCGTCACCGCGTGCGCGCCGGCCGAGGAGAGTGAGGGTGAGGTCGCCGTCGTCGCTCACGTCGTCGACGGCGACACCATCCGCGTCGACCTCGACGGCGAGGAGGTCCCCGTCCGCCTCCTCAACCTCGACGCCCCCGAGAAGGACGGCCCCTACACCGAGGCGGAGTGCCTGGGCGAGGAGGCCACCGCCTTCCTCGCCGCGCTCGTCCCGCCCGGCACCGAGGTGCGACTGGTCGAGGACGTCGAGCCGACCGACCGCTACGGCCGTCTCCTCGCCGGTGTCTACCTCGGCGAGGTCCTCGTCAACGCCGAGGTCGCCCGCGCCGGTCTCGCGGTGCCGGTGCTCGTGGAGCCGAACGACCGCTTCCACGACGCCGTCGTCGCCGCCCACGACGAGGCGCGGGCCGCGTCCCGCGGCCTCTACGACCCGGCCAACGGCTGCTGACGGGCCGGGGCCGCCGGCTGGGACGGCGCGCGCCCGACCCCGTCGTTACATTGGCGCAGTGCCTCACACCGACCCGCTCGAGCCGAGCACGGCCTACCTCACGCACCTCGCCGACGAGACCGACGCACGGATGCGGCACTCCACCGCCCCCGACTCCCCCTTCACCGGCGCGCCCGCGGAGCTGAGCGGCACCGTCGAGTCCGCCGCCGAGGCGTTGGCGCCCGAGCTCGACCACGTCGTCGCCACCCTCCACGCCGAGCCCGAGACCGCCTACGAGGAGCACCGCAGCGTCGCCGCGCTCGTCCAGACCCTGGCCCGCCACGGCGTGCACGCGCAGACCGGCGTCCACGGCGTCGAGACCGCCTTCCGGGCCGAGGTCCGCGGCGCCGCCGACGGCCCGACCATCGCGATCCTCGCCGAGTACGACGCGCTGCCGAACCTCGGGCACGCCTGCGGGCACAACGTCATCGCCGCCGCCGGCGTCGGGGCGTTCCTCGCCCTGGCGCGCACGCTCGCGGACCGCCCCGACGCCGTCGCCGGCCGCGTCGTGCTCCTCGGCACGCCCGCCGAGGAGGGGCACTCCGGCAAGGAGCTGCTCGCCCGCGGTGGCGCCTTCGACGACGTCGACGCCGCCGTCATGGTCCACCCCTACGGCTACGACCTCGCCGACCAGGTGTGGCTCGGACGCCGGCTGCTGCGCTGGACCTTCAGCGGCGTCTCCGCCCACGCCTCCGCCCAGCCGTTCATGGGCCGCAACGCCCTGGACGCCGCCGCCCTCGCCTACCAGGGCATCGGCCTGCTCCGCCAGCAGCTGCCGCCCGTGGACCGGGTCCACGCCGTCGTCGCCGAGGGCGGGACGCGCCCCAGCGTCATCCCCGACCGCGCCGTCATCGAGCTCTACGCGCGCTCGAAGTACCCCGACACGCTGCGCGACCTCAGCCGCCGCCTCGACGACATCGCCCGCGGCGCCGCGCTCATGACCGGCACGAGCGTCGAGATCGTGTGGGACCAGGAGCCGCCGTCGCTGCCGGTGCGGACCAACGAGGCACTGACCGCCCGCTGGGTCGCCGCGCAGCGGCGCCGGGGCCGCGAACCGCTCGCCGGCGGGGTCGTGCCCGAGACGCTCGCCGCGTCGACCGACTTCGGCAACGTCAGCTACCGCGTGCCGGGGATCCACCCGCTCATCGCGATCGCCCCGCCGGACGTCGCCCTCCACACCGAGGACTTCGCGCTGGCGGCAGCCGGCCCGGCCGCTCGGTCCGGCGCCCTCGACGGCGCCGTGGGCCTCGCCCTCACCGCCCTCGACTACCTGTGCGACGGCGAGCTGCGCGCCGCCGTCGACGCCGAGTTCACCGCCCAGGGCGGCCCGCTCGACGTCCCCCACTACTTCGACTGAGACACGAGGGCGACATGACCGCTGGCACCACGGCGTCACGGCGAGGCTGGCCCTCCCGGCTGCTCGACGGCGTCGAGCGCGTCGGAAACCGGCTCCCCGAGCCCTTCACCCTCTTCCTCGCGCTGTTCGTCATCGTCGCGGTCGCGTCGACGGTGATGGCCTGGGCGGGCGTCACCGTGCAGATCCCCGGCAGCGACGAGGTCACGGAGATCCGCGGCCTCTTCACCGGTGAGGGTCTGGTGTGGCTCACCGAGAACCTCGGCGCGAACTACGTCGGCTTCCCGCCGCTGGTCACCGTGCTGCCGATCCTCCTGGCCGTGGGTGTCGCGGAGAAGTCCGGGATGCTGGCCGCCGCGATCCGCCGGCTCATCGGGTCCGCGCCGCGCTGGGCGCTGCCCTACGCCGTCGGCGTGGTGGGCGTGCTCGGCTCGGTGCTCTCGGACGCGTCCTTCGTCGTCATCCCCCCGCTCACCGCGCTGGCCTTCAAGGCCGCCGGCCGCCATCCGGTGGCGGGCCTCATCGGCGGCTTCGCGGCGACCGGCGCCGGCTACTCGACGAACATCCTCGTCACGAGCCTCGACGCACTCTTCGCCGGCATCACCCAGTCCGTGACCGGCGTCCTGCCGAACCCGGGCGCGCCGGTCAATCCGGTCTCGAACTGGTTCTTCAACATCGCGGCCGCCCTCATCCTCATGGTGCTGGCCGGCCTGCTCATCGACAAGGTGCTCGAACCTCGCCTCACCCGCCAGGGCGTGCCGCAGACCGAGCGGGCCGACGAGGAGGACGGCGCGCCGTCGAGCGAGGCGGTGACGGCCGAGCTGACCGCCGTCGAACGCCGTGGGCTGCTGTGGGCGGCGGTGGCCTTCGCGCTCACGGCGGTGGCGGTCGTCGCCGCCGTCGCCGTGCCCGGCTCGCCGTGGCGCAACGAGGAGGGCGGCTTCCTGCCCAGCTCCCCGCTGCTCAGCTCGATCGTCTTCCTCGTCTTCCTGCTGTTCCTCGTGCCCGGGCTCGTCTACGGGTGGGTCGTCGGCACCGCCCGCAGCGTCCCGGACGTCACCACGCTCATGGGCAGGGCCGTCCGCGACATGATCCCCTTCCTCGTGCTCGCCTTCGTGCTGGGCCAGTTCATCGCGCTGTTCAACTGGTCGGGGATCGGCTCGTGGATCGCGGTGACCGGTGCGGAGGGGCTGGAGGCCGCCGGGCTCACCGGCTTCCTCGCCATCCTCCTGTTCGTCATGCTCGCCTCGAGCCTCAACCTCTTCATCATCTCCGGCTCGGCGCTGTGGACGCTCATGGCGGCGGTCTTCGTCCCGATGTTCGCCCTCATCGGCTACGAGCCGGCCTTCATCCAGGCCGCCTTCCGCGTGGGCGACTCCGCCACGCAGATCCTCACCCCGCTCAACCCCTACATCATCGTGCTGCTGACGATGCTGCGGAGGTACGAGCCCAAGGCCGGCCTCGGCACGATCATCGCGCGGATGCTGCCCTTCACCGTGGTGTTCCGGGTGGCGTGGGTGCTCGTGCTGTCGGTGTTCTTCGCCCTCGACCTGCCCGTCGGGCCCGGCAACGGAATCTTCCTCGACGAGTGACTGTTCGCCCTGACATGACTCTCCCCATCTACGCCCTGCACGAGAACCCCGAGTGGTTCCCGCCCTTCGCCCGGGCCTTCGCCGAGCGCGGCGTCGAGGTCGTCGAGTGGGTGCTCACCGACGGAGTCCTCGACCTCGACTCCGCCCCGCCAGAGGGGATCTTCTGGTCCCGGATCAGCGCCTCCTCCCACACCCGCGGGCACACGCTGTCCAAGGACTACACGCGGGCGGTGCTGTCCTGGCTGGAGGCACACGGGCGGCGGACCGTCAACGGGCGCCGGGTGCTGGAGCTGGAGATGAGCAAGGTCGACCAGCTGACCGCGTTGCGCGCCGCCGGGATCGAGACCCCGCGGACGGTCGCGGCGATCGGCCGCGAGCGCATCCTCGAGGCGGCGCGAGGCTTCCCCGTCCCGCTCATCCTCAAGCACAACCAGGGCGGCAAGGGTCTGGGCGTACGACGCTTCGACACCTACGACGAGCTCGAGGCCTACGTCGGGTCCACCGATTTCGAGGAGCCGGTGGACGGCATCACGCTCGTCCAGGAGTACGTCCAGGCGGCGACGCCGCGGATCACCCGCGTGGAGATCGTGGGCGGGGAGTTCATCTACGCCATCGACGCCGACACCGCGCGCGGCGGCTTCCAGCTCTGCCCCGCGGACGCCTGCGAGATCGACCCGAGCACCGGCCGACCCATCACCCCGCCCGGGGCGACCATCGCCCCCGAGATCGGCCAGCAGCTCTTCAGCCTCCGCGAGGGCTTCGACCACCCGATCATCGGCACGTACATCGACTTCGCCGCCCGCAACGGCATCGAGGTGCTCGGCGTGGAGCTCATCGAGTCCGCCGACGGGCGGCTGCTCACCTACGACGTCAACACGAACACGAACTACAACGCGAACGTCGAGGCCGTCGCGCCGCGCTCGGCGCCGGGCGCGCTGGCCGACTACCTCGTCCGTCTCGCCTCGGAGGGCGACGCCGCCGCGGCCTGACGGTTGCCCGCCGTCCGGATCCTGCACACAAGTCCGCCGCGGCCTGTCGCCGTCCAGGCTCCAGCCTTGAGGTGCGGCGGGTTACCGGACGTGTCGCGGACTTGTGCGCCGATCACGAGCAGCCGCTATGCAGGACGAGAGCCGGGCTCCCGCCGCGGGAGCCCGGCTCTCGGTGTCAGGGGCTACGGGACGATGACGGCGCGGCCGCGCAGCGTGCCGTCGTGCAGCTTCTCGTAGGCCTTGGGCGCGTCGTCGAGGGAGAAGACCTCGGTCTCGACGTGGACGGCGCCGGTCCGCGCGAGGTTGAGCACCTCGAAGAGCTCGTGGCGGTAGCCCCAGTAGGGCGCGCGGACCGAGGACTCGTACGGCCGGTCGAGCATGCCGACGGGAAGGGTCCCGCTGCCGACCCCGACGTTCACCTGGTCACCGGCGACCGCGACCATCTTGGCACCGAGCTCCATCGTCGGCTGGGCCCCGACGAAGTCGAAGACGGCAGCGACCCCGCGCCCGCCGGTGAGGGCGCGGACCGGCTCCACGGCGTCGTCGTTCGAGAGGAAGGCGTGGTGAGCGCCGACCTCCTTCGCCAGCTCGAGCTTGTCCTCGGCGAGGTCGAGGGCGACGACCGTGGCCGGGGTGATGGCGCGCAGGATCTGGATACCGACGTGCCCGAGGCCTCCGGCACCGATGACGACGGCGACCGAGCCCGGGACGAGCTTGTCCAGCGAGCCCTTGATCGCGTGGTACGGCGTGAGGCCGGCGTCGGTCAGGGAGACGTTCTGGACGGGGTCCAGGTCGCCCAGCGGCACGAGGTGGCGGGCGTCGTCGACGATCATGTACTCGGCCATGGCCCCCGGCGAGCCGAGCCCCGGCGGGGCGATACCGAGCTCGGCGGCCCGCTCGCAGTAGTTCTCCTTGCCCTGGGCGCACATGTAGCAGCGGCCGCAGCCCTGGGGCCCGTAGACGGCGACGGCGGTGCCCACCTCGACGCCGGTGACGCCCTCGCCGAGCTTGTCGACGACGCCGGCGCCCTCGTGGCCGAGGGTGAGGGGCAGCCCGTAGATGTACTGGTCCTCGGGCAGGCTCATGATGAACGAGTCGGAGTGGCAGACGCCGGCCGCGGTGACCTTGAGGCGCACCTGGCCGGGACCGGGCTCGGGTGTCTCGATCTCGACGACCTCGGGAGCGGCGCCGATCGTGCGGTACTGCAGGGCCTTCATGCTGATCCTCCTTCTGGACCGGCGCGAGGTGCCGGCCCTCCCCACCACCCTCTCAGCGAACCCGCCCCCCAGCATGGGGAGGAGGTCCTACAACCGTCCGCGCCGAGAGCTGAGTTGTCACTGACGCCGACCCGCCCCTCCCCGCGCCGAGCGCGGAGGCGTTACTCGGGCGAGCCCTCGCCCTGGAGTCGCTCCTCGACGCGCTCGACCTTGGCGCTGAGCTGGCCCTCGTAGCCTGGGCGCAGGTCGGCCTTGAGGACGAGGCTGACCCGCGGGCTGTGGGCGGCGACGGCGTCGCACGCGGCCTTGATGACGGGCATGACCTCGTCCCACTCCCCCTCGATGGTGGTGAACATGGCCGTGGTCTCGTTGGGCAGCCCCGACGCCCGCACCACGCGGACGGCGGCGGCGACGGCGTCGGAGACGGAGCCGTCGGGCGAGTCGGAGACGGTGGGCGCGACGGAGAAGGCAAAGAGCATGGCGCTCATGCTAGGGCGGTCCTGACGAGCCTTGGGGCTCCGCTAGCCTCGGTGTCGGTTTTGTCGGCGACAGGCGTGGGGCTCACCCCGTCGAAGGGCAGGGGTACTCATGCGGTCATCGCGCGTCTCGGTGTCGGTTCTCGCGACGGGGGCGCTCCTCCTCGCCGGCTGCTCGGGCGAGGCCGAACCGGCCGCCTCCCCTGCCGAACCTACGCCGTCGGCCACCGGGAGCACCGTCGAGGAGAAGCGGAGCCCTACGGAGGAGTCCAAGGGCGCGACGGCCACCGCGCCCGTCGGTCAGCGCTTCTCCCAGTGCGAACCCGGCGAGGGCAAGACCGTCACCATGCTCGAGGACGAGGTGATCGAGGCGCAGGAGGTCCCCGAGGTCGTGGTCGAGGCCTTCGAGCTCGGTGGCGAGACCGTGCCGGCGCAGGTCATCGAGGCGGTGACGATCCCCGAGCGGGTGATCGACCGCGGCTGCATCGTCGAGTACGACGCCCCCGGTGGTTGCCTCGGGGCCGTGGAGATCAGCGGCGCCCTCATCCCCGGCTACTCCCTGCCCTCGCGGGTGCTGCCCGCGGTGATGCTGCCGGACGGCACCGTGCTGGAGGAGATCGTCGTCGACGGCGTCACCCAGCCCGACGTCGTCGTCGACGGTGTCTCCGCCGAGCAGGTCTGCCAGGTCGAGGACGACGAGCCCGGCTCGTATGTGTCGGCCGTCTACCGGCCGGCCATCTACCGGGCGGCGGGCTACCAGCCCGCCTCCTACCAGTCGGTGGCCTACCGGCCCGTGGAGTACCTCGACGACGGCCAGGTGCCGGGCGCGTCGATCCCCGGGGTGTCGGTCCCGGGTTCCTCCGTGTCCGGCGAGAGCGTCTCCGGTGCGTCGCTCGAGGGCTATCGCCTGGAGGGGACCGACGACGTCGAGGTGACGGACAAGGACGAGTCCGTGTCCTACAGCAGCGAGGGGGACGTCCTCTTCGGGAACAACGAGGACGAGATCCTGCCCGAGGCCACTTCCGCCCTCGAGGCGGTCGTCGCTGACATCGCGGACCGCGGCACCCCGGCCGCCGTCGTCGTCGAGGGGCACACCGACGACGTCGGCACCGAGGAGCACAACCTCGACCTGTCCGAGCGCCGCGCGCAGGCGGTGGCCACCTGGCTCGTCGACCACGGCGGCCTTGACGCCGGCCTCGTCAGCACGACCGGCCACGGCTTCGCCCACCCGCGCGCCGACAACGACACCGACGAGGGCCGCGCCCAGAACCGCCGCGTCGTCATCACCATCAAGTTCGAGTAGCCCAGCTGCGGCCTCCTCCCCTCGCCGAGAGCTGAGTTGTTCCGGCGTATGCCCGAGTAACAACTCAGCTCTCGGCGACATGAGGGGGCGTCAGCCGGCGTCGTAGAACCGCACGTGGTCGAAGACGGCCTCGGTCTCGGGCTGGGCGCCGCCGCCGGTGTAGAGGCCCACACGGGCGTCCGAGCCCGCCGGCAGGGTCCACGTCGCGCCCCAGCGCCAGGACTCGCCGTCGGTGGAGAAGGCCGAGCGGTACAGGTGCTCGCCGGCGTCGTTGGTCGTGTGGTGGATGCGCAGCCACGTCGTGTCGGCGGGCGGGCCGCTCGTGTGGCCGCCCCAGGACAGGAAGCCGTCCTGGTTCACCTCCTTGCCGAACTCCACCTGGCGGGTGTTCCAGATGGCCACGTGGCCCAGGCGCAGGAAGGTGTCGTCGTCGGCGTGGACGATGAGCCCGGCCTGCTGGTAGTTGCGCACCTCGGTGTCCCCGAGGTCCAGGGTCAGCTTCGTCTCCACCATCCAGTCACCCGCGGGTGCCTCCCTCAGGAGCAGGCCGCCAGAACCGCCGGCACCGACGAGGTCAGCACCGGTCAGCGGCCACACGAGCGCGCCGTCCTCCACGCGGGCGGCCGGGTCCTCGCGGACCCACTCCCACCCGTCCAGCTCGGCGTCGTCGAAGCTCTCCTCCACGAGCACCTCACCGCGCACCGGTTCCGCGACCATCTCGGCCACCGGCTCGTGGGCCGCGTTGACCGACAGGTTGTCCACGTGGGCACCGGTTCCCCTGAGCTCCACCGGCGCCGAGCGCAGGATCCCCGGCCGCAGCTCCAGCCCCACCTCGGCGATGACGTCACCGAGCCGCGACTCGCTCAGCCGGGCGTGCACCTGCCCCTCGACGACGTGGACCTGCAGCGCCGTCCACACCGACAGGTCGTACTCCTCGGGGATCGGCACGGTCGTCTCCTCCTGGAAGCGTCCGTGCCCGTACTCGACGTGGAGCTCGCGCTCCCCCGGGTTCACCTCCACCTCGATGCGGTTGGAGCCGCGCCCCACCCGCACGAGGAAGGGCTCGGTGCGGCGGGTGCGCAGGTCGAGCTCGACGTGCACCTCCTCCGGCGCCGCCTCGTCCGTCCACACCCGTCCGCGGACCAGCGCGTGGTCCCCGGACTGCTCGTCGACGTCGGGGCGGTAGGAGCCGCGCAGCGCGCGCCCCTCGGCCGGGTCCTCGACCGTCAGGCCCAGCAGGGACCCTGCCACCGGACCGGTCTGCGACCCCTCGCTCGGCCCCGCCCCGGCCCGGGTCACCGGCCAGCCGTCCACCCAGTCGAGCCGGTCCAGCAGCGTGGGCCGCCGGTTGATCCCGCCCGGCTCGCTCAGCCACGGCTCCTCCCGGTCGATGGCGTGGTAGTAGATCCAGTCCTGGCCGGACAGGTCGCTCACCACCGTGTGGTGCCCCGCCCCGATCCACCGGTTGCCGTTCTGCACGAGCACCTGCGTGCCGCCGGGCCGCGTGTCGAGCAGGGACACCCCCTCGTGGTCGACGAAGGGCCCGCGCGGGCTCTCCGACCGGCCGGCGAACACGCTGTACCCGGTCGAGGGACCCGCGCAGCAGTTCGCCGAGGACGCCATGAGGTAGTAGTACCCGTCGCGCTTGAGCACGTAGGCGCCCTCGAACTTGTCGTTGATCGCCACCTGCGTCGCCTCGCCCACGGCCCGCAGGCCGCTCGGGTCGAGCTCGGTGACCCACAGGCCGCCGTAGTAGCTGCCGTAGTACAGGTACCGGCTGCCGTCGTCGTCGGCGAGCATCGAGGGGTCGAAGGTCCAGAAGAAGCCGCCGCCGTCGGGCCGCGGCGGGACCACCGGCTCGGCCACCGGCGTCCACGGTCCCTCCGGCGTCGGCGCCGTCGCCGCCCCGATCGCCGAGTCGTCGCCGGCGTTGAGCTCGGTGTCGGTCACCGTGAAGTACAGGACGTACTGGCCGTCGACGTAGCGGATGTCCGGCGCCCAGAAGAAGGACGTGTCGGTGGCCCAGGACGGCGCGGACCCCTCGTCGAGGATCGTGCCGCGGTACTCCCAGTCGACCATGTCGCGCGAGCGCGCCACGTGCATGAGCCCGAACTCCCCGCCCTCGACGAGCGGGTCGGACGTCGCGTAGAGGTACCACCAGCCGTCCTTGCCGCGGATGATCGCGGGGTCGGCGTAGGTGTCGGCGAAGTCCGCCGTCACCGGGTTCGTGTAGGACGTGGCGGGGCCGTCGTCGTGCCCGCCGCCGGCCTGGGCCGGCGCGAGGGCCGCCCCGACCATGCCGAGCGCGAGCGCCGCAGCGCCCAGGGCAGCCGTGATCCGTCGGTGTCTCATCGTTGGTCTCTCCGAGGGGTGTGTCAGGGCACGACGACGACGGGACGTCCGTCGTCCCACTCCAGCGGCAGGACGTTGACGCCGCGGTAGGAGGTGTCGCCGTACCACGAGTGGAAGACGAGCCGGTCGGTGCCGTCGGGCGCCGTCACCACGTCCTGCCCGCCGGGGCCGATGAAGCGGCCGTCGGTGGCGTCGGTGGTGAGCAGCGGCTCGTCGGCCTTGGTGTAGGGGCCCGCGACGGCGTCGGCCGTCGCGTACCCGACGGCGTACTGCTCGCCGCCGTAGTCGTTGGCCGAGTAGAGCAGGACGTAGGTGCCGTCCCGCTCCACCAGCGTGGGCGCCTCGACGAGGTGCCCCTCCCAGTCCTGGTCCTGCTTGAGCAGCCGCTCCGGCTCACCGGTGAGCGACAGCCCGTCCGGTGCGAGCGGGGCGAGGTGGAGCCAGGTGTCCACCCCGACCGCGTTGCCGTCGTTCTTCCACAGCAGGTAGCGGGTGCCGTCGGTGTCGGTGAAGGTCGAGGCGTCGATCGCGCCGCCCTGCTCCTGCGGGCACACGAGCATCTCCTCTCCCACCACGGTGAACGGCCCCTCGGGCGCGTCGGCGGTCGCCACGCCCACGCACTGCGCGTAGGGGTCGTAGTTCGTCGCGGTGAAGTACAGCGCGTAGCTTCCGTCGTCCAGCTCCGTCACCTCTGGTGCCCACGTCTTGCCGGGGATCACCCACCTGGGCAGGTCCGGCAGCGCGTCCTCGAGCAGCTCCCACTCCTCCAGGTCCGTGGAGCGCGCCACCCGCACGTTGCGCAGGTTCCCGTTGGTCCCGTAGGCGTAGTAGGTGCCGTCGACCTCCAGGACGTCCGGGTCGGGGAAGTCGTCGTCGATCACCGGGTTGACGTCCTCGGCGGGCGAGGACGACGACGGCGCGGGCGCGGCGGCGTCGTCGTCCGTCCCGCCCCCGCAGGCGGCGAGCACGACGACGCAGGCCAGCGCCGTCGTCGTCGTGCCCGGTCGCCTCATCCCTTGAGCCCCGAGCGGGAGACGCCCTCGATGATGTAGCGCTGCAGGAAGACGTACAGCGCGAGGACCGGGACGGAGGCGATGACCGCGCCGGCCATGAGGAGGTCGTAGCGCACGGCGTTGGCGGTCTGCAGCGTGGACAGGCCCGCCGGCAGGGTCTGGACCTCGGGGCTGAACAGGACGTAGACCGGCCAGAGGAAGTCGTTCCAGTTGGTGAGGAAGGACAGCAGCGCGAGGGTCGCCAGCGCCGGTCGGGACAGCGGCAGGGCGACCTTGAGGAAGGCCTGCCACTGGTTGGCCCCGTCCAGGCGGGCGGCCTCCTCCAGCTCCCCGGGGAGGCTGATGAAGAACTGGCGCATGAAGAACACCCCGAACGCCGAGGCCGCGGTGGGCACGATGATCGCGGCGAGGGTGTTGAGCCAGGCGAGCTCCCCGACGATGAGGTAGTTCGGGATGACGAGGATGACCGGCGGCACGAAGAGCGTGGCGATGACCGCCCCGAACACGAGGCTGCGGCCCCGGAAGCGCATCCGCGCGAGCGCGAAACCGGCGAGCGTCGACGTCGTGACCACGAGGGCGGCGTTCGCCGACGCCGCCACGAGGCTGTTGAGGAACCAGCGCAGCACGGGCGTGCCGCTCGTCCCGAGGATCGAGGAGTAGGCGTCGGTGGTCGGCGGGTCAGGGACCCAGGTCGGCGGGAAGCCGGCCGCCTCGCCGCGCTCCTTGAAGGAGGTGACGAGCATGTAGATGAGCGGGCTGATGAACAGCAGGGCGAGCGCGCCGAGCACGACGTAGCGCACGACGACGCGACCGCCGGGCCTCCGTCGGGTCGTGGCGGGCTCCCGGTGTGCCGTCGTCGTCATGTCATGACCTCCGCTCACGGAAGAGCCAGAAGACGATGATGCTCAGCACCATGAGCGCCGCGGTGAGGATGTAGCTCATCGCCGCCGCGGTGCCCATCTGGTAGTTGCGCAGGCCCGTCTCGGCGATCTGGTAGATCGCCGTGCGGGTCTCGCGGCCGGGGCCACCCTGGGTCATGAGGTAGGACTGCCCGAACATGTTGGCCGAGGCGATGATGGTGATCGTCGTGATGAAGGCGAGCACCGGGCGCAGGCCCGGCAGCGTGACGTTGCGGAACTGCTGCCAGCGGTTCGCGCCGTCCACCCGGGCCGCCTCGTAGAGCTCACCGGGAATGTCCTGGAGCGCCGCGAGGTAGATGACGGCGTTGAAGCCGAGGGTCCACCACACGGTGACGCCGACCAGACTCACCCACACCGCCGGGCTCGAGGTGAGCCACGCGGTGTCGTCCGGCAGGCCGAGCATGCCGAGGTAGTAGTTGACGAGCCCGATGTTGTTGTCGAGGAGGTAGCGCCACAGGACCGCGACGACCGCCACGCCGAGCACGTACGGCGCGAAGTACACGGCGCGGAAGAAGTTCCGGCCCCTGAAACGCATGTTCATGATGAGCGCGACGCCGAGGGGCACGGTGAGCAGCAGCGGGACGCTGAAGAGCGTGAAGATGCCCGTCGCCTCCATGGCGTCCCAGAACTGCGCCGAGGTGATGGAGCCGGAGTCGAACAGCGCGGCGTAGTTGTCCAGGCCGACGAAGGGCTTGTTCGGCAGGGTGTAGTCCCACCGGTGCAGGCTGATCCACGCGCCGAGGACGACCGGCGCGACGACGAACACGAGGAACAGCACGAGGTAGGGGGCCAGGAAGAGCCACGGCGTCGCCCTCCCGTGAACCGGGATGCCACGCCGTGGCCCCTCCCGCAGCCCCTCCTCGCTACGCGGAGGTGCCACAGCGGTGGTCATTACTCCGCTCCGAAGCTCTCGAGGTTCTGCTCCATGAGGTTGGTCGCCTGCTCGGCCGCGGTACCCAGCGCCTCGGACGGCGGGGTGTTGCCGAGCACGGCGTTGGAGATCGCCGGCTCCAGCGCCTCGGTCTGCACGCCACCGACGCCGGGCACGGGCGGCAGGAAGCGCATGGTGTCGATGACCTCGGCGATGGCCTGCTGAGGCATGCCGTCGAGCACGCCGCTGTCACGGACGGACAGGCGCGCCGGGATCATGCCGGAGCCGGCCCACTCGCCGGACTGCTCGGACATCCACGCGATGAAGACCTGCGCGGCCGCGGCGGTGTTCTCGTCCTCGGTGGCCTGGCGGGTCATGAAGAAGTGGTGGGAGTTGGCCCACACGGCGTCCTCCTCACCGATCGTCGGCACCGGGGCGATGCCGTAGGGCGCCCCCGAGGCCTCGAGGTCGTTGATCTGCCAGATGCCGTCCCAGGTGATGGAGGTCTCCCCGTTCTTGAAGGCGATGTACTGGGAGTCCGGGGCGACGTCGTTGGGGCTGTAGCCCTCCTCGATGATGGAGCGCTGCCACTCCAGCGCCTCGACGCCCTCCGGGGAGTCGTACATCGCGGCGGAGCCGTCCTCGGCGTAGATCTCCCCGCCGTTCTGCCAGGTGAGGGAGAGCCACATGAGGTGGCTGGGCCACACCTGCGGCATCCAGAAGGGCTGCTCGTAGCCGGCCGCCTGGAGGGCGTCGAGCGCCTCCATGAACGAGGCCTCGTCGGTGGGCGGCTCGGTGATGCCCGCCTCCTCGAAGTGCTCGGTGTTGTAGTACATCGCCAGGGAGTGGACGTCGAGCGGGATGCCGTAGCGGGCGTCCTCGTAGATGCCGGCGTCCCAGATCTCCTCGGTGAAGTCGTCGGCGGTGAGCTCGAGGGACTCGGCGAGGTTGTCGAGGGGGACGATGACGTTGCGTGCCGCCATGGTGGCGAGCTGGTCCAGGTGCATGACCCCCACCTCGGGTCCCTCGCCCTGGGTGACGGCGGCGGGCAGCCGCTGGTAGAAGTCGCCCCACTCGATGGTGTTGGGGACGACGGTGATGTTGTCGTGCTCCTCGTTGAACTGGTCCACGAGGTCCTGCATGAACGGACCGTCGCCGCCGGTGAAGCCGTTCCAGTAGGCCAGCTCGACCTCCGGCCCGGTGTACTCCCCGGTGAACTCCGGTGCCTCGCTCGTGTCGCCGCCGCCGGCGGCCTCCTCGGGTGTCTGTCCGCCGCCGCACGCCGCGAGGACGACGACGGTGGTGGCCGTCGCGGCCGCGAGGGCACTCCTCCTGCGGGCACCGGCCCGTGCTGTCCGTGTGGTTGTCATCGTGAAAGCCCCCTCGTCGATGAGGTGCACCCCCGGCCCTGGAGGTGCCTGGACGGCCTTTCTAACACAGGCGGTAAACGTTGTATACCGGTGAGCCGATTCGTTATGGTCGGGTGGTCCGGTCCAGATCGCGCGGCGTCGCGGGGCGGTGGCCGGCGGGCAGCGGAAGGAGGGGCGATGGCTCGCATCGGTCTGCGCGAGGTGGCCTCCCGCGCGGGGGTGTCGATCAAGACGGTCTCCAACGTCGTCAACGGCACCGGGTCGGTCACCGCCACCACGCGCGAGCGTGTCGAGGAGGCGCTCACCGCGCTGGACTACCGGCCCAACCTCGCCGCGCGGCACCTGCGCCGCGGGTCCAGCGGGCTCATCGCCGTCGCGCTGCCCGAGCTCACCCAGCCCTACTTCGCCGAGCTCGCCGCCGAGCTCGTGCGCGCCGCCAAGGCACGCGGGCGCATGGTGCTGCTGTCCCAGACCGAGGGCACCGAGGAGGCCGAGCGCGCCCTCCTCGAGGGACGCGACCTGCCGGTGCTCGACGGGCTCGTCCTGTCCCCTCTCGCCCTGGACGGACCGGCGCTGCGCGAGCGGGTGGACCGCTCACCGCTCGTCCTGCTCGGTGAGCACGTCGGTGACGCCGTCTTCGACCACGTGACCATCGACAACTGCGCCGCGGCCGCGGACGCGACGACGCACCTGCTCGGCCTGGGCCGGCGGCGCGTGGCGGCGATCGGCGCGCAGGTCAGCGGCCCGAACGAGACGGCGCTGCTGCGCCTGGAGGGCTACCGCGACGCGCTCACCGCCGCGGGCGTGCCCGCCGACGAGCGGCTCGTCGCCACCGTCGAGCAGTTCCACCGCCCCGACGGCGCCGCCGCCATGGACCGGCTCCTCGAGCTGCCCGAACCGCCCGACGCCGTCTTCTGCTTCAACGACGCCCTCGCCCTGGGAGCCCTGCGCACGCTCGCGCTGCGCGGCCTGCGGGTGCCGCAGGACGTGGCCGTCGTCGGCGTGGACGACGTCGAGGAGGCGACGTACACGACGCCGTCGCTCACCACCATCGCCCCCGACAAGCAGGCCCTCGCCACCGCGGCGATCGACCTGCTCCTGCGCGGAGGTGCCGCCGCCGGCGTGCCCCCGCAGACCGTGACCGTGCCCCACCGCCTCATGGTCCGCGAGACCACCACCCCCACCCCCACCCCCCTCCCGCCGACAGCTGACTTGTTACCGCCGACAGCCGGCTCCCGCCCCG
>NZ_UETB01000001.1:0-441606 GCF_900116375.1 Georgenia satyanarayanai | reverse complement strand
CGCCCCGTGACCGACCCACAGGAGCAGCCATGACCTCGCAGCCGACCCGTGCCAGCCGCCAGGACGGCTCCTACCCCCGGCCCCAGCTGCAGCGGAAGCGCTGGGCGGACCTGTGCGGGACGTGGGACTTCGCGGTCGCGAGCGCCGCCGCGCCCACCGAGGTGGACTTCGACCGGCAGATCACCGTCCCGTTCCCGCCGGAGTCACCCGCCTCGGGGGTGGGCGAGACCGGGTACCTCGGGGAGGTCTGGTACCGGCGCGTGCTCTCGGCCGAGGACCTCACCGCGGCGGGGCTCGACGAGCAGGGTGGGCGCCTCGTGCTGCGCTTCGGGGCCGTGGACTACCGCGCGCGCGTGTGGCTCGGCGGGGTCTTCCTGGGCGCGCACACCGGCGGGCAGACGCCCTTCGGCTTCGACGTCACCGAGGTGGTGCGCGCCGCGGACGGACCGCTGGAGCTCGTGGTCCAGGCCGTCGACGACCCGCACGACGCCGCCCAGCCCCGCGGCAAGCAGGACTGGCAGCGTGAGCCGCACGTCATCTGGTACCACCGCACCACCGGGATCTGGCAGCCGGTGTGGCTCGAGGCGGTGCCGGAGCAGCACGTGGCCGAGCTCGCCTGGGTGCCCGACGTCCCCGGCGGGAGCGTGGGGGCCACCGTGCGCCTCGCGCAGCGGCCGGCGACGGGGACGTGGCTCACGGTGCAGGTGTCGCACGAGGGCGAGCTGCTCGCCGAGCAGCGGGTGCGGGCGCTGGACCAGGACGTCGAGCTGCGCGTGCACCTCGCCCGGCAGGCCAACGGCCAGGCCTACGAGGAGCTCCTGTGGTCACCGGAGCGGCCCACGCTCCTGGACGCGACCCTCACCGTGGACACCGACGACGACGGCGCAGCCCGCTCCGACGTCGTCGGCTCCTACCTGGGGCTGCGGTCCGTCGCGGTCGCCCACGGCACCTTCCTGCTCAACGACCGCCCCTACTACCTGCGCTCGGTGCTCGAGCAGGGCTACTGGCCCCGGACGCACCTGGCCGCGCCGAGCGCCGATGCGCTGCGCGAGGAGGTCGAGCTCATCAGGGCGCTGGGCTTCAACTCGGTGCGGGTGCACCAGAAGGCCGAGGACCCGCGCTTCCTCTACTGGGCGGACCGGCTCGGTCTCACGCTGTGGGGCGAGACCGCCAACGCCTACGCGTTCTCCCCGCGCTCGGTGGAGGCGCTGACCACGGAGTGGGTCGAGCTCGTGCGGCGGGACGTGTCCCACCCGAGCATCGTCACGTGGGTGCCGCTCAACGAGAGCTGGGGCGTGCAGCACGGCGCACACGACGCCGCGCAACGCCACTACGCGATCGGGCTCACCAACCTCACCCGCGCCCTGGACCCGACGCGGCCGGTCGTGTCCAACGACGGATGGGAGCACACCGACTCCGACATCCTCTCGATCCACGACTACTCCCCCACCGGCGCCGAGATCCGCACCCGCTACGGCACGCCCGAGGCGGTGCGGGAGCTGCTCGCGGGCATCGGCCCGGCGGGCCGCCGCATCCAGCTGCGCGAGGACGACCGCGGCCAGCCCGTCATGCTCACCGAGTTCGGTGGGGTGAGCTTCGCCGCGCAGCACGAGGGCGACTGGGGCTACTCGACGGCGTCGGACGCCGGGGACTTCGAGGCGCGTCTGCGCGACCTCCTCGACGCCGTCCGCGACAGCGCGCTGGCCGGGTTCTGCTACACCCAGCTCACCGACACGGGCCAGGAGACGAACGGCCTCCTCGACGAGGACCGCCGCCCCAAGCTCCCGATGGACACCCTGCGGAGCATCATCACCGGCGAGTAGCACGCCCCCGCCCCCGCCCCCGCGGGAATCGGGAAGCCCCTGCCCCGAGCGCTGACGTGTTCCTCAGGTAACAACTCAGCGCTCGACGCGAAAAGGGGAACCTCTTGCACCGGGCGAGCCCCTGCTGGAGGGAAGCCCGCGCGAAAGGGAACCCCCTGCGCCGAGCGCTGACGTGTTCCTCAGGTAACAACTCAGCGCTCGACGCGGGAGGGGGAGCCCTGCGCCGGGCGCTGCGTTGTTGCTCGGCCTGCTGCTAGGCGCCCACCTCGGCGGCGGCTCGCCGGGCCGCCTCGGCCATCGGCGAGAAGTCACCGTCGGAGACGACCGTCCGCCAGCCGTCGGAGCCACGCACCGCGAGGACGAAGGACGCGTCGGCGACGTCGAACCCGAGCTGCACCCGCGCGTCGGGCGTGGTCCACGCGAGCACGCCGCGCGTGCCGTCCAGCTCGCAGGTGAACTCGCCGTCGAAGGCGGGGTGGGACGCACGCAGGCGCAGCGCCTCGAGCTGGAGGGCGACCACCGGCCGGCGCAGGTGCTCCTCGACGTCGGGGCCGGTGTAGTACGTGCGGTTGATGTCCCGGCCCACGCCGGTGCGGGTGAACAGCTCCATGTCGTTCTCCCCGGCGAGGAGCCCGACGTAGTAGACCTGCGGGATGCCGGGGACCATGAGCTGGATGAGCCGGGCCAGCAGGTAGCGGCGGTCGTCGCGGCCGAGCGCGTCGTAGAACGTGCAGTTCACCTGGTAGAGGTCGAGGTTGGACGCCGCGGCGCCGGTGGCCAGACGGCTGGCGCCACCGCCCGCGTCGTGGATCGACTCCACGAGCGCGTCGATCTGCTCGGCCCCCAGCAGCCCCGGCTCCCCCGGTCGCAGGTCGTTCGGCCCGACGTCGACGATGCCGATGCCGTCGTGGGTGTCCAGGACCGTCACCGCGTTGGTGGGACGCACCTGCATCCAGTGGGCCAGCGGACCGAGGTCGCGGGCGTGCAGGGCGTGGAGCACGAGCGGCGGCAGCGCGAAGTCGTAGACGTAGTCCACCGTGCGGGCGATCTCCACCTGCTGGAGGTAGTGCCCGTGGATCTCGAGGAGGACCGAGGCGCCCCGCGCGTGCGCCAGCTCGAGGATCCGGTCGACGTACGCCTGCGTCGAGGCGGTCATGAAGCAGTCGGTGCCCGCCTCCTTGCCGCTGTACCCGACGGCGTCGAGCCGGAGCATGCTCACGCCCGCGCCGGTGAGCGCGTCGATGACGGAGGTGAGGTAGTCCCACGCCTCGTCGGTCCGCAGGTCGATGTCGACCTGCTCGGGGGTGAAGGTCGTCCACACGAGACGGGGCTCCCCGCCCAGGGTCATCGTCGTGAAGGGCAGACCCGGTCGCGGCCGGTAGATGCGCGCGAGGTCCGCCTCGGTCGCGCCGTCGGGGAACACCGAGGAGAGCGTGAGGAACATCGGCGCCCACGGGGACGCGTCCCCCTTCTCGACGACGTCCTGGAACTGGTCCGAGCGGCTCGAGACGTGGTTGACGATGACGTCGCTCATGACGACGCCGCGCTCGCTCAGCGCGCGCACGTCCTCCCAGGTGCCGAGCCGGGGGTCGACGACGGCGTGGTCCTCGGGGTCGAAGCCGGCGTCGACACCGTCGAAGGGGCGGTAGTACGGCAGGACGTGGACGCCGGAGAAGGCGCCGGCCAGCGGACCGTCGAGCAGCCGGTCGAGTCCGCGGAGGTCGCCGCCGAGGCGGTCGGCGTAGGTGATGAGCTGCGGGCCGTGGGAGAGGGTCACTGGAGGTCTTTCGGTCAGGTGGGGAGGCGGGGTCACGCGTCGAGCAGGAGGCGGCGCAGCCAGGCGAGCCGCGCGCCGCGAGCGTCCTGCGAGAGCGTCGCCCACGGGGCGAGGAAGTCGAAGGCGTGGTTGCCGCCGGGCCACACGTGCAGCTCCGCGGCGCCGCCGGCCTGCCAGATCCGGTTGGCGTAGGCCACGCACTCGTCGCGGAAGGTCTCCACGGAGGCGACGTCGACGTAGGTCGGCGGCAGGCCGCGCAGGTCCTCCGCGCGCCCGGGTGCCGCGTGGACCGGCACGTCGGGCCCGCCGGCGGCGTCCCCGAGGTAGGCCCGCCACGCCGTCGCGTTCGCGGTGAGGTCCCAGGTGCCGACGCCGCGCATCTGCTGCGCGGAGAAGGAGGTGTTGCGGTCGTCGAGCATCGGGCACACGAGCAGCTGGCCGAGCAGGTCCGGCCCGTCGTGGTCCCGCGCCCACAGGGCGACGGCGGCGGCCAGGCCGCCCCCGGCGCTCACCCCGCCGAGGATGATGCGCGTGGGGTCCAGGTTCCACTCGCGCCCCGCCTCGTGCAGCCCCACGAGCGCTCCGTAGCAGTCGAGCAGCGGCGTCGGGTAGGGGTGCTCGGGGGCGAGCCGGTAGTCGACCGTGGCGACGGCGCAGCCGGTGCGGGCGGCGAGGTCGAGCGTGGCCGGCAGGTCGTCCAGCGGCCCGCCAAGGATTAGTCCCCCACCGTGAATGTGGAGGAGGACGGGCAGCGGTCCGCTCGTCTGGACCGGCCGCAGGAGCACGACCGGGACGGGCACGCCGTCCGCGGCCGAGCGGAACCGCAGGTCCGAACGCTCGAAGGTCCCGTACCGGGTCACCTCGTGCTCGGGCACCGGCAGCGCGCGGGCACGGAGCACCCCGATGTCCTCGGCCGTCATCCCGACGACGGCGTCCGGGTCCGCCGCGAGGGCGAGCGCGATCGCCGGGTCGAGCGGAGGGGGCGTCGTCGTGCTCATCCCTTCACCGCCCCCTGGAGGAGGGCGGCGACGAAGTGCCGCTGGAAGATGAGGAAGACGAGGAGGGTGGGCGTGAGGATGAGGAGCGAGCCGGCGCACAGCAGGGGGATGTCGGTGCCCCACTGCCCCTGGAAGGCGCCGAGGGCACCGGCCATGGTCCGCTTGGTCGGGTCGTCGACGAGGACCACGGCCAGGAGGAACTGGTTCCACGTCCACAGGAACATGAGGATCGCCAGCGAGGACAGGGCGGGCATGGACAGCGGGATGTGGATCCGGCTGAACAGCTGGAGGTTGTTCGCGCCGTCGATCCGGGCGGCCTCGGAGATGTCCTCGGGCATGTTGACGAAGTGCGCCCGCATCCACATGACCGCGAAGGGCATGAACAGGCCGAGCAGCGGCAGGATGATGGCCCACCGGGTGTTGAGCAGCCCGACGTCACGCATCTGGTAGTACAGCGGGACGACGATGCCTTCGAAGGGCAGCGTGAGACCGAGGATGAACACGAGGAAGATCCACCGGCTGCCCGGGGGGCGCAGGTGCCCGAGCGCGAACCCGGCGAGCGTGCTGATGAGCAGCGCCAGCGGCACGACCCCGAGCTCGATGAGGACGCTCGAGAGCAGCAGCTTCTGCATGTCCGCGGCCTGGAAGGCACTGAGGAAGTTGCCCCACTGGGGCTCCTCGGGCCACGACAGGCCGGCCGGGTAGGTCCCGGTCGGGTGGAGGGCCGTGACGAAGAGGGTGACGAAGGGGACGAGGGTGATCACCATGAGGATCACCAGGACGAGTCGGCCGAGCCAGAGCTCGCTTGCGGAGGTCTTCACTGCTCCCTGCCTCGGATGAGCCGCTGAAGCGGGATGACGACGATGAGGACGAGCACCATGAGGGCGACGGCGAGGGCGGAGGCCTGGCCGACCTCACGCTGGAAGAACGCGAGGTAGTAGATCTCGAGGCCGGGCACGAGGGTGCTGTTGCCCGGGCCGCCCTGGGTGGAGATGTAGATGATGTCGAAGCTGGCGAGCGCCGCGATGACCGTGACGGTGAGGCACACGGCCAGCTCCTGGCGCAGGCTCGGCAGGGTCACCGACCAGAACTCGCGGATCGGTCCGGCGCCGTCGAGCCGGGCGGCCTCGTAGAGCGCCGGGTCGATCTTGGACATGCCGGCGAGGAGGAGCACGAGGCACAGGCCCAGGGACACCCACGCGCCGATGACGCCGACGCCGGGCAGCGCGGTGTCGAAGTCGCCGAGCCAGGCGCGGGTGACCGAGCCGAGACCGATGAGGCGCAGGAACTGGTTGAGGACGCCGTCGGTCGCCATGATCCAGGTCCACATGATGCCGGCGGCCACGAGCGGGATGACCTGCGGGAGGAACAGCACCGTGCGCCCGATGATCGCGAGCCGGCTGGTGGCGAACTTGCGGATGATCGCCGCGGCGATCAGCCCGAGGGCGACGGGCACGAAGCTGAAGTAGACGATGAGCTGGAGGGCGTTGAGGATCGGCCCGAACATCTCCGGGTCGGAGAAGAGTCGGGTGTAGTTCTCCGCGCCCACCCAGGTCGCCTCAGTGACCCCGTTCCAGTCGTACAGGGAGTACTGGACCGTGAAGAGGATCGGGCGCAGGACGAAGGTGACGTAGAAGAAGGCGGCCGGCAGGACGAGGGCGAGCGCCGCCGCCGAGCGACGGCGGCGCGCCCACGTCCCGCGCCGACCCGGACGCGCGGGCGGGAGCTCCGCCCGCGCGTCCGCCTCCGGCGTGAGCCGGGAGATGGTCAGGTCGGACATCGGGTCAGCCGATCTCGTTCTCGTACTCCGCCTGGACGGCCGGGAGCAGGTCGGCGGCCTCGATCTGCCCGGCGACGAGCTTCTGGAGGTTCGGCGTCCAGCCCTTGGCGTAGATGCCGCCGGTGGCGTTGGCGATGAAGTCCATGGAGCCGTTGTCCTCACCGATGGTGACGCCGGCGGCGAGGGTCTGCGCGGTCACCGAGCTCTCGTCGATCTCGGGCATGAACGCGTCGACCGGTCCCATCGGGTGGGAGCCGCCGACCTCGACGGCGATCGTGCGGGCCTCCTCGTCGGTCGCGATCCAGTTGAGGAACGAGGCGGCGCAGTCGGCGTTCTCCGCGCCGGCGCCGATCCCGTAGGTCAGCGGCGCGGACATCGCGCCGACGGACCCGCCCTCCTCGACGGGGGGCATGAGGAAGAACCCGACCTCACCGGGGACCTGCGTGTCGAAGGTGCCCGACTCCCAGTCACCGTTGAAGAAGAAGAGGTTGTCGCCCTCGAGGAAGCGCGCCATCGACTGGGAGTAGTCCAGGGAGTTGACGTCGTCGGCGAAGTAGCCGGCCTCGATCCAGCGCTCGAGGTGCTCGGCGGCCTGGAGGTTGCTGGGCGTGTCGATCGTCGCGCCCTCCTGCTGGTAGACCCAGGCGTTGACCTCGGAGGGGTCGCCGTAGGAGGCCATGAGCATCTGCAGCGGGAAGGCCAGGCCGCCCGTGGCGCCGCCGTTGAACTGGGCGCTCGGGGTGATGCCGGCGTCGACGGCTGCCTGCATGTAGCCGTCGAGCTCCTCGAGCGTGGCCGGCGCCTCGGTCATGCCGATCTCCTCGGCGAGCGCCTTGTTGTAGAACACGCCGGTCATCGAGAAGTTCATGCCCATGGCGTAGAGCGGGCCGGAGCCACGGCGCCCCTCGTCGTCCACCCGCATCTGCTCGAGCTGGGAGGAGGGCCACTCGTCCCAGCCGAAGGCCTCGGCGTAGGGGTCGAGGTTGAGGAGGAGTCCGTCGGAGGCGAGCTCGCTCATCTGCGGCAGGCGCATGAGGTCCGGCGGGTCGTCCGCCAGCACGCGGGGCGCGTTCTGCGTGAGGACCGCGAACTGGTCCTCACGGATGTCGAAGGTGACGTTGGGGAACTGGGCCGTGAACTCGTCGGCCAGCTCACGGAAGAGCGGGAACCCGGTCTCGACGTAGGCGTCGACGACGACGGCGTCCTCGCCGCAGCCGGGCACCTCGCCCGGCGTGGTGGCGGCGTCCGAGGCGCCGGCGCTGGCGCTCGGCTCCTCCGACGTGCTCTGCCCGGGAGCGGAGCACGCGGCGAGCGCGAGAAGTCCGGTCAGGCCGAGCGCAGTTGCGGTGGAGCGCGACCGACGGCGTGCGGTAGAGGGGGTGCGAGACACCTTTATCTCCCTTTCAGCGGGGCGAGTGCGCGGGGGCCACACTCGGCTAAATCGTGTTAGCAGGCACATGCCACCATTCAGGTCCGCAGCGTGTCAAGGCGGCACGAGCATGTGACCGGACCGTTACGATCAGCCTCGAGAGGAGCACCATGACCAGCAAGCGCGTGACGCTCGCGGACGTCGCGCGTCAAGCCGGAGTGTCGTCGTCGACCGCCTCCCTCGTCCTCAGCGGACGGGGTCGCGAGCTGCGCATCTCCGACGCCGTCCACGAGCGGGTACGGGAGACCGCCGAGGCCCTCGGGTACCGCCGGAACACGATCTCGGTGGGGCTGCGCAAGGGCTCGACCACCACCATCGGCTTCGTGTCGGACACCGTCGCCTCCTCCCAGCTGGCCGGCGGCATGATCCGTGGCGCGCTGGAAGCAGCACGCGACAGCGGCTACATGCTCTTCATGAGCGAGACGGGCGGCGGCGCGGCCCAGGAGCGCGAGGCCGTCGAAGCGATGCTCGACCACCGCGTGGACGGCCTCATCCTCGCCTCGATGTTCACGCGTCAGCGGGAGGCCCTCCCCGAGGAGCTGGACACCCTCCCGACGGTCCTCCTCAACGCGCTGCCACCGGAGGGCCGGCAGCTCACCGCGATCATCCCGGACGAGCACGCGGCAGGCCGCGCGGCCGCGGAGCAGCTCCTCGCGGCCGGGCACCGGGACATCCATCTCATCGGCGCCGGCCCGGGACTCGCTGACGCCCCGGCCGCCTCCGAGGCTGGGCACCTGCGCCTCACCGGGATGCTCGAGGCCCTCGGCGAGGCGGGCGTCCCACCGGCGTCCGGCTACCCCTACCGCTCGTGGAACCCGGCCCACGGCTGGGAGGCGGTCCACGACCTGCTCGAGCGGGGCACCGCACCCGAGGCCCTCCTCTGCTTCAACGACCGCCTGGCCTTCGGTGCCTACCAGGCCCTGCAGGAGGCCGGTCTGCGGATTCCTGAGGACACCTCGATCGTCTCCTTCGACGACGCCCCTCTTGCCGGCTGGCTCCGGCCCGCCCTCACCACCTTCGCCATCCCGCACCGGACGCTCGGCGGCATGGCGGTCGACATGCTCGTCGCCGCCCTGCAGGACGGCCGGCGCAACCCGCTCTCGGGCGGCGTCCACACCGTCGACATGCCCCTGCGCACCCGCGGCTCCCTCGCCCCGCGCCGCACCGGCCAACCCCCTGCCGACAGCCGATTTCCCGCCGGCAGCTGAGCCGTTCCCGCGAGCCGAGCTCCCCCCCGACAGCCACGCTTCCCCGACAGCCACGCCCTCGCCGACCGCTGAGTTGTTACCGAGAGTCGAGCTGTCGCCGACAGCCACGTCCGCGGCGACCGCTGAGTTGTTACCGCGAGTCGAGGTCCCCCGACAGCCCCGTCCTCGCCGACAGCCACGCCCTCGCCGACCGCTGAGTTGTTACCGCGAACCGAGCTCCCCCCGACAAGTACGCCCTCACCGACCGCTGAGTTGTTACCGAGAGTCGAGCTGTCGCCGACGTCGGAGTCGGCACTCCACGCCGCACCGCCCGGTCGCGGACACTGCGTTGACCTCATGACGGCCGACCCGTAACCTCCTGCTACATCGTTTTAGCACATGCTCACCCGAGCCGGTCGAAGGAGACCCATGCCGACAACGACACCCCACCCATCTCGGCGCAGCCGCACCCGGCGCCTGCTCCGTGCGCTCGCTGCGCCCCTGGTCCTGGCGATCGGCGGTCTCGCCGCCGCCGGCCCGGCAGCGGCCACCACCACCCCACCCCCGGACGAGGGCATCGTCAGCATCACGCCGATCACCCAGGTCCTCACCTTCGGGCAGAAGGTCGTCGCCGTCGCCGTCGAGTACGGCGCCGACGTCGACCCCGCCGAGCTCTCCACCGGCGACTTCTCGGTCCTGGACAGCCCGTACAACTTCCGGGCCCACGACCCCGCCGACCTCGACGCGCTCGAGCCGCGCACCGTCACCGCCGTCTACACGAGCGACGAGCCCGCGCTGCGGGCCGACGGGTCCTCGACACGCGGCTCCTACGTCGTCGTCGAGCTCGACCCCGAGGACAGCGGCGGCAACACCGTGGTCCGCTCCGCGTGCGACGGTTTCCTGTGCTCGGAGAAGCTGCGCGAGTCGCTGCCGACCCACCTCGTCCAGCTCGGGGACGTCCACGGCTACGCCGCGGGCGGTGCGCCCGCGCCCCTGCTCGCGGCAGGGTCCCAGGACGCCCTGCCGATGACCGAGGCACCGGTCAACCTCGTCGCGGAGGAGTTCCACTCCGACGTCATGCCCTTCCCCGGCGCGGACCTGCCCTACTCCTACCGGCTGCCGGACGACTACGACCCGGCACGGACCTACCCGCTCGTCGTCGTCCTCCACGGCTGGGGCTCCGGCTTCGACGGGGTCAACCACGGGGTCAACGTCGCCGTCGACATCATGGCCACCTCCTGGGCGCAGCCGGAGTGGACCGGCAGCGAGGAGGACGTCATCGTCCTCGCGCCGCAGAACGTGCGCGGCGACGAGGAGGTGGAGTGGACCTCCGTCCTCGCGCTGCTGGAGCAGTTCACCGACGAGTACAGCGTCGACGAGGACCGCACCTACGTGACGACGTTCTCCTGGGGCTCGACCATCGCGTGGAACCTCATGGCGGACCAGCCCGAGCTGTTCGACGCCGCGCTCATCGTCTCCGGCTTCCCGGTGAGCGAGGAGCAGGCCGCGTCGATCGCCACCGCGCGGACGCCCGTGTGGATCACCCACGCCACCAGTGACCCGGTCCTCCCGCCCGACTTCGGGCGGACGTCCGCGGAGGTGCTGCGCGCGGCCTACACCGGCGCCGGCGCGGACGACGCCGGTGACCTCGTCCGTTTCACCGAGTACGCGGACGACGCGTTCACCTACCCCGACTACCACGCGGCCACCGGCCCCACCTACAGCGACAGCTCGATCCTGCGGTGGGTTCTCGCGCAGGACCGCTCCCCCAACCGGATCGAGAGTGTCACCCCGGTCACCGAGGTGTCCTCCTTCGGTCAGCAGGTCACCGGTGTCGTGCTCGAGTACGCCGACGTCGTCGACCCGGCCTCGCTCGGTGCCGAGGACTTCACCGTCCGCGACACCTCGTACAACTTCCGGTTCACCGGCCTGGAGGAGCTGGAGAACCTCGTCGAGCGGGACGTCGCCGGCGTCTACACGACCGACGACCCCGCCCGCCTGCTCGAGCACGACCGGTCCGAGGCACCCGGCCGATACGTCGTCCTGGACCTCGAGGACGACCCGAACGGCGGCTGGACCGTCATGGTCTCCCTGTGCCCCACGTTCCTGTGCTCGGTGATGATCAACCCGGACCAGCCCACCGAGGTGGTGCAGGCCGGTGACGTGCACGCACCCAGCGCGGCCGTCATCTCCCGGGGCGACGCCGACACGGCGTGGCCGCTGACCGAGCCCGCGATCAACCGCGAGGTCGACCAGTTCGTCCACGCGACGTTCGAGTCCGACGTCGACGGCGTGGAGGGTGACGACCTCACCGTCCGTTACGACTACCGCCTGCCCGACGACTACGACCCGGCGCGGGAGTACCCGCTCGTCGTCGCCCTCTCCGGGCACGGCATGGGCTTCGACGGCCAGAACGAGCGGGTCCAGCTCGTCGCGGACATGCCGGCGACGGCGTGGTTCCAGGAGGAGTGGACGGGCACCGACGAGGAGGTCATCGTCCTCGCCCCGCAGAACGCGCGGGTGGGCAAGGAGCTCGAGGCGGCCCAGGTGCTCCAGCTCCTCGAGGACTTCACCGGGCGCTTCTCGGTGGACGAGCGCCGCGTCTACGCGACCTCGGTGTCCTACGGGTCCCAGCTCATGTGGGAGATGTTCTCCACCCGGCCCGAGCTGTTCGCGGGTGGCCTGCTCACCGGCGGGTTCGCGGCGGACGAGGACGAGTACGCGCTCATCGCCGCGGCCGAGGTCCCGATGTGGATCACGCACGGGACCAGTGACCACCTGCTGCCGGTCGAGGACGCCAAGGGCGCGTACGACGCGCTCGTCGCGGCCTACCGGGACCGCGGCCTGGCGGAGGAGCGCATCGCCGAGCTCGCTCTGTGGACGGAGTACGGCGACGAGGCGTTCTCGCTGCCGGACTACCACCTCGCCTCGGCGCCCACCTACGAGGACAGCGCCACGCTCCAGTGGCTGCTGGCCCAGGTGCGCCCCGGCGAGGACGACGGCGAGGCACCCGGTGAGGAGCCGGGCGACGGCGGTGGCAGCGAGAGCCCGACGCCTGACGACGGGGCGGAGGAGGACGAGACGCCCGCCGGCCCCGGCGGCCGCCTGCCGACGACGGGTGTGCCGGCCGCGCCGATCCTGGCCGCGCTCGTCCTGCTCGTCACCGGTGGCGCCGTCGTTCTCGGTGTTCGCCGGCGCAGCACCAGCTGAGCCGTACCAGCCCGGAGGCCCCGGCCCTGTCTCGACAGGGCCGGGGCCTCCTGCGCGCTCCGCAGACCTGCTACAGCTCGGCGCAGACGGTGAAGACGGCGTCGATGACGTAGCGCTCGGCCACGTACCGGCTCTCGGTGTGCTCCAGCGGCCGGTCCTCCGTGTCGAGGATGACGCGCCGTTCGACGAGGAGCGCCGACCGCACCGGCACGCCGAGGAGACGCGCCTCGGCCGCCGTCGCCGTCCGGGCGGTGATCCTCGCCCGCGCGGTCGCCGGCTCCCGTCCGAGCTCGCTCAGAGCGACCTGGAGCGACCCGTTCTCCAGGTCGCGGGAGAGCACGGGCGCGCACTCGAGGGGCAGGACGGCGGTCTCGATCGACATGGGGACCCCGTCCGCCAGCCGCAGCCGCGAGATGCTCACGACCCGGCTGCCCGGGGCCAGGCGCAGGGCCTCGACGTCGTCGGGGCTGCCGTCCACGAGCTCGGCCCTGAGCAGGCGGGAGGTCGCCACCAGCCCACGCTTGCGCATGTCGCTGGAGAAGCTCGTGAGCGCCGACCCGTGCCTGCGGATCGGCGGGATGGCGATGTAGGTGCCCGAGCCGCGGCGCCGGTCCACCAGCCCGTCGCGGGCGAGGTTCTGGACCGCCTGACGCGCGGTCATCCGGCTCACCCCGAACTGGACGGCAAGGTCCGCCTCCGAGGGCAACAGGTCGCCCGGCGTCCCGCTGCGTACCCGGTCACGCAGCCAGTCCTCGATCACCTCGTACCGCGCAGGCGCCGTCTCCCGCTGCTGACCGGCCATAGGCCAGAGCGTAGCCCGTGCGCACACCCGTGCGAGTCGGCGGGAGATGCCCGGTTCGCCCGAACCGTTCACGTTCGACCCTTGACGACTTCAGTGACCTCCGTTACGTTCTCAAGTACATACAGACACCGGATGTGGTCTATACAGATTCGCCTTTTTGCGACGACGCAGGCGGTTCAGTGGTGCCCCCGGAGGCGGGTGGGCACCCCCAGACATCACACACACAGGGGGATCCAGCGATGAGGCTGTCGAGAAGAACGTCCACGATCGCCGGCGCTGCCGCGCTCGCACTGGCCGCGAGCGCGTGCGGGTCGGACGACGGCGCGGCCGGCGGCACCGAGAACGACGGCGACGCCGAGGGCGGCTACGTCATCGGCGTGAGCAACACGCTCGCGGGCAACGGCTGGCGCGAGCAGATGGTGTGCTCGATCCAGGCCGAGGCGCTGGCGAGCGGCCAGGTCGACCGGGTGGTCGTCATGTCGGAGAACGCCGGACCCACCGAGCAGGTCCAGCACCTGCAGACCCTGATCTCCGAGGGGGTCGACGCGATCGTCGTCAACCCCTCCGACCCCGAGCAGCTCAACGGCATCATCGAGGAGGCGAGCGCCCAGGGCATCGTCGTCGTCGCGATCGACGCCGCCGTCACCACGGAGGAGGCCTACGTCGTCACCAACGACCAGGTCGAGTGGGGCCGGATCGGCATGGAGTGGCTCGCCGAGGAGATCGGCGGGCAGGGCGAGGTCCTGTACATGCGCGGCATCGAGGGCGTGCAGTCCGACACCGACCGCCACGAGGGCGTGACCGCGGCGCTGGAGAGCTACCCCGACATCGAGCTCACCACGGTATGGAGCAACTGGGACTACACGCTCGGCGGGGAGCTCGCCGTCCAGCAGTTCAGCGCCGGCGACTACGACGGCGTGTGGACCACCGGCGCCGACTACACGGTGGTCAACGGCATCGAGACGGCCGGCAAGGAGCTCGTCCCCGTCACCGGGCAGGACAGCAACGCCTTCGTGGGCCAGCTCATGGAGGGCGCCCCGGGCGCCGTGGTGACCAACCCCGCCGTCATCGGCGCGGTGGGCACGAACGTGGCACTCCAGGTGCTGGGCGGTGAGGACGTCGAGCAGACGACCATGCTCACGCCCGAGCTGTGGACCACGGACGACAGCGCCGAGCAGCTCGAGGCCGCCTACGACCCCGAGCGCGGGCCGGACACGAGTGCCGCCGTCGAGATCGACTACCCGCTCGAGATGACCCGTGAGCAGCTGTACGCCTGCGAGGGCCCCAGCGGTTCCTGACGGTCTCCGGTAGGCGACGTGCCTGGGGCGGACGCCCGCCCCAGGCACGGTCCGCCCTGAGCTGAGGAGCACGATGTCAGCTGATGCGTTGCTGGCCGCCCGCGGGGTGGCCAAGTCCTACGGCAGTGTCCTCGCCCTGAGGTCCGCCGACCTCACCGTCGGCCACGGCGAGTCCCACGCCCTCCTGGGGGCGAACGGTGCCGGCAAGTCCACCTTCGTCAAGACGCTCACGGGCGTCATCCGCCGGGACCGCGGCACCGTCACCCTCGACGGCGCCCCTGTCGACCTGCGGACCCCCGCAGCCGGCTACGCCCAGGGCATCGCCGCCGTCTTCCAGGACCCGGCGCTCATCCCGGACCTCACGGTCCGTCACAACCTCAGGCTCACCGCCACCGACGCCGCCGTCGTCGAGGAGCACCTCGCGCGGCTGGAGATCGGTGGGCTGGACCTCGGTGAGCGGGTGCGCGACATCCCGCTGCCCTTCCTCCGGATGCTCGACCTGGCCCGGGCGCTGGCCCACCGGCCCAAGCTCCTCATCCTCGACGAGATCACCGCGGCCCTGCCCGCGGACCTCAGCGAGAAGGTCTTCACGGTCATGGCCGAGCAGACCCGCGGCGGCGGCTCCGTCCTGTTCATCTCCCACCGCCTGGAGGAGGTCATCGAGCACTGCGACATGTGCACGGTGTTCCGCGACGGCGGCGACGTCGCACGCTTCGCCCCCAAGGAGGGGCGGGAGAAGCGCATCGTCCAGTCCATGCTCGGTGAGCAGATGGGCGAGGAGTCGGCGGAGGACCGCCGCGGCCGCGCCCAGGCACCCCAGTCCGAACCCCGGCTCGTGGTCCAGGGGCTGAGCGCCGGCACGATGCTCCACGACGTGAGCTTCTCGGTGCGTCCGGGTGAGGTGCTCGGCCTCGTGGCCCTCGAGGGGCAGGGGCAGGACACCCTGTTCGACGTCCTCGCCGGGGACCAGCGGCCCCGCTCCGGGGAGATCCGGGTGGACGGCAAGGTTCTGGACGCTCGCCACCCGGCGGCCGCGATCCGCCAGGGCGTGGCCCTCGTCCCCGCGGACCGGTCCGCGGCCCTGCTGCCCAAGCGCTCCATCCGGGAGAACATCGCCCTTCCGTCACGGGCCCGCTTCTCCCGGTGGGGACCGATCTCGCGGGCCAGGGAGAACCGCGCGGTCGACGGCGCCATCGCCCGGCTGTCCATCGACACGCGCGCCGCCGCGCAGGCGCGCCGCCTGTCCGGGGGCAACCAGCAGAAGCTCACCATCGGGCGCTGGCTCGCCGAGGGCTTCGGCACGCTTCTGCTCTTCGACCCCACCCGCGGGATCGACATCGGCACCAAGCGCCAGATCTACGAGCTCGTCCGCGAGGTCGCCGAGTCCGGCGCCGCCGTCGTCATGTACACGAGCGAGCTGCGGGAGATCGACCTCGTCTGCGACCGCGCCCTGGCGATCTACCGCGGCACCGTCGTTTCGGAGCTCGCCGCCGACGCCGGGGAGGAAGCCATGCTCAACGCCGCCCACGGACTCCAGGCGACGGAGGTGAGGACCTCGTGACCACGGTGACGACGGCGCCCGAGCCCACGAGCAGGGCGGCCCGCTTCCGCCAGCAGAACGGCTGGGTGGTGGGCGTCGGGGTGCTCCTGCTCGTGATGATCCTCGTGCGCTACCTCCAGGTGGAGAACTTCGGCGGCTTCGAGCTGCGCGCCCTGACGGCCGGCAGCCTCATGCTCGCGCTGCTCGCCCTGGCGCAGGGGGTGGTCGTCATCTCCGGTGGCATCAACCTCGCCGTGGGTGCGCTCATGGTCCTCGCGAACTGTGTCTCGGCGTGGCTCATGGAGGACGCGTCCTTCGGCGCGAGCGTCGCCGTCGCACTCGGCACCGTCGTGGGGATCGCGCTGCTCTCGGGGCTCATGGGCTGGGTCATCACGGTCTCCGGGCTGCCCGACATCGTCGTCACCCTCGCCCTGCACTTCGCCTTCGTCGGCCTGGCGCTGCTCATCCTCGGCGGGCCGGGCGGCGCGGCCAACCCCGAGCTGTCCCGGCTGATCGTCGGCGGCTTCTCCAACCCGTGGCCCTCGCTGCTCTGGCTCACCGCCATCCTCTGCCTCGTCTGGCTGCCCTTCCGGCGCAGCCGCGCCGGCATCGCGACCTACGCGATCGGCAGCGACCGCCAGGCGGCATTCCTCGCGGGCGTCGTCGTCAAGCGCACCCGGGTGCAGGCCTACGTCGTCTCCGGCGTCTTCGCCGGTCTCGCGGGCCTCGTGACGACGGCGCTGCTCGGCAGCGGCAGCCCCCAGGAGTCGATCGCTCTCGGCGCGCTCCTCGGCTCGGTCGCCGCCGTCGTGCTCGGTGGCGTCGCCCTGTCCGGTGGACGCGGCCAGCTGCTCGGGCCCGTCCTGGCCGCCTTCGTGCTCACCCTCATCCCGCCGATCCTCCTGAGCATGGGGATCAACCCGAACGTCGCCGTGCTGATCGAGGGCCTGGTCATCATCGGCGTGGTCATGCTCGGCGGCCTGCTCGAGCTCCGCAGGAGGACCCGATGAGCACCACGACCGCCGCTCCCCCGACGCCCAGCCACCGGCTCCGGACCCTCACCACCGACCGCCCGGTCATCGTGCTCGGCGTCGTGTTCGTCGTCTTCTACCTCGTCACCGGCCTGCTCGACCCGAGCCTCTTCACCAGCGGGGGGCTGCGCTCGATCCTGCTCCTCGCGTGCCCGCTGGCGATCTTCGCGGCCGGGCAGACGATCGCCTTCCTCACGGGCGGCATCGACCTGTCGGTGACGATGGTGGCCAACTTCGCAGCCTACGTGGCCGCCACCCAGAGCGGCGCCGGACCGCTGCAGGCCATCGCCCTCGCGCTCACCGTCGGTGCGGTGGCCGGCTTCGTCAACGGGGTCGGGGTGGGCGTCTTCCGGGTCCACCCGCTCATCATGACGATCGGGATGTCCAGCGTCCTGCTCGGTGTCGTGTCGGTGGGCCTGGCCAGCGGCGGCTTCCTCACCGGCGCCGCATCGGTGCTGCCCGTCCTCAGCACCGTCGGTGGCGGGACCCTCGTCGGGCCGATCCCGCTCAACGTCGTCGTGTGGGCCGCCGTCGCCGTCGTCCTCCTCCTCGGCCTGTCGCGGACGGGGCTGGGACGCAACATCTACGCCGTCGGGGACAACCCTGTCGCGTGCCGCCTGTCCGGCGTCAAGGTGTGGCAGGTCCTCATCGCCACGTACGTCATCGTCGGCGTCCTCGCCGCGATCGCGGGGCTGCTCATCTCGGGAAGCAGCGGCTCGGTGGGACCGAGCCAGACGAACTCCTTCCTCCTGCCGAGCATCGCTGCGGCCGTCATCGGCGGGACCTCGATCCTCGGCGGGTCCGGCGGCTACGCCGGCACCATCGTCGGGGCGCTCGTCCTCACCGTCCTCAACCGCCTGCTCCTCACGCTCGGCGTGGGCCAGGCCGTGCAGCAGATCGTCTACGGCGTGATCGTCCTCGGTCTCGCCTGGGTCTACGTCGCCGTCTCCGGGCAGCGCAGCGACTGATCACGGATCGAAGGGGGGAATTCACTGACCGGTCGAGCTCATGCGCGCCCTCCGGGCCCGCCGACGACACCGGCTCCGCACAGGAGCCTCTCAACGAGGGAAGGTTCACCTGCAGTGACAGCACACCGCATCGCCATGCTCGGCACCGGCCTCATCGGTGACTTCTACACCGCCGCGCTCAACCGCGGACGGGGCCGCGACGCCGTCGAGCTCATCTACTCCCGCAGCGAGGAACGCGGCGCCGCGTTCAAGGAGCGCTGGGGGGTCCCACGGTCCACCACCTCCCTGACGGCGGCCTGCTCGGACCCCGACATCGACACGGTGGTCATCGGGCTGCCCAACGACATGCACGAGGAGGCCGTGCGCCTGGCAGCGGAGAACGGCAAGGCCGTCCTGTGCACCAAGCCGCTGGGCCGGACCGCCGCCGAGGCCAAGCGCATGCTCGACATCGTCGAGGAGCACGGCGTCTTCGCCGGCTACCTCGAGGACCTGGTCTACACGCCCAAGACCCTCGCGGCGGTGAGGTCCGTGCAGGACGGCGCCCTCGGCGACGTCCTGTGGGTGCGGTCCCGGGAGACCCACCCCGGTCCGCACAGCGCGTGGTTCTGGGACGAGAAGAAGGCGGGCGGCGGTGTCATCGTCGACCTCGGCTGCCACTGCATCGCCGTGTGCCGCAACTTCGTCGGCAAGGGCAACCGTCCGGTGGAGGTCTTCTGCTGGAAGGACACCCTGGTCCACCCCATCACCGCGGACGACCACGCCATCGCGCTGATCCGCTTCGAGTCCGGCGCCGTCGGCCAGTTCGAGGTGTCCTGGGCCTTCCGCGGCGGGCTCGACCTGCGTGACGAGGTGGCCGGGACCGAGGGCACGATCTGGCTCAACCACTTCCTGCGGACGGGCTTCGACATGTACACGAGCGGCGCGGCCGACGGGTACGTGGCGGAGAAGGCCGAGTCGGCGAGCGGCTGGCTGTTCCCCGTCGCCGACGAGGTGACCGAGCTCGGCTACCTCGACATGTTCACCGACATGTTCGAGGCGATGGACACCGGCCGGGCACCGCAGGAGACGTTCTACGACGGCTACATCGTCAACGCGATCATCGACGCCTGCTACGCCTCCGCCGAGCGCGGCGCGTGGCACCCGGTGGACATCGCGGACTGGCGCGGCGGCACGACCCCGCGCATCACCAAGAACCCCGAGCTCCACGACGGCCACCCGGTCATCAAGCGGGAGCTCCTGCCCGACGGGCGCAGCAAGGTCCTGTTCCAGGACCGCGAGACGGGGGAGATCCGGGAGCTGGTCGCCCAGCCCAGCTGAGGAACCAGCCCGCCGGCCGGGCCTGCACATCACCGGGCTCACCGGCCACACCCGCGCGACGTCCTCGTCGCGTGCTTCGGTGACCCCTCGCACGGGGGGTTGCTCAGTTCTGCCTACTCAGAGTGGAGGGGTCATGAGTAAGCGTTCCATAGCCGGAATGTTGTCATTTCCGTTGCTCATGTCGTTGCTGGTGAGCACACCGGTCGGCGCACAACCGACCGAGGCGCCGGACGACGGCGCAGCACCAGCGTCGTTCGCCGAGGCGTCCGCGGCGGACGAGTTCGAAAAGGTGCGGGTCGCGTCCGTGCCGCAACCGATGACGATGGACATCGCCCCGGACGGCCGGGTCTTCACGACCAGCCGCGACGGCGTCGTCCGCGTCTACGACCCGGGCACGGAGGAGGTGACGGTCGCCGCAGAGCTCAGCGTCTTCGACGACCACCCGCTGCCCTCTCGCCCGGACATCGAGGGCTCGAAGAACCAGGAAGGCGGGCTCCTCGGCCTCGCGCTGGACCCGCAGTTCGAGGACAACGGGTGGGTGTACGCCTTCTACACGAGCCGGGAGGAGGACCACAACGTCCTCGCCCGGTTCGACACCGACGGAGACACGATCGACGTCGCCTCGGAGAGCGTGCTGCTCACGGTGCCCTACCAGAAGACGAACTGCTGCCACCTCGGCGGCGACATCGACTTCGACTCGGCCGGGAACCTGTACCTCAGCACCGGTGACGAGGGCACACCCGACCTCAACAGCCAGTACTCGCCGATCGACTCGCGCCCCACGCACTGGTACAACGACGACCGGCGCACCTCGGGCAACACCAACGACCTGCGCGGCAAGATCCTGCGGATCACGCCGCAGCCCGACGGCACGTACACGGTCCCGGAGGACAACCTCTTCCCGGCCGACGAGTACGACGGCGAGCTGACGCGGCCGGAGATCTACGCGATGGGGTTCCGCAACCCCTTCCGCATCTCCATCGACCCGGCCACCGACCGGCTCCACATCGGCAACTACGGCCCCGACCGGCTGGGTGAGTGGACCGAGCGCGGCCCGTGGGGCTTCGACCAGTACATGGTCACCTCCGAGCCGGCGAACTTCGGGTACCCGTTCTGCATCGGCAACAACTTCCCCTACCGTCCCTGGGACTACGTCACCAACGAGCCCCTCGGCGACTTCTACGACTGTGAGAACGGTCCGGTGAACGACTCACCGAACAACACCGGGCTCGAGAAGCTGCCGCCGGTCAAGCCCGCGACCATCTACTACCCGCGGAGCTGGGCGAACTGGCCCGAGACGTGGGTGGGCATGCCCGACGGCGTGGTCGACCCCATCCCCGAGCCCTTCCTCAACATGGGCTCGGGGGCGGGCGGCCCGATGTCCGGGCCGGTCTACCGCTACGACGAGAACCTCGACTCGGACACGAAGTTCCCCGAGCACTACGACGGGCGCTGGTTCCTCCTCGACTACCACCGCGGTCACATCAAGACCGCCGAGCTCGACGAGAACGAGGACATCGCCGCCATCGACGACTTCATGCCCGGGGAGTACTGGGCGAACCTCATGGACGGCCAGTTCGGGCCGGACGGCTCGCTGTACGTGCTGGAGGGCGGCGGCTTCGGTGACAGCTCCAACCAGGCGCTCTACCGGGTCGACTACGTCGGGGGCGACGAGGAGCCCGAGCCCGGGCAGTGCGTGGCCGACGGCTTCGAGGGCACCGAGCTGGACCGTGAGCGGTGGTCGACCATCGTGCGGGAGAACCCCGACGGCTACCGGCAGGTCGACGGCGCACTGGAGATCGACATGCTCCAGGGCGACATGATCAGCAACCACCTCAGCGGCAACATCGTCACCGACGCCCAGAACCTCGTCCTCACCGAGATGCCCGAGGGGCGCTGGGTCTCGGAGGTGACCATCGACATGCCGGACGACCCGGTCAACCACGACCAGGCCGGCTTCATCATCTACGACGACGACGAGAACTTCACCAAGCTCGCGTACTTCCCGTCCTACGGCTCCAGCGCCGACGGCCGGTTCGAGTACCTCTACCACCAGGACGGAGAGATCCGGTACCAGGGCGGGGTCGACAACCCCACGGTCTACAACGCGCCCAGCACCATCACACTGCGCCTGACGAGCGACGGCGAGAACGTCGCCGCCGCGTACTCCCACGACGGCAGCACGTGGGTGAACGCCGGACGACCCGCACCGGTCTCGAGCTACGACGCGCCGCAGCTCGGCTTCTTCGCCGTGCACGGACCGGACGAGATCGCCGAGCCGCTCACCGCGACGTTCCGTGACTTCACGCTGTGCCAGACGGCCGACCCCGGTGAGCCGGTGTGCGCGGCTCCGGAGCCGGACGCGGGCCACCGCGTGCTGTGGGACGGCTCGACCCTGGACGGCTGGCGCCAGGCGGGACCCGGCGGGTTCGCCGTCGTCCCGGACGAGGACCGTGAGGGCACCTGCGCCCTGGAGACCGTCGGTGACCCCGCGGGCCTGGGCATGCTGTGGTTCGAGGAGGAGTTCGAGTCCTACCGGCTGCACGTCGACTACAAGGCCGTGACCGAGGCCGACAACTCCGGTGTCTTCTTCGGGTTCCCGGACCCGGGTGACGACCCGTGGGTGGCGGTGCGTCAGGGCTACGAGATCAACATCGACGACACCGGCGGCAGCCCGAACGCCGCGGACAGCTCGAAGACCGGATCGATCTACACCTACCAGGCGCCCACGTCCTTCCCGACGGTGGCGGGTGAGTGGAATGAGATGGTCATCGAGGTCGACGACCCGATGGTCAAGGTGTGGATCAACGACGTCCTGGTCAACGAGTACGAGGACCCGGGTGACCTGGGCCGTGACCTCTCCTCGGGCTACATCGGCATCCAGAACAACCGGGTCCAGGACAACGTGTTCTTCCGGGACATCTGGGTGGAGGAGCTGGGCGAGGACACCTGCCCGGACGCGCAGACGCCGCCCGAGGGCTACGTCTCGCTCTTCGACGGCGAGAGCCTCGAGGGGTGGACGCAGGCGGGCCCCGGAGGTTTCGAGGTGAGCGACTGCGGCCTGCTCCAGCCGCACGGCGGCATGGGCCTGCTCTGGTACGACGAGCAGACCTACGAGGACTTCTCGATGCGCGTGGACTTCCGCGTGCAGGACCCCGCCGACAACTCCGGGGTGTTCGTCCGCTTCCCCGACCCGCAGGGCGACCCGTGGAAGCCGGTGGACGAGGGCTACGAGATCCAGATCTACGAGGCCACCGACAACCCCGAGGGGCGGACCGGCGCGGTCTACACCTTCGCCGGGGCCGACCCGCTCGCCACCAACCCGGTCGGTGAGTGGAACACCATGGAGGTCGAGGCCGTCGGCCAGGACTACCGGGTGACCGTCAACGGGGTGGAGGTCGCCACCTACACCGGGGACGGCAGCCGCGGCCTCGAGGGCTTCGTCGGGCTGCAGAACCACTCCTCCGGCCAGGCGGCCGGGGAGTCGGTGGAGTTCCGCAACGTCTGGATCAAGGACCTCACCGAGACGCCGGAGCTGACCGTCGAGACGTCGCTGGACCCGGCAGACCCCGACGGCAACCCGCCGTGGTACGTCTCCCCCGTCACGCTCACCCTGGAGTCGAACGACCCGGACGCCGAGCTGCAGTGGCGCCCGCGCACCGACGAGTCCCAGTGGCGGACGTGGACCGAACCGGTCACCTTCGACGAGGACGGCGTCCACAACATCGACTACCGCGCCGTGCTCGACGGCGGCGGCGGTGAACCGAGCGAGAAGGAGATCGGCGTCGGGACCGGAGGGTTCGGCTTCAGCGAGACGGAGTTCTCCGTCACGCAGGGCGACACGATCAAGTTCCAGTACGTGCCGGGCTACCCGCACGACGTCGTCGTCACCGACGACGAGGCCAACGTGCTGGCGTCCCGTCCGGAGGCCTCGGACTGGGAGGACGACCCGTTCTACTTCGAGGCGACCGAGGCGGGGACGTTCTACGTGTACTGCACCCCGCACTCGGCGCTCATGGACCCGGACGACCCGACGACGTGGCGCGGCATGGTCGCGACGTTCGAGGTCACGCCGGCCGAGGGCTCGGGCGGGACGGAGACGGGGATCTCGGAGATCGAGTTCCTCATCGACCAGACGCCCGCGGTCACCGAGGCGAGCCTCGAGGGGGAGCAGAGCGGTGACGCCTACACCGGCGAGGTCACCGTGGGCCTGGCCGCGGAGGACACCACGTCCGGCGTCGCGCAGACGCACTGGCGGCTCGCCGGCGAGGAGGAGCACAGCACCTACAACGGTCCGCTGAGCTTCACCGCGGAGGGCGAGTACGCGGTCGAGTTCCGCTCCTCCGACGTCGCCGGCAACGTGGCGGACTGGGAGACGGTCGAGTTCACCATCGCCGGTGAGGAGCCGAGCGAGTGCCCCGACGCCGACACCCGGGAGACCGTGGTGGTCGGCGGCGTCGACAGCCGTGTTCCGAACTACGAGCTCGAGGACGGCTGCACGGTGAACGACCTCATCGACGACGGTGACGGGTGGGCGAGCTCCGGCGCGTTCGTCCGGCACGTCGGCGACGTGGCCGCCGGCCTGAAGGCCGACGGCGTCCTCACCGCGCGTGAGCGGGACGCGATCGTGCGGGCTGCTGCCCGCAGCGATGTCGGGCGGGTCACGAGCCGGCAGGCGGTGACCCTGCACAGCATCCGCTGAGGTGAGGAGAGCCTCCGGGTGGTGGCCGGCGTACCGGTCACCCCCGGAGGCTCTTCGCTGCCCGCTGCCGTCCGCGCCTCAGTACACGATGCCGAACACCCACACCGCCAGGGTCATCGCGGTGGCGGTGATGAGGACGACGCCGATGAGGTTGAGCCAGATCCCTCCCCGGAGCATCTGTGGGATCGTCACGTACCCGGAGCCGAAGGCGATGGCGTTCGGCGGGGTCGCGACCGGGAGCATGAACGCGCAGGTCGCGGCGATCGCCACGGGGATCGTCGCGAGGGTGACGGGCATGCCGATCCCGATGGCCAGGCCACCGACCACCGGGAGGAAGGTCGCCGCCGTCGCCGTGTTGGAGGTGAGCTCGGTGAGGAAGATGACGAGCGCCACGAGCACGACGACGACGAGGATCACCGGCGCCCCACCCAGCGCCTCCGCCTGCTCACCGATCCACCCCGTCAGACCGCTGGCGCCGAACTGCGAGGACAGCGCCAGCCCGCCGCCGAAGAGCAGGAGCACCCCCCACGGCAGCTTGACGGCGCTGTCCCAGTCGAGGAGCCGCACGCCACGGCCGCTGCCGGACGGGCTGAGGAACAGCAGCAGGCCAACGGCCATCGCGATGCCGGCGTCGGAGATGAAGGGCTCGTCGAAGATGAGGGGGATCGCCACCCACGAGACGGCGGCGAGGACGAACAGCGCCAGCACCCGCTTCTCCCCGCTCGACATCGGGCCGAGCTTGGCGAGCTCGTCGTTCATGAGGTCGCGTCCGCCGGGGATCTCGCTGATCTCCGGCTTGAACAGCACCTTGGTGAGGAGGAACCAGCAGATGACGAGGAAGACCACCGCGAGGGGCAGGCCGACGAGCATCCACTGGCCGAAGCCGATCCGGATGTCGTGGTTGTCGGCGAGGTAGCCGACGAGGAGCGTGTTGGGCGGCGTGCCGATGATCGTGGAGAGCGAGCCGATGGAGGCGGCGTAGGCGATGCCGAGCATGAGCGCGGTGCCGAACGTCGACTCGATGACGTGCTCCTTGACCTCCTCGGACTGCAGGTCGGTCTCCCCCTCCCCGCCCGGCGCGCCCGCCGGGACCTCGTCCTTGAGCCTGGCCACGAGCAGGAGCACCGAGACACCGATGGGCAGCATCATGACGGCGGTGGCGGTGTTGGACACCCACATCGAGAGGAACGCGGTGGCGACCATGAACCCGGCCACGACCATGGACGGGCTCGTCCCCATGGCGCGCACGGTGACGAGGGCGATGCGCCGGTGCAGGTTCCACCGCTGCATGGCCAGGGCGAGGAGGAAGCCGCCCATGAACAGGAAGATGATGTTGTTGCCGTAGGAGGCACCCACCTGGTCCACGGTGACCGGGCTCGTGGTGCCGTCCTCCGCCGTCGTCTCGTTGAAGATCGGGAAGACGACGAGCGGGACGAGGGCGGTGGCCGGGATGGGGATGGCCTCGGTCATCCACCACAGGCCCATGAGGACGGCGGTGGCCGCGGTGACCCGCGCGGAGACGGCGAGGTCGCCCGGGAGCAGGAGGAAGACGAGGAGCCCGCCGCCGAGCCCGGCCGCCAGGCCGAGGAGTCGGTTGCGCCAGGTGGTGCGCTTGAGCGGCTCGGTGCGCTCGCCCGGTGAGCGGTTGTCCTCGTCGTCGCCGCCGCGTGGCCGTGGGGAGTAGTCCCGCAGGTGGTCACCCGGAACGGGTCGCTGGGTCATGACCGGCCCCCTTGTCAGTGTGTCCTCGGTCACACGCTAGTTCCTCCCGCCGACACCGGCGCGGGGGCCACGCGGGCGCGGGCCGTGGCACCCGCGCCTACAGTGGGCCGATGCCCGCCGCGCAGCCCGCCGTGGGTCTGCGTCCGCAGGACCCGCAGTACCGCAGGGCGCTGCTCGCCCTCGGCGCCACGGGCGTGGCCGCCTTCGCGATGGTCTACGTGGTGCAGCCGCTGCTGCCGCTCGTCTCCGCCGAGCTCGACGTGGGCGCGACCCGCGCGAGCCTCCTCGTGTCGGCGTCCACGCTGGGGATCGCCGTCGCCGTCCTGCCGCTGGCGCGGCTGTCGGAGCGCACGGGCCGGGGACGGACGATGGTGCTGGGACTTGCGGGCGCCGTCGTCGCCGGGGTCGTGGCCGCGCTCGCACCCACCTTCGCGCTCATGCTCCTCGCCCGCGCCGTCCAGGGGGCCGCGATGGCAGCGGTGCCGGCCGCCGCGCTGGCCTGGGTGGCGGAGAACGTCGCGCCCGGCTGGGTGACGCGGGTGGCCGGGCTCTACATCGCCGGCACGACGGTCGGCGGGATGGGCGGGCGCGTGGTGGGCGGGATCGTCGCGGACGTGACGACGTGGCGCACCGCGATGCTCGTCGTCGCGCTCGCGGGCGCGGCCCTGACGGCGGCGGCTGCCCTGCTTCTCCCGCGCCGCTCCCCCGGCGTCGTCGCCACGGACGCGCGGCGCACGGAGACCGACGGCGCCCGAGCTGCCCGGCTCCGCGTCTACCTGCTCGGCGGGCTCGGGATGGCGATGTTCGTGGGCATCTACAACGTCATCGCCTACCGCACCCATGCGCCGCCGTTCCTCCTCGGCACGGGGCTCGGCTCGATGTTCTACCTCACCTACCTCGCGGGGACGGCGACGTCGTCGCTCGCCGGACGGCTGGAGCGGCGCGTCGGCCTGCGGGCGACGGCGTTGACGGGGTTGACGGCGTGCGCGGCCGGGGTGGCGCTCACCGTGCCCGACTCCCTCGTCCTCGTGTGGGTGGGGCTCGCGGTGGTGGCGGCGGGCTTCTTCATGGTGCACGCGGTGGCGTCCGCGGCGTCGGCGCGGTTGAGCCCGCGGCCCTCGGACGGCTCGGGCAGCTACACGCTGGCGTACTACGCGGGCTCGTCGGTGGGCGGGGTGCTGCTGGGCCAGGCGTGGGAGGCGGGCGCGTGGGGCGGGACGACCGTGGCAGCGGTCGCGCTCATCGCTGTGGCGGGCGCCGTGGCGCTGGGCCTGCCGCGGGGAGGAGGTCGCAGAAGGTGACCGTGTGCGCGAGACGTTCAGCTGATTCACGTCGTGAATCAGCTGAACGTCTTGCGCACACGTCTCCCCTTGCCTCGGATGGCGGCCGTCAGGAGCCGGTGAGCTCCGTCTTCTTGCGGCGGCGGAGGTGGCCGCCGCCGTAGAGCGCCCAGAGGATGAGGACCGGCTGGAAGAACAGCCGGCCAAGGCGCTTCTCGTCGGTGTCGAGCCCGAAGCCGTCCTTGCCTTCGAGGTACTGGGCGACGTTCCCCGGGAAGATGACGACGAAGAACAGGGCGAGGACCGCCCCGATCACCCGCTTGTGCCGGGGCAGCGCGACGAACGCCGAGCCGAGCGCGATCTCCACGACGCCCGAGGCGAGGACCGTGAGGTCCTTGTCGAGCGGGAACCAGTTCGGGACTTGCGCCTGGAACTCCTCGCGCTGCACGGTCAGGTGGCCCACCCCGGCGCCGACCATGGCGACGCCGAGGGCGACCCGTGCGACGGTGCGCAACCTCGACATCAGACCGTCCGCTCGAGGACGAAGACCGGGATCTCGCGGTCGGTCTTCTCCTGGTACTCGGCGTAGGGCGGGAAGGCCTCGACGCAACGGGCCCACCACTCCTCCTTCTCCGCGCCGGTGACCTCGCGGGCCTGCATGTCCCACTTCTCCGCGCCGTCCTGCAGCTCGACGTGCGGGTTGGCCACCACGTTGAAGTACCAGACCGGGTGCTTGGGGGCGCCGCCCAGCGAGGCGACGGCGGCGTAACGTCCCTCGTGCTCGACCCGCATCAGCGGTGTCTTGCGCAGCTTGCCGGACTTGGCACCGACGCTGGTGAGGATGACGACGGGACGCCCGCCCAGGGTGTTCCCCTCCTGACCGTTGGACATCTCGTACAGCTCGGCCTGCTTGCGGGCGCGGTCGCTGGGGCTGGGGGCGTATTCACCTTCAAGTGGCATGAGAACTGTCTACACGAGGGCCGCGGGACTCGCAGAGTGCGACCCCGGCCCGCTCAGCGGAGCGCGGCCGCCCAATGTCGTAGCCGACCGGCATAGTGGTCCCCGATGCGCCACATCGACGACACCGAGCGCCGGAGCCGGCTCGCGATCCGCCACGCCCTGCACCCGGCCCACCGCCTGGCGGACCCGGTTGCCGCCACCCGGGCGATGACCGTCCTCCACGCCACCGAGCCGTCGACCGTGCACCTCGCCGTCCACGCCCGCACCGAGGGCGTCGCACCCGACGCCGTCGACCACGCCCTGTACGAGGACCGCAGCCTCGTCAAGCAGCTCGCGATGCGCCGCACGCTCTTCGTGTTCCCGCGCGACCTCCTCCCCGCGGCGCTCGGCAGCGCCTCCGCGCGCACGGCCGCCGAGCAGCGCCGCGTCATCGCCCGCGACGTGGAGAAGTACGCCGTGGCCGACGACGGCGCCGCCTGGCGCGACGCCGCCGCGAGCGCCGTCCTCGCCCATCTCGCCACGTCCGGCCCGCTGCCGGCACGCGAGATCCGCGAACAGGTCCCCGAGATGGCGGGGCGGTTCACCACCGACCTCGACAAGAAGTACGGCGGCACCTTCCAGATCGGTCCACGAGTCCTCACCATGCTCGGCGCCGAGGGCCGCATCGTGCGCGCCCACAACGCCGGCCACTGGCGCATCGGCCGCCCCACCTGGACGCTCATGGAGTCCTGGCTCGGTGAGCGACCTACTCCCCTGCCCGCGGACGACGGCTACGCCGCGATCGTCCGCCGCTGGCTCGCGACCTTCGGCCCCGGCACGGTCGAGGACGTCCAGTGGTGGCTCGGTTCCACGAAAGCTGCGGCGCGCGCCGCCCTCGCCGCGGTGGGCGCCGTTGAGGTCAGCCTCGACGGCGGACAGGTCGGCTGGGTGCTGCCCGAGGACGAGGCGCCGGTCGCCGCTCCCGAGCCGTGGGCCGCGCTCCTGCCCACCCTCGACCCCACGACCATGGGCTGGAAGGGCCGCAGCTTCTACCTCGACCCTGACGACACCCCCTACCTCTTCGACACCAACGGCAATGCCGGCAACACCGCGTGGTGGGACGGCCGCATCGTCGGCGCCTGGGTCCAGGACGACGACGGCGTGGTCAAGGTGGTCCTGCACCGCGACGTCAGCACCGTGGCCCGGTCCGCCCTCGACGCCGAGGCAGCGCGGCTGACCGCCTGGCTCGACGGCGTGCGGATCAGCAACGTCTACTCCTCACTCGTCATGAAGCAGGGCCGGCTGCCCTGAGCTCAGCCGTAGACTCAAACGGATGTGGCGGTTCGTGATGCGAGCACAGCAGACCTGGGAGGGCGACCATGAATGGACTCGATGAACAGGGTCTTAAGGAGAAGCTCGGTATTGAGTCGTGGAGGCACCTCTCCAAGGACAGGTTTCTTAGTTTCGTGTCCGAGATGCCGAACATGAGCACGGACGTAGCACTCAAGATTATCGACCAGTTCCCCGACTTCAAGTCTCTTGTGCTCGACTCCCTAGGCGACGTTCACGAGCAGGCCACCAACGCACTCACCAGCAATTGGAAGAGCCAGAAGAAGGTCCACCGCGCGTTCGCCGAGTACCGCGCGATCCTCCGACAGGAACTGGATCGCGATGGACTGACATCAGAGGATCGGTTTCGGATCCTGGCGATGTTGGGCGAGATTATCGACAAAGAAGCCGCCAAGGACTCCGAACACAAAGCCTTCGCATACAAGTTGACCACCACCGTGGGTGGTGCAGCCGTGATCGGACTCGGCATCGCCTTCGCGGTCCTTGGTGGCAAATCGGAGATAGGTGGTGGGGAGCGGACGTAAGCTCGCACCGGATCGCTGACTATCTGTCAGTAGGGCGCAATGAGCGTGTCCGCCTCGGCGTCGCTGGCAACACCGACTCAGGTGATGTCATCGCTCGCGGACCGCACTGCTCACTGGCGAGTACCCGGGATATCGCTCCGAACGTCCGAGAGGCCACGCCTACGCCGTCGGCCACAATGAGTCAGACCCCCAGCACCCCGTCGATGAACTCCCGCACGTCGGCGAGAACCTCGTCCTTGTTCGTCTCGTTGAAGATCTCGTGCCGCGCCCCCGGGTAGACCTTCGCCTCCGTGCGTGCACCTCGGACTGCCGAGATCCCGGCCTGGCTCGCACCGATCGGGACGAGCTGGTCGTCCTCGCCGTGGAGGTACAGCACCGGCAGCTGCCCGAAGGACCCGCCGGCCGCGATCCGCCGCATCGCCTCCTGCAGCGCCTCGAGGGTCGGTCGCTTGAAGTCGCCGTGCCACACGAGCGGGTCCTCCGCGTAGGCGGCACCGACGGCCGGGTCACGCGAGAGCGTCGCCGGGTCGATGGGGGTGGAGGGGATCTCCTCCATCGCCAGCAGGGAGTCGACCGTCGCCCAACGTCCGATCACAGGGCCGGACAGCACCACGGCGGTGAGCTCCTCGCCGTGCAGCTGCACGTACCGGGCGGCGATCATCCCGCCCATCGAGTGGCCCACCAGCACCACGGGCAGGCCGGGGTTCTCCTCCTCCGCGGCCTGCACCAGCAGGTGGAGGTCAGCGACGACGTCGTCGAAGTCGCGGATGAGCACCCCCTCTCCAGCGCTGCGGCCGTGACCGGCGTGGTCGACGCCGTACACGCTCGCCCCGTGCCCGTTGAGCGTCTGCGCCACCCACTCGTAGCGCCCGATGTGCTCGCCGTAGCCGTGACAGAGCACCGCGACGTAGCGCGGCTGGTCGACCGGCCACCGCCGCGCCGCCAGCTCACCGGCGTGCCCCTCGTACGTCCACGTGTCCATCCGGACCCTCCTCGTCAGCTCACCGATCCCTGGAACCGCTCGATCCGCCGCACCGCTTCCCGCACCGCCTCGGCACCCGCCGCGAAGGACAGCCGCACGTACTCCTGCCCGCGCGCGCCGTCGAAGTCCACGCCCGGCACGACGGCAACGCCCTCCTGCTCGAGCAACGCCTCGCACCACTCGACCGACGACGCGTAGGAGCCCAGCCGCTCCCCCAGCCCCGCGTAGAGGTAGAACGCCCCGTCCGCGGGCGCGACGGGCCCCCACCCGAGGTGGGGCACGTCGTCGAGCAGGACGGCGCGGGTGCGGGCGAGGTCGGCGACGCGTGCGTCGGCGTCGGCGTAGGTGGCGTCGGAGAACGCGCCGAGCGCGGCGTACTGGGCCGGCGCGGGCGGGCACAGGGCGACGTTCCCGGCGAGCGCGTCGACGGCGCCGGACAGGTCCTCGGGCAGCAGCGCCCACCCGAGCCGCCACCCCGTCATCCCCCAGTACTTGGAGAACGAGGAGACGACGACGGCGGACTCCGCACCCGGCACGTCCCACGCGCACACCCCGCGCGCGTCGGGGGCGGCGGGGTCGGTCGGGTAGGTGATGCCGTGGTAGATCTCGTCGCTCACCAGGCGCACGTCGTGCTCGGCGCACCAGGCGGCGAGCGCCGCCATCCGCTCCCGGTCGATCATCGTGCCGGTCGGGTTGGCGGGTGAGGCGATGACGAGCCCTGCGACGCTGCCGTGCTCGGCGAGCACGCCGTCGAGCAGCTCGGGGGTGGGCTGGAAGCCGACCTCCGCCCCGCAGTCGACCTCCACCACCCGGCAGCCGAGCGTGTCGAGGATGTTGCGGTAGGCGGGGTAGCCGGGTCGCGCGAGGACGACGACGTCGCCCGGGTCGAACGCGGCGAGGAAGGTGAGCATGAACGCACCCGAGGACCCGGTGGTGACGGCGACCCGCTCGGCCGGCACGTCCAGCCCGTACCAGCGGCCGTAGTGCCCGGCGATCGCCTCGCGCAGCTCCCATAGGCCCAGCGCGCTGGTGTACCCGAGCGCCTGGTCGCCTGCGTGCGTGCTCGTCGCGAGCTCGCGCACCTGCCGCGGCGCACCACCGGACGGCTCCCCCGCGCACAGCGAGATGGCGTCGCGGCCCTGGGCGCGCAGCTGGGCGACGCGGTCGAGGATCGACATGACCTGGAACGGCGCGACGGAGGAGCGGCGGGACGGGTGAGGCATGCTCCCTGTCTACACCGTGCGGGGCGGGCAACCGCACCGGTGGGGCGGCGCGAAACGCGACCGAAACCGCGAGGTCCTACGGTGCTCCCGTGCGGATCGAACCCGGGAACCTGGACACGCAGGACGTCGCGGCGCTGCTGCGCGAGCACCTGCAGGACATGTACGCCACCTCACCCCCGGAGAGCGTGCACGCGCTCACCGACGAGGGTCTTCGCGGCGCGGACGTCACGTTCTTCACCGCGCGCGACGACGACGGCGCCCTGCTCGGCTGCGGCGCCATCAAGCGGCTCGGAGAGGGAGCCGCCGAGCTCAAGACGATGCGGACCGTGACGGCAGCCCGCGGCCGCGGCGTCGGGTCCGCGATGCTGGCCCACCTGCTCGGCGTCGCCCGCGAGCGCGGCTGCACGAGCGTGCACCTCGAGACCGGCTCGATGGACTACTTCGCCTCCGCGCGCCGGCTCTACGCGCGCCACGGTTTTCTCGAGACCGGGCCCTTCGGCGACTACGCGCCCGACCCGCTGAGCACCTTCATGACGTTGCAGCTGAGGCCCGCGCCCGAAGTGACACGGAGTTAACAGGTCGCAACACCCCGGCAACGTCGCTCGACTTCACTCCCTCGTACTCACCCACGACGAGGAAAGGACCTTGCGCATGCGCACAGGATCACGCCGAGCGACACGGGGGCTGGTGGCGACGTCGGTCGGAGCCGCTCTTGTGCTCGCCGGAGCAGCAACCGCATCAGCGGAGCCGTTGCAGACCTGGGACGGGCTCGAGAGCCGGCTGGACGCCGTCGTCGCCGACGCCGCCGAGTCAGGGGTCACGCTGAGCGTCGCCGTCACCGACCTCGCGGGCGGGTTCGACGGCGCGACGCTGATCGCCGGTGAGGACGAGCGGGTCAAGGCGGCGAGCATCATCAAGCTCCCGCTGCTCGCCACGCTCATGGCCGACGTGGACGCCGGCGAGCTCGACCTCGACCAGACCGTGACGATCCCGGCCGGTGACCCCAACATCGTCGGCGGCTCCGGCACGCTCAAGGACGGGCAGTTCCCACTCGACATCACCGTCGCCGAGCTCATGGAGCTCATGGTCCAGGTCAGCGACAACACCGCCACCAACGTCCTCATCGATCTGGCCGGCGGCTTCGACGCCGTCAACGACTACGTCGAGGCGCTCGGGTTCGAGGACCTGTACCTCGGCCGCAAGATGATCCACCCGGCCTCCCCTCCCCTCCAGGAGAACTACATCTCCGCCGAGGAGGTCACCGAGCTCGTCACACTCCTGTGGGAGGGAGAGATCCTCAGCGCGGAGTCCAGCGAGCACATCATCGACCTCATGCGGGGCCAGCTCGTCGACACGAAGTTCGGTGCCGTCATCCCGCGCGCCCACCTCGCGAACAAGACCGGTGAGCTCGCCGACGTGTCCCACGACTCCGGTATCGTCCTGCTGCCCGGACGGGAGCTCGCGTTCACCACGACGACGTCGTTCACCGACCTGCCGCGCGCCGAGGCCGACGTCTTCGTCCAGGAGACCGCCCGGGTCGTCTACGACTTCGCGCGCCTCACCGGGGACGTCACGGCCGACGTCGAGGCGATCGTCCAGCCCTACATCGACAGGGCAGCGGCGCAGGACGTCCGCGTGTCCGTGGGCTTCAGCGACCTCACCGCGGACGGCGACCGGGTCCTGCTGGGGTCGCAGGAGCCGTACAACCCGGCGAGCGTCATCAAGCTCTCGCTGCTCGCCGCCGTCATGCGGCAGACGGAGCGCGACCTGCTCCACCTCGACGCGCCGGTGACGATCTCGCCGTACATGGTGGTCGGCGGGTCGGGCAGCTTCCAGGACGAGGAGATGCCGTTCACGACGACGGTGCGCGAGCTCGTGCGGCGCATGGTCGTGGAGAGTGACAACACGGCGACGAACGTGCTGCTCTACCACATCGGCCTGCCGACGACGCAGGAGCTCATCGACGACCTCGGCCTGGACGTCATGCGCTTCAACCGGCAGATGTTCCCCGGGGAGCTCATCGACGAGCCGGCCAACGTGCTGGACGTCGGCGACACCCTCGCGCTGCTCGAGGCGATGTACGGGGACGAGCTGCTGGGCGAGGAGTCCCGCGAGCAGATCCTCACGTGGATGAGTGACCAGGAGGTCGACACGAAGTTCGGCGCCGTGCTGAACGACGCGCCCGTGGCCCACAAGACCGGGGAGACCGGCAACGTAACCCACGACGTCGGCTACTTCCTCGTGCCCGGTCACGAGGCCGCCGTCGTCGTGCTCACCGAGGTGACGAACTCGGGCGGCTTCGACGAGACCCAGGAGATCGGCAACCCGATCGTCCAGGAGATCGGGCTCGCGGTCTACGACTACCTCGACGCCCTCGCGACCATGGACGGGGAGCAGCCGACGGACGCCCCGACCGACACGCCTCCCACGCAGCAGCCGACGACGGCACCCGACGACGGCGAGGTGCCCGGCGGCGGCACCGGCGAAGGTCCGACCGCCGGCGGCGGCACCCTGCCGACCACCGGCGTCTCGACGGCCGTGCTCGCCGGCGCACTGGCCACCCTGCTCGCCGGCATCGCGGTGACGGCCGTCGCCCGCCGGAAGGGTGCGATCGCGGAGTAGCCCGGCCCTGGGACAGCACCGGGGCGGGGAGGCGTCGAGGGGGGCCTCCCCGCCCCGGTGTGCCCGGACATCGTCGGACACGCAGACATCCGGACCGTCTTGCCGGTGGAGTCAGCCCTCCGCGGCTACCTGCCCCGGCGGGGTCGTCAGCGTGAAGCTCACGCGGCCGTATCGAACGCCGTTGACCTGGAGCTCGAGTGCGTGCTCCCCCGGGTAGTAGCGCCGGGTGGTGATGACACGGAACGAGTGCTGCTTGCCAAGGTCGACGGCCTCGCCGGGTGCGAGTCGGCGGGTGGTGAGCTTGAACGTCTTGTCGGTCTGCGACCCGTTCGCCTTGCGGTGGTGGATGACGTAGTCGACGGCCAGCTGAGCCGCCTCCGTCCCCGTGTTGCGGACGGAGGCGGTGAAGGCCAGCACCTCCCCCACCGCGACGACGTCGGTGGCCAGCACCGGCCCTGTCACATCCACCGCCGCGGGTGTGAACCCGAGCAGGCCGAGCGCTCCGGGGTGCCCCTGCTTCACGAGGGTGCGCAGGCCGTGGCGCACGAGCCTGCGGGTGTTCTCCTTGGTCACGTCGGTGTCGCCCGGAGCGTCGAGCCAGGCAGTCGCGGTCTCGACGGCGAGGTCGGGCTCACGGCGGCTCAGGTCGTTGAGGTGGTTGGCGACCGAGCGGCGCACGTACTCGGACTCGTCCCGGTAGAGGGCGTGCAGGATCGGGAGCGTGGACCGGGGTTCGACCAGGATGCCCGGTACCCGCACGGACCAGGGCAGGAACGGGCGAGTGCCCTCCGTGGCCAGCCGGCGGACGTGCTCGTCCTCGGAGGCGACCCAGCCCTGGATGATCGCCAGAGCCCGGTCGAGGTCGTGGTTGAGAAGCCCGCGGATGGCGAACTCCGCGGTCAGCCGCGGGGTGAGCTCTGCGATCAGGGCCAGAGCATCGTCGAACGCGTCCTCCGAGCCGTCCTCGATCGCCTTGGCGACGACGGCGCTCGTGACCGGCCAGATGAGCCAGCCGGTGAACGACTCGGCGCGGTCGCGTGCTGCGCGGACCGTCGCGGCCAAGGCGGGATAGTCGCCCGGCAGGTCCGCGAGCAGCGCGTCCCGCAGCAGGTCGCTGCGCTCACGCAAGGACAGCGGTGCCAGCGCCTGCTCCGTTGCGCGCACCGCCGTCAGCCCGAGGTCGGGCCGCACCGTCTCGAGCGACGAGGTCAGGGCGCGGACGGTCTGCGTCCCGATCAGCTCGTCGGCGAACGGCATCAGGGCCTCCGATCTCGTGGTGCTGTGCAGGGCGTCGCGCGGAGAGGGCGGGAGACGTCCCGACCGCCGGACCCGGACGGGTCCGTCGCGTCGTCAGGATCCCACCGCGCGAGGCCCGCGGGCCACGGCCCCCTCCTCGGCCATGTCGGCCGGCGCCAGGAGGTTGCCCTCGACGGCGGCCTGGGGAACCTGCTCGTCGTCCAGGCTGGTGGCCAGCGGCACCTCCTTGACGAAGCACAGCAGCACCGCGGCGATGAGCCCGAGGGGCGCGATCCACAGGTAGATCGGGGTCAGTGCGTCGTTGTAGGACTCGATGATCGGCTGGCGGATCGCGTCCGGCAGGCCGGCGACCATGGCGGGAGTGAGGGAGTCGGCACCGCCGCCGACGCTCTCCACCGCCTCGGCGGGGAGCCGCTCGACGAGCAGGCTCGCCAGCCGGCTCGTGAAGATGCTGCCCACGAGCGCCGAGCCGAGGGTGGCGCCGATCTGGCGGAAGTAGTTGTTCGACGCCGTGGCGGTGCCGACCTCACGCAGCGGGAAGGTGTTCTGCACGACGAGCACGAGGACCTGCATCGACATGCCCAGCCCCAGCCCGATGACCCCGACGTAGAGACACACGTGCCACACGCCCATGTCCGCGGTGAGGGTGGACAGCAGCATCAGGCCCACGGCGAGGATGAGGCTGCCGGTGATCGGCATCCACTTGTAGCGCCCGGTGCGGGTGACGAGCTGGCCGGTGACGGTCGAGGTGACGAGCATCGTCCCCATCATCGGGATCATGAGGAGCCCGGACTCGGTGGCGTCGACACCGAAGGTCATCTGCAGGTAGGTGGGCATGTAGCCGATGGCGCCGAACATGCCGACGCCGATGAGCAGGCCCGCCACCGTGGTGACGTTGAAGTTGGGCTCGGCGAACAGGTGCATGGGCAGGATCGGCTCGGCGGCGCGGAGCTCCACCATCACGAACGCCACCGCGGCGACGACCGTGCCGGCGATGAGGCCGAGGATGACGGGGTCGGACCAGGCGTAGGTGTGGCCGCCCCAGGAGGTGGCGAGCACGAGGCACTTGGTGGCGACGGCGAGCAGGACCATCCCGGCGAGGTCGAGCCGGACCCTGCCGCGGGGGCGGGGCAGCTGGTTTGCACTCGTGCAAGGTATGCATAACTGCACCCAGAAGGGCTGCACCCTCGCGCAGACCTGTCCCACGCCGAAGTTCCGCGCGAGGGTGCGACCATGGTGTGGTGATGCTCACCCCGCGAGGTGCGGCCGCGCTTGCCGGACTGGCAGCGGGCGCGGTGACGCTCGGCGTCGCGGAGCTGCTGGCGGGGCTGCTCACCCGCGTCACCACGGTCGAGGGGACGCCGTCGCCGCTGCTCGCGGTGGCCGACGCGTTCGTCGACCTCACCCCGCCGTGGCTCAAGGACTTCGCCGTCGCGACGTTCGGGACGGCGGACAAGACCGCCCTGTTCGTCGGCATGGGCCTCGTGCTCCTCGCCGCGTGCGCGGGCATCGGGCTGCTCGCCCGGTGGATGCTCGCGGCCGGGCTGGTCACGTTCGCGCTCGTCGGCATCCTCGGCGTCGCGGCCGTCCTCAGCCGCCCCAACGCGGCGGCGACCGACGCCCTGCCGACGATGGCCGGCGTCGTCGTCGGCGCCCTCGTCCTCGCCTGGTTCAACCGCGACATGACGACGACGGCGGAGGTCGAGATGCCGGGCGACCTCACCCGCCGCTCGGTGCTCGTCGGGGGCGGGGCGCTCGCCGTCGTCGGCGTGCTCGGCATCATCGCCGGGCGCGTCCTCAGCGGCGCCGGCGAGGCGGTGCGGGCGGCACGGGACGCGTTCGTCGTGCCGCGCGTCGCCGCGCCGGTGACCATCCCCGCGGCCGCTGAGCAGGGCGTGCCGGGCCAGACGCCCTACCGCACACCCAACGACAACTTCTACCGGATCGACACCGCCCTCACCGTCCCCCAGGTGGACCCCACGACGTGGCGGCTGCGGGTGCACGGGATGGTCGAGGAGGAGGTCGAGATCGACATGGCCGAGCTGCTCGCCCAGCCCATGGTCGAGGCGCTCGTGACACTCACCTGCGTGTCGAACTACGTGGGCGGGAACCTCGCCGGCAACGCGGTGTGGACCGGCTGGCCGGTGCGCGAGCTCCTCGCCCGCGCCCGTCCGCTGCCGGAGGCGGACATGGTGCTCTCGACGAGTGCCGACGGCTGGACGGCCGGCACCCCGCTCGAGGCGCTCACCGACGATCGCAGCTCCCTCCTCGCCGTCGGGATGAACGGCGAGCCGCTGCCCGCCCAGCACGGCTTCCCGGTGCGGATGGTCGTGCCGGGGCTGTACGGGTACGTGTCGGCGACGAAGTGGGTGGTCGACCTCGAGGTGACGAGCTTCGCCAGGGACGAGGGCTACTGGACGCCGCGCGGCTGGTCCGAGCGCGGCCCGATCAAGACCGCCTCACGCATCGACGTGCCGCGCCGTGGACCGGTCGACGCCGGGCCGACCGTCATCGCCGGCGTCGCCTGGGCCCAGCAGCGCGGCATCACCGCCGTCGAGGTCCGCGTGGACGACGGCGAGTGGCAGCCCGCCACCCTCGCCGCCGAGCCCACGATCGACTCGTGGCGCATGTGGATGCTCGAGTGGGACGCCGAGCCCGGGGAGCACACGCTCACCGTGCGGGCCACCGACGGGAACGGTGAGGTCCAGACCGAGCGCTTCACCCCGCCCGCGCCCGACGGCGCCAGCGGCTGGCACTCGGTGGACGTCGAGGTGCGGTAGCTCGTCGACGACCCTGCCCACGTGGCTAGCATGAGCCGTGCGACCGGCGATGCCGTCGGATGCTGCCAGCCCCTCCTCCACGCGTGCCTGGCGACCGTGTCGACCACTCCTCCCACGAGAAGGCGAGCGCCATGTCCCAGCAGTACCCCACGACTCCGCCGCCGCAGCCGCAGGGCGGCATGCCGATCTACAACGGAGCCCCGGAGCACACCACCTACTCACCGGACGCGATGCGCGGCGAGAAGGCGGCGCAGACCTCGCTCATCTTCGGCATCATCGGCCTGTTCTTCGCCGGGATCGTCTTCGGCCCGCTCGCGATCTGGCAGGCGTCCAAGGCCGAGCGGATGAATCAGTCGGCCACCGCCGGCAAGGTCCTGGGGTGGCTCGCCGTCGTCTGGGGGATCGGACAGGTCGTCCTGGTCTTCGTCGCCATCGGCGCCTTCGTCGCCGTGAGCAGCTCTTCGGGGTACTGAGCGGGGCAAGCGACGAGCGCGGCGCCACTGGATCTCCGCAGTGGCGCGTCGCCGTCGTGAGGCACGGACCCCCGCACCCGTGGAAGTTGCGCCACACTCTCCCCATGGCCAGATCAACGAGGACGGACGCCACCGACATCAGTCCCGAGGCTGCCGGGTTCACCACGACGAAGATCCCCAACAAGGTCTACGAGGCCGAGCTCTACCGCCTGCAGGGTGAGCTCGGGAAGCTGCAGAGGTGGGTGAAAGAGACCGGCGAACGCGTCGTCGTCATCTTCGAGGGCCGCGACGCCGCCGGGAAGGGCGGCACGATCAAGCGGATCACCGAGTACCTCTCCCCCCGCACCGCGCGCATCGCCGCGCTGCCCGCGCCCACCGAGCGTCAGCGCGGCCAGTGGTACTTCCAGCGCTACGTCGAGCACCTGCCGGCCGCGGGCGAGATCGTCCTGTTCGACCGGTCCTGGTACAACCGCGCCGGCGTCGAGAAGGTCATGGGCTTCTGCACGCCCGAGGAGCACAAGCGCTTCCTGCGCCAGTGCCCGATCTTCGAGCAGATGCTCGTCGAGGACGGCATCCACCTGCGCAAGTACTGGTTCTCCGTCTCCGACGACGTGCAGCTCGAGCGCTTCCGCAAGCGCCTGCACGACCCGCTGCGCCAGTGGAAGCTCTCCCCCATCGACCTCGAGTCGATCACCCGCTGGGAGGACTTCTCCCGGGCCAAGGACGAGATGATGGTCCACACCGACACACCGGTCGCGCCCTGGTACCACGTGGCCTCGGACTCCAAGAAGCAGGCGCGGCTCAACATGATCCACCACCTGCTCGCCTCGCTCCCCTACGAGGACGTCCCACGCGAGGAGAAGGTCACCCTGCCCAAGCGCCCCTCCGGCACCGGCTACCAGCGGCCGCCGATCGAGGTCTCCTCCTACGTCCCCGACTGGGCGTCCACGCTGGTCGAGGATCCGGCCAAGGGCTGACGAGACGCCGTACGGCACGAGCCGACCCCTCGTGACGGCGTTCCCGTTCGCGCCGTACCCGCGCCGGCCGGCCGGGGGTCAGTCCTCCGCCTTGGGCGTCTGCGCCTGGGTCGGCGGGTCCCCGTTCGCGCGGGCGACCTCCTCCTCCGACGGGGCCGGTGGTGGGGCCACGATCCGAAGCTTCTGGATACGTTCCTGCTGCAGCCCGCGCGCCAAGGCGAACGCCATCGCGAACACGAGGATGAAGATCGGCAGGCCCACCACGGTGATCACCTGCTGCAGCGCCTCCAGCCCGGTGTCCCCGGCGAGCACGATGAGCAGCGCGGCGAGCATGCCCTCGGACACCCCCCAGAAGACGCGCTGGCGCACCGGCCCTTCCTCGCCGTCGCCGGTGCACAGCATGTCCACCACCAGCGAGGCGGAGTCGGAGGAGGTCGCGAAGAAGATCGCGACGATCAGGACCGCCAGACCCTGGATGAGGGTGGTGGCCGGGAAGTTCTCGAAGAACTCGAACATCGCCAGCGGGATGCTCTCCGCGACGGCGGCGGAGATCGCCCCGCCGTCCCCGCCGATCCCGTCCAGGTCCATGGCCGACCAGCCGAAGATGGAGAACCAGACCAGCGTGAACGCCGACGGCGCGAACAGCACCGCCAGCACGAACTCGCGGATCGTGCGGCCCTTGGAGATCCGCGCGACGAAGATGCCCATGAAGGGCGCCCAGGTGACCGTCCACGCCCAGTAGAAGACGGTCCACCCGCCCTGCCAGCCCCAGCCCTCCTCGTCGGTGTAGGGCGCCATCGCGTCGTTCCAGAAGGACAGCGGGATGATGCTCTGCGCGTAGAGGCCGATGGTCTCGATGATCTGACGGGCGAGGAACACGGTGGAGCCGGCGAGGAAGACGAAGATCAGCAGCCCCACGGCCATGCCGATGTTGATGTTCGACAGCCGCCGCACGCCGTTGTCCAGACCGGCCACGATCGAGGCGACCGCCACCGTCGTGAGCGCCACGATGATGAGCACCTTCGGCAGCACGGCGTCCGGGACCCCGAAGAGCTCGCTGAGGCCCGCGTTGATCTGGGAGGTGCCCAGACCGATCGAGACGGCCAGGCCGAACAGCGTGCCGAGGATGGCGAAGACGTCGATCGTCTTGCCGATGGGCCCGTAGATGCGCTCCTTGAGGAACGGGTAGAACACCGAGCTCACCCGGATGGGCAGCTTGTAGCGGTAGATGAAGTAGGCCATGGCCAGGCCGGGCAGCGCGAAGATCGTCCAGGTGTGCAGGCCCAGGTGGTAGAGCGAGAAGCTCATCGCGTCCTGCGCGGCCTGCACCGAGTAGGGCTCCACGCCGTCGATGGGCGGGTTGGAGAAGTGGGAGATCGGCTCGGCGACGCCCCAGAACATGAGGACGGTGCCGATGCCGCCGGCGAACAGCATGGTGAACCAGGAGACGTTGCTGTACTTGGGCCGGTCGTCGTCGTCCCCGAGGCGGATGTTGCCGAACTTGCTGAGCGCCACCGCCAGCAGGAAGACCAGCCACAGTGAGACGCCCATGATGAAGAACCAGCCGAGGTTGGTCACCACCCAGCTGCGGCTCAGGGTGAACACCGCGTGAGTCTCCCCCGGGTACAGCAGCAGCACGATGAGGATGACCACCATCAGGGCGGCAGAGACGAAGAAGATCGTCGGGTTGGTGCGCAGTCCAAGACGTTCAGCGAGCCGCTCGAGCATCGTTGCCCCCTCGTCCACGGTGATGGCACCTCCAACCCGGAGGCGATCGTCTCGCAAGGATGTCCGTGATGCGCGTCACATGCAAGAACTGAGCGGGCTGTCGGCACGTCGGGCGACCGGGGCGCGAGCTGGCTGACGATCTCCACCGGCCCCCGCGCTGAGGCCTCTTGACGACGTCATCAAACAGCCGTTTAATATTGAACATGGGTTCAACACGACGAGCCCCGCACACCGCTCCGGACACCGCAGCACGCATCCGCGACGCCGCGATCGGCGAGTTCGCCGCGCACGGTTTCTCCAGGACGACGGTGCGCAAGATCGCGGCGACGGCGGGGGTGTCGCCGGGTCTGGTGATCCACCACTTCGGTTCGAAGGACGGGCTGCGCGCCGCCTGTGACGACCACGTCTTCGAGCTGCTCACCAACACGAAGCGCGAGAACGCCACCCGTTCACCGCTCGTCGTCGCCGAGATGCTGAGCCACGGTCCGATGCGGATCAGCGCCGAGTACCTGCTCACGTCGTTGCTCGACCCGTCCGAGCAGGGCCAGCGCTTCTTCGACCACTACGTCGAGGTCATCGAGCAGATCATCGAGGAAGGCTTCGCCGGGTACGTCCTGCGCAAGGCGGAGGACCGGCGTGCACAGGCCACGGCCGTCGCGATGCTGGGGCTCGCGCCGATGCTGCTGGAGCCCAGGGTTCGGCACTCGCTGGGCACGGAGGACCTGTTCGCCTCGATGACACGCCTCACCCCCTACCTGTTCGACCTCTACCGGTACGGCCTCATCGAGTCCGTCCCCGAGGGGATGTCCGCGCCGGGGCCTCGGGCCACTCCGGGGAGCCAGCACGACCCGCCGGCTCAGCACGCTCCGGAGACCGACACCCCATCGACCCGAGAAGGCGAACAATGACATCCCTCACGCGCGCGGACGCCACGGCGCCCGCCATCAGCATCTCGAACCTCAGCAAGAGCTTCGGCACGGTCAACGCGCTCGACGGCCTCACCCTCGACGTCTCCCCCGGCGAGGTCCACGGCTTCCTCGGCCCGAACGGGGCGGGCAAGTCCACCACGATCCGCATCCTGCTCGGGATCCTGCGGCACGACTCCGGCAGCGTTCGCCTCCTGGGAGGCGACCCGTGGCACGACGCCGTGTCGCTGCACCGCAGACTCGCCTACGTGCCCGGCGACGTGGAGCTGTGGCCCAACCTCACCGGCGGTGAGGCTATCGACCTGTTCGCCCAGCTGCGCGGGGGCGTCGACCGGAAGAAGCGCGACGAGCTCATCGAGCGTTTCGACCTCGACCCCCGCAAGAAGGGGCGCACCTACTCCAAGGGCAACCGGCAGAAGGTCGCGCTCATCTCGGCGCTCGCCTCGAACGCCGAGCTGCTGCTGCTCGACGAGCCGACCGCCGGACTCGACCCCCTCATGGAGGCGGTGTTCCAGGAGTGCATCCGCGAGGCCAAGCACGCCGGTAGCACGGTGCTGCTGTCCAGCCACATCCTCGCCCAGGTCGAGGTCCTGGCCGACCGCATCTCGATCATCCGGAAGGGCGCCATCGTGGAGTCCGGAACGCTGGGCGAGATGCGCCACCTGTCGCGCACGGCGGTGACCGCGCAGACGGCCGAGCCCGTCTCCGCGCTGTCGGGGCTCACCGGCGTGCACGGTCTGCGCGAGGAGGACGGCCGGCTCCACTTCGACGTCGATGCACAGCATCTCCCGGAGGTGATGCGCGAGCTGTCCAGCCACGGCGTGCAGTCGCTGACCGCCACGCAGCCGACGCTCGAGCGGCTGCTGCTGCGCCACTACGGCGACGAGCTGACCAGGAGCGCGTCATGACCACGACGACGCTCGCCACCTCCCCCGCATCCACCCACCGCAGGGACCGCGAGCGGGGCTCCTCGCTCGTCGGCACCGGGACGCTGCTGCGGTTCATGCTGCGCCGGGACCGGGTCCGTTTCCCCGCGTGGGTGCTCGGCCTGACCATGCTTCTCGCCTACTTCGCCACCGCGCTCGGGCTGGTCCTGGACGAGGAGGCGCTCGCCACCTTCGCCGCGTTCGCGGCCAACCCCGTGATGGCACTCATCGGCGGTCCGGGCTACGGCTTCGACGACATCACGCTCGGGCGCTTCCTGGTCGGCACCTACGGCGCCTTCATCATGATCGGCGCGGCCCTGATGAGCATCACCACGGTCTCGCGCCACACACGCGTCGAGGAGCAGACGGGCCGGGCCGAGCTGGTGCGCGCCAACGTCGTGGGGCGGCACGCGCAGCTCGCCGCTGCCCTGGTCCTCGTCGTCCTGATGAACGCGGCGATGACGGTGCTCCTGACACTCACGTTCCACACCTCGCGGGCCGCCGGCCCGCTGGGGGCGGCGCTGCTGTTCGCGTGCAGCATCGGCGCCGTCGGGCTGGTCTTCGCCGGTGTCGCAGCCATCACCGTGCAGCTCTCGCCGTACTCCCGTGCGGCGTCAGGCGTCGCCGGGGCGGTGCTCGCAGCGGCCTTCATCGTGCGCGGGCTGGGCGACATGTCCGCCACGCAGGGCGGCAACCTCGGGTGGCTGTCGTGGCTCTCCCCGTTCGGGTGGTCGCAGCAGACCGCCCCGCTCACCCTCGACCGGTGGTGGCCGCTCACCGTCTCGCTGGCGGCGGCGCTGGCACTGGCCGCTGCGGGGTTCGCGCTGCAGTCCCGGCGCGACCTTGCCGCGGGCATCCTGCCCGACAGGCTCGGCTCGGCATCGGCTCCCGGGTGGCTGCGCAGCTCGCTCACGCTCGCCTACCGGCTGCAGCGGTCGGGACTGGCCTGGTGGTCGTTCGCGCTGCTGCTGGCCGGCATCACCTTCGGCGCCTTCGTGCAGCCGATGGCGGAGAATGCGTCCGGCATGCCCGCGGAGCTCCTCGCCGTGTTCGGCGGCTCCGAGGGGATGGTCGAGGGGTACCTCGGGTTCATGGGGATCTACCTCACGATCATCGTGGCCGTGTTCGCGATCCTGTCGGTCCAGTCGCTGCGGGGCGAGGAACAGGGGGTGCGTACCGAGCCTGTCCTGGCGGCGGCCGTCTCGCGGACGAGCTGGGTGCTCTCCTGGGTGCTGGTCGCCGCGCTGGGGACCCTGTGGCTCCTCGCCCTCGCCGGTCTCGGAGTCGGGCTCGGGGCGGGGCTCGGGACAGGAGACTGGGACCTCGTCGGCAGCGTGGTCCTCGGACACGCGGCGCACGCACCGGTCACCTGGCTGCTGCTCGGGCTCGCCGTCGCGCTCTACGGGCTGGCGCCGCGCCTCACCGGGCTCACCTGGGTGGTCTTCGTGTACGGAGCTGTCCTCGGGCTCTTCGGCGACATGCTGCAGCTGGAGGACGCGGTGCTCGCCACCTCGGTGTTCCGGCACGTCGGCCAGTACCCGGCCGAGGAGATCTCCTGGGGCGCGGTCGCCCTGCTGACACTCATCGCCGCGATCCTCGTGGCGATCGGTACCGCGGGCTTCCGCCGTCGAGACCTGATCACGGCGTAGCCCGCGGGGCGCGCGAGCGAGGAGGGACGGACCGGGCGTCCATGCTCGCCGCCGCGCGCGCTACCTGCTGTCGGTGTGCGCGATCCGCGCCTTGTTCACCTTCCCGCCGTCCCCCTCGCGCAGGTCGAAGTGCATGATGTCCTTGGCTGTCCGGTACGTCCCGCCCCAGGTGAGGCCGGCGCCGGTGAGCGCCATGACCACCCGCTCGTCGAGGTCGAGGAAGCCCTCCTCCGGCGGCTTGTGCTTCTTGAAGTCGCCCTTGTCCTTGAGGGCGGCGTGGTCCTGCTCGATGACCTTGATCCACCCGGCGGCGTCGGTCGGCTCCCCCGCGGCGGCGGTCCGGCCGGTGAGCTTGGCGTCGAGCAGCGGCCGGTTCGCCGGCTCCCGGTAGGAGAAGTAGGTCGTGAGGGCGTCGTTGGCGTCCTTGAGCGCGGTGAAGGAGGCCTGCGCGTCGCCGAGCTGGGTGAGGACGTCCACGGCGGTTCCGGTGACCAGCGACGTGGCGCGCGCGACGACGTCGGGCGCCGTCTTCCCCTGGTTCCCGAGGAAGGGGTTGCCCTTGTAGTTGAGGTCGACCGCCAGGCCGAAGGTGTGCAGGCTCAGGCTCGAGCCGCCGACGGCGTTCTTCGGGGCGCGTAGGTCGCTGGCGGTCCCGTACATGCCGAGGGTGGCCCCGAGGGTCTTCGCGTCGTCGCCGCTCGGGTTGACGGCGGCGTCCCCGACGAGCGCGGTCTCCGCCTGGGTGAGCCGGTCGGCGAGCGACGTGTGCACCTTGGCCGGGACCCCGAGGAAGCTGCCCTTCTGGATGTCCCCGTACCACCCGGCCACGGTGAAGCCGGCGTCGTCGAGGATCTCCTCGACGTCCGTGCGCCGCAGCGCCCGGTTGGCGTTCTCGACCTTCGTCCTGAGGGCCTGGAGGTCGGTGAGCTCGGTGGTCTCCTCCGGGATGAGCGCCCGCTTCTTCGCGGCCTTCGTCAGCGCCCGGATCCGGCTGAGCTGGGCCGTGCCGAACGCCGCGCGGTCCGCGGCACGCTCGGCGGCCGTCTGGGAGCCGAGCAGGGTGGTGTCCGCCGTCGTCAGCGCGTAGTCCGACGCCGCGTCGCTCGTCTTCCACGTCGTCGCCCTGGGCTTGGCGGGCGCGGCTGCCGGCACGGCGGGGTCGTCGCGCTGGACGGCGAGCGGCTGGACGGCGGGCGCCTTCGCCCTCGCCTTCGCGGCCTTGAGCTCCGGGACGGTCCGCGCGTCCCACGGGAGCGCCTGGGCGCGGTCGCTCGTCGGTGACGTCGACGCCGTCAGTGCGTCGGCGAGCGCCCCCTCGGTGGCGGGGCCCTCCTTGGAGATGACCGTCTCGTGCCGCACGCCCGGCACGGCGACGATGCGGAAGAGGTCCTCGACCTTGGTCCCGGGGCCGGACGAACCGGCGAGGGTCCACGCGGCGGGCACCGTGGCGAGGGCACGTTTGAGCATCCGGTTCGCGGTGATGTAGGGCGTGCGGTACCCGCCCCACTCGGCGAAGTAGCCGCGGAACCTGGGTGAGGCGTCGATGAGGGCCTGCCCACCGGCCGGGTCCGCCTCGAGGGCGGCGGCGAGCTCCCTGACCTTCCCCACCGCCCACGACATCACCGAGACCACCCCCTCGGCGTCGAACATGACGACGACGTCGGCGGGCCGGGCCGGGCGCGTGCCGTCCGCGGGCGGCGTCGCGGCGTCGCGGAGGTCGGCCACCTTCCCCGCGACCTGCGTCGCCCCTCCCCCGCTGTGACCGGACAGGACGATCGAGTAGTCGCTCACCCCCGCCAGCTCCGGGACGGCGTCGAGCACGGCCCGCACGTACGGGAAGGTCGGCACCTTGCCGAACTCCGACCGCCCTCGGCCCTGCGCGAGGACGGCGACGGTCTGCGGGCCGGTGGCGCCACGGGCGGCGTTCACCGCACCGATCTGCTGGGACCAGTGCTCCTGGTCGACGTCCCGCACGGTGCCCAGCGCCCCGTGGGCGGCGTTCTTGGACCTCCCGGAGGCGACGGCGTACCCGGCGTGCGGGTCGGTGCCGCCGCGGAAGCCGAAGCCGTGGAAGTGCAGGACCACCTGGACCGGGCGGTTCTTGTCGAGCACGTCCGGCATGACGACGACGGCCGTGTTGTCCGGGGACTGCTCGGTCATCCGCCTCTCGGCACTCGGCGTCCTCACCTCGAGCATCTCGCCGGTCTTCGGGTCCTTCCTCCGGTGTGTGTACTCGGCCTTGAACCCGCCGGTGACGCCGAACCCGGGGACGGTGACCACGCGCCGGGTCGTCCCGCTGCTCGCGACGTTCTTCACGCCCTGCGGCTGGGTGTAGCCCTTCGGGTCCTGCTTGGGGTCGAGCGGCGCGCGCTGGACCCGCCGCGGTGGCGGGCGGCGGCGTCGGGCGCGGGTGAGCAGGCCGGTGACGGCGAGGTTCCCGGCGGTCCGCTGCATCTCGAGAACCGTCGGCAGGTCGAGCCGGTCCGTCCGGAACGCGCCGCGGGACACCGACGGCGCAGCCTCGGCCGCGGTGCCGCTACCGCGCCGCCGCCCTACTTTCGTCGACGCGGCACCGGCACCGACCTGGCGCAGACCCTGGGGTCGCACGAGTACCAGTGTCCGCGCCTTGCGCCCGTGAGCACACGGCGCGGCTGTGCGCACGATCGGGCAACATCACCTGCCCGGCCGGGCGGCCGGATGACCGGCTACCGACGACGCGGGCGTGTCACGCTGCTCGTCGAAGGAGAGGCACGCGCATGGGGCCGGCCATGGGACCAGGATCCAGACGGGGCGCCGCGGGTCGCCGCGACGACGCTCGCGCGCGTACGGGAGGGCCGGCGAGGCCACCGGAGCTCCCGCGTGCCGATGAGCGGCACCGGCTCCTCGCCGGCGCCGGCCGGTCAGCGCTGCTCTCAGCGGCCGGGGCCCTGCGGCTGCAACGCACCTTGGGCAACCAGCGCGTCCAACGCCTGCTCCAGCCGGTCATCCAGCGCACCCCCCTGTCCGACGAGCTCGCCAGGGCGAGCGCCGGGAAACCCCCCTCCGCGATCCTCGCGCTCGTCGGGGAGAAGAGGTTCACGGACGGGGCGCTCGACAAGGCCGAGCTCGCCGCGCTGACGGGCGTGCTCCGCACGGCGCTGCCTGACTCCGACGACCACTGGATGGCGCTGACGATCCTCAACGGCCGGCTCGGCATGTCCGGCGGCGTCACCACGGCCGAGGCACCGCAGCTCGCCAAGGACATCCCGTCGCAGCCGATCGTCGTGCACTTCGTCAAGGGCAGGAGCGACGAGCGGGCCCTGGTCATCGCGGGCGTGCACGGCAGCGAGCGCCAGGGCATCGAGGTGGCGCAGGCTCTGCTCGCGACGCTGCAGAAGCAGCAGCCGCACTACTCCGTGGTGGTGGTCCCCTCACTGTTCCCGCAGCACGCCGACCCGGCGTGGGGTGTGGAGGGCAAGCGTCAACGGGGCACCCAGACCAACCGGAACTTCCCGAGTCTGGACGCCACCGTGGGCTCCTACGCGGGCGGCAAGGCACTGGACCCCGCCGGGAAGGAGCTCAAGGCCGCCCCGGCACCGACGGCGACCGCGGGCGGCGGGAACGGGCCGGTCAAGGTGTCCCCCGTCCTCGCCGAGAACGTCATGCTCATGGAGCTCATCGACCGCTTCCGCCCGTCGCGGATCATCAGCATCCACGGCACCAAGGACACCTCCGCGTCGGGCGTGTTCGCCGATCCGCACTTCACCAGCCCGGCGAAGAGGAAGGCGATCGAGACGATCGCGGCGATCGGCGCGTCCTTGGCGGTGCTCATGCCCGCCGCCGGACAGCGGGCCCTGATGAAGCAGATGACCAAGACCCTGACCGAGGCGTCAGAGAAGGCGGACGGTGCCCGCACCCGGAACGACGTCGACCTCGCCCTCGCGACGGCCTACGCGATCCAGAGTCGGGCGACGGGAGCCTCACTCACGACGCGGGAGTTCCCCGTGCGCACGCCCAGGAAGAAGCCGGCGAAGGCATCCACGACCGACGAGGAGAAGAAGGCCGCGGAGAAGGCGAGGAAGGCCGAGGCAGCGAAGGCGGCCGCGCTCGTCACGAAGAAGCGCACCTCGCCGTCGGTCACCGGCAACACGCTGTACGAGGGCGCGGGCAAGGAGAACGCCACCTGGCGGGAGGACATGGGCCCCGGGGGCAAGCCGAAGCCGTGGAAGGACCGCGCCGACAAGAAGGGGATCTCGCTCGGCCTGTACGGGCCGGCGAAGGACATCAGCGTGTTCACGGTGGAGCCACCGGTCAACCGTGCCCTGGACCAGTACGACGGAACCACGGCCGAGCCGGGCGGCTCCGTGGTCTCCAAGGCTGACCGGGAGAGCGAGCTCAAGGCCTACGCCGACGCGGTCGCCCTCGTCCTGCTCGGGCCGGAGTCCGGGGCCGACGCCCTGGCGAAGCAGCGGCCCGCCCCGACGCCGTAGGTGCTCCCGGGGCGCGCCCCCGCGCTCGCCGCCCGCTCCCAACCGTGCTGGGCTTGGGCCCATGTGGTTCGACACCTGGTCCGACATCGTCCGTATCCTCGCCGTCGGCGCCGCGGCGTACCTGACGCTGATCCTCGTCCTGCGTCTCACCGGCAAACGGACGCTGTCCAAGCTCAACGCCTTCGACCTCATCGTCTCCGTCGCGCTCGGTTCGACCCTCGCCACGATCCTGCTCAGCTCCGACGTGAGCTGGGCCGAGGGCTTCACCGCCTTCGCCCTGCTCGCCGTGCTCCAGCTGGTCATCACGTGGACCTCCACCCGCGCGCCGAGCACCCGCTCCGTCATCACCGCAAAGCCCACCCTGCTCCTGCGCGACGGCCGGCCGTTGGAGAAGGCCATGCACGAGGAGCGCGTGACCTTGGGCGAGCTCCGCCAGGCGGTACGCGCCTCGGGCAGCGGCGACCTCGCCGACGTGGGCGCCGTCGTCCTCGAGAGCGACGGCTCCCTCAGTGTCATCCCCGCGGCGAAGATGGGCGCCGCCACCGCGCTCGACGGCGTCGAGACGTCCCGCCCCGCCTGACCGCGCGTCCAGGAGCAGCCCCGATGAGCTCGCAGCCCGACCACATCTCCGTCCGCGGCGCCCGCGTGCACAACCTCAAGGATGTCGACGTCGACATCCCGCTGCGTGAGCTCGTCGCCATCGCCGGGGTGTCGGGCTCGGGCAAGTCCTCCCTCGCCCTCGGCGTCCTCTACGCGGAGGGCTCGCGCCGCTACGTCGAGGCCCTGTCCACCTACACGCGCCGCCGGATGGCCCACGCCCCGCGCGCCGCCGTCGACTCCGTCGAGCACGTCCCCGCCGCCCTCGCCCTGCGCCAGCGCCCCGGCGTGCCGGGCGTGCGCTCCACCTTCGGCACCTCCACCGAGCTGCTCAACGTCATCCGCCTGATGTTCTCCCGCCTCGCCTCGCACGTGTGCCCCAACGGCCACCGCGTCCCGCCGACGATCGACGTCGCCGCGGAGGTTCCCTTCGAATGCCCAGAGTGTGGCGCGCAGGTCCAGGCCCCGGGCGCCGAGCAGCTCGCCTTCAACTCCGAGGGCGCCTGCCCCACGTGCACGGGCACCGGCGTGGTCCGCGACGTCGACGACGCCGCCCTCGTCCCCGACGAGTCCAAGACCATCGACGACGGCGCCGTCCTGCCCTGGCAGATGTTCAACTTCAAGGTCCAGCCGGCCATCGTCCGCGAGTTCGGCGTCCGCACCGACGTCCCCTTCCGCGACCTGGAGGCCTGGGAGCGGGAGATCGTCCTCAACGGCCCGGAGGAGAAGAAGCACATCACCTTCGCCACGAAGAAGAACGTGCACGACCTCAACTTCACCCTCCGCAACGCCCGCCTCACGGTCACCGAGGAGCTCAAGCGCGCCACCGACGAGAAGCGCCTCAAGCGCGTGGCCCGCTTCCTCACCGAGGGCACCTGCCGCACCTGCGACGGCACCCGACTCAGCGAGCGCGCCCGCCTCCCCCGCATCGGGGACCTCGGCCTGGCCGACGTCACCGCGATGACTCTCGACGACGTCGTCGCCTGGGCGCCGACCGTCACCGCCACCCTCCCGCGGACCATGCACGCGATGTCCGAGGGCCTCGTCGAGACCCTCCAGCGCATGGCCCGCCGCCTGGTCGAGCTGGGCCTGGGCTACCTCACCCTCGACCGCGCCGGCTCCACCCTCTCCACCGGCGAGCGCCAGCGCGTCCAGCTCGCCCGCGCCGTGCGCAACCGCACCACCGGCGTCCTCTATGTCCTCGACGAGCCCTCGATCGGCCTGCACCCCTCGAACGTCGACGGCCTGCTCGGCGTCATGCGCGACCTCCTCGCCGACGGCAACTCCGTCGTCTTCGTCGACCACGACGTCCAGATCCTGCGCGAGGCGTCCTGGCTCGTGGAGATCGGCCCCGGCTCCGGCACCGGCGGCGGCCGCGTCATCGCCCGGGGCACCGCCGCCGACCTCGCGCGCAGCCCCGACTCCCTGCTCAGCGGCTTCCTCACCGGTAGGGAGCCCGTCGTCGTGCGCGAGCGCGCCGAGGAGGCGGAGATGTTCGACGCCGGCCGCATCCGCCTCGCCACCGACGCCCTCCACACCGTCCACCCCCTCGAGGTGGACGTCCCGCGTGGCCGGCTCGTCGCCGTCACCGGCGTCTCCGGTTCCGGCAAGACCACCCTGGTCCTCGAGTCCCTGGTCCCGGCCCTGCTCGCCGTCGCGGACAACGACGACGGTGCACCCCGGCTCCCGCGCCACGTGCGGTCCGTGGAGGCTGAGGGATCACGCGCGTCCATACGGTCGACGCGACGCCGATCGGTATCAACGTCCGCTCGACGGTCGCCACGTACTCGGGCGTCTACGACGACCTGCGCAAGGCCTACGCCGCCACCGAGGAGGCGACGCGCCGCGGCCTCACCGCCTCGGACTTCTCCTACAACACCGGCTCCCTCGCCTGCCCGCGCTGCGAAGGCACCGGCCAGGTGACCCTCGACGTCCAGTTCCTGCCCGACGTCGACGTCCCCTGCCCCGACTGCGGCGGCTCGCGCTACGCCCCCGAGGCGGAGGAGATCCTCCGCGACGGCCTCTCGCTCCCGGACCTCCTCGGCTTCACGGTCGACGAGGCCATCGACGCCGTCGGCGACATCGCCAAGGTGCGCCGGCGGCTGCAGGCCCTCGCCGACCTGGGCCTCGGCTACCTCACGCTCGGCGAGGACACCCCGGCGCTGTCCGGTGGCGAGGCGCAGCGGCTCAAGCTCGCCACCCAGCTCCACCGCGACCAGTCCGACGCCGTCTTCGTCCTCGACGAACCGAGCGTCGGCCTGCACCCGCTCGACGTGCGCACGCTGCTCCAGGTGCTCCAGCGCCTCGCCGACCGCGGCGCCACGGTCATCGTCATCGAGCACGACCTCGACCTCGTCGCCAACGCCGACTACGTCATCGACATGGGCCCGGGCGGCGGCGAGGCCGGCGGCCGCATCGTCGCGGTCGGGACACCGGACGCCCTTGCGGCCGACGAGGCGAGCATGACCGGGAGGTACCTCGCAGCACACCTGCGCGGGCAGGACACCGCGCTCAGTACCGAGCCCGTCGTCGACGCCTCACGCTGAGCGGCACCCGCGCGCCGGCTACGACTCGGCCGGACCGGTCGCTTCCCGCGGCACTGTCCCGGTCTCCCCGTCGTGGTCCCCCCGCACCCAGGCGATGTGCCGCTGCGCGGACCACTCGACCGCGTCGCGGGCACCGGTCTCGATCGGGTTGGCGAAGTTGCCGACGATCCGGTCGAACTCGAAGGACGCCAACCGGTCGGCGATGTGGCGCACCGCCGCCCCGGACAGCGGCAGCCGGTTGGGGTAGCTGCGGAGGAACCCCACCGACCTGCGGTCCGGGTTGGGGTACACCGTGTCACCGCTGAGGACAACGCCGCGGCCGCCGGCGCCGTCGGCCCAGTGGGCGATCGCGCTGCCGGGGAAGTGGCCGCCCACGCGGTGGAGGCTGAGGCCGGGGCCGAGCTGCCGCCACTCCCCGTACAGCTCGATCCGGTCCGAGCGGCGTCCGACCCACTGCTCGTCGGCCGCGCAGACGAGGACCGGCGCGTCGAGCGACTCGCCCCAGGCCACCTGGACGCCGAACATGTGCGGGTGGCTGGCCGCGACCGCCAGCACCGGGCCGCGGGCGAGGATGCGCTCGACCGTCACGTCGTCGAGGTAGCCGGTCGGGTCCCAGAGCAGGGAGCCGGCGGGAGTCGTCACCAGCTGTGCGGTCTGGCCGATCCCCAGGGACGGCTCGGTGCCGATCTCCACCCGGTTCGGCTCGGCCTCCGACCAGGTGAGGCGCTGCCCGTCGGCTCGCAGGGCGGGCAGGCTCGTCCACTGCTGTCCGTCGTCGGGCACCGACCACTCGCGTTCGTCGGCGCAGACGGGGCACACCTCGGGTGGCGGCGTCGTGTACTCGACGGCGCACGTGGCGCAGATGGCGAACATCGTTCCTCCTCTGGTCCGCACATCCACCACGACACCAGAACGGGCGCGGTCCGCAAGGCGAGCACCCAAGCGCTGATCCGCCCGGGCCACCTCACGTTGGTCGGTGGCCATGTAGGCGGCGCCGGCCTGCGCCCGCCACCGCCGTCCCGCAGGATGGACACCATGGTCCTGCGCGAGGAGAGGCACCCATGACCGAGGTCATCACCGGAGTGCTCGCCGTGCTGCTGGGTCTGCTGCTGTGCTTCCGCGGCAGCGGCGCACTGCGGATCCTGCTCGCGCTCTGGGGCGCCTTCATCGGCTTCGGGCTCGGCGCCGTCGCGGTGACGCAGCTGACGGGCCAGGAGTACCTGGGCACCGTCGCCGGGTGGGCCGGCGCGATCGTCGGCGCGCTGGTGCTGGCGGCGCTGGCCTACCTGTTCTACGCCGTCGCCGTGATCCTCGGGTTCGGGGCGATGGGCTTCGTCCTGGGGCAGACGGTCGCTGCCGCCGTCGGCGCCGAGCAGCCGTGGGTGCTCACCACGGCGGGGCTCGTCGTCGGGGTGGTGCTCGCGCTGCTCGCGATCGTCACCAACCTGCCCGAGCTCGTGCTCATCGTCCTCAGCGCGTTCGCCGGCGCGAGCATCACCGTTGCCGGCCTCATGGTGCTGCTGGACATGCTCGACGTCGAGTCGCTCGTCGGCGCCGAGCTCTCCCCGGCGCACCACCCGGCCTGGTACGTCGGACACCTGGTGCTCGCCGCCGTCGGGATCCTCGTCCAGCTGCGCCGCTCGCGACGGCGCAGCCCGGGCACCGTGCGCCAGTCCTGGGCGGCGTCGAGCCGGTGACGTGCGAGCCGCTCGCCGACGGCCTGCTCCAGGAGCCGGTCGCCGCGGTGAGCAGCCTCGCGTTCGTCCTCGCCGGGATGGTCATCGCGGTGCGGCACCGTCGCCCGCGCCGGCCACTCGGCTATCCCGCTCTCGTGGCGGGTATCGGCATCGGGTCGTTCTACCAGCACGGGCCGGACGCGGCGTACTCCGACCTGGTCCACGACCTCCCGCTCCTCGCGACGCTCGCCTTCGTCGCGGCGGACTCCGCCGCCGCACTCACCGGACGCCCGCGGCTGTGGTGGTGGTGGGCGCTGCCGACCCTGGCCCTCGTCCCGCTCATCCTCGCGGCTCCTCGCGCGGGTGACCTGGCCCAGGTGGTGGTGGCGGCGCTCACCGTCGTGCTGGCCCTGGCCCGCGCCCGTGCCCAAACGTCAGCACGCCGGCCGATCGGCTGGGCAGTGTCACTGCTCGCCGTCGGCGGCATCGTCGGGACGCTGTCACGGGCCGGCGGGCCGCTCTGTGTGCCGGGCAGCCTCTGGCAGGGACACGCCGTCTGGCACGTGCTCGCCGCAGCCGCGCTCGTGATCCTCGCGCCGGTGGTCCAGCGATCGACGCCCGCGGTCCAGGCGTAGGTGCGCCCCCGAGCAGGCATCTGTCTCCGAGCACCCGAGCACGCGCCCTAACGGACGTCGGCGTCCAGCCACTCCCGGAAGGTGATCCGCCCACGCGGCCCGTCCTCCGCCGGCAGCAGCGACCCGTCCGACATCGCCCGCCCCGCACCGCCCGGCACCCGGACCGGCAGGACCGGACGACGCAGCCCCCGAGCCGCCGTCACCTCCCGGGCGAGGTCGGCGAACTCGTGCACCTGCGGCCCCGCGAGGTCGGCGGCCCGCCGCTGCGGCTCCCCGAGAGCGATCTCCACGAGGTGCGCCGCCACCTCTGACGCGGCCACCGGCTGCATCCGCATCCGCGGGACCACGGCCACCGGCCCGGGCACCCGCGCCAACGACTGGTCGACGAACTCGTGGAACTGGGTCGCGCGCAGCACCGTCGCCGGTAGGGGCCCGGCGAGAACCACCTCCTCCTGCCGCAGCTTCGCGCGGTAGTACCCGAGCGGTGACCGGTCGACCCCCACGATCGACAGGAGCACGTGGTGCCGCACCCCGGCCCGGTGAGCGGCGGCGAGGAGGTTCTCGCTCACGCGGACGAAGAATCGCTCGGCGGTGCGCCGGGACAGCGTGGTCACGTTGCTGACGTCGACGACGGCGGACACCCCGTCGAGCGCGTCGTCCAGTCCCGCGCCGGTGGTCAGGTCCACGCCACGCGAGCGGGCGATCACCACGGGCTCGTGCCCCGCGCCGGACACCGCCTCGACGACGTGCGTGCCCACGACACCGGTCCCACCGGCCACAGCGATCCTCATGGCCAGATCGAAGCACACGACCGTCCGCCGGGAGCGCCCTTCCCGCTCTTCCCCCACCCGCTAGCGTGGCCGAATGACCTCCCAGAGCTCGAGCGAGCCCACCACGTCCCCCGCCGACCGCGCCCGCACCCTGTCCGCCCTGCACGCGGCGCCCGAGATCCTGCGGGTGGTGAACGTCTGGGACGTCGTCTCGGCGAAGGCGGTCCTCGCCCTGCCCGAGACCAGGGCGATCGCCACGGCGGGCCACTCGATCGCCGCCACCTTCGGCTACCCGGACGGCACCATCCCCTTCGACCTCACCCTCGACATGGTCGGCCGCATCGTCGACGCGGCCGGCGACGTCCCGGTCACCGCCGACCTCGACGACGGCTACGAGGACACCGGCGAGACCACCCGTCGCGCCATCGGCGTCGGCATCGTCGGTGCCAACATGGAGGACCGCCTGCGCCCGCTCGCCGAGTCGGCGGCGCGCGTCGAGGCCGTCGTCGCCGCCGGAGAGGCCGAGGGAGTGCCGTTCTCGCTCAACGCCCGCACCGACGCCTTCGTGCGCGGAGGTGACCGCCCCCTCGAGGAGTCCGTCGCCGACGCCATCGAGCGCGGCCGCGCCTACCTCGACGCGGGCGCCGACATCGTCTTCGTGCCCGGCCCCCTCGACGCCGACGTCACCCGCCAGCTCGTCGAGGGCATCGGCGAGCGCAAGGTCAGCGTCATCGGTCTCCCGGGCGCGCTCACCGCCGCCGAGTACGAGGCCCTCGGCGTCGCCCGCATCTCCTACGGACCCACCACCCAGCGCGTCGCGCTCACCGCGCTGCAGGACGTCGCCAAGAGCCTCTACGCCGACGGCGTGATCCCCGAGTCGACCCGCGCGCTCAACTGACCACGGTGGACCGAGCCCGACGGCGGCAGGCACGTTCCGCCGTCGGGCTCGGGTGAGCAGCAGCGACGTCCTGTCGTTCGTCGAGGGCGCGTCAGGGAGCGATCGGGTGACGACCCCAGGAATTTCCGCGACACCCGTTGACCGGACCCCGCCGAACCACTAGACATGGCTCACTCGGGCTAACCGGGGTCCTTCTTCTCCCAAAGGTGGGTGAGCCCGTGTCCGCTGCGCGACCCCGGCTTCTTGCGTCCCTCGTCGTGTCCGCGCTCGCGCTGGGCCTCCTCCCAGCGGCCAGCGCCAGTCCCTCCGACGCCGTCGGCACCGGGAAGCCCAGGGGTGGGCTCGAGGCGGTGGAGGTCTCCGGCTCCATGTCCCTTCCGCGAGGAGGCGACAAGGGGACGGTGCTGCGCCTCGGCTCGGCGTCGACCGCCGAGCGGTACATCGTCCAGCTCGCCGACCCGGCGGTCGCCACCTACTCCGGCGGGATCGAGCGGCTGAGGGCCACGCGGCCTGCGGCGGGTGGTCGGCTCGACCCGGCCGCCGCGCCGGTGCGCCGGTACGCCGCCCACCTCGAGGACGAGCAGGACGATCTCCGCGACCGGATCGCCGGGGAGATCGGCCACGCGCCGACCGTCGACTTCACCTACGCCTACGCGCTCAACGGTCTCGCGGTCCGCCTGACGGCCGACGAGGCCGCGACCGTCGCCGGGCTGCCCGAGGTGACCTCCGTCGTCGTCGACGTCCGACGCGAGCTGCAGACGGACAACGGCCCGGCGTGGATCGATGCGCCCGCCCTGTGGGACGGGACCGCCACCGGGGTCGACGGCACACGGGGCGAAGGGATCGTCGCGGGCATCCTCGACACGGGCATCAACCCGTCCAACCCCTCCTTCGCGGACACCGTGCCCGTCGCCGGCGGCGGTGACGGCCATGACCACACGAACCCGCTGGGCACCGGGAATTACCTCGGCATGTGCGACCCGGCCAACGCCGACCAGTACGACGAGCGGTTCGCCTGCAACGACAAGCTCATCGGTGCGTGGGACTTCTCCGGCGACGGCCCGTTCGACACCGACGGGCACGGCAGCCACACCGCCAGCACCGTCGCCGGCAGCCAGGTCGACGCCGTCGTGAACGGTCCGTCAGGCATCAGCACCACCCGCAGGATCTCGGGTGTCGCCCCCCACGCCAACCTCATCTCCTACGACGTCTGCGACGTCGAGGGCTGCTCGATGGCTGCCACGACGGCTGCCATCGACCAGGCCATCGCCGACGGTGTCGACGTCATCAACTACTCGATCGGTGGGTGGGATCCCTCGGCCGCGTGGTCGGACCCGGACTCCCTCGGCTTCCTCGCCGCCCGCGCCGCCGGCGTCTTCGTCGCGACGGCTGCCGGCAACGACGGCCCGTGGTCGGAGACGATCGGCACGCCAGCGGACATCCCGTGGATCACCACCGCTGGTGCGACCACGCACGACCGCTCCTACCTGAACGCCGTCACCGACCTCACCCGGGCGGACGGCACCGAGCTTGCCGACCTCGCCGGGCTCGGGTTCACCGCCGGCTACGGGCCGGCGCCGATCGTCGACGCGGGAGACTACGGCAACCCGTGGTGTGAGCCGGGGATCTTCCGGAACCGCACCTTCGACGGCGAGATCGTCATCTGTGAACGCGGCTTCACCGACCGGCTGGAGATGGGCGAGGTCGTCTCCAACGCGGGCGCCGGGGGAATGATCCTCGCGAACGACGAGGAGAGTGGGGACGCGCTCGTCGGTGACGCGCACGAGCTCCCCGCCGTCCACATCACCGACGACGACGCCGTCTCGCTGCGGGAGTGGCTGGCCGAGGGCACCGGCCACACCGGCACCATCGCCGGCGCCACCCTGTCCGAGGACCCGGCGAAGGGGGACGTCACGGCCGACTTCTCCAGCCGCGGCCCGAACCGCGCGATGGACCTCATCTCCCCGAGCGTCACCGCACCCGGCGTCGACATCCTCGCCGCCTTCGGCGCGTCCACCGCTGAGGCTGAGGTCGCCCCGCAGTGGGGCTTCTCCTCCGGGACCTTGATGGCCAGCCCGCACGTGGCCGGTGCCGGAGCACTCCTCAAGGTGCTCGAGCCGGAGTGGACGCCGGCGGAGATCCAGTCCGCCCTCATGACGACGGCGACGACGGCCGTGACGAAGGAGGACGGCTCCACCCCGGCCGACCCGTTCGACATGGGATCGGGCCGGATCGACCTGGACGCCGCGGCGAACGCGGGGCTCGTCCTCGACGAGACGCTGGCGGACTACGAGGCCGCGGACCCCCGGCTCGGCGGCGACCCCGCCACCCTGAACATCGCGAGCATGGCCTCCAGCCAGTGCCTCCAGGACTGCACGTGGACCCGCACTCTCACCGGAGCCGCGGACGGCACCGTCGAGTGGACGGCGAGCGTCGAGTCCTCGCCGGACGTCGAGCTGTCGGTCGAGCCCGCGACCTTCACCCTCGCCGAGGGCGAGACGCAGGAGATCACCGTGACCGCCGACGTGCGCGGCGCGAGCACCGGCACCTGGCAGTTCGGCCGGGTGACGCTCACGCCGTCGGACGGGGACGTCTCGACGGCGGGCCTGCCGGTCGCCGTGCTGCCCTCGACCGGTGTGCTGCCGGCCGAGGTCGTCATCGACACCCGCCGCGACGCGGGCTCGCAGCTCGTGGAGGACCTGCGGGCGATCGAGATCACCGACCTGAGCGTCGACGTCGCCGGCCTCACGCCGGCCGAGACGCAAGACCTCGCCCTCCCCCAGGACCCGACCAGCTACGACCCCTTCGACGGCCCGGAGGGCGTGGAGGTGGTCCACGTCGAGGTCCCGGAGGGCGCGAGCCGCCTCGTCGTGGAGGTCACCGACGCGACCGCCCAGGACATCGACCTCTTCGTCGGGCCCGGCGACACCCCGGGCGAGGAGACCGCGCAGTGCGTGAGCGCGTCGTTCGGATCCGACGAGAGGTGTGACCTCGCCGCGCCCGAGCCCGGTACCTGGTGGGTGGTGGTCCAGAACTGGCAGTCCTCGGACGAGGACGCGGTCGACACCCTCACCCTGGGGACCGCCGTCGTCACCGGCGACGCCGGGAACCTGTGGGTCGAGGGCCCGCAGGCGCAACCCGTCGGCGAGCCGTTCGACCTGCGCGTGTTCTACGACGAGCCGGCCATCGAGGCCGGTCAGCGCTGGTACGGCGCGCTCAGCCTCGGCTCCTCGGCCCAGTCCCCGGGCGACATCGGCATCATCCCCGTGGACCTCAACCGGTACGCCGACGATGTCACCAAGACTGCCGACGTCGAGACGGCCGCGCCGGGTGACACCGTGACCTACGAGCTCACCGTGCAGCCCAACGTCACCGCCGAGGACCTCGCCTACACCATCACCGACGCCATCCCGGAGGGCATGACGTACGTCGAGGGCTCCGCCACGGAGGGCGCCATCGTCACCGACGGCGTCCTCACGTGGGAGGGCATCGCGCCGACGCCGGCCGGCGTCGAGGGCCAGTACGTCATCACGCGCAACGACGCCGACCCGCTGTGCGTGAACCCGCTGTCGGAGGACGGCAGCTACGTCGACCTCGAGGAGTACGGCTTCGTCACCAACCCCGAGATCGTCGGGGACTCGGTGGCGTTCAGCGTCGGCGCGGGGGCCCCGTTCAGCTTCTACGGGGTGGACTACGACGAGATGTGGCTGACCGACGACGGCTTGGTTGTCTTCGACGCGGCGACGCACGGCGACGGTGAGCCGTGGCTGCCCCAGACGCTGCCCGACCCGCAGGCACCGAACAACCTGCTGGCCATGCTGTGGCAGGACATGGAGATCGTCTACGACGAGGCGACGAACAGGGGCGTCACCGTCGCCGAGGCGGGCGACACCGAGGCCGGCAGCGCGATCGTCGTCGAGTACGACGACGTCCAGCTGGTCGAGGACCCGGAGAGCACCTACGACGTCCAGCTCATCGCGTTCCGCGGGCAGGACGACACGGAGGGCAACTACGAGTTCTACGTGGCCTACGACAACGTCACCGGGCCGGTGGACGGTCCGCTGACGGTCGGCGCGGAGAACGCTGACGGCACCTCGGGTCAGACGCTCGTCAACCACGACTCCGGCGAGGGCATCGTCGCGGACGGCAACGTCGTCTGCTTCGACTACGCCGGCGCATCGCTTGCCCCCGTCACGGTCCGGTACGAGGTGACGGTCGACGACGACGGGAGCCTGAGCAACGGCGACGTCCTCACCAACGAGGCCACCCACGTCACCGACAACCCCGGTGCCCAGCCGGTGACCGTGGGCGTGGACGTCACGATCGATGGGGTCGTCGAGCAGCCCACCGAGGAGCCGACCGCCGGCCCCACCGGGGAGCCCACCTCGGCGCCGTCCGGTCCCCCGGTCCGGCCGGGAGGCGGCCACCTTCCCAGCACGGGCGTGGAAGTCGGACTCCTCGCCGTCGCCGTCCTGCTGCTGCTCGGAGCGGGCGCGGGAGCGGTGCGGATGCGCCGGGCGACGGACTGACGGGCGACGGCCCGGTCGTCGCGGTGTGACCGGGCCGTCGTGCACCCCGGGAGGGCTGCGCGATCACGGCCGACCAGGAAAGTCGATCCGCATCAGCCGGCTGTCCGCCCAGTCCTCGAGCCGAGTCGGCCGGATGGTGCCCGGGTCGTGGGGCTGGTTGAGGTCCGCGACGATCTCCGCCAGCACAGCCCGACGTTCGTCCGGGTCATTGACAGGGGTCGCGCGGGCGGGCAGGTCGGCGGAGATCCCCTTCCCCAGCCGTGTCTTGCCTGCTCATGCGACCGCGGCCTGCAGGGCGGGACCGAGGAGGAGTCCGCCGTCGATGACGTACTCCGACCCCGTGATGAACGACGCCTCCGACGAGGCGAGGAACAGGAGGAGCCGGGTGACGTCGGCCGGCTCTCCGAGGCGAGGGATGGCGAACGGCTCGGGTGAGTAGAAGTCGGCGATCGCCGCGGTGGCGCCGGCCGCCGGCTCGTGGATGAAGGGGGTCGCGATCACGCCCGGGTGGATGGCGTTCACGCGGATGCGGTCCCGGCCGAGCTCGAGTCCTGCCGTCTGCGTGAGACCTCGCACGGCCCACTTGCTGGCGACGTACGGCGCGTAGTGCGCCGTGCCGCCCAGGCCCATCGTCGAGCCGATGTTGACGATGGCTCCGCCCGCGGCACGTCGGAGAGCGGGTGCGGCGACCTTGATCCCGAGGAAGGTGCCGGTGAGGTTGACGTCGAGGATGCGCGACCAGGTGGCCTGGTCCGTGCTCTCGATCGGCACCGGCGGATTCTGCACGCCTGCGTTGTTGACCAGCACGTCCAGGGTGCCGTAGACGCTCTCGGCCGCACCCACAGCGGCGGACCACGAGCCCTCGTCCGTGACGTCGAGGCGGGTGAAGTGAGCGCGGCTCCCGAGCTCGTCCGCGAGAGCGGCGCCCCGTCCGGCGTCGATGCCGCCGATCACCACGTTCGCCCCCTCGGCGTGAAAGGCGCGGACATGGCTCGATCCCTGCCCACCGGCCCCACCGGTCACGAGCACGGTCTGGTCGTCGAAGCGGTTCATCAGGTGCTCCCTCGGTTCGCGGTTGCCTGACCGGGGTGCAGTCGCGACCCGACAACCATCAGGTGGTGAGCCAGGCGACTCACCACTGATGCGACCGTAGGACGGGCGGCATGGTGAGTCAAGCCACTCACCTCGTATGCTCGCGCCATGAGCCGGGCCGTCACGACCTACCACCAGCGCATCGCCCGGGAGAAGCGCGCCCTGATCCTGGCGGCCGCGACCGCACTCTTCCTCGAGATGGGCTACGACCGGACCTCGCTGGCGCGGATCGCGGAGCGCTCGGGAGTCTCGCGGGCCACGTTGTTCAAGCAGTTCCCGACCAAGGCCGCCCTGTTCGACGCCATGGTCACCGAGTCCTGGGCGACCGCCGACGGGGAGGATCCGCCGCCGGCAGGCGACGTCGTCGACGGGCTCACCACCCTCGGCCGCCGCTACGCGGAGCTGTTGAGCCGCCCGCAGATGACCGATCTGTTCCGCATCGTCATCGCAGAGCTGCCGCGATTCCCCGAGCTGGCCGATGCGCAGTTCTCGCAGGGGAAGATGCCCTACTTCGAGTCCGTGCGCAGCTACCTGCTGGCCGAGCACGAGGCGGGAACGGTCCAGGTCGAGGACGCGGACCTCGCAGCCACCCAGTTCCTGGGCATGATCTCCAACTACGTCTTCTGGCCGACGCTCCTGGTACCGGGCTGGGAGGTGAGCACCGAACGCGTCGAGCAGGTGGTCGACGAGGCCGTCCGCACCATCGCCGCTCGGTACGCCGACGGCGGCAGATGAGTTCCGCCGTCGACCACGGTCCACACCGGCATGGGACAGCTCCTCTACGTGCCGATCTGCTCGCTCGACGGCTTCATCTCCGATCCCGACGGCGACCACGACTGGGCCGAACCGTCACCCGACGTCTTCGAGTTCCTCAACGCGTTCCAGGAGCGCATCGGCACCGAGCTCTACGGTCGGCGCACCTACGAGGTGATGTCGGTGTGGGAGACCGATCCGGCCCTCGCCGGCGCGGACGGGCACGCGGGCGACTTCGCCCAGTGGTGGCAGCGCGTCGACAAGGTCGTCTACTCGACGACGCTGACGGAGGTCGCCACCTCGCACACCCGGCTCGAGCCTCGCTTCGACGCCCAAGCCGTGCGCCGCCTCAAGGCGGAGTCGGCGGGAGACCTCAGCGTCTTCGGTCCCACGCTTGCCGCGCACGCCTTCGCCGCCGGGCTGGTCGACGAGCTGCACCTCGTCCTCAGCCCCCTCACCATCGGCGGTGGCCTGCGTGCCCTCCCCTCCCAGCGGCTCCAGCTGTCGCTGCTCGAGGACCGCCGCTTCGCGGACGGCACGGTCTACCTCCGCTACGCCGTCGGCTCCTGACGACGGCGCCCCCGCTCCCGCTCCCCTCGCTGAACGTCGCGGGGACAGCTCGTAGACGCCGTCGTCCCAGAGCGGTAGTTTGCTCCCCATACAGGGCGGACGCTTCGAGTCTTACGACGCGACAGTGGGGCCTGCACATGGCTGACAGTCCGCTCCTCGAACCGCTGGTGACGCTTGCCGGTTCCGTCTTCTCCGGCGCGGGCAGCGACCGGCTCGAGGACGTCGACAGGGCCGTGGTCGCCGCGCTGCGTCACGGCCAGACCCAGTCGCAGATGCAGCTCCCGACGTCGCCGTTGCGCCCGTGGCCGGACGCCGGGTCGATGCTCGACACCTTCCGGCTCCAGACGTTCAGGGCGCTGCTCGCCGAGGCTGACCAGCTGGACCTTCCGAGGACGCTGGTCCTTCGGCGTACCCATGAGGGCCCGGCCGGGCTGACTCCCCACGCCCTGCCTGCGTGGGCGCGCGGCCGGCGACCGAGCCACACTCTGGGCCCCTTCCCGGAGACCACGGTGCGGCCGGTGTGGTTCGACGTCTACGAGTCCACGGTGACCACGCTCATCACCCGCGCGTCCGTGGCCGTCGGCCGGCCGGACGAGCCGCTGGTCGCCTTCACACCGCTTGGAGACGGCGGCCGGCGCGGCTTCGAGCTGGCCCCTGCAGCGGTGTGGCTGCGCGCGGCGATGTTCGACCCGGCCGCGCCGTCCGACGCCTGGTTCGGCATCGACGTGACGGGTGGCCGGCTGGGCGGCAGCCGGCCCTTCGGTGAAGGCCCTGCCCCGGCAGTCGTGCGCGTCGACAGCGACACCCAGCTCCGGGTGCAGGCCACGCTCAGCCAGGCGAGCGCGAGTGCTGCGGAACCCGGTGCCGGGGAGGCGGCGCGCGCCTGCGGGCTGAGCGCCCCGCAGGAGATCGTCCTCGACCTCACCCAGCAGGGCGCGTCCCTCTCACTGGCCGGCGACCTCGTCCTGTCCGTCGGCCAGGCGGCCGCCACCCTGCCCCCCGTCCCGGGTGCGCCGCTGCGTTACGACGCTGCGCTCGGAGCGATGGTGCTCCCCCTCGACCCCGGCCCGTCGCCTCTCGACGCCGGGCCGCTGCGCGGCCCGACCTGGCAGCTCGACGGGAGCGCCAGCGTCATCGAGGCCGCCCTGGCCTTCCCGGTGGCACGCGCGAGCGGAGCGGTCGGCCCCGACACCCTGGGCGCGGTCAGCGGGACACCGGCGGTGCACCTGCGCCTGGGAGCGGGCCTCGACCTCCGTACCGAGGTGGTGCAGGACTCGGGCTCGCCCGTCCGGGTGCCCCTGAGCGAGTCACAGCTCCTGGTCCGCACCGGTGAGCTGTGGTTCGCGGGCACACCACCCGAGCGGCTCCCCGGCGAGGAGTGGCTCGAGGCCGCCTGGCACGCTCCCGCGGACCGGACCGACGCGGCCGCCGAGGTCCGCCTGCGCGCCACGGGGCTGAGCTCCCTCGAGGTGACCAGCCTGGCGCAGCCGGACGCACCGGCGGTCGACACCATCACCAGGGTCGGCGCGCCGTTCCGCGCCGTGCTCGGGGCCCCGCGTACGGCGGCCGGGCCGCTCGTCGTCAAGGGCGCGGCCACGGTCCTCGACCTCTGGGACGGCAGCTCGCGGGCGGTGGTCCTGCACGCGTCGACGCTCGCACCGGACCTCGCCGCGCAGCGACGCAGCTTCATGCTCGACAACGCGCTGGTGCGCACCACGGGCGTGACGAGCCTGGTGCTCGAGTCGGCCCGCGGCGAGGGGCCCGCCACGCTGGCGGCCGGCTGGATCACCTGCGGGCTGGCGATGGACTCCGTCGTGCCGGTCCTGCCTCACCCCTACGCGAGCGACGTCCTTCCGTGGACCGGAGGTGACCGCGAGCCTGCCGACGTCCGCGGCGCCGAGCTGGTCGCGGCGGCCGACTGGCGCCACGAGGACGCGCCCCCGGAGGTGGCCTTCGGCCTGCCCGTCCGTGGCCGCCGTCTTCTCGGCGGCACCGGCACGGTCCGCGCCGATCCCCCCGAGCCGGAGGCGCGGCGCGCCCTGGACAGGTACTACCGCCCGGGCCGCGTGCGCGGCCACGACCCGGCACGCTGCCACCTCCTCGACGTCTCGGGCGGCGCCGACTTCCTCGGCGTGAGCCTCCACCCGGGAGCACGGACGGAGGAGGCCGATGCGTCCGAACCGCTCCGTCTCGACGGCACACGCCTCACCCAGGCGCTGCGGTACACCGACCTCCTCCTGCTGCCCGGATTCCTCAACGAACCGCTCGGCAACCTCGTGCAGCCCGCCGCCGCCGACCCGTTCCCCGACCAGCTGGCGCCCCTCGGCGACGGCGGTCCGCAGCGCCTCATGCAGGCTACGGAGCAGCCCGTGCCCGTCGACCCACCCACCGTGGCGCAGGCCCTCGTCGCCGGCTTCGACGAGACCCCGTTGAACGCTCTCCTCAGCCTGCCGTTCGGGATGCGGGCGGTCGCCCGCCTCGACGCCGCTGCCGAAGGGGGTGGAAGTGTCGAGCTCGTCCCGCCGGAGGGGATGGCCGAGGAGAGCGGGCTGCAGCCGCAGTGGCAGCTCCGGCTGCGTGCCACGAGCGACGGCGAGGATCGCGGGCCGGACGCCGCCACGCCGTCCATCCCCGGCACGGCACACCAGCTCCGGCTGGGGCACGACTCGGGTCAAGTCTTCAGTGCGCTGGGAGCCCCGTTCGACGACACGTTCAACACGACCTTCTCCGCACTCGCCGGCGCGACCTCGCCGCGGGTCCCCGTCCAGGGCGTCGACGTCGCGGGTCACGGGAACAGCGTGATGAGCGCCTGGCTGGACCCCACCAAACGCCCCGGGCACCCGCTGGCCGTCGGCAGCAACGTCAGCGAGGTCCGGTTCCAGGCCCTGGTCGGACGGACGACCCTGGAGGTCGTGCAGATCACCAGCATGTGCCACCCGTTCCGGATCCCGCTGGTCCGGCAGGTGACGCTGCGCCGCTCCCGTGCCGGTGCCGTGTGGCGGTCCGACAGCGGGTGGCAGCCGGCGGGTGACGGGCTGGTCGACTACCCCACCCTGCAGACCCAGCCCGAGCTCGGCGTCTTCCGGGCGCTCCGGTCGGTCCGCGGCATCCGGGAGCTCCCGGAGACCGCCGTCGGCCCCGGCGGCACCCGGTTCCGAGCCGTGCGGTTCGACGCGATGGCCGAGGTCGACGGCCTCGGCGAGCTCACCCCGGTCCACGACGTGCACGGCTGGGTGGAGCTCGACCCGCGCCCGCAGGGTGTCACCGACGCCGCCGTCCTCGACCTGCTCCTGCAGCCCTCGCCGGGCACGGGACGCGGCGGGTGCTTCGGCCGGCTCGACGCCGCCGTGGACGTCGCGCGGTCGGGGCAGCTGTTCCGGGGCACCGCGCTCGGCATCGAGTGGGCCGGGCCCGGGCCGCTGCTGGCCGGTGTCCTGCGGGGCATGCCCGTGCTGCCGGTGCGGGGTGACTGGGCGGTCGTCCGCCGCGACCCGGCAGCGGTCGCGCACCGACGGCTCCACCCGGGCGAGACCGTGCCGCTCACCGGCCGGGGCGATGACCGCTACCTCCGGGAGGCCGCGGACCTGCTGGCCGCCCAGCCGCAGACGGACTACGCGATCCTGCACGCCAGCGACGCGCACCGGCTGCTCGTCCCGGACCCGAAGGTCGCCGCGGGAGACACGAGGATCACACCGGGCAGGGCGCCCCTATTCGCCGACCAGTTCGCGCTCGCCAACCACGCCGGCGCGATGCCGCCGCAGGACGTGTGCGTCGCCCTGGCCGGCACCGCACTGGAGGTCCCCGAACCGGGACACCTCCGGCTCCTGTCGGCCGGCGGCGGCGGCGTGGACGTCGAGGTCCCCGGCGGTGGCGCCTGGCGCGAGATCCCGCTGGACGCGAAGGGGCCGAACGCCGCCATGCGGCTCGAGTACCGCGGCCTCGACGAGCGGCGCGCCCGCCTCCGGCTCGCGATCGACACGCGCGAGCCCACCCGGCACTGGTCCCTCGAGCTCGGGCAGCTCTGCATCACCACCGACTACGAGATCTTCGGCCGCTTCTGCACCACCGCCGGCGTCCTGCGGGCCGGGTCGGACCGCGTGGACGACGTCGAGGACGTCGTCGTCGAGTTCAGCGGCGCGCTCGGGACCGCCCAGTCCTTCATGGACATCATGCGCAGCCTCTCCCTGCCGCCGACCACCGACGCGAGCGAGGCGCCGGGCAGCGTCGGCGAGCGACCCGAGCGAGCCTTCTCGCCGGTCTACTTCGGCAAGGAGTTCGACCTCCCGGTCGGCACGAAGCCCAAGGTCACCCCGCCCCACGACGACGACCGGTGGGACCTGGAGCCCGCGAAGGGCTGGGCCGACTTCGGTGGCGGCAAGATCAAGGCCAAGATCGGCATCTTCCTGCGGATCGACCACCTCGAGCAGAGCGTCCATCGCGAGACCAACCTCGTCCACGGCCTCAAGTTCGAGATCGGCGGCAAGCTCCTCGTCCCGATCATCGGCCCGATCTGGGGCGGTGGGGCGCTCAAGCTCACGTACGAGTACGTCACCGGCGCCGACCCGGGCGTCGGCCAGTACTTCCAGCCGCGGAAGGAGAGCCACGAGTTCGAGCTCCAGGGTGGCTTCGTGGGTTACCTCGGTGCGGACTTCAAGGCCTTCGCGGCCGAGCTCTCCGTCGCCACGCTCCACGTGCTCGAGATCAAGAACGAGGTCCACTACGGCCTCAAGTACCAGTTCGAGGGACAGGCCGACATCCTCGACGGCCTGGCGGGCGTCGCGATCGGCTTCGAGTGCATGTGCAGCCCGCGGCGGGGAAAGGACGAGCAGGATCAGCACACCGAGGAGGTCAACTTCCACCTCGAGGCCGAGGTGGTTCTCGAGGCGACCCTCGGGTGGGTCTTCTCCGGTGAGGCGAAGGTCCACGCGGAGACGGACATCCAGCTGGGGATGCCGACGTTCGCCGCCTTCGCGCTCGGCAACCCGTACCTGCTCGCCGCCGAGGCCCTGTGACGAGGAGGCACCATGACCGCCGACGACGTCCGACTCTCGCTGATGACCTTCCCGCAGCGCGTGGAGGGTCGCCGGCTCGTGCTCCGCATCCTGTGCGCCCCCACGCGGGACCCGCTCGCTCCCCTCGTCCCGGACGTCGCCGCCTTCTGCGACCTCGCCCTGCCCGTCGAGGTGCGGCTGCTGCCCACCCTCGAGGACCTCCCCACCCCGGGCGCGGGAGAGCTGCTCGCCACGCCGTCACTCGGCCCGGTGGCCACGGCGCGACCGGTGCTGGAGGCGCTCGGCCGGCGGCTGCCGGTCGACCCGTCCGTCCCCCCGGCGGACCCGGGCACCGGGCGCCTGCGCGTGTACAAGGTCGCCACCGAGGGGTACCTCCAGGCCGCGGGCGCGTCCCGGCTCGGCAGCTCCTACCTCGTCGACTCCCACCGCTACGCCTGCGCCATGCGCGATGCGCTCGACCCCGCCAAGCGCCCGACGCCGCCCCCACCCCGCCCGGGCCTGCGCTGGAACGAGATCCTCGGCCGGGCGCTGCGTCAGCCGCTCCTCGCCCACGCCGTCGGCCTCGTCCACGAGGTCACCGTCGACCTGCCGGAGGGGACGAGCCTGGACGACGGCGCCTTCCTCTGGGTGGAGGCCGCCGCGGGCTCACCGTTGGCCACCGCCGCGACGACGACGCCCGACCTGCTCCGTCTCTACGCGGCACGGGTGCCCAGGCTCCCGGACGGCGCGGCGCGGCAGCTGCTGGCAGCGGTGCTCTTCCCGGTGCGGCAGACGCCTCCCGCCGGGTCCTACGACCTGCTCTTCGCGGAGGCCGAGGCCTACTCCGACGGCTTCGCCAAGGTCGTCCACGCGACACAACCCGACCGCCACGACCCCCACCGGGTCTCGCACGGTGCCGTTCCGCTGCGCCCCGTCAGCGACGGGGGCGTGCGGCTCGGCTGGGACGACGAGCAGCTGCTGGAGTGGATGAACCGCCAGTTCGCGGAGGACCCTCGCAACGGCGCGGCCGGCCAGCCGAGCCGCGACGCCCCGCTCGGCGTCATGGGCTGGCGCGTGGACGTGCGCGAGGCAGGTGCCGACGACGACGCTCCCTGGGTGTCCCTGGTGCGCGCCGCCGGCGAGCTCACCCTCGAGGACGTCCCGCTGGGCCGGTTCGACGGCGACCTGTCGGTCGAGACGCCGCCCACCGTGCAGCGCCACCAGCCGCTCGCGGGCGGCGCGACGGAGGAGCAGGCCTGGATGACGCCGGAGGCGGCACGCTGGTCGGGCGGCTCCCTGCTCGGCGGGGACGAGCTGCGCAGGGCGTTGGCCGGAGGCGGCGGACCCGTGCCTGCGCTCGTCCCGGACCCGGTCTCGGCCGTCCCGCTGCGCTACGGCGGGCTGTACGAGTTCCGCGTCCGTGGCGTGGACCTCACCGGCGGCGGGCCCCCGGTCGAGGCCCACGCGCTCGGGGCGGCGCGGCACGGGGTGGCACAGCTCCGTTTCCGCCGCTTCGTCCCTCCACGCGACCTCGTCCCGGCGAGGCAGCTCGAGGTGGCCGGCCAGCGCCGCGTCGTCCTCAACGTCTCGCGTCCCACGATCGGCGCTCCCGACGCCCTGTTCCTCCCGGGGGACCTCGACGCGCGACGGGCCGCCCTGCTCGCCGCGGCGACGGCGGACGGGCCGGGCCGCGAGCCCCACGTCGTCGACACCGACGTCACCATGGTCCGCCTCGACTTCACGGTGGCCATGACCGACGGCGACCCCGCCAACCTCCCCGGCACCGTCTCGCCGCGTCAGCCGCTCTTCGGCGGCCCTGTGGTCCGGCGCTTCCCCGAGGACCCGGAGGCACCGCTCCAGGTGATCTGTCGCTTCGTCGACGTGACCTCGGTGGACCAGCTGCCACCGCCGAGCGACGACGGCGACATCGTCCTGCCCACGAGCCGGGACGTGTTCCTCGAGGCGACTCCGGTCGCGCGGCCCGACCCGGCGATGGACCGCAGCGAGGCGGAGGATCCCGCGCTCGTCGGGCAGCTCCCCCGGCCGGACCTCACCCGGCGGGACGCGCACCTGGAGTACTACGGCAACCAGGCCGCCCGCATCGGCAGCCCCACCTCCTGGACGCTCCGCCAGCCCGCGGTCGACGAGTCTGCACTGCTCCTGCCCGCGCCCGGTGTCCCCCCGCTCGCCGCGGTGCTCGTCGCGCCACCCCGCGGTGGCGAGCCGAGTGCTGCGGTGCGCCTCGCGGCCGCCCTGCGGCTGGCTCAGCAGGGCATGACGCTGTCGGGGCGCGCGGGGACCCGCACCCTGCTCTCCTGCTCCTCGCGACTCTCGCACCTCCTGTCCCCCGACCGTGGAAGCCTGACGCTCGGCAGCGAGGCCGAGCTCGTCGACCGTTGGCTGGTCGCCGTCCGGCTGACGCTCGACCGGGACTGGAGCTGGGACGGCCTGTCCCCCACGGGCCTCGCCGTGTGGCGCACGGAGGAGGACGGCACGACGGTCCTCGCGGGCCGCGTCACCGACCCTCGCGCGGTCAGCCGCGCGGCGTCCGAGGGCGAGCCGGACCGCCGGTCGACGTCCGTGCTCTTCCTCGACGTCGTCGATCCCGTGACGGGGGCCGGCCCGCCGTCCGAGCGTCACCTGCGTTACGCCGTCGAGCCGGAGCTGGCCCACCCAGCCGAGGCCGCGGCGCCCCAGCCCTGGACGGGTGAGATCCGCCTGCCGGTCGCCGCGCCCCCGCAGGACGAGCCCGCGATCGTCTCGGCGGGCGTGGCCGCCACACCGTACGAGCACTCGGCCGACTACTCCGCGAGCTCGCCTCGGCAGCGTGTGCTGTGGCTGGAGCTCGCCGCTCCCCCGGTGAACCCGGCGGACGTGCTCTACGGCCGGGTTCTCCACTGGTCCCCGGACCCCGTGCTCACCGGGGACCTGCCCGCCGCTCGCGACGGAGACGACCCGGCTCTCGTGCTTCCCGAGGAGCCGGTGCGTCTCGTCGTCCCCGACCAGGCGGACGACCGGGCCGGTGAGGACGCCATGCAGCCCCTCGTCCCGACGCGATCGCCCACGGTGTACGTCCTGCCGCTGCCGCCCGGCGTGGAACCCGGGTCCCCGCAGCTCTTCGGCTTCTACCGCTACGAGCTCCGGGTCGGTCACGGGCCCAGCCTCTGGTCCACCGCGCGGGCACGCTTCGGGCCGGCGCTCCGGATGGACGGGCTGCGCCACCCTCCGCCGACGCTCGACTGCAGCGCGGAGCGCCTTCCGGCGTCGATCGTGGCCCATGCGCCGTATGCCCGCGTGGAGGGACCCGACGCGCCCATCCAGGTGCGCACGCACCACACGGACCTGTGGTTCCTCCTGTACGCGCAGGTGACCGACGTCGCGGGGGCCGGCGTCCGCAACCTCCTGCTGGACCGCCGCCGGGGCCACCTCACGGACCCGGAGTGGCCACCGCCACCGCGGCTCTTCGCGAAAGCGCAGTGGGAGCTCGAGGAGGTGCGGCAGTGGCTCGACGTGCTGGCGCTCGACCCGGCCGCGGGTCTCAGCGTGCTGGCGGTCGAGATGATGCCCGCGCCGCGCGGGCCGCAGGGCGGCGAGCTGTTCCCTGACCCGCTGGCGGGAGACCTCGGCGAGGTGGCGATGCTGCGGTCCTCGCCCCTCGTGGCGGTACCGAGCCGCTGCAGCAGCTGACCCGGGACCGCGGGCTCGCCAACCTCCTCGGAGGCGGCGCCTACGTAGAGGCGGGCGCGGAGGCGGGCAGGGCGGCCATCGCGCTCTCCGCGATCCCGAGCAGGTCGCGGGCGCTGCCGCCGTCCTTGGCGCGGGAGGACATCCCGGCCATCACCGCCATGAGGTAGTCAGCAAACCGCTGCGGGTCGACGTCCTCCGGGAGGTCGCCGTCAGCACGTCCGCGTGCGAGGCGCTGCGCGATCCGCTGACGGATCTCCTCACGCTGCCTCCCGAGCCGACGCTCACTGAGCATGAAGCAGCCTCGTGGGGATCCGGGAGCAACCATGCCCTCGGCCGTGACCCGGAGCAGCTCCGTGACGCCCTCTCGCGCGGTGGGCCGCTCCAGTGCGCGGTCGACCTGCTCGGTGATGCGCTCGCCGTAGCACGAGGCGGCGTCCTCGAAGAGCCGGTCCTTGTCACCGAAGGCGGCGTAGAGGCTCGGCGCACTGATGCCCATCGCCTCGGTCAGGGCCGCGACCGTGGTGCTCTCGTAGCCGTCGCTCCAGAAGCGCTCCATCGCGATGAGCAGCGCCTGCTCCTTGTCGAACGTTCGAGGTCGGCCCATGGCGACCATTCTATAACGTCCGCTACGCAACAGTGCTACGTTCGCGCCTCACGTTCTATAGCGCTCACTACAGATAGGTCCATCATGGAGATCGCGGGTTCGACAGCACTGGTCACAGGCGCCAACCGAGGGATCGGGGCAGAGTTCGTCCGTCAGCTCAAGGAGCGTGGCGCGCGGAGGATCTACGCCGCAGCACGCCGGCCGGGGTCGGTGACGATCGACGGGGTCGAGGTGCTCACCCTGGACGTCACCGACGAGGCTCAGGTGCACGCGGCCGCCCGCACGGCCGCCGACGTCGACCTCCTCATCAACAACGCCGGCGCCAGCTCCGGTCAGCCCCTCCTCACCGGGGACCTCGCCGCCATCCGCCACGAGATGGAGGTCAACCTCTTCGGCCCACTGACGATGGCTCGCGCCTTCGCACCCGTCCTTGCCGCCAACGGTGGGGGGACGATGCTCAACGTCCTCTCCGCCGCGGGATGGTTCGTGGTCCCCGGCGCCACCACCTACGGCATGACCAAGGCAGCCGCCTGGAACCTCACCGACGGGCTGCGCCTCGAGCTCGCGGGACAGGGGACGCGCGTCGTCGGACTGCAGATGGCCGCCGTCGACACCGACATGACGAAGGACCTCGCGGTGGAGAAGTCAGCCGCCGACGTCGTCGTCTCGCGTGCGCTGGACGGCGTCGAGTCCGGCGCGAGCGAGGTGGTCGCGGACCGGCTCACCGCCGAGGTGAAGGCCGGGCTGGGGCTGGACCCCGCCGAGCGGTACGGGGCCCTGCTCCCCGCGTAGGACCGCCCCCACCGCCCGACGGACCCTCAGCGGTCGATGCGCTCGAGCCAGTCGGCCGGCACCACACCGGCAGGGCCTGGCGCGGGCTGGCCCGTCGGGTGGTGCTGAGGCGGAGCCGGCTCGGGCCCCACCGCCGCGACCTCGCCCTGAAGGTCCCAGCACCAGCACTCCCCCCGGTTCGACGCTGCGCATGTACCGGCGCCCCGCGCTCTTGTCGGGGCCGGTCGCGTGCCGGCCCGGGGAGCTGTCGCAGCGACGATGTGTCCGCAGGCGGTGCAGCGGCGCAGGTGCACCCACCGCTCGTCGCGCGACGAAGCACTCCCCGGCCGCCAGCCGGACGTCCTGGGCGGCCCCGACGACGTCGTCGTGGGCGTCTCGGTGACAGCGGGGAGGTCCCGCCCCCCGTGCCGCCCTACGTCAACGTCACCGACGCGACCGCACCAACCCACAGGGACTTCCACGGACGCGGAGCCGCCGGCACCACTGCGAGCCTGGCGGCACGGCGCTGACCCGGATGGGCACCCCGGGCATCGGACAGGTCACTGCTGGCCCCTCGGTCACTGCCACCTTACCTAGCGCTTGTACCGCCCAGCCGACCGTCGGGAATGTTTTACCGACCGCTCGTGCTGTACCGTCGTCACAGCCACCCACTCCCACCCGGCGAGGAACGTTCATGAGTCACTCACCCCCGAAGGCCACAGCCAAGACCTGGATGGGTCTTGCCGTACTCGTCCTACCCCTTCTTCTCATCACCATCGACGGCACCGTGCTGATCCTCGGCCTGCCCGCGATCTCCGCCGAGCTGAGCCCCACGGGCATTCAGCAGCTGTGGATGATCGACATCTACTCGCTCGTCCTTGCCAGCCTGCTCGTCGCGATGAGCACTCTGGGCGACCGCTTCGGACGGCGACGGAACCTGCTCATCGGCGCGGTCATCTTCGCGATGGCATCGGCGCTCGGAGCGCTGGCGACAGCACCGTGGATGCTGATCGGCGCTCGTGCACTCCTGGGGGTGGGCGGCGCGATCATGATGCCGTCGACGCTGTCCCTGGTGCGCAACATGTTCCTCGACCGGCAGCAGCGCCGTTACGCGATGGCCGCCTGGGCGGCGATGGCGTCAGTCGGTGCGGCGGTCGGCCCGATCGTCGGCGGCTGGGTCATCGAGACCTTCAGCTGGCAGGCCGCGTTCCTCATGAACATCCCCGTCATGCTGGTCCTGCTCGTCCTGGGCCCGATCCTGCTGCCCGAGAGCCGCAACCCCGACCTGCACCGGATCGATCTCGCCAGCGTCGCGCTCTCCTTCGTCGGCATGATCGGCACGGTCTACGCCATCAAGACCCTCACCGGCGACAAGGACACCGCTCTGGGGATCACGGCCCTCGTCGTCGGTCTGGTCGCCATCGGCCTGTTCATCCGTCGGCAGCTCACCCTTCCGACGCCGCTCCTCGAGGTCAGGCTGTTCAAGGTGCGCTACTTCCGGGGCGCCGTGATCGCGGACCTGCTCTCGGTCTTCGCGATGGTCGGTGCGCTGGTCGCGCTCGTCCAGCACCTTCAGCTCGTCCTGGGCCTCAACCCGCTTGAGGCGTCGGTCTGGCTGATCCCTCAGGCGGTCTTCGCTGCGACCGCCGCGTTCGCCGCGGCCGTGCTCGTCAAGCGATTCCTGCCCGCCTATGTCATGGCCTCCGGCCTCGTCATCGCCGCGGTCGGGTTCAGCCTGACGATCTTCCTCACGCCGACGTCGAGCCCCGTTCTCATCGCGACCGCGCTCGCGCTGGTCGCCCTGGGCGCGGGCGTGGGCCTGGCGTTGAGCAACGACATCATCATGAGCTCGGTCAAGCCCGACCGTGCAGGACAGGCCGCCGCGACCTCGGAGACGGCGTACGAGCTCGGCACGACGCTCGGCACCGCCGTCCTGGGCGGGGTGCTCGTCGCCTGGTACACCCGGGTCGTCACGGCCGGCACGGCAGCGCTCGACCTGCCCGCGGACCTTGCCGAACGGGCGTCCTCGACGATGGCGGAAGCCCTCCTGGTGTCGGCCGAGGTCGGCGGCAGTACCGGGGCGTCCGTCCTCGAGACCGCCGAGAACGCGTTCACCGACGCGATCACCGTCACCGGCATCGCCGGTGCGGCGCTCATGGTCCTCACCGCGATCTGGACCCTGGTCACGCTCCGCGGTGCGGCCGCGAACACGGATCTCGCTGCGGAGCACGAGCACGAGCTCGTGCACTGAGTCCCGCTGGTACCGCCGTGCGCGGCGGTACCAGCGGCACGCCTGTGTCCTACGATCGACCGGCTGGTCAGTATGGGAATCGAAGCAGAACGGATGGGCCGATGACCGAGGAGCGCCCGACGCGCAACACCGAGCGCACCCGGCGCGCAGTGCTCGACGCGGCCACCCAGGTGATCCTGGAAAAGGGCGCCGCCGTCACCCTGGGTCAGGTCGCCACGGCCGCCGGTGTGTCGAAGAGCGGTCTGATCCATCACTTCGGCAGCCGGGACCAGCTGGTGACGGCCGTGGTGCAGGACGTGCACGAACGCTTCCGGGAGGCGGTTCTCCGTCACCTCGACCTGTCGGAGAACTACCCCGGGAAGATGCTTCGTGCCTACATCCGCGCGCTGTGCGCGGGGAGCTCGGATGCTGACGCGGCGCGCGACCTCACGTCAGCGGCGACCTGGACCGGTCTCCACGCGATTCCTGCGGCGGCCGCGGTCGCGCAGGAGCACAGCGCGTGGTGGAGCGAGCAGTTCGCCCTCGACGGGCTGAGCGCCGAGCGCATCCAGATCGTGCGTCGAGCCGCCGAGGGGGTCGCCACCGCCGTCCTGCTCGGTGACGAGGACGCCGCGAGTATCGACTCTGCCCGCCGCCTGCTGCTGGAGCTCGCCACGGACGGCACCTTCTCCACGCCCCTCTGACCCTTCGGCGGCCGAGTCCCGACAGGGACGCCTGGGCGGCCGTGAGGCACTCGGACCTTTATGTGCTCAACTCCAGTGGTGCGTGCGCGATGAGTCCGGCGGACGCGGCGGGTCTACCCGGACATGACCACCACACTGTTCGAGAGCTCCACCGCCTTCGCCGGTTTCTCCGTCGACGACGTCGACGCCGCCACCCGCTTCTACCGCGACACCCTCGGCCTCACGGTCAGCGAGCCCGTCCAGCCCGGCGTCGTCTTCATCGACCTTCCCGGAGGCGCGCGCGTGCTCGCCTACGAGAAGCCCAACCACACGCCCGCGACCTTCACCATCCTCAACTTCCCGGTCACCGACCTCGAGGCCGCCGTGACCGAGCTCGCCCGCCGCGGCGTGACCTTCGAGCGCTACGCGGGCACCCAGATGGAGACCGATGAGCAGGGCATCTTCCGCGGCGGCGGACCGCTCATCGCGTGGTTCACCGACCCGGCCGGCAACGTCATCTCGGTGATGGAGGACGCGTAGGCGGCCGGCTCGCCGCGGGAGCGAAAGCGCTTGTCGCCCCGCTCGGCCGATGAGCTTGCCCTTTCCTCCACGCGCCGTCCGTCTGCCGCACCAGCAGATGCCGCACGGCAGTGCTTAAGAGCCCTGCGGTACCCGCACGACATCACCGGTGTGGATGACGTCAGGGTCGGTGATGTCCGGGTTGGCGGCGACCAGGCGGTGGTAGAGGCTGCCGTCGCCGTAGTGCTGCTGGGCGATCGCCCACAGCGTGTCCCCCGCCTGCACCTCGTACTCCAGGTAGGTGGTGTAGCCGGGCACGATCTGCGAGCCGAGGATCACCGGGACGATCACCTTGTCCTGCTCGGACCCGTCCTTGGGCGACACGTGGAAGACCTCGACCTGCAGCCGCTCCCGGGTGAACGCGGCACCCGAGACGTCGACCTTGACCTGGAACTGCCCGTGCCCACCGACGCCGTCACCGGCCATGAAGGGACCGGTGACCTCGTCGTGTCCCTCGCTGATGCGGTAGACGTATCCGGCCTCGAAGGCGCCGCCGGCCACCCCGGCGATTTGCACCTCGTCGCCGACGATGTCGTTCGGTCGCGGTTGCTGGACGTCGACAGTCATCTCGGATCCCCCTCGTTGGACATCACTCCCGTGCCAGCAGCGTGGCACAGCGGTCGCCGACGTGTGGCGGGTTCGGTGGAACGCGCGAGACCACACCCCGGCGGGTCGGCCACGTCGGGCGTCGCGGCACGGTCAGGACGGCGTGTCGAAACTGTCGCAGGTGGCTCGGTTCTCGCGGCCCGGCAGGTAGGTCGCCCGTGAGCCGGTCGAGTACCCCATCGCCCGCACCACCCGCTGCGGGGACACGGTGCACGCGCCGTCGTCGCCATCGACGACGGTCTCAGCATCCATAAGACCCTCTGGCTGCCGGAGGACGCCGACCGGGACTGTGCCAGCGGTGGCACCGGGACTCAGCTCCGCGACATCACCATCGCGGAGCATGAAGGGACCCCCGTTCCCGCTCCAGACCGCACCGGCGAGGCATGGGGCGGTGTGTCTCCGCCCCGAAGTGGTTCGACGCGATCCCGTGACGATGACTGGCGTCGGCGATCGAGTCCCTATTGACCGGCTCCGTCGCCGAGCGCAACGATGAAGTCAGATCACCTCCGTCGCGCAGAGGCGGTTCTACGCAACGGCACCCGAAGGTGGGTGCGCGACCTGGCCACCGGCAAACGGCCAGTCGACTCTCGATGAGTAGGCCAGCGGGAACTCAGGGGGAACAGTCATGCGACGTGCCGTAGTTTTCTGTGTTTCGATCTTGGCGGCAATCGCCCTGTCGGCACCGCCGGCATCGGCCGCTCCACCGGTCCGCGAATCCGTCGTCGATGAGTTCTCGTTCGTCGATACCGAGCTCTGTCCCTTCCCGGTCGTCATCGAGGGCCGCGCCGAGTATCGAGCGACGCTCCACCGCAATCCGGACACCGGGCTCCTGAGGCGCGTGAACCTCCACGGCACCGAAGAGCTCTCCTACAGCGCGAACGGCCAGACCCTCGAGGCGGACCCGTTCCCGTACAACATCCACATCACCTTTGGGCCCGAAGGCGGCGCGCCACGTAGCAACGTCGTCACCGGGCTCGTCCTCCGCGTCCCGCTTCCGGACGGCACGACGTTCCTTTCAGCCGGCCGACTCGACTTCGTGGTCACCGGGCAGGACTTCGCTGCCACTCCGCAGGTCGGCCTCTCTGGAGACCTCGATGCCCTGTGCGGCGCGTTGTCGTAAATCCGGAGGGGGACGGCGTCTGGGGGTGGGACTACTCGACGCCCCGGAGCGACACCTACCGGTGGCGACCGACGAACTCGGCCGTCAGGCCGGCCAGTTCGCGCGGGTGGGTCCCGGCCAACAGGTGGCCGGCACCGGCGACGGTCACCTGCTCAGCGCGCGGAAGCCACTGCACGAGCAGTTCCTGTGCCTCACGGAACCACGCACCGCTCTCAGCACCGCCGACGACCATCACCGGACAGTGGACTCCTGCAAGCACCGTTGGGTCAGCCCTCCAGGCCAGCAGTGCAGGCAGGTCGATGGCAAAGAAGGTCTCAGCATCCCGTTCGAGGGCGGCGACGTCCGATCCCGCGAGCTCCGGCGCCTCGCGCCACGGCTGCCCGTAGAGCTGTGGCATGAACTCGTCGAGCGCCGCTGCTGTGCCGCGCGCCGTGGCCGTGGCGATGAGCCCGGCTGTGGCCGCGCGGAACTGCTCGGCCCCGGGGCCGTCCAGCGGCGGCGGCTCGACCAGTGTCAGGGACCGCACGTGGGACGGCGCCAGGACCGCCGACGCTAGGGCGACGGCGCAGCTGAAGCTCGCGCCGACGACGTGCGACGGGACGACTCCGAGCGCCTCGATGACGTCGCGGCAGTCCGCAGCCATGTCGGCAATCGTCGTCGTCGGCTTGCCGGGGCCGCTGACAGTTCCGTAGCCACGGCGGGCGACATGGATTGCTCGAAGACCAGTCCCCTGCGCGAGCAGCTCGGTGAACGGGAGCAGCTCATCGCCGGTGAGGGCGGTCTGGATGACGGCCACAGGCTCCCCCGCGCCGTAGCTGACCACCTCGAGTTCCACGCCGTCGGCAATCCTTACCGTCCCGTGCGCTCCGGTGGCCATGCTGGCCGGACCTACTTGACCCCGAAGTCGAACGCCTCCTTGTGGAGGTTCCCGTACTTCTCCCGCAGGAAGTTGCCCGTGGTGGTCAACTGCGCCGGGACCCGGCTCTGCCGGCTCGCGTGCAGGGCCTCCGCCTGTCCGGCGAGGAGCTGGAGCTGCTCGGCGAGCTCCTCGTTCGGGGTGCGGCCGTTGGGCTGGCGGGTCTCCACCATGTTCGGCGGGATTGCGAGGTAGCCGCGTAGGACGCCGGGCAGGTACTCCCGCACCATGGCGTCCAGCTCGTACTCGAAGCGCGCGTCTCGGGACGGCTCACGGCGCTCCGCCTCGACGACGGCGCCCAGCGTGCGGAGCGTCCGCTGGAAGGTGACGTAGGCGTTCGAGGGAAGCCGCATCCGGCTCTGCTGACCGAGGGCGCCGACCCAGCTCAGCGCAGCAGCACGGCCATCCGTACCCTCGAGCGCGGCCTCCGGCGGCGGCGACGTCGTGACGAGCTCGTGCGACTCCGCCCCCGTGAACCGGTGCCACCACCGGCGCCGCGCCGGCAGCCACAGGTCGCGCAAGTGCCACGCACGGACGCCCGAGGCACCCATCGAGGCAAGGGCGAGCAGGCCACCGACGCCGATGACGTCGAGCGCGAAGATGCCCGCCGTGAACCCTGCCGCGTAGAGCAGGCCCTCGAGCACCACGCGCAGCTTCTTCTTCACGCCGCCGATGAGCAGCACGAGGTAGGCGAGCAGGGGGAAGAAGACGACGACGGCGCCGACCTTGATGACGTTGCCGAGGGTCAACCGCGACATGGTCAGCTCCTCACATCCGGGTCGGTGGTCGAGGCGTCGGAGGAGTGGCTGCGCTCGAGCTGCAGCCGGGCACGGCCGACCTGCCCCTCGAGCACCTCCACCGTCTGCTTGATCGACCGGGTGGCCTCGACCTTGTACCGGTCGATCTCGTCCATCGCCTGGAAGACGTTGTCGAAGGCCTGCTGGAGTTCGGCCGGGTCGACGGTGGCCTGCGCTGCCTGCTGGTGGACGGCGGCGCCCTGGGACCGCAGCAGCTCGGAGGTCGAGAGGATCATTTCCGACGTCGTCGAGTTGAGGGCCTCGATCTGCGCCAGCGTGATCTGCTGCTGCGCGAGTGCCTGCGACACGATCACGGCCACCCGCAGCGCGGCGATCGTGGTGTCGAGCGCGCGGTCCACTCCCTTGATGAGTTCGGTGTTGTTCTTCTTGACGACGTCGAGGGCGAGGTAGCCCTGGACGGAGACCGCCATCTGAGTCATGAGGTCCTGGTGGCGCTGGCGGACGTAGAAGAGCGCGTCGGTCTCGAGGGTGGTGGCGTCGTCCGTCTTGCCCTCGGTGCGGAGGGAGGCGATGCGCTGCTCGAGCCCGTCGCCGAGGTGGCGGGCGAGGACGGCGTAGTTGGCGAGCTGCCCGAGCGCGGCCCACAGGGCGTCGCGCTCGGTCTGGATGGCGGCGTTGTCCATGCGCAGCTCGTCCTGGCCGCCCTTGAGCGCCTTGGTGATGGCGTCGAGCTGATCCTGTGCGGACTCGTACTTGCGGAAGTACCGCTCGATCGCGTTGCCCTTGGGCAGGAACTTGAGGAGCCTTCTGCCGCCGGTGAGGTCGTGGCGCTTGGGGTCGAGGTCGGAGACGATCTGCCGCAGCTCAGCCAGGCTCGCTCCCGTTCTCGACGCCGGATCCGCACCGGACGCCGACGCTGCGGCAGCCGGCCGCTGAAGCATGCGGTTGGACGAGTCCCCCGCCTGACGCATCGTGTCCTCGCCAAGCTTGGTGAGCTGCGCGACCTTCGTCTGGAACTCAGGGCTGTGCAGCGGCGCGGCGAGCAGGTCGTCGAGGAACTCGCGGGCGGTGTCCGCGTGCTTCTGCTGCGTCTCCGCGTCCACGAGAATGACGCCGCCGACCTTCTCCGGCTCGCGCACCTCCACCTCAGCCGCCGGCGCAGGCGGCTCAAGCTGCAGCGGGTTCTCGACGGCGGGGGTCTGGTTCTGGCCAAGGTCGAGCGGGTTCGACATGCGGTGCACTCCTCGGGCGCTCGGGGTCTGCTCCGATTGTCTCAAAGTCGATCGCGAATGCGTCCACGAACAACCAACGCACTGTCGCGCGGTGCGAGGCCACGCCAGGGCCGACGTGGCCTCTTCGGAGCAACGCTGCGCGTCTGGGTCACGACAGGCAGCGTCACTACTGGCTAGCGCGCCGACGCCTCCATGGGTGTCTCAACCGTCGTTGCGTAGGGCTCCGCGGACTGAGCATCAGACGGAGGGGTGAAGTGCCTTCAGATGTCCGGCAGCCGCGAGGTCGGCTATACGACGCGAGACACCGGCTGCAACCGCGACGTCAGTAAGGAGCACCCCTGCTTCCAGGTGCCGTTCGACGGCAGCGATAGACAAGTTTGCACTGGTCACGAAAGTAAATCGCCCATCGATCACCAAGACTTTGGAATGCTGCAGGCCTGCCTGCTCCCCAACATGGTGGTGGTACCCGTACACGGTGGCCCGCGGCACCGCCCGGCGCAGCAGCTCCGCTGTAGCCCCCTGCATAACGACATCCACCACAAGCGTTATCGCTACCTTCCGCTGGGCCGCTCGGCGGAGCGCCTGAACGAACGGCGCACCTGGGGACCCTGAGTAGGTGGAAGCCAGAACACTCTCCTCAGCATCGTCTATGAGCCGGACGATGGCCTCGGTCGTCCGAACGGAGTCACCCTCAAGGAGCGGACCGCTCCAGACCACTACTGGAGGCTCGGGCCGGTCTTCTGCCGCCGTAGCGACCGCTCGGAGCGCGGCGGCGAGCGCGCGCGCGTTACCGAAGGAAGCTGCGACGGCGCCGAGCACGGGCTCAACCGACGCCGCGCGCTCGGGTGCTATCTCGCGCGCCGCGCGACGCGGCCGCCCGGTTGCCTCCAGGCTGGCCGCGACACGTCTCAATTCAGTAGGTGTCAGCAGTCCGACGAGCTCGGCGAGGTCGTCGGTCATCCGAGCGACACGACGTCGAGAAACCCATCGACCCCCTGGCCAGGAAACAGCGTTCGCAGGAGGCGCCGGTCGAGGAAGCGGTTAGCGTTCTCGCAGGACGTCTCCGAGTTGAAGACGCAGAAGTGACATGCGGCTCCGTGGAGGAAGTCCTCGTCAGGGCCGGGTGTGCGGTGCGAGCAGACGGGGTCGGACGAGCAGCGGGACGCCTTGTGCAACGCTCGCATGACGAGGTTTCCCAGTCTCTCCGGGTCAGAGAGCTCGACGAGGCCACCAAGGGTGCCCTCGCTGTCCGGCGACGTCGTGGAGATCAGGAAGCCAGCAGCAGCCTCGCGATCCTCGTCCGATCGCCATGCATAGATGCGCTCGGTCAGCGACGCGGACCCGTACCCGGAGTCCATCGCCATCTGGCGAATGAGCAGGTGAGCGAGCGTATGGACGGCCCAGAACCGCGGCGGCTCGAACCGCTCGGCCGCGTTCACGGGAGCGGACGCGCTTGTGCGACGCTTGACGTTGAGCTCGTGCGCACGCTCGTGCGCCTTCCAGAGCGACGTCGGGATGACGCGCTGCTCCCAGGGGCCCACGACATCCTCGCGGAGCCGGATGAACACCCCCTCGCCGTGGTCCTCGGTCGCCGGCACCCAGCGCGGGCGTCGCCGCGAGATTGGGGCGAGCCGAGCAATGTCGTCGATGCGATCGAACGAGTCGACACGTGTGAACCCGACGAAGGCGTTCACCTTCTTCAGCCGGTCGACCGCCGCAACGGTCCCAATCACCGGATCGAGCGCCGCGGGGGGCGCGACGTCCCGGATGCGGAAGTCGCTCTGCCGGGCGTGCTTCGCGAAGTCCTTGGGCCGGACGAGCGTGCGCCATTCGGGGAGCCTCAGCTCGACCGCCGTGTAGGGCGTGGTCCGCCCCGTGTCGGGCAGATTCCACTGCGCGAGCATCGTGATCGCCGCCATGACGACGTCGTCCGGCACGTCCGCGAAATCCAGGCCCGCGCTCTGCTGCACGAACGCTTTGAACATCGGGACCACGGCCTCCGAGGTGACCATCGCACGCTGCTCAGCGGGGACTCCCTGGAGGCGTGCGGCGACGTCGGTGACGGTGAGCTCGACGCTCTCCGGCACCACGAGGAGGCTCACGGTGGCGGGGAACCACTGATTCGCGGCGCCGAGCAGCATGAACCGCGTCTCGGCCTGGCACTTCTCGAAGGTTCCGAGATGGGGGTGTCGCCCTCGGCACCGAGGCATACGGTCGGCGCCGGCGGTCCCGGTGAGCTCGCGCATGGAGCGCCGCTCGTCGCACGTGACGCAGTGGATGTGGACCTCGGGGCCGAGGTTGCTGCGCCACTCGAGCATCCGCAGCTGTGTCCGGGGGTTCGGCATGCCCGCCATCTTCGAGCACGTCCACCCCGCGCCCTGGGCGCGGTGCACGTACGCCCAGTAGGGGAACTCGTCGAGGTGCCCGTCGAGGCACGCGACCAGGTATCGGGCGGGCACGGCCGGGCTGCGCCGCGGCTTGGCGGTGCCCTTGCGTCCGCGGCAGCCCTCGTGCTCGAAGCGTGCCTTGTCCGGCCGGCGCTTGATCGTGTTGACGAAGGTGAAGGTGCCACCCTGTCCGTCGAACGGCGCGACAATGTCACAGCCGGTGCACCGTAACCACCGGGGGAACACCGCGGCCGGCACGCCGATGGTGGAGTACCCGTCCGGCCCGGTCTCTTCGCGCGGGGGCCGACGCAGCTCGGTGACCTGGCGTCCGATCTGCGCCTTGACCGCCTCGACCAGGCGCGGTTCGGAGACCTGGAAGACCTTGCCGAGCCGCTGGTAGGCGAGCTCCCACGCGTCGAGTCCCTGCGGCATGACGGCGACGTGCGGCAGGTCGACCGTCGCGCCGATCCCTCCGGTGTACAGCAATGCCGTGGGACGCATGGAGCCGATGCGTCCGTAGTTCTTGGGTGCGACGTCCTCGGTGTGCGCGTACGGGTCGAGCACCGCGTTCTCAACGACGTAGGCAGTCTCTGCCGGGGTCTCGGGCGTCTCCTCTGTCACTGTCCCACCTCCAGGGGGAACTCCCAGGCTGGCGCGTCGACGGGTTCGACGTCGGTCACCTTGTCCTGCACGGAGCGCACCACGAGGTTGATCTCCGGCTGCACCTCCCGCATCGAGTTGGCGACGCGGAGGTAGGCGTCCTCGCCGAGGATCGTCTCGTCCTCGGGGCTCTTCAGCAGGCCCGGTGCACTACCTCGCTTGTCGTAGACCGTGGTGGGGTTGGCAGTGGCTCTCGCGTACCAGATCTCGAGGCGCCGCTGGAGCTTCTCCCGGATCGCGTCGACGAGCTCGTCGGCTCCGGCTGCCGCCGCCCGCTGCGCGATGACGTCGATGAGGTGCTCCACCGTGGCGTACCGGGAGGCGACGGCGCTGGCCCCGGTCTGCGGTGACAGGGAGGGCGACGCGGTCACGTCAAGCACCCGCGCGACGGAGACGAGGACGCCGGTGAGGCCGCGTTCGAGCGAGGAGTCCGAGAACGGCGTGACGGACAACGCCTCGACATGGGCGTAGAACGTCCGGTGGTCGTGCTCGAACTGCTCGTAGTGCGCCATGTCGCGCGGGCGCGCCCGGTTCGCGAGCGTGACGACCAACCCGGGGCGTGAGGCCACCCGCCCGACGCGTGACGACGCCTGGATGTACTCCGCCGTGTTCTTCGGCTGCCCGACGATGAGCATGAGCCCGAGGCGTCCGACGTCGACGCCCACCTGCAGCATCGACGTCGCGAGCACCACGTCGTACGGGCGGTCTCCGGGTCGGCCCGGCTCCTTCATCCCGTCGCGTGCGGCCTGGACCATGCGCGCGTGCGCGCTCGTGCTGTCGAAGTGCGGGTCGAACGTCACGGCGAGCCGGTCGAGCGTCGCGGTGATCTCCGTCGAAGAGATGCGGGACGTGAGCTCGCCGACCTCGAGCCCGAACCGTCCGCGCGGGGCGTAGCCGCTCGTGCGGTCCGGGTTGGTGATCCGTGTCGTGACGTCGTCGTCGAGATACCGCCGCATGCCGGCGAGCTCGCGGGTCGCCGAGAAGTAGCCGACGAGGGTCATGTACGGGTCGGCCGCCTCGCCGTGCTCGTCGAGGAGACGCTGGCCCGCGAGGAGGAGGATCTCCGACACGCGGATCTCGGCGAGCGTCAGGCGTGCGCCGTGCGCGCACACCCCGACGTAGCGCCGGCCGGGACTCTTCTCGCTGATCGCGACCTCGGCCGAGAAGTACGTGTCGCGCACGTCGAGCACCTGGGGCGGGAAAATCTCGACGCCACGCCCGTAGAGCCGGCGCACCTGCCCGAGCGCGTTGCGGCTGGTCGCCGTCGACGCGACGACCAGGGGCCGGATGGCGGCCGCGGTCGCGGCGTCAGGTCCGTACTGCCAGCTGCAGAGCGTGTCGACGGCGACCTCGAACAGCCCGACAGCGGTGCCGAGCGCGCCCGTGATGAGGTGCAGCTCGTCCTGGATGATGAGGTCCGGCGGGCGTAGGCGGCCGACCGCTGTGACGGTGACCTTGGGGGCAGAGCCCTTGCGGTTGTGGCTCGTGCGGTTGCACACCTCGTCCGGGGTATCCGGGTGGACGTAGCCGTGACGAGGGCACCGCTGCGCGACATGGCCGAAGAGGTGCGCCGTCTGCCCCTCACGAGCGATCCGCGCGAACTTGTCGACGGTCGCGAGGAGGTACGTGGGCGGGTGCCGGTAGATCTCCTCATCCGTGGTGAGCACGGGGAGGCCGTCCTCGACGAGCCCGCCCTCGGCGAACGGGCACTCGGTGCCGAGCTTGGCCCCGCAGTGGACGAGGACGCGTCGGCGCACGTCGTCGTACCGGATGTGCTGCTTGGGGCTGATCCGCGAACCGCACCAGGGGCAGCGCTGCAGCTGCAAGACCGTGACGCCGTACGCCTTCCCGTCGGCGCCCCGCGCGTCCTCCACCTGCGCACGCGCCTCGGTGACGGACTTGGGGCTAACGCTGGTCCCCACCCACAGGCCGATGCGGAAGGGCTCGGTGCCCCAGGTTTCGGGGTCGCGGCGCCGCTCGAGCTCCGCCGCGCAGACGAGCGCCGTGGCGCGCTGGAACTGTTGCGTCGTGAGCAGTCGCAACGTGTAGCGCATGAGGACCGCGACGCCGTCACGACCGTCGAGGGGGCCGTCCGGGGAGGGGACCTCGCCCTGGAGTCGCCGCATCGCGAAGGCGAACGCGGCGAGCCCGAGATACGCCTCGGTCTTACCGCCACCAGTGGGGAAGAAGAGCAGCTCGGCCTGCGCGGCGTCCCCGCTGCGCAGCGGGGACGCCGGGTCGGCGAGGCTGCGGAGCTGCATGAGGATGAACCCAAGCTGAAACGGCCGCCACGATGCTCGCGCAAGCTCGTCCTTCGCCATGACCTGATCCGTCGCCTCGGCGATGGTCACGTCAGCGCTCTCGGACCGGAGCTGCGCGACCTGGCTGTGGACGCGCTGGTCCGCCATGACCCGGTTCATGAACTGGAAGGCGCGGAACACGTCGGGGTCGGCCAAGAGTGCGAGACCGGCCTGCAAGCGGTCGGCCACACCCTCGGCGTCCTCGACCGCCTCGTCCGCGATCTCCTGCAAGTGGGCCGGGAGGTCGGCGACCTCGTCGCGCCGATTGACCAGCCATGAGCAGTAGCCGTCCACCATCGGACGGAGGCCGGCAACGACGGCCTCGAGCGGGGCGCTGCCGAGGCGATCCATCGACACAACGGCGCCAGGGACGGCGGGCGCCACCGTCTGCGGCACCTCGGCGGTCGGCAACCAGGTGGTGCGGACCCGGTGCGCGCGGCGCGCGCCCTCCACGAGGTCGCGGACCCACTCGCCGTCCGTCGTCTCGGGATCAGCGCATGTCCACGTGGCCGAGCACGTACGGCCGACCGCGAACTCGAGGCGATCCCGGTAGAGCAGCTCAAGGCGCTGCTCCTCGCTGTCGAGACCGGGTGCGAGCGCGTTTAGCGGATCGTGGATGGGCAGGAACGCTGCCGACCCGTCGGCGGCCACGACCTCGAGCTCGGCCTGGAAGAGCCACAGCTTGGGGGGCAGGGCGCCATCCGTGATGCGGCGATTCTGCAGGGCCACCTCGGCGACGAGCGTCTCCCCGTCTCCCGCAAGGACGTCCACACTCACCGACACCTGTACCGCGCCGTTCTCGACCAGCACGGGCTCGTCGATCACCGCACCGGCGGTGATGCGGTCCGAGGTCAGGACGACGCGGTGCTCGTGCGGCGTGCGGTCGTACAGTGTCCGCACCCGACCATTGTCGTCAGCCTCACGACGCGGTACGTACGTGCCCCACCGCGCGATGAGCACGAGACCCGGTTCCCCCGCACTCACGCGGAAGCGCAGACCCATCGACGACGGCGCGATGAGCTGGGACGCGGGCCCTCGGTCCTCCGACTCCTCCGGGGTGCCGCTGTCGGAGATCTCCCCGTCGTCGACCTCGGGGACGCCGTCGGTGCCGCGTCCGTCGGGAACGGGAATCGCGTCGTCTCCTGATCGAAGGTCAGCGATCTCGTCCGTCACCAGGATCTGGTCCGGTGCTGTGGGATGACCGGTCCCCTCGACCTTCACAGGCGCCAGGGCACCCGCGAGGTACCTTCCGCGAGGGTTGCCGATGACCGTCTCAGCGGGACCGCCCCACGGCCCAACCAGATCCGCCGCCAGGAGCCGGTGCACTCCGTCCCGAACGTGTCTCGACGATGTCACGCGCGCGCCCTCGCTCTCATGCTACCGGATAAGGCTCCGGCGATCTCAGATTGGCCGGAGCCGCCCGCACGTTGCTGGTTCTCCTCGAGCAATCTGTCGAGTATTTCGACGCGGGCGGCTGGGTCGATTGTGAATCTCTGCGCCTGCCGGTACGAATGGAAACCGTGACGGAGCTGCACGTCATGCCATCCGTATGCATCGAGCACAGCCTCGTCGAGCGCCACATGAATATCTCGAAGATGCCGAACATCCGGGTCACCAACGACTTCCGGATCATTCACGCGATTGTACAGCTTTGTGAAACCAAGCCCCCTCCTCTTCATTAGGCTTCGAACCTCACCATCAAGAACTCGACCAGATTCCTCGAGGGCTGACGTGGAAACGGGCCTCGGAAAGCTCTCAAAGACGTCCGAAGGGGTGTAACGCGCGACAGTTCCGAGAGTCGACCCGTAGGCGATCGCCCAGATCTGGTGGAATGACGACGAGAGAACGGCTTGGATACCAAAGTCGTCAGTGGCAAAAACGACAGTCGCGTCGCTACAAACCTGCCCAGTAGGAACCCTTGCAGGCATAACGACCTTACCGACCCTCGCAATAACGAGAATCTCCGAAAGTGTGGCAATTTCTCGGTACAAGCGGGGCCGCTTATCTGCGTATATCCACCATCGCTCAGGCAACGGCTTTCGGAGAACGAAGGACCCATCGGGATTCCGGCGGGTACGCTCGGGCATCACCCGATCGCGAATCCAAGCGTACGGAGCCTTATACGTCGCCGCGCGCTCTTCTGACCAGTCGAAGAAGTTGATCACCCAACGCGACGCTGCCATATCGGGGCGCGAATTGAGATCTTCCCCGTTGAGGTACGGAAAGACGACGTCACGGTTGCGCGGGTCGGCCGCGAACATGGCGGTCGCCTCCTCGCCTGTGAGGACGAAGCCCTTCCCAAGGACATAACTCCCAACGAACGCGATACCAGCATTCTCCGCCAAACGCACGGGCGCCCCTTCTGCCCGCCCCTGCGGCTCGAGAAGGGTCGACACCGCGCGGACCGGATTCCCGTCGGAGACACGCTCAGCGGCGGCGTCGAGGGGTGCTCGGCTACCCCACACCCCGGCGTACTCCAGATTGGCGCTGCGCGCCGGCCACGGCGCACTCTGGATGGCGCGCCGCAACGTGAGACCGCCCTCTGCGAGCCGGTCCAGGCCGACCTCACGGGTGTCACCTTGCGCAATGGTGTTGGTCGCGATCAGGCCGAGCTGCCCCCTCTCGGGATGGAGGAGGCCAAACCCTCGCAGGAAGAAGTAGGCGACGAGGTCGGCGCTCCCCCTCGTCCCACCGGCGATCTGATGGACGAACCAGTCGCGCACATTGTCACCCATCGCTCCGGTGAGCTTCTTGCCTCCGAGGAACGGCGGGTTGCCTACCACGGCATCAAACCCACCGTGCCCGAACATCACGTCGGGGACCTCAAGGATCCAGTGCAACGGCCGCCACTTGTTGTAGTCGGTCGGAACCATCGGAGTCAGGCCACGCTCGATGATTCCCGTCAACGCTGCATCGTCACCGAGCGAGGCCCGCATGAGGGCGAGCGACAGGTTCTCGTAAGTGGCATCAGTTAGCTTCCCAGGCTTGCCGCCGACCGCCAGCCCCGCGGCCACGATCCCGTCGGCGACGGTCCGGAGCTCCTCCAGCTGCTGGTCGAGCTGCCTCATGAGCTGCCGCTTGGCGTGCGTCGTCCGCATCGCGTCGCCGTCGGACACGGCCGTGGCGAGCTGCCCGCGGATCTCGGTCGCGCGCTGGATGGCGAGGTCGACGTCCACCGTGAAGCCCGGGTTTCGCAGGCGGGCAGGCGACGGGTCGATGTGGAGCCCGCGCAGCTGCCGGAGCTCCGTCAGACCGAGCAGTGAGTTGCCGCGGAAGATCTTGTCGTCGACGAAGGAGAAGGGCTTGTCCCGGTCGAGCGACACCAGCCACAGGGAGAGCTTGCACATCTCGACAGCCATGGGGTTGATGTCCGCACCGTAGAGGCAGTGCGCGACGATCTCCCGCCGGGCTTCGATCTCCCGTCGGCGTCGCTGCTCGGCGCTGACGTCCTCGCGGGTGATGCCCTCGGCGTCCCACGCTTCGAGCAGCTTCCCGCCGAGGTAGCGGGCGGCAGCGACGAGGAAGGCCCCGGAGCCCACGGCGATGTCCGCGACCTTGAGGTCGAGGATCTGCGATGACGGGATGAGCTTCCACTCGCTCGTGTCCGCCGTCTGCAGCGGCCCCGGCTGGTACACGAGCGGCTCGAGGGCGTGGAGGACGACCTCCTCCGCGAGCGCCCGCGGCGTGTAGTGCGTCCCGGAGTTGGCGCGGGACCGGGTCTCGACGACAACGAGCCCACCACCGAGCACGACGTAGGGCAGCCCGCGCAGGTCGCGGCGGATCAGGTGGATGTACCCGACGAGCTCGTCGAGCAAGCCCGTGTCCCGTACGACGGGGCGCAGCACCCGCCGGCCCTCGTCCTGCGCCTCGACGGTGCCGCTGGTCTCGTACGCCTTGGCGATCTGACGGACCGTGCCCGCGCGCGCACCGGGCTGGTCCTCTTTGAGCCAGGCGACCAGCGCCGCTGCGAAAGCGGCGGGGTCCTCGCCCGCGTCGTCGGACAGCTGGTGCAGCACCTCGAGCGGGATCTCCGGCTCGGCGCCGTCCTGCGGGCCCGACAATCCGATGATCGTCTCGTCGGGCTCGGTGAACCGGGCGGAGTACCCGAGCAGACCCTCGTAGACGTAGCCGATCTGCTCGACGTCGAGGTCCCGGAAGGAGACCGCTCGCGCCTCGTTCCCGATGCGTACCTGCTGGACGGCACGCAGCACGTGCAGCATCACGCGGTCGTCGACCACCACCCGGAGACGCCCGGTCGTGGGGTCGGTGGCGAGCAGCCACGCGAAGCGCTCAGGGTCGAACAGCGATCCGCCGTACGCCGGCATGCGCAGGTCCTCGAACGTCGCGCCCTCGTACAGCGCGCTGCTCGTCGCGAGCAAGCGGTGCCACGTGTCGAACGCCCCCTCAAGCAGTTCCTCACCGTCCGCGGCGACGGCAGCGCGTCGGCGGGCGTCGAGGCGTTCCCCGACGTCCGAGATCGCGTAGGCGTCGCGATACAGCACGCTGTCGGGGAGGAGCTCATTCGCCTCCGCGAACAGCAGGAAGACGACGCGCATCATGACCGTCACGGCCGCGTCGTAGGCGACGTGTCCATCCTCCGGGAGCGGCGACGTCTCCCCTGCTGCGAGCGCGTGGAGGTGCGACTCCGAGAACGACTGCACCAACAGCTCGACGGCCGCGCGGACCTGCTGGCCGAGCTGGTCGGTGATTTCCTCGGTGCTGGCGACCGAGTCACGCAGCAGCGCGGGCAGGCGGCGTTCGGGTGCCCCGCCCGCCACGGAGGTGAGTCGCGCCAGCGCCCAGAAGGCCGCTCTGAGGTCGGGCTCCTCCCGGAAGAGTGCACCGTCAAATGTGCCAGAACCCACCGCCCCCTGGTCACTGATCCACACGAGGGCCCACCAACGGCCGTCGGTCACGAGGGCCACAGGGATGCCGCTCAAACCGCTGGACCGGCTCGCACGGAGGAGCGCGGCGCCTCGGTCGATCGCGGTGGCCGTCCATCCGTCAGCCCCCGGTGCCGCGAGGTCATCGGTCGGGTCGACTACCAGCAGCAGCGCTTCGTCCTCCTCAGCGGTCCGGAGGACCGCCGTCGGGCGCACGGAGCGCTCACCGTCCAGCGACACTGCCTGCAGGTCCGGCGACGCCTCGACGATGTACCCGTCCCACTCCAACACCTGGCGGGTCATCGTCGTCACCCAGGCGTCACGCTCGGTGAGGTACGCGGCGGTCGCGGAGTCGTCTCGTGCCGACCGCACCCACGTGGTCCAGGCCCGCTCCCACAGGCGGAAGCCCTCCGTGAACGACTCACCCACCTGGTCGACAGTCGCGTCTGGGCGGGGCAGACCGTCGCGGTACTGCGCCTTGACCGCCGGGCGCGCGAGGAACGGCCCGTCGACGACGACGAGGTCGAGCCACGCGAAGACGTCGTCCGGCCGCCTCGGCCGGTATCCGGGTCGCGGGCTCATGCGAAGCTCCCCTCGGCGTCGGCGGGCGTCAGTGCGAACACGAGCGCCCCGGTCAGTGCGTGGTGCTGCGACTCCTCGTACCGGGAATCGACAGCGTGTCGTTCCCGGTCCAGCTCGTCATCGAGAACGTCCAGCCGGCGTCGCACCTCCTCGATGTCGCGACGCCGTTGCCGCGCGGACCCCTCCAGCTCGAAGAGCGACTCCTCGACCTCCCGGGCTGCCCGCTCCATCGCGGCGACGGACCTCTGGAGTGTCTCCCGGAAGCGCGCGAAGGTGCCCTCGACCCGTTCGAGGTCGGCCTCACGACGATCCCGGAGCGCCTCCTCCAGCTCGCCGAGCCGCCGGGCGGCCCGGACCTCGACCGCACGCTCCACGCGTGCACGGAGCGCGTCCTCCGCGCTCTCGTTCCACCGAGCCGCGAGCGCGCGCAACACCTCGGGCCGCGGCGAGCGCAGGTCGTGCCCGTCGAGCGTCGTGGCGAGGAGGTCCTCCGAGAGCTCCTCACCGAGGTCCTGGCGTCGTCGCAGCCGGGTCCCTGCGAGGAAGACCTCCTCGTGCAGGCGGACACCGCTGCCACCGACCAGCACCAGACGCGCGACGGCCGCTGCGAACGAGTCCCGGAGCCCGGGTACGACGACCGCGGTCACGCGTTGGACGGACGGGTGCGGTGACCACAGCTCCTGACGGAGCGCCCGGGTCGCCAACCGGACGAGCGGGTGGCCGAGGTGAGCGTGCACGAGGTCCTGGCGTCCGCGACCCGCCTCCTCGTCGAAAGTCAGGTGCCGACGCTCGGAGGTGAGCGGGTCGTCCAGGTCCTGCACCGCGAGCGCCCAGGTACGTGCCATCGCCGTCGGCGTGGCGAAGACGGGGGCGTCGGTGTCGACGTCCCCGACGCGCTCCAGGGTCGGCTGCCCTGCGAGGCTCAGAGCCGTGTCGACCACCCGGTGGACGTTCGCGGGGTGCAGGTGCAGCCGCTGGCGGACGTCGTCGAGACCCTCGGTGATGCGGGTGAGCTCGGCGGACATCCGGCGATCACCCGCCAGCATGTCGGTCACCGCGCGAGCCGACTCGTCGCGAGCCGGCCGGGCTGCCCGCCGACGACGCCCCATGAGCTCCTCCTCGAGGTCCGGCGCCAGGACGTCGTTCGCCGAGCCGAGGTCGGTGCGCACCCGCTGCATCTTGTCCAGCAGCCGCCGCAGGAGGTCGACGTCACGGTCCAGCGCGGACCGCCCGCTGACCGGTGCGAAGTGCCACGCCACGGGCGTCTCCGTCTGCCCGTAACGGTCGATGCGGCCGATGCGCTGCTCGAGCCGATTGGGGTTGAACGGCACGTCGAAGTTCACGAGCCGGTGGCAGTAGCGCTGCAGATCGATTCCCTCGCCGGCGGCGTCGGTCGCCAGCAGGACCCGCACCGGGTGCTCCGACGGGTCGGCATTGAAGCGCAGACGGATGTCCTCGCGCTCGTCGGCCGGCGTCTGCCCGTGGATGACGGCGAGTCGGTCGGAGTCGTAGCCAGCGGTGCGCAGGACGCGCTCGATCCACTCGAGGGTGTCCACGTACTCCGTGAATACGACGACACGCTCGTTGGACCACGTCCCCGTCGGGCGGATCTCCCCCTCGAGGAGCCTCACCAGCTCAGTCAGTCGGGAGTCCGGCCGCGCCTCGTAGCTACGGCCCCAGGCGATGAGGGCTTCGAGGTCCGCCACGTCCTGGGGCGGGAGATCCTCGAGCACGCGGCGACTGTCGGTGAGCGCACCGAGCTCGGGCTGGGCGGTACGGCCCTCCTCCTCGTCGGGCGCGGCATCACCCCACAGGTCGTCGAACTCCGGCAGGTCGGGCTCGCGACCGTCACGACGCGCTTCGAGGTAGGCGGCGGCCGTCCGCGCGAAGGCCCAGGGCGATGACAGGAACCGCTTCTTGAGCAGCAGCGCCGAGATGTCAGCGGCACGCGCTGGTGCGCCCGCAGCCGCGCGTCGTCGCCTATTGAGCAGCGCGGTCAACCGGTCGTACATCTCCGCTTCGTCGTCCGCGGCCTCGACGGGCAGCGGCCGCACCTGCCGCTGCCGGAAACGATCGCCCGGCACGTCGGACTTCAACCGCCGTACCGCAACCTCGGCGAGCGCCGTCCGATCGATCTGGGCACCACGGGCGAATCGGTGCTCGTCGATCATCTCCAGCAGCGCGGTGAACGACTCCTCGTACCCGTTGTGCGGGGTGGCGGACAGGAAGAGCCGGTGCTCGCACCGCCGCGCGAGGTCGCGCACGGCGGCCGTCCGCTGCGAGTCGACCGCGTAACCGCGACGGCCGGCCGCCTGCTGCGGCGCCGAAGGGGCCACGTGGTGCGCCTCGTCCACCACGAGCACGTCGAAGACCCGACCATCACGCCCGGTCCGCCGGGCGGCGCCGAACGCCGACTGCAGCATGCGCTGGGCACGAGGACCGGGGAGCCACGACATCGATACGATCACGCGGGGGAAGAGCACGAACGGGTTGGCGTGCACCCCGTACCGGCGGCGCACGTCCTTCATTGTCTCCGAGCTCACGACCTCGAAGGACAACCCGAACTTCTCGAGCATCTCGTCGCGCCACTTCAGCACCAAGCCCGCTGGGCACACGACGACAACAGAGCGAGCCCGGTGCCGCAGGAGTAGCTCCTGGATCACGAGGCCGGCCTCGATCGTCTTGCCGAGGCCCACGTCGTCGGCGAGGAGCAGGTTCGTCCGCGGGGCCGAGAGCGCCCGCCGGAGCGGCTCCAGCTGGTACGGCTCGACGGCGGCACCAGACCGGAAGGGGGCCTGATAGGTCCCCGGGTCGGCGGAGGTGACCGCCCCCCAGCGCAGCGCATCGACGAACGCCGCGAGCGTGCCCGGGTGGTCGAAGCGGTCCGGGTCGATCTGTCGCGGGAGACCGCGTTCCGTGACGGCTGCGCGTCCGGGCTCGATCTCCCAGACGACCCGCAACTCATCCCCCGCGGCGTCCTCACCCATCGCCTGGAGAGTGACGGCATGCTGGATCTCGGTGACGTCGTCGTCCGCGGACGAACGCGGAAGGGCCTGCGCGGCAACGTCCGTCACCACCCACTGAGCGCCTCGGACATGCACCATCTGGCCGGCTTCAGGGAGCTGCGTCTGCACTTATGCCCTTCCTCACGTTTGGGCCACCATAACGCCCGGGTTCCGACTGGCATCCACGTCGACACATCGGCGCGTCGCGACCGATCACAGCTCGCGGCATGCTGAGGACATGCAGTCTTCTGGACCAGGAGCACACCCCGGAGCGTCGAGTCCGGCAGTCTCCCGCCGGATGGCTGCACTGCGGCGCCGCGACAACGGTCCCGAGACAGCGATCAGACAACGTCTCCATGCCATGGGTCTCAGGTACCGCGTTGCGTGGCCGGTGCCTGGTCAACGGCGCCGGACCATCGACATCGCGTTCACCCGGAAACGCGTGGCCGTGTACATCGACGGGTGCTTCTGGCACGGCTGCCCGCAGCACGGGACGCTTCCCCGGTCCAACGCCGACTGGTGGCGGGACAAACTGGCGGCAAATCGGGCGCGCGATGCCTCGGCCAACGCACAACTGGAGAAACTTGGATGGAAGGTGCTGCGATTCTGGGAACACGAGGCGCCCGACACGGTCGCACGGCACATCTACGAGGTGGTGCGACCGGAAGACATGTGATCAACGTGCGCGTCCAAGGCGGCCATGAAAGCCCCCTCGTAGCGCAGGTTGCTCCTGAGCAGGCGATCACGAAAGCCCTTGGTGGCACGAAGAGATAGCGGCTCGGAGCCGTGGCGGGCCAGGAGAGAGCCGAGCTCCTGCAAGTCTTCAGTACGGGGTAGTCGTGGAAAGTCCGAAACTTCGACGCGCCATCGTCTACCGTCAGGGGTTCCGTACGCAGCCGTGGGCCATCGGTCCCCGTCGACCAGGAGGACGCCACCCTCCATCGGCTCCGTGAGACCCTCACGCTGGGCGAGCCGCTCGCCCAGCCAACGGGCAACCGGGACACTCACTGCGTTTCCCATCAGTTTCCACCGGTCGCGCTCGGGAGCCAGAGCTGTCCACCCCGGGGAGAAGCCTTGCAGCACCTCGGCTGCTTCGATCGAAGGGCGCACGATCTGCCATCCGACTTCCTTCTGCGGGAGCCATACAGCGGGCGGACTCGCGACTCTCACGGTCGTACCACCCTTGAGCGTAGGCGTCGCCCCAACCGCCCAACCGACGCCCCTGTTGCCCTCCGTCCACGAGAAGCCGAATGCACGGGCGACGTCAGGCGAGGGGGCTGAACCGCTGTCCTCGCCCAGGAGTATACGAGCCGGGTCCTGCACCCGTGAGGCGAGCAGAAACACTCGACGCCGACGCTGGGCGAGCCCCGTGAACCTGCTGTCGACGACCCTATACGCCCACGTATATCCCGCGGCTTCGAAGTTGTCGATGATGCGACCCATCGCCGCACCGCGGCCAAGGTGCAACATGTTCGGAACGTTCTCCAGGAGCACCCAGTCGGGACGGTGCCCGGCGACCTTCTCCAGCACGCCGATGACGAGGCCCGAATTGACCCCGTCCAGTCCGCTGGTACGCCCGGCCTGACTGAGGTCCGTGCATGGGAAGCCTGCCGTGACGAGCGACGCACCACCGAAATCATCGAGGCTGGTCACATCGTCCTTGACCTCAACTTCGGGGAACCTGTCCCGGAGCACCGCCCGCGCGGGTTCCCATCGCTCACAGAACCACGTGGTATGGGAAACGCCTGCGGCCGTGAGGCCCAACTCGATACCCGCGATCCCGCTGAACAACGAAGCGGTGGTGAGCGGTGTCCCCTGAGAGATAGTCACGGACGCCGGAGCTCAGGGAACGCGGTCTCGATGATCTCGAGCAGTTCGCGTGCCCTCTCGACATCGAGTTGAAGACTCTGGCTGGATTTCGGCCGGCTAGCTCTCTCGTCAGAGCCGAAGGTCGTGAGATGTAGGAGGCGACGCCCATCTCCTTCGACGACACGGTACTCACAGTCGACCTCAGTCGGATGGGGACGGATGTCCTGCTCCGATGGAGAGAAAGCCCTGATACGCGCCACGCCTACATCCTCCAGACACCGTGATCCTGAGTCCATCATGACCAAGGTGGTGTTGCCCTCACGACCACCCCGCGCTCCCACCGGCCCACGGCCCGAACGTTACCTTTCAACAGAGCCCTGTCGGGAGACAGGCAAGGAGTGGTGCACGCGGTAACCAAGTACCAGTGCCCCGCATCCGTGGTCGTCGCCCCGCTACCGCCACCGTCGGTGGCGGTTCTCAGCTTCCATTCATCCGTACGACCTTCGGGGTGGCTGCTGTCCGCCAGGCGTCACCGTGGGCGGTGGCGACACTCCCGCTCCGCTCCGCGCGGCCGCCGGGCTGCTCGCTGAGCTCCGGTTGAGACGTTCCCGTCGCAGTCTGCAGCGGTACAGCGGGGCCTTAGGCAGGGACGGCCCCGGTACCACCGAGAGATCGTGCACGGCTGACGACGGTTCAGCACCGCCTCGCCTACGCGGGCGTCACGCTCGACTGAAGAACAGGGGCGCAGCGCTAGGCGTGCTTCAGATGAGCGTCCAGTTCGCGCGAACCCCGCGACCAGAGCTCGGCTGCAACCGCCCCGCTTTCCTCAGATTCGTGGCAGCCCACCGCAGGTCGTACTGCCAGGTGTAGAAGAGGTCGCCGGACTCACGCAGCTGATCCTCATGGTTGTGCCAGACCTGTCGGGACACCTCCAACACGCCTGCGGTACCGCCGAGCTGCTCGAGCGCTTCTACCACCCAGTCCATGAGATCCGTCTTGGCTGCCATGCGGCGTAGCTTCGCGACCTGGCACACCGCCGTCAAGGGATCGGCCGCCTTCACATCCCGTATGAGGGCTCTTCGGACTTCCGGTGGGGAGGGGACTCGCGGAGGTAGCTGAGGGCGGGTAGGGGTCGAGGTCCCCGATGATCAGTAGCGACCAAGCAACTGTTCACTCCGAGGACCTCGACGTTGACCAACGCTACGGGGTGCAGCGATGCGCCCACCACCAATCCCTGCGTCCGCTGCGACACACTCCTGGGCATCCCCGAGCTCCATGTGGAGGCCGTGGAGCGTACCGAGACGGCGGTGACGGTCACCGTCTCCACGCCCTGGCAGCTGATGGGATGCCCGACCTGCGGCGTCGTGGCGCCCAGCCGCGGTCGCCGACGGCGCGAGCTGCATGACGTGCCGGGCCTCGTGCCCGTGCGGGTGATCTGGCGGCAGCGCACCTGGCGCTGCCCCGACCCGGACTGCACGAGGGGCACGTTCGTCGAGCAGGTCCCCGCCCTCGTCGCACCGCGGGGCGCGCTCACGGTGCGGGTGGTCGACTGGGCGGTCGGGCAGCTGCGCCGCGAGCATGCCACCGTCCAGGGCCTGGCCCGGCAGCTGGGCGTGGATTGGAAGACGCTGTGGCGCGCGATCAAGCCCCGCCTGGTGGACCTGGCCGCCGACGAGTCCCGCTTCGACGGGGTGGTCAGCCTCGGGGTCGATGAGCACATCTGGCACCACGTAGACCAGCGGCGCCGCGGCCCCAAGGAACTCACCGGCATGGTCGACCTGACCCGCGACACCGACGGCAAGGTCCGCGCCCGCCTGCTCGACCTCGTGCCCGGCCGGTCGAAGAAGGCCTACGCCGACTGGCTCACCGGCCGCAGCACCGACTTCCGTGCCGGGGTCCAGGTCGCCGCACTGGACCCCTTCGCCGGCTACAAGACCGCCATCGCCGACGAGCTCGCCGATGCCACCGCGGTGCTGGACGCGTTCCACGTGGTCAAGCTCGGCACCCAGGCCGTTGATGAGGTTCGTCGACGTGTCCAGCAAGAGACCCTGGGCCACCGCGGGCGCAAGGGAGACCCGCTGTATGGCATCCAGAAGATCCTGCGTGCCGGCGCGGAGAACCTCACCGACCGGCAACTCACCCGGCTGGCAAGAGCGATCGAGGCCGACGAGGCACATCAGGCCGTCTACATCGCCTGGCGCTGCGCCCAGGACCTGCGGGCGGCCTACCGCAGCGCTTGTCGATGCCGCGTGAAGACTGACCCCCTGGTGCCGAGTGAATGTTGACCCCCTCGGACAGAGTGAGGGAGTGATCAACGTGGAGGATTGGGCTGAGATCCGACGGCTGCATCGGTCGGAGGGCATGGCGATCAAGGCGATCGCCCGGCAGGTCGGTGTCGCGCGGAACACCGTGCGGGCGGCGCTGGCGGCCGACACCCCGCCGAAGTACGAGCGCAAGCCGGCCGGGTCGCGCGTGGATGCCTTCGAGGGGCAGATCCGGGCGTTGCTGGCGCAGACGCCGACGATGCCGGCGTCGGTGATCGCGGAGCGGATCGGGTGGGAGCACTCGGCGTCGGTGCTGCGCGCGAGGGTCGCGCAGTTGCGGCCGTTGTTCGCGCCGGCTGACCCGGCCGACCGCACTGAGTACCGGGCGGGGGAGATCGTGCAGTGCGACCTGTGGTTCCCGGCCAAGATCGTGCCCGTGAGCCCGGGGGTGATGGCCGCTCCGCCGGTGCTGACGATGGTCGCGGCGTGGTCGGGATTCATCATGGCCGTGCTGCTGCCCTCGCGGACCACCGGGGACCTGCTCGCGGGGATGTGGCACCTGCTGTCCGGGACGCTGGGCGCGGTGCCCAAGACGCTGGTGTGGGACAACGAGGCCGGCATCGGCCAGCACCACCGGCTCACCGTCGGGGCGCGAGCGTTCGCTGGGACGCTGGGGACCCGGATCTACCAGACCCGGCCCCGTGACCCGGAGGCCAAGGGCGTGGTCGAGCGCGCGAACGGCTACCTGCAGACCTCGTTCCTGCCCGGGCGGACCTTCACCTCCCCGGCCGACTTCAACACCCAGCTCGAGGAGTGGCTCCCGCGGGCGAACCAGCGGACGCTGCGGCGCACCGGGACCCAGCCCGGACTGCAGGTCGGCAACGACGCGGCGGCGATGATGGACCTGCCCCCGGTCGCCCCCTCGGTTGGCATGAGGGACCGGGTGCGGCTGGGCCGGGACTACTACGTCCGCGTGCTGGGCAACGACTACTCCGTCGACCCGACCGTCATCGGCCGCTTCGTCGACGTCACCGCAGGCCTCACCGAGGTGGCAGTGACCTGCGCCGGGCAAGTCGTAGCCGCCCATGAGCGCTGCTGGGACACCCGCCGCACGATCACCGATCCGGCCCACGTGACCGCCGCGGGAGTCCTGCGCCAGACCTACCGAGGCCGCTCGGCCGCCGTGAGCGGGCCGGCGGCCAAGGCCGGGGCGGTGGTCGGGGTCCGGGCCCTGTCGGACTACGACGACCTCTTCTCCCTCACCCCGCCCACCGCAGCGGCTGAGGGCACGGGCCGGCACCTGGAGATCGTGCGATGAGCACCACCACCCGAAGAGACATCGGCAGCGAGGTCGCGTTCCTGGCCCGTGAGCTCAAGACCCCGGTAATCACCGAGACCTTCACCGCGCTGGGAGACCAGGCCCGCGCCGAGGGCTGGTCCCACGAGGAGTACCTCGCCGCCGTCCTGGGCCGCCAGGTCGCCTCCCGGACCGCCAACGGGACCCGGATGCGGATCTCCGCGGCGCACTTCCCCGCCGTCAAGACGATCGAGGACTTCACCTTCGACCACGTCCCGGCCGCCACCCGTGACCTCATCGCTCACCTGGCCACGACCACGTTCATCGCCAAACGCGAGAACCTCGTCCTGCTCGGGCCGCCCGGGACCGGCAAGAGCCACCTCGCCATCGCGCTGGGCATCAAGGCCGCCGAGGCCTCCTACCCCGTCGCGTTCGACACCGCCACGGGATGGATCACCCGCCTGGCCACCGCGCACGCCGAGGGCCGCCTGGACCGCGAGCTGCGCAAACTGAACCGCTACCGGCTCCTGGTGATCGACGAGGTCGGATACCTGCCATTCGACGCCACCGCGGCCTCGCTGTTCTTCCAGCTCATCGCCTCCAGATATGAGACCGGCTCGGTCATCGTCACCTCCAACCTGAGCTTCTCCCGGTGGGGCGAAACCCTCGGAGACGACGTCGTCGCCGCCGCGACCATCGACCGCCTCGTCCATCACGCCCACGTCATCGCCCTGGACGGGGACTCCTACCGCACCCGCGGGCACCGAGCCACCACGCCGCCGCCAGCGAGCACCAACAACTGACCATCAACAACGACCCCGGGGGGTCAACTTTCGATCGGCAACAGGGGGTCAGAGTTCACCCGGCGTTGACAGCGCTGACCTGAGCGCCGGGCGCGCGATGGCCGAGCGCATCCTGGCGATCTTCCACACCTGCCCGGTCCCCGAGATCGCGCGCCTCGGGCGGACGCTACGCCGCTGGAAGGACGCGTTCTTGGCCTACTTCACCACCGAGCGGTCCAACAACGGCGGCACTGAGGCGATCAACGGCATCATCGAGCTCCATCGCCGCCTCGCTCGCGGCTACCGCAACCGGCGACAACTACCGACTCCGCATGCTCCTCGTCGCCGGAGGACTCAAGATCTGATCCCCACCGGAAGTCCGAAGAGCCCGTATGAGGCCTCTGCCCCTCTGATGATCCTGGGTCCTAAGTGCCGGCACACACTGAGCGGCGATGTGAGCCATCGGCGACGTGCGCGCGAGGAGTAGCCAAAGCGCAGGATGGGCTGGTGATCGGACTCTCCCCCTGCAGCCCCAGCCCCCGGCGACCACCGGCCCCCCACCTCACCGCCCTGCTCACTGCCGCCCGTGCAACAGTAGGTGACTCCGTCGCCGCGCTCGCGCCCTGGCGCCGGGAGGCGGTGAGCACCCAGGTGCGGTCGGTGCTCGTCCACGGCAGGCCGGCCACGTCGCTCACGGCGTGGGTGAGCCGGCCGTCCTCGCCGCCGTCGAGGTCGGGAAAGCCGCCGGCGTCGTCTTAGGTGGCGAAGGCGCGTTGTTCGGCCAACCAGGCGGGCGGGACCTGGGAGTCAACTGGCGCCACGCGATCGTCGGCTGGCCGCTGGTCGGCGCGACGCGAGGTTTGCATGGCTCAAAAGGCATATGCGTGCATTGCGACCGAAGGGTGGGACCCGCATTTGAGAGGCCCCACCCGCCACATGTCAGGCCGGCTCGCCTCCGCGTGCTCTTAACTCCGACAAGAGCATAGGTTCCTCGAGCTCCACGCTCCAGTAGTCCCAACCGTTTGCGTCGTCCGCTCCGTCGGCGTGAGCCGCCAGGTCCGGTGTGCGGTACTCGACATCGTCGAGCAGGATCATGCCGTCCTGCGTAACTTCGGCGATGGAGTCCTTCTCGCCGTCAGCCGGTGTGAGGTAGGTACCCGCTGGGATGATCTCTGCATGCACGAGCTCGTCGAAAGATGGCAATTGCGGCTCCGACGTTGAGGCGGCGACCCTGGCTGGTGACGGCGGCTGATAGTTCGGGTCCGAGAGCTTGCGGAAGCCCTCCCGGGTGACTTGGGCCATGAGCTTGCGGCGTGCCACCAGAAACTCTTGGTACTCCATCTCTGTCCAGAGTTCGGGTAGGGCGTGCCACCACATCTGCCTGGACAGTCGCTCATCGCCGATGGTCTTGCCTGCCACCTGCTGGAGCCAGTAGCAGCTGGGCGCCTCGTCGGAGATGTCTATGTTGTCCGACCACTCCACGAGAGCCTGATTGGCGACCTGGTTGATCTGCCGAGTAGTGGTGATGTGGAGGTGTGCTTTGAGGTAGGCCTTTGGGAACAGGTGGTGCTTCTCGACGCCCTTCACCGGGCGCCGAGAAGGGGCGATCCAATCTTTAACCGTTAGGGTCGACAGCAACACCTCGGCGTCCAGGATCGTTAGCGCGGCAAGGTATGCGGTGAACGCCGGGCTCGTCGTGCTTGACGTGTACAAGTTGTCTGGCAGCGTGACACTCCACCAGTCCTCGGTGAGTGTGGTGTCCACCTGGGAGGTGATGACCTCCTTGAAAACCTGGGGTGTGCGTGCCAGCCCATCGAGGCGGTTCAGGTCCTCCTGGGCCCGGGTTTCGGGGCTGCCGGAGAACCGGCCGGTGATTTGGGCCATAAAGTACCAGCGGGCCATAACCTCCCGCAACTCGTCGACTGGCACGTTGAACTCGGTGCGGCCGATCAGCCAGAGTGCGTAGCCGTAGATCACGGTGTTCTTCGAGGTCACCATCGAGCTGGTCCGGATACCAGCGCGCTCAATCACCTTGAGGTATTCGTCCCAGTGCTTGGGATCGAGCGCCCGGGCCTGCCCGTCCTTGAGCTTCTCAAGCTCCCGCTCCCGCTCCTCGGGGACGATCTCACGCGTCCTGGGGTTGCGGCCCCGCAGGGCGTTGTATGCATCACCAAGGGGAGCACGCCGGTTGCCGACGGCGACCACGACACGTAGCACGTGGTTGGCATCGAGGGTCAGGTACGGATTCTTGGGCGTCCAGCGCACATTCTCTCCGGTCGAGCGGGTCATCTCCTGAGGCGTGAACCGCGACCGGCGCGCAAACTCCTCGATCTCGTGGCGACCCTCCTCCCAGAATACCGAGAGCCAGGTCAGGATGAAGTCCGCCGACGACAGAGTGGCTCCCTGCGAGTTGATCCGCACGAAGATGTCGGCCACGGTCTCGCGCGAGACTTGCTCCTTGAGTTGAACGACCTCGAAACTGAACTTGAGCACGTCAGCGAGTTTGTTGATGGCAATCTCCACAGCCCGTTCGGTCCCCCGGTCCAACCGGTCGAGATCACGGGCCCTCTCCAGCCCGTCGAGGTACTTGGACCTTGCGTCGATCGCAGATTCGAACACTTCACGGATGTCCTGGATCCACTCTGAGGACCGCTTGGTTGCACTGTCCGGGACGGAGAACCGCTGCGTCAACGGGTTGAACGAGATGACGATGAGTTCTTCGGAGTAGTCCTCGCGCAGGACTCTCTGGCCGTGGACCACGGCATACAGCGAGGTAAGCCGCTGCTGGCCGTCAACGACCTGCATCGAACTACTTTGAGACTTGGTGTCGATGCCGATCGCTTTCGTGTGCTCGGCGGCCGCGTTTTCCCAGAACATTAATTGCCCCACTGGGAAACCGCGGTACATCGAGTCCACCAGATCCCGAACCTTGGCGTTGCCCCACACGAAGGGCCGCTGGATGTCGGGAAGCCTCACCCGACCGGACGACACTCCAGCGACAAGATCCTGGACGGTCCACGGATGGTGGCCGAAGGTCTCAGCCATGGGTTGCTCCTCGGTTCGGTAGTGGTTTCCGGGGCATGCTCTACGATACTGATTCTCTATCACGCCAAGACGGCCGGTTGACTTGCCGGCCCGGAGGCACACAGCGGGCTCCGCCAGGACGGCCGCGGGCAAGATGGACGCATGGCAACGGATGCGGCGGTCGCCGAAGCGCTCGAGTCGTTGGCTGACCTGACGCTGCCGTATCGGGACGCGGTCCGGCACGTGCCACGGCTTCCCGGGCTGTATGCAATCTATGGCGACGACCCGCGTGGCTCGATCGTGGGCTAAGTCGCACTACGACACCCACCTCTGCATGTCGGAAAAGCGCAGACGAGTCCCAACAGTCGTGATGTGGGCACCCTCGTTGCGGCAGGTAGGACTGGCTCTTCCACCGTCCGACGCACCTTGCCGCTCTACTCTTTGCTGAGCTGAGCTCATGCCCGGTACCGCGTAATCCGGCAAAGCCAGACTGGTGTCAGCCAACGTTGGGCTCGACATTGGCAATCCGCAGCAAGTCTGAGAACACTGACAGAAGTCGAGACGGCGGTGTTCCGCTGCCTTCGCCATCCACTGAATCTCGACAAGGTTGGCGAGCCGGCGGCAGCTTCGGCGAGCCGGGATGCGAATGGCAGACGTGGCGAGGGCACTGGGAATCAACCGACGACCCTGGGACCGGCCCAAGACAGACTCGAACGCTCAGCCGGCTCTTTGAGCGTTCGCCTACCTCAAGGCCGCGAGAAATGGAACAGTCCATCACCCAGCCACCTCCAGCGCCGCGCGGGCCACCTCCTGCCAGACCGCTGTGATGCTCGCAGGCCCCCGGTCCGGGTGCAGCCGGTTGGTCAGCAGCACGACCACGAGCTCCCGTTCCGGGTCGAAGAGGAACTCCGTCCCGGTGAATCCGTTGTGCCCGTACCCGCCGGGCAGGCCGGCGAAGGAGAGCCGGTTGGACCAGAACCCGAGCACCTGCCCGGCGTCGTACTGCGGTTCGAGGAACTGCGCGACGGTCTCCACCGAGGCGAGCCGCGCATCTCCGTATCCGCCGCCGTTGACGAGCGTCTGCCCGTAGATCGCCAGGTCCCGCGCCGTCGAGAACAGACCGGCGTGACCGGCCACGCCCTCCCACCCGTACCAGGCGTTCCCGTCGTTGACCTCCCCCACCAGCGTGTAGTCACGCCAGTCCGTGAACGCCTCCGGCGAGAGGTCGCCGACGATCGGGTACGGGCTACCCGTCTCGATCATCGTGTACTCGTAGGAGTTGCCCAGCGAGGTCGCGGCGATGCGGTCGCGCAGCGCCGGGTCGGGCCGGAACGACGTGTCGGTCATCCCGAGCGGCTCGTGGACGTGCTCGCGCACGTACTCGTCCAGCGGCTGCCCGCTCACCCGCTCGACGATGACGCCTAGCAGCATGAACCCGATGTCCGAGTACCGCCGCTGGCTACCGATCTCGTAGCGCAGGTCGAGCTCGGTGAGGAAGTCGAGCACCTCCTCCTGGTTGCGCCCGTGCAGGTACGTCGGCTGCCACTCCCACAGGCCCGAGCGGTGGGTAATGAGCTGGCGGACGGTGATCGCGCCCTTCTCGTCTTCGAACTCGGGCAGGTGCTCGTCCAGCCGCGAGTCGAGGTCGAGCCGGCCCTCGTCGACGAGCCGCATGACCGCCGCCGTCGTCGCCTCCACCTTGGTGATCGAGGCCATGTCGAAGATCGTGTCGACCGTCGCGGGCCGTGGCTCGGCCAGCAGGTCAGCGCCGTCGTGCGTCTGCGCGTCCCCGAAGGCCTTCTCGTAGACCACCTGACCCCGGTGCGCCACGAGCGCGACGGCGCCGGTGTACCGGTCGGTGTCCTCGAGACCGAGCCGGCTCTTCACCGCCGTGTCGATCCGCGCGAGCACCGCCGGGTCCACCCCCACGTCCGCAGGGTCGACGTCGACGAGCTCGGGGAAGTCGACGCTCACGGACGCGCCCCCGCGCACCACCCGCACCTCCACCGTGTTCTCCCCCGCCTCCACCAGCTCCGAGACGTCGACGACGGCGTCCCGCCCGCGGCCGAGCGCCGCCGTCGCACCCGGCACCACCTCGCCGTTGACGCGCACCTGACCGGCCGCGCGGCCCTCGGCCGCCACCCGCAACGTCGCGTGGCCGTGCGGCGAGTAGAACGTCGCGCTCTGCTCGTCCCTGTCGCGCGGCTCGGCGGACAGCTCGAGCACCACCTGCCCCTCGGGCGGCAGATCGGTCTCAGCCACGGCAGGAGCCCCCGCAGCCAGCGCCAGTGCCGGCACCGCGAGCAGCGCCGCCGCCCGTGCCGTCGTCCTTCTCGTCAGCTCCATCGCTTCCCCCTTGGTCGAGGCGTCCGCCGGCCGGCGGCGCCGTCATCTCACCGCGCCCGGTGCACGGCTCAGCAGCAGCGGCATCCGCCCGCCCTCGCGCTGCGCCACGTGGCACGCCACCGGGTGCGGTGTCCCCGCGTCGGTCAGCGGCGGCACCTGCGCCACGCACACGTCCTCGCGCAGCGGGCAGCGCGGGTGGAAGGTGCAGCCGCTCGGCGGGTCGGCCGGGTTGGGCACCTCCCCCACCACCGTCGCCGAGATCGGCTGCGCGACACTCGGGTCCGGCACCGGCACCGCCCCGCGCAAGCCGTGGGTGTAGGGGTGCAGCGGCTCGTCGAGCACCGGCTTCCACGGCCCAATCTCCACGACCTTGCCGAGGTACATGACCCCGACGTCGTCGCTGATCTGCCGCACCATCGCGACGTCGTGGCTGATGAACACGTAGGACAGGTCGAGCTCGTCGCGCAGCCGCACGAGCAGGTTCATCACCTCCGCCCGCACGGACACGTCGAGCGCGGAGACCGGCTCGTCGAGCAGGACGATCGACGGTTCGACCGCCAGCGCCCGCGCGATCCCCACCCGCTGCCGCTGCCCGCCGGACATCTGGTGCGGGTACCGCTCGGCGAACACGTCGCTCAGGCCCACCATGTCGAGCAGCTCCCGCACCCGCTGCCGCCGGTTGCGCGAGGTGCCGATGCGGTGGACCTCGAGCACCTCGGTGAGCGTCTGCCCCACCGTGCGGCGCGGGTTCAGCGAGGCGTTCGGGTCCTGGAAGACCATCTGGACCCGACGCCGCTGCTCGCGCAGGGCGGCGCCGCGCAGCGCGGTGAGTTCGGTGCCGTCGAGCAGCACCTGTCCCGACGTCGGGTCCTCGAGCCGCACGAGCACCTTGGCCAGCGTCGACTTCCCGCACCCGGACTCGCCGACGATCCCCAGCGTCCGTCCCGGCCGCAGGGTGAGGGACACGCCGTCGAGCGCGTGGACGACGGCGCCCGGGTCACGCGAGCCGCGGACCGGGTAGTGCTTGACGAGGTCGACCGCTTCGAGCATCAGGTCCACTCCTCCGGGGGCACCCAGCACCGGGTGAGGCTCTCGCCGCGCCGGATGAGCGGCGGCTCCTCGAGGCACACGTCGCGCGCCTGCGGGCAGCGCGGCCGGAATGGGCAGCCCTCGATGTGGTCCGTGGGCAGCGCGGGCCGGCCGGGGATCTGCGCGAGGGCGGGGCGCTCGTCGTCCGCGGGGTTGGGCAGGGAGGCGAGGAGCCGCTCGGTGTAGGGGTGCTGCGGGGCGGCGAAGAGCCGCTCCACCGGCGCGTCCTCCACCACCCGCCCGGCGTACATGACGACGACGCGCTGCACGAGCCGCGCGACGACGCCGAGGTCGTGAGTCACCCAGATCGTCATCATCCCCAGCTCGGCCTGCAGCTCGGCGACGAGCGCGAGGATCTGCTGCTGGATGGTGACGTCGAGCGCCGTCGTCGGCTCGTCGGCGATGAGCAGGGTGGGCCGCAGTGCGAGGGCCATCGCGATGACGACGCGCTGGCGCATCCCGCCGGAGAACTCGTGCGGGTAGGCGCGCACGGTGCGCGCCGGGTCGGGGATGCCCACGCGGGCGAAGAGCTCGACGCAGCGCTCACGCGCCTCGGCCTTGGGCACCCCGTGCGCGCGCAGCGCCTCGACCACCTGGTCGCCCACCCGCATGAGCGGGTTGAGGGAGGTCATCGGGTCCTGGTAGACCATGGCGATCTCGCGGCCGCGCAGGTCGCGGATCTCCTCCTCGCGCAGGCCGGCGAGGTCGCGGCCCTGGAAGGTGACGCTGCCGCCGGTGATCTCCAGCGGCCGGGACAGCAGCCGCATGAGTGCGAGCATGGTGAGCGACTTGCCCGAGCCGCTCTCCCCCACGACGCCGACGATCTCCCCCCGCCGCAGCTGGAGGTCGACGCCGTGGACGATCTCGACGTCGTCCTTGCCACGGGCGCTCACCCGCAGGTCCTGGACGTCGAGCAGCACCTCAGCGGTCATCGAGCCCCCTCCGTGGCCGTCCGCAGCCGCAGGCGACGCGGCTCCTGCGCCACCGGCTCAGGCAGACGCAGGGGGCCGGCGCCCGGCGTGATGCTGCCGAGGATCCGCGCGCCGCGCGCGCCGGTGGCCGAGGGCACGGTCGCGGGCAGGCCGTGGGCGGTGCACCAGCCGAAGAGGGCGAAGGCGATCGCCTCCTTCGCGTCGGCCGGGAGGCCGAGCACGTCGGTGGTGAGCACCTCGACGCCGGGCACCTCCTTGGCGAGCATCCGCAGCATCGTCGGGTTCGCCGCCCCGCCCCCGGAGGCGAGCACCCGGGTGACGCCGTGGGCGCGCAGCTCGTCCGCCACCGTGCGGGCGGTGAGCGCGGTGAGGGTGGCGAGCAGGTCCGGGGTGCTCAGCTCGCGGCCGTGCTCCTCCAGCGCCGCCCGGAGGTAGCCGGCGTGGAAGAGCTCCTTGCCGGTGCTCTTCGGCGCCGGCTGGGCGTAGTAGTCGTCGCGCAGCAGCAGCGCGAGGAGGTCCTCGTCCACCGTGCCGGTCGCGGCGATCGCGCCGCCGGCGTCGTAGCCGGCCGGGTGGGCGCCGCGGTCGAGGATGGCGACGTCGAGCAGCGCGTTGGCGGGCCCGGTGTCGTAGGCGAGCACTCCCCGCGGGCCGACGACGGTGATGTTGGCGATCCCGCCGAGGTTGAGCGCCGCCGCGGTCCCCTCACCGTCGGCCAGCACGAGGGAGTCGAGGAAGGAGACGAGCGGGGCGCCGTGCCCGCCGGCCGCGACGTCCCGCGCCCGCACGTCCGCCACCACCGGCACGCCGGTGGCCTCGGCGACCCACGCCGGCTGCCCGAGCTGCAGCGTCCCGAGTGCCCGCCCGCCCTCCACCCAGTGGTAGACGGTCTGCCCGTGGGAGCAGATGAGGTCCACCGGCCCGGCCGCCGCGATCGCGCCCGCCGCCGCGGCAGCGAAGGCCTGCCCGATGAGCGTGTCGAGCTCGCACACCTCCGCGAGCGTCGTCCCGGCCGGCGGCAGCGCGGCGAGCAGCCGGGCACGCAGCCCAGGCTCGTACGGTGCGCTCCCCGTGTGCAGGACGGTGCCGACGAGCGCCGTCGCGTCGTCGTCGTCCACGTCGTAGTCGACGACGGCGACGTCGATGCCGTCGTGGGAGGTGCCGGAGATCATGCCGAGGACTCTCATCGGTTCCCTTCGTTCTTCGGGTCGAGGGCGTCGCGCAGGCCGTCACCGAGGAGGTTGAGCCCGACGACGAGGAGCACGATGACGGCGCCCGGCGCGGCCATGGTCCACCACGCCGTCGTCACGAGGGAGCGGGCCTCGAGGACCATCGACCCGAGCGACGGCGTGGGCGGCGGGGTGCCGAGCCCGAGGAAGCTGAGGGAGGCCTCGGTGAGCACGGCCCAGGACAGCGAGAGCGTCACCTGGACGATGACGATCGCGGTGATGCTCGGCAGCACGTGCCGCAGCAGGATCCGCGCCGTCGAGAAGCCGAGCACGGTGCCGGCCTTGACGAACTCCGCCTCCCGCAGCGAGAGCACCGGCCCGCGCGTGACGCGGACGAAGATCGGGGTGTAGACGATGGCGATCGCGACGGCAATGGTGAGCCAGCTGCGCGAGACGGCCGCGGCGAGCGCGAGCGCGAGGAGCAGCGGCGGGAAGGCGAACAGCACGTTCGTCAGCCCGAGGATCGCGCGGCCCGACCACCCGCTGAAGTAACCCGCCACCAGCCCCGCGGTGGTGCCGACGAGCGTGGCGAGGGCGACGGCGACGACTGCGATGCGCAGCGAGTTCGCCGCCCCGGCGGCGGCGCGGGCGAAGACGTCGCGGCCGAACTGGTCGGTGCCGAACCAGTGCTCGCCCGAGGGGCCCTGCATCCGCACGGCCGGGTCCTGCGCGACGGGATCGCCGAACACGCCGAGGGTCGCGGCGAGCGCGATGCCGACGACGAGCACGGTGAGGAGCGCGCCGACCAGCCCGTTGCGGCTGGCGAGCACCCGCTTGACCGCGCCACCGAGGCGGCGGCTGCGGACGGGGACGTCGGCGGTGATCTCGGCGGTCATGTCTGCCTCACCCTCGGGTCGACGACGCGGTACAGGACGTCGGTGAGCAGGTTGACGAGCACGAAGGACAGCGCGATGACGAGGACGGTGCTCTGCACCAGGGCGAACTCCTGCTGGTGCATGCCGGTGAGCACCTGGCGACCGATCCCCGGCACGGAGAACACCTCCTCGACGACGACCGCGCCACCGAGCAGGTAGCCGAACTGGATGCCGGTCATCGTGAGGATCGGGACGGTCGCGTTGCGCAGCACGTGACGGAACTGGACGACGCGCGGCTTGACGCCCTTGCCGCGGGCGGTGCGCACGAAGTCCTGCGTCTGGACCTCGAGGATCGCCGAGCGCGCCGTGCGCATGATCGGCGCGGCCAGCCCGAAGCCCAGGACGAGCGCGGGCATGAGCATCTGCTGGAGGTTGAGCCACGGGTCGCTGAAGAGGGTGGCGAACTGCTCGGCGTTGGGGTTGTAGCCGAGGAAGCGCGCCGACGTCGCCAGGAGTACCGAGGCGAGCAGGAACGCCGGGATCGACAGGCCGGCGAGACCGACGAGCTGGCCGCTCGCGTCGCGCACCGAGTTCGGCCTCGAGGCCGACCAGATCGCCAGCGGGACGCCGATCGCGATCCCGAGGATCGTCGAGATGACGGCGAGCTCGATGGTCACCGGCAGGGACGCCGCCGTCATCTCCAGCACCGACTGCCCGGTGCGGGTGGAGACGCCGAGGTTGCCGGTGAGCACGTTGCCGAGCCAGGTGAAGAACTGGACGACGAGCGGCTGGTCGAGCCCGTAGTACGCCTCCAGCGCCTCGCGCTGCGCGGGGGTGAGCGCCGCGGCCTCGGTGCCGAGGGACGCGGTGATCTGGTCCCCCGGCAGCGCCCGCATCATGATGAAGACGAGGACGGCGACGCCGAGCAGCGTGCCCAGGGCCTCGAGGACCCGGCGCAGCACCGGGTGCTGGATGACGACGCGCATGCCGGCGATCAGCCGAGGGTGGTCTCGCGCAGGCTCTGCAGCGACCCGTTGGCCATCGGGACGAAGCCCTCGACGTCGGCCTGCGTCGCGGTGAAGCTGTAGGAGCTGAAGAGCCAGATCCACACCGCGTTGTCCTCGAGCTCCTGGGAGACCTCGTCGTAGATCGCGCGCCGCTCCTCCGGGTCGGCGGTCTGCCGGCCCTGGGCGAAGAGCTCGTCGAGGGTGTCGGAGCTGTATCCGGCCACCTGGTTGAGGTTGCCCGTCGAGGGGAAGTAGCGCCCGTACATCCCCTCCGGGTCGGGCCGCCCGCCGTTGAGGGCGACGGCGGCGGTGAAGTCCGCGGCCACCCACCGGTCGACGTACGCGCCGATCTCGAGGACCTCGAGGTTGACGGTGATACCCGCCTCGGCGAGCTGGGCCTGGATGTTCTGCGCCTCGTTGACCGAGGTGGCGTACTCACCCTGGGAGACCATGACGTCGAGCTCCAGGCCGTCCTCGTAACCCGCCTCGGCGAGGTACTCGCGGGCCTGGTCGTAGTCCCGCTCGGGGCACGGGCGGGCGTCCGGGTCGGAGAGGTAGGCCGGGGAGGTGATCGGGCCGATGACCTCGCCGGCGCCCTGCGCGGCGGTGTCGAGGACCTCCTGGCGGTCGATGGAGCACTGGATGGCGAGGCGGACGTTGACGTCGTCGAGCGGCGCCTGCCGGCCGTTGAGCTGCAGCGCGTGGTAGGCGAGCTGCGGCGTCTCGGTGATCTCGACGCCTCCGCTCTCCGCGCTCTGCGCGACGAGCGGGTCGTCGAAGACGGCGAGGTGGACGTTGCCGGACTGCAGCGCCGAGACGATCGACGTCTCGTCGGGGATGACACGGAACTCCACGGCCTCGAGCTCCGGTGCCCCGCCCCAGTAGTCCGCGAAGGACGTCACGGTGAGGGACTGGTTGGGCGTGCGGTCACCGAGCTCGAAGGGTCCGGTGCCGTTGGCCGCGGTGGTGAGGTCCTGCTCGGTGTCCTCCGAGGAGAGGATCGCGAGGTTGACGCTCGCCAGGCCGGCGAGGATCGAGGAGTCCGGCGCGGAGAGGCTGAGGACCACGGTGGAGGGGTTGGGTGCCTCGACGGACTCGACCGAGCCGAGGGTCGCGGCGGCGACGGCGGCGGTCTCCTCGGCCATGACCGACTCGAGGGAGTGGACGACGTCACCGGCGTCAAGGTCGGAGCCGTCGTGGAAGGTCACGCCCTCGCGCAGGGTGAAGGTCATCGTCAGGCCGTCCTCGGAGACCTCCCACTCCTCGGCGAGGCCGGGGACCACCTCGAGGTCGGCGTCGAGCTCGGTGAGGGTGCCGTAGAGGTTGGTGAGGACGTCGATGGCCTGGAACTGGGTCGCCTTCCAGGGGAAGAGCGTGTCCGGGTCGCTGGTGACACCGACGACGAGGGTGTCGCCTCCGCCGTCGTCGTCCGACCCACCGTCGTCGCCGCCGCCGGAGCAGCCGGCGAGGACGAGAGCCGTCGCGGCGAACGCTGCCGCCGCACGGACTGGTGACCTGTGGACGTTCCTCATGCTGACCTCCCCGTCAGACGGCATCGACGCCGCTCGCATGTCCCGGTCCTCACCGGGTCAGACGCCACTGTCCCGCGCACCTATGCCTGCGTCAAGTTCTTCCACGTCCGAGGCTCCTACGTAAGTCTCTTGTCTCGCACCGTGGTGGTGGGAAAGCAGCCGTTCGCGCGCCTCCACCGTCGGACGTGCGTCGACTGCGAGGGCGACTGTCACTCGCGCCTGGCTACGGCAGCCCTGCGCGGTCGAACTCCTGCTGAAGGCGTGGTCGACGACGGTGAGACTCGCGCAGCTGGGCGACGAACCGGTCGACACCGGCAGCCTCGTCGCTGCCGGCGGCAAGGTGCCGCATCCTCGCGAGGCGTCGCGCGGCGGCGCGGTAGCGCTGCGCGTCGGCTTGCGTGAGGTCACGCTCGACCAGCCGGCCGAGAACGGGCAGGACGGCCAGTGGGTCGGTCTTCGCGTACTCCTTGGCAAGCCGCTCCCAGACGTCGTCGGCCTCCAGCGCCAGCGAGTGGGCGATCTCCCAGGCGAGCTCGACCTCCTTGAGGGGGTGGAGCGCGAAGAGCACGGCGTCGCGCGGGCTGGCGGAGAGCCGCTCCATGACCTCCTCGCGATGAACCGGCCACGCGTCTCTGGCATCCCGGTGGAGCGCGGCCGCGGTGCTCGACGTCGGCCAGCGACGGAAGACCTCGACACGCGCCTCGAGCAGCTCCGCCGGGCGGTGCTCGGCGAGCAGCGTGCACCAGTAGTCGGCGGCCCGGAGCGACTGGTGGCCGAGATCGAAGCGCGCCGCCTGTCTGGCCCAGTCGATGGCCAGGTCGAACGCGCCGATCTCCTCGAACGCCTCAGCCGTGTCCTGCAGCCACGCGGCGACCTTCCGGTCCCGGGCGTGGGTGCGGATGATCGCCTCGACGTCACGGTGAAGGACCGCCAGCCGGCGCTCGTTCCACTCGAGGACCCAGCGCTCGTGCCGGTTCGGGACCCCCCACGGCTCGGCGTTGGCGGGCACCGGCCCGAGGCCGTCGGAGATCTCCGCGAGTCGCGCCCGGTATGTGGCCACTCCCTGGTCCCCGAGTGCCGCGGCGTAGGCGACGGGGTCGAGCTCGAAGTAGTCGACGTCGCCGTCGAACTGGAACGCGATCATCCAGTCGACGAGCTTGCGGGACGGGACATGCGCGGCAGCGGCCGCCTTCGGGTGGAGGTCGAGCAGGCGGCGGCAGGCATCGCCGATGATGCCGCTGGAGTCGTCGGCACGCGCGATCACCTTGACCGCCGACGCCAGTGCCTTGTGGGTGACGGCGTACACGGTGGCCGGATCCTCCGACTTGACGGCGTCCTCGAGGATGTCGACGGCATCGTGCATCTGGGTGCCGTGCGCATTGGCCGCGCTCCACCGATGAAGGTCGGCACGGGTGCGGATGAGGGGCAGGACTGCGTCGGCCAGGTGTGGCGAGGTCACGGGACCCGATCCTCCATGTCTCCGTCGGCCTTCACAAGAAGCCGGAGCTTCGGCACGACCGGACAGTTTCGCGGCGTCTCGGGTGCGCTGCACAAGGGCCGCGTCCGAGGGTGACCGCCTCTCAGCCTGCGGCTCGGCCGAGCCCGTCCACCGACGCCCCGTGCGGGCCGGTGAGCGCCCGCGGGACACCGCCGACGGCAAGGAGGAACCTCCCGTCGGCGCGGTCCCGCGCCGTCCACACCTCCGGCAGCACCGCCTGGCCCTCGTTGCTCATCCAGTGCCCGGGCAGGTCGGTGACCAGGTCGACGAATCCGTCGCGGACGTCGGCGGGCACGTAGGCGAGCACCGCGCTGTGGAACACGACGAGTGTCGCGTCCGCGGGTGCGGTGGCCGCGAGCGCGGGGAGGTCGGTAAGCAGGTCGCCACGGACGATGGCGGGCGGCTCGCGGCGGGCGACGTCGAGCGCGGCCGCCAGCCGACGCCGTCGGAGCTCCTGCCCCGGCCAGACGAGGGTCTCGAGCCAGGCGCGTGCGTCGGCGTCGGTGACGTCCACCGGCGCCAGGTCGAGGCCCGCACGCCACGCGACCTGCGGCATCGCCGTCGGCGCGGTGACTCCCTCCCCGAGCCGGCACTCGAGGACGACGTCGGATGGCCCGTCGTCGGGGTCGAGCGAGGTACCGTCGTCGTACCGGTAGGAGTAGCGGTCCGGGAGGAGGCACAGCCCGGCGGAGGCGCCCACCTCGAGGAGGGCGAGCGGCTGGGGCAGCTCGGCGAGGAACGGCAGGAGGGTGGCGCAGCGGCCGGCCTCGTTCGTCTGGGTCGCGCGGCTGAGGATCGTCTCGCGCACGGCGGGCCAGCCGTCGAGCAGCGTCTCGCGCACGGACCGGTACTCCTCCCCCGCCCCGTGCCAGCGTGCGGCGGCGAGGACGAGGTTGGGCTGCCGTTTTCCCGGCGGCAGCGTCTCGAGCCGCGCCAGCACCGCGGCGTCCTCCGCGATCCGGCTTGCCCACGCCTCGTAGACCGGTGAGGCGCCGCGGGCTTCCCGCTCGGCGAAGAGCCGGTAGACCTCGGCGACGGGTCGCTGTCCCTGGTGGATGGTCGGGTCCATCTGTCCGAGTCTGCATCAGGCACGACGACCGGGGCTGCGAGACCTACCGGCCGAGCGGGGACCGGGCGCAGAGTCCCGCCGCGAGGTGTCCCCCTCGGCGACCATCCGGTTCACCTCGTCGAGGGCGATGCGGATGGTGTCGCCGTACGGGCCCTCGGAAAGTGCTGCGAGGTGCCGTGAGGCCTCGGCAAGCTGGTCGGCAGCCGCGGAGAACGCGCTCAGGCGGCGGAGGTCATCGGCGAGGTTGAGGTAGAGGCTCGGGTAGAAGCCGGCAACCTCGAGGTCTGCGTGGTGCTGCTGGAGGCGCTCGTTGCTCAGCGCGTGCGCAGCATCGAGTGCACGGACGTCCCACATGAGCGACTCGGCGGGGTGGTCGACGAGGTCCGCGAGATGGTGCGCGAGCGTGCAGCGATGGAGCGCGTCGCCTGCCACACCGATGTCATGCCAGATGGCGAGGAGGTTCCCACGTGCCCGCTCCACGTCCCCTCGGTGCGCGCGGACGACGGCCGCGTTGATCGCCTCCATCGTGGGGTCGGGGGTGACGTGTGCTGCGGTCATGGCGAGATCCGTCCGTGCGCTCGGTCCAGGGCCACCGATCTTGCCGGAGCGCGGTCGCGCAGCACACCGGATCTGCGGCGAGATGATCCTCGCCCGCGTCGCGGCGGCCCTGCTGGTGCGGCGCGCGCCATGGGGTGGCGCGCCGGTCTCGTGGTTCTCGGGGCCGCGACGGCGCTTCGAGGACATCGTCATGACCGGTTCCATCGACCACGACGACGGCGCACCCACCTGGGCAGGGAGGCTGCGCCGCCGTCGTCCTCAGTGTGAGAACACGACGCCGTCACTCCCCCACGAGCAGGACGTCACCGACGTCGCAGTCCAACGCCTCGCAGATCGCGGTGAGCGTGGTGAAGCGGATCGCCCGCGCCCGGTCGTTCTTGAGGACTGAGAGGTTGACGACGGTGATGCCGACCCTGTCGGCCAGCTCGGTCAGCGTCATGCCCCGTTCCGCGAGCAGCTCGTCGAGCCGGCAGTGGATCCGGTGCCCGTCGTCGAGGTCGGCCGGGCTCACACGAGTCCTGCCAGCTCACGCTCCTTGACGGCGCCCTTGCGCCACACCGTGCCGAGCACCACCAGGGCCAGCCCGGCCGCGACGGCGCCCCACGGGACGGCGGACAGATCGAAGGCGGGGATCTCGGCGCGCGCGCCGAACTGCGAGGTCTCCAGCACCCACCGGTAGAGCAGCCAGGTGGCGAGGGCGAGCAGCGGCCCGCCCAGCGCGATGACGGCGCCTGCGACCGTGAGCTTGTGCGCGCTGGCGAGACTGAACACCTCCCGACGGCGGCTCTGGGCGACGGCGGTGGCGAGCCACCACCACAGGACGGCCATGACGAGCAGCGGGATGACGGTGAGCGCGGCGTGCACGACGTGCTGCCACCCGGACGGGAAGAACTGCAGGACCCACCCGATGTTCACGTCACCCTGGTTGCGGAACCCCATGCCGTTGGCCTCGTGGGCCGCGAGCATCATGTTCTGCCGCATGGCGTCGACGAGGCGGTCCACGGTGCCGTCGGTGAAGTAGGCGCCCATCCGTATGCCGCCGTACAGGGCGTCGGTCGGCCCGAACTGCGTGCGCAGGAACCCGCCGGACAGCTCGGCGATCCAGTGCCTCACGGCGTTCGGCAGCACCCACAGCAGGGCGCTCGCCACCAGGACACCGGACCACACCTTGAGCAGCAGCTCCAGCAGTCGGCTCATGGCCGGCCCCCTTATCGAATGGCGATAATATCGGCAGACGATATGCCCCGGAGGACGCGGGCACAAGACCCTTTGCGTGCGGCGCTACCGGCGCTCCGCCTCCGCGAACAGCTCCGTCTCCCGCCACCGGCCGAACCGGTAGTAGAGGAAGGCGATCGCGCTGCTGACGATGAAGCTCGCCCCCATGCCCAGGGCGATGCCGCTCTCCCCGGAGAGGCGGGCGAACAGTGCGGTGAGCGGGAAGCGCAGCACCCAGAAGGAGATGATGTTGAGCACGAGCACCTGGTACATCGCGCCGGCCGCCCGCACCACGCCGTTGAGGACGAAGTTGATCCCGAGGAACGGGTAGCACAGCGCCACGATGCGCAGGTACTGGGTGCCGAACTCGACGGCGTCGGGCTCGCGGACGAACAGGGACACCGCCGGCCGGGCGAGCGCCACGACCACCAGGGCCACCGCCGTCATGATCGCGAGGTTGTACACGACACCCACGCGGGAGACGCGGCCCACCCGGTCCCAGTTGCCGGTGCCGATGTTCTGCCCGGCCATGCTCGAGACTGAGATCCCCAGCGCCTGGGCGGGCAGCATGATGAGCGAGTCGATCCGCTGCGCGGCGCCGTACCCGGCGAGGACGGCGGGGCCGAAGCCCGTCACCACGCTCGTGATCGCCGCGGCGCCGGCCGAGATCACCGCCATCTGCAGGCCCGCCGGGATCCCCAGGCGCAGGATCGTGCGCACCTCGGCCCCCGCGGGCAGGGTGGGCCGCCGGAACGGGACGAGCCGCCGTCGGGTCACGTGGACCAGGCCGTAGCCGAACGCGATCCCCTGCGACAGCACGGTCGCGACGGCGGCGCCTCGGACGCCCAGCCCGAGCACGTGGATGAGGAGCGGGTCGAGGACGACGTTGAGCAGCACCGCGACCAGCACGAACCGCATGGGCGTGCGGCTGTCCCCCACCGCCCGCAGCACGGTGCTGAGGAAGGTGTACCCGAAGAGGAACGGGATCCCGAGGAAGGTGATGCGCAGGTACTCCTGCGCCGGCGCGACGATCTCCTCCGGCGTCCCGAGCAGCCCGAGCAGGCCCCCGGAGAGCCCGTAGCCGAGGGCGCCGACCACCACGGACAGCACGAGCAGCGTGACGACGAAGGCGTTGAGGTAGCGCTCCAGGCCGCGCTCGTCCGCGCGCCCCCGCTGCTGGGACAGGATCGTCAGGGCCGCGTTGTTCATCCCGATGACGAAGGACAGCGCGGTGAAGACGATGACGGCGGAGACGGCGACGGCGGCGAGCGCGTCCGCGCCGAGCAGGTTGCCGATCCAGAGGCTGTCGACGATCTGGAAGGACGTCTGGAGCAGGTTCGCCGCCATGATCGGCGCCGAGAAGACGACAAGCTGCCGCAGCGTGCTGCCCTGGGTGAAGTCGTGTCCCCGCCCCGTCCGGGTCATGCTCCTCAGCCCCCTCCGAAGCGCGCGCGGCCCGGTCCCGGGACGGCGTCACTATAGGCAGAGACCGGGGCGCGGGGCCGTACGGAGGCCGCTGCGGGTGCCGGCTCCGTAGGCTGGCTGCCATGGCCGAGCTCACCGTCCTCCACAACACCCGTTGCTCCACCTCCCGGCACGCCGTCGACGCCGTCGCGGACGCTGGGGTCGACGCCGAGGTCGTGCAGTACCTCAGGACACCGCTGGACCGGGCACAGCTGCTCGACCTCGTCGCCAAGCTCGAGGACCCGCCGGCGGACCTCGTCCGCAAGGACGCGTTCTTCGCCGAGCAGGGCCTGTCTGCAGACGACATCACGACGGCGGAGCAGGTGGCCGACCTGCTCGTCCAGCACCCGCGGCTCATGCAGCGTCCCGTTCTCGTCCGTGGCGACCGGGCCATCATCGGCCGCCCGAAGGACCGGGTGGCCGCCTTCCTCGCCGACGGCTGAGGGGCCCGCCGCCGGGCTCAAGGCCACGAAGACCGGCGTCACCTTCTCCCCGCGCAAGCCGATCCCGGACCAGCTCGTCGAACGGCTGGTGAGCGCCTCACGTGCGGAAGCCGGGGTCTGACGCCTCAGCCGCGCTCCACGTAGGGCAGCAGGCTCGAGCCGTCCCCCATCGACCCCTCGGAGATGACGCCCAGCGACCCGTCCTGGTGCAGCACCACGGCCTGGGCCCCGGCGCGGGAGCCCTGGCTGGACTGCCGGGCGGCGGTGTGGACGTCGGCCTCGGTCAGCCGGTGCCGGCGCAGCGCCCGGTGCTGGATCTCGCCGTCGTAGTACAGCAGCACGGGCGGGGAGTCCATGACCCGCCGCATGAACGTCCACCGGGCCCGCCCGGCGGCCAGGACCCACTGCAGCAGCACGAGCAGCGCGAGGGCCGCCAGTGCCTGGGCGAGGCTGACGTCGACGGCGGTGATCACCCGCCCGAAGGCCGAGCCGAGCGTCACCGCGATGATGAAGTCCAGCGGCGTCATCTTCGCCATCGTCCGGGGCCCGGTCGCCCGCAGCATGAGGAGGAGCACGAGGTAGCCCACCGTGGCGATGAGCAGGGTGTGCAGGATCGGCGACCATCCGGTCCAGAAGTAGTCGAGGTTCATCTCGCCACCCTCGCACCGCCGCCGCTCACGGGCGAGGCGGTGAGCGCGCCGGCCAGATCCGGGACGGACCAGCGTGGGGCGGTGGGCCGAAGGTCCGCGGAGGCGTCACCATGGTCACGTGGAGACCATCCCGCTCCGGTCGGCGCGTGGCCGCTGGGTGGTGCTCGCCGCGACCCTCGCGTCGGCGATCGCCTTCCTCGACGGCACCGTCGTCAACGTCGCGCTGCGGCCCATCGCGCTCGACCTCGACGCGACGCTGGTGGACCTGCAGTGGGTGGTCAACGCGTACATGCTCGCGCTGGCCTCGCTCATCCTCGTCGGTGGCTCCCTCGGGGACCGGCTGGGCCGGCGGCGGGTCTTCGTCGTCGGGATCGCGTGGTTCGGCGCCGCGTCGGTCGCGTGCGGACTGGCGCAGAGCATCGAGCAGCTCGTCGTCGCCCGCGGGCTGCAGGGCATCGGCGCGGCCCTGCTGACGCCGGGCAGCCTCGCGCTCATCCAGTCCCTCATCGCCGAGGAGGACCGCGCCCGCGCCATCGGCTACTGGTCGGCGTGGTCGGGCGTGGCGGGCGCCGTCGGGCCGCTGCTCGGGGGCTGGCTCGTGGAGACGCTCTCCTGGCGGTGGGTGTTCTTCATCAACGTGCCGGTGGCCGCGGTCGTCATCGCGATCGCGGTGCTGCGGGTGCCGGAGTCGAACCCGGCGGCCGTGCGCGGGCGCTTCGACGTGCCCGGAGCGGCGTTGGGCGTCGTCGCGCTCGGCGGCATCACCGTCGCCCTCATCCAGGGCGTGTGGGTGGCGGCGGCGGTCGGAGCGGTGGCGGCGGTGGCCTTCGTCGCCGTCGAGGCGCGGACGCGCCGCCCCATGGTCCCGCTGCGACTGTTCGCGCACCGGACGTTCTCGGTGGTCAACGTCGCGACGTTCCTCATCTACGCGGCGCTCGGCGCGGTGATGTTCTTCCTCGTCCTCCACCTCCAGGTGGTCGTGGGGTACAGCCCGCTCGCCGCCGGCGCGGCGACGATCCCGTTCACGCTGCTCCTGCTCGTCTTCTCCCCTCGCGTGGGCACCCTCCTCGCCCGCGTCGGTCCCCGCCCGCTCATGACGCTCGGCCCGGCCGTCGCCGCCGTCGGGGTCGCGCTCCTCACCGGCATCCCCGACGACGACGCCTCCTACCTCACCGACGTGCTGCCCGGCGTCGTCGTCTTCGGCGCGGGAATCACGCTGCTCGTCACGCCGCTGACGGCGACCGTCCTCGCCGCCGCGCCCGCCGAGCACGTGGGCCTGGCGAGTGGCGTCAACAACGCCGTCGCGCGTGCCGCCGGCCTGTTGTCCGTGGCGGCGCTGCCCGCACTCGTCGGTCTCGACGGTGAGCTGGCGCCCGACACCTTCGGTGCGGGCTACGTCGCGGCCATGTGGTGGTGCGCGGCGCTGCTCCTCCTCGGGGCCGCGGTCTGCGGGGTGCTCCTGCCGGGCAGGCGCACGCGGACCGCGGTCGTCACCGCGTGACGCGTGGCCGCCCCGGTGCCGCCCCCGTTCTCGCTGAGCGAGGGCGACGCGGCCGGCCCCGAGGGGGCGGCCCGGGTCGCCGCGTGCTCAGCGCACCAGTGCCGCAACCTGCCAGACCATCCCGGAGCCCTTGAGAACCTGTCGCATGCCCCGGGCCTCCACGGCGCCGACCATCGCCACCGGCGGGTGCGCGAACGCGCGGTACTCGCGGCCCAGCACGCTGGACGTCGCGTTCTGTGCGGCCACGAAGGCGCGCGTGACGAAGTTCCGGGGTGGGTGACTGAACGCCAGCCGGCCACGGCAGAGGTCCGCCGCCGCGCCCAGCAGCCGCTCGAAGTCGGGGTAGCAGCACACGACGCGGTGGAGGACGACGACGTCGGCAAGCTCCACGTCGTCGGCGTCGGCCGCGATGTCGGTGACGTGCCGGAACGCCCTGTCGGCGACGCCCGCCTCCTGCGCCAGGCGCCTCGCCTCGACGTCGTACGCCGGTGAGAGCTCGAGCGTGGTCGCGCTCGCCGCCCCGCGCCTCAGCAGCTCGATGCCGATCTCGCCGACCCCACCGCCGATGTCGAGCACCGTGGCCCCGGCGACGCCGTCGACAGCCAGGAAGTCGACCATCTGCCTCGCGGCCGTGTCGAGGCCACGCCGGCGGAACCGCCTCGCCGCGTACCGGGCGAAGCCGGCACCGAACATCTGGTCGCACCCGTGCGGGTCGCAGCACCCGGCCATGGGACCAGTCTGCACCCGCAGTCGGCCGGCACGGGCGGTTCCGCGCACGTCTCGTCGCAGGACGCGCAGCACGCCCGGCCGGCCGCTCGCCTTGTCCGTACGCAGGCTGCCATGGCCGAGCTCACCGTCCTCCACAACACCCGCTGCTCCACCTCTCGCCACGCCCTCGACGCGGTCGCGGACGCGGGGGTCGACGCCGAGGTCGTGCACTACCTCAAGACGCCGCTGGACCGGGCGCAGCTGCTCGACCTCATTGCCACGCTCGAGGACCCGCCCGCTGATCTCGTCAGCAAGGACGCGTTCTTCGCCGAGCAGGGTCTGGCCGCGGACGACATCACGACGGCGGAGCAGGTGGCCGACCTGCTCGTCCAGCACCCCCGGCTCATGCAGCGTCCCGTCCTCGTCCGCGGCGACCGTGCCGTCATCGGCCGTCCCAAGGACCGGGTCGCGGCGTTCCTCGCGAAGGGCTGGTGAGGGCCTCGCGCCCGGAAGGCGGGGTCTGACGGAAGGGGCGGTGTGCGGGAGACGTGAGACTGATCCACCGCATGAATCAGTCTCACGTCTCCCGCACCTGTATCCCGTGGCTGGCCGAGTCAGGCACCTCGCCCGCGAGGACGGGCCCGGGTGTCACTGCCCCTCGCTACGGTGCCACCAGGTCACGAGGACCAGCGCCACGCCCTCCGGCGAGCTGGTCCGGCAACCGCGCCTCGCGCACGGTGCCCCCGGAGGAAGACCGGCCCGCGCCGACCGGCTCGGGAAGAGCGAGACGAGGAGACGCCTTGACCACCCACGCCCCCTGCACCGCCGGCGCCCGTTGCCGCAGCTGCACGCCCGGCCACCTGATGCACAGCATCCAGGTCACCCTGGTCCGCCAGGCACCGGAGGGCTGGCGAGACGCCGTCGTCCGCTCGATCGACGAGCACAATGTCGCCGTCGTCGAGTACGCCACCGGCGAGGGGGCGTGCACCCTCTGGCACCACCACGACCTGTCGGTCATGTGCCCTCCCGGCACCGCCGTCATGGTCCACGAGCGCTGGCACGTGCTCGCCGTCGCCCGGGTCGTCGTCAACGTCCACGTGCACGACGGCGTCGGCCCGGTCGCCCCGACGCCCGCGCGCTACCTCCCCGCGGGGATCGTCACCGAGCTCGCCACCGGCCACGGCGTGATGGGGAGCTGACAGCGGGGCGGCCGGCGCGCGAGCTTCCCCGAGGGGTATGACAGCCTGAGGTAGCCACGCTTCGGCAGCCTTCCGCTGCCTCCGAGCGATGGTCCACACCTGGAGCAGCGCCGATGATCGGTGGTTGGAGTGATGCAGCACGTGCTGGAACAACAGGCCGGCGCAGCTGACGAGCCCGTGGGCGCGGCAGCGCGTCGTCGGACGTTCGCGGTGATCAGCCACCCGGACGCGGGCAAGTCAACGCTGACGGAGGCGCTGGCCCTGCACGCGCGGGCGATCACCAAGGCCGGGCACGTGCACGGCAAGGCCGGGCGCAACGCGACCGTCTCGGACTGGATGGAGATGGAGCAGGCCCGCGGGATCTCGATCTCCTCGGCGGTGCTCCAGCTCACCTACCGCGACACGGTGCTCAACCTCGTCGACACCCCCGGCCACGCGGACTTCTCCGAGGACACCTACCGGGTCCTGACGGCGGTGGACGCGGCGATCATGCTCGTCGATGCCTCCAAGGGGCTCGAGGTGCAGACGATGAAGCTGTTCGCGGTGTGCAAGCACCGCGGGATCCCGATCATCACCGTGATCAACAAGTGGGACCGGCCGGGCAAGGACCCGCTGGAGCTGATGGACGAGATCGCCGAACGCACCGGGTTGACGCCCACCCCGCTGAGCTGGCCGGTAGGGATCGCCGGCGACTTCCGCGGCGTGGTCGAGCGGGACAGCGGCGAGTACGTCGCGTTCACGCCGACCGCGGGCGGGGCGCAGATCGCCCCCGAGGAGCGCATGAGCCCCGGTGCGGCAGCCGCCCGCGAGGGAGACGCCTGGACGGTCGCCCGGGAGGAGTCACAGCTGTTGGCTGCCTCGGGCGCCGAGCACGACCAGGAGATGTTCCTCGGGGGCATCTCCACCCCGGTGCTGTTCGCTGCGGCGGTCCGCAACTTCGGTGTGCGCCGGCTGCTGGACGCACTGGTGGAGCTGGCCCCGGCGCCCAGCCCCAGGACGGATCGCCAGGGTGAGGCACGCCCCCTCGATGCTCCGTTCAGCGCCTTCGTGTTCAAGCTGCAGGCGGGCATGGACACCGCGCACCGGGACCGACTCGCCTACATCCGGATCTGTTCGGGCGTCTTCGAGCGCGGCATGGTGGTGACCACCGCGCGCACGGGCAGACCGTTCGCGACGAAGTACGCCCAGCAGGCCTTCGGCCGCGACCGCAGCCTGGTGGAGGTGGCCTACCCCGGCGACGTCGTGGGGCTCGTCAACGCCTCGAACCTGCGCATCGGCGACACGCTGCACGCCGGCCCCCCGGTCCAGTTCCCCGCCCTGCCGACCTTCGCACCGGAGCACTTCGCGGTGGCTCGCGGCGTGGACACGGGCAGGTACAAGCAGTTCCGCCGCGGCATCACCCAGCTCGAGGCCGAGGGCGTGGTCCAGGTGCTGCGATCCGACCTGCGTGGGGAGCAGGCGCCGGTGCTCGCGGCCGTGGGACCGATGCAGTTCGAGGTCGCCGAGGGGCGCATGCGCGCGGAGTTCGGCGCCCCGATCCACCTGGAGCCGCTGGGCTACGGCGTGGCACGGCGCACCACCCCAGCCTGGGCCCCGACCCTGAGCGCGGAGTGGGGCGTCGAGGTCGTCCTCCGCGAGGACGGTGAGCTGCTCGCGCTCCTCCCCGACCAGTGGCGGGTGCGGTCGATCCAACGCAACCATCCCGACGTCGTCCTGGAACCGCTGGTGGCGACCTGAGCCCACCACCGACGCACCGTGCGGGTCGGTGAGTGGGCGTGGAACGCCGTCGACGGCGAACCGGCCGTCGGCACGGTCGCGTGTCGTCCACGACGTCTGCGGCGCCGTCGGCTCCTTCTTGCTGTGGTAGACGGGTGTCATGCGCGAGCTGCTCTGGATCTCTCCCACCGAAGCCCTTGCCGTGGTCCTGGCCACGGTCGGCATGTACCTGGCGATGCTCCTCTTCATCCGCATCCTGGGCCCGCGGGTCCTGTCCGGGCTGTCGAGCTTTGACCTCGTGGCGGTCATCGCCTTCGGCTCGATCATCGGCCGCGCCTCGCTCGGCGAGATTCCGCGGCTGGCAGGCGGCATCGTCGCGCTGACCACCCTGCTGGTCCTGCAGGCGGTGCTCGGGGTCGTCCGGCGGCTGCGCTGGGGTGCGCTGGCGGTGACCAGCGACCCCATCCTCCTCATGGCCGGTGGTCAGGTCATCGAGCGGCACATGCGGCGCTGCCACGTGCAGCCCGGTGAGCTCCAGTCGCGCCTGCGGCTGGCTGGGATCCGCCATCCGAGCGAGGTCGCCGCCGTGATCTTCGAGCCGACCGGCGCGGTCAGCGTGCTCCGGCGCGGCGAGCGCATCGACCCGATGCTCATGAGCGGGGTGCTGGGCGCGTCTCTGCTGCCCCCCGACCTGCTCAGCGATCCTGCCTGACCGCCTCGTCGAGCCGACCCGACCAGGCGCTGCTGGGGTCAGGGGCGTGGGTCGACACGCTTCCAGCGCTTCTCGCCCCGACGCGCGCCCATCCCGGCCGCGCACCGCGAGCACAGGGACGTGACGGCGTCGGCATGGGTTCCCGTCGCCGGCTGGACCTCCGCCCACGGGACGTGCGAGAAGCGCGCGAGCCGCTCCCGGCTCAGCGCGAGCCCGCACACGGTCTGGTTGGTGCCCGGGACCCAGGCGTGGACCTCGCCGGCGGGCGAGCGGGCGCCGTCGAGGTCGGTCGTCTCGTCGGTGGCGACGACGGACGCCGTCGTCGGCCGCCCTGGCCCTCGTCCCACCGCTACCTGGCCGCCTCGGTCCGGCGGGTGGCGTACTCGGTGAGCGGGACCCGCTCCCCCGGTTCGATGCCGAGTGCGGCGGCGAGCTCCGGGTCGCGGATCGGCGCGGTCCTGGTACCGGTCTCGAAGAGGAAGGAGACCTCGTGGATCTCGTAACGGTCCCGGCCGTCCGGCAGATGCTCCTGGAACCGTGAGGTGCCCGGGCCGAACTCGCACTCGACGAACGCAAAGGTCCGTGCCCGCTCCTCGGTACGGTCCCAGGCCCGGACCGAGGCGATGGTCTCTGCCGGGGTCTGACCGTCCACCTCGGGGTTCTCGCGGACGACGTCCGCGACCGTGCCCGGCAGGTCCCCGAGCCGCTCGACACCCGGCCAGCCCGAGGTCACCGCGCGCTCGACGAGCCCGGCCCAGCGCACGTCAGCGGCGGCCACCTGGACGTCCACGCCCCCGCAGGGCGCGAGGTCGTCGAGATCGCAGGCGGACGCGTCGACGCTGATTCCGGGGCTCGAGACGGCGAACGGCGGGACGGCGGTCATGTCTCAATGACACGCCCGGACAGCGGCTCTCGCAACCGTCCACAGCCCGCCCCGGATGTCAGACGCTCTCGGTACGCTTAGCACACGCGTTCGACCAGGCAGGGAGGGGCCATGACACCGCAGCCACCTCCCGGCGCCTTCCTCGAGCACGTGCAGCGCGCCGTCTCCCGGCTGCGCGAGGGTGCGCCGGGCGAGGGTGCTGCGGCGTGGGACCACCCGCTGCGCGAGGAGGTGATCGCGGGCCTCGACGCCGCGATCCAGGTCCTCACCGTCTACCGCGGGCAGATCCTGCTGGCGCACCGTCAGGACGGTCACTGGGGATCGGTGCGGGACCGCGACTACGCCGACTACCGCTCCCGGTCGACAGGCGAGGGCCGTGGCGCAGCCCTCGGCGAGCTGGAGCTGGCCGAGGGGCTCGCGCAGATGCCCGCCCTCGCGCGGGCGGTCGACAGCGGAGAGCTTCACCTCGAGCACACCAAGGTACTGGGCCGGCTGCGCCGCAGCGCGTCGCCGGAGGTTCGCACCGCCATGGAGGCCGGGGAGCTCGACGAGCTGGTCACCCAGGCCACACAGGACGGGCTCACCGCCCCCGAGCTCGGGAAGACGGCCCGCGCGTGGGCGGCCACCGTCGACGCCGCGGCCGCTCAAGCAGGCTTCGACGCGGTTCGACGACGCCGGTCGCTGACGATGCGGAACAGCGCCGGCGGCGTAGCAGGCGAGTTCTTCCTCGACCCGGTCGCCGGGGAGGAGCTGCGCACCGCCCTGGACGCCATCGCCGGGCGTCCGGCAGCAGACGACGGTCGGACCCGCGAGCAGCGCATGGCCGACGCTCTGACGACCTTGGCCGGGCGCACCCTGCAGGTCGGCTCCGACCTCAACGGTGCCCAGGTCCGCCCCCACCTCTCGTTGCTCGTCAACGAGGACACGTGGACAGGTCTCATGTCGCGGCGGAGGCGTTGCGAGTCAGCGTCTGGCGACCGTCCGCCGCTCCCCGACGTGCCGCCGGCCGAGCTCGAGAACGGGACGCTCGTCCCGCTGGGCGAGCTCGAGCGCCTCATGTGTGACAGCGAGGTCACTCGCATGGTCATGAGCGCCGAGGGGGTCCCGCTCGACGTCGGGCGCACGCAGCGCACCTACAGCAAGGAGCTGCGCCGGGCGGTCACGTCCCGCGACCGTCACTGCCAGTGGCCCGGTTGCCGCCTGCGGGCGTCCTGGTGCGAGGTCCACCACATCACGTGGTTCTCTCGCGGCGGTGTCACCTCGATGGAGGAGGGCATGACCGCATGCAGCTACCACCACCACCGAATCCACGAGCTCGACGTGCGGATCACCGTGCTGGCCGACGGCTTCGACTTCCACTTCCCCGACGGCACGCACATCGGCACGAGCCGGCGAGGGTCGCCGCCCGGGAGCCGTCTCCCTGTGGCGTGCGCGCAGGGCGACCGCCCGGCGCGGTCGGCCGCGCCGTGCGACCGACCTGTCAACCCGGCCGGTCAGCCGCTCGGGCCGCACGCGGGACCGGCGCCCGGACCCGCGATGCCGGCGCCGATGGCACGACCCGAGTCCGCTCACGGCGACGACCCGCCCGCAGAGCGGGCCCAGCCACCAGCGGCTCCGCGACTCCCCAAGACGCCCCGCGGCGCAGGCCCGCCGAGAGCACCGGTCGAGCAGCCCGCGACCACAGCACCCGCAGAGGTGGCCTGCGGTGCCGGACCGCCGGAGGAACCGGCCGAGGCAGCAGCAGCGACGGCACGTGCCTCCACCCCTCCAGGCGCAGACGCGCCGCAGCCGCCGACCAGACCCCGCTCCGCACCCGTCCAGGTGAGGATGCCGTCGCAGCCACGCAAGGCCGTGGCCCGGCGTCCGCGCGTCGCGGAGGGCGCCATGGCGAGCTGGCCGTCGACCTACGCCGCGGCGCCGACACGGTGGAGCGCGGAGCCGCCCTTCTGAAGAGACCCGACGTCCTGGTCAGGAACCGGCGCGCGCGCCCCGAAGGCCCGGCTACAGTCCCGTCTGGCTTACCCCGTACTGCGCCTGCTCCCGGGAGTAGCCCTCGTAGATCAGCTGGTCGATGAGGCCGGAGCGGGAGAAGGCCGAGTACTCGAGGTAGCTCTCGGCGGACCTCGCCGCCTGCTCGTTCCAGTCGACGGTGACGTTGTCGACCGCCCAGGTCGCATGCTCGGTCGAGAAGCCCTCGTACTCGAGCTGGTCGACCAGGCCTGAGTGCGAGAAGGCCGAGTAGTCGAGGTAGCTCTCCGCGGACCGCTGCGCCTGCTCCTTCCAGCTGACCGTGACGTGCTCGACGGCCCACGTCGCGTCCTCGGTCGAGAAGCCCTCGTACTCGAGCTGGTCGATGAGGCCGGAGCGGGAGAAGGCCGAGTAGTCGAGGTAGCTCTCCGCGGAGCGCTGCGCGTTCTGCTGCGAGACCGTCCCGGCTGCCGCGGCCTCCTCGGCCGCCACCCGTTCCGCCTCCTCGGCTGCTGCCTGCTCGGCCTCCAGCCGCTCGGCCTCCTCGGCTGCCAGTCGCTCCGCCTCCTCGGCCTCCAGCCGCTCGGCCTCCTCGGCCGCCAGCCGCTCGGACTTCTCGGCCTCCTCCGCCGCGGCCTCCTCGGCCTTGCGCTCCTCGGCCTCGGCCGCGGCGTCCGCTTCCTCCGCGCCCGGGTCGGCCGTCGCGCTCGGCTCCACGCGCCCCGTCGCCTCCGCGGCGGGCGGAGCGGCCGGCTCGTCGCCCTGGCTGACGGCACCGATGGCGAGGAGGAGCGCGACGACGCCGGTGGGGACGAGGTAGCGCTTCTTGCGGTACCAGGGCCGAGAATGCGTCGGCTCCCCTCCGCCGTCGGTGGTCGTGTCGGCCGACGGGCCGCCGGTCCACGGTGCGTCGTAGGTCGGGGGCTCGTGCTGTGACATGGGAGGCTCCGTCTGTCTGCCGCGACGCACCGCCGCGTGGCTGCTGCGGCGTCCCGGCTGGTGTGGCGCCCGTCCTCCCCCTGCGGCACCCCGACGACGCGATGCCTCCAGCACGGTCCACGCTAGCGAGGATCGTGGGCGACGTCTGACGAACAGCGACGCCGCTCTCGCGCCGTGACATGACGGGACCCCGCACCACCTCGGTGGTGCGGGGTCCCGCCGGGCTCAGCTCAGGCCGGTCAGCCGGTCGGCTCGGCCGTCTCCAACGGCGTGCGGCGCACGCCGAGGGTGTCGCGGCCGTCGCCGTTCCAGTCACCGACGAGCACCTCGTCGCTCTCACGGCCGAACCTCACCGAGAAGTCCGCGTCGCCACCGGCGAGGGAGTTCTTGACGAAGTAGGCGTTGCCGCGCCGCACCGCGAAGGTGTCGGTCCCGTTGGCGTCCCAGTCACCGGCCAGCGTCACGTCGGCCTCCCGGCCGTAGGTGAACGTGCGGTCGGCATCCCCACCACGCATGGAGTTCTTCACGTGGTAGGTCGACCCGCGCCGCACCGCGAAGGTGTCGGTCCCGTCGCCGTCCCAGTCACCGACCATGACGGCGTCATCGACGCGGCCGTAGGTGATGACGTGGTCCGGCTCCCCGCCACGCAGGGAGTTCTTCACGTGGTAGGTCGACCCGCGGCGCACCGCCAGGGTGTCGGTGCCCTCACCGTCCCAGTCACCGACCAGGACGACGTCGCCCGGGCGGCCGTAGGTGAACACGCGGTCCGCGTCCCCGCCCCGCGGGGCGTTGTTGACGTGGAAGCGGTTCTCCCGGCGCACGGTGATCGTGTCGGTGCCGTCGCCGTCCCAGTCACCGATGAGCACCTCGTCGGTGTGCCGGCCGTACTGGAAGACGTGCTCGGGCTCCCCGTCCCAGCCGTCGTTGAGGTAGAACCCGTACCGCTGCGGCCCGGGCTGCGGCTGCTCCGGCTCCAGCGGCGGCACCTCGCCGTCGCCGTCACGGTCGACGACGAAGGACGGGGTCGACCATGTCTGGACGTGGTCCGGGTTGTCCGCGTCGCCGAGCGCGCTGAGCGCCTCGACCTCGAGCACGTAGTGCCCGTCCGGCACGGCGCTGCGGCCGTCACCGCTCGTGGAGCGGGAGCCGTCCCAGGTCCACGCGGTGAACGTGCCCGAGTCGCGGCCGACGTACTCCTCGTACCGGGCGATGGCCTGACGCTCGACGGCCTGCGTGCTCGCGGCCTCCGGCACCGGCCGGTAGATCGTGAACGTCAGCGACTGCACCGGGTGCTCGAGGTGGAGCAGCACCGTGGGCACGTCACCGTCGTCCAGTGTGAAGACGGTCCCGCCGTCGGCGAGGTTCCACGAGCCCCCGGCCGCGCAGTCGACGCCGATGAGCCGGTCGCACTCGACGAGCTGGCCCAGGGCCGGCAGGTCGAGGTCGCCGAGGTTCTCCAGCAGCGGCTGCGCCTGGTAGTCGCCCGCGAAGCCGGCGAAGGGCACGCTCAGCGGCTCGCCCTCATCCGGGGTGAGGACGAGGTAGCCGCCGTACTGCGCCTGCTCCAGGTCCTCCGCCGGGCTGATGGCGACCTCGAAGGAGGCCTCCCCGCCCGCCGGGACGGTGAGCTCGTCGGGCATGACGACGCTGGCCGCACCGTCGTAGAAGCCCGGGTCGTCCGGGTCGTCGGCCGTGGCGATGGCGTCGGTCGAGGACAGCTCGTAGGTGACGTCCTCGCCGCCGTCGTTGGTCACCGTCAGCTCGCGGGTGACCGCGCCCTGCTCGGACTCGCCCAGCGAGAGCTTGCCCGGGGTCACCGTGGCGGTGGACAGGATGGCGTCGTCGATGTCGAGCATGCCCGCGCCCTGGCGGTGGACCGGCTCGGTGTAGCCCTGGTTCGGCACACCGGACCAGGTGGCCGGGTCGGCGGAGTTGAGCAGGAGGTCGCGCACGTCGTGCGCGCCGGTGTCCGGACGGGCCTCCAGGAGCAGCGCCGCGGCGCCCGCGACGTGCGGGGCGGACATCGAGGTGCCGGAGATCGTGGCGTACTCCCCCTCCTCCAGCGGGTAGGTGGAGTAGATGCTGCCACCGGGCGCGCCGAGGTCGGGCTTGAGGGTGAGGTCGGCCGCCAGCCCGTAGGAGCTGAAGTCGGAGATGAGGCCCGCCGTCGGGTTCGGGGCGGTGCCGATCTCCTCGGTCCAGGTGAGCGTCGCGCCGTCGTCGACCACCGCGGCGTCCGCCGCGATGCCCGAGGCCTGCGAGATCGCGATCACCGGGATGGTGATCGGCGGGGTGCCCGCGACGGTCGGGTTGATGACGCCGGGCACGTTGTTGTAGATGACGACGGCGGCCGCACCGGCCTGCTGCGCCTTGTACGCCTTCGCGTAGAAGCTCGCGTCACAGTCCGGGTTGCTCTCGTGCGCCCCGCGCTCGATGAGGACCGCGTGGCCGTCGAGGTCTGCCTCGATCGAGTCGCCGACGCAGGCCCGCGCCTCGGCCGTGCCCGGGTCACCGAGCCGGGTCAGCGGCAGGGAACCCTCGGTGGGCGGCTCGGGAGCGCCGGTGGCCGGGAAGTACGGGTGCTCCTCGCCGTCGATCTCGACGACGGAGGCGGTCACCGACACGTTGTCGAAGGAGGCGACGCCGATGACGTCCTCCCCCACGCCGGGGGCGCCGGCGGACCAGGTGCCCGAGGCGCCGCTGTTGCCGATGGAGGCGACCATGACGACGCCCGCGTCGACGAGGTTGTCGCTCGCCACCGCCGTCGGGTACTGCGGCCAGGTGGAGAAGGCGGCGCCGATGCTCTGGTTGACGACGTCCATGCCGTCGGCCAGCGCGCGCTCCATGGCGGCGACCATGATGTCGGACTCGGTGGAGCCGTCGCAGCCGAAGACGCGGTAGGCGCCGAGCTCGACGCCGGGGGCCACGCCGCGCACGCCCTCGTTGAGGACGTCACCGTCCGCGCCGACGATGCCGGCGACGTGGGTGCCGTGGCCGTTGCAGTCGTCGGGGTCGGCGTCGGGCATGGGAAGGGGCTGGTAGGCGTCACTCTCCGGGTCGGAGTTGTAGTCGTCCCCGACGAAGTCGTACCCGGCGACCACCTTGTCGGAGGGGAAGTCCGTCTCCCCGTCGACGCCGGAGCCACCGAGGTCGGGGTGGTCGTAGTCGACGCCGGTGTCGATGATGCCGACGCGGATGCCCTCACCGTCGAAGCCGAGCTCGCTCTGGGCGATGTCCGCGCCCGTCATCGACAGGGCGCTCCACAGCTCGGGCTCGGAGACGGGACGCTCGGGTGCCGCGACGGGCAGCACCGGGTAGACGGCGCGGACCTGCGGCAGGTCGGTGACCTTGTCGATGTCCTCGTCGTCGATGTCGGCGGAGACGCCGCTCCACAGGGTGGAGAACTCGTGGCGGACCTCGAGCTCGACACCGGCGGACTGCGCCTCGGCGACGAAGCTGCGCTGGGCGCGCTCGATACGCGCGGTGCTCCCGCCCTTGCTGGCGGGCGTCGGGTCGAGCTCGACGAACCACGCGCCCGTGGGCGAGGAGACGAACTCGCTGGTGAGCTCGGCGTCCGCGCTGGGCGTCTGGACGCCGAGGTCCGACGCGGTACCGAGGAACTCGGTGCCCTCGTCGGCGACGGCGGCGGGCGCGGCCAGCGTCAGCGCGAGCGCTGCCACGGTGCCGACGCTCAGACCGACACGGGCGCAGCGTTGCGCGCCGGTCGGCCGGGTGACTGGTCTTGTCACGGGGATCCCCCTAGATCTCGAGCACAGGCACCGGTGTGGTGCCCTGCCCAGCACCGTAAGTGACCCATGTGACATCTGCGCTTCCCAATCCCTCGACCGCGTAACAGACAGGTAACGATCTGACGGCCGCCGTCGGGGCTCGGAGGGGCGTGCCGCGCGGGTGCGGACCGCCGCCGCACGGCCTAGCGTCGAGAGGCACCGGTCCCCCACCCCGCGAGGAGAACCCCATGTCGAACGTGACGATCATCGGCGGCCACGGCAAGGTCGCGCTCCTGCTGGCGCCCCTGCTCACCGAGCGCGGGGACGCGGTGACGAGCGTCGTCCGCAACCCCGACCACCGCGAGGACGTCGAGCAGACCGGCGCGAGCGCCGCCGTCGCCGACGTCGAGCACCTCTCCACCGAGGAGATCGCCGACGTCCTGCGCGGCGCGGACGTCGTCGTGTGGAGCGCGGGCGCGGGCGGCGGCGACCCCGAGCGCACCTGGGCCGTGGACCGCGACGCGGCCATGCGCACCGTCGACGCTGCCAAGCAGGCGGGGGTGCGCCGCTTCGTCATGGTGTCCTTCGTCGGCGCGCGCCAGGACCATGGCATCCCCGAGGACAACTCCTTCTACACCTACGCCCAGGCCAAGGCCGACGCGGACGACCACGTGCGCGCCTCGGGCCTGGACTGGACGATCGTCGCCCCCGGCGCCCTCACCCTGGACGAGCCGACCGGCTCGATCGACCTCGTCACCCCCGACGACGGCGGTGAGCACAAGACCTCGCGCGCCAACGTCGCCCGCGTCATCGTCGCCGCCCTCGACGAGCCGGCCACCGTCGGCACGATGATCGAGTTCGCCGACGGCGACACCCCCATCGCCGAGGCGCTCGCCCGGTAGCCGCTGCCCTTTCGGACAGCCCGCCGGGGCCTGAGGCGGCGGGGCTCGCGGACGTAGGCTGGCCTCCGGCGAAGGAGGCAGGTACGTCACGCGAGCTCGGCCTTGCCCAGGTGCCCCGCCCCGGTGGACGCGACGCGGCGCCCCGCACCCGCCCGCGCCTCTCCCACCCCGCACCGGCGGCCCCGTCGTCCCGCGCAGGGCTCCTCGCCATGCAGCGGGCCGCGGGGAACGCGGCGACGACGGCGCTGCTGTCCCGCCGCGCCACCCCGGCCACCGCCGTCGGGAGCGTCCAGCGCGAGCCGCCGGGCAGCCACGCCGCACCCGCCGGCACGGGCACCGACCTCCTGCCCTTTCCCTCCCTCGGCCCGCCACCGGACCGGCTCGACTTCGCCAGCCGCAGCTTCGCCAAGGACGCCCTGCCGACGATCTGTCCCCGCTGCCACCAGGACAAGCCGACCGTCCCGATGTTCCCGCGCTACGTGGACCGGGAGGCCACCGAGGACCGGCTCGTCGACTGGGGGCAGGACGCCCCGAAGATGCTCCACAACGGCTGGCTCGTGCGCCGGCTCCAGCTCGACCCCGCCGGCCTCGGCCCGGTCGTCGACGACTACGGCCTGGGCCTGGTCAAGCGGATCACCTCCACCCACGAGTTCACCGGCTCCGCCGCCGCCCGCGAGCGCGGCGTGGAGATCGTCCGGCGCCGCTGGCCCGACATCCGCCCCGCCGTCCACGACGCCGCCGCCGGCTTCTACCGCGAGGAGCTGACGACGGCGGTCGCCTTCACTCCTCCCGCCGCCTCCCCCGTCCTCAACCCGGACGTCCTGCGTGCCGTCCTGGCCCTGCCGCCGACGCCGGGGGTCCAGCTGGGCCGGCACGGCGCCACCGCCAAGCCCGGGCAGGAGGTGGGCCCGTTCGTCATCGTCAACGGCACGTCGACCGACGTCTACCTCACCCGCGTGGGCAAGCCGCTGTGGATCTACCAGATCGGGGCCGGGGACTACATCAAGAAGCACGACCCCTTCCTCGCCGCCGTCGCCGGGGAGGTCTACGACAGCACGAAGTGGATCCTCCACGCGACGCCGCTCATCCTCAAGGTCGCGGCGTTCGGGCTCGGCTTCTCGGGGAGCATCGTCCTCGTCCTCGCCGGGATCGCGCTGGACGAGCTCGCCACCGAGATGGAGGCCGACGTCGAGGGCAGGCCGGGCCGCACGCCCCTGGAGATCCTCGGCTCGGCGGGCACCCAGCTCCTCATCGACCGCTTCTTCCACGGCCTGTTCGGCGGCGCGAAGGGCGCCGGGTCCGTCGCGGGCGCCGGGAAGCTCGCGCCCAAGATCGAGAGGATCGCCGACCGCGCCGTCCCGGTGGTGAAGAAGGAGCTCGCCGCGGCGGAGAGGCCCCTCGTCAAGGAGGCCCTGGACCGCGGGGCAGCCCGGCACGTGACCGACCCCGCGCTCAAGGCGCAGGGCTACACGATGGAGGTGGCCGTCGACAGCGCCGGGCACGCCCACGTCTTCCGCCTCAAGGGCGACGGCACGTGGTGCCGCTTCAGCGACCGCATCTGCGGGCTCGACCTCGGCACCGAGGTGGTCGCCGCCGCGAAGAACCCCACGTCCTTCACCCAGGGCAAGCTCGACGAGACCCGCGGCCTGCTCACCGAGATCGGCAAGGAGGCCGACGTCCTCGCCCGCACCTACGAGCGGATGCGCGCCGCCGGGAAGATGGACGTCGCGCTCCTGTCCGCCGAGGAGCGCACGCTGCTCGACCAGCTCGCGCCGTCGGGCAACGCTGCCGACCTGTCGCTCAAGGAGCTGCGCGACCTCCCGACCGAGCTCGGGCTGAAGAAGGACATCGCCGCGGCGCTGCGCCGGGAGGAGGAGCTGGTCAAGCAGCTCTACCGCGAGGGTCGCCCGCTGTACGAGATCATGCGCGCCGCCTCCCCCAGCTACGCCTCCCGGGCGCGCGTGCTCACCGACGCCGCCGGCCGCGACGCCGCCACCGTGCTCCGGCCGCGCAGCGGCGCACTGCACGTGGACCACGTGGTGCCCCTCAACGAGATCGTCCGGATGCCGGGCTTCGACAAGCTGCGTCCCGAACGGCAGCTCGAGATCGTCAACGACGTGCGCAACCTCCGTGCCGTCGACGCCCTGGCCAACACCTCCCGAGGCGACCGCTCCTGGCACGACTGGGCCAACGCCCTCCTCCACTACGACGCCGCGGCGCTCGGCCGGATGCGGGTGCTGGAGGACGAGATGCGCACCTACCTCGCGGGGCGGATCCTCACCCTCGGGCGGCCGTAGCCTAGGGGCACGGACCACCGGAGCCGAAGGAGGCGCACGATGCATCCCACCGACGTCGACCCGCGCGACTTCATCGCCGGCGTCGAGAACGCCACCCGACGGGCCGACGCGGAGCGGCTCGTCGAGATCATGCGGGACGTCACCGGCGAGGAGCCGGTCATGTGGGGGCCGAGCATCATCGGTTTCGGCAGCTACCACTACGTCTACGCCTCCGGCCGCGAGGGCGACGCCCCGCTGGCCGGCTTCAGCCCGCGCAAGGCGAACCTCGTCGTCTACCTCGTCGGCGGCTACGAGGAGCGCTACCCCGAGCAGCTCGCGAGGCTCGGGCCCTACAAGCCCGGCAACGCGTGCCTGTACCTCAAGCGTCTCGACGACGTCGACGAGGAGGTCCTGCGCGTCCTCGTCGCGGACTCCTGCGCCGTCGTACGCGCCGAGCATCCATAGGCGGACGCGGACCCTTGGCCGGCGTCGGCGGGGTTGCTAGCGTCGGCCCATGACGGGGCTCGAGGTGGCCAGGATCGGTGCCCGCCGTGGCCGCTGAGCGCGGGGTCGTCGTCGTCGGTGCCGGGCCTACCGGCCTCATGGTCGCCGCCGAGCTCGCGACGGCGGGCGTTCCCGTCACGCTCGTGGACCGCCGCCGCCCGGGCAACCCCAACGTCACCCGGGCGTTCGCCGTGCACGCCGCGACGCTCGAGCTCTTCGACATGCGCGGTCTCGCCGACGCGCTCGTCGGGACGGGCGCCCAGGTGCGACAGCTGCAGCTCTTCGACACCGTGCGGGTCGACCTCGGACGGCTGCCGAGCCGCTACGGCTACCTGCTGGTCACCCCGCAGTCGCAGACCGAGCGAGTCCTGCGCGACCGCGTCGACTCGCTCGGCGTCGCCGTCGAGCTCGGGGTGGACGTCACCGGACTGAGCCAGGACGGCGACGGCGTCACGGTCGCCGGCCGGCGGGAGGACGGCTCCGCCGTCGAGCTCCGCGGCAGCGTCGTCGTCGGCGCGGACGGGGCCGGCAGCACGGTGCGGCGGGAGCTGGGCCTGCCCTTCCCGGGCCGGTCGGTGCTGCGCTCGATCATGCTCGCCGACGTGCGGCTGACGGCGCCGCCGCGCCAGGTCCTCACGGTCAACGCCGTCGGTGACGGCTTCGCGTTCGTCGCTCCCTTCGGTGACGGCTGGTACCGCGTCTTCGCCTGGGACCGCCGCCGGCAGGTGGGCGACGACGCGCCCGTCGACCTCGAGGAGATCCGCGAGGTGATGGTCCGGGCGCTGGGGAGCGACCTGGGGATGCACAGTCCACGCTGGCTCTCCCGCTTCCACAGTGACGAGCGGCAGAGCCCGAGCTACCGCCGCGGCCGGGTGATCCTCGCCGGCGACGCCGCGCACGTCCACTCCCCGGCCGGTGGCCAGGGCATGAACACCGGCCTGCAGGACGCGGCGAACCTCGGCTGGAAGCTGGCGGCCGTCCTCAACGGCCGGGCGAGCGAGGCGCTGCTCGACACCTACCAGGGCGAGCGCCACCCGGTGGGCGCGACGGTGCTGCGCACCAGCGGAGCGCTCATCCGGATGGCGATGATGAGGTCCCCGGTGGCACGCCGGGTGCGCAACGGTCTCGCCGGGGTCGCGGCGGGCTTCCCGCCCGTGGCCGACCGGGCTGCGCGGACCGTGTCGGGCATCGGCGTCAGGTACGCCGCTCCCGCGGGCGCGGACCGTCGCGTCGGCTCGCGTGCGGGTGATCTCGCCCTGGCCGACGGGCGGCTGCACGAGAGGCTCCGCGCCGGCCAGTTCGTCCTCGTCGCGGACCGGGAGCCGGCGGACGTCCCCGAGCACGTCGTGTGGGCGGCGCCCGCGAGCCCCGTCGGCGAACCGGTCCTGGTCCGGCCCGACGGCTACGTGGGGTGGGTCGGCGACGTCGCCGACTACCCCTACTGGCCCTGACCGGCACGCGTCGAGGGCGCGCGCCCCGGGCCTGGCACCGGAGCGGGGCCAGACCCGGGACGCGCCGCCGTCAGTCGCCCGCGTAGCTGAGCTCCGCCGTCGCCGGGGTGCGACGCGACGGCGGCTCGGTGACCTTCCCGCACGCGCTGTCGGGCAGCGTGGTGCGGTGGTTCGCCGGGCCGTACAGGCGCTGGGCCGAGGTCCACGGCTCGGCGGCCTGGCCGTCGAGGAGGAGCGGGATGAGGCCGCGCTGCTCCTGGGTGAGCGGCACCACGTACCCGCGTGCCCGCTCCTGGACGCGCCAGCCGTGGGCCTCGATGCGGTCGGCGAGCGTCGTCGGGAAGCCCTCCGGGCTGTCCTCGCGCTCGCCGTGGTACTGCTCCTCGGTGAGGAGGTACCCGCAGACCGGCGCCCGAAGGATCTGCTCCGGGCCGGGGATCTCCGGGTTGGGCGGCGCCTCACCGGGGTGCGGGGCCGGGAACGGGTCGACGGTGTAGGACCCGCGGAAGACGATGTCTCCGCGGTTACGGGCCTGCTCCTGGCGCCCCTGCTCGCCCGCCGCCTCGATCTGCTCCTTGTTGGCGTGGAAGTAGTCGAAGTACTGCTCGAAGGTGTACATCGCCGAGTACGTCTTGCGCTTGCGCGCCTCGGGGGTCTGCGAGCCGCCGTCGGCGGGACGGGTGGCCCCACCGGAGCTGCGCGCCTCGAGGAGCACGCCGACGACGTTCTTCAGGCCCAGCGTGTTGCGCAGGATCGTCTCCTGGCTCATGCCCACCGTGCTGCCTCCCTCGCAGCCGTAGGGGCAGAACCACCAGCCGTCCTCCGAGCCGCGCTCGTACAGCCAGTTCTCCACGAGGTCCTTGCTCTGCAGGTGGACCACCTCGGGGACGTTGAGGTGCCGGGGGAACATGACGGGCAGGTCGCCGGCCTGGTTGTTGCCGTACTCGTGGCCGTCGAAGGCCGCGTCGGGCTGGTAGTCGCGCAGCATTTCGGTGAAGGCGAAGGTCTCCGGCTGGCGCAGGAGGGAGAAGTCGCGGTTGAGGTCCTGGCCGGTGGCGTTGCCGCGCCGGTTGAGGGCGCGGCCGTCGGCGTTGATCGACGGGACGAGCAGGATCGTCGACTCGGACAGGATGTCGAGGGTGCGCTCGTCCTCGCCGAAGGCCAGCTGGCGCGCGAGGATGAGGCACGCCTCCCGCGAGGACGGCTCGTTGCCGTGGACGTTGCAGTTGACCAGCGCCGTCTTGCCGGCCGCCACCTCCTCCGCCGTCTCCGGCGGGTTCGGGTAGCCGATGATGAACATGTTGATCGGCCGGTCCTGCAGGGTCCGTCCGAGCTCGACGACGCGCACCCGGTCGCTCAGCTCGTCGAGCTCCTCGGTGTAGGCGGCCTCCTCGACGTCGGTGGTGAAGCGCTCGCCGAAGGTCTGCTCCCAGCCTGTGCGCAGGCCCTCGCCGGGCGCCTCGGGGTCGCCCCACTGCGGCAGGGTGGTGTCGTGGACCGGTTCGGAGAAGTGCTCCCCCTCGATGCCGACGCGCCAGCGGAACCGGTCGCCCGGGTCGAAGTTCGCGTCGGCGAAGGCCGGCTCGCTCTGGTCGACCTGGCGGTTGGGCCGCCAGATGCCGGTGATGACCGGCTCCCCGACCGGCTCGTTGCTCTCGTCCACCGGGGTGCGCTCGATCTGGTACTCGGTGACCCCGGCCACGGGCTCCCACGTCAGCGTGGCGAACCCCATCTCCTGCTCGACCTCGAGCCCGGTCACGGCCTCGGGCACCTGCGCCACCGAGGGTGGCGTGGCCACCAGCGAGGCGAGGAGCGCGGCACCGGCCGCGCCGACCACCGCGATTCTCCGTCTGTCACGTAGTGCTGAACGTTGCATGTCTTTTCCCTCTTCAGTCAGGCGTGCGTGGTAGTCACCACGGTGAAGAAAGCGCCGTTCACCCCCTCGAGAACGCGGGGACGCGGGAAAAGACGTCGAGGACACCAGGTTCCACACCCCCATGCGGACTGCCGACATCCGGGGTGCATCCACCCGGCCGCCGCGTGGCGACGTCACCACGCGGGAACGGCCGATCTTGGCCTCAGAAACCCCCCGTTGTGTCGGACATTAACCAGGGCCTACCCGACCGTCAAGGAATCAGGAGACGTCCGCCGTCTGCGTCTCCGCGAGCGAGCCGGCCGGGTACTCCCCCAGCGGCACCCGCCCCTCGCTCCACGCCGTCAGGACCGGCTCGACGATGCGCCAGCACTCCTCGGCCACGTCACCGCGGACGGACAGGAGCGGGTCGGCCTCGAGGACGCCGGCGAGGACCTCGCCGTACGCCGGCAGCTCCGCCCCGCCGAAGCTCGTCGAGAGCGAGACGCGGTCGAGGGACCACGGGTCGCCGGAGCCGTTGACGTCGAGCTCGAGGTCCAGGCACTCCGGACCCAGCCCGATGCGGACCCGCGCCGGCTGCGAGGTGCCCTCCAGGCCCACGGGCAGGTGCGGCACGGGCTTGAAGGTCACGACGACCTCCTTGCGGGTGGGCGTGATGCCCTTGGCGCTGCGCAGGGTGAAGGGCACGCCCTTCCAGCGCCAGTTGTCGATGAAGACGGTGACCTCGGCGAGCGTCTCGGTCTCGCGGGCGGGGTCGACACCCGCCTCCTCGGCGTAGGAGGGCACCTCGCGCGCACCGATGCGGCCGGCACCGTAGCGGGCGCGGCGGCTGTGCTGCTCGGGGTCCCCGGCGCGCGTGGCGCGCAGGACCTCGGCGATGCGGTCGCGGACGTCGCGGTCACCCAGGGTGGGGGGCGGGTCCATGGCGACGAGCGCGAGGACGTGGAGGAGGTGGCTCTGGATCATGTCGCGCAGCGCGCCGGACCGGTCGTAGTAGCGGGCGCGGCCCTCGAGGGCGAGGTCCTCGTCGTAGACGACCTCGACGCTCTCGACGTGCGTGGCGCGCCAGATGGGCTCGAAGATCCGGTTGGCGAAGCGGAAGCCGAGGATGTTGAGCACGGTGCTCTTGCCGAGGAAGTGGTCCACGCGGTGCACCTGCTCCTCCGGGACGAGCCTGCCGACGACGGCGTTGAGCCGCCGCGCGGACTCGCCGTCGTTCCCGAAGGGCTTCTCGATGATGAGCCGCGTCCCCTCGGGCAGCCCGATCTCCTCCAGCGCGAGGCACGCACGCTCGGTGACGGCGGGCGGCAGGGCGAAGTAGATCCCGACCGGGCCCGCGCACCTGTCGAGGACGCGGCGCAGCTCCGCGGGCTGGGTGACGTCGGCGCAGACGTAGACGGACTCGCGCTCCAGGCGTCGCAGCGTCGCCTCGCCCGGCTCGTGGGCGAGCGAGGGGAACCTCTCCCACGGGGCCATCTCGATGCTCGGCTGGACGGCGAAGGCCTCCGTCAGCCGCTCGCGCCACTGCGCCTGGTCCCAGTCGTCGACGCCCGAGCCCACGAGCCGCAGCTCCGGCGCGCGGCCGGTGGCGAGCAGCCGTCCGAGGCCGGGCAGCAGCAGGCGACCAGCGAGGTCACCGCTGGCACCGAGGACGAGCAGGGTGCGGATCTCCTGGTGAGCGGCGTGGACTGTCTCAGCCATGACTTCCCTTCCGAGCGTGGGCGCCGCGGCGGCGGACACCTGCACCCATCATGGCGGGCGTGCGCAAGCCTGGCCGCTCGGGCGTGCCCGGCGCGTGGAAGAGTTGGCGCCATGAGCGCCCTCGTGAGCCCCGAGCAGCTGCTGTCCGACCTCGGTGACACTCCCCCGCTGCTCCTCGACGTCCGCTGGACCCTCGCGGGCCGGGACCGCGCTGCCTACCTGGCCGGGCACCTGCCCGGTGCCGTCTTCTGCGACCTCGACGCCGACCTCGCCGCCCCGCCCGGCGCCGGTGGCCGCCACCCCCTGCCCTCGCGCGATGAGCTCGCCGGGGCGATGGAGCGGCTCGGGGTGCGTCCGGGCCGCCGCGTCGTCGTGTACGACGGCGGGGTCGCGGCCGCCGCGGCGCGCGCGTGGTGGTGCCTGCGCTGGCTCGGGCACGAGGACGTGCGGGTGCTCGACGGCGGACTCCCTGCCTGGGTGGCCGCGGGCGGTCAGCTCGAGGCGGGTGGGACGACGACGGCGGGTGACCAGCCCGCCCGTGAGGTCACGACGACGGCGGGTGACGGGGCGGCGCAGGCCGCAGCGCCGTCGTCGTCCATGCCGACGGTCACGGCCGAGGACCTCCTCCCCTACGACGGCGTCCTCCTCGACGCCCGCGCCGCCGAGCGCTTCCGCGGCGAGGTGGAGCCGGTCGACCCGGTGGCCGGGCACGTCCCCGGCGCGCGGTCGCTGCCCACGAGCCGGCTCCTCGACGCGGACGGCCGCTACCTCTCCCCCGCCGAGCTCCGGGACCTGCTCGCCGCGGCCGGCACGGACACCGGCCGCCCGCTGGCCGCCTACTGCGGCTCGGGCGTGACGGCGGCCCAGCTGGTGCTCGCCGCCCACGAGGCGGGACTGGACGCCGCCCTCTACCCGGGCTCGTGGTCGCACTGGATCACCGACCCGGCCCGCCCGGTGGCGACGGGGACGGACTGACCGCGGCGCCGTCGTCGCCGGCCACGAGCCCGCGGCCCAGTGCCGCGTGGACCAGCGCCCGGCCGTCGCCAAGGACGGGCAGCAGCTGGAGGACGTGGGCGAGGTGGACGGCGGCGACGAGGGCGTCCACGGGCAGCAGCACGAGCCCGAGGACCACGCACGACCCGGGCCCGGCGAGCGCCGTCGTCGCCACCTGCCGCGGCGTCATCGTCCCGACCGGGGTGACGGACACCCGCCACCCCTCCCGGACCACGACGACGAGCCGCACCGTCTCCACCCGCCGGAGCAGGACGAGGTGCATCGTCTCGTGCAGCACGAAGGAGCCGACGAGCCCGAGCACGGCGACCCGGACGAACCACCACGCGGCCTGGGCGGTGGCGAGCCCACGAGCAGCAGCGCCGGTGTCCCGACGGCGCCGACGAGGAGCAGCTGGGGGCGCAGCGAGAGCAGGTAGATCCGCCACGCCGGCCGTCGCTGCCCCGTCATCGCGCGCAGCGGCGCGGTCGCGCTGAACAGGTACAGCCCGCCGATGGTGAGGGTGCACAGGCTCCACAGCGGGTTGAGCTCGGTCTCGGCGAGCAGGTAGCCGAAGAGCGCGAGCCCCACGACCGTCCCGATGAAGGTGTGCTGGCTGCGCAGCAGGCACCAGTCGTAGGGCGTGAGGTGGGCGGCCACCCGGCGCGGGAGGCGGAGGTCGAGGTACTTCGCGGTGCCGAGGTGGCGGCTCGGCATGACGTGAACGGTCGCGACGGTCAGGACGGCGCACACCACGAGGACGGCGGCCAGCGCGGCGCCCAGGCCGGCGCGCTGCGCGAGCCAGCCGATCGCCGTCGGCCACACGAGGGCGCCGCTCGCCGCGGGGTCGGTCATGTGCCACATGAGGTCGGTCATCCGGCCCGCGTAGACGACGATGAGCGCGAAGATGCCGAGCAGCGCGAGCAGGTCCGCCACAGGCCGCGTCCGCATCGCCGACAGCAGCCGGGTCGCGGCGACGTGGATCAGGCTCAGCGCGAGGTAGGCGACGACGATCGGCAGGAGCATCGAGGTGAGGATCTGCCCGACGGCGGAGGGCCCGACGAGGAGCACCGCGCTCACCATCACGGGCACCGCCGTCGCCAGGGCCACGCCCAGGGTGATGGCGGCCTCGAAGAGGAGGAAGGCCACGGAGCGCTCCCTGTTCGTCAACGGGAGCTGGTAGGTGAGCTCGAGCACGCCGTCGGAGCTGAGGAAGAGCACCTTGACGAAGATGAACGCGACCATCACCCACAGCACGAGGGACACCGTGGACGTCGAGAACAGCAGGTCCCACACCTCCAGGTCGGCCGCGTAGGGAAGGAGGAACTGGCGGGCGACGGCGGTGAGGGACACGAGGAGGACGACGGCGGTGCCCAGCGCCGCGAGGCGCACCGACCGCAGGCGCAGGGCCCCGACGCTGAGGACGCGCCGGCCGAAGAACGCGAGCAGCATGCGCGCGACGACGAGGGCGTGGGACAGGCGCACGGGCTACCTCGCCTCCGACTCGATGTGCTCGAACACGATCGACTCGAGCGAGCCGCCGTCGCGGACCAGCTCCTTGGTGGGGCCGTCGAGGACGAGGATGCCGAGGTCGAGGAACACGACGCCGTCGGTGAGCCGCTCGAGCAGGGTGAGGTCGTGGCTGCACAGGAGGACCGCGCGGCCGTCCTCGTGGAGGGTGCGCAGCTCGCGCTCGGCGATGCGCATGGCCTCGAGGTCGACGCCGTTGAGCGTCTCGTCGATCACCGTGAGCGGGCGGCGCAGCACGAGCGCGCCGACGAGCTGGGACTTCTTGCGCATGCCGTGGGAGAAGCCCGAGATGAGGTCGTCGTAGCGGCCCGGCATGGAGAAGTCGCGGAAGTAGGCACGCGCCCGCTCGTGGTCGAGCCGCACGCCGTAGAGCTTGCCGAGCATCGTGTAGTACTCGCGCGGGCTGAGGAACTCCGGCAGGTAGTCGTTGCTCGACAGGTAGACGGCGTCGCGCTTGGCCTCGATCGTCGTGTGCCGGTGGCCGTTGACGGTGATCCGGCCCGACTGCGCCTTGAGGAGGTCGAAGACGTTCTTGATGAGGGTGGACTTGCCCGACCCGTTGGGGCCGATGAGGCCGACGATGCGCCCCTCGGGCACGTCGAAGGACACCTGCTCAACGGCGTTGACGACACCGTCGTAGGAGTAGGTGAGGTCACGGACCTCCAGGACGTGGCTCATGCGCGGCCTCCTTGTGGGTGGGTGGGGTGGACCGGCGGCAGCACCGTCGACGCCGGTGCTGCCGCCGGCCCGTGGCTAGGTCACCGGCACTCGATCCAGAGCGAGAAGCCGTTCTTCCAGGTCATGCCGCCGGTGAACCGGCGCCCACCCGCCTTGGTGAGGCACCAGACCGCGGCGCCGGCCACGAGGACGAAGCCGAGCGCGAGGAGGACTGCGACGAACACGAGGAACCAGGCGTCGTAGCGCACGACGGCGTTGTCGAACCGGTCCTTGGCCGTGTCGATGAGCTGGTGCTGCTTCTCGACCAGCGTCGCCGAGAGCTGCGCGGGCAGATCGGTGAGTGCAACGGACATGGGGAGTTCCTTTCACGGTGAGGCAAGGCTCGGAACCCGGGTGAGCGGTGCGCTGGGGCAACCGCCTGGTGCCAGTCTTCGGCCGGCACCTGCCGTGGCTGAAGAGAGGTTCGACCAGAGGGCCTTCGACGTTCGTCTACGTCGCGCCCCGGTGGCGGCGGGCACGGACGGACTGTTCGATGAGGCGGTGCTCGTCCCGAGCACGCTCCCCCACGCGTACGGAGGTCGCATGCCGGGAAAGACCATCGTCCTCACCGGCGCCAGTGACGGGATCGGAGCGGCGGCCGCTCGCCGACTCGTGTCGGACGGCCACACCGTTGCCCTCGTGGGCCGGTCCGCCGAGAAGACGCGGGCGATCGCCGACGAGCTGGGCGCGGACCACTTCCTCGCGGACTTCACCGAGCTCGCCCAGGTCCGGTCCCTGGCGGCCGCCCTCGCGAGCACCTACCCACGGATCGACGTCCTGGTGAACAACGCCGGCGGCATCTTCGGGGACAGGACGCGGACCGTCGACGGGTTCGAGAGGACCCTGCAGGTCAACCACCTCGCGCCGTTCCTGCTCGCCAACCTCCTCATGGACACGCTGACGGCGAGCGGCGCCTCGATCGTCAGCACCTCGAGCGCGGCCGCTCGGCTCTTCGGGAGGATCGACCTCGACGACCTCGACAACGAGGCGAGCTTCTCCGCGCGGAAGGCCTACGGCGACGCGAAGCTCGCCAACATCCTCGTCACCAAGGAGCTCCACCGCCGCTTCGCCGCCCGCGGCATCTCCGCCGCGGCCTTCCACCCCGGGGTGGTGCGGACGAACTTCGCCTCGGACACGACCAGCCTCATGCGGCTCGTGTACCGCACGCCCCTGCGCCACCTGAGCGGTCTCGTCGGTCCGGAGAAGGGGGCCGAGCTCCTCGTGCACCTTGCCGAGGGCACCCCGGGACGCGACTGGGTGTCCGGTGAGTACTACGAGAAGGGCGGGGTCGCCAGGACGAACCCGCAGGCCTCCGACGCCGGCCTCGCCGCGGGGCTCTGGGACCGGAGCGCCGAGCTGGTCGGGCTGACCGGGCCGCCGTCGTCGTCGGCTACTTGATGGCGCCGCGTGTCACCCCCGAGATCACCCACCGCTGGGCGACGACGTAGACGACGAGCAGCGGCGCCATCGCCATGAGGTAGGAGGCGAAGGCGAGGGTGTAGTCGGCGGAGAACTGGCCCTGGAACACGTACTGGGCGAGCTGGATGGTGGCGGCGCTCGGGTCGGACAGGATGACGAGCGGGAGCAGGAAGTCGTTCCACGCCCACACGCAGGTGAGGATCCCGACGGTCGCGTTGATCGGCGCGAGCAGCGGGAAGACCACCCGCCAGAACACGCCCCACGTGCTCGAGCCGTCGATGCGCGCGGCCTCCTCGAGCTCGGCCGGGATCGACCGCACGTAGGCGGTGTAGAGGAAGACGTTGAAGGACAGGCCGTACACCGTGTAGAGCAGGACGAGGCCCGCCTGGTTGTCCAGCCCGAGGATCGCGGCCTGCTTCGCCGCCGGGAGCATGAGCACCGGGAAGGGGATGAACAGCGCGGCGATGAAGTAGTAGAACAGCGCCTTGAACAGCCGCCGGTGCATCTGCCGCGCGATCGCGTAGGCGACCATCGAGTTCGTCAGCAGCGTGAGCACGACGGCGCCCACCGTGATGAGCGCGGTGTTGAGCGCCCGAGCCGGGTAGTTGATCGTCCGCCACGCCTCGGCGAAGTTGCCCCAGGCCCACTCGGTGGGTGGGGCGAAGCCGGTGCCGCCGAGCTGCTCGGGGGTCTTGAGGGCCATCACCACCGTGAAGTACAGCGGGACGAGCACCGTGAGGGACAGGACGACCAGGAGGGCGGTCAGCCACCAGCTGACGCCGCTGGGCTTGCGGCGACGACGACGGCGGTCCCTGCGCGGCGGGGGCATGGTGACGGCGTCTGCGGACATCAGGCGGACACCTCCTCGCGCCGCAGGATGCGCAGCTGGAAGAAGGCGAAGGCGACGATGACGATCATGAAGATCACGGCGTTGGCGGTCTGGTAGCCGAACTCGCCGCCCTCGAACCCGCCGCGGTAGATGAGCACGCCGATGGACACGGTGGAGGTGCCGGGGCCGCCGCCGGTCATCGCGATGATCTGGTCGAAGACCTGGAGGAAGTTCTTCAGCGCGAGGACGACGTTGATCGTGAAGAAGCCCCAGATCATCGGCAGCGTGATGCTCCAGAACTGGCGCCAGCGGGTGGCGCCGTCCAGGGCCGCGGCCTCGTACAGCTGCTCGGGGACGGTCTGCAGGCCGGCGAGGAAGATGATGATGGTGAAGGCGGCGCCCTGCCACACCGTCATGACGACGATCCCGATCCACGCGCGCTCCGGGTCCGACAGCAGCGAGGTGCTCAGCGCCTCGATGCCCAGCGCCTGCCCGATGGAGGGCAGGGAGAAGTTGAACAGGTAGGAGAACACGTACCCGATGACGAGCAGGGCGAGCACGTACGGGATGAAGAAGACGCCGCGCAAGGTGTTCTTCAGCTTGATGCGGGCGTTGAGCCCCAGGGCGATCGCCAGGCCGATGACGTTGACGAGGATGGTCGTGACGAGTGCGAAGCGGAAGGTGAAGAGGTAGGCGTCCACGACGCGCGGGTCCTGGAAGAGCGCCGCGTAGTTCGACAGGCCGACGAAGCTCCACGTCCCGTAGCCCGGTGAGTCGGTGAAGCTGTAGAAGATGCCCTGGAGCACCGGGATGGTGTGGAGGACGAAGAAGAGGACGAAGGCCGGCAGGACCATCCAGTAGTAGGCGCGGTCGACCTTCCGCTCCGTTCCCGGCCCGCGGCTCACTGCTCCTCCACCGCCCCGAGGCCCCAGGTGCGGCGCTCGGCCACCCGGTCCCAGTTGTCGTCGAGCTCGGTGAGGAAGGCGTCGAGGTTCCCGTCGAGGAGGAACTGCTGGAGCAGCGGGCCGAGCGGGATGGCCTGGATGAACTGGTGGTCGGTGAAGCCGACGATCCGCCCGTCGTCGATGTACTCCTGGATGCCGGCGAGGGCGGGATCGTCGTTCTGCCGGCCCTCCAGGGTGGGGATGGCGACCTGCTGCTCGGCGTACTCCTGGACGATGTCGGGCTGGAGGAGGTACTCGAGGAAGCGTTCCACCTCCTCGTGGTGCGGGCCGTCCGCGCGGGCCGCGAGGACGATGTCGACGCCGGAGACGAGCGTGGTCTGCTCGGGATCGTCGGTGGCGGGCAGGGCGAAGGACCCGACGGTGAAGTCCGGCTCGAAGCTGCGGACCTGCGGCACGGCGTAGCTGCCGATCAGGAGCATCGCCGACTCTCCTGCGGCGAAGGCGCGTGTGCCCTGCTCGTAGCCGGAGGCGGCCGGGTCCGGCTGGGTGAGGTCGAAGAGGGTGGCCTGCTTCTCGAAGGCTTCCCGCCATCCCTCCTGGAAGGTCGTCTCCCCGGCGAAGCGGTCCTCGAAGAAGTCCTCGGGCTGGGTCTGGGCGGTGAGGGGCGCCATCGGGGCCTGCGCCGTCCAGGCGTCGGCGAGCATGGCGAAGTGGGGGACGATGCCCTCCCCCTCGAAGTACTCCGCGGTCTCGAGCAGCTCCTCCCACGTGGTGGGGACCTCGCGACCGTGCTCCTCGAACATCTCGACGTTGTAGAGGGCGCCGGAGGCGTTGGCGGCGAAGGGGATGCCGTTGACCGCACCCGGCTCGCCCGCCCCGAGGTCCTGGACCACCTCGACGTAGGCCTCCTGGACGCCGTCGAGGAGGGGGCTGCCGGCGAAGTCGTGGAAGACCCCGGCGGAGGCGAACTCCCCGAAGGTGCCGTTGGCGTTGAAGGTGAGGACGTCGGGCGGGTCCTCCTTGACGAGCCGGATCCGCATCGCGGTCTCCGCACTGGGCACGTTGTCGACAGTCACCCGGATGTCCGGGTTCTCCTCCTGGAAGCGGGTGGCGACGTCAGCGAAGAACTCCGTGGCCTCGGGCTTGAACTGGAAGAAGACGATCTCGACCGGCTCGTCCGCGGACGCGGCACAGCCGGCGAGCGCCGCGGCCGTGGCCGCGGCAGCACCGAGTCCAGCGGCCCTCGCCAGTCCCTCCCGGCTCATCGCGGCTCCCCCTTCGGCGGCGGTGCTTCACGAGGTTGGGACACATGGTGGCACCGGGGTACGACAGCGGCGAGCGGTGGGGGTTCTTGTCGTTTGGTCACCCATCCCGGGCCGGTGAAACGGGGCTTCTCGGACCGCTCCTCCCCGGCCCGGCGCGCGAGGGGGCTTCCCGGCCCCCCGCCCGGCCGACTCGTCCCCCACCACCCGTCCCAGCCGGTGTGTGGAGGGCGGACGGTCGAATGTCAGTGGTCGGTGAGAGGGTTCCAGTAGTGAGGTTGTCGCCGTGACGGGGAGGTGACGAGATGAACCTCGAGGGGGACGGGACCCAGCCGGAGCGTTCGGCTGACGTGGCCAAGGGCGCCGGTGACGTGCGGCCCGAGGACGCCACCGCGGACCGCCTCGAGGAGATGCTGCCCGGGCGTTGGCCCACCGTCCCCAAGCCGATCGATCAGGCGCCGGCCCTGGCACGGGACGCCTCCGGCCCGAGCGAGGGGACACCGGAACCGGCGCAGGACACTTCGGCCACCGCTCCCTTCGGTCCTGTGGACTCACCGGCGTGGCCGCGCGACCTCCTGGCGGAGCTGATCCCGCAGGACGGTGCTCTGGGCGACTACCTCGCTCCCCTGCCACCTGGCCCTGTGCTGGGCATCGTGCTTGCCGCCATCGATCCGGCCGACGTCGACGACTACTCGCTGGTCGAGCTCACCGCGGCCCACAAACGGATGGAGGCCTACGCAGCAGCGCAGGCTGTGCGGTCCGCGGCCGTGCTCGCCGAGCGACCCGCGCTCAACCCCGAGTGGCCCGGCACCCAGCGCGGCCGCACCCGCGGTGAGTGCCTCGCCGGTCATGAGCTCGCGATGCGGCTGAAGATCAGCAAGGTCGCCGGGACTCGCATGGCCGCCACGGGGCGTGCACTGGGCGGCCTGCTCGAGGCGACCGGTGAGGCGTTGGAGCGGGGGCTCATCGACTACCCGCGCGCGCAGGCCATCGTCACCAGGCTGGACGGACTGCCGCCCGAGGTCGCCCTCGCCGCCCAGTGGGAGGTGATCGACACCGCCCCGGGGCGCACCCTGCGCCAGTTGACCGACGACCTCGAGAAGGCCGTCATCTCCGTCGACCCGGACGAGGCCGACGCCCGCCATCGCGCCGCCCGCCAGAAGCGCACGGTGTACCACCCGCGTGCACTGCCGGACGGGATGGCGAGCATGACGGCCCTCCTGCCCGCCGCCGACGCCATTGCCCTGGACATCACTCTCGACAGCGCTGCCCGTGCGGCCAAGCACGCCGGCGACGGTCGCACGATGGACCAGCTCCGCGCCGACAGCCTGTCCCTCATGGCGCACGGCGCACTCATCAGCGGGTTCATCGGCGTGCCGGCCGAGGCGCAGGTGGCGCCCAGCCTCGACCCAACGGCGGGCCAGTCGGCTGACGGCGAGGCCACTGACGGAGCGGCATCCGCGGTGGGTGCCTACGAGGGGCCGGCTCTTCCCACCGGCGCCCCCACGGCGGGCGCTGACGCGGAGCCGACTCCTCCCACCGGCGACCCCGGGCCCGCTCGCGAGGGCGCAGCTGTGCCCGTCGACGAACCTGCGTCCGGCTCCGAGGAGCGAGCTCTGCCCACATCGGGCACGGAGGCCGAGCCACCTGTCCAGGCACCACCCGCGAAGAAGCGCGCGAGACCTGCGAAGGGCACCCAGGTGCCCTACGGCGCCGCACCGCCGGTGCCCGGACAGCGTCTGCCCCAGCGGCGGATGCCCGCGGTGCGCCTCGGCACGGTCGGCGGGCTGCCCGTCGAGGTCCGGCTCGACGTCCCGCTCGCCGTGGGCCTCCCCGACCTCAACGTCCCGCCCCGCAACGCACTCGAGCGCGATCCCGAGCCGGTCGCCGTGCTCGAGGGGTACGGACCGATCGCCCCCGAGGTCGCTCGGGCCCTCGCCGCCGGCGGCCAGTGGCGCCGGATCGTGAGCGACCCGGTGACCGGGCAGGTGCTCGACGTCGGACGCACCCGATACGCGCCGCCCGCTGCCATGGCCGACCTCGTCCGCGAGCGCGACAAGACCTGCATCGAGCCGGGCTGCTCCACCCCCGCCCACAAGTGCCAGCTCGACCACATCCACGAGTGGCAGGACGGTGGGGAGACCTCCGTGTGGAACCTCGGACCGCAGTGCGACCGCACCCACGCGGTCAAGAGCCAAGGCGGCTTCACCGTCGCACGAGCCTCCGACGGCACCTACGCCTGGACGACCATGACCGGCCACGGCTACCTGCGGCGCACCGACGGCACTGTCATCACCATGCCGCGTCGCACCGCCGCCGGCCTGCGCGCCGTCGGCAAGGAGATACGCCGGAGCGGAAAGAGCGTGCCGGTCGAGGTGGTCGACACCGTCCTCGCCGAGGTCGCCGCGGGAAGCAGCGCCAGCGGTGGCTGGACACCTCCGCCCCTCCCGCAACGCTCGTTCCCCGTCGGGGCGGACGACCCCGGTCCTGCGTGGGACGCGGACGACGAGCCTCCCTTCTGACGGGTAGCCACGCGTCGGCCACAGCGCCACGCGCAGGGGGGAGAGCCCCGCATCGGCCACAGAGCCACGCATCGGCCACATGCCACACGCAGGCCGGAGAGCCACACGCAGGCCGGAGAGCCACGCATCGTCGCGGAGCGGCTCCCGGGCCGTGACCCGGGAGCGGCGCTCAGTCGGCGAGCAGCTCCCGCACCCGCGGGATGACCTCGGTGCCGTAGAGGCGGACCGCTTCCAGGCTGTGCCGGTGCGGCATGGGGCCGTTGCTGTACTTGAGGTCGAAGCGGCTGAGACCGAGCTGGCGCACCGTGGTCGCGATCTTCTGAGCCACCGTCTCGGGCGAGCCGGCGAACACCGCCCCGTTCTCCACCTCCATGTCGAACTGCATGCGGGTGGTCGGGCCCCAGCCGCGCTCGGCACCGATGCGGTCCCGGTTCGTCTTGAAGTGCGGGAACATCAGCTCGCGTGCCTGCTCGTCGGTCGCGGCGACGAAGCCCGGCGCGTGCACGCCCACCGGCAGCTCCGGCTGGCCGAGCTCGCCCAACGCCCGGCGGTACAGGTCGGCGAAGGGGATGAAACGCGACGGCTCCCCGCCGATGATCGCGAGCATCATCGGGAAGCCGTACCGTGCCGCACGGACCACCGACTCGGGCGAGCCGCCCACCCCGATCCACGTCCGCAGCGTCCCGGCCTCGGTCTTGGGATAGACCTGCGCGTCGCGCAGCGGCCCGCGCACGGTGCCCTCCCAGGTCACCGGCTCCTCGCTGCGCAGCGCGGCGAAGAGGTCGAGCTTCTCGGCGAAGAGCCGCTCGTAGTCGGACAGGTTCAGCCCGAACAGCGGGAAGGACTCCGTGAAGGAACCGCGACCCAGGGTGACCTCGGCGCGACCGCCCGAGACGCCGTCGAGGGTCGCCATCTTCTCGTAGACGCGGACCGGGTCGTCGGAGCTGAGGACCGTCACGGCGGTGCCGAGCAGGATCCGGCTGGTCCGCGAGGCGATCGCGGCGAGCACGATCTCGGGGGCGGAGATGGCGAAGTCGTCACGGTGGTGCTCACCGAGGCCGAGGGCGTCCACGCCCACCTCGTCGGCGAGCACGCCCTGCTCCACGACCTCGCGCAGCACCTGGCCGAAGGTCCGCGGCCGGCCCTCCTCGTCCACGGTCATGTCACCGAAGGTGTCGAGGCCCAGCCGGACCTCGTGCGGGGGCAGGACGGGCTGGAGGTCGGGTGTGCTGCTGCTCATCCCGCCACGGTAGGCGATCGCCCGAGGCTAAGGGGACTGCACGCGGTCGGGGTAGTAGGCCCAGTGCCAGGTCTCGCGTGGGGTGTCCTCGACGAAGCCGTACTTCTCGCCGTTGGCCCGCATCCAGGTGAGGGCCTCGCCGTCGAGGTGGAGGTCCACCGCTCGGCCCCAGCCGTGGTTGCTCGTGCCCGGGACCGCGGCCAGCCCGCCCTCGTTGTACAGGCCGAGGCGGTCGACGAGCTCGAGCTGCCGCTCGTAGGTGCGGTAGGAGTCGTTGATGCCGATCTCCACGCCGTCCGCCTTGGCGTCCGCCAGGAGCTTCTCGAAGTTGGCCGCAGCCGGTGCCCACATGCTGTGGCCGGTGGCACCGATCGGGGCGAGCGCCTGCGCGGGGATCTTGCCGTTGTCGTACATGGCGAGGTCCGTGGGCACGCCCTTGTTGTTGAGCGCACCGACCGGTGCCGTGGCCGCCGGGGCGGCCGGGGCGGTGACCGGCGCGAACTCGCCGGCCGCCTGGGTGAAGATCCGGTCGAAGGTGCCGGCAGTGTCCACGGTCGCCGGCGGCGGCGTCGACAGCGCCGTCAGCTGGGCCTGGATCCCCGAGATCCGCTGGGTGATCGAGAGCACCCCGTCCATACCTGTCTCCCCTCGTCCTCACTCCCTATCGGCAGGCCGGACGCGAGGTTGAGGCACTACCGCTCGACGACGTTGCGCAGCTCCCGCCCCTCGACCAGCGCGCGCACGTTGTGTGCGACGAGCTCGTCCGCGCCCACCGGCCGGCCGCCGGCGGCGTGCGGCGTGATGACGACGTTCGGGGCGTCCCACAGCGGCGAGTCCTCCGGCAGCGGCTCGACGGCGGTGACGTCCAGCGCCGCGCCGGCGATCGTCCCGTCGGTGAGGGCGGTGAGCAGGGCGTCCTCGTCGACGGTCGAGCCGCGCCCCACGTTGACGACGTAGGCGTGCTCCGGCAGCGCGGCGAGCCGCTCGGCGTCGAGCGCCTTCTCCGTCTCCGGCGTGGAGGGCAGGATCATGACGAGCACGTCCGTCTGTGCCAGCTGCGTCGCGATGTCCTCCTCGGCGACCACCTCGAAGCCGGCCCGCTCCCCCGCGCTCCGCGCCACGCCGCGGACCGTCGCGCCGAGCGACTGCAGCAGCGGCGCCAGCGTCTGGCCGATGTTCCCGAAGCCCCACACGAGCACCTGCGCCCCGATGAGCGAGGTGACCGCCCCCTCCGGGTGCAGCGGCTGGACCCCACCGATCTCCCGGTCCCACCGGTGCGCGGCCTGGGCCGCGCCCGCCTGCGGCAGCCGCCGCAGCAGCGCGAGGACCAGCGTGAGTGCGTGCTCGGTGACCGTCGGGCTGTGCAGCCCCGCCCCGGAGGTGATGACGACGTCGTCGGGGAACCCCGCAGCCAGGACGGAGTCCGGCCCCGCGGCCAGCGTCTGCACCCAGCGCAGGTTCGGCATGTCCCCGGCGACCTCCGCCAGGTCGTCGCCCGACACGCCCCACACGACCAGCGCCTCCGCGTCGCGGTGCTCGGGCGGCACGGGACGGGACGCGTCGTAGGAGATCGCGCGGACGCCGTCGGGAAGACTCGGGTGCAGCGGCAGCGAGTCGGGCAGGAGGATCTTCACGGCGTGCTCCGTCGGTCGGTGAGCGGTGGGCGCGTGTCCATCATGGACGACGGCGGAGCGCCGCGCCCGGGCCTGCAGGGCTCGGGTCACCAGTAGGGCGGCACGACGTGCTCCTCCTCGACGAAGGGCCACTCGACCGGTGCCGGTGACAGGACGGTGTCGACCCAGCGGCCGGCGTCGGAACGGGCGTGCTCCCACGTGACCTCCGCACCCAGGTGCAGCAGCCGGTGCACCCGCAGCTCGACGAGCTCGGGAACGAGGCACCGCCGGCGCACCTCCCCCGTCACCCGCGACATGAGGTCCTCACCCGCCACGCCCCCGACCAGCGCGAGGGCGTAGCAGATCCGCACGAGGTCCTCACGTGTCAGCCCGGCGACGCCGGTGAGCGCCGGCGGGTTGACGACCGGACGCGGCGGCAGCTCCTCCAGGGTGACGCGCTCCCAGTCGTAGTCCGGCTCCTCGAGGTGCTCCCGCAGCAGCCGCATGACGCGGTCGGGCGGGGCCGTGCGCTCGGCCGGGGGAAGCAGCCGCCTGGCCTTCATGAGCGTCGGGTTCCGCGCGCGGCCGAGGCGGGTGGCGACATCCTCCATGTCGGTGACGCCCTCCCGAGCCGCGGCGACGATCTCCTCGTAGTCGGCGTCGGTCCACGGCTGTCCCGCGTTCGGCGGCTGCTCGTGCGGCGGACGCCGCGGCCAGGTCGGCGCCGGGGCGTCGAGAGCGAAGCCGACGTCGCGCTCCCACGGCTCCGTGTCCGGCATCGGTGTCTCGGCCATGAGGGTCTCCCGTCCTCGGTCCCGGCCCCGCACCTGCGGGGCCACGCCGAGCATCACCCGAGCGCCGGACACCGCGGGCACGTCATCCACAGGCCACCGACGAGGAGCGTCGTGACGCCCGCCTGTGGGGCACCGAGAAGCGGCAGGTCAGACCGGGAGGCGCCGGGAGAGGAAGTCGGCCGTGAGCCGCCACGCGTCCTCGCTGGCCCGCTCGTGGTGGAACAGCGGGTGCGGGTTGTCGAAGGCGTGCCCCGCGCCGTCGTGCAGGTGGAGCTCCACCTCCCGGCCGGCGACGGCCGCGCGGATCTCCTCGACCGTCTCCATCGGGATGTAGGCGTCCGCGGTACCGAAGTGGTGCAGGCTCGGCACGCTCACGCTGCCGGCGAGGTGGAGCAGCTGCGGCAGCGCGGAGCCGTAGTAGGAGACGAGGACGTCGACGTCGGTCACGGCCGCCACGTTGAAGGCCACACCTCCGCCGAAGCAGAAGCCGAGGACGCCCACACCCCCGGCCACCTCAGGGAGCGAGCGCAGGGCCTCCACCGAGGCGGTGGCGTCGGCCACCGTCCGGTCCCAGTCCAGCTGCGCCGCGAGCGCCATCCCCTGCTCGAGGAACGCCTCGCTCGACTCGTCCACGCTGCCCTCCGCGCGCCAGTACAGCTCGGGAGCGAGGACGACGTAGCCGAGCGCGGCCAGGTCCGCGGCACGGGAGCGGATGTACGGCGAGACCCCGAAGATCTCCTGCAGCAGCACGATCCCGGGCCCCGTTCCCGACGGCGGGAGCCACAGCCGGGCGGGCATCTCACCGTCGGGGACACGGACGGTGGTGGTCGCTGCGGTCATGCCGGTCACTCCCCGGGGGTCGACACCGCGGCCTGCACCGGCCGCGTCACCACCCTATCCACGGCCCGCCACCCGGCCGGGCTGAGGGGACCTTGGTCCCGCACCCGGCGCGCGCGCCCCTCCCTAGGGTCGGGGAGGCACCGGGGGGCTGCCGACCGCACCCGCCTCTCGCTGTCACCACGGACACGACACGAGGGGACACCATGACCGCACAGCTCGAGATGCCGACCGCCACCGTCGAGGAACGCCTGAGCCCCGAGCACGAGGCCGTCGTCATCGCCACTCTGCCGCTGGTCGGCAGCAGGATCGGCGACATCGCGGCCACCTTCTACCGGCGTATGTTCGCCGCCCACCCCGAGCTGCTGCGCCACACCTTCAACCGCGGCAACCAGGCCCAGGGCGCCCAGCAGAAGGCGCTGGCGGCCTCGGTCGCCACCTTCGCCACCCTCCTCGTCACGCCCGACGCCCCCAGCCCGCGCGAGCTGCTCGAGCGCATCGGCCACAAGCACGTCTCCCTCGGCATCACGCCGGAGCAGTACCAGGTGGTCCACGACCACCTCTTCGCCGCGATCGTCGAGGTGCTGGGCGAGGACGTCGTCACGGCGGAGGTCGCCGCGGCGTGGGACTCGGTCTACTGGATCATGGCGCGCACGCTCATCGCCTTCGAGGCGGGCCTCTACGCGGGCGCCGGCGTCGTGCCCGGCGACGTCTTCCGCACCGCCACGGTGGTCGAGCGCGTCGAGGAGTCCACGGACGTCGCATCCTTCGTGCTCGCCTCCCCCGCCCCCGGCGCGCCGCTGCCGGACTTCGTGCCCGGGCAGTACGTCTCCGTGGGCGTGGTCCTGCCCGACGGCGCACGCCAGCTGCGTCAGTACAGCCTGTCCGGTCCCACCGGCACCGGGCGGTGGCGGATCACCGTCAAGCGGGTCGCACCCACCGCGAGCGACCCGGCCGGGGAGGTCTCGAGCTGGCTGCACGCCAACCTGCGCGCCGGGGACGAGCTCCAGGTGACGCTGCCCTTCGGCGACCTCACGGTCGAGCAGGCGGGCAGCGGACCGGTCGTCCTCGCCTCCGCAGGCATCGGCCTCACCCCGATGCTCGGCATCCTCCACCACCTCGCGGACCGGGAGCCGGACCGACCGGTCACCGTGCTCCACGCCGACCGCGACGCCGAGGACGCCGCTCTCGTCGCCGAGCTGCGCGAGGTGGTGGGCCGGCTGCCCCGTGCCGAGCTGCACCTGTGGTTCGAGCGTGGCAAGGCTCCCGGCGCGTGCCCCGGGCGGATGGACGTCGGTGCCGTCATCCTCGACCCGCGGGCCGAGATCCTCGTCTGCGGCCCCGGCGGGTTCCTCCAGGCGCTGCGGATCCAGCTCGAGAAGGCGCACGTGCCGTCCACGCGGGTGCACTACGAGCTCTTCGCCCCCAACGACTGGCTGCGGCCCGTCTGACCCGCGCGCTACGCGGCAGCCGGGACCGGCTCGGCCTGCGCCGTCGTCGTCCGCCGCTCGCGGATCTCGAGGAACCCGGAGACGCCGAGGATCACGAGCCCCACGACCGCGAGCGCCGCACCGACGAGGTTGGGGGCGCGCAGGCCGGCGCCGGCGGCGATGACCGCGCCGCCCAGCCACGCGCCGATCGAGTTGGCGATGTTGAAGGCGGACTGCACGCCCGCCGAGACCATCGTCGGTGCGCCGCCGGCCTGCTCGACGATCCGCATCTGGATCGCCGGGCCCAGGGCGAGGCTCCCGAAGCCGAGCAGGACGAGGAGCACGACGGCGGCCACCGGGCTGTCGAGGAGCACGGTGAGCGCGAGGAGCACGGCGATGACGAGGACGAGCCCGCCGGCGAGGGTGGCGAGGGTGCTGCGGTCGGACATGCGTCCGCCGAGGTAGGAGCCGGCCGTCATGCCGACGCCCACGAGGACGAGCACCCACGGCACCGAGGACTCCGCCAGGCCCGAGACGTCGGTGAGCATCGGCGCGACGTAGCTGTAGCTGGCGAACAAGCCACCCAGTCCGAAGATGACGACCGCGAGGGTGAGGAGCACCTGCGGGCGGGCGAAGGCGGCGAGCTCGGCGCGCAGCGAGCCGGTGGTGGTCGTGTCCCGCTCCCCGCGCGGGGCGAAGGCGGCGACGGCGATCGTCGCCACCACCCCGACGAGCGCGATCGCGGCGAAGGTCCAGCGCCAGCCGAGCTGCTGGGCGATGAACGTGCCCCCCGGGACGCCGACGACGTTGGCGATCGTCAGGCCGAGGACGACCGTGGCCATCGCCCGCCCGCGGCGGCTCGGGGCGACGAGCGAGGCCGCGACGAGCACCCCGACGCCGAAGAACGCCCCGTGCGGCAGCCCGGTGAGGAAACGCGTGGCGAGCAGCACCTCGTGGGTGGGGGCCAGCGCGGACAGCAGGTTGCCCAGGGTGAACAGAACGAGCAGACCGACCAGCGTCCAGCGGCGCGCCAGGCGCACGGTCAGCGCGGTGAGCAGCGGCGCGCCGACGACGACGCCCATCGCGTAGGAGGACACGTACTGCCCCGCCGTCGGGACGTCCACGCCGAGGTCCGCGCCGACGATCGGCAGCATCCCCATGATGACGAACTCGGTCGTGCCGATCCCGAAGGTGCCGAGCGCGAGGGCGAGGATGGCGATGGGCACAGGCGGACTCCTCGGGTGGTGCGGGAGAGCCGGCCGGGGAGGCACCGGAGCGCGGCGGGACAGCACGCGGCCGACGGCGTGACGGCTCGCTGATCACAGTACGAGCGCACGCCCCGGCACTCCCGCCGGGAGCCGTCCTGCGAGATGAGCGATGCGTCACCCCCTTCCGCGGGCAGCGTCCCGGTGGCAGGCTGTGGACCCATCACGGCAGCCGGCCGTGCCGAGCGGCCGCCTCCCGAGGAAGGGCCAGCCCGTGGACCACGTGACCTCGCAGGACGGGACGACGATCGCCTGGCGGAGCGTCGGCGAGGGGCCGCCCGCCGTCGTCGTCAACGGGGCCCTGAGCGAGCACTCCTCCGCGCTGCCGCTCGCGCACGCGCTGGCCGGCGACCTCCGGGTCACCGTCTACGACCGGCGCTCGCGCGGGCACAGCGAGGACCTCTCCCCCGGCGTCGACGGCGCCGTCGAGCGCGAGCTGGCCGACCTCGCCGCGGTGGTCGAGGCGGCGCTCGGGACGGCCGACGACGACGACGGCGTGACGGTCATCGGCTCGTCGTCGGGCGGCCTGCTCGCCCTCGCCGCCGCCGCGACGGGTCTGCCGGTGGCACGGGTGGTCGTCTTCGAGCCGCCGCTCGCGACCCCGGACTTCCCGCTCTCCGCGCCGCCCGGCCTGCCCGAGCAGCTCCACGCGCTCGTCGGCGAGGGACGGCGCGGTGACGCCGTCGCCCTGTTCCTCACCTCCGCCGTCGGGCTGCCCGCCGAGGTGGTCACCCAGATGCGGCAGCTTCCCGACTGGCCGGAACGCGAGGCGCTGGCGGCGAGCACCGTCTACGACACCGCGCTGTCCCGGCGCTACCCGGAGGCGAGTGCCTTCGGACCGGTCGACGTGCCCGTCCTGGCCCTCCACGGGGAGGCGACGTGGCCGATGCTGCGCGCCTCCGCCGTCGCCGTCGGGGAGTCGTTCCCGCGCGGCCGGCACCGTGAGGTGGCGGGCGCCGACCACCAGCTGGACCCGGACGCCGTCGCCGCGGCGGTGCGCGAGCAGCTCGCGGCGGGGTGAGTCCACCGCTCGCGCACCCCTGCGGCGCGTGTTTCGGTGGGACGGAACCGGCCGTGAAGGGCCGGCCGACCACGAGGAGGACACATGACTGACGAGGGAATCACGAAGGTCGCCGAGCTGGTCAAGGACGCGCGGATCTCGATGTTCACGACCGTCGACGCCGACGGCCGGCTGGTGAGCCGCCCGATGGCCCTGCAGGAGGTCGAGTTCGACGGCGACCTGTGGTTCTTCGCCGACGACAGCTCCGACACCGTCTCCGAGGTGGCCGCCAACCCGGCGGTCAACATCTCCTTCAGCTCCGGCGACTCCTGGGTCTCGGTCACCGGGAACGCGTCCGTCGTCCGCGACCGCGCCAAGTCCGAGGAGCTGTGGAACAGCTTCGTCGAGGCGTGGTTCCCCGACGGCCCCGACACCCCCGGCGTCGTCCTCCTCAAGGTCGACACGCACGCGGCGCAGTACTGGGACACCCCCGGCGGCAAGGTCGTCCAGCTCTACAGCATGATCAAGTCCAAGGTTGCCGGGGAGCGCTACGACGGCGGGGACACCGGCACCGTCCAGCTCGACTGACACCGTCCTGGGCGCGGTGGGACGGAGCACGGAATAAGGCTCCGTCCCACTCGCTTGTTGGGCATAGACTCGGCCGCCGGTGCGCGAGGTTGCCCCCGCGGGAGCAGCCGTGCGCCGTGGGACCGCGTACGCCAGAACCACGTCCCAGGAGCTGCCCATGAGCGTCGACGAGCGCACCACCCCCGCCACCGCCGAGGCGGAGGACACGATCCCCGGCCAGATCAAGCTCGTCATCGGGATCCTGCTCGTCGCCTCGTTCGTCATGATCCTCAACGAGACGGTCATGAGCGTGGCCATCCCGCGGCTCATGGAGGAGTTCAGCGTCACGGCGGCGACGGCGCAGTGGCTGACGACGGCGTTCATGCTCACCATGGCCGTGGTCATCCCCACGACCGGCCTCATCCTCACCCGCTTCTCCACCCGCTCGGTCTTCCTCGCCGCGATGGGCACCTTCACCGCGGGCACCGCGCTCGCCGCCGTCGCCCCGGTGTTCCCGGTGCTCGTCGCCGCGCGCGTCGTCCAGGCCAGCGGCACCGCCGTCATGCTGCCGCTGCTCATCACGACCGTGCTCACCTTCGTGCCGGTCTCCCGCCGCGGCCGCACGATGGGGCTCATCTCCATCGTCATCGCCGTCGCGCCGGCCGTGGGACCGACCTTCTCCGGCTTCATCCTCGCCAACCTCGGCTGGCGCTGGATGTTCCTCACGGTGCTGCCGATCGCGGCGATCGCGCTCGTCGTCGGTGGCTCGCTAGTCAAGAACATCACGACGCCGCGGGCCGTCCCCGTCGACGTCCTGTCCATCGTGCTCTCCGCCGCCGCCTTCGGCGGGCTCATCTACGGGCTGAGCAGCATCGGCGAGGCCACCGAGGGTGGGGCGGCCGTCTCCCCGGCGGTCCCGCTCGTCATCGGTGTGCTCTCCCTCGCGGTCTTCACCTGGCGCCAGCTCGGCCTGCAGCGCAAGGACGCTGCCCTGCTCGACCTGCGCCCCTTCCGCTCGCGCACCTTCACCGTCAGCCTGCTCATGATGCTCATCTCGATGGGGGCGCTGTTCGGCACGCTCATCCTGCTGCCGATGTTCCTCCAGAACGTCATGGGGCTGACGACGCTGCAGACCGGCCTCACCCTTCTGCCCGGCGGGCTCACCATGGGGCTCATCGCCCCGCTCGTGGGCCGGCTCTTCGACCGCGTGGGCCCGCGTCCGCTCGTCATCCCGGGCTCCGTCGTCGTCGCGACGGCACTGAGCCTCATGACGCTCGTGTCGGGCGCCAGCCCCACGTGGCACGTCGTCGCGATCCACGTGCTGCTCAGCATCGGTCTCGGCTTCCTCATGACCCCGCTCATGACGTCGGCGCTCGGGTCGGTGGAGCCGGCGCTGTACTCGCACGGCAGCGCGATCCTCAACACCCTGCAGCAGCTCGCCGGCGGCGCCGGCACCGCCCTGTTCATCACCGTGATGACGACGCGGACCGCGGCGGGCGTGGCCGACGGCCTCGGCGCCGTCGAGGCCCAGGCCGGCGGCATCCACGACGCGTTCCTCTGCGGGGCGGCACTCGCCGTCGTCGCCGTCGCGTTCTCCTTCCTCGTGCGGAAGCCGGCGACGCCGGTCCACGCCGCGGCGGGTCACTGACCCCGAGCCTGCTCCTGCGACGGCGGCCGACGACTAGCCGGCCGCCGTCGGCGCGCCGGGCTCGCTGACACACTGGCAGGCATGCCGAAGAAGAAGCGCAGCCCTCGCAAGCCCACCGGGCGACGCCCGGAGCGCCCCGCGCAGCCGGGTGCCGCCGTCGCCGGCCGCGACAGCGACCGGCTCCCCCTCTTCTTCGACCAGGTGCCCGACGAGGAGACGATGCAGGCCGTCCTCGCCGCGGCCGACGAGCACGCGCTCCTCGTCGACGCCCCGCTCATGCGCCGCGCGGACACCCTCATGCGCACGGTCGGGTCCGGTCACCCGTACGTCCTGGAGGAGGGACGTGTGGCGACCCCCGGGCTCGTAGAGAGCACGGGGTGGGACGCCGCGCGGGTCGGGGCGATCGTCGCCGGGCTCGTCGGCGGCGGGTTCCTCGAGCGGCGGGACGGGCAGCTGGTGCCCGCCGCCGGGGTCGCGCCGTGGGCGTGGGCGCAGGATCCGCCCGAGAAGCGGGTGGTCGCCGGGCGGATCCTCTACGCGACGACGCTCGGCGCGTTCTTCGACGACGCCGGCGGCGCCTCGTCCAGTCAGACGGCTCCGCTCACCGCGATGGCGCTGATGTCCGCCGTCGCCCCCGGCGGCGTCCACCTCCCCGAGGCCGCCGACGACACCGACGCCCTCGCACAGCTCCTGCTCGCGGTGCGGGCCGACCTCCTCGCCCTCGAGGACATCGGCCTCGTCACCCGCGACGGCGACGCCTTCGTCGCCTCGCCCGTCCTCATCCCGGTGCTGCCCGCGGTGGTCGCGGACATGGAGGCCCGGCTCGCCTGACCGGCGAGGACACACCACCGTCGAGCGTCACGGGTGGACCGTGACCTCGACCGGCTCGGTCGAGACGACGTCCGTGGTGATCGACGCGCGGCCCTCGGGCGCGTCGGCCGGCACGGTCACCTCGACGACGAACGCACCGTCGTCGTCGGCGTCGACGCGGGCGAGCAGCACGGGCCGACCGTCGTCAGGGACGAGCTCGACGGTGATCCCGCGGTGGGGCGACGCGGCCCCGCACGACTGGTGCCCGGTGTCCTCGTCCACGACGCAGCTGTCGGCGCAGCCGTCCAGGAACGCCTTCCCGCTCAGGCGCAGCTCCTCGCCCCGGGCCACCGATCCGGGATCGACGCGGAGGCCCGGGGCCTCGCACGCAGGCGCGCTCGACACCACCGTGTCCTCGCCGCCACAGGCCCCGGCGGCCACCGCGACCAGCACGAGACCGCCTGCCAACCGCAGACCGCTGCGCACCATCGCCGCCCCTCCGCCGTGCCGCAGGCCGCGGCCGTGGAGCACGACCGTAGCACGCAGGTGCGGCCGGCCGAGGACGTTTGTAGCGTCGAGGAGCGGGCGCGCGACTTCCCGCGCTCCCGGACCGACCACAGGAGGACGCGATGAAGACCGCCGAGATGATCGCCAGCTCACCGGCCCGGACGGGCGTCGACCGAGAGTTCCTCGCGCGTGCGATCGACACGCTCGTCGCCTGCGCACAGACCTGCACCGCCTGCGCGGACGCGTGCCTGAGCGAGGAGATGGTCGCCGAGCTGCGCGCCTGCATCCGCACCGACCTCGACTGCGCCGACATCTGCGACACCACCGCCCGCGTCCTGTCCCGGCAGACCGCCTACGACGCCGACGTCACCCGCGCCCTGCTCCAGGCCTGCATCCAGGTCTGTCGTACGTGCGGCAACGAGTGCGCCTCCCACGCCGACCACCACGAGCACTGCCGCATCTGCGCCGAGGCGTGCCGCGCCTGCGAGCAGGCCTGCTCGGAGCTCCTCGCCGCGATCGGCTGAGGCCGGCGCTCGGGGAGAACCTCAGCCCTCGGTGGTCAGGGCGTCGAGGCCGTGGAGCGGGCTCGTCGGCCGGCGCGAGTCGACGAGGTAGTCGAGGGCCACGGCGGCGCGGGAGACGCCCGCGAGGAGGAGCGACACCCCCGTCACGGTGACGATCGCGCCCAGCACCACCGCGCCGACGTTCCCGGTTGTCTCATCGACCCCGAGGTACATGGCGAGGCCGTACACGAGGATGCCGACGCCGACGAGCAGCACCGAGATGCCTCCCACCAGGTAGTTCGCGCACGGCGGGGGCGTGTCCACCACCCCGACCGCGACTGCCGGCTTCTCCTGCTGCACCTCGTCCATGTCTCCCCCTCCGGAGCCGGTCCTGCGCCCAGTGTGAGGCACGGCGTCCGTCGGCGTGAGGGCTTTGCCCTGGCAGACTGAGGGCTCACCCCGTGAGGAGAGAGCTGCATGCCTGAAGACCTGACGCTGGCACCGGACGTCCCCGTCGACCTCGACAACTGCGCACGTGAGCCCATCCACGTGCCCGGGTCGGTCCAGCCGCGCGGTGTCCTCCTCGCGCTCCACGACGGCGTGGTCGTCCAGGCCTCGGCGTCCGTCGCCGAGCTCCTCGCCCGCCCCGTCGACGACGTCCTGGGTCGGAGGCTGGAGGAGGTCCTCGGCGCCGACGCGGCCGCCGTCGTCGTCGCGCACACGCAGCTGCCCGGGGACGTGCGCGACCGCAACCCCGTGCTCGTCCACCTCCCCGACGGCGGCGCGTGGGACGCCATCATCCACCACCCGCCCGGCGCGGAGCAGCTGCTCGTCCTCGAGCTCGAGCCGGCAGAGGGGCCGCGGCCCCTCACCTACGCCAACACCTTCCAGCTCGTCCGAGGCAGCCTGAGCGAGCTCGTCCGCACCCGCTCGCTCGAGGAGCTCTACGACGTCGCCGCCCGCGAGGTGCGCACCCTCACCGGCTTCGACCGCGTCATGGTCTACCGCTTCGACGCCGACTACAACGGCGAGGTCGTCGCCGAGGCCAAGCGCGCGGACCTCAACGCCTTCCACGGCCTGCACTACCCGGCCACCGACATCCCGGCCCAGGCGCGCGCCCTGTACGAGCTCAACTGGATCCGGCTGATCTCCGACATCGGCTACACGCCCAGCGCGCTCGTGCCGCAGCTCAACCCCGCCACCGGGCTGCCCCTCGACCTCACCTACGCGACGCTGCGCTCGGTGTCCCCGATCCACGTCGAGTACCTCCAGAACATGGGTGTGACGGCCTCGATGTCGATCTCCCTCCTCAAGGACGGCAAGCTGTGGGGGCTCATCGCCTGCCACCACTACTCCGGCCCGCACGCTCCGTCCTACGGGTCCCGCGCGGCCGCCGAGTTCCTCGGGTCGGTGCTCTCGCTACGCCTCGTCGCCCAGGTGGAGGAGGACCGGATCGCGGCCGCGCGCCGGGTGGCGCGGGACCTCGCCGGCCTCGTCGCCGCGACCCGCGACGAGGACCTGCCGCTCACCGAGGCCCTCGTCCAACATCCGGCGCTCCTGTCGATCATGGAGTCCGACGGCGTGGTCGTGCGGGCCCAGGGCCGCACCGCACTGCCCGGGATCGAGCCCGAGGACGCCGCTGCGGTGCTCCAGTGGGCCGCGCGCACCGGTGAGGAGGTCACTGCGACCGACTCCCTCGGCGACGTCGTCCCCAGCAGCCCGTACGCCGGCGCGCTCGTCGTCAACCTCGCCGACGGCGACGCGATCGCCTGGCTGCGACGTGAGGTCGCAACAGCCGTCGACTGGGGCGGCGACCCACACAACAAGGCCATCGCCCGGATGGAGGGCGACTCGGTCCGGCTGTCCCCGCGCAAGTCCTTCGAGCGCTGGCGGGAGGTCGTGCGCGGCTCCAGCCTGCCGTGGACCGAGGACCAGCTCGACACCGCCGCCGTCCTGCGCCGTCACGCCGTCGAGGCCCTCTACCTGCGCGGCCTGGCCGACAGCCGCGCCGCCGAGATCCTCCACCGCTCCTCCCTGCCCTCTTCCCTGCCCCGCGCGGCGGGGTGGTCCATCGACGCCCGCTACGCCCCGGGCGACGGCGGACGCGTGGGCGGCGACTGGTACGACGCACTCTGCCTGCCGGACGGACGGCTCGCGATCGCCGTCGGCGACGTCGCCGGCCACGGGATGCCGGCGGCCTCGGTCATGGGGCAGATGCGCAACGGCCTGCGCGCGCTGCTCGTGCGCGAGAGCTCGGCGGCCGCCGCCACGCTCGGCCTGGACGAGCTGGCCAAGCGGACGATGACCGGGGAGATGGCCACCCTGCTCCTCGCCGTCGTCGACACCGTGACGGGGCGGATGGAGTACGTCCGCGCCGGCCACCTGCCGCCGCTCGTCCTCGACGCCGATGGCAGCGCCTCCTGGCACGCCGACCCCGGCACCTTGCCCATCGGTTACGGCCGGGGCGAGCCGTCCACGGGCGTCGTCCAGATCCCCCACGGCGGCGGGGTCGTCCTGTTCACCGACGGGCTCGTCGAGCGGCGCGGCGACCCGCTGCCCGACGGGCTGGAGCGGCTGCGCCGCGCCTTCAGCGGGCCGGTCGCCGGTGACCTCGACGCGATCATCGCCGCCGTCCGCGACCCGCACTCCGACGACGACGCGACCGCCGTCGTCCTGCGCCGGCAGTAGCCCCCTGGCGCCCCGGCCGCGGGGTCGCTTCCCCAGGACGGCCTCTCGTGTGCCACTATCTTGCGGGGCGCCGGTCCCGCGCATGTCGTCGGCTGCCTCAGCAGACACTCCACGAAAGGCCAGGACAGCTCCATGACGGTCGCTCCCGCGGTCACCTGCGGCGTGTGCGCCACCCCGCTGGCAGCCTCGGCACCGCACTGTCCCACCTGCGGCGCTCCCACAGCGACGGGCACGGCCACGCCCCCGAGCCTGCTGCCGACGCTCCTCGCCGGCTGCGCCCGTGCCTCCACCGCGCAGCGCGCGCTCGCCGTCGGCACCGACGTCCTCGCCCTGCTCGCCCTGGGCGCCGTGGCGCTCCTCGACCCTGAGCTGCTCCGCGACCTCGCCTGGCTCCCCCTGGTCATCTACGTGCTGCTCACCGTGGTGGGACTGGCGCTCACCGGACGCACGCTCGGGCACCTCGCGGCCGGGCTGCGGACGGTCGACCTCTTCACCGGCCTGCCCCTGGGGCTCGGTCGCCTGCTCACGGCGTGGCGCGCCGACGGCGTCACGCTCACGGTCCGCGGTGCGCGCGACCCGCTCCGCACGACGAGCAGCGCCCGCCCCGGCTCTCCCGCGGCACGGGCGGCCCAACCCCCCGTCGTCGCCACCTCCTGGGACCCGGCGCCCGGCGCGGTGGCAGCGGTACCGCCCGCCGCCGGTGCGGACCAGGTCGCCCGGTCCCGCCGAGCGCAGCGCACCGCTGCTCCCGCAGCACCCCCCCAGGCGGCGGCACCCGCCCAGCCGTGGGGTCCGCCGCCGGGCGGCACCGGCGCGGCGACGTCCGGGCCCGCGGCGGGGCTCCCCGCACGGCCCGGCACCGCGGCACCCCAGCCTGCTCCGCCGGCTCCTCCCGTGGCGCCGTCGCCCGCCCCGGACACGGGCCGGCCCGGCGGCGTGGTCGTCGCCACCGCCGACGGCGGCCGCTTCACCGTCACCGGGACGGCACTGCTCGGGCGCAACCCCCAGCCCCGCGACGGTGAGCAGGTGGCCGTCGCCGTCCCGATCAACGACCTCCAGCGCTCGGTCTCCAAGACCCACGCGGCCCTGCGCTGGGACGGGCGCTCGCTGTGGCTCACCGATCGCGGCTCGACGAACGGCACCGTCGTCGTCGGGCCCTCCGGGCACGCGCAGCAGCTGCGGCCCTGGGAGGAGCTGGCGGTCCAGCCCGGCTCGACCATCCAGCTCGGCGACCAGACCGTGACCGTGACATTCCCCGGTGAAGGAGTCCCCCGATGAGCGTGCGCCACCCCGCCCTGGACGCACAGGCCGGCGGCGAGCTGGTAACCGAGACCCGGGCCGAGATCGCCTACCTCAGCCAGTCCCGGGCCGAGCTGCTCGTCACGGCCGCGAACGAGGGGCGCCGGGTCATCCTCGTGAGCGACGAGGTCACCCGACTGACCTACCCCATGCAGCAGGTCCTGCAGGACATGCGGGGCTGCTGGGTGGTCCGTGAGCTCGGCGGGACGTTGCGTGACGGCCTGGGCGGCCGCCGGCTGTCCAAGGTCTCCGACGTGCTCGACGACGCCCCTATCCGGGACAGGGACGACGTGGCGGTCCGCTACCTGCGCCCCGCCGCTCCCGACACGCTCCAGCTCATCCTGTCCCAGTCGGTGCGCCACAAGGCGGCCGAGACCACCCTCCTCGGCGGGACCGCCGAGATCTTCGGCGAGGCCCTCACCGGCTCGGCCCCCACCGGGTGGGGGCCCTACGAGCCGGCGCTGCGCCGCTGGAACCGCCAGGAGCTCACCGCGGTGGCCCGTGCCCGGGCGCCGGAGGACACCACCCTCGTCGTCAGCGGGGGTACCGAGCGGCGCCTCAACGGCACGATCCAGGTCTCCCGGACCGCGGACGGGCTGGAGGAGAACACCCAGCTCATGCTCGGGGTGGGCGCGCTGCACAGCGAGGCGGCCGCCCGGGCCATGGAGTCCCTCCCCGGCACCTTCGCGACGCTCGCCGCGCACCACATGCCCTTGTTCGGCCTGGTCATGGGGCGGACCGGTCGACAGGACCTCTCGCTCGAGCCCCTGCTCGCCCCGCCCCCGGCCGTTCTCGGGATGCTCATCGGCCCGCCCGGCGTCCGGCAGCTCGACCTCGACGTGCCCGCCCTCGCCGAGCGCTTCGACGCACGCGTCGTCGGGCGCCCGCGCATCCCCGGCCTGTACTTCCCACTCGGTGGCCTCACCGAGCCCGGCTGGGACCGGCTGAACGCCGTGATCGACGCGCTGGGACGCGACCGCGTCTCCCGCATCCTCGACCTCGCCGGCACATGGATGGAGAGTGGCAGTGCCCGCTGACTCCGACGCCCTCCTCCTCGAGTCCGCCCGGGTGCGCCGGCAGCGGCTGCGCGGGGCGTTCCTCCACGGCACGCTGCGCGAGCGTCGGACGACGAGGGACAACGTGCGCCGCTTCGTCGGCAGCACCGTGCTCGCCGCACTGGCCTGCGCCGGGTGCGCCGGGTGGTCCTTCGTCCAGGCGAACACGGGCGACAACGCGGCCGGCGCGGCTGCCGTCGAGGAGGGCACCGGATGAGCGGGTTCACGCGTCTCACGCTCGTCGGCACCGCGCACCGCGCCGACGTCGTCGTGCCGTCGACCGAGGCCGTGGGCGCGATGGTCCCCGACCTCCTCGAGCTGCTCCGGGAGGAGGTGCACGACGTCCCCCAGTCCGTCGCGCTCGTGCGCGCCACGGGTGAGCAGGTGGACCTCGGCGTCGACTGCGTCTCCCAGGACCTCGCTGACGGTGAGGTCCTTCGCGTCGTCCGGACCGTCGACGCACCTCCGCCTCCGCAGGTCGCCGACGTCACCGACGCCGCCGCCGAGCGCCTGGAGGTGCGCGCCGACCGCTGGACCGTTCACACCCGCAAGACCGTCGCGACGGTGGCCGTCGGGCTCGCGACGGCCGTCGCCGGCCTCATCCCGCTGTTCGCAGGAACGGTTCCCGACGCGAACCAGCTCCCGGTGTACGCGGGTGCCGTCCTGCTCGCCGTCGTGGCCTCCGCGGCGGTCGGTCGGGCCGGCCGCCGCTACGCCGGTGGAGTCCTCGCCGCCGTGGCTGTCGGCCTGGTGCCGACCCTCGTCCTCGCCGCGCTGACCAGCCTCGCGACGAGCGACGCGCTGCGCCTCGGGGCGGTCGCGCTGTGGCTCACCCTCGGAGTGGGCATCGGCATCGGCCGCTCGTCCCGCGGAGCGCTCACCGGTGCCGCGGCCGGCACCGTGCTCACCGTCCTCGCGCTCGCCCTGGACCACCTCCTGCCTGCGGTCCGGGCCCACGCCGTCGTCGCCGCCCTCACCGCCGTCGCGGCGGGTCTGCTGCCATGGTACGCCATGGTGTCCTCCGGGCTCACTGGACTGGACGACCAGGCCCTCGACGGCCAGGAGCCCCCCAGCGACCAGGTCCACCACACCCTGGACGACGCCTACCGCGCCCTCACCTGGACCACCGTCGCCGTCGCGGCGACCTCCGTCTGGGCCACCGTCGGGCTGCTCGGCTCCGGCGACGTGCCGGCCCTCGTCCTCGGGCTGCTCACCGTGCTGGTGCTGGCGCTGCGGACGCGGAGCGTGCCGCTGCGAGCACAGGTCCTCGCCCTGTGGGTCGCGGTGCTCGTGCCGCTCACCGTGCTCGTCCTCGGCCCCGTCGCCGCGCACCGCCCGCTGCTGGCCACGGCCCTGGCCGGCGGCTGCGCCGTCGTCGTGGCGGTGGGGGCCGCGCTCTCGCCGTCCGGTCGTCAGCGGGCCCGCCTGCGCCGGCTGGGCGACCTTGTCGAGATGGTCGCCGTGCTCGGCATCCTCCCGGTGCTGCTCGGCATCCTCGGCGTCTACGGCCAGCTGCTGGAGACCTTCTGATGCCCGCCGTGGTCGAGCTGCTCCACGTCGCCACCGGCGCACCCGGCCTGCTGCGCCGGCTCGCCGAGGCGGACTCCGGGCTGCGCAGGCCCGTCCCCACGAGCCGCCGGCTGTCTCTGGTCCAGGCCGACGGCGGTGCCGGGGCGACGGTGACCACGGCCCGGCTCGGCAGCGCGCTCGCCGCCCGCCGCTCCGGTGCCGTCCTCGCCGTCGACGCCGCCGGCGGACGCGCCCGGCTCGCCGCGTCCGCAGCGGTCGACGGGCCGCCCTCGCTGACCCGCACCGCACGCCGCGCCGCCGGCATCACCCGCACCGTGCAGGCGCGCGAGCTGGCGCCGCAGTCCCGCTCCGGCCTCCTCGTCATCGGCACGGGGACGTCGGAATCCGCTGTCCGGACGTCCACCGGGGACTGGCACTCGGCGGTCGACCTCGTCGGCCGCTTCTTCGACGTCGTCCTCACGGACTGGGGGGTCAGGCCCCCGGGTGACCTCGCGGAGGTCTCCTCCGCCTCCCACGTCGTCGCCGTCGTCGCCCGGGCCGACCGGGGCCCGGCCGAACGGGGCCTGGCCCTGGCCGAGCAGGTGACGGCGGACTGGTCCACCCCGGCGGTCGTGATCCTCGTCGATCTCGGGGGCACGGCCGGGGGCACCGCGCGGGTCCTCGAGCGGAGCACCGCTGTGCCGATCCTCCAGGTGCCCCACGTGTCCGCGCTCGGGGCAGGGCAGGTCACCACCGCCCGCGTCGCGCTCGACGCGCGGGCCGCCTACGCCGGCGCCGCGGCGCTCCTGTTGCGCACCTCCGTGGGGGCCGCGGCATGACCCTGCGCCAGGTGCACCGGCCCGCGCGCGTCGTCCCGCCCCTCCAGGACGCCTCCCGGATCGACCTCTCCCCGCCGCCGCAGCTCGGGGACGCCCCCGCCGGCGGCCTGCCCCTGCAGACCCTCCTCCCGGTCGCCGGCGCCTTTGCCTCGATGACCATGATGATGGTGCTGCGCAACAACCCGCTGTTCGTGCTACTCGGCATTGTCATCCTCGTCGTCGCGATCGTCGGCGGTGTCGGGATGGCGCTGACCCAGCGCGGTCAGCAGGCCCGCAACCGCCGCACTCAGCGCGAGCGCTACCTGGACTACCTCGAGACGCTGCGCAGCGACCTGCGCGAGCTCGAGGACGGGGCCCGGCGGCAAGCGCGCAGCGTCCATCCCGACCCGGCTGCGCTGCCCGACATCGCCCGCAACCCCGCCCGGCGGTGGGAGCGACGGCGCGCCGACCGCGACTTCCTCGAGCTGCGCGTCGGCACCGGGAACCGCCCCTGGTTCCCCATCCGCCTGCCGGAGGAGCAGAACCCCACGCAGCCCGCCGACCCCGCCATGCGCGCGGAGGCGGAGGCCGTCGTGCGCCGGTACGCCACCGTCCGCCAGATGCCGCTCACCGTGCCCCTCGACCTCGCCGGAGAGGTCGCCGTCATCGGGCCCCGCGACCAGACCCTGGCCCTCGCGCGGGCGCTGCTGGCCCAGGCGGTCGCCCTGCACGCCCCTGACGACCTCATGCTCGCCCTGGCCTTCCCCGCCGAGCGCGCGGATGACTGGGCGGTGCTGGGTGCGGTCCCCCACCTCGTCGACGAGCAGCTCCTCGACGGGCCTCTGCCCGTGCGGCGCGTCGCCCCCGACCTGGCCTCCCTCGTGCGCGTCGTCGGCCCCGAGCTCACCGAGCGCGCGATGGCCACCGCCTCCGCCCAGCGCGGCGCCGGCGGGTCCGTCGCCCGCTTCGGCCCCCGCCTCCTCGTCCTCGCCGACGAGCACGGCCAGGTCGCCGGCACCCTGCCGCACGTCGACGAGTCCCTCACGCCGCAATCGCTCGGCGTGACCGTGGTCCACCTCCTCGCCGACCGCCTCGACGAGCCCTCCGACGTCAGCCTGCGACTGACCGTCGACGAGCACGGCAACGTCGCGGTCGAGGACCTGCGGGACGACACGCAGCCGAGCGAGCCGGTGGCGGCCGTCGTCGACGACGTGCCTCCGGCGGTGCTCTCGGGGCTGTGCCGGGCGCTGACGCCGCTGCGGCTGAGCATCAGCGCCTCCGACGACGCGGCCACCCAGGCCGCCATCGGCGTCGGTGAGCTCCTCGGGATCGGTGACCCGACGCGGCTGGACCCCGCCACGAGCTGGCGTCCCCGGTCCTCCCGCGACTTCCTGCGGGTGCCGCTGGGACTCGACGACGCCGGCAGGCCGGTCCTCCTCGACCTCAAGGAGTCCGCCCAGCTCGGCATGGGCCCGCACGGGCTGTGCGTCGGGGCCACCGGCTCGGGCAAGAGCGAGATGCTCCGCACCCTCGTGGGTGCGCTCGCCCTCTCCCACCCGCCCGAGGACCTCGCGATGATCCTCGTCGACTACAAGGGTGGCGCCGCCTTCGCCCCCTTCGCCGACCTGCCCCACGTCGCCGGGATCATCGACAACCTCGCCGACGACGCCGGCCTCACCGAGCGCGCCCGAGCCTCGATCGCCGGTGAGGTCGTGCGCCGCCAGCAGGTCCTGCGTGACGCGGGGAGCTCGCCGTCGATCACCCACTACCGCGAGCTGCGCGCGACCCGGCCCGACCTGCCTCCGCTCCCCCACCTGCTCGTCGTCATCGACGAGTTCGGCGAGCTGCTCACCGCCGACCCGGACTTCGTCGACCTGCTCCTGACGATCGGCCGCATCGGACGGTCCATCGGGATCCACCTGCTGCTGTCCAGCCAGCGCATCGAGGCGGGCAAGCTGCGCGGCCTGGAGACCTACCTGTCATACCGGCTGGGGCTGCGGACCTTCTCCGAGAGCGAGAGCCAGGTCGTCCTCGACACCCCCGACGCCTTCCACCTGCCCGCCGTGCCCGGCTTCGGCTACCTCAAGGTCGACACGACTGTCTACCAGCGTTTCCGCGCCGCCTACGTCTCCGGGCCGATCCACCAGGCGCCCGAGCCCACCACCCAGACCTTGCCGCGCCCGTTGCGGCTGCCGCTGTACCAGGGCGTCGAGCGTCTCAACGGACTCGACGACGGCGAGGGCTCGGGTGAACCCGAGCTCGTCCGCCCGACGACCGGCCGCACCCTGGTCGACGTCCTCGTCGAGCGCCTGGCCGGCGCCGCCGAGCCGACCCGTCCCGTGTGGCTGCCGCCCCTGCCCAGCGCGCTGCCGCTCGGGCAGGTGCTCGGCCCGGTGACCCACGTCCCCCACCGCGGCCTGCAGGCCCGCTCCGCGCGCGGTGGGCTGCGCGCCCCGCTCGGCCTCCTCGACGACCCCGGCCGGCAGCGGCAGGAGCCGTGGTTGCTCGACCTCACCCGGGCCGGTGGCCACGTGGCGATCACCGGCGCCCCCCAGTCCGGGCGCACCACCCTGCTGTGGTCCCTGGCGGCCTCCCTGGCGCTCACGCACACGCCGCGAGACGTCGCCATCTACGGCATGGACCTCAGCGGTGGTGGGCTCGCCCGGCTGCAGGGCTTCCCGCACGTCGGTGGCGTGGCCACCCGGGCCAGCCGGGACCGCCTGCGCCGACTTCTCGAGGAACTGCACGGCATGCTCGCCGCCCGGGAGCAGGTCTTCGCCACCCACGACATCGACTCCCTGGCCATGCTGCGCAGCGAGCACGCCGCCGGACGCATCCCCGAGCTGGCCGCCGCCGACGTCGTCCTCCTCGTCGACGGCTTCGGGGCGACGCGCCAGGAGTTCGAGGAGCTCGACGAGCCGCTGACGGCGCTCCTCCAGCGCGGCGGAAGCTTCGGCATCCATGTCGTGGCGACGATGACCCGCTTGAACGAGCTGCGGATGAACGTCCAGTCCCTCGTCGGCACCCGGGTGGAGCTGCGCCTCAACGACCCCGCCGAGTCGACCATCGGGCGCAAGCTGTCCGCCACGCTGCGCGCGGACCAGTCGGGCCGGGTGCTCACCGAGGAGAAGCGCTTCGCCCAGGTGGCTCTGCCCGTCCTGTCCCTCGAGGACGACGACGCGCCCGCCACGCCGGTCGGCACCGCCGTGGAGGAGCTGGCGCAGGCGACCGCCGTGGCCTGGGGCGGGCCGGCCGCCCCGCCGATCCGCCTGCTCCCGGTCGACCTCGCGCCGGAGGAGCTGCCCGACCCGCTCGAGGAGCCGCACGCCGTCCCGCTGGGCCTGCGGCAGGACACCATGGGGGTGGAGCTCCTCGACCTCGCGGGTCGCGACCAGCACCTCCTGGTCTTCGGGGACACCGCGAGCGGCAAGACCACGCTGCTGCGCGGTGCGATCAGCGGCCTGGTCGACCGGGCGACGCCGGACGAGCTGGTGCTGGCCATCTGCGACATCCGGGGTGGCCTGGCCGACAGCTGCCCCGAGGAGTACCTCGGCGGGCTCGCGACCAGCGCCCCGCTCGCCGCGTCGCTGGCCACCTCGATCGCCACCGAGCTGGAGGGCCGGACCGGTGACGCCCGCGGGACCGGGCCCCGCATCGTCGTCGTCGTCGACGACTACGACATCCTCGCCTCGGGCGGGACCGACCCGCTCGGCCCGCTGCGACCCCACCTGCCCGCCGCGCGGGACCTGCGGTTCAACGTCCTGCTCGCCCGCCCCGTGGCCGGTGCCACCCGGGCCCTGTACGACCCGATCCTGCAGACGCTGCGCGACACCGGCGGAACCGGCGTGCTCATGTCCGGTGAGCGCAGCGAGGGTCAGATCTTCCCCCGCACCTACGCCGAGGCACTGCCCCCGGGCCGTGCCAAGGTGCTGCGCCGTGGTGACCGCACGCACCTCGCGCAGTTCGCCCACTTCCCCGGAGGCTCACATGCCACGTGAGATCGTCATCCTGTCCCCGACCCCGCCGGACGTCGGTGCCCTCCTGCGCGCCGGCATGGCCGTCGACGAGATGCTGCGGGTGCGCACCCTGTCCAACGGCGCGGTGAACGAGCTCTGCCAGGGGGACGGCACCGGTGACACCGCCGTCCTCAGCGTCTACCAGCCCATCGACGTCGCCAATGCCGACGAGATCGCCCGGCTCCTGCCCGACGCGCCGCAGCTGCCCCGGCCGCTGTGGTGGATCGAGGCCCTCGCCCCGTGGGACGAGCGCGGGACGACCGGCGTCGCGCTCGCCTACGAGCTCGCCGCCCAGCTCGGGGGTGCCTGCTTGGTCCAGGACGGCCAGTGAGCATCCTCGTCCCGGAGTCCCGCCGCTGGCTCGACGCACCGCTGCCAGCAGGAGCGCGGGTCACGGTGGCGGGAGTCGCCGGCGGCGTCGGGACCACGACCCTCACCGGTCTGCTGTGGTGGACGCTGACCACCTACGCGTCACGGTCCGTGGGGCTGCTGGACCACGGCGGCGGGGCGCTGCACGCCCGGCTCCCGGCCGCCTCCCCGACCCGCACGCCGGACCTCGTCGTGCACGACGCCGGACCGGTCGCGCTGTCCGGAGCACCCACACTGGCCGCGGCCGCCCCGCTGGTCGTCGTGTGCGCGGCCACCGCGGCCGGCATCGACGCGGCGACGACGGCGGTCCGCGAGCTCACCCCCCGGCCGGAGGAGGCGTGGCGGCGGTGCGTCGTCGTCCCGGTCGCCACCACGGGCGCCGGCCTTCCCGGAACCGCGCTCCGCGAGCATGCCCACCGCCAGGGCCTGCCGGCCGCCGTCGTCCCCCTGCGCCGCAGCCGTCCCCTCGCCGCGGGTGGCGACATCCCCGACCCCGCGCGGAGCCGGGCCACGGCCGACGCGTACCGCTCCGCGGTAGCTGTGGCGGCGGAGGCGATGCGCTGCCTCACCTCGACCATGGGGAGTACTCCCCATGCTCGAAGGCGCTGAGAAGGTGGTGTGCGGGTGGGGGCTGTGCCAACATCAGTGAGCGTGCCGGCCACCTGGCCGCATGCCGCCACCAGGAGGAGAGATCCGTGAAGTTTGCGATGGGTTCAGACGTCCTGTCGACGCTGACCAAGAAGACCTCCAGCAACAACGAGGACCTCGGCGGTCTCGTCCGTGAGCTGGCAGCGGCAGCAGAGCCGCTGCAGGGCAAGTTCAACGGTCAGGGCCGGGCCGCCTTCGACCGGTTCAAGTCCGAGACCGACCGTATCGCCGTGGACCTGAACGGCGCGCTGGCCGCCGTCCTCACCGGGATCTCCGGCATGGACCGCACCTTCACCGAGGGTGACGACCAGATGCGCGAGGAGACCACCGCGCGGACGAACTCGACCAACTTCGACGCCGCGCGCTTCGGCGCGCCGCGGGCCTGAGGAGACCACCATGGCAACTGGAAACCAGTCCGACCGTCGCGACTACGACGAGGCAGCCTCGGGGACCGCGCAGGAGAACTTCAACCGGGTGGCGGGCCGCCTGGAGACCCTGATCCTCGCCCGCGACTCCGACGTCAAGGCCGCCATGGCCGACTACGAGGCCACCGGGGTCTCGGAGGAGTACGCCGCCAAGGAGGCCCGGTGGAACGCCGTCGCCAACGAGGTGCGCACGATCATCGCCGCGATGCGTGAGTCCCTCCAGCAGACCGACGCCACCGCCCAGTCCGCGCTGAGCCGGGCCAAGGGCATCGTCGACTCCATCGCCTGACCCCGATGGGCAAGTGGAGGATCAATCCCGAGGGCGTCGGCACGGTGCTCTCCGGTGTGGGGACCGTCGCCGGCACTCTCAGCGAGGACATCGAGGCACTTCCCGCACCGGTCGAGGAGGCCGTCATCGCGACGGGCAGCAGCCCGGTCATCGCTGACGCCCTCTACGGCTTCTTCGAACACATCTCCCCGACCCTCGAGTCGATCGGCAACCGCATCCAGAACGGCATCAACGGGGCCGGACGGGCGACCGAGGCGTACGACGAGGGCCACACCGACATGGCCGCAGAGATCCAGGCCGCAGCAGCAGCCGCGGGTGGCGACACACTCTGGCAGCCGGAGGGACAATGACCGACGTCTGCTACTCCAAGGGCATCAACCCCTCGGCCATCCCGGGGGACGAGCTCGACCCCGACGGCGTCGAGCTGGCGGCGACCACGATCTCGACCAAGGCCCAGGACGTGCGCGACACCGGTGCCGCCGTCGTCACCGAGTGGCGCGCTCTGGCCAACCACTACGAGGCTCCCGAGGCCGAGACCCTCTTCGCCGTGATGGACGACGTCGAGACGAAGTCCCTGTCGGTGAGCGAGTCCCTCGAGTCCGTCGCCAAGGCGCTGCAGAACTTCGCCGAGGACATCCGGCCGATCAAGGAATCGCTCAGGACCATCCGAAGCGATGCCGTCGCCTTCCGGAACGATATCGCGGGCAACCCGGAGTGGGACTACGACCAGGACCTCGTCGACGACAACACCGCGCTCGTCGAGAGGGTCAACGCCCAGCAAGTGCTGCTCTGGGAGGCCGAACGACGCTGCGCCAACGCCATCCGGGCCCTCTACGGAGCCGAGCCCTGGCACGCGATGACCGGCGAGGACGACGAGTTCGGCTACGGCGTCGACGAGCTGAGCACCGAGGCGGAGATGCCGTGGGGCTCGGAGGTCCAGCGCCGCGACCACTGCCCGAAGTCGGCCGGTGTGCAGGTCAAGCGCTTCGTCTGGGACGGGTTCCTCGTCGAGGGCGTCGGCGGCACCATCGGCGGCATCATCGACATCGGCGGTGCCATCTTTGGCATCGGCGAGAACGCCGACGCGACGCGCGACGGCCTGGCCAGCCTCATCGGCCTCGGCTCGACCCCGATCGGGGAGGCCTGGCTGGGTGTGGGCAAGGGCCTCATCATGTACGACTCCTGGGCCGAGGGCGACTACGCCACCGCCGCCGGCGGCACCGTCTTCAACGTGCTCACCTTCTTCATCCCGGCGGGTGCGGCCGTCAAGGGGGCCGGCACCGCCGGCAAGGCCGGCAAGTTCTCCAAGGCGCTCCAGACCGGTGCGCGGATCGGTGACTTCGTCGACCCGGTCAGCCTGATGATCAAGGGCGGGCGGCTCGCGGCCCCTACCGTGCGTACCCTCTTCGACGACTTCACCACCGGCATCAAGGGCATCGAGGTCCCGGACTTCCGGCCCGGCGTCGACCGAGCCACGCTCCCCGACGCCGACGCGCCGACGGGTGCCCCGACGCGCAACCCCGACGCTCAGCCGCCGCGCCACCAGCCTGTGGAGGCCCCCGAGCCCGTCCACGCCGGCACCCGCAGCGCCACCGAGGCGCCCGGCTCGACGCAGCCCGGCGGGTCTGGCAACAGCCCCGAGGGCCTCGCCGAGCCGCCGCGCTCCCCCTCGCAGCCCGGATCGTCCGGAGCCGCTGGCTCCGACGCTCCGACGGGTAGCTCCTCATCCGGCGGCTCGACGTCCGGTGGCTCCTCGTCCGGCGGGTCCGGCGCGAGCTCCTCTGGCGGCGGCCACGGTGGTTCGTCCGGCGCGCCCGCCGCGGGCGGGATCGACGACATCGCCGATGGTGCGCCAACCAACAGCGGCGGCACCACCGGTGAGGCCGGCCAGCCCGGCGCGGACGCAGGTGACGACATCACCGACGCCACGCCCGGCACCGGCGCAGCCGACGACATCACCGACGCCACGCCCGGCACCAGCGCAGCCGACGACATCACCGACGCCACGCCCGGCACCGGCGCAGCCGACGACATCACCGACGCCACGCCCGGCACCGGCGCAGCCGACGACATCACCGACGCCACGCCCGGCACCGGCGCAGCCGACGACATCACCGACGCCACGCCGGGTGACAAGGGCGACGCGGGCGGTACGGGAACCGGCAGCGAAGGCCCTTCTGGCGCGGCGGGCGAGGGCCCTGAACAGGGACGAGTCGCAATCGACAAGAGCGGGCAGCCGCACGTCGTCAACATGCGGGACGACCTCATCAGTGATCAGGCGCGGTACCAGGACGCCCTGGCCGAGATTCTGCCCGCGCACGGGTTGACCGAGGTACAGCTGACGGACCTCGTCCAGAAGCCGTTGGTGGACATGACTCGCCAGGAGGTCATCACCCTCATCGAGATCCGTGAGGCCTTGCCGCCCATCCACCCCGACGACGTCCTGCAGAAGGTCCTTCCTCCGGAGAATGTGGCCCAGATCCTCGGTGACGACATCGGGCGGCACGCCGAGCCGAGCCTGGTCGAGCGCGCCGGGACGCCGGAGGGAGACTTCGAGACCATCGGAGGCTTCGTCGCACGCGGCGCGGACATGTTGGGGGCGACACCGTCTGAGCTCTACTACCGGCTCGGCCTCAACTACGACACGGTCACGTTCCGCGCGGACGGGGAGTCGATGTTCGCCGTCCGCTACCGCGCCGGCGATGGCCTGTTGCTCGACGGCGACGACCTGGCCGGCGCTCAGTTCAACCCGTGGGTCCCTGACGGGCCGCTCAAAGCCATGAGGGAGATGCCCGACTCGATCTATGACATCGCCGATCCCGCAGCGCGAGGAGCGGCGATGCAGGAGTTCATCAACAGCCACTACCCGGCCGGCAAGTACTACACGGGCAACGCCTTCGATCCCACGAACCCCTTCCGGGGAAGTGGTTTCGGAGGCACCGGGCCGCACTACGCTCCGGAGGCCACATATGGAGCGCCCGACGTCCGCGTCCTGGTTCCCGAAGGCGCGGAGCTCATGCGGATCCGGCCCGACGGTACCCAGGAGATCGCCGCGGTGTTCAGGGACGACCATTGGCACGTCATCGTCGAGCAACCGGGGCCCACCCCATGAGAGCAGGCGCGTATGCCGCCCTCGACGGTGTGACGTACCGAGCCAAGAATGTCCGCGGACCGTCCATCCTGCTCCTTGCTCCGCTCAGCGACCCGCAACCGCCCGGCTTCGAACGTGACAATCACCGCCGATGGTCCCGGCGTGTCGAGCGGTCCCAGTTCACCCGGACCTTCGTCGTCAAGACCACCGCAGTCTGGAAGGGGCAACAGGTGACGGTCCGGTCGGTCCTGGGCGACCGCGCCACCATCGAGTTCGGCAGCCAGGACGCGAGCCGGTGGCCCGAGCTCACCCACCACAAGCACGGGCTGATGACCGGCACGGTTCCCGTCGACTCACTCTCCGACGTCACCGAGGAAGTCATCGAGATCCCGCTGTGAGCAGTGACGGTGCACATCTCAAGGTCACAGCGGTGTACCGGAACCGCAGGTGGTCGCACAGTGTCGACCGGCCCGGACGAGCGCAATGAGGGCGGGGCCGTTCGCCACCCGGCGGGTGTCGCGGTCCGCGCTCAGCCAAGCCATAATTGTCCAGACGACTGCGGTCTGGAAGGGGAAAGAGGTCGACGTCCGGTCGGTCCTCGGCGACAGTGCCTCCATCGAACTACAGCGAGGGCACCGACCGCTGACCTGAGCACACCCACCACCACCACGGGATGTGGAGCGGCGACGTACCCATCGACTCACTCTCCGACGTCTCCGAGGTGGCGCACACGGCGTGCCCGAACACGTCGCGGACGTCGTGTCGGATTCCGGCACGAGCAGCGAGCCCCGGGACAGCGCGGCGCACATCTCGGGCACAATCGTCCGTGGTCGCGAATGACACGACGAGGGAGCCAGACATGACGTGGATGCAGAAGGCGGTCACCCCCCAGGTGTCCGCCGCCTATCTCGAGAGCGGCTTCGACCGGGTGGGCGGGTTCGTCGTGCGCGCGGCCGACGTCGCCGACGCGACGACTCCCGCCGCCGTCTACGAGGTGCACGGCCTCGGCTTCCCGGGCAGTCCGCACCGGCCCGACGCTCCGTACGTCGACGTCCTGCGCTTCCCGGCGACCCCCCAGCTCCGCTTCGAGAACGCCGTGGGTGGGCTGGACGAGGCGAGCCGGGCGCGGACCGGCGGCCCCTTCGTCGACCGCCCGCCGTTCACGGGCACGGGGTTCGTCGCCACCTCGCTGGCCGTCGTCCCGCTCTCCTGGCTGGCCCACTCGCGGGTGCCGGCCGGCTCGGAGCTGGTGCGCATCAGCGCCGACGGCTCGGCCCAGGTGCTCGCCCGCTACGTCGACGTCGGCCACGGCTGGCAGTCCGACACGGTGCGGGTCGGGCACTCCTCCAGCCCCCGGATATCCCGGTACGTCGGCGCGATGGCCATCTGGGCCAACACGCCCCTGAACGCCGACGTCCTCGACGACCGCGTCGTCGTCGCGGCCGAGGTCGAGCCGCCCGCCCAGTACGGGTTCCGCCGCACGCCCGCCGGCCGATGGTCGCGCGAGGTCCCTCGCGCCGAGGTGAGCCAGCTCTTCGAGATGTACGTGACGGCCCGGTGGAACGGCCTGGAGGTCCGCGTCGTCGACCAGTGGACCGACCAGAACGGTGAGGCCGTCTCCCACGTGAGCTACATCGGCCACAACGCCGACCTGGCCGAGGGGCTGCGCCTGCCCAAGATCGACGCCGGGCTCTACGAGGTGAGCGTGCCGACCTCGTCCCTCACCCGTGTCGAGACGAGCCAGCTGGTCCCGCAGAGCTGGACCACGCTCAGCCCTGGCTGACGGAGCAGCTACGCGACGGTGACGACGGTCCCGACGATCTTGTCGGCGAAGGTCTGACGGCGCCGGTCCCAGCTGGGCCACAGCAGCCCGAGGAACAGGGGCAGGACGTCGAGCACGTGGGCGAGGTCCCGGGCGACGAGCCGCCCCGCACTGGGCACCTCTCCGGTCACGGTCCGCACCGTGATCCCGCGGCGCCGCTTGCCCCACGACTGCCCCGTGCGCGCCGTGCGCACGTAGCGGTTCCACGACCAGATCCCCAGGTAGAGCAGGATCGCCACCCACGCGGCGACGATCCCGGCCGGGGTGAGGTCGGAGGCGTCACTGCCCGGCCCCCGCGGCTGCGCCGTCGCCAGCGCGTACCCCAGGGGCACGAGCGCCGGCAGCCCGACGACCACGAGATCGAACCAGGACGCGAAGACCCGCACCTCCCAGGGCGCGAGGCCTGGGCGCACGTCCGCCACGGTATGTCCCTTCCCGCTCACGCCAGGACGGGCGCCGAGCTACTCAGCGCGTCGGTGAGCAGCGCGACGAGCATCTCCACCTGGACGTCCGCGACGACCTCCTCGTCCGAGCCGTCCAGGGCCCGGGCCGCGAGGCCCGCCTTGGACCCGATGAGCTCGGCGATGCGGGTGTCGAGGGTCTGGGCGGCGATGATGCGCCATGCCGTCACGGGCTCGGGCTGACCGATGCGGTGGACCCGGTCGATCGCCTGGGTCTGCTCGGCGTCGGTCCACGAGAGCTCGGCGAGCACGAGGTTGGACGCCACCTGGAGGTTGAGCCCCACGCCCGCCGCGGTGAGCGAGCAGACGGCGATCGAGACCTCGGGGTCGTTCGTGAACGCGTCGATGTTCTTCTGCCGCGCCGTGGAGCTCTGGTCGCCCCGGACCGAGGCGAAGCGGATGCCCCGCTGGGTGAAGAGCTCCTCCGCGGCGTCCATGACGTCGATGTGCTTGGCGAAGAACACGACCTTGCCGACGTTGCGCGCGAGCTGGGCGGCGTAGTCGGCCGCGGCCCCGCCCTTGGCCGAGCCGAGCTTGCGCATCATCGTGAAGACGTTGTCCTCGGACTTCTTCTCCGAGGTCTTCGTCGTCTCCCACACGGCGACCTGGCGGACGAGCTCGTGGTCGATGCCCTCGACGACGTTCTCCCCGTGCCGCACCTCCAGGGCCTTGCGGTAGCGGTTGACGAGACGGCGGGCCAGCGCCCGCTCGGCGTCGCGGATCGAGCGGCCCGCGGCGTCGTCGAGCTCGACGAAGACATCGGCGATGCGGCGGGCGGGCAGGTCGGCGGCGACGTCGATCTTGCGGCGCCGCACGATGCCCTGCTCGATGACGGCGCTGCGGGCGGCGGCGTAGAAGCCGCGGTCCGAGGGCACCAGGCCGGTCTCCTCCAGCGCCTCCATGAGGTCCCCGAGGGGCTTCTCCTCGTCGATCCAGCCGAGGAACTGCCAGATCGCGGTGAAGTCCTCGATGTCGTTGATGAGCGGGGTGCCGGTGAGCGCCATGAGGAGCGGGGCCCACGGGCGTGAGCGCAGCTGCTCGGACAGGTGGAGCACGTGCTGGGACCGCTGGGACTTCTTGTTCTTGATGAAGTGCGCCTCGTCGACGACCATCCCGCGCACGCCCAGCTCGAGGCTCCCGAGCCAGCCGACGTGGCGCTCGAGGATCTCGTAGTTGATGACGATGATGTCGGCGAAGGCGTCGATGTCCTCGCCGTCGCCGTGGACGACGGTGGCGCGGTGGGCGGGCGTCCAGCGCTCCGCCTCGCGGGCCCAGTTCGTCTTGACGACGTTGGGGACGACGACGAGGAGCGGGTAGGCGTCGGCGGCCTGCGCGGCGAGCAGCGCCTGCGCCGTCTTGCCCAGGCCCGGCTCGTCGGCGAGGAGGAAGGTGCGGTGGCCCTCGGCGGCGGCCTCGACCAGCCGGGACTGGTGCGGCATGAGCTCGAGCCCGGGCGGCACGCGGGTGCCGTTCGGCTCGGGCAGCGTCATGCAGGCGGCCTCGCCGCCGTACTCGAAGGAGCGCAGCAGCGGCTCGATGAGCTCCCAGCCGGCCAGGCGGCGCGGGCGGGCCGGTGGCCGGCGCACGGCGTCGTAGTCCGGCTCGAGGAAAGGGTTGGCCATCTGGCGGGAGATGACGGCCTGCGGCACCACCTGGCGCTGCTCGACGGCGGAGGGCTCGCGCGGCCCCTCGGGCTCGGGCTCCGCCTCCTCGGGGACCTCGAAGCCGGCGTCGAGGAGCATCTCGCGGCGCAGCTCGCGGGCCTCGGGCGAGACGACGGCCTCGTCGGCGATGAGGGCGAGGAGGCGGGGGTCGCGGGCGGCGGTGACGGCGAGGATGGTGGCGATGCCGTCGAGGCGCTTGAGCTCCTCGCCGCGACGGGCCTCGTTCAGCGTCGTGTCCACCTTGATGCGGGCGCGCTCCTCGCGCACGAGCAGCGCGATGGCCTGGAACTTCGTGCGGGTGGAGGGGACCACCCGCTCGCGCTTCACCGCACCCTCGACCTCGCGGACGGCCCGGGCCAGCACCGGGATGAGCCCGCTGTTGTCCTGGTGCTTGCGCTTGGGCGTGCTGCGCGGGGCAGTACGACGAGCGCCCGACGGGCGCTGGGCTCCTCGAGCCACGGACTCCTCCTCCGGAGTGACGACACACATCGCGGCGGGGACGGCCCACACGCAGCACCCGGGGTGACGGACGTCAGATGGTCCAGTCTCGCCGAGAGTCCCGCTGCAGCAGGTCCGCGACCGGAACAACCCGGTCGGCAAACCACCGCGACGCCCTCACCCTACCTCCCGGCCCGCGTCGTGCCGCGCCCATTCGGGGTGGGCGATGTCACGCGCCGCGGTGGGCGACGTCGACGGCGCGCGCCCAGCGCAGCACGTCGTCGGGGATCTCCGGCGAGGCCAGCTCCGACCCGGCCAGGTGGGCGACGACCTCCGGGGCGGGCACCCGCTCCCCCGAGCCGCGGGTGAGGAAGCGCCCGGCGACGACGCCGCGCGCGCAGCGCTCCCCGCGACGGCTGAAGACCTGCTCGAGGTAGACGACCCGCTCGTCCCAGCCGACGACGCGCGTGGAGATCTCCACGCGGTCCCCCAGACGCAGGGAGCGGCGGTAGGTCATCGTCGACGCCGCGACGACCGGGTACCACCGCTTCTCGTTCAGGCGCGGGAAGCCACCGAGGTCGGCGATGTAGTTGCTGCGGGCCACGTCCATCATCTGCAGGTAGGTGCCGTTGTTGACGTGGAGGTAGAGGTCCAGGTCCGTGGGCAGCACCCGCAGGGTGGTGGTCGACGGCGCGAGGACGTCGAGCCCGAGGGAGCGGCGCGGCCTCGCGGTGGCCAGGAGCAGGTGGAGCTGGCGGGACATGCCCGCACCGTACAGGGGCGCAGGCGCGGGGCCGGTCGTACTCCTCATCTCGACCCGTGCCGTGCCGATCGTGCGGGTGGCCGCGCAACCGGCGCCCGGCCGCACCCCCCTCCCGAAAGGCCGCCATGTCCGAGGTCCGCACCTTCCTCCGCGACCACAGGATCGGTCTCGGCGTCGTCACCGCAGCCCTCGTGGTGGTCGGTGGGGCCGCCGTCGCCGACAGCCCGGGGACGAGCACGACGGTCGCGGCCGTCGTCGACGGACGGACCATCGACGTCCTCGTCGACGGCGAGGAGCAGCGGGTGCGGCTGCTCAACGTGGCCGCCCCCGACGAGTGCCTCGCCGACGACGCCGCCGCCTTCCTCACCGAGCGGCTCCCGGCCGGCACGGAGGTGGACCTCGAGTACGACGAGGAGCGTCACGACGACGCCGGGAACGTCCTCGCGGGCGTCCTCGAGGAGGGCTCGCTCGTCAACGAGGAGGTCGCGCGGGCGGGACTGGGTGTCGCCGTCGTCGAGGAGCCCAACCGGCGCTTCCACGACGCGGTCCTCACGGCCCAGCGGGCCGCCGAGGTCGAGGGGCTGGGCCTGTACTCGGAGGACGTCGAGTGCACCGTGCCCGCCCAGGTGAGCGCCTACGGCGAGCAGGTGAGCGAGCTCGAGGGCGCGGTCGGGGCCGGCACCACCCGGGAGCTCGACCGCTGGGCCACCGAGGCTGCCGCCGCGGCCGCCACGGGTGCCGCGCTCGCCGAGCTGCTCGACGGTGACGACGCCGCCCTCCCCCTCCTCGCCTACACCGGTGAGCACTGGACGCTGCACGAGGACGTCGAGGAGTGGACCGCGCGGGTCGTCGAGATCGAGGAGACCGTCGCGACCGAGCGGGCCGCCGAGGAGGAGCGCATCGAGCGCGAGAAGGCCGAGCGGCGCGCCGCGGAGGAGGCCGAGCGGGAGGCAGAGGAGGCCGCCCGGACCAAGGAGGCGGCGCGCTCCGAGCGGGAGCTCGAGCGCGCGGCGAGGGCCCAGGAGACGGGGCCCGGCGGCGGGAGCGCCTCCTTCGAGAGCTGCACGGCGGCGCGCAACGCCGGCGCCGCGCCGGTCCACGCGGGCCAGGCCGGCTACGGAAGCCACCTCGACCGCGACGGCGTGGGCTGCGAGTAGGTGACCGACCCGGCCAACCGCCTCACGGCGAGTGGCCGCTCGTAGCGGCGTGTGTTGGAGCCCGGGGGTGTGAAACCGGGCCGGTCACCTGCTCCAACCACAGGCCCGGCCGCCGCATTCCCGGATGCGCACGACCGTCCCCCGGCCCACCCTGGATATGACCGCAGACACACCACCAGGGAGGCACACCATGGCCGGGACCGTCGCAGAGAGCATGACCCCCAACCCCACGACGATCGAGGCGAACCGCACCGTGCGGGACGCCGCCGAGCTGCTCGCGTCGGGTGACGTGGGCGCCGTCGTCGTGGTCGACGACGGCGAGGTGGTCGGGATCGTCACCGACCGGGACATCGTCGTGCGCGTCATCGCCACGGGCGGCTCCCCCGAGGACCCGGTGCGCCAGGCGTGCAGCCAGGACCTCGTGACGACGACGCCGGACGCCGACGCCGCCGAGGCCGTGCGGATCATGCGCGATCGTGCGGTGCGCCGCATCCCCGTCCTCCAGGGCGGCAGCCTCGTGGGGATCCTGTCGATCGGCGACCTGGCCATCGACCGCGACCCCACCTCGGCCCTCGCCGACATCTCGGCGGAGGAGCCGAACACGTAGTCATCCACCACGCGCCCGGGCGGTGAGCTGCCGCCCGGGCCACCGTCTCGTCGCCTGGACCCGGCCCCGGAGCGTCTCGGACGCTGTGGGACCATGATGGACATGTACCGACTGCACCTGACCTCGCGGAGGCACATCGACCTCGCGCGGGTGCACACGATGATCTGTCGGTCCTAGGCGACACGGCACCCGGCCGCTCCAGACGGACCGTCTGCCGACCTCTCTGTCGCCCTCTCTCACGTCCGACGTGTGCAGCAGCCGCCTTCAGAAAGGACCTCGGCCTTGACCTCAACGATGCGTGCGCTCGTGCTCCGCGAGCACGGCGAGCTCGGCGCGCTCCGCCTCGAGGACGACTACCCCCGCCCCCGGCTGGTGGCCGGGCACGTCGTCGTCCGCGTCACCGCGAGCTCCTTCAACTACCACGACATCTTCACGGTCACCGGGATGCCGGGCATCCGCCTTCCCCTGCCCGTCGTCATCGGCCTCGACGTCGTCGGGGTCGTCGAGGAGGTGGCCGACGACGTCACGGGTTGGCGGCCCGGGGACCGCGTGCTCGTCCACCCGCTCGACTCGGCCGGCACGCTCATGGGCGAGCAGCGCGACGGCGGAATGGCCGAGTACAGCCTCGTCGAGGCGGGCCAGCTCATTTCCGTCCCCGACGGCGTCACCGACGTCCAGGCCGCCGCGCTGCCCGTCGCGTACGGGACGGCGCACCGCATGGTCGTCGGCAAGGGCGCCGTGCACGCCGGGGACAAGGTCCTCGTCCTCGGCGCCTCCGGCGGTGTGGGCACGGCATCGGTCGTCCTCGCCAAGCAGCTCGGCGCGCACGTGATCGCCGCGGCGGGCTCCGACGAGAAGGCCCAGAAGCTGCTCGAGATCGGCGCGGACGAGGTCCTCAACTACCGCGAGGTCGACTTCTACCAGTGGGTCAAGGAGCACTACGGCAAGCCGGCCCGCTGGAGCGACGAGACCGGCATGGACGTCGTCATCAACTTCACCGGCGGGGACACCTGGCACCCGACGCTGCGCAGCACGAAGCTCGGCGGGCGCATCCTCGTGTGCGGCGCGACGGCCGGCTTCGACCCCGTCGAGGACCTGCGCTACATCTGGTCCTTCGAGCTGCAGATCATCGGCTCCAACGGCTTCGCCACCGAGGACTTCGAGGCGCTGCTCGCCATGGTCGCCGCCGGGGAGATCGACCCGCCGGTCAGCGACGTCCTACCGCTCTCCCAGGCGGTCGAGGGGCTGCGCAAGGTTCGCGACCGCGAGGTCCTCGGCAAGATCGTCGTCACCCCCGGGAGCGGCGAGTGATCACCACGGCCGAGCTCGAGGAGCGCATCCTCACCTCCCCCTTCCACCGGTGGCTCGGGTTGCGGGTGGTCTCGGTGAGCGCGGAGGAGCTGCGGCTGAGCGCCACCTGGCGCGAGGAGTGGGAGAACGGGACGACGGCGCGGGTCACCCACGGCGGGATCCTCGCCACCCTGCTCGACCTCGCCGCGGACTGGGCGCTCGTGGCGAGCCAGGGCGCCCCCGCCCCGACCATCGACTTCACCACCCACTTCCTGCGGGCGGCCGCGCCGGGCGACCTCCTCGTCGTCGCACGGCCGGTCAAGCTGGGCCGCTCGCTCACCGTCGCGGAGGCCGAGGTGCTCGACGGCGCGGGCAAGCAGGTGGCCGTGGGCCGCGGGACCTACGCGAGCTTCGCACCGAGCACGACGACGGAAGGGTCCCCCACATGAGCCGCAACCAGGGCGACCGGATCGTCGCCGACCGTCCCGACACCCCGGCGGTCATCGGGGTGACGAACCAGGGCAGCACGACCCTCACGTACGGCGAGCTCGAGGCCGCGGTCCAGTCCCGCGCCGCGCAGCTGCACGCCCTCCTCCGCCCCGGCCAGACCGTGGGGATCCTCGCCCTCAACTCCCCCGAGTGGCTCGTCGCGTTCTACGCGGTCCAGCGCGCCGGCGGCGTGCCCGTGCCGGTCAGCCACAAGATGCCGGCGGAGACCCTGGGCTACGTCCTCGAGGACGCCGCGGTGACGCTGCTCCTCGTCGACGACCACACCCGCAGCCTGGTGACCACCGACGTCCCAGTCCTCGACCTCGGGACGCCCGCCCCGCCGTCGTCCTTCACCAGCGTGGTGCCCGAGCCGGGTGACACGGCGATGATCCTCTACACCTCCGGCTCGACCGGCCGCCCCAAGGGCGTGCTGCTGTCCCAGGCGAGCCACCTGTGGGTCATCGACCAGACGGCGCAGACCGTGGAGCCCGGCAGCACGCGGGTGCTCATCTCCGCGCCGCTCTACCACATGAACGCGCTGACGAACTCCCAGCGCTCGCTCGCCTCCGGGGCGACCATCGTCCTGCTCCCGGGGTTCCAGCCCGCCCTGTTCGTCGACGCGCTCGCCTCGCACCACGTCACCGAGCTGAGCGGCGTCCCCCCGATGTTCGCCATGCTCCTCCAGCGTCCGGAGCTGCTCGCCGGCCGCGACCTGTCCTCCGTGCGCGGCATCTACATGGGCTCCGCGCCCGCGGCCCCGGCACTCTTCGACCAGCTCCGCGCGGCCTTCCCCAACGCCGAGATCGCCTTCGGCTACGGCACCACGGAGTCCGGTCCGGTCGTCTTCGCCCCGCACCCCGACGGGCTGCCCACGCCGGACGGCTCGGTGGGGGTCGCGAACCCCGCCGTCGAGCTGCGCCTCGTCGACGGCGCAGGACGGCCCGTCGAGGGCCACGGCGTCCTGGAGATCCGCAACCCGGCGCTGCTCACCGGCTACCACAACCGGCCCGACGTCCCCGTCCCCGTCACTCCCGACGGCTTCCACCACACGCGCGACGTCTTCCGCGTCGACGAGAACGGCTTCTACTTCTTCGCCGGCCGCGAGGACGACATGTTCACCTCCGGTGGGGAGAACATCTTCCCGCGCGCCGTCGAGCAGGTCCTCGAGACGCACCCCGCGGTCGACCAGGCCGTCGTCGTCCCCGTTCCCGACGACGTCAAGGGCGCCAAGCCCGTCGCCTTCGTCACGCTGCGGCCGGGCGCGGAAGCCGGCGAGCAGGAGCTCAAGGCGCACGTCCTGGACCACCTCGAGCCCTTCGCCCACCCACGACGCGTCTGGGTGCTGGAGGACATCCCCCTGTCCAGCACGAACAAGGCCGACCGGGAGAGCCTCACCGCCCGTGCCGCCGAGCTCATGAGGACCACGTGAGCGCCCTTGCACCGGTGCCCCGCGAGTCCCGGCTGCACGCGGTGGCCCTGCCGGCGGCGGTCGTCGTCGGTCTCCTCGCCCTCCTCCAGCTGCTGTCCGTCACCGACGTCCTGCCGCGCAGCTACGCACCGCCGCCCACCGAGGTGCTCGCTGCCCTCGGCCGGCTCCTCACCGGCCCGGCCCTGTGGACCGACATCGGCAGCACGCTCGTCGGGTGGGCGGTCTCGCTGGGGATCGCGGTCGTGCTGGGGACGGCCGTGGGCATGCTGCTCGGCAGTGTGCGCTGGGTCCAGTGGCTGCTCACGCCCGTCATCGAGTTCCTCCGCCCCATCCCCTCGATCGCACTCATCCCGCTGGTCGTCCTCACCATCGGCGGCGCACGCGACGGAGCGGTCTTCCTCGCCGCCTACGCCGCCGTGTGGCAGATGCTCGTCGCCGCGATCTACGCCACCGGCGCCGTCGACCCGGTGGCCCGCGACACCGCTCGCGCCTACAACCTCTCCCGGGTGCAGACGATCCGCTGGCTCACCCTGCCCGCGATGCTGCCCGGACTGGTAACCGGTGTGCGGATCGCCTCGGCGACCGCGCTCATCATCACGGTGACCAGCGAGATCCTCCTCGGCGGCGTACCGGGCCTGGGCCAGGGGCTCAACCTCGCCCGCAGCGCCGGTGACCTCACCCGGATGTACGCCTACGTCGTCGTCATCGGGATCGTCGGCCTGGCGATCAACACGGTCCTCACCGTGCTGGCCCGGCGCGTCGTCGGGTGGCAGGGGGCCCGCCGATGAACCGCCGCACCCTGCTCGGACTCCTCGGCGCGGTGCTCGCCCTCGCCGTGTGGTGGGCGACGTCGGCCGGCTCGACCAACGTCTACTACCCGCCGCTGCCGCGGGTGCTGGACAACCTCCTCGAGTACTGGCTCGGCGGGGCCGGCACCGAGCACCTCCTCGACAGCGTCCGCAACCTCGCCGTCGGGCTCTCCATCGCCGTGGTCCTCGGGATCGGGCTCGGCATGCTCGTCGGCCAGGTGCGGTGGCTGGATCGGGCGGTGGCCCCGACCTTCGAGTTCGTCCGCGCGATCCCCGCCACCGCGCTCATCCCGTTCGCGATGGTCCTGTTCGGGCTGGGGACGTCGATGAAGATCTTCATCATCGCGCTCGGCTGCTTCTTCCCCGTCCTCCTCAACGTCATCGACGGCTGCCGCCAGCTTCCCGCCACGCTGCTCGACACCACCCGCAGTTTCGGGATCACCGGCTGGTTCCGGCAGCTCCACGTCATCGCCCCGGCGATCTACCCACGCGCCGCAGCGGGCATCCGCATCGCCATCCCGCTCGCGCTCATCCTCGTCGTCACGAGCGAGATGACCGGCAGCCGCATCGGCATCGGGTTCGTCCTGTGGACCGCGCAGACCAGCTTCAACGTCGTGGCCGTGTGGGGGGCGATCCTCCTCCTGGGGATCCTCGGCCTCCTGCTCAACCTGCTCTTCGGCGCCGTCGAGCGCCTCACCGACCGTCGATACCACCGGGCGTGACATGACACAGACACCACCGATCCTCCACGTCGACCGGCTCGCCAAGGACTACGGCTCCTTCCGGGCCCTGGACGACATCACCTTCGACGTCGCTCCTGGTGAGTTCTTCACGATCGTCGGCCCCTCGGGCGCGGGCAAGACGACGCTGCTGCGCTGCCTCACCGGCCTGCTCGAGCCCACGTCCGGGACCGTCGAGTACCAAGGGCAGGCGGTGGACGGCGTGCCGCGCGAGTTCGCCGTCGTCCTCCAGGACTACTCGCGATCACTGCTGCCGTGGTTCTCCGTGGAGAAGAACGTCGCCCTCCCGCTGCGGGCCCACGGCGTCGCCAAGGCGGAGGTCGCCGAGCGCACCGCCCGGGCGCTCGCCGACGTCGGGCTGCGGGACGCCGCACGCAAGCACCCCGGCGAGCTCTCCGGGGGCATGCAGCAGCGCGCGGCGATCGCCCGCGCCATCGCCTACCAGCCCGAGGTGCTCGTCATGGACGAGCCCTTCGCGTCCGTCGACGCCCAGACCCGGGCCGACCTCGAGGACCTCGTCCTCACGCTTCGCGAGGAGTTCGGCATGACGGTCGTCTTCGTCACCCACGACGTCGACGAGTCCGTCTACCTCAGCGACCGCGTCGCGGTCGTGTCCAAGTCCCCGAGCCGCATCACCACGGTCGTCGACATCGACCTGCCGCGACAGCGCGACCAGATCGCCACCAAGGAGCTGCCGCGCTTCAGCCAGCTGCGCTCCGAGGTCTTCGCCGAGATCCGCAACCGCGTGCGTGACGTGGACGGACCCACCAGCCCCGAGTACGTCATCTGACGGAGGAACCATGAGAGCACGCACGACCACCCTCGCCCTGGCGGCGACCACCGCCCTGCTCCTCGCCGCGTGCGGCGGCGGCGGGGACGAGCTGGAGGCCGGCGAGGACGGCCTCACCCCGCTCACCGTCATGCAGATCCCGACGATGGACGCCGGGCCCCTGCACCTCGGCGTCGAGGAGGGCTTCTTCGAGGAGGAGGGCCTGGACGTCGAGGTCCGCATCGCCGAGGCGGGCTCGGCCATCGTGCCCTCCGTCGTCAACCAGGAGAGCCCCATCGGTTACGCGAACGCGGTGAGCGACCTCCAGGCCATCGACCAGGGGCTCGACGTCAAGTTCGTCGCCAACTGCTGCGCCGTGGGAGCGGACCCGGAGGCGGACACCTCCCGCATCTTCGTCCTGCCCGACAGCCCGATCACCGACGTTGCCGGCCTCGCGGGCGCGAACATCGCGGTGAACTCCGTGAACAACCTCGGCGACCTCACGATCGAGGTGGCTCTGGAGAACAACGGCGTCGACACCTCGGCCATCGAGTTCACCCCGATGAACTACTCCGACATGCCGGCAGCGCTCGAGCGCGGGGACGTCGACGCGATCTGGTCGGTGGAGCCGCACCGGGCGATCTCCGAGAGCCGCGGGTTCACCCCGCTCATCTCGAACTTCGTCGAGTCCTTCCCGGACACGACGATCGGCTACTACATCACCAGCGGGGCCTTCGCGGAGGCGAACCCGGAGATCGTCGCGGCGTTCCAGCGCGCGATGGACCGCGCGAACGACTTCGCCACCGAGAACCCGGACCGGGTGCGCGAGACGATCGTCGAGAACCTCCAGATCGACCCCGAGCTCGTCGACCAGACCAACCTCCACGTCTTCGCCCCCGGGCTCGACGAAGAGAGCGTCAAGGTGATCGCCGCGGCCGCCGTCGAGCACGGGATGATCAGCGAGGAGCCGGACTACGAGGAGATCTTCATCCGCCCGGGTGAGTGAACGGGGTGAGGACGAGCTCGGGGATCTCGACGTCCCCGGGCGCCGTGAGCACGGAACGGATGGCGGCGGCGACGCTCGCCGCCGCCATCGCCGTCGCCGGGTCGAAGTCCCGGCCGGCCTGCTCGTGGATGCGGTGCTGCATCCCCGTGTCGGTCCGGCCGGGCAGGACGCTGGTGACCCGGACGTCCGGCTCCTCCACCCGCAGCGTGTCCGCGTACGCACGCAGCGCGGCCTTGGACGCCGCGTAGGCGGCCCAGCCGGGGAAGGCGCCCAGCACGGCGGTGGAGCTGACGAACACCACGTGCCCGCCGCTGCGGCGCAGCCCCGGCAGCAGCACGCGGGTCAGCTCGACCGGTCCGGCGAGGTTCGCGGCCAGGACCGCGGCGAGGCGGGCCGGGTCGAGCTCGGCGGCCGGGGCGACCCCCTCGACGCCGGCGCAGTGCACGACGGCGTCCACCTCGACGCCGGCCACCCGTTCGGCGATCGCGGACGCGTCCGCGAGGTCGAGCAGGAGCACGCGCGCACCCGGCAGCTCCGTCCCGAGCCGCGCGACGTCCTCGGCGCGGCGTACGGTCAGCACGAGCTCGTGGTCGGTGAGGGCGTCGGCGACGGCGCGGCCGATGCCACGGGCGGCGCCGGTGACCAGGACACGACGGGCAGGATCTGGAGTCATCGATGAGCAGCCTACGCACCACCGAAGGAGAGCCATGACCGTTCCCGCCACCCTCGACCACCTCCTGTGGGCCGTCCCGGACCTCGCCACCGGCGTCGCCCACCTCGCCGAGCTCACCGGCGTGGAGGCCGTCCGCGGTGGCTCCCACCCGGGGCTGGGCACCGCCAACCACCTCCTCACCCTCGACGTGCCGGGCACGACCGGCCCGCGCCGCACCTACCTCGAGGTCATCGGTCCCGACCCGGAGCAGGACCTGCCCGCGGACCGGGTGGGCCTCGGCGTCGGTCACGTCCGTGAGCCGTCGCTGCACACGTGGGCCGTGCGCCCCAACGACCTGGACCGCACGGTCCGCGAGGCCGCGGCCGCCGGCGTGGACGTCGGCGAGGTCAGGGCGACCGAGCGCACGACCCCGGACGGGCGGCTGCTGCGCTGGCGGATGACACCCGGCACCGGCGGCATCCGCCCCTTCCTCATCGACTGGCGGGACACGCCGCACCCCGCCCAGGCCGACCTGCCCGCGGTCACCCTGCTCGAGCTCGCGGCAGAGGCGCCCGATCCCGCAGCAGCGACGCGCATGCTCGCGGTGCTCGGTGCGCCGCTGCCGGTGACCGCCGGGCCGAGGGCCGCCCTGCGGGCTGTCCTGCAGACCCCGCGCGGCCGGGTGGTCCTCGCTACCGGGTGACCTTCCCGGTGAGCGCGGCCACCGGCTGGGTGAAGACGGGCTTGGCCACCACCCACGCGGCCACCATGAGCGCGAGCGCGACACCGAAGTAGATCAGGCCCAGCCAGCTGCCGTCGTTGCGCGCGGCGAACATGTGGTTCAGGTTGCCCTGCGCGTCCGTGGCCAGCACGAGGGTGACGTGGACGACGGTGAACGCGACGAAGTAGACCATCAGCGGGAAGTGCAGCGCCCGGGCCAGGCTCATCGGCACGAAGCGCCAGCTCGCCGGCCACACCGGTGACATCCGCAGCCCGGTGACGAGGGCCAGGGGCGCCGCGACGAAGACCGTGAGGAAGTAGGACAGCACCTGCAGCGCGTTGTAGTTCACCCAGCTGCCGTGCGTGGGCCAGTCCAGGGACAGGTACTGGAGCGCGACGGACAGGGCGTGGGGGAAGACGTCCCAGCTCGTCGGCACCAGGCGCATCCAGTGGCCGGTGACGACGATGAGGACGGCGAAGACGAGGCCGTTGAGCACCCACAGGGCGTCCGCGGCCAGGTGCAGCCACAGGTTGAGGCTGATGCGCACGGGCTTCCTCCCGCGGCCCGCCCTGCGCGGCTGCCAGTGGCCCTTGGGACGCTGGGTGGTGCGGATGAGCCAGCCGCTGCGGACGATGAAGACGAGGAGGAAGGCGTTGAGGAAGTGCTGCCAGCCGACCCAGGCGGGCAGCCCGACCGGCGCCGTCTCCGGCAGCTCGGTGGTGCCCGGGTAGTCGTTGACGAAGCCGGCCACGGCCGGCACCTCGCGCAGCCACCGGGCGACGAGCACGACGACGACGAGCGCCGCCAGTGCCGCCGGAACCATCCACGCCAGCTGCTGACCCCGGCTGCGCGCAGCACCCTTCGACGACATGCCTCACCCATTCCACGACTGACCGGCCGGGCCTCCAGGCCCGCCACACAGCCTAAGGGCAGCGCGCGCCACGTCATGGCAGGGTGGCCGGGCTCGGCTCGACCACCGGTTGACCAACCCTTGGGTCTATACTGACAACCTTCTTCCCGCCGGCAGGTGCCGGCGACGGCCGGCACGGTGCCGACCCGCTGCGCGACCCAGCGCGCGGACCACTCTGCGTGTCCTCACGAACCCGCCGCCCAGCCCCGCCGCGTCGCGGTTGGAGCACGCGCCGACGACAGGCGTCGCTCACCGCACGCACCGACAACACGAGAGGCGGTTCCTGTGCCCCGACGTACCCGAGCGCTCGCCGGCTTCGACCCGTCCTTCGTCGTGGTGGACCACGGCCGACCCGACGCCCACGAGCTCAAGCACACGGTGGACGCCGTGGGCAACGAGCTGCTGCTCTACCGGGACACCGTCTCGCGCCGGCAGCGTGCGCGTGACCGGGCCTCGGTGCTCGGCAGCCGCGTGGTCTCCGCCCTCCCGCGCCGCCTGAGCGCAGGGCTCGCCCGCACGGTCGCGCGGAGGCAGTCGCTCGGGCGCCGGCCCGGTGCGGACCTCCATGCCCGCCCCCTCACCCCTGCGGAGGCGCGGGGATGCGGGACGGCCGTCGTCGCCGACCACGCTGTCGAGGAGGCCGCACGCCGCAACCAGGTCCTCACCGCGCTGCGCGACGCCGGGGTCCGCGCGACCGTCATGCCCGCGGGTGCCGGCAAGCCGGCCGCCGTCGTCGTCCGCCGCGTCGACCGGGCCCGGGCGGCCGCCGCTCTCGCCGACGGCCTGGACCGCACCTGGCGGGTGGTCCCGCTCGACACCCGCACGGCACGTCCCCGCGGTCTGACGGCGAGTCGCCTCGCCCGGGCCGTGGCCGCCCGCGACGGGTTCCGGGTCTTCCGCGCGGCCCCCGGCCCGGCGGGCGCGCTCCTGGGGGCCGAGGTGGGCGTCGACGTCGAGACGTGGCCGCAGGTGCCGTCCACGCCCACCGGACCCGGCGAGCTTCCCTCGGAGACCGAGGGCACCCTCGTCGCGCCACGCCGCCAGGCCTGGACCACCCAGCTGACCCCTGCGCAGTGGCGGGAGGCGGCCGTGCGCGGCTCCGTCGAGGTCGGCCCGCTGCCCCACCTGTTCGACGCCGCAGTCCCGGTCGACGTCGTCTACACGTGGGTCGACGGTGAGGACCCGGTGTGGAACGCCGGGCGCCTCGCCGCCCTGGGCGTGCCCGCCGACCAGCGCCACACGGCCGAGGCGACGCACGCGTCGCGGTTCCGCTCCCAGGACGAGCTGCGCTACTCGCTGCGCTCCCTCGAGACGTTCGCCCCGTGGGTGCGCCGCGTCCACATCGTCACGGCCGGGCAGGTGCCGGACTGGCTCGACACCGGCCACCCTCGGGTGCGCGTCGTGGACCACCGCGACATCTTCACCGACCCGGGTGTGCTGCCCGTGTTCAACTCCCACGCCATCGAGTCCCAGCTGCACCACGTCCCCGGCCTCGCCGAGCAGTACCTCTACCTCAACGACGACGTGTTCTTCGGCCGGCCCGTCACCCCGAGCCTGTTCTTCCACAGCAACGGGCTGGCGAAGTTCTTCACGTCATCCGCCCTCATGGACGCCCGCGGGCACCGCGCGGACGACTCGCCCGTGACGAGCGCCGCCAAGAACAACCGCGCCCTCGTTGACGAGGTCTTCGGGCGGCGGGTGACCCACCTGTTCCAGCACACTCCCCACCCGCAGCTGCGCTCGGTGCTCCACCAGATGGAGGCCGCACACCCGGACCAGTTCGCCCGGGTGGCCGCGTCCACCTTCCGCCACCCGGACGACCTGTCGATCAGCTCGGCGCTGCACCACTACTACGCCTACGCCCTCGGCAGGGCGGTGCCAGGTCGCCTGGCCTACCTCTACCTCGATCTCGCGCACCCTCGTGCCGCGGCCCGGCTGCGCCGGATGCTGCGCCGACGGGAGCTCGACGTCTTCTGCCTCAACGACTCCCCCGCCGTCGGCGAGGACGGGCGCGCCGAGCTCCTCGGTGACTTCCTCGCGAGGTACTACCCGGTGCCGAGCACCTTCGAGCTGCCCGTGAGCGGCGGCTCCCCGCTCGAGCACCCGCTGACGACGGCGCGGGTCGCCTAGCCCGGCCCCGACGTCCGGGGGCCCTCGGTCGCCTGCCGGACCGGTCCTCGCCGCCGTCGCGCGAGACGGCTCAGGTCCGTCGGCAGGTGTGCCGCTGAGCTGCACCGACGTCCGCGACACGCGCGCGACACGCCGAGACAGCTGTCGCTCAGGCGGGTCCTGGCGGGACGTCGGTGCAGGACAGCAGCACTCGCCGGAGCCGTCTCAGCCGACCAGCCGAGGCCGCAGCTCGGAGCCGAAGAAGTCGAGGAACGCGTCCGCGTCCGGGCCGACGTTCATCGTGACGACGTGGTCGAAGCCCGCGTCGGTGAACTGCCGGATCGTCGCGAGGTGCCGCTCGACGTCGGGGCCGCAGGCGAACTGCTCCTTGACGTCCTCCTCGCGCACGGTGGCCGTGGCGGCGTCGAAGTTCACCGGGTTGGGCAGCTCGGACATCACCTTCCAGCCGGTCAGCGCCCAGCGGCTGGTCTCCAGGGCGTGCGCGGCCGCCTCCTCCTCGGTGGCGGCGTAGGCGAGCGGCGCCTCGGCGTAGAGCGGGCCGTTCCCACCGGCGCCGCGGAAGGCCTCGATGAGGGAGGCGTCGGGGTCGGTCGCGAAGAGCCCGTCGCCGAGCTCGCCGGCCAGCCGCGCCGCCTGCGGCCCACCGCCGGCGACCGCGATGCGCGGCAGCTCCTCAGGGAGGTCGAAGACGCGCGCGTCCTCGAGCTGGAGGTAGCGCCCGTCGTAGCTCTGGTAGCCGCCCTGCCACAGCAGCCGAATGATCTCCAGCGCCTCGCGCAGCATGGCCTGGCGCTCCGTGGCCGAGGGCCACGGCTTGCCGACGACGTGCTCGTTGAGCCGCTCCCCCGAGCCCACGCCCAGGGTGAACCGGCCACCGGAGATGAGCGCCGTCGTCGCCGCGGCCTGCGCGATGATCGCCGGGTGGTAGCGGAAGGTCGGGCAGGTGACGCCGGTGACGAGGCCGATGCGCTCGGTGCGCGCGGCGATGGCGGCGAGGACCGACCACGCGAAGGGGCTGTGGCCCTGGTTGTCGAGCCAGGGGTGGTAGTGGTCGCTGATCTCGACGAAGTCGTAGCCGACCTCCTCGGCGCGGACGGCCTGGCGGATGAGCTCCTGCGGCCCGTAGGCCTCCGCAGCGAGCTTGTAGCCGAGCTTCATGGTGGGTCTCCCTGGTGAGCTGGTCGGGGTGGTCAGTGGCCGGCGGCGCGCCGCACGAGCGCGGCCATGGCGTCGGGGTCGTCGCTGTCGATGACGGGCACCTCGTCCTCGAGGTGGAACTCGATGCCGGGGTTGTGGACGTCGGAGCCGTCGGCGAGGAAGACGTGCGGGCTGCCCTGGACGTCCTCGCGGTGGGTGCGGTAGTCACGCATCATCGGCCCGCGCGCGCGGCCGTCGTCGAGCGCCTCCCGCAGCGCGCCGGTGTCGACGGAGGGGCAGGACTCGGCGACGGCGAGGATCTCGTGGAGCATGCTCACCGTGCGGCTCTCGGCGAACAGCGCCCTGCGCAGCGCGAGGTCGAGCTCCTCCGAGGCGGCGAGGCCCTGCGCCTTCGCGGCGTGGACGGCCTCGTTGGCGAGCAGGGTGGTGACGGGCCACTCCGACTCCTTGCCCTGCCACTGCTGGTAGCCGAAGTCCGGGGCGAGCCCGGCGAAGACGGGGATCTCACCGGAGACGAAGTCGAGCGGCAGCGGGGAGGCGTTGACGTCCTCGAGGAGGAACAGGCGGTGGTCCACCCGGACCTCGTCCTCCAGACCCGCCTCGGCGCGGGCCGCGTAGAAACGGTGCAGGGCCAGGGTGGCCCACCCGCAGGCGACGTCGGAGTACAGCACGATCGTCCCGGGCTCCACGTGGATGGGCATGGCACGTCCTTCCGTCGGCTTCCCGACGAGTCTCACCCGGCTCGGGCGAGCGGGCATCTCACGACGACGGCGTGAGCCCCGCCAACCACGCCCGGACGGCCGCTCCGATGGCGGGCTGGTCCTTCTTCAGGCTGTGGTCGCCCGCGACGACGACGACGCTCCGCCCGGGCCCCTCCGGCGGCATCCCGAAGGCGTCCCACTCCCCCTGGACCACGAGGGTGGGCACGCCCGCGCCCTCGAGCTCGGGCAGCCGGCTGGGCCGCTCGGCCTTGCCCGGCGGCTGGAGCGGGAAGGCCAGGCACAGGACGCCGACGGCGCCGAGCGAGCGGGCCGTGCGGCACGCGACCCGCGCGCCCGAGGACCGTCCCCCCAGGACGAGCGGCAGCCCGGCACCCGGGCCGGCGCGCAGCCGGTGGACGACGGCGGTCCACGCCGCGTCGAGCTGCGTCGCGGGTGCGGGCGCGCGGCGACCGGCCACCCGGTAGGGCTGCTCGACGAGCGCGACTCCCCAGCCCAGCTCGCCCGCGACGGCCGTGGCGGTGCGCAGGTCCGGGGCCTGGACCCCGCCGCCTGCGCCGTGGCCGAGCACGAGCAGGCCGCGGGTCCCGGGATGCAGGTGCACCCGTGCCGGCCCGTGCGCCGTGTCGATCTCGAGGGTCTCGCCGCTCATCCCCCGATCGTAGGCGCGCGGACCCGGGGCAGGCCGGGCCGGCTACGCGTCGTCGGGGTCGGGGATGTCGCGGCTGATGCGGAAGCGGCGCAGCTCCCGGTTGGTCGCGGCGACGACGACGATCCCCACGAGGCAGGCCAGCCCGCCGGAGGTGGCCGCGAAGGCGGCGCTCGTGGCGCCGGCGACGACGCCGGCACGGAAGTTGCCGATCTCCGGCCCGGCCACGCCGATGACGTGCTCGACCGAGGTCACCCGGCCGCGGTGGCTGTCGGGCGTGGCGAGCTGGACGGCGGCGCCGCGCGAGATCACCGAGACCGTGTCCGCCGCACCGGCGAGGACGAGCGCCGCCAGCGCCAGCCACAGCGGCCCCACCAGGCCGAAGACGGCCAGCGCCGCTCCCCACGTCCCGGCCGCCCAGAGCTGGACGGCGCCGGGCCGGTCGGAGCGCGTGACGGTGCCCGAGGCGAAGCCGGCGAGCACGCCACCGACCGCGACGGCGCTGAGGAAGAGCCCCAGCGTCTCCGGGTCGCCGCCGAAGCGCTCCTCGTTGATGACGGGGAACAGCGCGATCGGCATCGCGAGCAGCGTCGCGACGAGGTCGGTGACGTACAGCCCGCTCACCACCCGGCTGCGCCTGATGTAGCGCATCCCCTCGACGACGGCGCGCGGCCCGCGTCCGCTCGGGGCCCCGGTGGGCGGCATGGCGGGCAGCCGGACCACGGCGTACAGCGCGGCGAGGGACGCGACCGCCTGGACGAGGTAGGCGGGGGTGAGCCCCCACTGCCCGAGGACGAGGCCCGCGAGCGCCGGCCCGACGAGCATCGCGGCCTGGAAGCTCAGGTGCTGGAGCGCGATCCCGGAGGCGACGAGCTCGCGGCCGAGCAGCCGGACCGGGAAGGTCCGCTGCGCCGGGGCGCCGAGCGCACCGAAGCCCGCCTGGGTGGCGACGAGGAGGAGCAGGAGCCCGAGCGACCCCACGTCGAGCAGCGCCTGGGCCGCGAGGCCGAGCGCGGCGACGAGCTGGGCCAGCATCGTCCAGCGCACGAGCGAGCGGCGGTCGACGGCGTCGGCGAGCGCCCCGCCCACGAGCCCGAGCAGGACGAGCGGCACGGCCCGCGCCAGCCCCACCGCGCCGGTCCACACCGGGCTGTGCGTCATCTCCCACACCTGGAACAGCACGGCGACCGACGCGATCTGCCCGCCCACCGCCGAGAGCGAGGTCCCCACCCACAGCCGCCGGTACGCCGGACTCACGCGCAGGGGGCGGACGTCGAGCAGGCGGTGCTTCACCGCGCCACGGTAGCCCCTGCCGCGGGCACGCCCTGACAAGGCCGACGGTGTCGGCAAGACTGGCGCCATGCGAAACGTGGAGCAGCTCACCGACGTCGTCACCTTCCACGGCGAGGGGCCGGTGTGGTCCCTCGAGTGGGGTGGCCTGCGCTTCGTCGACATGCACGCCGGCGGGGTGCTCACCCTGCGTGACGACGGCAAGGTCGACCGGATCACCGTGGGGAAGGTCGCCGCGATGGTGCGCCCGCGCGCCGGCGGTGGCTACGTCGTCGCCACGGAGAAGGGGATCGCGCTGGCCGACGACCTCACCGCCGCCCCCACCCGCGAGGTCCGGCTCACCGACCGGGAGAACGAGCGGATGAACGAGGGCGGGGCCGCCCCCGACGGGAGCCTGTACGTCGGCTCGATGGCCTGGGACGGCTCGCCCGACGGCGGGCGCCTCTACCGCGTCACCCCCGACGGCGGCACCGAGGTGGTGCTCGACCCCGTCTCGATCTCCAACGGGCTGGGCTTCTCCCCCGACCACACCCGCGCGTACTACGCCGACAGCGGCCCCGGCCGCATCGACGTGTTCGACGTCGACGGCGGGGTGCTGGGCGAGCGCCGCCCCCTCGTCACCTTCGACGACGACGACGGCGGTGTGCCCGACGGCCTGGTGATCGACTCCCAGGGCGCGCTGTGGGTGGCCGTCAACGGCGCCGGACAGGTGCGCCGCTACTCCCCGGACGGTGAGCTCCTCGAGACCGTCGAGGTCCCGGTCCCGGGTGTCACCGCGTGCACGCTCGGCGGCCCCGGCCTCACCGACCTCTTCGTCACCACCTCGCGCGAGGGCGACGACACCCCGGGCGCGGGCGCCGTGTACGCGACCGCGGTGGACGTGCCCGGGCTGCCGGTCCTGCCCTTCGCGGGCTGAGCCGGTGGACGTCCTGCGCTCGGTCGCGCTCTTCGGCGGGGCGGCGCTCTTCGAGATCGGCGGCGCCTGGCTCATCTGGCAGGGGGTGCGCGAGCACCGTGGATGGGTGTGGATCGGCGCGGGGGTCGTGGCGCTGGGCATCTACGGCTTCTTCGCCGCCCTGCAGCCGGACGCGAACTTCGGCCGGATCCTCGCGGCGTACGGCGGGGTGTTCGTCGCCGGCTCGCTCGTGTGGGGCATGGTCGTCGACGGCTTCCGGCCCGACCGCTGGGACGTCACCGGCGCGCTCCTGTGCCTCGCCGGCGTCGCCGTCATCATGTACGCGCCTCGCCCCGCCGCCTGAGCCCGCCGCCGGCCAGCGCGCCGCCCCGCTGGCTGCCCGCCGCCGGCCACCCACCGCCCCGCCGGCCGGCAGCCCGCCGGCCGGCAGCCCGCCGGCTGCCCGCCGCCCCACCCTGCGCCCTCGAGGCCACCGTGCGCCCGGTAGACCGGGCGCACGGTGGACGAGGAGAAGCATGGTCGAAGGGGCTGCGGCGCCCGGGCGCCTCGTCCTGGGCCGTCAGACTGATTCACCAGGTGGATCAGTTGAACGTCCCGCGCACACCACTCCCCGCCGGCGCGGCCCAGCGGTGGAGCCGGCCCGCTACCGCCTCGGGAGCTCGGGCGGGAGGGCGAAGTGGGCGAAGAGCTCGGGGCCGAAGAACGCGGTCACCCGGGCCACGCCGTCCGGCCCGGGGACGACGTGCTGGAGCTGGAAGGCGCGGTGCACGCCGTCCTCCTCGCGCATGTACAGGGCCAGCACGGGCTCGCCGTTGGCGGAGGTCGGCAGCATCCGCATGTCGCCCGCCCGCTGCGCGGGGCACCACGTGCTGATGAGCGTGCCGACGTTCCGCGCGCCGCGGTACCACTCCGGGTACGGCGGCATCTCCCACACCACGTCCGCGGCGAGGAGGTCGACGATCGCGGCGACGTCGTAGGCCTCGAAGGCCGCGACGTAGGCGCGCAGCAGCGCCCGGCGGCGCTCGTCGTCCGGCAGCCGCGGCGGCTCCTCGGGGTCGATGTCCGCGAGGCGGGCACGGGCCCGCTGGAGGGTGGAGTTCACCCCGGCGACGGTGAGGTCCAGCGCCTCGGCGACCTCCCGCGCGCGCCACGCGAGCACGTCCCGCAGGAGCAGTACGGCGCGCTGCTGGGCGGTGAGGTGCTGCAGCGCCGCGACGAAGGCCAGCCGGACGCTGTCCCGGCTCACCGCCTGCGCCGCGGGGTCGGGCTGGTGCTGGGACCACAGGAGGTCGTCGGGCATCGGCTCGAGCCACGAGACGGCCGTCTCCGGCAGCGGCTGGTCGCGCGGGTCCGCGGCCGGCGCACCCAGGCCGGTGGGCAGGGGACGGCGCTTGCGGCCCTCGAGGTGGGTGAGGCAGGCGTTGGTCGCGATGCGGAAGACCCACGTGCGCAGCGAGGAGCGGTTCTCGAAGCCGTGGTAGGCGCGCCACGCCCGCAGGTAGGTCTCCTGGACGAGGTCCTCGGCGTCGTGGACCGACCCGGTCATCCGGTAGCAGTGGGCGAGGATCTCCCGGCGCAGCGGCTCGAGCAGCTCGGCGACGTCGCCTGCCGTGACTTCGGGCCGGTCCGGGTCGGCGAGCGCCGTCGTCGGCTGCTCGGTCTGTGAGGCGACCATGTCCCGACGGTAGATCCCGCCGTCGGGGCCTGTCACCCCTCCCTGCCATGTCCGACGGGTGCCGACGACGGTGCTCATGCGGCGGCCCGCTCGATCTCGGCGAGGTCGATCTTGACCATCTGCATCATCGCGGCGGCTACGCGGCCGGCGCGCGCGGGGTCGGGGTCACGCATGAGCTCGAGCAGCCGGGTGGGCACGACCTGCCACGACAGCCCGTAGCGGTCGGCGAGCCAGCCGCACATCGACTCGCGCCCGCCGCCCTCGAGCAGCCGCGACCAGTAGCGGTCCACCTCCGCCTGGTCCGCGCAGCCGACCATGATCGACACCGCCTCGGTGAAGGGGCGTCCGGGTCCGCCGTTGAGGGCCAGGAAGTCCCGTCCGTCGAGCCGGAAGGACACCGACAGCGGCTCCCCGGCCTGCTCGGGGTTGTTCTCCCCCCAGCGCATCACCTCGACGATCTCCGAACGCGGGAAGACCGACACGTAGTGCTCCGCGGCCTCCAGCGCCTCGGTGTCGAACCACAGGCAGGTACTCATGTCGGGCATGGGTGCTCCTCTCGTCCCCGCTACCGACCGGGGACGACGCCGGAACTCATCGCCCCCGCCCGCGACGAGTTCCGCGGGCGGCCGGGGTCGGTCACGGGTGAGGCGGCACCGCGCCGCCCACCGAGGGAGGACACCGCCATGGACCGCATGATCTTCGTCAACCTGCCCGTCCGGGACCTGGCGGCCACGCGCCGCTTCTACACCGGCGTGGGGTTCGAGGTGAACGAGACGTTCTCCGACGAGCACTGCGTGTGCGTCGTCCTGTCCCCCACGATCTACGTCATGGCCCTGGACCACGCCCGCTTCGCCGACTTCGTCACCACCCCGATCGCCGACCCCCGCGAGACCACCCAGGTGATCTCGTGCCTGTCGATGGCCACCCGGGAGGAGACCGACACCTTCGTCACCGCGGCGCTGGAGCACGGCGGCGCCCGCCACGCCTACCCGGTCCAGCAGGGGGAGATGACCGGCCCGGAGGGCGAGGAGATGTACGGCGCGGCCGTCACCGACCCCGACGGCCACATCTGGGAGCTCCTCTACATGGCGCCGGCGGCGGTCTGAGCGAGCTCGGCGCGGCGCGCGCGCAGCGCGGCGACGTCCTGCGCGGACGCGGCCACCGAGGCGACGGTCAGGGCCATGGCCGTCCCGGCGTCGAGCATGGTGTCGTAGGCGGGGTCCTCGTCGGCGGCGCGCGCGAAGTCGGCGGTGTGGATGGCGGCCTCGGTGTTCGGCAGGCTGATCCACGGGTGGATCGAGGGGATGACGCGCGAGACGTTGCCCATGTCGGTGGACCCTCCGCGCGGGCCGCTGTTCGGGGCGGCGTCGTAGCCGAGCGTCTCCAGGGCGCCCGCCCAGTGGCGGCACAGGACGTCGTCGTGGTCGAGGGGCTCGTAGACCGGCTCGGTGGGCGCCACCTGGAGGGTGGCGCCGGTGGCGAGGGCCCCGGCCTCGAAGCAGCGGCGCACCCGCTCGAGCAGGCTCTCGTACTCGGGCATGGTGAACGCGCGGCACTCGAAGTCGACGATCGCGGTCTCGGGGATGATGTTCGTCGCGTCCCCGCCGTGGGCGACGACGGCGGAGACCCGGTGGTCCCCGGGGATCTGCTGGCGCAGCAGCCCGATCGCGACCTGGGCGACGACGGCGGCGTCGGCGGCGTTGACCCCGCGGTGCGGGGCGGCGGCCGCGTGCGACCCCCGGCCGCGGAAGGTGGCGCGGTAGCGGCCCACGGCCTGCGTCGTCGTGCCCTGCGGGTTGAAGCCGTGGCCCGCCGGCAGGGCGTGGACCATGAGGGCGAGGTCGACGTCGTCGAGCACGCCGCGCTCGAGGAGGAGCACCTTGCCGCCGCCGTGCTCCTCGGCCGGGGTGCCGACGACGACGACGCGCAGTCCCAGCTCGGCCGCCACCGGCTGCAGCGCGAGCGCGGCGGCCACGCCGGCGCCCGCGATGAGGTTGTGGCCGCAGGCGTGGCCCACGTTCGGCAGGGCGTCGTACTCGACACAGATCGCGACGGTCAGCGGCCCCTCCCCCACGGTGGCGGTGAAGGCGGTGGGCATCTCCGCCACCCCGTGCCTGACGGCGAAGCCCTCGCGGGCGAGCAGCTCGGTGATGGCGGCCGCGGCGCGGTGCTCGGTGAAGGCCTGCTCGGGCCACTCGTGGATCGCGCGGGCCAGGGAGACCGCGGCCTCCGCGTGGCGGGTGACGGCCTGCGCGATCGCGGCGCGCGTGCCGCCGGACGTCGCGAGCTCTGCGCGATCCATCGGTCCTCCTGCTGACGTGGGTGCGGCAATCGTCCCACGGCCGGTGTCAGTGCCCGAAGGCCGCGCTGCGCGACCGGGCGGGACGTGGGAGGGGCCGGTGACGTACCACCGGCCCCTCCGTACTACCGCGGGCTTCTCAGCTCGTGCTCCGGCGGCGCAGCGCGAGCGCCGTGCCTCCACCGAGCAGGAACAGGGTCACGAGGAGGAGCGCAGCGACGTCACCGGCGCCGGTGGACGGCAGGGCGCCGCCCTGCTTCTCGTCCTCGTCGGCCGCACCGTCCTCGCCGTCCTCGCCGTCCGTCGGGGTGCCCGGCGTCGGGTCCTCACCGGGTTCGCCGTCGCCCGGAGGCGGCGTCGAGCCGCCGTCGTCCTCACCGGGCGTCCCGGTCGGCGCGGCAGCCACGACGTACTCCTGGGAGGCGGCCTCGGCCGGGAGGAACCCGTCCGCGGCGGCGCTGACGATCACCTGGACCGAGGAGCCGGCGGTGCCGTCCGGGAGGAGCAGCCAGGGGCTGCTCACGCCCTCGAGGACGGTGCCGTCGAGCAGCCACCGGTAGGTGAGCTCCGCGTCGGCGGGGTTGGACTCGACGTGAGCGGTGACGACCCGGCCCTCGACGACCTCTCCGACGAGCTGGGGCTGCGTGAGTACCAGCTGCCGCTCGACGTCCACGGTGTACTCCCGGCTGACCTCACCGTCCGCGGACACGACGCTCACCACGGCGCGGGGGCTCTCGGTGGTCGGCTGGACCACCTCGACGGTGGCGGCCTCGTCGACGGCGAAGGCCGTGACCACGGGCAGGCGCTCACCCTCCACGGTCACCGAGTACTCCGTAACGTCGGGGGCGAACCCGTGCACCGAGGACCCGTCGACGCGCAGCGCGGCGAGGTCCGCGACGGACGCGACCCCCGGTCCCATCGCCATGACCTCGACCTCGGAGACGATCATGTGGGTGTTCTCCGGGGCGTTCATCACGACCCGCAGCCCCGTGGTCCCGACCGTGTCGGAGAGGTCCAGGGTGACGACGGGAGCGGTGCCGTCCTCCGGCGCCACGACCGGCTGAGGGACCTCGTAGCCGGGGACCGCCTGCCACGCGCCGTCGGCGTCGAGGTACTCGGCCGAGACGCTCTGTCCCCACGAGAGGTGGCTGCCGTCGCGGTAGAAGTGGATCGTCGCGGCGTGCAGGTCCTCCACCTCGTCGAACTCGTAGGTGAAGGTGTCGGACGCGTTCTTGGTCCCGCTCCTCCAGTTCGACCAGGCCTTGTCACCGAGCACCTCGTCACGGGTCTTGTTGACGTCGTAGCCCGGCTCGGTGAAGGTCGCGGAGACCGACGTCGAGTCGAGCGGCGCGATGTTGAAGGGCGCAGGCTCGGCGACGACGACGGACAGGGTCGCGTCCAGCTCGACGTCGGGGTCGTTCGACTGCGCCGTGCCGGGGACGGTGACGACGCCGACCTCCGCGAGGTCCTCGGCCGTCACGTCCGTGAAGTCCCAGACGACGTCCGCCGGGAAGGTGATGAGCGAGGCGCCCGTCCGTGCGGGCACGGTCTGCGGCGCCGCGGCGGCGACCGCCTCGACGCTCACCCCGGTCCGGACGGTGACGGACACCGGGTCGGTGATCGTGTGCCCACCGACGACGACGACCGCCTGCGCGGCCACCTCGTTGCCGTACACGTCGGTCGCGGTCCCCGTGACGACGACCTCGCCCGTGGTCTCCCAGACGTCCGCACCAGGCAGGTCCCACGCGACGGGCGCCGGCTGGCCGGTGCCCCACGCGTAGGTGGGGACGACCGTCTGCGGCAGGGTCGGCGCGATGCCGGCCAGGGTCCTGACCTCCACCTGCTGGCTGCCGGTCGCGGCAGTGTCGCGCACCGTCCAGCGCTGGTGCGCCCCTCCGCCGGAGCTCCACGTGCCCACCTGGGCGTCGTCCGCGGTGGACTGCCCGTTGACCTCCATGGCCTGGCTGAGCGCCTCGTTGACGAGGGACCAGGTGCGGCCGTCCTCCGTCGTGAGCATCCACCGGGTCTGGCTCGTCGTCTGCGCCTCCTCGACGGAGATGTCCCGCAGGTCCGTGCCGGCGGCGGTGGCGCCGAGAACGCGACCGTCCGCCGTCGTCAGCACGTAGGGACGGACGTCGGAACGCACGTCCGACGGAGCCTCGTGGACGGTCCAGAGCTGGTCCGCCACCTCCTCAGGAGTGGTCGCGCTGGACCGGATGACCGTCGCGTGGGTCTCACCGACGCTCAGCGGCTTGCCGCTCTGGGCGCCGACGAGCTGGTAGGTGCCTCCGTCGGTGACGGGGGCGGCGTCGTCGGCCACGCCGGAGACGCCGTCGATGACGACGGTGGTGATGGACTGGGCCGGCACCTCCACGGTGGCTTCGTCACCGGAGACGGGCTGCACGGCATCCTCGACGAGCGCGTTGGCGAGCGGGTCGGCCTCGGTGCCCGCGGTCGTGGTGACCGTGCGGACGGTGGCGTCCGGCGCGACCTCCGCGAAGCGGGTGAGGTCCACGGTGAGGTCGCGTGCCTCCGCGGCGGTGTTCCGGTAGACGAGCGTCACGCTCTCGCCGTCCTCGGAGACGGCCGCGGTGGTCGCGGTGGAGTCGGTGGCGATGATGCGGTCACCGGGCTCGATGTAGTGGGTGAAGTGCTGGACCGCGGCGAACTTGGTGCCCACGATGATCTCGCACTCGGGGACCTCGGAGAGGTCGCCGTCAGCGTCGGCCACGCGGCGGGCCGAGCGCCAGACGCCGTCCTCGCCGGGAGCGCAGTCGAAGTCGATGAAGATCGAGCCCCAGTTGAGGTTCTCCCCGGTCGGCTCCATGTTGTAGAGGTCCTCGACCGGCTGCCACATGACCCAGGCACCCGGCTCGAGCTCGCGCAGGTCGCTCTGGATGCGCTCGGCGATGCCCAGGCCGTTCTCGATGGCTGCGGGGTTGAAGCCGTTGTTGTACCAGTTGCCCTCGATCTCGCTCTGCCACAGCCTCGTGTCGGCCGACTTCGCGAGGTCACGCACGACCCGGCGGTCACCGGTGCCGTAGGTGTGGACGTTCATCTGCTCGACCGCGGCGCGGGCCTCGGGCGTGTAAGCGCTCCAGTTGCGGGCGAAGGTGCTGGGGTTCGTCTCGTCCATCGCCGAGATGACGGCGTCGGTCTCGGCGGTCGAGAGCCGATCGTCGAGCGCGGCGATCATGTCGACCTGTCGCTGCGGGCCGACGTGCATGCCCTCCTGGCGGCCGCCCGTCGGGTTGCCGTCCGGGCCCAGCTGGGTGGACCAGTAGTTGGTGTTCGGCTCGTTGAACGGGTCGATAGTGGCGACGTCGAGGCCGTACTCGTCCTCGAGGAACTCGGAGACCGTGACGAGGTAGCCGGCGAACTTCTCCATCGCCGCCGGGTTGAGGTTCTCGGCGTTGCCGTCGAACCCGCCGGAGACGTAGCCGCTCTCCGTCATGAAGTACGGCGCGGAGTTGGCGAAGACCTCCCAGTGGGAGATCCGCTCGTCCTCCACCAGCCGCTCGACCCACCAGCGCTGCGTGGGGTCCGCCGTGAAGTCGTAGTGCTCCGGGTTGTCCGGGTCCCAGGCGTCGAGCACCGCCGGGCGGTTGGCCACGGTCGTCGGGGCCCCGTAGAGCTCACCGGTGGTGTCCTCGGCCCAGAAGCCCTCGACGGCGCCACCGGGGCGCAGGTAGTCCGTGACGTCCGAGGCGTGGCCGCCGCCGACGTTGTACCGCGCGATGTTGAGGTCGAGGCCGTCGTCACCGAAGACGGCCTGGTACAGCTCCTCGCGCAGCTCGTCGGGGTAGCCACCGGTCGCGTTGGCCATCCACACCAGGCTGGTCCCCCAGCCCTCGAAGGGTGCCCCGGCGTACCACGGGTTCGGGGTCACGGTGACCCCGTCCGTCGCCGCCTGTGCGGTGGGCGCCGAGCCGGCGTCGACCGCGAGGGCACCACCGGCGACAAGGGCTGCGCCCGCAGTGAGCGCCACCCCCCTGCGCCATCGTGGCATCGTTGTCATGTTCGATCCTTCCGTTCGTCGTTGATGTGACGCCGAGGCGCCGGGAAGTGTGTGTCGGGCGGGCGTCACCGCGACGCCTGCGGGGAGTGCCGGCGCACCAGCGGTGCGCCGGCCCCGGTGTGCGGACGCGGCCGGCTCAGTCGGCGGTGGTGGTCGACCACCTCGGACCCGGGACGAACCGGGCAGCGGCGTCGGCCGCGCCGGTCAGCTCGAGCACGGTGAGCGAGTTCCGGTCCTCGCGCACGAGCGGCGCCGGGACGTAGAGGGTGTGCTGGGGCCCCTTGCCCCAGTAGCGGCCGAGGTTCCATCCGTTGAACCAGGCGACGCCCTTGCCGAGGCCGGAGGTGTCGAGGAAGAGGTCGGCCGGGCTGTGGCCCTCCAGCTCCCACAGCGACAGGGACGGCCCGGCCAGGCCGGGGCCGCGCGCCGCGCTGCCGCCGCTCGCGCCGGCACCGGCGAGCTCGACGGCCCACTCGTCCACCGGGAGCGCGGCCGCGTGCCAGCCGCGCAGCGGCTCGCCGTCGAGGAGGACGGGACCGATGACGCCCTTGGGCTCGCCGATGCGCGGGCCGTAGTTGACGCGGCCCTGGTCCTCGACGACGAGCTCGAGGGTGGTCCGGCCGCCGGCGGGCAGCGCGAGCGCCCGCCCGCCCTCGGCGCGGTCGAGGACACCGACGGGCATGCGGTTGCAGAAGACCTGGACGCGGTCGCGGGCCTCGCCGATCGTCAGCAGTGCCGACTCGGGCAGGTCGACCCACGTGCGGTAGCAGGAGAAGCCGGACAGGGCGCCGATCTGCTCGTGGGTGGGGGCGTCGTCGTGCTCCTGCCACGCCTCGTGGCGGTCGACGAAGGACCACAGCGGCACCGACGCCGTCGGCGCGGGGACGTGGACGCTGGGGGCGGGGGCGCGGCGCGCGACGGGCTCGGGTCCGAGACCGCGGTGGCCGCGGATCACAGCCTGCATGGCGTCGTACTTGGGGGTCGGTGTCCCGTCCTCGGCCATGGGCGCGTCGTAGTCGTAGGACGTGATCGTGGGGCGGTAGCTGCCCTTGTCGTTGGCCCCGCTGGTGAAGCCGAAGTTCGTGCCGCCGTGGACCATGTAGAGGTTGACGGAGGCGCCGGAGGCGAGCAGCTCGCGCAGGTCCTCGCCGGTCCCGTCGGGGTCGGTGACGTGGTGGTCCTCGCCCCAGGCGTCGAACCAGCCGTTCCAGTACTCCATGCACATGAGCGGGCCGGTGGGCTGGTGGCGGCGCAGAGTCTGCAGCCGCTCGAGGCTGCGGGAGCCGAAGGTCGCCGTGCGGTGCAGCTCCGGCAAGCCGCCGCGGGTCAGCATCCCGTCCTCCGCCTGGTCGCAGGTGAAGAGCGGGACGGTGATGCCACCGTCCCGGAGCATGGCCGCGAGCTTGCGGAGGTAGACCTTGTCCTCGCCGTAGGCGCCGTACTCGTTCTCGACCTGGACCATGAGGACCGGTCCGCCCTCGTGCACCTGGAGGGGCGCGATCACCGGGAGAAGGGCGTCCATGTACTCCTGGACCGCGGCGAGGTAGCGCGGCTCGTCGCGGCGCATCTGCACGTCCGGGTCCGCCAGCAGCCAGGCGGGGATCCCGCCGTTGTCCCACTCGGCGCAGATGTAGGGTCCGGGACGGACGATCGCGTGCATCCCCGCGTCCTGCACCAGGCGCAGGAACCGCGCGAGGTCCCGCTGACCGTCGAGGAGGAACTCACCGCGCCGGGGGGCGTGGAAGTTCCAGGCGACGTAGGTCTCGATCGTGTTGAGGCCCATGGCCCTGGCCGTCGCGATGCGCCGCGCCCACTGGTCGGGGTGGATGCGGAAGTAGTGCATCGCACCGGAGATGATCTGGTGCTCTCGGCCGTCCAGCACGAAGTGCTCCTGGCCGATCTCGAAGCTGGTCATCGTTCCTCTTGGCATGGTTCAGGGCAGGGCAGGGCCGAGCCTCGTGGGCGGGTTCCCGCTCGTGCGGGCGTGCGGGGACGCGCCCACCGGGTGGTGGACGCGTCCCCGGGGCGGGGGTCAGGGAGCGGTGACGCTGAAGCCCTGGTCGTTGCCGTAGGTGACGATCGCGTCCTGCCAGGCGGCGAGGCCGTCGGCGATGGTCGTGTCGGAGACGTAGGCCTGGCCGACGGAGTCGTTGAAGATGCTGTTGGCGTAGACCTGGTAGGGCAGGTACTGCCACCCCTCGACGACGTTGGCCGCGGACTCGGCGAAGACCTGGTTGGCCTGCTGGCCGCCGAAGTACTCGAACTCGGCGTTGAGGAACTCCTCGGCCTCGATGTGCGCGGTGGTGGCCGGGAAGGCACCGAGGTCCACGCGGGTCTGCACGCCGTCGCCGACGTTGGCGTACTCGAGGAACGCGTAGGCGAGCTCGGGGTTCTCGCTCGCCGCCGGCACGGCGAGGGAGCTGCCGCCGTTCTCGGCGCTCGCGCTGCCGCCGTCCTCCCACTGCGGCATGGGAGCCACGCGCCACGAGCCGGAGCCCGCGGGCACACCGGACTCGAGGTTCGCCGGCATCCAGGCGCCGATGACGAGGGTGGCGATGGAGCCGCTGCCCAGGCCCTGGTACCACTCGTCGCTCCAGGAGCTGATCGGGGCGACGAGCTCCTCGTCGATCATCGTGTCCCAGAACGAGGCGAAGGTCGTGCTGCCCTCGTCGGCGAGGTCGACGGTGACGTCGGTCCCCTCCGCCTGGAAGGGCTGCCCGCCCGCCTGCCAGATGAGACTCGTGGTGAAGCCCGCGTCACCGGTGTCGTTGGTGATGTACAGGCTCGGGTCGGCCTCCTTGAGGGTGCGGCCCGCCTCGCGGAACTCCTCCCACGTCGTGGGCACCTCGATGCCGTGCTCCTCGAAGAGGTCGGCGTTGTAGAACATCGCCATGGGACCGGAGTCCATGGGGAGGCCGTAGATGCCACCACCGGTGGAGACCGCGGCCCAGGGCCCGGGGGTGAAGGTGCCGTCGAGCTCCCCCGCGCCGTACGCGGAGAGGTCGGCGAGGTCACCGGAGAGGGAGAACTGGCCGAGCGCGTAGTACTCGACCTGCGCGACGTCCGGCACCCCGCTGCCCGCGGCCATCGCGTTCTGGAGCGCCGTGTACTGGTCGTTGCCGGTCCCGGCGTTCACCAGGTCGATCTCGACGTTCGGGTACTCGGTCGTGAAGTCCTCCACGACCTGCTCGAGGGTGGGCTCCCAGGCCCAGACGGTGAGGGAGCCGCCCTCCTCGAGGACGGCCTCGAGGTCGACGTCACCGGCGGGCGCGGTCGCACCGGTGCCGGCGTCGTCGTCGGCGTCGGAGCCGCAACCGGCGAGCACGAGTGCCGCTGACGTGACGAGCGCGACGCCGGCGACGGCGCGGCGCGATGGGGTACGGGACATGGGGTGACCTCTCACTTCATTGGGGGTTGGTGGAACTGCGAGAGCCGGGTGAGGAGCTACTCCTTGACGCTTCCGGCAGCCAGCCCGGACTGCCAGTAGCGCTGGAGGAGGAGGAACGCGGCGATGAGCGGCACGATCGTCAGGAGCGATCCGGTGATGACGAGGTTGAAGATCGCCTCGCCGCCCGCCGTGGCCGCCTGGGCGTTCCAGGCGTTGAGCCCGATCGTCAGGGGGTACCAGTCGGGGTCCTTGAGCATGATGAGCGGCAGGAAGTAGTTGTTCCACGTCGCGACCGTGGTGAAGAGGACGACCGTGACGACCCCTGGCGACAGCAGGCGGAGGCTGATCGAGAGGAAGGTGCGCCACTCCCCCGCGCCGTCCATCCGTGCCGCCTCGAGCAGCTCTGTGGGGATCGCCTCCGAGGCGAAGGTCCACATGAGATAGAGCCCGAAGGGCGAGATCAGCGAGGGGATGATCACCGCCCACGGGGTGTTCGTCAGGCCCATGCGGCTGAACATGAGGAAGGTGGGGACCGCCAGCGCCGTCCCCGGGACCGCGATCGCTCCGATGACGACGGCGAAGACGCCTCGCTTGCCGGGGAAGTCGAACTTCGCCAGGGCGTAGCCGCCGATGATCGCGAGGAAGGTGGCACCGCCCGCACCGACGACGACGTAGAGCAGGGTGTTGGCGAACCAGCGCAGGAAGATGCCGTCGTCGTAGCTGACCGTCTGGACGATGTTGTCCCACAGCGCGAAGTCCCCGGCGAACCAGAGCCCGAAGGAGGACAGGAGACCCTCCTGCGTCTTCGTCGCATTGATGAAGAGCCACACCAGCGGCACGAGGCTGTAGACGAGGACGATGCCGGTGACCGCGGTCAGCACGGCACTGCGGCGGGGGCGCTCGCGCGAGCCGACGCGGGGGCGCAGCGTCGTGAGACGACGGCGCCGCGCGGTGGAGGGCGGCGTGGTGGTGACGTCGGTGCTCATGGCTCAGGCCTCCCGGCGCATGCCGCGAAGCTGGACGGCGTAGGCGACGACCATGGTGACCAGACCCATGATGATCGCGACGGTCGCGGCGTAGTTGTACTGCTGTCCTGAGAAGGACAGGTTGTAGGCGTACAGGTTCGGGGTGAAGTACGTCGTGATGGCGTTGGGCGCCAGGCTCTGCAGGATGCTCGGCTCGTTGAAGAGCTGGAAGCTGCCGATGATGGAGAAGATCGTCGCGATGACGAGTGCGCCGCGGATCGCGGGGAGCTTGATGGAGCGGACGACGCGCCACTGGCCGGCGCCGTCGATCTCCGCCGCCTCGTACAGCGAGGCGGGGATGACGCGCAGCGCGGAGTAGAAGATCAGCATGTTGTAGCCGACGAACTCCCAGGTGACGATGTTGCCGATCGCGAGCAACACGAACTCCGGCGAGAGCGGGGCCGGCAGCGAGATTCCGAAGGCGTCGTTGATGTTGCCGACGAGACCGAAGCGGGTGCCGTACATGAAGCCCCACATGAGTGCGGCGACGACGGCGGGGACCGCGTACGGCAGGAAGATCGAGATCCGGAAGAAGTTCGAGCCGTACAGACGGGCGCTGTCCACGGCCATGGCGACGAACAGCGAGATGCCGAGCATGACGGGCACCTGGACGAGCAGGAAGACGCTGACCCGACCGAGGGCGGACCAGAACTGCGGGTCGCTCAGTGCGCGGCTGTAGTTCTCCAGCCCGACGAACACCGAGCCGCCGACCATCTGGTCGCGGAAGAGGCTGATGAAGATCGAGTACGCGATGGGGGCGAGGAAGACCAGCGCGAAGACGAGCATGAACGGGCCGATGAACGTCCAGGGCCGCCATGACCGTCGCCGGACCCGGCGCACCGGGACGACTGCAGCTGCCGGTGCTGCGGGGATCGCCATGTCCACTCCTTCGTGCCAACCAGATGTTTACGTAAACATCGCTGGGAGGTACTCTGGCACTACCGAACAGAATCTGTCAACATCTTCCGCAGACGCCCAATCCGGGCACCCGGGCGAGGACGCCCGCCGACACCGAGCCGCAGGGGGCTGGCATGAGTCTCGACACGCATCCGGTCAGCGGCCAGCCGCGCCGGCGCTCGTCCACCGACACGCCTGCATCGACCCGACGTCGCCGCCGCACCGCGCCCTCGATCGGCGACGTCGCCGCCGTCGCCGGGGTGTCCGCGCAGACGGTCTCCCGGGTGTCCACCGGCTACCCCGGCGTCCGTCCCGAGACCCGTGACCGCGTCCTGGCCGCGATGGACGAGGTGGGCTACGTCCCCAACTCGGCCGCCCGCGCGCTCAAGCACGGGGCGTTCCGCACCATCGGCGTCATCGCCCACCAGCTCGGCCGTACCGGTGAGTCCTTCACCGTCGATGCCGTCCTGGACGCCGCTCGCCAGGGTGGGTACGGCGTCACGCTCGTGGACGTCCGCACCCCCACCACGGAGGACGTGAGCGAGGCCGTGGCGGGACTCGCGGACATGGCCATCGACGGCCTCATCATCATCCGCGCCGAGTCGAGTACGCCCGAGGACCTCAGCCTGCCCCCGCACATCCCGGTGGTCGTCTCCGACTCCCACTTCGCCGGGCACCACCCCGCGGTGGCCACCGACCAGGACGCCGGGTCACGTCAGGCCGTCGAGCACCTGCTGGGGCTGGGGCACCGGACTGTCAGCCACCTCGCCGGCCCCGCCGACTCCCTGCCCGCCGTGGAGCGCGAGACCGCCTGGCGCCAGGCCCTGCAGGCGGCCGGACGGCCGGTACCGCCGCCGTACCGCGGCGACTGGACGGCGGCCGCCGGGCACACGGTGGGGGCCCGGATCGCCCAGGACGTCGCCGCCGGCGACGTGACGGCGGTGTTCTGCGCGAACGACCTCATGGCGCTGGGCCTGTACCGCGCCCTGTACGAGGCGGGGCTCCAGGTCCCCCGTGACGTGTCGGTCATCGGCTTCGACGACGTCCCGGAGGCGGGCTACTTCTGGCCGCCCCTGACCTCGGTGGCCCAGGACTTCCACCTCATCGGTGAGCGGCTCGTCCAGATGCTCGTCGACCAGATCGACGGCGGGCAGCGTCCCGGCGAACGGGTGCTGCTGTCCGTCGAGCTGGTGGTCCGCAGCAGCACCGCGCCGCCGCCCGGGGCCTGAGGCAGGCCCCGGTCCCGATCAGTGCCCGAAGGCCTCCGCCAGCCACCACGCGGGCTCGTCGGCGACGACCTTCGCGTCGATGAGCAGCGGCCGGTCCCGCGGCCCCTCGAGCCAGGCGCGGACCGGCGCGAGGTCCTGGACCCCGCGCACCGTCACCGCCTCGAAGCCGTAGCCGGCGCCGACGGCGGCGATGTCCGTGGGTGGGAAGGTGACGGTCGCGTGGTCCTCGCCGGTGAAGTGGTGGACCTCGGCGCCGTAGGCGTCGTCGTTGTACACGACGACGACCATCGGCAGCCCCAGGCGGCGTACTGTGTCGAGCTCGGCGGCCCCCATGAGCGCCCCGCCGTCCCCGAGGGCCGCGACGGGCAGCCGGTCGGGGCGGGCCAGGGCGGCACCGATCGCCGTCGCCAGGCCCAGCCCGATGGACTGGAAGGCCTGGGTGAAGCAGAAGCCCTGCTCGTCGGGGACCTCGAGGTACATCGCCGGGTAGCCCATGAAGTTGCCGGAGTCGACGGCGACGACGCGCTCACGCGGGAGGAGGTCGTCCAGCGCGGACGTGAGGGTGCGCGGGTCGATCCGCTCGCCGTCGGACGTGTCGGTGTACGGCACGTCGCGCCACCGCAGCCCGGTGTCGAGACGCTCGCGCAGCTCCGCGCTGCGGTAGCCCTCGCTGCGGTGGCTGCCGAGGAGCCGCTCGACCCCGCGGGCGGTGGCCGCGACGTCCCCGACGACGCCGAAGCTCAGCTCGCGGTGCATGCCCAGCGCCTCGGGGGTGTCGTCGACCTGGACGACGGTGGCGCCCGGCCCGATGAGGCGCCCGTGGCGCATCGTCCACATGTTCAGCGCGCAGCCCCAGCCGACGACGAGGTCCGCGCCGGCGATGAGCTCGGCGGCGAGCGGGGAGGAGAAGCCGCCGGAGACGTCGAGGGACCACGGCTGGTCGTGGAAGAGCCCCTTGGCGACGGCGGAGGTCGCCAGCAGCGCGCCGGACGTGTCGGCGAGCGCGACGAGCGCGTCACGGGCCGGCCCGGAGCGGGCGCCGCGCCCGGCGACGAACACCGGCCGGCGCGCGGCCCGCACGGCGGCGGTGAGGCGCTCGAGGTCGCCCTGGGCGACGGCCCGGGCGGGCGGTGGGACGCTCGGCCCGGGCAGCGGGGTCTCCTCGACCTCCGCGTCCAGGACGACGAGCGGCAGGTTGAGCACGACGGTGCGGCGCTCGTGGCACGCCATGGCGACGGCGGCGGCCGTCTCCTCCGCGGCCGTGGCCGGGTCGGTGATGCGCAGCGGCACCGCGCCGACGGCGTAGGCGAGCGCCTCCTGGTCGACGTGGAAGTTCGAGGTGAGCGTGACGGCCTCGGGGGCGAGGACGACGAGCGGGGTGCGGGACTTGGCCGCCTCGGCGATGCCGGTGAGCGCGTTCGTCAGCCCGCAGCCCTGGTGGACGGTGAGCGCCGCGGGCGCGCCGGCCGTGCGCGCGTAGCCGTCGGCCATCGTCGCCGCCCCGCCCTCGTGCCGGGCGGCGACGAACCGGGCCCCGGCGTCGATCATCGCGCCCGTCACGTGGAAGTTGCCCGAGCCGACGACGCCGAAGACGTGGTCGACCCCGCACGCCACGAGCGTCCGTCCGACGACCTCCGCTACGCGCACCACGGCTAGTGCTCGACGAGCGCGAGGACGCGCGTGGGAGACCCGGACCCGCCCTCGATCTTGAGCGGGGACGCGACGACCATCGCGCCGGTCACCGGCAGCCGGTCGAGGTTGCGCAGCTGGGACAGGCCGTACTTCCCGTTGCCGAGGAGGAAGTGGTGGCACGGGAAGAGCGGGTCGAAGCCGCCCGCCGCGCCGGCGTCCGTCCCGACGGTCTCCACCCCGATGCCCTGCAGCGGGCTCTCCTCCGCGACCCACCGCGCCGCCTCGACGGACATGCCGGGGCTGTGGGGGCCGTCGTCGGCGCGGTTGATCATGTCCTCCTGGCTCGTGCGCGCCGACCAGCCGGTGCGGCACAGCAGCCAGCCGCCCTCGGGCAGCGGGCCGTGCTCGGCGACGAGGGCGTCGATGTGCTCGCGCTCGATGAGGAAGTCGGGGTCGGCGGCCACCTGCGCGGTGACGTCGAGGACGACGGCGGGCGCGACGAGCACCCCGACGGGTACCGAGGCGATGTCTGCGAGGTCCCGGCCGCTGGCCCAGTGGTTGGGGGCGTCGAAGTGGGTGCCGGTGTGCTCGCCGGTGCGGAAGTTGTTCCAGTACCAGGCCGGCCCGCGGTCGTCGTAGCGGGAGATCTCCTCGAGCTCGAAGCGCGCGGTCTGGCCGAACTGCTCGGGCAGCTCGAGGATCGGCGTCTGCGAGGTGAGGGGCGCGGTGAGATCGACGACCTCCACCGCGCCGGTCCTTAGGGCGGCAAGCAGGTCGGTGAGGACGGGCATGGAAGGTCTCCTTCGACGGTCGGGCCGGGTCCACGGTGATCCTGGCACAGCGCCGACCGGCAGGCGCCCGATGTCCGCGGGGCGCGTAGGGTCGGGGCACCGGTACACCCACCTGGAGAACGAACGACGATGAGCGAGCAGACCCCAGCCTCCACCCCCGCCGCGAGCGGCGCGCCGGGCGGCGTGCCCGTGCCCAAGCGGGTGCGTGTCCACCACCTCGCGCAGATGAAGGAGCGCGGCGAGCCGATCACCATGCTCACCGCCTACGACGCCGTCACCGGTCGGATCTTCGACGAGGCGGGCATCGACATGCTCCTCGTGGGCGACTCGATCGGGAACACCATGCTCGGCCTCCACGGGACCATCCCCGTGACGCTGGACGAGATGATCCCCGCCGCGCGCGCCGTCACGGGGGCCGCGCACCGTGCCATGGTCGTCGCCGACCTGCCCTTCGGCTCCTACGAGGCCTCGCCCCAGCACGCCTTCGCCTCCGCGGTGCGGATGCTCAAGGAGGGCGGGGTGCACGCCGTCAAGCTCGAGGGCGGGGAGCGGATCGCCGAGCACGTGCGCCTGCTCTCCCAGTCCGGGATCCCCGTCGTCGGCCACCTCGGCTTCACGCCGCAGTCGGAGAACAGCCTCGGCGGCGCCCGGGTCCAGGGCCGCGGGGACGAGGCCGCCGAGCGGCTCGTCCAGGACGCCGTCGCGCTTCAGGAGGCCGGCGCCGTCGCCGTCGTCCTCGAGATGGTGCCCGCCCCGGTGGCCGAGCGCGCCACCGAGGTGCTCCACATCCCCACGATCGGGATCGGCGCGGGACCGGGCTGCGACGGCCAGGTGCTCGTGTGGACCGACATGGCCGGAATGACGGCGTGGGCGCCGCGCTTCGCCCGCAAGTTCGGGGACGTCGGGGCGGCGCTGTACACCGCGACCCGCACCTACGCCGGGGCCGTGCGCGAGCGCACCTTCCCCGGGCCGGAGCACACCTTCGCCGAGTAGCGGCACGCCGACGGACGTGAGCTCCCCGGTTCCCCTCGGCGAGACCCGCTGCGAGGCGGGAGCCCGGAGGAGAACCGGGGAGCTCAGCGGGCGGCGCCGCGCGGGGCGGCGCTACTCGTCCGCGTTCCAGGCCTTGTCGGCCTCGTCCCAGGCCTCGTTGCGGTTCGCGGCCTTCTCGTAGGCCTCGGCCGCCGCCTCCCGTGAGGGGTAGGGGCCCATCCGGTTGAGCGAGCCGGACACCTTGCCCTCCTCGATCTCCCCGGTGCGGGTGTTGAGGTAGAACTCGCCCAGGTCGTGGGGCTTGGTGACCTTCTCGATCCGGTCCTCGCGGTCCTCCGCGGGCTCGTTGACACTAGCCATGGCGCCTCCTTCGTCGGGCCGTACGTAGACTCGGGTCCATGCTTGCCGATCGCGCCCCGCTGGGCACCCTGACACCCGGAACGATCTCCCCGCGGCGGCCGGTCCCCACCTCCATCGACTACCCCGAGTACGTCGACCGGCCCGAGCCGCAGCCCTTCACGGGCAGCGAGGTCAACGACGCCGAGACGGTCGAGCGCATCCGCCGCACCGCCCGCCTCGCCGCCCAGGCACTGGCGCACGTCGGTGCCGCCGTCCGCCCCGGCATCACCACCGACGAGCTCGACCTCATCGGTCACGAGTTCGCCCTCGAGCACGGCGCCTACCCCTCCTCGCTCGGCTACCGCGGCTTCCCCAAGGGCCTGTGCACCTCGGTCAACGAGGTCGTGTGCCACGGCATCCCGGACAGCACCGTCCTGTCGGAGGGGGACATCGTCAACGTCGACATCACCCTCTTCCGCGAGGGTGTGCACGGCGACAACAGCGCGACCTTCCTCGTCGGCGACGTCGACGAGGAGTCCCGCCTGCTCGTCGAGCGCACCCGCAAGGCGATGGAGCGCGGCATCCGGGCCGTCAAGCCAGGCCGTGAGATCAACGTCGTCGGCCGCGTCATCGAGGCCTACGCCAAGCGGTTCGACTACGGCGTGGTCCGCGAGTTCACCGGCCACGGCGTGGGCCGCGCCTTCCACTCCGGGCTCATCGTCCCCCACTACGACGCCGCCCCCGAGCACAACGAGGTGATGGAGCCGGGCATGGTCTTCACCATCGAGCCGATGCTCACCCTCGGCTCCCCCGAGTGGGACCTGTGGGACGACGGCTGGACCGCCGTCACCACCGACCGCGGCCGCACCGCCCAGTTCGAGCACATGGTGCTGGTGACCGACGACGGCCCGGAGATCCTCACCCTGCCGTAGCCTCACCGTCCTCGCGAGTACGCACCTACGGTCACCGGGCGGCCCCCAGGCGGGCGCCGTCGTGACCGTAGGTGGGTACTCGGCGAGGAGGGAGGGCGCCGTCAGCTGCCGCGGTAGCGCGAGGGCGGGACGCCGACGACGGCGGTGAAGGCGCGCGTGAGGTGGGCGTGGTCGGCGAATCCGAGGGACGCCGCGAGCGCCGCGAGGTCCTGCCCCCGCCCCGCGTCGAGCGCGGCGACGGCGTCCTGCAGGCGGTGGCGGCGCAGCACCCACAGCGGGGAGGCGCCCACGTACCGCGCGAAGAGCCGCTGCAGCGTGCGCACCGACACGTGGACCTGCTCCGCGACCGTCGCGAGCGTCACGTGCTCCCGCCGGCGCATGAGGGCCACCGCGTCCCGCACCGTGCGGTAGCCCTCGTCGGCGCGCACCGCGTCGAGGCGTGGCGCGAGCACCTCGGACAGGTGGCCGGCCAGGACGTCGCGGCGAGCGGCGTCGTCGTCCTCGGCGAGGACGTCGCGGGTGAGGGGGCCGACGACGTCGCCCAGCACCTCCCGCGCGGGCACCACGGTGCCGGTGAGGTCGGCGACGCCCCGGCCGAGCAGCGCGGCCAGCCCGCCCGGGTGGAAGGCGAGCCCGGCGACCCGGCCGGCGACGGGCAGGTCGACGGTGAAGACCCGGGTGACCAGGCCGTGGACGAGCGCGGCGGGGACCGGCAGGCCGTGGAGCACGCCGCCCTCGGCGGCCTCGACCGTGAGGTGGGTGACCGGGTGGGACAGGACCTGCTGGCGGAACGGCACCCGCTCCGCACGGCGCCACGTCACCCACCAGTAGTGGGCGGCGACCTCACCGAGCGGCCCGGGCACCGGCAGGCGGCCGGAGTCGAACACGTCCGTGCCCGCCGCCGGCCACAGCACGGCGCCGTCCCCACCCTGGCGCGGATCTTCAAGCCCCACGCACCGCACTCTAGGGAGGCTGGGCGCATGAGCACACACCTTCCCGAGGGCTACACCTCCCTCAGCCCGCTCGTCGTCGTCTCCCCCGCGCGCGAGGCGGTCGACTTCTACCGCGCCGTCCTCGGCGCGCGCGTGGTCACCCGCATGGACGGGCCCGACGGCTCGGTCTGGCACTGCGAGCTCGACCTGGGCCACGGCCGGATGACGGTCATGGACCCGAACCCGCAGTTCCACGCCGTCGCCAGCGACCCGGGCAGCGACGACGCCAGCTTCTCGATCGCCGTCTACGTCCCCGACGTCGATTCCACCCTCGCCGCCGCCCGCGAGCGCGGCGCACGGGTGCGGGAGGAGGCCGCGGACTTCGCGGTGACCGGGGACCGCTACGCCTCGATCCAGGACCCCTACGGCGTGCGGTGGACGCTCATGACCCGCGTGGAGCACCGGACGGACGCGGAGGTCCAGCAGGGGCTGGACGCGTGGCGGGCCTCCCTCGAGCAGCCGGCGTGACGGCCTGGCGGTAGGCTCCCAGTCGCCTCCCGCCGTCGACCACCGGAGCACCCTCGATGTCCACCTCCAGCACGCCCACCGCCTTCGGTATCGACATCGGCGGGTCCGGGATCAAGGGCGCGCCCGTCGACCTCGCCGCGGGTGAGCTCACCACCGACCGGGTGCGCATCCCCACCCCGGCCAAGTCCACGCCCGAGGCGGTGGCCGCCGTCGTCGAGGAGCTCGTCGCCGGCTTCGACCTCGCCCCCGACGTGCCGGTCGGGCTGACGTTCCCCGCCCCGATCAAGCACGGCGTCGTGCCGTTCATCGCCAACCTCCACGAGTCGTGGCAGGGCGTGGACGTGCCGCAGGTGATGAGCGAGGCGATCGGGCGGCGGGTCGTCGCGGTCAACGACGCCGACGCCGCCGGCTACGCCGAGACCGTCTACGGCGCCGCGAAGGGCGTCGAGGGCCTCGTGCTGGTCGTCACGCTCGGTACGGGCATCGGCTCGGCCCTCATCGCGAACGGCACCCTCGTGCCCAACACCGAGCTCGGGCACCTCGAGATCGACGGCCACGACGCCGAGAGCCGCGCCGCCGACTCCGCGCGCGAGCGCGAGGAGCTGTCGTGGAAGAAGTGGGCCAAGCGGCTGCAGCGCTACTTCGAGACGGTGGAGATGCTCTTCTCCCCCGACCTCATCGTCGTGGGCGGCGGGGTGAGCAAGAAGGCCGACCAGTTCCTCCCGCTCCTGGAGCTCCAGGCCCCGATCGTGCCGGCCGCGCTGCGCAACCAGGCCGGGATCGTCGGCGCCGCCGCGCTCGCCGCCGCGAACCACCGCTGACGTGCTCGAGCAGGTCTCCGCCCGCGTCTGGGTCACCACCTCCCCCACCTGGCTCACCACCTCCACCGTCGTCGTGGACGACGACGGCGCGTGCCTCGTCGTCGACCCCGCCCTCACCCCCGCGGACCTCGTCTCCCTCCAGCGCGAGCTCACCGATCGCGGCTGGCACGTGGCCGCCGCCTTCTCGACACACCCCCACTGGGACCACACGCTGTGGTCCGAGGCGCTGCCCGACGTCCCGCGCTGGGCGACCCCGGCGGCGGCCGCCGCGTGCACCGACGAGGAGCTCGCCGCCCAGGCGGCACGCGACCTCCCCGGCCACCGGTGGGACGTCGTCGGCGGGACGACGCCACTGCCGCCGGACACGACCGAGCTGCCGTGGACGGGCCCCCGCGCCGTCGTCGTCGCGACGCCCGGTCACGCGCCGGGGCACGCGAGCCTGCACCTGCCGGGCGAAAGGGTGCTGCTCGCCGGGGACATGCTCTCCGACGTCGAGGTCCCGCTGCTCGACGACGGGCCCGGCGCCGTCGACGCCTACCGGCGCTCCCTGCAGCGGCTCGCGGACGTCGTTGCCGGGTGTGACGCCGTCGTGCCGGGGCACGGGCGGGTCACCGACGCCGCGGCGGCGAGCCATCGCCTCGCGGCCGACCACCGCTACCTCGACGACCTCACCGCCGGTGCCGAGCCGCTCGACCCGCGCCTGGGTGACCAGCGGGTGCGCGCGGAGCACGAGGCCCAGGCGGCGCGGCTGCCGGTCTGAGCGACGGCCGGCTCAGCCGGCGACGACGGCGAGGACCAGCGCCACGGCGAGGACGAGGGTGTGCAGCGCGTTGAGCCCGACGACGAGCACCGCGCCCCACCCGAGGCGCGAGTGCCGCAGTCCCCACACGCCGAGCGCGAGGCCGAGCGGGCCGAGCGCCAGGGCCGCGCAGACCATCGCCCCGACCATGAGGCCGTCGGCCCGCCTGGTCTCGACGGTCGCCGGCTCCTCCTCCGTCCGGGTCAGCAACGGGACTGCCCCCGCGCCCCGGCTGCGCGGGCGGTGGCGCGGGTCGCGCAGGTAGCGCCGGCGGCGCACGTGGAGAGCCACGGCGGTGAGCCCGGCGAGCACCGCCACCGCCACCCACACCAGGGTCACCCACAGGGCTGCCCCGAAGCTGCGGTCCCAGAAGGGCGCGCGGCCGACCATCCAGCCGGCCGTCGCCGCGCGCACCGTGAACGCGCAGGCGAGCACGGCGATCCACACCATGCCGAGGGGCGGGACACGGTCGGACGGCTCGTGCCGCAGCACCCTCGCGAGCCCCGGGGGCAGCACGACGCGCGGCCCGACCGTGCTCTTCACCTGCTCGGACAGCGGCTCGCGCCAGGACCGCACCGCGGAGTGCACGGCCAGCCCCACACCCCAGCAGGCGAGGAGCGCCAGCACCGGCAGGTGGCCGTGGAGGAGCACGGCGACAACGTGGGCGGACCAGCGCTCGGTGAGCGTGTCCGAGTCGATGCCGTCCAGCAGGACCTCGAGGGTCAGCGGTGCCACCAGCGGCCGACGGAAGCGGGCCGCCAGGTAGAGCCACATCGCCACGGCGCCCGTCGTCGCGATGACGACGACGGCCTGCCGCGCGGGCGTGGCGAGCAGCGAGCGTGAGCGGGTGGCCGGAGCGCTGCGCCCGGCCGCGGGACCGGTCCCCACGCCTCAGTAGCCGCGCAGGCGGGTGAGGTCGCGCCGCTCGCGCTTGGTGGGACGGCCGGCACCGCGCTCGCGCCGCGGGACGGCGGCCTGCTCGACCCTCGGCGGGGGCGGCGGGGTCTCGTCGATCATCGCCTGGGCGGCGAGCGGGGCGCCGACGCGCTTGCGCAGCGGCCGCTGGACGACGACGGTGCGCTCCTGCGGGCCGCCCGTCACCACCACCCGGCTGCCGATGCCGACGAGGGTGGCGGGCTTGGCGCGGTCGCCGTCGACGCGCACGTGGCCGCCGCGGCAGGCGGCCTGGGCCTGGCTGCGGGTCTTGAAGATCCGCACCGCCCACAGCCAGCTGTCCACACGCACGGAGTCCTCGGCCATGGACCGATGCTACGCGGACCGGCCGGGTGACCTCCCCGGATCACCTCACGCCGACGCGGGCCGAGCGGGGAGGTCGGAGGAGAACCGGGGAGGTCGCCGGCGGCGGCGCGGGCTACATCGCGCGGGCGACGCTGCGGCGCAGCGCCCAGGCGCCGAGGAGGACGAGGACCACGGCCATCGCGGCGAGCACGCCCAGCTGCGGGGCGATGTCGGCCAGGCCGCCGTCGTGGCGCTGGATCTCGGCGAAGGCCTCGTAGCCCCAGGCGTGCGGGGTGGCGTGGGCGACCGTGCGCAGGGTGTCGGGCATGAGCTCGAGGGGGAACATGCACCCGCCGAGCGCGGCGAGCACGAGGCCCAGTCCCACGGCCACCCCGTTCGCGGCGCCCTCGTGGTCCATGAGGGAACCGAGCAGCATCGCTGCGCCCGTGGCCACCGCCCCGAAGACGAGGACGATGAGCAGCGCGAGGCCCACGCTGCCGAAGTCGACGTCGAAGAGCAGCGCGCTGGCCACCATGATGTAGAGCCCCTGGAAGCTCGCGATGACCCACCGGCCGAGCAGCTGGCCGAGGATCGCCTGCGCGCCGGACACCGGCGCGGCGAGGACCCGGCCCTGGACGCCCAGGCGGCGGGACTGGATGAGCGTGACCGCGCTGCCGAGGGTGGACAGGAAGACGAAGAGCAGGACCATCGTCGCCGCGCCGAGGTCGAACTGGCCCAGGCCGCCGAGCTCCTGGGCGATCTCGTCGACGTCGACGGCGCGCAGCTCCACCGGCGCCACGGCCTCGCGGCTCGCGGCGAGCGCCGTCCCGGCCTCGGCCTCGGGCACCCCCGCGTCGATGAGCGCGGTGAGCTGGGTGCGGTCCACGGACAGGGTCTGCAGCGCGGTGCGCACGAGCTGCACCGCCGCCGGCGAACCGGCGTCCGAGGAGGAGATGAGCTCGACCTGCGCGGGGGCACCGGCCGCGAAGGCCTCCTCGGCGGCGTCGTCGACGAGCAGGCCGATGTCCACCCGTCCGCGGGCGACGCGCTCGCGCATGTCCTCGGGGCCGGTCTCGGTCACGGTGCCGCCGGCATCGGTGAGCTCGGCCGCGAGCGCCGCGCTCAGCTCGCCGCCGCTGCCGGTGAGCGCCACCCGCCCCGAGGGCCCCCCGCCGCCGAACTGCAGGCCGATGACGACGACGAGCAGCAGCGGGAAGATGAGCGCGAAGAAGATGTTCGAGCGGTCGCGGGTGAAGCGGCGCAGCTCGGTGCCGGCGATCGCCAGGGGCGCCCTCATGCCGTCACCCCGCGGTCGGGCACGAGCCGCGACAGGAGCGCGCACACCGCGGCGAAGGCGAGCATCATCGCGACCGGTCCCGCGACGTCGGCCAGTCCCCCGCCGCCGGCGGTGATGCCGAGCGCGCGGGTGAAGGCGGCGACGGGATTGAGGTCGAGGAGCGTGGCGGCCACGCCGCCGGCGGCGATGGGGAAGAACGCGCCGCCGGCCATCCCGAGGACGACCGCGAGGATCGCCTGGGCCACCCCCGCCTGCTCGGCGGTGCGCGCCACCCGGGCGACGACGAACATGAGCGAGGTGGCGGCGGCGACGACGCTGAGGACGAGGACGAGGACGACCGGCTCGGAGCCGAAGTCGACCTCGAACAGGAGCGTCCCGGCCGTGAGGAGGACGAGCGTGGCGGCGACCCCGAGGACGTAGCTCGACAGCGCCTTGGCCCCGACGATGAGCCCGGGGCGCATCGGCATCGACCGCAGCCGCGCCAGGGTGCCCTGCTCGCGCTCGTTGACCAGGGCCAGCACCCCGAAGCCCACGGTGAAGAGCAGGAACAGGCCCGCCTGCCCGGCGACCGTCGTGGCGGCGGGGTTGAGCTGCTCGGTCGCCGTCGTGCCCTCGACGGTGGAGACGGCGGGGGGCGCCTGGGCCACCTGCTGCCCGACGGCACCCACGGCCTCCTCCCCCAGCCCGAGCTCGGCGGCGGCCTGCGTGGCGACGGTCCCGGCCGTCATCTGCTCGGTGACAGCGCGGACGACGAGGGCGAGGACGTCGGTCTCCAGACCCGCGCCGTCGCCCTCGACGAGGTCGACGGTGACGGGCTCCCCGGCGGCGACGGCCGCGCCGAAGCCCTCGGGCACGACGATCCCCAGGGCCGCCTCGCCCGCCTCGGCGAGCGCGCGCACCTCCTCGGGAGCGACCTCCTCGACGCTCACCTCGAAGTCCTCGACCTCCTCGAGCGTGGCGAGCAGGACGGTGGCGAGCTCGTCGTCGGCGGGGGCGGCGGCCGCGACCGTGACGGCGCCGAGCTCGGGGGCGTCGCTGCCGGAGAAGACGAGGTTCATGACGAACATGAGGGCCACGGGCACGAGGACGCCCATGATGAGGACGGAGCGGTCGCGCACCCGCTGGCGCAGGTCGCCGACGGTCATCGTGAGGAGCGGTCGCATGTCAGTCCCGCAGCGCCTTGCCGGTGAGGTGGAGGAAGACCGACTCGAGGTCGGGCCGGGTGATCTCGACGTCGGACAGCTCCATCCCGCTGCGGCCCGCGGTCGTCACGACGGCGGCCACCGCCGTCGGGGCGTCGCGAACGTGCAGGAGGATGCCTCGCCCCTCGGCGACGACGGTCTCGACGGCGGACAGCTCCCGCAGCGCGGTGGCCGCCCCCGCGGTGTCCCCGGTGCCGACGAGGCGGATCTCGTCGAGCTCACCGATGATCCGGATGAGCTCCTGGCGGGTGCCCTCGGCCTGGAGGCGGCCGGCGTCGATGATGCCGATGCGGTCGCACAACCGCTCGGCCTCCTCCATGTAGTGGGTCGTGTAGAGGACGGCCATGCCCTCGGTCGACAGCGCCTCGACGGACTCGAGGATCGCGTTGCGCGACTGCGGGTCCACGCCGACGGTCGGTTCGTCGAGGATGAGGAGCTCGGGGCTGTGGAGCAGCCCGATGCCGATGTTGAGCCGGCGCTTCATCCCGCCGGAGAACTCCTTGGTCGGGTCCTTGGCGCGGTCCGCGAGGCCGATGAGGTCGAGCACCTCGGCGGTGCGGTGCTTGAGGGCGGCGCCGCCCAGACCGTGGAGGCGTCCGAAGAAGTGGAGGTTCTCCCGGGCGGTGAGCTCGGGGTAGATCGCGAGGTCCTGCGGGACGAGGCCGAGGTACCGCTTGGGCTCGACCTTCCGCGGCCCCATCCGCCGCCCGCCCACGGTCACCTCGCCGTCGTCGGCCGCGAGCAGGCCGGCGACCATCGAGATGGTCGTCGTCTTGCCGGCGCCGTTGGGGCCGAGCAGCCCGTAGGTCTCGCCCGGGGCGATGCGGAAGGAGACGCCGTCGACGGCGGTGAGGCCACCGAAGCGGCGGACCAGCCCGGACACCTCGAGGACGGGGGAACCGGTGCGCGGCTCGGCGGGACGGTGGGCGACGTCGCTCGTCACGTGAGCTCCTGCGGGTGGGGGGCCGGTACGGTCCATCGTGGCACACCGCGAAGCGCTCCCACCGGGGATTTTCGTCCCGCGACCGAGGCGCGAACGCCCGCCCGCGCGTTCCCGGGCCGCTACTGTGCCGACGAGGCACCGGTCCCGGCGCCTTCTCGACAGGGGGGACACGTGCCGCGACACCGACTTCTGGCCCTGGGGACGCTCGCCGTCCTCGCCGTCAGCGCCTGCGACGGCGCGGACCCGACGGCAGTCGCCGCCGGGCGAAACGCCCCGCCCGCGGAGGCGGCTGTCGCACCGACCGACACGCCGGCCGCGTCCCCCGCGCTCACCGGGCCGGACGGTTCGCCGCTGAGCGTCACCGAGCTCGACATCCCCGCGCCGGACGACGCTGCGGAGGTGACCGTGGAGGTCCTCCGCACGCTGAGCTACCGCGAGGGTGAGGACGCGACGGTGACCCCGCGCGCCGTCTCCCCGTCCGGGGAGGTGCTCATCTCGACCACCGACCCGGGCTCCTTCGACGGCGCCGCGCTCGAGCTGCTCGCGACGACGCCGGTCCACCTGTGGACGGAGGAGGGGCTGGACCCCCTGGGGAGCACCGAGGCTCTCGTCCCGGGCGACGCGCACCGCCAGGTGGTGAGCGCGACCTTCGCCGGCGGGTCACCGGCGTGGCACGAGACCACGGGCCTGCAGGCCGGCACCTCGGACTGGCGCATGGTCGCCCGCCCCGGGGCCGCCCCCGTCCTGCTGGCCCGCTCGGAGCAGCTGTTCCCCGCCGGGGAGCTGCCCGGCCTCGCGGGGCACCCGCGGCTGACAGCCGCCGGGGACCGTGTCGGCTGGGAGACGGTCGAGGAGCGGGAGGACGGCACGCTGCGGACCCGCCTCGTCTCCGTGCCGGTGTCGGGCGGGGAGCTGCGGACGGAGGCCGAGCTCGCCACCATGCCCGCCGGAGCGGCCGACGGCTGGGTCACCGTGCGCGTGGAGGACAGGGACGTCGTCGGCGTGGACGAGGACGGCGGCCCCCTCGCCGCGCAGACGAGCATCGACGTCGTCACGCCGGGTGGGGACACCCGCACGCTCGTGGAGCTGCACGGTGGCACGGTGTCGCAGCTGGCCGCCGGTGGCGGCCAGGTCCTCGCGTGGGCGGACCAGACGGACGTCTACGTCGGGACGACCGGGCGGTCCGCGGTCCAGCGCCTCGTCGCCGCACCCGGCACCAGCGTCGTCCCCTCCTCGCTGGCGGTGTGCGGTGAGCACGTCGTGTGGGCGGCCTCCTCCACCGGCGGGCCCGCCACGACCTACGTCCTGCACCCCGCCACCGGTCGGGCCGGCGCGCTGCCCGCCGTCGCCGGCGACGCAACCATCGTGTGCGGTGGCCCCTACCTCGCGTGGACGCAGGTGGACGACGGCGGCGGGGAGCACGTGGTGACGCTCGCTCGGCTCGCGGCGCCGACCGGCGCGGGGTGAGCGAGCGCGCCGGGTCAGCGCCTCGGGGAGCGGCCGCGAAAACTGCTGGGCCGCGATCCTCTGCGGCGGTACCGTCCCCGCCATGAGCACCCGCCCGCCGACCGGCGACGACGCGACCGCCGACGCCCCGGCCGGCACGGACGTCCTCGTCACCCCCGAGGCCGCCCTGCGCGCGAACCGGGAGAACTGGGACGACCGCGCCGACATCCACGCCGGCTCCGCGATGTACGACCTCCCCGGGTTCGTCGCCGATCCGGGCCTCATCAGCGACGTCACCGCCGAGGACCTCGCGATCCTCGGGCCGCACCTGCCGGGCGGGACCGTCGCCGGCCTCGACGTCGTCCACCTCCAGTGCCACGTCGGGAAGGACACGCTGTCCCTCGCCCGGCTCGGTGCGCGCGTCACCGGGATGGACCTGTCGTCCCGGAGCCTGGAGATCGCCCGCGAGCTCGCGCGGGACTGCGGGCTCGAGGCGCGCTTCGTCGAGGCTGACGTCCAGCACGCGGCCGACGCCCTGGACGACACCTTCGACGTCGTCTACACGAGCATCGGCACGGTCACCTGGCTGCCCGACCTCACCTCCTGGGCACGCAGCATCGCCCGTCTCCTGCGCCCCGGCGGCACCTTCTTCATCCGGGACGGTCACCCGATGCTCTACACCCTCGACGACGAACGCAGCGATCTGCTCGCCGTGCGGCACCGGTACTTCCCGTCGGGGCTGTCCCAGACCTGGGTGGACACGTACTCCTACACCGGTGACGAGCAGCCGATCGAGCACCCGCGCACGTACGAGTGGCCCCACTCGCTGGCCGAGATCATCGGCTCGCTGCTCGGGGCGGGACTGCGGATCACGAGCATGGGCGAGCAGCAGACGGTCCCGTGGCCGGCGCACCCCCTCATGGAGGAGACCGACGGCGCGTGGGCCTTCCCGGAGCCGCTGCGTCAGAGGGTGCCCACGACGTACAGCATCACGGCGGTCAAGGACGACTGAGCCGGCGGAGCAGCGCCGTCGTCGCCTCGAAGAGGACGGGCACGGCAAGCCCGAAGGCGACGTGCCCGACCAGTCCTCGCAGGTGCGACGCGAGCGGGTAGTCCCCGGGCGGCGCCGCGGAGCCCACGAGCGGGTTGGCGACCTCGTCGACGACGACGGAGACGGACAGGCCGAGGACGAGCCCCGCCGGCACCGGCCGCAGGCCGAGGCGACGGCGCAGGAGGACGTAGCCGGGGACGAGGGCGGTGCCCATGGCGTAGTGGAAGGCGAGGCCGAGCCTCTCCGCGGTCCCCGGGTCCAGCCGTCCGCCGACGAGGGCAGCCGCCTGCTGGACGAGCGCCGCGTAGGCGACGTCGCTGCTCGCCTCCTCCTCCCGCCGCCTCGACTCCGCGGACTGCCGTGCCTGGAAGGCGGTGGTCGCCCGGTTCATCACCCAGGAGGCGCCCACGCCGGCGACGACGGTCGCTGCGGCGTCCTGGACGAGGTCCGTGCGCATGTCGTCCTCCCGGGTCGAGGCCGTGCTCGTGGTCGACGGTAGTCGCGGGCGGGCGCCGTCGCGCGCTCGCGGCGGCGCACGGACCCGCGGCGGCGCACGGAGCCGCGGCGGCCGAGCCGCCCGCCCGCACCACCGCGGTCAGGGGCCGAGCCCCTCGGGGCACGGGCCCTCCTGCACGCTCTGGCTGGCCACGAGCCACGTCCCCTCGTGGTCGGTGAGCCGCACGACGAGATGGACCGGATCGCCGTCGAGCTCGTAGACCACGGTGCCGTCACTCTCCTCCAGGGCACCCTCGATGCGCAGGCACACGTCGAGCGCGACACCGAACCCGGTGCCGTCCGCCTCCGGCACGAGGAGGGAGTGCAGCTCCATGCCGAGCACCTCGGCGCCACCGTCCACCAGCCGGCCGGCCTCGGCGATCGCTGCCGCCTCGACCTCCAGCGCCTCACGGACGTCACCGGTGGCGGTGGCGACGAGCTCCTCGACGAGGTCGGGGTCGGTGAACCCCGTCCTCGCCGCGGCGTCGTACGCCGCACGGTGGTCGACGTAGGCCGCCTCGGCCTCCAGCACCAGGCCGTCGATCTCCTCCTCGGGCGGCATGCGTGCGGCGAGCTCCGGGGGCAGGGTCGGACCCTCGGGAGCGGCGGTGTCCGGGTCTGGCTGCGGCGTGGTGGGCGGCTCGGCGCTGCGGCTGGGGCTCGGCGTCGGCGACGGCGGTTCCCGCGGGGGCTCGGGCCCGGGGCCGCACCCGGCGAGCACGAGAACGAGGGCAGTGACCATGACGGTGGCTGGGCGGACTCGCACGGGACCTCCTGCGGCTCACGGTGGACGGACCCACCGGCGATCCCCAGGATGTCGCGACCGGCCGACGCGCGTGGCCGCGGGAGCCCGGCCTGTGGACGGCGCGAGCACGACGGGAACCTGTGGACCACGTGGTCACCGGTCTGCCCGTGGGCGGACCGGCCCGGAGGGCGGATGAGTCGGCCGGTACGCCGGGTTCTGTCCCGCAGCCCGTTGCCGGGCCGCGGTGGCGGCCATCCATCTACGACGTACGTTGCCGCACGCCTCCAGCGACCTACCCGCAGGCTCGGGCGAGCAGCCCTCAGGCGCCTGCTGTCTGGTCTTGCTCCGGGTGGGGTTTACCGAGCCGTACCGGTCACCCGGCACGCTGGTGGTCTCTTACACCACCGTTTCACCCTTACCGCCGCGGCCCGGAGGCTGCGACGGCGGTCTGTTTTCTGTGGCACTGTCCCGCGGGTCACCCCGGGTGGGCGTTACCCACCACCCTGCTCTACGGAGCCCGGACGTTCCTCGTCGCCCCGAGGGGCGCCGCGACCGCCTGGCCGACTCATCCGCCCGCCGAGTCTAGCCGACCGGGCCCCCCACCAGACGCGCCGGGCACCCCATGACGTGGACCTCGCCGCGCCCGCTCCACCGGCGCACGACGCTGATCGTCCCCGGCGCGATGCGGAACACGTCCCACGCCGCCGTCGGCGCCTCGACCACCGTGCCGATGACGGCGGCGATGACGTCCGCGTGGGCCGCGACGACGACGGTGCAGCCCCCGCAGGTCTCGTCCAGCCACTCCAGGGCGCGGGTCACCCGGGCGGCGACGTCCTCGCGGGACTCCCCGGGCGCCGTCGCCGCGAAGTCGTCGTCGACGGTCGGCAGGCCGAGGTCGGCGACCTCGCTGATGAGCTCGGCGGTCTGCTGGGCACGGACGAGCGGGGAGGCGAGCAGCATGGTCGGACGGGCCAGGTGCGGCCACAGCGTGTCGCCGATCGTGTCGACGACGGCCGCCGCGGCGCCGGCCAGCTCCAGGCCCTCGTCGGTGAGCTCGGGGTCCTCCTCGCCGTCGCGCGGGGCCCAGCCCGGGCTGACGAGGACGATCGTCATCGCCTCGGGGTCCGCGAGCGAGGGCGCCTCCGTGTCGACGTCGGGGATCGGCGGCTCCTCGTCGTCGTCGGAGGGTGCGCCGGCGTGGGCAAGTGCGCTGTCGGCGGTAAGTGCGCTGTCGGCGGGCGGGGGGCCGCCGGTAGCAAGTGCGCTGTCGGCGGGCGGGGGGCCGCCGGTAACAAGTGCGCTGTCGGCGGCAGGGGGGTCGGCGGAGTAGGTGGTCGTGATGGTGCCGCGGCTGTCCATGGCGGCGTTCGCGAGCGCGTCGGCGGCGGAGTTCTCCGCGCGCGGGACCCACGTGTAGGTCACCTGGCCGGCGGGCAGGATGCCGCGGGCCTCGTCGGCGAGGCGCCGCATGTCGGCGTGCTTGATCTTCCAGCGGCCCGACATCTGCTCGACGACCAGCCGGGAGTCCATGCGGACCTCCACCTGAGCCGTCGGGTCGATCTGCGCCGCGGCCCGCAGCCCGGCGACGAGACCGCTGTACTCGGCGACGTTGTTCGAGCACTCACCGAGGTACTCGGCCCGCTCGGCGAGCACGGTGTCCCCTTCCCGCACGAGCGCCCCGTACCCGGCGGGTCCCGGGTTGCCGCGGGAGCCGCCGTCGGCCTCGACGACGAGGACCCGCCCGGAGGCGGCCAGCCCCCGCTCGGCCGTGCCCTCCGCGGCGGCGGTGGGCTCGGTGTCGAAGAGGCTGGCCTGGCTCACTTCGGTTCCATCCTCACGATGATGTAGCCGTAGTCCTCGTGCTGGACGACCTGCTCGGCGGGCGCCGAGTGGATGGCGTCGAGCTCGGTGAGGGAGAAGTCGAGCTGGGTGCCCTCGGTGCGCGACCCGTACAGCGCGACCGCGGCCAGGCCACCGGTGCGTTCCCGCACGCGGTCGTACAGGGCCAGCAGCCCGGCGTCGGTCTGGTCCGCGGCGGCGGCGCGCTCCCGGGCGACGGACTCGAGCTGGCCGTCGATGGTGCTCCACTCGGCGTCGCGGGCCGCGACGTGCCGGGCGACGTCCGCGGCGATGGCGGCCTCCTGCTCGCCGAGCTCGGCGAGGCGGGACTCGGCCTCCTCGAGGCGCTCCATGACCTCCAGCTCGGCCTCCTCCAGGTCGCCCTGGCGGCGGGCGAGCTGCTCGAGCTCGGCCTGCAGCGCCTGGGCCTCCTTGGCGGAGACCGCACCGGAGTCGAGGCGGGCCTGGTGACGGGCGGCGCGCTGGCGCACCTGCTCGACGTCGGACTCCGCCTTGGCGACCTCACGGCGGATGTCACCGACGACCGTGCGCTCCTCCACCTGCGCGCCGCGCAGGTCCTCGAGCCGGCTCTCGAGCTCGGCGATCGTCTCGAGCACGCGCAGCGTGCGGCGCTGGTGGGCCAGCTTCGCGGCGCGCGTGTCGAGCGTCTGGATGTCGAGCAGTCGGTGCTGGTCGGCCACCGGGGCTGTGGTCACGGGGTGACTCCCTCGTTGTCGGTCGTGGTGCCATTGTCAGGGGCGCCGAGGCGCAGCGTCCACGGGTCTGTGACGATCGTGCTCACCCGGGTGCGCAGCGGGGCGCCGCTCTCGCGCGCGTCCGCCTCCAGCCGGGCCGCCGCGACGGGCAGCCAGGGCCACTCGCTGGCCCAGTGGGTGGCGTCGATGAGGTAGGGCGGGCCGGCCTCCAGGGCCTCGGAGGCCGGGTGGTGGCGCAGGTCGGCGGTGAGGTAGACGTCGGCGCCCAGGGCGCGGACCGTGCCGAGCAGCGAGTCGCCCGAGCCGCCGCACACCGCGACCCGGCTGACCTCGGCGTCCAGGTCCCCCGCCACGCGGATGCCCTGCGCCGTGGCGGGCAGGGCCGCGGCGACGCGCTCGGCCAGCGCGCGCAGCGTGGTGCGCGCCGGGAGGGTGCCGATGCGGCCGATGCCCGTGCCCGCCGGGCGGGTGGCGTGCTCGAGGACGGAGAAGGCCGGCTCCTCGTAGGGGTGGGCGGCGCGCAGCGCGGCGAGCACGGCGGCCCGCCGCTCGCGCGGCACGGTCATCTCGAGGCGGTCCTCGGCCACCTCGGTCACCTCTCCGCGCGCGCCGATCGTGGGGTTGGCGGCGGCGCCGGGTCGGAAGGTGCCCTGGCCGGCGACGGTGAAGGCGCAGCGGTCGTAGTCGCCGATGGCGCCCGCGCCGGCGGCGGCGAGCGCGTCGAGGACGGCGGCGGTGTCCTCACGGGGGACGAACACGGTGAGCGTGTCGAGCGCGGCGGCGTCGTGCGGGGTGAGGGGATGGCGCTCGCTCAGGTCGAGGAGGTCGGCGAGCGCGTCGGCCACTCCCCCGGCCGCGGAGTCGGCGTTGGTGTGCGCGGTGTACAGCGCGCAGCCCGCGCGGACGAGGTCGTGGACCACCCGCCCCTTGGGGGTGGTCGCGGCCACCGAGGTGGTCCCGCGCAGGTAGAGCGGGTGGTGGGTGACGAGCAGGTCCACGCCGGCGGCGATCGCCTCGTCGGCGACGGCCTGGACGGGGTCGACGGCGAACATCACCGTCCGCACCGGCGCGTCGGGGTCACCGGCGACGAGGCCGACGGCGTCCCAGCCCTCCGCCGTCCGCGGCGGGTATCGCTGCTCGAGGAGGCCGACGACGTCGGCCACGGTCAAGGTGCTCGCCATGCCCCCAGGCTATCCGTGCCCACCGGCGCCCCCCGCCACACCACTTCCGCCGAGTACGCACATACGGTCACCTGGACGGGCGGAACCCGCCGCCTGGTGACCGTATGTGCGTATTCGCGGGTGAGGGGGGTTGGCTCTAGCTCAGGCGAGCTGGACGTCGGCCAGGGTGATCTCCGTGCCCGCGAGCGCCTGGCTCACCGGGCAGGTCTCCTTGGCCTTGCGGGCGAGCTCGTCGAAGGTCGCGGCGTCGATGCCCTCGACGGTGCCGCGGACGGTGAGCTCGATGCCGGTGATGCCGGTGCCCGCGACGAAGGTGACCGCCGCGCTCGTGTTGAGCTGGGTGGGCGGGGTGCCGTTCTCCTTGAGCATGTTGGAGAACTGCATGGCGTAGCAGGTCGCGTGGGCCGCTGCGATGAGCTCCTCGGGGGTGGTCGTCCCGCCCTCCTGCTCACCGCGGGACTGCCACGCGACGTCGAAGGTCGCCTTGCCGGAGGTCTCCAGGGTGGTGGTGCCGGAACCGGTGAACAGCTCGCCGTTCCACTCGGTGCTCGCCTTGTTGACCACGGGGTTGGGCATGGGTCTCTCCTTCGCACACGGGGCGGCCCGGAGGCCGGCGGCGCCGGATCTGCGCCGACCCGTCCATCCCACCACAGGGCCGTCGCGAGCACATCGCAGGGGCCCCGGTAACCTGGGCGCACCCCCAACCCGCATCGAAGGAGAAGCATGCAGACGCGCACCCTGGGCCGGACCGGCCGCACCGTCTCGGCCATCGGCCTCGGCACCTGGCAGCTCGGCGCGGACTGGGGGGACGTGGCCGAGGCCGACGCCCTCGCCGTCCTCGACGCCTCCGCGCAGGCCGGTGTCACCTTCTTCGACACCGCCGACGTCTACGGCGACGGCCGCAGCGAGTCGATCATCGCGCAGTGGCGGCGCGCCAACCCCGGCACGGACGTCACGGTCGCGACGAAGATGGGTCGGCGCCTGCCGCAGGAGCCCGAGAACTACTCGATGGACAATTTCCGGGCGTGGACCGACCGCTCGCGCCGCAACCTCGGCGTCGAGACCCTGGACCTCGTCCAGCTGCACTGCCCGCCCACGGCGGTGTACGGCATCGACCGCGTCTTCGACGACCTCGACACCCTCGTCGAGGAGGGCGTCACCGCCGCCTACGGCGTGAGTGTCGAGACGGCCGAGGAGGCGCTGGCCGCGATCGCGCGTCCCCACGTCGCGACCGTGCAGATCATCCTCAACGCCTTCCGCCTCAAGCCGCTGGAGCAGGTGCTGCCGGCCGCCCGCGAGGCCGGCGTCGGGATCATCGCCCGTGTCCCGCTCGCGAGCGGGCTGCTGTCGGGGCGCTACACCCCCGAGACGACCTTCGCGGAGAACGACCACCGCAGCTTCAACCGCCACGGTGAGGCCTTCGACGTGGGCGAGACCTTCTCCGGCGTCGACTTCGAGACCGGCGTGCGCGCCGCCGCCGAGTTCGCCTCCGTGGCCCGCCTCCTCGTCCCGCAGGCGACGACGGCACAGGTCGCGCTCGCCTGGGCTGCCTCCCAGGACGGCGTCTCCTCCGTCATCCCCGGCGCCCGCAACCCCGAGCAGGCCCGCGCCAACGCCGCGGCCGGCTCCCTCGAGCTGCCGCCCGAGCTCGACGACGCGGTCTGCACCATCTACGACCGCGACCTGCGCGCGGCCATCCACCCGCGCTGGTGACGCGAGGCAGTCACCGGCCGTGACGGGAGTCCGGATCGGCCGGTGACTGCTCGCGCCAGTGCTCCACCAGCTCCTTGGTCCTCACCACGCGCAGCGCCGTGACGAGCGCGACGCCACCGAGCACGTTGAACAGCACGGTGTAGCCGAACCAGGCGAGCCAGTCGACGAGGGCGATGTCGGCGCCCGCATGGATGGCGCCGAAGACCAGCAGCGAGTCCAGGATGGAGTGGAAGAGCTGGAGCCCGGCGAGCAGGAAGCCGCCGGCGAGGCCCGCCACGACCCGGACGATGTCGGAGTCCGTGCCCTTCTGCATGCGGGTCATCAGCGTCATGGTGCTGCCGCCGAGGACCGCGAGGCAGACCGCCTGCAGCGTGAAGGGGGCGTCGACGAAGTGCCGGGCGGACTCCTCGAGCACCTCCGACCACTGCGGGAAGGCCTGGACGACGATCCACATGAAGAGCCAGCCGCCCACGAGGTTGGCCAGCAGCGTCCCCGCCCACAGCTTGCCCAGCTGCCAGATGCTCGCCTGACGGGTGGCCAGGCCCATGATCGGCACGAGGAAGTCCTCGGTGAACAGCTCGCTGTGCGCGAGGAGCACGGCGATGAAGCCGATCCCGAAGGCGAGCCCGGCGAGGAGGTGGCTGTCGGTCTCGTGGAGCACGGCCAGGTAGGCCATGACACCGAGCCCCACCTCCATGCCGCCGAACATCCCGGTGATGACGACGGAGCGGACGGTCCGGTGCAGCCGCTCGGCACCCTCCTCCATCGTCCGGTCGAAGGCCTCCTGAAGGTGCTGCTCGACCGGGAAGTCCGTCTCGCCGAGCTCCCGGCGTCTCTCCTCGCTCATCCCGCTCTCCCTGACGTCTCGGTAGCACCGCTCGGGGGCCACGGTGACACGCCGTCGGCGAGCGCGCGCTGCGAGGGCGTGCCGGTGGTCGGCGCCTGTGCCACCGTGGTGGCCCCGACCGACTGGAGGAGCCATGGCACTGTCCGAGGGCGACCGCGTCTCGTGGAACACGCCGCAGGGGGTCACCCACGGCGTCGTCGTCGACACCCGCACGAAGGACTTCCAGCTGGCGGGCCAGCACTTCACCGCCAGCGAGGACGAGCCGATGCACATCGTGGAGTCCGAGAAGAGCGGGAAGCGCGCCGCGCACCGGCCCGAGGCCCTGACGAAGGAGGGCTGAGCCGTGCCCACACCACCCAAGGGCGTGCAGCAGGCCGCTGCGAGGGCCGTCCGCTGGATCGAGGAGGGGAAGGCGGGCAAGGGCTTCACCGACGTCGGGCGGGGCCGCGCCTACCAGCTCGCCCGAGGTGAGGACGTGAGCGAGGAGGACCTGGCGAAGATGCACGCCTACTTCGCCCGGCACGTCGTCGACCGCGACGCCCCCCGCTTCCGCGGCAACACCCCCGGCTTCCCCTCCCCCGGACGCGTGGCCTGGGACGCGTGGGGCGGCGACGCCGGACGGCGCTGGGCGGACCGCCTCACCGGCTGAGAGAGGGACCGGCGCCGTCGGACGTCGCCTCGAACCGCCTCCACCGCTGCAGAAGGCGTGGCGACGCCGACCATCAGCGCGCGTGGTGCGGCACCACCGGTCACTCGACGGCCGGGAGCGTGCTCCACGTCCTGGCGGCGATCGCCTCGGCCCGCTCGACGTCACGGTCCGCGCAGGCCTGGATCCGGGCGACGAGGGCGGCCTGGAGGACCATCCCGAGCTGGGCCCTCATCACGACCCAGGACCTCGCGGTCCCCGGCGACTCCGTGCGCTTCATGGCCGAGCGCGCCGGCTCGCACGCCACCGAGATCGACGCGTCCCACGCCGTGTCCGTCTCAGGCCCGGCTGCGGTCGCCGACATCATCGACGCCGCCGCACGCGCCACCAGCCGCTGAACCGAGCACCCCGCGTACCGAACGGATCCCCGCCATGAATCTCAGACGCCACCTCCAGGCCTCACGCGGTCTCCGGCCTGGTCGAGCTGGCCTCCCACGTGCCCCTCCGCTGACGACCGGGGCTCCGGGGCGGCCCGGCCGCTCCGGAGCCCCCTTGTCCCGCTCAGCCTCCCGGTAGGGTGCCGTAGCTGTTGTGATAGGCCTTCCCAGGTTTGGGACGGGTGAACCGCAGCGCCGCCCACGTGTCGTCCACGCGCAGGCACGTGCTCTCGACGAGGCCCGCGTCGTAGCCGAGGGCGATGACCGACCTGATGGTGAGGTCCGTGCCCAGCCGCCCACCCTTGGGCCAGGAGACCCACAGCGTGCCGCCCGTTGCCAGCCGGTCCCGCAGCGGCGGGAGTGCGGCGCGCAGCTCCTCCTGGCGGGTGACGAAGAGGTGCGCGTAGTCGACCTCACCGTCCGCGACGTGCTCGAGCCCGGGCAGCCGCAGGGCGGCGAGGGCCTCGGCCGGCGCCCCGACGACGTGCGCGCGGGCGCCCGCCCGTACCCCCATCTTCTCCGCGACCGTCCGGGTCATGCCCAGAGGCTAGTCCCGCCGCGCCCGCGCCGGCCCGTCGCACTACCTGACCTCGGTGAGCGTCCCGTCGGTGACGGAGTAGACGAAGCCGCGGACCTGGTCCTTGTACGGGACGAAGGGGTTCGCGGTGATCCGCGCGAGGGACTGGCGCACGTCCTCGGACGGGTCGCGGAAGGACTCGGGCGACCACGGCGGCCGGATGCCGGTGTCGGCCTCGATCTGGGCCTTGAAGTCGTCGTCGGTGAAGGTGAGCATCCCGCAGTCGGTGTGGTGGACGAGGATGATCTCGCGGGTCCCGAGGAGACGCTGGCTGATGACGAGCGAGCGGATCTCGTCCTCGGTGACGACCCCGCCGGCGTTGCGGATGACGTGGGCGTCGCCCTCCTCCAGCCCGAGCAGGCCGAAGGGGTTGAGCCGCGCGTCCATGCAGGCGACGACGGCGACGTGACGCGCCGGCGGCATCGGCAGGTCGCCCTTGGTGAAGCCGGCGGCGTAGGCCTCGGCGTTGCGGAGGAGCTCGTCGGTGACGCTCATGGTGTGACCTCTCGGTGGACGGGACGGCCGGCCTGGCCGCTGCGCCCATCCTCGTCCCTGCCCTCACCGGCCCGGTGACGTCCGTCGGGACATCTCGCATCATGGTCCGTCCGACCTCCCCGTCCCGGCGGCTGCGACCGCACCGTCGGCCTGACACGGACGTGGCGGACGTCATGCCGCGCACCCGCGCACCGATACCCCCTGGGGTATATTGTCGTCACATGAACACTTCCTCCCCCACCCGCATCGTCGTCGTCGGCGGCGTGGCCGGCGGCATGAGCTGTGCCGCCCGCGCGCGCCGGCTCGACGAGAGCGCGGAGATCGTCGTCCTGGAGCGCGGGGAGCACGTCTCCTTCGCCAACTGCGGCCTGCCCTACTACGTGGGCGGCGAGATCGCCGAGGCCGGCAGCCTCCTCGTCCAGACCCCCGAGCGGCTGCGCGCCGCTCTCGACCTCGACGTGCGTCCCGGCCACGAGGTCGTCGGCCTCGACGCCGAGGCCCGCGAGGTGCTCGTGCGCACCGACCGCGGTGAGGAGCGCCTCGCCTACGACGCACTCGTCCTCTCCCCCGGCGCCCGTGCCGTGCGCCCCCCGCTGCCCGGTCTCGACTCCTCGCGCGTGCGCACCCTGCGCACCGTCGACGACGCCGTCGCCCTGCGGGAGCAGGTCGACGGGGGCGCCCGCCGCGCCGTCGTCCTCGGAGCCGGGTTCATCGGCGTCGAGGCTGCCGAGGCGCTCGCCGCGCAGGGCCTGGACACCACGCTCGTCGAGCTCGCGCCGCACGTGCTGCCGCCGCTCGAGGCGGAGCTCGCGTGGCTGGTCACCGAGGAGCTGCGTCGGCTCGGGATCGCCGTCCACGCCGGGACCGGCGCCCAGGAGGTCGTCACCGGCGCGGACCACGACGTCGTCGTCCTCGCCGACGGCACCCGCTTGGCGGCCGACCTCGTCGTCCTGTCGGTCGGCGTGCGCCCCGACACCGAGGTCTTCGAGCGCGCCGGGGTGGCCACCGAGCGCGGCGCCATCGTCGTCGACGAGCACGGCCGCACGTCCCTGCCCGGCGTGTGGGCCGTCGGTGACGCGACGGTGAGCACCGACCCGGTCACCGGTGTGCGCCGCCCGGTGGCCCTGGCGGGACCCGCCAACCGCGCCGGCCGCCTCGTCGCCGACCACATCCTGCGCCCGCACGCGGCCCGCCCCGTGCCCCAGCCGCTGGGCACCGCGATCGTCCGTGCCGGCGGGCTGACGGCGGCGATGACGGGCGCCAACCGCGGCGCTCTCGACGACGCCGGGATCGCCTACCGCACCCTGCACCTGCACCCCAACCAGCACGCCGGCTACTTCCCCGGCGCCGACCAGGTCCACCTCGTCGTGCACGTCCGCGAGGAGGACGGACTCCTGCTCGGGGCGCAGGCGGTGGGCACCGACGGCGTCGACAAGCGCATCGACGTCCTCGCCACCGCGATCCGCCACCGGGCAGAGGTGGCCGACCTCATCGACCTCGACCTCGCCTACTCCCCGCCCTACGGGCAGGCGAAGGACGCGGTCAACCTCGTCGGCATGGTCGGTGCGAACGTCCTGGACGGCACGCTGCGGCTGTGGGACGCCCGCGACGTCGACGAGGTCCTCGCCGGCTCGCTCGTCCTCGACGTCCGCAGCGCCGGCGAGGTCGCGACCGGCATGCTGCCCGGCGCGCTCCACATCCCCCACACCGAGCTGCGCGGACGCCTCGAGGAGGTCCGGGAGGCCGCCGCCGGCCGGCCGGTGCGCGTCATGTGCGCCTCCGGCGTGCGCTCCGCCATCGCCCACCGGGTGCTCGCGCAGGCCGGGTTCGACTCCGCCTCGCTGTCCGGCGGCACGTCGACCCTGCGCGCCGTCCTCGGTGAGCGGGGCGCCGCGCTCCTCGCCCCCCGCGTCCACCAGCCCGCCTGAGCACAGGGAGACCAGCCAATGAAGACCCCCGACGACGCCGCCCGGCGCCGCGTCCTCAACCGCCTGCGCCGTGCCCGCGGCCAGCTCGACGGCGTCATCGCCGCCGTCGACGGCCAGGCGGACTGCCGCGACGTCCTCACCCAGCTCGCCGCGGTCACCCACGCGCTCAACCGTGCCGGCTTCGCCGTCGTCGCCACGGCGATGGAGGAGTGCCTCGCGGACCCCGACAGCACCCAGGAGCGCGAAGGTCTCACGACCGTCGAGCTCGAGAAGCTCTTCCTGTCCCTCGCCTGACCACCACCCCAGAAGGAGAACCCCGAGATGTGCCGACCGGTGACCTGCAGGACCTGCCAGAAGACGACCTGGGCCGGCTGCGGCGAGCACGTGGACGACGTCATGCGTGACGTGCCGCCCGCCGAGCGCTGCCAGGGCCACGAGAAGGCCGACAGCGGCTTCCTCGCCCGCCTCCTCGGTCGCTGAACGACCAACGGGCCGTGGCCACCCCGCTGGGTGGCCACGGTCCGTTCGCCTGCGCTACTCCTGCCCGCTCACCCGGCGGCGCGCGACGAGCACCGTGGCACCGAGTCCGAGGAGGAGGGTGACCGTGAGCAGCGGCAGGGTGACGCCGGTGCGGGGCAGCTCGCCGTTGCCGCCACCCGTGCCGGGCCGGTCAGCGGGGCCTTCCGCGTCGGCGTCCTCGGTCGGCGGCGCGACGGGGTCAGTCGGGTCCGTCGACGGGTCGGTGGGGCCGTCCGTCGGCGGGTCGGTCGGGTCGGGCCGCTCCGCGAGCGCGTCCAGCGCCGCCTGCAGCTCGAGGACCGCGGCGTCCACGCTCGCCTGGCCGGGAGCGGGCGAGTCGAGGACGAAGCCGGCGCGCGTGAGCGCGGAGTCGAGCACGGCCAGCGACTCCTCCGTGTACGCCTCCCGGTCCAGGGCCTCGGCGGCCGTGACGAGCTCGACGAGCGCCGTCGTGTCCGCCGGGGCGGCGTCCTCGGCCACCGCGACGAGCGAGAAGGTGTCGAGCGCGCCCCACGCTCCCCCGCTGAGGCTGAGGTCCGCGCGGATCGTCACGACGCCGTCGGCCCCGACGGTGATCGGCTCTGTCTGCGGGTGCTGCCAGCTCTGCCACCCGTCGATGGTGAAGTCCGCGGACACGGTCGAGATGCCCGAGGCCGCGGAGATGCTCATCGCGTCCTCCGGGCCGGCGTCGCCACCGTGGGCCACGGCGGAGAGCCGGTACTCACCAGGCGGGACGTCCCGGAGCACCTGCTCGATCGAGAAGCTGTAGGACGTCGCGGAGTAGAAGTGCGCCGAGCGGGCCCCCTCGTGCGGGTCGCTCGTCGAGCTGATCGTGTACCCGGTGCCCGAGCCGGTCCACGGCTCCACGCCGTCCTCGAAGCCCGGGTTGACGACGCGGTTGACGCCCTCGGCGCCCTCGGACCGGACGGTGACGGTCGCGGTCACCGCGTGACCTGCCTCGGTCGTGCCGCGCACCGTGTAGGTGCCGGCGCCGAGGATCCAGTCGGTGGAGTCGAGCCAGATGACCCCCTGCTCCTCGGTGGTGCCGTCGGTGTAGGAGACCGAGACCGTCTCCGGGAGCAGCACCGGCTCACCCTCGAGCACCGACAGCTGCGGGCTGCTCACGGCGTCGAGCTCGCGCGGGGCCACCGAGCCGGTGCGGGCGTACTCGTAGACGCGCAGGGACTCCAGCGGAGTGCCGTCGTGGGCGAAGAGTGCCTGGTTGTCCCAGCCGGAGCCGCCGAAGTCGTCGGCCCAGTCGGCGGGGTCGAGGTCCTCGGACCAGCCGCCGGTGGGGTCGTAGAACTCCTGGGAGTAGGTCGTGGCCCAGCCGGAGCCGTCGCGCTGCCACAGCTCCCAGTTCTCCTCGACGTCCTCGGGCGGGCCGACCGGGACCCACGCGGGCTCCCAGTAGAAGGTGCCGATCCCGCGCCCGTCGGACACGTTGGCCACGGCCTGCATGACGTCCCGCACCGCGAGCGCCTGGCCCTGGACGGAGGCCGAGTACGGCCCGTCGACGCTGCGCACGGAGTTGGGGTACCCGTCCCCGTCCTCGAGCGTGTACGCCCACGACGTCTCGGCGACCGCCACCTCCTTGTCGTAGGTGGTGGCGACGTGGTCGAGCACGCTCGTCAGGTTCTCCGGCGTGCCGTGCCAGAAGGCGTAGTAGGAGCTGAGGAACACGTCGTAGTCGACGTCGCGCTCGTCGAGCTCCCGGGCGACGGACGCGTACTGCCCCGCCCGCTCCGGGTTGGTGAAGTGGACGGCGACCTTGACGTCGTCGCCCAGGGTGTCGCGCACGGCTCGCGAGCCGGCGTCGAAGAGCTCGGCCGTCTGGTCCCAGCCGCGCGTCCCGGCGATCTCCCCGTTCGTCGTCTCGTTGCCGATCTGGACCATCCCGACGTCGACGCCGGCAGCCTCCATCTGCTCGAGGGTCTCGGCGGTGTAGTCGTACAGCGCCTCCACCCGCTCCTCGTGGCTCAGCTCGCGCCACGCCCGCGGCGCGTACTGCTGGCCCGGGTGGGCCCAGAAGTCGGAGTAGTGGAAGTTCACGAGCACGCGCATGCCCGCGTCGGTGGCGCGCACCCCGATCTCGGTGGCGCGGTCCGCGTCCACGTTCCCGGCGCCGTAGCCCTTGGTCGGGTCCGCCTCGAGGTGGGGCTCGTTCCACACGCGGACCCGGGCCCAGTTGACGCCAGCGTCGGCGAGCACCTCGAAGAGGTCGGCCTCGTTCCCGGTGAGGTCGCGGAAGGTCACCCCGCTCTCCTCGAGGGACAGCACCGAGGAGAAGTCGGCGCCGTTGATCCAGTCCTCGCCCATGCCCTCGACCCGGGGCACGGTGATCCCCGCGTCCACGGGGCCGTCGTCGGCCCCGGCCGGTGCGACGAGCGCCCCACCCACGAGGGCGGCGCTGGCCGCGGCGACCACGGCCGCCCGTCTTGTGCGTCCTGCCATGTCAGTCCTTCCGTCGATCGTCGTCGATCTGCTCCCGCGCGGGCGCGCGGGAGGTCGTGCTGGTGTGCTCAGCCCTTGACCGAGCCGGCGGACAGCCCGCCGACGATGTAGCGCTGGAGGGAGAGGAAGAGCACGAGGATGGGCACGGCGGCGACCATCGAGCCCGCCGCGAACAGTCCCCACCGCGAGGTGAGCTGGTTGGACACCCACTAGTACATCCCCACCGCGAGCGTCCAGTTGTCCTCCCCGGTGAGGACGATGCGCGCGAGGATGAAGTCGCCGAAGGCGGAGATGAAGGCGAGCAGGCCGACGACGGCGAGGATCGGCGTCACGAGCGGGACGATGATCTGCCAGTAGATCTTCGCGTGCCCGGCGCCGTCGATGCGGGCGGCCTCGTCGATCTCGACGGGGATGGTGTTGAAGAAGCCGTACATGAGGAAGGTGTTGGCCCCCAGCGCCCCGCCCAGGTACACGCAGATGAGCGCGAGCTTGGAGTTGATGCCCAGCTGCGGCACGACCTCGCCCAGCGCGATGAGGAGCAGGAAGACGGCGACGAAGGCGACCGTCTGGGGGAACATCTGGATGATGAGCAGCGTGGTGAGCGAGGCGCGCCGTCCCCGGAACCGGAAGCGGGAGAAGGCGTAGGCGGCGGCGCCGCCCATGAGCACCGCGCCCACCGCGGCGGCGCTGCACACGAGCAGCGTGTTGGCCACCCACGTCCAGTACATCGTCCCGCCGAGCGCGGCGTAGTTCGCCTGGCTGAGCTCGTTGAACAGCGACGAGGACCCTGCCAGGGAGCCGCGTGGGTCGAGCGACGCGGACAGCGCGTAGACGAGGGGGAAGGCGGCGTAGAACACGACGACGACGGCGACCGGGTACTTCCAGCCGACCTCCGCCCACCAGCGCCGCCGGCGGGTGGTCGTGCGAGGGGTCTTCTGCGGCGAGGCCATGGCTAGATCTCCTCGAGCTTGCGGGTCCGGCGGAAGGCGAGGGCCGAGATCACTCCGATGACGATGAACACGATGATCGACAGCGCGCTGGCCAGGCCGTAGTCGGCCCTGCCTCCCGAGACACCGGAGATCTGGTAGATCGCGGAGATGAGGATGTCGGTGGACCCGAGGGGCACGGAGGCGCCGGGGAAGGCCGGGCCTCCGCCGGTGAGCATGTAGATGATCGTGAAGTTGTTGAAGTTGAAGGCGAAGGAGGAGATCGCCAGCGGCGCCGTCGAGACCATGAGCAGCGGCAGCGTGATCGAGCGGAACTGGCGCCAGCGTCCGGCGCCGTCGATGCGGGCCGCCTCCATCGTCTCGGTCGGCAGCGCCTGGAGCGCGCCGGTGGTGACGAGCAGCCAGTACGGGTAGCTCAGCCACAGGTTGACCCACAGGACGGCGATCTTCGCCAGCCACGGGTCGCTGAGCCACGGGACGCCCGCCCCGAGGAAGAACCAGTCGTTGACAACGCCGAACTCCTGGTTGAGCATGCCGCGCCACAGCAGGGCGGACATGAACGCGGGGAAGGCGTAGGGCAGGATGAAGACGGTGCGCAGCACCTTGCGTCCGCGCACCCGGGTGTCGTTGTAGATGAGCGCGATGAGCAGGCCCAGCCCGAAGCTCGTGAGCACGGTGAGGGCGGCGAACGCGAAGGTCCACAGCGTGACCTTGAGGAGCGGCCCGGCGTAGTCGGCGTCGGTGAAGGCCCGCACGAAGTTGTCGAAGCCCACGCCCACGTACCAGCCGGCTGCCAGTCGGTCGCCCTCCGGGCTGACGAAGCTGCCGCGGTCGTCCGGGGAGTACACGGTGCCGGTCTCGGTGTCGGTGAGCGTGCGCGTCTCCTCGTCCCACTCGAGGCTCGAGGTGTAGACCGTGCCGGTCGAGCCTTCGCGGGTACGGATGGCGCCGTCCTCGGCGTCCTCGGAGACGGGCACCCGCAGGTCGGCGGCCGCCTCCTGCAGGCCCGCGTCGGTGAAGAGGTCGGCGCGCGGGACGACCTCCCAGCCGGGGACCTCGACGGCGGCCCCGCGCTCGTCGACGACGGCGCCGGAGACCGGGGTGAGCGGCTGCTCCTCGGTGCCGACCCGCACGACGCCGTCCTCACCGGTGACGGCGAAGCCGAGCTCCCCGCCCTCGCGGACGAGGGCCAGCGGGTAGGAGGGCGCGCCCTCGACCCGGCGCTCGTCCTGGATGAGGGCCGCGTCCACGGCCTGCTCCATCGAGCCGAGGTGCCCGGTGCCGTAGTTGGTGAAGGCGACGTAGCCGGTGTAGCCCATCGTGAAGATCTGGAAGACCCCGAGGAAGACGAGCCCCGGGTAGAGGTACTTCAGCGGCACGGCCCGGCGGGTGAAGTAGATCCAGTCCGCCAGGACGAGCAGCAGCACGAGGACGCCGAGGATGACCCAGGACCGGGCGCTGTAGGCCGACAGGATCGCGGCCACGCCCAGGGCGTTGACCACCATCATGACGGCGAGCTTGAGCAGGAAGCCCCAGCCGGGTCCTCTCCAGCTGCGGGCGTGGCCCTCGGTGGGTGCGGACGGGCGCGTCACGCCCTCCTGACCGACGGACATCTCGACTCCTTCGGGTCTGTGCCTGCCGGGTCGGGGCGCGCTGCGCCCCGACCCGGCAGGCGCTGTCAGTCGGCGATCGCGGACTCGATGTTGCTGACCATGGTCGGCCAGACGTCCTGCGGGTCCTCACCCTTGATGAGGGCGATCTGGACGGGGTTCCAGAACTCCCACACGGCGCCCATCTCGGGGATGTTCGGCATGGGCACGCCGTTCTGGGCGGAGGACAGGAAGCCGGCGATGACCGGGTCGTCGGCCACCTCCTCCGCGACGGCGGTGAGGGCCGGGATGCGCGGGTCCGCCTCGTAGAGCGCCTGCTGCGCCTCGTCGGTGGACATGTAGTTGGCGAGGAACTCGTTGGCGAGCAGCGCGTTGTCCGACTGCGCGGACAGGTAGAAGCCCTGGACACCGACGAAGGGTGAGGCGGTCTCCCCGCCGGCGGACGGCACCGGGCCGACGGCGACGTCCACGCCGGCGTCCTGGTAGGTCGGGATGGTCCAGGGGCCCTGGACGATGAAGGGCGACTCACCGGTGGCGAAGAGCTCGTTGCCGATGTCGTAGTCGACCGTGTCGGTGAAGTAGCCGGTGCCGGCCTGCCCGTTGTCGTAGAGCCACTGCGCGTAGGCCAGGCCCGCGTCGCCGCCGAGGCCGACCTCGCTGGTGTAGGAACCGTCCTCGTCCTGGACGAAGACCGGTGCCCCGAAGGAGGTCTGGAAGGCGTAGGAGGTGTACATGTCCCCCTCCGTGCCGTTGGTGTAGAAGACGATCGGCCGCTCGGCGAAGCCGGCGTCCTCGGCCATGGTGATGAGCTCGTCCCAGGTCTCGGGCGTCTCCTCGCCGACGAGGTCGACGTTCTGGATGAGGGCGACGGTCTCCTGCGCGTAGGGCAGGGCGTACAGCTGACCGTCGTAGGTGAGGGCGTCGAGGGTGACCTGCTCGAAGTCCGCGGCGCGCTCGCCGAGGTCGATGGTGTCCACGACGCCGGACTCGACGAACTCACCGAGCCAGTCGTGGGCGCCGACGGTGATGTCGGGTCCCTCGCCGGTGGGCACCTGGGCGAGGAAGTCCGCCCGCAGGTCCTCGAAGTTCTTCTGCACCACCGTGACGGTGGCGCCGGTGTCGGCCTCGAAGGCCGCCGCGGCGTCGGCGATGGCCTCGTTGCGCTCGGCGTCGGACCACACGACGAGCTCGGCGCCCTCCGCGTCACCCCCGCCGGTCTGCTCCTGGGTGGCGGCGGGCTCGGCGCTCTCCGCTGGCTCGGGGTCGTCGCTGCCGCAGGCCGCGACCAGGGCGACCGTCGCCACGAGCGAGGCACCGACTCCTAGATACTTGCGCATTGCTCTTCCTCTCTGAAGGGGCACCTTCGGTACCTCTGGTGGTGGCCACGTCGTCGCGGCCACCGTCGTGCTGCTGTCCTTCACCGCCCCCCACGGGCCTCCCGGCCCCGCGTCAGCGACCACCCCCGGGCGTCGAGCGGACCACGGCCACCTCGCCGGCCGGGAGCGTGAGCACGCCGGTCACGTCCGTGCCGCTGAGCAGCTCGGTGCCCTCGAGGGGCACGGTGACCGCGTCGTCGCGGTGGTTGACGGCGACGACGTAGTCGGCCGTCTCCCCGTGGCGGGTCATGAGCTCCACACCCTCGGGCGCCGACGACGGCGCGATCCCGGCGTCGTCGTACACGGCCGCGAGAACGGGGGCGAGCGCGGCGACGTCGAGGCGCGTGCTCACGTACCAGCCCACGCCGTCCCCGTGCTCGTGGCGGGTGACGGCGGGGGCGCCGTCGGCGGGCCCGCCGCTGTAGGTGCCGCGGACCTGCGCGCCGTCGACGGCGAGGTCCTCGGCCCACACGTCGGCGGTGAGGGTCCGCCCGTCCAGCTCGACGGCGCAGCTCTCCCCCTCGCGCATCGGGAGGAACTCCTCCACGGTCAGGCCCAGCGCCTCGCGCAGCGGGGCGCCGAAGCCGCCGTGGTGCACGGCGTCGTGCTCGTCGACGACCGCCGCGAAGCAGGAGACGAGAAGCGTGCCGCCGCCGGCGACGTAGCGGGTGAGGTTCTCCCCCTGGGCCGCGGTGAGGAGGTAGGAGGCGGGGGCGACGACGAGGCGGTAGCCGGAGAGGTCGTCGCCGGGGTGGGCGAAGTCGACCTGAACGCCGTCACGCCACAGCCGCTCGTAGTAGGCGCGCATGCGCTCGCGGAACTGCAGGGCGTCCGAGGGACGCCACTCGAGGTCCTGCGCCCACAGCGACTCCCAGTCGTAGAGCACGGCGACCTGCGCCCGCACACGGGTGTCCTGCAGCTCCCCGATGGCGCCGAGGCGCGCGCCCAGGGAGGCGACCTCGCGGAAGATGCGGCTCGTGGGCCCGGCGTGGGGCACCATCGCCGAGTGGAACTTCTCCGCGCCGGAGCGGGAGGCGCGCCACTGGAAGAACATGATCCCGTCGGCGCCCCGGCCCACGTGGGTGAGCGCGTTGCGGTGCATCTCCCCCGGGCGCTTGGCGATGTTGCGCCCCTGCCAGTTGACGGCGGAGGTCGAGTGCTCCATGAGGATCCACGGACGCCCGCGGGCGACCGAGCGGGTGAGGTCGGCGGACAGCGCGAGCGCGACGTGGGCGTCGGGGTCCGGGGACCACAGGTAGTGGTCGTCGGAGACGATGTCCACCTCCTGCGCCCACGCCCACAGGTCGGTGTTCCACGACTGGTGGGCCATGAAGTTGGTCGTCACCGGCTGGTCGGCGTGGGCGCGGATGGCGTCGCGCTCGGCGCGGAAGCAGGCGCGCAGCTGGTCGTCGGTGAAGCGGGCCCAGTCGAGCTTCATCGCCGGGTTCACCGTGGTGGGGGTGGCGGCGGGGGCGACGACGTGCTCCCAGCGGCCGTAGCGCTGCCCCCAGAAGGCGGTGCCCCAGGCGGCGTTGAGGGCGTCGAGGCTGCCGTAGCGCTCCTGCAGCCACACGCGCCAGGCGGCGACGGCGTTCGGGGAGAAGTCCTCGCCCACCGGCACGCCGTACTCGTTGTGGACGTGCCACATGACGACGGCGGGGTGCTGGCCGTAGCGGCGGGCGAGCTCGCCGGCGATGCGCGCGGCGGCCCGCCGGTACTCCGGCGCGGAGTGGGAGGCCATGCCGCGCGAGCCGAAGCCCTGGACCACGCCGTGCTTGTCGACGGCGAGCGCGTGGGGGTAGGTGGCGAAGAACCAGGCGGGCGGTGAGGCGGTCGGTGTGCCGAGGTCCACGGCGATGCCGTTCGCGTGGAGGAGGTCGAGCAGCTCGTCGAGCCAGGCGAAGTCGAAGACACCCTCCTCCGGCTCGAGGAGCCCCCAGGAGAAGATGCCCACGCTCACCATCGTCACGCCGGCCTCGCGCATGAGGACGACGTCCTCGTCCCACACCTCCCGAGGCCACTGCTCGGGGTTGTAGTCACCCCCGTACGCGATCGTCGCGGGGGTGGGCCAGGGGTGGTTCGACATGACGCTCCGTCGCCTCGGTGAAACCGGCGCGGACGCTGCGCCGTGCCCATACTGTGACCGCGCACAGCCTGGGATGTCAAGTGCGACAACGATCGGGAATGTTCGGTCTGCTGGTCCCACTGTGATCGGGCACAGTCCGTTCCCGTGACCTCCCGGAGCGGCGTATGGTCTGCCCGGTGAACACGAGCTCGACGGCGACCGCGGCACCGGCTGGCGAGGCCGCGCGCCGCCGCCCGACGATCCGTGACGTCGCGGCGGAGGCCGGCGTCTCGCGCGGCACGGTCTCGCGCTACCTCAACGGCGGCAAGTGGGTCTCCCCCGAGGCGCGGGACGCCGTCGAGCGGGCCATCAAGCAGACCGGCTACCGGGCCAACCAGCACGCCCGCTCGCTGGCCACCGGCCGCGCGAACGCCATCGCGTTCCTCCTCGCCGAGCCGCAGGACCGCCTGTTCGCCGACCCCACCTACGCCCCCCTGCTCCGCGGCGCGGCCGAGGCGCTGGCCGCCCGGGAGATGACCCTCACCCTCCTCGTCGCGGGCACGCCGAAGGAGCGGGAGAACGTCGTCGCCTACGTCGAGGCCGGCCACGTCGACGGCGCGATGCTCATCTCCTCCCACGAGAACGAGCCGCTGCTCGACGAGCTCCTCGCGGGCGGCGTGCCGATGGTGTCCTGTGGACTTCCCCTGGGGCGCACCGACCGCGTCGCGTCGGTCTCGGTCGACGAGGCCGGCGGCGCCCGCGAGATGGTGTCGCACCTGCGCGAGCGGGGCCGCCGGCGCATCGCGACGATCACCGGGCCGCTCGACCTGCCCGGTGGCCGCTACCGCCTCGAGGGCTACCGCGCGGAGCTCGGCGCGGACTACGACCCCGCGCTGGTCGCCCACGGCGACTACGGCACGGAGTCCGGCGCGGCCGCGATGGCGGAGCTGCTCGAGCGCGCACCGGACCTCGACGCCATCTTCGCGGCGTCCGACGCCATGGCCGCCGGCGCGATCACCGTGCTGCGGCGCGCCGGGCGGCGCATCCCCGAGGACGTCGCCGTCGGCGGTTTCGACGACTCCGGCCTCGCAGTCAACCTCGACCCGCCCCTCACGACGATGCGCCAGCCCTTCGACCGGATCAGCGCCGAGATGGTCTCCCTCCTGCTCGAGATCGTCGCCGGCAGCGCGACGAAGTCCGTGACGATGCCGGCGACGCTCGTCGTGCGGGAGAGCACCTAGCCCGGGCGAGACGTCACGCCCGGGACGAGCCGCTCAGCAGTAAGGTTCGGGAGCACTCTGCGACACCGGGCTGACCCTGAGCGTTTCGTTGGACGTGCCCGGGCGTGCAGTCGCGCGCCCCGTCTGCTCCATCGCGAAGGAACGCGTCATGACGACGACCCTGCCCCTGCCCCCGCGGCCGGACACGCTCGTGGCCTCGCTGGCACCGCCCACAGCGCAGCCCGGGCCCGGCCGCCTGAGGAGCTTCGGGCGCGCCCCGCGCGTCGTGGCCCTCGACATCGCCCGCGGGATCGCGGTCCTCGGCATGGCGGCCGCGCACACCGCGGCCCTCCCCGGTGAGCTGCGCTGGGACGACCCCTCGACGTGGGTCGACCTCGTCAACGGACGCTCGTCGATCCTCTTCGCCGTGCTGGCGGGCATCTCGATCGCGATCATGACCGGCCGCACCCGCATCCCGGCCGGGCCCGAGCTGGCGCACGCGCGTCTGCGGCTGGTCGCGCGCGGCCTGGTGATCTTCGCGATCGGCCTCGTGCTCGAGCTCCTCGGCACGAGCATCGCGGTGATCCTCACGTTCTACGGCGCCGTGTACGCGCTCGCGATCCTGTTCATCGGCATGCGCGTGTCCAGGATCGTCATCTGGGCCGCGAGCCTGGCCGTCGCCGGACCCGCCCTGGTCGCCGGGCTCATGGCGCTCGCACTGTCGTCCTCGGGCAGCGGCATCTCGTTCGTCCTCGACGGCACCTACTCGATCATCGTGTGGACCGCGCTCATGCTCGCCGGGCTCGCCCTGGGCCGGCTCGACGTGACGAGGCGGAAGACCGCCGCCCTGGCCCTGGCAGCCGGCGTCGTGCTCTCCGCGGTCGGCTACACCGTCGGCGGGGTCTGGGCCCAGGACCAGTACGGGGACGACAGCAGCTGGTTCTTCTCGTCGGAGACCGGCTCGTCGTCCTTCGTCGACGAGTGGTACGAGCCCGAGATGGTCCCCGGCGACGAGGCCGACCTCACCGGCATGGTGTGCGAGGACTACGGGGACGGCTACCTCTCCTGCTACCCGGAGGAGGACTACACCGAGTTCCCGAGTGACGACCTCGCCCTCGAGGAGGACGCCAACGGGTGGGCGACCTACCCGGACGCCGTCGCCACCGCGGACGTCGGCGGGACCATGCTCAGCGCGTTCCTCTCGAGCAGCCCACACTCCGGCGGCACGATGGAGATCCTCGGCTCGGGCGGGCTCGCCCTCGCGCTCATCGGCCTCCTGCTCCTCACGGGCGAGGCCCTGCGGTACGTCCTCCTGCCGCTCGCCGCGGTCGGGACGATGCCGCTGACGGCGTACACGGCTCACGTCGTCGCCATCTGGGCCGTCATGGGGCCGGGCGGGTGGAGCCAGCCCCCGCAGCTGTTCTGGTTACTCGCCGCCGGCCTGCTCCTCGGGTGCACGCTCTGGGCCCTGCTGCTCGGCCGCGGGCCCCTGGAACGCCTCACCGCCCGGGCGTCGGCCCGGCTGGCACCACGCCCCGTGACGGTGGGCCCGGCCGGCCTCGAACCGACGACCTCCGCGGTGTAAACGCGGCGCTCTGACCAACTGAGCTACAGGCCCCACGCAGCCGAGCGGCTGCCAGGGGCAAGCGTACTGGTCAGGGCCGGTCGCCCGTGCCGAAGCCCTCGCGCGCGCTGCGCTCCTCCAGCGTCTCGGCCTCCTGGAAGAGGGTGATCTGCAGCCCGGCCGGTGCCTCCAGGCGGGAGTTCACCGAACGCCACGGGGTCATCACCGGCTCGGCGACGACCTCCCCGCCGGCGGCCGCGAGCTCGGCCGTCACCGCCGGCGAGTCGTCGACCTCGAAGGCGAGCCGGATGCGCGGGCTCGGCACAGTCACGCCCTCGACGCGGTCGATCTCACGCTTGTGCGTAGGCGAGGCGATCTCGAGCGTCGCGCGGCCGGCGTCGAGGATGGCGACCCGGTCGTCGTCGCCCTCGGCGAAGGCCGCCTGCTCGTCCATGCCGAGGACGTCCCGGAAGAACCGGACCGCCTCGTCGTAGTCCTCCGCCTCGACGACGACCCGCAGCTGCCTGACCCGTTGGTGTGTCATGAGGAGATCATGGCGTGTTCCGCTCAACCGGTGAGCGCCGCGACGGCGGTGCGGTAGTCGGCGACGGACCGCGCCACCCCGGCCGGCGAGCGCACGGACCAGGCCACCACGCCGTCGTCGTCGAGCAGGAAGGTGGCCCGCTGCGGGGCGCCGGACGCGTCGTCGAGCACGCCGAAGGCACGGGCGGCCCGGCCGTGCGGCCAGAAGTCCGACAGCAGCGGGACGCTCACCCCCTCCTGCTCGCCCCACGCGCGCAGGGCGAAGACGGGGTCGCAGGTGACGGCGACGACGTCGGCACCGACGAGCGGCTCCGCGACGAGGTCGCGCAGCTCACCGCCGCACACCCGCGAGAACGCGAAGGGCAGGAACACGACGAGCTGCGGGCGCGTGCGCACGCCGCCGACACGCACGGGCGTGCCGTGCGTGTCGGGCAGCTCGAGGACGGGCGCCCGGTCAGCGACCGCGACCACGGGCGAGCAGACGCAGCCCGTTCCAGTCGGCACCGGCGGCGACGGAGCCGGTCGGCTGAAGGCCGGCCGTGCGGGCCGCGTCCTCCACGACGGCGGGTCCCACGTGGCCACCACGGCCCGGCTTGGGGGTCAGGACGACGATCGTCCCGGCGTCGTCCAAGTTGTCGAGGGCGTCGACGAGGAGGTCGGTGAGGTCGCTCTCGTCGCCGTCGTCGTCGCGCCACCAGATGATGGCGCCGTCGACGACGTCGGAGTACTCCTCGTCCACGAGGTCCGTCCCCGTGACGTCAGAGACGGCCGAGCGGACCGCCTCGTCGACATCGGTGTCGTACCCGAACTCCTGGATCTCCTGCCCGGGGGCGAAGCCGAACCGGCTGCCGGCATCAGGGCCAGCGGTCGCTGCCACGTGTACTCCCACTCTCGTCTCGGTGGCGCTCAGGTGCGCCGATCCACCCCACCGGTCGTGGGGACGGGCACAACGCTACTGCCGGGACGTTCGCAATCCCAGACGAACCGCCCCGCGTCGCGTCGGTGCCTGTTGCCAAGGTCATAGCACCCAGGCCCTCAAGGCCATCGTTCTGGCTGTCTTCGCGCGCGAGAATGGGCCTAGTCTGGATGACACCGAGCACCAGCCACGCGCGTCGGCGCGCCGACGCCTGAGGGAAAGAGGACGTGTGAGTCCACAGGACGGATCTGGACCGCTCATCGACGGCCTGCTGAGCCAGGTCAGGGACATCGACACCGCTGAGACCCAGGAGTGGCTCGAGTCCCTCGACGGTCTCATCGACGAGCGCGGCGGCCCCCGGGCCCGGTACATGCTGCTCAACCTGCTGCGCCGCGCACGTCAGCGCAACGTGGCCGTGCCGGCCCCCATGACCACCCCGTACGTCAACACCATCGGCGTCCACGAGGAGCCGTACTTCCCGGGCGACGAGGCCGCCGAGCGCAAGTACCGCGGCTGGATCCGCTGGAACGCCGCCGTCATGGTCACCCGCGCCCAGCGCCCCGGCGTCTCCGTCGGTGGCCACATCTCCTCCTACGCCTCGATCGCCACGCTCTACGAGGTGGGCCTCAACCACTTCTTCCGCGGCAAGGACCACCCCGGTGGCGGCGACCAGGTCTTCTTCCAGGGTCACTCCGCGCCGGGCAACTACGCCCGCGCCTACCTCGAGGGGCGCCTGTCCGAGGACGACCTCGACGGCTTCCGCCAGGAGCACTCCCACCCCGGCGGCGGACTGCCCTCCTACCCGCACCCGCGCCTCATGCCCGACTTCTGGGAGTTCCCCACGGTCTCCATGGGACTGGGCCCGGCCGAGGCCATCCACCAGGCCTTCACCAACCGCTACGTCCACGAGCGCGGGATCAAGGACACCTCCCAGCAGCACGTGTGGGCCTTCCTCGGCGACGGCGAGATGGACGAGCCCGAGTCGCGCGGCATGCTCCAGCTCGCCGCGCAGCAGGGCCTGGACAACCTCACCTTCGTCGTGAACTGCAACCTGCAGCGCCTCGACGGACCGGTCCGCGGCAACGGCAAGATCGTCCAGGAGCTCGAGGGCTTCTTCCGCGGCGCCGGCTGGAACGTCATCAAGGTGCTGTGGGGCCGCGAGTGGGACTCCCTGCTCAACGCCGACAAGGACCGCGCGCTGGTCAACCTCATGAACCAGACGCTCGACGGTGACTACCAGACCTACAAGGCGAACGACGGCGCCTACGTCCGTGAGCACTTCTTCGGCCGCGACCCGCGGACCAAGGAGCTCGTCAAGGACATGACGGACGACGAGATCTGGGCGCTCAAGCGCGGCGGCCACGACTACCGCAAGATCTACGCCGCCTACAAGGCCGCCATGGACCACACCGGGCAGCCCACGGTCATCCTCGCGCAGACGGTCAAGGGCTACGGCCTGGGCCCGAGCTTCGCTGGTCGCAACTCCACGCACCAGATGAAGAAGATGAAGACGACGGACCTCAAGGCGCTCCGCGACGCCCTGCGCATCCCGATCTCCGACGAGCAGCTCGAGGACCCGTTCAACGCGCCGTACTACCGCCCCGAGGACGACGACCCGGCGCTGCAGTACATGCTCGAGCGGCGCAAGGCGCTGGGCGGATTCGTGCCCGAGCGCCGCCACGACAAGGGCAGCCTGACCCTCCCGGACGACAAGCCCTACGAGGTGCTCAAGAGCGGCTCGGGCAAGCAGGAGGTCGCCTCGACCATGGCCTTCGTCCGGCTCCTCAAGGAGCTGATGAAGGACAAGGAGATCGGCAGCCGCATCGTGCCGATCATCCCGGACGAGGCCCGCACCTTCGGCCTGGACGCCATCTTCCCGACGGCGAAGATCTTCAACACCCACGGCCAGAACTACACCGCCGTGGACGCCGAGCTCATGCTCTCCTACAAGGAGTCCGAGACCGGCCAGATCATGCACATGGGCATCAACGAGGCGGGCTCGGCCGCGGTCTTCCAGACCGTCGGCACGTCCTACGCCACCCTCGGCGAGCCGCTCGTGCCGGTCTACATCTTCTACTCGATGTTCGGCTTCCAGCGCACCGGTGACGCCTTCTGGGCCGCCGGGGACCAGCTGGCCCGCGGCTTCGTCATCGGCGCCACCGCCGGGCGCACCACGCTCGCCGGTGAGGGCCTGCAGCACATGGACGGGCACTCCCTCGTGCTCGCCCAGACCAACCCGGCCTTCGTCAACTACGACCCGGCCTACGCCTACGAGATCCGCCACATCGTGCGTGACGGCCTGCAGCGCATGTACGGCGCCGACGACCCCCGCGACCCGAACGTCATGTACTACCTCACGGTGTACAACGAGCCGATGGTCCAGCCGGCCGAGCCGGAGGACGTGGACGTCGAGGGCATCCTCAAGGGCATCCACCAGATCGCCGCGTCCGAGGGCGACGGGCCGTGGGTGCAGCTCATGGCCTCCGGTGTGGGTGTCCCGTGGGCGCTGCACGCCCGCGAGATCCTCGCCGAGGACTGGGGCGTGCGCGCCGGCGTGTGGTCGGTGACGAGCTGGGGCGAGCTGCGGCGCCAGGCCCTCCAGGTCGAGCGCCAGCGGCTGCTCGAGCCGGGCGGCGACCACGGCGAGGCCTACGTGACCGCCAAGCTGCGTGACGCCGGCGGCCCGTTCATCGCCTCCAGCGACTGGGACCACATGGTCCCGGACATGATCCGCCAGTGGGTGCCGGGCGACTACCACGTCCTCGGCGCGGACGGCTTCGGCTACTCCGACACCCGTCCCGCGGCGCGCCGCCAGTTCCTCATCGACTCCCACTCGATGGTGGTCAAGGCGCTGCAGGCCCTCGCGGCCCAGGGCACGATCGACGCCGACTTCCCGCGTCAGGCGGCCGAGCGCTACCGCCTCTCCGACGTCAACGCCGGTGAGTCCGGCACCGCCGGCGGCGACTCGTAGGCCCCCGCACCCCCCACACAAACGCCGAGCGCTGAGTTGTTCCTGGAACAACTCAGCGCTCGGCGCTTTTCTGGGGGGGGGTGCGGGTGTCAGCCGGCCATGCTCATGACGACGCGGCCGTCGATCCGGCCCTGCTCCATCTCGGTGAAGATCTCGTTGATGTCGTCCATCGGGCGCACCGTGTAGGTGGGGCTGACCTTGCCGCGGGCGAAGAAGTCCAGCGCCTCGGCCATGTCCTTGCGGGTGCCCACGATCGAGCCCCGCACCGTGAGGCCGAAGAGCACGGTGGTGAAGATGTCGAGCGGGAACTCCTCCGGCGGCAGGCCCACGAGGGACACCGTGCCGCCGCGGCGCAGCGCCCCGACCGCCTGCGGGAAGGCGTGGGCGTTGACCGCCGTGACGAGCGCGCCGTGCACGCCGCCGGTGGCGGCCTTGATCTCGGCGGCCGGGTCCGCGCTGGTGCGGGCGTTGACGGTCACCTCGGCGCCGTGCGAGCGGGCGAGCTCGAGCTTGCTGTCCTCGACGTCGACGGCGGCGACGCGCAGCCCCATCGCGACGGCGTACTGGACGGCGATGTGCCCGAGCCCGCCGATGCCGGAGATGAGGACCCACTCCCCCGGCTTGGTGTCGGTGACCTTCAGGCCCTTGTAGACGGTGACCCCGGCGCACAGGATCGGGGCGGCGGCGGCCGGGTCCACGCCGTCGGGGATGACGGGGCAGTACCGGGAGTCGACGAGCATGTACTGCCCGAAGGAGCCGTCCACGGAGTAGCCGCTGTTCTGCTGCGACTCGCACAGCGTCTCCCAGCCGGTCTGGCAGTACTCGCACTCCCCGCACGCACTGGCGAGCCACGCGTTGCCGACGGTGTCGCCGACCGCGACGCGCTCGACACGGTCACCGACGGCGACGACGGTCCCCACGCCCTCGTGGCCGGGGACGAACGGGGCGGTCGGCTTGACCGGCCAGTCGCCGTGGGCGGCGTGGAGGTCGGTGTGGCACACGCCGGTGTACTCGACCTTGACCAGTGCCTCGTAGGGCCCGGGCTCGGGTACGGCCAGCTCCCGGACCTCGAGCGGGCGGCCCAGCTCGGGGACGACGGCGGCGCGCATGGTCTCGGACATGGTGTCCTCCTTGGCTCGTGCCGAGGGCCGAGCCCTCGGGCTGCTTCACCGGTGCGGTGCTACCACCGAGTCAACCAGCGCCGGACCGCCGCGACGGGGGACCCACGTCCCGCCCGTCCCCGGGTGCGCCGAGAGCCGGCGTCCTCCTGGGAGGAGACCGGCTCTCGGTGAGAAGGGACGGGCCGTCAGGCGCGTTCGGCGGCCTCGACGCGGGGCTCGAGCTCGGTGACGACGGCCCGGGTCTCGGCGTCGTCGCGGGCCTTGAGCTCGTCGAGGTGGCGGCGCGCGTCCAGGGGGCGCTCGGCGTCCAGGGCGGCGAGCACGATCTGCCGGCCGGCCTCGACCACGTGGTCGCGCGGGGACCACTGCCCCACGCCCAGCCCCAGGCCGTCACCCGGCAGGTCCGCCTCGCGGAGCGTGCGGACACCTTCGGCCAGGGCCAGACCGGTGTGCTCCCGCTCGCAGGCGGCGTTGAGGCGGCGCATCGCGCCCTCGTGGTCGTCGTGGAGGGACAGGCGGGCGAGCTCGATGAGCGGGTACCAGGCCCGCGGGTTGCCCGCGAGCTCCTCGGCCAGCGCCCAGATCGCGACGTCGGCGCTGATGTGGTGCTCCGCGGGATCGTGCTCGGCGATGAGCGGGTCGACCGGCTCCACCGAGTCCGCGCGGCGGCGGACCAGCTCGGCCAGCTCGCGGAACGCCTGGATGTCGTTGGGGTCGTCCACCAGCTTGGCGCGCAGCGTGTCCTCCCGTGGGAGGTCCGCACTGCGGGCCGCGGTGGTGGCCTGCCGGGTGCCCGGACGCCGCATCGGGCTGCGCCGGGTGAGCAGCGCCTTCAGTCGCGCGAGGAGAGCCATGTGACCGACCCTACTGTCGATTGGCTCTCCCCTCACGCCGACGGCGCCACCCGCCTCCACGTCGGCGGTCGATTCTCACCAGCCGGGCGCTCTTGTCGGCTTCCCACAAGCGCTCCCCTATGCTCTGGCTCATGGCCCCTGCCAGTACCTCCGCCGACGCGCACGACAGCTCCGACGTCGTCCGTCGTCTCCGGGGTGGGACCGACCTGCTCACCTCCGCGGCGCTCAAGCGGCTCGACGCCGAGATCCCGTGGTACCGCGAGCTCGCCGCCGAGGACCGCTCGTGGATCGGGCTCGTCGCCCAGTCCGGCATCGCCGCCTTCATCACCTGGTACGAGAGCTCCTCGGCGGCCACCTACAACGCGGCCGAGATCTTCCGGGCCGCGCCGCCCGAGCTCACCCGCTCCATCTCCCTGCAGCACACGCTCCAGCTCGTGCGGCTCGTCGTCGAGGTCGTCGAGGACAACGCCGTCCAGCTCGCCGCCCCCGGCCAGCAGCGCGACCTGCGCGACGCCGTGCTCCGCTACTCCCGCGAGGTCGCCTTCTCCGCCGCGGAGGTCTACGCCCGCGCCGCCGAGGCCCGGGGAGCGTGGGACGCGCGCCTGGAGGCGCTCGTCGTCGACTCGCTCGTGCGCGGGGACACCGACGCCTCCCTGCGCTCACGCGCCTCCGCGCTCGGGTGGTCGGGCACCGGCTCCACCGTCGTCCTCGTCGGCACCACCCGCGGCCCGCTCGACGAGCGGAGCACCGCCGAGCTGCGCCGCGCCTGCCGCCGCGCCGCCCACGACGCCCTCGTCGGCATCCAGGGCGACCGGCTCGTCATCGTCCTGGGCGGCGAGGAGCTGCGCGCCGCCGCCGACTCCCTCATGCCGCGGCTGCGCCCGGGCACCGTCGTCATCGGCCCGCAGGTGGCCGACATCGCCGACGCCGGACGCTCCGCCCGCGCCGCCCTCGCCGGTCTCCTCGCCGCCCCCGCGTGGCCCGACGCCCCCGAGCTCGTCGAGGCCGACGAGCTGCTGCCCGAGCGGCTCGTCAACGGCGACCCGCTCGCGCGCCGCACCCTCCTCGCCGAGATCTACCGGCCTCTCGCCACCGCCGGCGGCCCGCTGCTGGAGACGCTCGGCGAGTACCTCGCCCAGGGCCGTTCCCTCGAGGCCGCCGCCCGTGCCCTGTACGTGCATCCCAACACCGTGCGCTACCGCCTGCGCCGCATCTCCCAGGTGGTCGGCTGGGACGCGACCGTCCCGCGCGAGGCCTTCGTCCTCCAGGTGGCGCTCGTCGTCGGCCGGCTCTCCGCCGGGGCGGGTGACCACTCCGGGGTGTGACGGCCGTCGCACGACGACGACGACGCAGCCCCGGCTTTGTGGACACTCCACAAGGCCCCGGAATCGAGTTGGTAGGCGTCGTAGGCGTGGGCGGGCGTCGTTTTGTTGGCAGAGTGGAATCCGTGCTCGCCATCCTCTGCCCTGGTCAGGGCGCCCAGGCCCCCGGCATGCTCAGCCCCTGGCTGGAGCTGCCCGCTCTCGACGCCTCCCTCGAGGCCCTCAGCGAGGCCGCCGCGGCCGATCTGCGCCAGCTCGGCACGCAGGCGGACGCCGAGACGATCCGCGACACGCAGTACGCGCAGCCGCTCATCGTCGCCGCGTCCCTGCTCTCCCTGCGCGCCCTGCTCGGTGAGGACACCGCTGCCGTCGACGTCACCGCCGGGCACTCCGTCGGTGAGCTCGCCGCCGCGGCCGTCGCGGGGACGCTGAGCGCCACCGACGCACTCACGCTCGTCGGGGTGCGCGGGCGCGCCATGGCCGCGGCCGCCGCCGTCACGCCCACCGGGATGAGCGCCGTCGTCGGCGGGGACCCGGCCGAGGTCGAGGCCGCCCTCACCGCCCACGGCCTCACCGCCGCCAACGTCAACGGCGGCGGGCAGGTCGTCGCCGCCGGCACGCTCGAGCAGCTCGCCGCGCTCGCCGACGCGCCGCCCGCCAAGGCGCGCGTCGTCCCGCTCCAGGTGGCCGGCGCCTTCCACACCGAACACATGGCCCCCGCCGTCGCCGAGGTCCGCGCCGCCGCCGACGCGATCACGCCGGCCGACCCGCGCGCCACCCTGCTGTCCAACGCCGACGGCGCCGCCGTCACCTCCGGCGCCGAGGCCATCGAGCGCATCGTCGCCCAGGTCGCCCGCCCGGTCCGCTGGGACCTGTGCTGCGAGACGATGCTCGAGCTCGGCGTCACCGCCGTCATCGAGCTCGCGCCCGCCGGTGTCCTCACCGGCCTGGCCCGACGTACGCTGCCCGGCGTGCAGACCCTCGCCCTGAAGTCCCCCGACCAGATCGACGCGGCCCGCGAGCTGGTGCGCGAGCACGGAGGCTCCCGATGACCCGTCCCAGCCTGCGCTCGGCGCAGCCCACCACCTACTCGCGCATCCTCGGCATCGGTGGTGTGCGTGGCGAGAACGTCGTGCCCAACGACGACATCGTCGGCCCCATCGACAGCTCCGACGAGTGGATCCAGCAGCGCACGGGGATCATCGAGCGCCGCCGGGCGACGGAGGAGCAGACGATCGCGGCGATGACCGAGGAGGCCGCGCGGCAGGCGCTGGCCGCCGCGGGTGTCGAGGGCTCCCAGCTCGGCGCCGTCATCGTCGCCACGGTCACCCACCTCGAGCAGACCCCGGCGCTGGCGACGATCATCGCCGACCGCATCGGCGCCACCCCGGCCGCGGCCTACGACATCTCCGCCGCGTGCGCCGGGTACTGCTACGGCATCGCCCAGGCCGACGCGCTCGTGCGGGCCGGCGCCGCCGACTACGTGCTCGTCGTCGGCGCGGAGCGGATGTCGGACTTCATCGACCCGACCGACCGCACGATCTCCTTCATCCTCGGCGACGGCGCGGGCGCCGCCGTCGTCGGCCCGTCCGACACCCCCGGTATCGGCCCCACCGTGTGGGGCTCCGACGGCGGTCAGGCCGACGCGATCTACCAGACGCACTCCTGGCTCACCTTCCGCGACGGGACGGACACGTCGTGGCCGACGCTGCGCCAGAAGGGCCCCACCGTCTTCAAGTGGGCGAGCTTCGAGATGGCGAAGGTCGCGAAGGAGGCCATCGAGGCCGCGGGGCTGCGCCCGGAGGACATCGAGGTGTTCATCCCGCACCAGGCCAACATGCGCATCATCGACCAGCTCGCCAAGCAGCTGGGGCTGCCCGAGTCCGTGGTCATCGCCCGTGACATCGCCCAGACCGGCAACACCTCCGCCGCCTCCATCCCCCTCGCGACCGAGCGGTTGCAGCGGGAGGGCGCGGTGGAGCCCGGGGCGCTGGCCCTGCAGATCGGCTTCGGCGCCGGTCTCGCCTACGCCGCCCAGGTGGTGGCCCTGCCGTGACGGGCGCGTCACCCCGAGCGGCGAGCACGTCGTAGACCACACTGTTTCTCGAACCAACCCACACCGAATTGGAGCAACGCCCATGGCTTACAGCGAGCAGGAGATCCTGGCTGGACTGGCGGAGATCGTCAACGAGGAGACCGGCCTGCCGGTCGACGCCGTCACCCCGGAGAAGTCCTTCACCGACGACCTCGACATCGACTCCCTGTCGATGATGACGATCGTGACGCTGGCCGAGGAGAAGTTCGAGGTCCGCATCCCCGACGAGGAGGTCGCGGGCCTCGCGACCGTGCAGGACGCCGTCTCCTTCATCCAGGGCGCCCAGACCGCCTGACCGAGTCGACCGGGGCGGCCCCGCCGCCCCGGTCGTCCCCCACCCCTGCCACACCGAGGAGCTGTCATGGCCACCCCCACCGTCGTCGTCACCGGGCTCGGAGCCACCACGCCGCTGGGCGGCGACGTGCCCTCCACCTGGGCCGGTGCCCTCGCCGGACGCTCGGGTGTGCGCACCCTCGAGAACGACTGGTCCGAGCGCTACGAGATCCCGGTGACCTTCGCCGGCCAGCTCGCCGTGCCCGCCGCGGACGTCCTGGCGCGCAACGAGACCCGCAAGATGGACCCCAGCGCGCAGTACGCCGTCATCGCCACGCGTGAGGCCTGGGCCGACGCCGGCGCCCCCGAGGTCGAGCCCGAGCGCCTCGGCGCCGTGGTCTCCTCCGGGATCGGTGGCGTGTGGACGCTGCTGGACGCCTGGGACACCGTCAAGGAGCGCGGCGCGCGTCGCGTCATGCCGCTGACCGTGCCCATGCTCATGCCCAACTCCCCCTCCGGCTACGTCTCCCTCGAGGTCGGCGCCCGGGCCGGGGCCCACGCCCCCGTCTCCGCCTGCGCCTCCGGCGCCGAGGCGATCGCCATGGGCGTGGAGATGATCCGCTCTGGCCGCGCCGACGTCGTCGTCGCCGGTGGCACCGAGGCCGCGATCCACCCGATGCCGCTGGCCGCCTTCGCCAAGATGCAGGCGCTGTCCACCCGCAACGACGACCCCGCGGGCGCCTCCCGTCCCTACGACGTGAGCCGCGACGGCTTCGTCATGGGCGAGGGCGCCGGGATCGTGGTCCTGGAGAGCGCGGAGCACGCCGCCGCCCGCGGCGCCCGGGTGTACGCCGAGGTCTGCGGCGTCGGCATGACGTCCGACGCCTACGCCATCGCGCCGCCCGACCCCACCGGCCAGGGCCAGGAGCGCGCCATGCGGCTGGCCCTGGAGGACGCGGGCGTCACCGGCCGCGACGTCGTCCACGTCAACGCCCACGCGACGTCCACCCCCGTGGGCGACGGCATCGAGGCCGCCGCGATCCGCCGCGGCCTGGGCTCCGAGGCCGACCACGTGACGATCTCCGCGACGAAGTCGATGACCGGCCACCTCCTCGGCGGTGCGGGCGCGCTCGAGACGATCTTCACGGTGCTCGCGATCAAGGAGCGCACCGCTCCCCCGACGATCAACGTCACCGAGATGGACGCCGACCTCGAGATCGACCTCGTCCGCGGCACGCCGCGCGAGCTGCGCTCGGGAGACGTCGTGGGCGTCAACAACGCCTTCGGCTTCGGCGGCCACAACGTCGCCCTCGCCGTGCGCAACGCCTGACGCAGCGCCCCCACCCCCGCACCCCCGCCGAGTACGCACAAACGGTCATCGGGGCGCCCCTGAAGGGCGCAGCCTGATGACCGTTGGTGCGTACTCGGGTGCGGGGGAGCGGGTAGTGTGGCCGGCGTGGACATTGTTCGACTGCGTCTAGGAATCTCCTTGGTGGGCTTCCGAGACGTCTGGGCGCTGCAGCGGGAGATCCACGACGACGTCGTCACGGGGCGCCGTCCGGACACCGTGCTGCTCCTCGAGCACGCGAGCGTCTACACCGCCGGGCGGCGCACCGCGCGCTCAGAGCGGCCCACCGACGGCAGCGACGTCGTCGACGTCGACCGCGGCGGGCGCCTCACCTGGCACGGCCCGGGGCAGCTCGTCGCCTACCCGATCGTGCGGCTCGCCGACCCGGTCGACGTCGTCGCCTACGTCCGCGCCCTGGAGCAGGCCGTCATCGACACGGCCGCCGAGTGGGGTGTCACCGGCGGTCGCGTCCCGGGCCGGTCGGGCGTCTGGGTCGCGGGCACCCCGGAACGCAAGCTCGCCGCCGTCGGCGTCCGGGTCGCCCGCGGGGTCACCATGCACGGGGTGGCGGTCAACGCCGACGCCGACCTCAGCCCCTTCTCCAGCATCGTCCCCTGCGGGATCAGCGACGCCGGCGTCACGTCGCTGGCCATGGAGGCCGGTCGGCCGGTCACCGTGCTGGACGTCGCCGACGCCGTGGAGCGCCACCTGCCCGCCGCCGTGGCCCCGTGCCTGGCCTCACCGCCCGACGACGGCGCCCCGCCGAGCGGCCCCGCGGTCCTCGCCCCGTCAGCCGTCCCTGCCCCGTAGCTGCCAGCCCGAACGGAGAACCATGACGATCGCCCCCGAGGGCCGCCGCATGCTGCGGGTCGAGGCCCGCAACGCGCAGACCCCGATCGAGCGCAAGCCGGCCTGGATCAAGACCCGCGCGACGATGGGCCCGGAGTACCGGGACCTCAAGCAGCTCGTCCACGGCAACGGCCTGCACACGGTGTGCGAGGAGGCCGGCTGCCCGAACATCTTCGAGTGCTGGGAGGACCGCGAGGCGACCTTCCTCATCGGCGGCTCCCAGTGCACCCGGCGCTGCGACTTCTGCCAGATCGACACCGGCAAGCCCGACGCCTTCGACCGGCTCGAGCCGGTGAAGGTGGCCCGCTCGGTCGCCACGATGGGCCTGCGGTACGCGACCGTGACGGGCGTGGCCCGTGACGACCTCGACGACGGCGGCGCCTGGCTCTACGCCGAGACGGTGCGCCAGATCCACGCGCAGAACCCCGGCACCGGCGTCGAGCTCCTCATCCCGGACTTCGACGCCGAGCCCGATCAGCTGGCCGAGGTCTTCTCCTCCCGTCCCGAGGTGCTCGCGCACAACGTCGAGACGGTGCCGCGGGTCTTCCGCCGGATCCGGCCCGGCTTCCGCTACGAGCGCTCGCTGAGCGTGCTCCGGTCGGCCCGGGCGGACGGCTTCGTCACCAAGTCCAACCTCATGCTCGGCATGGGCGAGACCATGACCGAGGTGCTCGAGGCGATGGAGCAGCTCCGCGACGCGGGCTGTGACCTGCTGACGATCAACCAGTACCTGCGTCCCTCCGTGCGCCACCACCCGGTGGAGCGGTGGGTGCGGCCGGAGGAGTTCGTCGACCTGTCCGAGGCCGCCGAGGAGATGGGCTTCCTCGGGGTCATGGCCGGTCCGCTGGTGCGCTCGTCCTACCGGGCCGGACGGCTGTGGGGCACGGCGATGCGCCGGCGCGGTGAGCCCGTGCCGCCATCGCTGCAGCACCTGCTGGAGCCGGCCGAGTCCCGCCAGGAGGCCGCGGCCCTCCTCCGCTGACACGTCGCGCACCCCACCCTCCCACGCGAGTACGCACGAACGGTCACCACCGCCCCCGTTCCGGAGGTGCTGGGTGACCGTTCGTGCGTACTCGAGGTGAGGGTCAGCCGACGCGGTGGAGCCAGCGCACCGGGGCGCCGGCGCCGGCGTAGCGGAAGGGCTCGAGCTCGTCGTCCCAGGCCTGGCCGAGGGCGAGGTTCATCTCGTGGCGCATCCGGGCCGGGTCGGCGGCGAACTCGAGGGCGGCGCGGATGCGGTCCTCGGGGACGACGACGTTACCGTGCGCGTCGGTCTGGGCGTGGAAGATCCCCAGCTCCGGCGTGTGGGACCAGCGTCCGCCGTCGACGCCGGGCGCGGGGTCCTCGGTGATCTCGTACCGCAGGTGCGTCCAGCCGCGCAGCGCCGAGGCGAGGCGTGCCCCGGTACCCACGGGCCCGGCCCAGGAGTACTCGGCGCGGAAGAGTCCGGGCGCGGCAGGCTGCTCCGTCCACTCCAGGGAGACACGGCCGTCGAGGACCGTCCCCGCCGCCCACTCGATGTGCGGGCACAGCGCACGGGGCGCAGAGTGCACGAAGATGACGCCGCGGGTGATGGCACCACTCATGTCGACCCTCCTGGTTCCGGTTGAGGTACGTCTTCCCCTACGACCTCAGTGCTGGAACCAGCGGCTCGTCACGATCACGACGTAACGCGCTCATCATGCCACACCGGCGCCGGGACGGCCCTCCACGTCAGGAGCCGTCCCGGCGCTCGGCTCAGGCGCGTGCCGGCTGCGGCTCGGCGGCCGCGGGCCGCCCGCTCACCTGCTCGGGCGCCTCGGCGGCACGCTCCTCGTCCTCGTCCGAGAAGAGGTTCTCGGCGTTGGCGGAGTTGTACCGCTCGACGTCGAGGATCCCCTCGCGCTTGGCGACGACGGTCGGCACGAGCGCCTGGCCGGCGACGTTCGTCGCCGTACGGCCCATGTCGAGGATCGGGTCGATGGCGAGGAGGAGGCCCACACCCTCGAGCGGCAGACCCAGGGTGGACAGCGTGAGGGTGAGCATGACGAGCGCTCCGGTGAGCCCCGCCGTCGCCGCGGAGCCGACGACGGACACGAACGCGATGAGCAGGTAGTCGGTGACCGCGAGCTCCAGGCCGAAGAACTGGGCGACGAAGATCGCGGCGAGGGCCGGGTAGATCGAGGCGCAGCCGTCCATCTTGGTCGTCGCACCCAGCGGCACGGCGAAGGACGCGTAGGCCGGCGGGACACCGAGGTTGCGCTCGGTCACCCGCTGGGTCAGCGGCAGCGTGCCGATCGAGGAGCGGGAGACGAAGGCCAGCTGGATCGCCGGCCACGCGCCACGGAAGAAGCGCATGACGCCGAGCCCGTTGGTCCGCAGGACGATCGGGTAGACGACGAGGAGGACGAGCGCGAGACCGATGTAGACGGCGCCGGCGAAGGTGCCGAGCGGCGCGAGGGCGTCCCAGCCGTAGGTGGCGATCGCGCGGCCGATGAGGCCCAGGGTGCCGAGCGGCGCGAGGCGGATGATCCACCACAGCACCTTCTGGATGATGGCGAGCAGCGAGCGGTTGACCGAGAGGAACGGCTCGGCCTTGTCCCCCACCTTGAGCGCGGCGATGCCGACGACCAGGGCCATGACGAGGATCTGCAGGACGTTGAAGCTCAGCGAGCTGCCGACGCCGGTGATGTCACCGGCCTCGCTCGTCTGGAGCGAGGCGGAGGTCTCGAGCCCGAGGAAGTTCACCGGCACGAGTCCGCTGAGGAAGTCGAGCCAGCTGCCGGAGCGCCCCGGGTCGCTCGCGGCGTCGGCACCGACGGAGGTGTTGATGCCCGGCTGCATGAGCAGGCCCAGGCCGATGCCGATGACCACGGAGGCCGCCGCGGTGATGGCGAACCACAGGAGCGTCTGGCCGGCGAGGCGGGCCGCGTTGGCCACACCGCGCAGGTTGGCGATCGAGGCGACGATCGCGGTGAAGACGAGCGGCGGCACGGTGGCGCGCAGCAGGCTGACGAAGGTCGAGCCGATGGTGCTGAGCGCGACGGTGAGGCCGTTGGGCTCCTCGTTGGGGCCCTCCCCGATGGCGAGGGCCCACCAGCCCAGCAGCACGCCCAGGACGAGGGCGGCGAGGATCTGGACGGTGAAGGACGGGGCCCGCAGACGCCGTCGGGTGGGTGCAGTGGACGTGGACATGGCTGCCTTTCCGGGTACGCGAAGGTGACAAGGGTGGCGGCGCACGCGAACGACGCGTGCGTCGGCGCGGGTACTCGGACGCGTGCCGACACGGGTCGGCGAGGTGGTTCAGGGTCGGCGTCGTTGCCGGGGGCGTCCGGGGCTCAGGTCCCGCGGGTGCTCAGGGACGACAACACAGCGCGCTGGCCTGACGACCGAGGTCGCGGTCGTAGCGCGCGGTGAGGTTCCAGCGGTTGAGCACACACCCTCCCCAAGGTGAGGTCCGAGGGCCGGACCAGCCGCTTACTTTAACCGACAATCGGCGTGGGCGAAAGAGCTCAGAGCATCTCGCGGATCGCGCGCATCGCCTTCTTGCGCTGGGCACGCTCGAGGCGGTCGATGTAGAGCATGCCGTCGAGGTGGTCGCACTCGTGCTGGAGGCAGCGGGCCATGAGCTCCTCCCCCTCGACGACGACCTTCTTGCCGTCCAGGTCGGTGCCCTCGACGCGGGCGTACCAGGCGCGCTCGGTGGGGAACCACAGCCCCGGCACGGACAGGCAGCCCTCGTCGCCGTCCTGGTACTCCTCCTCGGAGACCTCGACGAGGCGCGGGTTGAGGACGTAGCCGATCTCGTCGTCGATGTTCCACGAGAACGCGCGCAGGCTGACACCGATCTGGTTGGCGGCCAGTCCTGCCCGCCCCTCGTGGTCGACCGTCTCGAGGAGGTCCTCGACGAGGGCCTTGACGCGCTCGTCGATGTCCGTGACCGGTTCGCACGGGGTGCGCAGGACGGGGTCACCCACGACGCGGATGTCTCGCATAGCCATGGGCATCAGTTTCCCACGGCTCACGCAGTGCTCGGGATCACGCTCTCGCGCTGTGTGCCCCTCGGCCATCGTGTGGGGTTCGGGTTCCAGGAGAGCACGAACCCCACACGATGACCGGGCGCCGACGACGGCGAGCCGGCGCGGGTGGCTCCGGCTCGCCGGTGAGGTTGGGCTACGTGGCCGCGACGGCGCCCCTCCCGGCCTGGCGGCCGGAGAAGAGGCAGCCGCCGAGGAAGGTGCCCTCGAGCGAGCGGTAGCCGTGCACCCCTCCTCCGCCGAAGCCCGCCGCCTCACCGGCAGCGAAGAGGCCGGGAAGCGCGGTTCCGTCGGCGCTGAGGACCCGGCCGTCGAGGTCGGTCTCGATGCCGCCGAGGGACTTGCGGGTGAGGACGTGGAGCTTGACCGCGACGAGCGGCCCGGCCGCGGGGTCGAGGAGACGGTGGGGCGGGGCGACGCGGATGAGCCGGTCCCCGCGGTAGGTGCGGGCCTGGCGCAGCGCCGTCACCTGGGCGTCCTTGGTGAACTCGTTGGCCATCTCCCGGTCGCGCGCGTGGACCTCCCGGGCGACGACGTCGAGCTCGAGGGGCGCCTCCGGCGTCACCCGGTTCATCCGCGCGACGAGCTCCTCGAGCGTGTCCGCGACGACGAAGTCCGCCCCTCGCCGCATGAACTCGGCCACCGGGCCGGGTGCGCCGGGGCGCAGCCGCTCGGCGAGCCGGCGCAGGTCCTTCCCGGTGAGGTCGGGGTTCTGCTCGCTGCCCGAGAGGGCGAGCTCCTTCTCGATGATCCGCTGGGTGAGGACGAACCAGCTGTGGTCGTAGCCGGTGGCGCGCAGGTGGCGCAGGGTGGCGAGGGTGTCGAAGCCCGGGAAGAGCGGGGCGGGCAGCCGGCGGCCGGCGCCGTCGAGCCACAGCGACGACGGGCCGGGCAGGATGCGGATGCCGTGCCCGGGCCACACGGGCGCGTAGTTCTCGATGCCCTCGGTGTAGTGCCACATGCGGTCGCGGTTGACGAGGCTCGCGCCCGCGTCGGCCGCGACCTCGAGCATCGAGCCGTCGACGTAGGCGGGCACGCCGGTGAGCATCCGCTGCGGCGGTGCTCCGAGGGACTGCGGCCACCAGCGGCGCACGAGCTCGTGGTTCCCGCCGATCCCGCCCGAGGCGACGACGACGGCCTGCGCCCGCAGCGTGAAGTCCCCGACGACGGCGCGGGAGGTCGCCTCACCGCGCGGGGCGGCGTCGGGCGCCAGAACCTGACCGGCCACGCCGTCGACCACGCCGCCGGTCGTGGTGAGCCGGGTGACGCGGTGGCGCGGCGCCAGGCGCACGAGCTTGTCGTCGACGGCGGCGCGCACCTGCCGCGCGAAGGGGGCGACGAGCCCGGGTCCGGTCCCCCACACGATGTGGAAGCGCGGCACGGAGTTCCCCGGGCCGGTCGCCAGGGTCCCGCCGCGCTCGGCCCAGCCGACGACCGGGAAGAAGCGCACGCCCAGGGAGTGCAGCCAGGCGCGCTTCTCCCCCGCGGCGAAGTCGACGTAGGCGCGTGCCCAGCGCTCGGGCCAGCGGTCCTCGCGCGGCCGGTCGAAACCGGCGGTGCCCTGCCAGTCCTGCCAGGCGAGCTTGACGTCGTCGCGCACGCCCATGCGCCGCTGCTCGGGAGAGTCGACGAGGAACAGCCCGCCGAAGGACCAGTACGCCTGCCCGCCGAGGTTCTGCAGCGGCTCCTGGTCCACGAGCACCACCCGGCGTCCGGCACCTGCGAGCTCGGCCGTGGCGACGAGCCCGGCCAGTCCCGCCCCGACGACGATGACGTCCGCGTCCATGCGATCTCCCCTCCTCGCGACGGCTCCCTCACCGTCGCGGGCCAGGCTAGCGGGCCACCGGTCCGCCGGGGCGACGTCGGCGTCCCCTCCGTGAGAGGACCCTTGACACCCGTTGATGTGAGCGGCAACATCCAATGCTCAGGCGCATTTCCACCGGTCCACGCCGACGCGGACCGGCCGCGCGCCGTGGTCGGGGGACCCTCCAGCCGCGCGCGCTCGCAGGCCCGATCACGACGAAGGAGTACGCGATCCATGACACCTGACCTGACCGCGACGAGACAGCGGCGCACGCGGCTGCTCGGCGCCATCACCGTCCTCACCGTGGGGATCGGCGGGCTCGGCACCGCGGCAGCTGCGGGCTCCGTCTCCCCGGACGCGGAGCCGGACCTCGAGGGGCTGGTCCACCACTTCGAGCTCGACGAGACGAGCGGGACCGTGCTGGCGAACTCCGGCTCCGCCGGGACGCCGGCCACGCTCGTCAACCCGGACAGGGCCACGCTGACCGGCGACGGGGTGCGGCTCAACCCCGACTCCTACGAGACCGCCCTCGAGGGTGCGTACGTCGAGCTGCCGGACGACCTCACCGCGGGCATGACGGAGCTCACCGTCGACTACGACGTGTGGGTCGACCCTGCGAACGTCGGCCACCACCAGATCTGGAGCCTGGCCAGCAAGGCCGGCTCCTGCGACGCCGACACGGGGCTCGAGGGCTCCATCTTCGCCTCGAACACCTCGGCGCGGCCCGGTGCCCGGTTCCGCATCGTCGTCGGGGACCAGCCGCTGTACCAGGACCGCCTGCGCGAGGGGGCCTGGAAGCACGTCACCTACACCCAGTCCCTCAACGAGGACGGCACCACCTGGACCGGCACGGTGTACGTCGACGGCACCCAGCAGAGCCAGGCAACCGACCTCACCACGCCCCCGTCCGTCAACGCCGAGGCGGGCACGAACTGCAACTTCCTGGGTCGCTCCCAGACGTCCGGCGACTACTCCTTCCGCGGGACCCTCAAGGACTTCCGCGTCTACGACCGCGCCGTGGACGCCGACGACGCGGCCGCGCTCGCCGCCGAGACGGTCGCCACCGGCGCCCAGGAGGACGCCGCCGCGATCGACCTCGGCCTCGTCGAGGCCATCGTCGGTGACATCACGCTGCCCAAGTTCGGCACGGTGGCCGGCTCCACGATCACCTGGGAGTCCTCCGACCCGTCCGTCGTCGAGGTCGTCACCCCGCCGGCGAGCGCCCCGAAGGTCGACGTCATCGGCCGCATCACCCGGCCCGCCGTCGGGGAGCCCGACGCCACGGCGACGCTGACGGCGACCGTCAGCAAGGGCAGCGAGGTCGTCACCCGGGACATCGAGGTCACCGTCAAGGCGGAGTTCCAGGACGGCCCGGCCGTCGAGCGGGACATCTACGACCTCGAGCTCTACGCCACCGACGACGTCCGCGGGAACATCACCCTGCCCGCGGAGGGCGAGTTCGGCTCGACCATCACGTGGGAGTCCAGCGCACCCGAGCTGGTGAGCCCGACCGGTGAGGTGACCCGCCCGGCCTACGGCCACCCGGACGCGGACGTCACTCTCACCGCGACCGCCACCAAGGGCGAGGCGTCGGAGACGAAGACCTTCGAGGCCACCGTCAGGGCCATGCCCCGCGTCGAGGAGTACGAGCGCTACTTCCTCGGCTACTTCAAGGGCGAGAACATCGCCGACGGCGAGCAGATCATGTTCGCGACGTCGAACGGCAACACCGCCCTCGACTGGACCGGCCTCACCGGCGGGCAGCCCTCGCTCATCTCCCAGCTGGGCGACCAGGGTCTGCGCGACCCGCACATCGTCCGCTCCCCCGACGGCGACACCTTCTACATGATCGCCACCGACCTCAACTGGTACGACCAGGGCGGGTACAACATCAACGACACCCAGAACATCGAGGTCTTCGAGTCCAACGACCTCGTCAACTGGACGCCGCAGCGGCACGTCCAGGTCGCTCCGGACCAGGCCGGCAACGCCTTCGCGCCGGAGTCGCTGTGGGTGGAGGAGATCGGCGCCTACGCCGTGTTCTGGGCCCAGTCGCTGTGGGACGACCCGGTCAACCGCACCGGCCAGGGCAACGCCCAGATGTGGTACAACATCACGCGCGACTTCCAGACCTTCTCCGAGCCCCAGGTGTGGCAGGACCCCTTCCCGCGGTCCTCGATCGACACCACGGCGCTCAAGGTGGGCGACTACTACTACCGCGTGACGAAGGACGAGGCGGGCAACGCCGGGTCCGACCTCTTCTCCGAGAAGCACACCGACTTCCTCGACAGCGACCTCGACAACTGGGAGCTGCTCGCCCCCGCCCTGGGCCGCACCACGTGGGACCCCAACCAGGGCTACGAGGGCCCGGTCCTCTTCCGGGCGAACCCCGGTGACACGGCGTGCCCCGGCGAGTTCTACCTGTGGGGTGACCGCTACACCAACGGCGGCGGCTACCAGGCGGCGTGCAGCGAGGACATCGAGGCCGAGACCTGGGACGCCGAGCAGATCACCATGACCAACGCCGGCGTCCCGCGCCCCCGTCACGGCACCGTCATCCCGATCACGCTCCGGGAGTGGAACGACATCCGCGGCATCGAGAACGAGGACGTGTCGACGACGACGGAGCTCACCGTCGACGCGGAGGTCCAGGAGGGTGAGACCGCCTCGGTCACCGCCACCGTCACGGCGGAGGACACCTTCGAGACCGGGGGCGAGGTGACCTTCAGCGCCGGCTCGTGGTCCGAGACGGTCCTCCTCGAGGACGGCGTCGCCACGGCGACCCTGCCGGCCGACCTCGCCCCGGGCGAGCACACCGTCACGGCCGAGTTCGCCGGTTTCGACATCCTCGAGGCCTCGGCGGACAGCGCCGTGGTGGTCGTCTCCCCCGGACCGGACGAGCCCGAGGAGCCGACCGACCGTCGGACCGCCGAGTTCCACCTGTCCAACAGCTGGGCCGGGTCCACGGACGTGCACTTCATGTACGGCCGCTGGGTCGATGAGGTGCTCATCGGTGACTGGGACGGTGACGGCCAGGACACCATCACCGTGCGGCGCGGGAACCGGTTCCACGTGTCCAACGCCCAGCAGGGTGGGGACGCGGACGTCGTGCTCACCTACGGGCGGCCCGACGACGTCATCCTCGTGGGTGACTGGGACGGGGACGGCACCGACACCTTCGCGGTGCGTCGCGGGGCCGAGTACCACGTGAAGAACTCCCTGACCGGTGGGGGCGCCGACGTGGTGTTCCACTACGGCCGGGAGGCCGACATGGTGCTCGTGGGTGACTGGGACGGCAACGGGACGGACACCTTCGCGGTGCGCCGGGCCGCGACGTACCACGTGAAGAACTCCCTGCGTGGTGGGGACGCGGACACGGTGTTCACCTACGGCCGGGCCGGTGACGTCACCCTGACCGGTGACTGGGACGGCAACGGGAGCGACACCCTGGCCGTCCAGCGGGGTCGCACGTACTACGTGAACAACTCCCTGCGTGGCGGGGAGGCGGACACGGTGCTGACCTTCGGCCGCCTGGGCGACGAGGTGCACGTGGGTGACTGGAACGGTGACGGCACCGACACCCTGGGCATCCGCCGGCCCACGGCAGGCTGAGACCCGGCGCCGCCGGCGGCGCGACGAACACCGGACGCCCGGCTGGAGCCATTCCAGCCGGGCGTCCGGCGTCGTCCGTCGTCCCCGAATCTCGACACCGTTATCGACATCGTTTTCGAACTCGGTTACCGTGCTGTCCGGCACCAGTTGACGATCTGCGAAGGAGCAGACATGACGCGGAACCGACCACGTTGGCGACCCTTGGGGGCCGGCCTGCTGGCCCTGACGATGACCGGAGGGGTCACGGCTGCGGCAGCGCCGGGTGACACTCCGGCCCTTGCGGCGGCAGGCGACCCCGTCGTCGTCGCGAGCACCGACTTCGAGGACGGCTCCTGGGAGCCGTGGACGCTCAGCGGTGAGCCCACCCTCTCCGTCGTCGAGGTCGACGGGGGTGGCAAGGCCCTGCAGGTCGCGGGCCGGACCGCCGACTACATCGGCATCCAGACGCCGGCCGGGCTCCTCGAGGAGGGCACCGAGTACACCTTCTCGATGCGCGCCCGGCTCGCCGAGGGCACGCCCGGCGAGGCCGGCGTCCGCTTCGTCATGAAGCCGGACTACACGTGGATCGGCAACACGACGATGACCGCCGACGCCTGGACCACCGTCACGGGCACCCTCACGGCGCCCGCGGACGGCCAGGTCTACATCGGCACCGGCGACCTCCCCGAGGGCACCTACGCCTACCTCCTCGACGACCTCCTCATCACCGCGGCACCCGACGGCGGAGACGACGACGGGTGGGAGCCCACCCCCGACCCGGACTTCGTCCCGGGCGGGGCGACCGACCCGGTCGAGGCCCAGGTGACGACGGCGCGCGGCACCGGCGACGTCGCCGCGCTGACCTTCGACGACGGCCCGAACCCCGGCGAGACCGCCGACCTCCTCGACTACCTCGCGGAGAACGACCTCACCGCGACGTTCTGCGTCATCGGCCAGAACATCCAGGCCGAGGGCGGCGCGGAGCTGCTGCGCCGGATGGTCGACGAGGGCCACACCCTGTGCAACCACACGACGAGCTACGCCGACATGGGCGCGTGGTCCCACGAGGAGGTCGAGGCCGACCTCAAGGAGAACCTCGCCATCATCCGCGGGGCGCTCGACGACCCCGACCACCCGGTCCCCTACTTCCGGGCGCCGAACGGCAGCTGGGGCGTCACGCCCGAGGTGGCCGTCGCGCTCGGCATGCAGCCGCTCGGCCTGGGCAACCTCATCTTCGACTGGGACGGCAACGACCTGTCCGAGGCGACGCTGACGGCGAACCTGCGCACCGCCGTCGCCCCGGGCGCCGTCGTCCTCGTGCACGACGGCGGCGGCGACCGGAGAAACTCGATCGCGGCCGTCCGCACCGTCGTCACCGAGCGGCTCGCGGAGGGCTTCACCTTCGCGCTGCCCAGCGGCGGGCTCCTCGACTCCGTCGCGCCGCTCGACCTGACCTTCGACTTCGAGGACGGCCTGCAGGGCTGGGAGCCGCGCGGCGACGCGGACGGCGACCCGACGGTGTCCGTGACGGACGCCGAGGCGCACGGCGGCGCGCAGGCTGCCCTCGTCGCGGGCCGCACCTCCCAGGGTGACGGCATCGGCCTCGACCTCACCGGACGGGTCGAGACGGGCACCACCTACGAGGTCACCGCCTGGGTGAAGATGGCGGCCGGTGAGGACACCGACGACATCTGGCTGAGCATGCAGCGCACCACCGACGGCGCCGACGCGTTCGACACCGTCGCCCAGGTCCCCGGCGTCACCTCCTCGGACTGGACCGAGGTGACGGCGACCTTCACGATGCCGGCCGCGGACAGCGCCCGGATCTACTTCGAGACGAGCTACAACACCGGTGGCGACGGCGACTTCCTCGTCGACGACGTGACGATCCGTGCCCAGGACAGCACCGGCATCGAGGACCTCACGCCCCTGCAGGACACCGTGCCCTTCCCCGTGGGCGTGGCGATCGACCGGCGCGAGACCCTCGGCGACTCCGCGGACCTCACCACCCGCCACTTCACCCAGGTGACCGGTGAGAACCACATGAAGCCCGAGGCCTGGTACGACGACGAGGGCACCTTCCGGATGCACCCGGAGGCTGCGGCGATCATGGACTTCGCCCAGGCCGAGGACCTCGACGTGTACGGCCACGTGCTCGTGTGGCACAGCCAGACCCCGGCCTGGTTCTTCCAGGACGAGGGCGGCGAGCCGCTCACCACCAGCGAGGCGGACCAGGCGGTCCTGCGCGAGCGGATGCGGGAGCACATCTTCTCCATCGCCGAGACGATGAGCGACGAGTACGGCCTGTTCGGCAGTGCGACGAACCCGCTGAACGCCTGGGACGTCGTCAACGAGGTCGTCTCCGACAGCGGGGAGTTCTCCGACGGGCTGCGCCGCAGCGAGTGGTACCGGATCCTCGGTGAGGAGTTCATCGACCTCGCCTTCGAGTACGCCGACGAGGCGTTCAACGACGTCTACGCCGCCCCGGGCACCGACCGCCCGGTCACGCTGTTCATCAACGACTACAACACCGAGCAGTCCGGCAAGCAGACCCGCTACTACGACCTCGTCCACCGGCTCGTCGACCGGGACGTGCCGATCGACGGCGTGGGCCACCAGTTCCACGTCAACCTCGCCATGCCGGTCCAGGCGCTGGAGGACGCGATCGTCCGCTTCCAGGACACCGGGCTCGTCCAGGTGGTCACCGAGCTCGACGTCACCACCGGCACGCCGGTGACGCAGGCGCTGCTCGTCGAGCAGGGCTACTACTACCGCGACGCGTTCCGTGTCTTCCGGGAGTACGCCGAGGACCTGTACTCGGTGACGGTCTGGGGGCTCATCGACACCCGCAGCTGGCGCAACGACAACGGCGCGCCGCTGCTGTTCGACGGCACGCTCACCGCCAAGCCCGCGTACTACGGCGCCGTGGACAGCGACGAGCTGCCCGCCCGCCAGCGCTCGGCGTTCGTCTTCGCCGGTGACGTCGCCCTCGACGACGACGCGTGGGACGCCGTCGAGTGGGCTCAGCTCCCGCTCCACACGGTGCAGGACGACGAGCTCGAGGAGCTCGCGGCGTTCCAGCTGCGCTGGGCGGAGGACCACCTCACGGTGCTCGCCGCCGTCACGGGCGACGCGGACGCCATCGAGATCGTCGTCGGCGAGGACTCCTACACCGTCGCGCGCGACGGTTCGGGCGACGCCGAGGCGATCACCGAGGACCTCGACGACGCCTGGCTCGCCGTCGTCCACGTGCCGCTCGACGCCGCGACCGAGGGTGACCTCCTCGGCTTCGACCTGCGGGTCGTCGGTGAGGACGGAGCGGCCGGGTGGAGCTCGCCGGGAACGCTCGCGCAGCTCACGCTCGTGGAGCCGCTGTCCTACCTCGAGGTGGCACCGGCCGAGGGGCTGCCGGCCGTCGACGGGGAGGTCGAGGACGTGTGGGAGTCGGCGAACGTCGTCACCACGGACAAGCAGACGCTCCTCGCCGAGGGGACGGATCCCGACGAGGCGGCGACGGCCGACGTCCGCACGCTGTGGGACGAGAACACGCTCTACGTCCTCATGGAGGTGACCGACGACGAGCTCAACGCCGAGCACAGCGACCCGTGGGCGCAGGACTCGGTGGAGATCTACGTCGACGCGGGCAACTACAAGAACGGCCCGTACCGCTACGACGACACGCAGATCCGCATCAGCTACGAGAACGTCGTGTCCTTCGGCACCGGCGACGAGGCGTTCCAGGCGAACCGCGTGGAGAGCGCGACGTCGCTGACCGAGGGCGGCTACGTCGTCGAGGTGGCCATCAGCCTCCTCGAGGAGGGCGGCCTGGGAACCTTCCACGGGCTGGACTTCCAGGTCAACGACGCGAGCACCGTCGACGGCGTCGCGACCCGCACCTCGATCCGCAACTGGGCCGACCCGACCGGGCTCGGATACCAGAGCACCGCGCGGTGGGGCGTGGGCCAGCTCGTGGACGCGGCCGAGGAGCCGACGACGCCGCCCACCGAGGAGCCGACGGAGCCGCCGACCGGTTCCCCGGCACCGACGGACGGGCCGACCGACGGCGCCACCCCGCAGGCCGCGGGCGGACCGGACGGTCCGGGCCGCGGGGGCCTGCCCGTGACCGGTGTGGAGCTCACCGCCCTGCTGCTCGCGCTGCTCCTGGTGGCGGGCGGGGGTGGGCTCGTCGCCCGCCGCCGGACGACCACCACCGGGTGACCGGCTGAGCGAGAAAGGGCCCCGTCAGGCGATCGCCTGACGGGGCCCTTCGCTGGTGCCATCCCCGACGACCTCTCTCGATCCGATCGCACCTACCTACAGCGTCAACCACTCCGGCTCCCGTGGCGTCCAGCTCCCCGGAACCAGCACGTTCAGCTCAGGAACGATGTCCTTCAGAGCCAGGCCCGAGACGTAGAGGCGATCACGCAGCCGAACAAGGGCGATGGCATATCGCGTCTCGTGGACGTCGACATGGTTGAGGTAGGCCGCGCAGTCGGCCTCCATCTGGCGGAGAGCCTTCACCACCGCACCGTCGAGCTCCTCGATCTGGTCGCAGAGCCCAGCGATCCGGTCTCGCAGATCCAGGACGGAACCGTTGCAGCGACGGCGATCCTCCTCATCGTCAACCAGGCCGACGTCCGCAGAGTGGCTGAACGCTCGCCTGCTCGCGAGGCGATTGAGAAGCGCCTGTACAAGGAGCGTCTCTCGACGCCTCTGACGGCGCCGCTCGATGTGCCGGTCCGCGCGCAGACCCATGAAGACGCCTGCGGCGGCTGCGACCAGCCCGACCACGAGGTCGATGACCGGACCAGTCCACTCCATGGAGCGACAGTAAGGGCACCAACCTGCCGCCGCGCAGCAAACGGGTCCTGGCGGTCCGCGGCCGGAGGCGTTGACCGACGCGAAAGCCCTCCCGGAGGAGGGCCCTTCCTGCTCCCGCGGCTGGATTCGAACCAGCAACCGTCCGATTAACAGTCGGATGCTCTGCCGTTGAGCTACGCGGGATTGCGGGGACGATGCTACCAGGGCGGAGCGAACGCTCCGCCGTCGTCGTCATGGCGACGACGGCGGAACGCCCGCCACACGGGGTCAGTCGAGCCGGATGCCACCGAGGCGCTTGGCCACCTCGGGGTCGTGGTGGTCGAGGGCGATCGACCGACCCGTCTCGAGCTCGGCGATGCGGCCCATCTCCTCCTCGCTCAGCTCGAAGTCGAAGACGTCGATGTTCTCCGCCATCCGCTCCGGGCGCGCCGACTTGGGGATGACGACGATGTCGCGCTGCACGAGCCAGCGCAGGGCCACCTGCGCGACGGTCTTGCCGTGCGCCTCGCCGATCGACGTGAGGGTGGAGTTGGTGAAGATGTCGTTCTTGCCCTCGGCGAGCGGGCCCCACGACTCGATCTGCACGCCCAGGCCCGCCATGACCTCCTGGTCGGTGGTGCGCTGGTAGAAGGGGTGGGTCTCGATCTGGTTGACGGCCGGGACGACGTCGCTGTGCTGGACGAGGTCGACGAGGCGGTCGGGGAAGAAGTTCGAGACGCCGATCGCCTTGGCCGCGCCCTCCCGGTGCAGCTCCTGCATCGCACGCCAGAAGGAGTAGTAGTCACCGAAGGGCTGGTGGATGAGGTAGAGGTCGAGGTAGTCGAGACCGAGCTTCTCCAGCGAGGTCTGGAAGGCGCGGCGGGTGCCCTCCTCGCCGCCGTCGTGGTTCCACAGCTTGGTGGTGATGAAGAGCTCCTCGCGCGGGATGCCGCTGGCGGCGATCGCGCGCCCCACGGCCTCCTCGTTGCGGTACCCGGCCGCGGTGTCGAGGTGGCGGTAGCCGGCGGCGAGCGCATCGGTGACGACCCGCTCGGTCTCCTCCGGAGGCACCTGGAAGACGCCGAAGCCGAGGATGGGCATCGTCGTGCCGGTGTTGAGCGTGACGGTGGGGATCTTGGTCATGCGTGGGCCTCCCGGGTGCGTGGGTGTTGGGCCCTGCCATGGTGCGCGCCGGCGCGGCCGGCCGCGAACGCAGGAAGCACAAAGGCCCGGAACCGTGAGGGTCCGGGCCTTGTCGGCTCCCGCGACTGGACTCGAACCAGTAACCGTCCGATTAACAGTCGGATGCTCTGCCAATTGAGCTACGCGGGATCGTGCGGATCGACTCTAACAGGACGGCGGCGTGGTCCGGGAGTCGCCCCCGGGCGCCCGGGCTGTGAGTTGGGCCGCACTTCAGGAGGTCAGGCCGACGGCCTCGCGGACCCTCCGCTCGAGCTCGTCGATCTCCCGGTCCGCGTCCTCGCCGCGGGGCAGCGGGCCGAAGGCGGTGACCTGGGAGTACAGGCTCCCGTCCTCCCGACGGCGGACCACGGCCCGCACGCGGGTGCCGCCGATCTCGACGGTCTCGTGGTGGACGACGGAGGCCTGCACGCGCTCGCGCAGCGCGGAGGTGAGCACCTCGACGTCGTCGGACTCGAGGACGAGCGGCTGCTCGGGGCGCTCCCGGTCGGCCCACGTGATCGTGAAGGTGCGGGTCTCCCCGTCCCAGGAGCCGTTCTCGATCTCGTGCCACGCGGTGCGCTGACCGAGCCCGTCCTCGCCGACGACGATCAGCGCGTCGCGGGCGACGACGGCGAAGGAGCCGTTCGTCATCGCGGCGAAGGCGAGCGGCCGGTCAGCCTTGGGCAGGTGCGCGGCGACGGCGTCGGGCAGGCGGGCGGAACGACGGAAGATCGGCACGCCCTCACGGTATCCCGCCGACCGGCCGCTAGGATTGCCGGGCCGTGGCGGCCCGCCGCCCGCGCCCCAGTAGCTCAGCCGGTCAGAGCAGCGGACTCATAATCCGTCGGTCGTGGGTTCAAGCCCCACCTGGGGCACCGACGACGGTGCGTGAGCAAGTCCCCCTCCTTTCGACGGAGGCGCGCGCCCTGCAAAGGCCCGATTTGCCCGAAAGCACCGGGTTTACGCCCAGGTCCGGGCTACGTTGGGGCCAGCTGTTGATCGGCGCCACGGGCGGTGGCGCCGGCACCCAACGGGAGGGAACCCATGGGCAAGCGACCGATCACCTCGACGACCCCGGAGACCACCACCACGCGCAGGTCGCCCTGGCACGACGTCGTGGCGGCACAGCACGAGCTCCAGCAGGCGCGGCTCCGCGTCGCCATCGAGGACGACGGGGACATCGAGGAGTACCTGTAGGGGCTCTCCGTTCACGGCCACCACCAGATCGGCCGTACCTCCGCACCCGCGTGGCCGGCCGCGCTGCCCGGACATGAAGGCACCGCCCCGGGCGGTGTCCCTACCTCTGGGGGGAGAAGGAGGAACCCGGGATCCGGGGCGGTGCAGTCCTACGTTAGTACCGGACAGCGTCCTCCGGAAGTAGGAGAGAGGGGATGTGGCGGACGGCACACGGCGCGCTGCGCATCCACGACGACATACCGGCACATACCGGGCCAACTCTCCCCGGGGAGCACGTCTCGGGGGACACGTCCCCTCCGGCACACTGCTGGCATGACCACACCCGACATCCAGCGCGTGCTGCGCGCCTGGCGGGCCGCCGGCGCCCACATCGAGCTCGGCGAGCCCGCCGACGAGGCTCTCATCGCCCGAGCGGAGGCCGAGCTCGGACTCCCGTTGCCCCGGGAGGTGCGGGAGCTCTACGCCGCGGGCAACGGGATGTCGCTCGCCTCCGGTGACCTCGTCCTCCACCCGCTCGTCGGCCTTGAGCACCAGGGCGTCACCGGAGGGTCCCGGCAGCTGCGCCAGTGGGACTGGCCGGTGCCCGAGGAGCTGGTCGTCCTCGGGGACAGCGGCGGGGAGGAGGTCCTCGGCGTCTGGGTGGTGCCCGAGGCACAGCGCACCCTCGTCGTGACGATGGGCTCGCCGCTGGACGAGCCGGCCCTCGCGGTCCTCGGTACCAGCCTCGCCGGCTTCCTCGCTGCGTGGTCGGCCTACTTCCTGCCCCTCGGGGACCCGGGCGACGACCCCGCCATCGCCGACTGCCTCGCCGAGCTCGGCGCGCCGGCGCCGCTCACCAGCCCGGACGACGAGGAGCACCTCCTGCGCCTGCTCGCCTGGGGCTCCCCCGACCTGCCCGACCCGCGCCCGGACCCCTACGAGCGCCCGCTCTCCCCTGCCGAGCTCACCCGCCTCGCCCAGCAGGACTGACGGCCGTGCCTCCGCTCACCGTCGCCGGCTCGATGATCTGCAGGTCCTCCACGAGCTGGAGGAACGCCCGCGCGTAAGGACTGTAGGAGACCTCGTCGCGCACCCGCTGCCAGTCGATCTGCTCGCGCAGCGCGCGGGTGAAGGGCAGCAGGCGGCCGAAGTCGCAGTAGTGCTCCCCCAGCACCCGAAGCTTGGAGGAGATGACGTCGGTGGCGCTGAGCACCGGCATCCGCACGGCCAGCACCTCGAGGACGTCGGCCCGCTCGAAGAGCTCGTCGTGCACCGGCTCGCCGGACATCCGGTAGAGCACGTCGACGAGCTGGCCCTTGTGGTACGCCTTGAACAGCCAGTTCTCCGCGGGCTCGTGGACGTCGAGACCGGCCGCGCCGATCGCGGCGCGCGCCTGGTCGATGTGCTCCTCCTTGATGACGAAGTCGGCGTCGTGCTCCGGCTCCGGCGCCCCCCGCACCCAGGCCGCGTAGCTGCCGCACAGCGCGAACGGGATGTCGGCCTCCGTCAGCGCGACGGCCGCCATGCGCAGGGCGTCGTGCAGCGCCTCTCGTTCCTCGTCTGCCATGGCACGGGTCTACACGAGGGTGTGCGCTCCTGCACCGTGAGAACCACAATCGAGGTCATGCGCCTGGCTACCTTCAACATCCTGCACGGACGCTCGCTGGTCGACGACGAGGTGGACCTGGACCGGTACGCCCGAGCGGTCCGCGCCCTGGACGCCGACATCCTCGCCCTCCAGGAGGTGGACCGGGACCAGCCGCGCTCCCACGGCGCCGACCTCACGACGATCGCCGCCGAGGCGATGGGTGCCGCCGACCACCGCTTCGCCGCCACCCTCGCGGGGCTCCCGACGACGTGGTCCGCCGCCACCGGCGACCTCCAGCCGGGGACCGCGAGCTACGGCGTCGCGCTCCTCTCGCGCTGGCCCGTCCGCTCATGGACCGTCATCCCGCTGGACGCCATGCACGGTCCGGTGCCGGTCGTCTTCGACGGGGCGGAGGAGCCCACGATGGTGGTCGACGAGCCGCGCGTCGCCGTCGCCGCCGTCGTCGAGACGCCCGAGGGACAGATGACGGCGGTCTCCACCCACCTCACCTTCATCCCCGACTGGACGGCGGTGCAGCTCGAGCGCCTCGTCGCCGCCCTCGCCGAGATGCCGCGCCCGGCCGTCCTCATGGGCGACCTCAACATGGCCGGCTCCCGCCCCACCGTCGCGACCGGCTGGCGGTCCCTGGCCGACGCGCTCACCTTTCCCGTCTCCCACCCCGACCGGCAGATCGACCACATCCTCGCCGAGGGTGCGGTCCGGCCCGCCGGCGAGGCGCGCTCCGTGGCCACCGGCATCTCCGACCACCGCGCCCTCGTCGTGGACGTCGAGCGCGGCTGGCACGGCTGAGGGTGGGAGGGGCGGCCGGCAGCCGGCCGCCCCTCCCTCGCCTCAGTCGGCGAGGCGTCGGCGCAGCAGGGGCAGCGCGATCCCGGCGGCGAGCAGCAGTGCCGCGGCTCCCGCGAGCACCCCGACCCCGGCCCCGGTGTTCGCGAGCGACCCGCCGGTGGCCGGCGCCGGCGTGACCGGTGCCGGGTCGGCGGCCGGCGGCTGCGTCGGCTCCGGCGCCGGCTCGGTCGGCTCGGGCTCGGTGGGTGCGGGCTCCGTCGGCTCCGGTTCCGTCGGCTCGGGCTCCGTAGGCTCGGGAGCCGCGATCTCCGGCGTGCTGGCCGGCGCGGTGCGGTGGCCGGTCGCCTGCTCGTAGTCGTAGGCCATGGCGAGCAGCTCAGGCTCGCTGAAGGGCAGCCCCATGAGCTCGAGCCCGACGGGCAGCCCGGCGTCGGTGAAGCCGGCCGGCACGGTGAGCGCGGGGAAGCCGGTCTGCGCGGAGGAGGCGCAGTTGGTGCCGGGCTGGGACTCCCCGACCGGCTGGGCGACCTGCCGGATCGTCGGGTAGGCCAGGGCGTCGAGGCTGCCGTCCTCGAAGGTCTCGACGAGGATCTCCCGGGCCTGCTGCTGCTTCTCCAGCCGCTCCAGGTACTCCGGCGTGGGCATCTCCGGCGCGGCGTCGAAACGCTCGAGGGTCGTGAGCACCGAGGGCGTGACGTCACCGCTCGCGACGATGTCGGAGAGCGTGAGCGCGTCCGCGGGCTCCGTCAGGGCCGCCAGCCCCTCGGGCCACTCGGCACCGTCCTGCGCGAGGTAGGTGTTGAGGTCGCGCTTGAACTCGTCGCCGATGACGCCTGACTGGGCGATCGCGTCGACGTACTCCTGCGGCATCTCGATCTCGACGACGGTCGCACCCTGCTCCTCCAGGTCCGCTGCCGCCGCCCGCACGAGGGCGCTGGTGGGCTCCTCGGCCGGGGTGACACCGAGGTACTCCGGGTTGACGAGGAGGCCGATCGTGCGGCCCTCGAGGGCGTCGTCGTCCAGGACGTCGCGGTAGGAGTCGGGGACCAGGCCCTCGGCGCGCGCGGTCACCGGGTCCTTCGGGTCGTAGCCGACCGTGGCGTCGAGGAAGATCGCGACGTCCTCGACCGTCTTGGCGAGCGGGCCGCCGACGTCCTGGGTGTCGGACATCGGGGCGATCCCGTCCCGGCTCAGCAGGCCCATCGTCGGGCGCAGCCCCACGAGGTTGTTCTGCGCCGCGGGGATGCGGATGGAGCCGCACGTGTCCGAGCCGAGCCCCGCCGTCGCGAAGCTCGCGGCCACGCCGGCGCCGGTGCCGCCGCTGCTGCCCCCGGGGTTACGGGTCTGGTCGTAGGGGTTGCGGGTCTGCCCGCCGAGGGAGCTGATGCTCGTGATGCCGGCGGCGAACTCGTGCAGGTTGGTCTTGGCGATGACGACCGCCCCGGCGGCCCGGAGCCGCTCGACCTGCGTCGCGTCGTCGGGCGCCTGGAAGTCCGCGAGCGCCACCGAGCCGTTGGACGTCGGCATGTCACCGGTGTCGTAGTTGTCCTTGACCACGATCGGCACGCCGTGCAGCGGGCCGCGGACACGGCCGGCGGCGCGCTCGGCGTCGAGGGCCGCCGCCTCCGCGAGGGCGTTGTCGTTGACGGTGATGACCGAGGAGAGCCCGGGCTGGTCGTCGTACGCGTCGTCGTACATCGCGATGCGCTCGAGGTAGCGCCCGACGAGGGCGACGGACGTCGTCTCGCCCGAGTCGAGCAGGGCGGCGGCGTCGGCCACCCCGAGCTCGACGACGGCCGGGTAGGGGTCGGGGGTGGTGACGACACCGAAGGCGGACGGAGCGGCGACGCTCAGGCAGGCGACGCTCGCGGTCGCCGCGAGGACGCCGACCCGCCGTCTGGCGCCTGCGGGTCTCGTGTCGGGTGTGCGCATGGTTCTCCTCGTCTCGCAGGACGCGCGTGAGGCGCGAGGGCCACCGGCGGCCCTGGCCCGCACGCTAGGAGGGGCGTGTTTCGCCGCAGTTGCGCCCGGGTTTCCTCGCGTGACGAGGTGCGGGCGGACCGCTCAACCGTCCTCGCGCAGGGCGCGGCGGCGGTTCTCCATGGCGACGAGCTCACCGAAGAGGCGCACCGCCTCCTCGCTGTCCGGGGGTGTGCGCTGCAGCCGGCCCTTGAGGTCGGCGATCTGCCGGGTCAGGCCCATCTGGATGAGGGAGAGCAGGACACCGCGGGCGTAGTTGCCCAGCGCCTCGGGCCGGTCCTCGGGCAGCGGCGCGACGGCGAGCTCGGTGATGACGCCGGCGACCGGCCCGACGGAGTTCTCCCGCAGCGTCTCCGTCCACCAGCTGGCGGCGTGGCGCTCGCCGTCGGCGCGGCCGCGCTCGCTGCTCGCGCGGTCGAGCTCGGTCCCGTAGGCGCGGGTGCCGCCGGCCGCGCGGATCGCGTCGTGCACGCCGCGGTAGGCCGGGACGGTGAAGGTGTCCGGCGGCAGGTCGTCGAAGCCGGCGCCGAGCGCGAGGTGGGGCAGCTGGAGGACGACCTCGAGCACCTGGCGCTCGAGCCGTGCCACCGGGTCCTCCCGACCCGGCCGCGAGCCCTGACGGGCGGAGGTGGGCTCGGCCCCATAGCGACCGCCGTCGTCGCCGCGTCCGCCGCGGGACTGGCCGCCGTACCGGCCGCCCTGCTCGCCCCGCCCCCCCTGCGAGGACTCACCGGCCGATCCCCCGCGCCCGCCGCCCCCGCCCCGCTCGGCCTGGCCGACGGCGCGACGCACCGCGACCTCGTCCATCCCGAGCCAGCCCGCCAGCTCCCGTGCGTACTCCGCGCGCAGGGCGCGGTCGCGGATGCCGGCGACGACGGGCGCCGCGGACCGCAGTCCGGCCACCCGGCCCTCGGCGGTGTTGAGGTCCACGCGCCGCAGCGCCGAGCGGATGGCGAAGGCGAAGAGCGGCTCGCGGCTGTCGACGAGGCCGCGCACGGCCGCCTCGCCCCGCTGCTGCCGCAGGTCGCACGGGTCCATGCCGCTGGGCTCGACTGCGACGAAGGTCTGCGAGGCGAACTTCTGGTCCTCCCCGAACGCCCGCAGCGCCGCCTTCTGCCCGGCCTCGTCGCCGTCGAAGGTGAAGATGACCTCCCCGCCGCGCGTGGTGCCGGAGGAGAGCATGACGCCGGACGCGGCGTCGCTGCTGTCCCCCAGCAGCCGGCGCACGATGCGCACGTGGTCGGGGCCGAAGGCGGTGCCGCAGGTCGCGATCGCCGTCCCCACGCCCGAGAGGTGGGCGGCCATCACGTCGGTGTAGCCCTCGACGACGACGACCCGCTTGTCCTTGGCGATCGCGCGCTTGGCGAGGTCGATGCCGTAAAGAACGGAGGACTTCTTGTAGATCGGCGTCTCGGGGGTGTTGAGGTACTTGGGCCCCTGGTCGTCCTCGGACAGCTTGCGGGCGCCGAAGCCGATCGTGTCCCCGGTGACGTCCCGGATCGGCCACACGAGGCGGCCGCGGAAGCGGTCGTACACCCCGCGGTTGCCCTGGGAGACGAGCCCGGAGGCGATGAGCTCGGGCTCGGTGAAGCCGCGGCCGCGCAGGTGTCGCAGCAGACCGTCCCACCCCTGGGGGGCGAAGCCGACGCCGAAGGTGGCCGCAGCCTGCTCGTCGAAGCTGCGCTCGGCGAGGAAGCGGCGCCCGATCTGCGCCTGCGGGGTGAGGAGCTGCTCGCGGAAGAACTCCTCGGCCACCCGGTGGGCGTCGATGAGGCGCTGGCGGCGGCCGTGGTCGCCGCCGGGCCGGGCGGGGCCGCCGTCCTCGTAGCGCAGCTGGATGCCGGTGCGGCCCGCGAGGTGCTCGACCGCCTCGGCGAAGGACAGGTGGTCGATCTTCTGGACGAAGGAGATGACGTCCCCGCCCTCGTCGCAGCCGAAGCAGTGCCACAGGCCCAGCTGGGGGCGCACGTGGAAGCTCGGGGTGCGCTCGTCGTGGAAGGGGCACAGCCCCTTCATCGAGCCGACGCCGGCCTGGCGGAGCGTCACGTGCGCGCCCACGACCTCCTCGATGCGGGCACGCTCGCGGACGGTCGCGATGTCCTCCCGCTTGATCAGCCCTGCCACGTCCCGAGTGTAGGTCGTCCGCCCCGACGCCCGTGCGGCCTCCGCACGGCTCGGCCGCCGGCACCCGTTCCACCGTGTGCCACGTCACTCGGGTATACCGTGGTGGCAAGCCGTCAGGAGCACTCTGTTTCTCCCCCGGGGCGCGGCCCAGCGTTTCCTGGGGCGGCGGCCGTCGTCCACCGAGGACCTGGGTCGATCCCTGCAGACCACCCAGGAGAACCCGATGCCGACTCCGACCCCTCGCGGCGGCGCACCTGGCGCCCGCCCCCTCCACCCCGACGTGTGCCCGCCATGGACGTGAGGCTGGGCGAGGACCTCGGTCCCGCGATGGCGCGCGCGTCGGGCCTCCTCCTGTCCGGCCGTGTGGTCGAGGCCGTGCTCCCCCTGCTGACGGCGACGGCGCTGCACGTGGTCCCGGGCGCCGTCGGCTCCGGGATCACCCTGCTGGGCGGCGACGGCTCGCGGGCCACGGCGGCCGGCACGGACCCCCTCGTGGAGCGGGCCGATGCGCTGCAGTACGAGCTGGACGAGGGGCCGTGCCTGGACGCGTGGCGCCAGCGCCGCTCCATCGTGGCCGACGACCTCGCCGCCGAGGAACGGTGGCCCCGGTGGGCGCCGCTGGCGGTCGAGCTCGGCCTGCGCTCCGTCGCGAGCGCCGGGCTCGTGGCCGGGGAGGCCTCCGTGGGGGCGATCAAGCTGTACTCGAGCCGCACGGCGGCCTTCGACGAGGCCGACCGGGCCGCGCTGGCCCTCTTCGCCGCGCAGGCGGCGATCCTCGTCAACAGTGCCCAGACCTTCCAGCGCGCCGGCCACCTGAGCGAGGACGTGCAGGCCGCTCTCCGCGAGCGGGACACCGTCACCCGAGCGACCGGGCTCATCATGGGCCGCGAGAAGGTGCCGGAGGACCGGGCCTTCGGCTACCTCATGAGCCGCGCGCAGAGCGAGGGCACGCCGCTCCACGAGACCGCCGCCCGGCTGCTCCGCTCCGCGAGCACGGGGACCTAGACCCGTGGCCGTCATCACGCCGGGCCGCCAGCGGGAGCTGTCCCGGCACGCCCAGGTGAGCGCCCGGCTCGGCACCGACGAGCTGTGGAAGCGGTACTTCGCCGTCGGCGGGACCGCGGGCGCCCTCGAGCTGGACGCCTACCTCAACGGCGCCCTCGACCTCCCGCCCGAGCAGCGCGACCGTGTCGCCCTGGCCATCAACGAGCACATCGACGCGCTCGCCGGCAAGGTGCGCGCGCCGTACTCGCGCCCCCTGCGCTCCGCCGGCGACCAGGACGCCGCCCTCGCCGCCCTCCGGGAGCTGCTGCGCGGCACCCACCTCGCGCCACCGGACCGGATCCCGGCGGCCCTGGACGCGGCGGCCGCGCACCTGGGGCTCACGGCGGTGATCTACCTCGCCGACTACGCCAACGAGGTCCTCGTCCCCTTCCCCGGCCGGCACGGCACCGACCGGGCCCCGATGACCATCGACGCCACCCTGGCGGGGCGGGCCTACCGCCACCTCAGGCCGCAGACCACAGTCAGCGACGGTCAGCCCCGCATCTGGATGCCCATCCTCGACGGCGTCGAACGCCTCGGCGTGCTCGACGTCATGGTGGAGGACTCCCTCGACCTGCACGACCCCGTCCTGCACCGCCAGGTGTGGCTGGTCTCGCACTACCTCGGGCACCTGCTCACGGCGCTGGAGGTGTTCGGCGACAGCATCGACGCCGTCCGCCGCACGCACCCGCGCAGCATCGAGGCCGAGCTCGTGTGGAGCCTCCTCCCGCCGCTGACCGCCGGCACCGACAAGGTCCTCCTCAGCGGCCGGCTCGAGCCGTCCCACGACGTCGGCGGGGACGTCTTCGACTACTCGCTGTCCCCCACCCGGGCGCACTTCGCCGTCGTCGACGCCACCGGCCACGACCTCCGTGCCGGGATGGCGGCGGCGGTGAGCCTCGCGGCGTACCGCAACGCGCGCCGCCAGGGCCACGGCCTGTTCGCGCAGGCCGAGGCCGTCCACGGCACGCTCGCCGAGCACTTCGGCGGGCAGTACGTCTTCGCCACCGGGGTGTTCGGCGAGCTGGACCTGGACTCCGGTCGCCTGCGCTACTTCGTCCCCGGGCATCCCGCCCCCCTGCTCCTGCGCCGCGGCAAGGTCGTCAAGACCCTCGACCAGGGCCGTCGTTCACTGCTCGGGCTGGACGTCTCGAGCGCGGCCCTCGGTGAGGAGCGGCTGGAGGCCGGTGACATCGTCGTCATCTACACCGACGGCATCACCGAGGCCCGCGACGCCCGGCGTCAGTTCTTCGGGACCGCCCGCCTCATCGACACGATCGAGCGTGCGGCTGGCGACGCCACGCCGCTCCCGGAGATCGCCCGCACCGTCCTCCAGGACCTCCTGCGGCACCAGAAGGGAGTCCTGCAGGACGACGCGACGCTCGTCCTCGTCCAGTGGACCACCGAGGCCCAGGCCGACCTGGACCCCACGCTCCTGCAGGGCTGAGGCTCGGGGACAGGCCCCCGGCTACCCGCACAGGCGCTGGTGCCACGCCTGGGCGCTCGTGTCGGTCAGGGAGGCGACCTGGTCGACGACGACGCGCAGGCGGGTGCCGTCGTCCCGCGCCTCCTCCCAGTCGGCGACGAAGGTCGTCTCGAGCTCGGCGGGCCCGGCGGCGAGGAGCGCCGCGGTGAGCTGCGTGAGCATCGTCCGCTGCCGGCGGTAGACCGGCTCGCTCTCCCGCGGCGCCATGACGTAGTGCGCGGTGACGCCCTTGAGGACGACGATCTCGGCGAGCGTGTCGTCCGGGACGACGAGCTCCGCGCCGTAGCGGGTGAGCCGCCCGTCACCGAAACGCTCGCGGGTGGCGTCGTGGGCGGCGTTGCAGAACCGGCCGATGAGCTGGCTCGTCATGTCCTTGAGCGCCGCCCGGTCGCGGCGGCTCTCGCTCCACGAGTCGAGCCACACCGGCAGCGCGACGAGCCGCTCGAGGGCCGCGCCGAGCACGTCGTCGGACACGGCCGGGTTGTACCACTGGCGGGTCTGGGCGACGACGGCGGCCTGCTGGTCCGCCCGGCGCAGCACCGCGAGGTCGATGCGGCCACCGACGACGGCGTCCTCGACGTCGTGCACCGAGTAGGAGATGTCGTCGGCCAGGTCCATGACCTGCCCCTCGATCGACAGCCGCCGCTCGGGGGCCCCCTCCCGCATCCAGGTGAACACCGGCAGGTCGTCGGCGTAGACGCCGAACTTGCGCGACGGGCGCCCGCCCGGCTTCTTCGGCGCCTGCTCCACCGGCCACGGGTACTTCGTCGCGGCGTCGAGGCTCGCGCGGGTGAGGTTCAGGCCCACGGGGGTGCCGTCGGCGGTGAAGGCCTTGGGCTCGAGCCGGGTGAGCAGCCGCAGGGTCTGCGCGTTGCCCTCGAAGCCGCCGATGTCCGCGGCCGCCTCGTCCAGCGCGCGCTCCCCGTTGTGCCCGAAGGGCGGGTGGCCGAGGTCGTGGGCCAGGCAGGCGGTGTCGACGACGTCGGGGTCGCAGCCCAGCGTCTTGCCCAGCTCGCGGCCCACCTGCGCGACCTCGAGGGAGTGGGTGAGCCGCGTGCGAACGAAGTCGTCGCTCGAGGGCCCCAGCACCTGTGTCTTCGCGCCGAGGCGCCGCAGCGCCGAGGAGTGGACCACGCGGGCGCGGTCCCGCTCGAAGGCGGTGCGGTTGGGGTTCTTCGGCTCCTCCTGCCACCAGCGCTCACGGTCGGCGTCGCCGTACGGGGCGTCCAAGTCCTTCACAGGCCCGAGCCTATGGCGGATCGGTGCGAAGCCGGGCCCATCCGGGCCGGTGTCGGTGCCCGCGGCTACCGTGTGGCCATGGCACTGACCCGAGAAGACCGTGAACAGTTCCTGGCCGAGCCGCACATCGGTGCGCTGTCCGTGGCCGCCGAGCCGGGCCGCGCGCCGCTCGTCGTGCCCATCTGGTACCAGTACACCCCCGGCGGGCGGCTGTGGGTGCTCACCGGCGGGCAGTCGCGCAAGGCGCGGCTCATCCGCGCCGCGGGCCGGTTCAGCGTCATGGCCGAGCGGGTGACGCCCACCGTCCGCTACGTCTCCGTGGAGGGACCGGTCACCGACGTGCGGCCGCAGACGGAGGAGGAGGTCACCGAGATGACCTACCGCTACCTCTCCGGTGCCGCCGCGGAGGGCTACCTCGCGATGGCGCGCACCGAGCTCACCGACCACGTCGTCATCGAGATGCAGCCCGAGCACTGGCTCAGCGCGGACCTCGGCTAGCGCTACGGCCCCCTTCGCTCCCTCACCGCTGACCTCCCCGGTTGTCCTCTGACCTACCGCGTCGACGCACGTCTGCGGGAGGTGAACCGGGGAGGTCACGTTCGCGCCGCTCCACCCACCGGGCGCGTCGACCCGGTCCTCATGTCGTCCTGCGCCCCGGGTGGGTCCCCATCGACGCAGCCCGGACACGCCGTTGGTGCCACAATGACGCCATGACCGACCCCGCACCCAGCGCGCCAACGACGGCCGCGACGCCGGGGACGGTGACCACCCGCCTGGTCCACCGCGCCCCCGACGGATCCCCGGAGTGGTGGCGCTCCGCCGTCGTCTACGTCAACGAGCCACCGCTCGTCAGCGGCACGACCACCCTCACGGAGGTGGCCGAGCGCGTCGAGCAGATCCGCGCGGTCTCCCGCCTCGGCGTGCAGGCCGTACGCATCGGCTGCCCTCCCCTGCCCGGCGAGGCGCCGGAGGAGATCATCGACGCCGTCGTCGGTCTCCTCACCCGCGCCCACCGCACGGGGCTGCGCGTGGTGCTGCGCATCGACCCGCTCGACCCGCGCGAGGAGGCGTGCGCCCGCTACTGGCTCGGCCGCGGCGCCGACGGCCTGGACCTCGGCCCGGTCACCGACTCCGAGCCGGTGTCCCACGCGCGCTACCGCCAGCTGCACGCCGTGCTGGCCGAGCACGCCCGCAACGAGGACCCGATCCTCTCGACCCGCCTCAGCCCCGCCGTCCAGTCCCGGGCGGCGGAGATGCTCCACGAGGACTGGCTGCACCACCTCGTGGACGCCGACCTCCTCGACGTCCGTGATCCCGCGCAGGTCATGGAGTCGGTGACGGACAGCCTGCGGATCCGCGACGCGCTCGGCAGCGCGGGCGCCTGGCTCGTGCCCGACGTCCTCGAGGCCGGCTCCCCCGAGCTGGCGCTCGCGACGGCGCTCGTGGTGCTCGCCATGCCGGGCGCCGTCTACCTGCGCCAGGGCATCGAGCTCGGCATGCCGGTCAAGACCACCCAGCACCCCGAGCCCGAGCGCGTCGCGCTGGCCGCCCGGCTCAAGGAGGACCAGCGCGGGCGGGCCGGCTCGTGCTTCGAGACGGTCCGCGCCGCCCTGCGGCTGCGCGCCGACCACCGCCTCGGTCTGGCGCCGCTCGCCTGGGTCGACGAGCTCGACGGGCCCGTGCCGGACACCGTCCTCGCCTTCCTCAGCGGGGAGGTGCTCGTCGTCGCGAACGTCGGTGACGAGGACGTTCCGCTGTCGCCCGAGCGTGAGGTGGTGCTGTCCTCCGCCCCGCTCAGCGAGGGCCCCGGCGGCCGTCTCACGCTCCCCCCGCGCACCGCGGTGTGGCAGTGGCTCGAGCCGCGCCCGCGCGAGCGCGACCCCCGCGCCCGCCGCTGAGGCGGACGGCGGGGTTCAGCCCTTGACCGACCCGGCGGTGAGGCCGGAGACGATGTAGCGCTGGAGGAAGAGGAAGATCAGCACGATCGGGATCGCGCCGATCGTCGCGCCGGCCGCGAAGAGGCCCCAGTTCGCCGAGAGCTGGTCCGAGACCCACCCGTAGAGCCCCACCGCCAGCGTCCACCTCGACTCCGACTGCAGGATCAGCTTGGCCAGGAGGAAGTCGGAGAAGCTGGAGATGAAGGAGAGCAGCGCGACGACGGCGAGGATCGGTGCGACGAGGCGCAGGATGATCGTCCAGTAGGTCTGCGCGTGCGTGGCGCCGTCGATCTTCGCCGCCTCGTCCAGCTCCCGCGGCACGGTGTTGAAGAACCCGTACATGAGGAAGGTGTTCACCCCGAGCGCGCCGCCGAGGTACACCATGATGAGCGCGACCCGGGAGTTGAGGCCGAGCACCGGGGTGACGTCGCCCAGGACGAGCAGCAGCAGGAAGATCGCGACGAAGGCGAGCAGCTGCGGGAACATCTGGACGACGAGCAGGGCGATGAGCCCGCCGCGGCGGCCCCGGAAGCGGAACCGGGAGAACGCGTACGCGGCCGCCGCGCCCATGAGCACGGTGCCGACCGCCGTCGTCGACGCGATGACGAGGGTGTTGGCCAGCCAAGTCCAGAAGTAGGTGTCGCCGAGCCTGTCGTAGTTGGCGGGGCTCACGTCGGCGAAGAGCGCGTTCGACCCGGTGAGGGTGCCGCGCTCGGCGAGCGAGGCCGAGACGATGTAGACGATGGGCCAGACGGCGTAGACGATCGCGACGGCGGCGACGACGTAGCGCCAGCCGACCTCGCTCCACCAGCGGCGGCGGCTGAGGCGGGACTGGCGGGTGGTCGTGGCGCGCCCGGTGGTGACGGTCGTGGTGGCCATGTCAGTTGATGTCCTCCAGCGCCTGGGTCTTGCGGAAGGTGATCGCCGAGATCGTCGCGACGATGAGGAAGATGACGAGCGACAGGGCCGAGGCGAGGCCGTAGTTCGTCGTCGCGCGGCCGTCCAGGCCGGAGATCGAGTAGACCATCGTGATGAGGATGTCGGTCGCGCCGACGGGTACCGAGGCGTCCTGGAACCGTGGCCCGCCCTCGGTGAGCATCTCGATGCCGTTGAAGTTGTTGAAGTTGAAGGCGAAGGAGGAGATGAGGAGCGGGGCGACCGCGATGAACAGGAGCGGCAGCGTGAGCGAGCGGAAGATCCGCAGCCGGCCGGCGCCGTCGATGCGGGCCGCCTCGGTGACGTCGCTGGGGATGGACTGCAGCGCGCCCGTCGTGATGAGGAACATGTAGGGGAAGCCCACCCACAGCTGGACGCCGAGGACGACGGCGCGGGCGAGCCACTCGTTCGTCAGCCACGGCACCTCCGCCCCGCCCAGGAGCACCTGGTTGACGAAGCCGAAGTCGGTGTTGAGCATGCCGCGCCACAGCAGGTAGGACATGAGCGCGGGGAAGGCGTACGGGAGGATGAGCAGCGCCCGCATGATCTTGCGGCCGCGGACCCGCTCGTCGTTGAGGACGAGGGCGAAGAACAGCCCGAGGAAGAAGGTCAGCCCCACGGTGAGGATCGCGAAGGCGAAGGTCCAGATCAGCACCTTGAGGAAGGGCTCGGCGTAGCGGGAGTCACCGAAGGCCGTGGTGAAGTTGTCCAGCCCCACCGGCACGCGCCAGCCGACGTTGAGGGTGGAGCCGTCCTCCGCCTCGAACTGGCCGGTGTCGTTGGGGGTGTAGACGACGCCCGTCTCGAGGTTGGTCATCGTGTCCGCCGCCTCGTCGTACTCGAGGACCGAGCGGTAGACGAAGCCGTTGCGGGCGTCCTGGGTGCGGATCGAGCCCTGCTCGGCGTCCTCGGACACCGGCACGCGCAGCTCGACGACCTCGTCCTGGCGGGTGAGGACCTCCTGCCGGTCGAGCAGGTCCCAGCCGGGCACCTCCGCGACGGTCCCGTCGGTGACGACGGCGCCGTCGACGTCCGCGAGCGGCTCCTCGGCGGTGCCGGCCCGGACCGTGCCGTCGTCGACGACGGCGAAGCCCAGCTCCCCGTCGCGCTCGACGACGGCGAGCGGGTAGGAGGCCGAGCCCTCCACCCGCTGCTCGTTCTGGATGAGGAGGGCCTCGATCGCGTCGTCCTTGGTCGAGTTGTGGCCCTGCCCGTAGTTCGTGAACGCGACGTAGCCGGTGTAGGCGACCGTGAAGACCTGGAAGACGAGGAGGAAGGCCAGCCCGGGGAGGATGTACTTCATCGGCAGCGCGCGGCGCGAGAAGTACACGTAGTCGGCCACGACGATGAGGGCCACCATGGCCGCGAGCACGCCCCACGACTCCGCCACCCACGCCTGGATGACGATGAAGACGCCGAGGGCGTTGATGAGCGCCATGAGGGCGACCTTGACGAAGAAGCCCGGCGTGTACGTCCGCGAGTGCGGTGTACCGCGGAGGTGGGAGGTCTGGGGCTCCTCGTCCGCCGTCGAGAGCTGGGGAGCCTGGGGCTGGGACATCGCGGGCCTTTCCGGGGCGAGAGAGGCGGAGGGGTGGAGGTGCGGGGGCGCGGCACGCCCGTCGCCGGGCGTGCCGCGCCGTGCGTCAGCCGCCGATCGCGGCCTGGATGTCCGCGACCATCTTCTCCCAGCCCTCGACCGGGTCGAGCTGGCCGGAGATGATCTGCCCCTCGGTGACGCCCCAGAAGTTCCACACCTCGCCCATCTCGGGGATGGAGGGCATGGGCACGGCGTCGGTGCCGACCTCGCGGAACCCGGCCGCGACCGGGTCCTCGGAGACGGTGTCCGCGGCGGCGGTGAGCGCCGGCGTGCGGTCACCGGCCTCGTACAGCGCGATCTGCGCCTCCTCGGTGGCCATGTAGTTGACGAGGAAGTCCGTGGCGAGCAGGGCGTTGTCGCTCTGCGCGCTCACGTAGAAGCCCTGGACACCGGTGAACGGCTGCGCGGGCTCCCCGCCGGCCGAGGGGATCGGGTCGACAGCGACGTCCACGCCCTCGAAGGAGGCGAGCATCCACGGGCCGCCGAGGAGGTAGGCCGCCTCGCCGTTGGCGAAGGCCTCCACGACGATGTCGTACTCCCAGGAGGTGTTGAGAGTGCCGGCCTCGCCCTGCTCGGCGAGCCACTGGGCGAAGGCGTTGCCGTTCTCGCCGCCGAGGGCGAGCTCGGCCGTGTAGCTGCCGTCCGCGTTCGTCTCGAAGACCGGCGCCCCGAAGGACGTCTGGAACGGGTACATCGTGTACGGGTCGCCGACCTCGGTGATCTGGACGAGGAAGGGGTACTCCGCGCCGGACTCCTCGCCCATGGCGATCATCTCGTCGAAGGTCGCGGGGGTCTCGTCCACGAGCGCGGTGTTGCGGTAGATGGCGATGTTCTCGATCGCGTAGGGCAGGCCGTAGACCTGCCCCTCGTAGGTGAAGGCCTCGACCGCGACGTCCTCGAACTCGCCGGCCTTGTCCCCGAGCTCGACCGGGGCGACGACACCGTTGGCGGTGAGCTCGCCGAGCCAGTCGTGGGCACCGACGGTGATGTCCGGGCCCTCACCCGTGGGGACCTGGGCGAGCAAGTCCGGGCGGATGTCGTCGAAGTTCTTCTGGACGAGCTCGACGGTGGTCCCGGTGTCGGCCTCGAAGGTCTCGGCAGCGGCTGCGACGGCCGCCTCGCGGGTGTCGTCGACCCAGATGGTGAGCGCGCCACCGTCGGCGGCGGTGGTCTCCTCCGGCTCCTGTGTGGCCTCGGGGGTGGTCTCCTCCGGCTCCTCGTTCTCGCTGCCACAAGCGGCGAGTCCGAGCGTCAGTGCGACGGCTGCGGTGATCACGATGCTACGGCGCATCCGGTATCTCTCCTCTGTCAGGGCCGAGGCGACGCGTGGCGTCATAGCCGCGTCGCTGTGCCGTTTCGGGGAGCGTAAGCCGCTCCGGCAACGGAGTGCAACATGTTGCAGTAACTTTCATGCAACGATTGCACGGGATATCCGGACCGACAGGACAGCAGGGAGGAGTCTGCGATGCAGGGACGCACCAGACTGACAGACGTGGCCGACCAGGCAGGGGTCAGCACCGCGACCGTGTCCCGGGTCCTCAACGGCAAGCCGGAGGTCGCCGCGGACACCCGCAAGGCGGTCCTCGCGGCCCTCGACATGCTCGGCTACGAGCGTCCCGAGCGGCTGCGGCCCCGCTCGGCAGGGCTCATCGGGCTCGTCGTGCCCGAGCTGACCAACCCGGTCTTCCCGGCCTTCGCCCAGTCCATCGAGTCGGTGCTCTCGACGCTCGGCTACACGCCCCTGCTGTGCACGCAGTCCCCCGGCGGGACCACCGAGGACCAGTACGTCGAGATGCTGCTCGACCACGGCGTCGACGGCATCGTCTTCGTCTCCGGGCTGCACGCCGACACGGACGCCGACGTCGACCGCTACGAGCGGCTGCAGTCCAAGGGCGTGCCGTTCGTGCTCGTCAACGGCTACACCGGCGAGCTCGACGCCGCCGCCTTCTCCACCGACGACTCCGGCAGCATGGAGCTGGCGGTGCGCCACCTCGTCTCCCAGGGGCACACGTCGCTGGGACTGGCCATCGGCCCGGAGCGCTTCGTCCCCGCCCAGCGCAAGCGCGCGGGCTTCGAGCACGCGGTCGGCGCGCTCCTTCCCGACGGCGCCGCGCACGTGGTGCCCACCCTGTTCACCTTCGAGGGCGGCCAGGCCGCCGCGGGCATCCTCCTCGACCAGGGCTGCACCGCCATCATCTGCGGCTCGGACCTCATGGCGCTCGGCGCCGTCCGCGCGGCGCGCAGCCGTGGGCTGTCGGTACCCGAGGACGTGTCCGTCGTCGGCTTCGACGACTCCCCGCTCATGGCCTTCACCGACCCGCCGCTGACGACGCTGCGCCAGCCGGTCGACGCGATGAGCCACGCGGCCGTCACGTCCCTCGTCGCCGAGATCAGCGGCTCCCGCGCCCCCCGCAGCGAGCTGCTCTTCGTCGCCGAGCTCATCGTCCGCGGCTCCACGGCCGCCGCGCCGCACCGCGACTGACCCGCCCGGCCGCGCGGCTGCGCTCCCGGCGCCCGCCCCTGGACGGATCCGGCACACAAGTCCCGCAGCGGGGCCTCCGGGCGACACCTGTCCCCGCGTGTCGCCGGCGTGTCGCGCACGTGTGTGCAGATCAGCGACAGCGGCTGCCCGGCCGTGTGCCGCGGCGACGGCTCACCGCGGCCGCACGAGCGCAGCACGGGGAGGAGCCGCCCGACCCCTCCCCGCGCCGCTCACCTCACTCCGCGGCGAGGCTCCCCCACGTGCGACGGCGGTGCAGCGCGTAGAGCGTGCCGCCCGTGAGCACCGCGAGTGCCGCCGCGGTCAGCGCGGCCTGGACCGGCGCTCCGAGGGCGGGCAGGCCACCGCCACCGCTGCCACCGGCCCCGGCTGCCGCGCCGGTCCCGTCGTCCGCCGGCTCCTCACCGGCCGGCTGCTCGCCCGCGGGCTGCTCGCCCGCCGGGTCCCCACCCGGCGCCTCGCCGGGCGGCTCCTCGCCGGTGCCCGGCGTGGCGGGCGGCGTCGTCGGCGGGGTGGTCGGCGGGGTCGTCGGCTCGGGCGTCGGCTCGCCCGGCTCACCGCCCGGCGTGGGGCTCACCGTGCCGGCGAGGGCCAGCTGGTCGAAGCTCGGGGTGCCGAGATGACGTTTCCCGTGTCGGACCGTTGGGCCCGGCTCCGGAGCGCGGGTACCGTACTGCGGACCCCCTCCACCCGCCGAGAGATGGACGCGCCCGTGACCGCCAGCCCTCACCCGCCTCAGACCACGCTCACCGGAGAGGTCGTGCACCGCCCGACCGCCGACGCCGAGTGGTGGCGCACCGCCGTCATCTACCAGGTGTACCCGCGCTCCTTCGGGGACGCCGACGGCGACGGGATCGGTGACCTGCCCGGCGCCACCGAGCGGCTGGAGCACCTCGCGCGGCTCGGCGTCGACGCCGTGTGGCTCTCCCCCTTCTACCGCTCCCCCCAGAAGGACGCCGGCTACGACGTCGCCGACTACCGCGACGTCGACCCGCTCTTCGGGACGCTCGACGACGCCGACGCGCTCATCGCCCGCGCGCACGAGCTGGGCCTGCGGGTCGTCGTGGACCTCGTGCCCAACCACACCTCCGACCAGCACGCCTGGTTCCGCCAGGCGCTGGCCGACGGCCCCGGCTCGGCCGCCCGGGCCCGCTACATGTTCCGCGAGGGCGGCGGCGAGCGCGGCGAGGAGCCGCCGAACAACTGGCAGTCCGTCTTCGGCGGCTCCGCCTGGACGCGGGTGAGCGACCGGCCCGACGCCCCCGGCAGCGCCTGGGAGCGTGACGGGCAGTGGTACCTCCACCTGTTCGACAGCAGCCAGCCGGACCTCAACTGGGACCACCCCGAGGTCCACGAGGAGTTCTGCAGCATCCTGCGGTTCTGGCTCGACCGGGGCGTCGACGGCTTCCGGGTCGACGTCGCGCACGGCCTGGTCAAGGCAGCCGGGCTGCCGGACTGGGCCGGCCACGTCCGCATGGTCGAGGGGTCCGACGTCGAGGAGGGGCTCGCCGCGGCTGAGGACGACGTCCTCGTCCCCGACGCGAGCGACGACGTCGAGACCGGCCGCAGCCCCATGTTCGACCAGGACGGCGTCCACGAGATCTACCGCGAGTGGCGCGCTGTGCTCGACGAGTACGACGGCGACCGCATCCTCGTCGCCGAGGCCTGGGTGGAGCCGCTCGAGCGGCTCGCGCTCTACGTGCGGCCGGACGAGATGCACCAGGCCTTCAACTTCAACTTCCTCGTCACGCGGTGGAGCCCCGCCGAGCTGCGGCGGTCGATCACCGGGTCCTACGCCGCGAACGACGCCGTCGGTGCCCCGACGACGTGGGTGCTGTCGAACCACGACGTCGTCCGACACGCCTCCCGGCTCGGGCTGGCCGAGACCGGCAAGGGCCCCAACGGGATCGGCGCCGAGGACACCCAGCCGGACGCCGAGCTCGGCCTGCGCCGCGCCCGCGCCGCGTCCCTCCTCATGCTCGGCCTGGCCGGCAGCGCCTACGTCTACCAGGGCGAGGAGCTGGGTCTGCCCGAACACACCACCCTGGACGACTCCCTGCGCCAGGACCCGGCGTGGTGGCGCACCGGGCACGCCGAGAAGGGCCGCGACGGCTGCCGCGTGCCGCTGCCGTGGCGCTCGGACGCGCCGGGCCTGGGCTTCTCGCCCACCGGGCGCACCTGGCTGCCCCAGCCGGAGTCCTGGGCCGCGCTCGCCCCGGACGTCCAGGAGCGGCAGGAGGGCTCGACCCTGCGCCTCTACCGCCAGGCGCTGGACCTGCGCGCCGAGGACCGCCTGGGCGCCGGCGCCGTGGAGCTCCTGACGGCGGGCGCGGACGTCGTCGCCGTCCGGAACACCGGCGAGGGCCGCGGCGCCGTCGTCGTCATGGCCAACCTCGGCAGCGAGCCGGTCGCGCTCCCCGCGGGCCACGAGGTCCTCCTCGCCAGCGGCCCGCTCGCCGACGGAGCGCTGCCGTCCGACACGACCGTGTGGCTGCGCGCGCGCGACTGACGCCCGTCCTCCACCGAGAGCCGGCCCCCACCGGGGCCGGCTCTCGGTGTCTGCGGTGCCCGAAAAGACCTGTTCGGGTGTCGGCGGCGGGGCGTACTCTCCCAGCGGGCGATGACTTCCAGGTCCGGCGCCGGTCCAACCGACCACCACCGCGAAGGAGCCACCATGGGAAACGGACCAGCCATCGAGGCCGAGGGCCTCGTCAGACGCTTCGGGGAGACGATCGCCGTCGACGGCGTCGACCTCACCGTCGAGCGCGGCACCGTCTTCGGCCTGCTCGGGCCCAACGGCGCCGGCAAGACCACGATCGTGCGCATGCTCGCCACCCTTCTCGTGCCGGACGCCGGCACGGCCCGCGTCCTGGGCCACGACATCCGTACCGAGGCGGACGCCGTGCGCACCGACGTCGGCCTCACCGGCCAGTACGCCTCGGTGGACGAGGACCTCACCGGCACGGAGAACCTCGTCCTCCTCGCCCGCCTGTACGGCTTCTCCGCCGCCCGGGCCAAGCAGCGGGCCGCCGACCTGCTCGCCGCCTTCGACCTCGCCGACGCCGCCGGGAAGCAGGTCAAGAACTACTCGGGCGGCATGCACCGCCGCATCGACCTCGCCGCGAGCCTCGTCATGAGCCCGCGGGTGCTCTACCTCGACGAGCCCACGACGGGCCTGGACCCGCGCAGCCGCAACCAGGTGTGGGACATCGTCCGGCTGCTCGTCGCGCAGGGCACCACCGTCCTGCTCACCACCCAGTACCTCGACGAGGCGGACCAGCTCGCCGACCGGATCGCCGTCATCGACCACGGCCGGCTCATCGCCGAGGGCACCGCACCCCAGCTCAAGGCGTCCGTCGGCACGGGCACGGTGACGGTGAGGGTGGCCGACCGCGCCGAGCGGCCGCGCGCCGTCGCCGTCCTCGGCGACGTCCTCGGCACCCCGGTCATCGAGCTGCCCGACGGCCTGGGCCTCAGCGCCCGGGTGCCCGACGACGCCCCCGACTCCCCCGCCCGGGCGCTCACCGCCCTCCACGCGGCGGGGGTCGCGGTGCCGGAGTTCGCCCTCGGCCAGCCCAGCCTGGACGAGGTCTTCCTCGCCCTCACCGGCAGCCCGGCCGAGGAGCCGGCCGAGCAGACAGCGGAGGCCACGTCATGAGGTCCCTCGACATCGGTTCCAACACCGCCCTGCGCGAGGCCGTGGAGGTCCTCGACCGTCCCGGCCGGGCCTCGGCGGTGACCTCGACGCTCACCTTCGCCCACCGGGCGCTGCTCAAGATCAAGCACGTGCCCGAGCAGCTCTTCGACGTCACGCTCACCCCGATCATCTTCACGCTGATGTTCACCTACCTCTTCGGCGGGGCGATCGCCGGGGACACCCGGACCTACCTGCAGTTCCTGCTGCCGGGGATCATGGTGCAGACGGTGCTCATCGTCAGCGTCTACACCGGGTTCACGCTCAACACCGACATCACCAAGGGCGTCTTCGACCGCTTCCGCTCGCTGCCGATCTGGCGGCCGGCACCGATCGTCGGTGCGCTGCTCGGGGACACGGTGCGGTACACGATCGCCTCGTGCGTCACGCTCGTGCTGGGGCTGATCCTCGGGTTCCGGCCGGAGGGCGGGGCCACCGGGGTGGTGCTGGCGCTGGTGCTCCTGCTCGTCTTCGCCTTCTCGCTCAGCTGGATCTTCACGATCCTCGGCCTGGTGATGCGCAGCCCCAACGCCGTCATGGGCGTGTCGATGCTCGTGCTCATGCCGCTGACCTTCGCCTCGAACATCTTCGTCGACCCGCGCACCATGCCCTCGGCGCTGCAGACGGTCGTCGAGGTCAACCCGGTGAGCCACCTCGTCACGGCGGTGCGCGGCCTCATGGGCGGTGGGGCGACGTTCTCCGACGTCGGCTGGGTGCTCGTCGCCTCGGCGGTGCTGACCGCGGTCTTCGCGCCGATCACCATGCACATCTACCGCACCCGCGGATAGCTCCCCCGTCCTCCTGGCCCCACCGGCCCGTCGCCCCGTCGCCGAGAGCTGAGCAGCTCTCGGCGATCGGGAGGGGGCTGTCAGCCGCCGGAGACGGAGAGCTCGGCCTCGGTGAGGAGCCGGCGCAGGCGCTCGTCGACCTCCTGGCTGTCCAGCCACGCCTCGGGCAGGTGCGGCACCTTCGGGGACCCCGCGCGGCCGCGCGGACCCTCGGCACCCTCGCCCGGGTAGGGCTGGGTGAGGTCGAGGACGGCGAGGCGCTCGTCGAGCTCGGTCAGGGTGCTCACCAGGCCGAGCTCGCGCCGGGCGTCCCCGCCGACGACGTAGCCCTTGAGGTACCACGCCATGTGCTTGCGCAGCTCGCGCAGGGCCTTGGTCTCGCTCTCGAAGTGCTCGACCATGAGCTCGGCGTGCCGGCGGATGACGGCGGCGACCTCCGCCAGCCCGGGCCGGACCCGCAGCGGGGACCCGGCGAACCCGGCGACGAGGTCGGTGAAGAGCCACGGCCGTCCCTGGCAGCCGCGCCCGACGACGACACCGTCGCAGCCGGTCCGGCGCACCATCTCGACGGCGTCCTCCGCGGACCAGATGTCCCCGTTGCCGAGCACGGGGACGCTGCGGACGGTCTCCTTGAGGCGGGCGACCGTCTCCCAGCGGGCCTCGCCGGAGTAGTGCTGGGCGGCGGTGCGGGCGTGGAGGGCGACGGCGGAGACCCCCGCCTGCTCGGCGATGCGGCCGGCGTCGAGGTAGGTGAGGTGGTCGTCGTCGATGCCCATGCGCATCTTGACGGTCACCGGGACCTCGCGGTCGCGGTGCCGGGAGCCCTCCCGCGCGGCGGCGACGGCGCCGGTGACGATGGCCTGGAAGAGGTCACGTTTCCACGGCAGGGCCGCGCCGCCGCCCTTGCGGGTGACCTTGGGGACGGGGCAGCCGAAGTTGAGGTCGACGTGGTCGGCGCGGTCCTCCTCGACGAGGATGCGCACCGCTGCGGACACGGTCGCCGGGTCGACGCCGTAGAGCTGGACGGAGCGGACCGGCTCGAGCGGGTCGGCGGTCACCATCCGCATCGTCTCGGGCGTCCGCTCGACCAGCGCCCGCGAGGTGACCATCTCGGTGACGTAGAGGCCCGCCGGCGCGTACTCACCGGGGCGGGCGGCCGCGCGCGCGTCCTCGTCGAGGGCGGCGAGGCCGGCCTCGCGGCACAGCCGGCGGAAGGGCGGGTTGGTGACGCCGGCCATCGGGGCCAGCACCACCGGGCTGCCCACCGACACCGGGCCGATCTGGAGGGAGGTCACCCCGGCATTCTCCCAGGCGCCGGCGGGGCCGTCACCGTGGGTGACCTCACGCCGGCGCGGGGGCACCGCTGACCTCCCCGGATCTCCTCGCCGGAGAGAGGGCCGAGGGGGGAGGTCGGAGGACGTCCGGGGAGGTCGGCGGACGTCGCGGTGCCTCGCGCGGCGTGCCGCGGCTCAGGCCTGGTCCGCCCCCGGCTCGGGCCGACGCGCCGCGACGACGTCGTCCCGGCGCGCCCGGCCCTCGAGGGGCGCGCGGGTGGCGCTCACCCGCACGAGGGCCGCGGCGATCGCCGTCGTCGCCGGGATGGCGAGGACCAGGCCGACGGAGGACACGAGCGTGCGGACGATCTCCTCGGCGATCTCCCCGGCCATGAGCGTGTCGAGGAAGGCGCGGTCGTAGGAGGCGGCCATGAGCAGCACGGGCAGCGCGGTACCGACGTAGGCGAAGGCGAGGGTGTAGACCGTCGAGGCGATGTGGTCGCGCCCGATCCGCATGCCGCCGAGCCACAGCCGGCGCCGCGCCATCGTCTGGTCCGCCGCGTGCAGCTCCCACACCGCCGACGCCTGGGTGATCGTCACGTCGTTGAGGACACCGAGGCCGGCGATGACGATGCCGCACAGCAGCAGGTCCTGGAGCCGCAGGCCGGGGAAGGTGCCGGAGAGCATGAGCGCCGTCTCCGACGTCGTGCCCGTGAGGTTGGCGGTCCGGGTCCCCCACGTCGCCAGCCCCGTGGTCACCGCGAGCCCGATGAAGGTCCCCAGGATCGCCGTCGTGGTGCGGATCGAGACGCCGTGGGCGAGGTAGACCGAGAAGAACATCATCGCGCTCGAGCCGACGAGCGCGACGAGCAGCGGCGGCGCACCGGTCATGAGCGCGGGCAGCACGAAGACGACGACGACGGCGAGGGAGGCGGCCAGGCCGGCCATCGCCGCCAGCCCGCGCCACCGCGCGACGAGGACGACGACGAGGGCGTACAGGACCGCGAGCCAGGCGACCGGGACGGTGCGCTCGAAGTCCCAGAAGATGTACGGGCTGCCCGACCCGAGGCCGGAGGCGCTGAAGAGCAGCCGCATCCGGTCCCCGACGTCGGTCCCGTTGTCCAGGACCTCGGGCGGGACCTGGACGGGGATGATCTGCCCCTCCCCGGCCCCGGTGAGGAGCTCGGCGCGCACCTCCTGGCCGGGCGTGCCGGTGACCTCGACGACCTCGGCGATCTCGACGGTCATCCCCTCCGCGAGGAGCTCCCGTGAGCCGACCGGGCTCTCCCCCGTCGGCCACAGCGCCACCAGACCCGCCAGCGTCGCGAGGATGAGCGGCACGACGAGCGCTGCCAGCACGGTCCGCGCCCGCCGCGCCTGCGCGGGCGGGATCTGCGCGTGCGAGTCGTGGCGGTGGACGGGGGGCGCAGCGGCCACGTGATCGCTCCGGGATCCGGGGGAGGGAACGGCGGGTGCCCCCACCGCCCGGGCACACGACGGTGCCCGGACCACGGTAACCACAGCACGGGTCCCGCCCGGCACGACACGGCGGCGGACGGCCGGCGTTCACGCTCTGGACAGCACCTGGACGGTGTCCCGGGCCCGCGCGGTGAACAGCTCGACGTCGTGCTGCTGGTGCTCGGCCCGGACGAAGGCCTCCTCGAGGAGCCGCACCTGGGCGAGGAGCCGGGCACGCACGGCGCGGTGCGCGGTGTCCCGCCCGACGCGTCGCACCAGGTCCAGCGCTGCGGACATGACGGCCGGGGAGGCAGCGGCGTACCAGCGCACGTTGTCGAGCACCCCGGAGGTGAGCTCGACCGCACCGGCGAACGGGGCGTGCACCCGCAGGACGCCGTCACGGTCGTAGCGGTAGGGCGACGGCATCTCCCGCTGGGCTAGCAGCGCGAGCCCGGAGGAGAGATCGTCCAGGGCGTTGACCGCGGTGAACGGGTCGTTGGTCCCTGGGGACAGGGCGCGCACCGCCAGCTCGGTGAGCTGCTGCACGGCGAAGGAGACGTCCTGGTACGGGCTGCGGGCGACGCTCACGCCGATCGTCGCGCCGACCGCCTCCAGCACCTCCTCCCCCGCGGCCTCCGGCGGGTGGACGACGGCGATCACGCCGTCGCCCAGCACGTAGCTGCCCGGGTGGATCCGCAGGTCCACGAGGACGTCCGCCTCGCGGGCGACCTCGAGCAGCTTCTCGTGCGCGACGGAGGTGACGTAGCCGGGGTGCGCGGCCCGCACGGTCACGCCCTCCTCGTCGAGGCGCGCAGGCAGGACGTCCTCGTCCTCCACCTCGCGCTCGTCACGTCCGACGGGCTCGGGGTAGAGCCGCTCGACCGTGGCGTGCAGCTCGTCGCGCACCCGGCGGGCGATCGTCGAGACCTGGATCGAGTCGGAGATGTGGTGGATGAACCAGATGAGCACCGCGACGTTGAGCACCGCGAGCAGCACCGCCACGTTGACCGCGAGGTGCGGCACGAAGACATCGGCCTCGGGGTCCCCGGGGTCGCCGAGCGCCCGGACCGACCGCAGCACGAGGAGCGCGTAGAGGAAGGTGGCGACGTAGACACCGAGGACGGCCTGGTTGCCGCGGTCGGCCATGAAGTTGCGGATCAGCCGCGGGCCGTAGGTGGAGGAGGTGAGGGCGAGGACCGCCATGGTGATCGAGAAGGTCGTGCCCGCCACCGCCAGCGAGGACCCGGCGATCGCACCGAGGAGGTCGCGGCTGCCACTCTCCCCGACGCGGTAGAGGAACACCTCGGCCCAGCCCGGCAGGGAGAGCTCGACGTCCCGGTCCACCCAGATGAGCACCTCGACCATGAGCACGGCCAGCAGGCACAGGACGGCGGGCAGGAACCAGAATCGCTCGCGGAGGCGCTGCAGTGCGGTCACGGCCCCAGCGTGGCAGGCCCGAGGCGTCCCCGCCCCGGGGACGGCGGCCGCTCGGGCGGCCGCGGCCGGCCGCGGCGAGCCCGGGGCTCGCCGCGGCCGCCGCGCGACTCAGGCGCCGACGAGGCGCTCGGCGAGGTAGCTGCGCACCTGGCTCAGCGCCACGCGCTCCTGGGTCATGGTGTCGCGGTCACGGATCGTCACGGCCTGGTCCTCGAGGGTGTCGAAGTCCACCGTCACGCACAGCGGGGTGCCGATCTCGTCCTGGCGGCGGTAGCGGCGGCCCACGGCACCGGCGTCGTCGAAGTCGACGTTCCAGTACTGGCGCAGCTCGGTGGCGAGGTTGCGGGCCACCGGCGAGAGCTGCTCGTTGCGTGACAGCGGCAGCACCGCGGCCTTGACCGGCGCCAGACGCGGGTCGAGCTTGAGGACGGTGCGCTTGTCGACCCCGCCCTTGGCGTTGGGGGCCTCGTCCTCGCTGTAGGCCTCGACGAGGAAGGCCATGAGCGAGCGGGTCAGGCCCGCGGAGGGCTCGATGACGTAGGGCACCCAGCGCTCGTTCTTCGCCTGGTCGAAGTAGGACAGGTCCTGGCCCGAGTGCTCGGTGTGGGTCTTGAGGTCGAAGTCGGTGCGGTTGGCGATGCCCTCGAGCTCTCCCCACTCGCTGCCGGAGAACCCGAAGCGGTACTCGATGTCGACCGTGCGGGTGGAGTAGTGGGAGAGCTTCTCCTGCGGGTGCTCGTAGTGGCGCAGGTTCTCCCGCTTGATGCCGAGGTTCGTGTACCACTCGGTGCGCGCGTCGATCCAGCGCTGGTGCCACTCGGCGTCCGTGCCCGGCTCGACGAAGAACTCCAGCTCCATCTGCTCGAACTCGCGGGTGCGGAAGATGAAGTTGCCCGGCGTGATCTCGTTGCGGAAGGACTTGCCGATCTGCGCGATGCCGAACGGGGGCTTCTTGCGGGAGGTCGTCATGACCTGGCCGAAGTTGACGAAGATGCCCTGGGCGGTCTCCGGCCGCAGGTAGTGCAACCCGGACTCGTCCTCCACGGGGCCGAGGTAGGTCTTGAGCATCATGTTGAAGTCGCGCGGCTCGGTCCACTCACCGCGGGTGCCGCAGTTGGGGCAGGAGATCTCGGCGAGGCCGCCCTCGGGGGCGCGCCCCTTCTTCTCCTCGAACTCCTCCTCCATCTGGTCGGCGCGGAAGCGCTTGTGGCAGGAGAGGCACTCGGTGAGCGGGTCGGTGAACACCCCGACGTGGCCGGAGGCGACCCACACCTGGCGGGGCAGGATGATCGAGGAGTCCAGGCCCACGACGTCCTCGCGCGCCTGGACGACGGTGCGCCACCACTGGCGCTTGATGTTCTCCTTGAGCTCCACGCCGAGGGGCCCGTAGTCCCACGCGGACCGTGTCCCGCCGTAAATCTCCCCGGAGGGGAAGACAAAGCCTCGCCGCTTCGCGAGGTTGATGACGGAATCCAGTCGGGAAGGCGCTGCGGCCACGTCAATCACTCCAATGTCGTTGGTCCGCACCTGGCTGGTACGAACGTGGCAGACCCGCACCTGGCTGGTGCGAGCGTCGGACAGCCGCACCGCGGTGCGGACGTGGTGCCCGTCGGGCACCGACCCAACCTACCTCCGCGGGCGCGCGTGCCGTGCACCACGATCGGGCCGGCCGGCGCTCACCCGAGTTGACAACGGTTCTCAGCATTCTTGAGAATGAGTCTCATGAGCCGCTCGCGCCCCCTGTCCGCCGTCCTCGCCGTGCTCGCCCTGTCCGGGTGCGCGGCCTTCCAGGACCAGGGCACCGGCGGGGACGCCACCGACGCCGCGTCGGCCGGCGGCAGCCTCACGGTCCTCACCGGCGTCTACCCCCTGGAGTACCTCGCCGAGGAGATCGGCGGCGAGCGCGTCTCGGTCGGCTCGCTCACCCCGGCGAACGCCGACCCGCACACCCTGGAGCTCTCCCCCCGCGCGGTCGCGGACATGGGAGCCGCCGGGCTGGTCGTCCACGTGTCCGGCCTCCAGGCAGCCGTCGACGACGCCGTCGCCGCCACCGGTGTGCGCGCCCTCGACGCCGCCGAGCACACCGAGCTCCTCACCGCGACGGGCCACGACCACGGCCACAACGACCACGCCGAGGACGCGCACGACCACGACGGCGAGACCCTCGACCCGCACCTGTGGCTCGACCCCGTCCGTCTCGCCGAGGTCGGCACCGCCCTGGCGGAGGAGCTGGCCGCGATCGACCCCGACGGCGCCGCGACCTACCGCGCGAACGCCGAGCGGGTGGCCGCCGACCTCACCGACCTCGACGCCGACATCGCCGCCGGCCTGGCCACCTGCGAGCGCGACACGATCGTCGTCGCCCACGAGGCCTACGGCTACCTCACCAGCGCCCACGGCCTGCACCAGGAGGGGCTGTCCGGCATCGACCCCGACGCCGAGCCCTCCCCCGCCCGCCTCGCGGAGATCGCCGGTGTCGTCACCGAGCACGACGTCGACACCGTGTTCGTCGAGTCGCTCCTCAGCCCCGCGGTCTCGCAGGCGCTGGCCGACGACCTCGGCCTGCGCACCGCCGTGCTCGACCCGCTCGAGAACCAGCAGGACCCGGACGCCGACTACCTCGACGTCATGCGCGCCAACCTCGCCGCACTGCAGGAGGCCCTCGCGTGCTCCGCCTCGTGACCGGGGACGTGGCACCATACCGACCCATGGCCCTGCCCGTGCGCGCCCGCGACCTCCACGTCACCCTCGGCGGCGCCCGCATCCTGCAGGGCGTCGACCTCGACGTGCGCGACGGCGAGATGGTCGCCCTCCTCGGCGCCAACGGCTCGGGCAAGTCCACCCTCGTCAAGGCGCTCCTGTCGGTCGTGCCCGTGAGCCGGGGCACCGTGACGCTCTTCGGCGCCGACGTCGCCGACCGTCGCCACGTGCCGTGGCGGCGCGTGGGCTACGTCCCCCAGCGGGTGGGCGCGGCCTCCGGCACGCCGGCGACGGCGCTGGAGGTCGTTGCCTCGGGCCTGCTGGACAACCGGCGCCTGCGCCCGCCGCGCGGCTGGCGCGAGCCCGCCATGTCCGCCCTCGACGAGGTCGGGCTGGCCGACCGCGCCCACGAGACGGTCAGCGTCTTCTCCGGCGGGCAGCAGCAGCGCGTCCTCATCGCCCGGGCCCTCGTGCGCCGCCCCGACCTCCTCGTCCTGGACGAGCCCCTCACCGGCATCGACCGCGACTCCCAGGAGTCCCTCGCCGCCACCCTCACCGGCCTCCGGGAGCGCGGCACCAGTGTCCTCACCGTCCTGCACGAGCTCGGCTCGCTGGCCGGGCTGCTCGAGCGCGCCGTCGTGCTGCGCCACGGGCGCGTCGTTCACGACGGTGCTCCGCCGCCCGCCGCGGCCGGCCACTGCGGCCCGGAGCACGAGCACCACCACGCCCACGAGGACGTGCCGGTCGACCCGCACAACCCCGAGCTCCGGCTGGGGCTGTCATGACCGTCCTGCTCGACATGCTCGCCAGCCCTCTCATGCAGCGGGCGCTCATCGCCGCCGTCCTCGTCGGACTGGTCGCTCCCGTCATGGGTACCTACCTCGTCCAGCGGCGCCTGTCCCTGCTCGGGGACGGCATCGGACACATGGCACTGACCGGCGTGGCGGTGGGCTGGCTCGTGGGCGGGACGCTGGGCGTGACGCCGCACGACGCGCTCGCCGTCCCGGGAGCAGTCGTCGCCTCGATGGTCGGCGCCGTGGTCATCGAGCTGGTCCGCGAACGCGGGCGCACGAGCGGCGACCTTGCCCTCGCGCTCCTGTTCTACGGCGGCATCGCCGGCGGCGTCCTGCTCATCGGCATCGCCGGTGGCACCACGGCCAACCTCAACGGCTACCTGTTCGGCTCGATCGCCACCGTCACGCTCACCGACCTGTGGCTGACGATCGGGCTGGCCGTCTCGATCCTCGCCGTGGGGATCGGGCTCCGGCCGGCGCTCTTCGCGTTGTCGCACGACGAGGAGTTCGCCCGCGCGAGCGGGCTGCCGGTGCGGCTGCTCAACATCGTCGTCGCGGTGCTCGCGGCCCTCACGGTGTCCGTGGCGATGCGCGTCGTCGGCGTCCTGCTCGTGTCCGCGCTCATGATCGTGCCCGTCGCCACGGCCCAGCTCGTCACCCGCTCCTTCCGCGGGACGATGGCGGCGGCCATGGTCATCGGCCTGGCCGTGAGCGTGTCGGGCCTGTCGCTGACCTACGTCTACCCGCTCTCACCCGGAGCGACGATCGTCGTGCTGGCGATCGGGATCTTCGGCGTAGTATCGCTGGCACGTCCGCTGCTCGGGCGGCGCCGCCCGTCGACCGACCCGCACCCGGACCTTCAGGACGACGTCGAGCTACGTGAGGCCACATGAGACCCCGGATGACGCGGCAGCGCGCCGCGGTCAGCGACCTCCTCGAGCGCACCGACGACTTTCGCAGCGCCCAGCAGCTGCACGAGTCGCTCCGCGACGCCGGGGACGCCGTCGGACTGGCCACCGTGTACCGCACCCTGCAGACCATGGCGGAGGTGGGTGAGGTCGACGTCCTGCGCACTGACGACGGCGAGGCCCTCTACCGGCGCTGCGAGAGCGCCAAGCACCACCACCACCTCGTGTGCCGCACCTGCGGCACCACGGTGGAGATCAGCGGGGACGCGGTGGAGGCGTGGGCCGAGGAGATGGCCGCGCGGCACGGGTTCACCGACATCGAGCACACCATCGACCTCTTCGGCCAGTGCGCGGACTGCTCGCGGCAGCGCGCGGGTGCCTGAGTTCCTCACCGGCTGGCCGTTCGCGCTGGTCTTCGCCTTCCTCTTCTCCGGGGCGATGCTCCGCGGCCAGGGCATCTACTGGCTCGGGCGCCTCGCCACCGTCCAGGCGTTGCGCCACACCCACCCGACGGAGGGCTGGCGGCTGCGCACCCACCGCGCTCTCAGCGGGCAGGGTGCCCAGCGGGGCGTGGAGCTGGTGCGCCGCTGGGGGCTGGTCGCCGTGCCGGTCGCCTACCTCACCGTGGGCGTGCAGAGCATGGTCATGGCCGGAGCCGGGATCCTGCAGGTCCCGTGGCCGCGCTTCACCCTGGCGCAGGTCCCGGGCGCCCTCGCGTGGGCGGCGATCTACTCCACGGTCGGCTTCGCGGTGTGGACCGCGGCGCTGGCCGCGGCGGCCGGCTCCCCGGCGGGAATCGCGGTGATCGTCGCGCTCGCGGCCGCGGTCGTGGGCGCCGTCGTCGTCCACCGGCGCCGCCGCCGCCCCACCACACCCGCCGAGCGCTGAGTTGTTCCTGCCGCCGCCGTAACAACTCAGCGCTCGGCGCAAAAGGGTGGGGGTCGCGAGGCGCGAGGGCCCGAGGGGCGAGGGCCCACACCCGCCGAGCGCTGAGTTGTTCCTGCCGCCGCCGTAACAACTCAGCGCTCGGCGCAAAGGGGTGGGGGTCGCGAGGGGCGAGGGGGGTCAGGCCTGGGCGGCGTCGACGGCGCCGCCGTAGCGGCGGTCACGGGAGGCGTAGATCTCGACGGCGCGCCACAGGCTGCGGCGGTCGACGTCGGGCCAGTGCTCCTCGAGGAAGACCATCTCCGCGTAGGCCGCCTGCCACAGCATGAAGTTCGAGGTGCGCTGCTCCCCCGAGGTGCGCAGGAAGAGGTCGACGTCCGGCAGCTCGGGCTCGTCGAGGTAGCGCGCGACGGTCCGCTCGGTGACCTTCTCCGGGTTGAGCCGCCCGGCGGCGACCTCCCGCGCGATCTGCCGCGCGGCGTCGGCGATCTCGGCGCGCCCGCCGTAGTTGACGCACATCGTCAGCGTGCACACGTCGTTGCCGGCGGTGAGCCGCTCGGCCTCCTCGAGCTCGGAGATCACCGAGCGCCACAGCCGCGGGCGGCGTCCGGCCCAGCGCACCCGCACGCCCCACTCGTGCATCTGGTCACGCCGGCGGCGCAGGACGTCGCGGTTGAAGCCCATGAGGAAGCGGACCTCCTCCGGGGAGCGCTTCCAGTTCTCGGTGGAGAAGGCGTAGGCCGAGACGTGGGTGACCCCGATCTCGATGGCACCGGCCACGAGGTCGAGCAGGCTCGCCTCCCCCGCCTTGTGCCCCTCGACGCGCGGCAGGCCGCGCGCGTTGGCCCACCGGCCGTTGCCGTCCATGACGACGGCGACGTGCCGGGGCACGAAGCGGGCGTCGATCGCCGGCGGGCGGGCGCCGGAGGGGTGCGGCGGGGGCGGGACCGGGTTCACACGCGCTCCACGTGGCGCAGGGAGCGCAGCTGGCGCTCGAGGTGGTACTGGAGGTGGGCGGCGACCAGGCCGGAGGCCTCGTCCCGGTCCCGCTGGGCGGAGCCCTCGGCGGCGGGCCAGTCACCCGACAGCAGCGCGCCGAGGAGGTCGAGGGTCTGCGGCGCGGGCGCCGAGGAGCCCGGCGGGCGGCAGCGGTCGCAGACCGCCCCGCCCTGGGCGACGTGGAAGGCGTGGTGCGGACCGGGCCGGCCGCACTGGGCGCAGTCGTCGAAGCTCGGTGCCCAGCCGGCGACGGCGAGCGAGCGCAGCAGGTAGGAGTCGAGGACGAGGCTCGCCGGGTGGCGGCGGGTGGCCAGCGCGTGGAGGGCGCCGACGAGCAGGAGGTACTGCTGCGGCGCGGGCTCGGCCTCCTCCTCGGTGAGCCGCTCGGCGGTCTCGACCATCGCCGTCGCCGACGTGTACAGCGAGTAGTCGGAGCCGATCGAGCGCCCGTAGGGGGCCTGGGTCTCCACCTGGGTGATGATGTCGAGGCTGCGCCCGACGTGGAGCTGGACGTCGACGAGCGAGAAGGGCTCCAGGCGGGCGCCGAACTTCGAGCTCGTGCGGCGCACGCCCTTGGCCACCGCCCGGACCCGGCCGTGCGCGCGGGTGAGCAGGGTGATGATCCGGTCTGCCTCACCGAGCTTGTGGGTGCGCAGCACCACGGCCTCGTCCCGGTAGAGCTTCACCGGTCCATTGTCCCCCGCCGCGCGGCCGGCGAGCGACCCGGCTCGCCGGGGCACCGGGGACGAAGGGCCCTTCTCCCCCCGTGCGGCGCGCGATAGCCTCCGAGCAAGGCCGGCACGGCTGGAGGTGGGCAGGATGGGCGCGGTCGTCGTCTACGAGTCCGAGCTGGGCAACACCGCGGCCGTCGCGCGCGCCGTGACCGAGGGCCTGGGCACCGCGCTGGACGTCGAGCTCCTCGACGTCGCCACCGCCCCACCGCCCCACGAGGTGGTGGCGCAGGTCCTCGTGGTCGGCGGCCCCACCCACGCCCTGGGCATGAGCCGGCCCAGTACCCGCCGCGACGCCGCGGCCCGCGGCGGGCGTGTCGTCACGACGGGCATCCGGGAGTGGCTCGGGAGCTCGGGGCCGCTCAGCCTCCCGGTGACGGCCTTCGACACCCACGTGCGCCACCCCGACCTCCCCGGTCACGCGGGGCGCAAGGCCGCGCGGGTGCTGCTCCGCCTGGGCGCGGAGCTCCTCACCGAGCCGGAGAGCTTCTACGTCCGGGACGCCGAGGGGCCCCTCCTGCCGGGCGAGCTGGAACGCGCCCGGGACTGGGGCCGCCGGATCGGTGCCCTCGCCGCCCGCGACCCCGCGGCCGGTCCGCCCTCACCTGAGGAGAAGACATGAACGACATCTCGCTCATCGATGTCGAGGAGCGGCCCACGGTCGGCATCCGCCGCCGGGTGCCGGTGGCGGAGCTGCCCGCCTTCCTCGAGGAGGCGTTCGACACGGTGGCCGCGCAGGTCGAGGGCGCCGGCGCACACATCGCCGGTGCGCCGTTCGCGCGTTACCGGGGCGCCCCGAGCGACGTCATCGACGTCGAGGCCGGGTTCCCGCTCACCGAGCCCTGGAGCGGGGGTGGTGACCTCGTGGTGGGCGCGCTGCCCGCCACCCGCGCGGTCGAGGCCACCCACCGGGGCAGCTACACGGTGCTGCGCGAGACCTACGAGGAGATCGAGCGCTGGACAGGGGAGCACGACGTCCAGGTACGGGAGGAGAGCTGGGAGCTCTACGAGGCGGGGCCGAGCTCCGACCCCGACCCGGGCACCTGGCGCACCCGCATCATCTGGCCGGTGGCCGCGCCGGAGGTCGACGCCGGCTGACGGCCGCCCCGCCGACCGACGCGCGGCTGTCCTCGCCGCGCCCCGGCGCTCAGGACCTGCCGTGGCGCTGGGCCATCACGGCGGCGCTCACGCCCGCGGCGCTGAAGGTGAGCACCGCCCCGAGGACGAGGAGCAGCGGCCCGGTCCACCCGCCGGTCGCGGAGCTCAGGGCGCCGACGACCGGGCCGGCGGAGGCCGCGGCCACGTAGCTGCCGGTCTGGACGCGGGCGGAGACCGTGGCCGCCTCGCGGTCGCTGCCGCTCGTCTGGGCGATGATCGACAGGATCGCTGTGAAGGCCCCGCCGTGCCCGATCGCGCCGAAGAGCGACCAGAGGACGAAGGCGCCCGGCGCGAGGAGCAGGCCCACCGGCATGGCCACCCAGCTGGCGGCGATGACGGCCATCGGGACCCATCCCGGCGTGCGGGCGGCGAGCAGCGGCACGCCGAGGGCGCCGAGCACGGAGAAGAGCTGGAAGAGGGACGCCGCCGAGCCGGCCGCTGCCGGGTCCAGGCCCTGCGTGTCCGTCAGCAGCGTGGGCAGCCAGCCGGACAGGCCGTAGTAGGCGAAGGTCTGGCAGCCCAGGGCGAGGACGAGCAGCCAGGCGATGCGGCTGACGGACGGTGAGACACGGGTCGACGCACCGCCCGAGCGGGCAGCCTCGTCCGCCTCCGCGACGGCGGCCGACCGGCGGGCGCGCAGGCGCACCCAGTAGAGCAGGCCGACGACGGCGAGCACGCCCCACAGCGCCAGCGCCCAGCGCCAGCCCACCGCCTCGGCCAGCGGCACGGTCCCCAGCGAGGTGAGGGTCCCGCCGATGTTGAGCGAGGCGGTGTACAGCCCGGTGACGGCGGTGGCGCGGTGGTAGGGCACGTCACGGCGGATGATCACCGGGACGACGATGTTGCCGATCATGATCGCGGCGCCGATGACCGCCGTTCCGAGGAACGCGTTCCCCGTGCCCCCCGCCGAGCGCACGACCGTGCCGCCGAGGATGCCCAGCAGGCACACGAGCACCGCGCCGTCGGGACCGACCCGGCGGATGACACGCGGCACGAGCGGCCCGGCGAGGGCGAAGCACAGCACCGGAAGGCTCGTCAGCAGCCCCGCGGTGGTGGAGGACAGCCCGAGGTCCTCGCGCAGCAGCCCCAGGACCGGGGCGGGCGCGAGGATCGGCCCACGGAGGTTGAGAGCGACGAGGACGACACCGACGACGACGGCCCACGGCACGGCCCGGCGGACCGTGTCGGAGGCGGGCGCCGAGGAGGGAAGGGAGGCCATTTCTCCGATGCTAGGCCGACCGCCGGGAAACCCCTCCCTCGCCCGTCGCGCCCCGTGTGGCGCAGCGGGCGGAGGTCCGGGCGGACGGGCTAGCGCACCGCGCGGTTGACGGCGGAGACGATGGCCTGGAAGGACGCCGTCGTGATCGACGGGTCGATGCCCACGCCCCACAGCACCTGGCCGTCGACCTCGCACTCGACGTAGGCGGCGGCGGTCGCGTCCCCACCCGTCGACAGCGCGTGCTCGGCGTAGTCCAGGACGTTGACCTCGACGCCGAGCTCGGCGAAGGCGTTGGTGAAGGCGTCGACGGGGCCGTTGCCCGCCGTCGTCAGCTGCTTCGACGTGCCGCCGTCGACCATCTCCATCGCCAGGGTGGCGCCCTCGCCCTCACCGCCGGAGGTCAGCGTCGTGCCGCGCAGCGCGAAGCGACCCCACGGCGCCAGGCCGGAACCGGCCGGCGCGGGCAGGTACTCGTCGCAGAAGATGTCCCACAGCCGCTCGGCGCTGATCTCCCCGCCGTAGGCGTCGGTGACCTTCTGGACGACGCCGGAGAACTCGATCTGGAGGCGGCGCGGCAGGTCGAGGTTACGGGTGCTCGCGAGCAGGTAGGCGACCCCGCCCTTCCCGGACTGGGAGTTGACGCGCACGACGGCCTCGTAGCTGCGGCCCACGTCGATGGGGTCGACCGGCAGGTAGGGCACGTCCCACGGCACGGCGGTGGGGTCCCCGCCGGCAGCGGCGACGCGCTCCTCGCGCACGGTGAAGCCCTTCTTGATGGCGTCCTGGTGGGAGCCGGAGAAGGCCGTGTAGACGAGGTCGCCGCCGTAGGGGTGGCGCGGGTGGACGTCCATCTGGGTGCACTGCTCGACGGTGCGCCGGATCTCGTCGATGTCGGAGAAGTCGATCTGCGGGTCGATGCCCTGGCTGAAGAGGTTCATGCCCAGGGTGACCAGGTCGACGTTGCCGGTGCGCTCGCCCTGGCCGAACAGGCAGCCCTCGACGCGGTCCGCGCCGGCCATGACGGCGAGCTCGGCGGAGGCGACGGCGGTGCCGCGGTCGTTGTGGGGGTGGACGGACAGCGCGACGAACTCCCGGCGGGAGAGGTGGCGGCTCATCCACTCGATCTGGTCGGCGTACACGTTCGGGGTGGCGCGCTCGACCGTGGCGGGGAGGTTGAGGACGATCTCGCGGTCGGCGCCCGGCTGCCACACGTCCATGACGGCCTCGCACACCTCCAGCGCGTACTCGATCTCGGTGTCGATGAAGATCTCGGGCGAGTACTCGTAGGAGAAGACCGCCTCGGGGTCGAGGACCTTCTCCGCGTAGGCCATGACCTCACGGGTGCCGGCGACGGCGAGCTCCTTGGTGGCCTCACGGTCGTTGCGGAACACGATGTCGCGGAAGACAGGCGCCGTCGCGTTGTACAGGTGGACGGTGCCGCGGGCGGCGCCGACGAGGGAGTCGATGGTCCGCTGGATGAGCTCGGTGCGAGCCTGGGTGAGGACGGAGATCGTCACGTCCTCGGGGATCGCGCCGTCCTCGATGATCGAGCGGACGAAGTCGAAGTCGGTCTGGCTCGCGGCCGGGAAGCCGACCTCGATCTCCTTGTAGCCCATCCGGACGAGGAGGTCGAACATGCGGCGCTTGCGGGCCGGGTCCATCGGCTCGATGAGCGCCTGGTTGCCGTCGCGCAGGTCGGTCGACAGCCAGCGGGGTGCCTGGGTGATCCGGCGCGAGGGCCACTGGCGGTCCGGCAGGTCGATGCCGTTGACCTCGTGGAAGGGGCGGTACTTGCCGATCGGCATCCGCGAGGGCTGCTGGTCGTTGGAGAAGGTGCGGGTCTTCATCGTTCATCCACTTCGCTGTTGTCTGGTGCGCCGGGCACGAGAGACACCGCGACGAGGGGCCGGCTGCTAGAGGGCCTCGCCGCGGCAGCGAAGGAGGAGAAGACTCCTGACGTGGTGCACGCCACCGACTCTAGCGCACGCCGCCGCACGGCTTGGCCCATGTCTCACCGGCGGAACGGGCACGCCGCCCGGCCACCCCGGCGGGGTATCGGGATCTGCCCGCGGGCGGCGCGGTCGTCGATCCCCCGGACGTGCACCTGGCGCGCGGCCTGCCGGAACTCCGCGGCGGAGGTCCGCGGCACGTCCTCGAGCCTCTCGACGAACGCCAGCCGCCGGAGCGCTGGGACCCCTCATGCGTCGTCCTCGTCGCGGTGCTGGCCGAGGTCACCCGGCCTGTCGGGGACGGCGAGATCCCCCCTGCCACGGGCTCTCGGCGCTCACAGCGATCGCATCACCCTCCCCGGCCACCCCCGTGTCCGACCACGGGGGTAGCTCCCCGTCATCGCGGCTCGCGCAGGACGGTGTGCTCGACGTCGGTGTCCCCGACCGTCAGCGTCGTCCCGCCGAGGACGACGACGTCGCCGTCGGCCACCTCGACCGGCTCGCCGGGCGTCAGGGGGCGGCTGCTGCCGTCGGGCAGGTGGAGGACGGTGCCGTTCGTCGAGCCGCGGTCAACGACGACGACGCGTCGCGGCTCGACGGTCACCGTGAGGTGGGTCTTGGAGACGCGCTCGTCGGGTACCGCGAGGAGTGCGGCTGGTTCCTCCTCGGCGCGGGCCTGCGGCGCACGGCCGACGAGGGTGCGGCCGGGCGCGAGGGCGCGACCGTCGGACAGGTGCACCGTCGGGGCCGCACCGGTCGGCGTCACGTCGGTCGGCCTCACGTCGGTCGGAACAGCCGCCGGCGCCGCAGAGGCCACCGGAGCCCCGGGTGCGGGTGCCGCGAGGGCCTCCGACGCCTCAGCTGCCGACACGCCAGGTGCCGACGCGCTCGGGGCCGGTGCGTCCGGGACCACCTGCGGCGGACCGGGCCACGCCAGGTCGGCGGGCGACGGGGTCACCTGGCCCGGGGCCCGGCCGCCGACGACGATCGGGCCGCTGCCGACGGCGGGCGTGAGCGCCCCGACCGCAGCGTCGGCGGATGCCGGCTCGTCGTGGGCCACCCGGTGCATGCGCGCGCGGTGCACGCGCCGCAGGCCACTGGCGGTGAGGAGCGCCGGGAGCAGGCACACGAGCGCGAGGAGCGCCTCGGTGAGCCACGCCCCCCGCACCTCGTCGGGGGCGTAGGGCGTGGACGCCTCGCCGTAGCCGAGGACGGCGCGCACGGCGAGGACGACTGCGGCCGCGCCGAGGAGGAGGACCACGAGCGTGCGCGGCAGCAGCGGCGGGCGCCACAGCTCCCCGGCTCCGGGGGCGCGGTCGGCCGTGACGGCCTCCTCGTGCGCGCGCAGGGTGTCGGGGTCCGCCGTCGTCGCGTCGACGCGCCCGCCGTCCGCGCGGACGGCGGTGGCCAGGGTCCACCAGGCCGCGGTGGCGCGGGTGAGTGCCGAGCCGGTGGCGACGAGGACGCCGCCGAGCAGCGTGGCGGCCAGGAGCAGGCCGATCCCGACGGCGGAGGAGGAGCCCTCGCCGCCGTCGGCGACGCCGCGTCCCACGAGCACCGCTCCCCCGGCGCCGAGCGCCCAGGCGAGCGCGGCGAGACCGAGGCGGGCCCAGGAACCGAGGGCTGCGGCGAGGTCGCCGAGCGCCTCGGCGCGCCGGATCATCATCGCGCCGTGTCCGGGCCACGGCCGGTTGCGGGAGTCGGGCCCCAGCCAGGGGCGGGCGGCGGGGGGCGTCAGCGGCATGTCAAGCGACCTCGAGCGGACGTCGGGCGGCACCGGCTCGCACGTGCAGCCGGGTGCGTCCCAGGTGGATGATCGCGGGCGTCCGCACCGTCGTGACCTGCCACGGGCGGCAGCGGACGAGGGACCCGTCGGGAGCCTCGAGCAGCGTACCGTTCGTCGACCTGCGGTCCACGACGCGCACCTGCGCGCCCTCGACGGTGATGGCGGCGTGCGTCTTCGTCACGGTCTGGTCGGTGAGGACGACGACGTCGTCCACGAGGTCCTCGGGCCGAACCTCGGGGCGACGCCCGACGAGGGTGGTGCCCGGCCCCAGGCGACGGCCGTCCGGCAGGACGACCTCCACGCGCGGCTCACCAGCGCCGGCCGGCGCGGCGCCCTCCTGGCCGGCGAGGGCGGTGCGCACGGAGGACAGGTCGAGCTCGACGGTCGGCGGCCCGAGGAACGGCGGCTCGACGGTCGGCGGCCCGAGGAACGGCGGCGCGAGGACCGCCGGGTGCCGGGGCGCCGGCTCGCTCGCCACTGTGGGGCGGGTCCAGGCCGCCTCGAGAACGACGCGCACGCCGCCGAAGGTACTCACGGCGGCGCCGGCGGCGGTCAACGCCCCCACCGCAAGCGCTGCGACGACGACGGCACGGGTCGCGTCCGGCACGGCGGGGGCACCGCCGGTGCTGAGGTAGGCAGCACCGAGGGCGCCGGTGCGGGTCAGCGCCCAGGCGAGGGTCACGGTGAGCGCGACGGCCACCGCGGCCGCGACCGCCGCGAGTACCGCCCGCCAGCGCAGGACCTTGAGCAGGCCGCCGGAGTCGGTGTCGCTCGCGCCCGCGGCGGGCACGCGCAGCCACGCGGCGGCGGCGCCGGTGAGGCGCCGGCCGGCGCGCAGCACGCCGGCGGCGAGCCACAGCCCCGCAGCCAGGACGAGCGTGCCGGCCACGGCGAGCACCGCCGTCGTCGTCGTGGCCGGCCCCTGCCACGGGAGCACGGCGAGGGTGGTGGCTCCTGCGGCGGTCAGCGCCCAGCCGAGGACGCCGAGGAGGGTGCGGCCGGTGGAGCGGTACCCGGCCGCGAGGACGTCGAGGGCCTCGCGCCGCAGCGGGGCGAGCTCGGCGTGGTGGGTGTGCGCGGGCACCGCCACGTCCAGGTAGGGCAGCGCCGCCCTGGGTAGGAGCGCCTCGCGCACCGTCGCCGTCCTCTCGAGTGGGGGTGTGCACCCCGCACCGCCGGGGTCTCACAGGGATATTCCTACCGGCTCCCGGCCCCGCTTGTCGCACGCGGACCATGGGGAGAACTCCCCTCGCGCCCCCCACCCACACACGCAGATGCGGGAGACCTGCAGCCCGGACGCGCGGCGGACCGTCCTCCGCATATGCGGAGGACGGGTGGAGGGATGGAGGGAGGGGTCAGCCCAGGAGGGGAAGCTGGACGCGGCGCACCCTGGCGCGGTCCACGAGCATGCCGCGACCCACCGGGAACTCCTGGCGCTGGACGCGCGGGAAGGAGGTGCGGAAGAGCGTGTCGCCCTCGAGCTGGTCGGGCTGCAGCGCCAGGCCCCGGCGCCCGCCCCGGATCTCGGCGACGAGCGGCCAGGACGCGCCCCACGTGCTCGTCTCACCCTCGCCGACGACGAGGTGCTCGTTGCGCTTGGCGGCCTTGACCACCTCGACGAGCGGCGCGTCCGCCGGCGTCGCGAGGAAGTCCGCGAGCGCCTCGATGACGACGACGGTCCCCACCTGCCCCGCGGGCGGTGGCTCCCTGAGGTCGGCGACCACGGCCCTCGCGAGCTCGGCGACGTCGGTCGCGCCGGTGGCCGCCTGCTCCCACAGGTCCAGCCCGCGCAGCGCGGAGCGCCGGGCCCCGAAGTAGAGGAGGCGGGCCTCGGGGTGGGCGCGCTGGACGGAGGTCGCGAGCCAGTGCAGCGCGCTGGTGCGCCCGGACTGCGGCGGCCCGGCGAGCAGGAAGGTCCCCAACGCCGCGATGCCGACGGGCTCGAGGGTGTCGTCGGCGACCCCGATGACGGGCAGCCCGGCCAGGTCCCGCGGCACCGCGTCGGCGGGGACGAGCGTGGGCAGGCGGCGAACGGCGGGGGCCTCGGGCACCCCGGCGCGGCGCAGCGTGCCGGCGAGCGTCTCGATCGCGCGCACCTGCTCGGCAAGGTTGGGCGAGCCGCCGAGCACGGCGATCTGCATCTCCAGGCCGCCGGCGATCGCCCGACCGGGCGGGGAGGACTCGTCCAGGACGTCCTTGGGAGCCCCGAGCATCGCGTAGGCGGTGGCGTCGACCTGCCGCATGACGACCTTGCGCGGCAGGCTACCGGCCACCGAGGACGGGATGGACCCGGCACGGTCCGCGGTGACGGCCACGTGCACGCCGGCCCCTCGGCCGTCGACGAGCAGCTGGAGGAACAGCTGGTAGTAGGGCATCCGGGCACCGACGGACTCCCACTCGCTGCGAAAGGCGGCGTAGCCGTCGATGAGGAGGAGGACGCGCGGCTCGTCCGGCCGGCCCGCGATCTGCCGGTACTCCTCGATCGTGCTCGCGCGGGCGGCGGCGTAGCGTGCCGAGCGCTCCTCCACGGTCTCGCGCAGCTGGCGCAGGAGGCGCTGAATGCGCTCGGCGTCGTCCCCGTCGATGACCGAGCCCACGTGCGGCAGGCTCTCCAGGGCGGTGAGCCCGCCCGAGGCGAAGTCCAGGGCGTAGACCTGCACCGGCCCGCCCTCGGGCGTGATGCCCCCGGCGACGGCGAGGGTGCGCAGGGCCGTGGACTTGCCCGAGCCGCTGCCGCCGTAGAAGGCGATGTTGCCGTCGACGTCGGGGCGGTAGCAGGTGGTCGTCTGCCGCTGGTGGGCCGGGTCGTCGACGACACCGAGCGGCAGCGCGGAGTCGGTGCGCGGGTGCAGCGCGGACAGGTCCTGGACCTCGGCGAGGGTGGGCAGCCACGGCTTGCGTGGCTCGGGAACGCCGACGCTCTCGGCAGCGGCGCGGATCGAGTCGACCGCCCGGCGGATGTCGGTGGGGCCCTCGTCGGTGGGTCCGGTCTCGAGCTCCTCGGGCGTCTCCGGGCGCTCCCAGCGGGTGCCGGCCCCCATCGAGAGGGTCTCGACCTCCACCTGCGGCTTGGGCCGCGCCGTCGTCGAACGACCGCCGGCGTAGCCGGTCTGGAACATCGTCACCCGGCCCGGGCCGGTGCGGGCCGCGCCGCGCCCCGGCAGGGAGGGGTCGAAGCCGGCGGCGACGGGCAGGCCGAGGACGTCCGTGGAGTCGGACTCGTCGTTCATCCGCAGCGCGACGCGCAGGTTGGTGTTGGCGCGCAGGTTGTCCTTGATGACGCCGGCGGGGCGCTGGGTGGCGAGCACGAGGTGCAGGCCCAGGGACCGGCCGCGCTGGGCGACGTCGACGACGCCGTCGACGAACTCGGGCACCTCGGTGGCGAGGGCGGCGAACTCGTCGACGATGATGACGAGGCTCGGCGGGCACTCCGGGTCTCCCGTCCGCTCGAGGGCGAGCAGGTCCTTGGCACCCTTGCGGCCCAGGAGGTGCTCGCGGAAGTGCAGCTCGGCGCGCAGGGAGGTGAGGGCGCGGCGCACGAGATGCGGGGACAGGTCGGTGACGAGGCCGACGGTGTGGGGCAGGTCGACACAGTCGGCAAAGGCCGAGCCGCCCTTGTAGTCGACGAAGAGGAAGGTCACCCGGTCCGGGCTGTGCGCGGCGGCCATGCCGAGCACCCAGGACTGGAGGAACTCCGACTTGCCCGCGCCGGTGGTGCCACCGACGAGGGCGTGGGGGCCCTGAGTGCGCAGGTCGAGGGTGAAGGGCTCGGTGGCCGCCTGACCGATGAGCGCGCGCAGGTTCGCGTCGTGCCGGCGGCGCTGCGGTGGGGTGCCGTCGCGCGGGACGAGCGAGCCGTTCTCCCGCCACCGCTCCAGGGTGGCGGCCGGACCCTCCGCGGTCTCCGGACCGATGAGCCCGAGGTAGGAGACGCGGGCGGGCAGGTCGGAGGCGTCGTCGACGGGCGCGCCGGCGTCGACGACGGCGGCCAGGTGTTTGGACAGGGCACTCGCCTGGTCCGCGCTCACCGTGTCGCAGGCGAGCGGCCGCACGGCGGTCCCCTGCTGGACGTAGCCGGCCGTCGCGCCGTCCGCCGCCGTCGTGACGATGAGGAAGGTGCGGCACACCGCGGGCAGGCGCTCCTGCGCCGAGGCACACCACAGGACGTGGATCCCGACGGCGGGCCCCTCCTCGGCGATCCGCACGAGGCGGCCGCGCTCGATGGGTGCGTCGTCCTCGACGAGGAGGACGAGGGTGGGCAGCTGGAGCGTGCGGGAGGCGCCGGCGGCACGGCGGCGCGCGTCGAGGAGCCCCTCGATCTTGCCGACGAGCTGGATGACGCCGGCCTGGTTGGAGCCGATGTGCGCGCCGTCGAGCGGGGAGTGCACCGAGCCGACGTGCGGCAGCCACTTCGTCCAGTCCCAGCGGGCGGCGCTGGCGGCGGAGGTGGCGACCGTAAGGACGAGCTCGGCCGGGGAGTGGAGGGTGGCGAGCTGGGCGACGGCCGCGCGGGCGACGTCGTCCAGGACGTGGCGCGGGCCGGCCAGGCCCAGCGCCCCGCTCTCGCGCAGCTGGACGGTGGCGGGCACGCCGTCGACGTCGCGGAAGTCCTGCCGCAGGGCGGCGACCATGTCCCAGTGCTCGGGGATGGCGGCGTTGCGCGCGGGCAGCGTGACCTCGTTGCGGGAGGGCAGCGTGCCCAGGCCCAGGCGCAGGTCGAGGTAGGCGTCGTGCTCGGGGCGGCGGGTCCACAGGAGCGGCTCGAGGGCGAGGGCGGAGCCGCGGATGTCCTGGACGGCGGGCGACTCCCCCAGCCTGGTCGTCCGTTCGCGCTCGCGCTCGGTCTCCAGCTCGGTGCGCATCGCGTCCACCGACTGCCCGAACTGCTCGATGGCGGCGCGGTACTCGCGCTTGTTGGTCGTCCGCTTGTCGAGGTAGTTGCCCACGACCATGAGCGGCATCATCGCCATGAACACCAGGCCCAGGGCGCCGCGGCCGAAGTAGATGAACACCGGCGCCATGATGAGCGGGATCATGAGGATGACGAAGGGGAACTTCGCCGGCTTCGGCGGCTCCGGCGGCTTGGGGGCGTCGCGCTCCTCGCCCTCGTAGACCGGGGCCAGCCGCGGGGAGCGGTTGAACTCGACGTGCGCGGCGCCAGGGGCGGCGTGGCGGCTCGCGGCGATCCGGGTGACGCGGATCGTCGTGTCACCGAGGGTGACGGTGTCCTCCGGCAGCAGCGCGGCGCGCTGGACGAGGCCGTCGCCCATGAGGAGGCCGTTGGCGCTGCGCAGGTCGACGATCTCGATGATGTCGGTGACGGCGAGGCGCGCGTGCTCCTTGGAGACCGTCGGGTCCGAGAGCCGCACGTCGCAGCCCCTGCCGCGGCCGATGATCGAGGTGCCCTCCGGGAGGGTGACCTCGAGGCCGGCGTCGGGGCCGTCGACGACGGTGAGACGGGCCGCGGCCGGCAGGTCTCCACCCGCGCCGTCGACGCTCGCTGCCGCCGGCGCGAGGGAGACGACGGAGCCGGACCGGACGGTCTCGGCCGCGGCGCCCTCGGGCAGCAGCAGGCGGGTGGAGCGGTCCTCGCAGCCGGGGGTGCCGTGGACGCGCAGGGTGAGCCGGCGCCGCTCCTGCTCGGAGAGCAGCGTGGGGACGGGATCGGTCTCGGCGAGCGCGCGGGCGAGCTCAGCGACCGTCGCGGTCCCGTCGACCGTCACCGTGAGGTCGGCGGGCTCGGCGCCGGACCGCAGCAGGGTGAGCGTGACGCGCATCCCGGCCCTTCCGCAGTGAGGTGAGCGAGATCCGTGAGCGTAACCAGCGGCGGGGACCCACGGCCTCACGCAGGCGGCCCTCTGTGGATTCCACATGCTCCCAGTACCCGGCGACGGCACCCTCGTCCGGCAGCACCGGGCCGAAGACGCCGGCGTCGGCGTGCCGAGCGAGGGCGGCGGTGTCCAGCCCTGAGACGTCCACCGGCCCGGGGCTGCGGCGCCAGGTGCTGCGCCCGCCGGCCAGACTCTCCTCGAGCTCGCGGGACTGCTCGTGGCGGGTGCCCGAGCCGGTGACTGGCACCCCGAGGTCCCGGGCCCGGTCGACGACCTCGTCCCAGCCCCCGGCGACGCGGCCTGAGCCGCTGCCGCGGGTACGCCGACGGCGCCGGCGCAGCAGCTTGAGCAGGACGATGAGGAGGAGCGGGAGCAGGAGGAGGAGCAGCGAGCCGCCCGCGGCGAGGACGATGAGCATGGTGTAGCTCAGCGGCTCGTCCTCGGGGACGTCCTCCTCGTCGGCGTCGACCTCGTCGCGGTCCATCGGCGGCGCATCGGGCGGCTCCTGCGCGGGCGGCGGCGGCTGGAGCACCTGCGGCTGGGGACGGTCCTGCGGCTCGGGCTCCTCGACCTGCGGGATGCGGTCCTCGTCCGGCGTCGGGTAGAAGGGCACCCAGCCGTGGTCCTCGAAGGCCACCTCGACCCAGGCGGTGACGTCGTCGCCGGTGATCTCGACGGGACCGGACGCGCCGGTGGCCTGCGGGGCGAAGCCCATGACCACCCGGGTGGGCAGGCCGACGGCGCGGCCCAGGAGGCCCATGAGCGCCGCGTACTGCTCCTCGTCGCCGATCATCAGCTCCTCGGTGACCATCTGCGCGAGACGCGCGGCGCCGTGGCCGGCCAGGGACGGCGCGTCGCCCTCGAGGCCGTGGGAGAAGTAGCCCTCCTGCAGCCCGCCGACGAGCGCCTGGACCCGCGCGAGCGGGGTCTCGGCCGAGGCGACCATCGTCGACGCCTCGGCGACGACCATCTCGGGCACCCCGGACAGCTCGGGCTGGTCGACGCGGGCGAGCGGTGCGCCCTCCAGGGCGCTCACCGGCGGCTCGAGGACGGGCGTGGCGAGCAGGGAGTAGCTGTCGCCCTGGCGCAGGCCGCTCGTGACGATGCCCGTGGCGGAGGCGCGGTTGAAGTAGAGGTTGCGGGCGGTCTCGGTCGCGTCCGGGCCGGCGAACTCGACGTCGTAGGTGCGGCCCACGGTGGGCAGCCACACCCCGGCGTACTCGCCGAGCTCGACCTCCACCGTGGCGGCGTCGTCGGGCACGGTCGCCTCGACGCGCTCCCCGATGCGGGTGAAGGTGCCCGAGCTCGTGGCGCTGCCGTCCGCGCTGCCCGCGACGGCCCACGTGGTGCCGTCGTAGGCGTCCATCGTCGCCAGGCGCACCGGGGCGCCGGCGGGCAGGCCGCTCACCGTGAGGATCGTGTCCTCGCGGTGGTCCTTGAGGTAGGCGCGGAAGCCGGCGAGCGGGCTCGGGTAGTCGTGCGGGTCGAGCGGCGGCTCGATGATCTCGCGCAGGACGACGCGGTGGGTGTCCCCGGGGGCGAGGAGCCCGACGCCGGTGCCGCCGGCCGCTGCGACCGCCACGAGGATGAGAACGGCGACCGGACGTCCCTGCTGCAGCCGGCCGGTGCGCCACGTCGCCCACAGCAGACCGACGACGGCGCCGACGAGGGCGAGGGGGAGCGCGAGGATCTCGCGCGCGGTGCCGAGGAGGATGGCGCCGGCGAGGACGACGGCGGGCGCGAGCAGCGCCCACGCGGGCCGGTGGGTGCGCAGCGAGACCGTCACCGCGACGAGCGTGGCGAGCAGGGCAAGGAGGTAGGGCGCGGTCAGCGTGTTGCCGACGGCACCGAGGGGCGGGGCGAGGGTGACGATCTGCTTCCACGACGTCACCGCACCGCTGCCGACCGCACCGAGGGTCTGCGGGGTGGGCACGATCCCGGCCAGCGCCGTCGTCGGGGCCCCGAGGGAGGAGCCGAGGACGGTGGCCCCGAGGGTGGCGGCGACGACGGTGAGGGTGGTCCAGCGTCGCCACGCACCGAGGGTGGCGACGATCGTGCCGAGCACCGCTCCTCCGAGCGCGGCCGCGACGAGGCGGGCGCTGCCGAAGACGGGCATGAAGGGGATGAGGGCGAGCAGGACGAGCCCGACGGGGACGACGACGTCGATCCAGCGGGCGCGCAGCAACGCGAGGTAGTCGCTCACCGGCGCTCGGCCTTCCGAAATCCGCGGCGCAGCTCGGAGAGCTCGCCGATCGTGAGGACGGTGACGACGCCGACGGTGTGGACGGCCGTCTCGGCGCCGGCGACCACCTGGACCGCGAAGGCGCGCGCGTCCACGGGGAGGACGGCGCCGGCGGCGCGCAGCTGGTCGGGGGCGACGGTGGAGCCGCAGATCAGCACGACCATCGAGGCGCGCTCGACGTCCCGGCTGATCTGGTGGGCGATCGACAGGACGCCGGAGGGGCCACCGCCGCGCTCGATGCGGGTGAGGGTGTCGAGGTACTGGCCCGGGGAGACGGCGCGCAGGGTCTCGTGGCTGGTGAGGGTGGTGAGGTCCTTCTCCTCGCGCATCGCCTGCAGGGCGAGGGAGCCGAGGGTGGAGACGGCGGTCTCGAACTCCTCGTCGTCACCATAGTCCCGCTCGCCCCGGCTCATGCCGACGACGAGGTGGGAGCGGCGGGTCTCCTCGAACTGGCGGACCATGAGCTTGCCGGCGCGGGCGGAGGTGCGCCAGTGGACGTAGCGGCGGTCGTCGCCGGGGACGTACTCGCGCAGGGCGTGGAAGGACAGGTCCGCGCTCGTGACGTCGCGGGTGGGCTTGCCCTCGAGGTCGTGGATGAAGCCGGCTGCCGAGGAGCTGAGCACCACGGTGCGGGGGTGGACGTAGAGCTCCTCCGGCTCGCCCCAGGAGACGCCGCGGCGCATGAGGCCGAGGGGGTCGCCGCGGACGGTGCGGACCGGGCCGACCTGGATGACGCTGCGGCGGCTCGTGGGGATCGCGAAGATCTCCTCGTGGTCCTCCCCCGCCGCGAGGCCGGGCAGGTGGAAGCCGACCTCCGCGGCGCCGACGGGCAGCTCGACGCGGGCGGGCAGCACCGGGTGAGCGGCGGCGTTGCGGACGGTGACGCCCGCCATGGCCCGCTCCCCGACGACGACGCGGCGGTCGCTCATCCGCAGACTCACCTCGTACGGGTGGCGGCCGAGGGTGAAGATGAGGGCCGCGACGAAGGTGGTGACGAGCGTGGCGCCGAGGACGACGAGCTCGACCCAGCCGAGACGGCGCCCGGCGACCCAGGCGATGACGCCGACGACGAGCACCGCCCAGCCGGCGACGCTCACCGCCCTCGCGGCGCGCGCGATCCCGAGGCGGGGGGCGCGGGTGCGCTCGACCAGGGACCGCAGCGCACTGGTCTCCGAGAGTCGCTCGGAGAGGGCGGCGCGGCCCCTCGTGGTGGTGGAGGGCTCGCTCACGCTTACTGGTCGCCGCCGCGGCGGGTGGGCGGAGCGATCTCGGCGAGCACGCCGCGGATCGCGCCGGCCGCCGTCGCCCCCTCGAACTCCGCCTCGGCGTCGAGCACGATGCGGTGGGCGAGGACCGGCTCGGCGAGGTCCTTGATGTCGTCGGGGACGACGTAGTTGCGCCCGTGCGCGGCGGCCCAGGTCTTGGCGGCGCGAATGAGGGAGATGGCCCCGCGGACGCTGACGCCGATGGTGACGTTCTCCGCGCGGCGGGTCTCCGCGACCACCCGCGAGACGTACTCGAGGACCGCGGCGTCGACGTGGACGGTGCCGGCGAGCTCGATCATCTCGACGACGGCGGTGCCCGTGATGACGGGGGTAACCCCGCCGGCGCGGTCGCGGGTGGAGGCGGCCGCGAGGATGCTCACCGTCGCGTTGTGGTCCGGGTAACCGACCGAGGTCTTCATGAGGAAGCGGTCCAGCTGCGCCTCGGGCAGGCGGTAGGTGCCGGCCTGCTCGATGGGGTTCTGGGTGGCGAGCACGATGAAGGGGCGCCCGACGTCGTAAGGGACGCCGTCGAAGGTGACCCGCCCCTCCTCCATGACCTCCAGGAGCGCGGACTGGGTCTTCGGCGAGGCGCGGTTGATCTCGTCGGCGAGGACGACCGAGGCGAAGATCGGGCCCTTGTGGAACTCGAACTGCTGCGTCTTCGGGTCGAGGATCGACACGCCGGTGACGTCGGAGGGCAGCAGGTCGGGGGTGAACTGGATCCGTGAGCTCGTCGTCTGGACGGCCGCGGCGAGCGAGCGGGCGAGCTGGGTCTTGCCGGTGCCCGGGACGTCCTCGAGGAGCACGTGGCCGCCGCTGAGCATGGTCGTGACGACGAGCCGGATGACACCCGCCTTGCCGACGACGGCCCCGCCGACGGCGGCGACGATCTTCTCGAAGGTGTCGGCGAACCACGCCGCCTGCTCGGGCGTCATCGTGGTCTGCTGCTCGGTCGTCGTCATGCGGGCTCCGTGTCTCTGGGGCGGTCGTGCAGGAGTGGAGGGCGTTCGGGCTACCAGGTGATCGTGTCGCAGGCGTTGACACCGTTGCCGGTGACGCACACCCCGACCCGCTCGCCGGGCTGTCCGCGGAAGGTCGGGGACTGCCAGCTGCCAGAGCCCGAGAGCGAGCGGGTGTAGCTGCGCCAGTGTCCGTCGCCGGGCTCGTTGGACGCGGTGAAGCGCACCGTGTACGTGCCGCTCGGCATGTCCGCCCAGGAGAACTTGAGGAACGCGCACGAGCTGTGGGTGCACGTCGGCTGGCGCGTGGAGTCACCCTTGAGCATCCGGACCGAGGGCTCCGGCGGCGGCGGGTCGGGGCGTCGCACCGGCGCGTCGATCGTCCGCACGGAGGCGTCCGCGGTGCGGACCTCGCCGTCGGCCCGCCGAGCGCGGATCTGCGCCTGGTAGGTGGTGCCCCAGTCACCGTCGATCTTGCGGCTGCCGTTGGCGGGGACGTTCTCCCAGCCGCCGTTGCCGATCTTCAGCTGGACGCTGGTGACCTCGCGGCCGTTGCCCTCCGGCGTGGTCCAGGTGAACGTCGCGCCGGGCTGCTCGGAGACGGTGTCGATGTAGCGGTCGTGAGCGCCGTGCCGCTTCGCGGACATCGTCGCCTGGCCGAAGGGTCCGAAGGGCACCGCCGCTGCCGAGGCGGGGCTCGCCTCGCCGCAGTAGGTGTTGCAGGCGCGGACGGAGAAGGTGTAGCTCGAGCCGTCGTTGAGGCCGGTCATGAGCTTGTTCGAGGGGAGCTGACTCCATCCGCCGCCGTTGACACTGACCTCGAAGCGACGGATGGGGTCGCCGTTGTCGGCCGGGCTCTGGTGGGAGAGCTGGACCTGCCCGTCGGTCCCGGTCGCCTCCGCGGTGACGCTGGGGACGCGGTCCGGCTGGAGGAAGGACCGTACGGGCGCGGACGGCGGGCTGGTCTCGCCCGTGCCGGCCTTGTTCGTCGCCGCCACCGTCACCGTGTAGTCGCTGCCCGCGGGGGCATCCTCGGTGAAGGAGGTCTGTCCGCCGGGCACGGTGAAGGACTTGAAGGCCGAGCCGTCGCGGCGGATGACGACGTCGTAGGACGCGATCGCGTCACCGTTGTCGGCGGGCGCCGTCCAGGACGCGGTGATCTGGGCGTTGACCGGCGAGTCGACGCGCTGCGCGACGGGCGCCACTGGCTGCTCGGGCTTGCCGGCCGGCACCTCGGGCGCCGACCACTCCGACCACTCGCTGGGGTCGGGAGCGTCGTTGTGGGCGCGCACACGCACCGTGTAGGACTGCCCGTTCTGCAGCCCGGTCCACGTGTGGGAGGTGCCGCCCACCGAGATCTGCCCGCCGCCCGGGGACGGCGCGATCTGCAGGTCGTAGGAGGTGACGTCCGAGCCGCGGCTCACCGGGGTCGTCCAGTCGACCTCGAGCTGGCCGTCACCGAAGGTGAGGGTCGGCGCCGCCGGCCGCTCGGGCTTGACGTCGGGCCGCGCGACGGCGGACGGGCCGGAGGGCTCGGAGTCGCCCACCTTGTTGGTCGCGGTGACCGTGAACGTGTACTCGACGTCGTTGGTCAGGCCGCTGATCGTGCACGTGGTCGTCGGGCACTCCTGGCTCACGCCGTCGGCCTCGACGCGGTAGCCGGTGATCGGCGCGCCGTTGTCCGCGGGGGCGGACCAGGTGAGGACGACGGTCTCGTCGCGCACCTCCTCCACGCGCGGGGGCGCGGGACGCTCGGGGACGCCGATGACGGAGTAGGTGATGCGACCCTCGACGTCGCGCAGCGGGTCGCCGGTGGCGTCCTGGACGGCGTAGCGCACGGCGGCACGGCCGACGAAGTCGGTCCCGGCCGTCACCGTGACCGTGTTCCCGTCGGTGGCGGGCTCCGGCCCGCCCGTCTCGCTGCGCGCGTAGACGACCGTGAGCGGCTCGCCGGGGAAGGGGTTGAACGCGCCCTGCAGCACGTCGACCGACTGCGACTCGCCCTGCTCGATCTCCCCGAGGTCGTGGTCGTTGACCGACGCGAGGCGCCGGTTGGACGCCGCCACGGTCACCTCGACGACACCGGGGACCGGCTCGGCCTTGGAGTCCGAGACGGTGACCTCGATGGTGCCTGCCGTCCCGCGCGGGGTGTCCACGGGCGCCGAGACGGTGAGGTTGGGACCGTCGAGACTGGCGTCGATGCCCTCGGGAACGCCGACGAGCTCGAAGTCCAGCTGGTTGTAGTCACCCGTGTCCGGGTCCTCCGACAGCTGGCGCAGGTTGAGCCCGACCGGCCCCTCGGCGGGCACGACCTCGATCGCGGCACCGTCGAAGGTGGGCGGGGTGTTCTCCGTCGACTCGACCGTGATGTCGAGGGTGAGCACCGCCGTGAGGCCCTCGGGGTCCTCGGCGCTCTCACCGTCGGTCACCTCGAAGGTGAGCGTGGCCGGTCCGGCGTAGGTGGGCGCGGAGGTGAAGGTGAGCGTCGTCGGGCCGACGACCGGCGAGCTGCCGTCGGAGTTCGTCGCGCGGACCGAGGAGGCGTCGGTGAGCCGCACCTCCTTGCCGCTCGGGGCGATGACGTAGTCCGCGAGCTCGAGCTCGCGGGTCTCCCCCGTCGCCACGACGATCGGGTCGACGTCGGTGCGCAGCACCGGGCCGGAGTCCTCCAGGCCCGGCACGTCGACGAAGGCGTAGGAGGTGAGGCCGTCGACGTCGGTCACCGAGTAGGTGAGCACCTGCCGCGAGGCGAGCACGTCGACCTGGATCTCGTCGCCCACGACCGTGGCGTTCTCCGGGGAGCCCTCGAGGCCCACCGTGAGGTCCTCGCGGCTGCCGTCGGGGTCGGAGTCGTTGTCGAGGACCGGGATCGTCACCCGCTCCTGGTCGAGGATGGTGATGGCCCGGACGAGGTCGTCGACGGCGACGGGTGCCTGCAGCGGCGCGTCCGCGTCGACACGGACGGTGATGATGCCCGTCGAGGTACCCCCGCGCTGGTCGCTCACGTGGTACGGCAGGGCGAAGGTGCCCTCCTGCTCCGGCGTCGTGATGCGCAGCCGGCCACTGTCGAGCTGCTCGACCTCCAGCTCCTCGACCTCGTCGAAGGCCGGGTCGCCGAGGTAGAGCGGGTCGCCGTCGGGGTCGGTGTCGTTGACGATCGGGTCGACGTCGACGACGCGGCCCGGTCGCGCGGTCACCTCGTCGTCCAGGGCCTGCGGCGCCCGGTTGAGCTCGGGCGGTGGGACGACGGCGACGCGCGCCGTCGCCGAGGCGTAGGTGCCCATGCGGTCGCGGACGGCGTAGGTGAAGGTGTCGGTGCCGGTGGAGCGGGAGTAGGCCTCGTAGTCGATGTACGTGGGGCCGACCTCGACGATGCGGCCCTTGGTGGGCGCGCGGTCGGCGCCGAGCAGCTGGACGGAGTCGCCGTCCGGGTCGATGCCGAAGAGCGGGATCTGGATGCGCACCCGCTCGCCGGCGAAGGCGCGCGACTCGACGGGCAGCGGCTGCGGCGGGGCGTTGCGCTCCCCGTCGTCGGCCTGGACGTAGATGGTCACCTGGGCGGAGGCGCGCTGGTCGGCCTCGTCGACGACCTCGTAGACCGCGTTGATCGTCTGCGGCTGCTCCGGCGCGCGGAAGCGCAGCGTGTCCCCGGAGGCGAAGAGGTGCCCGGCCTGCGGCTCCTCGACGAGCTCGCCGGACAGCTCGAACTCCAGGCCCGCCGGGTGGGAGTCGTTGGACAGCACGGGGATGGTGACGAAGTCACCGGCGCGGACGTTGGCGACGTCGGCCTGGGCGACCGGCGGCTGGACGAGCGCGTCCGGCGGCACCTGCATGACGACGACCTCACCGGTCGCGCTCGACTCACCGTTGGAGACCTCGTAGGTGAGGCGCTGGGTCGTCTGGACGTCCTGGCTCGCGGTGATCTTGAGGATGCGGTGCTCGAGGACGGCGACGGTGAGCCCCGAGTCCTCCGGGACGTCGACCTGCCGCACGGCGAGCAGCTCACCGCTCGGGTCCTCGTCGTTGGCGAGGACGTCGACGAGCACCTGGCCGTCGGCGGGGAGCAGGCCGACGTCCTGGACGGCGACCGGCGCGGCCTCGGCAGGCTCCCGCACGTCGATGCGGATGAGGCCGGTGGCCGAGGCGCCGGCGTCGTTGACGACGATGTAGGTGAGGTAGTACGTCTGCGCGGTGTCCGCGGAGAAGCGGAAGGCTCCGGCGTCGTAGTCGGGGACGACGGTCGCGCCCGCCACCTGCTGGACGTCGGCCAGGCGCAGCGGCTCGGCCTCACCGCCCGGGTCGGTGTCGTTGGCCAGCGGCTCGACGACGGTCTCCTCACCGGCGATCGCGGTGACGAAGTCGAAGACGGGCGTGGGCGGCAGCGCGCCGGCCGGGCGGACGTCGACGTCGAGCTCGACCTCTGCGGTGTCGGTGCCGTCGTACACCTCGACCGTCACCGGCTTGATGCCGGGCGTGACACCGGAGTCGAAGAAGGTCACCGCGCCGTCGGGGGTGAAGCGGACGATGTCGTCGGTGGTGGCGCTCGCGCCGACGACGACGACATCGTCGCCGTCGGGGTCCATGACGGTGTCGAGGACGTTGACGCTGCCGGTCGCGCCGGAGACGAGCGTGAGGGTCGCCGGGCGCACCTGCTCCGGTGGCCGGTTCGCCTCCTCGGGCACCACGGTGACGCGGGCGACGGCCTCGGCCTCACCGCCGCGCCCGTCGCTCACCGAGTACCGCATGGCGACGGCGCCGCTCGCGCCGTCGGCGACGGCGACCTGCAGCGCGCGGCCGCCCATGATCGGGCGGACGGTGCCGAAGGACTCACCGGGTGGGTCGAAGGATGCGACGGTGAGGAGGTCGCCGTCGGGGTCGGTGTCGTTGGCGAGCACCTCGAGGACGGTCGTCGACCCGGCGCGGACGCCGAGCTCGTCGTCCTGGGCGATGGGGTCGCGGTTCTCCTGCTCGCGGTCGAGCGGGAGCTGCTCCTCGATCTGCTGCTGGGACTCCTCCTCGTCGTCGCTCGCGGCCTGCGGCGGGACGACGTCGTCCCAGTTCTCGACGATCTCCATCGCGTCCTTGACCAGCCACACGGTCCCCGCGACGAGGTCGTTGAGGACGACGACGTCACGGTTGACGCGGAAGACGAGCCGCGCGTCGGTGAGGGTCTTGTCGATGGGCTGCTCGACGACCTCACCGTTGCCGCAGCGGGACTGGTACACCCCGGTGGCGCCGGCCCACGCACCGTGGCTGCAGCCGGCGACGACGACCGGCTCGGTCGGGGTGCCGGGCTGGGAGACGCGGTCGACGCTCGGCTCGCCCCTGCCCAGGGGCACACGCACGAGGCCGTCGCGGGCGGCGAGGACGACGTCGCGGGCGGCGGCGGAGGGCGCCTGGAGGGCCACCTGGGCGGTGTCGGCAAGCTCGGCCAGCTCGAGCGGCTCGGTCTCCGGGCGCAGGAGCGTGACGCGGTCCTGCTCGTCGCGCACGAGGACCACCGGCTCGTCACCGACCGCGCTCACCTGGATCTCGGCGTCGGTGAGGCGCGCGGGGTCGATGCCGAGCTCGGCGACGGCGGGCTCGTCCTCGCCCTCGGGGTCGAAGCCGGCGGGGACGGTGACGAGGGTGGCGTCGCCCGGGGAGACGCCGTAGGTGGTGCCGTCCACGCCGACGGAGATGACGGCGTTGGCGCCGAGGGCGGCCGTGGCCTCGCGCTCCTCGTCGGCGAGCCCGCCGGCGCCGAGGACGGGCGCGGTGTGGAGCTGGCCGCTGCGCGAGTCAAGGACGGCGAGGGTGTCGCCACCCATCTCGATCTGGCGCGGCCCGGGCAGGGACACGGTGGTCGTCGTGAGGACCGTGGCCGGGTCGACCTGCTGGAGGACGCCGGCGCCCTCGTCGACGAGGAAGACGTGGCCGCCCTCCTGGAGGACGTCGAAGCTCGCGCTGCGCGCCGCGAGCCCGCCGTCGAGGAGCTGGACCTGGCTGTTGAGGCGGCCCAGGCGCATGTGCTCCTGGCTCGTCACCCACACGCCGCCGTCGTTGAGGTCGACGTCCGCGGTCGCGACGCCGTCGTACAGCGCGCCGGCGACGACGAGGCCGGCACCGAGGACGGTGACCGTCGCGGCGGAGACGAGGCGCTGGCGCCGCTTCGGGTCGGCGGCGCGGCGCGAGCGCCTGCCCGTGGGGGCGTCAGGAACGTCTGCACCACCGTTCCGCCCGCGTCCGAGTCGCACGTGTTCCGCCCTGTGTCGTGTGTGGAGGCATGCTGGGGACCGACGACCTCACCGGGCCCCCGGCGCCGCTCCGGAGACTAGCAAAGGCAGGAGACGAATCTCCTACCGAAGGATGGGGAGAACTGCCCACCGTCAGGACGAGGTGTTGCGGGCCTTCTCCTCGTCCAGGCCGGGCAGCTGGTCGGTGCTGACGATGCGGGAGGCGACGGCGTGCTCGACGAGCCGCGCGCGCCGGTTGACCGCCAGCTGCTGGGGGCCGCCCCGCAGTCCCCGGACGCCGTTGCGGTCGAGCTTGTCGCAGACGTTGTCGAGCTTGCGGTTGAACTTCGTCAGCGCCCAGCCCAACCGCTCGGCGGCCTGCGCCGACGTGGGGATCGCCGCGCTCCCCCGGCCCGAGAGCACCGGCTCGGCCAGCGCGAGCACGAGGAGGTGCTGGGACTCGGTGAGGGCCACGGGTCCGATCGTCGTGTCCCCCACGTGGACCGGTTCGGCCTTCGCGGGGGCGAAGGTCGGGTCGGGGTTGACGAGGTTGATCTCGTAGGTCGTGGGGCCGGCGGTGAAGAGGATCGTCGTGCCGGCGTAGACGAGCGGCAGACGGGCACCGGGGGCCAGCCAGGCCTGGGTGTTGCCCTCGCTGTCGGCCAGGGTCGCCGAGAGCCGGGCCCCGACGTTCTCGATCCACCACAGGTCCTCGACGAAGGCGATGCGCAGGAAGCGCCGGTGGAGGTAGGGGTTGTCGTCGATCTCCAGGGCGCCCTCGCGCCCGATGTAGAACGGCTCGTCGCGGGAGATGGGGAACCACTCCCCGCAGAACTCCAGCTGCAGCGTGCTGTCCTCGCTCATCGTCTCCCTCATTCGACGCACGCCTCGGCCGGCTCGGCCGAGACCATGCCCTGCTCGGTGATCGTGCGCACCGCGATGCACACCCGCCCGCTGGACTCGAGGGCCAGCGGCGCCTCGTCCACCGGCTGGCTCTCCCCGACCTTGTTCCCGTCGGTCCGCACCCACGAGTAGGTGAGCTCCCCGGGCACGTCGGGCGCCGTCCAGGTGAACTCGACCCGGTCGTCGCTGACCCGTTCGCCGCGCAGGTCGACGGGACCGGGCACGACGTCGGGGATGACGACGGTGCCGATCGTCGACGTCGGCCCCGGCTCGGGCTCCTCCTCCCCGCGCAGCTGGCCCGCCACGACGATCGCGCCCGCGACGACGACGGCGGCCGCGGCTCCCGCGACCACCCACCGTCGCCCGGGGCGGCCACGCGCGGGGGCGGCGTCGTCGTCGGAGGCGACGGCACGACGGCTGCGGGTGCTCTCGGTGAGGTCCTCGGGCTCCCACGCGTCCCGGACGGGACGGAGCACGGTGTGCGGCTCGTCGTCCGTGGGCGGCGGGGGCGGTGGCGCGCCCGTGGGGTCGACCTCGGTGACGGCGCGCACGACCGTGCGGCCCTCGTCGGAGCCGTCGTCGGGGCTGGGGGCGGCGGGTGAGAGCCAGGAGGTGTCGGGCACCTCGATGTCCGTCATCGCCAGGCGCAGCTCCTGCTCGACCACCTGGAGCGCGCGGGCCAGCTCGAGCGCGGTGGCGGGCCGCGCCGCCGGCGACTTGGCCATGGCGCGCGCGAGGAGCTGCTCGAGGGAGGCGGGGACGTCGGTGCGCCCGATCGGGGGCACCGGGTCGCGCTTGATGCGCATGGTGAAGTCGAGGCGGGAGTTCGGGCCGCCGGGCCGGGCGAAGGGCGAGCGGCCGGCGAGGAGGGTGTAGAGCGTGGCGGCGAGGGAGTAGACGTCGCCCGCCACCCCGGCGGACTGACCCTCCACGGCCTCGGGCGGCGCCCACGGGATGGACACGCCGCCGGACTCGTCGGCGCCGGTGAGGCCGGCGATGCCGAAGTCGGTGAGCGCGGGGCGCCCGTACTCGGTGGTGAGGATGTTGGCGGGCTTGATGTCGCGGTGGGCGATGCCCGCGCGGTGCGCGGTCTCGACGGCACCGGCCAGCCGCACCCCGATGCCGAGCACCTCGGGCACGCCGAGGGGGCGCACCTTGACGCGCTCGGCGAGGTTGGGCAGCGGGCAGTACTGCATGACGAGGTAGGGGCGCCCGTCGGCGGCGGTGTCCGCGTGGTAGATCGTGACGATCGAGGAGTGCGTGGACAGCTGGGCCATGAGGTTGGCCTCGGCCGCGAACTGCTCCCGGGACTGGCCCTGCGTCGCCTCGTGGGTGAGGACCTTGATCGCCACCTGCCGCTGCGGCATGCGCTGGGAGTACAGGTAGACGTCGGCGAAGCCGCCGGAGCCGAGCAGCCGCTCGACGGTGTAGCCCGGCAGGTCCGGCGGTGGGGCGGGCTGGCGCCGTGGGCTCACTGCGCGCCCTCGGGCCGCTCCACCGCGACCGTGACGCCGGTGCCGAGCTCGATGACGGCCCCCTCCCCCACCGGCACCCCCGTGCCGGGCTGCAGCCGGACGGAGGGCTGGTCCGGGCGGTGGACGACCGTGCCGTTGGTCGAGTTGAGGTCGGTGACGACGACGTGCCCGCCGGCCGGCCGGATCTCCGCGTGCGTGGAGGAGATGTCACGCTCCGGGTTGGACACGCTGACCAGGCGCGGCACCTCGGTCCCGGCGAAGCGGGCCGCCTCCGGCGCGCGGCCGAGGAGGACCGGGCGGTCCATCTCGATGCGCGGCCCGGTGGACAGGACGAGCTCGAGCAGCGGCGCGGGACGCGCGACCGGCTCGACGGCGATCTCGACGTCCGTGACCGGCAGGTCCGAGGCGAGGACGGTCTCACCGTCGTGGTCGCCGTCGTCCGGCGGTGGCGGCAGGTCCACGGGCGCACCGACGGGCGCGCCCGGCGGAGTCGGCAGCGCGGCCGGGGCGGGCGGCGGGCCCGCGGGGCGCAGGCGGCCCGGGACGGAGTCGATGATGCCGCCGGTGTCCGCCTGCTCCTCGGGCTCCGGCAGCCGGGTGGCCTCGAGGTCGATGGGGCCGCCGTCGTCCGCCGGTTCGGGTGCCGGCTCGGGCGGGTGAGTCTCGGCGGACGCGGGCTCGGGCTCGGGGTCCGGGTCGGGCTGGGGGGCCGGGGCCTCCTCGCGGGCCTGCACCTGCTCGGTGGACCACAGGAGGAAGTCGTAGTCGTCGGAGTCCTCCGGGCCGTCCTCGGCGGCGGCGCCCGGTGCGGCGTCGGCCACCGGTGGGCTCGGCGCCGCGGCCTCCTCGACCGGCGCGTCCGTCGTCGCCTCGTCCGCACCCGCGCCCGACGCCGCGGACGCCTGCGGCGTCGCCGCGTCGACGTCGGCCGACACCGCCTCGGCGGGCGAGGCCGCGGAGGCACCGACGGCTGCCGCCAGGGCGGGCATGCGCGCGACGGTGAGCTCGACGTCGTCGTCCTCCTCCTCGAGCGGCGCGGCGGGGACCTGCTGGTCCACGGCGAGCCGCACGGCGGCGGCGCGGACGATGCCGCCCGTGACGGGCAGCCACCCGCCGTCGTCGGCCGCGGCGCGGAGGGTGACGTCGGTGGCCGCTGGCACGACCTCCTCGCGCCACGTCGCGTAGCCGCGGGCGGAGACGGGGCGGCCGGCGATCTCGACGTCCACGTCCCCGCGCACGAGGACGCGCAGGCCGTCGGGATGGGCCTCGACCATGGCGAAGGACGGCAGCGTGGCGATGCCCCGCGAGGCGAGGTACTCGACCCAGGCGCCCAGGCGCCGTCCGGTGGTCGTCAGCTGCCAGAGCTCGCGGGCGACGTCGTCCGCCACGCCGGGGTGGAGGAGCGCGAGCGCGCCGTCGGTCACGAGGGCCGTCCAGCCGCCGGTCTGGTACTCGTGCGCCGTCATCGGCCTGCTCCTGCCTCGGCGCGCGGGAGCGTGGACCCGTGGTCCTCGCCGGCGCGCCGCTCGGTGCTGTCGACGTCGGCGTCCCCGCCGGCCGCGACGACGACGACGGAGACGTTGTCGTTCGCGCCGCCGCCCTGGACGGCGCGGTCGAGGAGGGTGGCGGCGGCCTCGTGGGGGTGGGTGGCGCCCGAGACGACCTCGGCGATCTCGCCGTCCTCGAGCTCCCCGAAGAGGCCGTCGCTGCACAGGACGAGCCGGTCCGGCCCGCCGGCGCGGAGCATCCAGAAGTCGATCTCGGGCACGGCGCCGGTGCCGACCGCCCGGGTGATGACGTTGCGCTGGGGGTGGCGGCGGGCCTCGGCGCGGCTGATCGTGCCGGAGTCGACCATCTCCTGGACCAGGGAGTGGTCCACGCTCACCTGCTCGAGGGCCTGCGCGGTCCAGCGGTAGACGCGGGAGTCGCCGACGTTGAAGACGAGCCAGAAGGGCTTGCCGTCCTCCTCGGTGAGGATCGCGCCGGCCACGGTCGTCCCGGCCACGGCGTCCTCCCCCGCCATGGTCCCGCGGATCCGCTCGCCGGCGCGGACGAGCGCGGCGGAGACGTCCTCCGGGCGCAGCGGCCGCTCCGAGCGGGCGAGGTTCTCCAGCTCGGTCACCACCGTGCGGCTGGCCATGTCGCCGCGCGCGTGCCCGCCCATGCCGTCGGCGACGGCGAAGACCGGTGGCTGCGCGAGCACGGAGTCCTCGTTCGCCTGGCGTCGGCCACCCGCGTCGGTGGCCACGCCCCAGTGGATCTGCATCCGCTTCCTCTCGCCGTTCCGAGGGGGATCCTACGGGAGCGCGGAAGGCGCCGCGGTCACCAGACCGTGGGGAAGACGCCCCAGTAGCCGGCGGCGAGGAGCAGGACGAGCGCCCCGAGGTGGACGCCGACGAGCGTGATCGTGCCGACCGTCCCGGTGCGCATGCCGCTGCGCCGCACGCGCAGCCACGTGGTGGCCGACCAGACGCCCACCGCCGTCGTCCCGATGGCCACGGCCTGCACCCCGAGCCAGCCGCCCTGGACGGCGACGTCGTTCGTCTCGTAGTTGAGCGCGAGGTCCGCGACGACCAGGAGGTAGGAGATGAACAGCGTCCACACGGCGAGCACCCCCATCGCGAGCGCCGCCGTGGCGCGGGCCAGCGGCGCGGGCAGCGGCTCGCTGGGGCGGCGCACGAACCGGGTGAGCAGCCAGAGCACCGGCCCCAGGGCGAGGAGCGCGACCGGGCCGACGAGGGTGAGGACGATCATGTCGCCCGACGCGTACCAGCGGGGGCTGTCGACCGGGTCGGCGCGGAAGCGCTGCTCGGGCTGGCCGCCGGCGATGCGCGGCTGGGCGTCGGCGGTCTCGGGCAGGCCCTGCACCCACCGGGCCAGGGCGTCCGGGAAGCCGGGGGCGAGCGCGTCGTCGATGCGGATGCCGTGGTTGGCGCCCTCGAAGTAGCGCACCGTGTAGCCGCCGTTGCCCGCCTCGGTGAGGTCGGCGATGACCTTGGCGGGGGCCTGGACGACCGGCATCGACACGTCCTCGGTGCCGTAGACCATGAGGACGGGCTGGTCCATGCGCTGCTGGTAGGGGCTGACGTCGAAGTCGGCGTAGACGAAGCCGCCGCCGGGGATCTCGCTTCCCAGCAGCCGGGGCACCGCGCGCAGCAGCTGCTCCGGGGCGCCGAGGTTGCGCAGGTAGGTGTCGGTGGCGAGGGCGAACTGCTCCCGCGCGGGGACGACGGGCGCGGAGACGAGGACGACGTGGGCCACCTCGGGGTGCTCCGCGGCGGCGACCGGGGCGACGAAGGCGCCCTCGCTCTCGGCGTAGAAGCCCACCCGGTCCGGGTCCACGCCCGGCCGGGCCGCGAGCGCCCGCCAGCTGTGCATGTAGTCCTCGGCCATCGCCGGGTAGTCGCGGAAACGGGCGCTGTAGGTGTCCATCCGCTTGTCCGGGACCAGGGAGACGACGCCGGCGCTGGCGAGCGCCTCGGTGATCTGCCAGAAGTTGTCGTGGGTGGCGGTCCCGGCGCCGTGCATGAAGACGAGGCCGGGGCGTGGGCCGGGCGCGCCGACGGGTTCGTGGACGGTCGCCCGGACGGTGGCGCCGTCGAGCTCGACGGTGAAGCTCTCCGTGCGGGTCTCGTAGGTGCCGACCGGGTCGGTGGCGACGTCGCCGCCGATCGCGACGTCGGGCGTCTGGACGACGAGGGTCTGCTGCAGCGGCTGCGGGTGCCAGCCGGGCCCGGCGACGGTGCCGATGAGCCCGAACAGCAGGACCGCGACCACCGTCACGGCGACTCTCCACGACCTCACCGAGCCAGGGTAGACGCACCCCCACCCACCCCACCCCCGCCGCCCCTCCGTCCCCCCCTCCGCCGAATACGCACATACGGTCAGCAGGGTGGCCTCGGAACGCCTGAAACTCGCCCGTATGTGCGTACTCGCAGGAAGGCGGGGTGCTGCACATGTGCGGGGCGCGACACCGGTGTCCACCGGGCCGCGACACCGTCGACGCTCGCGGGTGCGGCCGCGTCGATGATCTCCCCATGGGCCTGGTCATCGAACCCCGCGGCGTTCCGACCGCCTCACTCACCTCGGTGGTCGGCAGACGTGCGGCGCGAGCAGCTCTGCGGTCGGGTGAGTCCGTGAGCGTGCGCCGGGGCGCACTGGTGCCACCACTGCCGGTGGGCAAGCACTGGGAGGAGGCAGAGAGCCACGCCCTGGCCATGATCGCCTCGACACGGAGCAAGCTGAGCAACGACGCTGCCTTCAGCCACGCCTCCGCAGCTCTCCTCCACGGGCTGTGGGTGCTGACCGTCCCTGAGCGTCCGGAAGTCAGCCAGAGCACCCGGCCGAACATGCACGCCAAGAGCTCCCTCTGGCGTCATCACGCGAGGCTCGCCCACAACGACGTGGCCACCCTCGACGGACTACGCGTCACGACGCTCGAACGCACGATCGCGGACTGTGCCCGCACCATGCGCCCACGAGACGCGCTCGCCGTCGCAGACAGCGGCATGCGCGCGATCCTCCACGCCGATCGACGCACCAAGGAGGCGGAGGTTGCGCGCGTCGCCGAGCTCCGGCGCCGCCTCCGGCACATGGTGGACACGGGACCACCGCGAGGCCGACGGCAGGCGCGTGCCGTCATCGCCGCTGCCGACCCGTACGCCGAGTCGCCGATGGAGACGGTGCTCCGATGGGTCGCCGTCTCCCGTGGCCTGCCCGCGCCCGAGGTGCAGATGCCGGTGCACACCCGTGGGGGGACCTTCTACGTCGACCTCGGATGGAGATGGACCCTGCGGCGCGCTGACGGCTCGACCGTCGTCTACGTCGTCCTCCTCGAGTACGACGGCGAGATCAAGTACGTGCCCGGTGAAGGGCTGGTCGACTCCGTCGACGGAGCAGTGGCCGCAGTCCTGGCGGAGAAGCACCGCGAGGACCTCATCCGCGAGAACCGGGACCACGTCCTGCGACGGTTCAGCAAGGGCGACGTGTTCGACCCGGACCGTGCGTTCGCCCGCATGCTGTCAGTGCTCCCGCGTGAGGTGCGCGCGGAGCTGACCCCCGTACCGGAGCTCCTCTACGGCACAGCCCTCCGCCCACACTCCTGAACGCGAGTACGCACTTACGGTCGATCTGATGCCCCGCCAGGGCGCCCAACGTGACCGTAGGTGCGTACTCGGCGGGAGGGGGCGGGGTTAGAAGCCCAGGCGGCCGAGGAGCTTGGGGTCGCGCTGCCAGTCCTTGGCGACCTTGACGTGGAGGTCGAGGTACACCCGCGTGCCGAGGAGCATCTCGATGCCGCGGCGGCTGCGGGTGCCGACCTCACGCAGGCGCGAGCCGGCGCGGCCGATGACGATGGCCTTCTGCGAGTCCCGCTCGACGTAGAGGTTGACGCGCACGTCGAGCAGGTCCTTGCGGCCCTCACGCTCGACGATCTCCTCGACGACGACGGCCAGCGAGTGGGGCAGCTCGTCGCGCACGCCCTCGAGGGCGGCCTCGCGGACGAGCTCGGCGATCATCACGACCTCCGGCTCGTCGGTGAGCTCCCCCTCGGGGTACAGCGGCGGCGACTCCGGCATCTGCGCGAGGAGGACGTCGGCGAGGACGTCGACCTGCTCGCCGCGCTTGGCCGAGACGGGCACGATCTCCGCCCAGTCGCCGAGCGCGTCGATCTCGAGGAGGTGCTCGGCCAGCCGCTCGCGGCCCACCGTGTCGCTCTTCGTGGCGACGGCGACGACGGGGGTGCGCAGCTCGGCGAGCTCGCGGGCGATGAACTTGTCACCGGGACCGATCCTCTCGTCGGCGGGCAGGCAGAAGACGACGACGTCGACCTCGCCCATCGTGTCGCGCACGAGGTCGTTGAGCCGCTCCCCCAGCAGGGTGCGCGGCCGGTGCAGGCCCGGGGTGTCGACGAGCACGAGCTGCCCGTCCTCGCGGTGGACGATGCCGCGCACGGCGTGCCGGGTCGTCTGGGGCCGGCCGGAGGTGATGGCCACCTTCTGTCCGACCAGCGCGTTCGTCAGGGTGGACTTGCCCGCGTTGGGGCGTCCGACCATCGAGGCGAACCCCGCTCGGTAGCCCTCGGGCCACGAGTACGTCATGAGCTCTCGTCCTCTTCGTCGTGCTCGGGCGCCTCGACGGCCCGCGCCAGGATGGTGGCGATCTGGCGGCGTCGCCCGCCCGCGCGCTCGGCCTGCAGGTGCAGACCGGCGACCTCGACCTCGGCCCCGGGGATCGGGACCTTGCCCAGCGCCTTGGCGAGCAGTCCGCCCGCGGAGTCGACGTCGTCGTCGTCGAGCTCGAGGCCGAAGAGCTCCCCGAGCTCGTCGACGGGCAGCCGCGCGGGCACCCGGACGAGGCCGTCGTCGAGCTCCTCGACGACGGGCTCAGCACGGTCGTGCTCGTCGGTGAGCTCACCGACGAGCTCCTCGAGGAGGTCCTCGATGGTGACCAGACCGGCGATGCCGCCGTACTCGTCGACGACCATCGCGATGTGGAAGTTCTTCGCCTGCATGTCGCGCAGCAGGTCGTCGACGAGGATCGTCTCGGGCACGAAGACGGCCTCACGGGCCACGGACTCGACGAGGTCGGAGCCGGCGTCGGGCCGCATGTGGGTCCGGCGCAGGACGTCCTTGAGGTAGAGGATGCCGCACACGTCGTCGACGGACTCCCCGACGACGGGCACGCGGGAGAACCCGGAGCGCACGAACAGGGCCAGGGCCTTGGTGAGCGGCCGGTCGGCGTCCATCGTCACCATGTCCGGCCGCGGCACCATGACCTCGCGCACGAGGGTGCTGCCGAGCTCGAACATCGACTGGAGCATCGTGCGCTCCTCGTCGGCGAGCTGCTCGGACTGGCTCACGCGGTCGACCATGTCACGCAGGTCCTCGGCGGCCTCCTCGCGCGCCTCGGCCTCCGTGAGCGTCGGCTTGGGCGTCAGCGCCCGGGCGACGGCGACGGCGGGGCGGGTGACGGCGAGGACGGCCCCGACGAGGGGCAGCAGGGCGTGCAGCACCCGCCCGGGCTGGCGGGTGCCCAGCCGCCGCGGCCCGGAGCCGGCGACGACCGCCACGAGCAGGGCCGTGACGACGACGGCGGTGAGCAGCACCTGCCACCACTCGGGCAGGAGGTCGGCGACGACGAGGGTGAGGGCGACCGCCGTCGTCATCTCCGCGAGGACGCGTGCCAGGGCCAGCGCGGGCAGCGCGTCCTCACGGGTGTCGGCGAGCCGCTCGACGCGCTCGGCGCGCGGCCGGTCGGCGACGTGCAGCTCGCTGAGCGCGGTGCGCCCGATGCGCCGCAGGGCGGCCTCGGCCGCGACCAGCACGGCGGTGAGGACGAGGGCGACGAGCGCGAGGACGAGCAGCCACCACTCGGGGATGTCGGAGAGCAGTCCGTCCATGTCAGCGCCCGGCGAGGAAGGTGAGCAGCAGCCGGCGCTGCAGCGCGAACATCTCCTTCTCCTCCTCGGGCTCGGCGTGGTCGTAGCCGAGGAGGTGGAGGATGCCGTGCGTCGTGAGGAGGAGGAGCTCCTCGGCGGTGCTGTGGCCGGCGGCCTTGGCCTGCGAGGCGGCGACCTCCGGGCACAGCACGATGTCACCGAGCATGCCCTCGACGGGCTCCTCGCCCGGCCGGCCGGGACGCAGCTCGTCCATGGGGAAGGACAGGACGTCGGTGGGGCCCGGCTCGTCCATCCACTTGACGTGGAGCTCGGTCATGACGTCGCTGGTGACGAACATGATCGACAGCTCGGCCTGCGGGTGCACGTGCATCTGCTCGAGGACGTAGCTCGCGAGCGCGGAGAACTCCGCCTCGTCGACCTCGTAGCCGGACTCGTTGGCGACCTCGGTGCTCATGCTCGTCCCTCCCGGCGCGCGCCGGTCCGTCGCTGTGCGCGGTTGCCGCCGCTCGGTCCGGCGTCCCACCGCTCGTAGGCGTCGATGATCTCCGAGACCAGGCGGTGGCGGACGACGTCCGCCGAGGTGAGGCGGCAGAACGCGACGTCCTCGATGCCGTCGAGGATGTCCTCCACCACCCGCAGCCCGGAGGAGGTGCCGCTGGGCAGGTCGACCTGGGTGACGTCACCGGTGACGACGACGCGTGAGTTGAACCCGAGCCGGGTGAGGAACATCTTCATCTGCTCGGGCGAGGTGTTCTGGGCCTCGTCGAGGATGATGAAGGCGTCGTTGAGCGTGCGCCCGCGCATGTAGGCGAGCGGGGCGACCTCGATGGTGCCGGCGGCCATGAGCTTGGGGATCGACTCGGGGTCGAGCATGTCGTGCAGCGCGTCGTACAGCGGACGCAGGTACGGGTCGATCTTGTCGTTGAGCGTGCCGGGCAGGTAGCCCAGCCGCTCCCCCGCCTCGACGGCGGGGCGGGTGAGGACGATCCGGTTGACGCGCTTGGACTGCAGGGCGTGCACGGCCTTGGCCATGGCGAGGTAGGTCTTGCCGGTGCCGGCCGGGCCCACGCCGAAGGTGATCGTGTGCTCGTCGATCGCGTCGACGTACGTCTTCTGGCCCAGCGTCTTGGGGCGGATGGTGCGACCGCGGCTGGAGAGGATGTCGAGGGTGAGGATGTCGGCGGGCCGCTCGCCGGTGGGCGCGGTGAGCATGCGGATGGCGCGCTCGACGGCGTCGGCGGTCAGCGCCTGCCCGCTGCGGGCGACCGCGGCGAGCTCGTCGACCAGGCGCTCGGCGAGCGCGACGTCCCCGGCGGGGCCGGAGAAGGACACGACGTTGCCGCGCACGTGGATGTCGACGGCGGGAAAGCCCGACTCGACGGCCCGCAGGACCTCGTCACGCTGGCCGAGGAGGAAGACCATGGGCACGTCGTCGGGGATCGTGATCTGGTGCTGGAGCACCGCGTCCGTCCTGGACGCGTCGTCGCTGTGTGGCATGGGCAGGGGCGTGGCCCCGTTTCCTCCTGGCTGGGGGTGAAGACGTACGAAAGAGCATAACGGCGAGGGCCACCGGAAACTTCCCGTCCCTCACCTTCCCCCGAGACGTCGTCCCCCGGAACCGTCGCAGGTGGTGGGCTGAGCGACGGTCCGCCGGCCATCACCGTCAGTCAGGTCACCAAGTGCGACGTCGGGGGGCGCGTCAGGACCAGCGGCCGAGGCGGTCCGAGAGGAGGGCGGCGGCCACCGGGCCGGCCGTGGAGGTGCGCATGACGTGCGGGCCGAGGCGGACGACGACGGCGCCACGCTCGGTCAGGTCGCTCACCTCCCGCTGGCTCAGGCCACCCTCGGGGCCGACGACGAGCAGCACCTCGCCCGCCTCCGGCAGCGCGACGGTGGACAGCGGCACGGTCGCCTCCTCGTGGAGGACGACGACAGCGCCCCCGCCGTCGACGACGGACGCGACCCGGGCGAGCAGCTGCGTGCCGACAACGAGCTCCTCGACCTCCGGCAGGCGGGCGCGGCGGGACTGCTTGGTCGCGGCGAGCGCGACGGCCTGCCACCGCTCGCGCCCCTTGACGGCCTTCTTCCCGGCCCACACGGACACGCAGCGCTCGCTCTGCCACGGCAGCACGGCGTCGATCCCCACCTCGGTGGCGGTCTCCACCGCCTGCTCGTCACGCCCGCCCTTGGCCAGGGCCTGGACGAGGACGAGCCGCACCGCGGGCGCGGGCTCGCGGGTGACCTCGGTGACGGCGACGGCGAGCTCCTCCCCCGCGGCGGTGGTGACCTCTCCGCGGGCTCGCGTGCCCTCGCCGTCGACGACGTCGACCACCTCACCGGCCCGCACGCGCCGCACGGAGACGGCGTGGCGCGCCTCGGGACCGCGGACGGTGAGCACCGCCCCGGCGCGTGCCGCGGCAAGGTCCTCGGGCGCGCCGAGGAAGACGGGCGCGCTCATCAGCGGCCGGAGAAGCGGTCCCGCAGGCGGGAGAAGACGCCACTGGACGCGGGGGCAAGGCGGGGCTCGGCCCGCTCCTCCCCGCGGAGCGTGGCGAGCTCCGCGATCAGCTCGCGCTGACGGTCGTCGAGAGCGGTCGGCACCTCGACGTCGACCTGCACCTTGAGGTCGCCGCGTCCGGGGCCGTTGAGGCGGCCCACACCCAGCCCCTCGAGGGTGATGACCTCCTCGGGCTGGGTGCCGGGCGCGATGTCGATCTCCTCGGGACCGTCGAAGGTCTCCAGGTGCAGGACGGTGCCGAGCGTGGCGGCCGTCATGGGGATCTCGACGCGGGCGTAGAGGTCGTCACCGCGCCGGGCGAAGACCGGGTGGTTGCGGACCTTGAGCTCGACGTAGAGGTCGCCGGCGGGGCCGCCCCCGGGGCCGACCTCGCCGCTGCCGGTCAGCTTGATCCGGTTGCCGGTGTCGACGCCCGCGGGCACCGAGACGGGGATCGTGCGGCGGTTGCGCACGCGTCCCTGGCCGGAGCACTCGGGGCAGGGGTCGGGGATGGTCGTGCCGTGGCCGCCGCACGCGGAGCAGGGCGAGGTCGTCATGACGTTGCCGAGGAAGGAGCGCGCCACCCGCTGGACCGAGCCGCGGCCGTGGCACACGGCGCAGGTCTGCACGCTCGTGCCGGGGCGGGTGCACGTGCCGTTGCAGGTGCCGCACAGGACGGCGGTGTCGACCTGGACCTCCTCGTCGACGCCGAAGACGGCGTCCCGCAGCTCGATCTCGAGGCGGATGAGGGCGTCCTGGCCGCGTCGCCCGCGCGGCGCGGGGCCGCGGCTCGCGCCGCCGGCGGCACCGAAGAAGGTCTCGAAGATGTCGGAGAAGCCGAAGCCGGCCCCGGCCCCGCCCCCGCCGTTGCCGCCGAGCGCCGACTCCCCGCCGAGGTCGTACATCTGGCGCTTCTCGGGGTTGGACAGGACCTCGTAGGCGCGCCCGACCTCCTTGAAGCGGTCCTCGGCGTCCGGCCCGGCGACGTCCGGGTGGAGCTTGCGCGCCATCTTTCGGTAGGCGCGCTTGATCTCCTCCTGCGTCGCGGTACGCGGCACGCCGAGGATCTCGTAGTAGTCGTTCACCAGGTCACTTCCTGTGGGGGGTCTTCGGGCAGGTGTGTCGTGGGCCGGTCAGCCGGCGAGGATCCGCGAGAGGTAGCGGGCCACGGCCCGGACGGAGGTCATGGCCGAGGGGTAGTCCATGCGCGTGGGGCCCAGCACACCGAGGCGGGCGACCCCCTCGCCACTCCCCCCACCGTAGGCGGTCGCCACGATCGACGCCTCGGACAGCGACTCATGACGGTTCTCCTCACCGATGCTCACGGCGACGGCGTCGTCCTCGGCCATCTCCTGAAGCAGCCGCAGGAGGATCACCTGCTCCTCGAGGGCCTCCAGGACGGGGCCGATGGTGCGGGAGAAGTCGACGTCGGAGCGGGCGAGGTTGGCGGTGCCCGCCATGACGATGCGTTCCTCGGCGTCCATCCGCAGCGTCTCGGTCAGCGCCTCGACGACGCGGGCGACGAGCGGCCGGTGCTCGGGGGCGAAGCGGTTCGAAGTGTGCTCGAGCGCCGAGCCGATGTCCGCGGCGCGGCGCCCGATGCTGCCGGCGTTGATACGCGCGCGGAGCTCGGCGACGACGCCGAGGTCGAGCGGGGCGTCGACCTCCAGCGCCCGCTGCTCCACGCGTCCGGCGTCGGTGATGATGACGACGAGCAGCCGGTGCTCGGAGAGCGGCACGAGCTCGACGTGCCGCAGCGCGGAGTTGCGCAGCGAGGGGTACTGGACGACGGCGACCTGGTGGGTGAGCTGGGCGAGCAGGCGCACGGTGCGCTCGACGACGTCGTCGAGGTCGACGGCGCCCTCGAGGAGGTGCTGGATGGCGCCCCGCTCGGCCGGTGACAGCGGCTTGAAGGTGGACAGCTGGTCCACGAAGAGGCGGTAGCCCTTGTCGGTGGGCACGCGGCCGGCGGAGGTGTGCGGCTGGTGGATGTACCCGCTCTCCTCCAGGACGGCCATGTCGTTGCGGATCGTCGCCGGGGAGACCCCGAGCGAGTGGCGCTCGACCAGCGCCTTGGAGCCCACCGGCTCACGGGTGTGGACGTAGTCCTCGACGATGGCTCTCAGCACGTCGAGTCGGCGGTCAGCCAACGGGTTCCTCCTTACGGCGCTCGTGGCCGGCTCGGTGACGGGCCGGCGGTCAGCACTCACCGGCCCGGAGTGCTAATTCTACGCGCCACGCCCCCGAGTGTCTCGTGACCTCTCCCACCGCGCGCCTACCCTGCCGGGGTGAAGGATCGCTACGGCTCGGACGTCCTGTCCTCCGACCCCCACCGCACCGGTGCCCACGCCCACCGTCCCACGGTCCGCGACGAGCCCGCCGAGCTCGGCCTGGTCGTCGAGGACGTCGAGACCGGCTGGGTCGGGGCGGTGACCGCCGTGGAGAAGTCCGGCGGGATGCACGTCGTCGTCCTCGAGGACCGCAGGGGACGCACCCGCACCTTCCCGCTCGGCTCGGGCTTCTGGGTGGACGGCAAGCCGGTGCACCTCGTGCCGCCCGCGCGCCGGGCAGCACCCCGCGGCCCGGTGACGGCCGGGGGCCGTCGGCTCACGGCGTCGGGCTCGATCGCGGTCGACACGAGCCGCGCGCGGGTCGCGCGCGCCTCGCGGATCTGGGTCGAGGGGCGGCACGACGCCGAGCTCGTCGAGCGCGTGTGGGGGGACGACCTGCGCGTGGAGGGCGTCGTCGTCCAGCTGCTCGAGGGCGTGGACAACCTCGCCGAGGTGCTCGCCGACTTCGCGCCCGGGCCCACGCGCCGCGCCGGCGTGCTCGTCGACCATCTCGTGCAGGGCTCGAAGGAGACCCGGCTGGTGCAGGAGGCGCTGCGCTCGCTCGGCCGCTCGGCCGGGCACGTCAAGGTGCTCGGGCACCCGTACGTCGACGTCTGGCAGGCCGTGCGCCCCGAGCGGGTGGGGCTCGAGGCGTGGCCGGACGTGCCGCGCGGCACCGACATCAAGTACGGGACGCTCGCCGCGCTCGGGTGGCCGCACGCCGACCAGGCCGACGTCGCCCGCGGCTGGAAGCGGATCCTCGGCACCGTGCGGAGCTACAAGGACCTCTCCCCCGCCCTGCTCGGGCGGATGGAGGAGCTCATCGACTTCGTCACCGAGGTGCCGGACCAGCGATGACGACGACGGCGGTCCGGCCCGGCGCCGACGCCCGGGAGCTCCTCGCGGAGCGGGCCGAGCTGGCGCAGGCCGCCGCCGCGGTGCTGCACGAGGAGGCGCGGCTGCGGGACGGCGTCGTCGCGCTCGTCGACGGGTACCGGGACGGGCGGGTCCGCGCCGAGCTCGGGGGGATCGAGGTCGGCCGGCTGCGGGAGACGACCGAGCGCAACCTGCGGCTGCAGGCCCTGGAGGACGCCGGGGTGCGGACGGTCCGGGACGTCCTGGACGCCGGCGCGGAGCAGCTGGAGGCGCTGGACGGGGTGGGGCCGCACACCGCGCGGGCGGCGGCCGCCGCGGCGCACCGGCTGGCCGAGACGTTCCGCGCGGGCGTGCCGGTGCGGATCGAGCCCCGCAGCGACGGGCCGCTCGGCCTGGGGCTCGCGTCCCTGCTCTACCGGCTGGACCGGCTGTCCGGGCCGCTGGGGGCGCACCGTGACGAGCTGGCCGACGTCGCCACGACGGTCGCGGGACAGGTGCGCCAGGCGGCACCGGCACGCAGCCGGCTCGGGCTGCTGCTGCGCCTGCCCAGCACCCGCGAGCGCGCCCGGGAGGCGCTGGAGGCGCTCGCCCGGTGGGAGCCCTGGCTCACCGCGACCGGCCTGCCCCGGACGGTGCGCGAGCTCACCGCGCTCCTCGCCGAGCCCGGCCCCCTCACCGTGTGGGAGCACCTCGAGCAGCACACCGCCCGCTACTACGCGCTGCTCGACGAGCTCGTGCCCGGGCTCGGCGGCACCGCTGCCCAGGGCACCCTGCCCGCCGAGCTCGTCGAGCGGATCAGCGCCTTCCCGCTGGACGAGTCGCCGCTGCGCGCCCGGCTGCGTGGCTACCAGGTCTTCGGCGCGAAGTTCGCGCTCAACCAGGGCCGCGCGCTCATCGGCGACGAGATGGGCCTGGGCAAGACCGTCCAGGCCATCGCCGTCATGGCCCACCTCGCGGCGACCGGCGAGGACCGGGCGCTCGTCGTGTGCCCGGCGAGCGTCGTCGTCAACTGGTGCCGCGAGGTGACGCTCCACAGCGAGCTGCGCGTCCACCGCGTCCACGGCCCCGGCCGCGAGGACGCGCTGGCCGCCTGGCACCGCGACGGCGGCATCGCCGTCACGACTTTCGCCACCCTCCCCACCATCCCCCTCCCCGCCACCCCGGCACCCACCCCCCTCCCGCCGAGCGCTGAGTTGTTACCGCCCGCGCCCGCCCTCCTCGTCGTCGACGAGGCGCACTACGCGAAGAACCCCCGGGCGCAGCGCAGCCAGCAGGTCGCCGCCTGGGCCGAGCGGACCCCGCGGGCGCTGTTCCTCACCGGCACCGCGCTGCTCAACCGGGTCGAGGAGCTGCTCTCGCTGGCCCGCCTCCTCCAGCCCGAGGTCGTCGCCGCGATCCCCCCGCACCTCGGCCTCGCGGGCGCCGACACCTTCCGCCGTCACCTCGCCCCGGTCTACCTGCGCCGCAACCTCGACGACGTGCTCGTCGAGCTGCCGCCACGGATGGTCGTGGACGAGTGGGAGACCATGACGCCGACGGCGGAGCGGCGCTACCGGGCGGCCGTCGCCGCCGGCAACCTCATGGCGATGCGCCGGGCCGACCTCACCGTCCCCGATCCGGCCGACTCCGCGAAGCTCGAGCGGCTGCTCGAGATCGTCGCGGAGGCGCGCGACGGCGGGCAGCGCGTCGTCGTCTTCTCCTACTTCCTCGACGTCGTGGCCCGGGTGGCCGAGCAGGTGGAGCGGCTGGGCGGGGTGCAGGCCTTCGGGCCGATCACGGGCTCGGTGCCTGCGGCCGAGCGGCAGGAGATCGTCGACGCCTTCACGGTAGGGCCGCCCGGCGCGGTGCTCGTGAGCCAGATCGGCGCGGGCGGGGTGGGGCTCAACGTCCAGGCGGCGAGCGTCGTCGTCATCTGCGAGCCGCAGCTCGTCCCGGCCGTCGAGGACCAGGCGATCGGCCGGGTGCACCGGATGGGCCAGCAGCGCCCGGTCCAGGTGCACCGCCTGCTCACCGAGGACAGCGTCGACGAGCGCATCGAGGAGCTGCTCGCCGGCAAGCGACAGGTGTTCGACGCCTACGCCGGGGAGTCGAGCCTGGCCCAGGAGGCGCTCGGCGCCGTCGACGTCACCGAGGCCGAGCTCGCGACACGGGTCGTCGCCGCCGAGCAGGCGCGCCTCGGCTACGGCCCGGTGTGGGACGAGCTCGAGGGCGTCTGAGCGACCGTTCCGCGCCTCGGCGCCTCGTCCACGACGTACGGCCCTCCTCGCCGGGTCCGCGCCGCCTCCACCTGGGCTGCGCCGGGCGGACTCACCGCTTCCCGGGACGCGCCGGGATGACGGATGATGCAGCCATGCCCGTGGTCCGCCTCCTCACCGTCGTGGACGTCGAGGACCGCCGAGACACTGCCAGCGCCCCGGTTCGGAGCCCTTCAGCCCCGGAGCACGCTCGTCCCGGGTGGGCACCAGCCCCTCCCTCTCCTCCTCCCCACGCCGGCGTGGCCTCGTTCTCCGCGCTGCTCGTTGCCGTCCTCGACGACGGTCGCCGCCTGACCCTGCTCGACGATCGGGGGTGGACAGTGGGTGGACCGGGCGACGTGTGGCAGCACATGTCGGCGACGACGGTCGCCGCGACGGCGCGGACGGTTGTCGGGCCGGACGAGCCCTTCGGGGATCAGACGGCGCAGGACGCGGAGGCCGACCACTGGGAGGGTCTTGCCGGCGTCCTCGGTCGGCAGGGCGTCCGCACAGCAGCCCGAGAGCTGAGCGACCTGCCCCACGACGTCGAGCTGAGCGGCCGGCTGCTGGCTCGCCTGAACGGCCCCTGACGCTGCGAGGAGTGCCCGTCCTCGCAGCGCACGCACCTGCGGCGGGGTCAGGTGCTCTCGAGACGTTCGACGAGGTCTGTCAGACCGTCTGCCGTTGCCCCCAGCTCCGCCACGGGTGATCCGAACAAGGCATCGGCCTCGGCTCGGCTGAGCATGCCGTCAGACTCCTGGCCCGAGAGCTCCGGCAGCGTCCAGCGGACCTCGTCGACGTTGTCGATCGTCGCCAGGAGGAGAGCCGCGCGGTCGGCCATCAGGCCGTCCGCGACGTCGGCCGTGACACCGTCCGCGACGGAGGAGAAGTGCACGACCAGCTCGTAGGGCCGTTCGTCGGTGCGCAGCTCGAGCGTCGACTCGCCCACGGCGTCGGGGCGGGTCGCACCGACGAGGGCGACCACCCGACTGTTGTCGCCCAGGTGGGGCGTGCGGTTGGCCTCGAGGGAGGCGACGTCGACGGCGTCGCGCAGCACCGTCGACGCCGGCACGTCCGCCCGGTCGCCCGAGCCGGCGCACCCGGCGAGCACGAGCAGCGCCCCTCCCGCCGCGAGCGCGCACCCCAGATTTCTCATGCCGTCAGCGTCCCACGCCTTCAGGTCACCGTGGGGCACGTTCCGCCGATGTCAGCACAGGCCCTCCCCTCGGTCGTCGGCTCCTCGACCACGGTGGGGGTCGGCTCCGGCGCGGCCGTCGCCTCGGTCGACGCCGTCGGAGTCTCGACGGCGTCACCGCCTCCGGTGAGCACCCTCACCGAGACAACACATACCCCCGGGGGTATAGTGGGGCCATGACCACATCAACACGATCCACGTGGCTGCGTGCCCTGCTGGGCCGCGGCCGTGACACCAGCACCCTGGGATCATCCGTATCCGCCGCTCGCGCGGTCGAGCTCGTCCGGGAGGGCGCCGCCCTCGTCGACGTGCGGGAGAGCCACGAGTGGAGGGCGGGGCACGCCCCCCAGGCGATCCACGTCCCGCTCGGCAGGCTCGACTCCGCCCCGCGGCGCCTGCAGGCGGACTCCCCCGTCCTCGTCGTGTGCGCGAGCGGGATGCGCTCGCGCAGCGGCGCGAAGACGCTGCGCGCGGCCGGGTTCGACGCCGCCAGCGTCTCCGGCGGGATGACCGCCTGGGAGCAGGCCGGAGGGGCGGTGCGCCGATGACCGCCAGCGACCGCCGCCCGAGCCGGCGCATCGTCATCGTGGGCGGCGTCGCCGGCGGCATGAGCGCCGCCGCCCGCGCCCGTCGTCTGGACGAGCACGCCGAGATCGTCGTCCTCGAGCAGGGCGACCACGTGAGCTTCGCCAACTGCGGCCTGCCCTACCACCTGTCCGGCGAGATCGGCTCGCGCGAGGACCTGCTGCTCCACACCCCGCAGTCGCTCGCCCGCACCCTCAACCTCGACGTCCGCACCGGCCACCGGGTGACGGCGATCGACCGCGCCCGCCGCGAGGTCACCGTCGTCAGCGGCGTCACGACGGACCGGCTGGCCTACGACGCCCTGCTCCTCGCGCCGGGTGCCGTCGCCGTCCGCCCGCCGATCGAGGGTCTGGACCACCCGGCTGTCCACTCCCTGCGCACGATCCCCGACCTCGACCGTGTCACGGGCGCGGTCGACGCCGTCCTCGCCGAGCGAGAGCACACGCACGCCGTCGTCGTCGGTGCCGGCTTCATCGGGCTCGAGGCCGTCGAGGCACTCGCCGCCCGCGGGATGCGGGTCCAGCTCGTCGAGCTCGCCGACCACGTCCTGCCCCCGCTGGACGCGGAGCTCGCGCCGCTCCTCGCCGAGGAGCTGCGGGCCCACGGCGTGGACCTGCACCTCGGGGTCTCCGCCCAGTCCGTCGCCGACGCGCCGGACGGTGGCGCCACCGTGACCCTGTCCGACGGCAGCGTCCTGCCGGCCGACGTCGTCATCGTCAACGTCGGCGTGCGGCCGGCGAGCGCGCTCGCCGAGGAGGCGGGGCTCGAGCTCGGGGAGCGGGGCGCGATCCGCGTCGACACCGACCAGCGCACCTCCGACCCGCACATCTGGGCCGTCGGTGACGCCGTCGAGGTCCGCCAGGCCGTCACCGGCACGTCCGGGGCCGTCCCGCTGGCGGGCCCCGCGAACCGTCAGGGGCGGCGTGCCGCCGACGCCATCTGCGGCCACCGCACGACCCCGCAGCAGCCGGTCCTCGGCACGGCCGTCGTCCGCGTCTTCGGGCTCACGGCGGCGGTGACGGGCGCCAACCAGGCCGCCCTGCGCTCCGCCGGGATCGAGCACGAGGTCGTCCACCTCCACCCCGCCCACCACGCCGGGTACTACCCCGGCGCCGAGCAGGTCCACCTCGTCGCCAGCTTCGCGCCCGACGGTCGCCTCCTCGGTGCCCAGGCGGTCGGCCGGGCCGGGGTGGACAAGCGGGTCGACGTCCTCGCCACCGCCCTGCGCGCCGGGATGACCGCCGACGACCTCGCCGAGCTCGAGCTCGCCTACGCCCCGCCCTACGGCTCGGCGAAGGACCCGGTCAACATGCTGGGCTTCGTCGCGCAGAACGTCCTTGACGGCACCATGCCGCAGTGGCAGGCCTGGGACCTCGAGCAGGTGCGCGCCGAGTCGCTCGTGCTCGACGTCCGCTCGGCCGAGGAGTACGCGGGCGACCACCTCGACGGCGCTCTCCTCGTCCCGCACACCGAGCTGCGGGACCGGCTCGACGAGGTCCGCACCGCCGCCGAGGGCCGTCCGGTGGCCGTCCACTGCGCCAGCGGGGTCCGGTCCTACCTCGCCACCCGCATCCTGCGCGGGGAGGGGATCGACGCCCGCAACCTCTCCGGAGGCTGGCTCACCCTGCGCGCCGTGCGGCCCGCCGCCCTGTCCGACACCGTCGACGCCTGACACCACCACCCACACCACGAGGAGAACACCCATGTGCAGTCCCATCCGTTGCGCCACCTGCGGCAAGGTCACCTGGACCGGCTGCGGCATGCACGTCGACGAGGTCATGGCCGACGTCGAGCCGTCGGCCCGGTGCACGTGCCGTTGACCCAGGCCGTGGACGAGCGCCGGGGCGAGGCCCTCACCCGGCTCGAGACGGCCACCGGGGACGCTTCGCTGTGCGCCGTCTCCGTTGACGGCACCGCGCGTCCCGCGGTGAAGTACCACGAGGGCGCCGTCGCCGCCCTCGGCGACCTGCGCCGCCGGCTCTCCCGAGAGCCGGCGGACGCCGCGCTCCTCCACGCGCGTGCACACTGGCGCACGCTCGAGGACCGCGCGGACACGGCACCGTCGTGGGAGGCGTACCTCGCCGGCGCTGTGGACGCGCTCGACGACGTCGCCCACGCCGGTTCCGCACCCGCGGCCCCGGGCGGTGACCCGCTCGGCAAGGTCGCCTCTCTCGTCGCGGTCGACCGGTCACGTCCCGTGAGCCTGTCCGGTCCGCGCCCCCACGCCGCTGGACGCTGCGCCACACGGTGGCGACGGTGGCGCTCGCGCCGCTCCTCCTCACCCTCCTCCTCAGCGAGGGCGGCGGCTGGGACGCGACGCGCGCACCCCTGTGGACCGGGCTCGTGGCGCTCGCGGCCGTCGGCGGGGCCACGGTCCTGGCGACCTACGTCCCCACGCGCGGGCACCGCACCGTCGACCTCACGCCGTGCACGGTCGTCCCACTCGTGACCGTGCTCGCTGCCGGTTGGCTGCTCGGCGCCGAGCCGCACGCGGTGCCCGGCGCCCTTGGAGCCGTCGTCGCGGTCGGGTACGGCCTGGCCCACCGGCTGACGGGCACGCGCTGCCGCGCGTGAGCCCGCGCGGAACAACCGCACACGGCCGACCGTTGACATACCCGTAGGGGTATCATCGCATCGCGGGGACCAGGCCGGCAACGTCTCCCTCCCCGCTCTCACCGCCCTCCGTGACGGTGTCCCCGCCTTCTTCCAGCCAGGTCCGCGCGGAGCTGGCCGAGCAGTCCGCAGGCCGCAGCGCCTGATCGTCCACCGAGCAGGAGAACACCATGAGCTACGGAATCAGCACGACCGTGGAGCAGACCTTCGACGACACCATGGCGGCACTGCGCGCGGCGCTGTCCGAGCAGGGCTTCGGCATCCTCACCGAGATCGACATGGCCGCCACCCTCAAGCAGAAGCTGGACGTCGACATCCCGCCGCAGGTCATCCTCGGCGCCTGCAACCCGCCCCTGGCGCACCGCGCGCTCCAGGCGGAGGAGTCGATCGGGCTCCTCCTGCCGTGCAACGTCGTCGTCCGCTCCACGGGCGCGACGCGCACCGTCGTCGAGGCCCTCGACCCGCAGACCATGGTCGAGGTGACCGGCAACGACGCGCTCCACGCCGTCGCCGATGACGCCGCAGGACGCCTGCGCGCCGCCCTGGCAGCCCTGGCCGTGGCATGAGCACCGACGTGGCCGGACGTCGCGGCATCGAGCTCGACCCCGCGGACATGGGCAAGGTCGTCAACCGCCTCAAGCGCGCGCAGGGCCAGCTCGCCGGAGTCGTCGGCATGCTCGAGGAGGGGCGGGACTGCGAGGACGTCGTCACGCAGCTCGCGGCGGTGTCCAAGGCCCTGGACCGGGCCGGCTTCGCGATCATCGCCTCGGGCATGAGGCAGTGCCTCGTCGAGTCGAACGGCGAGGAGACCCTGGACGTCGAGAAGCTGCAAAAGCTCTTCCTGTCCCTCGCCTGACCGCCCTCGCGCGGCGAGCTCGGCTCAGCAGGCGCCCTGGAGGATCGTCGCCGCGTACGGCACGGTGACCAGCGTGACCGCCGCCGCGGCGACGAGGAGGTAGCAGGCGACGAGGGCGCCGGCGAGGCGGTCCGGGGCCACGGTGCCGCCCGCCAGGCGGGCGATGCGCGAGGGCACCTGGACCGCCCCGGCGTGCAGGGCGACGCCCGCGGCCACGCCGGGCCGGTGCAGGGCGAGGAGTGCACCGGCGAGGGCGCGCGAGCCGTGGGCCCGCAGTGCCGCGTCGTCGGCGGCCATCTCGGCGTAGGCGGCCACGGCATCGCGGGCGTGGCGCAGGAGCGGGACCCAGCCGAGGACCGCCTGCAGCCCGCCGAGGACGGCAAGGACAAGATGGTGGCGTCCGTCCAGGTGGGCCCGCTCGTGCGCGAGGACGGCCCCCAGCTGCTCGTGGTCGAGTGCGTCGACGGTCCCGCTCGACAGGACGACGCCGGCGCGCGGCAGCGTGTAGGCGGCCGGCTCGACCGTGGGCACGAGCCACACACGCTCACCACCGACGGTGCTGCGCCGCGCCGTCGCGGCGAGGGCCGCCACGTGCGCCCTCACCTCGCGCCTCCGGCGGCGTGCCGTCGCGCCGAGGACGGCGAGGAGGGCGAGCCCGAGGAGTGCGGCGGCGAGGAGCGGCACGGCGGGCGGGACGTCGACCGCCGTGGCCGCGACGAAGGGGTTGCTCGCCTCCAGGCAGCGGCGGCACACGGCGCCGGCAGGCCCGGGAAGGCCGGGACCGCCGGCCACCCAGCCGACGAGCGGGCCCAGCGCGAGCAGCCCCAGCACCCACAGGACGGCGCCGGCCGTCCAGGCGGTGATCCCGGCACGCGGCCGCCGGGCCAGCGCCGGCGCCAGGCGGGCGAGTGCCCACGGTCCGGCCGTCGCGCCCACGGCCAGCAGCGTGACGAGACCGGCGACGGCGACCAGACCCGTCACCGTGCGCCCCCGTCGCCGTCGAGCAGCGTGCGGAGGACGGCAAGGTCCTCCTCGGGGATCGAGCCCACGAAGTGGAGGAGGGAGTCGCTGCGGTTGCCACTGGAGGCCAGGGCACGCGCCATCACCTCGGCGGTGTACTCGCTGCGGGCCACGAGCGGCCGGTAGGCCCAGACCCTGCCCACGAGGACCTTCTCCACCAGGCCCTTGCGGTGGAGGTTGGTGAGGACGGTCGCGATCGTCGTGTACGCGAGGGACTGGCCGGTGCGCTCGAGGACGTCACGGGTGCACATCTCTTCGGGGCAGTCCCAGAGGATCTCCATGACCTCACGCTCGAGCGGCCCGAGCGTGGGGGCGTGCTCAGCCACGGGCGACCACCGCCGGGACCGGGCAGGCGATCTCCCCGCGGAGCCGCACGACGAGCGCCCAGCCGGTGAGGGCCAGCGCGAGCACGGCGAGAAGGGGCTGGACGGGGGCGAACCAGGTCAGTGCGCCGGAGTAGCCCAGCGCCAGCAGCGCGATCTTGTTGCACACCGGGCAGCCGACCGCGAACCAGGCGAGCACGCCACCGGCCGTGCCGGCACGGCTCGCGCGCCTCGCCGCGGCGCCGCCCGGCGCGGGGCCGGCGCTGCCGAGGGGGCGCACGTAGCTCGCCGCGAGCAGCCCGACGACCAGCGCGGTGAGGACGAGGACGGGGTAGTTCCACGCCACGACCGGGACGTCGCGGGCGAAGACCGGGTTCGGGATGATCACCGTCGCGAGCCCCACGACGGCGCCGTACCCCACGGCGACGGCAGCGGCGACCGCCCAGCGCCGAGCGTCCCAGCCGCGCAGCACCTGCGCCGTCGTCGTGGGCCGCACGCTGACGCCGGACCGTGAGGAAGCTGACCAGACCATCCTCCTACTATAGATGATAGTAATTACTACGTGGCTTAGTAGCCGCCGCCGTCCCGCCCCCGATCCCCCAAGGACGACATGTCTTCCACCCCCACGCGCCGTACGCCGTGGCTCGTCCCCGCCCTCATCGTCGGTCTCGCGGCCGTGCTCGTCTCGGTGTCAGTCGTGCTGTCCGGGCGCGAGGACGCCGCGGACCCGGCGGCCTCCCCCGCGCCGGTCGCCGACGTCGTCACGCCGGAGACCGCCCCGACCGTCGACCTCACCCGCCTCGAGGCGGACGACCCGCTCGCGGCCGGCCCTGTCGACGCACCGGTGAGCCTCATCGTCTACTCCGACTACCAGTGCCCCTTCTGCGCGTCCTGGGCCGCCGACACCGCACCGGCGATGCTCGACTACGCCGCCGCCGGGGACCTGCGCATCGAGTTCCGCGACATCGCCGTCTTCGGCGAGGACTCCCGCACCGCAGCGCTCGCGGCCTACGCCGCGGGGCTGCAGGGCCGCTACCTCGACTTCCACGACGCCCTGTTCCCCGAGGGCGTCGCGCTTCCCCCGCGCGGGCTCACGGACGAGGCGCTCGTCGCCACGGCCGACGAGCTCGGGCTGGACGTGGAGCGCTTCACCGCGGACATGAGGTCCGAGGAGGTGGCGGACGCGGTCCAGCGCAACATCGACGAGGCCGCGACCATCGGCGCCTTCTCCACCCCGGCGTTCCTCCTCGCCGGGCAGCCGATCCTCGGTGCCCAGCCCACCGACGTCTTCGTCACGGCGGTCGAGCAGGCGCTGTCCGAGGCCGGCGCCTGATGGAGCTGAGTCTTCTCGCCGCCTTCCTCGGCGGTGCCCTGGCCCTGCTCAGCCCCTGCGGCGCACTGCTGCTGCCCGCCTTCTTCGCGACGACCGTCGGCACCCGCAGGCGCCTCCTCCTCCACGGCGGGCTCTTCCTCCTCGGGCTGTCGGCCACGCTCGTCCCCCTCGGCCTCGGCGCCTCGCTGCTCGGCTCGCTGCTCACCGCCCACCGGGACCTCCTCATCACCGTCGCGGGCTGGCTCATCATCACCTTCGGCGTCCTCCAGGTCCTCGGCCTCGGCTTCGACCTGTCCCGGCTGCTGCCCGGCACCCGGTCGGTGCGGTCGGCCGCGCACGGCAAGGGCTCCGTCCTCCGCTCGGTCCTGCTCGGCACCGTGTCGGGGATCGCCGGGTTCTGCTCCGGCCCGATCCTCGGGGCCGTCCTCACCATGGCCGCGACGGAGCCCTCCCCGGTGCTGGCCGGCGTGCTGCTGGCCGTCTACGGCGCGGGCATGGTGGTGCCGCTCGTCGCCATCGCCGCCGTGTGGAGCCGCCTCGGCGCACGCGGGCGGGCCAGGCTGCGTGGCCGTGCCTGGCAGGTGGGGCCGTTCCAGCTGCACACGACCTCGGTGCTCACCGGGGTGCTGCTCGTCGTCGTCGGCGTCGTCTTCCTGCGCACCAACGGGCTGGCCAGTCTCCCCCAGCTGGTGCCGACCCAGGTCCTGGGGGACGTGCAGTCGTCGCTGCTGACCGTCGGGGCGGCGGTGCCCGAGCCGGTGCTCATCGCCGTCCTGGCCCTCGCCGCCCTGGGGGTGTGGGCGGTGTGGCGCCGGAGGGAGGCCGAGGGCGGCGCAGCGCGGCAGCCGGAACCGTCCGAGCCGTCCGAGCACACGGGCGGACACGCGTGAGGCGGCGCTTGGCACTGCTCGCCGTCGCCGGCCTGCTGGCCGGCTGCGCCGGTGACCCTCCCGTGGAGACCGAGCCGGCCGTCCTCGAGGACCGGGCCGCACCCTCGGAGGAGGTCCACGAGGACTCCCTGCCCCTCGCCCTGTCCGGGCTGCCGGTCCTCGACCCGGGGTGGGACCAGGTGCCCCAAGAGCTCGACGGGCTGCTGCTCGGCCTGGACCACCCGGAGGACGGCGAGCCCCTGCGCTTCGTCGCCGCGCGGGAGGACGGCACGCTGCTGTGGCGTGCCGAGCGGCCGCCGTCGTGCACGGGTTTCACGCTCAGCCGCGCCGGTGAGCGGACGATCGCGATCCTCAACGACGTCACGCCCGGGCGGGACACGTTGAGCGAGACGTCCGCGAGCGCCTACGACCTCGCTACGGGGGAGCTGGTGTGGGGCCCGGTCGACGTCCCTGGCCCGCTGCAGGGGCCGGGCGCCGTGTTCGCCGCGCCCGCCCCTCGCGCCGCGATGGGAGAGACGGGACCGCGCGTCGTGCTCGACCCGGCCACCGGCGAGGTCGTCGCCAGCGAGGACGACGACGTCACCGTCGTGGGCGAGTACGCAGGCGTCGTCCTCACGGCGACCGACGGCACGCTCCACGCGGACGGGGCCGGCACCTCGTGGCAGCTGCCGCTCGCCGACCTGGGGACCGGACCGGAACCGGGCGCGCTGCCCGGTGTGCAGGCACCGCCCGGCACCGCGCTGCTCGGGGAACCGGGGCAGGCGCTCGGCGTGCTCGTCGACCTCACGACCGGTGAGGTCCTCGCCACCGGCGTGCGCGACGCCGTGACCGAGCCGATCTCGGGCACCCTCGTCACGGTCGAGGACGGGTCTCTCGTGGGCCGTCCTGACGGTGAGCGGTGGGAGCGCCCCACGGAGGGCCTGGGCCTGTCCGCGGCGGGGAACCTCTTCGCCTATCTCAGGTCCGACTCCGCGGTCCGCGCGGTCAACGTCGTCACCGGGGCCGACGCGGTCGCCTACGACGACGGCGTCACCGAGCCGGCCGTGCCCGTCCTCGTCACCGCGGGTGGGGCGACCGTCGTCGAGGGTGCCGACGTGGCCCTCGTTCCGGCCGGCCCGTCCGGAGCCGGCTGACGACCTGTCGGGACTCCCGGTCGCTGCCGTGGTGCCGGCACCCGGCCGACGTCGCGTCTGCCGTCAGGACGGGCTTCCTCCCCAGACGCCGGGACATCGACGCGAGGGGTGACCGGAACAACTCAGCGCTCGGCGCGGGAGGGAGGGGGGGAGGGAGGGAGGGAGGGTAGGCCGTCAGTCCGTCAGGGCCCGGACGACGGTGTCGGCGAGCAGGCGGCCGCGGCGGGTGAGGAGGATGCGGCCGGCGCGGGCGGCGGGCATGTCGACGAGCCCCTCGGCGATGAGCCCGGCCACGGCCTCGCGGTGCTTCTCCGGCACGCGCCCGGTCCCCGGCGCCAGCTCCAGGCCCTCGGCCAGCCGCACGCCGAGCAGCACCCGCTCGAGCTCGCGGGCGCCGTCGTCGAGCACCTCGTGCCCGGCGCCGGGGCTCAGGCCCTGGTCGAGGCGGTGGGCGTAGGCGCGCGGGTGCTTGACGTTCCACCAGCGCACCCCGCCCACGTGGCTGTGCGCCCCCGGCCCGATCCCCCACCAGTCCGCGCCGCGCCAGTAGTTGAGGTTGTGCCGGCACGCGTGCTCCGGCGTCGTCGCGAAGTTCGACACCTCGTACCAGGACAGGCCGGCGGCGGTGAGGACGTCGTCGGCCGCCTCGTACTTGAGGGCCGCGTCGTCGTCGTCGGGCATCGGCAGCTCGCCGCGGCGGACCTGCGCCCCCATCTTCGTGCCCGGCTCGATGCCGAGCGCGTAGGCGGAGACGTGGTCCGGCTCGAGGGCGACGGCGGTCTCCAGGCTGGTCCGCCAGTCCGCGGCCGACTCCCCCGGCGTCCCGTAGATGAGGTCCACCGACACGTCGAGGCCCGCGTCGCGCGCCCAGCGCACGACGTCGGGAAGGCGCGCGGGGTCGTGCGTGCGGTCGAGCGTGGCCAGCACGTGCGGGACGGCGGACTGCATCCCGAACGAGACGCGCGTGAAGCCGGCGTCGGCGAGCTGCTCGAGCGACGCGGGCGTCACGGAGTCCGGGTTGGCCTCCGTGGTCACCTCGGCGCCGTCGGCCAGCCCCCACGTCCCCCGCACGTGGGCGAGCATCGCGGCGAGGTCGGCGGCGGGCAGCAGCGTGGGCGTCCCGCCCCCGACGAACACGGTCGACACCTCCCGCTGCGCGACACCGGCCCGCGAGAGGACGCCCGCGGCGAGGTCGACCTCCCGCCGCGCGGTGTCCGCGTAGGCCGCCTGGCTCGCTCCGCCCCCGAGCTCGGTCGCGGTGTAGGTGTTGAAGTCGCAGTACCCGCAGCGCACCCGGCAGAAGGGCACGTGGAGGTAGACGCCGAAGTCCCGCTGGTCGGAGCCGGCCGCGGCGGAGGCGGGCAGCGCCCCGTCCGCGGGGACGGGCTCGCCCGCAGGCAGGGCAGGGCTCACTTCTTGCCCTTGGAGTCCTTGCCCGTCGGGGTGTCGGAGGACAGGGCGGCGATGAAGGCCTCCGGCGGGACCTCGACCCGGCCGATCGACTTCATCCGCTTCTTGCCCTCCTTCTGCTTCTCCAGGAGCTTGCGCTTGCGGGAGATGTCACCGCCGTAGCACTTGGCGAGCATGTCCTTGCGCAGCGCCCGGATGGTCTCGCGGGCGATGATCCGCGCGCCGATCGCGGCCTGGATCGGCACCTCGAACTGCTGGCGGGGAATGATTTCGCGCAGCTTGCCGGCCATCTCGACGCCGTAGGAGTACGCCTTGTCGCGGTGGACGATCGAGCTGAAGGCGTCGACCTTCTCCCCGTGGAGGAGGATGTCGACCTTGACGAGGTCCGCCGCCTGCTCGCCGTCGGCCTCGTAGTCGAAGGACGCGTAGCCGCGGGTGCGGGACTTGAGCTGGTCGAAGAAGTCGAAGACGATCTCGGCCAGCGGCAGGTGGTAGCGCATCTCCACGCGCTCCGGGGACAGGTAGTCCATCCCGTCCTGGGTGCCGCGCCGCTGCTGGCACAGCTCCATGACGGCGCCGATGAACTCCGACGGCGTGATGATGGTCGCACGGACGACCGGCTCGTAGACCTCCGCGATCTTCCCGTCGGGGTACTCGCTCGGGTTGGTCACCTCGGTGCGGGTGCCGTCCTCGATGACGACGCCGTAGACGACGTTGGGCGCGGTGGAGATGAGGTCGAGGTCGAACTCGCGCTCGAGGCGCTCGCGCACGATCTCGAGGTGGAGCAGGCCGAGGTAGCCGCAGCGGAAGCCGAAGCCCAGCGCGACCGAGGTCTCCGGCTCGTAGGCCAGGGCGGCGTCGTTGAGCTTGAGCTTGTCCAGCGCGTCGCGCAGCACCGGGTAGTCCGAGCCGTCCACCGGGAAGAGCCCGGAGTACACCATCGGCTGCGGGTCGCGGTACTCGCCCACGGCCTCCGCGGCGGGTCGCGCCGCGTTGGTCACCGTGTCACCGACGCGGGACTGGCGCACGTCCTTGACCCCGGTGATGAGGTAGCCGACCTCACCGACGCCCAGACCCTTGGTCGGCTTGGGCTCCGGGGAGCTGACGCCGATCTCGAGGAGGTCGACGCTCGTGCCGGTCGACATCATCGTGAGCTTCTCGCGGGGCTTGATCGCGCCGTCGACGACGCGCACGTAGGTGACCACCCCGCGGTACGTGTCGTAGACGGAGTCGAAGATCATCGCCCGCGCGGGGGCGTCCGGGTCGCCCACCGGGGCGGGGATGTCGCGCACGAGGCGGTCGAGGAGCTCGGGGACGCCGACGCCCGTCTTGCCCGACACCTGCAGGCAGTCCTCCGGCTCCCCGCCGATGAGGTTCGCGAGCTCGTCGGCGTAGCGCTCGGGCTGCGCGCCGGGCAGGTCGATCTTGTTGAGGACCGGGATGATCGTGAGGTCGTTCTCCATCGCCAGGTAGAGGTTGGCGAGGGTCTGCGCCTCGATCCCCTGCGCGGCGTCGACGAGGAGCAGGGCACCCTCGCAGGCCGCGAGCGAGCGGGAGACCTCGTAGGTGAAGTCGACGTGGCCGGGCGTGTCGATCATGTTGAGCGCGTAGGCGGTCTCACCCACCTGCCACGGCATGCGCACCGCCTGCGACTTGATCGTGATGCCGCGCTCGCGCTCGATGTCCATCCGGTCGAGGTACTGGGCGCGCATCGCGCGGTCCTCGACCACCCCGGTGAGCTGGAGCATGCGGTCGGCCAGGGTCGACTTGCCGTGGTCGATGTGCGCGATGATGCAGAAGTTGCGCAGCAGCTCGGGCGCGGTCGCCGCGGGGGCGATCGCTGCGGTCAGCGCGGGGCTGGGGATCGGGGACACTCACGTTCCTTCAAGCGACGACGACGCGCGGAACCGACTCCGCAAGGACACACTGGCCCCATCGTCCCACGAGCGGGCGTCCTGTCACGCCGCGCCGTGTCCACCACGAGAGGAAGCACGATGTCGACAACGCCCGACGAGCCGACCCGCGTCGAGCCACCCGCCGACCACGAGGAGCCGGTGACGCTCGAGGAGGACGAGACCGTCCCCCCGCGGCCGGAGGAGGAGATCGCCGACCAGCTGCGGGCCAACCCGACGTAGCCGTCGCAGGCCGGGCGTCCGTCAGGACAGGAGCAGGGCGAAGGCGCTCATGAACGACCCGAGCACGCCGAGCGGGATCGCGGCGACCGTGCCGAGAAAGGCGGCGAGCGTGATCCTCAGGTCGTCACGCAGGTAGGGCGCCCGCACGGGTCCGCCCGCCGCGCGCAGCAGGGCGCGCTGGGTGGCCTCGACCCGCGGGAGCCACCGCGCCGTGCGTACGCGTCCCTCGTCCATCGCCTCCGTGAGGGTGGCAAGCTCCTCCTCGAGGGCGGCCTGCGTCGGCGCGTCCGTGACGACGACGACGCCACCGGCCGTCGTGACCGGCCCGTCGCCGATGTCCGCCGTCGTGCGCTGCAGCCGCTCGCGGCGCACCGTGAGCAGGGCCACGGGCACGGCGAGGGCGAGCGCGAGCGCGAAGGGGACCCACCCGCCCCACGACCGGGCGTCCAGGCCGAGGAGCAGCCCGAGGAGCAGGAAGACACCGACGGGCACCGCGGCGCCGACGAGGAGCAGGTACCCCGGCCGGCGCGCGAGGCGCACGACGTTGACGACGATCTGGTTCATCGCGTCGTTTGTCGCACTCATGGCACCAGCCTCCCACGCTGCCCGGGAGGCGATCCCCCGGGCCCCCCGTTAACGTCGGGGCGACCGTTTCGGTTCCCGAGGAGGAGCACTCATCCATGAATTCGCTCGACCGGTTGCACGACGCGCTCGGACTGCGCACCAGTCCACGGATCTTCTTCCCGGCGGCGCTCGTCGCGATCGTCTTCGTCGTGGGGACCATCCTGTTCACCGACCAGGTGGACGCCGCCTTCGCCGGTGCCTCGGGCTGGATCATGACGAACCTCGGCTGGTTCTACATCCTGGGCGTCACGGTCTTCCTCCTCTTCCTCGTCTACCTCGCGGCGAGCCGCTTCGGACGGGTCCGGCTCGGTGACACGAGGCCCGAGCACTCGGGCCTCGCGTGGTTCGCCATGCTCTTCGCCGCGGGCATCGGCTCGATCCTCATGTTCTGGGGCGTGGCCGAGCCGATCAACCACTACGCCAACCCGCCGCTGCAGGACGTCGCCGGCCAGACCCAGGCGGCGGCGCGCGAGGCCATCGCCTTCACGCTCTACCACTTCGGCCTGCACACCTGGGCGATCTTCGCCCTGCCGGCGCTGGGCTTCGCCTACTTCATGTACCGGCGCAACCTGCCCCCGCGCGTGAGCTCGATCTTCCAGCCCCTCCTCGGGGAGAAGATCCACGGGCCCGTCGGTGCGGCGATCGACGTCGTCGCCGTCGTCGGCACGATCTTCGGTGTCGGCGTCTCGGTGGGCCTGGGCACCCTGCAGATCAACAGCGGGCTCAACACGCTGTGGGGCCTCGGGGAGAGCCGGCTCATCCAGGTGCTCATCATCGTCGCCGTCTCGGCCATCGCGGTCGCCTCGGTGAGCGTGGGGCTGGAGAAGGGCATCAAGCGGCTGTCGAACTTCAACATCATCCTGGCGGTGGGCCTGCTGTGCTTCGTCGTCGCGACCGGCCCCACCCTCTTCCTCGTCAAGGGCACGATCGAGTCGGTGGGCGTCTACGCCTCCGCACTGCCCCAGCTGGCCTTCTGGAACGACACCGTCAACGGCTCCGGCTGGCAGAACTCGTGGACGGTCTTCTACTGGGCGTGGACGATCTCCTGGTCGCCCTTCACCGGCATCTTCATCGCCAAGATCTCCAAGGGGCGCACGATCCGCCAGTTCGTCAGCGGCGTGCTGGCGGCGCCCGTCCTCTTCAGCATCGTGTGGTTCGGCGTCTTCGGCTGGGCGTCCTTCGACATCGAGCGGGAGAGCCCCGGCGAGCTCGTCGGACCGGTGGTCGAGCAGGGCGACGTCGCGACGGCGCTCTTCGGATTCCTCGAGAACTTCCCGTTGACGACGCTGACCCAGATCGTCGCCGTCGTCCTCGTCGTCGTCTTCTTCACGACGTCGGTCGACTCCGCCGGGCTCGTCATCGACTCGATCAGCAACGGCTACGAGGAGGAGGCCCCCGTCCGCCAGCGGGTGTTCTGGACGGTCGCGATGGGCGCCGTCGCCGCGACGATGCTCGCCGCCACCGGTGAGGGCGGGCTCGCGGCCCTGCAGCAGGTGATCATCGTCGTCGGCCTGCCGTTCTTCATCATCGGCTACGTGATGATCTACACGATCCTCGCGGCCCTCAAGGAGGACGCCGGGGAGGCACCGCCCATCCGCGCCCTGCGCTGGCGGCGGGTGCTGCCGCCGGAGGAGGCGGCACGTCGCACCGAGGACGACGAGTACGACGAGAGCGAGTTCACGGTCGTCCCGGAGCTCGAGCCCGACCAGGAGCCGCACGAGCTGGACCCTGTCCTGGTGGCCGACGACGACGGGCGCGCATGACGGGCGCCACACGTGCGCCGCGGCGGCCACGTACCTGGTAAAGTACCTCGCTGAGCCTCCGCCGGTCGTGCGGGGGCCGGCTTGCGGCCGACCACGGGTGTCCCCACTCCCCAGTCCCGGTCGCTGGCACAGCCCTCACCGACCCATTGTCTGATCGCTTCGGCGAAACGTAGGAGAAGTCCACACGTGGCGAACATCAAGTCCCAGAAGAAGCGCATCCTCACCAACGAGAAGGCGCGTCTCCGCAACAAGGCCGTGAAGTCCGAGCTGAAGACGCACGTGCGTCGGGTCCGCGAGGCCGTCGCCGCCGGCGACAAGGAGACCGCGGCCACCGCGCTCCAGTCCGCCGGGCGCAAGCTCGACAAGGCCGCGAGCAAGGGCGTCATCCACGCCAACCAGGCCGCGCAGCGCAAGTCGAAGCTGGCCAAGCAGGTCGCCGGCCTCTAAGACCGGCCCTCCCCTCGACGGCGTCGTTCCCCACCGGGGAGCGGCGCCGTCGTCGTCTCGCGCACGCTCGAGGAGAGCCATGCCCCACCGCTCCACCGCCCTGCCCGTCTGGCTGGCGGCGCTCCTCGCCGCCGCGATCGGCGCCGTCGTGCCCGTCCAGTCGCGCATCAACGGTGAGCTCGGCGCGCAGCTGCAGGACCCGGTCCTCGCCGCTGCCATGAGCTTCGGCGGTGGGCTCGTCGTCATGGTCGTCGTCGCGCTGGTGCTGCCGCGTGTGCGCCGCGGGGTGCTGCGGCTGCCGGGCGCGGTCCGACGGCGCGAGCTGCCGCCCGCCTACCTCCTCGCGGGCACCATCGGTGCCCTCCTCGTCCTCACCCAGTCCGCCGTCGTCGCGCTGATCGGGGTGGCGGTCTTCACGGTGGCGGTCGTCGCGGGACAGACGCTGAGCGGGCTGCTCACCGACGCCGTCGGCTTCGCGCAGGACGTGCGCCGCCGGCCGACGACGCAGCGGCTGGTGGGGGCGGGGCTGGTGCTCGTGGCGGTGGTGCTGGCGGCGTCCTCCTCCTTCACCGGTGAGCGGCCGTGGCAGGAGCTGCTCCTGCCGGCCGTGCTGCCGCTCGTGGCGGGTCTGCTCACCGGCTTCCAGCACGCCGCGAACGCGCGCGTGGGGGCCGTGGGTGGCTCGCCGCTGACGGCGACCGTGACGAACTTCGTCGCGGGCACGGTCGCGCTCGTCGTCGCGGTGGTGGTCCGCGGCCGCGGACTGCCCGCTGAGCTGCCCGGCGAGTGGTGGCTGTACACCGGCGGCCTCTACGGCATCGTCTTCATCGCCGGCTCGGCGGCGATCGTCCCGCGCACGGGCGTGCTCGTGCTCGGGCTCGGCTCGATCGCCGGCCAGCTCATCGGTTCCCTCGCGCTGGACGTGTTCGCGCCGGTGGCCGGCGCCACCGTCAGCCCGGCGACCGTCGCCGGGACCGTGCTCGCGCTCGTCGCGATCTCCCTCGCCTCCCTCCCCCGGCGCCGCCCCTGACCGACGGTCCGCGGTGTGGGCGGTCCGTGGCAGGCTTGGGGCGTGCCCCCGAAGACCCGTCGCAGCGCCCCGTCCGGACTGAGCTGGGACGAGGCCCCGCTCGCGCCCGTGGTGCTCGTGCGCGGCGCCGAGGGCGTGCTGAGCGACCGCGCCGTCGCACGGATCGTCGAGCAGGCCCGCGAGGCGGACGCCGGCACGGAGGTCACCCGCCTCGACGCCGCCGCCTACGACCTCGGGCGCCTGGAGATGCTCGCCAGCCCGTCCCTGTTCGGGGAGGCGCGGTGCATCGTCATCACCGGCGTCGAGAGCTGCACCGACGCCCTCATCGACGACACGATCACCTACCTGCGCGCCCCCGCCGACGACGTCACCCTCGTCCTCCAGCACGGTGGCGGCGTGCGCGGCAAGCGCCTGCTCGACGCCGTGACGAAGGCCGGGCACCCCGTGGTCGCCTGCGAGCCGGTCAAGCGGGACGCGGAGAAGGCGGCGTTCGTCGCCGCCGAGTTCCGACGTGCGCGGCGCCAGATCGACCAGGACGCCGTCCAGGCGCTCGTCCAGGCGCTGGGCTCGGACCTGCGTGAGCTCGCCGCCGCGTGCACCCAGCTCGTCGCGGACACCACCGGCCGCGTCGGCGCGGACGTCGTCGAGCGCTACCACGGAGGGCGGGTGGAGGCCACGGGCTTCAAGGTCGCCGACGCCGCCATCGCCGGGCACGCGGGCCAGGCCGTCACGCTCCTGCGGCACGCCGTCGAGACGGGTGCCAACCCCGTGGTGCTCGTCGCCGCGCTGGCGGTCAAGCTCCGCACCATGGCCAAGGTCGAGGCGATGTCCGGCCGCGGTGGTGCGGGCGGGCTCGGCCTGGCGCCCTGGCAGGTGGACCAGGCCCGGCGCGAGCTCGCCGGGTGGGGGCCGGAGGGGCTGGCCCGCGCCATCACCGCCGTCGCCGCCGCGGACGCCGAGGTCAAGGGCCTGAGCCGCGACCCCGTCTTCGCCGTGGAGCGGGCGGTGCTGCGCATCGCCGCCAGCCGGGGGCGGCGGTGAGCGACCCGTCCGGGGACGGCCCGGTCCACCGCTACCGGGTGGTGCCCGCGGCCTACGTCGCGCTCCTGCGCGAGGAGGCCGGCGCCGCGGACAGCGTGCTCCTCCAGCTGCGCTCGGGCACCGGGTTCATGGACGGGCACTGGGCGTGCGGGGCGGCCGGGCACGTCGAGGCCGGGGAGAGCGTGCTGGACGCCGCGGTGCGCGAGGCCACCGAGGAGCTCGGGGTGCGGATCGCTCCCACCGACCTCCTCCCTCTCACCGTCATGCACCGCACGCAGGGCACGGGCCTGGCGATCGACGAGCGCGTCGACTTCTTCCTCTCCTGCCGCCGCTGGCACGGTGAGCCGCGCCTGCGGGAGGACAAGGCCGCCGCGCTGCGCTGGGTGCGCCTCGACGCCCTGGACTCCCTGCGCGAGCCGGTCGTCCCCCACGAGCGGCAGGTGCTCGACGCGCTCGCTGCCGGCACGCTCATGCCCGTCACGACCTTCGGCTTCGCTCAGCACTGAGCGCCCAGGCCGCCCTCGGCGGGGACGACGACGACGCCGCCGCACTCGTCGGTCCGCAGCACCAGGGCGCCGCCGCGTCCGTACAGCTCGAGCGTCGCGGGAGCCGGGTGCCCGAAGTCGTTGTCCGCGCCGACGCTGACGAGCGCGAGCCGCCCGCCGACCGCCTCGGCGAGCGCCGGGAGCTGGGCCGCGGACCCGTGGTGCGGGACCAGGACGACGTCGACGCCGACCGGCCCGGCCTCTCCGCCGGCCGCCAGCTCGTTGAGCAGCCCGCGCTGCCCGTCCGGCTCGAGGTCGCCCAGCGCCAGGACCGAGAGCTGCGCGGTCTCGAGGCGGACGACGAGCGAGAGGTCGTTGGCGACGTCGTCGTCCCCGGGGGTGGCGAGCTCGAGGGCCCGCGGAGTCGGCCACAGCCCGCGCCACCGCACCCCGGCCACCTCACCGGCCGTGCCCGCACCGACGCGCTCGACGGTGGCCCCCTCCTCCGCGAGCGCCGCGAGCACCTGCCGCTCGGCGGCGGCCGGCCCGTCGTGCGGGGTGAGCAGGACGTGGTGGACCTCGACGGCGTCGAGGACCTCGGGCAGCCCGGCGACGTGGTCGGCGTGGAGGTGGGTGAGGACGAGGAGGTCGACCTCGCGCACGCCGGCAGCGACGAGGCAGTCCGCAGCGGCGGGCCCCTCGGGACCGACGTCGACGACGACGGCCGAGCGCGGGCCGCTGCGCAGCGCGAAGCCGCTGCCCTGACCGACGTCGCACTGGACGGCGAGCCAGTCGTCGGGGACTGCGGAGACGAGGCCGCCCAGCGCGCGGCGAGGACCGGGGACGAGGGCCAGTGCGAGGACGAGAGCACCCACCCCGGCTCCGAGCAGCTGGGCCCGCCTGCCCCGGCGGGCCACGACGACCGCGAGGACGGTGACCGCGGCCAGCAGGGCAGCCCCGGCGAGCCCGCCCAGCCACGGCAGCCGCGCGCCGGGCAGCTCGGCCCAGCCGAGCGCGACCCAGGCGATCCAGCCGGTGAACCAGCCGGCCGCCGCGGCGAGCGGCTCGGTGGCAGCGGGCAGCCACGGGGAGACGACCGTCGCGACGACGCCGAGCACGGTGGCCGGCGGCACCGCGGGAGCCGCGAGGACGTTGGCGGGTATCGCGTAGGTGGCGACGGCCGGCTCGAGGAGGATGACGACGGGCGCGCAGCACACCTGCGCCGCGGCCGGCACGGCGACGACGTGGGCCAGGGTCCGGGGCATGCGGCGGGACAGGGCCTCGGCCCACGGCCCGGACAGGACGACGAGACCGGTCGTGGCCAGCACCGAGAGGACGAAGCCGTAGGACCGGGCCAGCCACGGGTCGAGGAGGAGCAGGACCATGACCGCACTGCACAGTGCGGGCAGGGCACGCGCGGGCCGGCCGAGCAGCAGGGCGAGGAGCGCGACGCCGCCCATGGTCGCCGAGCGCAGCACGCTGGCCTCCGGTCGGACGAGGACGACGAAGCACACGAGCACCGCCCCGCCGACGGCCGCGCGCAGCCAGCGCGGCGCCCAGCTGAGCCCGGCGAGCACGGCGCCGAGGACGATGGCGACGTGCGCGCCGGAGACCGCGGTGATGTGGGTGAGGGAGACCGCCGTCATGGCGTCGTCGAGCTCGGGCGGGAGACGCGAGTCGTCGCCGACGGCGATGCCGGGCACGAGCCCGCGAGCCTGCGCCGGCGCGTCCGCGACGGCCGCGACGAGCCCGCCGCGCATCCGGCTCGCGAGGCGCTGGTGAGCCGGTGGTGGCGCCTCGACCTCGGGATCGGCGTGGACGACGACGAGCGCGGCGACGTCCTCACCCGGCTCGGTCGCCACGAGCCGTCCGGTGAGGCGCACCCGGGCACCGAGCTCGACACCGGTCCAGGTCGGTGGCGCGAGGAGGAGCACCGGCGCCCGTGCGCGGGCCGTCAGCCCGCGACCCACGACGAGGTCGGCCCGCACCGGGACCGTCACCCGCTCCCCGCCCCCGCGCTCGGGCGGCGTGGCGATGACGGCGGGGTCCCCGGTCACCGGTCCGCTCACCGTGACGACCGCCCCTGCCTCGGTGAGCTCGGTCAGCAGCCCGCTCGCGCGCTGGTGGACGTGCGCGGCGACGGCTCCGAGCACGAGCGCGGCGACGACGAGCGCGAGCGCCGCGGTGGCCTGCGGCGTGGGGCCGGCGCGGTCGCGGTGCCGTCCGCCGCCGCGCAGCGACCACGCGGCACGTCCAGCGAGGAGCAGGAGCAGCGCGGCCCCGACGACGGCGACGGTGGGCGGGACGAGGACGCCGAGGAAGGCGACCGCCCACGCGGCGAGGGCGGCCGGCGCGAGGCGCAGGTCGAGGGTCACACCCGCACCCGCTCCCGGAGCTTGTCCAGGGTGGCCGGACCGATCCCGGAGACCTCGAGCAGCTCCTCGACGGAGTGGAACGGACCGTTCGCCTCGCGCCACTCGAGGATCCGCTGCGCGATGGCCGGGCCCACCCCGGGCAGGGTGTCGAGGTCCGCGAGGTCGGCGCTGTTGAGGTCGACCACCCCGCCGTCCGCGGCGGCACCGTCCGCCGCCGGCGGCGCCCCGGCCGGTCCCCCGCCCTCGGCCGCACCCGGTGGTGCCTCCCCGACCCGCGGCACGTACACCTGCTCGCCGTCGACGAGCGGCCGGGCGAGGTTCACCGCGGCCAGCTCGGCGTCCGGTTGCTCACCTCCTGCCGCGGAGACGGCATCGGCGACCCGCGCGCCCACCGGCAGCTCCACGACCCCGGGATCGTGGACGGCACCCGCCACGTGGACGACGACGACCCCCGTCGCCTCGGTCGGCCCTGGATCACCAGGCGGCTCGTCGGGCACGGTGGTGCTGTCGACACCGTCCGGAGGAGGGGTCGGGCCGCCGGGTGAGGACTCGGCCGGTTCCACCACCGCACTCACCTGCGGCACCGGGACGGCGTCGGACGGACCGAGCGCGATCGCACGCGCCACGACGGCACCGGCGAACGCGGCCATCACCGCCAGCACGACGACGACCGCCCGGCCAGAGACCGACCACCGGCGCCCGGGCCGCGCCACCGCCCCACCGTCCCGGCGCCCGCGACCGGTCTTCCCCGTGCCCGTGCGGGGCTCCGCCGCAACCGTGCGGGGCTGGGCCTCGCCGCTGACGATGCGGTCGAACTCGCGCCCGGCGTCGTCCTCGAGGTCAAGGTGCCCGGCCGTGGCCGTGTAGGCGCGGCGGGTCAGCGCCCGCAGCCGAGCCGCGGAGTCCGTGCGCCTCGTCGGTCCCATGCGCGTGACCGTACGGAGGTCCACCGACCGCGTGGGCGCACGCCGGGCGACCGCGGGGACGACCGCCGTGCGCGCCCGCCCTGTGGAGCAGCACTCAGCCGGCGAAGGGCGTGACCGCGCCGATGACCACAGTCTCATCGGAGGTCGAGGGGTTGAGCCACCAGTGGGCCTGGGAGCACTCGTAGGTGATGGTGTCCCCCGCACCGAGCTCGTGGCGCACCTCGCCGATGACGACGTCGAGCCGCCCGCTTAGCACGTGCACCGACTCCATGCCCAGGTGCCGGAAGGGGCGCGAGGCGTTGGAGAAGCCCGGCGGCATGACGGTGCGGATGACCTGGAGCGGCAGGTTCTGGTCGGGTGTGAGGAGCTCGCGGACCGGGCGCGGGCCCTCGTCCTCGCCGGGGTCGACGTCCGGCAGGACGGGCCGTGCGTCCGCGCGGACGACCGGCTCGCCGTGTCGCTGCGCGCTCTGGAGCAGAAGGACAAGCTGAGTGCCGAGCGCCCCGGCGAGCCGTGACAGGGTCTGGAGGGACGGGTTGCCCTTGCCCCGTTCGAGCTGGCTGAGCAGGCCGGTGCTCAGGCCGGACCGCGCCGCGAGCGCCTCGACCGACAGCCCCATGCGCTGGCGGCTGCGGCGGACGACGGCGCCGAGGGCACCGACGTCGAGGGCGTCCTGGTCCGCCGCGGAATGGCTCACGGCGACCATGCTAGGGCGCGCCTGCCGACGAGCCCGCAGCGGGGTCCAGAGCGAGCAGGCGCCCGAGCTCCCCGACGGGATCGGCGTGGTCGTCCACGCGGAGGTCGACGATGGTGGGCGGTGGCCATCCGCAGTCCTGCGGGCCGGCGACGACGAGAAGGGCCGCGCTCTGCCTCCCCCGGCGGTCACCGCCGGCGTCCTCGCCGGCCGCGAGCGCCGCGAGCAGCCGGTCCGCGAGCGGCTGTGACGGGTGCGCGGCGAAGGCGGCGTCCATCTTCTCGAGAACCTCCCGCCCAGCCAGGAGGTTGCCCGCGACGACGACGTCCGGGCGCACCCACCCGCCCGCCCAGGCGAGACACTCGGGCCCGGTCCACACGGCCCCACGGCCGTCGGCGTCGAGCACGGCGACCTGACGCTCGCCGAAGGCGGTGTCCTCCTGCGCGAAGGCGGCGAGGACCTCGTCGGGCGCGGCACCCGCACGCAGGAGCTTCAGGCCGCGGGCCCGGAAAGCACGGTTCGTGCGCGCCTGGGTGGCCACAGCACCCACTCCCGGGGCTGCCGCCGGCACGGCGGCACCGACGGCGAGCGTGCACGTCGCGGTAGCGACGCCCAGCGAGTCACCGCTGCGGGCAACGATCGAGTAGGTCATCGGGTCCCATCGGCTCGGAGGACGGACGCGTCTTGTGCCCGTCACACGGAAGTAACATACTGACGATATCGTCATTGCAATGACAGCGGCACGGCAACCAAAGGAGCTCACCATGTCCGCCTCCACCCGACGGCTCGTCGCGGCCGCCGCAGCAGCTCTCACCCTGGCCGCCTGCAGCACCGGAGAGGGTGTCGACGTCGACGCCACCGACGGTGCCACCAGCTCGGGCACAGGCACGCCGAGCGGCGACGTCGTCGTCGCCGGCATCGCGGGAGAGCCCGACCAGCTCGACCCGCACAGCACGACCGCCTACTTCTCCTTCCAGGTCCTCGAGAACGTCTTCGACACGCTCGTGCAGCCGGACGAGAACCTGGAGATGGTTCCCGCCCTCGCCGAGTCGTGGACGACCAGCGAGGACCAGCTCACGTGGACCTTTACCCTGCGCGAGGGCGTCACCTGGCACGACGGCTCGCCCTTCACCGCCGACGACGTCGCCTACTCCTTCAACCGCATCATCGACGAGGAGCTCGCCAACTCCTGGCGCTTCTCGGCCGTCGAGAGCGTCGAGGCCACCGACGAGTCCACGGTGACGATCACCGTCTCCAGCCCCTCCCCCAACCTCCTCGCCAACATCGGCGGCTTCAAGGGCGTGGCCATCGTCCAGCAGGAGAACGTCGAGTCCGGCGACATCGGCACCGCGCCGGTGGGCACCGGTCCCTTCCGCGTGGAGCGCTACGCGACCGGCGAGTCGATCGAGCTCGTCGCCAACGAGGACTACTGGGACGGCGCGCCCTCCGTCGCGGGCGTCACCTTCGAGTTCATCCCGGAGCCGACGACGGCGGTCGCCGCGCTCCAGGCCGGCGAGATCCACTGGACCGACAACCTTCCGCCGCAGCAGGTCGCCTCCCTGAGCGCCGACGACACGATCGAGCTCGGGCAGGTCGGGTCCAACGACTACTGGTACCTCGCGCTCAACCAGGACGCGGAGCCCTACGACGACGTCGAGGTCCGCCAGGCGATCTCCTACGCGATCGACCGCGAGGCGATCACCGAGGCGACGATGTACGGCAACGCGACGGTCAACCAGACCGCCATCCCCGAGTCCTCGAGCTTCTACACCCCCTACGACCGCTACTCCCACGACGTCGAGCAGGCGCGCTCGCTCCTCGAGGGCGCCGGCGTCGCCGAGGGCGACATCACCCTGGACCTCATGGTCGCCAGCGACTACCCAGAGACGGTCCAGGCGGCCCAGATCATCGAGAGCCAGCTCTCCGAGGTCGGGATCGCCGTGGAGATCCGCACCCTGGACTTCGGCACCTGGCTGGACGAGCAGGGTCAGGGCAGCTACGACATGCTCATGATGGGCTGGCTCGGCAACCTCGACCCGGACGACTTCTACTACGCCCAGCACCACTCCGAGGGCGCCAACAACTTCCAGGGCTACAGCAACCCGGAGGTGGACGCCCTCCTCGAGCAGGGCCGTGTCGAGACCGACGAGGAGGCCCGCAGGGAGATCTACGAGCAGGTCGCCACCCAGGTCGCCGACGACGCGAGCTACATCTACCTCTACAACCCCGACGTCGTGCAGGCGTGGAGCCCGCAGCTGGAGGGGTACACGGTGATGAGCAACCGGGCGATCCGGTTCAAGGACGTCTCCCTCACCGACTGAGGCGGACCTGACACATGGCTTTCGTCGTCCGCCGGCTCCTCCACTCGGCGGTCGTGCTGCTCGGGGTCTCCGTCCTCGTCTTCGCGATCGTCCAGCTCGTGCCGGGAGACCCGGTGCGCATCGCGATGGGCACGCGCTTCGACCCCGACGTCTACGCCCGGCTGAGGGAGGCCTCCGGCCTGGACCGCCCGCTCGTGCAGCAGTACCTCGGCTACGTGACGAGCGCGTTCACCGGTGACCTCGGGGTGTCCTTCCGCTCCGGGCAGCCGGTCACCGAGATCCTCCTCGGCCGGCTCCCGGCGACGATCTCGATGGCGGGCACGGGCATCGTCATCGCGCTGCTCGTCTCCTTCCCGCTCGGGCTGTTCGCCGCGCTCCGCCACGGCCGCGGCAGCGACTCCCTGGTCCGTGGCGTGTCCCAGCTCGGGGTGTCGGTCCCGGACTTCTGGATGGCGATGCTCCTCATCCTGCTGTTCTCCTCCACCCTCGGCTGGCTCCCGCCCTCCGGCTACGTGCCACTGACCGAGGACCCGGCCGGGTGGGCCAGGCGCGTGGTCATGCCCGCCCTGACGATCGGGCTGGTCGCCGGGTCGATCCTCACCCGCTACATCCGCTCCTCCGTGCTCGAGGTGCTCGCCGCCGACCACGTCCGCACCGCCCGCTCCAAGGGCCTGCGCAACCGGGTCGTCCTCGGGCGGCACGTCGTGCGCAACTCCCTCATCCCGGTTCTCACGATCACCGGCAACCAGCTGGCGACGATGCTCGGGGGCGTCGTCGTCGTCGAGGTCGTCTTCGCGTGGCCGGGGCTGGGCCGCCTGATCTACGACGCCGTCCTCGCCCGTGACTACCCGCTCCTCCAGGGGGCCATCCTGCTCACCGCCGCGATCTTCCTGCTCATCAACCTGCTCGTCGACCTCCTCTACGGCAAGGTCGACCCGCGGGTCCGGGTGACCTCATGAGCGCCGCGACCGCCGTCCCACCCGCCGCACCGAACGTGCCGCACCGTCCGCCGAACCGGCTGCGGGCGCTGCGGGCCCTGGTGCGCCGGCCGATCGCCGTCGTCGGCCTGCTCGTCCTCGCCGTCGTCGTCGTGGCGGCCGTGCTCGGGGAGCAGCTCACGCCCTACCCGGCCAACGCCGTCGACGTCAGCCGCGCACTGCAGCCACCGAGCGGTGCGCACCTCTTCGGGACCGACGAGCTCGGACGGGACGTCTTCTCGCGCGTGCTCCTCGCGGCACGGGTCTCGGCGCAGGTCGCGCTCGTCTCGGTCACCATCGCGCTCGTCGCGGGCGTGCTGCTCGGGGTGGTCGCCGGCTACTTCGGCGGCTGGCTCGACACCGTCATCATGCGCAGCGCCGACGTCCTGTTCGCCTTCCCGGTCATGCTGCTCGCGATGGCGATCGTCGCGATCCTCGGTCCTGGTCTCACGACGGCGATGGTGGCGATCGGCGTCGTCTACGTCCCGATCTTCGCGCGCGTCACGCGGGCCAGCGTGCTGAGCGTGCGGACCGAGCCCTACGTGCGGGCCGCCGTCTCCCTCGGAGCGCGGCCCGGGCGCATCATCGGCAGGCACGTGCTGCCCAACGTCGCAGCGCCGATCATCGTCCAGACCTCGCTCTCCCTCGCCTTCGCGATCCTCTCCGAGGCCTCGCTGTCCTTCCTCGGGCTCGGTGTGCAGCCGCCGGAGCCCTCGTGGGGGCGCATGCTCTTCGACGCGCGCGGCTTCCTCGACCAGGCGTGGTGGATGAGCATCTTCCCCGGTGTCGCCGTCTTCGTCACCGTGCTCGCGTGCAACCTTGTGGGCGACGCCCTGCGTGACGTCCTGGACGTCCGCGCCGACACCGGAGGCAAGAAGTGAGCCCCGTCCTCGAGGTCCGTGACCTGCGTGTCCAGATCGGCTCCGCCCGGATCGTCGGCGGGGTGAGCTGGTCGGTGGAGCAGGGTCAGACCCTCGGGATCGTCGGTGAGTCCGGCTCGGGCAAGTCGATGAGCGTCCTCGCCGCCACCGGACTCGTCGGGGCGCCGACGGCGCGGGTCACCGGGCAGGTGCTCCTCGCCGACGACGACGGCCGCCCGCCCCGCGACCTCCTCTCCCTGTCCCCGGAGGCCCTGCGCCGGGTGCGCGGGCGGGGCATCGGCTTCGTCTTCCAGGACCCGGCGACCTCGCTCAACCCGGTCCTCTCGGTCGAGCGGCAGCTCACCGAGGGACTGGAGGAGCACCTCGGCATGACCCGCCGGGCCGCGACCACCCGCGCCGTCGAGCTGCTCGAGCTCGTCGGCATCCCCGACCCCGAGCGCCGGCTGCGGTCCTTCCCGCACGAGCTGTCCGGCGGGATGCGGCAGCGAGTGATGATCGCGATCGCGCTCGCCTGCGAGCCGAAGGTGCTCATCGCCGACGAGGCGACGACGGCGCTGGACGTCACCATCCAGGCCCAGATCCTCGACGCGGTGCGCGGCCTCCAGGAGCGCCTCGGGACGGCGACGGTGTGGATCAGCCACGACCTCGCCGTCGTCGGCGGCCTCGCCGACCACGTGGCCGTCATGTACGGCGGGCAGGTGCTCGAGCAGGCCGACGTCCTCACCCTCTTCCGGGAGCGCGCCCACCCCTACACCGAGGGCCTGTTCGCCGCCCGGCCGCGGCTCGGCTCGCGCGACGAGGAGCTCGTGACGATCCCGGGCAGTCCACCGGACCCGCGGGCGCTGCCGGAGGGGTGCGTGTTCTGGGACCGGTGCACCGTCCGGGCCGACGAGCGCTGCGCGACCCAGCGCCCCGAGCTCCGCCAGGTCGGCCCGGGCCACCTCGTGCGCTCCTTCTACACGACGTCCCGGGAGGCGAGATGACCGTGCCCCTGCTCGAGGTGCGCGACCTCCAGGTCCGTTTCCCCGTCCCCGCCACCCGCGGCCTCGGCAGGCAGTGGGTCCGCGCCGTCGAGGACGTCTCCTTCACACTCGACCGCGGCGAGACGCTCGGCCTCGTCGGTGAGTCCGGCAGCGGGAAGTCGACGATCGGGAACGCGTTGCTGCGGCTCGTGACGCCCACCGGCGGTCAGGTGCTGCTCGACGGTGAGGACGTCCTCTCGGCACGCGGCGCGCGACTCCGGTCGTTGCGACGCCGGACGGCGATGGTCTTTCAGGACCCGCTCGCCTCCCTCGACCCCCGGTGCACGGTCGCCGAGACGGTGCGAGAGCCCCTGGAGATCCACCGCCTCCACCGCGGGGCTGCCCGCCGTCGGCGGATCACCGAGCTCATGGACCTCGTCGGGCTGCCCGAGCGCTTCCTCGACCACTACCCGCACGAGCTGTCCGGCGGGCAGCGCCAGCGCGTGAGCATCGCGCGGGCGCTGGCGGGCGAGCCGTCCCTCGTCGTGCTGGACGAGGCGACCGCGTCGCTCGACGTGTCCGTGCAGGCCCAGATCATGAATCTGCTCCGCCGGCTGCAGGACGAGCTCGGGCTGGCCTACCTCTTCATCTCCCACGACCTCGCGGCCGTCGAGCACATGAGCCACCGGGTGCAGGTGATGTACCTCGGCCGGCTCATGGAGCTCGCCGGACGGGAGCAGATCTACGCCGAGCCGGGGCACCCGTACACGCAGGCGCTCATGTCGGCGATCCCCAAGGACGACCCGATCGCCGAACGGCAGCGCCGCCGGATCCTCCTCGAGGGAGACATCCCCTCCCCCGTCGACCCGCCGTCGGGCTGCGTCTTCCGGACTCGCTGCCCGCTCGCGGTCGAGGAGTGCGCCCGCCACGTGCCGACCGTGACGCTCGGGCCGGGCCACGTCTCCAACTGCGTGCGGGCGGGTGAGCAGGTCCAGGTCGGCTAGCAACCGGCCGGGGCGAGGGCGACGCCCACGACGCCTGGTCCCGTGTGCGCCCCGACCACGGCGGTGACCTCGCTGCGGACGATGCTCGCCACCTGCGCGCCGGTCTCAGCCAGTCGCTCCTCGAGCGCCGCGGTGAGCGCGTCGGCGGCGTCGGTGTCGGTGAAGTGGTGGACGGCCACCCGGACCGGTCCGCCGTCCCCGCGGGGAGTCGCGGCACCGGGACCGCCGGCGGCCCGGACGGCGAGCTCGACGATGCGGCGCCGCGTGCGAGCCGCGCCGCGCGCCGTCTCGGCGACGGCCAGGCGTCCGCCTCGCAGGGCGAGGATCGGACGCACGCCCAGGGCGGAACCGAGGAAGGCGCGCGCGGGTCCGATGCGTCCGCCCCGGGCGAGGTGGTGAAGGTCCGGCACGGCGAACAGGACGCTGCTGCGGGCGGCCGTCTCCCGGGCAGCGGCGAGGACGCTGTCGGGGCCGTCCCCGCGTGCCGCGCGCTCGGCAGCGGCGAGCGCCGCGAAGCCCGTCCCGCCACCGACCGTCCGAGTGTCGACGACGTGCACGGGGATCCCGCGACGCCGGGTGACCTCCTCGGCCGCGAGGCGCGCGTGCCCGACCGTTCCCGACAGCTCGGCCGACAGGTGCACGCACACGACGGCGGTGGCACCGTCGTCGACGGCCGCCTCCATCGCGTCGGCGAGCGTCTGCCGGGAGGGCCCGGACGTCGTCGCCGTCCCGCCCGCCCGGAGATGGGCGGCGAGCTCCTCGCGACTGAGGGCGTCGTCGGGGTGGTCGGCGCCGTCGAGCAGCACGCGCAGCGGCACGACCCGGACACCCAGGTGCTGCGCCGTCTCCGGCGACACCGAGGCCGTGGAGTCGGTGAGGACCACGACGCCAGGCATCGGCCCATCATCGCACTCGCGCTGTGGCAGAGTCTCCGCATGCGTCTGCTCGTCATCTTCGGCCCACCCGCCGTGGGCAAGATGACGGTGGGGCGTGAGATCGCCCGTCGCAGCACCTTCCGCCTGTTCCACAACCACGCTCTCATCGAGCCGCTGCTCGAGGTGTTCGAGTACGGCACGCCCCCGTTCACCCGGCTCCTCACCGAGTGGCGCGTCCGGGTCGTCGAGGAGGCAGCCAGGGCGGGCACCGACCTGCTGCTCACCTACGTCTGGGGCCTGGACCTGCAGTCGGACCTCGATGAGCTGACCCGGCACGTCCGTCCCTATGTCGAGGCGGGCGCTGGGGTGTCGTTCGTCGAGCTGGCGGCCGATCTCGACACGCGCCTGGAGCGGAACCGCACCGAGCTGCGGCTCGCCGAGAAGCGGTCCAAGAGGGACGTGGAGTGGTCCGACGCCAACGTCCGCGAGATGGAGCGGTTCGTCATGACCACCGGCTCCTGGACCGACGGCGAGCCGCCCCTGCCAGCTGCCCGTCTCCTGGCTCAGCACCGGCACCTGCGGCTCGACAACCGCGACCTCGCTCCTCATGAGGCGGCCGGCCGCATCCTCACCTGGCTCGACGGTCCCGATGAGGCGCGGCCCACCGCCCCACCGTCCTAGGTGTGGAGTCCTGGACCCTGGAGGACCAGGACTCCACACCTAGGCGGTCGGGCCGCCGTGTCGGCTCACGCCGGGACCGCCTGCGCCTCCGTGGTCGCCCCGGCCACCGACACCAGACCGCGAGCCTGCAGGGCGGGGATGATCCCGCGCAGCAGGCGCTGGACGTCGGCGGGGATGGACCCGGGCAGGACGACGAACCCGTCCGCGGCACCGGCCTCGATCCAGCGCTCGATCGTCGCGACGACGTCCCCGACGGTGCCGACGGCCTCGAGCGCGCCCGCCCACCCGGCGTCGCTTCCGGCGATGTCGGTGAGGAGGTCGGCGCGGGCGCGGGCGGACTCGTAGTCGGAGGCGATGACGGTGCGCAGGTCGACGAGCACGCGGACGGGGCCCCGGCCGGCGGCGCGCGCGGCGGAGCGGACGGCGAAGCGCAGCTCGCGGGCCCAGCTCAGGTCGGCCTCACGGAGCCGGACGACGTCGGCGAGCTCGCCGGCGGCGGCGAGGTCGGCCTCCTCCTCGAGCGGGACGACGACGGTGGGCCGCTGGCTCGAGCGGGCGGCGGTGCTGCGGACGAGCTCCTCCAGCAGGTCCCCGAGCTGGGGCAGCGCGGCCACCGGCGCCTGCTCGCCGCGCGCCACCTGCAGGCCGGCCCACGAGCCGCTCTTGCGGTTGAACTGGGCGAGCTCGGCGGCCACGGCCGAGTCGGCGCGGCCGAGCTGGACGGTGGGCACGAGGCCCGTGCCCCCGGCGCTGGGGCTGATGCGGCGGGCGGCGATGACCGGGTCGAGCCAGGCGTTGGCGCGCGGCGCGGCGTCGGCGCGGAGGCGGAAGTCCTCACCGAGGGTGACGAAGGAGACCCCGCCCTTGTGGGCGGCGCGGGCGTAGGAGGCGAGACGGACGAGGTTGGCCTGCTCGGCGGGCAGGCCGGCGGCCGCCTCCCGGTCGTGCGCGGGGGCGCCGAGGCCGGAGAGGTCGAGGGCGATGGTCGCGGTGGTCGAGCTCGTCGCGGTGGTACGGGTGGGCAGGAACGCAGCAGTCATGGCAGCACCTATCGAGGTCACAGCGCCCTGGGGCGCAGGGAAGGACGTGAGACCTGATACGCCGGGTCCGGCGCCTGGCGTGTCACTCGCCGGCGGCTCGGGGGCTGGATCAGGGGTGACGCGTCAGCGCGGCTCGCGCCGAGGGCGTCGCTTCCGTATGTCTCAGACCGACATACACGGACGACCGCACATGCACATGCTGCTGCCGCAACGGCTGGTGATCTGCCGGGGGCTGAGGTGCGTGGTCATCCTGGTACGTCCTTCGCGTGCTGGCACCGTCACGGTGCGCTCCGTTGTCCCGACGGTCACGGGACCAGGTCATCACCCGGGGCACCCGCCGCACGTGGCGGGTTGCCGACCAGCAAGCCGGGGCTTAGCGCACTCGAGGTGCGCACTGGTGCTCTGAACCTGGGGCAGACGCTAGCGGGGCCTCACTTCATGTGTCAACTGTCACGCGGTCGAATGTCAGGGGTCGGTCATACGGTGAGGGCATCAGGTTCACGGCACCGAGGTGGTGAGCGAGATGGCGGCGACGCAGGCCGAGGGTCAGTGGTCGAGCCCGGCTGACCTCGCCGGTCCCCCGCCCTGGCTCGTGCTCGACGACGGCCCCACCGAGCTCCCTCCCCTTCCGCCCGACCCCCTCCCGCCGGGCGCCGGCCCGGACGAGCTGTGGACCGAGGAGGTCGCCGTCGAGGACGACGGACCCGCCGAGCTCCCTCCCCTTCCGCCCGACCCGCTCCTGCTGGCCGGCCGCCCCGCCCGGCACAGGGACGCGGACCTCCTCGACGGCGACGACGGCGCAGAGCTGGGCCGCCTGCTCACCTCCGTGGTCCCGGGGCCCGCTCTCGCGGCAGCGCTCGAGGTTCTGGACCCGCGCACCGTCGACCTGTACGGGCTGGTCGAGATGGTGGCCGGCTACCAGCGGCTGGCGTCCTGGGCCACGGCCCGGGCCACCGAGCTCAGCGGGGTCGTGGCGGCGCGGCCCGGCATCAACCCGCACCACCCTCTCCCGGGTGGGAAGATCGCGGCGGACTGCGCTGCCGCCGAGCTCGCCCCACGGCTGGGGCTCACCCGCTTCGCGGCACGCCGCATGGTGGGTGATGCCCGGCTCTTCCGGGACAAGCTCGACCAGACGGCCGAGGCCCTTCGGCGGGGTCTCCTCGACCCGGCCAAGGCCGCCGTGCTCACGCGCCACCTGGCGGACCAGCCGGCGGACGTCGCCTGGGAGGTCCAGCGCGCGGTCCTCCCCGATGCCGTCCACCAGACTCCCACCCAGCTCAGGCGGGCCGTGGAGAAGGCGATCATCGCCATCGATCCGAGCCGGGCGATCCAGCGGCACCAGAGCGCCCGCGCGCAGCGCCGGGTGGACCACCCGCGCCCGCTCCCCGACGGTATGGCCTCGATCCACGCCCTCCTTCCCGCCACCGACGCCGCCGGCCTCGACCTCGCCCTGGAGGCGGCCGCGCGCAGCGCCAAGGCGTCCGGGGACGGTCGCACGATCGACCAGCTCCGCGCCGACGTCCTCGCCCTCATGGGCCACACCGCGCTCGAGCAGGGCTACGTCGGGCTGCCGGAGGCGGGCGACACGGACGCCGCGCCCGCCGCGGAGGCGGGCGGCGGGGACGCTCAGGTGGACGACGCCGACGACGGCGTGCCCGCGGCCCCGTCTGCGGCGACGGACCTGCAGCCCGTCAGCGACTACCTCAGGATGCTGCACATGCCCGTCGGCACCATCGGCGGCAAGCGTGCCGTCATCCGGGTCGACGTGCCGCTCTCGGTCCTCGTCCTCCCGCCGGAGACGCAGGGGGCCTTCCCCGCCTTCGGCGAGTGCCTGGACCACCTCACGGGAGAAGCCGACGAGGCTGCAGGGGCGAGCCCTGCCCACGACCCTCCAGGGGGCAGCCCCGCCGACGAACCTGCCGAGGACCCCCCTCTCCCGCTGGCAGAGGTCGCCGAGCTCGAGGGCTACGGCCCCATCACCCCGGACGTCGCCCGCGCCCTGGCGATGAGCGCAGACACCTGGCAGCGGATCGTCACCGACCCGCTGAGCGGCGAGGTCCTCGACGTCGGCCGCACCCGGTACCGCCCACCCGCCGCCCTGGCCGAGTTCGTCCGGGCACGCGACCGAAGCTGCGTCATCCCGGGCTGCTCCACGCCGGCCCACAGCTGCGACCTCGACCACGTCGTCCCCTTCCCCGAGGGCCCCACGAGCGCCTTCAACCTCGGCGCGGGATGCCGGCCCGACCACCTGGTCAAGACGCTCGGCCAGTTCCGCCTCGAGCACCTGGGAGGCGGCACCTTCCGCTGGACCACGCCGAGCGGGCACGTCTACCAGCGTGACCACCACGGCCGAGTCACCTGGGTGCGGACCGGCACGGACACCACCGATCCACCGTTCTGAGCCCGCGGCGGGCGCTGCCGCAGACACGCACCTCACATCCCACCCGGGCGCAGCCTGGCGGACAATGGGTCGGGACCCCGACCCGACCGTGAAGGACCGTTGATGACCGCCGAGCAGCCCGCCACGCCCGCCGTCCTGCCCCAGTCGGTGGGCAGCGAGGAGTTCAAGGCCGTCTTCCGCCGCCACCCCGCGGGCGTCGCCGTCATCACCTGCGCCACCCCCGACGGTCCCGCCGGCTTCACCGCCACCTCGGTCATCTCCGTCGCCGCGAACCCCGCCATGCTGGCCTTCTCCGTGGCCGCCGGCTCCACCTCGCGCCGGATCCTCGACAGCGCCCCGAGCGTCGTCGTCAACTTCCTCAGCGAGGACCAGCAGGACCTCGCCAGGCGCTTCGCCGCCCGTGGCGCTGATCGCTTCGCCGGTCTGGAGCACTGCTCGCTGCCCACCGGCGAGCCCGTCCTCCCGGGCACCACGGCGTGGGTCCGGGGCATCGTCGAGCAGCGGGTACCCGTCGGCGACAGCCTGCTCATCACGCTGCGCGCGGTCCTCGCCCACACCGAGGAGGGCACGCGGCCGCTCGTCTACCTCGACCGCGCCTTCCCCCGCCTGGAGGGCTGACCAGACGCCGAGAGCCGGACTCCGCGAGGAGTCCGGCTCTCGGCACGTCCGCGAGGTGGCTAGGCCGGGACCACGTTGACGAGCTTGGGCGCCCGCACGATGACCTTGCGGATCCCCCGGTCACCCAGCGCCCGCTTGACGCCCGGCGTCTCGAGGGCCAGCCGCTCGAGCTCGGCCGCGTCGATCGAGACCGGCACCTCGAGCTTGTCCCGCAGCTTGCCGGCCACCTGGACCACGCAGGTCACGGTGTCCTCGACGAGCAGCGCCGGGTCGGCCACGGGGAACGGCTCGTGGGCCAGGGAACCCTCGTGCCCGAGCCGCCGCCACAGCTCCTCGGCGATGTGCGGCGCGACCGGCGCGAGCATGAGCAGCAGCGGCTCGACCGCCTCGCGCGGGCTCGCCGCCAGGCCGGTGAGGTGGTTGTTCAGCACGATGAGGCGGGCGATCGCGGTGTTGATCCGCATCGCCGCCATCTCGGTCTCGACGTCGGTGATCGTCCGTGCCACCAGGCGACGGGTCTCCTCGTCGGCCGGCTCGTCGGTGACGACCAGGTCCCCCGTCTCCTCGTCGACGACGTTGCGCCACAGCCGCTGCAGGAAGCGCTGGGAGCCGACGACGGCGCGCGTGTCCCAGGGCCGCGACAGGTCCAGCGGCCCCATCGACATCTCGTACAGCCGGAAGGTGTCGGCGCCGTAGGCCTCGTACATGTCGTCGGGCGTGACGATGTTCTTGAGGGACTTGCCCATCTTCCCGTACTCGCGGGTGACCACCTGGCCCTGCCAGCGGTAGCTCACCTCGCCCGAGCCGTCCTCGGCCGCGACCTCCTCGACCTCGTCCGCGGGCACGTACTGGCCGCGGGCGTCGGCGAAGGCGTAGGCCTGGATGTAGCCCTGGTTGAAGAGCTTGTGGAAGGGCTCGACGCTCGACACGTGCCCGAGGTCGAAGAGCACCTTCTGCCAGAAGCGCGCGTAGAGCAGGTGCAGCACGGCGTGCTCGACGCCGCCGACGTACAGGTCGGCCCCGCCGCAGGACTTCTCGGCGGTCGGGCCCATCCAGTACTGCTCGTTGGCCGGGTCGACCAGCCGCTCGGTGTTGGCCGGGTCCAGGTAGCGCAGCTCGTACCAGCACGAGCCGGCCCAGTTGGGCATCGTGTTCGTGTCGCGCCGGTAGGTCCTCACGCCGTCACCCAGGTCGAGCTCGACGTTGACCCAGTCCTCGGCCCGCCCGAGCGGGGGCTCCGGGGAGGAGGTGGCGTCGTCGGCGTCGAAGGTGCGCGGGGAGTAGTCCGGGACCTCGGGCAGGTCGACCGGGAGCATCTCCTCGGGCAGCGCGTGGACGCGGCCCTCCTCGTCGTAGACGACGGGGAAGGGCTCGCCCCAGTAGCGCTGGCGGGAGAAGAGCCAGTCGCGCAGCCGGTAGGTCGTGCGGGCCTCTCCGAGGCCGCGGGCCTGCAGCCACTCGGTGATCGCGGCCTTGGCCTCGGCCACGCCCATGCCGTTGAGCGAGATCTGGTCGTTGGCGGAGTTGATGATCTCGCCCTCGCCCGTCCAGGCGCCCTCGACGTGCTCGGCGGGCGGCTGCACGGTGTGGACGACGTCCAGCCCGTAGGTCTGGGCGAACTCGTAGTCACGCGCGTCGCCGCCGGGCACGGCCATGATCGCGCCGGTGCCGTAGCCCATGAGGACGTAGTCGGCGACGAACACGGGCAGCTGGGCGCCGTTGACGGGGTTGGTCGCGAAGGCGCCGGTGAACACGCCGGTCTTGGTGCGCCCCTCCTCCTGCCGCTCCTCGTCCGTCTTCGCGGCGGCCTGCGCGCGGTAGGCGGCGACGGCCTCGGCCGGGCTCGCGTGCCCACCGGTCCACGACTCCTGCGTGCCTGCCGGCCAGGAGGCGGGCACGGCGTCGTCGAGGAGCGGGTGCTCGGGGGCGAGCACCATGAAGGTCGCACCGAAGAGCGTGTCGGGCCGGGTGGTGAAGACGTCCAGCGCCAGGTCCGCGGCGCCGCCGGGCGCCTCGCCCGCGCTCACCCGGGAGGGCAGCGCGAAGCTGACGATCGCGCCCTCGGAGCGGCCGATCCAGTTGCGCTGCATCGTCCTGACCTTCTCGGGCCAGTCGATGTGGTCGAGGTCGTCGACCAGACGGTCGGCGTAGGCGGTGATCCGCATCATCCACTGGCGCAGGTTGCGCTTGAAGACGGGATAGTTGCCGCGCTCGGAGCGCCCGTCGGCCGTGACCTCCTCGTTCGCCAGGACGGTGCCCAGCCCGGGGCACCAGTTGACCGGCGCGTCGGAGACGTAGGCGAGGCGGTGCGCGTCCAGGGCGGCCGCGCGCTCGTCCGCGTCCATGTCCGCCCAGGCCCGGCCCGACGGCGTGGGCCGGGTGCCGTCGGCGAAGGCGACCTCCAGCTCGCTGATCGGGCGCGCCGCGCCACGGCCACCGCCGGGACGCTCGGCGTCCGTGTCGTACCAGGCGTGGTACATCTGCAGGAAGATCCACTGCGTCCAGCGGACGTAGTCGGTGTCCGTCGTCGCGAAGGAGCGACGCTCGTCGTGGCCCAGGCCCAGGCGCCGCAGCTGGCGGCGCATGTTGGCGATGTTCTCCTCGGTGGTGACCCGAGGGTGCTGGCCGGTCTGGACGGCGTACTGCTCGGCGGGCAGGCCGAAGGCGTCGTAGGCCAGCGCGTGGAGGACGTTCTTGCCCTTCATCCGCTGGTAGCGGCCCACGACGTCGGTCGCGATGTAGCCCAGCGGGTGGCCGACGTGCAGCCCCTTGCCCGAGGGGTAGGGGAACATGTCGAGCACGTAGAAGGTCGAGTCCGTCGTGTCACCGGCGAGGTCGCCGACCGGGTTGGGCGCGTGGAAGGTGCCGAGCTCCTCCCAGCGGTCCTGCCAGGCCTGCTCGATCTCGCTCGCCAGCCGGGCGGTGTAGCGGAAGCGGGGCTCCGCGGGGACGGGGGTGTCGGTGCTCATCTGATCCTCACGGTGGGGGTGGTCGCTCCTGGCATGAGAAAACCTCCCCGCAGGGAGGTGGGCCGCGCTGATGCGGCGCCGTCGGCGCCCGCTGTGGTCAGCGCGGCTGCGTAAGGAGGACCCGTCGCGACATGCGCCCCACTCTACCGCAGCGGCTGTGGGAGGCGGCGGACCAGGCCCCGCCATATGCTCGGCAGCGTTCGTCATCGTCGTCGCGGGCACAGGACGTGCGCCGCGGAAGGGAGAGAGCAGATGGCTGCCAAGCCCACGGAGAAGGTCCTCACCAGCCTCCAGGAGACCCTCGTCGACCTCATCGACCTGTCCCTGCAGGCCAAGCAGGCTCACTGGAACATCTACGGGTCCCACTTCCGCTCCGTCCACCTCCAGCTCGACGAGGTCACCGCCGAGGTGCGCCTCGCCTCCGACGACGTCGCGGAGCGGCTCGTGGCGATCGGCGGCGAGCCGGACGGCCGGGCCTCCACCGTGGCGAGCTCCACGCGGGTCGAGTCGCTGTCCGGCGGCCGCCTTCCCGACGACAAGGTCATCCGCCAGTTCGAGGAGCGCCTCCAGTCGGTCGCGGACCGCATCAAGTCCACGCTCGACGACGTCGAGGAGAGCGACCCGCTGAGCCACGACCTCCTCGTCACGGTCGCCACCGGTCTGGAGAAGCAGGCCTGGATGTTCCGCGCCGCCAGCGGCGACGCCGGCTGACCCACTCCCCCCCTCTCACGCCGACAGCCGGACTCCTCCGCGGAGGGGTCCGGCTGTCGCCGTGAGAGGCGAGGGGCGTCAGCGGAAGCGCTGCGCAGCGAGGGGCGCGGCCTCGGCGAGCTCGCGGACCGTCGGGTGCTGCTCCGCGTCGCCGAGCAGCTCGCCGAGCGGCCCGGTCGCGACGAAGGTGCCCTCGGACAGGACGTGGACCTCGCGGCACGTGCGCTCGACGAGCTCGAGGTCGTGGGAGACGAGGACGACGGCGGTGTCGAGCTCGGCGAGGAGGCCCGCCAGCCGCCGGGCCAGGTTGACGCGGGACTGCGGGTCGACGGCGGTGAGCGGCTCGTCCAGGACGAGGATCTCCGGCCGGGTCGCGAGCGCGGCCGCCAGCGCCACCCGCTGCTTCTCCCCGCCCGAGAGCGTGACGAGCCGGCGGGTGGAGAAGCCCGCGGGGAGCCCGACGGCGTCGAGCAGGTCGCCCATCGAGGTCGCATGCGTCCGCCCCGCCTTGCGTGCCTCGCCCAGCGCGAGGCCGAGGCTGCGGGCGACGGTGAGCCGCGGGTCGGTGACGGTGAGGGAGTCCTGGGAGGTGAAGCGCACCGAGGCCTTGAAGGTCTTGCCCTCCCGGCGCGGCAGGCGGTGGACCGGGCGGTCGTTGAAGGTGACCGTGCCCTGGACCGGCCGGATCTGCCCGTGCAGGGCGCGCACGAGCGTCGTCTTCCCGGCGCCGGAGGGCCCCACGATCCCGAGCGGAGCGTCGCCGGACCGGATCTCGAGGTTCACCCCACGCAGCACGTGCGTCCCGGGGTAGCCCGCCCACAGGTCGTCGGCACGGAGGACCGCGTGAGTCGCCATCCCAGCTCCTTTCGTCCGAGCGCACTCTACGTCCTCGGGCTGGGGGCTCAGGACTCCCGGACGACGTCGGCCGGCTCCTTGTCCGGGCGCCAGCCACGCCATCGCGGGTGGCGCAGCCGCCCGGTGGAGGTCCACTCGGCGAACTCGACCTCGGCGACCCGGCGCGGCGTCACCCAGCGGGCGTCGCGGGCCTCGGGCCGGGGCACCTCGAGCGGGGCGGTCGTGCGCTCGTCGCGCCCCAGCTCGCGCGCCCACGTCGCGGCCTCACGCTCGGAGAATCCCGTCCCGACCCGTCCGATGTAGCGCAGCTCGCCGTCGTCGGGCAGCGCGAGGAGGAGGGAGCCTACCTTGCCGGCGCGGGTGCCCTGGCCGGGCCGCCAGCCGACCACGACCGCCTCCTGGGTGCTCGCGTGCTTGATCTTCAGCCAGGAGCGGCTGCGCCGTCCCGGGGTGTACGCGGAGTCGCGCCGCTTCGCGACGACGCCCTCGAGGCGCCACTGGCGGCTGGCCGCGACCGCCGCCTCGAGGTCGCCGTCGAAGGCGGGCGGGATCTCGACGAGCGCGCACCCGCTCGGGTCGACGACCTCCTCGAGGGCCTCGCGCCGCTCGTCGTAGGTGCGGCGCAGCAGGCTCGTGCCGTCGACGGCGAGCGCGTCGAAGAGCATGAGACGCACCGGGTTCTCGCCCGCGGCGCGGGTGATCGCGCGTGCGTCGGTGAGCTGGATGCGCTGCTGGAGGAGGCCGAAGTCGGGGCGGCCGGTGTCGGTGAGCGCGACGATCTCCCCGTCGAGCACCGCGGTGCGCGCGTCGACGCACTCGGCGAGGCCGGCGAGCTCGGGGTAGGTGTCGGTCACCTCCCGGCCGCTGCGGCCCACGAGCCGCACGGTCCCGTCCTCGACGAGGACGACGGCGCGCACCCCGTCCCACTTCATCTCCACCGCCCACTCGGCCGAGGCGTCCAGGACCGTGGCGTCGCTGAGCGTGGCGAGCATCGGGACGACGAACTCGGGTGGCGCGCCAGGCGCCGAGGTGCCGGAGCCCGCGCGCTCCCGTCCGGGCCGGGTGCCGCCCGCGCCGCGACCGCCGTCGTCGTCCTTCTCCCCCTCCGAGGGCGAGCCGCGGCGGGCCCGGCCACCGCCGTCGTCGGTGTCCTCCCCCGTCGAGGGCGAGCCGCGGCGGGCCCGGCCACCGCCGTCGTCGGCGTCCTCCCCCGCCGGCTCCTTGCCGCTGCCGCCCGCACCGTCGGGAGTCGACATGAGGTGGATGAGCCAGTGGTTGTCCTCGCCCTCGGACCGGCCGCCGGTGTGGATGAGCGCGAAGCGGCTCGTGCGGCCCGGGCCGTCGGGGCCGGCGAGTCCGCCGTCCTCCTGCCCGGTGAGCGTGACGATGACCTCCTTGCCCTCCCGCCACTTCTCGAAGGTGTAGGTGCCGGTGTCCCAGATCGTCATCTCCCCGGCGCCGTACTCGCCCGTGGGGATGGTGCCGGAGAAGGTGAGGTACTCCATCGGGTGGTCCTCGGTCTGCACCGCGAGGTGGTTCTTCCTCGGGGAGGTCGGGACGCACTTGGGCAGCGCCCAGCTGACGAGGACGCCGTCGTGCGCGAGGCGCAGGTCCCAGTGCAGGCGGCTGGCGTGGTGCTCCTGGATGACGAACGCGAGGGTGCCGTCGTCGGGGGCGACGACGGCCGGCACGGGCTCCGGGGTCCTCGCGGCGTCGCGCTTGGCGCGGTAGACCTCGAGCCGGTCCCGCTTGGGCTGCCCGCCCGCCTGGTCGGCCGCCTCCGCCAGCGCGGCCATCGGGTCCCCGCGCCGCTCGACCCGCTCGACGACCTCCCGCAGGTCCAGGTGCCGCAGCCGCGGGTGGGTGAGCTCGCGCCACGTCCGTGGGGCGGCGACCATCGGCTGCTCGCGGCCGCGCAGCGAGTAGGGGGCGATCGTCGTCTTGTTCCCGTTGTTCTGCGACCAGTCGACGAGCACCTTCCCGCGGCGCAGCTCCTTCTTCATGTTCGACACGACGAGGTCGGGGTGGTCGGTCTCGAGCGTGCGGGCCAGCTCCTTGGCCACCTCGCTCACCTCCTCGGAGGTGGCCGTGCCCGGCAGCGCGGAGTACAGGTGGATGCCCTTGGACCCGCTCGTCACCGGGACCGGGTCCAGTCCCATGCCCTGGAGGATGTCGCGGGCGAGCACGGCGACCTCGACGCACTCGGCCAGGCCGGCGCCCTCCCCCGGGTCGAGGTCGAGGACGAGGCGGTCGGGGTTGCGGCGCTTCCCGTCGCTGCCCACCCGCCACTGCGGGACGTGGACCTCCAGCGCCGCGACCTGGGCGAGCCACGCGAGCGTCGCGGCGCTGTCGACGAGCGGGTAGGTGTTGACGTGGTCGCTGTGCTGGATCTCCGCCCGCTCGACCCAGTCCGGGGCGCTCGACTCGACGTTCTTCTGGAAGAAGACCTGCCCCGGGTCCTGCCCCGTGCCCGTGCCGTTCGGCCAGCGCTTGCGGGTGGCGGGACGGCCGGCGCAGTGCGGCAGCATGACGGGCGCGATCCGGGAGTAGTACTCGAGGACGTCGGCCTTGGTCGTGCCAGTGGCCGGGTAGAGGACCTTGTCGAGGTTGGTCAGGCGCAGCCGGTGGCCGTCGACCTGCACCACCACGGGTCCGCCGTCCGTCACCATGGCGCCATGCTGCCCGGCGGGCGTGGGCCCCGCACCTACACGGGGTACTCGGTGAGCCGCAGCGCGGTGAGCGCCCCGGCGACGAGCGCGAGGACGAGCGGGACGGCGAAGGGTTCCCGACGGCGCAGGTGGAGCGCCGTCGCGACGAGCATCATGACGGCGAGCGCCCCCGAGGCGATCGGGACGAGGTGGACCGCGCGCTCGAGGACGGTCGGCAGGACCAGCCCGAGGGCGCCGGCGAGCTCGAGCAGCCCGATGCCCTTGAGCGCCGCCGGGTGGATGTCCTGGACGTAGGTCATCCCGCTGTCGTAGAGCGCCTGCCGTGAGCTGACGACCTTCGAGACCCCCGACCCCAGGAAGACGACCGCCACCACCGCCGTGGCCACCCACAGCCAGATCTCCATGCCCGCTCCTCTCGCGCGTCCCTGCGCCGCGTCCACCGTAGGGGTGAAGGTGCCGTCCTGTACGGGTTTTGGCGTCGCCTCTCCCCCTGGCTCCGCTGGCGGGAGTACGGTACGGGCACTTCACTGGGGACGACGGACGAGGGCCGGCCCCGCCGGCGAGGAGGCACCATGCGCGCGATCTGGAAGGGCTCGATCACCTTCGGGCTCGTCAACGTCCCGATCTCGGTCTACAGCGCCACAGAGAGCCACGACCTTCGCCTGCACCAGGTCCACGACGCCGACGGCGGCCGCATCCGCTACCAGCGTCGCTGCGAGATCTGCGGCGAACCTGTCGAGTGGGACCACATCAACAAGGCCTTCGACGACGGTGACCGGACCGTCGTCATCACCGACGACGAGCTCTCCGAGCTGCCGACCGAGAAGTCGCGTGAGATCGAGATCCTCCAGTTCGTGCCCAGCGACCAGGTCGACCCGATCATGATGGCCAAGACCTACTACCTGGCCCCGGGCTCGACCTCGGCGAAGTCCTACGCGCTGCTGCGCCGCACGCTGGAGGAGACCGACCGGACGGCGATCGTCTCCTTCACCCTGCGCCAGCGCACCCAGCTCGGGGCGCTGCGGGTGCGTGAGGACGTCATGCTCCTGCAGACCCTGCTGTGGGACGACGAGGTGCGCGAGCCCGACTTCGCCGGAGTGGACAAGGACGTGCGGATCAGCGCCAAGGAGCTGGAGATGAGCCAGGCGCTGGTGGAGAACTTCTCCGGCGACTTCGACCCCTCCGAGTACACCGACGAGTACCAGGCGCAGCTGCGCACCCTCGTCGAGGCCAAGCTCGAGCAGGGCGAGGCCGTGGACACCGAGGAGACCTTCGGTACCGACCGCGAGGAGGGCGAGGAGGCCGAGGTGCTCGACCTCATGGAGGCCCTGCGCCGCTCCGTGTCCGCCGCCAAGGAGAAGAAGACCGGGGCGTCGTCCGGCTCCGGCGGCTCCGGCTCGAAGGCCTCGTCGTCCTCGTCCGCGAAGAAGTCGACGACCTCGTCGAAGGACGAGGCGAAGAAGCCGGCAGCGAAGAAGAAGACCGGCACGACCGCCCGCAAGAAGACGGCGAGCAAGAAGACCGCCTGAGGTTTAAGGACACGCACCCGTTGCGTTTATCGGAATTATTGAGGTAAGGCTTTCCTCACCTATTCTGTTCTCCTTTTTCTGCTGCATTTGCGGTCATTTCCGTCTATTCTCGTGACCATGACGCCGCGCGACCCGACGGGCGGCACGAGGACGAGGAGCACGACGATGAGCGCTCTGGCGGAGCTGCCCCCGGTCACCGACTGCGCGGTCACCGGCTGCGGGTTCAACCACGACCACGACTGTCACGCCGCCGCGGTGACGATCGCCGGCGCGAGGGGCGACGCCGCCTGCGTCACCTTCATCCCGCTCGGCACCAAGGGCGGCCTCGACACGGTGCTCGCCCACGTCGGCGCCTGCCAGCGCACCGACTGCGTGCACAACGCCGACCTCGAGTGCACCGCGACGGAGATCCGGGTGGGTGCCGGCGGCTCGGAGGCCGACTGCCTCACCTACACCGCGCGCACCTGAGCGGGAGTCCGGCGCCGTCGGGAAGAAGCCGGTGGCGCCCGTGGTTGGCGCTGTCATGACCACACCTGTTCACGTCGACGTCTGGTCCGACATCGCCTGCCCCTGGTGCTACATCGGCAAGCGGAAGTTCGAGGCCGGCGTCGCCGCCTTCGACGGCGACGTCACCGTCACCTACCACTCCTTCGAGCTCTCCCCCGACACCCCGGTGGACTTCGAGGGCAGCGCCGCGGACTTCCTCTCCCAGCACAAGGGCATGCCCCTCGAGCAGGTCGAGCAGATGCTCCAGCGGGTGACGGCCATCGCTGCCGAGGTGGGGCTGGACTACGACCTCGGCTCCGTGCACCAGACCAAGACGCTCCTGGCCCACCAGGCCCTCCATCACGCGCGCGAGCAGGGGCTCCAGCTCGCGCTCGTCGAGCGGCTGTTCGCGGCCTACTTCGTCGAGGGCCGGCACGTCGGCAAGGTCGACGAGCTCGTGGCGCTCGGGGCAGAGGCCGGTCTCGACGCCGAGGACCTGCGGACCGCCCTCGAGGACGGGACGCACGCCGACGCCGTCGCCGCCGACATCGCCCAGGCCCGCGCCTACGGCATCCAGGGCGTGCCCTTCTTCGTCATCGGCGGCAGGTACGGCGTCTCCGGCGCCCAGCAGCCGGCCGTCTTCACCCAGGCCCTCGAGCAGGTCCGCAGCGAGACGGTGGCGGCACGGTGAGCGAGCCGGTGCTGCCCGCGTTCCCGCCGCCCGCGGGCTTGACGATGGTCGGCGACGACGACGCCGGCACCTGCGTCGACGGCGTGTGTCACGTCCCTGCGAGCGACACCTCGAGGGACGACGCCGGGCCCCGGGCCGGCGCCGACGGCTGAACCGACCCTGGTCACGTCCGCCGGCCGTCGAGCCCCTCGATCTGCAGGCGCGCGAGCCCCTCGGGGTCCGCGACGACGTCGATGCCGCTGATGCGCTCGCCCTGGACGGTGAACGTCAGCACGACCGACACGTCGCCGGCCAGCGCCATGACGAGTGCCGCCGTCCCGTCGACGAGCGCCACCTCGGTGACCCGCGCCCGCGCCGCGGAGGCGACCGCGCTCTGGGCGACAGCCTCGGCACCGCGCAGGACGACGGGCCGGCCGCCAGGCACGGCGTGCGAGTCGGCCCGCAGCACGACGGCGGGGTCGAGGATGCGGATCAGCGCCTCGAAGTCCCCGGTCCGGGTCGCGGCGAGGTAGGCGTCGACGAGCCGCCGCTGCCGACCCGGGTCTCCCGGCGGCGGCTCGGAGCCCCGGACGCGCCGGCGAGCCCGGCTCGCGAGCTGGCGGGCCGCCGCCGGTGAGCGCTCGACGCTCGTACCGATCTCCTCGAAGGGCAGGTCGAACATGTCGTGGAGCACGAACGCCAACCGCTCGGCCGGCGTGAGGCTGTCGAGGACGACGAGCAGCGCCAGCCCCACCGAGTCGGCCAGCACCGCCTCGTGCTCCGGGTCCGGGCCGCCGTTCGCCTGGTTGGTCAGCTGGGCGTCGAAGGGTTCCTCCCGCCGTCGTCGGCGCGACCGGAGCATGTTGAGGGACACCCGAGCCACGACCGTCGTCAGCCATGCGCGCAGGTTCTCCACGTCGTCCGTCTCCGCCTGCGCGATCCGCAGCCACGCGTCCTGGACGGCGTCGTCGGCCTCGCTCACCGAGCCGAGCATCCGGTAGGCGACCGCCCGCAGGTGCGGGCGGTGCTCCTCGAAGCGTTCGGACAGCATCTCGTCCATCACCTCACGCTCTCAGACCACGCTGCCGACGGACAGGGTCCCGACCACGGGCACGAGGTACAGCAGCGGGTACGGGATGTGGGAGTAGGAGCGGGCACGGACCACGGTGACGACGGCGCCGGTGAAGTACAGGACGAGGCCGACGCCGGCGATGACGCCGATGACCGGGACGGCCAGCCCGACGAGCAGGCCGACCGCGCCGGCGAGCTTGGCCAGCCCGAGCCACGGCCACCACCCGCGGGGCACGCCGTACTCGGTGAGAGCGTCGACGACCCAGCTCGCCCCCCGCAGGAGGGAGACGGCCGAGAACCCGACCCAGACGGCGACGAGGACGGTGAGGACGAGGGGAAAAGCAGACATCGCGAGCTCCTTGACGTGTGTGGGGCGGCCGTACGGAAGCCCCATCCCTGTGCGGTCAAGAACGTGGACACCGCCGGGCGCACGGGTGTGACAGCGGGGCGTCGCCGGCTGCGGAGGCGAGGTCCGTGCACCCGCTGCACGATGGGTTCATGACCTCTGACACGCGACGGACCAGGGTGCTGCTCACGGGTGCGACCGGCGGCATCGGAGTACTGCTCGAGGAGCGCCTCGGGACGGACTACGACCTCGTGACCCACGGGCGCCACCCGGCCACCGAGGAGCAGGAGGACACGCTCAACATCGCCGACCTCGACGACTACGACGAGGTCCTCGGCCTCATGGACGGCGTCGAGGTCGTCGTGCACATGGCCGGGGCCGCGTCCCCGGAGTCGGGCTGGGACGCCGTGCTCACCGCGAACATCGTCGGCACCCGCAACGTCCTCGAGGCCGCCCGGGAGGCCGGCGTGCGCCGCGTCGTCTTCGCCTCCTCCAACCACGCGATGGGGATGTACGACCGGCTCGGCGAGTGGCCCGTCTACCCCCACCACCTGCCGCGACCCGACTCCCTCTACGGGGTGTCGAAGGTCTTCGGAGAGGCGCTCGGGCGCTTCTACCACGACGAGCACGGCCTGGAGTTCGTCGCCCTGCGCATCGGCTGGTACACCGACGACCCGCTCGACGCGGACGAGGACGTGCTCCGGGCGATGTGGCTGAGCCCCGACGACTGCGAGCAGGTCGTCCGCCGCGCCATCGAGGCCGACGTCCCCTACGGCGTCTACTACGCGGTCTCCGACAACCCCAACCGCCGGTGGGACCTCACCAACACCATGCTCGAGCTGGGCTACCGCCCCAAGGACGACTGGACCGAGCTCCCCGGCGCCCAGGAGGACGTCGTCGAGGGCGGCAAGGAGGCCCCGGACAGCTGGCCCGAGGGCTCCTAGTAGCGGCTGACGATGACGAGGTCGTCGCGGTGGACGACCGGCCGCGGGTGGGAGGTCCCGTCCTGCTCCTGGAGCTCCGCCGTCGTCCGTCCGCGCATCTCACGGACCTCGCCGGCGCTGTAGGCGACCAGGCCGCGGGCGATGACGACGCCGTGGGGGGTGGCGAGCTCGACGGGGTCCCCGGGCTCGAAGTCGCCCTCGACGCCGGTGATGCCGGCCGCGAGGAGCGAACGCTTGCCGTGGGTGATGGCGTGGATCGCGCCGTCGTCCAGGACGAGCCGCCCGCTCGTGCGCGCCGCGTGGGCCAGCCACAGCCGGCGGGCGCTCTTGCGCCGGCCGGTGGCGGCGAACCACGTGCCCACCGGCTCCCCGAGCAGCGCCCGCTCGGCGTTGTCGGCGACGGTGAGGACGACGGGCACCCCTGCGCTCGTCGCGATCGACGCGGCCTCGAGCTTCGTCACCATGCCGCCGGTGCCGATCGACGTGCCGCGGCCGGTCACCTCGACGCCGTCGAGGTCCTCCGGGCCGCGCACCTCGGGGATGCGGCGGGCGCCGGCCCGTGAGGGCGGGCCGTCGTAGAGACCGTCGACGTCGGTGAGGAGGACGAGTGCGTCGGCGCGGACGAGGTGCGCGACGAGCGCCGCGAGCCGGTCGTTGTCCCCGAAGCGGATCTCGTCGGTGGCGACCGTGTCGTTCTCGTTGACGATCGGCACGACGCCGAGCGCCAGCAGGCGGGCCAGTGCCCGCTGGGCGTTGCGGTAGTGCTGGCGGCGGATGAGGTCCTCGGCGGTGAGGAGCACCTGCCCCACGCGGCGGCCGTGCTCGGCGAAGGCCTCGGTGTACCGGGCGACGAGGAGGCCCTGCCCCACCGACGCGGTGGCCTGCGCGGTGGCGAGGTCGGTGGGCCGCATCGGCAGACCGAGCGGCGCGATGCCGGCCGCGATCGCCCCCGAGGAGACGAGGACGACCTCCTGGCCGGCGGCCCGCCGCTCCGCGACGACGGCAACGAGCCGGTGGATCCGGTCGACGTCCAGCCGGCCGCCCGGCGCGGTCAGCGACGAGGAGCCGATCTTGACGACGACCCTCCCGGCGTCGGCCATGGCGGAGCGGTCGAGGAGTGGCGGGGTCACGACACTATTGTGCCGTGGGCGGGTCCTCGGGCTCGGGCGTGGCCCAGTGTCCGGACTCGCGCTCGGTCCACAGCTCCTCGCGGGCGGCGGTCTTGGCGTCCATCCGCTCCTGGTACTCCCGGCGCTTGTCCGCACGCGTGGTGCGGGGCGCGTAGGCGGCCTCCTCGACGCGCAGGTCGCTGCCGCGCCGGCCGAGCAGCTCCGCCCCGGTGGCCATCGTGGGCTCCCAGTCGAAGATCACGCCGCCCTCGACCGAGCCGATGACGACCTCGTCGCCCGGCCGTGCGCCGGCCTTGAAGAGCTCCTCCTCGACGCCGAGACGCGCAAGTCGGTCGGCGAGGTAGCCGACGGCCTCGTCGTTGGCGAAGTCGGTCTGGCGGACCCACCGCTCGGGCTTGGAGCCGCGGACCTGGAAGAAGTGGCCCTCGTGGCGGTTGCGCCGGGTGACGGTGAACCCTGCGTCGTCGACGGCCCTGGGACGCAGCACGACGCGTGCCGGCTCGGCGGGCGGCGCGGCGGCCCGGGCCTGGGCGACGAGCTTGGCCAGCGCGAAGGACAGCGGGCGCAGGCCCTCGTGGCTGGCGGCGGACACCTCGTGGACGGGCAGGCCGCGTCCCTCGAGCTCGGCGCGCACCATGTCCGCGAGCTCACGCGCCTCGGGCACGTCGATCTTGTTGAGGACGACGACGCGCGGCCGCTCCCCCAGCGGCAGCCGGCCGCTCACCGTGAGGTCCTCGGCGTAGGCCGAGAGCTCCGCCTCGATGGTGTCCAGGTCGCTCACCGGGTCCCGGCCCGGCTCGAGGGTGGCGCAGTCCAGGACGTGGACGATGACGGCGCAGCGCTCGATGTGGCGCAGGAAGTCCAGCCCCAGGCCCTTGCCCTGGCTCGCGCCGGGGATGAGGCCGGGCACGTCGGCCACGGTGAAGCGCTCGTCGCCGGCCTGGACGACGCCGAGGTTGGGCACGAGCGTGGTGAACGGGTAGTCGGCGATCTTCGGCCGCGCCGCGGACAGCGCCGCGATGAGGCTCGACTTGCCCGCGCTGGGGAAGCCGACGAGCGCGACGTCCGCGACGCTCTTGAGCTCGAGGACGAGGTCGGCGGTCTCCCCCTCCTCACCGAGGAGGGCGAAGCCGGGGGCCTTACGGCGCGGGGAGGCGAGGGCGGCGTTGCCCAGCCCGCCACGTCCACCGGCGGCCGCGACGAGCCGCGTACCGGCACCGACGAGGTCGGCCAGCACCTCTCCGTCGGCGGTCTTGACGACGGTGCCGTCCGGCACAGCCAGGACGAGGTCCTCTCCGTTGCGTCCGTTGCGCATGTCTCCCGCGCCCTGGGCGCCGTTCGTGGCCCGGCGGTGCGGGGAGTGGTGGTAGGCGAGCAGCGTCGTCGTCTGCGGGTCGACCTCGAGGATGACGTCACCACCGCTGCCGCCGTTGCCGCCGTCGGGCCCGCCGAGGGGCTTGAACTTCTCTCGGCGGATGGAGGCGACACCGTTGCCACCGTTTCCGCCTGCCACGTGCAGCACGACACGGTCGACGAAGCTGGCCATCTCTCCTCCTAGGACTGGGGCCGGGTACAGCAGCGGGGGCGGACGGCTCGTGCCGTCCGCCCCCGCCGGGAAGCGTGAAGCGCTGTCGCTCAGGCCTCGGCCGCGACGATGTTGACCGTCTTGCGGCCACGGCGCGTGCCGAACTCGACGGCGCCGGCGGCCAGGGCGAACAGGGTGTCGTCCTTGCCGCGGCCGACGTTGTCGCCGGGGTGGAACTTGGTGCCGCGCTGGCGGACGATGATCTCACCGGCGTTGACGACCTGGCCGCCGAAGCGCTTGACGCCGAGGCGCTGCGCGTTCGAGTCGCGGCCGTTCCGGGAGGAGCTGCCGGCCTTCTTGTGTGCCATCTCTGGGCCTGCTTTCGTGTCGTGCGAACGAGGGGGACGGCCCGGGGAGGGCCGCGACGATCAGTTGATGCCGGTGACCTTGACGCGGGTCAGCTCCTGGCGGTGGCCCTGGCGCTTGCGGTAGCCGGTCTTGTTCTTGAACTTCATGATCGTGATCTTCTTGCCGCGCTCGGCACGCACGATCTCGGCGGTGACGGTGACCTTGGCCAGGTCGTCCGCACCGGTGGTCACCTTGTCGCCGTCAACGAGCATGAGCGGGGTGAGGTTGACGGTCTCACCAGCCTTGCCGTCAACCTTGTTCATGACGACGACGTCGCCGACGGACACCTTCTCCTGTCGGCCGCCGGCCTTGACGATCGCGTACACCACGTTGCTGCTCATCTCTGTCGTTACGGGGCCTCGCGCAGCGGCCGGGCGACCGGCGCGCACGAGACGCACAAGGGGAGGTGCGTCTGAGACGCACCGACGTTCCAGGGTACGCGGCGCGTCCCCGTCGGGCAAATGTCCGCGGCCCCCCAGGCCCGCGGATCCGGTGTGGTTTCGCGCACACCACGCCCGGCTCGCGGGACCATCCTACGCCGGTGCCGCGGCCCGGGCGGGGCCCGGGCCGCGGCGGGTCAGCCGACCTGGTCGACGGCGGCGCTGATCGCCTCGACGTAGTCCTCCAGGCCCCAGTCGATGGACAGCGCGGTGGGCGGGGACATCGCCGCGATGAGCTGGTCGCCGGTGATGTTGGCGATCGCACCGTCCTGCACGGCCGGGATCGCCTGGGCGTAGGACTGGGACAGGAAGGTCTCGACCTCCTCCTCGGTGCTGGCGTAGTTGACGACGACGTCGGCCTCGAGCTGGTCGGTCTGCTCGTAGGACAGCGAGTAGACGAAGCTCTCCCCGCCGGAGTCGAGCTCCTCGACGGACGGGGCGCTCTCCAGGCCGAGGTCGAGGAGGAAGTCGACGCGCGAGTCGGCCGGCTTGTAGACGTAGAACGTGCCGCCGACGTCCCAGATCGCGGCGACGGTGACACCGCTGAGCTCGGGGTGGGCGGCGGCCGTCTCCTCCAGGGTGGCGTCGAGCTCGGTGACGAGCTCCTCGGCCTCCTGCGTCATGCCGAGGGACTCCCCGACGATCGAGACGACGTCGCGCCACGGCGTGGTCCACGGCTCCTCGGGGTAGACGACGGTCGGGGCGATCTCGCCGAGGATCTCGTACTGCTCCTCGGTGATGCCCGAGTAGGGCGCGAGGATGAGGTCGGGGTCGAGCGCGTCGATGTCCTCGTAGGCCGGCTCCTCGACGGTGGCCGGGAGGATCGTCGGCTCGGCCTCGACCTCGCCGAGCGCCTCGTTGACCCACGGCAGCAGCCCGTTCTCGTCGACGGCATAGGTCTGGGCCTCGATCCCGACAGGGACCACCCCGAGCGCGAGGGCGGCCTCGGTGGAGCCCCAGCCGAGGGTGACGACGTCGGTCGCGTCGGCGGGGATCTCCGTGCTGCCGAAGGCGTGCTCGATGGTGAGGGCCTGCTCGTCGGTGGTGTCGTCGGCGGGCTCCTCCGAGCTGCCGCACGCGGACAGGGCGAGGGCCACGGTGGCGGTGAGCGCCACCGGGATGAAGCGTCGGGACACTGAGGTCTCCTTGTTCAGGGGTGTGGGCGGGGGTCGGGGCGGGTGGTCAGGGCAGGCCGAGCCCGGCCGCCGGTCGCCTGACGGCTCCGGAGCGGCCGATGGGCACGACCATGGGCGAACCGGTCACCGGGTCGGGCACGACGCGCGCCTGGAGAGCGAACGCGTCGGCCACGAGCTCGGCGGTGAGGACCTCGTCGGGCCGTCCGAGGGCGGTGATCTCGCCCTCGCACATGACGACGAGGTGGTCGGCGTACCGCGCGGCGAGGTTGAGGTCGTGAAGGACCATGGCCACGGTCGTGCCGCGCTGGCGGTTGAGGTCGGCGAGCAGGTCGAGGACCTCGAGCTGGTGGGTGACGTCGAGGAAGGTCGTCGGCTCGTCGAGCAGCAGGATGTCGGGGTCCTGGGCCAGGGCCATCGCGATCCACACCCGCTGGCGCTGCCCTCCGGACAGCTCGTCGACCCGCCGGGAGGCGAGCTCGAGCGTTCCGGTGGCGTCGAGTGCCGCGGCGACGACGCCGTCGTCCGCCGCGTCCCACTGACGGAACCAGCCCTGGTGGGGGTGGCGCCCGCGGCCCACGAGGTCGGCGACGGTGATGCCCTCCGGCGCGGTCGGGCTCTGCGGGAGGATCCCGATCGTGCGCGCGACCTCCCGGGAGGGCAGGGAGTGGAGGGGCCGGCCGTCGAGGAGCACGCTCCCGCCGGCCGGCCGCAGCAGCCGTGCCAGGCCGCGGAGGAGGGTCGACTTGCCGCAGCCGTTGGGGCCGACGACGGCGGTGACGGCGCCGGGCGGCAGCGCGAGGTCGAGCCCGGTGATGACCTCCCGGCCGTCGTAGGCGAGGCAGAGCCCGGCGGCGCGCAGCTCGTGGGCGGCGGTCACGGGGTGCCTGCCCGACGGTCGGCGGTGGCGAGCAGCCACAGCAGGTACGCGGCCCCGACGGCGCCGGTGACGATTCCCACGGGGACCTCCAGGGAGGGGATGAGGTGCTGGGCGACGATCTCGGCGGCGAGGACGACGACGGCGCCGACGAGGGCGGCCTGGCCGAGCACCGTCCCGCCGGTCGGCAGGAGGCGCCGCGCGATGGGCGCGGAGACGAAGGCGACGAACGCGACCGGGCCGGCGAGAGCGGTGGCCGAGGCGGTGAGGGCGACGGCGAGCGCGAGGGCGAGCAGCCGGGTGCGCTCGACCCGCACGCCCAGGCCGCCGGCGGCCTCGTCGCCGAGCCCGAGCGCACGCAGCTGGCGGGCGACCGCGACGACGAGCGGGGTAAGCGCCGCGACGACGACGGCGAGCACGGTGACGTCGCCCCACCGGGGGGTACCGATGCTGCCGACCATCCACACGAGCGCGGACCGGACGTCGTTGACCTCACCACGGGTGAGGAGGTATCCGATCGCACCGTTGACGACGAAGGCCGCGGCGACGCCGATGAGCACGAAGCGGAACCCGGTGACGCCGTCACGCCAGGCGAGCAGGTAGATCGCGGCGGCCACGGCGGTGGCCCCGAGGAAGGCGGCCAGGCCGACGACGGCACCGCTGAGCCCGAGGGCGAGGATCGCGAACGCCGCGGCGAGGCTCGCCCCGCCGCTGACGCCGAGGATGTCGGGGCTGGCGAGCGGGTTGCCGAGGACCGACTGGAAGATCCCGCCGGCGATCCCGAGGGCGACCCCGACGAGCACGCCGAGCACGACGCGCGGCAGGCGCAGTCGCCCGATGGTGAACTCACCGCCCCCCTCTCCCCCGCCGAACAGCCCGGCGAGGTAGTCGAGCGTCTCGGCGGTGTGGCCGCCCCACACGAGGCTGAGCCAGGCGAGCCCGAGCACCGCGGTGGTGAGGAGGAGCGTGACGGTGAGGGTGCGTCGTCGTCGGGCGTGGCGGACGGTGCGCAGGACCTCGTGCGCGGGTACGGGGGCGAGGGTCGTCGTCACAGTCCGGCCAGCCGGGAGCGACGGACGATGGCGATCATGACGGGCGCGCCGACGAGGGCGACGACGAGACCGACCTCGAGCTCCCCGGGCCGGGCGACCAGGCGCCCGATGACGTCGGCGATGAGGAGGAGCGCGGGTCCGACGACGACGGCGAAGGCGAGGACCCAGCGGTAGTCCGGGCCGGTGAGGGGGCGGACGATGTGCGGCACGACGAGCCCGATGAAGACGACGGGCCCGGCGAGGGCGGTCGCCGCGCCGGCGAGGAGCACGGCGGCGAGCACGGCGAGCAGCCGGGAGCGGCGGATGTGCAGACCGAGACCGCGGGCGAGGTCCTCGCCCATGGACAGCAGGTTGAGCGCCCGGCCGGACAGCAGGGCGAGGGCGGCGCCGACCGCGAGGAACGGCAGGAGGGTGAGGACGACGTCGGCGCCGGTCCCGCTCCCCCGACCGGCCAGTGAGCCCACGGCCCAGAACCGGTAGGTGTTGGTCGCCGACGTGCTCCCGAGGAGCAGCAGGGTGAGCACCGAGGTGATGCCCGCGGTGAGCGCGGTGCCGACGAGGGCGAGCTTCACCGGCGTGGTGCCGGAGCGGCCCGTCGACCCGATGCCGTAGACGACGACCATCGCGGCCGCGGCGCCCGCGAAGGCGAACCACACGTAGCCCGAGGGGCTGGTGATCCCCAGGCCGGTGATCGCCAGGACGACGGCGAGGGAGGCGCCCGCGTTGATGCCGAGGAGCCCGGGGTCGGCGAGCGGGTTGCGCGTGACCCCCTGCATGACGGTGCCGGCCAGTCCCAGCGCGGCACCGACGAGGAGCCCGGTGACGGTGCGCGGCAGGCGCTGGTCGAGGACGACGTTGTGGTCGTTGTCGCTCGGTACCCGGTCCGTCAGCGCCTCCACGACGGTGCCGAGGGGGATGTCCCGGGCCCCGAGGGCCAGGCTGGCGGCGAGGACGACGAGGAGCACGACGGTCGCTGCGGCGAGCGCGAGCAGCCGGCGCCGGGTGAGGTCCGGTTGTCGTCGCTCGGGCCTCGGGGTGAGGGTCTGGGTCATCGACGGGTGGTGCGGCCGGTCACTGCGCCTCGGCGCGGCCCTGGCGCCAGTAGCCCATGAACGCGACGCGGCGCCGGCAGACCCCCGCCTCGCTGACGAGCAGGCGGCGCAGCGCCTTGATGACGGCGGCCTCACCGGCGAACCAGGCGTAGAAGTCCGACCCGCACCGCTCGCCGCGGCCACAGCTGTCGATCGGCTGGATCTGCAGGACCGGGGAGTCCCAGAGCAGCTGGGTGTCGACGTCGACGTCCTCCAGCGCCTGGCGGACGACGGCGCGGGCGTCGTCGACGACGGCGGCATGGCCGGCGACCCAGGTGCGGACCGCCGGGAGGAGCTCCTCGCCGTGGGCGCGGTCGCCGCGGACGAGCCAGGTGAGCTCCGCGCCGGGCGGCAGGGCGACGTCGAGGACGTCCCCGGCCGCGGGGACCTCGACGAAGGCGGTGGCGCGCCGGCCGGGCGGCAGGCTCTCGAGGATGGAGCAGATCGCCGGGGCGGCGGTCTCGTCACCGGCGAGAAGGAGCTCGGTGGCGGTCCCGGGAGCCCAGTCGGCGCCGATCGTGTGGTCGCGGGAGCGGGTGTCAGGACCGACGAGGACGAGACGGTCCCCCGCCTGGGCGCGGGTGAGCCAGCGCGAGGCGGGGCCGACGTCGCCGTGGAGGACCATGTCGATGTCGACCTCGCGGTCGGCGGGCCGCACGGCGCGCACGGTGTAGGTGCGGAAGGGGCCGCGCCGGTCCTCCGGCGTCTGGCGCCAGCGCTCGTACCAGGTGCCGGCGAGGATGGTCTCCTCGTCCTCCTGGCCGACGTCGGTGAGGTGGCCGTCCGCGAGCGGCAGCAGGAGCTTGACCCGCTGGTCGTGGCCGTGGGTGCCGAACCACCGCAGGTCGGGGCCGGTGAGGGTGACCCGGCGGAAGCTCGGGCCGAGGACCCGCACGCCGGAGACCTCGACGGCGAAGGGCCGGTACGCGGGACGCTCGTCACGGGGGACGTCGTGCGCGGCGACCGTGGTCGCGCCCTGTGGTGAGGTAAGCATTACCTAAGTAGAACACCTCGACGCCGACCGACGCCAGACCCGACGCCGCCCGTCCGTCCGGGGAGGGGGCTCAGTGCCCCTCGCGCCAGGTGCACACGCGGACCTCGACCCCCTCGGGATCCGCCAGCACCCAGCGTGTCGGCGCCTCGGCGTCGGACACGAGCCGCCCACCGGCGTCCACCGCGGCCTGCACGCGTGACTCGGCGACGTCGTGCGGGACGTGGACGTCGAGGTCGAGCTCCCCCCGTGGCGCCTCGCCGGAGGCGCGCCGGAACCACACGTGCGGGAGGCGCCCGTGGGGGTCGGACAGCTCGCCGTCGTCCTCCTCGTAGCCCAGGACCGCCGCCCAGAAGGCGCGGACCCGCTCGGGGCTGGCCACGGTGATGCCGATCTCGAGGTCGTTGACGCGACGCGGGTCGAGCGGGACGCCGAGCTCCTCGGCGATCTCCGTGATGCGCTCCGCGAGCACGATGTCCGCCTCTGTCAGGGTCCCCCGCGAGTGCGTGGTGACCAAGACGTGCAGCGACGCGTACCGCAGGTCGAGGTCCGGGTGGTGGTCCATCTCCTCGGCGACGGCGACGATCCGGTCGACGATCCTGGCGCCGACGGGCATCGCCCCCGTGCGCAACGTGGTGCGCAGGAAGTGCCGCACCACCCTCCAGCCGCTCAGTGTGGTTCGCGCGGAAGCGTCCTCCGCGCTGACTGCTGTTTGTTCAAGCACGCTCCCCATCTGCGTACCTTCGCACCGGGCGGGCGTCTGGACAACCTGGCGATGTCGGTGGTCGGTGGGACGCTGACCACATGGACGACGACGCACGGGTTCCCCTGTCCGGGGCGCAGCTCCTCGCGTCCTTCTTCGCCTCCGCGCCCACCGCGACGCACCCGTCCGTGCGGGCCCGGGTGCCGCGCGTGCGCGCCCACCTGCTCACCTACCTCGACACCGAGGCGGAGGTGTGGCTGACCCCGGACGAGCTCGTCCTCGTGGGTGCCGAACGCCAGCTCGAGCCGCAGGACGCCGTCGTGCGGGTGACGGGCGTCGAGGTCGTCCTCGCTGCGCTGCCGGGCTTCTGCCACCCGGCGTGGCTACTGCCCGCCACGCTCGACGCCCGCGCGCAGCTGCGGCTGGTGGCCGGGCTGCGGGAGTGGGCCGGCGAGCACGGGCAGCTCTCGGCCCAGGCCGCGATGCACCTGCTCCCCCGGGTGGACGAGGCGGTACGCCGTGCCCAGGCCGGCCTCAACGGCTCACCCGCCCCGTGAGGGCACGGGGCGGGTGAGCGGGAGCTGACGTCAGGCGGTGACGGGACCGCCGGAGGTCACCCGGCGCGACCGGCGCTTGCGGGTGCCGGACTGCTCGGGGGCGTCCGCCGCCGCTGCCGGCGCGTCCGCGGCAGGTGCCGCGCCCGTCGCAGGTCCGGCGTCCGGCGCAGGTCCGGCGTCCGGCGCCGGCGCGGGGTCCGTCGTGGATGCGCTCGCCTTCGCGGGCTCGGCACCCTTCTCGGGTGAGGAGGCGGCCTCCGCAGGAGCAGCGGCCGTGGCGGACGCGGTCCGGCGCCGCCCGCCCCTGGCCCGGGGTGCCTTGGCGGGCGCGTCGGCCTGGCGGGCAGCCGGGTCGGTCACGGCCTCGGCCGGTGCGCCGTCCTGCGCCTCCCCGTGATCGCCGGCGTCCTCGCGCCCGGCGGGAAGCGCGGCGGCGAGCGCCTCGAGCGAGGCGCGCACCTCGTCCGCGGACCGGGGCGCGTCGGTCTCGGGCTCGGCGGAGCGGGCCGCGGGCAGCGGCACCGTGCCCGGCTCGGCGGCGCGCTCGCGGCGCGGCGCCTTCTCCTGCGCGGGTGCCTTCTCCTGCACGGGCGCGGCGTCCGGTGCGGCGTCGCTCGCCGTCCCGTCCTCCTCCTCGGCGTGCGCCTGGGCGGCCGCGGCGGCGATGGTCGCCAGCGTGGCCTTGACGGCCTCGCGGGCCGCGACGGCCTCGGGGTCGTCCGCGACGGGCGCGGGGGCAGGGGCGGGGGCCACCTCGGCGGGACGACCGCCGGTGGGGGCGGCGCCACGCTTCTTGCCACGACGGTTGCCACCCTCGGCGGCGACGGGCGTCGCGCCCTTCTCCACGGGGTGGTCGTGCACGATGAAGCCACGCCCGCCGCAGTGCTCGCAGGGCTCGCTGAAGGCCTCGACCAGTCCCTGACCCACACGCTTACGGGTCATCTGGACCAGCCCGAGGGAGGTCACCTCCGCCACCTGGTGGCGGGTGCGGTCCCGGCCCAGGCACTCCACGAGCCGGCGCAGCACGAGGTCCCGGTTGGACTCGAGCACCATGTCGATGAAGTCGATGACGATGATGCCGCCGATGTCGCGCAGCCGGAGCTGGCGGACGATCTCCTCGGCGGCCTCGAGGTTGTTCTTCGTCACCGTCTCCTCGAGCGTGCCGCCCGAGCCGGTGAACTTGCCGGTGTTGACGTCGACGACCGTCATCGCCTCGGTGCGGTCGATGACGAGCGAGCCGCCGGAGGGCAGGTAGACCTTGCGGTCCATGCCCTTGGCCAGCTGCTCATCGATGCGGTGCTCGGCGAAGACGTCACGCGAGTCGGTCCAGTGGTGCATCCGGTCGGCGAGGTCCGGGGACAGCTGACGGACGTAGGTGGAGATGGTCTCCCACGCGCCCCCACCCGAGACGGTGAGCGAGCGGAAGTCCTCGTTGAAGACGTCGCGGACGACGCGCACGGCGAGCTCCGGCTCCCCCTTGAGGAGCACCGGCGCGGACTTCGCCGAGGAGGCGGCGGCCTCGATCTCCGCCCACTGCGCGGTGAGGCGCTCGACGTCGGCACGAAGCTGCTCCTCGCTCGCGCCCTCCGCGGCGGTGCGCACGATGACGCCCGCACCCTCGGGGACGATCTGCTTGAGGAGCTTCTTGAGGCGGGCCCGCTCGTTCTCCGGCAGCTTGCGGGAGATCCCGGTCATCGCGCCCGAGGGCACGAGCACGAGGTAGCGACCGGCGAGGGTCACCTGCGAGGTGAGACGGGCGCCCTTGTGCCCGATCGGGTCCTTGGTGACCTGGACGAGGACGGGGTCCCCCGAGGACAGCGCCGCCTCGATGCGGCGGGGCTGCCCCTCCTTGCCCATGGCGTCCCAGTTGACCTCACCGGCGTACAGCACGGCGTTGCGGCCCTTGCCGAGGTCGACGAAGGCGGCCTCCATGCTCGGCAGGACGTTCTGCACCCGACCCAGGTAGACGTTGCCGACCATCGAGGTCTGCGTCTGCTGGGCGACGTAGTGCTCGACGAGCACGCCGTCCTCGAGGACCGCGATCTGGGTGCGACCGTCGCGCTCGCGCACGACCATGTCGCGGTCGACCGCCTCGCGGCGGGCGAGGAACTCGGCCTCGGTGATCGTCGTCCGGCGGCGACCGGCGTCACGCCCGTCGCGGCGGCGCTGACGCTTGGCCTCCAGGCGGGTGGAGCCCTTGAGGGCCGTGATCTCGTCACGAGCCGCGCGGCCCTCGCGGGAGGTCGCCGAGCCGTCGTCACCGCGGCTGCGGCGGCGCCGGCGGCGACGGCGGCTGGCGCCCTCGCCGTCGTCGTCGGCCTGGTCGTCGCTGTCGTCCGAGTCGTCCTGGGCGTCCGACTCCTGCGCGTCGACGGTCGCGGTGTCGGCCGCCGCGGCGGCCTGGTCCTCGGTGTCCTCGGTGGACTCGGAGTCCTCGGACTCGTCGGTCGACTCGTCGCGGCCGTTGCCACCACGGTTGCGGCGGCCGCGGCCCCCGCGACGACGACGACGGCGCGCGTTGCCCCCCTCGCCGTTGCCCTCGCCGGTGCCGGCGTCGGTGGACTCGGTCGTGGTCTCGGTGGCCTCGTCGGTGGTCTCCGCGGCGGCCTCGGTGGTCGCGGCGGCGGTGTCGGCGGGCTGCTCGGGAGCGGCCTCGGCCGCCGGCTCCTCGGGCGTGGCCGCGGGCTCCTCGGCGGTGTCCGTGCGGCGGCGCGGGGCGCCACCCTCCGCGCGGGAACGACGGCGCGCGCGGCTCGGGTCCGGAGCCTGGAAGAGCAGGGCCGTCGCGGGCAGGCGGACGTCCTCCGACTCCTCCTCCTCGGTCTCCTCGTCGGCTGCCTGCTCGGCGGCGCTGAAGGAGGCGAGGACGTCGAGCTTCTGGCCGGCGTCGCGGGCGGGACGGCGCGAGCGCGACCGTGCGGGTGGGGTCTGCTCGGCAGCGGCCTCGTCGGCGGCGGGCTGCGCCGCCTCCTCGGCGGGCTGCTCGGCTGCGGCCACGTCCTTGGCCGGACGGGCCTTGCGGGAGCTGCGCGCGGGCGCCTCGGTCGAGCCGGACTCGGCGGCGGGTGCGCTGGCGGCGGGAGCGCCGGCGGCGGCGCCGGCGCGGCGGCCGCGGCCCCTGGCGGGCTTCTTCTCGGCGGGGGCGTCGGTCGCGTCGGCGGCGGTCGGGGCGTCGGTCGTGGTCTCCGTCGCGGCAGCGGCGTCGGTGGTGGTCTCCGTCGCGGCAGCGGCGTCGGTGGTCGTCTCCGTCGCGGCAGCGGCGTCGGTCGCCTTGGCGGTCTTGGACCTGGACGACGTGCCGCGGGCCTTGCGGGGCGCCTTGGCGGGCGCGGCGGTGTCCGCGTCGCCGACGGTCGGCTCGGGGGCGGGTGCCTGCGCCGCGGCCTCGTCGGCCGCGGGCTGCGCCTCGACGGCCTTCGGCTCGGCGGTCTTGGCGGTCCGGCGGCGCGGGGCGCGCTTGGCCGGGGCGGCGGTCTCGGCGGTGGGCGCCGCGGCCTCGGCCGCGGGCTCGGCCTCACCGGCGGGCGCGGTGGCGTCTGCCGGCTCCGCGGCGGCCTTGGGCGTCGTCTTGCGGGCCCGGGGCGCGCGCTTGGCCGGCGCCGGAGCGGCGTCGTCGCTGGTCGCGGTCGCGGCGTCCTCGGTGCCGGTCGCGGCGTCGTCGGCGGCAACGGGCGCCTTGCGGGCCCGGGGGGCGCGCTTGCGCGGCGCGGCGGGGGCACTCTCGGCCGCGTCGGTGGAGGGGCCTGCGTCGGCGGAGGCGCTCGCGTCGGCGGACGCGGCACCCGCGTCCGTGGCTGCCGTCTTGGCTGCCGTTTTGCGGGGAGCGCGCTTGCGCGGCGGTGCCGCGGCCTGCGGCTCGGCGGCGGGCTGGGCCTCGGCGGGCGCCTGCTCGGGGGCGGGAGCCGTGGTGGCGCGGGTGGCGCGGCGTCGCTTGGGCTGCTCGGCGGGCTGTGCGGAACCGGCGTCTGGTGTGGTCGTCATGGAACTGTTCCCTCGCCGCGGTCGCCGTCCACACCACCAGCGCCGCGGCCTAGTCGTCGTCACCAGCGGGGGCCGATGACGGAAGTCATGTGTTCACGCCCTCACCACGCCGGGTGGCGCGTTCGGACGGCGACGGCTTCGCAGGCGCCGCTCGTCCGTCCCGGAGGACGTCCGGCGAGGCCTCCCGCCGCTTCAGCAAGCAGCGCACTCACCCGGATGGTGAGGCGGCGCGAAGTCGAGGCGAGTACCTACGTCGTCGTCGGGCCGCTGAACGGGGTGTGGACCTGTCCCTCGACCACGAGCAGTATCGCACAGGGCGCCCGGAGCAGCGCGGAGGACACCCGGCATGGGGCCCGGGACCTTGGTCCCGTCGAGAAATTCTCCTGATTCCTACGGTAAGGAGGTGCCCGGTCGGGGCACCTTCACGACCGAGGAGAGCCGCAGTGGAAGCGCTGGACCTGGCCCGCTGGCAGTTCGGGATCACGACCGTCTACCACTTCGTCCTCGTCCCGCTGACGATCGGGCTCTCCCCCCTCGTCGCGATCATGCACACGGCGTGGCTGAGGACCGGCAAGGCGCACTGGCACCGCCTGACGAAGTTCTTCGGCAAGGTGCTCCTCATCAACTTCGCCCTCGGCGTGGCCACCGGCATCGTCCAGGAGTTCCAGTTCGGGATGAACTGGTCGGAGTACTCCCGCTTCGTCGGGGACATCTTCGGCGCGCCGCTCGCGATCGAGGCGCTGGCCGCCTTCTTCCTCGAGTCGACCTTCCTCGGGCTGTGGATCTTCGGTGAGGGCAAGCTGCCGAGGTGGCTGCACAACGCGTGCATCTGGGCGGTCGCCGTCGGCACCTCGCTGTCGGCCTACTGGATCCTCGCGGCCAACTCGTGGATGCAGCACCCCGTCGGCGCGGTCTACAACCCCGACACCGGCCGCGCCGAGCTCGACGGCGTCGGCGGCTTCCTCGAGGTGATGACGAACAACACGCTCGTCGCCGCCTACGCCCACACCATCACCGCCTCCTTCCTCGTCGCGGGCACCTTCGTCGCCGGCATCTGCGGCTGGTGGATGGTGCGCGCCGCCCGGTCGGGCGACACCGACGAGGCCCGCCAGGTGTGGCGTCCCGGCGCCTACCTCGGCCTCGTGGCGACGCTCGTCGCCGGCCTCGGCGTCATCGCGAGCGGTGACGTGCAGGGCAAGCTCATGTACGAGCAGCAGCCCGGGAAGATGGCCGCCGCCGAGGCGGTCTGCCAGGGCGGTGAGGGCGTGGGCTTCTCGCTCCTGTCGATCGGCATCCCCGGCAGCAACGACTGCGAGGACATCCACCACGTCCTGGAGATCCCCTTCCTCACCTCCTTCCTCGGCACCGGCGCCTTCACCGGCCCCGACAGCTACCTGCCCGGGGTCGCCGACGTCCAGGCCCAGCAGATGGAGCTCTACGGCCACCTCGACAGCGTGGACGAGGACACCGAGCTCTACCCCAACCTCTTCATCTCCTTCTGGAGCTTCCGGCTCATGATCGGCCTGGCCGCAGGCTCCGCCGCCCTCGCCGTGGCCGGCTTCTGGCTGCTGCGCAAGGGGCGGATCACCGACTCGGTGTGGTTCTCGCGGCTGTGCCTCGTGGCCCTGCCCATGCCCTTCCTCGCCTCGAGCTTCGGGTGGATCTTCACCGAGATGGGCCGCCAGCCCTGGGTGGTCCACCCCAACCCGGCCAACCCTGTGGACCAGGTCATGCTGCTCACCACCGACGGCGTGTCCACCGTCGTGCCGCCCGGCACCGTCCTCACCTCCCTCGTCGTGTTCACGCTGCTGTACGCGGCGCTCGGTGTCGTGTGGTTCCGGCTCATCCGGCGCTACGTCCGGGAGGGCATCGCCCCCGTCGAGCCGGCCGGTCCCGACCGGGACGAGCAGCCCGAGCCGACCCTGTCCTTCGCGTACTGAGGAGCCCCACCGTGGACCTGCCCCTGCTGTGGTTCGTGCTCATCGCCGTCCTGTGGACCGGCTACCTCGCCCTCGAGGGCTTCGACTTCGGCGTCGGGATGCTCCTGCGCACCTTCGCCCGGGACGAGAGGGAGCGTCGCGTCCTGCTGCGCACCATCGGGCCGGTGTGGGACGGCAACGAGGTGTGGCTGCTCACCGCCGGCGGCGCGACCTTCGCGGCCTTCCCCGAGTGGTACGCGACGATGTTCTCCGGCTTCTACCTGCCGCTGCTCCTCATCCTCCTCGCCCTCATCGTCCGGGTGTGCGCGCTGGAGTGGCGCGCGAAGATCAACGACCAGGTGTGGCGCGACCGCTGGGACTGGGCACTGACCTTCGGCTCGTGGCTGCCCTCGATCCTGTGGGGCGTGGCCTTCGCCAACCTCGTCCAGGGCATGGAGATCGAGCTCGTCGACGGCACCCACCAGCTCACCGGCGGCTTCTTCTCCCTCCTCACGCCCTTCACGCTGCTCGGCGGGCTCGTCACCCTGGGCCTGTTCCTCACCCACGGCGCGATCTTCGTCGCGCTCAAGACCGCCGGGCCCATCCACGTGCGCGCCGCGCGCCTGGCCCACCGCCTGTCCATCGGCTCGGGGATCGTCGCCCTCGTGTGGGTGCTGTGGGCGCAGGTCCTGCACTCGACGACCGTCCTCACGCTCCTCCCGGCCGCCGTCGCCGCCCTCAGTCTCATCGGCGTCATCGCCGCCACCCGCCGGGGCCGTGAGGGCTGGGCCTTCGCCCTGCACACCGCCGGGATCGTCGGCGCCGTCGCCTTCATCTTCACGACGATGTTCCCGAACGTCATGCCCTCCTCGATCGACCCGGCCTTCTCGCTGTCCATCACCGAGGCCGCCGCCACCGGGCCCACGCTCACCGTCATGAGCATCGTCGCGCTCGTCTTCGTGCCGGTCGTCCTCGGTTACCAGGGGTGGACGTACTGGGTGTTCCGCAAGCGGGTGTGGGTGAGCGACATCGTCGGTGACGAGGGGCTGCACCCCACCGAGGAGCGCAGTGTCGGGACGGCTGCCGGGCCGGGCACGGGTCGGCGCTAGGTGAAGCCGCTCGACCCGCGGCTGCTGCGCCACGCGCGGGCGGCGCGCCGCTACATCGCGCTCACCACGGTCCTCGGCCTCGCCTCCGCCGGGCTCGTCGTCGCCCAGGCGCTCCTCGTCGCTCACGCGGTCGCGCCGGTCGTCGACGGGGACGCGGGCTGGGCGCAGGTCGCTCCCCTCGTCGGCTGGTTCGCCGTCGTCGCCCTCGCCCGGGTGCTCGTCACGGTGGTGCAGGAGTCGCTCGCCCACCGGGCGGCGGCCGACGTCGTCGCCGAGCTGCGCGCGACCGTGCTCGCCCGCTCCGTCGCGCTCGGCCCGCGGGGGCCGCGCGAGCCGAGCGAGGTCGTCACGCTCGTGACACGCGGCCTGGACGACCTCGAGCCCTACTTCGTCCGCTACCTGCCCCAGCTGCTCCTCGCGGCGACGCTGACCCCGGCCACGCTCGTCGTCGTCGCCGGCCTGGACCTGGGCTCGGCGGCCATCATCGCCGGCACGATCCCGCTCATCCCGGTGTTCATGTGGCTCATCGGCGTCCTCACCCAGCGCTTCGCGGCGGACCGGCTCGTCGCGATGCAGCGGCTGGGCGCCCAGCTCCTCGACCTCCTCGCGGGCCTCTCCACCCTCAAGGCGCTCGGCCGCGAGCACGGTCCCGGCACCCGGGTCCGGGCGCTGGGCCGCGCCTACACCCGCACGACGATGAGCACCCTCAAGGTCGCCTTCCTCTCCGGCGCGGTCCTCGAGTTCCTCGCCTCGATCGCCGTCGCCCTCGTCGCGGTGACCGTGGGCATGCGGCTCGTCTACGGGGACCTCGACCTCACGACGGCCCTGGCGGTCCTCATGCTCGCCCCCGAGGCCTACCGCCCGGTCCGCGAGGTCGGCGCCCAGTTCCACGCCTCCGCCGACGGCCTTGCCGCCGCCGAGCAGGCCTTCGCCGTGCTCGAGCAGCCGCTGCCGCCGGCCGGCACCCGCCCCGCCCCCGCCTTCGGGGGGCTCGTGCTCGACGACGTCGGGGTGCTCGCCCCCGGACGCGACGTCGTCGCTCCGGCCGGGTTGTCCGCGCACGTCGCGCCGGGGCGGGTCACCGCGCTCGTCGGCCCGTCCGGCGGCGGGAAGACGACGACGGCGATGCTCGTCCTGGGGCTGCTGCGCCCCGACAGCGGCCGCGTCCTCGTCGTGCCGGGCGGCGGGCGCGAGCCGGTCGACCTGGCGGGGCTCGACCCGGAGTCCTGGCACGCGCAGGTCACCTGGGTGCCCCAGCGGCCGGTCCTCGTGCCGGGGACCGTGGCCGACGCCGTCGTCGGGGAGTCCGGGGAGGTGGACGGGCGCGCGGAGGCCGCGGCGAGGGCCAGCGGCCTCGACGAGGTCCTCGCCGCGCTCCCGCAGGGCTGGGCCACCCCCCTCGGCCAGGGCGGCACGGGCCTGTCCCTCGGCCAGCGGCAGCGCGTGGCCCTCACCCGTGCGCTGCTCGACCCGGCCCCGCTCGTCGTCCTGGACGAGCCCTCCGCCCACCTCGACGCCGCCTCCGAGCAGCGCGTGCTCGACGTCGTCGCCGCGCTGCGCGAGCAGGGCCGCGCCGTCCTCGTCATCGCCCACCGGCCGCGGCTCGTGGCGATCGCCGACGACGTCGTCGAGGTGCACAGCTCGGTGCGCGAGCCCGCTGTGGCGGCCGCCGGAGGTGCGGCATGAGCCTGCTGCCCCTGTCCCCCGCCGAGCGGCGCGCGCTGCGCCGCGCCGTCGACCTCCTCGACCTCGACCGGTGGCGCTTCCTCCTCGCCGTGCTCGCCGGCACGGCCGGGCTGGGCAGCGCCGTCGGGCTGTCCGCGACGGCCGCCTGGCTCATCGCCCGCGCCTCCCAGATGCCGCCCGTCCTCGAGCTCGGTGTCGCCTCCGTGGCGGTGCGGACCTTCGGCATCGCGCGCGGCCTCATGCGCTACGTCGAGCGGCTGGTCTCCCACGAGGTCGCCCTGCGCGGGATGGCGACGCTCCGCGAGCGGGTCTACACGACCCTCGCCGACGCCCCCACCGACGTCGTGTCCGGGCTCCGGCGCGGCGACGTCCTCGCCCGCACGGGCGCCGACGTCGACGCCGTCGGGGACGTCGTCGTGCGCGCCCTGCTGCCCGCCGCCGTGGCCGCCGTCGTCGGGACCGGCACCGTCATCCTCGTCGCCTGGCTGCACCTCGGGATCGGCGCGGTGCTCGCCGCGTGCCTGCTGCTCGCCGGCGTGGCCGCGCCGCTGCTCACCATGCGCGCGGCCCGCCTGGACGAGCTCGCCCGGGCGCGGGCGCGCACCGAGCTCACCGCGGGGGCGATGGCGATGGTCGAGGGCGCCGCCGAGCTCACGGTGTCCGGTGGGCTGCCCCGCGCCCGGGCCGCGCTCGCGGGGACCGAGCAGCGCCTCGCCCGCACGAAGGACGCCGCGGCCCGGCCCGCCGCGCTGGCCGCCGGCACCGACCACCTCGCCATGGGCCTCGCCGTGCTCGCCGCCCTCGTGCTCGGCGTGCACGCGACGGTGGCGGGGACGATGGAGGCGGTGGAGCTGGCGGTCGTCGTGCTCACGCCGCTCGCCGCCTTCGAGGGCACCGCCCTGCTCGGGCCGGCCGCCGTCCAGCTCGTCCGCTCCGCCGAGGCGGCCGTGCGGGTCACCGAGCTGCTCGACGGCGCCGGGGCGGGGCCGAGCGCCGGGAGCGGCCCCGCCGGTCGGGTCGAGGAGGCCGCGGGTGCCGCGGACGCCGGTGCGCCGTGGGCCGCGACCGGCGCAGGCGCGACCCGCGCGGGGGCGGGCGAGGCCTCGCCCGCCGCCGGCGGCGCGCCCGTGCTGCGGGCCCGGGACCTCGCCGTCGGCTGGCCGCGGACCGGGATCGTGGCCGAGGGCCTGGACCTCGAGGTGCGGCCGGGGCGCAGCGTCGCCGTCGTCGGCCCCAGCGGGATCGGCAAGACCACCCTCCTGCTCACCCTCGCCGGCCTGGTCCCCCCGCGGCGCGGCGAGGTCCGCATCGGCGCCGGCCCCGTCGCCGAGCTGGACCGGCGCACCGTGAGCGGCGCCGTCGTCCTCACCGCCGAGGACGCGCACGTGTTCGGCACGACGGTGCTCGAGAACCTGCGGGTCGCGCGCGGCGACGTGAGCCCGGCGGAGGCCGTGGAGCTGCTGGGCCGCGCGGGGCTCGCCGAGTGGCTCACCGCCCTGCACGACGGCGTCCACACCCTCCTCGACAGCGACGCGACCTCCCTGTCCGGCGGTGAGCGCCGCCGCCTCCTCCTGGCCCGTGCCCTCGCCAGCCGCGCCCCGCTGCTCCTCCTCGACGAGCCGGGCGAGCACCTGGACCCGGCCACCGCCGACCGCCTCGTCGGTGACCTCCTCGCCACCCGCGACCAGGGCCGCGGCGTCCTCCTCGTCACCCACCGCCTGGCGCCGCTGGCGGCCGCGGACGAGGTCGTCGTGCTCGGCGCGTCGCAGGGACCGGCTACCGTGCTCGCGAGAGGAACTCACGAGCACCTCCTCCAGACGCTGCCCCGCTACCGGTGGGCCGTGGAGCAGGAGGCGCGGTGAGCACGCCCACGCAGGGAGCGAGGATCGTCATGCCGGACCGGGAGGCACGCGCGAGGCTGCTGGACGCCGCCATCGGGCTCACCTCGAGCCTCGACCTCGACACCGTCCTCAAGGGATTCGTCGACGGCGCGAGCACCCTGACCGGCGCGCGCTACGCGGCCCTCGCCGTCCTCGACAACCGCGGCGACACGGCCACCTTCGTCCAGCACGGCGTCGACGAGGAGACCGAGCGGCGCCTGGGCCACGCCCCCCACGGCCACGGCATCTTCGCCGAGATCCCCACCCACGGCCACCTCCTGCTCGACTCGATCACCGACCACCCCGCCTTCGGTGGCTGGCCCGCCGCCCACCCCCACATGGACGGCTTCCTCGGCGTGCCGGTGCGCATCCGCGAGCAGGTCTTCGGGCGGCTCTACCTCGCCGACAAGCCCGGCGGCTTCACCGAGGACGACGCCCGCGCCATGGAACAGCTCGCCTCCGCGGCCGCCGTCGCCGTCGTCAACGCCCAGCGCTACGCCGATGCCCGCGACCGCGAGCGCTGGGTGGCCGTCAGCCAGGAGATCACCAGCCGGCTCCTGTCCGGCACCGAGGAGGAGGAGGCGCTCGAGCTCATCGCCGCCAAGGTCCGCGAGGTGGCCCGCGCGGACGCCGCCCTCATCGTGCTGCCCTCCGTGGGCGACACGTGGATGTGCGAGATCGCCGACGGCGAGGGCGCCCATGACGCCATCGGAGCCGTCTTCCCCCCGGAGGGGCGTGCCCGCACGGTGCTGGCCAACGGCGTGGGGATGATCGTCGACTCGATGTCCCGCGCCCGCTCCCTGCGGGTGCCGCAGCTCGCGCGCTACGGCCCCGCGCTCTACGCCCCGATGATGTCCCAGGGTGTGGGCCGCGGCGTGCTCATCCTCCTGCGGCTGCAGGGCGGGACGGAGTTCACGCCCGCCGAGCTCGAGGTCGCCGAGGTCGTCGCCACGCAGGCCGCCGTCGCGCTCGAGCTGGCGGCCGCCCGGCACGCCGAGGACGTCTCCTCGCTCCTCGAGGAGCGCCAGCGCATCTCCCGCGACCTCCACGACCTCGCCGTCCAGCAGCTCTTCGCCACCGGCATGCAGCTCGAGACCGTGCGGGTGGCCGCCGTCGGCAACCCGGACACGGCGTGGATCGCCGAGAGCCTGGAGGACGCGCTCACGAGCGTCGACGAGAGCGTGCGCCAGATCCGGTCCATCGTCCACTCCCTGCGTGAGCCGGACGAGGCCGTCGGGCTGGTCGAGCGGCTGCGGCGCGAGACCTCCCTCGCGCGCACCGGGCTCGGCTTCGCGCCCTCCCTCCTCATCGCCGTCGACGGACGGCTCGTGCGGGACGGCGACGACGACCTCGACCTCGCCGCCTCCCCCGCCGAGCTGCTCGACGCCCGCGTGGACGACGACATCGCCGACGACGTCGTCGCCGTCGTGCGCGAGGGGCTGGCCAACGCGGCCCGCCACGCGCGCGCGTCCTCGGTGCAGGTGCGCGTCACCGTCCGCGGCTCCGGCGTCCACGGGCGGGTCGCGGTCGAGGTCGAGGACGACGGCGTGGGCGTGGACCGCGCCTCCACCCGCCGCTCGGGGCTGGACAACCTCGCCGTGCGGGCCCGCCGCCACGGCGGCACCTTCTCCCTGGGCCGCAGCGACTCCGGCGACGGCACGCTGCTGTCCTGGCAGGTCCCGCTCACCTGAGCGGAACCCGCCGAGCCGCGAAAAGACGCCCCCACCCTCCCCGCGAGTACGCACCTACGGTCACCCCGAGCGCCGCGTAGGCGCGGGCTGGTGACCGTGTGTGCGTACTCGGCGAAGGGAGGCGCCTGCCGCTGCGCGGCGCTCTAGGCGCGCCAGCCCTTGGCGCGCTGGCCGGCGACCCAGGCGGCCACCTGGGTGCGGCGCTGGAGGCCCATCTTCGCCAGCAGCGAGGTGATGTGGTTCTTCACCGTCTTCTCCGCGACGCCGAGCTTCTCCCCGATCTCACGGTTGGACAGACCGTCGCCGATGAGGTCGAGGACCTTGCGCTCGGAGGGGGTGAGGTCCGCCGTCGGGTCGTCGTGGTCGGCGCGGCGGCGGGTGACGGTGCGGTCGTCCAGGAGCGTGCGCCCGGCGGCGACGGCCTTGATGACGTCGGCGATCTCCGCGCCGCGCACCGTCTTGAGGAGGTAGGCGCGGGCGCCGGCCTCGAGGGCCTCGGCAAGGGCGTCGTCGTCGTCGAAGGACGTGAGGACGACGGCGCGGGCCTCGGGAACCGTCTCACCCAGGGCACGGATGATGTCGATGCCGGTGCCGTCGGGCAGCTGGAGGTCGACGAGGAGGATCTCGGGCCGCACGAGCGGTGCGCGGCGCAGCGTCTCGGCGACCGAGCCACCCTCCGCGACGACGGTCAGCCCCTCGGATCTGTCGACGATCTCGGCGATGCCGCGTCGCACCACCTCGTGGTCGTCGATGATCATCACGCGGATGTCGCGCTGTCCGGAGAGGGTCTGCTCGCTCACGCCTCGACCCTAGCGCGCCCGGCCGCGCGGACGGGCGTGGCTCGACAGTGTCGCCCGTTTCGCCGCGCCCGTCCTCGGCCCTGGCGACACGACCCTGCGACCCCCGGTACCACCGTGCGCCCCGTCGACGGGGAGCACGGCGCACCACCGGGCGCATGGTCGGCGGGCGGTGGCCGGACCAGCTTCCTGGTGCGCCGGGCGGGCCGGGTGGACGACGTGAGCGCGGCGGCGCTGCCCGCGTACCCTCGCGAGGTGACCAGCGCCCCCACGCAGACCTCCGCCACCGCCGTCGTCGTCCAGCGCGTGCGCGAGCGCTTCGACACGGGAGTGACCCGGCCGCTGGCGTGGCGCCTGGAGCAGCTGGACCGGCTGGCCGCGCTGCTCACCGAGAACGCCGGTGAGATCGAGCGCGCCCTGCGCGCGGACCTGCACAAGTCCCCCACCGAGACGCACCTCACCGAGATCGGTGTGCTCCTCGAGGAGATCCGCCACACCCGCAGGCACCTGCGCCGGTGGCTCGCGCCGCAGCGGGTGAGCGTGCCGTGGCAGTACCAGCCGGCGCGCGCCTCGCTCGTGCTCGAACCGCTCGGGGCCGTGCTCGTCATCGCGCCGTGGAACTACCCGGTCTTCCTCCTCCTCGGCCCGCTCGTCGGGGTGCTGGCGGCGGGCAACACCGCCGTCCTCAAGCCCTCGGAGCTCGCGCCGCGCACCGCCGAGGTGCTCGAGCGGCTCGTCCCCCGCTACCTCGACGGCGTCGCGGTCGTCACCGGCGGCCCGGAGCGGACCACCGAGCTGCTCGAGGAGCGCTTCGACCACATCGTCTTCACCGGCGGGGGCCGGGTGGCACGGATCGTCATGACGGCGGCGGCCCGGCACCTCACGCCCGTCACCCTCGAGCTCGGGGGGAAGTCCCCCGCGTGGGTCGACGCCACCACCGACCTTCCCGCGGCGGCCCGGCGCATCGCCTGGGGGAAGCTCGTCAACGCCGGCCAGACCTGCGTCGCGCCGGACTACCTCCTCGCGCCGCCCGACGTGGCCCGGGCCCTGGAGCCGCTGCTCGCGCGGGAGATCCGCGCCATGTACGGCGCCGACCCGGCCGCCAGCCCGGACTACGGGCGGATCGTCACCACCGAGCACGCCGCACGGCTGGACCAGATGGTGAGCGAGTCGGTCGCGGCCGGCGCGCGCGTCGTCGTCGGCGGGAAGGCGGACGTCGCCCGCAGGTACGTCCCCCCGACCGTGCTCGCCGACGTCACCCCCGACTCCCCCGTCATGGCCGAGGAGATCTTCGGGCCGGTCCTGCCGATCGTGGCGGTGCCCGACCTCGACGCCGCGATCGCGCACATCCGCAGCGGGGACAAGCCGCTGGCGCTGTACGCGTTCACCGCCGACGCGGACGTGCAGGCCCGTCTGCTGCGGGAGACGTCGTCGGGCGCGGTGGGTCTCGACGTGCCACTCGTCCAGGCCTCGATGCCGTCCCTGCCCTTCGGTGGCGTCGGCGCCTCGGGGACGGGCGCGTACCACGGTGAGGCCTCGGTGCGGGCCTTCAGCCACACGAAGCCGGTGGTGCGCAAGCCGCTGCTGCCCGACACGCTCGGCGCGATCCGACCGCCCTTCACCGCCGTGCGACGAGCGCTGGCGCGGCGGCTGCTCTGAGGTCGGGTCAGCCGCGGGAGGGGCGCTGGCAGCGCGGGCAGAAGGTCGAGGACCGGCCCATGAAGGACTCGCGGCGCATCGGCGTGCCGCAGCGCCGGCACGGTTCACCGGCCCGGCCGTAGGCGTCCAGCGAGCGCGCGAAGTAGCCGCTGGCGCCCTCGACGTCGACGTAGAGCGCGTCGAAGGACGTGCCGCCGGCGGCCAGGGCCTCGCGCATGACGGCCTCGGACGCGTCGAGCAGCTCGAGCGCCGCGCGCTGGGTGAGGCGGTCGGTCGCGCGGCGCGGGTGGAGGCGGGCGCGCCACAGCGCCTCGTCGGCGTAGATGTTGCCGATGCCCGAGACCAGGGACTGGTCGAGCAGGGCACGCTTGACCTCGGTGCGGCGCTGCCGAAGCCGGCGGGCCCAGGCCGCGCGGTCGAGGTCCGGGTCGAGCGGGTCGCGGGCGATGTGGGCCGCGGGCTCGGGCAGCGCGGGGACCGGTGAGCCCTGCCCGCCGGGCCGGCCGTCGGCCGTCGGGACGAGGTCGGCGACGAGCAGGTGGCCGAAGGTGCGCTGGTCGACGAACCACAGCCGGGCGCCGTCGTCGAGCCGCAGGGCGACGCGCAGGTGCCGCTCGGGGTCCGAGGGGACGCCGGGCGCGGCGGTAAGCGCGCTCTCGGCGGTAGGTGCGCTCTCGGCGGTAAGTGCGCCCTCGGCGGTAAGTGCGCCCTCGGCGGTAAGTGCGCTCTCGGCGGTAAGTGCGCTGTCGGCGGTAAGTGCGCTGTCGGCGGATGCTCCTGGGGCGGCGGCGGGGAGCGGGAGCGGGGGCGGGGTTGGGGGGTGGACGAGGTGCTCGGGCGGGGGCAGGGTGAGAGCGGTGTCCTCGCGGCGCACGAGGAGCTGACCGCTCATGCCGAGGTGGACGAGGAGCGCCTCCTCGGCGTCGTCGTCGAGGACGAGCCACAGGTACTTGCCGCGGCGCACCGCGGCGGACAGCGTGCGCCCGGCGAGCCGGCCGGGCAGGTCGAGCGCCCCACCCGCGTGCCGGCGCACCGCACGGGGATGGTGGACGACGACGTCCTCCACCCGCCGGCCGAGCACGTGCCGGGCCAGCCCGTCGCGGACGGTCTCGACCTCGGGCAGCTCAGGCATCGGCGCTCTCAGGCACCCTGCGCGAGGAGCCGGGTGTAGGCGTCCTCCGCGGCCTGCTGCTCGGCCACCTTCTTCGCCGTCCCGGCGCCGGTGCCCCAGGCCTCCCCGGCGACGATGACGGTCGCGGTGAAGCTGCGCGCGTGGTCGGGCCCGGTCCCCACGACCTCGTAGGTCGGGGCGGGCAGCCCGCGGGAGGCGACCAGCTCCTGGAGGCTCGTCTTCCAGTCCAGCCCCGCGCCGAGCGTGGCGGCCTGCGCGAGGAGGCCGGCGACCAGCCGCTCGATCATCGCGCGGGTGGGCTCGAGCCCGTTGCACAGGTAGGCCGCCCCGATGAGGGCCTCCACGGTGTCGGAGAGGATCGAGTCCTTCTCCCGCCCGCCGGTGACGAGCTCACCGCGCCCGAGGAGGATGAAGTCACCCAGCCCGAGCTCGCGCGCCACCCCGGCCAGCGCCCGCTGGCTCACGGTCGCGGCCCGCATGCGGGCGAGGTCGCCCTCGGCGGTCTCGGCGTTGACGCGGTAGAGCCGCTCGGTGACGACGAGGCCGAGCACCGTGTCCCCGAGGAACTCCAGGCGCTCGTTGGTGGGGATGCCGCCGGCCTCGTGGGCGAAGGAGCGGTGGGTGAGCGCGAGGACGAGGAGCTCGGGATCGATGTGGATGCCGAGGCGCTCGAGGAGCACGTCGACGTCGTCACGGGCCGGGCCGGCGCTCACCTTCCGGCCCATCAGCGGTCCTCGCCGTCGGTCCCGTCCGCGGCGTCGTCGTCCCCGCCCGCTGCCAGGCCCGCGAGCGCCGCCCAGCGGGGGTCGACGTCCACGTGCTCGTGGTCGGCGGGCAGGTCGTCGAGCCGCTCGCCGCAACCGGCGCACAGGCCGCGGCAGCCCTCCTCGCACAGCGGGCGGAAGGGCATCGCGGTGACGACGGCGTCGCGCACGACGGGCTCGAGGTCGAGCAGCTCACCCTCGAGCTCGAGCATGTCCTCGGCCTCCTCGTCGCCGTCGGCGAGGGCGGCCTTCCGGGCGCCGGGGTAGAAGAAGAGCTCGTTGACGTCGACGGCGCGCGACTCGGTGATCTCGCGCAGGCAGCGGGAGCACTCGCCCTGGAGCTCGACGCCGGCGTCACCGGAGACGAGCACGCCCTCCATGACGGCCTCGAGCCGCAGGTCCAGGCGGATGTCCGAGCCGGGCACGACCCACATGACGGCGGTGCCGAAGTCCTTGGGGGCGGGGACCGCGCGCTCCACCGTCCGCAGCGTCCCGGGCTGGCGCGCGAGGTCGTGGGTGCTGATCACGAACGGTGATCGGGGGTCCATGGTCACTCCTGGTGAGACGGCGGGCCTGCGGGCAACCGGCCAGCCCGCGGCCGCTCCACGTTACCCCACCCCTCATCATCGCAACTGGTGACCTGCCCGACACGGCAAGCGCTTGCCGGCGTCGTCGGACCCACCAGCTGCGACGTTGCGGGACGGGGCAAGGGGCGGGCGGGGCGGGTCAGGGTTCCGGGGTGGGGTCCTGGGTCGCGAGGCGGTCGCGGCCGGCGCGGACCTGCTTGGTGATGGCGCCGAGGTCGATCTCGAACTGGGCGAGCTGGCGGTCGCAGTAGTCGTTGGCGTCGCGGGCCAGCTGGGCGGCCCGCTCCTCGGCCGCGGTGATGACCTGCTCGGCGCGCTGGCGGGCCATCTCGACGACGCTCTCCTGCCCCACGAGTCGCTCGGCCTGCTCCTCCGCCTCCTGGAGGATGCGCGCCGCTCGCTCGCGGGCGTCGGCGAGGACGTCCTCCGCGCCCGTGAGGACGTCGTCCGCGGCCTGGATCTCGCCCGGGACCACGGCCTTGGCCGCGGCGATGAGGTCGAGCGCCTCGGCGCGGTTGACCAGCACGGACGCGGACATCGGCATCTGCCGGGCCTCGGTGACGAGCGAGGCGAGCTCGTCGAGGATGGCGATGAGCGAGGCGCCGTCGTGGTCCTCGGCGGGGGCGGTCATTGCGGTCCTCCAGGGTGGGGGAAGGCCTCGCGCAGCGCGTGCGCGACGGCGGGTGGGACGAGGTCGGAGACGTCCCCGCCGTGGCGGGCGACGTCCTTGACGAGGGAGGACGCGACGTGCGCGAGCGCGCCGTCACCGACGAGGAAGACCGTCTCGATCCCGGACAGGTGCCGGTTCATCAGGGCCATGGGCTGCTCGGCGTCGAAGTCGGCCCCGCCGCGCAGGCCCTTGACGACGGCGGCGGCACCCACGCGGCGGCAGTAGTCGGCGAGCAGACCGTCGACGACGTCGACGCGCACGTCCATGCCCTCGACGGCCTCGCGGGCGAGCGCGACGCGCTGCTCGAGCGCGAAGAGGTAGCTCTTGCGGGAGTTGTGCGCGACGGCGAGGACGACCTCGTCGAACATCCCCCGGGCACGGCGCACGACGTCCAGGTGCCCGAGGGTGACGGGGTCGAAGGAGCCGGGGCAGACGGCCAGGCTCATCGCTGCTCCCCCGCCCGCTCGCCCATGTCGGTCACGGTAACCGCCTCCTCGCCGGGCACGGTGGAGGCGAACCACAGTGTCGTGTCGCCGTAGCGGCGCTCGTCGGTGCGCTCGAGCTCCGGCGGCCACGTGGGCTCGGGGCTGCGGCGCGAGCGCTCGACGACGACGACGGCGTCGGGCGCCAGCCACGCCGTGAGGGCGGCGAGCACGTCCCCCAGGTCGGTCTCGGTGACGTCGTAGGGCGGGTCGACGAGGACGAGGTCGTAGGCGGTGCTCGGCGCGCCCATGAGGTGGCCGCGGGCGGTGCCGCCGACGACGACCACGCTGTCCTGCAGCCCGAGCACCGCGACGTTGCGCCGGCACGCGGCGGCGGCGGGCTTGGCGGAGTCCACGAGCGTGACGCTCACGGCGCCCCGGCTGGCGGCCTCCAGCCCCAGCGCGCCGGAGCCGGCGTACAGGTCCAGCACGCGGGCGCCGTCGACGACGCCCTGGTGCTCCAGCCGCGAGAACAGCGCCTCGCGCACCCGCTCGCTCGTCGGGCGCGTGGGCCCCTTGGGGACGGTGAGCGTGCGCCCGCCCGCTGCCCCGGACACGATCCTCGTCACGGCACCGACCCTACGCCGCGACGCCGACGTCGCCCGCCAGGCTGACGACGGCGGCGACGAGCAGCACCGCGACGACGACCATGGCGGCGACGACGACGGCCACCGCCCACGCCACCCAGCGCGGCAGACCGGGCTTCACGACCGCTCCCGGCGGCGAGCCGGCCGGACGGCGAGGACGACGGCGAGCGCCGTGAGCGCGACCTGCAGTCCGAGGAGCACCGGCGTCACCGCTCCGACGAGGACGGCGACGAGCAGCGGGATCGACCCGAGCACGACGACGTCGGGGCCGGTGTTGGCGATCGTCGCCATCCCGGGCGGGAAGACGCCCATGGGCGTGACGATGAGCGGGCCGGAGAAGTCGGCCTGCGGCCGGTAGGCCGAGCGGACCGCTCCCCCGGCCCACACCGGCGCGGCGAGCAGGCCGAGCGCGAGCCAGCCGGCGACGTCGTCGTAGTTCCGGCCGAGGACCGCGAAGACGGGGACGGTCCACCCGAGCATGGCCGCCGCCGGGACGGCGAGCCGCCACAGGCGCACCGTGCGCTGGGAGACGGGCAGGAGGGCGTCGACGGCGGGCACCGCCTCCGCGTCCCGGGCGCCCTGGGCGGTGGTGAGCGCGGCGACCCACGCCCCGGCGACGACGAGCAGGGCGGTGAGGAGCGCCGGCAGGGACGGCACGAACGGGGCGAGGAGCGCGAGGGCCGCGCCGCAGCCGAGCTGGACCAGCCGCCGCGGCGCGCGCAGGAGCAGGCGCGCGTCGGCCACGGCCAGGACGACACCCGGCCCGAGGGCGCGGACAAGGACCGGCACGGCCCGCAGCCGCGCCGAGCGGCGGCGCCGGCCCCGCCGGGGGTCGGTGTCCAGGGCGCGGCCCAGCGCGCGGGTGTCCATCGTCAGCGAGGCGCCGCGCAGCTCCACCGTGGCGGCGCCCCGCTCGCGCAGCTCGGTGTCGTGGACCCGCGGCAGCGAGCGCAGGGCGGCGACGCCGGCGAGCACGGCCAGCCCGGCGGCCGCGGCGGCCGGCCACCACGCGCCACTCACGGTGAGCGGGCCCGGCGGGGCGAGCGCGAGCACGAGGGCGGCGACGGGCACGAGCGCGAGCAGGAGGTCGCCGGCGGTGCCGGCCACCCGCCGTCGGCCGGCCGCCTCGAGGGGCACGAGCGCGAGGGCGAGGGCCGCGCCCAGCCCGAGCCCGGCGAGGGCCGCGGCGGCGGCGTGCCCGGCGGTGACGGCGGGGTCGAGCGCGAGGACGAGGAGGAGGCCGGTGACGGCGCCCGTGGTCGCCGAGGCGACGGTCGGCGCGACCAGGGAGGGCCGCAGGAGGGAGCCGCGCTCCCCCGGCAGCGGCAGCCACCACGCCGTCTGCGCACCGCCCAGCGACACGGGGCCGGTACGCGCGAGCAGGCCGGTGGTCACCCCGAGGACGGCGACGGCGAGGAGGACGGTGATCCAGGCGGTGTCGAGCGCGGTGGACGGCGGGGCGCCCGCACGCAGCAGGCCCTGGCTGCGGGCGAGCGCGGCGACCATCGCGACCGTGACGGCCAGCGTGAGGAGGATCGTGTAGACGTCGGAGAGCAGCTCCCCCACGCTCGTGCTGCTGCGGGCGCGCAGCACGAGCCGGGTCCAGCGGCGCATGGCGCCACCGCTCGGGTAGCCCTCGGCGCCCGACGTGTTCACAGGGCGGCGATCGCCGCGGCGCCCGCGGCCGGGTCGAGGACGCGGACGCCGTCGTCGTGGAGGAGGACGACGCGTGTGGCCGCCCGCTCGACGAGCACGGGGTCGTGGGAGGCGACGAGGACGGCGCCGCCGTCCTCGCGCTCCTGGACGAGCATCTCCGCCAGCCGGTTGCGCATGCCGGCGTCCAGGCGCTGCTCCGGCTCGTCGAGGACGAGCAGGGAGCGCGGGCGGGCGAAGGCCGCGGCGAGCAGCACCCGGCGGCGCTGGCCGGAGGACAGGGCCGAGGGCAGCGCGTCGGCGCGGTCGGTGAGCCCGAACTCCTCGAGGAGGTCGGCCACGACCTCGCGGGCCTCGGGCACGCGGTGCCCGACGGCCGTGAGGAGCAGGTGCTCGGTCACGGTGAGCGCGGGGAAGAAGGCGTCGTCACCGAGCACGCTAGCCACCGCGGCGCGGACCTCGCCGGTACGCGGGTCGGGAGCGCTGCCGAGCAGTGTCACCTCACCGCCGAGCGGCTCCTGCAGCCCGAGGGCGGTGCGGAGGAAGGTCGACTTCCCGGTGCCGTTGGCGCCGATGACGGCGATCCCGTCGCCGGGGCGGACCTCGAGGTCGACGGGCGCGCAGACCGGGTCCTCGCCGTAGCCGACGCTCAGGGACCGGGCGCGAAGGAACGGCTCGTCGGGCATGGGGGCGAGCCTAACGGCCGGGCGGTCCGCCGCCGTCGGCGTCCCGTGGCCCGAGCAGCCATGTCCCTCGGCTCGACAGGGCCACGTGACCGGGCGGGACGTCCGCCTTCGCCAGCTCGGCCTCGAGGTGGGTGGCGAGCAGCGAGATGGCGCCGTCCCCGGTGTCCCGCGAGGGCCACAGGTCGGCGACGTCGGTGGCCGCGCCGGCGACGAAGGCGTCGACGTGGCGAGGGTCGACCGCGGCGGTGAGCTCGACGCCCGGCCACCGGTCGACCGTGCACGTGAACCGGACGTCGGCCCGGTGCGCCGTCACGACGAGGCCGGCACGCTCGAGCAGGTCCCGCTCGCGGGAGGTCGCGTCCACGGCCCGCCTCACGCCCGGTCGAGGAACTCGGCGCGCTCGGGGTCGAGCTGCTCGGTGATCGCCGCCAGCAGCGCCGGGTGGTCCAGGAGCATGCGGTCGCGGTCGACGAGCGCGCGCGCGTCCCAGCGGGCCTTCTCGATGGTCGTCGTGTCGGTGAGCACCCGCAGCAGCCGCAGCGAGCTGCCGCGGCCGGACTGGGCGGCGCCGAGGATGTCGCCCTCGCGGCGCTGCTCGAGGTCCACCTGGGCGAGCTCGAAGCCGTCGGTCGTGCCCTCGAAGGCCCGCAGGCGGGTCATCGCCGGCGTGCCCTCCTGAGCCGTGGTCCACGCGAGGCAGGTGCCCGGGCGGGCGCCACGGCCGATCCGGCCCCGCAGCTGGTGGAGCTGGGAGATGCCGAAGCGGTCGGCGTCCATGATGACCATGACCGAGGCCTCGGGGACGTCGACACCGACCTCGACGACGGTGGTCGTCACGAGAAGCGGCACCTGCCCCGAGGCGAAGGCGGCCATGGTGGCCTCCTTGTCCTCCGGCGACATCCGCCCGTGCAGCTCCCCCACGGCGACGCCGTCGAGGACGGGATGCTCGCGCAGCAGCGCGGCGACCTCGTCGACGGCGGCGAGCGGCCGGGCGGGCGTGGCGCCACCGCGCCCTCCGCCGGCGGCACGTGCGCTGTCGGCGGTACGTGCGCTGTCAGCGGTACGTGCACTGTCGGCGGTACGTGCGCTGTCGGCGGTAAGTGCGCTGTCGGCGGGGTCGGGGGTATCGGCGAGGAGGTCCGCCTCGACGTCGTCGTCCTGGGAGGTGATCCGGGGGCACACGACGTACACGCGTCCGCCGTCGTCGATCTCCTCGCGGGCCAGCTGCCACGTGCGCTCGGTCCACCGCGCGTTCGTGGCCGGGGCGAGGAAGGTGCGGATGGGTGAGCGGCCGGCCGGGATCTCCCGGAGCGTGGAGGTCTCGAGGTCCCCGAAGACGGTCATCGCGACGGTGCGCGGGATGGGGGTGGCCGTCATGACGAGCAGGTGCGGGGCGGTGGCGGCCTTCGCGCGCAGGGCGTCGCGCTGCTCGACGCCGAAGCGGTGCTGCTCGTCGACGACGACGAGGCCGAGCTCGGCGAACTGGACGTTCTCCGAGAGCAGGGCGTGGGTGCCGATGACGATCCCGGCCTCCCCGGAGGCGGCCGCGAGGAGCGCCGCCTTGCGTGCGGCGGCCGGCATGGCGCCGGTGAGCAGCGTGACGCGGGTGCCGTCCTCCGCGCCGCCGAGCATCCCGGCCTCGGCGAGCGGGCCGAGCAGGCCGGTGATCGAGCGGGCGTGCTGGGCGGCGAGCACCTCGGTGGGGGCGAGCAGAGCGGCCTGTCCCCCGGCGTCGACGACCTGGAGCATGGCGAGGAGCGCGACGACGGTCTTGCCCGAGCCCACCTCGCCCTGGAGCAGCCGCTGCATCGGCCAGGGCCGGGCGAGCTCGGTGGACAGCTCGGCGACGACCTCCTGCTGGCCCTGGGTGAGGGTGAAGGGCAGCCGCGCCTCGAAGGCCTCGCGGATGCCGCCCGCCCGCGCGGGGCGGGCGGTGGCGGCGGTGGCCTCGGCCTCGGCGCGCCGCACCGCGAGCGCGGTCTGGAGCACGAAGGCCTCCTCGTAGCGCAGCCGCTCGCGGCCGCGGCGCCAGTCCTCCTCCGAGCCGGGGGCGTGGACCAGGCGCAGCGCCTCCAGGAGCGTGGGCAGCTTCTCGCGCTGCAGGATGCTGAACGGGACCGGGTCCGGGACGTCGGCCTCGTGGAGCGGCTCGAGCACGGTCTGGACCGCGCCGCGGATCCGCCACGTGGGCAGCGCCGCGCTCGCCGGGTAGAAGGGGATGGGCCGCGACTGCTCCAGCGCCGCCGCCTCGGTGTCCTCCTCGTCGTCGACGAAGCGGAAGTCGGGGTTCTTGAGCATCCGCCGCCCGCCGAACTCCTCGACGGTGCCGGTGAACAGCCCCACCCGGCCGCCGCGCAGCTGCTTCTCCCGGCTGGCGAGCAGGCCGCGCCCCCCGAAGAAGCGCAGCAGCAGCTCGCGGCGCTCGTCACTGACCGTGACGTCGAGCATCGCCGTGCGGGGGTTGCGGGTGGAGCGCATCGAGGTGCGCACGACCATGGCGTTGACCGTGACGTGGTCCCCCACGGGCAGGTCGGTGAAGTCGGTGAGCCTGCCCGGCTCCCCGTAGCGGCGCGGGTAGTGCCGCAGCAGGTCCCAGGCCGTCTCGATGCCGAGCTTGGCCAGCGCCTTGGCGGTGCGGTCCCCGACGAGGCGGGGCAGCGGGGTGGTCAGGGCGGTCACTGGACCCCCAGGAGCAGCTCGGGCTCGTGGACGCCGGCGCCGAGGACGAGGACCTCGGCGTCCGGCGCGACGGCGAGGACGGCGGTGCGCAGCCGGTCGGCGACGTCCGTGGTGCCGGTGCCGACGACGGCGGTGACGAGCTCGTCCGCCGGCCGCACGAGCCGGGCGACCGTCTCCTCGAGACCGGCGACGGCGCAGGTGGCCGTGCGGACCCGGCCCGCGACGTCGTCGGCCGCGGCGAGCCGCTCGGTGGCCGGCGGCCCGGGGTGCTGCTCGGCGGCCACGGCGAGGACGCCGGGCTCGGAGCGGGTGGCGGCGACGGCCACCCGCTGCGGGAGCAGCGGCCCGTCACCGAGGACGCGGGCGGCGAGGGCGGCCGACTCCTCGTCGCAGGGCAGGAGCAGGACCTCCCGCGCGCCGGCGTCGACCACGCCGCGCTCCAGACCCGCGGGGTCGGGGTGGAGGACGACGACGGCGCCGGTGGCGGCGAGCGGCGCGACGAGCCCCGGCAGGCGGGTGCAGGCGACGACGCCGGAGGCCGGGGCGGTGAGCGAGCGGACGCACACCTGCTCGGCGCCGTCGGCCAGGACGGCGGTGGGGTCGGCGGTGTGGACGTGGACCTGCCACAGCCCGCGTTCTTCGGCCCCCTCGCTGCCGCCGACCACGGCGACCGACTCCCCCGCGGCGTCGAGGCGGGCGCGCAGGGCGGCCGCCTCCCGCGCCGTCGTGTGCAGCACGTACATGACCTCGAGGTCCCCGACGCCGCTGCCCTCGGCGCCGACGACGCCCGCGCCGAGCGCGCAGGCCGCCTGCCCGGCGGCCGGGCGGGGCGCGGGGAGGCTCGCGAGCGCCTCCCGGGCGCGGGCGGTGGCCGGGGCCCCGCCGTCGACCACGGCCGCGAGCGCCTCGAGCAGGATGGTGTAGCCCGCCGCGCCGGCGTCGACGACGCCGCGCTCGGCGAGGACGGGGAGCTGGCTGCGGGTGTCGGTGAGCGCGCGGGCGGCACCCTGCACGGCGGCGGTGACGACCCCGCTGAGGCTCCGGTCGGTCGCCTCCTCCGCGGCGCGCGCGGCGGCGGTGGCCACCGTGAGGACCGTGCCCTCGACGGGGCGCGCCACGGCCTGCCGGGCGTCCTGGGCGGCGGCGGTGAGCGCGGCTGCCGCGGCCGGGCCGTCGAGGGCGTCCCGCCCGGCGACCGAGCGGGCGAGGCCGCGCATCGCCTGGCTGAGGATGATCCCGGAGTTGCCGCGGGCGCCGACGAGGGCGCCGCGAGCCGCGGCGGCGGTGAGCGTGGTGAGGCCGGCGTCCGGACCGAGGCGGCCGGCGGCGCGCGCGGCCGCGGCGAGGGTGAGGACGAGGTTGGTCCCGGTGTCCCCGTCCGGGACGGGGAAGACGTTGAGGACGTCGACCTGCCGGCGGACGGCGAGGAGGGACCTCAGCCCCTGCTCGAACCAGCGGCGCACGTCCGCGGGTCCGAGCGCGGTGAGCGTGTCCGCCACGTCCGTCCTCCCGGGTATCGTCGATCGCGGTCCAGGTTAGTGCCCGCCTCTGACGTTGATGATGTAACGGCCTCAGCGGGGGTCTGACCCAGCCACTGACTGACGCCTCTTTGTGGGGGTTGTCTTCGACATGATCCGTCGGCCTTCGCCGGGGCCTGTAACGCATGCCGGCCAGGTGGACATGACCTAATAGGAGCTCGACCAAAAGTCCCATCAACGTCTTGTCTGCCCACCTGGCCGGTGTGCCTGTCCCCTGGAGGAAGGCAACACCATCATGACCAGTGAACGAGTCGATGTCATCGCCGGTGTCGACACTCACGCCGAGACCCATCACGTGGCGGTGATCGCCGCGACCGGTGCGCGACTTGGCGATGC
>NZ_UETB01000023.1 GCF_900116375.1 Georgenia satyanarayanai | reverse complement strand
GAGGTTCACTCGAAGGATCACGCGGTGGCCGCGTCTACGTCTACAACGACGACGAGCTCGACGACCGCGCTACACCACTATCGGGGACTCAACTGAGCTGTTCTTCCCGTGGGTGATGCCGCGCCCGCGCTGGCACGGGTCGAGGAGCGAAAGCGGTGTGCCGGCAGTGCCCTGTCATCGACGCCTGTCTGGGCTGGGCGCTGGAGACGCGTCAGGACACCGGCGTGTGGGGTGGGCGGTCCGAGAGTGAACGGCGCAAACTTCGGCGACGCGTTGCGCGCACACGTCGGGTCGCCGGAGCCGGCGACGACGGCCGTGGGCGGCGCGGGCAGGTCCGGTCCGGGGCGCCACTGCCCTTGCATTCTTCACAGGGATGCTAGTGAATACTGGTATGAGTCAGACAGAGCACGACTCCGGCAACCGCCGCGATGGGAGTCCGATGCCCTCGGCGACGCATCACCACCACGCGGACCTGTGGTCCGGGCTCGCCGCACGGGAGGCCGCCCTGGTCAACGCGGTCGCGGCCGGGCACGATCACGAGCAGCCACGCCGCGCGCTGGTGGATTTCCTGCGCGGGGAGGTCTTTGCGCATCTGCAGACCGAGGAGATGGTGCTGTACAACGTCGCGCGCGGCGTTGGCGCGCATGCCTTGGTGGCCGCACTCGAGCTGGACCACAAGTCGCTGCTGAGCCTGGTCGAGCACATCGATCAGGCCGCTACGGGTCTGGATGCCGCCCTGTCGGCCCGAGCCCTGGTGATGCTGTTCGTCCTGCGGATGGAGAAGGAAGAGACGGTGCTGATCCCCACGCTGACCGAGGCTGGGGTCGACGTCTCGATCCTGATCGCCGGGCGTCCGGAGATGCTGGGCACCGACCAGGACCGATGAGGTCGGGGCGGCGCCGACGCGCACGCCGTCGCACGGCGGTCCCCCTCCAGCATCGGACTCTCGGCGGTTCAGGTCAGCTTGGCGATGGCGGGAAATCGAGCGATGACGCACCGAGGAGGACAGGACGCCGGCGGTTAACCGGCTGTGGCGCATCAGTCCAGGCGCGAGGTGGCCTCCTTGAGGAGTTGAGCCGGCTCGAGCCACATTGAGGGGTAGTCGCCCTGCCAGAGCTGGTTGCCCTGGGCGTCGATGAGGACGAACCCGTGTCCGGGGACTCCGGGGTGCATGCCGGTCCCGAGGGTGCCGTAGGCCTCGGAGACCGTGCCGTCGTCGAGCAGGTAGGGGGTGGTGGCGCCGTAGCGCTGCATGTCGAGGCGGATCTGCTCGGCGGTGTTCATGACGATCGGCAGGACCGTGATGTCGGCCTCGGCGAAGCCTGGCTCCTTCTCGATCTCGGCCATCTGCACGGTGCACGAGGCGCAGCCGGCTCCCTCGTTGAAGTAGAGGATGACCGGTTCCCCGCGGAGCTCGGACAGGGTTACGGTGGTCCCGGCCGTGGTGGGCAGGGTGAAGTCCGGGGCGCGGCGAGTCTCCTCGGAGCTGGCCGTTCCGGAGGTGGCCAGGGCGTAGACGGCGGCCGCGACCACCGCGAGGAGCGCGCAGATCCCCAGGATCCGCCGGCGGCGGGCCTTGCTCGCGGCTGCTTGGGCCCGGGCCTTCTCCTCGGCGTGCTTGTGCCGGAGTCGGTCCTTGGCGCTGAGGGTCGTGCTGGTCATCTGGGCAGTCCTTCGGTGTCGTGGCTGGCGTGGCAGGCGGGCGCCTCGGCGGGTGTCTCGGGATCAGCGGGGTGCGGGGCTCGGGTGCGCCGGTCGCGCAGGGTGAAGAGCACGAACACGCCCGCCACGGCGAGGAGGCCAGCGCCGAGGAGGGGCTCGGGCAGGGGATTGAGCCAGTCCTGCACGCGGCCCAGCGTGGTGGCGAGCCAGTTACCGATGGCGCTTTGCACCGCCCCGCCGCCGGTCATCTCGGTGCTGCCGGCCAGGGTAATGACCCAGATGCCCATGACGGCGAAGGCGATCGCGACGGCGAGGTTGACGGTGTTGGTGACCAGCGTGCGTGCACCGAGGCGGATCTTGATGAGCCGGGCTTGGAAGAGGCGGCGTTCCCCGAGCCGGGCCTTGTCCCAGACCAGGGCCATGACGAAGAGGGGAAAGACCATCCCGAAGACGAACGCCAGGCCCAGGGCCACCCCTCCGGCGGCCGACCCGGAAAGCACCGACAGGGTCATGACGCCGGCCAGGACGGGGGCGCAGCAGCTGGAGGCGATCCCGGAGAAGACACCGAGGGCGAAGAAGCTGGCGCCGTCGCCGCGGCTGGTGTCCGGGGCCCGCATGAAGCGGGGCAGGGACCACATGGTGCCCGAGAGGGACAGCCCGGCCAGGGCGATCATCAGCAGGCCACCGGCCCAGTAGAGCTGGGTGTGGTACTGGTTGATGGCCCCGGACAGCATGCTGACGCCCAGGGTGATGGGAACCAGCACCAGCGCCAGGCCTGCGGCGAACACGAAGGTCAGGGGCAGGATTCGCCACCGGCGGTTCTTCACCGCCCCGGCCAGGTAGCTGGGGGCGAGGAAGACGATGCAGCACGGCGCGAACAGGGCCACGCCGCCGGCGAAGAAGGCGGCCAGGACGCTGCCGGTGGTCAGGAGCTCACTTCCCACGGCTCAGGCCCTTCTCACGCCGCGGCCGTGCGCAGCTGGAGGAGCTTCTCCAGCCGCCGCCGGGGAAGGCGTCCGCTGCTGAAGAACTCCCCGTCGACCAGGACCAGCGGCGCCATGGGCGGCCGGTGCCGGCCGATCAGTTCCCGTCCCTCGGCCGAGTCGCGCTCGACCATCCGCACGGTCAACGCGAACCTCACGCTGAGCTCAGCAAGAACCGCAGCGGCGTCCTCACAGTAGTGGCACGCAGGCGCCTGAACCACGGTCACCTTGGTCGGGCTCTCTTGGGCTGTCACGAAGTTCCTCTTCTCAATGGGTGTCGGATCACCACCGAAAGCATCGACCGCCCGACCGGGCCAATCGATCGACCTTTCATGAAGAACCCATGAAGATCACCGGCAAGGGCCCCAGATCAGGAATGGAATGCCACCCGTCCCCCTTGCACCCAGCAGGGATACCCTGTAGGGGTATGGATGAAGGATGTCGACGAGGGGAAGCTATGAGCACGCCAGAGCACCATCACGGGCACGGCGGGACCAGGCCAGATGGACGCGGTCCCGCCGAGCAGCACACCGCCCACGGCGGGGGACACGGGAGCCAGACCACCCACGGGCAAGCGATGCCGACGAAGACCGGACAGGTCACCGACCCACTGAACGCCGCAGCGCACCACGGACATGATGCGTCCCACTCCGGTCACGACAGCCATGGTCCTCACGCCGGACATGACGCTCACGGCGGTCATGGAGACCACGGCGGACATGGGGGACATGGGGATCATGTGGCGATGTTCCGGCGCCTGTTCTGGATCATGCTCGCCCTGGCGATTCCCACCGTGCTGCTCAACGGCATGTTCGCCGACCTGCTCGGCTACTCCCTGCCTGACATCCCGGGGGTCGAGTGGGTCTCCCCGGTGCTCGGGACCGTGATTTACGTGTGGGGTGGGCGGCCCTTCCTCACCGGCGCCGTCGACGAGCTGCGTGCCCGTAAGCCGGGGATGATGCTGCTGATCGGGATGGCGATCACGGTCGCGTTCGTCGCCTCACTCGGGGCGAGCCTGGGGCTCTTCTCCCACGAGCTGGACTTCTGGTGGGAGCTGGCGCTCCTGGTCGTCATCATGCTGCTCGGGCACTGGCTGGAGATGCGCTCCCTCGCGCAGACCACCTCCGCGCTGGACTCCCTCGCCGCGCTCCTGCCCGACGAGGCCGAGCGGGTGGAGGGCGATGAGATCGTCACCGTCGCCCCGGCAGACCTTCGTCTGGGTGATGTCGTCGTCGTCCGTCCGGGTGGCCGGGTGCCGGCCGACGGTGAGGTCGTCGACGGCGGCGCGGACGTCGATGAGTCGATGATCACCGGTGAGTCCAAGCCGGTGCTGCGCACCGTCGGGGACCACGTCGTGGCCGGCACGGTGGCCACCGACAACGCGCTACGGGTGCGGGTGTCCGCCGTTGGTGAGGACACCGCGCTGGCCGGTATCCAGCGCCTGGTTGCCGAGGCGCAGGCCTCCACCAGCCGCGCCCAGCTCCTGGCGGACAAGGCCGCCGGCTGGCTGTTCTGGTACGCGGTGATCGCCGCGATCATCACTGCGGTCGTGTGGGTGTGGCTGGGGGTGCCCGAGAGCGCGCTCGTGCGGGCGATCACCGTCTTGGTCATCGCCTGCCCCCACGCCCTGGGCCTGGCGATCCCGCTGGTCGTGTCTATCTCCACTGAGCGCGCCGCCCGCGGCGGAGTGTTGATCAAGGACCGCGCCGCGATGGAGCGCATGCGCGTGGTGGACACCGTGCTGTTCGACAAGACCGGCACGCTGACCAAGGGCGAGCCCGCGCTCACCGACATCACCACCACCGGTGGGTATGAGGCCGGGGACCTGCTGCGTCTGGCGGCGGCCGCGGAGGCCGAGAGTGAGCACCCGCTGGCCCGGGCGATCGTGGCGGCGGCCGAGGACCGAGGACTGCAGGTGCCGCCGGCCAGTAACTTCCGTGCCGCGACCGCTGTGGGGGTGCGTGCCACCGTGGAGGGCCGCGAGGTCCAGGTTGGTGGCCCGGCGCTGCTCGCCCAGCACTCCGCTGAGCCGTTGCGGGCAAGCGCGCCGTGGTCGGAGGACGGGGCTACCGTCCTGCACGTCCTGATCGACGGGAAGGTGGCCGGGGCGGTGGCACTGGCCGATGAGATCCGCGAGGAGTCCCGCGAGGCGGTGGAGGCACTGCACCAGCTGGGCATCCGGGTCGTGATGATCACCGGTGACGCCGAGCCGGTGGCCCGGACGGTGGCCGCCGACCTGGGCATCGACCAGGTCTTCGCCCAGGTCCGCCCGGAGGACAAGAGCGACAAGGTCCTTGAGCTGCAGCACCAGGGCCGCATCGTGGCCATGGTGGGGGATGGCGTCAACGACGCCCCGGCGTTGGCCCAGGCCGACGTGGGGATCGCCATCGGCGCGGGCACCGACGTGGCCATCGGCTCGGCCGGTGTCATCCTGGTCTCGGACGACCCGCGTTCGGTGCTGTCGGTGATCCAGCTCTCGCGCGCCAGCTACCGGAAGATGAAGCAGAACCTGTGGTGGGCCGCGGGCTACAACATCGCCGCCGTCCCGCTGGCCGCAGGGGTGTTGGCGCCGATCGGGTTCATCCTGCCGATGTCGGTGGGGGCCATCCTGATGTCCCTGTCGACCATCGTGGTGGCGCTCAACGCCCAGCTGCTGCGCCGCCTGGACCTCAGCCCCGAGGCCAGCACCGCGGCCGCGCACGGCGCCCCCAAGGTGCCTTCCGCCGGTGGCCCAGAGGCACCTGGGCGACGTGAGGACGTGGTCCCAGCGCACCACCACTGACTCACCGCGCGGGACGTGCGACGCACGCGGCCCGCAGGTACCGCGGTGTTTCACGAGCGCCGACCTCCCGGCTGTTGAGGCACGGGAGTCGGCGCTCGTCGTCGCGCGCGTGAGTCCCGGCTCGCATCGTCACGGAGCGCCAGGCACATTCCGGTTCACGGCCTGACCTGGCCTGTGGCTGGTGAGGTCGACTCGATCGCGCCGCCACCGGGCTGTGGCGGGCGCGGTTTGCGGGCGGCGAAGCGTAGGACTAGACCGCGCAGCGAGTACTGCACGGTGACTGCCTGAAGCCCGGCGCGCGCCAGGACGGGCTCCAGTGTTCCGCGCTCGATGAGTCGGTGTGGGGAACGGTCGACCAGGTGCACCAGCGATGCGACGCGGGACGCGACCAGGTCGTATCCCAGGAACATCCCCCCGGGTCGCAGGACACGAGACGCCTCGCTCACTGCGCTTTCCCATTCGATCACGTGGTGGAGCATGAGGAAGCTCGTCACCGCGTCGAAGGACCCATCCTTATACGGCAGTCGTGTGGCGTCGGCCTGGTGAACCACGACGTGCGGTAGATGTGCCAACCGCTGCCGTGCGGCACGGGCCATGACGGGGTCCAGGTCGGTCACGGTGAGACGTACCTGCCGGTCGGTGCGGCCGAGCTCTGCCGCCATGGCACCACTCCCGCCGCCGACCTCGAGCACCTCACCTGCAAGGGAGAACCCTTGAGTACTCCACGGCAGGATCCGCCGCGCCAAGCACCGCCATGGTGCGCTGCGGCAGAGCAAGGCTTCAAAAAAGGACATGGTCGGCATGGTGGCGACCTTCCAGTGAACTCCAGGATCACGTGATCGGACACAAGGGCCGGATGGGCCACAGCGGTCAGAGGCGGCAACTGGGGCACACCAGGACCAAAGTAGGAGGCGAGAAGGGGTCGATGTGGGCGATGGTGAAGTGGACCAGCGTGCCATGTGCGGGGGAGCTACGACACAGGAGAGTACTGAACCATGACTAGCGCAACTGCTTCCCCGACCACCTGGCGCCGACGCGGCGAGCAGGGCCCGGACGACGCCACGATCGCGCGCATCGACGCCTGGTGGCGCGCCGCGAACTACCTGTCCGTCGGGCAGATCTACCTGCTGGACAACCCACTGCTGCGCGAGCCGCTGCACCCCGACCACATCAAGCCGCGGCTGCTGGGCCACTGGGGCACCACCCCGGGTCTCAACTTCATCTCCGCCCACGCCAACCGGGTGATCCGGGAACGCGCCCAGTCCGCGATCTACATCGCCGGCCCGGGTCACGGCGGGCCGGGCCCGGTGGCCAACGGCTACCTCGAGGGCACCTACTCCGAGATCTACTCCGACGTCACCCAGGACACCGAGGGGCTGCGCCGGCTGTTCCGGCAGTTCTCCTTCCCCGGGGGGATCCCCTCCCACGTGGCGCCCGAGGTGCCCGGCTCCATCCACGAGGGCGGTGAGCTGGGCTACGCGCTGTCCCACGCCTACGGCGCGGCGTTCGACAACCCTGACCTGCTCGTCCTCGCCGTCGTCGGCGACGGCGAGGCCGAGACCGGCCCGTTGGCCGCCAGCTGGCACGCCAACAAGTTCGTCAACCCGAAGACCGACGGGGTCGTGCTGCCGATCCTGCACCTCAACGGGTACAAGATCGCCAACCCCACGGTGCTGGCCCGCATCGGCGAGGACGAGCTGACCGACCTCATGCGCGGCTACGGCCACCGCCCCCACGTCTTCACCGCCGGTTTCGACGACGAGGACGCCGTCTCGGTCCACGCCCGGTTCGCCGCCCTGCTCGACGAGGTGCTCGACGAGATCGCCGACATCAAGGAGCGGGCCGCCGGGCTGGACGCCGAGGAGGTCGAGCGTCCCCGGTGGCCGATGATCGTGCTGCGCACCCCCAAGGGGTGGACCGGCCCGAAGGAGGTCGACGGGCAGCGCACCGAGGGCTCCTGGCGCTCCCACCAGGTGCCGCTGGCCAACGCCCGAGACACCCCCGAGCACCTGCAGGTGCTGGAGGACTGGCTGCGCAGCTACCGCCCCGAGGAGCTGTTCGACGACGCCGGCCGGCTGGTGGAGGACGTGGCCGCCCTGGCGCCCGAGGGGCACCTGCGGCTGAGCGACAACCCGCACGCCAACGGGGGCCTGCTGCTGCGTGATCTGCGGCTGCCGGACGTGCGGGACTTCGCCGTCGACGTCCCGGTCCCCGGCGCCTCGATCACCGAGGCCACCCGCGAGCTGGGCAAGTGGCTCACCGAGGTGATGCGCCGCAACCCGGACAACTTCCGTCTCTTCGGGCCGGACGAGGTCGCCTCCAACCGGCTTCAGGCGGTGTACGACGTCACCGCGAAGCAGTGGAACGCCGAGCTCCTCGACAGCGACCGCACCGAGAACCTGGCCCGGGCCGGCCAGGTGGTGGAGATCCTGTCCGAGCACCAGTGCCAGGGCTGGCTGGAGGGCTACCTCCTCACCGGTCGCCACGGCCTGTTCACGTCCTATGAGGCCTTCATCCACATCGTCGACTCGATGGTCAACCAGCACCTGAAGTGGTTGAAGGTCACCGACGAGCTGCCGTGGCGCCGGCCCATCGCCTCGCTGAACTACCTGCTGTCCTCGCACGTGTGGCGCCAGGACCACAACGGCTTCTCCCACCAGGACCCTGGGTTCATCGACCACGTCGTCAACAAGGGCGCCGACGTCGTGCGGGTCTACCTGCCGCCGGACACCAACACGCTGCTGGCGACCTACGACCACGTGCTGCGCACCCGCCAGTACGTCAACGTCGTCGTCGCCGGGAAGCAGCCCGGCCCGGACTTCCTCACGATGGAGGAGGCGCTGGACCACTGCCACCGCGGCCTGGGCATCTGGGAGTGGGCAGGGACCGAGGAGGACGGCAGCGAACCGGACGTCGTGCTCGTGTGCGCCGGTGACATCCCCACCCTGGAGGTGCTCGCCGCCGCGGACCTGCTGCGTGAGCACCTGCCCGAGCTGCGGGTGCGGGTGGTCAACGTCGTGGACCTCATGCGTCTGCAGGACCCCAAGGAGCACCCGCACGGACTGCCCGACTCGGAGTTCGACGCGATCTTCACCACGAGCAAGAAGGTGATCTTCGCCTACCACGGCTACCCCTGGCTCATCCACCGGCTCACCTACCGGCGCACCAACCACGCCAACCTCCACGTGCGCGGGTACAAGGAGAAGGGCACGACCACGACGCCGTTCGACATGGTCATGCTCAACGACCTGGACCGGTACCACCTGGTCATGGACGTCATCGACCGCGTCCCGAGCCTCGGTGCGCGCTACGCGGGCCTGCGGCAGCGGATGTCCGACGCGCGCCTGGCGGCCCGCCGGTACACCCGGGAGCACGGGGTGGACATCCCCGAGGTCGCCGAGTGGCAGTGGCCCGACGTCGGGGAGACCGGAACCGCCGCCGGCGGCCCGCAGTACGACACCGGCGGCGACAACGAGTAGCGGCTCTGGCCGCGCCCGCCAAGCTGTATGAGGGTCGGCCCGATCCGTTCTGAAGGCACACGCACTCCGCTGCCTCCCTCGGCAGAGATCGGCCATCTCGCATACGTCGGTACGGTTCGAGGACTTCACGCCGCCGGCACAGACACCCAGGGAGACGGGTGTGCCGTGCGACCTCACCGCGCTGTGACGTGCTGTGGGGGCAGTGGCTTCATCAAAGCGTCACAGAACGGAGACCCGGCTTTTAGGTGAGCGGCAGAGAATGGGGGAAACGTATCGGGGTTGTGAGTCGGGGACGCGTCCTCTACCGCTCCGTGCGGCGTTGTTGAGGAGGAGTGACGGTGAACCACAGCGGCAGCGGGCACCTCAAGGGAATGGTCCTGCTCATGGGCGGACTGTTCATAGCCATGCGGGTCTTTGGTGTGTCGACAGGGGACGCGCTCGTGTACGCGGCCGTGCTGGCCTGCCCTCTGATGATGGTCATGATGATGTTCGGTGGCCATGGAGGACATGGCGATCCGCGGACCTCGCAAGAGGCGCCGCCCTTGGACGACGTGCTCCCGCACAGCGCCGGTGACCACACCGACCGTGGACACCGGCACTGACGGGCGCAGCTCTGCTGGGGCTGATTGGCCGCATACGCGCCAGGCACGGTCGTCGAGGCTTCCAGGTGCCCGGTACGGCTGTGGGCGGTGTGGGTGTGGCCGTGAAGCCGTCCCCGCGGTCACCTGGAGACCCGACACCACCGGCCTTCTCGCGTGTGACCTGGCCGCTGGTGATGGCCGCTGGCGGTGGGGTACTGACCAACCTGGCCTTTCCCGACCGTGGATGGTGGCCGTTGGCCTACCTGGGCGTCGCGCTGCTGCTGCTCGCGTTGCGCCGGGCGCGGATGGCGCAGGCCGCCGCGACCGGACTGGTGTGGGGTGTGGCGTTCTTCCTGCCGCACGTGTACTGGGTCATCCACGCGACCGGGGCACTCGTGCCCTGGATTGCGTTGAGCATGATGCAGGCGCTGTACATCGCGGGCTTCACCGCCGCGTGGACGGTGACCCGGCGGGCGGCGTGGGTAGGGACTCGCCCCGTGGTGCAGGCATGCCTGGCGGCCGTCATCTGGGTTGCCGTCGAGCAGCTTCGCGCCTCGTGGCCGTTTGGTGGCTTCCCGTGGGGGATGCTGGCCTTCTCCCAGACCGACGCGCCGCTGGTGCGGCTGGCTCCTTACGGTGGGGAGGTCCTCGTCTCGGCCGTAGTGGTGTTCATCGGCGCGCTGCTGACGTGGGCGTGGACGCGCCGATCCCAAGTTGCAACTGCCATGGGCGCTGCGGCGGCGGGGCTCATCTTGGCTCTGGGGCCGGGACTGTTGCCGCTGGACGACAAGGCGGAGGTGGGGACCCTTCGGGTGGGCGCGGTCCAGGGCAATGTTCCCCAGCTGGGGGCCGAGTGGGCGGTGCAGGCCCGGGAGGTCACGGCGAACCACACCCGGGGCACGCGCAGACTGGTCGAGGAAGTGGGGGACCGGCTGGACCTGGTGCTGTGGCCGGAGAGTGCCGCGGACATCGACCCGCGCACCGACGACGCGCAGGCGGCACTGGTGGAGGCGGCCGCAAGAGCGGCGGGCGCCCCGGTCCTGCTGGGCACGCAGCGGTTCCCGACCGGCCAGGACATTCGTTACAACGAGCTGGTGTTGTGGCAGGAAGGGGGGCCGGTTGGCGGCGCCTACGCCAAGCAGCACCCGGTTCCCTTCGGGGAGTACATGCCCTATCGGGACCTGTTCCGACGGATCACCCCACTGGTGGACCGGGTTTCTACCGACATGGCCGCGGGGCGGGGCCCTGGGCTCATGCCCATCCCGGTCGAGCGGCTGTCACGTGAGGTCGAAGCGGCGGTGGGGATCTGTTTCGAGGTCGCCTACGCCGGACTGATCCGCGAGGGCGTGGTGGGAGGTGGGGAGCTCATCATCATCCCGACCAACAACGCCTCCTTCGGGGACTCCCCGGAGTCGACGCAGCAGCTGGCGATGTCACGCTTTCGTGCGGTGGAGCACGGGCGGGCGACGGTCCAGGTCTCCACGGTCGGCGTCAGCGGCATCATCCTGCCCGATGGGAGCGTTGTTGAGCGCACGGGGCTGTTCACGGCGGAGGAGATGACTGCCACGCTCCCGCTGCGCACGTCCCTGACCCCAGCTGCCCGGCTCGGCACCCTGCCCACCGTCGCCGTCTGGGTCGTGGCTGCTGTGGGGGTGGCTGCCGGCGTCCTGAGCCGTCGGGGCCGCGGCCACAGCGCCGGGGGTCCGGCCCGTCGGCGCACAGCGACCCTCAGCGAGGGCCGCGCGCGAGAGGACCTCACGGCCCCCGTCAGCCTCGTCACCGGACATTGAGGCCGATCCTGGCGGGCGGTGGCGACGCCCTCCTGCGCGCTTGAGCGTGGCGCGCTATTGGGAGCTCGCTCATGTCCACTGCAACCCCGTAGGCTCTCATTTCCGATATCCACCTTGTTGGCTACGGCTTTGACCGTGCCATAGCGCGTCTTGTAGTCCTTCTCGCATTCGAGCACCGTCCGGACCGCGTGCTCCTTGAGTTCCTGCGGGTATCGCTTCGACATGATGAGTCCGATCCTCCCAAAATCGCGACCCTCCATCGAACCCAGGATGGTTCAATTGCGATGCTTACCGCGCTCAGCGCAGCCAGCTGTTACCGACCTTGCCGGCCCACCAGCGACCCAGCCCCCAGGTATCACCGGCCAGGGTGAGGGCCGAGATGATCACCAGTGCAGCCTCAACCCAGTGAGACGTGGTGATCGGGTTAGTTCCGCCTACCACTGGCGGAAACTGCGAGAGCCACATGAAACCAAGTAGCAGGGTGCCGGTGACGGCGGCGATCTTCAGGCCTACCCCGAGCATGAGGGCGAGACCGAGGCCGGCTAGCCCGACCACGAACAGCCAGTCTCCGAAGGGATTGAGGAACAGCGGCTGGAAGATGCCGGCGAGGGGTTCCTCAATCCCGCTGATGTAGCCCTGAGCGGGTGTCCCCCCGCGGATCCACGCCGCCTCCGGTTGGGTGGAAAACCCCAGTCCGAAGAGTTTGTCGATGAAGGCCCAGAGAAATATCCAACCGATGAGCAGCCGTCCTACGGCGAGGGTCACCCGTGCACCGGCGCGGGTGATGATGTCCTCGACGAACATCGGCTTGGTCCCCGGGGCTCGATTGCTTGTCTGCCTCGACATTGCCGTCGCCCTCCACCCTGGAGCGCAAGAAATTGGGGTCCCCACGCTCGAATGAGCTGTGCGTACAGGGTTTCACCAGTGGCACTACAAGACAATGCTCATCGGCCATATTTGACCGAAACTTCACCTTCCCGACTTACCCGGCGGGCGGCCCCTTCTTTGTGCCACCTCTCGGGTGGGTCGGAACGCGGACCCCACAGCGAACCGCATTCTGTGAAACTTCGATGAAGAGTTCCTCTGGCAGACGCCCATATACACCCGCCCTGTACCCCCTGGGGGTAGGGTCGGGAATGTCGTTCACGGTGACAAACCGCCCACGTGATGGGCGGCAGATCGCCGTTCCGGGTAGGGGTTGAAGGAGAGGGAGGAAACGTGATGAACCACGGTCAGGAGGATCATGGCGGCGGCGGGTGTTGTGGTGGCGGGAGCCACGGGCACGGTCACCACGGCGTCGTCGCCGGCCCGGGTGAGGAGCTGGTCACCTGCGCGGTGAGGGGCACCGCGCAGGTGAAGTCCCAGGCGGAGGCGAGGGGGCTCACGCGGGACTTCGAGGGCGAGCGCTACTACTTCTGCTGCGGGCACTGCGCCGAGCTCTTCGACGCCGACCCGCACGCCTACACCACGGCGGCCTGAGCGGTCCTCGGCCGGTATCTGCGACGGAGGTCTACGTTGGGCTCGTCATCGCCGCCCGGGGGCGCGACCGTAACCCCACTGTCTGTGGTCGTGGTCCTGTTCGGTGCCACTGGTGACCTGGCCCACCGCATGGTGATGCCGGCCCTGGTGGAGCTGCACGAGCGCGGATTGCTGCCCCAGCGGTGGCGCTTGATCGGCTGCGCCACAGACCGGTGGGACGACGAGGCCTTCCGGGCCCGGCTGAGGGACTCCCTGCTGAGCAGCGAGCTGGGCCTGCCCCAGGACTGGGACCAGGTGTGCCTGCGGGTCGGCTACGCGGGTGGGGGGTTCACCGATGACGATCCCGGTGCACTGCCTGAGGTTCTGGCCCGCGCGCGGCGTGAGCTAGCGGCCGAGGGCGGCGGTGAGCCGCTGGTCGTGCACTTTCTGGCCGTGCCCCCGGCGGCGTATCCGGTGATTACCCGGGGGCTGGGACGCCATGGCTTGGCGGCGGGCGCCCGGGTGGTGTTCGAGAAACCCTACGGCAGGTCGCTGGTGGACTTTGAGGCGTTGGACGCGCTGGTGAAGACGGTGCTCACCGAGGAGCAGGTCTTCCGCATCGACCATTTCCTCGGCAAGCAGGCGGTGCAGGCGATCTACGCGTTGCGCTTCGCGAACCGGCTGTTCGGCTCGCAATGGGACGCCGACGGGATCGAGCAGGTACAGATCGACGTGCCCGAGGACCTCGACGTCGCCCAGCGGGCTGTGTTCTACGACGCCACCGGCGCGGCCCTGGACATGCTGGTCACCCATCTGTTCCACGTGGCCAGCCAGGTGGCGATGGATCCGCCGGCGGACGTGGCGGAGCCGGAGTCGATTGTGGCCGCCCGGGATGCGGTCATCGGGGCGTTCCGGCCACTGGATCCGGTCAGCGACGTGGTGCTGGGGCAGTTCGAGGGCTAAACCGATATCGCCGGGGTGGCGGCTGGTTCCAGGCAGGACACGTTTGTCGCTGCCCGGCTGTGGATCGACACCGATCGGTGGCGGGGCGTCCCGTTCGTGCTGCGCACCGGCAAGCGCATGGCTCGTAAGGCCCAGCGAATCACCCTGATCATGCGTCCGCCCCAGGGCCCTTTGGGCGCGGCGCTCACTGGGCGCAACACGATCGAGATCGACTTCAGTGGCCCCGGGGCCTTTGCTGTGGGTGTCACCGTCAACACCCCGGGACCGGGCCGGGCGTTGAGCTTCGCGCACACCGAGCTCGACTTGGCCGAGGTGCCGGGCGGGGAGCCGATCTCCGCCTATGCCTCCTTGCTCCACGACGTCCTGGTCGGGGACCGTTCGCTGTTCACCACCTCCCATTGCCTGCGGGCGGCCTTCACCGCCTTCGCGCCGGTGCAGGGCCCCCAGCGCCCGTCCCCGTTGCCTTATCCGGTCGGCTCGTGGGGGCCGCAGGAGGCTGAGCGTCTCACGGCCGGGCACGGGTGGATGCTCGAGCGCCGGGCACGCTGACCGCTGAGGCCACATGAGCCATCGCGCGTCGGTTGGCACCACGCGGCTGGGCACCGGGGTGGTGTCGATGGCGCTCGAGGCCGTCCACGCCCCGGCCAGACAACGCCAGAGCTCTTCATGTGAACTTGACAACCCAGTCACTACGACGCCCGGGAGCTCACAGAAGCGCCGTGTGGTGCCGGCTGGTAGGGCGCTTTCGTGCTCCCCGACTCGCAGACGGATGTGTGGGTTGGCCGCGCACGGCTCAGCGGTGACGGTGAGGGTGGTCTCGTCGAGGATGACGTGGAGGCGTTGGCCGCGGTGCTGGACGCGGAAGCGCATGGCGGGCAGCCCGGCCGGTAGTGCGGGGTCCAGGACAACGGTGGGGCCCTGGGTGTGTAGGCCGGCGAAGGACCGGATGAGGATGTCGATGGTGCCGGCCATGGCGCCCAGGTGGATGCCCTCTTGGGTGGTGCCGCCCTGGGTGTCGTCCAGGTCCGCGGCCAGGGCCTCGCGGAAGGTGGCCCACCCGCGGGCGGGGTCCAGGCGGGCCAGGACCGAGGCGTGCACGACTCGGCTGAGGGTGGAGCCGTGCGCGGTGCGCGCGAGGTAGTAGTCCACGGTCCGGGCCAGCGCCTGGCGGGTGGTGGGGTAGCCGAGGCGCTCGAGCATGGTCAGCAGCCCGTCGGGTCCCAGGAGGTAGATAAGCATGAGGACGTCGGCCTGTTTGGCGAGCTTGTACCGGTTGGTGGCGTCGCCTTCGGCCTCCAGGATCAGGTCCAGGCGCCCGATGTTGCCGTAGGTGCGCCGGTAGTGGTCCCAGTCCAGCTCGGCGAGGTCGTCATAGCCGGCGAACTGGGCGATGAGCCCCTCGGGGAGGAACGGCACGGTCAGGCGCCGGCTGAGGTGTTCCCAGGTGGCGGGCTCCTCGGGGGCGATGCCGAGGCGGGCGTGCAGGTCGTCACACTCGTGTCCGGCCACGGCCTGGAGGACGTCCAGTGCCCGCTGGCATACCCACGCGGCCAGGACGTTGGTGTAGGCGTTGTCGACCAGGCCCTGGCCGGGGGCGTCGGGGTAGCCGTCGTGGTACTCATCGGGTCCCATCACGCCGCTGATGTGGAAGCGGTCGGTGCTGGGGTCGTGCGTGGCGAGGGCGGTGAAGAGCCGTGCGACCTCGATGATCAGGTCCGCCCCGCGCCGGGCGAGCCAGGTGAGGTCGCCGGTGGCCTGGTAGTACTCCCAGGCGTTGTAGGCGATGGCGAGGCCGACGTGGCGCTGGCGGTGGGAGTTGTCGGGCATCCACCGTCCGGAGCGGGTGTTGAACAGCATGTCGGGGGTTTCCTCCCGCCCGTCGCTGCCGGACTGCCAGGGGAACATCGCCCCGGGCAGGCCCGCCTGTGTGGCGGCGCGGCGGGCGGTGTCCAGGCGACGCCAGCGGTAGTCCAGCAGTCCGCGGCTGACCTGTGGCAGGTGGGTGGTGAGCACCGGCAGGACGAACAGCTCGTCCCAGAACACGTGCCCGCGGTAGCCCTCTCCGTGCAGGCCGCGGGCGGGCACGCCGGCGTCCAGCTCGGCGGTGTGGGTGGACAGGGTCTGGAGCAGGTGGAAGACGTGCAGGTTGAGCACCAGCCGGGTCTGGGTGTCGGCTGTCAGATCTATCCCGAAGCGGTCCCACAGCCGCTCCCACGCCGCCACGTGCCCGGCGAGGAGGCCGTCGAAGCCTCGCGGGGCGGCGGCCAGCTCCCCCAGGGCCGCGAGCCGGGGCGAGGCGATCGCCGGGTCCTTGGACGTGTACACCGCGGCAACCTTGTCGATGGTGACCGGTTCACCGTCTGTGACCGGCACGTGGAGCACCAGGGAGTGCAGCTCCTTGTCGGACTCGACGTCAGCGTCCGGGGTGGCTCCGTTGACGCTGGTGCGGGTTGCCGTGGCGATGCGGACCTGGCTCTGCACGGTCTCCACCTCCACCAGAAGCGTGCCCGGCCGTGTCTCTTCGGCGTCGGTGGTGCGCAAATGACGGTCGGCCAGCGCGGCGTACTCGGCGACATTGGCGTTGACCACCCCGGCGTCGATGCCGGAACGCACCCACAGGATCCCGCTCCAGCCGTCGGGGACCACGGTCGTCTCCAGCGCCGCCAGGTGCGGGCGGGTCATGGAGACCAGCCGCCGCTGCCGCAGCCGCAGCCGCCGCCCGGCCGGGTCGGTGAGCACGGCGGTGCGGGTGAGCACACCGCGGCGCAGGTCGAGCTCACGTCGCTCCCCGGACACGGTGAGGCCGCCGGCGGACCACCACGACTGCGCGTCCTCCGCGCCGAGGTCGAGGACCAGCCAGTTGGGCGCGTTGACCAGGTGCTCGTCCTCCATCTGGCGGCCATGGACCGAAGAGAGGAGCCGGTTGTAGACACCGGCCAGGTAGGTCCCGGGATAGTGCACCCCGTCGGCGGCACGCTCCGGGGCCGCGCCCCGGGTGCCGAGATAGCCGTTACCCAGGGTGGTCAGCGCCTCACGGTGACCCTCGTGGGCAGGGTCGAACCCCTCGTAGACGAGCGTCCACGGGTCGGCGCGCAGCGCACCCAGGTCGAGCTGGGAGACGTCCTGGACCACCAGGTGGGCCCCGGCGGCCTCCAGCTCGGCCCGCTGCCCACCCCGGGCCACGCCCGCGACCAGGCCGAACCCGCCGGCGCGGGCCGCCTGGACACCGGCGACGTCCTCCACCACCGCGACCCGGGCCGGGTCCACGCCCAGCTCGGCGGCTGCCCTCAGGAACATCGCCGGATCGGGCTTCCCGGACAGGCCCAGCTCGGCGGCACGGTCCCCGTCCACGACCACGTCAAAGGCCCCCGACAGGCCAGCGGCCCCCAGCAGCGCGCCGCTGTTGCGGCTGGCGGTGACCAGCGCCACCGGCACCCCACCGGCCCGTAGCCGGTCGAGCAGGTCCACGGTGCCGGGAAAGGCCTTGATGTCGTGCTCGGTGAGCAGGTCCAGGTAGAGGTCGTTCTTCCGGGTGGCCAGACCGTGCAGCGTCCAGGCCCCGGCCGGGTCCTGCGGTGTTCCTGCGGGCAGGTCGATGCCACGGGCGGTGAGGAAGGCGGCCACCCCATCCTGGCGGGAGCGTCCGTCGACGTAACGGCGGTAGTCGCTCACCTCGTCGAACGGGGCGTGGGCGCCGGGTCCGCCGGTACGTGGGTCGGTGAGCACCTCCGCGAAGAGGCGCCGCCACGCCTGGGCGTGGAGCGTGGCGGTGTCGGTCACCACCCCGTCCAGGTCGAAGATCACCGCCTCCTGCGGGGGGACCGCCCCGGTGGGGGCAGGCGCCGCCGGGGACGGGCTGGGGTGGGTCGTCGCGTGCGTCACGGTTCTCCTTCGCTCGGCAAGACAGGTGCGGTGGCCATCTGGCGGCTGCGGGACGTGCCCGGTCCCGGGTCCTGGGCGGAGCCCTCGTCGGTTGGGCCAGTCGCCGGCGCTGGGGTGGTGGTCCGGCGTGGTGACCGCAGGGCGATCCACATGGCGACCAGCACGGCGAGGAGCCCGGCGGCGGTCCACCCGCCCGGGCGCTCACCCAGCAGGACAGCGGCCAGCGCGATGCCCAGGACGGGGGTGAGGAAGGTCCAGGTGGTCAGGGTGTCCAGGCGGCTGCGGCGGGCCTCGACGAACCACGCCACCGTGGTCGCCGCGGTGCCCACCAGCGCCAGGAACGCCAGCGACACGACGAAGCGGGGGGTCCAGATGATCACTGGCGTGCCCTCCATGGCCGCGGCGAGGCCGGTCAGGGCCACCCCGCCGATGAGCAGGTGCCAGCCGGTGGCCGTGACCAGATCCAGCCCGCCCAGGCGGCGCGAGAGCAGCGTGCCGGCGGTCACGGCCACCGCCGAGAGCAGCGACAGGATCGCGCCGCCGCCCCCGCCGCCGGGCACCGCGACCAGGACGAGCCCGGCGAAGCCGACGACCAGGGCGGCAGCGGTCCGGGGGGAAGAGCCACCAGGCCGGCAGGATGATCAGCAACGGCTGGGCGTTGGCCAGCACCGCGGCGGTGCCCGTCGCCCCGCCGGCGACCCCGGCGAACATGGTGGCGAAGGCGAGCGTGACGTTGACCAGCCCGAGGACCGTGATGAGCCCCCAGGCACGTGCGCCGCGGGGGGACGGGCGGTGCTGGATGGCTCCCAGCGCCAGCAGGGCGGCGCCGGCCACCAGGGCACGCAGCGCGGCGTACCACAGCAGCGGGGCGTCGCGGAGGCCCCACTGGATCACGACGAAGCACGCCCCCCAGGCCGCGGTGATCCACAGCATCCGCAACGGCTTCGGCCGCCGGGGCACCGCTCCGGGCGCCGAAGCGGCCGCAGCGGTGGTGCCGACAGGGACGTCCACGCCGACCCCGGTCAGCGGGTGCCGGCCGGCACCGGTGCGGTCGGCTCCGCAAGGGCACGCTGCGGCGCGCCCGGGGCTTGTTGGGCGGGCAGCCGGAGCCGCTTGAGCAGCAGGGCGTTGATCGTGACGATGACCGTGGAACCGGACATCGTCAGGGCCGCGATCTCCGGGCGCAGCATCAGACCGAAGGAGGGGTAGAACACCCCCGCCGCGATGGGCAGCGCGATGGCGTTGTAGCCGACCGCCCAGGCCAGGTTCTGGCGCTCCTTGCGCACCGTGCCCCGGCCGATGCGCAGCGCGACGGAGACGTCCAGTGGATCGGAGCGCATCAGGACGATGTCCGCGGTCTCGATGGCCACGTCGGTCCCGGCCCCGATCGCGATGCCGATGTCTGCCTTGGCGAGGGCCGGGGCGTCGTTGACGCCGTCCCCGACCATCGCCACCGTCTTGCCGGCCTGCTGCAGCTCGGCGATCTTCTCGGCCTTGTCCCCGGGCAGGACCTCGGCGATGACCGTGTCGATGCCGAGCTGTTCGGCGATGCGCCGCGCGGTGGCCTCGTTGTCACCGGTGAGCATGACGACCTCGATCCCGGACTCGTGCAGGGCCGCGACGGCCGCGGCGGCCGTGTCCCGGGCCGCGTCGGCCAGCGCGATGACACCCACCGCGCGCCCGTCCACGGCGACCAGCACCGCGGTGCGCCCGGAGGCGGCCAGCTCGTCGCGCCGCTGGGCCAGGTCGCCGAGGTCGACGTTCTCCCTGGCCATGAGGCGCAGGTTGCCCGCCAGGACCCGGCGGCCGTCCACGGTGGCCGTGGCGCCGTGCCCTGGAACGTTGAGGAACTCGCTCACGCTGAGCACCGGCACGCCGCGCGCAGCGGCGTGGTTGTCGATTGCCCGGGCCAGCGGGTGCTCGGACTCACGCTCGACGGCGGCGACCAGGGCCAGCATTTCCTCCTCGCTCATGCCGGCCGCGATGACGTCGGTGACCTCCGGTTCGCCCTTGGTCAGCGTGCCGGTCTTGTCCAGCACCACCGTGTCGATCTTCGCCGTACCCTCCAGGGCAGTGGCGTTCTTGAACAGCACCCCCCGCTGGGCGCCGAGGCCGGTGCCGACCATGATCGCCATCGGGGTGGCCAGGCCCAGGGCGTCGGGGCAGGTGACGACCACCACGGTGATCGCGAACAGCATCGCCGTCGGCACCCCGGCGCCGGCGATCATCCACACGGTGAACGTCAGGGTGCCGCCGATGAGGGCGACGAACACCAGCCAGAACGCGGCCCGGTCGGCCAGGCGCTGACCGGGGGCCTTGGAGTTCTGGGCCTCTTGGACCATCTTGACGATCTGCGCCAGCGCGGTGTCCGCCCCGACTTTCGTCGCCCGGGCCCGCAAGGTGCCGGTGGTGTTGATCGAGGCGCCGATGACCTGCGCGCCGGGTGCCTTCTCCACCGGCATGGACTCCCCGGTGACCATCGACTCATCGACCTCGGACTCACCCTCCTCCACGACCGCGTCGGTGGGGATCTTCGACCCGGGCCGTACCAGCAGCAGGTCACCGACGACGACCTCGGCCGTCGGCACCTCCACCGGCTGGCCGTCGCGGATCACGACGGCTTGGGAGGGGGCCAGCTGCAGCAGCGTGCGGACCGCGTCGTTCGCCCCACCTCGGGCCCGCATCTCCAGCCAGTGCCCCAGGAGCACGAAGGTGGTCAAGACCGTGACCGCCTCGTAGAAGACCTCACCGCCGCCGGTGAGGGTGATGACCAGGCTGTAGAGCCACCCCGCGCCCACGGCGACCGCCACCAGGACCATCATGTCCAGCGTCTTGGCTCGCAGTGCCCGGTAGGCGCCGTCGAAGAAGATCCACGCCGAGTAGAAGACTACCGGCAGCGACAGGATGAGGGTGAAGACGTCGTCGCGCAGCCCGAACGCCAGCGGCGGGTCCAGTCCCAGGACATCACGTCCGAGCGGGGACCAGATCGTGATGGGGATGGCCAGGACCAGGGCGACCAGGAACCGGTTGCGCATGTCGCGGGCCATGTCCTCCATCGAGGCGCCGCCGTGGTGCCCGCCGTGGCCCATCACCGCCTGCGCGGAGCGGTCCACCTCCTCACCGCCCCCGTGGTCCGCGTGCCCGGCGTGCGCCTCGTGCCCGACGTGGCTGCTGTGCTCGCTATGGCCCTCGTGGGCGTCGTGCCCGGCGTGCGCGTCGTGGGTGTCGCCGGGGGCCGGTTCGGCCATCGGGTGGCACATGTGGTCGGGCACCGACTGCCCGGCGCAGTGGTAGCCGCAGTCGTTGACCCAGCCCACCAGCTGGGCCACCGACGTGGTGTCGGGGTCGTAGGTGACGGTCGCGCTCTGGGATGCGGCGCTGGCCTGGACGGCGAGCACCCCGGGGCGGCCCAGCAGCGTCTTCTCGATGACGGGCTCGGAGGTGGCCCAGTGCAGGCCACCGACCTCCAGGACCGTGGTGTGCGAGTTGGTCATGATCGCCTCTTTCCCGGCCGCACGGCCGTGATGGGATGTGCTGGGTGGAGCCCGGCACCGGCTGGTGTCAGTCGGCGGTCACGGGGACCGGGGTGGGGAGGAACTCGCGGCGCATCCCCAGGACCTCGTCGGTCAGCGCCATCGACGTGGCACCGTCGGCGATGGTCTGTGTCAGGGCACGGATCGCGTCGATGGTCTCGGGGATGACGATGGCCTCGTTGTTGACCTGGTAGGTCAGGTAGGCCTCGTCGCCCTCGACGGTCAGGACGTCTTCCCACACGGCGACCTCCCACATGTCACCGCGGGGTCGGCCCAGGTCGCCCATGAGCTCGACGGTGGTGTTCAGGGCGGTCAGGCCGTCGGCCATGCGGATGAACGCGATCCTGGGTGCGGCCCGCAGGGCCTCCAGGACCTCCTCGCGGCTGGCCGGGCGGGTCAGCTGCAGCGTCCAGAAGTGGTTGTGGGTCTGGGTGTGGGCGGCCTTGGCGGCCATGGTGACCACGTCCAGCTCCGGCAGGACGGTGCGGGCGTCGGGGCCCTGGTGGGAGGGGATGGAGCCCTCGGGGACCACGGTGTTCATGATCCCGCGCTGGTGGGACTGGGCCGGGTCGGTGGCACGCCTGATCAGCACCCCACGCGCGCGGGCGAGCAGGCCGGCATCGTGCAGGGCGCCGAGCACGCGCACGATGCTGGTGGTGTTGCAGGAGACCACCCGGGTGGTGTCCCGGCCGAGCGCGGTGGCGTAGTTTGCCTGGGCGACGAAGGAGTGCCCGGTGGTGGCGTGGGACTCCCCGCCTTGGAACACGGCCTTGACCCCGGCCGCGCGGTAGACCTCCAGGTTGGTGGCGGCGACCTTCTTGGGGGTGGTGTCCACCACGACATCGGCCTGGGCCAGCAGCTCAGCCAGGGTGCCGGCCACCGGTACCCCGGCCTGGACCATGGCGGCACCGGCCTCATCGGTGGCGGCAAAGACGGCGATGCCCCGCTCGGTCGCGGTGCGCACGCGCCAGTCGGTGGTCACGTCCGCCACCCCCACCAGGTCCATGTCGGGCATGGCCCGCACCGCGTCGGCCACTCGTTTACCGATCACGCCATATCCGTTGATGGCTACCTGAACGTTCATCTCAGCTCTCCTTCGTTTGTTTCGTTGTTGTCATCGGTGCGTTCGATGGCCCCGCGGTCAGGACGCGCACTCACCGCACACCGGCTGGCAGGCGTCGTGGTAGGCCAGCTGGCTGTGGTGGTGGACGAGGAAGCACCGGGCGCAGACGAACTCGTCCCGCTGTCGTGGCACTACCGCCACGGTCAGCTCCTCACCGGACAGGTCCGCGCCGGGCAGCTCATACTGCTCGGCCAGCTCGGCCTCGTCGGTCTCCTCCGGGGGCGCCGGTGCTGCCGCGATCAGCCCGGTCAGGGGCGTCGTGTCGGGCGCCTCCTCCTCGCGGGGGCGTGGGGCGTCGTAGTCGATGGCCACGGGGTTTCCTCCTCCTTCAGCTGCGGACCAGGCGGGCGATGGCGTCGGAGGCTTCCTTGAGCTTGGCCTCCTGCTGGAGCTCGCCGGCTTGTGCGGCGTGGAGCAGGCAGTGGGCCATGTGCTCCTGGAGCAGCGCCAAGGCCACGCTCTGCAGGGCCCGGGAGGCGGCCGAGACCTGGGTGAGGATGTCGATGCAGTACTTGTCCTCCTCGACCATGCGGGCGATGCCGCGGACCTGGCCCTCGATCCGGCGCAGCCGCAGGAGCAGGGCCCGTGTGTGCTGGTCGGTGGTCATCCTGATCGCCTCCCGGGATCTCCGTGGGCGCCGGCGTGGTGCCGGTGCCCACGGGGTGTGTGGGTTAGGGAGCCACCGAGGTGGCGTATCGGGCCGGGTCTGCGCGGAAGGTCTGCGCGCAGTGGGTGGAGCAGAAGTGGTAGGTCTGGCCCGCGTGCTCGGCGCTGTCGGCGGCCGATGCCGGGTCGATGCTCATCCCGCACACGGGGTCGGTGACCTGTTCAGAGCTGTGGGACATGGTGTTCTCCGTTCCTTGTTGGTCGTCGTGCCCGACCTCCACCACCGGGTCGGTGGCGGGGGCGTTGGTGACCTCGGGGATGGGCCGAGGGGTGAAGGCGCGCAGCCGGTTGGCGTTGGCGACCACGGACAGGGAGGACAGGGCCATCGCGGCCGCGGCGATCATCGGGCTGAGCATCAGGCCGAGCGCGGGGTAGAGCACCCCGGCGGCGATCGGGATCCCAATCGCGTTGTACATGAACGCGAAGACCAGGTTCTGGCGGATGTTGCGCATCGTGGCCCGGGACAGGTCCACCGCGGTGACCAGCCCGGACAGTGCCCCGGAGATCAAAGTGATGTCCGAAGACTCGATCGCCACGTCGGTGCCGGTGCCGATCGCCGAGCCGACGTCGGCTTGGGCCAGGGCCGGGGCGTCGTTGATGCCGTCACCGACCATGCCCACCACGCGGCCCTCGCCCTGCAGGCGCTTGACCTCTGCGGCCTTGTGCTCGGGCATGACCTCGGCCACCACCCGGGTGATGCCGACCTGGCGGGCGATGGCCGCGGCGGTGGCGCGGTTGTCCCCGGTCATCATCACCACGTCGATGCCGCGCTTCTGCAAGGCGGCGATGGCGGCCACCGACCCGTCCTTGAGTGTGTCGGCCACGCCGATCACCCCCGCGAAGCGCCCATCGACGACGGCGAACATCGGGGTCTTGCCGTCCGCGGCGAGCCGGTCCGCCGCGGACGTCTCGGCCGCGACGCCGGCGCTGTCGAGGAGACGCCGGTTTCCGACGAGGACCTCCCGGCCCTCGACCAGGGCGCGTACGCCCTGCCCGGTGACCGAGTCGAACGCGGTCACCTCGGGAAGCTGCAGGCCGCGGTCCTGGGCGCCGGTGACGATGGCGCTGGCCAGCGGGTGCTCGGAGGAGCGTTCCACCGCCGCGACGAGGGTGAGCAGCTCGGTGTCGGTGAAGCCTTCGGCGGGCAGCACGTCGGTCAGGGCCGGGGCGCCCTTGGTGATGGTGCCGGTCTTGTCCAGCACCACCGTGTCGAGCTTGTGCGCGGTCTCCAGCGCCTCGGCCGAGCGGATGAGGATGCCGGCGGTGGCGCCCTTGCCGGTGCCCACGGTGATGGACAGCGGTGTGGCCAGCCCGAGCGCGCAGGGGCAGGCGATGATGAGCACGGAGACAGCGGCGACCAGCGCGAAGATGAGTGCCGGTGGGGGACCCACGAGGGCCCAGACCACGAACGCCCAGATCGCGATGACGATCACCGCGGGCACGAAGTAGCTGGAGACCTTGTCCACGATGCGCTGGATCGGGGCCTTGGAGCCCTGCGCCTGGCGCACGAGGGTGATGATCTGGGCCAGCATCGTGTCCGCACCGACCTTGGTGGCGGTGTACCGGAAGGAACCGGTCTGGTTGATGGTGGCGCCGATGACCTCATCGCCGGGGGACTTCGTCACCGGGATCGGCTCCCCGGTGACCATCGACTCATCCACCGTGGAGGTGCCCTCCACCACCTGCCCGTCCACCGGCAGCTTCTCCCCGGGGCGGACCACGACGACGTCACCGGCGCCGACCTCGTCGATGGGGATCTCCAGCTCCTGCCCGGCGCGCACCACCCGGGCGGTGCGTGGCTGCAGACCGATCAAGGTCCGGATCGCTTCACCGGTGCCGGCCTTGGCCTTGGTCTCCAACAGCCGGCCCAGCAGGATGAGGGTGATGATGACCCCGACGGCTTCGTAGTAGACCTGCCGGGTCTCCGCGGGGAGCAGCCCGGGGGCGAACGTGACGACCAGGCTGTAGCCGTAGGCGGCGATCGTGCCGAGGGTGATCAGGGAGTTCATGTCCGCGGTGCGGTGGGACAGGGCCAGCCACCCGGTCTTGTGGATGGGCCAGCCGGTGTAGAACATCACCGGGGTGATCAGTGCCAGCTGCACCCAGGGGTTCATCAGGAAGTCGGGGACCCACGCCGCGGAGAAGAACTCCACCGCCATCACCGCCAGCACCACCGGAAGGCTCAACGCGGCCCCCAGCAGCACCCGCCGGCGCAGGTCGGTGATCTCTGCGGCCCGCTCCCGCTCCTCGGCGTCCTCCTCCGGTGCCACCGGCGGTGAAACCGTCACCGGTGGCGGGGCGTCCTGACCGGTGGAACCGGTGTGCGTGCCCGTGTCGGTGCTGGGTGAGTCACCGACCTCGAGGGCGCCGTGCAGCATCCCCATCCCGCAGGTGAACTCATACCGCCCTTCGGGAAGGGCCGCAACGTCCAGGACAGTGCTGCCGAAGGCCGGCACGGCCACGTCCACGTCGAGGGCCGGGATGGTGAATCGCTCAGAGCACGCCCCGTTCTCCTGCCGGACCAGGACCAGCTGTGCCGGTACACCGGGGGCCAGCCGGAGGACCTGGGGGTGGTAGCCGCCGCGGATCCTCACCTCGGCGACCTGCACACCGTCCACCAGTTCCCCGTGCCCGCGCTCGCTTGCCGGCGCACCGTGGTGGTCATGGGCGGAGGGCCGCTCGGCCACGGCAACCGCCGTGCCTACGCCGGCGGCTTCAGTCCCCGGCTCACCGACGACCCGCACCCTGCCCTGGAGCATGTTCATCGCGCACGCGAAGCCGTACTCCCCGGCGGAGGTGGGGGTGAATTCCACCGCGGTGACGGTGTTGGCCGGCAGGCTCTGGTTGATCTTGAAGTCGGGGAACATCACCCGGGAGGAGCAGTCCCCGCTTTCTTGCCGGTCGAACAGCAACCGCACCGGCATCCCGGCTTGGACCTCGATGAGGTCGGGGCTGTAGCCGCCCCTGACGGTGACCGTCACTTCTTGCACGCCGTCGGCGACGTCGGCGCGGCGGGACTTCTTCGGGCCGAAGAAGTACCACATCAAGAACGCGGTCAGTACGACACCGCTGGCTATCACTGACCAGTCAAGGACACTCATGACTCACACCTCCGTAGATGCGGCTGACTCGGCAGCCGGGGCGGACAGGGAGAACCCGGCGTCCTCGACCGCGGCACGGACGACCTGCGGCGGGAGGGCGGGGCTGGCGGTGAGCGCCAGACGCGACTCGCCATCTCTGACCAGATCGAGCGCGACGGTCCTCAAACCGGCCAGGTGGCGCACCCGCTCCAGCAACCGAGCCAGGCACACCTCACAGGTCAGCCCCCACACCGGGTACACCTTTGTCTTCACAGTCCCGCTCCTTCTATACCCATGCTGGGTATGGGTACTACCCAATCACCGACATGTGTCCATACCGCTGCAGGGATGATGAAGAATCCATGAAGACCGGTGGTGCGGCGGCTGGGAACCGGGGGAGCGGTACACCAGGCCACGGCCAGATCCCCAATGTTTGAGGTCTCCCAGCTAGGCGACACTCCTGCGCTTCGCTATCGGAAGCGTGCGCTCACTGCCTTAAGCAAACCTTCATCTAACAGCGCACGCCTTCTTCGTGAACGTTGGTCATCGTGGTGTGAAAGACGCCGCCGGCTGACCTGGCGATGCGTCACACGAGGATTGGGGAGAGCGTGCGTCCGGTGTTGTTCACGATCCTCGGGATCGATGTTCAAAGTTACGGAGTGAGCAAGGCGGCCGCTGCCCTGGTTGCTGCGTGGCTGCTGGGTCGGGCCTTCGAACGGCGGGGCCTGAAGAAGGACTCCGCCCACGCGCTGGTGCTGTGGGCCACGGTCTGGGGGTTCGTCGGCGCGAAGGTCTACTACCTGCTCGAGCAGTACCCCGCCATCACCATGCACGACCTGGGCGGGATGGGCTTCACCTGGTACGGAGGCCTGGTGGGGGGCGTCATTGCGGCCCTGGTCGTCATCCGGCGCCACCAGCTGCCGGTCGATGTCGTCGCTGGGGCAGTCGCCGTACCCCTGACGGTGGCCTACGGCATCGGCCGCCTGGGCTGCTTCGTCAGTGGTGATGGAACCTACGGGCGTCCCACCGACCTGCCATGGGGGATGGCCTTCCCCTCGGGTGTGGTCGCCACCGATGTGCCCGTCCATCCCACCCCGCTGTATGAGGCGATCCTCGCAGCGGTTATCGCCGCAGTCCTGGTGGTGCTTGTCCGGCGGTGGGCGCCATTGGCCGTCTTCGGGGCGTATCTGGGCCTGTCAGGCCTGTCGCGTTTCCTGGTGGAGTTCCTGCGGATCAACGATCCGGTGGTCCTTGGCCTGACCCAACCCCAGCTGTGGGCGCTGCTCAGCGTCGCCGTCGGCGTCGTCCTGATCGTTCGCAGCGGCACTCAGCAACGGTCTGTGGTCCACGTGGCCCTCGAGCCGGGCGTGCCTGAACCCGTCAGGTGATCGGCTCGGGAAAGGGAGGACTCGTCATGGACATCGACGTTTGGATACTGCTTCTCACGATCTGCCTAGTCTTCATTGCCCTAGGCGTGTGGGCCATCAGGGCTCTCTTTCCCGGCGTCGAGGCCCGGGACGAGACTCGATCGGCCCCCGAGCTGGTAGAGCAGACAGTTGCCAAGGAGACCACGCCGTTAGGTTGAGCGGGACTGCGGCCGTTGCGCGGCGTCGACGGGCAGCTCGACGGTGAAGGCAGCGCCGTGGCCTGGGCCGGCGCTGGTCGCGGTCACCGCACCCCCGTGGGCGTGGACGATGGAGTGGACGATGGCGAGCCCGATGCCTGACCCGCCGTGGGCGCGGTCCCGGGCCGCGTCGGCGCGGTAGAAGCGCTCAAAGAGGTGCGGTAGGTGCTCGGCGGTGATTCCGCTGCCGCTGTCGCGCACCGTCAGGCGCAGCGTGGACCCGGTGCGCTGTGCGCCGAGCTGCACCCGGCCACCGCCGGGGGTGTGCCGCACGGCGTTGTCCAGCAGGTTAGTCAGGACCTGGCCGAGCCGGTCGGGGTCGGCCGTGAGCACCGTCTGGCGGGCCTCCTCGGTGGCCTCGACCCTCAGCTCGACGCCCTTGTCGGTGAACCTGGCGGTGGCCTGCGCGGCGGCGTCCTCGATCAGCGCACCGACCTGGAGGGGCTGCCAGTGCATGCTCAGGCGTCCCTCCCCGGCGGCGGTGACCAGGGTGATGTCCTGGGCGAGGCGGGCCAGGCGGGTGGCCTGCTCGCGGAGCATCCCCAGCGTGGGTTCGTCGGCCTTCACGACACCGTCGAGGATGCCCTCGAGGTAGCCGTCGAGCGTGGCGACCGGGGTGCGCATCTCGTGGGCGAGGTCGCCGAGCATGCGGGTGCGGGTCTGTTCGATCTCCCCGAGGTCGGCGGCCATGGTGTTGAACGCGCCGGCGAGGTCGTCGAACTCGGCGCCCATGTGCACCTCGGGGACGCGAGCGGCGTAGTCACCGCTGGCGACCTGGGCGGCGGCCTGCCGCACCCGTTCCAGGGACCTGGCGATGCGCCGGGTGAGGAACACACTGACAGCCACCGAGGTCAGGAGGGCGGCCAGCAGCGCGAGCGACAAAGCCAGCCTCCACGCGCTGGTGAAGGCCTCCTCGGCGTGGGTGATGACCGAGGAGTCCGAGGGCTGGGCCATCAGCATGTGGTCGTGGAAGATCTCCGGGCCGATGGCCGAGGCGACCGCCCATGCGGTGCCGGCAGCCACGAGGATCACCGCGACGATCGCGGCGAGGAGCCGGGCGCCGAGACCCCACCGGCGGCGCGGTGCGGGGCTCACTGCCCGCTGCCCATCCGGTATCCCACCCCGCGCACCGTCCTGACGAACTTGGGCGCGGAGGCGTCATCCCCGAGCTTGCGCCGCAGGTGGGCGATGTGGACGTCGACGAGGTGCTCATCGCCCACCCAGCCCGGTCCCCACACCGTCTCGATGAGCTGACGGCGGGAGAAGGCCATGTTGGGGCGGGACGCGAGGGCGGCGAGGACGTCGAACTCGGTGCGGGTCAGCGCCACGGGCTCCCCGTCGATGAACGCCTCGCGGCCCAGGACGTCGATGCTCAACGGCCCGAACGACGCGCCGGCGCCGTGCGGGCCGGTGTCCTGGCGTGGGCGGCGCAGCATGGCCCGCACCCGGGCGACGAGCTCGCGTGGGCTGAAGGGTTTGGTGACGTAGTCATCGGCGCCGACGGAAAGGCCGATGAGCTTGTCGACCTCCTCCACGCGGGCGGTGAGCATGATGATGTAGCAGTCGGAGAACGTGCGCACCGTGCGGCAGACCTCGATGCCGTCGGCGCCGGGGAGCCCGAGGTCGAGGACGATCACGCCCGGGTGCCACTGGCGGGCCCGAGCGATCGCGTCGCTGCCGTCTCCGGTGACCTGGACCTCGAAGCCGTGCCGTTCCAGGTAGCCGGCGACCAGTCGGGCCAGTGGGGCTTCGTCATCGACGACGAGCACGCGGGGCAGGTTCACATCAGTAGGGGCAGAAGTCATGTCCCTCATTCTCACTGCTGGCGTGGCCATCGGTATCAGGCTCGCGGCACAAGCGTCTGCCAGGGCGGCTACTCGACGCGCGAGTTGCCCTGGATGCCAGACGCGTCCGTACAGGGCGTGAGCATCGCGGCTGCTCTCGCGCCTGGGTGCATCTCCCAGCGTCAGGAGGGTTGAAACGCCCAGTGCCAAGGCTCGCGCGGGGTGTCCTCGACGAACCCGAAGCGTGCGGCGTTTGTGCGCATCCATGCCTGCGCTGATGCGTCCAGGTCCAGGTCCACGGCCATTCCCCAGCCGTGCTGGCTGGTGCCCGGCTTGGCGCCCAGGCCGCCCTGCGAGTACAGGCCCTTGCGCCGCACGACGTCAACCTGCACGTCGTAAGAGCGGTAGGAGTCCGTGACGCCGATGGCTACGCCCTCGGCCGCAGCTGCCGACAGGAGCCTCTCGAACGACCGGGCGGCGGGCGCCCAGAGTCGGTGGCCGGTGGCGCCCACCGGTTCGAGAGCCTCACGCGGGATGCGGCCGTTGCCGTGCGCCGCGAGATCGACCGGCACACCGTCGCCGTTGACCCGGAACCCAGACCCTCCAAGGTTGGACGCTCCTGCGGCCACAGTCGGGGCAGTGTCGGCGACGGCGCTGGCAAGGACCTCGGAGAATGCCGTGCCAGAGCCTGCGCCTGGCCGTACGCGCGGGACCGAGATCAGGCTAAGGGTCGCCTCGATCTGCGCGATGCGCTGAGAGATGGCGAGGATCCCGTCCATCGATGCTCCGTTCGTCGTCTACCGCCTCTATCGACGTCAATCACGTTTTCATTAGCGAAAGCCCGCCTCCAATCGCACTGCCCGGGGTAGGTAATGCCGCTATTACGCCGTTACCGTGGTGGATGACCTGGTGATGGGAGCCGGATGCCGCTCCGAGAGCAAGGCAGCCGGCGCGCTGGGGTTATGCAGCGTTGAGCTGCGCGCCCAAGGCGGCCATCGCGTGGTCCAGCGCGGGTCGTGGCCGGGTCGAGCGCGAGGAGGTGCCTACCGAGCCGCTGAAAACCGAGGGACTCCCACGCCGGAGCCAGGGCCTGCGCGGCTGCCTCCCAGAAGTCGTCCGCACGTCCCCATCCCCGAACTGCTACCGCAGCTCGAACGGCGAGAGGCGTGGAGCGCGACGAGCGCCTCACTCCCGCCGAGCTGACGCCCACGGGTGTTCGCGGCCGTGGGCTACGGCCTGATCGCGGACCGCGGTGATGTAGTCCTCCACGCTCATGCCGATGGCGTCAGCGTCGGGCCTGCAGGGCGACTCGGGCGGCCCGGAAGTCCTAGAGAAACGCGGTGGTGGCCCGCTCGGCGAAATAGACGGTGCGCCCGATGGTGTCGAAGCGCGGCCGCGCCGGTCGGGCAGCTCCGCAGGGAGCGGTCCGACGTGCTCGTTGACGCGCACGGCCAGGATCTCGCCCGAGCGGGTGTAAGGCTCCTGGGCGACGCGCCACCCGTCCTGTCCGGCGTGCGGGACGAGATAGAGCCCCGGTGCGGGGACAAACCCGGGAACGTGGAGCGGTGCTCACGCCGCCGGGGAGCCGTCGATGAAGGCCAAGGCGGCGCCGATGACCTCGGCGCTCTTGAGGTCGCGCACCGCGGAAACGGGGGTCGTCTCCCCGAGGCGCGGGTTGGCGCCTACCAGCCAGGTCAGGGCGACGTCAGGCCCTTCCGCCTGCGCCATGAGGTGCCAAACGCGGTAGCCCCGTCGCAGCTGGTTGACGGTCTTCAGATGCGGCTCGGGGCCGTCGGGGCGGGCCCACCTGGCGGGCTGGCCCCGGTCTTTGGTGCCGGTCATCGCCTGCACGACCGAGGTGCCCACGTTCTCGTTGAGTATCCGCACCAGGTCGTGGATGTCGAGCCTGGTGGCGTCGGCGTGCGTGGCAACCACATTGGATCTCATGCCGAAACACTACGCGCGAAGCGACCTAAAAACCACTGCGAATCTATCCACAAACCCGGGAAAGTCGCAAGGCTGATGGTTGCTCATCCCGCGCTTCAAGGGCCAGCCAGGCGGTCCCGACGAGCCAGCGGTGGGTTACAGCTGAGGACCGCCGCGGCTGGGGGCACCGCGGGGGGCGGGTGGTCCCGCCGACGTTGGCGGCCCTGCTGCTGTCGCCGGGGAGAGCCTCTCGCGAGCTTGGGCGAGGCGCTCCACAGAAGCGAGCTCGGGTTCATGCTCATGCTCCGACGCCGTGACGAGGACTCGCCCGTCACGTGTGGCGGCCCGCATCGTGGCTAGCGCCGCGCCTGCGGCGCTGTAGTCGTCCCCCTGAGACCTTCCTCCACCTGTGGCCCAAGTGGGTCGGTGGTGGTGATGGACCAGCGGTCCCGGTAGCGGGCGACGACTCGCGCATCCAGCGCCCGCCACCGTGTGTGACGCTCGTTTTCTGTTCCTGTCGCGTGGCTCCTTCGTCTCGGTGGCGAGAATCAGTTGCGGTGTCATCAGGTTTGCGGCGTGGGCGGACTACGACACCGAAGTGAAGGTTCAATGAAGAGATCGGGAGGCTGTCACTTCGGGCGCTGAACCGAACGTAACGTGGTGCTCAGACTGAACCGCCCGTGAGATCTCGCCCGGCCTTCTGCGGCCGTGCTGTGTCCGCAGAAGGAGCTTCTTGAGCGTGCCTCACATGCCAGCGCAGGGACTGCGTCCTACTCGTCGTCAGCTGCGCCAGGCGAGCCAACAAGTGAATGAAGGGGCGGCAGGCCCCGCAGTGGCGGTCGAGCATCCGCGCAGGCGGGACCTGCACCGCGGTTCCGACACGAGTCGTGCGCAGGCCGTGAGGTCCGAGCCGCCACAGCGAGTACACAGGAAGGACCTGCGTACTCGTCGCCGGCCCTTTCGACGGCGCGGTGCGCTGACGTCACTTACCTCCGCCTTGGGCGCTGTGGCATTCGTGGCTGCTCCCGTGAGCGTGTCATCCCCCCCGGCCGAGGTGATCATCCCCAATGCCGTCGTCGTGCCCGCGGAGATAAGTGCCCTGGAGGCCCTTCACGGTGCAGCGGACCGCTTCCAGCTGGAGTCGGCCAGTGCTACTTCGGCAATACTCGACCGGCCCGCCGAACGAGATATGGCGGCGGCGGTCCGAGCCTCGCGCGCCGCAGAACGGTCACCACGAGCAACAGACGGCAGCCCCACCGCCAATGGGGCTCTTCCGGAATGAGGGTGTAGAGGCGGTGTCGGCCGGGCGCCCAGCGCGAAGTGGCGTGTCGGGGGCCGGGTAGGGGTCGAGGTCTTCCGATGATGGGGGTTCCTACGCCAACCCATCGGGAAGACCTCGACGTGTCTGACGCTACCTTCGCTCGCCCTGACCTGACCACGTTCGCACGCCTGGACGAGCTCGGCCTCGAAGTCATCGGGCAGCGGCTCGAGCCGGATCGCGCGGTCCTGGCATGCCGAGTCGTGGAGCCCGATGAGTGGTGCCGGCGCTGCGGCTGCGAGGGCGTCGCGCGTGACACCGTCACCCGTGA
>NZ_UETB01000004.1 GCF_900116375.1 Georgenia satyanarayanai | reverse complement strand
TCTCAGGCCGGCTACCCGTCGTCGCCTTGGTAGGCCATCACCCCACCAACAAGCTGATAGGCCGCGAGCCCATCCCCAACCGATAAATCTTTCCACACACACCCATGCAGGCACGTGTCATATCCGGTATTAGCCACGATTTCTCGTAGTTATCCCGAAGTCAGGGGCAGGTTACTCACGTGTTACTCACCCGTTCGCCACTAATCCACCCAGCAAGCTGGGCTTCATCGTTCGACTTGCATGTGTTAAGCACGCCGCCAGCGTTCGTCCTGAGCCAGGATCAAACTCTCCGTAAATGTCTATCGCCACCCCCGAAGAGGTAACAACCATACGAAGAAACACCCACCACCAAAAAGGCAGCGAGCGATCCAGGCAAACACCCACCCGCAGAAACGAGGAACCACGGGCAGGCATCAACCAAACAAACTAACGACCACGACAACCAACCAGCACCCCACCAGACGGTGAGACACACAGTCAGACGCCACGATCATATTTGGCATCAAAAACTTGGCACACTGTTGAGTTCTCAAGAAACAGACACACACCGCCGGATTCGCACGACCGTGCAGACCCGGATCGGGGCTCCTCTTCATCTTTCCCGGCATGAGTCAGCGCGTCCCGCTGCTGCGAGTGTCGCCCTGAACCCTGTCGAGTTCCGACTGCCGACCCGGCGCCGATCGAGCGGCGCACTGTCCAATAGTCGTTCCGGCGGGACCGGCCACCGAGCCTCTCGGCTCTTCGTGTCCGTGCCTCCCTTGCCGGCTCGAGAATCATAGGCAGGCCACGGACCGTCGGTCAAGCCGGTTCACGGCTGCCACAGCACACCTCAAGAGCCGCGCGGTTCCGCGGAAAGGTGCCCGTCGTCGCGGAGCCGGGAGGGGCGGTGTGGGTCACGGCACATGTGGCTGCTCCACCCCCGGCTGGCGGCCGGGCCACGTCACCCGGGCGTCCTCGGCCAGCTGATCTGCACGGGCGGGTGAGCGGCCGGCGGCCCGCGCCTCCTCGGCCTCCTCCCGCACGGCGTCGGCGACGGCCTCGGCCACCCTGCTGTCGAAGACGCCGGGGATGACGAACGAGGGGTTGAGCTCGTCGTCCCCGACGACCCCGGCGATCGCGACGGCTGCCCGCCGCATCGTCTCCTGGGTGACGTCACGGGCGCCGGCGTCGAGCAGTCCGCGGAAGAGGCCGGGGAAGGCCAGCACGTTGTTGATCTGGTTCGGGTAGTCGCTGCGGCCCGTCGCCACGACCGCCGCGTGCGCGGCCGCCGCGATCGGGTCGACCTCCGGGAGGGGGTTGGCGAGCGCGAAGACGATGGAGCGATCGCCCATCCGTGCGATGTCGTCGCCGGTGAGGATGTCCCCCGCGCTGACGCCGATGAAGACGTCGGCGCCCTCCAGCCCCTCCTGCAGGGTGCCGGTGAACCCGTCGGGGTTGGTGTGCTCCGCGATCCACTGGTGGTGCTCGCCGGGTGTGTCGCTGCCCGCGTGGATGGCGCCGTCACGGTCGAAGCCGACGATGTTGCGCGCTCCCTGCGCGTGCAGCAGCCGGATGACGGCCGAGCCGGCGGCACCCACACCCGCGACGGCGATACGGACGTCCTCGATCCGCTTCTCCACGACCTTGAGCGCGTTGATGAGTGCAGCGAGGACGACGATGGCGGTGCCGTGCTGGTCGTCGTGGAAGACGGGGATGTCGAGCTCGGCGCGCAGGCGCCGCTCGATCTCGAAGCAGCGCGGCGCCGAGATGTCCTCGAGGTTGACGCCTCCGTACACCGGGGCGAGGGCCTTGACGATCGAGATGATCTCCTCGGTGTCCGTCGTGTCCAGGCAGACCGGCCAGGCGTCGACGCCGGCGAACTTCTTGAAGAGGGCGGCCTTGCCCTCCATGACCGGCAGCGCGGCAGCCGGCCCGATGTCCCCCAGCCCGAGGACAGCGGTCCCGTCGGTGACGACGGCGACCGTGTTGCGCTTGATCGTGAGCCGCCGGGCGTCCTCGGGCCGTTCGGCGATCGCGAGGCACACGCGGGCCACGCCGGGCGTGTAGGCGCGCGACAGGTCACGCCGGGTACGCAACGGCACCTTGAGCCCCACCTCGATCTTCCCTCCTAGGTGCATGAGGAAGGTCGAGTCGGACACCTTGAGGACACGGACGTCGTCGAGCGCGTCGAGCGCGTCCACCACCCGCTGGCTGTGCGGCCCGTCGATCGTGTCGCAGGTGAGGTCGACGGTGAGGTGGTCGGTGCTGGACTGCGCGATGTCGACGCCGGTGACGGAGGCCCCCTGCTCGGCGGCGGCCGCCACGAGCTCGCTCGTCGCTGCCTGCGAGGCGGGTACCTGCACGCGCATGGTGATCGTGTAGCTCGGGCTGGGCAGTGCCATCGGTGTCATGTCCTCTCGCCGTGGTCGCGACGTCGCGACCCCGCCATTATCGGCCACCGCCGCCGCCGGGGCCGTCCCGGGACACGCCCGGAGGCGAGAAACGGAGAAGTCGGGACCTTGGCCCCGTTTGTCGGACTCGTCCGAAGAGGACGCTTATGCGTGACAGCACCACACCGCACCACTCACCTCAAGGAGCACTCCGATGGCTGCTACGACCACTCCCGCCAGAGCCAGCGTTCAGGGCCGCGGGGGCAAGACCCTGTACATGGACGACATCGTCACCCGCCCGGGCGCCCAGGCGACGCTCGCCGTCGGACGCATCGTCATCGGCTTCTACTTCCTGTGGGCCTTCCTCGACAAGACCTTCGGGCTCGGCTTCTCGACGCCGAGCGAGCGGGCCTGGATCAGCGGCGGCACACCCGCCCAGGGCTACCTCGGCAACCTTCCTCCGGAGCAGCCGCTGGCCGAGCTCTTCCAGTCCCTCTTCCTCAACCCCTTCGGTGACATCGTCTTCATGCTCGGCCTGCTCGGCATCGGCGTCGCGATGATCACCGGCGCGGGCCTGCGCATCGCCGCGGTCAGCGGCACCCTGCTCATGGCCTTCATGTACGTCGTCGCCCTCCCGTGGGTGGGCGAGCACGGCACGAACCCGGTGCTCGACTCGCACTGGATGGAGGCACTGCTCCTCATCATCGCCGCGGTGACCCTGTCCGGCGACAAGTGGGGCCTGGGCAAGTGGTGGGCCGGGAAGGTCGGCAACAGCTGGCTCCGCTGAACCTCCGCTGCACCCGCCGAGGGCCGTCCGGCCCTCGGCGGTGGTGCGCTGTGCCACGATGACCCGCATGGACCGATGCGGGATCCCGACGGCGGAGGACCGGTCATGAGCGACGAGCGGATGGCCGTGATGCACGAGTGGCTGGCCGAGGTGTGCGCCGAGCTCGGCCTGGACCCGGGCGTCGTCCGGAGCACTGACGAGCAGCTGCTCGCGCTCGTCGGGCAGGTGGCCCATGGGCCCACCCGGCCCGGCGCCCCGCTCACCGCCTTCCTCGTCGGCCTGGCCGTGGGCGCCGCGGGACGGGAGCTGGACACGGAGGCCACCGTGCGCGACGTGGTGGAGCGGGCCGAGGCGGTCGAGCGGCTCGTCGCCGCCCGCACCACGCGCTGATCCCCACCCCGCGAGACGACAGAGAGCGCCGGCAGCAGGGAAGAACCCTGCTGTCGGCGCTCTCGTGTGGCGAGGTGCCGGGGCTGGCTAGGCGCCGACGCGCTCCATGATGAGCTCGCGGACGCGGGCGGCGTCGGCCTGGCCGCGGGTGGCCTTCATGACCGCACCGACGATCGCACCGGCGGCCTGGACCTTGCCGCCGCGGATCTTGTCGGCGACGTCCGGGTTGGCGGCGAGCGCCTCGTCGACGGCGGTGATGAGGGCGCCGTCGTCGGACACGACCTCCAGGCCGCGAGCCACGACGACCTCCTCCGGGCTGCCCTCCCCGGCGAGCACACCGGCCAGCACCTGGCGGGCGAGCTTGTCGTTGATCCGCCCCGAGTCGACGAGCGCAGCGAGCTCGGCGACCTGCGTGGGAGTGATCGACAGGTCGGCCAGCTCGATGTTCACGCCCTTGGCGGTGCGGGCGAGCTCGCCCATCCACCACTTGCGGGCTGCAGCCGCGTCCGCCCCGGCGGCGACGGTCGCCTCGATGAGGTCGAGCGCGCCGGCGTTGACGACGTCACGCATCTCGGCGTCCGCGTAGCCCCACTCCGCCTGCAGGCGGCGGCGGCGCAGCGCGGGCAGCTCGGGAAGGCTCGCGCGGATCTCCTCGACCCACTCCCGGCTCGGGGCGAGGGGCACGAGGTCGGGCTCGGGGAAGTAGCGGTAGTCCTCGGCGTCGGACTTCACACGCCCGGATGAGGTCGTGCCGGTGTCCTCGTGCCAGTGGCGCGTCTCCTGGACCACCGTCTGGCCGGCGTCGAGGACGGCGGCCTGCCGGGAGATCTCGTAGCGCACCGCCCGCTCGATGGAGCGGAAGCTGTTGACGTTCTTCGTCTCCGTGCGGGTGCCGAGCGGGGCGTCGGGGCTCGGGCGCAGGGAGACGTTGATGTCGGCGCGGACGTTGCCGCGCTCCATCCGCGCCTCCGAGACTCCCAGCGCGCGGAAGAGGTCCCGCAGCGTGCTCACGTACGCGCGGGCCACCTCCGGCGCGCGGGCGCCGGTGCCGGTGATCGGGTGGGTGACGATCTCGACGAGCGGCACGCCCGCCCGGTTGTAGTCGACGAGGGAGTGCTCGGCACCGTGGATGCGGCCACCGGACCCACCGATGTGGGTGTTCTTCCCGGCGTCCTCCTCCATGTGCGCGCGCTCGACGGCGATCGGCACGATCGTGCCGTCCTCGAGCTCGATGTCGACCTGCCCGTCGAAGGCGATGGGCTCGTCGTACTGGGAGGTCTGGAAGTTCTTCGGGACGTCCGGGTAGAAGTAGTTCTTCCGGGCGAAGCGGCAGGTCTCGGCGATGTCGCAGCCCAGCGCGAGGCCGATGCGGATCGCGTACTCGACGGCGGTGCGGTTGACGACCGGCAGCGTTCCCGGCAGACCGAGCGAGACCGGGGTCGTCGCGGAGTTGGGCTCCCCACCGAAGCCGTTCGGTGCGCCGTCGAACATCTTCGAGGCGGTGCCGAGCTCGACGTGGACCTCGATCCCGATGACGGGGTCGTACCGGGTGATCGCGTCGTCGAAGTCGACGAGCGCGGGCGTGGTCGCGGTCATCGGGCGGCCTCCTGGGAGACGGTGGTGGGCAGCGACGGGGCGTCGGCGAGCAGGCGGTGCCCGCGGCGCTCGTCGAGCATGCGCTCGAGGACGGCGCCGACCCGGTAGAGCCGGGCGTCCTCGCGTGCGGGGGCCAGGGCCTGGAAACCGACGGGCAGGCCGTCGTCGCTCAGGCCGCTGGGCACGGAGATGCCGGGCACCCCGGCGAGGTTCGCCGGGATGGTCGCGACGTCGTTGAGGTACATGGCCAGCGGGTCGTCGAGCTTCTCCCCGAAGCGGAACGCCGTCGTCGGGGTGGTGGGCGAGACGAGGACGTCGGCCTTCTCGAAGGCGGCCGCGAAGTCGCGCTGGATGAGCGTGCGCACCTGCTGGGCGCTGCCGTAGTAGGCGTCGACGTAGCCCGCGGACAGCGCGTGGGTGCCGAGGATGATGCGGCGCTTGACCTCGTCGCCGAAGCCGGCGCCACGGGTGGCGGCCATGACGCGCTCGGCGGTCAGCGGCCCCTCGGTGGGCTCCACGCGCAGGCCGAAGCGCATGCCGTCGAACTTGGCGAGGTTGGAGGAGGCCTCGGCGGGGAGGATGAGGTAGTAGGCGGCGAGCGCGGAGGCGAAGCTCGGGCAGGAGACCTCGACGATCTCGGCCCCCGCCTCGCGCAGGAGGTCGAGGGCGGCGGTGAAGCTCGCCTCGACGCCGGCCTGGTAGCCCTCGCCGCCGAGCTCGCGGACCACGCCCACACGCAGGCCGCGCAGGTCCTGCGCGCCCGCCGCGGCGACGAGGTCGCCGACCGGGTCGGGAAGGGAGGTGGAGTCGCGCGGGTCGTGACCGCCGATGAGCTCGTGGAGCAGCGCGGAGTCTAGGACGGTGCGGGAGACCGGGCCCGCCTGGTCGAGGCTGGAGGCGAGCGCGATGAGCCCGTAGCGCGAGACACCGCCGTACGTGGGCTTGACGCCCACGGAGCCGGTGACGGCGGCGGGCTGGCGGATCGAGCCGCCGGTGTCGGTACCGATCGCGAGGGGCGCCTCGAAGGCGGCGACGGCTGCTGCCGAGCCACCGCCCGAGCCTCCGGGGATGCGCTCGAGGTCCCACGGGTTACGGGTGGGGCCGTAGGCGGAGTGCTCGGTGGAGGAGCCCATGGCGAACTCGTCGAGGTTGGTCTTGCCGAGGATCGGCAGGCCGGCGGCGCGCAGCCGCTCGACGATGGTCGCGTCGTAGGGCGGGACCCAGCCCTCGAGCATCCTCGAGGCCGCCGTCGTCGGCTGCCCCTTCGTCACGACGACGTCCTTGACGGCGATCGGCACCCCGGCGAGCGGGTGCAGCTCCTCGCCGCGGGCCCGCCGCTCGTCGACGTCGCGGGCGGTGGCCAGTGCCTCCTCGCCGTTCACGTGGAGGAAGGCGTGGACGGCGCCGTCGACCTCCGCCATGCGGTCCAGGTGCGCCTGGGTCACCTCGGCGGAGCTGACGTCCTTGGCGCGCAGGCGCTCCGCCAGCTCGGCGGCGGTCGCGGTGGTGAGCTCGCTCATGCGTCCTCCCCCAGGATCTGCGGCACGAGGAACTGGCTGCCCTCGCTCGCGGGGGCGCCGGAGAGCGCGGCCTCGACGGACAGCGGCTCCTCCACGACGTCCTCGCGCATGACGTTCGTCAGCGGGATGGGGTGGCTGGTGGCGGGCACGTCGGGACCGACGAGCTCACCGACCTGGGCGACCGCGTCGGCGATGACGCCGAGCTCCCCGGCCAGGCGCTCGACCTCCTCGTTCGTGAGCTCGATCCGGGCCAGCGCGGCCACGCGCGCGACCTCGGCTGCATTGATGGTGGACATGGCTACCGAGTCTATCGCTCCCGCACCGGACGACCGCAGGCCCGCGCCCGCTGCTCTAGGTTGAGACCATGAACCTGAGCACGGTCCGGCACTGGCTGCGCCCACGGCTCCGTCGCACCGTGGCATGGGGGGTCCTCGGGCTGGCGGGCGCCCAGCTCGCGGCTGCCACCACCGTCTGGGGCGTGGACACCCTGCGCAAGCGGCGCCAGCCTCCGGGTGACGAGTTCCCGCGGACCGACCCGGTGGGCGTCGACGTCGCCGACTCCGAGCTCACCGTCTACACCTACGGCGAGGACGTCTACGCCGCGATGCTCGAGGCGATCCGCGGCGCACAGAAGTACGTCTTCTTCGAGACCTTCATCTGGAAGGGCGACGCCGTCGGGCAGGAGTTCAAGCGCGCGCTCGTCGCGGCGGCCGAGCGCGGGGTCCAGGTCTACGTGGTCTTCGACTCCTGGGGCAACCTCGTCGTCCCGCCCGCCTTCAAGCGCTTCCCCGACTCGATCCACACGCTGAAGTTCCCGCTGTGGCGCCCCGGCCTGCTCACCCTCAACATGCGCAAGGCGGGCCGCGACCACCGCAAGATCGTCGTCGTCGACGGCGAGATCGGGTTCGTGGGCGGGTACAACATCGGTGAGCTGTACGCGACGCAGTGGCGCGACACCCACCTGCGGGTCGACGGACCGGCCGTGTGGGAGCTCGACAACGCCTTCGTCGACTTCTGGAACGCTCACCGCAAGCCCCACCACCCCGAGCTCGAGGACCGCGGCGCACAGTCGTGGGACTCGCGGATCCGGGCGGCGCGCAACTCCCCCTCCTCGCTGCTCTTCCCGGTGCGCGGGGCGTACATCAACGCGATGGACCGCGCCGTCCAGCACGTCTACATCACCCAGGGCTACTTCATCCCGGACCCCGAGTTCCTCGACTCGATGCTCAGCGCCGCCCGGCGCGGGGTGGACGTGCGGGTCCTCATCCCCGAGGTGTCCAACCACGTCCTCGCCGACTGGGTGGCCCGGTCCTTCTACGACCGGCTGCTGCGCGGCGGGGTGTCGATCTGGCTCTACCAGGGCGCGATGGTCCACGCGAAGACCGCGACCGTCGACGGCCGGTGGACCACCATCGGGACGACGAACATCGACCGGATGTCGATGCTCGGCAACTTCGAGATCAACCTCGAGATCCACGACGAGGACCTCGCCTCGCACATGGAGCAGGTCTTCGCGACCGACCTCACCAACGCTCGCCGACTGACGATCGAGGAGTGGGAGAGACGGTCCTTCGTCGCCCGCGTCTGCGAGGAGCTGCTCCACCCGCTCCGCTGGCTCTTCTGAGGACCGGCACGTGATCGACGTCCTCGCCGCGAACCCGTTGCTGACGATCATGCTGGTCGTCGTGGCCGGGACGCTGCTCGGCATGGTGCCCTTCGGTCCGGTGCGTTTCGGAGCCGCCGGCGCCCTGTTCGTGGGCCTGGCGGTGGGGGCGCTGGACCCACGGCTCGGCGAGGGCTTCGGCCTTGTCCAGACCCTCGGCCTGGTCCTGTTCGTCTACATGGTCGGCCTCGCCGCGGGTGGGCGCTTCTTCCGCGACCTGCGCACCCAGCTGCCGGTGCTCGCCGCTGCCGCGGGGGTGCTCGCCGTCGTCGCGGGCGGCGCCGTCCTCCTGGGCCGGGTGCTCGACATCCCGGCGGGGATGGCGGGCGGTGCCTTCGCGGGCTCGCTCACCGCCACACCGGCGCTCGCCGCCGCGGCGACGGCCACCGGCACGCAGGAGCCGGCCATCGGCTACTCGCTCGCCTACCCGCTCGGCGTGGTCGTCACGATCGTCATGGTCGCCGTCGTCGTCTCCCGGCCGTGGACGTCCGAGCGTGACCCGCAGCCCCACGCCGGCATCGGGCTCATCGACGTCAGCGCCGAGGTGCTCCACCCCGGTCCGCTGCACGAGATCCCCGGCTACCTCGAGGGGACGGTGCGCCTGTCCTACCTCGAGCGGGAGGGGCAGATGGGCGTGGTCGACGAGGACGAGGAGCTGCGGGCCGGGGACCGAGTCGTCGTGGTCGGCAGCCGCGAGGCCGTGGACGACGCCGTCGCCCACCTCGGCCGGCGGGTGCACCGGCACCTGGCTCACGACCGCTCCGTCGTCCACTTCCGGCGCTTCGTCGTCTCGGACCAGAGGGTGGCCGGCCGCACCGTCCACGAGCTCGACATCCCCGGGCGTTTCAACGGCGTCGTCACGCGCGTGCGCCGCGGCGACTCCGACCTGCTCGCGCACGAGGACCTCGTCCTCCAGCTCGGCGACCGCGTCCGTGTCGTCTTCCCCCGTGGGCGGCTCACGGCGCTGTCCGAGCTCTTCGGCGACTCCGAGCGGCGGGTGAGCGAGATCGACCCGTTCTCCCTCGGGAGCGGGGTCGCCGTCGGGCTCCTCCTCGGGCTCCTCACCCTGCCCCTGCCCGGCGGGGTGGCCTTTGCGCTCGGCTCGGCGGCCGGCCCGCTCGTCGTCGGGATGGTGCTGGGACGGCTGGACCGCACCGGGCCGGTCGTCTGGACCCTGCCGAGCTCGGCGAACCTCACGATCCGCCAGCTGGGGCTGCTCCTGTTCCTGGGCGCCACCGGCCTCGCCTCGGGACAGGCGTTCGTCGCCCAGGCCTTCACCGGGCTCGGGCTGCGGATCGTCGTCGCCGGCGCCGTGCTCACCGTGCTGGCGGCGGTCGGCTTCGTGCTCGTCGCGCGGCTGCTCGGGCAAAGCACGGCCCGCACGGTGGGCGGGCTGGCCGGCTTCGTCGGGCAGCCGGCGATCCTCGCGTACGCGAGCTCACGGGTGACCGACGAGCGGGTGGAGGCGGGCTACGCCGCGCTCTTCGCCGTCGGGATGATTGCCAAGATCCTCCTCGTGCAGGTTGTCGTCATCCTCTGACTCCCTCGTCACTCCCGACCGCCGCGCGCCGCCCCCTTCCGCGCCGAGCCGCCGATGCCGGCTGGTAGGTGCGCGGCCGCCGGCGAGACGTGCGCCGCCGGCGGGGTGGGTGGCGGGTCAGCGGAGTCGGAGACGGACCCGCTGACCGGGAATGATGCGGCTGAGGAGGTCGTGGTCCCGGGCGACGACGTGCCCCACGACGTTGACGGTCGCGTCCGCCGGGAGGTCGCGGCGCTGGATCGCGATCTCGCCCTTGTAGCGGCCGGCGGCGTCGTTGTCGACGGTCACCGAGCCCAGTGCCCGGCCCACCGTGGGGCCGGCCGGGATCGTGACGTCGGCGAGGGCAGCCCGGGCGCCCTCGAGGCGAACCATGGCCGCGGCGTCGTCGGTGCGGTTGCGGTCGAGCACGGTGAGCCGCTCGGCGACGGGCTGCGGCACCGGAGCGGTGAGCTCGACCTCGAGCTCCACGACGTCCTCCAGCGCCCACGCGCGCCAGGCCCGGCGGGTGCGCTCGGACAGGGACGGGTCACCGACGAAGACGTCGTCGATGCCGGCGCGGCGCAGGTCCAGGGCCGCCGCCACGGGGTGGACGTCGCGGTGCCGTTCGAGGGTGGGCAGACCGAACCCGAGCGGGATGCGCCGCAGGCCGTCGCCCGGGACCCATGCCTGCACGGTGAAGCCGAGGTCGTGGAACATCCGCGTCTGGGCGTCGAGGAAGTCGTCGGACAGTCCGGTCCACGGCTTGGGGTAGAAGTTGTGGGAGATACCGATCCCCTCGGTGCGCATCCCCATCCCGACGAGCCGCTCGAAGTCCCCTGCCGTGGCGGTCGAGGCGTTGAACCAGATCGGGATCGAGCGGGACAGCGCGACGATCTCCTCGTCGCTCAGGCCGTAGTCCACCCGCAGGGCGCTGACGCCCCACTCACGCATGGTGCCCGCCGTCCCCACGTCCAGCCCCACGGCCGCGAGGGACGGGCCGGAGATGTCGACGACGAGCCCGAGCCCCGCGTCCTGGGCCAGCGAGCCGACCCGCTGCATGCGCGCGCGGAAGTCGCCGTCGGGCTCCTCGGGCACGTGCAGGGAGCCGAAGAGCATGGTGAAGCCGTCCTCGCGGGCGGTGGCGCAGACCTCCTCGGCGACGTCGAGGTGGCGGAAGTAGGCGGACACGCCGAGGCTCGTCACGAGGGCTCCTCCAGGGGCAGGCGGTAGACGCTGAGGGTGGGGGCGGTACCGTCCGCGAGCGCCTGGGGGTCCCAGTCGGCCACCCAGTCGCGCTCGACGACGCGGTCGAAGCCGTAGCGCTGGTAGACGCGGTGCGCCGCCGACATCGCGGGCAGCGAGGACAGGACGAGCGCGTCGTACCCGCCGGCCCGCCCGAGCTCCTCGGCGGCGGCGAGCAGGGCGAGGGACACCTTGCGCCCCTGGTGCTGCGGCGCGACGGCGAGCATACGGATCTCGAGCTCGCCGGCCACGGCCACCTCCGCCTCGGGGGTACCGGCCTCGGTGAGGGTGAGGCCGCCGAGCACCTCCTCACCGTCGTAGGCGGCGAGGACGGCGACCACGTGCGGCAGGCGGCCGGCGACGTCACGCAGGTCCCGCGCGTAGCCGTCCTCGGGACCGATGACCGCCCCGGAGACATAGGCCTCGGCCAGCACCCGGCCGAGGCGCTCGGTGTCGGCGGGGTCGACGGCGCGAACCTCGACGGTGCGGACGGTCCCCACAGGGTCACCTCCTCGCTGGCAGTGATCGGCTCACGGAGCCGTTCGGCTGTCCGACAGCGACCTCGAACCGGCTCCGGCACAGTTTGGCAGGCACTCCGGGCCCATGTCGCCGGGCCTTCGTAAACTGGCCGGCGTGGCACACACCGGACCCGAGCCCGTCACCTTCCACCAGGCACGCGAGGAGGCCCTCGCGCTGGCCGAGCGGATCAACGCCGCACGCGAGGCGTACTACGGGCAGGACACCTCACCCGTCGACGACGCGACCTTCGACGGGTGGATGCGGCGCCTGGAGGACCTCGAGCGCCAGCACCCCGAGCTGCAGAGCCAGGACTCCCCCACCCAGCGCGTCGGGGCACCCGGGGCGACGGACCTGCCCACCACCGAGCATGCCGAGCGCATGCTCAGCCTCGACAACGTCTTCTCCCCGGAAGAGCTGCAGGAGTGGTGCGCGAAGACCGAGGCGGCGGCCGGGCGACCGGTGGCCTGGCTGACCGAGCTGAAGATCGACGGCGCCGCCGTGTCCCTGCGCTACGAGCACGGTGTGCTCACCTCGGCGGCCACCCGCGGCGACGGTCACACGGGCGAGCTCGTGACGAGCAACGTGCGCCGCCTGGACTTCATCCCGGAGCGGCTCGCCGGGGAGGGACACCCGCCCATCGTCGAGGTGCGCGGGGAGGTGTTCATCGCCGTCGCCGCCTTCGAGGAGCTCAACGCGCTGCAGGCGCGACTGCGCGACCGCGCCGTCGAGGAGGCGCGCGAGCGTGCGGAAGCGCGCAGGCGCCCCTTCGACGAGGAGAGGGCGCGCGAGAGCGCTGCCCGTCGGTTCCCGGCCTTCGCCAACCCGCGCAACGCTGCGAGCGGTGGGCTGCGTCAGCTGCTGGAGAAGAAGACCGGCCTGGAGCACGAGGCCGGCGTGGCCCGGCTCCAGTCCCTCTCCTTCTACGCCCACGGCTTCGGCGCCTGGGGCGACCCACCCGTTGCCGCGCAGAGCGAGGTCTACGACCTCCTCGCCGGCTGGGGCGTGCCGGTGAGCCCCCGCACGCGCGTGCTGCACGACGTCGAGCAGGTGCTCGCGTTCGTCGAGCAGTACGGACGGGAGCGGCACGACGTCGAGCACGAGCTCGACGGCGTGGTGGTCAAGGTCGACGAGTTCGCCCTGCACTCCGAGCTGGGCCAGACGAGCCGAGCCCCCCGCTGGGCGATCGCCTACAAGTACCCGCCCGAGGAGGTCCACACGCGCCTGCTCGACATCCGCATCGGGGTGGGGCGCACCGGCCGGGCCACTCCCTACGCCGTCATGGAACCCGTCCACGTCGCGGGCAGCACCGTGCGTCAGGCGACGCTCCACAACCAGGAGATCGTCGAGGCCAAGGGCGTGCTCATCGGGGACACCGTGGTGCTGCGCAAGGCCGGTGACGTCATCCCCGAGGTCCTCGGACCGGTAGCGGAGCGCCGCGACGGCAGCGAGCGGCCCTTCGTCATGCCCGCCGAGTGTCCGGAGTGCGGCACTCCGCTGCGGCCCATGAAGGAGGGAGACATCGACCTGCGGTGTCCCAACGCCCGCTCGTGCCCCGCTCAGGTGCGCGGGCGGGTGGAGCACATCGGCTCCCGCGGTGCGCTGGACATCGACGCGCTCGGGGAGGTGACGGCGGCTGCGCTGACCCAGCCTGCCGCGCCCGCCGAGCCGCCGCTCACCACCGAGGCCGGCCTCTTCGACCTCGAGCTCGACCAGCTCGTGCCCATCGAGGTGATCGTCCGCGACAACGAGACGGGCGAGCCGCGCGTGGACGACGACGGCGAGCCGGTGCGTCGCCGTCCGTTCCAGCGGGTGGAGCTCACCTACCCGCCGGGGTACGAGTCCGCCACACCCGCGGAGCGCCGCAAGGCGGGGGTGCGAAAGAACGTCAGAAAGGTTCACCCCTCGAGCCAGGCCGTCACGCTGCTGGACGAGCTGCAGAAGGCCAAGACGAAGGACCTGTGGCGCCTGCTCGTCGCGCTGAACATCCGGCACGTCGGCCCGGTCGCCGCCCGCGCGCTGGCCGCCCACTTCGGCCAGCTCGACGCGATCCGCGCCGCGGACCGCGCCGAGCTGGCGGCGGTGGAGGGCGTGGGCGGGATCATCGCTGACGCCGTCAAGGACTGGTTCGAGGTCGACTGGCACGTGGAGATCGTCGAGCGGTGGGCGGCGGCCGGTGTCCGGTTCGCCACCCCCGGCCATCCCGGCCCGGGAGCCGCAGCCACCGCCGGCGGGGTGCTCGACGGTCTCACCGTCGTCGTCACCGGTGCCATCGAGGGCTACACCCGCGACGGCGCCAAGGAGGCGATCATCGCCGCCGGCGGCAAGGCGGCGACGAGCGTGAGCAAGAAGACCGACTACGTCGCGGCAGGGCCGGGAGCCGGCTCCAAGCTCGCCAAGGCCGAGGAGCTGGGGCTGCCCGTCCTCGATGCCGAGCAGTTCCGCCTGCTCGTGGAGGAGGGGCCGGACGCCCTGGGCTGAGAGCGTCCCCCGCGGACCGCAGACGCCGTCGCGCGCGACCCACCACATCTGGCCCGGCCCCACCCGACACCCGGCATAGGCTGACACGGTGGACGAGGACGACCGCCCGGACTGGCGCCCCGCCGTGGCGGCGCTGGCCAACCCGCACGTCCGCCGGGTCTTCGCGCAGGTCGTGCTCGGCGTCGAGACCGGGCTGCTCGGTGCCGACCTCGGCCGCTCCCGCCGACGGCGCGCCCTCGACACGCTCCTCGGTGCCGGCCTGGTCCGCGAGGTCGACGGCCGGGTCGTCGAGGAGCCCGACGCCTTCACCCGCGTGCTCGCCGGCGCGTCCCGTCCCCGTCCCACCGGGCCGGCGCGGTTCCTCGACGGCCGGGGGCGGATCGACCGCTACCCCGCCGACGACGGCGAGCGCCGGGCGCTGCTCGAGCTGGTCGCCGAGCAGGTGCTGGGACCGGAGGAGGTCGTGACCGAGAAGGTGCTCGGGGAGCGGCTCTCGCGCTTCGGCCCGGACACCGCGACGCTGCGCCGCTACCTCGTCGAGGAGGAGCTGGTCGAGCGCACCCGGTCCGGCTCCCAGTACGCCCGGGTGCGTTGAGATCCACCCCCGGGTGGACACAGGAGGTCAACCTCACGGGGGACGCCGGGTGTCGGCGCCCCCTGGCACGCTATGACCATGTGCGGCCGATATGCATCCTTCCGTCAGGCTCAGGAGCTCGCTGACGCCTTCGACGTCGCCGAGATCGCCGACGACGCCAACGATGTCCACCCGTCGTTCAACGTGGCGCCCACCGACCAGGTGCGCGTCATCCTCGAGCGTGCCGAGGCCGGGGCCGGCCGGCAGATGCACGCCGCCCGCTGGGGCCTCGTGCCGGCGTTCGCGGACGACCCGAAGATCGGGGTGCGGATGATCAACGCGCGCATCGAGACGGTCGCGGAGAAGAACGCCTTCGCCAAGTCGCTGCGCACCCGCCGCTGCATCCTGCCCGCCGACGGCTACTACGAGTGGCGCAAGAACGCCGACGGCTCCAAGACCCCCCACTTCATCCACCGGGCCGACGCCGCCCCGCTCGCCTTCGCCGGTCTCTACTCCTTCTGGAGGGACCCGAGCAAGAGCGAGTCCGACCCCAGCCGCTGGCTGCTGTCCACGACGATCCTCACCCAGCCGGCGCGCTCGCAGCTCACCGACATCCACGACCGCGAGCCCGTCGTGCTGCGTCGCGCCGCGGTCGCGGGGTGGCTGGACCCCACGGTCACCACGCCGGAGGAGGCCCTCGCCGTGATCGCGCCCGAGCGGCCCAAGCTCCAGTTCCACCGGGTGGGCCCACAGGTGGGCAACGTCCGGGTGGACTCCCCCGCCCTCATCGAGCCGGTGGACTGACCCGGTGACCGCACCTCCTGGCCCCCCGGGGCCCCCGCGGGGGCCCTACCCACCCCCGCCCCCGCAGCCCGCGCCGCACGGCGCGACGCAGCCCTGGCAGGGGCCGGGCGCGTGGCGGAACCCTGCCTCCGGCCTGCCGGGCGTGCCCCGGCCGCCGGAGCCGGCGCTGCGTGACAGCAGCCGCGTCGTCGACCTCCTCGTCGCCCTCGCGCTCGCCGTCTTCGTCGCGCTGCCGTCGGTCGTGTCCGCCACGGCCCACGCCAGCGGGTACGCCGTCTTCTTCGGCATGGTGGCCTCCGTCGTCATGCCGGCCGCGCTGTACTGGCGGCGCTCCCGCCCGGTGCGGTCCGCCGTCGTCGTCTACTCGGCCGCCCTCCTCCACTTCGTCTCCGGAGCACCGCTCGTCGGCTCCGACGTCCTCATCTTCGTCGCGCTGTACTCGGTCACCGTCTACGGACCCGCGTGGGCAGGGCGGCTGGCCCTGGTCAGCGCGATGTTCGGCTCCCTCCTCCTGGCCCTGTGGGTCAACGGGTCCTCGGGGCCGGGGCTGGCGGGGGGAGGCCCCGTCGACTTCCGGATCTCCCTCGACAGCCTCGTCAGCATCATCTTCATCGGCGGCCTCGTCAGCGTCGTGTGCCTGTTCGTCTGGGCCATGGGGCTGGTGCGCCGCAGCCGCCTCGCGCACACGGAGACCCTCGCGGAGCGCGCCAGGCGCCTGGAGATCGAGCGCGACCAGCAGGCGCAGATCGCCACCGCCGCGGAGCGCTCACGCATCGCCCGCGAGATGCACGACGTCGTCGCTCACTCCCTGTCCGTCGTCATCGCCCAGGCGGACGGCGGCCGCTACGCCGCGACCGCCGATCCCGAGGCCGCCGTCCGGGCGCTGACGACGATCAGCGAGACCGGCCGTGCCGCGCTCGCCGACATGCGCAAGATCCTCGGCGTCCTCCGCGCCCCCGGCACCGACGGCCGGCCCGAGACCACCACCCCCCAGCCCATCGACGCCGACCTCGACACGCTCGTCGAGCAGGTGCGCTCCTCGGGCCTGGACGTCTCCCTCGTGCGCGTGGGCCAGGCCCGCCCGCTGCCCCCGGGCCTCGGACTCACCGTCTACCGGATCTGCCAGGAGGCGCTGACCAACGTCCTCAAGCACGGCGGGCCCTCCGCGAGCGCCACAGTCATGCTCCAGTGGTCCGCTCAGCGCCTGTCCATCCAGGTCGACGACACCGGCCGGGGCGCCGCCGCGACGAGCGACGGCGCCGGGCACGGGCTCGTCGGCATGCACGAGCGGGTGGCGCTCTTCGCCGGGACGCTCGAGACCGGCGCCAAACCCGGCGGGGGCTACCGGGTGCGCGCGGAGATCCCGCTGCCGGGGAGCCAGCCGGCTGCTCCCGTCCTCGGTGCGGGCGACGGCGCTCCGCTGGCTCCGGCATCATGGCCGCAGCCCCAGCAGAACGGAACCCCGTGAGCACTGCCCCCGAGTCCACCCCCATCCGCGTCGCCCTCGTCGACGACCAGCAGCTCGTCCGCGCCGGCTTCGCGCTCGTCATCAACTCCCAGCCGGACATGGAGGTCGTCGCCGAGGCCTCCGACGGTGCCCAGGCGCTGCGCATGCTCGACTCCTACGCCGCCGACGTCGTCCTCATGGACGTGCGCATGGCCGGCATGGACGGGCTCACCGCCACCGAGCAGCTGACCTCGCGCGGCGCCGACGGCCCGAAGGTCGTCATCCTCACGACCTTCGACCTCGACGAGTACGTCATGCGGGCGATCAAGGCCGGAGCGAGCGGCTTCCTCCTCAAGGACGTGCCGCCGGAGGACATGCTCGACGCCATCCGCACCGTCCACGCCGGCGACGGCGTCATCGCGCCCTCGTCCACCAAGCGGCTCATCGAGCACCTCGCCCAGATCCTGCCCGACGAGCAGAAGGCGCCTCCCGCCGTCCTGGACACCCTCACCGACCGCGAGCGCGAGGTCCTCGTCCTCATGGCACGCGGGCGCAGCAACACCGAGATCGGGGCCGAGCTCTTCGTCGCCGAGGCCACGGTCAAGACCCACGTCGGCCGGGTGCTGTCCAAGCTCGGCGCCCGCGACCGCGTCCAGGCGGTCGTCGTCGCCTACGAGACCGGACTGGTCACCCCGGGGTCGTAGGTCCCAGCGGTCCACCCCGACGACGTCGCGGGCCGCGGACCTGGAGGCGGCACCCGCCCTTCGGCAACGCGCCCGCGGCGGGGTCGCCCACGCGGTGGGGCCGGGGCGCACCGGTATGACGGCGGGGGCGGCGGTGTACGACCACGGGATGACCAGAGAACGGGTCCACGGCACGACGCGGTGCCTGCGGCGCCGCCCGTAGCGTCGGTGACATCACCAGAACGCGGCCAGCGCCGCCCCACCGAGGAGAACCCCTGTGAGCACTTCCCCCAGCCGAGCCGCGGTCAGCGCCCGCGCCCTGAGCAAGGTCTACGGCAGCGGCGACGCCGCCGTGCACGCGCTGCGCGGCGTCGACGTCACGTTCCCCGCCGGTGAGTTCACCGCGATCATGGGCCCCTCCGGCTCGGGCAAGTCCACGCTCATGCACCTCCTCGCCGGCCTCGACACCGCGACGGACGGCCAGGTGGTCCTCGGCGACACGGAGCTCACCACCCTGGGCGACACCGATCTCACCCTGCTGCGCCGCGAGCGCGTCGGCTTCGTCTTCCAGTCCTTCAACCTGCTGCCGATGTTCACGGCCCTGCAGAACATCACCCTGCCCTGCGAGCTCGCCGGCACGACGCCGGACCAGGCCTGGCTCGACACCCTCGTCGACACCCTCGGCCTGCGCGAGCGTCTCACCCACCGGCCCAGCGAGATGTCCGGCGGCCAGCAGCAGCGCGTGGCCATCGCCCGCGCCCTCATCACCCGACCGGAGGTCGTCTTCGCCGACGAGCCCACCGGCAACCTCGACTCCCGCTCGGGCGCCGAGGTGCTGTCCTTCCTGCGCACGAGCGTGCGCGAGCTCGGCCAGACGGTCGTCATGGTCACCCACGACCCCGCGGCCGCGTCCTACGCCGACAGCGTCGTCCTGCTCGCCGACGGCCGCATCGCCGGCACGATCCAGAGCCCCACCCCCGAGTCGGTCCTCGCCGGCCTCGACGCGCTGCGCACGGTGAACGCCTGATGCTGCGCCTCACCCTCACCCAGATGCGGCGCAGCACCGGCCGCCTGCTCGCCGCCGGGCTGGCCATCATGCTCGGCACCGCCTTCATCGCGGCCACCCTGCTGGGGACCGCGGTCATCCGTGACACCACCTACGACGCCGTCACCGCCGACATCGCCGACGCGGACGTCGTCGTCCCGGCCGGCGCCGACCTCATCACCCCGGAGCAGCTCGACGAGGTGCGGGCGCTGCCAGGCGTCGCCGTCGCCGACGGCCACCTCGCGATCTTCGGCTCGCTCGTCGCCGGGGGCCGGCAGGACTGGTCCTCCGTGGAGACGGTCGGCTCCCCGGGCCTGTCCGGCGCCACGCTCCTCGACGGTGCGCTGCCGACGGCGCCCGGCGAGGCCGCGATCAACGCCGCGTCGGCCGAGCGGCTCGAGGTCGGTCTCGGCGACACCGTGGACATCTCCGCCGACGTCTACCTGCCCGCGCCCGCCGGCGCGGAGGAGAGCACCCCCGTCACCGAGGGCGAGCTCACCGTCGTCGGGCTCCTGCAGGACCCCTCGCCGCTCGTCGGGACGGGCTCCGCGGTGCTCGTCACCGAGGCCCAGCGAGACACGTGGGTCGCCGAGACCGACCGTGACCTCGCCTTCGACGAGGTGCTCGTGCGGGCCGCCGACGGCACCACCCCAGAGGCCCTGGCCGCGGACGTCGCCGACGTCCTGCCGGAGACCACCGTGTACACGGGCGAGTCCTTCGCGCAGCAGCGGCTGCAGGAGCTCACCGGGCAGGCCTACGTCCTGACCGCGGTCATCCTCGCGTTCGGCGCGCTGGCCATGTTCGTCGCGGCCATCGTCATCACCAACACCTTCCAGGTCCTCGTCGCCCAGCGCACCCACACCCTGGCGCTCCTGCGCGCGGTCGGCGCGACCAAGCGGCAGGTCCGCCGCTCGGTGCTCACCGAGGCGCTCATCCTCGGCGTCGTCGCGGGCGTCGCGGGCCTCCTCCTCGGCACGAGTCTCGCGCAGGGCGCCCTGTGGGTGCTCGGCACCCAGGACCTGCCCTTCGCGATCCCCGGCAGCGTGAGCATCACGGCCGCCGCCGTCATCGTCCCGGTCGTCACGGGCGCCCTCGTCACCGTGCTCGCCGCACTGTCCCCGGCGCGGGCGGCCACGGTCGTCTCCCCGCTCGCCGCGCTGCGCCCCCCGCAGCCGCCGGACCCGCGCGGCGCCTCGCGGCTGCGGGTCGTCGCCTCGATCCTCCTCATCGTCGCCGGCGGCGTCATGGTCGCCGTCGCCCCGTCGCTCGCGGCCTCCGACATCGGCGAGGAGACCGCCCTGCTCGCCGGGCTCGCGCTCGGGATCCTCGGCGGCTTCGTGTCCTTCGCCGGTGTCATGCTCGGCATGGTCTTCGTCGTCCCGTCCGTCGTCCGGGTCCTCGGCTCGGTCACCCGGCGGCTGGGCGGCGGCACCCCGGCCCGGATCGCGACGGCGAACGCCGTCCGCAACCCGCGCCGGACGGCCGCGACGGCCACCGCTCTCGTCATCGGCGTCACCCTCGTCGCGCTCATGTCCACCGGTGCGGTCAGCGCCCGCGCCAGCCTCGACGCGATGCTCCGCAGCGAGTTCCCCGTGGACCTCGTCGTCACCTCCAGCGCCTGGGACCCGGAGACCGGCCGGACCGCCTCCCTCACCGACGCCCAGCGCGACACGGTCGAGCGCACGGACAACGTCGCCGAGACCCTCGAGATCTCCGAGGCGGTCGTCACCCTGTCCACCGCCGAGGGCGAGGTCGAGACCTCGGTGGCCCTCGTCGACAGGGCCGCGGCCGAGGAGGTCATGCGGGACGCGTCGACGCTCGAGGGGCTCGAGTCCGACACCCTCCTCGTGGGCTCCACCTGGGCCAAGTTCGCGGGTGTCACCGACGGCCAGGACGTCACCCTGGGCGACGCGGAGCTGTCCGTCGTCGTCGGCGGCGGCGGCGACTGGGCCTACGCCCCGGCCGGGCTGCGCGAGGCGATCGACCCCGAGGCATCCGTCACCGAGCTGTGGGTGCGCCTGTCCGGCACCGAGCACAGCGCGACGATCACCGCGGTCTCCGACCGCCTGACGGAGGCGCAGTCGGCCACGAGCGTGGACGACCCCGACGCCATGTACAACACCCCGTACGTCGACGGCCCCGCCGCCCAGCGCGAGGTCTTCGAGCAGGTCATCAACACGCTGCTGGCGATCGTCGTCGGGCTGCTCGCCGTCGCCGTCGTCATCGCGCTCATCGGCGTGGCCAACACGCTGTCCCTGTCGGTCATCGAGCGGCGACGCGAGTCGGCCCTGCTCCGCGCCATGGGGCTGACCCGTGGCCAGCTGCGGCGGATGCTCGCGGTCGAGGGTGTCTTCCTCGCCCTGGCCGGCGTGCTCATCGGCGCCGTCCTCGGCCTGCTGTACGGCTGGGCCGGGACCGCGGTCCTGCTCGGCCCGTCCGGTGAGCTCGCGCTCGCGGTGCCCTGGGCCTACCTCGGCGCGATCGTCGTCGTCGCGCTCCTCGCCGGCCTGGCCGCCTCGGTGCTGCCCGCCCGCAGCGCCGTGCGCACCCCGCCGGTGGCCGCCCTCGCGGCCGAGTAGACCCGTCGGCGCCGGGCTGGAGGGGCCGGCGCCGACGACGACGGACCCCGTCACGTCCCCCACGTGGCGGGGTCCGGTCGTGCTGTGGCGCGGCGGGGACGACGCGGTGAGACTGGCGACGACAGCTCACCCCGCCGTCCGGCGCCGGACGGCACCGACCGGGAGGCCCCCATGTCCCAGCCCCGCGCCCGGCGCGGCGCCGCCGTCCTTGCCGCGACGACCGCCGCCGTGCTCACCCTGCCGCTGCTCGCCGGTGCCCAGCCGGAGCCGGACGCGGCCCTGCCGCTCGGCGCCGCCGACCTGCCCGAGACGCGCCGGACCGAGCAGCTCGCCCCCGGCGTCACCCTCACCCGCATCGTGCGGGGCGAGACCACCGCGACCTACCCGTGGACGGTCGAGGTCTCCGTCCCGGCCGGCTCCGACTCGCCCGACCCGGACGCCCCGGCCACCGCTCTGCGCGACCGCGCGAGCGCCGAGGAGGTGGCCGCCGAGCTCCGCGACGCCGGCCTGGACGTTCGCGTCGAGGAGGTCCTCACCGAGCCGGTCGCCGACTTCGCCGGTGGCAGCCTCGGCTGGCGCGTGCGCGTGGGCTCCTTCGCCGACCGCGCCGCCGCCGACGCGGCACGCGAGCAGGTGGTCGCCGCCGGCCACCGCGGCTCCACCCTCTCCACCGCCTGGGACGCCGACGGCGACGACGACCGCGGCCCGTGGCGCATCGACGTCCTCACCGTCGACCCCCGCCACTTCCGTGGCGAGGTCGCCGCGTCCCTCGGTCCGGACGTCGAGCAGCGGGAGACGACCTCCGAGCTCGCCGCCCTGTCCGGCGCGCTCGCCGCCGTCAACGGCGGCTTCTTCGTCCTCGACCCGCGGGCCGGCGCACCCGGAGACCCGGCCGGGGTGTCCGTCGTCGACGGGGAGCTCCTCAGCGAGCCCGTCGGGGAGCGTCCCGCCCTCCTGCTCCGTCCCGACGCGCGCCGCACCGAGGTCGAGCGCGTCGGCTGGGAGGGCGAGGTCCGGGCCGGCGGCACCCGCCTGCCCCTCGACGGCCTCAACCGCGTCCCCGGCCTCGTCCGCAACTGCGGCGGCCTCGACGACGTCCCCACCACCCTGCCGCTGCACGACGTCACGTGCACCGACCCCGACGAGCTCGTCGTCTTCACGGAAACCTTCGCGGAGCGGACCCCCGCCGGCGAGGGTGTCGAGGCGGTCCTCGACCGCCACGGTCGCGTCACCGAGCTGCGCGACGACCGGGGCGGCCCGGTCCCTGACGGCGGCACCACCGTCCAGGCCACCGGCGACCTCGCCCCCGTCCTGCGCTCGCTCGCCGAGGAGGGCAGCCGGCTCGACGTGCGGACCGCGCTCACCGACGAGGACGGGCGCACGGTGCACCCGAGCCGGTACCCCGCCGTCGTCAACGGCGGCCCCGAGCTCGTCCGCGACGGCCGGCGGCACGTCACCCCCGCGACGGACGGCATGGTGCACCCCGACAACCCGAGCTTCTACTACGGGTGGGTCCACAAGCGGAACCCGCGCACCCTCGCCGGCGTCGACGACCGTGGCCGGCTCGTCCTCGTCACCGCGGACGGGCGCAGCACCGACGCGCTCGGCCTGTCCGTCCCGGAGGCCGCGGACGTGGCCGTCGGGCTCGGCCTGCGCGACGCGCTCAACCTCGACGGCGGGGGGTCCACGGCGATGGTCGCCGAAGGCCGGCTGCTCACCGTGCCCTCCGACGCGGCGGGCGAGCGGCCCGTGGGCGACGCCGTGCTCGTCCTGCCCGGACGTCCTGCACATCCCTGACGCGCCCCACCCACCGCCGACACCCCCTCCCTTAGCGCCGAGCGCTGAGTTGTTCCGCGGAACAACTCAGCGCTCGGCGAGAAGGAAGGGGTGCACGTAGGGAGGAGGGGCTAGACGACGGCGCGCGGCGGGGCGGTCCGGTCGGCCCAGGCCACCGACGGCGGGACGAGGAGCCCGACCGTCACGGCGACGGGCAGCAGGACCAGGAGCGCGACGATCCCCCCGGGGATGACACCCGACTGGGAGATGCCGGTGGCGAGCACGAGGAGCTGCCAGGTGACGAGCGGTCCGCGGCCCCAGCGCCGGCGCTGGTGCAGCGCGCGCGCCGCGACGACGAGCAGGGCACAGATGCCGAGGAAGAGGAGCGCCAGCACCGCTGTGACGGCACCGCTCACGGTGGCTCCGCCGAGCACCTCCACGAGCATCCCCACCGCCAGCGCGGCCAGTGCCCCGACCTCGACGAGGACGAGGAGGAGGGCGAGGACGAGGGGCAGCGGCGGTCGCGCGGGACGCTCAGTGGTCACCCAACCAGCCTACGTCGCGGGCCGGTGTGACCGACGCCGCGCGTGTGACGAACACCACTCCGCTTTACCTGCAGTTCACATACCCGACCCCCTTGTCGTGCGTGACCGGGGCGTGTGAGGGTTGGTGGCAGTCACTGGCCGCGTTGGACTTCCCCCCTCAACGATCCCGGCCTCCCGCTGCGCCCAAGAAGGAGTTGCCATGGACTGGCGCCACACCGCTGCCTGTCTCACCGAGGACCCCGAGCTCTTCTTCCCGATCGGCAACACCGGGCCCGCCCTCCTCCAGATCGAGGAGGCCAAGGCGGTCTGCCGCCGGTGCCCCGTCGTCGACACGTGCCTCAAGTGGGCGCTGGAGAACGGCCAGGACGCCGGCGTCTGGGGCGGGCTCTCGGAGGACGAGCGCCGCGCGCTCAAGCGCCGCACCGCGCGCGCCCGCCGGGCCTCTTGAGCCCCACCGCACTGCTGAGCAGGCCCCCGGTGCCCCTTGTGGCACCGGGGGCCTCTTCCGTGCCGGACGACGGCGGCCTGTTCGCCGGGGTCACCGAGTTCGCCGTCGACCTCATGGAGACCCTCGGCGGACCGGGGGCGGCGATCGCCATCGCGCTGGAGAACCTCTTCCCGCCGATCCCCAGCGAGGTCATCCTCCCGCTCGCCGGTTTCACCTCCAGCCAGGGCGACCTCTCGCTCGTCGGCGTCATCCTCTGGACGATCCTCGGCTCGGTCGTCGGCGCGCTGGCGCTGTACGGCCTGGGCGCCGCGCTCGGCGTCCGTCGCCTCAAGGCCGTCGCCGAACGGCTGCCGCTGGTCGACGCCGGCGACATCGACGACACCGAGCGCTGGTTCCACCGGCACGGCACCAAGGCCGTGTTCTTCGGGCGCATGCTGCCGGTCTTCCGCAGCCTCATCTCGATCCCCGCGGGCATCGAGCGCATGCCCCTGCCCGTGTTCATCGGGCTGACGACGGCGGGCTCGGCCATCTGGAACACCGTGCTCGTCGGGGCCGGCTACCTGCTCGGTGAGCAGTGGCACGTCGTCGAGCGGTACACCGGGATCCTCCAGTGGGTCGTCGTCGCCGGGGTGGTCGGCGCCGTCGGCTGGTTCGTGTGGAGCCGCACCGGCAGCCGGGGCCGCGCACGGCAGCGGCGCCGGGAGGAGCGCGCGGCGGACTAGCGCGCGTCGGCGATCCGCGCCCGGACGGCCACCTCGGTGCCGCCGCCCGGCGCGGGGCGCCAGTCGATGGTGCCCCCGAGCTCGCCGCGCACGAGCGTCGAGACGATCTGGGTGCCCAGGCCGCTGAGGACGCTGCCCTCCGCCAGGCCCGCGCCGTCGTCGCGCACCGTGACGTCCAGCTGCTCCCCCTCCCGCTCCGCGGTGACGACGACGGTGCCACCGGCCGGCCCCAGACCGTGCTGGACGGCGTTGGTGACGAGCTCGGTGAGGACGACGGCGAGCGCCGTCGCGTCGTCGGCCGGGACCTGACCGAAGCTGCCCCGCACCTCGGTGCGCACGTGCCCCTCGCCGGCCGCGACGTCGGCGGACAGGCGCAGCACCCGCACGAAGAGGGCGTCGAAGTCGACGATCTCGTCGATGATCTGGGACAGCATGTCGTGGACGAGGGCGATGGTCGACACCCGCCGGATCGCCTCGCCGAGCGCGTCGCGCACCTCCGCGCTGCTCGAGCGTCGCGACTGGAGCCGCAGCACCGCGGCCACCGTCTGGAGGTTGTTCTTCACCCGGTGGTGGATCTCCCGGATCGTCGCGTCCTTGGTGAGCAGCTCCAGCTCCTGGCGGCGCACCTCGGTGACGTCGCGGCACAGGAGCACCGCCCCGCGCCGCTGCCCGTTCTCCGTGATGGGGATGGCACGGAAGGACACGACGACGCCGTGCGCGTCGATCTCCGAGCGCCAGGCCGCCTTGCCGGTCATGACGACGGGCAACGACTCGTCCACCGGGCTCTCGCCGTCCATGACGTCGGTGACGGCCTCGACGAGGACCTTTCCGGTGAGGTCGCCGATGACCCCGAGGCGGTGGAAGCAGGACAGGGCGTTGGGGCTCGCGTACAGGACCTCACCGTCCAGCCCCAGCCGGAACAGCCCGTCCCCCACGCGCGGCGCCCCGCGCCGTGAGCCCGTGGGCGAGCCGGGCTGGGGGAACTCCCCGCGGGCCACCATCGCGCAGATCGCGTCGGCGGCCTCGACGTAGTTGAGCTCGAGGCGGCTGGAGGTGCGGGTGATGCCGAGGTTCGCCTGCCGCGAGATCACCGCGATGGTGCGACCCTCGTGGACGACGGGCACCGCGTCCTCGCGGACGGCGTGGGAGCCGATCCAGCGCGGCTCGGTGGCACGCACCGGCACCTGGCGCTCCATCGCCTGCCGCAGCAACCGGCGCCGCCCGGCGGGGATGAGGCGGCCGACGACGTCCTCGTAGTAGACCGTCGCCCCCGTCGAGGGACGGCAGTGCGCGACGATGAGGAAGTCCTCCTCCCCCATCGGGATGCACAGGAGCAGGTCGGCGAAGGAGAGGTCGGAGACGACCTGCCAGTCACCGACGAGCTGGTGCAGCCGCTCGATGCTGTGCGGGTCGAGCCGTGAGCGGTCCTGGATGAGTTCGCTGAGCGTCGACACCCCGTCAGCGTATAGCCCGCCGCCCGCGCGCCGTCGCCGGTCCCGGTTACGCTGGGGCCTCCGCCGACTGAAGGAGCAACGTGCGCTTCGACGCGACGATCGACTACCCCGCCGACGTGGACACGGTGGCCGGGATGCTCGCCGACGAGGAGTTCGTCCGGCGCAAGATCGCGGCCTCCGGCGCGCTCGACTCCACCCAGGAGGTTCTCCGGGAGGGCGAGGCGTTCACCGTCACCACCCGCCGACAGATGCCCACCGACCAGGTGCCCTCCTCGTTCCGCTCCCTCGTGGGCCAGAGCCTGGACGTGCGGCTGGTCGAGGCCTGGGAGGCTCCGCACCCCGACCGCAGCCGCGCCGGCACCCTGTCCCTCGACATCGTCGGCGCCCCCGTGCGCGTCATCGGGCGCATGTCCCTGCAGGCCGGTCCGGGCGGCGGGACGGTGCAGTCCTTCTCCGGGGACATCACCGCCTCGGTCCCGTTCTTCGGCAAGCCCATCGAGAAGGCCGCCGCCGGTGCCGTGGACCAGGTCCTCGCCGTCGAGCGCTCCATCGGGCTGGACTTCCTCGCCGGCAGGTGAGCCACCCGATCCCCTCCCCGGGCCGCGGTCCATGGGGGAGGATCGAGTGGTGAACGAACTCGAGGAGCTTCAGGAGGTCGCCCACCGGGTGGAGGCCGCCATGTCAAGCGTCATCGCCGGCAAGGACGACGTCGTCAGGACCGTGGTCACCGTGCTGCTGGCCCAGGGCCACCTCCTGGTGGAGGACGTGCCCGGGGTCGGCAAGACCATGCTGGCCAAGGCCCTGGGACGGAGCATCGACTGCAGCGTCCAGCGCATCCAGTTCACCCCCGACCTGCTGCCCAGCGACGTCACCGGCGTCAGCGTCTTCAACCAGGACGCCCGCACCTTCGAGTTCCGGCCGGGCGCGGTGTTCGCCAACGTCGTCGTCGGCGACGAGATCAACCGTGCCTCGCCCAAGACACAGTCGGCGCTGCTCGAGGCGATGGCGGAGGGCCAGGTGACGGTCGACGCCACGACCTACCGGCTCGAGGAGCCGTTCATGGTGATGGCGACGCAGAACCCCATCGAGATGGAGGGCACCTACCCGCTGCCCGAGGCGCAGCGCGACCGCTTCATGGCGCGCATCGAGATGGGCTACCCCGCCCCCGCCGCCGAGCTCGACATGATCGGCGCGCACTCGCGCACCGACCCGCTCGCCACCCTGCGGCCGGTCACCGACGCGCTGACCGTCGCGCGGCTCGTCGCCGCGGTGCGCACGCTGTACGCGAGCCCCGCTGTCCTCCAGTACGTCGTCGACCTCGCCACCGCCTCCCGGCGTCACCCCCGCCTGCGGCTGGGCATCTCCCCGCGCGCGGCCCTCCACCTCGTGCGCGCCGCCCGTGCCCACGCGGCCCTGGACGGGCGCACCCACGTCCTTCCCGACGACGTCCAGGTGCTCGCCGTCCCCGTCCTCGCCCACCGCGTCATCCTCAGCAACGACGCCCAGCTCGCCCGCGAGACGCCCGAGCAGGTCGTCGCAGGGCTCCTCGCCGAGGTGCCCGTGCCCGTGGGGGCGCGATGATCCGACGCCCGCGTCTCACCGGCCGGGGGCAGGTCTTCCTCGCGCTGGGGGTCGTCGTCGTCGCGCTCGGGACACTGCTCGGCTACCCGGACATCACCCGGGCCGGTGTCCTCGTCACCGGCCTGCCGGTGCTCGCCGTCGTCGTCGGCTGGCGGCCGCCTCCGCCCGTGACACTCCAGCGGCTCGTCTCGCCCACCCTCGTGGCACCCGACCAGCCGGCGGACGTCGAGCTCGTCCTGCGCGGCCGCGGCACCCGCCTCAGCCCGCTCCAGGTGGCTGAGGAGCAGCTCGACCCGCTGCTCGGCGCCGGCCCCCGTTTCCTCCTGCCGCGCATGGACCCCGGTGAGCGCCACACCGTGCGCTACCGCGTCGCCTCCACCTCCCGCGGCGCGCACCCGCTCGGGCCGCTGCGCCTGGAGCGACGCGACCCCTTCGGGATGACGACGGCGAGTGTCCAGCTCCCCGGCGAGAGCCACCTGCTCGTCCTGCCCCGCATCGAGCCGCTCGGGCCGGGCCGGGTCCACGGCGGCGGTCTGGGCCGTGAGGGGCAGGTGCCCCACATGGTGGCGCTGCACGGGGAGGACGACGTGAGCATCCGCGCCTACCGCGACGGCGACGACCTGCGCCGCGTCCACTGGCCCACGACCGCCCACCGCGGCGAGCTCATGGTGCGCCAGGAGGACCGTCCCGCCCGTCGCCGCGCGGTCCTGCTCCTCGACGCCCGGGCCCGTGCCTACGGTGACGCCGCCGAGGCCTTCGAGTGGGCGGTGCGCGCCGTCGCCTCCCTCGCCGTCCACCTGGGCGAGGACGGCTACGCCGTGCACGTCGTGGGCGCCGGGGAGCCGGGCCGCACCGACCTCCTCGCCGCGCTGCGGTCCCTCGCGCTCGTCGAGCCGACCGCCGACGCCCTCACCCCCTACGTCAGCGACGCGCACGCGCTCACGGCGGACGGCGCCGTCGTCGTCGCGGTGGTCGCCGACCACGACCCCGAGGCCGTCCTCGCCGTGCCGGCCGTCCGCTCCCCCGGCAGCCTCGGCGTCGCGCTCGTCCTCGACACCACGTCCTTCTCCGACGACCCCGAGGTGCGCGGCTGGGCCGTGCCGGACGACGGCGAGCTCGTGCCGATCTTCACCGCCGCAGGCTGGCGCACCCGCACCGTCCGCGACGGCGACACCGTCGCCGACGTGTGGGCCGCCGCCGTCCCGCCCTCCCCCGGTCGGCGGGCAGACCTGGCGGGCCTGCGATGAACGACCCCTGGGTCACCGCCCTGCTCCGCGGCCGGTGGGTGGAGTCCCTCCTCGCGGTGACGGCGCTCGTCGCCGTCTCCTGGCCGCTCGGCGAGCTCGTCTCGACCCGACCGTGGATCGGGCCGCTGTTCGGGGTGCTGCTGCTCGTCGTCGCCGCCGGCTCGCTCGTGCGCATGGCGCGCGTGCCGGCCTGGCTCGTCCTGCTCGCCCAGGTGCTCGCCCTCCTCAGCGGACTGGCGGGCTGGGCGCAGCAGCACCGGCCGGCGGACGAGTCCGCGCTCGTCGCGATGAGCGCGCTCGTCCGTCAGGGCATCGGCACCATCCAGACCTACGCCGTCCCGGCGCCTGCGACGCCCGGGCTCACCTTCGTGGTGCTCGGCTCGATCGCCGCGCTCGCCCTCGTCGTCGAGGCGCTCGGGGTCACCCTCCGGGCGGGCGCGCTCGCCGGCATCCCGCTCCTTCTCGTCTCCGCGGGGGCAGCCTCCGGCTCGGGCCAGGCGCTCGACCCGCGCTACTTCCTCATCGGGGCGGCGGCCTGGCTCGTGCTGCTCGCCCAGCAGGGGCGCTCACGGCTGGAGGAGGAGCAGGACGGGCCCCAGGCAGCGGTGAGCGTCGACCGGGCGGCCGCGGCCCGGGGCAACCACCACCGGCTGGGCGTGACGGCGCGGGTCATGGGACTGTCGGCGCTCGTCCTCGCCGTCGTGCTCCCCGGCATGCTGCCGCACCTGCCGCCGACCGTCCTCGTCGACGGGCGGTCGGGCGAGGGCGCGCCGGGCACGGTGAGCTTCACCGACACCCTCGACCTCAGCCAGGACCTCGCCGACCGTTCCAACGCGCCGGTGATCCGCTACCGCACCGACGACAGCTCCCCGCCACCGCTGCGGGTCATGAGCAGCCTGACCTACGCCGACGGCCAGTGGCTGCCGGTCGGGGACGCGACCTCCGGGCCGTTCCGGGAACCGTTCCTCAGCCCGATGAGCACGCTGATCTACCCGGAGTCAGGGATCGAGTCGACGCCGCGGACGATGACCGTCACCCAGAACGGTATGCGCGCCCCGCAGCTGGCGATGCCGTACCCGGCGTCCGAGGTCGACCTCGGTGAGGTCGGCTGGACGTGGGACCCGCTCAGCGAGGCGATGCACGTCGACTCCGCCCCCGGGACCTACGAGGTCCGGTACCACGAGATGGGGGCACTCGAGACCCTGCCGGAGGAGGTCGGCGCACCGCCGGAACCGCTGGCCGACCGGTACCCCCCGGACACTCTCGTCAACGAGACCACCGAGGACGGCGCGGTCTTCACGACCACGCCCGACGGCATGACCGTCGCGATGATGTACCCCGACGGCCGGTACGAGACCTATCTCAGCGATGGCACGACGGTGGTCGAGCACCCGGACGGGACCCTGCAACGGACGTTCGGGTACGGCGGGCCGAACACGCTCGCCGTCGACCCGGCCTCCGCGGGTGTGGTCGGGGACCTGGCCGCCGAGCTCGCCGGTGACCGGACCAACCAGATCGACGTCGCCCTGGAGATCCAGCGCTACCTGCGCAGCCCGGAGTTCAGCTACTCCCTCACACTGGCCGACCCCGTCGAGGGTCCGGACGGCGAGCCGCTCGACCCGATCTCCCACTTCCTCGCGACGAAGCAGGGCTACTGCACCCAGTTCGCCACCGCGATGGTGATGATGGCGCGGGCGCAGGGCATCCCCGCTCGCCTCGCGGTCGGGTTCCTGCCCGGCTCCCGGGGCCTGGACGGCACCCGGACGGTCGTGGCGTCCGACGCCCACGCGTGGCCCGAGCTCTTCATCACCGGACTCGGCTGGACCCGCTTCGAGCCGACCCCGGGCCAGCGCAGCGGGACGGCGCCCACCTACGCCACCGAGGGGCAGCAGCAGGAGGTCCCCACCCCGCAGGAGGTGCCCTCGACCGAGGAGCCGACCGCCGCGCCGGCGGTGCCGGACACCACGGGCGGCATGGGCGCTGGCGGTGAGGAGAGCTGGTTCGAGCGCCACGCCGAGACGATCGGCTGGACGGCGCTGAGCCTCGCGGCCGTGGTCGCCCTCGCGTCGGTCGTGCCGCTCGCCGGCCGCTGGCACCGGTGGAGGTCACGCCGCGGGCGGAGCCCCGCCGCGTGGATCGAGGCCGAGTGGACCGCACTGGTCGACGGCCTCGCCGATCTCGGGGTGGCCCCGCCGCCCGCGGCGACGCCCCGCGTCCTGCGCGACCACTACGCGCGGCAGATCCAGCCCGACGCCGCAGCCCGCGACGCCCTGGACCGCGCCACCGACCGGCTCGAGTCCGCCCGGTACGCGGCCCGGACCCCCGAGCTCGGAACGATGCGCGAGGACGTACGACGGGTCGTCGAGTGGCAGCGCGGGCGGGTGACCCGCCGGCGTCGTCTGCTCGCGACGCTGCTCCCCACCAGCGGACGCACCCAGCTCGGCTCCCTCCTCCCGGGCCGACGCCCGCACCCCGCCGCCCCCTGACCCACCACCCCCGGCACCCTCCCGCCGAGGGCTGAGTTCTTCCGGAGCCGCACGGGTCATCCGGGAACAACTCAGCTCTCGGCGCGGGGAGGGTCTCTCCCCCTTCCCGGACACCTGAGGAACAACTCAGCTCTCGGCGCAGTGAGGGTCTCCCCTTCCCGGAGACCTGGGGAACAACTCAGCTCTCGGCGCGGGGAGGGTCTTCTCCTTCTCGGCCGCCTGAGGAACAACTCAGCTCTCGGCGCGGGAGGGTCGTCCCTCTCCCGTTCCCCGCCCCGCTGGGAGGAGGGGGAACCGCGGTGCCGCTGGGGGCGGGGCGTGCCACGATCGGGGCATGAGCGACACGACGACGCCGGACGAGCCGACCCCTACCCCCGAGGAGCACGTCTCCCCCGCACGCGCCCTGTGGGCCGAGCGCCAGGGCGGACCCGAGTACATCGCCTACAACGGCCGCGGCGCGCAGGTGCGCATCGGCAGCGGCGACGCCGAGGGCGTGTTCTCCCCCGGTGAGCTGCTCAAGATCGCCCTCGCCGCGTGCACCGCGCTGTCCACCGACCACGTGCTGCGCAGCAGGCTCGGCGACGACTTCCCGGCCGTCGTCGGCGTCTCCTCCGTCGGCGTCGAGGACGAGAACCGCTACGGGCACCTCGACGTCGAGCTCCTCCTCGACCTCGCCGAGCTCGACGACGAGAAGCGGGACAAGCTCGCCGAACGGGTCGACCGCACCTCCGGTCGCCAGTGCACGGTGGGTCGCACCATCAAGGCCGGCGCCACCTACGACGTCGCCGTCACCCACGAGCCGCTGCGGGGCCAGTCGTGAGCCGCCGCCGCCCCGCCACGGAGCGCGACGGCGAGGTGGAGCCGGCCGCCAACGCTCTCGAGCGGCGCATCGAGAAGGCACTCGCCAACGGCGCCGGCCGGTCCCGCGCGCTCGCCGAGAAGGTCGCCGCCGCCAACCCCGGAGCCTCGCCGGCCGACGTCGTCGCCCTCCTCGAGCGGCGCTACCGGCGCCGGGTCAGCGTGCTCAGCGCCGCCGTCGGGCTCACGGCGGCCGTGCCGGGCGTCGGCACGGGGGTGGCCGCACTGCTCACCGCCGCCAACCTCGGCAGCTACCTGCGCGCGAGCACCACCTTCGTCGGCGCGGTCGCGCACGTGCACGGCGTGGAGGTCGAGGACGTCGCACGCCGGCGCACCCTGCTGCTCGCCGCGCTCCTCGGTGAGGACGGCGCCCGCGCCCTGCACGGCGAGCTCGGGGTCAGCAGCCTCTACTGGGGCCGCGGACTGCTCACCCGGCTGCCCCTCGGCACGGTCCGCGCCGTCAACAAGGGGCTCTCCCGCCGCCTCGTCCGCGTGGTGGCGACCAAGGGCGGGGCGCTGATGCTCGGGCGGCTCGCGCCCTTCGGTATCGGTGCCGTCGTGGGCTGGTTCCTCGGCCGCCGACTCTCCGGCCAGGTCGTCACCGGGGCCCGTGACGCCTTCGGGCCGGTCCCCGCTGTCCCCACGTCCACGCAGGTCAGCACATAGATTGAGCCGATCCCACTCAACTCTTTCGCCGTCGGTGAACGACGCTGGCACTCTCACCCGTCGAGTGCCAGAATTGAGCCAGCGGTGCCCGGTCGGATCGGGCGCCTGACCGAGAAGGAGGGACTGAGATGGCTCACTTCACCGACCCGTTCCGCGAGATGGACCGCATGTTCAACACGGTGCTCCGGCAGGCACCCGCCGCCACCGCCATGCCCCTGGACCTCTATCGCCGGGGCGAGACCTTCGTCGCCCAGATCGACCTGCCGGGCGTCGACCCGACGACGATCGACATCGACGTCGAGGACCGCACCCTCACCGTCCGCGCCGAGCGGACGAGCATGGACGGCGAGGACGTCCAGTGGCTGTCCCACGAGCGGCCCACCGGGACCTTCGCCCGCCAGCTGGCGCTGGGCACCGGCCTCGCGGTCGACCGCATCGACGCCGACTACGCCGACGGCGTGCTCACGCTGACGATCCCGGTGGCCGAGGAGGCCAAGCCCCGCAAGATCCAGGTGGCGCACACGCCGCGCACGATCGAGCAGAGCGAGAAGGAGCCGGCCAACGCCTGACGGCTCGAGCCGGACCCGCCACAGGGCCGCCGCACCGGACCACCCGGGCGGCGGCCCTCGGCTTACCATGGCGCCGTGACCACTCCGCTCGTCCCGACCCCTTACGAGGACCTCCTGCGCCACGTGCTCGAGCACGGCACGCCGAAGTCCGACCGCACCGGGACCGGCACGCGCAGCGTGTTCGGCCACCAGATGCGCTTCGACCTGCGTGCGGGCTTCCCGCTCGTGACGACCAAGCGGGTCTTCCTGCGCGGGGTGGTCGAGGAGCTGCTGTGGTTCCTGCGCGGTGAGCACAACGCGCGCCCGCTCCAGGAGAAGGGTGTGCACATCTGGGACGAGTGGGCCGCCGAGGACGGCGACCTCGGTCCCGTCTACGGCTACCAGTGGCGCTCGTGGCCCACGCCGGGCGGCGGGCACGTCGACCAGCTCGCCGGTGTCCTCGACACGCTGCGCAACAACCCCGACTCGCGCCGGATGATCGTCTCCGCGTGGAACGTCGCGGACCTCGACGCGATGGCCCTGGCCCCGTGCCACGCCTTCTTCCAGTTCTACGTCGCCGAGGGACGCCTGTCCCTCCAGCTCTACCAGCGCTCGGCGGACCTCTTCCTCGGTGTGCCCTTCAACATCGCCTCCTACGCCCTGCTCACCCACATGGTGGCCCAGCAGGTGGGTCTGGAGGTCGGGGACTTCGTGTGGACGGGCGGGGACTGCCACGTCTACGACAACCACGTCGAGCAGGTCCGCGAGCAGCTCTCCCGCACGCCCTACCCCCTGCCCCGCCTCGAGCTGCGGCGGGCGCCCTCGCTCTTCGACTACACCTACGAGGACGTCGTCGTCCACGACTACCAGCACCACCCCGCGATCAAGGCACCGGTGGCGGTATGACCCTCGGGATGATCTGGGCCCAGGCCCACGAGCGCGTCATCGGCCGCGACAACGACCTTCCCTGGCACCTGCCCGAGGACCTGCGCCACTTCCGCAGCACGACCGCGGGCGACGCCGTCGTCATGGGCCGCCGGCAGTGGGAGTCGCTGCCGGAGAAGATCCGGCCGCTGCCCGGGCGCCGCAACGTCGTCCTCACCCGCAACCCCGACTTCGAGGCGCCGGGCGCCGAGGTCGTCGACAACCTCGCCGCCGCTCTCGAGCTCGTCGCCGGCGAGGACGCGTGGATCTGCGGCGGCGCCCAGGTCTACGAGGCCGCCATCGACCACGCCGACCTCCTCGTCGTCACCGAGATCGACCACGCCGTCGAGGGCGACACCTACGCGCCGCCGATCGGCCCGGAGTGGCAGGTCGTCGAGCAGGACCCCGACGACGGCGGCTGGCACGTGGGCGAGAACGGGATGCGCTTCCGCATCCTCACCTACCGTCGCCACTGAGCTCAGGCCGGCCCGATCCGCGGGAAGGGCTCGAGGGAGAAGACGAACTCGAGCGGGACGTCGAAGTAGGCGGCGATCCGCAGGGCGAGGTGCAGGCTGGGGGCGTACTCCCCCCGCTCGAGGTAGCCCACCGTCTGGTAGTGGACGCCGAGGGCGTCCGCGAGCTCGCGGCGGGTGACGCCGCGGTCGACGCGGAGGGTGGCGATGCGGTTGTGGACGGTCTCCGGGCTCTTCGGTTCAGACACGCTGCAGCTGCTTCTCCCGGCCGGCGGCGACGACGGAGCCCGACTCGCGCCGCGCCATCCGGCGCAGGAGCACGGGGGCGAGCACGACACCGACGAGCGCCCACAGGCCGAGGACACCGAAGGCCTCCGCCGTGCGCCACGTCTCGCCGATCTCGATGACGACGACGCTCTCGGGCAGGACCGCCTGGCGCATGAGGTGCCCCATCCAGTACATCGGGGTGAGCTGGCCGAGCAGCTGCGCCCAGCCGGGGAGCTGGGAGGCGGGGACGAACACGCCGGAGACGAAGACGAGGCCGGCCATGACGAGCATCCCCCAGCCGCCGACCGCCCGCGGGCTGCGGAACACCGAGCCGACGGCGAAGCCGATGGGCAGGCAGGCGGCCAGCCCGAGCGCGAGCGCGGCGGCGAGCAGGAGGACGTCGGTGGGACCGGTGGCGGACCACAGGCGCGGGACCACGAGGGTCGCCGGGACGGTGAGGACGACGACGTTGAAGGCGACCTCGAGGCTGGCGCGGACGGTCTGCCCCGTGACGTAGCCGCGCATGCCGTGGGGGACGGACTTGGCGCGGAGCAGCGTGCCGTCCTCGCGCTCGGCGGCCACGGCGGTCGCGAGGCCGTAGGAGGCGGAGAACATCGTCGTGAAGGCGAGGACGCCGGGCAGCAGGAGGAGCGCCACCGTGATGCCGGTGCCCTCGACCTCGTTGGTGCGGTTGAGCCACAGCACGACGAGGAAGACGGTCGTGCCGAGGAGGTAGTAGGTGAGGTCCTCGGGGGCGCGCAGGGAGTTGCGGAACTCGATCCACCCGCGGCGCGCACCGGCGTGGACCGCGCTGGTCGTGGGGTTCATCGGGCCTCCTCCTGGGAGACGGGGCTCAGGCTGGGGAGGGCGGCCCCGTGGCGCAGGGGCGCGTCACTGCGCGCGACCATCGCCAGGTAGGTGTCCTCCAGGGTGGTGCGGCGGACCTCGAGGTCGCTGACCTCCTCCCCGAGCCGGGCGAGGAGGTCGCGGACGAAGGCCGTGCCGTCGGACGTCGCGTGGACGTGCCGCTCCCCGTCCGCGGACCAGCGCACCTCGGTGCGTCCGGCGACCTGCCGGGCGAGCTGCTCGGCGCTGCCGTCGGCGACGATCCGTCCGCCGTCGAGGATGAGGATGCGGTCGGCGAGCTTCTCGGCCTCGCCGAGGTCGTGGGTGGTGAGGAGGATCGTCGTGTCCTCCAGGTCGCTGAGCCGGTGGATGAGGTCGTGGAAGTCGCGGCGGGCCACGGGGTCGAAGCCGGCCGTCGGCTCGTCGAGGAAGAGGAGCCGGGGGCGACCGACGATCCCGATCGCGACGTCGAGCCGGCGCCGCTGACCCCCGGAGAGCTTCTTGACCTGCTGGTCGGCCCGCTCGGCGAGCCCGACGCGCTCGAGGAGCTCCCCAGTCGGGTAGGGCCGCGGACGCTCCGGGGCGGAGTAGGGCCGGTAGTAGGAGCCGAACTGCTCGACGAGCTCCCGCACGGTCCACCGGCCGTGGTCGCGCCAGGACTGGAGCACCACCCCGACGTCGGCGCGCCAGGACTCCTCGCCGCGGGCGGGGTCCTGACCGAGCACGCGGACGCGGCCCCCGGAGGGGAGCCGGAAGCCCTCGAGGATCTCGATCGTCGTCGTCTTGCCCGCGCCGTTGGGCCCGAGCAGCACGACGACCTCGCCCCGGTCGACGCGGAAGGTCACGCCGTCGAGGACGTCCGTGGTCCCGTACCGCATGCGCACGTCCGTCGCCTCGATGACGACCGACCCTCTGCTGTCCATGTCCCACCCTCCGTCGTAGTGGTGGGAGCAAATGTAGCAGGAGTGCTACGTCGAGCGGAAGACTCTCCTCGGACAGCACACCGAGGGGTGCGTGCTAGCGGCTGACGCGGAAGCGCAGGGCGAAGGGGCTGAGCGAGCCGGGGACGCGGCCGCCGGTCTTCAGCGGGCCGCCCTCGACGGCGTAGTCCCGCTCGGCGAGGAGCCGCCCGAGGACGGTGCTCGCCATGAGCAGGACGACGTTGCGGCCCGGACACATCGCCGGCCCACCGCTGAAGGGCACGAGCGGCCAGTCCGCGTCGGTGCGCTCCCGCAGCCACAGCTCGGGGGCGAAGCGGTGCGCCTCGGGCACGTGGCGCTCGTCGCGGTGGAAGAACGGCGCGAAGATCACGACGGAGGAGCCTGCCGCCAGGGTGCCGCGCGCCCACTCGGTGTCCTCGGTGGTGTCCCGCAGGATCAGCGGGGTGGTGGGCCACAGCCGCAGGGACTCCAGCACGCCGGCGCGCAGGTAGGGCAGGTCCGGTGAGCCGTCCAGCTCCTCCCGGGCGCGGGCGACGGCCCCCGGGGTGGTGCACAGCAGCCCGAGCGCCCGGAAGGACGACCAGGCGCCGGCGTCCGCGGCGAAGAGCCACTGCGGGACCTGCTGGTGGGGCTCGGTGCCGGGGCGCGCGGGCGTCCTGGCCGTCAGCTCGGCGAGGCTGCCCGGCTCGGCCCGGTCGACGTACTCCTGCACGCGGCGCAGGAAGCGACGCGTCCGCGCCGTGCGCCGGGGCTTGAAGTACGCCCAGTTGGCGTCCTTGCGCAGCCGCAGCAGGTCGTCGGTGACCTGCTCGTCGTCGCGCGCGCCGTCGCCCAGGACGATGCGCCGCACGATCCGCCACCACGCGACGGCGTAGGAGTCCCACGTGAGCTCGCCGGTGAAGTCGACGTGGCCGAGGAGCGCCTCGACCTCCTCGGTGACCACCGCGGCCATGCGTTCCCCGTGGTCGTGCACGGGCCGCCCCGGCTGCAGCACCTGCTCGTTGAACGGCCGACGGTGGGTGCGCTCCTCGGGGCTGGAGACGAGCACCCCCTCGGGCTGGAAGTGGCCCAGGGCCCCGCGCTTCTCCCGGCTCGCCGGGCTGAAGGGCCGCGGAGAGCCGTTGAGCACGCGGTGGACGTCGCCGGCGTCGAGGAGCAGGGCCATGCCCCGACCCGGCAGCACCTGGACGGGGCCCGGTCCGTAGCGGTCGCGCAGCCGCTGCATCTCCTTGACGGCGCGGCTGTCGAGGTCCAGCCGCTGGGCCAGCCCCATGACGCGCGGGCGGCGGGCGATCGCCCCGCCGGCGACCATCGGCACCAGGACGCCCAGCAGTGCGCGGGCGGCGTCGGACGGGGACACGGTGGGGGACTCGGTCACGGGGGGATCTCCTCGGTCGTGGGCGTGGATGTCGGTGCGCCGGCCGGTGGGCCGCTCGGGACCGTCTCAGCGGCGCAGCCGGCGCAGCGCCAACCCGCCGCCGACGAGCGCACCGGCCCCGGCGAGCGTGCGGACGGCCGTGCGCCGCCGCCCGCCCCAGCCACCGGTCACCTGCGCGAGCCGCTCGTCGGAGGAGGGCTCGTAGAGGTTGCCGCTCGTGGGCGGGGCACTGTGCGTCCGTGAGAGGTGGGTGCGGTCCACGAGGACGGCCATCATCGTCTCGGTGAGTGCCGGCGCGACCCGGTGCTGGGCACGCATGAGCCGGCCCCCGGCGCCGACGGTCACCTCCCGCCGCGGCCGGCGTACGGCCCCGACGATGCCGCGCGCGGCGCGTGGCGGGGCGTAGAGCGGGGGGATCGGCTGCGCCCGCCGGCCGCTGTAGTTGGCGGCCTGCTGGAAGAACGGGGTGTCGTACGTGGCCGGCAGGACGGTGACGACGTGGATGTCGCGGGCGCCGTCGAGCCACAGCTCCGAGCGCAGGCTGACCGACAGCGCCCGGACCGCGGCCTTGGCCATCGAGTAGGCCGGCGTGTAGGGCTGGGGAATCTCCCCCACCACCGAGGAGACGTTGACGAGCACGCCGCTGCCCTGCCGGCGCATGTGCTCCAGCGCCGCGCGCGCCCCGTGGACGTAGCCCATGACGTTGACGTCGACGACCCGCCGGACGTCCTCCATCGGCGTGGCCAGCAACGGCCCGAAGACGGTCACCGAGGCGATGTTGACCCAGGCGTCGATCCGGCCGAACGACGTCACCGCCTGCTGCGCGAGCCGGTCGACGGCCGCCGCGTCGGTGACGTCGGTGACGACGGGCAGCGCCCGCACACCGTGACGGCGGCACTGCTCGGCGACGGTCTCCAGCGCCTGCCCGCGGCGCGCCGCGAGGACGACGTCCGCCCCCTCCCGTGCGAAGCGCAGTGCCGTGGCGCGTCCGATCCCGCTGGACGCGCCGGTGACGACGACGACGCAGCCCTTGACTCTCACGGCACCCTCCGGGCGTCGGTGGCACGGTCGCCACCAGTACAACCCGCGGCGTGCCCCCGTGCACGGGGGCGGTGCCCGGTCAGGCCGCTGAGGCGACCCTCGACAGCACGGCGTCGGCGACCGCCTCCGGGCTCAGCTCGGGCAACCAGTGCCCTCTGGGCAGGACGACGAGCTCGTAGTCGGCGTGCACGTAGTCCCTGGTCAGCTCGGCGGCCCGGCGCCCGAGGTAGGGGTCCTCCTCGCCCCACACGTACGTCGTCGGCACCCGCACGCGGCCGGCACCCTCCCGGCTGAGCGGCACGCCGCGGTACCAGTTGAGCGCACCGCGCGCCGCCCCGGGCTCGCGCATCCGTTCCTGGTAGTGCCGGGCCTGCTCGGGCGGCAGCCCCGCCGAGACGAGCATCTGCTCCAGGCGCCTGCGCAGCACGCGCTCGGGCAGACCGGGCAGCTGGAAGAAGGCCATGTAGGAGGAGCGCAGCGCCTGGTCCGAGCGCAGCAGCGCCGCCGTGAGCGCCGCCGGGTGCGGGGTCGAGACGACCGTCAGGGACGCCACCCGGTCCGGGTGGCGCGACCCGGCCACCCACGCGGCCCCGCCGCCCCAGTCGTGCCCGACGACGTGGGCGCGGTCCACGCCGGCGGCATCGAGCACCGCGAGCACGTCCGCGACGAGGAACTCCAGCCGGTACGCCGCCCGCGGCGCGGGCCGGGCGCCCGGGGAGTACCCGCGCTGGTCCATCGTGATCGTGCGCAGGCCGGCCGCGCGGAGCCGCGGGACGACGTGCCGCCAGCTCGTCGAGTCCTGCGGGAAGCCGTGCAGGAGCAGCACCGGCGGGCCACTGCCCTCGTCGCGGACGTCGAAGGTGAGGCGGCCCCTGCGCACCCGTCGCTCCATGTCCCCACGGTAGGGGACGGCGGCCCGATACGGTGAGGCCATGGACGGGCGGAGGGCGACGGCGCAGCGCCGCGCCCCCGGGACGGCCCGCCCGCTGCTCCTGCCCCTGCTCGCGGCCGTCGTCGCGCTCGCCGTCGTGGCCGGCGCCGCGCTCGCCGGGCCCTGGCACGTCGCGCCGCGCGAGGTCGAGCTGGCCCCGCCACCGGCCGAGCAGGAGACGCGCCCGCCGGCGGAGGAGGTCGAGCAGGAGCCGCCACCGGAGCCCGGCGAGCGCGGCCTGCCGGTCACGCTCCTCCTTGCCGCCGCCGGTCTCCTCCTCCTCGCCCTCCTGCTCCGTGCCCTCCTGCGTCGCGCGACGCTGGCCCGCGGCAGCACCGCCCCGCCGCACGACCCGGCGCTCGGCACCGCCGTCGCGCCCGACCCCGGCGAGCCCGAGCCGGACCTGCCGGCCCTGCGTCGCGGCGTCGCCGCGGCCCGCGCGGTGCTCGCCTCCCGCGGGGAGCCCGACGACGCCGTCGTCGCCGCCTGGCTCGAGCTCGAGGCTGCCGCCGCGAGCTCAGGCGTGCAGCGCGCACCGTCGGACACCCCCACCGAGCTCACCACCGCCGTCCTCGACTCCACCAGCGCCGACCCGGTCGCCACCCGTGGCCTCCTGCGCCTGTACCACCGCGCCCGTTTCGCCCCGCACGCCGTCCTCACCGCCGAGGACGTCGCCGAGGCAGGCCGCTGCCTCGAGCAGATCGCCGCCTCCTGGGAGTCCCGGTGAGCCGGGGCCGGGCCGCTGTCGCCGTCCTGGCGGTCGCCGCCGTCGTCGCCGCCATGTGGGCCATCGGGTTCGACGGCGTCAACATCGCCCTGGCCGCAGCCGCCACCGCCGTCGTCGCGGCCGTCGTCGGACACCGCGACCTCGGCCGCGAGCACGGCCTGCCGCAGCTGCCGGCCGAGCAGCGCGCCGGCCACCGCCACGAGGTCTCCCAGCTGTCCTGGTCACTGACCGACCGCGACGGCCGCGTCGGCGAGCGCGGCCTGCGCCAGCTGCGGGAGGTCGCCGCCGGCCGCCTCGCGCTCGCCGGGATCGACCCCGCCGACGACGACGCCGTGCGCGCCCACCTCGGGGACCGCGCGTGGCGCACCCTGCGCGCCACCACGCCCCAGCCCGTGCGGGCCCTGGACGCCTGCCTCACCGCCCTCGAGAACCGGAGCCCCCGTGCCTGACCACCCCACGCCCTCGCCCGCCCCGCTGCCCGTCACCGAGGTCGCCACCCTCGGCGGTGACGTGCTGCGCGAGGTGGGCACCGCCGTCGTCGGCATGACGCAGCCGCTGCGCCTGGCGCTGGCGGCGGTCCTCGCGGGTGGGCACGTGCTCTTCGAGGACGTGCCCGGGCTGGGCAAGACGCTGGCGGCGAGGTCCCTGGCCACGGCGCTGGGTCTGGACTTCCGGCGGCTGCAGTGCACGCCGGACCTCCTGCCCGCCGACATCACCGGCTCCTACGTCTACGACCCGGCGACGGCGGGCTTCACCTTCCGCCCCGGTCCGGTGTTCACCGGGCTCTTCCTCGCCGACGAGATCAACCGGACCGCGCCCAAGACGCAGTCCGCGCTCCTCGAGGCGATGGCCGAGCGGCAGGTCTCGGTCGAGGGGACGAGCTTCCCGCTCCCCGAGCCCTTCCACGTCATGGCCACCTCCAACCCCGTCGAGTACGAGGGCACCTACCCGCTGCCCGAGGCCCAGCTCGACCGGTTCATGGTGCGCCTGGCCGTCGGCTACCCGAGCGCGGGCGCCGAGGCGGACGTCCTGCACCGGCGGCTGGACCGCCGCCGCGAGCGCGCGGACGTGCGGCAGGTCGTCACGCCCGAGCAGCTGCTCGCCATGCAGGCGGGGGTCGAGGCCGTGGCCGTCGAGCCGGACGTCGTCGCCTACTGCGTCGCCCTGGCGGCGGCCACCCGCACCCACAGCGCCGTCGAGGTCGGTGCGTCCCCTCGCGGCTCCCAGGCGCTGCTGCTCGTCGCGCGGGCGCTGTCCGTGCTCGACGGGCGCGACTTCGTCACCCCGGAGGACGTCAAGGCGGTGGCCGTGCCGGCGCTGGCGCACCGCCTCACCCTCACGGCAGCGGCGTGGGCGAGCGGCACCCAGCCGAGCAGCGTCGTCACCGCGCTGCTGTCCTCGGTCCCCGGCCCGGCCAGCACCCGGTGACCCGCTGGGCGCCGCTCACCCACCTCACCGCCGCGCTCGTCCTCGGGGCGGGGGTGCTGGTCGCCGGTGCGCTCGCCGGCCGCCCCGACGTCGCGGCGCTCGGCGTCGCCCCGCTCCTCACCGCCGTGTGGGGCTGGGCCCGCCGTCCGCGCGGTGCGCTCGAGGTGGAGGTCCGGGCACCCCGCCAGCTCACCGCGAGCACCGAGCTGCACGCCCCGGCGCTCCTGCACGTCCCGGAGGGTGCCGTCGCGGCGCGGCTGCGCGCCTCCAGCCCCGGCACCGAGCCGGAGGAGCGTCTCGTCAGGCTCCTCCCGGGCCAGGTCCGCGAGGTCACGCTCGCGACGACGAGCGTGCGCACCGGGGAGAACCAGCTCTTCCGCCTCGACGCCGTCGGTCTCGGCAGCGGGCACCTGACCACGGGTGACGTCCGCACGGTGGCACCGGCCACCGTGCTCGTCCTGCCGGGGCAGCGCCCGCTCGGCGAGCTGCCCCTCCCGCCGCGGCTGCAGGGCCTCGTCGGCCCGCACGCCGCCCGGCGGATCGGTGACGGTGAGGAGCTCCACGACGTCAACCTCTTCACCCCCGGCGACCGTCTGCGCCGGATCGACTGGCGCACCAGCGCCCGTCGGGGCGTGGAGGGCGGCCGGCTGCAGGACCTGTACGTGCGCCGCACGCAGTCCACGGCCGAGGCGACTGTGGTGCTCGTCATCGACTCCCGCGACGACGTCGGTCCGGACGTCTCGACCTGGGCCGGCGGCCGCGAGGTGCTCACCAGCGACGTCACCTCCCTCGACATCGCCCGGGAGGCCGCCGCGTCGCTCGCGCGGGCCTACCTCGGCCAGGGCGACCGGGTGGGCCTGGAGGACCTCGGCCTGCGCCGTCGGCCCGTGCGCCCCGGCGGCGGACGCCGGCACCTCGAGCGGGTCGTGCGGCGGCTGGCGCTCGCGGCCCCGGAGGGCACGCCCCGCCCCCGGGTCCGTGCACCGCAGGTGCCCTCCGGCGCGCTCGTCGTCGTGCTGTCGACCTTCCTCGACGACGAGGCGGCGACGATGGCGCTGACGTGGCGGCACGCCGGCCACCGGGTGGTCGCCGTCGACGTGCTGCCCCCGGTCCGTGGTGCCGACATGTCGGTGCGGACCCTCATGGCCTACCGGATGGTCGCGATCCAGCGTGAGGACCGGCTCACCACGCTGCGGCGGGGCGGCGTCGACGTGGTGCGCTGGGCGGAGGACGGGCCGCCGCCCGCCGGGGGGCGGGCCGAGCTGGCCACCCTCGCGCGCCGCCGCCACCGGGTGCCCCGGTGAGCGCGCTGCAGCGGCTGCTCGAGCGCGTGCGTGCCGTCCTGCCCCGGCCCGACGGCTCGCTCGCCGTGGGCCGCCGGCGCGCGGCCCGCCGGCCCCGGACGACGCTGCGCACGGGTCCCGCCGTGCCCGCCCTCGTCCTGCGCGCGACGCTGCTCGCGGTCGTCGCCGGGGCCGGCGCGGTCGTGGCCGCCAGCCCGACGGAGCAGGCCGTGGCGGCGGCGCTGGGTGTGGTCGTCGCGGTGCGGCCGCACGCCGCGCTGCTCGGGATCACCGTGGCGGTCCTCGTCGCCATGCTCGCCCTCTCGCCCGGCCCGTGGTGGGCGCTGGTGCTCCTCGTCGTGCTCACCCACGCCGTCCTGCGCGTGGGCGCCGTCGCCGACGCCGTCTCGTGGCGCGGGCGGGTGGAGGTGGCCGTCCTGAGGGGCGCGCTGCCCGGGTTCCTCGCCGTCCAGGCGGTCGCGCAGGTGGCCGTCGGCCTCGCCCTCCTGCTCGACGGCGCCGCGCCCGTGCCGTGGCTCGTCGTCGTCGCCGTCGCCGGGCTGGCCGTCCTCGGCTGGGCCTCGGTCCACGAGATCCGCACCCGCCGGTAGCGACTGCCTCGTCAGGTCATCCGCTGGAGCCGAGCGTCCGCCGTGAGCCGGACGACGGCGTGGAGGTCGAGCCGCTCGAGGAAGGCGCCGTCGTGGCTGACGACGAGCAGCCCGCCCCGGTAGGCGCCCAGCGCCGCGACCAGCTGGTCGGCGGTGGGGATGTCCAGGTCGTTGGTCGGCTCGTCGAGGACGAGCAGCTCCGGCGGTGGGTCGGCGAGGAGCACGCGCGCGAGCGCCACCCGGAAGCGCTCGCCGCCGGAGAGTGTGGCGACGGCGCGGTCGACCATGTCCCCGCGCACGAGGAGCCGCGCGAGGCGGTTGCGCACCTCCCCGGGCAGCAGGTGCGGGGAGGCGGCGCGCACGGTGTCGAGGACGGTGGCGCCGTCGTCGAGCTCCGCCCGCTGGGGCAGGTAGCCGACGCGAGCCGACAGCGAGGGCAGGAGCGAGCGCAGCAGCGTCGTCTTGCCCACGCCGTTGGAGCCCACGAGGGCGACGCGCTCGGGGCCCTGGAGGACGACGTCGCGCCCGTCGCTGCTCGGCAGCACCGCGAGCCGGCGCCCGCGGGGCACGCGAGGGTCGGGCAGGTCCACGCGCACGGCGTCGTCCCCGCGGACGGCGGTCCCGGTGAGGTCGACGGCGTCCTGGGCGGAGGCGAGCCGCGCGTCCGCCGCTGCCCGGCGCTCCCCCTGGGACCGCTCGGCGGCGTTGCGCCGCGCCCCCAGGACGATCGGCGGGTACCTGCCGTCCGCGCGGTCCTTGCGGCCCTGTCGCCGGCTGTGCGCCATGCGCTCCTCCGCCCTGGCTCGCTCACGCTGCTCCCGGCGCAGGGCCTGCTCGGCGGTACGCAGCGCCTGCCGGGCGGCCTCCTGCTGGGTGGCGAGCCACTCCCGGTAGGCGCTGTAGGGGCCGCCGAAGGTGGCGAGCTCACCGGCCCGCAGCTCGGCGGTGGCGTCCATGAGGTCCAGGAGCGTGAGGTCGTGGCTGACGACGACGAGCGTGCCGCGCCACCCGCGCACGAGCTCGTAGACCCGCTCGCGCGCGTCGCCGTCGAGGTTGTTCGTCGGCTCGTCGAGAAGGGCGACGTCGGCGTCGCGCAGCCGTACGCCCGCGAGCGCCGCGAGGACGGCCTCCCCGCCGGACAGCGCGGTGACGGGGCGGTCCAGGTCCACGGGCAGGCCGAGGGAGGCGAGGGCTGCGGCGGCCCGCTCCTCGACGTCCCAGCCCGTCCCGACGGCGTCGAAGTCGGCGGGGTCGGTGGATCCCGCCTCGATCGCGCGGAGGCCCCGGAGGACGGCGCGGACGCCGAGGAGGTCGGCCAGGGTGGCGGCCGGCACCGGCCGCTGCGGGAGGTGGTCGACGACGCCCCGGACGCAGACCGAGCCGCCGGTGGGGAGGAGGTCCCCGGCGACCAGCCGGAGGAGCGTCGACTTGCCGGCGCCGTTGGCACCGACGAGCCCGGTGCTCCCACAGCCGAACGCGCCGCTCACGCGGTCGATGGCCGGGGTGCCGTCGGGCCAGGAGAAGGACAGGTCGTGCAGGACGACGGAGGACGAGGGGCTGGGCACGGTGAGGACCTTTCGGGGCGGCAGGACGTCGCGCCGCGCCCGTGGGCGTCAGCGCGCTGGGGTGGCGCTCCGCAGGTCTGTCATCGCTCGTCCTTCACCGTCCGTCCCTCACACGCGCGGGGGTCCGCGGGGACACCACAGCCTGCGTCCTCCCCGCGACGTGAGGCAACGGAATTACGCCACCCTCTTGCGATCGCCTATCGAGTCTCGATAGATTCCCATCGTCGGTCAATCAGAGGAGGTCCTCATGGGCAGGTACGTCATCCGCGTGCTCCAACTCGTCATCGCGGTCGCGCTCGCCGGGTCCGTCGTGGTCCAGGCGGTCCTGCTGCCGCTGCTCTGGGTCGATCTCGACGGCCTGGCCACCGGCCCCCGGGTGGCCTTCGCCGCCAGTCTCTTCCTCGGGGTCGTGTGCCTCCAGGTCATCGCCGTGTGCATCCTGCGCCTGCTGGGGATGGTGCGCCGTGGCACCGTCTTCTCCACGGGCGCGTTCCGCTACGTCGACGTCGTCATCGGCGCCATCGCGGCGGCGTCGGTGCTCGTCCTCGGCGTCGCGGTGACCTTCGCCGTCGTCAACCGCACGACCCCGGGGGACGAGGTCGCGCCCGGCGTCGTCGGACTCCTGTGCGGCATCGCCCTCGTGGTCGCCGGTGTGGCACTGGTCGTCTACGTCATGCGGACGCTGCTCGTCCAGGCCGTCGAGACCGCCGCCCGGGCCGAGCACCTGCGCTCCGAGCTGGACGAGGTGATCTAGGTGCCCATCGTCGTCGACATCGACGTCATGCTCGCCCGCCGGAAGATGTCGGTCGGGACGCTGGCCGAGCGGGTGGGCATCACGCCGGCCAACCTCGCGGTGCTCAAGAACGGTCGCGCCAAGGCCGTCCGCTTCACCACCCTCGAGGCGCTGTGCGAGGCGCTCGACTGCCAGCCGGGCGACCTGCTGCGCTGGGAGCCGGACGGGACCCCGGCGCCGTGAGCGCCGGGTGGGACACCGACGTCCTCGTCGTCGGGGCGGGACTGGCCGGTCTCCACGTGGCCACGCTCCTCGCCGGGCGCGGTCACGCCGTGAGCGTCGTCGACAAACGCGCCGACCTCGGCCGGTCGATCCGGACCACCGGCATCTTCGTGCGCCGCACCCTGGACGACTTCCCGCTCCCGGCCGGGCACCTCGGCCCGCCGATCCGGCAGGTCGCGCTCTACCCGCCGAGCCTGCGCCGGCCCGTCGTCCTCGTCAGCGGCCGTGACGAGTTCCGTGTCGGGGACATGCCCGGCCTCTACGCCGCCTTCGCCGCCCGGGCGCGCGAGGCGGGCGCCCAGGTGCTCCTCGGCACCCGCTACGCCGGGTACGCCGACGGCGCGGCGCAGCTCGTGGGCGGCGACGGCGCGCCGTCCGTGGTCCGCGCGCGGTTCGTCGTCGGGGCCGACGGCGCCCGCTCCCGGGTGGCACGGGACCTCCACCTGGACCGCAACGAGCGCCTGCTCGTCGGCGCCGAGGAGGTCTTCCCGAGCGCGGGCACCGAGGTCCCCACCTTCCACTGCGTCCTGCACCCGCGGCTCGCGCCGGGGTACCTCGGCTGGGTCGTCGACGACGGCGAGCACGTCCACCTCGGCACGGCCGGCTACGCCTCCCGCTACCCCGAGGGCGTGTGGCGCGCACTGCGCGAGCTCACGGCGGTGGCGCCGGGGCTGCCGTCCCGCCCGACCGACGTCGAGCGCCGCGGCGGCCCCATCCCGGTCGGCGGGCTGCTGCGACGCATCAGCTCCCGCCGCGGGCTGCTCGTGGGGGACGCCGCCGGGGCCGTGTCCCCGCTGACCGCCGGTGGCCTGGACCCGTGCCTGCGTCTGTCCGAGCACGCCGCGGACGCCCTGGACGAGGCCCTCACCACGGGCGACCCAAGCGCGCTGCGCTCCTACGACGGTGCCGCGCTGCGCCGGCGGTTCCGCGGGCGGGTGGCGATGCGGCGGTCCATGGGACTGGTGCGCTCCCCGGCCGCCATGGAGGCCGCCTTCACGGCGCTGCGCACCACGCCGGGGCAGCGGGCGGCCCGCAGCATCTTCTTCGCGGACCGGTCCTTCCCGCTTCCCGCCCCGGTGTGAGCCTGGGGCCGGCCCAGGTGCCGTAATGTCGCATTCGTGGATGTACTCAAGCGGAACAACGTGCGGGTGAGCGGTGCGGCCGAGGGACCCACCATGGTCCTGGCCCACGGCTTCGGCTGCGACCAGCAGATGTGGCGACTCGTCGTCCCGAGCTTCGAGCCGACGCACCGGGTGGTGCTCTTCGACCACGTCGGTGCCGGCGCGTCGGACCCCTCCGCGTACGACGCCTCCCGCCACGCCCGCCTCGAGGGGTACGCGCAGGACGTCGTCGAGATCGTCGACGCGCTCGACGCCGGACCGGTGGTGTTCGTCGGTCACTCCGTGAGCGCCATGATCGGGGTCCTCGCGGCTCGCGAGCGTCCCGAGCTCTTCGACCGGCTCGTGCTCGTGGGCCCCAGCCCCCGCTACATCGACGACGGCGACTACCGCGGCGGGTTCAGCCAGGAGGAGATCGACGAGCTCCTCGAGACCATGGACGACAACTACCTCGGCTGGTCGGCCCACATCGCCCCGGTGATCATGGGCGTGCCCGACCGCCCCGAGCTGGGCGAGGAGCTGACGACGAGCTTCTGCCGGACCGACCCGACGCTCGCCCGCCGTTTCGCCCGCACGACGTTCCTGTCCGACAACCGGGCGGACCTGCCCGGGGTCGCCACCCCCGCGCTCGTCGTCCAGTGCCGCGAGGACGTCATCGCGCCCATGGAGGTGGGTGAGTACGTCCGTGACCACCTTCCGAACAGCGACTTCGCCGTGCTCGACGCGGTGGGGCACTGCCCCAACCTCAGCGCCCCGGACCAGCTCGTCGCGGCGATGAAGGCGTACCTGCCGGCGTGAGCGACCGCGCCGCCTCCTGGGACGAGGCCCCCAGCGGCCTGCTCGTGCTGGCCGGCGACGGCACGGTGCTCGACGCCAACACGACCCTCCTCCAGTGGGTGGGGCGGCCCGCGGCCGACGTCCTCGGGCGCGTGCGCCTGAGCCAGCTCCTCTCGGTGGGGGGCCGCATCTACTGGGAGACCCACCTCTCCCCCCTGCTGCACGTCGAGGGGCGGGTGGACGAGGTGGCCCTCGAGCTGCGCGGTCCGGACGGCCGCGTCCCCGTGCTCATGACCGCCGTCGTGGCTCCCGACGGCCTGGTCAGGGTGGCGGTCTCCAGCGCCCGCGACCGCTCCCGCTACGAGCGGGAGCTGCTGGCCGCCCGCAAGGACGCCGACGCCGCCGCCCAGCGCACCCGGGTGCTCCAGGACGTCACCGCGGCGCTGTCGGCCGCCGTCGGCCGTGACGGGGTGGCCTCCGCCCTGCTGGGCACCACGCCGTCGCTGGGGGCCCGCGCGGCGACGTGCTGGCTCACCGACGCCCGCGGCCGCCTGGTCGCCCACTCGGTCACCGGTGAGGAGACCGGCACCCCGGGCACGCTGCCCCCGCGGTCGTGGCCGCGCACGGCCCTTGTCGACGCCGGCCGCGTCCTCGTCCCCCTCCACGGACGGTCGGGGCTGCTCGGGGTGCTGTCCCTGCTCCCCGACGACGGCGCGGGCGCCGAGCCGCCGGACCTGGCGATGCTCACCGCCGTCGGCCAGCAGGCGGGTGCCGCCCTGGACCGCGCCAGCCTCTTCGACCGCAGCGCCGCGATCGCGCACCAGCTCCAGCAGGCCCTTCTCACCGCTCCCCTGCCGCAGGACGAGCGCGTCGTCGTGTCGACGTCCTACCGGCCGGGCGTGGAGTCTCTCGAGGTCGGCGGGGACTGGCACGACGCCTTCCACCTCGACGACGACGTCCTCGGGGTCGCCGTCGGTGACGTCGTGGGCCGTGGGCTGGACGCCGCCATCGCGATGGGGCAGCTGCGCAGCGCCGTCCGGGCGGTGGCCGGCCCCGGCATCGGCCCGGCCGGGGTCCTCGGTGCGCTCGACCGGTTCGTCCGGCGCGTCCCCGACTCCACCTCGGCCACCCTCCTGTACGGCGAGCTGGACCTCGTCACGGGCCGGTTCCGCTTCGCGTGCGCCGGCCACCTCCCGCCCCTGCTCCTGGAGCGGGACGGCACGCCCCGCCTCGTGTGGGACGGGCGCTCCACACCCCTGGGACTGACCGCGCCCGGGAGCGAGCGGCCGGAGGCGGCCGTCGACCTCGTGCCCGGTGACCGGCTGCTCCTCTACACCGACGGGCTCGTGGAGCGACGTGACCGGCCGCTGCCCACCCGGCTCGACGAGCTCGTCGAGGTGGGCGCGCAGACCCTGGTGCTCGGGCCGGAGGAGGCGGTCCAGGCCGTGACCGACCGGCTGCTCCCGCCCGGCGAGGGCCACGACGACGTCTGCCTGCTCCTGCTCGCCTGGCACGGCCCCGCCTGAGCGACAGCCCGGGGGAACGCAGAAGGCCCGGACCTGATGGTCCGGGCCTTCTCCTGGTAGCGGGGGCAGGATTTGAACCTGCGACCTCCGGAACGAATCGAGGGCCTTCCGGCTACCGCCGATCGGCGCGGGAAACAGCGGATTCGCTTGTGTTGTCGAGGAAGTCTCCTCGCTGGCACCTCCGACTCTACCCGGTCTGTGACGGGCTGTGACGGCTCAATGTGGAGGGTAAATGGAGGGCGGCTCGGATGCTGGCACCCCAGCCATCCTGCCGACTGCCGGCGTCCCCAGGATCCAGGCCAGCGCCACTTTTGCAGTGCGGTGCTTACAGCTGCAGGTGGAGGCGAAGCGCGTCGTCGAGGTGGGCCATGACGTCGGCAGGGGCTCGTCCGATGACGGCGCCGAGGCGCTCGACTGCGATGGAGCGGACTTGCTCGGCCCGGGCCTTGGAGTCCTGCCGGAGGCCGGTCACGGCTGCGGGCAGGAGGGTTTGGAAGGGGAAGATCCGGTCGGTGTTGCTGGTGACCGGCACCACGGTGACAACTCCGCGGCCAAGTCGAGCCGCGGCCGCGGTCGCTCGGTCATTGCTGACGATCACGGCAGGACGACGACTGCTGGCCTCGCTCCCGCGCACGGGGTCCAGATCGACGAGCCGGATCTCACCGCGCAACATTGGCGATTCCGTCGGCTGCGGTCGAGTCCCATGCCGCCTGATCGCCCGAGGCCTCCCACTCCTGCCACGCGGCTTCGTAGTCCTGCTCCAAGTCGGGTAAGCGGAGCATCCGCACGGCGTGTTGCACCGCTGCAGACCTCGAGGGCAGGCCGGCGGTACGGGCGTACTCGTCGAGGATTGCCACATCCTCCTCTGGCAGGCTGACACTGAGCTTCATACCGTAATGCCACCGCAGTACTACCATGAGTCGACAGAGCAATTCTCGTGCTCGCGACGGACGCGCGGGCGCCGCCGCGCAGAGCGTGCACCGAGCGCGTCCGGTGTAACCGCCAGCGCTGCCGGTCCGCCCCGCTGGACGATCCTTGAACGGACGTTTCGTTCCGCTAGTTCCAGCGGATCGTCACGGAGTGCCGCTTGGTGGTGTGATGCGACAGTACGTGCTGCGTCGCCCGCAGCTGGTGGGGTCAGCGGTCGATCCATCTCTGCATGTGCTCGGGGTACCGGGCTCCCCGGATGTCTGCCTGGTCGGAGGCCTGGGTGAGCTCGGTGAGGTCCTCGGCCGTCAGCTCGAGCTGGGCGGCGCCGTTGTTCTCGGCGAGGCGGTGCACCTTTGTGGTCCCTGGGATCGGAACGATCGACGGGTGCTGGGCGAGCAACCAGGCGAGTGCGACCTGCCCCGCGGTGGCGTCGCGTCGGGCGCCGACGTCCCTGACGACGTCGACGAGTGCTTGGTTGGCGGCGCGGGCGTCCTCGGTGAAGCGCGGCAGACTGTTGCGCAGGTCGCCCTCGGCGAATGTCGTAGCGGTGGTGATCGCGCCGGTGAGGAAGCCCTTGCCGAGCGGGCTGAATGGCACGAACCCGATGCCCAGCTCGGTGAGGGTGGGCAGGATCTCGGCCTCCGGCTCGCGCCAAAACAGGGAGTACTCGCTTTGCAGTGCCGTGAGCGGCTGGACGGCATGGGCGCGGCGGATCGTTGAGACGCCGGCCTCGGAGAGCCCGAAGTGCTTAACCTTGCCCGCGGCGATGAGGTCCTTGACGGCACCGGCGACGTCCTCGATGGGGACCTGGGGGTCGACGCGGTGCTGGTAGAGCAGGTCGATCGACTCGACACCAAGGCGGCGCAGGGAGTCCTCGACGGTGGCGCGGATGTGCTCGGGCCGGCTGTCGAGCCCCGTGGAGGTCGAGCCGTCGAAGGAGAACCCGAACTTGGTGGCGATGACCATCTCGTCGCGGACCGAGGCCAAGGCTTCGCCAACGAGCTCTTCGTTGGTGAAGGGCCCGTAGACCTGGGCGGTGTCGAAGAATGTGACGCCCTGGTCGACGGCGGCGCGGATGAGCGCGATGCCGTCCTGATGGTCGACGGCGGCGCCGTAGCCATGGCTCAGGCCCATGCAGCCGAGCCCGAGGGCAGAGACTTCCAGGCCGCTGGTGCCGAGGGTGCGCGTGATCATCGTCGTTCCTCCTGGGGACGGGTAGGCGGGCCGAGCGCCGGGCGGATCGTGAGCCGCCCCTGCGCGGGAGCGGTGAGCGATCAGCCGTTTCGGCGGTCGTTGAGGTAGCTGACCATCGCGGGGTCGCGGTGGTCGAAGGCGACGCTGACGCCGGTGTCGAGGGTGGCGATCGAGGCCATGTCCTCATCGGTGAGCTCGAAGTCGAAGACGTCGAAGTTCTCGGCCATCCGCTCCGGCCGGGAGGACTTGGGGATCACGACCACTCCGCGCTGGATCAGCCAGCGCAGCGTGACCTGGGCCACCGACTTGCCGTGGGCCTCACCGATCGCGGTGAGGACCGGGTCGCTGAAGATGCCGTTCTTGCCCTCGGCGAGCGGGCCCCAGGCCTCGATCTGCACGCCACGCTCGCTCATGACCTGCTGGTCGCTCGTGCGCTGGTGGTAGGGGTGGGTCTCGATCTGGTTGACGGCCGGGGTGATCTCGTTGTGGTCGATGAGGTCCACGAGCCGGTCGGGGTGGAAGTTGGAGACGCCGATCGCCCGGATCGCGCCCTGACGGTGCAGCTCCTGCATGGCGCGCCAGGAGCTGTAGTAGTCCCCCAGCGGCTGGTGGATCAGGTACAGGTCCAGGTAGTCCAGCCCGAGCAGTCGCAGGGAGGTGTCGAAGGCGCGCCTGGTGCCCTCCTCCCCGCCGGAGTGGATCCACAGCTTCGTGGTGACGAACAGCTCGTCCCGCGCGATGCCGCTGGCCTTGATGGCGCGGCCCACGGCCTCCTCGTTGCCGTAGGAGGCGGCGGTGTCCAGGTGGCGGTAACCGGCGGCCAGCGCGTCGCTCACGACGCGCTCGGTCTCCTCCGCGGGCACCTGGAAGACGCCGAAGCCGATGATCGGCATCTCGACGCCGTTGTTCAAGGTCACTGTCTGCATGGGTCCGTTCCTCCGGTGAGCTCTCAGGTAAGACGAGCACCAGCACTGGCCGGCGCCCTCGTGTGCCTCCACTCCACCACCCGCCCACCCAGGCAGGAACGTCCTGCTTATGGGTGTACTGGCAGTACGTGGCTACCCGGCCCTCGGGCTCGTACCGTCGAGGGCATGGACCAACGTGACGAGGTGCGTGACTTCCTATCCTCGCGCCGCGCCCGGCTCAGCCCGACCGACGTCGGCCTGCCCGCTGGCACGGGACGACGCCGGGTCGCCGGGCTGCGCCGCGACGAGGTCGCCGTCCTGGCCGGCGTCTCCTCGGAGTACTACGCCCGCCTCGAGCGCGGGAACCTGGCCGGCGCCTCCGACGCCGTCCTGGACGCGATCGCGGCCGCTCTGCGCCTGGACGAGGCCGAGCAGCTGCACCTGCGCAACCTTGCCCACGCCGCCAACCAGTCCACGCGGCGGCGCCGCACCCCCACGCCGCGCCCCGCGGTGCACGCCTCGATGCAGCGTGTCCTCGACGCGATGACCACCGTGCCGGCCTACGTCCGCGACTCCCACATGGACGTCGTCGCCGGCAACGCCCTCGCCCGAGAGCTGCTCAGCCCCGTCTACCGCTTCGCCCGGCACACCGGCACCCCACCCAACAGCGCCCGGCACGCGTTCCTCGACGCCTCGGCGCGCGACTACTACCCCGACTGGGAGCAGGTCACCCACGACTGCGTCGCGGCGTTGCACGGCGCCGCTGGGCATAACCCCTACGACAAGCCGCTGTCCGACCTCGTCGGCGAGCTGTCCACCCGCTCCGAGATGTTCCGCACCCTGTGGGCCACCCACGACGTGCGCCTGCACCGCACGGGCCTCAAGCGCCTGCGCCATCCCGAGGTCGGCGTCCTCGTCCTGGAGTACGACGTCATGGAACTCGTCCAGCACCCCGGCCTCGTCCTCATCGCCTACAGCGCCGCACCCGGTACACCCGCCGCCGACGGCCTGGCCCTGCTGGCGTCATTGGCCGCCACCCGCGGCGACGCGATCACCGCCCCGGGCGGATGACCGCGCGCTCGACCAGCCGGCGGACGTTCCTGCGTGCCGGCCTGGCCCTCGGCGGGGCGACCCTGCTCACCGTGGCCGGTTGCATGTCCCAGGACACCGCCCCGAGCCCGCAGCCCTCAGCCGTGACTCCAAGGCCCCGGACCAACACCGGGACGCTGCTCGTGTACTTCTGCCGGCCCGGCGAGAACTACTGGTACGGCGGACGGCGCGATCTTGAGGTTGGCAACACCGAGGTCCTTGCCACGATGATCGCTGACCGCGTCGACTGTGAGACCTACCGGATCGAGGCGGCCGACCCGTACTCGGCCGACTACGAGGCGACCGTCGCGCGCAACGTCCGCGAGCAGGAACAGGACGCCAGGCCCGCGATCGCCTCGCCACGGCCAGATGTGAGCCGATACGAGACGGTGATCCTCGCCAGCCCCATCTGGAACGTCCGACCACCCATGATCCTGTCCACGTTCGTCGAGTCGGTCCCCCTAGAGGGCAAGCGCGTCCTGCCCGTGACGACGCACGCAATGAGCGGTCTCGGGCGATCCGTTGACGTCTACACCGAGCTCACGGTCGGTGCCTCCATCGGTGAGGGCCTCGCTGTCCGGGGCGAAGAGGTCACCCACGCGGCCTCACAGGTTGAACAGTGGTTGCGCGGCGTCACTCTCATGGCGTGAATCTTCGACGCCGCTTGCGGCGATCTGGCGAAGGGTGCGCCGGCTCGGCGACCGTCCCGCAAGAGGAACCCGCCCCGGCGACGCCCACGTTGCTCGGGAAGCCAGGCAGTGACGCGCCGCAGGGGGATCCCTCTGCGGACACCTCGTGACTTTCGCAGGCACTCGCCGTACATACCCGGTAGCGAGGATGATCAGAAGTATGGACTCGGCCACCTCGAACCTTGATGGCCCGGTCGACCGTGCTGGCATCGCCGCCGAGTTGGAGCGCGCACGAGCCGACCTTCATGCGCTGCTGGCCACCGCCTCCCCCGCACAGTTGCGCGCCGGCTCAGAGGGCACCCGATGGACTAATGAGCAGCTGCTCTTCCACATGGTCTTCGGATTTCTTGTCGTGCGTCGGCTGGTGCCGCTGGTCCGGTTCGTCAGCCTCCTACCCGAGCCTGTCGGGCGCGGATTCGCGCACTTGCTCAACGCCGGACAGCGCCCCTTCCACCTCATCAACTACCTCGGCAGCTGCGGCGCCACGCTGGTTTTCAACCACCGCCGGATGGGCGGTCTGTGCGACCGCACCATCGCCGCGCTGACCCTCCGGTTGCACACAGAGCATGAGCGCACGCTGGCACGCGGCATGCCCTTTCTCACCAGCTGGGACCCATACTTTTCCGACGTGATGACTCTGGCCGAGGTCTACGCCTACCCGGTGCAGCACTACGACCACCACCGTGGCCAGCTGACCCTCCCGATCCAAGGGGTGCGCTGGACGCCAGGACGTGTGCGCCGAGCGCCCGGCCACCCCTGACGCTGGCCAGATTGGCGAAGCTGCACTACCGGCAGGGCGTCGATTGACCATCCCGCACCGGACAGTGGGCCGACAGCGGGCCGGAGGAGCAGGTGGTGGAGGGGGGTCAACGGTCGTGCGTGAGCCGGCCGAGGCCAGGGAGGAACCGGCCTACTCGTTCGGAGTAACTTGCGTAGGCGTGTCCGTGGGCGCGGATCAGGTAGGGCTCTTCGACGAGGCGGACCTGGATCTCCACGGCGAGGAGCAGGCAGAGGAGCGCCGCGGCGGTCACGCCGTGGGGACCAGGAGCGTCAGGCCGAGCAGGGCGGTGAGCATCGCGGTGAAGATGGGGTTGCGCACCACGGCGAACATGCCGGAAGTGACCAGGCCGGTGCGCTCGGTGGGGTCGACACCGGTCCGCCAGGAGGAGCCCATGGCCGCCTGGGCGGCCAGCACGCCGGCGAAGCCGGCGATCGCCACGGCCAGGCCCGCCCACTGAACGACCGGGGGCAGGGCGATAGGGGTAGTGGTGCCGGCGCGGACCAGGGCCGGGCGGCGCCAAGCACGAGAGCGCCGGCGAAGAGGATCCCGCCCCACCACTCGGCCGATCCGGGGGCGCCGCTGAGGCCGCGGAAATCGGCGGAGCCGGTGCGCCGCCGGTGGATCCAGGAGCGGGCACCGAAGGCGGCCGCCAGGCCGGCCAGGTACAGGGTCAGTGCCGCGACGGCGGCGACGTCAGTGGTCACGAGGGCTCCGTGGGATCGTGGAGGGGTGGGTGCTAGAGGCCGAAGGCCCCGCCCTCGAGGAGGATGACCACGCCCAGGCCGATGAGGACCAGCGGGAAGAGGATGTGCTCCCAGCGTTCGAGGACCTCGGCGATGGGCCGGCGGGTGGCGACGTACCGCGCGGCGAGAACGAGCAGGCCCACGAGGGCGAGAAAGACGAGGCAGTAGGCGATGACCGCGGTGGTCGACGCGGTGGCGAAGACGGGGACGTAGACCCCGATGTTGTCCCCGCCGTTGGCGAAGGTTACGGCCGCCACGGTCAGCGTGCCGACCTGGCGGTCACCGACCTTGGCCTCGTCGTCGTCATCGTCCTCATCGCGGTTGCGCCACACCTGCCACGCCGCGTACAGGCCCAGGGTCAGGGGGATGAGCCCGAAGTAGGCCAGGGCGGCCTCGGGCAGGAAGGTGCGGGCCCCGAGGGAGACCAGCACGGCGGCCAGCAGGATGCCGCCGAAGCCGAGGTACTGGCCAGCAAGAATCTTGCGGGTGGTGCCCCGCTGGCCGGCGCCGCGGGCGTAGAAGAGGGACAGGACGATGATGTCGTCGATGTTCGTAGCCACGAACAGGCCGACCGCCTGCAGGATCGGGGTGAGCAGTTCCATCGGTGCCTTTCAGGGCGCGCCGGATCGCCGGCGAACGGTTAGTGCGGCCGGTTGGTCCGCGGGGTCAGCGTCCGAGCGTGGGCTGGCGGGTACGGGCGGCGCGCAGTCCGTTGAGGATGACCAGGACCTCGGCGACCTCGTGGATGAGCACGACGGCGGCCAGGCCCAGGACGCCGGTGATGGCCAGCGGTGGCAGGGCGGCAATGATGAGCAGCGACAGGACGATGTTCTGGTTGACGATGCGCCGCCCGCGCCGGGCGTGGGCGATCGCCTCGGGCAGGAGCCGCAGGTCCTGACCGGTGAAGGCGATGTCGGCGGACTCGATCGCGGCGTCGGAGCCGGTGGCCCCCATCGCGATCCCGACATCGGCTGCCGCCAGGGCCGGGGCGTCGTTAATGCCGTCGCCGATCATCGCGGTGGGCCGGTGGGCGCGGAGCTCGTCCACGGCAGCTGACTTGCCTTCGGGGCGCAGCTCGGCACGCACGTCACCGATGCCGGCCTGGGCCGCCAGCGCGCGTGCGGTGCGCTCGTTGTCCCCGGTGAGCATCGTGACGCCGATGCCCTGGCCCGCCAGGGTCTGGAGGACCTCGGGAACCTCAGGACGCAGCTCGTCACGCACCCCGATCGCCCCGGCGACCGCGCCGTCGCGGTGCACGACGACGACGCTCATCCCCTGGGCCTCCAGGTGATGGACCCGGTCGGCGAGGTCGCCCGGGTCAACCCAACGGGGGCTGCCGACCCTGATCACCACGCCGTCGACGGTGCCGTGGATGCCGTGACCGGCTTCCTCGGTGATACCCACGGCCGCGGGGGTTGCGGGGGCCGCCTGGGTGATGGCAGCAGCGAGCGGGTGGGTGCTGTGCTGCTCGAGCGCGGCGGCCCAGGCCAGGACCTGCTCCTCGGTGCCATCGGTGGTGGGGACGACGGCGGTGACGGTGGGCTGGTTCCGGGTCAGAGTCCCGGTCTTGTCGAAGGCGACATGCCCGATGTCCCCGAACCGTTCGAAGATGGCCCCGCTCTTGATGATGACGCCGAACTTGCTCGCCGAGCCGACCGCGGAGACCACGGTGATGGGCACCGCGATCGCCAGCGCACACGGGGAGGCGGCCACGAGCACCACCAGGGCGCGGGCGATCCAGGTCTGCGGGTCACCGGCCAGGGAGCCGATGACGGCGACGAGCACCGCCAGGACCAGGACCCCGGGCACCAGCGGGCGGGCGATGCGGTCGGCCAGCCGGGCGCGTTGCCCCTTCTCGGCCTGGGCCTGCTCGACCAGGCTCACGATCGTGGTCAGGGAGTTGCCGGTGCCGGGCGCGGTCGCCTCGACCTGCAGGACACCGGCGGCGTTGATCGCCCCGGCGGGAACCTCGTCACCGGGGCCGGCCTCGACGGGGATGGACTCACCGGTGATGGCCGAAGTGTCCAGGCTGCTGTGACCGGTTCGGATGATGCCGTCGGTGGCGATGCGCTCACCGGGCCGGATGACCATGACCTGCCCGGGGGTCAGGTCACGGGCCGGGACGGTGAGGGTCTTGCCGTCGGTAAGGACGGTGGCGGTGTCGGGCACGAGCTTGAGCAGGGCGCGCAGCCCGGCGCGTGCGCGGTCCATGGCGCGGTCTTCGAGGGCCTCGGCGATGGAGTAGAGGAACGCCAGGGCCGCTGCCTCCTCCACGTGGCCGAGGATGACGGCGCCGGTGGCGCTCATCGTCATCAGCAGCGCGATGCCGAGCTTGCCGGTGGCGAGCTTGCGCAGCGCGCCGGGGACGAAGGTGGAGGCCCCGAGCAGCAGACCGGCCCAGAAGAGCACTAGTGCCGCCGTCGGGGCGCCGGACCACTCACAGGCGAGCCCGGCGACGAACGCTGCGCCCGAGGCGACGGGGATCATGACGGCGCGGTCACCCCACCACGGGGCCTCGTGCTCCTCGTCGCTCTCGTGCTGTTCGACGGGGGCGTGGGTGGTCGCGCTCATGCCACAGTCCCGCTGGGGCAGCAGCCGGGCACCGTGCAGGTGGCATCCACGCACGGGGCGTTCTCATCGACGGCCAGGGTGACCTCGACCAGCGCGGTCACCGCCACCGTGAGGTGCGGGTCGGCGATCTCATACCGTGTCTGGCGGCCTTCAGGTTCGGCGACGACGATGCCGCAGTCCCGCAGGCAGGTGAGGTGGTTCGAGACGTTCGACCGGGTCAGGTCCAGGTCGCGGGCGAGGACCGCGGGGTAGCTGGGGCCCTCGAGGAGTGTCATGAGGATGCGGGAGCGGGTGGGATCGGCCATCGCCCGGCCCAGCCGGTTCATCACGTCCAACCGCGAAGCAAGAGTCAGCATGCGCTGACCATACAGCACACGCTGATCTCTGGCGCCTGCTCCCCAGGCGTGATCTGCACATCTGCATAGGTGTATGGTCGACGCATGAGTGTGACGCCGTTGGATTCGTGCGAGGTCGCCGCCGTCCACCCGGAGAAGGTGGCGCTGACCCGGGAGAAGATCCCCGACGAAGGGGAGGCCGCCCGGTTGGCCGGGTTGTTCAAGCTGCTCGGGGACCCGCGGCGGGCCCGGGTGCTGTACGCGTTGCTGGAGGCGGGGGAGCTGTGCGTGTGCGACCTGGCCGCGTCGGTGGACGTCCCGGAGGCGTCGGTGTCCCAGGTGCTGCGGGTGCTGCGCACCGCCGGCGTGGTCGACAACCGGCGGGAGGGGCGGATGGTGTACTACCGGCTGGCCGACGCTCACGTGCGGATGCTGCTGGACGTCTCCCGTGAGCACGCCCGCCACGACGGGGGGCAGGGCTGATGGGGGCGGGGCACAGTCACGCCCCAGCGGTCGGGCATGCCGGTGGCCGGCACCGCCGGCGGCTGGCCGGGGCGTTCGCCCTGACGGCGGGCTTCTTCCTCATCGAGCTCATCGCGGGGCTGGTGTCGGGGTCGCTGGCGCTGCTGTCGGACGCCGGGCACATGGCCGCGGACGTGGTGGTGCTGGGCGCGGCCCTGGTGGCGACCCGGATCGCCAGCCGGCCGGACTCCTCGGGGCGGCGAACCTATGGTTCCTACCGGGCGGAGGTGTTCGCCTCGGCGCTGGCGGTGCTCGCGATGCTCGCCGTCGGGGTGTACGTGGTGGTCGAGGCCATCAGCCGGCTGGGTGATGCGCCGGAGGTCGCCTCCGGTGCCATGCTCGCGGTCGGGTTCGCCGGCCTGGTGATCAACATCGCCTCCATGCTGCTGCTGCGCGGCGGCTCGAAGGAGAGCCTGAACGTCAAGGGCGCCTACTACGAGGTGATCGCCGACGCGGCCGGGTCGGTAGGCGTCATGGTCGCCGGCGCGCTGATCATCCTCACCGGTCAGCCGGTCTGGGACGTCGTGGTCGCGGCACTCATCGCGGTCTTCGTCATCATCCGGGCGGTGGTCCTGGGCAGGCAGGTGGCCGCAGTCCTGGCCCAGCACGCCCCGGAGGGAGTCGACCCGCAGGACGTCGCCGGCGCCCTGGACGCGGTCGAGGGCGTGGCGGAGGTCCACGACCTGCACCTGTGGACGCTGACCTCGGGGATGAACGTGGCCACCGCGCACCTGGTCGCCGACCAGGGCGCCGACCACGGCGCCGTGCTGGCCGGCGCGCGCCAGGTGCTGCGCGACCGCTACGGTATCGCCCACGCCACCTTGCAGGTGGAGGCCGCCGACAGTGGCGGCTGTCACGACCTGAGCTGGTAACACTCCACACAATCCCACGCGAAATCCGCGGGGGAGCCCGCCTCACCTGGCTCGAGCCGACGTCAACGGAGCGTGCGATGACTGCGAAGCAGCGCAAGGACCCCGGGCCCGACGACGGCCAGCGGCGGGCCCGACGCGGGGTGGTTCTCACCCTGCCGGGAATCGGCCTGGTCGCCGCGGCTTACGTGGTGACAATCGTGGTCATGGTGGCGCGCTGACATGACCAGGGTGGCGTGTGGCCGGCGCGGTTAGCATCACCGGACTCACTGTGCGCGGCGGCTTGGTACTCACACCGGACGTGTCCCTCGTGACTGATGATGGGAGGACTGCCTTCCCTTGATCCCCCAGCAGAGCATGCACGACCGAGTCACCGATCTGATGGACGAGCCCCAGGTGCAGATTTTGGACGCCTCCGGATCAATTGTGGGAACTGCCCAGATGGAGCAGGGGCTCTCTCCAGCGCCGGCGATGCCTGCATGTTCTACTTCGAGACGCGGGTGCCACGGGGCGGCGGCTACTACACCGCAACGGTGGAGTCGTTTACGACTGATGCCGTCGCCGAGAGTGACGCCGAGGACGGCGAGATCCTGCTCGACCTCAATGACGATCTCTGATCGCCACGTTGCAAGCCGCTCCGCTTGCCGGGGTGCTGTCCACCAGCCCCCACACCTCTGTCCTAGAGAACGCCATTGGGACTCCGGCCCCGTCGTCCTGTGGCGGTGCGACGAGGGCTCTGCGGTCGTCCCGTTTGAGGAACCCGCTACGAGAACGGCGCGGGCCAGCGTGTTCGCCCCTCTGACCGGTGTCCGTATGGCCCGTCCGGTGATGTGTTCCGGTGGCGGGGCCCCGTGCGCGCCACAGCTGCGGTCTTCAATCGGCTGCGCCGGGGCCATCGGCACCGCGCACTCCGTTCTTGCCGCACTCGCGGCCTCCGGTGAACACCATGACAGCGCCGCACGCTCATCGAGTGCGCGTCCGCGCGAACGCCAACGTGCCGCCGACGCGTACCGCGACGCCGACGGTCCGCGCCCATTTCGGGTCCCACATCTTCTGCTTGTCCACGAGGTGCTCTACCAGCGCCTCGAGCAGCACCGTGCATGCCACCGGTGACGCAAGCACCCGGCCGACGCAGTCCTCGATCCCATGCTCCTTCTCGACCGTCTTCGTGGTCACCCGGTCGACGACATGCACCGCGATCGCGCCACGTGCGGCCGCACGTCTCTCCTCGTATGCCGCGCGCCGGCACGACTGCGAGCACCACGTAGCGGGGCGTCCCGTTCGTCGTCGCGGGACCGGCGCACCGCATCGCGGGCAGAGTCCCGGGTCGATCTGGACAACTGACACCTCGGCCATCACGCGCCTCGCTTCCGTACGGACGTAACAGCAGCCGCCTCTGGTGCCAGAGGTGTGAGGACTACAACTTGGCCACTGGCTCGGCTCGTTCGTGAGGTATCTGCGCGCGAGTGCGACCGCTCGCAGGACGGCATGATCCTCGGCGACGAGCCCGCGGTCCCGGTCTGCATCGTGCTACACGCTGGTGGCTCTGGCGCCGACGACGCACCTGGAAGTCGAACGGGGGCTTCTCGCGCACTTCTCGGGGCATGAACGAGCGGGCCGCAGTATCGACGCGACGGACCGAGGCACGTGCTGTGAATCATCCGGCTGCCTGGCAGCGCGGGCATGCTTTCTGCCGACGTCCACAGTCCTGGCCGACGTCGGCGCGCCGCCGTACCATCGATGCATGACCCCGAAGCTGACGGAGTACATCGAGGCGGGCTACTCGCTCACTCCTGATGAGCGCCTGGAAGCTGCTCGCATGCTTCGGCTCAGCGTGGATCAGGACGCCGACACTGATCCGGCGGAGGTCGAGGTCGCCTGGCGCGATGAGGTCGGGTCTCGGATCAACGACATCCTCGCGGGCAATGTCGAACTGGTCGACGCGGACGAGACGTACCGGCTCCTATCAGCTGAACTCGCGTCGAAGCGCCGGTGACGCTCGCCCAGCGGGAGCATCCCGAGGCGCGCGCCGAGCTTCGTGCCGGAGCCGCTTGGTACGACGACTCGGCCACCGGCCAGGAGTTCCTTGATGCCACGCGCCAGGCACGGCAGAGCATCGCCGCGATGCCCGACGCATGGCCACCGATCCGCGACTGGGACCGTGAGCCAGTCGTCCGGCGCAAGGGCGTGCCCGGCTTCCCCTACGGGGTGATCTACTACGTTGCGGAAGGCGAGGTCGTGATCGTCGCCTACGCCCATGAGAGACGCCTGCCGGGGTACTGGAAACACCGCGTGGGCGACTGATCGACGGTTCGCCGCTGGCCTCGGGCCGGATGTCTGACACCAGTCGCTCACCCGCGGCCAACGATTGCCCGTACGCCCCATGGCCTGGGCTGATGCTCCTCGTCAGGGTGCGTACGGGGTGCGTACGGGGTGCGTACGGGGTGCGTACGGGGTGCGTACGGGGTCAGGCACCCCGTACGTTCTCGGTAACGCACCCACGCGAGACTGGCCACATGGATCGAGCGATCGCACTCGTGGACGATGAGCAGGCCGAAGTCGGCCTGCGCCCCGGGTTCGGCGAGCGCGCTTCGGGGGAGAGAACGGTGGTGAGGGCTCCTCACACCGCGTCCGGAGGTCACTTCTCGTCGGTGCTGCTGTCACGAGGAGCGAGTGACTCGAGGATCTCGGCGGTCACCGGGTTCACCTTCTCGTCGGGCTCGATGTAGTGCTCCTTGGTGATCTGGGACGAGGTGTGGCCGAGCATCTCGGCCGCGAGGTCTGCACCGCCCGCCCGGTCGATGACCGTCGCGACGGTGCGACGGAACGAGTGCGGCGCGACCCCCGGGATACCGGCCTCGTCCAGGATGGCGCGCAGGCGCCGGCGCACGTTGTTGGTCGTCAGCGGCGTGTGGTTGCGGCTGAAGAAGATCAGGTGCTCCGGGTCCTCGTCGGCGATCGCGGCGAGCCGCTGGCGCAGCACCTCAGCGGTGAATGACGGCACCGCGACGGTTCGGGCCGACTTGGCGGTCTTGGGGTGCGGCTGCCGGTGGGTCGGCTTTCCCGTGGGCGAGACGATCGTCCCGCTGAGCCGGACGGTGGTGGGTGAGACGGTGACGTCGACGTCGCACTTACGGATCGCCAGCACCTCGCCGATGCGGGCCGAGGTGCCGAGCATGACCTCGATGATCTGGTCGAGCTGGCCGTCCGGCGGCGGTCCGGGCATCCCGGGCTCTCGGCGCCATCCCCGCACGGCGGCCCGGATCGCGTCGACCTGGTCCAGGGTCAGGGCCATCGCCCGAGTCGGCGGCTTCCTCAACCGGGCCGTGTCCCGCACCGGGTTCTCCCGGAGCGCGTCGTAGCGGACCGCCAGGCCGAGGGCGAGGCTGAGGACGGTGCGCGCCTGCTTGGCCATGCTGTAGCTCCGGGTGGTCGCCAGCGCCTTGATGAACCTGTCGACCTTGGCGACGCTGATCTCGCGCAGCGTGTAGTGCTCGAAGGCCGGCATCACCAGCTGCCGCATGTTGCGTTCGTAGAGCGCCCTGGTGCTCGGCGCGAGCTTGCCCTCGAGGTCGAGATCCTCCAGCCAGAGGTCGACGAGGCGCCCGAAGGAGGCATCGGGGGTCAGCTCCCCGGTCCCGGTGGCGTAGTCGGCCCGGCGGGAAAGCCTCTCCTTCAGGCGGTGCTCCGCCGCCTTGCGCGTCGTGCCGCGCGCCTCGACCCGCCGGAGCCGACCGTCGAGGTCCCGGACACGCACCCGGGCGCGGACCACCCCGTTGGCCAGGGCGGTGAACTCGATGTCGCCGAACGTGCCGATCGGCGTGCGCGGCCGGGCCACCTCAGATCACCCCGCCGAGCGATCGCGGCGGTCCGCCGTGGCATTGCGCCGGGCCTCGACCCACGCCGCGACGTCCGAGACGGCGAACTTCAGGTGCCGGCCCACCCGGAAGCCGCGCGGACCGTGCCCGGTCTGGCGCCAGTCGTAGATCATCCGGATCGGCACGCCGAGGTACTCGGCGAGGTCCTGAACGTCCAGGAGTGGTTCCAGCCCGCCCAACCGTGTCGCTGAGATTCCCATGCCTGCCAGGTGCGCGGGACGCGCCGTGGCAGCCGTGACACCCCGGCAGCGACCGGCGACGACCGCACGGCAGACCCGACCCGACCTCGACGGAGAGGCCAAAGTGGAGGGTTTGTGGAGGGTGGATCAAATCTCTATAGGCCTCAGGCCCGGGAATCCGTGGATTCCCGGGCCTGATCTGGTAGCGGGGGCAGGATTTGAACCTGCGACCTCCGGGTTATGAGCCCGGCGAGCTACCGAACTGCTCCACCCCGCGTCGGTAGTCACCACCCTACGCGGCGGTGACCCCCGGTGGCAATCCGGCGGGCAGTGAGGTGACTCACCACCCGCCGGACCGCCGCGGCCGGCTCAGCCTCCGCCGGTGTCGCCGCCCTCGGGGGGCGTGCCGTCGGCAGGCGCCTCGCCCTCACCGTCGGTCGGCGGCGTCGCGCCGTCCTCGGGCGGCGGGACGTCGCCCGCCGCGGCGGCGTCGAGCTCTTGCTGGGCCTCGGCCGCCTCCGCGAGCGCCGCCTGGAGGCGGGACTGCGCCTCGCCGTAGGTCGTCCAGTCGCCCTCGGTGAGGGCCGCCTGGCCGTCCTGGAGCGCCTGGTTCGCGTCCGCCAGCGCCTCGGTGAGGCGCTGCTGCGCACCGGCGTCGACCTCGGTGGTGCCCTCGGGCGTCTCCCCCTCGGGCGCCTCGCCCTCGGGTGTCTCGCCGACGACGTCGGCGTCACCGCCCTCGGCGCCCGAGTCACCGCCGAAGACCTGGTCGAGCGCCTCCGTCAGCGTCGGCGCGAAGCCGATCTCCTCACCGAAGGCCACGAGCACGTACTGCAGCAGCGGGTACTGCGTGCCGGTCGAGGCCTGGACGTACACGGGCTGGACGTAGAGCAGGCCGCCACCCACCGGGACGGTGAGGAGGTTGCCGTGCAGCACCTGCGACCCGCCCTGCTGGAGCAGGTTGAGCTCGGTGGAGATCGTCGGGTTGGAGTTGAAGGTGTTCTGCACCTGGCCCGGTCCGGGCACCGTGACGTCCGAGGGCAGCTCGAGGAGCCTCAGCTGCCCGAAGCCCTCTCTCACCTCACCCGAGGTGTTGCCGGTCTCCGAGTCCACCGCGAGGAAGCCGGTGAGGATGTTCCGGTCGGTCTGACCACCGGGGATGAAGCTCGAGGTGAGGGAGAACTGCGCGTCCTCCTGCTCCGGCATCTGCAGGGTGAGGTAGTACGGCGGCTGCGGCACACCCTCCCCGGCGGTGGGGTCGTTGGGGATGTTCCAGAAGTTTCCACCGGAGTAGAAGGAGGCCGCGTCCGTCACGTGGTAGCGGCTGAGCAGCTCACGCTGGACCTTGAAGAGGTCCTCGGGGTAGCGCAGGTGGCTCATGAGGTCGCCGCTGATGTCGGCCATCGGCGAGATGTGCTCGGGGAAGACGTTCTGCCAGGTCTGGAGGATCGGGTCCTCCTCGTCCCACTCGTAGAGGGTGACCTCGCCGTCGTAGGCGTTGACGACCGCCTTGACGGAGTTGCGGATGTAGTTGACCTCCTCCGGCGCGGGGCCGACGACGACGCCACCGAGCTCGTCGGTCAGCGCGTCGGTCGTCGCGTCCTCGAGGGACTCACGCGCCGAGTAGGGGTACTCGTTCGTCGTCGTGTAGCCGTCGACGATCCACACGAGCTCCTTGGGGGTGGACTCGTCGTCGTCCATGTCGACGATCGCGGGGTAGGCGCGGGCGTCGAGGGTCAGGTAGGGCGCCACCTTCTGCACGCGCTCGTGCGGGTCGCGGTCGTAGAGGATCTGCGACTCGGCGTTGACGCGGTCGGAGAACAGGATCTGCTCCGAGCCCATGCGGATCGCGAAGAGCAGCTGGTTCCAGAAGTTGCCCAGGCTCGGTCCGCCGTCGCCCTGGTACGTGGTGTTGACCTGACCCTGCGGTGCGTCGTCGTCCGGGTAGTCCAGCTCCCACGGCTCGGTGCCCTCGGGGGCGCCGACGATGGAGTAGCTCGGCGTGTTCTGGCCGAAGTAGACCCGCTCCTGGTAGTCCTCCAGCTCACCGACGCTCGGGATGCCGTACTCGAAGAAGGCCGGCTGGCCGTCACCGGACACGGTGTTGCCGTAGGCCGCGACCGCGCCGAAGCCGTGGGTGTAGACCGTGTGGTCGTTGACCCAGGTGCGCTGGTCGTTGCCCAGGCCCTCCTGGTTGAGCTCACGGATGGCGATGACGGTGTCGCGCTTCTCGCCGTCGATCTCGTAGCGGTCCACGGACAGCGTCTCGTTGAAGTCGTAGTACTGCCGGTTCTGCTGGAGCTGGCGGAAGGTGGGGCTGACGATGTTCGGGTCGAGGAGTCGGATGCTCGCGGTCGACTCGGTGTCGTTGCGCAGCTGACCGGCCTCGGCCTCGGTGACGGCGTCGTAGGTCTGGGTGTCGACGTCGTCCAGACCGTAGGCGGTGAGGGTGGCGTCGATGTTGCGCTGGATGAACTCCGACTCCGCCTCGACGGCGTTCGGCGTCACCTGGAAGCGCTGGACGACAGCCGGGTAGATGCCGCCGATGACGACGCCGGAGACGATCATGACGCCGACCCCGGCAGCAGGCAGGATCCAGCTGCCGCGGAAGGCCGAGACGACGAACAGCACCGCGATGAGGACGGCGACGATGGCGAGGATCGTGCGCGCCGGGAGGTTGGCGTTGATGTCGGCGTACGACGCCCCGGCGAACCGCTCGTTCTCCTCCACGAGCAGCGAGTAGCGGTCCAGCCAGTAGTTCGCCCCGATGAGGAGGACGAAGACGGCGGCCATGATCGACAGCTGGACCCGCGCGGCGCGGGTGACCCGCTGGGGACGACCGGCGAGCTGGATGCCGCCGTAGAGGTAGTGCGTGACGAGCGAGGCGACGAGCGTGATGAGGACGACCGTCATGAGGAAGGAGACGAGCGTGCGCAGCACCGGCAGGGTGAAGACGAAGAAGCCGACATCCAGACCGAACTCCGGGTCGGTGGTGCCGAAGGACTCACGGTTGAGCCACATGAGCACCGAGCGCCAGTTCCCGCTCGCCGAGATGCCGGAGAAGATGCCGAGCACGACCGGTGCGCCGATCATCACGAGGCGGCGCAGCGGCTCGACGCTCTCGCGGTAGCGGTCGAGGTTCTGCTGCTCGGGGGTGACGGGTGCGTAGATGGGACGCGAGCGGTAGGCCAGGCGCAGGCCGAGCCAGACGGACACGCCCATGACGAGGAAGCCGACGGCGAAGAGCACCGCGCGGGTGACCCACTCCCGCCACAGGACGGCCTCGAAGTCCAGGTGCGAGAACCACAGCACCTCCGTCCAGAACTGGGCGGTGATCATGAGGATCGCCGCGAGGACCGCGAGGACGACGAGCGTGGGCACGAGTGCGCCGCGTCGTCGGCCTCCGGCGGGCCGCGGTGGGCGTGGGACGGAAGCAGTCGTCACGTGGTAGCACCTTCGGTCGTGGAGCTGTCGGGAGGCGGCGCGAGGTCGCCCCTACCGGGACAACGCGCCACCCGCCCTCTAGGTTCCCACACGCGCCGCTCGCCTCCCTGTGCGGAGGTGCGCGATCATGGGCCCATGACGGCTTCCCCCACCGACCCCACCCCCCGCCAGCACGCCCTCACCGAGGCGGTCCGCGACATCGAGCGCCACGTCGGCTCGCTCGGGTGGGACTCCCCCGTGCTCGTGTTCTCGCTCGTGCGCACCGCCTCGGCACTGGCGGTCAACCCTGCGCTCGCCTCCGAGCTGCCCGACGGCGCACAGGAGTCGGCGCGGCTGGACCCCGAGCACCTGCTGTCGATCGAGCAGGACGGCCTGCCGCAGGCCGACAGCCTCGAGGAGCTGCTCGCCCAGCTCGGGTGGCCCGAGGAGGTCGACGGCGCCGCGATCGTCGTCGAGCGCATCGTCGTCCCCCCGGAGGCGGAGACCGACATGCCCCGCGACCCGGAGGAGGCCGTCGCCTACCTCGAGGCGCACCCCGACCGGCAGGACGTGCGGATCGTCGCCGGCGTCCTGCGCACCGGGGAGTCCTGGTGCGCGCTGCGTTCGCGCGCGCACGACTCCGAGGACGCCGTGGGCGGTGCCCCGGACGCGGTGCCCGGGCTCGTCGAGGCGCTGCGCGCCACCTTCTCCTAGCTCGGCTCCTCGCTCAGGGGGCCGGGCAGCGCTCGAGGTCCTCGGTCCGTCCCTCCGTCACCGCCTCGAGCGCCTCCACGGCGTCGGAGACGGTGTCGACGGCTGCGACCTCCAGCCCCTCCGGCACCGCACCGACGACGTCGCCGCAGTTCTCCACCGGGGCGAGGAACCACTCGGCGCCGTCGCGCACCGCACCGGCCATCTTCTGGGCGATGCCGCCGATCGGACCGACGTCGCCGGCGAGGTCGACCGTTCCGGTGCCGGCGACGACGGCCCCGTCGGTGAGCGAGCCGGGGGTGAGCACGTCGATGATCCCCAGCGCGAGCATGAGGCCCGCGCTCGGGCCACCGATGTTCTCGATGGCGAAGCCGACGTCCACGGGCAGGTCGACCTCCGGGGAGATCATGACGCCGAGGAGGCTGCCGCCGTCGCCGTCGTCGTCGGTGACGACCTCCACCTGCGTCTCCTCCCCCGCGCGCTCGACGCCGAGGGTGACCGTCGACCCGGGCGGGGTGTCGGCCAGGACGTCGCTGAGCACGGCGAAGGAGCTGAGCTCGGTGGGGCCGGCACCGGCGGCGATGGTGACGAGCGTGTCCCCCTCCTCCAGCAGCCCGGCGGTCGCGCCGTGGGGGCTGGTGCCGGCGACGTGCAGCTCGGTGGGCACGTCGTAGCCCAGCTCGGTGAGCGCCGCGACGGTGGCGTTCGTCTGCGAGGAGCTCATCTGGAGGCTCGACTCCTGCTCGACGTCCTCCCGCGTCTGCTCGGGGTCGAAGGCGGCCTCCCGGGGCAGGACCGTCGTCGTCCCCGACAGCCAGCCGCCGATGATCTGGGCGGCGGTGGCCGGGTAGCCCGGCCCGCCGCGGGTGGAGACGGTGGTGAGCCGCAGCTCGCCGTCGGTCGGGTAGGTCTCGGTGCCCTCGACCGTGATGAGCGGGGAGCCGTCCGGGACGTCCCCGAGCGTGTCGAGCGTGGGGCCGGGGCTCTGGACCGCGTAGGGCGGGGTGATGAACAGCATCGCCAGGGCGAGGACGAAGGTCACCGCACCGGCCACTGCCGCCGTCACCGTCCGAGGCGTGAGCAGCGGCCGGTCGTCGTCGGTCGTCGGAGGCTGGTCGGGTCGCAGAGGCACGGCCACATCATCACCCCGTGCGGGCGGCAGGCCGAACCGTCGGGCGCCGTCACGCCCTGGGCGAAACCGCTCCGGCCGTGCTCGGACGCGTCCGGCCCCGGGGTTACCGTGGTGCCCCCCGAAGGATCGGAGCTGTCGAATGAGCCAGGACCCCGCCGGTGAGGAGAGCTGGGAGGCGCTGCTGCGCTCCATGCTCGGGCCGCAGGCCGCCGACGAGGCCATGGCCGCGATGCGCGCCGCCGGCCTCGACCCCGAGGCGATGGCGAACGCCGCCGGCCTCCCCCAGGACCGCAACCAGCTCGCGATGATGCTCGGCCAGATGCAGCACATCCTCGCTGCCGGAGGCAGCGACCCCGTCAACTGGGCGCTCGCCGGTGACGTCGCCACCCAGGTGGTCCGCCAGGCCGGTGACGTCACCGTCACAGCGGCCCAGGCTGCCGACGCCGCCGAGGCGCTGCGCGTTGCCGACCTGTGGCTGGACGCCGTCACCGAGCTCGGCCCGAGCGGTGGCGCCACTCGGGCGTGGTCCCGCTCCGAGTGGGCCCGCGAGACGCTGCCGACGTGGAAGACGCTTGCCGAGCCCATCGCCACCTCCGTGGCCCGCGCGCTCGAGCGCGTCCTGGAGGAGCAGACCCGGGAGCTCGGCGACCACCCGCTCGCGGCCGGCCTGGGCGCCGGTGCGGGCGGCGGCATGATCCGCCAGCTCGGCGGCGCGGTCTTCGGCATGCAGGTGGGGCAGGCCGTGGGGACGCTCGCCGCGGAGGCCTTCGGCGCCTCCGACACCGGTCTGCCGCTCGTCGAGGGGCCCGACGCCGCCCTCGTCCCCGCCAACGTCAACGCCTTCGCCGAGGGCCTGGACGCCCCGGCGGAGGAGGTGCGCCTCTTCCTCGCGGTGCGGGAGGTCGCCCACGCGCGGCTCTTCGCGAACGTGCCGTGGCTGCGCGCCCACCTCCTCGGCACCGTCGAGGCCTACGCCCGGGAGATCTCCATCGACACCGGCGCCATCGAGGAGGCCGTCCGGGGCCTCGACCCGAGCGACCCGGAGTCGCTGCGCGAGGCCTTCTCCGGCGGGGTCTTCGCCCTCGAGCAGAGTGACGCGCAGCGCGCGGCGCTCGTCCGCCTCGAGACGGCCCTGGCGCTCGTCGAGGGCTGGGTGGAGGTCGTCGCCGGCCAGGCCGTCGCCCCGCACCTGCCGCACGCCGTGCCGCTGCGCGAGATGATCCGCCGGCGCCGCGCCGCGGGCGGTCCCGCCGAGCAGACCTTCGCCTCTCTCGTCGGCCTCGAGCTGCGGCCGCGGCGGCTGCGCGAGGCCGCGGCGCTGTGGACCCACCTCGCCGGCCAGCGCGGCACCGAGGCGCGCGACGCGCTGTGGTCGCACCCCGACCTCATGCCGACCGCCGAGGAGCTCGACGACCCGCTGGGCTTCGTCACCGCCCGGGACGCCGCCGCGAGCGCGGACGAGGACGTCGACGCCGCCCTCGCCAGCATCTTCGCCGAGGCCGAGCAGTCCGAGCCCACGGACGCCGCCGACGACGACCCCGGCGAGAGTCGTCCCGACGGCGACGACGACGAAGGCGACCTCCGCTAGTCCTCCGTCCCGTCCGGCTCGGGCGCCTCCTGGCCCTCGAGCCGGCGGGCGAACGAGACGCCGTCGAGGAAGCCGCGTGCCCGCTCGGTCTGGGGGTAGCGCTCGACCCAGGCCCAGAAGTCGGGGCCGTGGCCACCGACGAGCAGGTGGGCGAGCTCGTGGACGAGCACGTAGTCCAGCACCCACGTGGGCATCCCCTTGACCTGGTCGGAGATGCGGATCGTGCCGGTGCCCGGGGTGCACGAGCCCCACCGGGTGGTCTGGTTGCCCACCCACGCGACCGACTGCGGGCGGGCGCGGCCCTCGAGGTAGCGGGTGGACAGCTGCTCGGCGCGGGTGGCGAGCTGGGCGTCCGACGGCCGGCGCCGGCGCCCGGTGCGCTCGAGCCGCTCGACCATCCGCGCCACCCACTCCGCCTCCTCCGCCGCGGTGAAGCGGTCCGGGATGGCGACGACGGTGCGCCCGTTCTCGCGGAAGGCCTGGACCGTCCGCGTGCGCCGACGGCTGCGCCTGACCTCGATCTGCGACATGCCACCAATCTACGGCCGGCCACCGACAGCTCCGCCGCGCGGGTCACGGCCGTCCACAGCCACGGCTGTCCACAGGACGCCGGTGCACCCGCGCGGCGCCGGGCCTCCCGCTGCCATCCTCGACGGAGGGAGGGCAGATGCGACTACGACCAGGCACCCAGGTGCTGTGGCGCCACGAGGGCAGCAGCCAGGTGCACGCGGACCCGGACCTCGCGGTCGTCCTCGACGACCTCACGGGCGAGGAGCAGCGGTTGCTCGACGGCCTCGAGCGGGAGACGAGCGAGCACGCGTTCCTCGCCCGGGGGCGCGAGCTCGGCGTGCGCGCCGGCAGGGCGCGCGAGCTGCTGGCCCGGCTCGAGGAGTGCGGCGCCCTGGAGCGGGCCCGCGACCCGTCCCTGGACCACCAGGGGCTGGGCGCGGAGATCGACCACTGGTCACGGGTGGCGCAGCGGGACGCGAGCGCCGTCGTCGCCCGCCGCGGCGGTGCCGTGGTCGCCGTCCTCGGGCTCGGGCGGCTGGGGCTGCTCGTCGCCTCGGGGCTGGCGGCGGCGGGCGTGGGGACGCTCCTCGTGGAGGACCGGGCACGGGTGCGGCGCGACGACGTCGGCCTGGGCGGCTACGTGCTGCACGACGTCGGCAAGGAGCGCGGGGAGCGGGGCCGGGCGGTCCTGCGCCTGGCGTACCCGCACCTGCGCACCTCGGCGCCGGCCCGGACCCGGCCCGACGTCGTCGTCCTCGTCGAGCAGGACGTGAGCGACCCGGTGCGGCTGCGGCCGCTCGTGCGCGAGGACATCGTCCACCTGCTCGTCGTCACGCGGGAGGTGGACGTCGTCGTCGGCCCGCTCGTCACGCCCGGGGCGGGGCCCTGCGGGCGCTGCGTCGAGCTGCACCGCACGGCGGCGGACGAGCGGTGGCCGGCGGTGGCCACGCAGCTGCTCGGGACGCCGACCCGCGGTGTGGAGGCCGGCACCTGCCTGCTCGCGGCCGCCGTCACCGTCGGGCAGCTGGTGGCGCACCTCGACGGCCGGCAGGTGGCGACGGCGGGGACGAGCCTCGTCGTCGACGCGCGGCGCCCGGTGCCCCGGACGCAGCAGTGGCCGGTGCACCCGGACTGCGGGTGCACCGGCCTGCCGGCGCGGACGGGGGTGGTCCCCGCCGCTCGGGCCTGACCTCAGGCCGCGGGGTGGTGCTTACGGGGCCTGCCGCGTCCGCGCTTGGTCGCGACGACCTCTCCGCCGACGAACACCTCTCCGCCCCACACACCCCATGGCTCGGCGCGCTCGAGGGCGCCGGCGAGGCAGGCCTCGCGTACGGGGCAGGTGCGGCACAGCGTCTTGGCGAACTCGACGTCCGCCTGGCGCTCGGCGAACCAGAGGTCGGGGTCCTCCGTGTCCTGGCACGGGGCGAGCACGGCGGGCTCGACCAGCGCGAGCACGTCCGTCTCCTCGGCCAGGGGCCACGACTGCGAGGACCCCTCGTTGAGGCGGTCGAGAAGGGTGGTGAGTTGCACGAGTGTCTCCGTGAGTGCGAAGCCGGGTCTGGACGGACCTGCGGCAGTCCCCGGGAGGGGCGGACCGCGGTCGGGAGCTGCGCGGTCCGGCGGAGAACGTGTGCGGTTCTACGGCGTCCGGAGCGCGTGGCCCTCGGCGAAGCCGACGGGCGCGGGGCGAAGGCGGGCACAGTCCCCGGTGAACCCGGGCATGGCTCGACCCAGCCCACGGCTGGCGGCATCCATCTGAACGATGGTCATCACTGCGGTTCACCTCCCCTTCGCACACAGGGAGCCCTCGTGTGCTGGCTAGGCACGGGCCCCTACTCGGTCACGGACGAGAGGGACATTACGCCTGCGCCGTGACGGTGGGCAAGGGATTTATCGGGCAGACTTTCCCGATCGTCGCGACGGGCGGGAATCCTTGCGATCCCGCGGGCTCGGCGAGCCGGACGGCTCAGGCGCCGGGCGGCTCGACGACGACGTCCTCGCCGCGCACCACGGCGAGGACGGCCGGCCCGTAGGCCTCGAGCTTGGCGGCGCCGACGCCGCGCAGGATCCCGAGCTGGCGCAGGTCCTTGGGCTTGGCCTCGGCGATGGCGGCGAGGGTCGTGTCGTGCAGGACCGTGTAGGGGGGCTTGCCGATCGCGGTGGCGACCTGCCCGCGCCAGGCGCGTAGCCGCTCGACGAGGGCAGCGCCCTCGGGGTCGGTCTCGGTGAGCTCGGCGAGGCGGTCGCGCCGGGGCGCCCGGGCGGCAGGGCGGCGGCGCGCGGCTCCCTCCTCGGGCCACAGGCCGTCGAGGAACCGGGAGGGCTTGCGGCTCGCGCGCCCGCCGACGGTGCGGGCGCGGGCGTAGGAGAGCATGAGGTGCTCGCGGGCGCGGGTGACGCCCACGTAGAGCAGGCGGCGCTCCTCGGCGACGGCGTCCTCCCCCTCGGCCAGGGAGATGGGCAGCAGGCCCTCGCTCACCCCGACGAGGAAGACGGCGTCCCACTCCAGGCCCTTGGCCGCGTGGAGGGAGGCGAGGGTGACGCCGGAGACGGTGGGGGCGTGCTGGGCGCCGGCCCGCTCCTCGAGCTCGGCGACGAGGCCGGCGAGGTCAGCGCCGCGGGCGGCCGCGATCTCGTCCGCGAGCGCGACGAGCGCCTGGAGCGACTCCCACCGCTCGCGGACGGCGCCGCGGGCCGCGGGGGGCTCGGGTGCCCACCCCATGCCGGCGAGGACGTCGCGGACGGCGTCGGGCATGGGGTGGTCGGCCATGGTGCGGGCGGCACCGCGCAGCAGGACGACCGCCTCGCGCACCTCGCGGCGGGAGAAGAAGCGCTCCCCGCCGCGGACGAGGTAGCCGATGTCCGCCTGGGCGAGCGCCTGCTCGATCGCCTCGGCCTGCCCGTTGGTGCGGTACAGGACGGCGATCTCGTTGCGGGGCACCCCGGACTTCTCCAGCGCCGCGATGCGCGCGGCCACCCCGGCGGCCTCGGCGACGTCGTCGTCGAAGGCCTCGAAGCGCACGGCGGGCCCCGAGGGACGCTGGGCCACGAGCCGGACGGCGGCGCTGGAGCGATGGCGCCCGGCCCGCTCGAGGACGCTGTTGGCCAGGGACACCACCTGCGGCGTGGAGCGGTAGTCCCGCACGAGGCGGACCACCTCCGCGCCGGGGAAGCGGCGCGGGAAGTCGGTGAGGAAGTGCGGCGTGGCGCCGGTGAAGGAGTAGATGGTCTGGGAGACGTCCCCGACCACGCACAGCTCCTTGCGGCCCCCGAGCCACAGGTCGAGCAGACGCTGCTGGAGCGGGGAGACGTCCTGGTACTCGTCGACGACGAAGTGGCGGTACTGGCGGCGGACCTCCGCGGCGACGTCCTCCCGTTCCTCGAGGATGCCGACCATGAGGAGGAGGACGTCCTCGAAGTCGATGACGCCGCGCTCGGTCTTGACGTCCTCGTAGATCTCGAGGAGGCGGGACACGGTGGCGCGGTCCTGCCCCGCCGCCTCCTCGCGGCCGGCGGCGACGGCGCGGGCCACGTAGTCCTCGGCGGTGACGAGGCTGACCTTGGCCCACTCGATCTCGGCGGCGAGGTCGCGGATGCTCACGCGGTCCACGCCCAGGCCGAGCCGGGAGGACGCCTCGGCGACGAGCGGAGCCTTGTGCTCCTGGATCCTCGGCAGCCCGCCCCCGATGGCGGCGGGCCAGAAGTAGGACAGCTGGCGCAGCGCCGCCGCGTGGAAGGTGCGTGCCTGGACGCCACCCACCCCGAGGTCACGCAGCCGCGAGCGCATCTCACCCGCGGCGCGGGCGGTGAAGGTGACCGCGAGGACCGTCGTCGGGCTGTAGACGCCGGCGTGCACGCCGTGGGCGATGCGGTAGGTGATGGCGCGGGTCTTGCCGGTGCCCGCGCCGGCGAGGACGCACAGGGGTCCGGTGAGGGTCTGGGCCACGGCGCGCTGGTCGTCGTCGAGAGCGGCGAGGAGCTCCTCGCTGCTGGGGGTGGTCGAGCTCGTCATCGCGGTCAGTGTCTCAGCCCGCGCCGACACGCGGCCCGCCCGTCCCCAGCGACCGGGAAATACGGCGTCGCGGGGTCGCGTTATGGTCAGCGAACCCGACCCGAGGAGACCTCGATGAGCACGACGACGCCCGAGCCCGGCACGATCACGATGTACACGACGACGTGGTGCGGGTACTGCCGCCGGCTGAAGAAGCAGCTCGACGGCGAGGGCATCGGCTACCTCGAGGTGAACATCGAGGAGGACCCGCAGGCCGCGAGCTTCGTCGAGGAGGTCAACGGCGGCAACCAGACCGTCCCGACCGTCCTGTTCCCCGACGGCTCCGCCGCGACCAACCCCTCCCTCAACGAGGTGAGGACCCGCCTGGGCTGAGGTCGGCTGAGGTGCCGCGGTCATCGTGTGGGGTTCGGGTCCTGTGGGGACCCGGACCCCACACGGTCGTCAGGGGGCCACCAGCGGGCCGCCGTACCAGTCCTCGATGAGCGAGCGCGCGATCGAGGAGAGCGACGGCAGGAGCACCGTGCCCTCGGTGACGGCGTCGGCCAGCTCGGCGCGGGTGAAGAAGCGCGCGTCGGTGAGCTCCACGCCGTCGACGGCGATCTCCGTGCCCGCGCCCGCGGCGACGTCCGCCCGGAAGGCGGTCATCAGCGAGCACGGGAAGGGCCACGGCTGGCTGCCCTCGTACCGCACCTCACCGACGACGACGCCGGTCTCCTCGGCCACCTCGCGCCGCACCGCCGCCTCGAGCGACTCCCCCGGCTCCACGTATCCGGCCAGGGTGGAGAAGCGGTGCTCAGGCCAGTGGGCGGCGTGCCCGAGGAGCAGACGGTCCTCAGCGTCGACGACCGCCATGATGACCGCGGCGTCGGTGCGCGGGTAGTGCAGCGAGTGGTCGACGACGCAGCGGCGGACCCACCCGGCCTCGAGCACCTCGGTGGCCTCCCCGCAGCGCGGGCAGCGCGGGTTGCGCTCGTGCCACGCGGCGAGCGCCACCGCCGTCGTGCCCAGGCCGGTGTCCCGGTCGCTCAGCCGGTCCCCGACCTCCCGCAGGTGCCGCATCTCCACGCCGCCCAGGAGGCCCACGAGAGGGGCGTCGGTGTCGACCGGTGCGCCGTCGAGGTCCCGCTCGGAGCCGAGGTGGCCGGGCAGGACGAGCGCGACGAAGCGCGCATCCCCCTCGCGGCCGAGGTAGTGGACCTGCTCGGCCGTCCACGCGGCTGCCGGCACGTCGGCGGCGGGAAGCAGGACGAGACCGTCCTCCTCCGCCCCGACCAGGCCCCGGTGGACCAGGACGACGCGCGTGGCGGGGTCGTGCCGCAGCTCGCCGAGCAGGCCGGGACGGGCGCGGGAGGCGCCGTCGGCGTCGATGGTCGTCCGGGCGAGGGGGAGCTGGGTGAGGGCCACCCGGGCACCGTATCCGCCCCCCGATCTGGGGGCGCGCCGCGGGCGCCGCGCGTGAGGAGGGCGCGCGCGCCCTACGGTTGGGGCGTGACACGTAGAACGCCCCTCGCCCTGGCGGCGCTCGCCACTGCGGCGGTGCCGGGCCTCGACGTCGTCGCGACCCGCTCCCCGCAGAGCACCACCGCCGACTTCCAGGTCACCGGGGTCCTCGACTCCGGCGGCCGTCACTGGGTGGTCCGCTGCCCGCTGCACGCCTCGGCCGGTGCGTCGCTCGAGGCGGAGGTCGCGCTGCTGGCCGCCCTCGCGGTGCACGTCCGCGAGGGCGCGCTGCCCTTCGCCGTGCCCGAGCCCGCCGGCTTCGCCGCGCTGCCCGAGGGCGGGCGCGCGATGGTCTACCGCCAGCTGCGGGGCCGCCCGCTCGACCTCGAGCGCCTCGGCCCCGGGCCCGGCCTCGCGGCCGACCTCGGTCGCTGCCTCGCCGCCCTCCACGAGCTGCCCGCGCGCGTCGTCGAGGACGCCGGGCTGCCGGTCTACGACGCCGACGAGTACCGCAAGCGCTGCCTCGCCGAGGTCGACGCCGCCGCCCGCACCGGACACGTCCCGACCGCCGTCCTGGCCCGCTGGGAGCGGGCGCTGGAGGATGTCGCGCTGTGGCGCTTCCGCACCACCCCCGTCCACGGCGACCTCGCCGAGGAGCACGTCCTCGTCCAGGACGGGGAGGTGAGCGCCGTCATCAGCTTCTCCGAGGCGCACGTCGGTGACCCCGCCGTCGACCTCGCCTGGCTGCTCGCGACCGCCCCCGAGGAGTGCCTCGACGCGATCGAGGAGGCCTACGCCCTCGCACGGCCCGAGAACGCCGACACGTACCTGCTCGACCGTGCCCAGCTCGTCGGGGAGCTCGCCCTGGCGCGCTGGCTCATGCACGGTGTCAACACGTCCAACGAGCAGATCGTCGCGGACGCCGTCCACATGCTCGAGGACCTCGCCGAGCAGGTCCGGGACGCGGAGCCGATCGGCCACCGCGAGCCCGTCGTCGTCCCCGGCCGGCCCGAGGACTGGGCCGAGGACGGCGACGACGTCCCCGAGGAGGACCCCGCGAGCGACGGTGAGGACCTCGACCCGAACGCGACCGCCGAGCTGCCCTCCCTGCGCACCGACCAGCAGGAGCAGGACGCGCCGGCCGAGTCCCAGGAGACTGGGCCCGACGGCGGGGAGCCGTCCCGCGCGTGAGCGCAGGCCCGCCCGCCGCCCGCCCCGCCGGCACCCTGCGCCGGGACGCTGCCCTCACTGCCGTGCTCGCGGCCGTGGGAGTGCTCGCCGTGTGGTGGGTCTTCGTCGTCACCTCCCTCGGCCAGCGGGTGGAGAGCACCGCGCTCGAGGGCTCGCGGATCGGGCGGGGGCGGCTGGCCGAGGGCAGCCAGACGGTGCTCGACGTCGTCTCGGTGCTCTTCCTCGTCGTCGTCATCGCCGCTGGGGTCGCCCTTGCCCTGGCGCAGCGGCAGTGGCGCGCGGCCCTCGCGGTGCCGCTCCTCGTCGGCGGCGCCAACGTCACGACACAGGTCCTCAAGTACGGGGTGCTCACCCGCCCGGACCTCGGCGTCTCCGAGGCCGTCGCCAACTCCCTGCCGAGCGGGCACACCACGGTGGCGGGCACGGTGGCCGCCGTCGCCGTCCTCGTCGCGCCGCCGCGCTGGCGGTGGGCCGCCACCCTCGCCGGCTGGGCCTACGCGGGCGGGACGGGGCTCGCGACGATGGTCAACGGTTGGCACCGCGCCTCCGACGTCGCCGCGGCGATGCTCGTCGTCCTGCTGTGGGGCGCCCTCGCGGTCCTCGTCGCCCAGCCGCACCTGCCCGGCCCGGCGCACGGCCCGACCACGGTGACGCGCCGGCTCCTGCTCCTCGCCGCGGGGTTCGCCGGGCTGCTCGCCGCCCTCTCCCTCGTCCTCACCGCGGCGACCATCGGGCCGGGCGCGAACCGGGGCGAGCTCCTCGTCGCCTACGGCGGCGCCGTCCTCGGGGTCGCCGCCGTCACGTGCCTGACCGCCGGCCTCCTGCTGCACCTGCACACAGCACGACCCGCCTCCTGACGTCGCACCCGGCGGCAGGCGGCCCGCTGCCGTCAGTCCGCCGCTGAGACGAGCTCGACCAGGGCGCCGTACAGGTGCCCCGGCAGGTCCAGCGAGTGCAGGGCCGCGAGCAGCGCGCTGCCCTCGAGCCGCTCGACCAGCTCCTGGACGGCCGACTTGGCGTCGTACGCGATCTCGGCCTGGTCGAGCAGGGTGAAGGTCTCCCGGGCGAGGTCCGGCGTCGTCAGCCCCACGCCCTCGAGGTGGAGGACGATGCCCTCGCTGAGGTCGGTCGGTCCGAGCGGCACCACGAGCAGCCCACGCTCGTCCCGATGCAGGTCGAGCGGTCGCTGCCCCGGGTCCAGGCGTGCCGCCCGGACGGACTCGACGCCGACGAGACGGACGGTCAGCTCCCGACGTCGCAGCGCACCTGTCCCGGTGGGCGGGCGAACGGTGAGCGTGGCATCCAGGCCCGACGTCCCCGTCCCGCCCCAGCTCAGCTCCACACGGGTCTCGTGCCGGTCGGCCGGCTCGGCCTCGCCGTCGTCCTCGATGACCGTGCACACGCCGTCGGCCCCGGGGAAGACCATGAGGTCGAGCGCCGTCGGGTTGTGGCCCGGGTCGGCCATGACGTCGGAGGCGAGCGGGAGCACCGTCCCCGCCTGGGCGAGCACCGGGATGTCGTCGAGCGGCCGGTACAGCGCGCGCTTCCCGCCGCCGGAGTAGCGACGGCCGGTCAGGACGTCGTACCACCGGCCCTCGGGAAGCCAGGCGTCCACCCGGGCCAGGTGGGTCGCCGGCTCGGTGGCCTCGGTGACCGGCGCGACGAGCAGGTCGGGCCCGAAGGCGAACTGGTTGGGCACCTCGTAGGCCTCGTGCCGCTGCGGGTGGTCGTGGTACATCGGCCGGATCGGAGGCGTCCCGTCGGTGTGCGCCTCCCACATCGCCGAGTACAGGTAGGGCACCAGCTGGTGGCGCAGGCGCAGGTAGCGCGTCATCACCTGCTCCGCGCGCTGCCCGAACCGCCACGGCTCCTTGGAGTTGAAGGCGTGGCGCGTGCTGTGGAGGCGGTTGATCGGTGAGAAGGCACCGAGCTGGTACCACCGCGTCGCGAGCTCGTCGTCCTTGGCGCCACCGAGGTGGCCGCCGATGTCGTGGCTCCACCAGAAGTAGCCGACGTTGGCGGCAGTCGCGGTGAAGTAGGGCTGGAACCGCAGGGACTCCCAGCTGACCACGGTGTCACCGGAGAAGCCCACCGGGTACCGGTGGCTCCCCAGCCCCGCGTAGCGCGAGAAGGTCAGCGGCCGCCGACCGTCCCGCCCGGAGTCGCGGTAGTGGACGTGGTTGAGCAGCCACAGCGGGTCGAGGCCGGGGATGCGGGAGGCGGTGCCGGACTGCCAGTCCAGCCACCAGAAGTCCACACCGATGGCCTCGTGGGGGTGGTGCAGCCGCCGCAGGTAGGACTCGACGAAGGCTCGCGAGGAGATGTCGAAGACGATCTCGTGGCCGGTCGAGGGGTCCAGGCCCAGGTCCTGGGCGACGTCGGCGTAGGCGGCCTCGTGGGACCGCACGCCGTCACCCGGGTGGACGTTGAGGGTCACCCGCAGGTTGCGGTCGTGGAGCCGCTCGAGGAACGCGGCCGGATCGGGGAACAGGTCCGTGTTCCAGGTGTACCCGGTCCAGCCCGAGCCGAGGCTCGGGTCGATGTCCACGAGGTGCCAGTCCATGTCGAGGACGGCCACCGAGAAGGGGATGCCTGCCTCGGTGAAGCGGTCCATGAGCTCGAGGTACTCGGTGTCGGAGTAGGCGTAGTACCGGCTCCACCAGTTGCCCAGGGTCCAGCGGGGCAGCAGCGGGCTGGGGCCGGTCAGCGTGAAGAAGTCACGCAGCGCCGCCGCGTAGTCGCGGCCATGGCCGAAGAAGTACAGGTCCTCGCCCGTGGCGCGACGGGGCCGTACCCAGCCGTCCTGTGTGAGGAGCAGGGAGGCGGAGTCGTCGACGGTGGCGTACCCGTTGTAGGAGAGGATGCCCGGCTCGAGCTCGATCGGGCCGTCGACGTCGTCCAGGGTGCGTGCCGTGCCGCCGAGGTTGTTCAGCCGCCACCCCGGCTCGGGCTGCGGGTCCCCGTGGTGCCACCGGGTGCGGTGGGAGTCCTGCACCTTCCCGCGCATCGTCACCGACAGGCGTGAGGCGCTGAACGGCCCCTTGGTGTAGCTCAGGTGCAGGTGCTCGGTGCGGATGTCCAGGGCCTCGTCGGTCTCCTCGACGGTGAACTCGGGCACCGGGAAGCTGCGGTTGACGACGAGCTGGGTCGCGGCGTCCTCGAAGACGCCGTCGGCCGAGTACTCCATCCTCAGGAGGCGGGTGGTGAGCACCGTGAACCGGTACGTCTCGCCCTGGACGACGGCAGCGGGGTGCGCGGCCGCCGGGCGCAGCGCATCGGACCGGTCGACGCTGCTGGTAGCCATGGCGCCCATTGTGGGCGGCGGGGGTCGTCACCGCACGACGTCGTCGGCACCCGGCACCCTCTGGAGTGGCGCGCATCACACCCCCGGTGTTCCATAGGGGCCAACCTCAACCGGGGAGGACCTCGTGCGACGACGCTCGACACCGACAGTCGGACTGGCGCTCGCGCTGAGCACCGGGCTCGTCGCCTGCTCAGCGGAGTCCGGCCCGCCGACGCTCACCTGGTACACGATCCCCGACGGCGGCGGCACCCAGGTGGAGATGGCCCGCAACTGCACGGAGGCCTCCGACGGTGCCTACCGGGTGGAGATCTCCCTGCTGCCCAACGACGCCGCCAGCCAGCGCGAGCAGCTGGCCCGCCGCCTGGCTGCGGAGGACGCGTCGATCGACATCATGAGCGTCGACCCACCCTTCATCCCCGAGCTGTCCGAGCCCGGGTTCCTCGCCCCGGTGCCCGAGGATCTCGTGGAGACCTTCACCGGCGACGTCGTCCAGGGAGCGGTCGACTCCGCGACCTGGGACGGCGAGGTCGTGGCGGCCCCGTACCTCAGCAACACGATGCTCCTGTGGTACCGCAAGTCGGTGGTGGAGGAGGCCGGGCTCGACATGAGCCAGCCGGTCACCTGGGACCAGATCATCGAGGTCGCCCGGGACACCGGCACCTACCTCGGCGTCCAAGGCACCAAGGCGGAGTCGCTGACCGTGTGGGTCAACGCGCTCGTCGCCTCCCAGGGCGAGGAGATCCTGCCCAATCCCGAGGTCCCGGCCGACGAGCTGGAGGTCAACCTCGACAGCGACGCCGGACGGCGGGCCGCGGAGATCATGTCGACCATCGCCGGGGAGGGCCTCGGCGGGCCCGGCATGCCCACGGAGAACGAGGACGCCTCGGTCGGTGAGTTCCTCGGGGACAACGGCTCCTTCATGGTCAACTGGCCCTTCGCCTGGCCCGCCGCCAACGACACCGCCCCCGACGTCGTCGAGGACATCGGCTGGGCACGGTACCCGCGGGTGGACCCCGACACCCCCAGCACACCACCGGTCGGCGGGCTGAACATGGCCGTCGGGGCGTTCACCGAGCACCCGGACCTCGCGTGGGACGCCGTCGAGTGCCTGCGCAACCCGGACCACCAGGCGCTGTTCGTCGAGCGCAGCGGGAACGTGCCGGTCAACGCCGAGGTGTACGACCGCCCCGAGATCCAGGAGGCCTACCCGATGGCGGACCTCCTCCGGGAGTCCCTCGAGGAGGCGGTCCCCCGGCCGCAGACGCCCTACTACAACGAGGTCTCCATCGGCCTGCAGGAGACGTGGTACCCCATGTCCGACATCGACCCCGATCGCAGTCCCGAGGTCGCCACCGACCTCATCACCGGCGTCCTTCGAGGGGAGCGGCTGCTGTGAGCTCGACAGCTCCGGACGGGCAGGTCGTCGCCGACGCCGCCCGGGAGGACACTCCCCCGAACCACCCCGGGCGGCGGCGGCGCCGGACCGGCCGCGCCAAGGCGGAGGCGCGCCTGGGCTGGATGCTCGCCGGCCCCGCGTTCGTCATCATGCTCGCGGTCACCGTCTACCCGATCGTCCAGGCCTTCTTCGACTCGCTGTTCAGCTACCGCCTGACCGATCCGGACGCGCGCGAGTTCGTCGGGCTCGGGAACTACGGCGTCGTCCTCAGCGACGTCCAGTTCTGGATCTCCATGCTCGTCACGGTGTTCATCACGGTCGTCACGGTGCTGCTCGAGCTCATCCTCGGCTTTGCGCTCGCCATGGTGATGCACCGCGCCATCCGGCAGCTGCGCGGCGCCCTGCGCACCGCGATCCTCATCCCCTACGGGATCATCACCGTGGTCTCGGCCTTCGCGTGGTTCTACGCCTTCGACATCAACTCCGGCTACGTCAACAACTGGCTGTCGTGGATCCCCGGCTTCAACGAGAACCTCAACTGGTTCGCGGGGACCGGGACCTCACTCTTCGTCATCATCGCCTCCGAGGTGTGGAAGACGACGCCGTTCATCTCCCTCCTCCTCCTCGCGGGCCTGGCACAGGTCTCCGGGGACTACGAGGAGGCCGCCAAGGTCGACGGCGCCAAGCCGTGGCAGGTCCTCCGCAGGGTCATCCTGCCGAACATGAAGGCCGCGATCATGGTCGCCGTCCTGTTCCGCGCGCTGGACGCCTTCCGGATCTTCGACAACATCTTCATCATGACCGGCGGTGCCAACAACACCCGCGCACTGTCGCTCCTGGCCTACAACACCTCGATCGGCAGACTGGAGATCGGCATGGGCTCGGCGATCTCGGTCCTCCTCTTCCTGTGCGTCATCGGCATCGCCATCGGCACCGTCAAGGGGTTCAAGGTCGACCTGACCCGGACGGGAGGGCAGTGACATGGGCCGTGCACTGAGCGGCAAGCAGCGCCTGGCCTGGGCACTCATCACGATCGTCGTCCTCGTGTGGGCGCTGTTCCCCGTGCTGTCGATCCTCATGACGTCGCTGAAGACCCCCGCCGACGTCGACTCCGGGACGTTCCTGCCCCCGGAGTGGACGCTGGAGAACTACGGGACGATCCTGCTGCCGAGCGGCGCGGCCCAGGATCTCTTCCTCAGCGCGCTGCGCAACTCCGTGGGCATCTCGCTGATCGCCACGTTCATCGCCGTCGTCCTGGCCACCCTCGCCGCCTACGCCATCGCCCGCCTCGACTTCCCCGGACGCCGGCTCATCCTCATCACGTCGCTCGCGGTGTCGATCTTCCCGGTGATCTCCATCGTCACCCCGCTGTTCAACCTCTGGCGGTCCATCGGGCTGTACGACACGTGGCCGGGCCTCATCATCCCGTACCTGTCGCTCACGCTGCCCATCTCGATCTGGACCCTCTCGGCGTTCTTCCAGCAGATCCCCTGGGAGCTGGAGCAGGCGGCCCAGGTGGACGGCGCGACGCCGTTCCAGGCCTTCCGCAAAGCGGTCGTGCCGCTTGCCGCCCCCGGGGTGTTCACCACCGGCATCATCGCGTTCTTCATCGCGTGGAACGACTTCGTCTACGGCATCTCGCTCACGTCCACCGAGGCCGCCCGCCCGGTGCCGGCGGCGCTGGCCTTCTTCACCGGAGCGTCCCAGTTCGAGGAGCCCACCGGGTCGATCTCCGCCGCGGCGATCGTCGTGACGATCCCGGTGATCATCGTCGTCGTGCTCTTCCAGCGACGCATCGTCTCCGGCCTGACCCAGGGTGCCGTCAAGGGCTGAGTCCCGCACGAGCCCGTCCCGATCCGAAGGAGTCCCAGATGGCGTCCATCGTCCTGAACAACCTGGTCAAGACCTACCCCGACGGGTTCACCGCCGTGAAGGGGATCGACCTCGACATCGCCGACGGCGAGTTCGTCATCCTCGTGGGCCCCTCCGGCTGCGGGAAGTCCACCCTGCTGCGGATGATCGTCGGCCTGGAGGACATCAGCGACGGGGAGCTACGCATCGGCGACGAGGTCGTCAACGACAGGGCGCCGCGGGACCGCAACCTCGCCATGGTCTTCCAGAACTACGCCCTGTACCCGCACCTGACCGTCTACGAGAACATCGCCTTCCCGCTGCGCCTGGCCAAGGGCGAGTACACCGACGAGCAGATCGACGAGCGCGTCCGGGAGGCGTCCCGGCTGCTCGAGCTCGACGAGCACCTCGAGCGCAAGCCCGCCAACCTCTCCGGCGGCCAGCGCCAGCGCGTGGCCATGGGCCGCGCCATCGTCAGGCGTGCCCAGGCCTTCCTCTTCGACGAGCCGCTGTCCAACCTCGACGCCAAGCTGCGCGGTCAGATGCGCACCGAGATCGCGCGCCTGCAGCGCAACCTCGCCACGACCACCGTCTACGTCACCCACGACCAGACCGAGGCGATGACCCTCGGGGACCGGGTCGCCGTCCTGCGCCGTGGCGAGCTGCAGCAGGTCGCCAGCCCGCGCGGCCTGTACGACCAGCCCGTCAACCTCTTCGTCGCCGGCTTCATCGGCTCGCCGCCGATGAACTTCCTGCCCGGGATCGTCGAGGGTGACGTCCTGCGGCTGCCGATCGTCGACGTCCCCATGGACGAGCGGATGCGCGCCGCCGTCGGGGACCGCGAGGTCGTCATCGTCGGCATCCGTCCGGACGCCTTCGAGGACGTCGACACCATGGAGCAGGACCGCACCGACAGCGGGGTGACGTTCGAGGTGGACGTCGACGTCACCGAGTGGCTCGGTGAGGTCCTCTACGCCTACATCCCCTTCGAGACCCACGAGGCCGTCCAGGCGCAGCTCGAGGAGCTCGACCGGGACCTCGACGGCGAGGGCATGCGCACCCAGCTCATCATCTCGCTCAACGCCGCCAGCCGGGTCCGAGCCGGCGACCCGGCCGAGCTGTGGTTCGACCCGACCTCCCTCCACCTCTTCGACCCCGAGTCCGGTGACAACCTCACGCGCAGCGAGGAGCGGGCCGCGGAGCTCGAGGACGAGGCCCGGGCGATGCGTGAGCGAGCCCTCGAGCGCGCCCGGCGCCGGGCGGAGAAGGAGAGCCAGCGGGACGGTGAGCGCCCCGCGGAGAAGGCTCGGCCCCGCCACTGACCGTCCACACGTCGGGCATGTCCCAGGTCACAGCCGCGGCAATATCTCACCATGTGGACGCAATTTTCCCTGCCCGACAGCACCGCGGGCCGAGGGCGACCTTCCCGCACAGTGCCACGCGATACCGCCGGTCCGTCGGCGCGCGCGGAACGGCCCGAGTCCGCCGGGTGCGGCACCCGAGGGCTGTCGCACCGCGCGCGACCTCGTTAACGTAGACGCCCGTATGCCCCCTGCCACACCAGCAGTACCCCGTGTCCCCTCCGCCGCCGCCGACACAGGCGGTGGCCACCCGCCCGTGACCGTGCGGCCCCCGCGGCCCGCCGAGGGCGCCGACATGTGGCGCCTCGCCCGTGACTCCGGCGCCCTGGACCTCAACACCTCCTACGCCTACCTGCTGCTCGCTCGCGACTTCGCGCGCACCTGCCGGGTGGCTGTGGTCGACGGCGAGGTGGTGGGCTTCCTTCTCGGCTACCGCCGCCCCGAGGAGCCGGACACGCTGTTCGTCTGGCAGGTGGCCGTGGACCCGGCCCAGCGGGGCCGGCGCCTGGCCGCCCGGCTGCTGGCCGACGTCGCCGCCGGTGCCCGCTTCGTCGAGGCCTCGATCACGGCGGACAACACCGCCTCCCAGCGCCTGTTCGAGAGCTTCGCCGCCGAGCGCGGCGCCCCCCTGGTGCGCAGCGAGCTCTTCGCCGCCGCCGACTTCCCCGATGCCGGACACGAGACCGAAGGGTTGGTGAGGATCGGCCCCCTGGAGCCCATCGAGAGCTGAACCCCACACCCACCGACGCGTCCCCGCCACGAAAGGCAGCCTCCCCGATGACGATCACCAGCCCGACCCCGTCCGAGACCACGACCGAGCTCGAGTCCCAGGTCCGCAGCTACTCCCGCTCCTGGCCGGTCACCTTCGACCGCGCCGTCGGCGCGACGATGTACGACACCGACGGCAACGCCTACATCGACTTCTTCGCCGGTGCGGGCTCCCTCAACTACGGGCACAACGACCCGGCGCTGAAGAAGGTCCTCCTCGACTACCTCGCCCGCGACGGCATCGTGCACTCGCTCGACATGTTCACCGCCGCGCGCGAGGAGTTCCTCACGACCTTCGCCGACACGATCCTGCGCCCCCGCGGCCTGGACCACAAGGTCGTCTTCCCCGGCCCGGGCGGCGCCAACGCCGTCGAGGCCGCGCTCAAGCTCGCCCGCAAGGTCACCGGCCGCGAGTCGGTCATCAGCTTCACCAACGCCTTCCACGGCATGACCCTGGGCGCCCTGTCGGTCACCGGCAACGCCATGAAGCGCGGCGGGGCAGGCGTCCCGCTCGTCCACGCGACGCCGATGCCGTACGACGACTACTTCGACGGCGACGTCCAGGACTTCCTCTACCTCGAGCGGCTGCTCACCGACTCGGGCGGCGGCCTCAACCAGCCGGCCGCCGTCATCGTCGAGACGATCCAGGGCGAGGGCGGGATCAACGCCGCCCGCGCCGAGTGGCTGCGCAACCTCGCGGACCTCTGCAAGCGGCACGGGATCCTGCTCATCGTCGACGACATCCAGATGGGCTGCGGCCGCACCGGGGGCTTCTTCAGCTTCGAGGAGGCCGGCATCGTGCCGGACATCATCACGCTGTCGAAGTCGATCAGCGGCTACGGCCTGCCGATGGCGCTGACCCTCGTGCGCCCCGAGCTCGACATCTGGGAGCCGGGCGAGCACAACGGCACCTTCCGCGGCTCCAACCCCGCCTTCGTCACCGCGACCGAGGCGATCCGCCGCTACTGGTCCGACGACACGCTCGAGCGCAGCACCATCTCCCGCGGCCTGGCGATCGAGTCGCGGTTCAACGCGCTCGTGGCCCGCTACGAGAGCTACGGACTCGTCGCCAAGGGCCGGGGCCTGGCCCGCGGGCTGCAGTTCCCCTCGGGCGAGCTCGCCGGGCGGGTCACCAAGGAGGCCTTCGCAGGCGGCCTGCTCGTGGAGACCTCCGGCCCCGACGACGAGGTCGTCAAGCTGCTGCCCCCGCTCACCATCAGCCCCGCGGAGTTCGAGGCCGGCATGCGCATCCTCGAGCAGGCCGTCGTCACCGTCCTCGAGAACTGACCCCCTGACGGCGGGGCGGGAGCGCTGCTCCCGCCCCGCCGTCACGCGCGCCCACCTGTGACTCCGCCATCCCCGACCCTGAGGAGACCGACATGATCGTCCGCAGCTTCCACGACCTCGACGACACCGAGTTCGACATCAAGACCCCGAACTGGCGCTCCAAGCGCATCATCCTGGCCCGCGACAAGGTGGGCTTCTCCGTCCACGAGACCACCCTGTACGCCGGCACCGAGAACGAGTTCTGGTACGCCAACCACATCGAGGCCGTGATGATCGTCGAGGGCGAGGGCACGATCACCGACCTCGGTACCGGCGAGACCCACGAGCTGCGGCCCGGGTCGATGTACCTGCTCAACGAGCACGACAAGCACGTCGTCCGCCCGCGCACCGAGATTCGCACGATCTGCGTCTTCAACCCGCCGGTCACCGGCCGGGAGGTCCACGACGAGAACGGCGTCTACCCCCTCGTCACCGAGGACTGACACCGCCCACACCGCCCCCCGCCCTCACGAACGCCGAGAGCTGAGTTCTTCCGCGGAACAACTCAGCTCTCGGCGCTTGTGGGAGCGGGGGGATCTGGACCTAGAGCGTCTGCAGCCAGCGGAGCAGCAGGCGGGCGCCGAAGCCGGTGGGGCCCTCGGGGATCTCGTCACGAGCCTTGGTGGCGCGGCCGGCCCCGGCGATGTCGAGGTGTGCCCACGGGGTGTCCCCCGCGAAGTGCTGGAGGAACAGCGCCGCGGTGATCGACCCTCCCGAGACGTGCGGGTCGCGCGCCTGGTGGGAGATGTCCGCGACGGCGGACTCGAGGCTGTGCCGGTAGGACTCCACCAGAGGCAGGCGCCACGTCCGCTCGCCGCTCACCTCACCCGCCGCCTGCAGGGCCCCGGCGAGGGACTCGTCGGTGGCGTAGAGACCGGCGTGGGTGCGGCCCAGGCCGAGCGTCACCGCACCGGTGAGGGTGGCGACGTCGACGAGGACGTCGGGGCGCGCGGTGTCGCGCACCCAGGCCATCGCGTCGGCCAGCACCATGCGGCCCTCGGCGTCGGTGTTGGACACCTCGATCGACGTGCCGTCGTAGGCGCGCACGACGTCACCGGGCCGGTAGGCGGAGGCACCGAAGGCGTTCTCCGCCAGGGCCAGCACGCCCACCACCCGGTGGGGCACGTCGAGCTCGGCGGCCGCCAGGACGGTGGCGAGCACTGCGGCGGCGCCGGCCATGTCGGTCTTCATGCCGACCATCGCCTCGCGCGGCTTGATCGAGATGCCGCCGGTGTCGAAGGTGATGCCCTTGCCCACCAGCGCGACGGTGCGCCCGCCGCGCTCGCGGGGGCTGTAGGTGACGGTGACCAGCCGCGGCGGGGTGGCCGAGCCGGAGCCGACGGCGAGCAGCGCGCCCATCCCCTGCGCCCGGATCCAGGCCTCGTCGTGGACCTCGACGCTGACGCCGGGCACGCCCGAGGCCAGCGCCTGGGCCTGCTCCGCGAGCCACTGCGGGTTCTTGACGTTGGACGGGGTGGCGGCCAGGAAGCGCGCCCGCACCGTGGCGGTGGCGGCCGTTCGCGCGGCCGCGACGACGGCGGCGTCCCCGTCGTTGCCGAGAAGGACCAGCCGCGCGGCCGCGGGCTTCCCGGGCCGCGGGGACTGCGCCATGCGCGGGCCGCGGTAGGCGGTGAGCCAGAAGCCCTCGAGCAGCGCGGCGAGGCCCGTGCTGCCGGCGAGCGCGCCGACGGGCGTGACGACCGTGCCGAGGCCGGTGGTCGTCCGGCACAGGGCCGAGCCCACCTTGCGCATGGCGTCCGGACCGGCGTCGCCGACGCCGACGAGGACCAGGCGGGCCGGCAGCCCGTTCCAGCCGAAGTCGCGCCCGGGCAGGGCACGCGGCAGGTCGAGGACCGCCGACTCCCCCGCCCGCCCGCTCAGGCCGTGGCGCGCGGCGAGGTCGACGAGGTCGATGCCGTAGCGCGCCGCCGCGTCCGCGGTGCCGGGCCGGGGCTCCACGCCCTCGTCGCCCGCGCCGGCGGGCGCGACGGCGACGACGACGGCGTCGACCTGCGTGAGGTCGGCGCCGTCCAGCGAGCCGGCCGCACCGACGACCTCAGGAAGCTCGGCGAGACCGAGCTCGCTCAGGGAGGTCAACGCTCAGGCGGGGGCGACGGCGCTGAGGGCCTCGCTGAGCTCGCCCGCCTCCGCGGGCGTGAGCTCGACGACGAGGCGGCCGCCACCCTCGAGGGGAACGCGCATGACGATGCCGCGTCCCTCCTTCGTGACCTCCATCGGCCCGTCCCCGGTCCTCGGCTTCATCGCGGCCATCTGGCACCCCTATTCGTTCGACGTGTCGTGCCGCAGGGTCTGCGGCGCACCGGGGCCAGTCTAGTCCACCCCTCCCCCGCGGCGGTGTGGCCTCGGGGCAACGGTGCAGGTCGGCGCGCTAGGGCGGCACGGCCCGGCACGCTCAGGAGCTGGCGGTCTCCTCCGCCGTGCGGGCCTGCGACTGGGCCTCGTCGCGCATGAGCGCGAGCCGGTCCTGGACCCGCTCGACGGCCTCCTCGGCGGTGTCGACGAGCTGGATGAGGTCGAGGTCCGCCGCGGCGATCGTGCCCGCCGGCACCATGGTGTCGCGCGCCCAGGCCAGCAGCCCGCCCCAGTACTCCGAGCCGACGAGGACGATCGGGAAGGAGTTCACCTTGCCGGTCTGGACGAGGGTGAGGGCCTCCCACAGCTCGTCCATGGTGCCGAAGCCGCCGGGCAGGACGATGAAGCCGAGCGCGTACTTGACGAACATCGTCTTGCGGGCGAAGAAGTAGCGGAAGTTGACCCCGAGGTCGACCCACTCGTTCATGCCCTGCTCGAAGGGCAGCTCGATGCCCAGCCCCACGGACACCCCGCCCGCGTCGCACGCACCCTTGTTGGCGGCCTCCATGACGCCGGGACCACCGCCGGTGATGACGGCGTAGCCGGCCTCGACGAGGAGGCGTCCGACCTCCTCGCCCATCCGGTACTCCGCGGAGTCGGTGCTGGTCCGGGCGGAGCCGAACACGCTGATCGCGGGGCCGAGCTCGGCGAGCGCGCCGAAGCCCTCGACGAACTCGCTCTGGATGCGCAGCACCCGCCACGGGTCGGAGTGGACCCAGTCGGCGTCACCGTCCTGGGCGAGCAGCCGCTCGTCAGAGGTCTCGTGGGGGATCTGGGAACCGCGCAGCGTCACCGGGCCCTTGCGGTAGACGTCGGACCCGCGGCCGTCACGGACGGCGGGACGCTCTGACGCCCGGCCCCCGTCGGCCGAGCCGTTGCGGTTGTAGGACCGGCTCATGGTGCTCCTTCGGTCAGCCACGCCTCCAGGGCGGAGGCGCAGTCACGGATCTGGTCTGTGGGGCAGTGCTCGTCGTCAGCATGGGCCAGGGACGGGTCCCCGGGCCCGAAGTTGACGGCGGGAACCCCGAGCGCGGCGAAGCGGGCGACGTCGGTCCACCCGTACTTGGGGGCGGGGCCGCCGCCCGTCACGCGCCCGACAGCGGCGATGAAGTCGCCCACCCCGGGGGCGTCGAGGCCCGGGCGCGCCCCGGCGGCGCCGTCGACGACGGTGACGTCGTAGCCGGCGAGCACCTCCCGCACGTGTGCCTCCGCCTCGGCGAGCGAGGACGCCGGCGCGAAGCGGTAGTTGACAAGCACCTCGCACGAGTCGGGCACGACGTTGCCCGCGATGCCGCCGCTGATCCCGACGGCGGACAGGCCCTCGCGGTAGACGAGCCCGTCGACCTCGACCGAGCGGGGCTGGTACTCGGCCAGCCGCGTGAGGATCGGCGCGGCGAGGTGGATGGCGTTGACCCCGCGCCAGGCGCGGGCGGAGTGGGCGGCGCGTCCCGCCGTCGTGACGGACACGCGTAGCGTGCCGTTGCAGCCGCCCTCGATGCCGCCGTTGCTCGGCTCCCCGAGCACGGCGAAGTCGGCGTCCAGCCACTGCGGGTGGTTGCGCGACAGACGGCCCAGGCCGTTGCGCTCGGCCTCGACCTCCTCGTTGTCGTAGAAGACCCAGGTGACGTCCCACGCGGGGGCGGTGAGGCGTGCGGCGAGGTGGAGGGCGACGGCGACGCCGCCGAGCATGTCGACGCTCCCGCGGCCCCACAGCACCTCCTCGCCGTCGACGGTGCGCAGCTCGCTGGGAAGGTTGCCCGCGACCGGCACGGTGTCGATGTGGCCCGCGACGACCGCCCGACGCTCGCGGCCCAGCTGCGTGCGGGCGACGACGGCGTCACCGTCGCGCAGCACCTCCAGGTGCGGCAGCCCCGCGAGGGCGGCCTCGATCGCGTCGGCGAGCGGTCCCTCCTCACCGGAGACGGACGGGATGTCGCACAGCGCACGGGTGAGGTCGACGACGTCGGCCGTGCGCAGGTCAGGCAGTGCGGGTGCGGTCATGGGGCCGCTCACTCCCCCGTCTGGTGCAGCGTGCGGGCGGCCTCGGCGATCGAGCCGCTGAGGGAGGGGTAGATCGTGTAGACGTTGGCGAGCTGGTCCACGGTGATCCGCTGGGTGACGGCCACGGCGAGGGGGAAGATGAGCTCGCTGGCGCGCGGCGCGACGACGACCGCGCCGAGCACCGCCCCGGAGTGCCGGTCGGCCATGACCTTGACGAAGCCCTCGCGGATGCCGAGCATCTTCGCCCGCGGGTTGCGGGCCAGCGGCAGCTGGGTGACGACGGCGTCGACCTCGCCGTCGAGCACCTGCCGCTCGCTCACACCGATCGTGGCGATCTCGGGTGCGGTGAAGATGTTGGCGGTGACGGCGTCGACGTCGAGCGGGGAGACGGCGTCGCCCAGGGCGTGCCACATGGCGACGCGCCCCTGCATCGCGGCCACGGAGGCGAGGGGCAGGACCCCGGTGCAGTCACCGGCGGCGTAGACGCGTGGCGCCGTCGTGCGGGAGACGCGGTCGACCTGGATGTGCCCGCTGTCGCGCAGCACGACACCCGCCTCCTCCAGGCCCAGGCCCGCGGTGCTCGGGACCCCGCCGACGGCGACGAGGCAGTGGGAGGCGGAGACGACGCGGCCGTCGGTGAGCTCGACCTCGACGCCGTCCCCGGTGCGACGGACCGCGGCGGCGCGGGAGCGGGACAGGACGGTCATGCCGCGGTTGCGGAAGACGTTCTCGATGAGCTCGGCGGCGTCCTCGTCCTCCCCGGGCAGCACCCGGTCGCGGCTGGAGACGAGCGTGACCGGCACGCCCAGGCCGTTGTAGGCGCCGGCGAACTCGGCGCCGGTGACGCCGGAGCCGACGACGACGAGGTGCTCGGGCAGCTCGGTGAGGTTGTACATCTGCACCCAGGTGAGGATGCGCTCGCCGTCGGGCTGGGCGTCGGGCAGCACCCGCGGTGTGGCGCCCGTGGCGACGAGGACGATCTCGGCGACGAGCTCGAGCTCGTCGCCGTCGGCGGTGGTGACGTGGACGGGCCGGGTGCCGGTGCTGCCGAGGTGGCCGGCCAGCCGGCCGGTGCCGTCGACGACCCGGATGCCCTCCCGCTCGAGGCGGGCGCGGATGTCCTGCGACTGCCGTCGCGCGAGCTCCAGGACGCGCCTGTTGACGGCGGCCATGTCGACGGACGTCCCGCCCCCGCCGCGGATGCCGAGCTCGGGGGCGGCGTCCGTCGTCGTCATCCACTCGGCGGTGGCGATGAGGGTCTTGGAGGGGACGACGTCGGTGAGGACGGCGGCCCCGCCGGTCCCCTGCCGCTCGACGAGCGTCACGCGCGCGCCCAGCTGCGCGGCGACGAGGGCCGCCTCGTAGCCGCCGGGGCCGCCGCCGATGATGACGACGCGGCTGCCCGCACGGACCGGCGAGCTGCCGGCGGCGTCCTGGGTACGGCGCCCCTCGGCGGGGGCGGTGGGGTCGGGGCGCTCCCCCGCGGGACGGTGATCGTCGGTCGTAGTGCTCACGCAGGCATTGTGCCGCCTTTGTCCCGCAGCATGCCTGCCGAGCACCCCGGACGGTAACGTCGGGGCATGGTCACCCCCACCGGCACACCGGACCACGACGCGCCCTTCGCCCTGGCCCGCGAGGCCGCGGACCGCCTCGCCGAGCTCACCGGGGTGGCCCGTCACGACGTCGCCCTCGTCCTCGGCTCCGGCTGGGGCGGGGCGGCCGAGCTGCTCGGTGAGACCGTCGCCGAGGTGCCCGCGGAACAGGTGCCCGGCTTCCGTGCCCCCGTCGTCGCCGGGCACGGCGCCACCATCCGCTCGATCCGCATCGACGCCGACGACGAGACCCGGCACGCCCTCGTGCTCGGCTCGCGCACGCACTTCTACGAGTCCCGCGACGTGCGCGCGGTCGCGCACGGCGTCCGGACGGCCGCCGCCGCCGGTGTGCAACGCCTCGTCCTCACCAACGGCTGCGGCGGCCTGGACCCGGCGGTGGCGCCCGGCACGCCGGTCCTCATCTCCGACCACATCAACCTCACGGCCGCCTCGCCCCTCGAGGGCGCGACCTTCGTCGACCTCACCGACCTGTACTCCCCGCGGCTGCGCGAGATCGCGCGCGAGGTCGACCCCACCCTCACCGAGGGCGTCTACGTCCAGCTCCCCGGCCCCCACTACGAGACACCCGCGGAGGTGCGCATGGTCGCGCTCCTCGGCGGCACGCTCGTGGGGATGTCGACGACGCTGGAAGCCATCGCCGCGCGGCACGTGGGCCTGGAGATCCTGGGCCTGTCGCTCGTGACGAACCAGGCGGCCGGGATCAGTGCCCAGCCGCTCTCGCACGAGGAGGTCATCGAGGCCGGCCGCGACGCCGGCCCGCGGATCTCCCGGCTGCTGGCAGACATCGTCCGTCGTATCTGAGAGAGGAACCGTCCATGGACGTCGACGTCGTCCGGAGCTGGATCACCCAGGACCCGGACCCCCAGACCGCGAACGAGCTGGGGGTGCTCCTCGAGCGCGCCACGGCCGGCGGCCCGGAGGCCCACGAGGCCCGCGCCGAGCTGGAGGACCGGTTCTCCGGGCCGCTCGCCTTCGGCACCGCCGGGCTGCGCGGGGCCCTCGGTGGTGGGCCGAACCGGATGAACCGCGCCGTCGTCATCCGCACCACCGCGGGACTCGCCGCGTGGCTGACCGAGCAGCTCGGGGGCGCCGCCCCGCGCGTCGTCATCGGCTACGACGCCCGCCACGGCTCGGCGCGCTTCGCCGAGGACGCGGCCGCCGTCATCACCGGTGCGGGCGGGCGGGCGATGCTCATGCCGTCCGTGGGGCCCACCCCCGTGCTCGCCTACGCCGTGCGGGCGCTGGAGGCCGACGCCGGGGTCATGGTGACGGCCTCCCACAACCCCAAGGAGGACAACGGCTACAAGGTCTACCTCGGCGGCCGGGTCGTCACCGACTCCGGGCAGGGCGCCCAGCTCGTCTCTCCGGCCGACGCCGAGATCGCCGCCCGCATCGACGCCGTCGGCGCACTCACCGACGTCCCGCTGCCCGTCGACGGCTGGCAGGTGCTCGACGCCTCGATCACCGAGGAGTACATCGCCCGGGTCGCCTCGCTCGTCCCCCACGGCTACGCCCGCAGCCTGCGCATCGTGTACACCCCGATGCACGGCGTCGGGGCGGAGGTGGCCGTGGCCGCCCTCGCGGCCGCCGGTTTCACCGACGTCCACGTCGTGGCCGAGCAGGCCGAGCCGGACCCGGAGTTCCCCACGGTTGCCTTTCCCAACCCCGAGGAGCCCGGCGCCCTGGACCTCGCCTTCCGCCTCGCGCAGCAGGTGGAGGCCGACCTCGTCATCGCCAACGACCCCGACGCCGACCGCTGCTCGGTGGCCGTGCCGGCCCCGGGCACGGTGGAGGGCTGGCGCCAGCTCACCGGTGACGAGGTGGGCGCGCTGCTGGGCAAGCAGTCCGCGATCAGCGCCGCGGTGTCCGGGCACGGCGTCCTCGCCAGCTCGGTCGTGTCCTCGCGACTGCTCGCCCGCATCGCCACCTCCCACGGCCTGGAGCACCGCACGACCCTCACCGGCTTCAAGTGGATCAGCCGGGTGCCGGGGCTCGTCTTCGGCTACGAGGAGGCCCTGGGCTACTGCGTGGACCCCCAGGCCGTGCGCGACAAGGACGGCATCAGCGCGGCCGTCCGGGTGGCACTGCTCGCCTCCCAGCTCGTCGACCGCGGCAGCACGCTGCTCGACGTCCTCGACGAGCTCGCCCTCCAGCACGGGCTGCACGCGACGGCGCCGCTCACCCTGCGTGTCTCGGACGTCTCGGTCATCGGGCCGGCCATGCAGCGGCTGCGTGAGAGCGGGCCGCAGTCGCTGGCCGGCTCCCCGGTCGTGCGGACCATCGACCTCTCCGCCGGGGAGGACGGGCTGCCCCCGACGGACGGACTGGTCTACCTCACCGCGCGCGGTGACCGGGCGATCATCCGGCCCAGCGGTACCGAGCCCAAGCTCAAGTGCTACCTCGAGGCCGTCGAGCCGGTGAGCGAGCAGGACCGCCTGCCGGCGGCCCGGCGCGCCGCCGCCGAGCGCCTCGACCAGATGAAGGCCGAGCTCGGCGCCCTCATCGGCCTGTAGCCCCCAGCGCCCGAACGCCCACACCCGCACACACAAGTCCGCCGACAGCTGAGTTGTTACGCGTAACAACTCAGCTGTCGGCGGATGTGTGTGGCGGCGCCTGGCCTGTGCGCGGCCTCGCTCTCCCCCTCCGCCTCCCCGTCCCTCAGTGCCGAGCGCTGAGTTGTTCCTGGAACAACTCAGCGCTCGGCGAGGGTGGGGTGCGGTGGGGGCGGCGGTCAGCCGATGAGGTGCTCCATGGCGAGCTGGTTGAGGCGCACGAAGCGGTACTCGCGCGCGGCCGCGGCGTCGACGTCGAAGTCCTCGAAGGTGCTGCGGTCGGCGAGGAAGCCCTCGAGCGACTCACCCTCGGCGAGCGTGGGCTGGGACAGCTCGAGCACGCCGGACTCCTCGAAGGCAGCCTGCACGCGCGGGTCGGCGCGGTAGGCCTTGGCCTTCTCGGCGAGCATGAGGTACATCGACATGTTTGCCTCGGCCGAGTCCCACACGCCCTGCATGTGCTCGGTGCGCGAGGGCTTGTAGTCGAAGTGGCGCGGGCCCTCGTAGCGGGGGCCGCCGCCCGGGAAGCCGTTCTCGAGGAGGTCGACGGTGAAGAACGCCGAGAGCAGGTCGCCGTGGCCGAAGACGAGGTCCTGGTCGTACTTGATGGACCGCTGACCGTTGAGGTCGATGTGGAAGAGCTTGCCCGACCACAGCGCCTGGGCCAGGGCGTGGGTGTAGTTGAGGCCGGCCATCTGCTCGTGCCCGGTCTCGGGGTTGAGGCCGACGATGTCGCCGTGCTCGAGCTCGGCGATGAAGCCGAGCGCGTGGCCGACGGTCGGCAGGAGGATGTCGCCGCGGGGCTCGTTCGGCTTGGGCTCGAGCGCGATGCGCAGGTCGTAGCCCTTGTCCTTGATGTAGCCGGCGACGGTGTCGATGCCCTCGCGGTAGCGGTCGAGCGCGGCGTTGACGTCCTTGACGCCGTCGTACTCGCTGCCCTCGCGCCCGCCCCACATGACGAAGGTCGTGGCGCCGAGCTCGGCGGCGAGGTCGACGTTGCGCAGCACCTTGCGCAGGCCGAAGCGGCGCACGGAGCGGTCGTTGGCCGTGAAGCCGCCGTCCTTGAAGATCGGGTGGCTGAAGGTGTTGGTCGTGACCATCTCGATGGTCAGACCGGCGTCGTCGGTCGCCTGCTTGAAGCGGGAGAGGATGCGCTCACGCTCGGCGTCGTCGGCGCCGAACGGGACGACGTCGTCGTCGTGGAAGGTGATGCCCCAGGCGCCGAGCTCGGCGAGCTTGGTGGCGTACTCCCAGGGGTCGAGCACCGGGCGGCTGGCGGCGCCGAACTGGTCCTGGGCGGACCAGGCGACGGTCCAGAGGCCGAAGGAGAAGCGGTCGTCGGGGGTGGGCTTGCGAACCATGGAGTGACTCCTCGTCGAGTGGGTTTTGTTTCTTAGCGCAATTTAACTACGTGAGGGGCAGGGGGTGTCAAGCACCGGGCAGCCAGTCGTACGGCGCGGCGACCACGTCGCCCAGGACGGCGAGCGCCGCCCCGGTCAGTGCCGGCTCACCGGACAGGCCCGGTCGGATCGTCACGTCGAGCCACGGGGCCGCGAGGACGCGGCGGCCGAGCTCGTCCTCCAGGGCCGGGCGCAGGGCCGGCAGCAGCGGGATGAACTGCCCGCCGAGGACGAGGTCGTCGACGTCGAGCAGGTTGACGACGTTGGCGAGGGCGGCGCCCAGCGCCCGCCCCGCGCGGTCGACGGCGTCGCGCGCCGGACCGGGCTCGGCCGCGGCCGCGGCCAGCTCCTCGGCCGAGGCGTCCGGACCGAGGCCGGCGCCGGCGAGGAGGGCGTCTCGCCCGGCGTACTGCTCGAGGCAGCCGACGGCGCCGCACGTGCAGGGCGGCCCGGCCGGGTCGACGAGCGTGTGGCCCACCTCCCCGGCCCACCCGTGCCGCCCACGCACGGGCACGCCGTCGACGACGGACGTGCCGCCGACGCCGATGTCGGCGGAGACGTAGAAGAAGGTCCCGCTGCCCGCGGGCCGGCCCGGGGCGTCCAGCGCGTGGGCGAGGGCGGCGAGGTCCGCCTCGTTGCCGACACCGACCGGCGCCAGCTCCGTCCCGCCGGGGACGGCGGGCAGGCGAAGGCGCTCGGCGGGCAGGACCTCCGGCCAGCCGAGGTTGGGCGTGCGCAGCACCCGGCCCTCGGAGTCGACGAGGCCGGGGACCGCGAGGCGCGCGCCCGCCAGCACGCGCCAGCGCCCGTCGCTGGAGGCGAGGATGTCCCGCGCCAGGTGCACGAGGCGGCCGAGCACGGCGTCGGGGTCGCTCGCCTCCAGGTGGGCGGGCACCACGCGCTCGGCGAGGACCGCACCGCTGAGGTCGACCAGCCGGGCACCGAGGTAGCTCGGGGAGACCTCCAGGCCCAGCCCGGCGATCGTGCCGCGTGCCGGGACCAGCGGCGTGGCGGGCCGGCCCCGCCCGGCGATCTGCGGCGGCAGCTCCTCGAGCAGCCCACCGGCGAGGAGCTCGTCGACGAGCCGGGACACCGTCGAGCGCGTGAGGCCACTACCTGCGGCGATCGCGGCGCGGGAGACCGGCTCCGGCGCGGCATAGGCCAGCATGGTGACCACGGAGAGGTTCTGGTCGCGCAGCGACGCCTGCCCCACGCCAGGGGTGAGCAAGCCCGGAGTGACGCTCTGCGCGTCGTCAGTGACCGTCATGCCTTGACCATACCGATCCCCGCCTGGTTTAGTTCCATGCTCTAACAATCTCGTCCCGAAGAGGTGGCGCCATGACATCCCCGCTCGCCGGCCGGCTCGTTGCCGGAGTCGACAGCTCGACACAGTCCTGCAAGGTCGTCGTCCGGGAGGCGGACACCGGACGCCTGGTCCGCTCCGGCCAGGCGTCGCACCCTGACGGTACCGAAGTGGACCCCGAGGCGTGGTGGGACGCGCTGCAGGAAGCGCTCGCTCAGGCCGGTGGTCTCGACGACGTCGCGGCCGTCTCGGTCGGTGGTCAGCAGCACGGGATGGTCGTCCTCGACGCGGACGGCGCGGTCATCCGCCTGGCCCTGCTGTGGAACGACACCCGGTCCGCGGAGGCGGCCGCCGACCTCGTGCGCGAGCTCGGGGACGGCGACGTCGAGGCCGGGCGCCGCGCCTGGGTGCAGGCCATCGGCTCGGTGCCCGTCGCCTCGCTCACGGTGACGAAGCTGCGGTGGCTCGCCCAGCACGAGCCGGAGAACGCGGCCCGCGTGGCCGCCGTCGCCCTCCCGCACGACTGGCTCACCTGGCGCCTCCTCGGCACCGGGGCGCTGGAGGACCTCGCCACCGACCGCTCCGACGCCTCCGGCACCGGGTACTTCGACCCGGCCGGCAACACCTACCGGCGCGACCTGCTCGACCTCGCGCTCGGCCGGGAGACCGACCTCGTCCTGCCGCGCGTGCTCGGTCCCTCCGCGACCGCCGGCCAGGTGGACGGCACGGGAGCGCTGCTCGGCCCCGGCGCCGGGGACAACGCGGCCGCGGCGCTCGGCGTCGGACTCGCGCCCGGGGACGTGACGATCTCGCTGGGCACCTCCGGCGTCGTCTCCGCCGTCGCCGCCGACCCGGTCCGCGACGCGAGCGGCCTGGTGACCGGCTTCGCCGACGCGACCGGGCACTTCCTGCCGATGGCGACGACGCTCAACGCCTCCCGCGTGCTGGACGCGACGGCCCGGCTGCTCGGCGTCGACCACGCCGGGCTCAGCGAGCTCGCGCTCGCCGCGGAGCCGGGCGCCGGTGGCCTCGTACACGTGCCCTACCTCGACGGCGAGCGCACCCCCAACCTGCCCACCGCCACCGGGTCCCTGCACGGGATGACGCGCGCGTCGATGACGCGCGAGAACCTCGCCCGCGCCGCCGTCGAGGGCATGATGTGCCACCTCGCCGAGGGCATGGCCGCCGTCCAGGCCCAGGGCGTGGAGGTGCGGCGCATCAGCCTCATCGGCGGCGCAGCACGCTCGGCGGCCGTCCAGCAGGTCGCGCCGGCCGTGCTGGGCCAGGACGTCGAGCTTCCCGAGCCGGGCGAGTACGTCGCCGACGGCGCGGCCCGCCAGGCCGCCTGGGTGCTGTCCGGCGCCGAGCAGCCGCCGGTGTGGGAGCGGGAGGGCACCCGCGTCCTGTCCGCCGAGCCGACGCCGCAGGTCCTCGAGGCCTACCGCGCCGAGTCCGCCCGCGCCGTCGAGCGCTTCACGGCCTGACCCGCCCCGCCGGCCACCCTCACCAGCCCAGCCAGCTAGGTGTGGAGTTGTGGACGTCAGAGGTCCACAACTCCACACCTAGGCCGTACGGTCGAGCACTTCGGGCTTCTGCCCTCAGTCGAAGACGGGGCCCTGGGTACGGGTGCGCTTGAGCTCGAAGAAGCCCGGGACCCCGGCCACGAGGACGCAGCCGTCCCACAGCCGGCCGGCCTCCTCGCCCTTGGGGGCGGGGGTGATGACCGGGCCGAAGAAGGCGACGTCGTTGAAGGCCACCACCGGGGTGCCGACGTCCTCGCCCACCTTGGTGATGCCCTCGCGGTGGGAGGCACGCAGGGAGTCGTCCAGCTCGTCGGAGGTCGTGTAGCGCACGAGCTCCTCGGGCAGCCCGACCTCGACGAGCGCCTCGGTGAACACCGAGACGTCGTCGATCTCCCGGCCGCCCGGGTGGAAGCGGGTGCCGAGCGCGTCGTAGAGCGGCTTGACGACGTCCTGCCCGTGCAGCTCGCGAGCCGCGTTGACCAGACGCGCCGGCCCCCAGGCCTTGTCCATCATCGCCCGGTAGTCCTCCGGCAGGTCACGCCCCTCGTTGAGCACGGCCAGCGACATGATGTGCCAGCGCGCCGTCACGGGGCGGACCTGCTCGACCTCACCCATCCAGCGGGAGGTCATCCACGCCCACGGGCAGATCGGGTCGAACCAGAAGTCGGCGACATCCTTCGTGGCGTGCTCGGCCATGTACGTCCTCCTCGAGTGCTCTGCGGCGCCTGGGCGCGCCGCCCCGGCCAGACTAGGCCGCGGCCAGGCGGGCGAGCACCCGGGCGGGATCGGGGTTGGTCAGTGGCTCCCCGTCGACGACGACGGTCGGGACCGTCTCGTTCCCGCCGTTGACGCTCCGCACGAAGGCCGCCGCGTCCTCGTCCTGCCAGATGTTGACCCAGGTGGCGCGGCGGCCCGCGCGCCCGAGCCGCGCCCGCAGCCGCGCGCAGTAGGTGCATCCGGGGCGCCAGTAGATGACGACCGGCCGCTCGGCCAGGGGCCGGGCCACGACGTCCGCGTGCCGCGCCCGGCCCGCCCCCTGCCACGGGCTGAGCCACCACGTGATGGCCAGGCCGACGATGCCGTAGCCGACAGCCGCCTGCACACTGCCCGCCCGAAGGGCGTCGACGACGAGGTACACCGTGCCGCCGAGCATGGGGAGCCAGAGCCAGCGCATGCCGCCAGCATGGCACCCCGGCACCCGCACGCGTCAGACAATTCGGCGTGTGCCCGCGTCGAGCGGCGTGGCAGGATCGGGGCGGCCGGTCCGACCGACCGCCGACCCACGCGACAAGGAGCAGACCGTGCCCGGAGAGAACCTCACCCGCCAGGAGGCCGCCGAGCGCGCCGCGCTCGTCGCCGTCGAGTCCTACGACGTCGACCTCGACCTCACCCGTGGCGACAAGGTCTTCGCCTCCCGCACGACGATCACCTTCACCGCCGAGCCCGGCGCGAGCACCTTCGTCGACCTCCTCGCCGAGGCCGTCCACGACATCCGTCTCAACGGGCACCCCGTGGACCCCCGGGCCTGGGACGGCGCCCGCATCGCCGTCGACGGCCTGGCCGAGCGCAACGAGCTCGTCGTCGTCGCCGACGCCCGGTACATGAACACCGGTGAGGGCCTGCACCGCTTCGTCGACCCCGTCGACGGCGAGGTCTACCTCTACAGCCAGTTCGAGGTCGCCGACTCCCGCCGGGTCTTCGCCGTCTTCGAGCAGCCCGACCTCAAGGCCACCTTCCGCTTCTCCGTCCGGGCTCCGCGGCACTGGACCGTCGTGTCCAACTCCCCCACGCCCGAGCCGCGGCCGGTGGACGGTGACAACGCCGCCGCCGTCTGGCACTTCGCGCCGACCCCGCGCATCTCGAGCTACATCACCGCGATCGTCGCCGGCCCCTACCACCGGGTGTCCGGCGAGCTGACGAGCAGCGACGGACGCACCATCCCCCTCGGCGTCCTCTGCCGCGCCTCCCTCGCCGAGCACCTCGACGCCGAGAACGTCATGGACATCACGCGGTCCGGGTTCGCGTTCTTCGAGGAGGCCTTCGGGCGGCCCTACCCCTTCGAGAAGTACGACCAGCTCTTCGTGCCGGAGTTCAACGCCGGCGCCATGGAGAACGCCGGAGCGGTCACCTTCCTCGAGAGCTACGTCTTCCGCTCCAAGGTCCCCGAGGCCACCGTGGAGCGCCGGGTCGTGACGATCCTCCACGAGCTGGCCCACATGTGGTTCGGCGACCTCGTCACCATGCGCTGGTGGAACGACCTGTGGCTCAACGAGTCCTTCGCCGAGTACATGTCCACCCTCGCCACCGCCGAGGCCACCTCGTGGACCGACGCGTGGACCACCTTCTCCTCGCTGGAGAAGTCCTGGGCCTACCGCCAGGACCAGCTCCCCTCGACCCACCCGATCGTCGCGGAGATCAACGACCTCGAGGACGTCGAGGTGAACTTCGACGGCATCACCTACGCCAAAGGCGCCTCGGTGCTCAAGCAGCTCGTCGCCTGGGTGGGCCAGGACGCCTTCCTCGCCGGCGTGCGCCGCTACTTCGCCACGCACGAGTGGGGCAACACCGAGCTGCGTGACCTCCTCACCGAGCTCGAGGCCACGAGCGGGCGCGACCTCGCCGCGTGGTCGCAGGTGTGGCTGGAGCAGGCCGGCGTCACCCTCCTGCGTCCCGAGCTGACGGACGACGACGGCGTCATCACCTCCTTCGCCGTCACCCAGGAGGCCCCGGACGAGCACCCCGTGCTCCGCCCGCACCGCCTCGTCGTGGGCGGCTACGACGTCGTCGAGCACGACGGCGGCACGCGCCTGGAGCGGGTGCTGCGCGTGGAGACGGACGTCGACGGCGCACGCACCGAGATCCCCGAGCTCGTCGGCCGCCCGCGCCCGGACCTCCTCCTCGTCAACGACGAGGACCTCGCCTACGCCAAGGTGCGTCTGGACGAGCAGTCGCTGCGCACCGCCGTCGCCCACCTCGCGGACTTCACCGAGTCCCTGCCCCGCTCGCTCGTCTGGGCGGCGGCCTGGGACATGACGCGCGACGGCGAGCTGCCGGCGCGCGAGTACCTCGAGCTGGTCCTGGCCAACGTCGGGGCCGAGCGCGACTCCACCGTGCTGCTCGTGCTCCTGCGCCAGCTCAGCCTCACCCTGCGCGCCTACACCGCCCCCGAGGTCCGGGCAGAGCTCACCCCGCGGGTGGTCGACCGCCTGTGGCAGCTCGCCGAGCAGGCCGAGGCGGGGTCCGACGCCCAGCTCCAGCTCGTCCGCGCCTTTGCCGACGAGGCCGCCACCGACACCCACCTCGACGTCGTGGCCGGTCTGCTCGACGGCAGCCGCGTGCTCGAGGGCCTGGAGGTCGACACCGACCTGCGCTGGGCGCTGCTCACCGCCCTCGCCGCCGGGGGCCGCGCCGGGCAGGAGGAGATCGCTGCGGAGTCTCGCCGCGACGACACCGCCGCCGGTCGCCAGGCGGCCGCACGCGCGGGCGCCATCGTCCCGAGCGCCGAGTCGAAGGAGCGGGTGTGGGACTCGGTCGTCGAGTCCGACGAGCTGCCCAACGCGCTGCAGGACGCCGTCATCGACGGCTTCACCGACGTCCACGACCGCTCGCTGCTCGTGCCCTTCGTCGACCGCTACTTCGACTCCCTCGAGCGGGTGTGGCGCGAGCGGACCAACGAGATGGCGCAGAACATCGTCATCGGGCTCTACCCCTTCGCCCTCGCCGGCCTCACCGACGAGCACGGGGTGGACGTGCTGGCCCGCACCGACGAGTGGCTCGCCGCGCACCCCCACGCGCCGGCAGCGCTGCGCCGCCTGGTGAGCGAGGACCGCGACGCCGTCCGCCGCGCGCTGGCCGCCCAGGACGCCGACCGCGCCGCCCAGCGCTGAGGCCCCTCCCCCGGCCACCCACCCCACTCCTTCGCCGACAGCTCAGTTGTTACCGGACGGGTAACAACTCACCTGTCGGCGGGGGCGGGGCCACCCGCCCGGCTCCATCGCCGACAGCTCAGTTGTTACCGGGACGGCTAACAACTCACCTGTCGGCGGGGGCGGGGCCACCCGCCCGGCTCCATCGCCGACAGCTCAGTTGTTACCGGGACGCGTCACAACTCACCTGTCGGTGGAGGAGGGACGGGGCGAGGGCGGGGGCTACGGGGCGAGGGCGGTGAGGTCGGGGACGACGGCGTCGGCGCCGGCCCCCGTGAGGGTGTCGGCGTCCAGGCTGGTCGTCACGCCGATCGCGAGCCCCACCCCGGCCGCCCGCGCGGAGGCGAGACCGGCCACGGAGTCCTCGGCGGCGAGGCAGTCGGCCGGGTCCACGCCCAGCCGCTCGGCGCCGAGCAGGAACGGTGCGGGTGCCGGCTTGCCCACCGGGGTGTCCTCGGCGGTGACGAGCCGCACGCCGAGACCGACGACGCCGAGCAGCTCGAGCGCCTCCTCGGCCCAGGTGCGGAACGCGGACGTCACGAGCGACACCGGCAGGCCTCGCTCCCGCCAGGCGCGGATGGCCTCCGCGGCGCCCGGGACGGCGACGGGCGGGTGGGTGAGGGGGTCGGTCAGCGCGATGACCGCGTCGGTGAGGGCAACCGGGTCCTCCCCGGCCCACGGCCCCTGGATCGCGGCGAAGGACTCCCGGCCACGCCGGCCCATGAACTGACGGACGACGGTCTCGGGCACGTCCCACCCGCGTGAGGCGAAGTAGGCGGCGAAGGCGGCCCGCTGCATGGGCTCGGAGTCGACGAGCGTGCCGTCGAGGTCGAGCAGCACGGCGGCTCCGGGCCGGCTGAGGAACTCGCCGGCCCGGACCCGCAGGTCGTGGGTGGAGGTCACTCCCACGCGAAGAGCTCGTCGCCGGTGGCGACCTGCGCCCCCGGCTCGACCGCGAGCGTCAGCGCCTCCTGCGTGCCCTCGAGGGCGACGACGGGACTGACGGGTGAGCGCCCGCCGGCCCGGACCTGGGCCGGGTTCCAGCTGACCAGTCGCTGGCCCGCGCTGACCGTGTCCTTCTCCTGCGCGTGGAGGGTGAAGCCCTCGCCCTCGAGCTGGACGGTGTCCAGACCGAGGTGCACGAGCACCCCCCGGCCCTGCTCGGTGACGAGCACGAAGGCGTGGGGGTGGAGCTTGGCCACGGTGCCGTCGACGGGCGCGACGACGTGGACCTCCCCCTCGCCGTCGGGCTCGATGGCGATACCGGGTCCCACGATCGATCCCGCGAAGACGGGGTCGGGGACGTCGGCCATCGCGACGACGGTGCCGGCGACGGGTGCGAGGACCCGCAGGCTCACCGAAGGTCCTCGATGTCCTCGACGATGTTGTCCGCCTCGGGACCGACGACGACCTGCACGGCCGTGCCCTGCTGGACGACGCCGAAGGCGCCGGCCGCACGCAGCGCGGCCTCGTCGACCTTGCCCGAGTCCTCGACCTCGACACGGATACGGGTGATGCACGCCTCGAGGTCGACGATGTTCTCGTCGCCGCCGAGAGCCGCGAGGATGGACTCTGCCTTGCTCATGTTCTGCTCCTCATCCACGGCCGCGGCCGTTGGTCGGTGACGGACGGCGCCGTCTCGTACCGAAACCTTAACTGGTCCAGACGTGCTCGGCGTGACGGCTCTACTCGTCGTCGGCGCGCCGCCACGTCTCCTCGCTCAGCTCACCGAGCAGCGCGTCGAGCTCGGGGCCCACGACGACCTGGACGACGTTGCCGCGCTGGACCGAACCGTGGGCACCGGCGGCCCGGAGCGCGGCGGCGTCGACCTGCGCCGGGTCCTCGACCTCGACCCGCAGCCGGGTGACGCAGGGCTCGATCTCCCGGATGTTCTCGACGCCGCCGAGTCCGGCGAGGATCGCGTGGATGTCCTTCACGCCAGTCCTTCCTCACGTGGGGTGTGCCCGCTCGCCGTCGACTCCAGAGGACGGCGGGAGGGCACGAGTGTCGGTCCGGGAGCGCTGACCGGCACCCAGAGCGAGTAGCGGTCGGCGCGGTAGATCGAGACGGCGTAGTCGACGGCGAGATCACCGCTGAAGGTCCGACGACGGATCTGCAGTCCCGCCGTGGCCTCTGTCAGGCCCAGGTACCCGGCGACCTCCGCCTCGAGCAGCACCGCCTCGATGACGTCCTCGCCCCACGTGGGTGCCAGGCCGCGGGCGGTCAGCGCGTCATAGACGCTGGGCGCCGGCTCGGCGCCCAGGAGCTCGGGGGCGAGCATGGCCGGGACCCAGTTCTCCTCCACCGCCATCGGCAGCCCGTCCGCCAGGCGCAGGCGCCGCAGGTAGTGGACCTCGGCGCCGGGCGGCAGGTCGAGGGCGTCGGCGACGTGCGGCGGCGCGGGGACGCTCTCGGCGGCCAGCACCCGGAGGGACGGCTCCATACCGCGCCGACGCATCTCCTCGGGGAAGGAGACGAGCCGCAGCTGGAGGTCGACCTTGGGCTGGGCCACGAAGGTGCCACGGCCCTGCACCCGTTCGAGGAGACCCTCGACGACGAGCGCGTCGACCGCCTGGCGCACGGTCATGCGCGAGACCCCGAACTGCTCGCACAGCTCACGCTCGGAGGGGATGGCGTGCCCGACCCCCAGGCCGTCCTCGATGAGGGCCCGCAGGTGGTCGCGCACGGTGAGGTACTTCAAGGTCCACCCTCCCGTCACCGAACCGTGACCGACGTGCCCGGGGCCACGCCCGGGTGATGCTTGACACGCACGATCATATGGCGGTCTAGTATGCGCAACTGGTCCAGACATCCTGCACGGGATGTTCACACCACCCTGCCCGGCCGGTACCTCCGGGCCGGACCACCTGCGACGGTCCTCCACCGTCGCCCTCGACGAGGAGCCTGACGTGACAGCAGCCACCGCCGGCGCGGCCCCGGCCAAGAAGGAAAAGAAGCCGATCCCCGGCTTCGCCCAGCTTCAGCGTGTGGGCCGTTCCCTCATGCTGCCCATCGCCTCCCTCCCGGCCGCCGCGCTCCTGCTGCGCCTCGGCCAGCCCGACATGCTCGGCGCCGACGGCGTGGCCGGCTGGTCGGGCATGGGCTGGATGGAGCCCGTCGCAGCCGTCATCGGTGCGGCCGGTGACGCGCTCTTCGCCAACCTGCCCCTCCTGTTCGCCGTCGGTGTCGCCGTCGGCTTCGCCAAGAAGTCCGACGGCTCCACGGCCCTCGCCGCCGTCATCGGCTACCTCGTCCTCACCCGGGTCCTCGGCGCCATCGCCCCGATGACTGCGCCGTGGGGCGGCACCTTCGGTGCCGAGGCCGACAGCGGCACCGTGGCCGCTGACACCGGCGAGCCGATCCTCACCTACACCATCAACTACGGCGTCCTCGGCGGCATCATCATCGGCATCATCGCCGCGGTGCTCTACCAGAAGTACTACCGGATCAAGCTGCCGACGTACCTCGCGTTCTTCGGCGGACGCCGGTTCGTCCCGATCATCACGGCGGTCACGGCCATCGTCGCCGCTGTGATCCTCGCCTTCATCTACCCGGTCTTCGACACCGTCATCACCGGGTTCGGCAACTGGGTCACCGACCCGGGCAACTCGGTGCTCGGCGGCTTCGTCTTCGGTACGGCCAACCGTCTGCTCATCCCCTTCGGTCTGCACCACCTGCTCAACAACCTGCCGTGGTTCCAGTTCGGCTCCTTCGAGAACGCGGCCGGTGAGACCGTCCACGGCGACATCGCCCGCTTCTTCGCCGGTGACCCGACCGCAGGGATCTTCATGACCGGCTTCTTCCCGATCATGATGTTCGCGCTGCCCGCCGCGGCCCTGGCCATCTGGCACACCGCCAAGCCGGCCCGCCGCAAGCTCACCGGCGGCATCATGGTCTCCGTCGCCTTCACCGCGTTCCTCACCGGCATCACCGAGCCCCTCGAGTTCGCCTTCGCCTACGTCGCCTTCCCGCTGTACGTGGTCCACGCGCTGCTCACCGGTAGCTCACTCGCCCTGATGAACGCGCTGGAGTACCGCTCCGGCTTCGGCTTCTCCGCCGGTGCGATCGACTTCCTGCTCAACTTCCGCATCGCCGAGCAGCCGCTGATGATCCTCGTGTTCGGGCTCATCTACGGCGTCATCTACTACTTCCTCTTCCGCTTCGCCATCACGAAGTTCAACCTCAAGACCCCCGGTCGCGAGGACGAGGGCGAGGGTGGCGTCGCCGCCCCGTCGGTCTTCGACGAGGCGCAGGAGGCGGCCGCCGTCACCAGCGGCAAGCGCGCCGCCGAGGAGGAGGCTGCGCGAGACGCCAGGGGCCGCAAGCGCTAGCCCCCGACGTGAGAAAGGCCCCGGCACCGCAAGGTGCCGGGGCCTTCGTCGTCGTCCCGCGCCCCGTCCCCCCATGCCGAGTACGCACCTACGGTCAGCGCCGGGCCTCGGACGTCACCCGACGGTGACCGTATGTGCGTACTCGAGAGGTGGGGTGGGGTGGGGTGGGGTGGGGGCAGTCTCGGTCAGGCGCGGAGGGACTTCTCCACCACGGCCACGAGGGAGCGTAGACGGGCTGTTCCGGGCAGGTCCTCGACCAGGACGACCTTCTCCGAGCCGTCAGCCAGCGGCAGCTTCCAGTTCGGGTACTCGGTGTCCGTGCCGGGCTGGTTCTGCGCGCGCCGCTCCCCCACGGCGTCGACGAGGGCGACGCCCACGAACCGCGAGGGCGTCCGGGCGACGTAGGCGTGCAGCGCCTCGACGAGCTGACGCTCGGTGGGGCTGTCGGGCAGCAGCCCGTACTCGCGCAGCCGGGCCACCATCTTCTCCCGCTCGCGCCGCGCCTCGGCGCGCACGACGGGCACGGGGTCGGTCAGCAGGCCGAGCCGCTCGCGCAGGTCGACGTGCTCCTCGGCGAGGTAGCCCGCCGTCGGCGGCAGGTCGTGGGTGTTGACGGTGGCGAGCACGAGCTCGCGGTACTCCTCGGGACGCAGCGGCCCGCCGTCGCCGTCCTTCTCGAACCACAGCACGGAGGTGCCGAGGACGCCGCGGGAGGCGAGGTAGTCGCGCACCCAGGGCTCGACGGTGCCGAGGTCCTCGCCGATGACGACGGCGCCCACGCGCTGCGCCTCGAGGAGCAGCACGCCGACCATCGCCTCGTGGTCGTACCGCACGTAGGTGCCCTCGTCGGCGCCGTGACCGTCGGGGATCCACCACAGGCGGAACAGGCCGAGGATGTGGTCCATGCGCAGCGCGCCGGCGTGCCGCAGCACCGTGCGGAGCATGTCGCGGAAGGGCGCGTAGCCGGAACGGGCCAGCGCGTCGGGGCGCATGGGCGGCTGGGACCAGTTCTGGCCCTGCTGGTTGTACATGTCCGGCGGGGCGCCCACGCCGATGCCGCGGGCCAGCACGTCGCCCATGCTCCACGCGTCCGCGCCGCTCGGGTGCACGCCCACGGCGAGGTCGTGCATGATCCCCATCGCCATGCCCGCCTCGCGGGCGGCGCGCTGGGCGGTGTCGAGCTGGGTGTCGGCGACCCACTGGAGCCACACGTAGTAGTCGACGCGGTCGGACAGCTCCACGCGGGCGCGGTAGACGGCCGGGGAGGACACGTCGTCGAGCTCGGCAGGCCACTGCTGCCCCTCGTACTTCTCGCTGAGGGCGCACCACAGCGCGAAGTCCTCCAGCCCCTGGCCCTCCTCGGCACGGAAGGCGTCGAGCTGGCGCTGGCGCGCCGGGGAGCGGCCGGCCTTGTGGATGACCTCGAGGGCCTGGCGCTTGGCCGACCACGCGGCGTCGCGGTCGATGGGGCTCGGGTCGGCGGCCGCGGCGCGGACCTCCTCGGCGGCCCACTCGACCAGGGCACGCTGCGGCCCCGGCAGGTAGGCGCACTCACGGATGTCCTCGGGGCGGATGTAGAGCGGGTTGTGGAAGCGCCGGGTGACCGGCAGGTACGGCGACGGCGTCATCGGACCCACCGGCTCCGCGGCGTGGAGCGGGTTGATGAGGAGGAAGTCGGCTCCCTGGTCCCCGAAGAAGCTGCCGAGCTCGGCGAGGTCGGCGAGGTCACCGACTCCCCAGGACGTGCGCGAGCGCACCGAGTACAGCTGCGCCATGAGGCCCCACGCGCGCTCGGGGACGGCTGCCGGGACGCTCAGCACGTCGGGGGTGACCGCGAGGGTGCACCGCACAGGCTCCTGCCCCTCGACGACGGCCACGACCTCGTGCCAGCCGAGCGGGAGGTCGGCCGGCACGCCGAAGGTCGCCCGGCCGGTGCGCACGCCGTCGACGTCGCGGGGGTCCACCCACACGGGCAGCTGCTCGAGCACCCGCTCGCCGCCGTCCTCGAGGGCGACGTGGACGGCCACCGTGCTGCCGTGGGGCAGGTGCACAGGCACCTGTCCGCCGCGGCCGCGCCGCACGACGAGGCTGGGCGGGAGCACCGAGCGCCACGGCGCGAGCTCGACGTCCACGAGCGCGTCGGCGACGTCCTCCTCGCTCTCGACGACGACGCCCAGCGCCGCCAGGACGGCGCGGATCGTGCTGGCGGGGACGGTCCGGTGGTTGCCGGTGTAGTCCCAGAAGTCCGTCGCCACCCCGTACGCCGCTGCCAGTCGCTGGAGGGCCTCGCTCGGGAGCCCGGCGTCCTGCGCGGACGGCGATGTGGTGTTCACGTGCTAGCTGCTCCTCGGCTCGCGGTCATGGCTGCCTCAGCACCCAGGTCTCCGCGTGATCTTGCCAGACCTGCGGGGGCCCGGCGCGGGCGGGCGGCGACGCTCGGGGCGGGCCGGACGATAGGGTCGACGGGCAGCGGCCCGGTGCGGGTGACCGCAGGACTGCGCCACGAGGGCCGGTGCGCGGCCGCCGACCGGCCCGCCTGCAGGTCGGTCACCCCTCCGGACCGGCACGAGCACCGCCGGTGAGGGCGCACAATAGGCACAGCATGGCACCACGTGACGGGAGCACCCACTTGAGCACTGAGCACGCACGCCGCACACACGTCCGTGGCATCGGCGTGAGCCCCGGACGGGCCGCCGGCCCGGTGGCTCAGCTCGCCGGCGCCGTCCCCGCCCCCTCCCCGCACGAGCGCCTCGACGCCGGTGACGACGTCGAGGCGGCCGCCGCCTCCGTCGCCGCGCACGCGGCCACGGTCGCCGAGGGCCTGAGCACCGCCGCGGAGAGCGCCGAGGGCGAGGCCGCGGAGATCCTCGCCACCACCGCCCAGATGGCGGCCGACCCCACGCTCGTCCAGTCCGCCCAGGCGAAGGTCCGCGAGGAGCGCAAGACCGCCGCACTCGCCGTCTGGGAGGCCGCCGACGCCGTCGCCGAGCAGCTCAGCGCGCTCGGCGGGTACATGGCCGAGCGGGCACGCGACGTCTGCGACGTGCGCGACCGCGTCGTCGCCAGCCTCCTCGGCGTGGCCATGCCGGGCATCCCCCAGCTCGAGGAGCCCTTCGTCCTCGTCGCCCTCGACCTCGCCCCGGCCGACACCGCCCTGCTCGACCCGAGCAAGGTCCGCGCCATCGTCACCGCCGAGGGCGGCCCGACGTCGCACACCGCGATCCTCGCCCGCTCGCTCGGCATCCCGGCCGTCGTCGGGGCGCCGCACGCCCTGGAGGTGCTCGAGGAGGGCCGCACCGTCCTCGTCGACGGCGCCGCCGGCACCGCCGTCCTGGACCCGAGCGCGGAGGAGGTCGCCGCGGCCGAGGCGCTCGCGACGCAGGTGCGCACCTTCGACGGCGAGGGCCGCACCAGCGACGGCCACCGTGTCCACCTGCTCGCCAACGTCGGGGAGCCCGCGGGTGCCGCCAAGGCCGCCGAGGCCGGCGCCGAGGGCGTGGGCCTGTTCCGGACCGAGTTCTGCTTCCTCGACCGCGCCGAGGAGCCCAGCGTCGCCGAGCAGGTCAAGGCCTACCGCACCGTGCTGGCCGCCTTCCCGGGCAAGAAGGTCGTCGTGCGCACGCTCGACGCCGGCGCGGACAAGCCGATGCCCTTCCTCACCGACACCGCCGAGCCGAACCCGGCCCTCGGCGTGCGGGGACTGCGCACCTCCTGGCGCAACCCGCGGATCCTCGACAACCAGCTCACCGCGATCGCCGAGGCGGCGTCCGCCGAGAGCGCCGACGTGTGGGTGATGGCCCCGATGGTCGCCACGGTGGACGAGACCGAGGAGTTCGTCGCCGCCTGCGCCAAGCACGGCCTCACCACCGCGGGGGTCATGGTGGAGGTGCCCAGCGCGGCGCTCATGTCCGGGCCCATCCTCGCCCGGGCCGCGTTCGCGTCGATCGGCACGAACGACCTCACCCAGTACACGATGGCCGCCGACCGTCTCCTCGGCTCGCTCGCGTCCCTCTCCGACGCCTTCCACCCGGCCGTGCTCCGGATGATCGAGGAGACCTGCCGCGGTGGCGCACAGCAGAGCCGGCCCGTGGGCGTGTGCGGTGAGGCGGCCGCGGACCCGGCCACCGCCGTCGTCCTCGTGGGCCTGGGTGTGTCCTCGCTGTCGATGTCCCCGCGCTCCCTGCCGGACGTCGCGGCCGTGCTCGCGGCGACGAGCCTGCAGCGCTGCCAGGAGCTCGCCCAGCTCGCGCTCGGCGCGGAGTCCGCCGAGCAGGCGCGGGCCCTCGTGCGGGGGCAGCTGCCCGTCCTCGACGAGCTCGGCCTGTGAGCGCGAGCCCCGACGAGGTCACCGCGTACCAGGCGCTCGGCGGCCGGGCGACCTTCGAGCGCCTCGTCCGGCGCTTCTACGAGGGGGTGCGCACCGACGACGTCCTCGCGCCGATGTACCCGGAGGACGACATGGAGGGCGCCGTCGAGCGCCTGACGATGTTCCTCGAGCAGTACTGGGGCGGCCCGACGACGTACTCCGAGACCCGCGGCCACCCGCGGCTGCGGATGCGGCACGCCGCCTACGCCGTGAGCCCGCTGGCCCGTGACCGGTGGCTGCAGCACATGCGCGACGGCGTCGACGAGCTCGGCCTGCCCGCGGAGCTCGAGACGATGCTGTGGACCTACCTCGAGCGGGCCGCGTTCTCGCTCGTCAACACGATGGAGGAGCCGTGACCGTGGCCGACGCCGGTGAGCAGAGCGAGGCGCTGACCTCGGTCCTGGAGCTCCTGCGCCTGGAGCGGACCGGGCACGACACCTGCTCGGGCACGTCGCTGGAGCACCTCAGCGGGCGCGTGTACGGCGGGCAGGTGCTCGCCCAGTCCCTCATCGCGGCCGCCGCGACCGTCTCCGACGCCGGGCTGCCCGCCGAGCGGCTGCCCCACTCCGTACACGGCTACTTCCTGCGCCCCGGCAAGCTCGACCGGCCGATCACCTTCGAGGTCGAGCGGATGCGCGACGGCGGCTCCTTCAGCGCCCGCCGCACCCACGCGATCCAGGACGGCAGGCCGATCCTCTCGATGATCACCTCCTTCCAGGAGCGTCAGCCCGGCCTGGACCACGCCGAGGACCCGCCGGAGGTGCCCGGCCCCGAGGGGCTGGAGAGCTCCGCGGACCTCTTCTCCCGCTACGACCACCCGGCGGCGAGCTTCTACGCCCGCACGGGCGCCTTCGACATCCGGCACGTCGAGGGCTCCATCTACGTGCCGCGCGGCCACTCCCCGCTGAGCCGGCAGGCGCTGTGGATGCGCTCCCGGGGCCGTGTCGAGGCGGACCAGCTCACCCACCGGGCACTGCTCGCCTACGCCTGCGACCAGGTGATGCTCGAGCCGGTGCTGCGCCGTCACGAGCTCGTGTGGACCTCCCCCGGCCTGTCGGTCGCCAGCCTCGACCACGCCATGTGGTGGCACCGCGACGTGCGCGTGGACGAGTGGCTGCTCTACGTCCAGGACGCGCCCAGCGCCCAGGGTGGACGTGGGCTGGGCCTGGCGAAGGTCTACGACCGTGCCGGTGCGCTCGTCGCCACGCTCGCCCAGGAAGGCATGGTGCGCGTCCACGAGGGATCTTGACGCCGGTCGTAGCATGACGGCGTCACTCGCGGTGGGGCGGGCGTGGCGAGCCTCCCGCGGCCGCAACCCTGGGGGAGTGTGCCATGCGCGTCGTCGTGCCCGAACCGTCCACCACCGCCCGCCCCCACAGGCGACGGGCTCGCAGCATCGGCAGCGTGGTGTCGGCCGCGCTCCTGCTGCCGCTCACGCTGCTCGGCCTCCCGACCGCCGCGGTCGGTGGCACCCTGGGGGCCATGGCACCCGTGGACCCACCCGTCGAGTCCCCGACGGTCCTTCCCCGGCCCGTCTCGGTCGAGCACGACGCCGACGCCGATCCCTTCGTCCTCACCCCGGACTCGCGGATCGTCGCGGCCGGTGAGGCCGCGGAGGCGGGCGCGTTCCTCGCGAGCGTGCTGCGCCCGTCCACCGGCTACGAGCTGCCGGTCGTGACGGAGGGCGGCCACGGCGCCGACATCACGCTGCAGGTCGGCGCGGAGCACGCCGTCGAGGGCTACGAGGACTCCGCCGAGGCCTACACCCTCGGCTCCGGCGCCGACGGCGTCGTCGTCTCCGCCGCGAGCGCGCACGGCGTCTTCAACGGCGTCCAGACGCTGCGCCAGCTCTTCCCCGCCTTCGTCGAGCACGACGAGGTGACGGCGGGACCGTGGACCGTGCCCGCGGTGAGCGTCCTCGACTCCCCCCGCTTCGACTACCGCGGCATCATGCTCGACGTCGCGCGCAGCTTCCAGACCGTGGACGAGGTCAAGCAGTTCATCGACTCCCTCGTCCAGCTCAAGATGAACCACCTGCACCTGCACCTCGCCGACGACCAGGGCTGGCGCATCGAGATCACCAACGAGGGCCGGGTCGAGGGCGACGACATCGACTACACGCGCCTCACCTCGGTGTCCGGCCAGACCGCGATGACGGAGCAGGGCTACGAGGACGAGCCGGGCCGCACCGGCTTCTACACCCAGGAGGACTACGCCGAGATCGTCGACTACGCCGCCCAGCGGCACGTCGTCGTCGTCCCGGAGATCGACACCCCCGGGCACACGCAGGCGGCGCTCCACGCGATCCCCCAGCTCAACACCGAGGGAGCGGCACCCGAGCCGGACCCGCAGACGGGCGTGCCGCCGGCGCACGGCACCGGGGAGGTCGGCCACTCGACGCTCGACACGCGCAACGAGGTCACGTACACGTTCCTCGAGCACGTGTGGTCCCAGATCGCCGAGCTCACGCCCGGCCCCTACCTCCACATCGGTGGCGACGAGTCCCACGTGACCGAGGAGGAGGACTACATCTTCTTCATGGAGCGGATGATCGACGTCGTCGAGGACCTCGGCAAGGAGCCCTTCGGCTGGAACGAGCTCGCCCTGGCCGACGTGCACGAGGGCAACGTGCTGCAGATGTGGAGCGCGGGCACGGCCGGCGCCGCCGTCGCCCCCGAGCGGGTCAACGAGAACGGCGCCCGGATGGTCGTCTCCGACGCCCCGCGCGCCTACCTCGACCAGCGGTACGACGGTGACGACCCCGAGGACCCCGACGACTCCGTGTCCCCCATCGGGCTCTCGTGGGCGTGCCCGGACGAGTGCACCGTCGAGCGGTACTACGACTGGGACCCTCAGGAGCTCTTCCCCGACGTGAACACCGAGGGCTTCCTCGGGGTCGAGGGGCCGCTGTGGTCGGAGACGGTCCGCGGCATCGCCCAGGCGCAGTGGCTCGTGCTGCCGCGGGCCGCGACGGTCCTCGAGATCGGGTGGACCCCGCAGGAGGACCGCGAGCTGGAGGACTTCTTCGGCCGGCTCGCCACGCTCGGCGGACGACTGACCCTCCAGGACCACAACTTCTACGCCACCCCGGAGGTCGAGTGGGCCGTCGACGCGGCCGGCACCGACCAGCACCTCCGGGCCCCGGGGACCGCTGCCCTGACTGTCGGCGTCGTCACGGCGCCGGGCACCTCCGCGGACGAGGTCTCCGCGAGCGTCGACCTCGGTGACGGGAGCGAGCCGGTACCCGCGACCGTGGTCGCCACCCGTGAGGGCGAGGAGCTCACCGTCAACGGGGAGTACCTCCTGGAGCTCGAGCACACCTTCGCCGAGCCCGGCACCTACAGCGCGGTCCTCAGCGTCACCGCCCCGAACGGCACGACGACGGCGCCGTTCACCGTCACCGTGCTGGGCGAGGAGCCCACCCCCACCCCCACCCCCACACCCACGCCCAGCGTGACGACGCCGGTGGCCCCGCCGACCACACCCGGCGGCGGGCAGCTGCCGGCCACGGGCGCACCGGTCGCGCTGGTGCTGCTCGGCGTCGCCGCTCTCGTCGGGACCGGCGCGCGTCTGCTGCGGCGTCGCCACACGCGCGGCTGAGGCGGCGCCCGGGCGGGGTCCGCCGCCGCCCGGGCGTCCCTCCCCGCGCGAACTCGGCGCGCGCCTTCCAGACTTGGGGCCGTGAGGGATACCAGGTGAGGCTGCGCAAGGTCCGCGTCGACTCCCCCGGTCTGACCCGGCGGCGCGCCGGCAAGGGGTACATGTTCCTCGACGCGGACGGCCGGCGGGTCACCGACCCCGAGGTCGTCGAGCGGTGCCGTTCCCTCGTCATCCCGCCTGCCTGGCGCGACGTGTGGATCTGCCCCGACCCGGCCGGGCACATCCAGGCCGTCGGCATCGACGACGCCGGGCGGCGCCAGTACCTGTACCACGACGTGTGGCGCGCGCGCCGGGAGCGGGCGAAGTACCGGCACGTGCTCGAGGTCGCCACCCGGCTGCCCGAGGCGCGCGGGCAGGTGGCCGAGCACCTGGCACTGCCCCGGCTCACCCGGGAGCAGTCGCTGGCCATCGCCTTCCGGCTGCTGGACCGCGGCGCCTTCCGCATCGGCGGGGAGACCTACGCCGCGCGCCACGAGACCTACGGCCTGGCGACGCTGCGCAAGGACCACCTGCGGATCCGCGCCGACGGCACGCTCAGCTTCCAGTACACGGCGAAGTCCGGGCTGCCCCGCTCCCTGGAGCTGCACGACCCCGAGCTCACCGGCCCGCTCACCACCCTGCGGCGTCGGCGCGGGGGCGGCGTGGAGCTCCTCGCCTACCGCAACGGCAGCCGCTGGGTGGACCTGTCGACGGCGGACATCAACGCCTACCTCAAGGAGCTCCTCGGACCCGACGCGAGCGCCAAGGACTTCCGCACGTGGCGCGGGACGGTCATCGCCGCCGTGCACCTCGCCCGCGCCGAGGACGTCTCGACCGCGCGCAAGCGGCAGGCGGCCGTCCGTGAGGCAGTCAAGCGGGTGGCCGAGGACCTGGGCAACACCCCGGCGGTGAGCCGCGCGTCGTACATCGACCCGCAGGTCATCGACAGCTTCGAACGCGGCACCACCATCCCGCCCGACGCGGCCGCGCCCGGCGAGATCGAGGTCCGCACCGGCCTGGCCCCCGCCGAGCAGGCGGTCATCGACCTGCTGTCCTGACCCTCCCCGACCGGACGTCCACGGGAGGCGTCGCGGTCAGCGACGCCGACGCCGACGGCTCAGGCCGAGACCGGCGGCAGCAGCAGCACCGAGGGCGAGCACGAGCAGCCAGGGGGCGACCGAGTCCGGGACGGTGACCACGGCGGGAGCGGCGGACCGCGGGTCGGTGGCTGCGCCGTCGTCGTCCCCGACGTTGCTCGTGCCGGCGGGCGGGGTGGCGACGGACCCCTCGAGCGCCTCCAGGGTGAGCACGGTGAGGGACGCCGTCCAGCCGAGGGTGGAGACCGCTGCCGGGTTCCCGTCCGGGCCCACCTTCTCGGGGTAGGCGCCCACCGGGGTCCGGTGGGCGTCCATCCACTCGACGACCCGCTCGGCCTTGGCGTCCTGCCCGTCGGCGGCCCAGGCGAGCGCGAAGAACATCGTCTCCGGGGTCCACGTCATGTCGTCGCCCCACCGCTCGCCGGGCTGCACGCCACCGGTGTCCTGGACCAGCACCTGCCACGTCGTGTCGAGCTCGGCGCGCACGGCCGGGGTGACGGGGTTGAACGGCGGCGCGAGCCAGGTGACGGCGGAGTCCTTGCCGCTGCCCCTGACGACGGTGCGCTGGTACCCGATCACCCCGAAGGAGAGGTCGATGCCCCGCTGGAGGCGGTCCGCGGCGGCGAACCAGCGTGCGGCGTCGTCCTCCTCCCCGGCGAGCTCGGCGACGGCGGCGGCCGAGCGCAGACCGGCGAGCAGGGGTGCGGCCGTGCCGAGGTTCGGTGCCGGGTAGTCGCTCTCCCAGTAGTCCGGCCGGGCCGGCGGGATGCCGTTCTCGTCGAGGCTGCCGGCGGCGTAGTCGGCAGCAGCCCGGACGGTGGGGTACAGCTCGCCGAGCGCCGCGTCCCGTTCGGCGGCGGACGCGGTCTGGAGGTACTGCCAGGTCGCCCACGGGACCCAGCCGTTCGCGTCGAGCTGCCAGCCACGAGCGTCCGGGGGCCCGGAGCCGTCGAGCAGGGTGCGGGCCTCCCAGGTGCCGTCCGGACGCTGGGTGCCCGCGTTGTACCGCAGGATCCGCAGCGCCTCCTCGGTGAAGCCGGCGCGGGCGAAGGCGACGGCGGTGAAGGCCGAGTCGCGTGGCCAGGAGTAGCGCCAGATCGTGTGCCACGCCGCGGCGACGGCACCGTTGTCCTGGAGCAGCAGCCGCATGTCGAGCAGCGCCCGCTCGGCCATCTCGCGCTCGGTCTCCGTGCGTCCCGGGACGCTGCCGGAGGCGAGCCAGGTCCGGCTCTCCTCCACCTGCGCGAGGGCGTCGGGGTGCTCGGCGGGGACGACGACGGGCGCGTCGGCGCCGTCGGGCAGGTAGAGCCAGCTCCCGTCGGCGAGCTCGAGGACGCTGGAGCCGGGGACGAAACGTGCGCCTGCCGTCTCGAAGGCCGACAGGGCGTAGGGGTGGCCCGGCGTGCCGAGGATGCCGGCGGGCTGCACGCCGAGCTGTTCACCGGCGAGGTGGCGCCAGCACGAGTTGTCGGCCGCGCAGCCGCCGTGGGCGTCGTCGACGTAGAAGGCGAGGTCCCAGCCGGCGAAGCGTGCCGCGGCGCCCGCGCCCTGCTGCACCCAGCCGGCCCAGTGGTCGCGGTCGTAGTTCCAGCTCGGCGGCGTGCCGGGCGCGGCCGACCGCGAGCCCCACCACTCCACGGCCCCGTCGGTGTCGGTGGCCTGGAGCACGAGCGCGTACTCCTCCCCCGGCGTGACCGGGACACCGCCGAGGTCGATCTCGAGCCACCCGCGGCCGGTACCGGCCAGGTCCACCTGCGCTCGGGCGACCTCGGTCGCCGGGTCGGTGGCGTCCGTGCGCACCGAGGCCGTGACCTGCCCGCTCGTGGCGCGGCTGACGAGCCACGCCGCCACGGTGTGCAGCTCCCCGTCCTCGGGGACGAAGGTCTGCGCGCCGGCGTGGACGGGCGCGTGGATCGCGAAGTTGGCGTAGGAGTGGTCGAGCTGGGCCTCGTAGGCGTCGGGCGGGGGCACGGCGGCCCCCGTCAGCGCGAGGGCAGCGCTTGCCACGGCTGCGAGGAGCCTGCCTCTCATCGTCGTCCCTGCTCGTCCGTCCGTGGCCACGTACCGCCCCACCCTACGGCTCCCGCATCCCCCATCCCCATCCCCCTTCCGCCGAGAGCTGAGTTGTTACTCCTCTTGCCGGTAACAACTCAGCGCTCGGCGGAAGGGGTGGACGGCGCGCCGGGACCCTCAGCGGGAGAGGTTGCGGCGGAAGGTGACCGGGGCCTCGACGAGCTCGGCCCAGGCGGTGCGCTCCTCGTCGGTGATCCGGCGCGGGCGCCCGGTCGCGCGGTCGACGAGCACGAGGGTGGTCATGGCCCGCACGGCGACGCCGTCGGGCCCGGGCACCTCGTAGCAGACGTCGATGCTCGCCCCGCCCATGCGGGCCAGCCACATCTCCACCTGGAGCGGCGCCGTCGAGTACTCCAGCGGCGCGAGGTACTCGATCTCCTGGTGGGCGATGAAGGTGGCCGTCTGCGCGCCGTCACCGGCGGCGAGGATCCTGCCGCCGGTGACGTCCGGGTCCTCCGGGCTCGCCCAGAACGCGGCGATGCGCGCCTCCTCGAGGAGGGTGAGCATCGCCGCGTTGTTGACGTGCCCGTAGCCGTCGATGTCCGACCAGCGGAGCTTGACGGGAACGGTCAGTCGGGCCATCAGTCGCGCGTGAGCTTGCGGTAGGTCATGCGGTGCGGGCGGGCGGCGTCCGGCCCCAGGCGCTCGACCTTGTTCTCCTCGTAGGCGGCGAAGTTGCCCTCGAACCAGTACCAGCTCGCGGGGTTCTCCTCGGTGCCCTCCCAGGCGAGGATGTGGGTCGCGACGCGGTCGAGGAACCACCGGTCGTGGGAGACGACGACGGCGCAGCCGGGGAAGTCGAGCAGCGCGTTCTCCAGCGAGCCGAGGGTCTCGACGTCCAGGTCGTTGGTCGGCTCGTCGAGGAGCAGGAGGTTGCCGCCCTGCTTGAGCGTGAGCGCGAGGTTGAGCCGGTTGCGCTCACCACCGGAGAGCACGCCGGCCGGCTTCTGCTGGTCGGCGCCCTTGAACCCGAACTGGGAGACGTAGGCGCGCGAGGGGATCTCGACCTTGCCGACCTGGATGAAGTCCAGGCCGTCGGAGACGACCTCCCACAGGGTCTTCTTCGGGTCCAGCCCCTCACGGGACTGGTCGACGTAGGAGATCTGCACGGTCTCGCCGACCTTGAGGTCACCGCCGTCGAGCGGCTCGAGGCCGACGATCGTCTTGAAGAGGGTCGTCTTGCCGACACCGTTGGGGCCGATGACGCCGACGATGCCGTTGGGCGGCAGGGAGAAGGACAGGCCGTCGATGAGGGCGCGGTCCCCGAAGCCCTTCTCCAGGTCCTTCGCCTCGATGACGACCGAGCCCAGGCGCGGGCCCGGCGGGATCTGGATCTCCTCGAAGTCGAGCTTGCGCATGCGGTCGGCCTCGGCGGCCATCTCCTCGTAGCGGGCCAGGCGCGCCTTGGACTTCGCCTGGCGGCCCTTGGCCGAGGAGCGGACCCACTCGAGCTCGTCCTTGAGGCGCTTCTGGAGCTTGGCGTCCTTCTTGCCCTGGATCTCCAGGCGCGAGGCCTTCTTCTCCAGGTAGGTCGAGTAGTTGCCCTCGTAGGGGTACAGGCGCCCGCGGTCGACCTCGGCGATCCACTCGGCCACGTGGTCGAGGAAGTACCGGTCGTGGGTGACGGCGATGACGGCACCGGCGTACTTGGCCAGGTGCTGCTCGAGCCACAGGACGGACTCGGCGTCGAGGTGGTTGGTGGGCTCGTCGAGGAGCAGGAGGTCCGGCGCCTCGAGCAGCAGCTTGCACAGCGCCACGCGGCGGCGCTCACCACCGGACAGGACGGAGACGTCGGCGTCCGGCGGGGGCAGGCGCAGGGCGTCCATCGCCTGCTCGAGCTGGGAGTCGAGGTCCCACGCGTTGGCGGCGTCGATCTCGCCCTGGAGGGTGCCCATCTCGGCCATGAGGGCGTCGAAGTCGGCGTCCGGGTTCGCCATCTCCTCGCCGATGGCGTTGAAGCGGTCGAGCTTGGCCTTGATCTCCGCGACGCCGTCCTGGACGTTCTCCAGCACGTTCTTCGTCTCGTCCAGCGGCGGCTCCTGCAGGAGGATGCCCACGGTGTAGCCCGGGCTCAGCCGCGCCTCACCGTTCGAGGGCTGCTCCAGCCCGGCCATGATCTTGAGGATCGTCGACTTGCCCGCGCCGTTCGGACCGACCATGCCGATCTTGGCGCCGGGCAGGAAGGACATGGAGACGTCGTCGAGGATGACCTTGTCGCCGTGCGCCTTGCGTGCCCTGACCATCGAGTAGATGTACTCGGCCACAACTCTCCCAGTGCTCGAGGATGCGGGCCGGACCCCCGGCCACTTGCGTCCTCCAGGGTAGGCCACGGCCGCCCGGGAGTCGTACGCCCGCCGCGTGGGCTTCGCTCGAGGCGATCACACCTCGGCCGGCGCCTTCTCCCACGGGTCCGCGGGCTCCAGGCCCTCCGCCGGCGGCGTGCCGCTGTCCTCCGGCTTCCGCTCCTCGTCCGCCCCGGTCATGCCCTCGCCGGCGGCACCGCCCTCCGCCGGCGTCTCCCGCACGACCTTCGCGTAGGTGACGAGCCCGTACTTGATGTCGACGGCGATGACACCGGCGGTGATGACGTTGGTGTGGCTGGTGCGGTCCGGCCCCGTCCACTCCTCCGAGCTGAAGGTGCCCTGCACGAGGACGGGCATGCCGCGGCGGACGGACCGCTGCACGATCGTCCCGCCCGGCCCCCACGTCTTGACGGTGAACCACTCGGTGGCGGTCTCGCGCCACTCACCGGCGGAGTCCCGGTAGCTGCGTGTGCACGCGAGGCGGAACCGCGTCACCTCCCTGCCGTTCGCCGTGACGACGATCTCCGGGTCGGTCCCGACGCGTCCGCGGACGGTGATCTGGTTGGTGTCGCTCATCGCAGTGCTCCCTGGTTCCGAGCCGGCGGGGTGCCGGTACTCGAGCACGACGATGCCGCCCGGCGCCGTCACCCGGGTGCGCCCGAGCCGCCTGCTGTGGAGGAAGCTGTCGTTCAGCCGTCCTGTGCGGCAGCCGCGTCCAGCGCGTGACGCAGCGTCCGGTGCCGCTCGAGGACGCCGACCGTCGGCGCGGCGAGCTCGCGCCGGACGACCTCACCGACGCGCTCCTCGACCTCCTGGCGGTAGCGCGCCGCCGCCCGCTCCCCCTGTGAGCCACGCACCACCCGCGCGGTGATGCCGGCGCCGGCGCCGAGGACGAGCAGCCCCGCCCCGACGGCGAGAAGCGTCGGTCCGGGCAGGTCGACGGCCCCGACGGCACCGATGACGCCCAGGACGAGCGCGACCCCGCCGAGCGTGATCAGCGCAAGACCGGCGACCTGCAGGGCGAGCAGCCCCGGCCGGCGCACCTCCGGCAGCGGCACGCCGTCGACGGCGGAGGAGACGGACGCCCGCAGGGAGTCGGTGCGGGGCACGGCCTGCGTCACGGCCCGCACCCACCGTTCGGGCAGACCGGCGGTCGCGGCGGCCAGCCAGCGGCCCCGCACGGCCTCGACGGCCCCCGCGGCCGGCGGCTCGGGGCGGGCCAGCGCGCTGGACCGCATGCGGACGACCGCGGCGCGCACGGAGTCGGCGACGGAGGCGACGCCGGCGGCCCGGCTCAGCTCTCGGGCGGCGGCCTCCACCTCGGTGCTGCCGAGCGGCGGCTCCACCGTCCCGACAGCGACCCGGAGCCGGCGGGCGACGGCGCCGATCTCCGCGTCGGCGGTGCGGGCGGCGGTCGAGGACCGTGCCACCGTCAGCGCGAGGAGCTCGCGCACGTCCGCCACGCCCTGACCGGTGACGGCGGAGGTCGTGATGATCTCCACGCCCTCCAGACCGTCGGCCCGAAGCAGGCCCCGGACGGACTCGACCACCCGCGGCACGGCAGCGGCGGGGATGGTGTCGACCTGGTTGACGAGGACGAGCATCGCCTCCTGGCGGTCGGCCAGGGCACGCAGGTAGCGGTCGTGGAGGGCGTGGTCGGCGTACTTCTGCGGGTCGACCACCCAGATGAGCATGTCGACGAGCGGCAGCAGCCGGTCGACCTGGTCGGCGTGGGCCTCCGCGACGGAGTCGTGGTCGGGCATGTCGAGGAGCACGAGCCCGTGCAGGGCCTGCTCCTCGTCGGCGTCCAGGACGCTCTCGCGGCCGATGCGTCGGTGCTCGGACACCTCGAGGAAGTCGAGGAGCTCGGTGGCGGGGCCGCCCCACACGCACGCCGCGGCCCGGTCGGTGGTCGGCCGGATCGCGCCGACGTCGGCGAAGCGCAGCCGGGAGATGGCGTTGAAGAGGGAGGACTTGCCCGAGCCGGTGCCGCCGACGAGCGCGACGACCGTCCGGTCCACGCCGAGCGCGAGCCGCTTCTCCACCTGGGCGATGTCGGCGAGAGACGCGGTGACGAGCTCGGGGGCGACCTCGTCACCGGCCTGCTCGAGCGCGGCAGCGATCCGCTGGACGTGCGCGCTCAGCCGCTCGTCGTCGTGGGCGGGGGCGGCGTGGGCGCCGTGGTGCCTCATCGGTGTCCTCTCAGCTCACTGGCGCGCAGCCGCAGTCCGGCGCCGGCCTCACTGCGCAGCCCGAGGGCGGCGAGGCGGTCGAGGGCGGGACGAGCCTCGTCCCGGACCACCTCGGCCGCGGTGGCGTGCAGATCCTCGGCGATCGCCGTGACGACGTCCTCCCCCGGCACGAGCGCCCGGACGGCGCGCACGGCGCCCTCCAGGCCCGCGGCGGCCGCCTGGAGCAGACCGCTGAGCCCGGCGGCGTCCAGCACGCGGTCACTGTCACCGAGCACCCGCTCGGCGACGGCGTCGGTGCGCGCGGCCCAGGCGGCGACGGCGGACCCGGCGCGGGAGTCCCGTGCGCCGTCGTCGGCCACGAGCAGGCTCTCCCCGCCGCGGCCGGGCTCGGACCAGGCGCGGCGCAGGCCCGCGGCGGCGTCGGCCGCGGCGTCGACGAGGAGCGGGGCGAGCGCCTGGCGCGTCTCGGCGCCGATGGCGACGGCGGCGCGGCTGCGGTCGCGCACGCCGCCGCCCCGCCAACCCTTGCGGATGCGGGCGACGTCCCCGGCGAGCGGGGCGAGCACGCCGCCGGTACTGGCCGCGGACAGCCACCGGGTGGTCGGCGCGCCCTGGGTGGCGACGCCGGTGCGCAGACGGGCCACGAGCGCGTCGGCGGCCTCCCCGACGGCCTGCTCGGCGCGCGCGCGCAGCGTTCCGGCGGCCATGGCCTGCTCGGTGACGCCGTCGGCCAGCCGCAGCAGCTCCTCGCGCAGCGTCCCCCACACACCCTGGGTGGTGCGTCGCACGACACCGCGGGCAGTGTTGCGGCCCCCGAGGAGCGCGAGCCAGGTGCGGACGGGCTCGACGACGTCGGCCGGGAGGAGGCCCTCGTGCGGCCCGACGTCCCGGACGACGAACAGCGGCGCCTCCCCCAGGCCGAGGTCGGTCATCCGGCGCATGAGGTCGGCGCGCACCTCGGGGAGCACGCGTCGCGGCACCCGGTTGAGGACGACGGCCACCGTGATCCCGCGTTCCTGCGCCTGGCGCAGCACCCGCCACGGCACGGCGTCGCCGTAGCGCGCGGCGGTGGTGACGAAGAGCCACAGGTCGGCGGTCTCGAGCAGGAGGTTGGCCAGGGCGCGGTTGCCCTCGAGCACGGAGTCGAGGTCGGGCGCGTCGAGCAGGGCCAGGCCGGCGGGCACACCGTCGTCGGGGACGACGTCGGCGAGCTCGGAGACGGGGTGCTCGGCGACGAGCCACGTGTCCTCGGGGCGGACGGCGAGGACGGGGCTGACGGTGGTGGGCCGGATGACGCCGGCGGCCGAGATCTCGCGGCCGACGACGGAGTTGAGGAGGGTGGACTTCCCCGCGCCCGTCGAGCCCCCGAGGACGACGACGGCGGGCCCAGCCTCGCGCTTGAGGCGCGGCAGCAGGTGGGCACCGATCTGCGTCTCGACCCGGTCGCGCAGCTCGCGCAGCGTCTCGGTACCGGGCAGGTCGAGGGGGAAGCGGGCGGAGGTGACGTCCTCGAGCAGGTCGGTGACGACGTCGAGGATCGGTGACCTGCCCCGCACGTGGCGTGCCGAGCGGGCAGCGCGGGGGTCGGGGGCGGTGGTCACCCCCTCATCCTCCCTGGTCAGCACGGGCTGTCCAAGCCTCGACGTCACGTGTCGGAGTGCGTGTCGCACGGAGGCACTACCGTTGTCCCTGGCCGGCGTGCCGGGCCCCAGTAGCTCAATGGATAGAGCAACGGCCTTCTAATCCGTAGGTTGCAGGTTCGAGTCCTGCCTGGGGCGCCGCTGCTCACGCGCTTCGCAGCGCTCTTGACGGGCACCTCCGGGACGCTGGACGCTGGAGCCCCGTCCGGCCGGAGGCACATCATGGGCACGCTCGTCTACGCAGCCAACATCTCCCTCGACGGCTACCTCGAGGACGCAGCCGGGGCCTTCGACTGGTCCGAGCCCGACGACGAGGTGCACGCGTTCTGGAACGAGCACGAGCGTCGCATCGGCACCTCGCTCTACGGGCGGCGCATGTACGAGACGATGCGCGTCTGGGAGAGCGACGACTGGCTGGCCGGCGAGCCGGCCGTCATCCAGGAGTACGCGGGGATCTGGCGTGCCGCCGACAAGGTCGTCTACTCCTCGACGCTCGAGGAGGTGACGACGGCGCGGACGAGGATCGAGCGGCACTTCGACCCCGAGGCGGTACGCCGGCTCAAGGAGTCCTCCGGCGCGGACCTGAGCATCGGCGGTGCCGCCCTCGGGGCCGAGGCGTTCCGGCACGGCCTGGTCGACGAGTGCGTGCTGCTCCTGTACCCGGTGGTCGTGGGCGGCGGGAAGCCCGCGCTGCCCCTCGGCAGCCGGCTCGACCTCGAGCTGCTGGATCTTCGCCGGTTCGGCAACGGCGTGGTCTACGTGCGCCACGCCGTCGTGCACTAGGGACCGACCGACGCCAGCACCTCGGCGAGCTCCACCGGCCGGCTGACCATCGGCCAGTGCCACGTGGGGAGCTCGACGTAGCTCCAGTCGCCGTCGACCATGTGCGCGAACACCGGTGCATGGGGCGCCATCTGCCGCAGCTGCTCGAGGCTGAAGCTGCACAGCACGCCCGTCCGCGGCATCCGCTGCCAGGCGCCGGTGAGCGAGACGGGCTCGGTGGCGGTGCGCCAGGGCTGCGGCCGCGCGCCTTCGGCCAGGGTGGTGACGGCGGCGTCGTCGACGTCGGGCACGTCGGCCGCCAGCGCGGCCCAGTCCGGCGGCGGGAGCCTCCAGCCCTGGCCGTGCGTCATGACGCGGCTCTCGTTGGCCGCGCGCGCCTCGGGTCCCTCGAAGTCGGCCTGCGCAGTGCCGTCCGGCAGGGGCCCCGAGTCGATGTAGACCAGGCGCGCCACGCGCTCGGGCACGCGGTCCGCCGCGCCGGTCGTCACGAGGGCGCCGTAGCTGTGGCCGACGAGCACGACGTCGTGCAGGTCCTGCTCCTCGAGCAGATTCACGACGTCGTCGATGTGTGTCGTCAGGTCGGTCTGGGCGGAGGCGAGACGGGCGCGCTCGCCCATGCCCGGGAGGTCGACAGCGTGCACGGTGTGGCCGCGCGCGCTCAGCGCGTCGGCGACGGGGCGCCAGACCGAGGCGCCGAGCCAGAAGCCGGGGACGAGGACGTAGGTGGTGGTGGTCTCCATGTCGACGACGTTAGAGTGCATTGTGGACACAACCCGCCCGGTATTCGTGGGCGACTTCTCCGGACGGCCACGGCAGTGACGCGCCCGACCGCTCGCGTGCTCGCCATGCTCGAGCTGCTCCAGACGGGTGGGCAGCGCACCGTCGGTGAGCTGGCCGACCGGCTCGGGGTCGACGAGCGCACGGTCCGGCGGTACGCCGAGCACCTCGCCGACCTCGGCATCCCCGTCCAGGCCCAGCGGGGCAGGTACGGCGGGTACCGGCTCCTCCCGGGCTACAAGCTGCCGCCGCTGATGCTCACCGACGACGAGGCCGTCGCCGTCGTCCTCGGCCTGCAGGCCGCGGAACGCGCGGGGCTCGCCACCACCGCGCCGGCGGCGACGGCGAGCGCGCTGGCCAAGGTGTCGCGGGTCCTGCCGCGCGCCCTGAGCCAGCGGCTCGACAGCCTGCTCGCGAGCGCACAGTTCACCAGCCCGGCACGGGCGGCTGCCCCGGCCGGCGCCGACACCCTGCTCGCACTCGCCGCGGCGGCGCAGGCGCGGCGCACCGTGACGGTCGCGTACACCGCCTGGGACGGGCGGGAGTCGCAGCGCGAGCTCGACGTCTACGGCCTCGTCTTCCATGCCGGCCGGTGGTACGTCACCGGGCACGACCACGGCCGCGACGACGTGCGGACCTTCCGGCTGGACCGCATCGCCTCGGTCGCGCAGGGCCAGGGCTCCTACGACGTGCCCGCCGACTTCGACGCCAGGACGCGGGTCACCTCCGGCATCGCGGAGGTCCGGTGGGCGCACGAGGTCCGCGTCCTCCTGCGGACCACCCGGGCGGAGGCGGCCGAGCGACTGCCCCCGAGCGTCGGACGCCTGAGCGAGCATCCCGACGGCGTGCTGCTCGAGACGCGCGCCGAGCGCCTCGACGGCATGGCCCGCATGCTCGCCGGCCTCGGCTGGGACTTCGAGGTCCTCACGCCCGACGCCCTGCGCGAGGAGGTCCTCGCCCTCGTCGACCGCCTCCGGGCGAGCGCGGCCCGCGGCACGGCCGGCCCCGCGGGCACCGTGAGCGGCGCCGACGGCTAGCAGGTGGCCAGCAGCCGCTGGAGCACGGTGGTGGAGAGGTAGTCCGCGTAGCCCTCGGGCCACGGCGGCACGTCGGTGCCGGCGGGCAGCGCCGTCACCGAGACAGAACACTCCCCGCCGGTGGCCAGCGCCTCGGCCATGAACCCCCACGACGGCGCGCCGACGGTCTGGCCCTCCCCGCCGTCGACCTCGAGCGGCTCTGCCACGAACACCAACAGCTCGCCGAGGACCAGGTCCGGGCCGCGCTGGACGCGGAAGCTGAAGCCCGTCCCGCCGTCGGACTCGAAGACACCTCCGGCGACGTCGGGCTCGTCCACACGCGCACCTCCCACGAGCTCGAGCCCGTAGGGGTCCTCCGGCGCCACGAGGGCGGAGTACCGGACGGTGTCGTCCTCGTCGAGCTCGACCCAGCCGCTTTCGAGGACCGTGGCCAGCACGCTCCTCGTCGTGGCCAGGCCCTCACCGCCGTCGACGTCGGCGATCTCCACGGACTCGAGCAGCTCCCCCGAGTCGATGTCGACGACCACGTAGGACAGCGGTGGCCAGTCCGGCTCGATCGTCGGCGCGTACTCGTCGGTCGCGCCGCAGATCGTCCGGTCCCAGGTCACCCAGTACCCGGACTGGGTGTCGACGACCGCCACCCGTGGGTGCTCACGCATCCGGGCGTCGCCCCAGTCGGCCGGATCCGCGAGGGCGCCACCCGTCAGCGCATCGGCTGGGGTCGCGTTCCACCAGCCCTCCAGCCGGTCCGCCGCGAAGGGTGTCTCCCGGGAGGGGAGCTCGGCGCACAGGGTCGTCTCCGCCAACTCACTGCCGGCCGAGGGCGCCGCTTCGTCCACGGCGGTCGCGGGTTCGCGCAGACTCTCGGCCGCGGGAGACGGCCCCGTCTGCGAGCACGCGGCCAGGACGACGACGGACAGGACCGCGACGCTGCTCAGTACTCGACGCACCTCGACACCGTGCCACAGCGCTCAACGCCGAGGTGCCGCTTTCGGCTCGGCTCGCCTCGGGGCGGCGGGGACGTCACCGCCTGCGGCCCGAGATGCACCCGCAGTGTTGCGGGTCACACACTAGGAGGGTCCGCATGGTTCACCGACGAGGGAGTTCATCATGGCCACCGGGGAGACCGGCTTCGACGACGTCACCTTCGACCTCATCTCCGTGCAGTACCACGCGCTCAAGGCGGGGCACGACTACGGCCAGTACGTCCGCGACGCTCGCAACGCCGGCAAGGAGGACATCGCCCAGTTCTTCGAGCAGGTGATGAGGGAGGACTCCGAGCGGGCGCACAAGTGCCACGAGTTCCTCCGGCAGCTCGGTGGCGGGACCGACCAGACGTCACCGCAGCAGGGACCGGCCTGACCACGCGACGAGGACGAGGACGAGGAGCATCACGATGAGCGAGAGCACCGCCGGAGACGTGCCCGTGGAGAACCCGCAGCACGCCTCCGCACCGGAGACCCCCGACCGCGCCGCCCCGGAGACCAGGGAGGACACCCCCGACCTCACCGGCGCCGTGCCGGCGCAGGGAGAGCCGAGGGACGACCCCGACGCCGACGGCGAGGACCGCTTCGACGCCGGCTGACGGACGGGGCCGGGCGAGAGTCTCGGCGGTAAGTGCGCTGTCGGCGGTAAGTGCACTGTCGGCGGTAAGTGCGCTGTCGGCGATGAGGACGGGGGCTGACGGCGTGGGATGAGGGCGGGGGAAAGCGACAACTGTCGCGACTGCCGTCGGTAGGGTGGCGGTGTCCGTCGGTCGACCCGGCGGGCACCGGTCACCGCCTGCAGTGCTCGCCGGCGGGTGGCTGCGCACGGCCGTACCGCTCACCTGCATAGGAGCCCCATGGAACTCGCCGGCACCGCCCTGATCGTCGTCGTGGCGGTCGTTGCCCTCATCGTCCTCGTCATCGTCGGCTTCATCTACGCCAAGGTGCGCTTCAAGATCGCCACCCCTGACGAGGCGCTCATCATCACCGGCCGCAAGAGCGGCAAGCCGGTCATCAACCCCGAGACGGGCGACGAGACCACCGACCTGTCCGGTCAGCGCGTCGTCATCGGTGGCGGCACCTTCGTCAAGCCCGTCTTCGAGCAGGTCGTGCGTCTGTCGCTCGCCTCCCAGAGCTTCTCGGTCGCGGCCGAGGACGCGACGACGAAGAGCGGTGTCGGCGTCACGCTGCGCTCCATCGCCGTCGTCAAGGTCGGCGGCACCGAGCGCATGGTGCGCGCCGCCGCCCAGCGTTTCGCGGGCCGCAGCCAGGAGCAGGTCATCGAGCAGCAGACCAGCGAGGTCCTCGTCGGCGTGCTCCGCACCATCGCCGGAACGCTCACCGTCGAGTCGATCCTCTACGAGCGCCAGGACTTCTCCAAGGAGGTCAAGGACATCGCCGTGCCGATGCTCGCCGAGCGCGGGCTGGTCCTGGAGAACTTCGAGATCCAGACCGTCGAGGACTCCGGGGACTACATCCGCAACCTCGGGCGTCCCCGGGCCGCCGCCGTCGCCCGTGACGCCGAGATCGCGGAGGCGCAGGCCCGGCAGGAGAGCACCGAGCGGTCCAACGAGTCCGCCGTCCAGATCGCCGAGTCGAACAAGGCCCTCGCGCTGCGCAACGCGCAGATCGCCCGGGAGACCGCCCAGGCCGAGGCCGAGGCGGAGGCCGCGCAGGAGCGTGCCGAGGCGGAGGCGCAGCAGGCCGTCCTCATCGAGCAGGAGCGGGTCGCCCAGGGCCGGGCGGCGCTGCGCGAGCAGGAGCTGCAGACCGAGGTCCGCAAGCCCGCCGAGGCGCGCAAGTACGAGGCCGCGCAGGAGGCCGACGCCCGCAAGTACGCCGCCGAGCAGGAGGCGGAGGCGTCGAAGACCGCCGCGATCCGCAAGGCCGAGGCGGAGGCCCAGCGGACGATGGCGCAGGCCGACGCGGAGGCGTCCGCCGCCCGCGCCCGCGCCGAGGCCGACCTCATCGAGCAGCAGCGCCGCGCCGAGGGTGCCCTCGCGGTGGCCCGCGCGGAGGCCGACGGCGTCCAGGCACGCGGCGAGGCGGAGGCCGCCGCCGAGCGCGCCAAGGGTGAGGCCCGCGGTGCCGCGATCAAGGCGGAGTCCGACGCCTACCAGGCCTTCCCCGAGTCGGCCCGCCTCCAGATGGTCCTCGACGCGCTGCCCCGTATGGCCCAGCCCTACGCCGACGCGCTCGGCAGCATCGACGACATCACCGTCATCGACAAGGACGGCGCCGGGCGGCTCACCGACCAGGTGTCCGTCGGGGTCCAGGAGCTCGCCACCCTGCTCAAGGCCCAGACCGGGATCGACCTGCTCGAGCTCGTCCGCGGCCGCACGAGCGGTGGGCAGCAGCCCGAGCCCGTGGGCGTGGGGCGCCGCACCGCGGACGACGACGGCGCGAGCGAGGTCCCGACGAGCTGACCTCCCGCCGTGCCGTCGCCGCGCACCCGCCGCTGCGCGGCGACGGCACGCCGGCCTGGCTAACCGCCGTCGCCGGCCCGCTCGTCGAGCCGCAGGATGAAGGACTCTGCGGCGGCCAGCTGCTCGCGCAGGCGGTCGCGGCGGGTGGCGGCCGAGGCGCGGATCACCGCCAGCTGCTCGACGAGCTCGGCCCGCCGGCCCGGCGCGGTCTCGCGGTCGAGCGCACCGAGGACCTCGAGGACCTCGCTCATCTCCTCGAGGGTGTAGCCGAGGGGCTTCATCGTCTTGATGAGCTCGAGCGTGGCGACGTCGCCGTCGGTGTAGAGGCGGAAGCCGCCCTCGGTCCGGCCCGACGGCGCGACGAGACCCACCTCGCCGTAGTAGCGGATGGTCCGCAGGGACAGCCCGGTCCTCTCGGCCACCTCACCGATCTGCATGCGACCCATCGCGGACGTCCTCTCCTGCGTTCGAGCCCCGACTCTATCGAGGCCGCACGACCCGGCGGACGCGTGGTGAGCGAGATCATGTGGGCAGCACTCTGACGTTACGTTAGGGTTGTCCACGGAGCACAGCGCGTGCGGGCACGGACGACCGTCCTGCCCCTCGCCGCTCACCGACCTGGCCCGACGGCGCGCCACCCGACCCTGACCACCGGGCGTGCGCGCCTTCGACCACGGGAGACCTCGTGACCTCACCCTTCGCCGGCATGCGCCGACCCGACCGCGGCCCGATGGAACGCCGGATGGTCCGCACCCAGGACGTCACCTCCGTGCTCGGCGCCCTGCGCGACCCCCGGCGGCTGCGGACCGAGGTCCTGGCCGGCCTGGTCGTGGCGCTGGCGCTCATCCCGGAGGCCATCTCCTTCTCGATCATCGCCGGCGTGGACCCCCGCGTGGGCCTCTTCGCCTCCTTCACGATGGCCGTCTCCATCGCCTTCCTCGGTGGCCGTCCGGCCATGATCTCCGCGGCGACCGGTGCGATCGCGCTCGTCATCGCACCGGTCGTGCGCGAGTACGGGATGGACTACCTCATCGCCACCGTCATCCTCGCCGGTGTCATCCAGGTGCTCCTCGGGGTGCTCGGCGTCGCGCGGCTCATGCGGTTCATCCCGCGCAGCGTCATGGTCGGCTTCGTCAACGCGCTGGCCATCCTCATCTTCACCGCCCAGCTGCCCTACCTCACCGACGTGCCGTGGGCGGTGTACGCCATGGTCGCGGTGGGCATCGCCGTCATGGTCCTCCTGCCCCGGCTCACCACCGTTGTCCCCGCCCCGCTCGTGGCGATCGTCGTGCTCACCGCGGTGACGGTGGCCTTCGCCGTCAACGTCCCGAACGTCGGCGACCAGGGCGAGCTGCCCGACTCCCTGCCCTCGCTGTTCCTCCCGGACGTCCCGCTCACCCTGGAGACGCTGCAGATCATCGGTCCCTTCGCCGTGGCGATGGCGCTGGTCGGCCTGCTGGAGTCGCTCATGACCGCCAAGCTCGTCGACGACGTCACCGACACCCACTCCAACAAGACCCGTGAGGCCTGGGGCCAGGGCGCCGCGAACGTCATCACCGGCTTCTTCGGCGGCATGGGTGGCTGCGCGATGATCGGCCAGACGATGATCAACGTCAAGGCCTCCCGTGCCCGCACGCGGATCTCGACCTTCCTCGCCGGCCTCTTCCTGCTCATCCTCGTCGTCGGCTTCGGCGACGTCATCGCCCAGATCCCCATGGCGGCCCTCGTGGCGGTCATGGTCATGGTCTCGGTCGCCACCTTCGACTGGCACTCCGTGCAGCCCGCCACGCTGCGCCGCATGCCCAAGAGCGAGACGACCGTCATGCTCTCGACCGTCCTCGTCACGGTCGTGACCCACAACCTCGCCTACGGGGTCCTCACCGGCGTCGTCGTCGCGGCCGTCATGTTCGTCAACCGGGTCGCGCACTTCACCGAGGTCGTCGAGGTGGCCCACCCGGACGAGGACACCCGCGTGTACGCCGTCGTGGGTGAGCTGCTGTGGGCCTCGTCCAACGACCTCGTCTACCAGTTCGACTACACCGGCGACCCCACGAACGTCGTCATCGACATGTCCCAGTCGCACATCTGGGACGCGTCGACCGTCGCGACGCTCGACGCGATCACGACGAAGTACGCCGCCAAGGGCAAGAACGTCACCATCACCGGGCTCAACGAGGCCAGCGCCGAGCGTCACGCGCGCCTCGCCGGGCACCTCGCCGGGGAGTCCTAGGACGCGTCGGTCGCCGTCCCCCTCCGGACGTCGAGGACGGCGACCACGAGGGTGACGAGCAGCAGTGCCGCCGTCGTCCCGAACCCGGCGGTGACGGCGAGCGGCCAGCCCGAGCCGTCGAGCACCGCGAAGGCGACGGCGGTGATGATGCCCAGCCCCATCGCGGTACCGATGCGCTGGCCGGTCTGGAGCACGCCGCCGGCGCTGCCCGCGTACTCGAGGGGCACCTCCCCCAGCGTGATCGTCTGGTTCGGGGTGATGACCAGCCCCTGGGCGCCGCCGATGAACGCGAGCGTGAGGAGCATCCACCACACGCTCGCGTGGCCGGCGTCGACGAGCTGGACGAGGGCGATGCTCAGCCCCAGGCCGACGATCGCGCTGCAGATCCCGGCGACGACGATGGTCCGACCGAGGCGGGTCACCCGTCTGCCGGACCAGTTCGCCGTGAACGCGGACAGGACGGCGGCCGGCATCCCGATGAGCCCCGCCTCGAGGGCGCTGCGGCCCAGGCCGTCCTGGACGTAGAGCGCCACGAGCACCCACACGCTCGTCACGCCCATGAAGTACAGGCCGGCGATGAGCGTGCCGGTGGTGAAGCTGCGGACCCGGAACAGGGCGAGGTCGACCATCGGTGCGTGCCCGCCGTCCCGGTAGCGCCGCTCCCACCACGCCCACAGCGCGAGCAGCACGACGCCGCCGGGCAGCACGAGCCAGCCCGCCGGTCCCATGCTGCGCTCGACGAAGGGCAGGAGCAGCGCGAGCACCGCGAGGCCGAGGAGCACGGCCCCCACCGGGTCGAGGTCGCGGACCACCGAGCGGGAGCCGGGGCCGCGCGGGGTCCACAGCGGCCGGGGCAGCCAGCGCAGCGCCAGGACGATGGCGACGACGCCGACGGGCACGTTGACGAGGAAGGTCCACCGCCAGCCCTGCGCCTCCCCGGCGAGCTGGACGATGAGCCCGCCGATGACGGGGCCGATCGCGACGGACACCCCGATGACGCTGCCGAGCGCGCCGTAGGCCCGCCCCCGCTCAGGACCGCGGAAGTACTGCTGGATCATCCCGACGGCCTGGGGGTTGAGCAGGCCCGAGGCCAGCCCCTGGACCACCCTGGCGATGTTGAGGCTCAGCGGGTCGGGGGCGAGGCCGCCGGCGACCGAGGACAGCGTGAACAGGGCGACGCCGGCGATGAACAGCGGGCCCCGACCGAGGATGTCCCCCGCCCGGCCGGCCGCGACGAGGACGACGCCGAACGTGAGCGCGTACCCGGTGAGCACCCACTGGAGCTCGGAGTCCGAGGCCCCGAGCCCACGCTGGATCGAGGGCAGGACGACGTTGATGATGCTCACGCCCACGAGCGACATGAAGATCGCCACGAGCAGCACCGCGAGGATGCGCCAGCGCCGCGGGTCGGGAGTGGTGCCGTCGTCCGCCGGGCTCAGGGTGACCGCCTCTCATCTGCTGGTGTGCTCCGATGCTACGACCGTCACGGCCGAGTGGGATCATGGTCCATCGTGACCACGCCCCTGTCCCGCTTCGGTGACCGCGCCCGCCGCTCGGCGTGGGCCGTGTGGCTGACCGGCGGCGGGGTCTACTTCCTCGCCCTCCTCCACCGCGCCTCCCTCGGCGTCGCCGGCCCGGACGCGGTGGACCGTCTCGGCATCACGGCCACCCAGCTCGGCTCGTTCGTCATGGTCCAGCTCGGCCTGTACGCCGTCATGCAGGTGCCCGCCGGACTCGCGATCGACCGGTTCGGTCCGCGCCGGGTCCTGTTCGTCGCCACGCTGGTGCTCGGGACGGCGCAGCTGGGCTTCGCGCTCGCCACCACCTACCCCCTCGCGCTCGCGGCCCGCGGGCTGCTCGGCATCGGCGACGCCGCCGTCTTCATCGCCGTCCTGCGGCTGGCCGCCATGTGGTTCCCCCACCACCGCTACGCCGTGCTCACGATGCTCACCGGGCTCATCGGCATGGCCGGCAACCTCGCCGCCACCGTCCCGCTCGTGGCCGCACTCGGCTGGCTCGGGTGGACGCGCACCTTCGCCATCACCGCCGGTGCCTCGCTCGTCTACGCGCTGCTCCTGCTCCGGCCCGCCGTCGCCGCCCCGTACCGCACGGTTGCCGCCACGGACGTCCCGACCGTGCCCCGGCGGGCCGTCGCAGAGGTGCGCGAGGCGTGGGCACGGCGCGAGACACGACTGGGCTTCTGGACCCACCAGGCCACGATGGCGCCCGGCGTCGTCGTCTCCCTGGTGTGGGGCTACCCCTACCTCACCGCAGGGCTCGGGTACTCCGACGCCGCCGCCGCCTCCCAGCTGTCGATCTTCGTCCTCGGCACGCTCGCGATGAGCTTCGTCGTCGGTCCGCTCGCCGGACGACGGCCGACGTGGCGCTCCCCCATGGCGGTCGTCGTCGCCGTCCTGGGGATCTGCGCCATCGCCCTGCTCGTCCTGTGGCCGGGCGGCCAGCCGCCCCACGGCGTCGTCACCATCGCCTTCGTCATGCTCGCGGTCGGCGGCCCGGGGTCCCAGATCGGCTTCCACATCGCCCGCGACTACAACGCCCCGGTGCGGATCTCGACGGCGACGGGCCTGGTCAACGCCGGCGGGTTCGCGGGAGCGATGATCGCGGCGATCGTCGTCGGACGCGTCCTGGACCTGCGTTCCGGTGGCGCCGACCCCAGCCTGCTCGACTACCGGTGGGCGGTGGCCTCCATCGGGTTCATCGCCGTCGTGTCCACGCTCGCGCTCCTCCTCACGCTCCTCGGGGTGCGGGCGGACATCCTCGAGCGGATGGCCCGCGGGGAGCGTGTGGTCGTCCCGCAGACGGAGCACTGGTGGGACCGCGCCTACCGGCGGGTCACCCGCCGTCCGCGTCCTTCCTGACCGGGCCGGGACCGCTGCACGACGGCGCGGTAGGCGGCCCCGGCGACGAGGACGACGGCGCCGCCCACCACCGCCGTCACCGGCAGGGTCGCGACGAGCGCGAGGCAGCCCGCCACGCCCAGGACCTGCAGCGCCCGCGGGAACCGCCGCCGTTCCGGGGGCTGGGTGAGGGCCGCCGCGTTGGCCACGGTGTAGTAGAGCAGCACCCCGAAGGAGGAGAAGCCGATCGCCTCCCGCAGGTCGACGAGCAGCACGAGGACGGCCACGACGACGGCGAGCACCACCTCGGCGCGGTGCGGCACCCGGAAGCGCGGGTGCACAGCGGAGAGCCACCGGGGCAGGTCCCCGTTCCGGGCCATGGCCAGGCTCGTCCGGCCGATCCCGGCGAGGAGGGCGAGCAGCGCGCCGAGCGCCGCGAGCGCCGCCGCGACGCGCGCGAGCGGCGCGAGCCAGGTCCCGGCGACGGCCTCGGCCACCGGCGCCGTGGAGGCCGCCAGCCGCTCCGGGCCCAGGGCGAGCAGGAGCATGCCGGCCACGAGCGCGTAGAGCACGAGCGCCAGGCCCAGCGCCGCGAGGATCGCCCGGGGGATCGCCCGCTCCGGGTCGCGCACCTCCTCCCCCAGCGTCGCGACTCGCGCGTAGCCGGCGAAGGCGAAGAAGAGGAGGCCCGCCGACTGCAGGACACCCGACCAGGACAGGTCGCCCGGCACGAGCTGCTGCCCGCCGCCGCCCGCCGTGCCCGCCCCGACGCCCACGGCGAGGAGAAGCACCACGACGACGACGGCGACGACCGCGCGGGCGAGCGCGGCGGTCCGGGTGACGCCGGCGTAGTTGACGGCGGCGAGGGCCAGGACCGCGAGCGCCGCGAACGGTCGTTCCCACCCCGGCGGGGCCGCGTAGGCGGCGAAGGTCAGCGCCATGGCGGCGCAGCTCGCGGTCTTGCCGATGACGAAGGACCAGCCGGCGAGGAAGCCGGGCCACGGTCCGAGCCGCTCGCGGCCGTAGACGTAGGTGCCCCCGGACGTGGGGTACTGCGCGGCGAGCTGGGCGGAGGCCGTCGCGTTGCACCAGGCGACGAGCCCGGCGACCGCGAGCCCGAGGAGGAGCCCGGAGCCGGCCGCGGCCGCCGCCGGCGCGAAGGCCGCGAAGACCCCGGCACCGACCATCGAGGACAGCCCGATGACGACGGCGTCCCCCGTGCCCAGCCGTCGGGCCAGGCGGTCCTCACCTGCGCTGTTCACGGCCGTCTCCTCCTCCAGCCGGGCGCGGTGCGCGGCCCGGCCGCCCACGGTAGGTCCACCGGGTGTCCGGACGGTGAACGCGCACCTGCGCCGGGGGCGGCGTCAGGCGCTCCCGACGTCCCGGCGGCGCAGCCCGAGCAGGCCGGCGAGCAGGAGCAGGACGGCCAGCCCGGACATGACGAGCAGCGGGGCGACGGCGGGGTCCGCGTCGGGCACCGCGGGGGTGTGGGCGAGCGGTGAGACGTCGCGGGCCCAGCCCGGCAGCCCGAGGAGGTCCCCGAGGACGGCGACGACCGCCGCCCACACCACCAGCGCCCACGCGAGGCCGGCCGCCCGCGGGACGAGGCCGTACAGCGCCACCGCGAGCGCGCCGACGAGCAGGACCGCGGGCAGGTGGGCGAGGGCGGCGAGGACGAGCTCACCGACCCAGCCGGTCTCACCGGTGGCCAGTGCGACGCCGGCTCCCACGCCGAGCCCGATGAGCACCTGGACGAGGAGGGTCGCAACGAGGACGACGGTGACCCACCGGACGAGGAGGGCGGTGCGCGAGCTGCCCGAGACGAGCAGTCCCTCCACCCGGCCCGCCCGCTCCTCCGCGCGCAGCTGCAGGACCCCGGAGACGACGAGCGCGGCGGGCCCGACGGCGAGGAACCCGAGCATGACCGCCGCGAAGGAGCGGGTGAGGTCGCTGAGGTCGAGGTCGATCCACTCCCCCACCGCGGGGGTGTCGGCGACCATGCCCTCGAGGGAGCTCGCGAGCGTCCCGAACGCGAGCGCGAAGAGGAACAGGGCTACGGCCCAGCCGACGAAGGTGCCGGACACAAGGCGCCGGACGAGGCCGGTGGGTGCGAGCAGCGACCGGGACGCGGCGCCCGGGCCCGGCCGGGCGGGCCGTAGCCCGGCGCCGAGGTCGCGCTGCCGCGCGAGGGAGACCGCGAGGCCGAGCAGCACGACGGTCACGAGGGCCGACACCGCCAACGGCCACCAGCGCAGGTCGACGTAGAGGCGGGTCTGCTGCGCCCACGCGAAGGGCGAGAGCCACGACAGCCAGGAGCCCTGCGGCTCGATGACGTCGCCGATCCCGCGGAGGAGGAACGCGACGGCCACCGTCCCCAGCGCCATGCCGGAGGCGGCCCGGGCGTGCTCGGTGAGCTGCGCCGTGACCGCGGCGACCGCGCCGAAGAGGAGCCCGGTGAGTGCCGTAGCGACGCCGAACGCCACGGAGTCCGCCACGGCCATCCCGGTCCCCACGAGCGCGCCCGTGACGGCGGCACCCACGGCGAGGTTGGCGACCGTGACGGTGAGCACGGCGGCCAGCGCCGGTGCGAAGCGGCCCACGGGCAGTGAGCGCAGCATCTCCAGGCGGCCGGACTCCTCCTCGCCGCGGGTGTGACGCACGACGAGGAGCACGCTCATGATCGCGGCCGGCAGGAACACCCACAGCGAGAGCTCGTTGGCGAGCATCGCGCCGAAGGTGTAGTCGTCCAGCGCGAACGCGGGCCCGGTCATCATCACGGCGGCGGGGCTGTCCATGAGGGCGGCGCGGGCCTGCAGCGCCTGCGCGTCCGGGTAGGTGTCCTCGAGCGTGGCCACCGAGCCGGCGACGAGGGCGGCGAAGGCGAGCGCCCAGATGACGATCTGCCGGCGCGAGACCCGCAGGAACAGGCGCAGCAGCCGGCCCGTGCCGGTGAGGAGCTCACCGCCGTCGGCCCTCGCGTGCGCGGTGGTGGCCGGGGCGGTGCTCGTCGTCGTCATCGTGCGGCCCTCCGCCCTGTGGTCTGGTGCTCGGGCTCGTCGCCGTAGTGGCGCAGGAACTGGTCCTCGAGCGAGGGCGGGGTGATGGTGAGGTTGTGCACGCCGAGCTCAGCGAGCACGGGGAGCAGCTGCGGGACGGCGGTGTCGTCGACGTCGAAGCGGAGCCGGCCGCCGTCGACGGCGAGGTCGTGCACCCCCGGTGCCCGCCGGACGCGGTCGAGGTCCGCCGTCGTCGTGGCCGTGACGGTGGAGCGGGTGAGGTGGCGCAGCTCGGCCAGGGTGCCGCTCTCGACGTCGCGGCCCGCGCGGATGATCGTCACGGTGTCGCAGAGCTTCTCGACCTCGGCGAGGATGTGGCTGGAGAGGAGCACGGTGCGCCCCCGGTCCCGCAGGCGTCGGACCTCCTCGGTGAAGACGGCCTCCATGAGGGGGTCCAGGCCGGAGGTCGGCTCGTCGAGCAGGTAGAGCTCGGCGTCGCGGGACAGTGCCGCGACGAGCGCGACCTTCTGACGGTTGCCCTTGGAGTAGGTGCGCGTCCGCTTGGTGGGGTCGAGCTCGAAGCGCTCGAGCAGCTCGGCGCGCCGGTGGCGGTGGGCGGTGCCCGTCTCGTGCCGGGTGAGGACGTCGATCGCCTCGCCGCCCGTGAGGTTCGGCCACAGGCTCGTGTCGCCCGGGACGTAGGCGAGGCGCCGGTGGACGGCGACGGCGTCGCTCCACGGGTCCCGGCCGAGGACCTGCGCGGTGCCCGAGTCCGCGCGGAGCATGCCGAGCAGGACGCGGATGGTCGTCGACTTGCCCGACCCGTTGGGGCCGAGGAAGCCGGTGACCTGCCCCGCCGGGACGTGGAGCGAGAAGCCGTCGAGGGCGCGGGTGGGACCGAAGGTCTTGACGAGGTCCCGCGCGAGGATGGCGGTGTCCGACATCGTGTCTCCTGTCAGGGTTCGGGTGTGTGGCCGGTGCGGCTCTCGACGTAGGAGTCGAGCAGGGACCGGTCGGTGAGCAACGGCTCGGTGTAGACCTCGAGGAGCGGGCCGACGATGCGCTCGGAGTAGGCGCGCAGCCAGGCGGGCAGCTCGTCGAGGTCGAGGTGCTCCTGCTGGGCGGGCAGCTGGAGGAGCAGGGCGCCGAGCGCCTGCTCGGTGAGGACCCGCGCACGGGCCTCGGGATACCTGCTGGGCCGCACGACGCCGGCCGCCTCCCCCTGCCGGAGGTACTCGACGGCGTCGCCGACGAAGCCGTCGACGAGCTGGGTGGCCAGTGGGCCGCCCGCCTGCAGCCGGCGCAGCACGTAACCGACCACCGGCGCATACCCCTCGACCTGCGCCAGCTGCGTGAGCATCGCCGCCGCTCCGCCGCCACCGCCGAGCACCGGGGCCTTGTTCTCGCGGGCCACCGCCAGGACGTGGGCGTCGCACGCCTCCCGCAGCCCGTCGCGCGAGCCGAAGTGGTGGATGATCAGGCCCGCGCTCACACCGGCGTCCGCGGCGACCGCGCGCAGTGGCGCCGCCATGCCGTCCGCGGCGAACCGGCGGACGGCGGCACGGAGGATCCGGGAGCGGGCGGTGAGCTCCTCGCCGGGCGTTGAACTCATGTTCAGCATGATTAAACGCTCGTTCAATGCGGGTCAAGGGGTGGCTTTCGCAGACGTCCACCTAGAGTGGGACGGTGCCTGCAACCATCAAGGACCCGATCGTCTGGATCGACTGCGAGATGACCGGGCTGGACCTCAGCCGTGACGCGCTCATCGAGGTCGCCGTCGTCGTCACCGACTCCGAGCTGCGGCCGGTGGACGCGGGGATCGACCTCGTCGTCGCGCCGCCCGCCGGCGCCGTGGAGCAGATGGGCGACGTCGTGCGCGAGATGCACACGACCTCCGGTCTGCTCGAGGAGCTCGACGCCGGGCTGACGATGGCCGACGCCCAGGAGCAGGTCCTCGCCTACGTGCGCCGCTGGGTGCCCGAGCCGCGCAAGGCACCGCTGGCGGGCAACTCGGTGGGCACCGACCGCACCTTCCTCGAGCGCGACATGCCCCAGCTCGTCGAGCACCTGCACTACCGCATCATCGACGTGTCCTCGATCAAGGAGCTGGCTCGCCGCTGGTACCCCCGTGCCTACTTCCACTCCCCCCAGAAGCACGGTGGTCACCGGGCGCTGGCGGACATCCTCGAGAGCATCGACGAGCTGCGCTACTACCGCGCCGTCCTGTGGCCCCAGGGCGAGGGCCCGGACACGCCCACGGTCAAGGCTGCCGCCGAGGCGGTGACGTCGAGCCCGACCGCGGCCGAGGTCGCGACGCTGGCCGCGAAGGCGGCCGAGCGGTCTGGTGAGACACGCATCACCGCCCCCTGAGCCACCCGGATTCCACACCGCCGGGGTCCAGCGGCTACAGTGGGTGACTGCTGCGCCTCGCTGAGGCGTGCATGGTGGGTGTAGCTCAGCTGGTAGAGCGCCGCGTTGTGGTCGCGGATGTCGCGGGTTCAAGTCCCGTCACTCACCCCAGTAGGACCGGCGGAATCCCAAGGGAAACCGCCGGTCCTTCTCTTTCAGGTAACACCACCGGGTAACACCGGGGATGTCTGAGGGGCCTGATAGGACCGTCAGGAGCACCCAGGAGGAGCCCCGATGGCATCACTACAGACCCGCACCAACCGCGACGGATCGACGTCCTACCGCGTCGTCTTCCGCCTAGACGGCCGCCAGAAGCCCCTCACCTACGGCACCGCCGCCGCAGCGCAGGACGCCATAGACATCCTCGACCGCCACGGCCCCGCCGCCGGGTACGCCATCCTCGAGGCCCGCTCCCGCACCACCACCGCGCCCACGCTCGCCACGCAGCTGGACACCCACCTTGGCCGGGTCGCCGCCCACGCCACTCCCGGCACCGTCGCCGGGTACCGCCGCGAGGCCGCCCGCACCTGGCTGCCCCGCCTGGGCGACTACCCCCTCGACGCCCTCACCCGTGACCACGTCACCGAGTGGATCACCTGGCAGCGCGGCCAGGAGACCGACCGGTCCCGCCGCGCCCGCGTGCGCGCCTCCCGCGCAGGCCACGCCGAGCCGGCCGCGGTGACCTACTCCCCCAAGTCGATCCGCAACGCCCACTCCCTCCTGTCCGCCGTGCTCGCCTCGGCCGTCGAGGACGGGCACGTGCCCGGGAACGTGGCCCGCGGCATCCGCGTCCCCTCCGACCACGCCGACCGTGGCCGCGTGTTCCTCCTCCCGGACGAGTTCACCGCCATCTACGCCCACATCCCCCACCACTACCGGCCGCTCGTCGCCACCCTGTACGGCACCGGCATGCGGTGGGGTGAGGCCACCGCGCTCCTCGTCGGGTCCATCGAACTCGATGGCGACCAAGGCCTGGTGCACGTGCGGCAGGCGTGGAAGCGCGGTGAGCAGGGCGACTACCTGGGCGCCCCGAAGTCGAGGCGCGCGTTACGCACCATCTCCATCGAGGGCCCCCTCGTAGACCTCCTGCGCGACCATCTGGCCGGGCGCCGACCGGTGGAGTTCGCATTCACCGCACAGGGCGGCGGCAGAGTGTGGGAGCAGGCGTTCCGCCCCCGGGTGTGGCAGCGGGCCGTGGAGGCGTCGGGCATCACGAAGCGCCCAGACCTGCACTCGCTGCGCCACTCGCACGCCTCGAACCTCATCAGGGCCGGGATCCCGCTCACGGTCGTGCAGCGCCGCCTGGGGCACGAGTCCATCAAGACCACCAGCGACATCTACGGGCACCTCGCCCCGGACGCGCACGCGGGCGCCGCGCGCGCCGCTGCCCTGTCGATGGTCGGGGCCCTGCCCGAGCTCGAGGCCTAGGCCCCGCGGTCCAATCGCTCGTAGAGGTCGCACAGCGCGGCGCGCTCCCCCGCCGTCAGCGCGTCGAGGCGCGCCTTGAGCGTGTCGAGGTCTACCCACAGCTCGTCCGCGGCCTCCTCGAGTTCCTCCGTCCAGCACAGGACGTCGAGGAGGTCCGGCATGGCGATGAGCCGGCGTGCCGCGTGCCGGCGTGCCGCTTCCTCCTCGAACGGGGTGCACCCGCCGGTGTGGCCGAGCTCGATGTGGGCGACCTCGTGGGCGATCGTGCAACGCCGCTGAACCTGGGACTGGCGCGGGTCCATGACGATGAGGTCCCGGCCGTTGGTGGCGCCGAGGAGCCCGTCAAGAGGGCGCTAATGCAGGTCGACGTGCGTGAGGGCACGGAGCCGACGCCAGGGATGCCACATGATCGGCAACCGTAGACGTGAGGTCCGACATGCAACGCTGAGCAGCGCTAAGCCAGGCTGGGCAGCGCCGTGTCGCGACAAGTGGCGCCAAGCCATGACAAGTGGTGCCCAGTTGTGACATGCTGGACTTGCCGGCGACAAGAGGTCAGAGTGATCTCTTCCCCTTGTGGATAGCCGGCCATTTTTATGCCGTGCCCCATGGTCGGAAGATCGACTTCACCAGCGGCTCCACATCCTCCTCGTAGTTTGTGAGCTTGCCTCCCACGAGTCGCCGGTGAACGGCCCATAGCGCGTAGTCGGCGACCTGCAGGCCCCAGGTTGTGGCCGCGGGCCAGATACAGAGGGTGATGTCGCGATGCATCTGGTTGCACACGTCGGCGACGGCCTCCTGAGCCGCGACCTTGCGCTTCTTAGTGCCCATCGAGCCGACGATCACGTAGAGGCGATCGTCGGTCGTGGTGACGTTCTGGCAGATGTACTTGAGGTGGAGGTACCAGGCCATCTTGTACAGCCGCATCTCGCCGGCGGCCTTCACGTTGGGGTAGGCGTTCGCCTTCAACAGGAAGGTCGTGTCGATCCGAGGCTCCTGCGTGCGAAGGAGCGCGAACATGCCATTGCGGACCTCCCACAGGTCGTCCTTCGCGTGGAACCCGTTGGCCATGTCGTGACCACGACCAGCGAGGCTGGTCCGCAGGACGTGGCCGTCCCACATCTCCACGCTGTGGTCGCCGTCGAAGATGGCGGTCCCGAAGCCGAAGTACGGGCTGGCGCCCTGTTTGCCTGCTCCGCCGTAGTCGAGGTTCCCCGTCTCGTCTGCGTAGACAAAGATGTCGCGACCGGTCATGCAGGGTCGTCGTTCCCCGAGTCCTGGGACTCCTCACCGGTGATGGTGTCGGGCATGTTCCCGGGAGTGCCGGGGCGTGCAACCCGTGACAGGTCAAGGGTTGCCACTTGATCGTGCCGGCTCAGGGTGTGGACATCGTTGCCGGCACCGCCGGCCTCGGTTCTGGGGGCGGTGTTGCCACCGGACTCACCTTCTTTTCGATTGATTCGGCCTGTGAGCACTGCGAACGCACTCGGCGAGTTTGGACGCTGGTCGTTGACCGACCGCAGTTCCCCGAGGCGGTTGATGATGCGCATCGCCGCAGAGGAGTCAGTGCGAGACAGCGCGCCGTAGGCGCCGCTTCCCATGTAGAGCGCCATCGCGCCCACGATCGCCTGCTCCACGTCTTCGCGAGGCGTCTCGAGTTCGATCGCTCGCTCGATCGCTTTCACGAACAACTCAGTCTCAGTCTGGAGCTCCAACATCTCAGTCGCGATGGCTCGAGCGTCGTCCATGGTCTGGCTGGATCGACTCAGTTCGGCCATGCGCTCGTGCAGCCATCTCGCCGCGTAATCAACCTGCACCTCGTCGGCGGGCAGTCGGGGCGTCTCGCGGAACGGCCGCGGCTCCTGTATCAGGGGCGTGGGGTCCCCGCCCGACAGGGCTGACCGTGCAGAGCCAGGCGTCCACTGTAGGCCGACGTCGAGTTTCCTAAGTGTGGCGTTCGAAGGCTCAGGCGGAAGGCCACCCTCGATCTTTGTGAGGGTGCTGTTCGATGGCCCGCCGGCGCGCCACACGTCGACCTGCGAGAGGCCGAGAGTGTTGCGCCGGTCGAGGACGATCCGCGCGAAGCGCTTGAGGTCGGATGACATGCACCAAAGCCTGCCCGACATCTTTGGCAAACCCAAGCGCTCCGAGGCAAACGACACCAGCGTGAGCAGTGCCGTCCTTGGACTACAGCGCTGTGGTTCTGCAGGTCGGAGCAAGTTTGCCCCCAACCGTCCTTGCGTTGCACTTGGGTTTGCCCTATCTTCGAAGCATGACCACAGCATCGATGCTTCAATCGAAGTACGAAACCGCACGGCGGCGCGTGACACCGCCCCATGTCCCACTTGCGGCCCTTCGCGCGGTCGCCGGGCTCACGATCGATCAGCTGATCGATCGCATCTCGGAGGAACTGCCTCCTGAGGTCAAGCCCCCGACCCGCGGAGGCATCTCTGCCATCGAGAACGGTCACAGGGGCGCATCGCAGCAGATGCTCGACCTCATCGCCGGCGCCTACGGGCTCCCGTCGGGATCCATCACGACCGACTACGTGCCTCGCGCATGGACGGAGGCTGTCTGATGTCCGACGCACTGCGCGGGTGGTTTCGCCAGGGGATCGCCTGACATGGCTACCAACGACGACGTGCTCCTCAGCGGCGAGGTCGCGCTTCTGCTCCGTGTCCCGAAGTCGTGGGTCGAGCAGGCAGCACGCGAGGGACGTATCCCTTCGTGGAAGGCGGGCCGCTACCGCCGGTTCTCCCGCGCCGACATCGAGCAGTGGAAGAAGCAGCAGACCGGCGGGGACCGCCTCGCCACTGACAGGCGCCGGCGCGGACGCCGCCCCGCCTGACCCGAGACAGACCAGTGGCCCGCTCGCCACAACCACCACAGCCGAGCGACGGGCCACCAGACAAGGAGAAGCCTCCCATGAACCCGACACAGACGTCGCCGACGCCACACAGCTTCGATCCGGCCGCGCCCCGCGCGTCCCGTCCCGTGCCCGTCCCGAGCGATGACCCGCTGCGGCGCGTCGCCGACAGTGCACTCCGTGCCATCGTCGAGAGCGCCGACCACCCCCACATCCCGGCGCTCATGCAGTTCACGCTCGCCGATGCCGCCTGGCTGTACGAACAGGGCCGCCCCGACCTCACCGGTGAGGTCCTCGCCGCGTGGGCCGCCGCATCCGCCAGCGCCGGCAGCACGACGGGTGGTGCGTGATGGGCCTCCTCCACGCGATCCGCGACCTCGACCGCGGTGACGGCGACCCCCGCGCCCTGTCCGGCCTCGACGACATCGACCCCGACGTCCTCGCCGAGCTCCTCCCCGCCCGCTCTCGCGACACCACCGAGGAGGCCCGTCGTGGCTGACACCGAGTTCGGGCACGCACCTGACAGCCTCTACGGCCGCCCCGCCCCCGAGGCCCCCATGCTCGGCCGCCTCATCACCCTCGCCGTCGCCGTTGCTCTCTGCACGGTCGGCATCTGCACTGCCGACGGCACCATCTGGCCCGCCGTCATCGCCGGGACCGGTATCGGACTCGTGGCACGCCTCGCACTCGTCATGACCTTCACCAAGGAAAACGACCGATGACCGCCACCGACCCCGCCGTCACCGCCCACCACAACAACGTGGCCGCGTTCGTCTCCCAGCTCGACCGGCGCCCCCGCACCTACGTGGCGCCCGAGCCCGAGGACCGCGAGATCGAGCCCTGCTACTGCGACCACCCCCTCGATGACCACACCGGCCCCGACACCGAATGCCAGCACTGCGACTGCGCCGGGTTCGCCGAGCACACAGAAGTCCGCCTCACCCTCGACACCCTCGACGCCGACGACCAGCTCAACGAAGGCCGCCGCAGGAACAACCTGCCGTCCGCGATCCGGCTCGCACGTCAGCGGGCACGCACCCGCGGCATGTTCCCCAGGGCCGTCCGATGAGCGTCACCTACGAGCTCGAGGCCACTTGGCCCATCACCGACGTGCACCACACGTCCCTCGACGACCTCAAGGCCCAGGCCCTCGCGGACCTTCGCGCCACCCTCGCCGCCGAACAGCTCACCGCCATCGGGAACGTGCTGTGGGGCGTCACCCACGGCGCCCGACCCGAGGTGACCGCCCGCCTCCTCGTCACCGGGGACGCCGGCCGCACCGCCCTACGTATGGCCCTCATCGAAGCGCCCACCCCGACCAAGGAGACGACAGCAGCATGACCACCACCGACGACCCCACCCTCGCGCCCGACGTGCGCGCCAAGATCCTCGCCGACGAGTACACCCAGCTCGCCGAGCAGGCCGACCACATCAAGGACCGCCAGGACCAGATCAAGGCACTCCTCGTCGAGCTCCTCCCCGGCGGCGGCTCGGTCGGGGACTACAAGGTCACGGTCACCCGGCCCCGCCGGCTCGACGCGAAGGCCATCGAGGCCGCGTTCCCCGTCACCCAGCGGCCCGAGCTGTACCGGCCCGCCATCAACACGACCGCGGTGCGCAAGCACATCGCCGAGGTCAACCTCGAGCCGTTCATGGTCGAGGGCGCACCGGTGGTGAAGGTCCAGTGACCACCGACCAGCCCCGCGGCATCGACCCCGACGACTACGAGGTGCCTGACCCGACCGAGGCCGCCGAGCGCGTCCGCGAGTTCATCAGCGCGTGGGGCGACGGCCGCATCGACGAGGTCGACGGGAACGCCCTGTACGCCCGCGACCTCGAGGCCCTCGCGCGCACCGCGCTCGAGGCAACCCCGACGACCGACGGCGCAGCTCTCATCGCAGCCGAGCGTCGCCGTCAGGTCGAAGAGGAGGGCTGGACGCCCGAGCATGACGCCGAGCACCCCGACGGCGTGCTCGCTCGCGCCGCGGTGCGCTACGCGGCCCCCGAGGGCCCGGTCCGCACCCGGGTCGCGCCCGTATGGCCGTGGCCGTGGCACTACTGGAAGCCGACGCCGAACGACCGCGTCCGCGAGCTCGTCAAGGCCGGCGCCCTCATCGCCGCCGAGATCGACCGCCTCGCCATGAACGGAGGCGAGCACCGATGACCGCCGCGACGCTGCCCCCGATCCACGCCCCCTACGTCGGCGGCGACCCGGCCGCCGCGCTGCGCGAGCTCCGGCAGACGATCGAGCACGAGATCGTCAACCAGCCCCGCTCCCTGCAGAAGCGCATCGGCCCGAGCGAGCTCGGCACCCCCTGCGACCACTGCCTCGCCGCCAAGCTCGCCGGCTGGACCCGCACCGACGACGGCGTCCCCTGGCTCCCCTACGTCGGGACCGCCATGCACGCCCAGCTCGAGGAGCTGTTCATCCGCTCCGAGAACGACCGCAACGCCGTCCACACCACCGGCCGCCGGTACCTCGCCGAGCAACCCGTCATGGTCGGCCACATCGGCGGCGAAGAGATCTGGGGCTCCACCGACCTCCTCGACCTGCACGTCGGCATGACCGTCGACTGGAAGCTCGTCGGCGTCACCACCCTCCGCGCCGCCAAGCGCGGCCCCTCCCCCGTCTACCGCACACAGGCCGACCTCTACGCCAAGGGCTGGAACGACGCCGGCATCCGCGTCGACCACGTCGCCATCGCCTACCTGCCCCGCAACGCCGTCTCCCTCAACGACGCGATCTGGTGGACCGCCCCCCACGACCGGGCCCGCGCCGAGGCCGCGCTCGAGCGCGCGAACCGGCTCCACACCAACCTCACCGCCCTCGCGTCCATCTCCGTCGAGGCGCGGGATGCGTGGATCACCGCCCTGCCGCGCGACCCCGGCTGCCATGACTGCTCGCGCTTCCCCGACGGCGCCGGCATCCCCAAGCCCGGCCACCGACCCCCCGGCGACGACCTCGCCGGACTCCTCATCTCCCCGACCGCGCCCGCGGCCGGGGCCACCCCCGCCGCCTGACGCGGCACCACACCAGAAAGAAGCACCCGAGATGTCTCAGACGACCTACGACGCCAACGCGATCCTCATGGGCGGCGGCGCCGGCAACCCCGCCTGGAAGTTCGACCAGCCCAACCCCGGCCAGCCCCGCGTCGGCACCATCACCGAACCGCCGCAGGCCCGCCAGGAGCGCGACTACGACAAGAACAACCCCGGGGCCGGCTCCCCGAAGTTCTACCCGTCGGGCGACCCCATCATGGGGATCCTCGTCACCGTCCAGACCAACGAGCGCGACAACGCCGAGGACGACGGGAAGCGGACCTTTTACATCGAGGGCCGCTACCTCAAGGAGGCCGTCCGCGGCGCCATCCGCGAGGCCGGCGCCCCCGGCCTCGAGGTCGGCGGCCAGCTGCACGTCGAGTTCACGCACCGCGAGGACCCGATGGACAAGCGGTCCCGGAAGTTCTGGCAGATCCGGTACACGCCGGCCGGGAACGCCGCCCTCATGGCCGACCAGCCGACCGCGACCACGCCGCCGCCGGCCGCTGCCCCCGCGGCACCGGCCCAGCAGCCCGCCACCCCGGCACCGGCCGCCCCGCCGGCGGCCGCCGCGCCCCCGGCGGCAAACCCGGCCGCCCAGGCGCAGCAGCTCATCGCCGTCGGCCTCGGCGACGACCAGATCGCCGCCGCCACCGGCCTGGACCTCTCCGTCGTCCAGGCCATCCGCAACGCCGCCTGACCCCGTTTCCCGGGGGCGGTGCCGACTTCCCCGCGGCACCGCCCCCACCACCCCGGAAGGAGCACCACCCCATGATCGACGACCCCGTCATCCGCCCCTTCGCCGACTGGCTCCGCGAACAGCAGTCCGGCCGCACCCACGACGAGCTCTCCCAGAACCTCCGCGACCTCGTCAGCGCCGTCGTCGACACCGGCAAGAAGGGCACCCTCACGCTCCAGATCACGGTCGCCCCGTTCGACCGCGCCGAGGGCGACGCCCTCATCGTCTCCGACGCCGTGAAGCTCTCCCTCCCGCAGCACGACCGCCGCAAGTCGATCTTCCACGCCGACAAGCACCACAACCTCACCAAGGACGACCCCGCGGCCCTGCCGTTCGACTCCCTCCGCGAGGTCCCAGCCCCCCGCCTCACCGACACCGAGGCCCACCCGAAGGAGCAGCACGCATGACCACCACGACCGACAACCGCGACCGCGCCCTCGGCAGCACCGACGAGCGGGTCGAGGGCGACGTCGTCGCCGAGCTCGCGCAGGCCGCCACCACCCCGCAGCCCATCGGTGAGCCGGACGAGAACCGGTTCTACGCCATCACGACCCCGCTCGGTGGCACCACCAACGTCGTCGACCTCGACGAGCTCCGCGAGCCCCTCAACCCGTACCCGTCGCGCAAGCGCGGCATCGTCACCGTGCGCGACGCCGACTCCTTCAACGCCTACCTCGACCGCCACTCCACCGTCCACACCGAGGTCTGGGCCGACCGCGAGCGCGGCCAGATCGTCGGCGTCATCAACGGGCACGCCCCGAAGGCCGACGGCAACCCCGGGCATGGCGACCACCGCGTCACCCTCGCGCTGCGCAAGACCCCTTCCTGGCAGGCGTGGGAGCAGCTCAACGGCAAGATGCTCGGCCAGGCGCAGTTCGCCGAGCACATCGAGGACCGGCAGATCGACATCGTCGATCCGAAGCCCGCCGACATGCTCGAGGTCGTCCAGACCTTCAAGGCCGCGAAGAAGGTCGACTTCGAGTCCAGCCAGCGGCTCTCCTCCGGCGAGGTCGTCCTCGAGTACCGCGAGACCGTCAACGCCCAGGCCGGGAAGAAGGGGCAGCTCACCATCCCCGAGCGGTTCACCCTCGGCCTGCAGCCCTACGACGGCTCCGCCGGCTACAAGGTCACCGCCCGGCTGCGGTATCGCATCAACGACGGCCACCTGCTCCTCGGCTACGCCCTCGACCGCCCTGAGGACGTCCTCGAGGAGGCGTTCAACGACGTCGTCGACGAGGTCGAGGGCGGCATCACCGCGCCGCTGTTCCGCGGCTGGCCCGCCTGAACCTCACGGCACGTCCGCCCCGAAGCAGCCACACCCCTCGTGCGAGTCGAGGGCGGGGCACCACCCACCGACCACCCACGATCACGACGACGAAGGGACCGCGGCCTTGAGCGCGAACCTCACCATGACCGACCTGTTCTGCGGAGCAGGCGGCTCCTCCACCGGCGCCATCGGCGTCCCCGGAGTCACCGTCCGCCTCGCCGCGAACCACTGGGACCTCGCCATCGAGACCCACAACGCGAACCACCCAGACACCGACCACCTGCAGGCCGACATCTCCCAGACCGACCCGCGCTACGTCCCGGCGACCGATCTGCTCTGGGCCAGCCCCGAGTGCACGAACCACTCCCGCGCGAAGGGCCGCAAGCTCCACCGCCAGCCCGACATCTTCGGTGAGGTCCTGCCCGACGAGGCCGCTGAGCGCTCGCGGGCGACGATGTGGGACGTCGTGCGTTTCACTGAGGCCCACGAGTACCGGGCGATCCTGGTGGAGAACGTCGTCGAGGTCGTCGACTGGTCGAGCGCCCACGGCATCCGCGGCGGGCTCTTCGACTCGTGGCTCGCCGCGATGCACTCGATGGACTACCAGCACCGGATCATCAGCCTCAACAGCATGCACGCGCAGGTGATGGGCCTCCCCGCGCCGCAGTCTCGCGACCGGGTGTACATCGCGTTCTGGCGCAAGGGCGAGCGGGCCCCCGACTTCGAGCGCATGCAGCGCCCCCGCGCGTACTGCCCCAGCTGTGACGAGGTCGTCGACGCCATGCAGGCGTGGAAGCGTCCAGGGACCCGCACCGGCCGGTACCGCACCCAGTACGTCTACCGCTGCCCCAAGGTCTCCTGCCGCGGCCAGCAGGTCGAGCCCGGCTGGCTCCCCGCGTCCTCGATCATCGACTGGTCACTCCCCGGCACCCGCATCGGGGACCGCGGCCGCCCGCTCGCGGAGAAGACGATGCGCCGCATCCAGATGGGCATCGACCGCTACTGGGCGCCCCTCACCGTCGAGGCGGCGGGGAACACCTACGACGCCACCAACCCCCGCCACCCCGCCTACGGCCGCGAGGACGGATACATCCGCGCGTGGCCGGCCAGCGACCCGCTGCGCGCCGTCCACACCACCGTCTCCAAGGGCATCGCCTACGACCCGCTGATGGTCCCTGCTGGCGGCACCTGGAATGACGACGCCCGCCCGACCAACGAGGTCGCACGCACCCGCACGACCCGCGAGACCGAGGGCCTGGCGTTCCCGCCGTTCTTCGCCGAGCTCCGCGGCGGTGGCTCCGTCGCCCGACCAGCCTCCGAGGCGCTCGCGACCGTCACCGCCTCCGGCAACCATCACGCTCTCATCCACCGGAACAACGGCGGCGGCGCCGAGATGACGACCCCGGCCACCGAGCCCGTCCGCACCGTCACCACCGCCGGCCACCAGTCCGTGCTCACCGCCCAGCGCCCGACCGTGAACGTCGACGACGTCTACTTCCGGATGCTCGAGCCCCACGAGATCAAGCAGGCCATGGCCTTCCCCGCCGACTACGTCATGCGCGGCAACCGCCGTGAGCAGGTCAAGCTCTCCGGCAACGCCGTCACCCCACCCGCCGCCCGCGACCTCATCGCCACCGTCGTCTCCGCCATCACCGGGCAGGCCGCTTGATGTGCGCGGGCAGCAGCTACAGGTCCCCTCAGCCCTTCGCGGGCATGGCAGTCGTCCACGACTCTTCGGCCCCCTCCGGGTCCCACTTCCAACGGATCGTCACCTGTCTGCCGGAACCACCGAAGCCGAACGCCAGAAAGAAGGTGACCGACGCACGAGGGTCGAGTCGGTCCCAGCGGTATGGCCCTCGGTGGATTGAATTCTCCGGGGCCTCCAAGACGACGTCGTACACAGGCTGCGTCGCGCCGTTGATCAGGCTGTACGTGTCCCCTCGGAAGTGCGACACCGACCACGGCGCCACGCGATTGCGGACGTCGACGACAGCGATCGCGCCTGGCGTCGCTTTCGTCTCCATCAGTTCGACCTGCCGCCGCATGTATTCCACCTGCGCCTCAGCGGCGTCCGCTTGCCGTTCCGTGGCGTCCTTTTGCCCCCGCGAGTACGCCACTGCGACCCATGCAGCTGCTCCGGAAGCCAGCGAGATCACCACAGCCGCCACAGGGATCCAGACGGTCACCAGTTCAGTCATGCCCGGAGGCTACCGATGACCACCCCACCAGCTCTCCTCGACACCGCCCTCGCCTGGCACGCCGCCGGCGCTTCCGTCGTACCCACCCGCACCGATGGCTCCAAAGCCCCCGCCGCGTTCTGGGCCCAGTACCAGCAGCAACGCCCCGACGAGCAGCAGCTCCGCACCTGGTTCGCGTCCGGCGACTACGACGGCTTCGGCATCATCACCGGCGTGGTGTCCGGCAACATCGAGATGCTCGAGATCGAAGGCCGCGCCACCCACCTCGCCGCCGAACTCGCCACCGCCATGACCGACAACGGCCTCGCCGACCTCTGGCGACGCGTCACCGCCGGCTACCTCGAGACCACCCCTTCCGGCGGCTACCACTGGCTCTACCGTGTCGACGGCCAGATCCCCGGCAACACCAAGCTCGCCCGCCGCCCCTCCACCCCCCAAGAGTTCGACGAGCACATCGCACGCCTGCGCGCCGACGCCCAGACCGACCCCAACGACGACGTCCGCGCCCGCCGCCTCGCCACCATCGACCGCCTCACCCCCGCCCGCGTCCCCCAAGTCCTCATCGAGACCCGCGGCGAAGGCGGCTTCACCGTCCTCGCCCCCAGCTCCGGACGCACCCACCCCACCGGCAAGGCCTGGACCCACCTCATCGGCGGCCCCGACACCCTGCCCACCATCACCCTCGACGAGCGCGAAGCCCTCCACGCCGTCGCCGCCATGTTCGACCAGATGCCCCCCGACGACACCCCGGCACCGGTCGCGCGCACCGCAACCACTTCCCCGCGCCCCGACGACGGCGACACCCTCCGGCCCGGCGACGACTACAACGCCCGCGCCACCTGGGACGACATCCTCACCCCCCACGGCTGGACCAAGGGCCACCGCCTCGGCCCCGGCCACGGATGGACCCGCCCCGGCAAGAGCCCCCGCGACGGAATCTCAGCCACCACCGGCCAGAACGACGGCGACAACCTCTACGTCTTCACCACCTCCACCGTCTTCGAAGAAGGCCGCCCCTACTCCAAGTTCGCCGCCTACACCCTCCTCGAGCACGGCGGCGACTACCCCACCGCCGCCCGCGAACTCGCACGCCAGGGCTACGGCCGCCGCGCCGAACGACCACGACCAACCCAGCCCACCGACGACCTCGACGGCATCCTCCTCCCCACCACCCCAGCCACCGACGGCGCCACCGCCCTCGCCCCACACACCGAACAGTCCCCGCGGCCCCAGCTCACCGTCGTCCAGCCCACCACCTACACCGAGACCGACGACGGCAACGCCCTACGCCTCATCGACACCCACCACGACCACATCCGCTACATCCCCCAGCGCGGACAGTGGCTCACCTGGCACGGCCACCGCTGGACCTGGGACGACGCCGGCCACGTCCGCGAGCTCGCACGCAACATCGCCCGCACCCTCCCCGACGACGACAAGCCCGCCGAGAAGCACCGCAAGTACAGCCTCTCCCGCCGCGGCATCGAAGCCATGACCGCCCTCGCACAGAGCGACCCACGCGCCGTCACCCACCTCGCAGCCCTCGACGCCCGCCCCTACGAGCTCAACACCCCCGCCGGCGTCGTCAACCTCCGCACCGGCCACCTCCACCCACCAGACCCCGCCGCACTCCACACCCGCACCACCACCGTCGCCCCCGACCCCCACCAGCCCACCCCACGCTGGACCCAGTACCTCGCCGACACCTTCGCCGGCGACCCCGACACCATCGTCTACGTCCAGCGCCTCCTCGGCGTCTCCCTCGTCGGAACCGTCCTCGAACAGCTCCTCCCCTTCGCCTTCGGCCCCGGCGCCAACGGCAAGAGCGTCCTCTTCGAGACCGTCCAAGACCTCGCCGGCATCGGCGACAGCGGCTACGCCGCCTCCATCCCCGCCGACATGCTCGTCGCCCGCGCCCGCGAAGACCACCCCGCCACCATCGCCCAGCTCGCAGGCGTCCGCATCGCCATCGGCGGCGAACTCGAACAGGGCGCCCGCTTCGCCGAGGCCAAGGTCAAGCAGCTCACCGGCGGCGACCCCATCAACGCCCGCTTCATGGGAAAGAACCCCTTCACGTTCGTCCCCACCCACACCCTCTGGCTCCACGCCAACCACGAACCAGAAGTACGCGCCGGCGGCGAAGCATTCTGGCGCCGAATCCGCCAAATTCCATTCCTCCACACCGTCCCCGAAGAAAAGCGCGTCAAGAACCTCCGCGAAATCCTCGTCAACGAAGAAGGCCCCGGCATCCTCTCCTGGATCCTCACCGGCGCCGCCGACTACTTCACCCACGGCATCACCACCCCCGCCTCCGTCACCGCCGCCACCGCCAGCTACCAGCACGAGACCGACACCGTCGCCCAGTTCGTCGAGGAACGCTGCGAGACCGGCCCAGCGAACGCACAGCACATGCACGTGCGAACCACCACCCTCCGCCAGGCCTACGAGACCTGGTGCCACGCCGAGGGCCTCGAGCCTGTCTCCGCCCGCTCACTCACCCAGCAGCTCAAGGCCCGCTACAGCGTCGCCTCCAGCCGCTCCAGCCAGGCCCGCTTCTACGACGGCATCCGCCTCACCGAAGCGTCATCCGACGACGACGATCCGTCACCCGAAGTGTCATCACCCGGCTCCGAGTACGGCTGGTGACCCCCATGAGCCTCCACCTAAGTGTCATTCCCGGAGAAGTGTCACCCAAGTGTCACCTCGCATCGCCGCAGGTCAGCCCCTATGTCGTGACGCTTATGACGCTTGTGACACTTCTTCACACCCCAAAGCCCCTAACGCGCGCGCATACACACGGGTGTGGCGGCAACCGACTTCACAAGAAGTGTCATCCGTCATCCGGAGCGGACCGATGAGCCGCCTCCCCACCTACGTCCAGACCGCCATCGAGACCCGCCTAGGCCTCCCCCTCGGCCTCGCCGCCGGCTACGCCAAGCCCGGCTGGTGCCCCCGCTGCGGCCGCGCCGTCATCGCCGGCTACGACGCCCCCGCCATCGCCACCCTCGCCATCGTCGACCCCCACCCCGCCACCCCCCTCGAGGAAGCCGCCGCGATCATCCTCGGCCTCCCCACCTGGCAGCTCCACGGCACCCCCGGCCGCCACCAGCTCTCCGGCCGCACCTGGCCCGGCATCCGCCCCATCACCCGCCACCGACCCGCCACCGAATGCGTCGTCGTCATAAAGCACCGGTGCGGCTTTCGCCCACTCGCCACCGGCCCACCCATTCCCACGACAAATACCACTAACCACGGATTCCCCGAAAACCCCCCGTACTGAAAGGCCCCGAAATGCACGTCGTCGGAATAGACCTCTCCCTCACCGCCACCGGCATCGCCCACGCGTACACCGGCGGCACCACCGTCGACACCATCACCAGCAAGGGCACCGCCGACGCCACCCTCCCCGCCCGCGCCGCCCGTCTCGACCGCCTCACCACCACCATCCTCGACAACCTCGGCGACGCCCAGCTCGTCGTCCTCGAGTCCCCCTCCCTCGGCCAGGCACGCCAAGGCGGCCAGCTCGACCGCCACGGCCTGTGGTGGCTCGTCGCGCACGCCCTCCACCGCCGTGGCTACCCCACCGCCACCGTCACCCCCGCCGGTCGCGCCAAGTACGCCACCGGCAAGGGCAACGCCCCCAAGGACGCCGTCCTCCTCGCCGTCGCCCGCCGCTACCCGACCGTCGAGGTCGTGAACAACAACGAGGCCGACGCGCTCGTACTCGCCGCCATGGGCACCCGACACCTCGGCCACCCCATCGACGACATGCCCCTCACCCACACCGCGGCCCTCGACGCCGCCCACTGGCCCACCCAGGAGCAGCCATGATGCTCACCACCAGCGACGTCCACACCATGGTCACCCAGGGCATCCGCGCCCGCTTCGGCAGGCTCGTCGACCCCGAAGCCGTGTTCAACACCTGGCTCGAGGCCCACGACCAGGCCGTCATCAACGCCGCCCACGCGTTCGACAGCCTGGCCCGCGACTGCGGCATCAGTCAGGCAGAGGTGGCGACCAGCCTGGCCGCTCTCGGTGAGCAGCTCGCCGAGATGGAGGCCAACCCGCTGGCGACCCTCATGGAGCCCCCCGCCGAGAACCATCCTCATGAAGGGCGGGTGTGACCATGGCGCAGCAGTGCAGCGCGACCGCGAAGTCCACCGGGCAGCAGTGCGCCCGTCAGGCCATCGCCGGGGGCACCGTGTGCCGCGTCCATGGCGGGGCCACGCAGCGTGCGAGGGCCGCTGCGGCGCGGCGTGTGGCGGAGCAGCAGGCGCTCGCGGCGGTGACGACGTTGGGGCTGCCGCGTGACATCAGCCCGACGGAGGCGCTGCTCGAGGAGGTGCGGTGGACGGCGGGTCACGTGCAGTGGCTGCGCGGGAAGGTGCAGGAACTCGAGCAGCAGCCGTCGCGTGAGGTCGAGGACTCCGACGGTGAGCTCGCCGACCTGGGTGGCCAGCACTCGCTCGTGTGGGGTGTCACCCGGGAGAAGACCGGCGGTGATGATCGTGGCACGACGCAGGAGGCCGCCCCGTCCATCTGGTACGTGCTGTACGAGCGGGAGCGGAAGCACCTCGTCACCGTCGCCTCCGCGGCGTTGAAGGCCGGTGTGGAGGAGCGCAGGGTGCGGCTCGCCGAGTCGCAGGGCGCTCTCGTCGCCGGTGTGATTCGCCGGGTCCTGGACGGCATGCTCGAGCAGCTCCTCGCCGCCGGCATGGCGCCGGGGATGCGGGACGTGTGGCAGGAGTCCGTGGTGGAGATCGTGCCGCGCGAGCTTCGGGCGTTGGCCGCGGGAGGTGGGGCGCCGTGACCGCGCACGAGTTCCTCGACTGGGCGCTCGGCATCTACGCCGGCCTCATCGCGATCGTCGCCGCCGCCATCGCCCACGACATCGCCACCGAACACCAGCACCACGACCGCGAAGGGGACTGACCCACATGACCGAGCACCTGCACATCTGGACCGTCCCCGACGAGCACGGCACCTGGACCTGCGCCACCTGCCCCGAAACCTCCCCCACCTGCATCGTCCACCGCCCATCCGACGAGCCCGACGAGGGCCACCCCACCGGCACCTCCCTCCCCATCTGCGCCCGCTGCCTCGAGCAGGAGCAGCAGCTCCTCACCGACATCGTCACCGCCCGCGACCGCATCGCCCATGACCCGCCATCCCCGGTGCGCGCCATCGCCTACGACCCCACGAACGTCGGCGGCAGCCCCTCTGAGGCCACCATCCCCCACGACCTCGGCCGCGACATCGACGACTGGTACTACCAGGCCCGCGGCGTTCGCTCCCCCGCCGGCGTCGACGACGTCCTCACCGAGTGGGCCGACGCCTGGGCCGAGAAGTCCGGTGACCCGGGCGCCAGCACCACCGCCCCCGCGAACTACCTCAGCGCCCACCTCATCTGGGCCGCCAACCACCCCGGCCCCGCCGCCTGGGACGACTACCGCACCGAGATGCGCGAGCTCCTCCACACCGCCCAGGCCTTCGACCCCTACCGGCCCCAGCGCACCGGAGAGTCCTGCATCGAGTGCGGCGGCCACCTCGTCCGCGAGTGGCGCCGCGACGGCCTCGGGGACGACATCACCTGTGAGACCTGCGGCATGCACTACAGCGACGCCGCCTACCGGATGGCCGCGCGGATCCGTCTCGCCGACGCCGCACGCCTCGACCCCGACACCCTCGTCACCGTCAAGGACGCCGAGGCCGCCCTCCCCGACGCCCGGCCCGGCACCCTGCGCGTGTGGGCACACCGGGCCAAGCGCGACCACGCGGAAGGCACGACCACCGCACCCGTGCCGATGCGCGGCAAGGACCGGTCCGGTCGGCCCCTGTTCCGCCTCGGCGACCTCCGCGACGCCCTCGGCGTGTCGATGGTTGCGCCGCGGGACAGAGTCTCGTAACGTTCGCCTCGGACAGGTGTCTCTAGACACCGGGTCGAACGCCCCTCCCGCCCCCGGCGGCCGAGGGGCGTTCGCGGTCCTCACAGGTGGCGCGACAGCCCAACCACCACCCTCTGCAGCGGTGTGCGCTCGTCCTGGTTCTGAGGTCGCCGCAGCGGAATGGCGACCGACTTCCCTGACCGGAACAGCAACGTCGCCTTTACGTTCCCCGGCCACGTCATCCCCGTGAGCTGATCCTGAGTGTCCGCCTCAGACCAGACGTCGACCGACGTGAGCTCGCTCAGCGGCACGGCCTGGACGGCCGGCTCCCTGAGGTAGTCATTGCGGTCCACCGCAACACCGGTGAAGTGAACGGCGACCCGATCAGTGAAGATGACCCCCTCGAGGTCGAAGGCGCCGGCCTCATCCTCACGGCCCTCGCTCCGCAGGGTCACGTAGGTGATCTCATCCTCACCCGTCACGACGAGGATCGACGACACCAGGTGCCCCCACCACAGAGGGCTTCTGCCGTCACCTCCCACCCAGTGCGGCGTCGTCAGCATGGCCTGGTACAGCTTCTGCGCACGCTCTTGCTGCTCATAGGTCAAACTCATCTGGCGTTCCTTCGGTCTCTGCCTCCACCCGATGTGGAGATCGAGCCGAGAGTCGCACGGACCTCTGACATTCGAATCGTCGCGCCTCGCCGCATACTCACTCGCCGTGGTTCTTTTTCAGCCACGCCGTTAGAGACTCGCGCAGTCCCCGCCAAGCCGACTCTCTCCCGACGACGGTCACGAAAATCTTGTCGTTACCGTCCAGGAACTGGCCGAGATGATCGCGGACATGCGCGGCAGTCGTCGTGTCCGAGCAGATCTCCCAGACCGATTCCACGACATGCGCCCACGTCCCGTAGGACTTGATCGCTTCATATAGGTCGTCGTAGTTGCGGCCGGGAGCGGTCAGGTCATAGGTCACCAAGTACGTCGTCATCGACTTCTCCTCGTCTCGTTTCCCCGCCGGTGTGGGGATCACTCAGGAGCATCCCAGGAGGTTGGCTCAAGGAGGTTCAATTTCGATGGACCTCGCCTTCCTCGAGCACGCCGCCCGCTCCTTCGAGCCCCCCGCCGCCCCCCGCTGGGCCACCCCAGCGGACATGGCCGGCGCCCTCGACCCGAAGTTCCGGCGCACCCCCGCCATCGACCTCATCAACGAGGCCATCGCCGAAACCCTCGACACCCTCGACGGGCGCCTCATCGTGTCCATGCCCCCGCAGGAGGGCAAGAGCACGCTCACCACGAAGTGGACCCCGGTCCACCGGCTCGCCACCCACCCCGACGACCGCATCGTCGTCGCGTCCTACGCCGCCGGGCCCGCCCGCCGCATGGGCCGCCTCATCCGCGGCGAGATCACCACCCACGCCGACGAGCTCGGCATCCGCATCGCCGACGACGTCGGTGCGCAGAACGAGTTCGAGCTCGCCGGCCACGTCGGCGGCGTCTACTCCGTCGGCATCGGCGGTGGCCTCACCTCGAGGCCCGCGGACGTCATGCTCATCGACGACCCCCTGTCGAACCGTGAGCAGGCCGACTCCGAGACGTTCCGTGAGCGCGTGTGGGAGTGGTGGACCGACGTCGCGTCCGCGCGTCTCGCCCCCGGCGCCCCGGTCATCCTCATCCTCACCCGGTGGCACCACGACGACCTCGCCGGCCGCCTCCTCAAGTCCGACGACGGCGACCAGTGGCGCGTCGTCAACATCCCCGCCCAGGCCGACCACCGCCCCGAAAAGGGCGAGACCGACCCCCTCGGCCGTCAGCCCGGCGAGTTCATGGAGTCGGCCCGCACCTACAAGGACCGCAAGACCGGCCGCCTCGTGCCCCGCACCCGCGCACAGTGGGAGCGCCGCAAACGGCAGGCCGGACCCCGCACCTGGGCCAGCCTCTACCAGGGCCGCCCCTCCCCCGACTCCGGCGACCTGTTCCCCGCCGAGTGGTCCCGCTACGACCAGCCCCTCTGGTACGACCGCGGTGACGGCGCCAGGATCATCCCCGGGCACGACTTCGAGCTCGTCCAGTCGTGGGACATGGCGTTCAAGGACACGAAGTCCAGCGACTACGTCGTCGGGCAGGTGTGGCTCCGGCAGGGCGTCGACGTGTGGCTCCTCGACCAGGTCCGTGACCGGCTCTCGTTCACGAAGTCGATCGCCGCCGTGAAGGCCATGACCGCCAGGTGGCCGCAGGCGTCCGCGAAGTTCGTCGAGGACAAGGCCAACGGGCCCGCGGTCATCAACGCGCTCGCCCGGCAGGTCCCCGGCCTCATCCCCGTCGAACCCGAGGGCAGCAAGTACGCGCGCGCCGCCGCCATCTCCCCGTTCGTGCACTCCCGCAACGTGCACATCCCCGAGGCGGCACTCCTCCCGAACGTCGAGGACCTCCTCGAGGAAGCACGCGCGTTCCCCAACGGCTCCCACGACGACACCATCGACGCCCTGTCGCAGGCCATCAACCAGCTGCTCCTCCACCCGCTCATCGCCGGTGAGGACATGGTCACCAGCGACGACCTCGTCGAGGACATGGACCCGCACACCTACCTCGGCACGTACTGACCCCCGCGGAGAGGAGACACCGTGGCCCTGCTCGGCAACCTCCTCACCCGCTCCACGCTCATCGAGCACGCCGTCGAAGAGACCGCCCGCTACCGCAACGAGGTCGAGGTCCTGCGCGAGTCCCTCGCTGACCTCGAGCTCGCCATGGACGACGCCGGCTGGACGAAGCTCACCGCCGGCATGGAGCAGGAGTTCTCCCGCGAGGGCCTGCGCTCGATGGCCCGCAACGCCCGCGTCTTCGCCATCGGCAACCCCCTCATCAAGCGCGGCCTCGCCGTGCGGCAGGCCTACGTGTTCGGGCAGGGCGTCGAGATCTCCGCGCGCGCCAACGGGCAGGGCGAGGACGGGCAGCAGGACGTCAACGCCGTCATCCAGGCATGGTGGGGCGACCCCGGCAACCAGGCCGCCGTCACCGGCGGGCAGGCGCAGGAGACCCTCGAGCGGGGCCTCGGAACGGACGGGAACCTGTTCATCGCGTGCTTCACGAACCCCCGCACCGGGCACGTGCAGCTGCGCACCATCCCGTTCGACGAGGTCGCCGAGGTCATCACGAACCCCGAGGACCGGTCCGAGCCGTGGTTCTACCGCCGCCAGTGGACCGCCCGCGGGGTGAACGAGCAGGGCCGGGTCGTGTCCACGATCCGCACCGACTTCTACCCGGCGCTCGACTACTGGCCCGCACGCCGGCCCCGCTTCATAGAGCACGGCGAGCAGAGCCACCCCGTCCACTGGGACGCCCCGGTCCACCACGTGAAGGTCAACCACCTCGACGGGTGGCAGTTCGGCATCGGAGACGCCTACGCCGCCCTCGCCTGGGCCCGCGCGTACCGCGACTTCCTCGCCGACTGGGCCACCCTCGTCAAGTCGCTGTCGCAGTTCGCGTGGCGGGCCACCTCCAAGGGCTCGAAGTCCGCGAAGCTCCGCCAGGCCCTCTCCCGACGCCCCGCCGGCACCACCCCGACCGGGAACGACACCAACGCGGGCGCCACGTTCCACGGCCCCGAGGACGTCACCCTCGAGGCCATCCCGAAGACCGGCGCCACCATCGACGCCGAGTCCGGGCGGCCGCTCGCCACCATGGTCGCCGCCGCCCTCGACATCCCCGTCACCACCCTCCTGTCCGACCCCGGCCAGACCGGTGCGCGCGCGGTCGCCGAGACCCTCAACCTCCCCACCCGGCTCGCCATGATGCAGCGGCAGGCCCTGTGGACCGACACGTACCGGGCCCTCGCCCAGTACGTGATCCGGCAAGCCGTGAAAGCGCCAGGCGGGCCGCTCAAGGGCACCGTCATCCGCGACCCGCACGCGCCCCGCGAGGTCGTGTCCCTGGCCGGGGATGCGAACGCGGACGACGACACCATCGAGGTCGTGTGGCCGGCGCTGGACGACACCCCGCTCGAGACGATCATGAAGGCGATCGTCGACGCGGACGGCACCGGCAAGATGCCGCCGGTGCAGACCCTGAAGCTGATGCTGTCGGCGCTCGGGGTCCGGGACATCGACGAGCTCGTAGACCAGGCCACCGACGACGACGGGAACTGGGTCGACCCGGAGGCGACGGCCGGCCGGGCCGCGGTCGACGCGTGGCGTGAGGGCCGGGACCCGGCCGAGGCGCTGAGGGGAGGGCAGTGATGACGGACATCAAGGGGACACTCCGCGCGGGTGAGTACGTCGTCCCCGCAGACGCGGTCGAGCCCTGCATCCTCGTCGTGGATCACGTGCTCGGCGAGAAGGAGCCGCGCACCTACTGCGCCCGCCGTTCCTGCCAGTGCCGTCGCCCCGCGAAGGAGGACGGCACCGTCGAGGTGCGGGGGGACTGACCGTGGCCATCAACCGCGACACCCTCCGCATCGAGAACGAGCTCAACCAGCTCCTCACCGGCGTCACCGACACCCGCACCCGCCGCCTCGTCGAGGCCTGGGGACTGGCGTGGGAGCAGGTGGTCGGCGAGCTCGACGCCGCCGTCACCGACCTCGCCCTCGGCGCCCAGCGCGGCCGCGTCACCCGCACCATGGTGATCCGCTCCCAGCGCGCGCAGGCTGCCATGGAGGCCACCGCGCAGGCCCTCGACCGGCTCGCCGAGGGCACCGGCATCACCATCGGCCAGGACGTGCAGGTCGTCATCGACTACGCCGCCCGCGCCGAGCACGACATGATCGCCTCCCAGCTCACCGGGATCCGCCGCGCCGAGCTGCAGGCCACGCTCGTCCGCGCCGACCCCGTGCAGATCGCGGCCATGGTCGAGCGGGCCACGCAGCGGATCACCGCCCAGTCCCGCCCCATCGGCACCGAGGCGGCCGCCGCGATCCGCCGCGAGCTCCTCCGCGGCATCGCCGTCGGCGAGAACCCCAGGGCCGCCGCACGGCGCATGGTCCGCGGCCTCGAGGACCGGTTCAACGGGGGCCTCACCCGGGCGCTCACCATCTCCCGCACGGAGATGCTCGACGCCGCCCGCACCGCCCAGCAGGTCACGGACCAGGCGAACGCCGACGTCCTCACCGGGTGGACGTGGGTCGCGCACCTCGACCCCTCCACGTGCCGGTCGTGCGTCGCGAACCACGGCACCGTCCACGCGCTCAACGAGCCCGGCCCGCTCGACCACCAGCAGGGCCGGTGCGCGCGGGTGCCGAAGACGAAGACGTGGGCCGAGCTCGGCTTCACCGGAATCACCGACCCGTCCGACTCCACCCCGGACGCCGACGCATGGTTCGACAGCCTGACCGTCGACCAGCAGCGGGGCATCCTCGGCGACAAGGGCCACGCCGCGTGGCTCCGCGGTGACTACCCGCGCGAGGCGTGGACGACCCGCCGCACCACGGACGGGTGGCGCGACAGCATGGTGCCCAGCAAGGCTCCGAGGGCGGCCTAGAACGACAGCCCGGGCGAGGTCTCCCCCCTCGTCGACCAGCCTGGCGCCCGGAACGTCACGGCCCCGCACAGCGTGCACTCGTGCACCATCTCGGTCCCCGCGGCCGTCGCCTTCATCGACTGCAGCACGAAGTCGTGCCCAGGGCACGCCCCAGGCTCACCGCGCGCGTCGTTCGCGTCATCCAGCCCCACGCCCCCCAGCATCCCGGAAGGGAGCCACCGTGGCTACCAGCACCATTCGCGAGTCCGCCACCCTCACCGGGACCGGCACGTCCGGCAACATGCTCATCACCCTCATCACCCCCGGCGTCGGCTCCTCCGGCGTCTACCCGGCCGAGGTCCTCGAGGCCGCCGCCACCAACAAGGTCTTCCCCGCCGGCACCCCCATGTTCGCCGACCACCCCGGCGAGACCGAGATGTACGACCGCCCCGAGCGGTCCATCAAGGACCTCGCCGCCGTCACCGTCGAGGACGCCCGCTGGGACGGCGGAGAGCTCGTCGCCGAGGCCAAGCCCTTCGGCCCCTGGCGCGAGGTCCTCCACGAGATGAAGGACGCCATCGGCTGCAGCATCCGTGCCGGCGCCACCGTGTCCGAGTCCGCGGACCCAGCGACCGGCAAGCCGATCATCGAGTCCATCGACCAGGCCATCTCGGTCGACTTCGTCACGAAGGCCGGTCGCGGTGGCCGCATCCGCGAGGTCTACGAGTCCGCCCGGGAACGGTCCCCACTGATCGTCACCGAGGCGACCGTCGTCGAGGCGTCGAACCAGCAGCGGTCCGAGGAGCTCCGCCAACTCGTCCGTGACGCGCACGCCACCGGCTCGGGCCAGTACGCCTACGTCATCGACTACGACGAGACCGCCCGCACCGTCACGTTCGAGGTCGAGAACGGCGGCAACAGCGGCACCTACACGCAGACGTACACCGTGACGAACGACGTCGCGACCGCCCTCGACGGCACCCCCGTCGAAGTGCAGCGGGTCGTGACCTACGTGCCCGTCACCGAAAGTGTCCCGAGCCGTCCGGCCGGGCAGTCCACCGCCACCGAGTCCCTCAAGGAGGACACCATGGCATCCATCCAGATCGAGGAGACGCGACTGCGTCAGCTCGAGACGGACGCCGGCCGGGCCACCGCGCTCGAGTCCGAGCGCGACACCCTCACCCGCGAACGTGACGAGGCCCGCACCGCCGTCACCGAGGCCCACCGCGAGACCGACCGTGAGCGCGCGGCCCGGATCATCGCCGAGGCCGACCACGACTTCAACGCCCTGGAGGCCCGTGGCCTCCTCGCCGACCTGCCCCTCGGGGAGGACGGGCGCCTCGACCAGGCCGCGTTCACCACTGCGGTCACCGAGGCCGCTGCCGCCGCCCAGGAGGCGGCCGGCACCGGCCGCGTCCGTGGCCTCGGCGGCGACACCCAGTTCACCGGCGGCGACACCGCCGTGTCGGAGTCCGCCATCGACGCCGCCGTCGGCGGCGCGTTCGGCCGCACCGTGAAGGAGGCCTGACATGGCCAAGAACGTCGCGTTCCACGAGGGCCTCAAGGTGTCCCTCCCCGTCCCCAACAACACCGAGTCCGGCGCCCCCGTCAAGGTCGGCTCCCTCATCGGTGTCACCGTCACCAAGGAGGGCCAGGGCGGCAACCCGGAGGGCTACGCCTCGGTGTGGCGCCACGGCGCCTACGACCTGCCCGTCACCGGCGCCATCGCCTCGGTCGGCACGCCCGTCTACATCACGTCCGGCAACGCCCTCACGGCGACCGCCACGGACAACACCCTGTTCGGCTACGCGCTGGAGACCAAGGGCTCCGGCGCCGGCGTCATCCGCGTCGCTCTCGCCCAGGTCTGAGGAGGCCCCCATGAGCAGCAGCATCATCAACGTCGGCGAGTCGTTCGGGCTCACCGACGCGGGCACCCTCCTCGGTGCCTCCCCCACCCAGCGCCGCCAGTACTCCCCCAAGCGCGCGCAGGCCATCGTCGAGGCCGCCGCCATGTGGGGCCGCGCCTGGGACGGCTCCGAGCGCGCCGCGCTCCTCGTCCGCGAGGCCCTGTCCACGTCCGACCTGTTCCGGTCGGTCACCGGCGACGTCCTCGACCGTGAGCTCCTCGCGGCCTACCGCGCCCAGACCCCCCAGTGGGCCGGGTTCGCGACCCGCACCACGGTCCGGAACTTCAAGCCGAAGAAGCTCGTCGATCTCCTCGGTGGCCGCACGGCCCTCGAGCGCGTCCCCGAGCTCACCGAGTACCCCGAGGCTGTGCACGACACCCGCGAGTACCAGATCGAGGTCGCCAAGTTCGGCCGCCGGTTCGGGTTCTCGTGGGAGGCCAGCATCAACGACGACCTCGACGAGCTGCAGCGCATCCCGTCGAACTTCGCCGCCGCCGCCGGCATCACCGAGGACGTCACCGCGCTCGAGCGGCTCGTCGTCCCGGCCACGGGCGCCCCCAACCCGGAGTTCTTCAAGGCGGACAACGGGAACGCGCCCGAGGCGAAGGTCCTCGACCACGCGAACCTCGGCGCGGCCATCACGAAGGTCTCCACCCGGGAGGACGACGAGGGCAACCTCGTGCCGCCGGACGGTGGCCTCGTGCTCGTCGTCGGCCCGGCGCAGGAGATGACGGCCCGTCAGATCCTCAACGCGACCGAGATCCGCACCGTCACCGGCAACAAGACGGTCGTGGAGCCGAACCCGCTGCGGAACGTCAGCATCCGCCTCGAGGTCAACCGCCGCATCAAGGGCCTCGCCTGGTTCGTGCTCCCCGAGCCGAACGGGCCCCGCCCGGCCATCGCGGTCGCGTTCCTCCGCGGGCACGAGACGCCGGACATCCGCATCAAGAACGACGCCGGCAACCGTCCGGGCGGCGGGTCGATCGACCCGACCGAGGGGTCGTTCAACGAGGACGGCGTGTTCTACCGCGTCCGTCACGTCGTCGGCTCGGCGAACGTGGACCCGATCCACACCTACGCCGCCACCGGCCAGGCCTGACCAGGCCGCCACCCCGGGTGGTTGGGGCGTCAACACGTCCCCGGCCGCACTGTTGCGTGAAGGCGGTTCAGGGGGAGCCATGCCGGGTTCCTTTCTCTCCCGCACACACCGACCTGCGCCCCAACCACCCACTCCCTGAGGAGGACAGATGGTCCCGCTCGACACGCTCCGACTCCTCCTCGCTGACGTCGACCCCGACCGCCAGGTCCTCACCGATGACCACCTCACCGGCTACCTCGCCCTCAACGACATCCCCGACCCGCAGCTCGAGATCGATACCACGGACAGATGGCGGGTCCGCCTCGCCGCAGCTGACGCCCTCGACGCCATCGCCGTGTCCGAGGCGCTCGTCGGGAAGGTCATCCGCACCCAGGACCTCACCACCGACGGCGTCAAGGTCGCCGCCGAGCTCCGCGCCCAAGCCGCCGGCCACCGTGCCCGCGCCGCCCAGGAACGCGCCGAGACCGACGAAGACGACGGCGACAGCATCGGCGTCCTCGAGTTCCACCCCTGGCGGTGACCCATGCCCTTCCCGTCCACCAGGGTCATCCACCCCGACTGGTCCGCCCACCACCAGCCCGTCGCGACCGGCACCCTCACCGGGCGGTGCACCATCACCGCCCCCACGGCCGCGGCCGCCGGTGGCTGGGACCCCCAGACCGGGCCCACCACCCCCGCCGACCCAGGCCCGGGCGCACAGGTCCACGTCGGCGCCTTCCGTGCGCAGGCGCTCACCACCCGCGAGCAGTCCCGCGACGCGGCCGGGCAGGACGTCTCCCCCCGCGCCTACCTCTTCGCCGTCGCCGCCGACGCCGCCGAGACACCCGTCGGCGCCAGGGTCCGCGTCGACGAGTGCCCCGACGACCCCCAGCTGGTCGGGAAGGTCCTCACCGTCACCGGTGTCACGCACGCCTCGCACCGGTTCGAGCGGGACCTGTACTGCGACCTCGACCTGACGAACCAGCCCGCCCAGGAGGAGCCGTGATCGACTTCGACACCTCCGAGGTCCGCGAGCTCGCCGCCACCCTCACCAACGCTGCCGGCCACGTCGGCGCCAAGGCCTCCAAGGCGGTCCGCAAGACCGCACTCGACATTCAGCGGGACGCGCAGATCGCCGCGCCCTATGAGTTCGGCAACCTGCAGTCCTCCATCTCCACCACCGTGACCGGCGACGGTCGCCACGGCGAGATGTCCGCCGAGGTGGGCCCTACCGCGTCCTATGGCCTCTGGCAGGAGCTGGGCACCTCGAAGATGGCGGCGCAGCCGTTCCTGTTCCCCGCCGCCGACCGCCACGAGCCCGTCTTCATCGAGGCCATCGCGCAGCTCGGCGGGAGCGTCCTGTGACCGCGGCCGACCTCCACGCTGCGCTCCTCGCGCGGCTCACCGGGGCCACGGTCACCTTGTACGACGGCGAGGTCCCCCCGCACCCACCCGCCGACCCACAGGGCCGCGTCTACCCCTACGTCGTCGTGTGGGCCACCGCCGGCCGCCCCACCGTCGAGCGGCCCGTCTCCGACGACCCGGGCGGGCACCTCACCTGGAACCCGCAGGTCACCGTCGTCGCCGGCACCACCAGCTGGCTCCTCGCCGCGATCGGCGTCGTCCGGGAACGCCTCGAGGGCGCCGCACTGACGCCGTGGGTGCGGCTGCGGGAGCGCACCGACACCGAGGTCCCCGTCCAGAAGGACCCCGACACCACGCCGGCCAGGTACTTCCTGCCGCTGTACTACTCGACCACCGCCTGAGGAGGCACCCATGGCCACGAGCAAGGTCCTGGTCTACCGCAAGGACACCGGGGCGCGGGTCTCCGTCCCCGAGGCGTGGATGGAGCACCCGCGCCTGTCCAAGCCGTTCCGCAAGACCCCGCCCTCGGGCGGGCCCACCCCCAAGGCGCCGCCCGTCACGGGCTCCGCCACCGACCGACAGGAGGGCTGAGCCCATGCCGTTCACCGCCGCCGACGGGGGCCGCAAGGTCACCGTCCTCACCACCAAGCCCGCGAACCTCCAGGCCGTCACGGCCACCGAGGCCAACGCCGGCATCGACATCCACGACCACGTCCTCAAGTCGGACTACCGGCTGTCCCCGACGGGGTCCACGACCCACAACGACACGCCGCTCGGCGCGAAGGGGCAGCACTCCCACTTCGCGCAGTCGCAGGCCTCGGGGAACGTCACCCCGTTCCGGGACCTCGACGCCAACGGCCGGCCCCTCACCGACTCCGACACGGAGACCGTGTTCGCGCTCTTCAAGGAGAAGGGCCAGGAGATGTGGGTCATGGACCGCCTCGGTCCCGACCCCGACGAGGAGTGGACCGCGGCCGACGAGTACTCGATCTACACGGTCCGCCCCGACGACATGCAGGACCCGTCCGACGGTGGCGGCTTCATCAAGTACGTCACCCCCCTCGCGGTCGGCGAGTTCTTCCGCTTCCAGAAGATCGCCGCCGCGGGCTGACAGACCCCGGTGGGGGCGCGTGTTCATCCACGGCTCCGCGCCCCCACCGGCCCCCAACCACCACACGAGCCGTGGACCCACCCATCCAGCAGTGACGAGAGCCGTGGAGGCCCGAAGTGACCGACGAGACCCTGGGCACCAAGCCCGCCAGCACCCCCCTCACCGACGGCATCCGTGACGTCGGCCCCGACGCGTCCCTGTCCGCCGAGACGTTCGACTTCGCCGCGTTCGTCACCGGCGCGAAGCCGACCCGCCGCGCCGTCACCCTCTACGCGCGCGCCGACCTCAAGGCCCAGCTCGACCGCATCGGCGAGGACATCGAGCTCGCCGCCCGCGCCGGCAACCAGAAGAAGGTCCTCACCCTCCGCAAGCAGGCCGAGGGCATCGTCGAGCAGATGACCGCCCCCGGCGCTGTCATCGACGTCGTCGTCGAGGGCCGCTCCGACGACTGGATCGCGCGCGTCGAGGCCGACCTCGACGAGCAGGGCGTCACCGACGCCACCGAGAAGGTCCTCCGCAGGGTCGCCGCCCAGATCGTCGAGCCCGCCGGCGTCACCTACGAGCTCCTCGAGCAGTTCCGCCGCGTGTCCGAGCCGCAGGTCAAGAAGGTCGTCGTCGCCGCCACCCTGGCCAACACGCAGCCGGTGAGCGTGGACGCCCCTTTCTTGCGCGGCTCTACCGCCAAGAGCGGTGGGCGGGGATCCTCCTCGCGGTAGAGACCGCCAAGGCGTGGGGAGGCCGTCCGCCGTTGCAGGTCATGCGGATCAGCGACGGCGGATGGTCCACCACCGACACCCTCCTCGCCGAGGCGCACGTCATCCACGAGCGGTCGAAGTGTGCCGGCGGGTGCGGCCACTACATCGACGAGGCCCACGACGGCGCGCACAGCGGCGGCTTCGAGGTACAGGAAGTCACCTGTCACGCCTGCGCGGTGCGGGAGCAGTGGCAGGAGGCCCACTCCGGGAAGGACTCCCGGCCGACGCCCGGGACGCTGACGTGGGTGCAGAAGCTCACCAAGCGCGCCCCGAAGAAGGGGCGGCGGGGCTAGGCGCGGCCGCGGCGCTGGTAGGCGAGCACGGCCACCACGACCGCTGGGATCGCCACGAGCAGACCGAACTCCGACCGGTCGACCGCGAACGCGCCGATCCCCCACCCCGCCACGAGAAGCGCCACCACGAGCGCCACCGTCACCCAGCGGGCCTTGCCCTGCTCACGGGTCGTGTCCATCGACCCAGTGTGCCCCAACTTCATACCGCCCGGGAGGTGTCTTCGTGACGAACCGCTCCGTCTCCGTCACCCTCCGCGCGAACGTCGCCGACTTCAAGCGCCAGATCGACTCCGGCGCACAGTCCCTCGAGCAGCTCGCGAAGAAGGCCGACCAGTCCTCGACCGTCGCGCAGACCGGCATGGGCCGCCTGGTCCAGTCCGCCGACCTGCAGCGCGAGTCGTGGGACCTCGCCGGCGCCACCATGGTGGGGTTCGGGACGGCCACGGTCGCCGGGCTCGGCGCCTCCGCAGCAGCCGCGGTCAACTGGGAGTCCCAGTGGGCCGGGGTCACGAAGACCGTCGACGGCACCGAGACCCAGCTCGCCGGCCTCGAGACGGGCCTGCGGGGCATGGCCCGCGAGCTGCCCGCCGCGCACGGCGAGATCGCTGCCGTCGCCGAGGCCGCCGGCGCGCTCGGTGTGAAGACCGAGGACGTCCAGGGCTTCACGCAGACGATGATCGCCCTCGGTGAGACGACGAACCTCACCGCCGACGAGGCCGCCACCAACATCGCCCAGATCTCCAACGTCATGGGCACCCTCGACCGCGAGGGCTCCGCCGGCGTCGAGCGCTTCGGCGCCACCCTCGTCCAGCTGGGGAACAACGGCGCGTCGACCGAGGCCGAGATCCTCAACATGGCGCAGCGGATCTCCTCCACCGCGTCCGTCATCGGCATGTCCGAGGCCGACGTCCTCGGCTACGCCAACGCCCTCGCCTCCGTCGGCATCAACGCTGAGGCCGGTGGCACCGCCATCAGCCGCGTGTTCATGGACATCGCCTCGGCGGTCTCCCAGGGCGGCGACGACCTGACCGCGTTCTCCGACGTCGCGGGCATGTCCGCGCAGGACTTCGCCGCCGCCTTCGAGGAGGACCCGGCCCGCGCGGTCGCGACCTTCATCGAGGGCCTCGGCGGCATCTCCGCCGCCGGCGGGGACGTCTTCGGTGTCCTGTCCGAGCTCGGCATGTCCGACATCCGCGTATCCCAGGCGCTCCTCACGATGGCCGAGTCCGGGGACCTCCTCACCGAGTCCCTCGACATGGGCGCCGCCGCGTGGCAGTCGAACACCGCCCTGCAGGATGAGTTCGGCAAGCGCCTCGAGACGACCGCCGCACAGCTCGACATCGCGAAGAACAACATCGTCGACGCCGGCATCAGCCTCGGGGAGACGTTCCTGCCCGCGATCGTGGGCGCGTCCGAGGCCGTCTCCGACTTCTTCGGGTGGATCTCCGACCTGCCCGACCCGCTGCAGAACACGTTCGTCACCCTCGGGTCCGTAGCCGGTGTGGCGTCCCTCGCCGCGGGCGGATTCCTGCTCCTGTTCCCCCGCGTCATCGACACCGTCAAGGCGTTCCGTGACCTGCGCACCATGGCACCCGGTCTCGCGACCGGGCTCGGTCGCGTGACGCGCGCGGCCGGGGCCACCGCCGCAGCGCTCGCGACGCTCACGATCATCGACGGCGTCCTCACATCGATGTCCGAGGGCGCGGCGTCGGTCGACGAGACCACCGCGGCGCTCCTGGGCCTGGATACGGCCGCCGGGGACATCGACGCGATGTTCAGCAACCTCGGCTCAAACATCAACTTCCGGAAGATCGACGGCCTCCAGGGAGCCATCGAACGGCTCACGTCGCCGAGCATCATGGACCGGCTCAACGACTTCGGCGGTGAGATCTGGTCCCTCGGTGACCGTGAGGGGTCCGTCGAGCGCGACGCGATCGTCAAGCAGTTCGACGCCATCGGCCAGTCCCTCGCCAGCATGGTCCAGTCCGGTCACGCCGAGGAGGCCCGCGCCCAGTTCGAGACCCTCCGTGAGGCGTGGGAGGCCGGCGGCGGGGACATCGAGGACCTCCGCGAGCTCGTCCCTGGCTACGTGGACGCGCTCGCCGCGATGAAGGCCGAGCAGGTCCTCACCGCTGACGCGACCGCGGCCACGACCGCGGCGACCGGCGAGTTCTCCGGTCAGGTCGGGCAGTCCGCCGAGGAACTCGAGGCCGCATCTGAGGCCTTCGAGAAGTGGTTCGACATGATGCTCGAGGCGGGCGGGTCGTTCGGTGGAGTAACCGACGCCTACCAGGCCGTCATCGACAAGACCCGGGAGTGGGCCGAGGAGCAGGCCGCCGCCACGGAGACGGCGGATGACTCGTGGGATGACTTCTACAACGGCCAGGACGTGTCCATGGCCGACTGGATCGCCCAGCTCAAGGAGCAGGGCGAGGCGCTCGCGAACTGGGGTGAGAACGCGGTCGCGGCCGCGCGCCTGGTCCGTGAGGAGATGCCCCGGGAGCTGCAGGCCGCCGGTGAGCAGATGGTCAACGACCTCCTCGCGGCCGGCGCGGAGGGCGCCCCGATGCTGCAGGCGTTCATCGACGCCGCCCCCGAGCAGCGCCGCGAGCTCATCGAGGCGTACACCGGCACGGGTGATGCTGTCGCGGCGGAGGTCGCGGCGGACGTCGACGCGGCGTTCAACGAGCAGCCCGTCCACCTGGGCATCGAGGCCGACACGGAGCCGGCCCTCAACGACCTGGCCCGGTTCGGGCAGCAGGTCGACGAGGAGACCTACGGCACGCACATCAGCGCGAACACCGAGCAGGCCCTCATCGACCTCGGCGGCTACCTCGTCGAGGTCGACAACGCCACCGGCACCGTGTCCATCAACGGCAACCGGGTCCCGGCCGACTCGACCCTCGGGGAGCTCCTCGGGAACGTCAACGAGTCCGATGGGACGGTCACCCTCCTGGGCAACCGCGTCCCCGCCGACATGACCCTCGACGACCTCATCGCCGCCATCAACGGCAGCCGGGGCGTCGCGGACATCGCCGGGAACGACGCCCAGGCGCAACGTGAGCTGTCGAGCCTGCTTCACACCATCCGGTCCTCGTCCGCGGCGGTCAACATCACCGCGAACACCGGCACGGCACAGTCGCAGCTCGACCAGTTCGTCGCCCGGAACAACGGCCGCTCCGTCACGACATACCAGCGGACCGTGCAGATGGGACAGGGCGAGTTCTGGTCCGGCGGGTACACCGGTGACGGCGGCAAGTTTGAGCCCGCCGGCGTCGTCCACCGCGGCGAGTGGGTCACCACCAAGGAGCGGACGGCCGAGTACCGGCCGATCCTCGAGGCGATCCACGCAGGCACGTTCCCGCGCCTGCCCGGCCTCGCGAACGGCACCGGGTCCCTCGTCGCGCCGCGCGCCTACCAGCCAGCCTGGACAGGATCCACCCCGCCGCCCGTCCAGATCTACCTCAACGCCGTCCCGATGGACGTCGCGAACGAGACCGGCAAGACCCTCGTCCACGCGCTCCACGCAGCTGGCCTGACGTCCGGCTTCGGAGGGGGGATCGACCTGTGATCGACGGAGAGTTCATCCTCGACGGCTACTCCTTCGGCACCGAGGACCACGACGTGTGGGTCCAGGAGCTCGACCTCGGCACCCGTGCGCGGGTCACCGCGGACGAGCACATCGCCGGGACGCTCGGCCGGCTCATGGGCCGCGACAGTGAGGACGCTCCCGAGTGGACGTTCGACCTGCGGGTCCGCGCCGAGGGGCAAACGTTGAACGCTCTCGGGCGTCTGCGCCGTACATGGCAGGGCCCGGACACCCCGGGAGCCCTGTCGGTGCTGCGGTACGGGCTGCCGGGTCGCCAGCGCCGTGTGTACGGGCGGCCGCGCCGCTTCACCCCCGCGGGTGAGGCGGTGCGGCACGCCTGGCACCACGGCCGGGCGCCGGTCCTGGCGACGTTCCAGCTGGCCGACCCGCGGCACTTCAACGACGTGGCGAAGTCGGTGACGCTGTCGATCGTGCCGGCGTCCGTGGGGGGCCTCATGGCACCACTGGCGGCGCCCCTGTCCACGGTGCGCTCCAGCGCGCCGCGCGCGGGGTTCGTGACCGCCGCCGGTGACGCGCCAGCCCCGGTGGCCGTGACGTTCCGCGGGCCGATCAGCGACCCGTTCGTGCGCGCCCTCGGCTGGGAGATCGGCGTCGCCGGGCACATCGCCTACGACGAGACCGTGACCGTCGACGCACTCACGACGACGGCCCTGCGGTCGGACGGCGCGTCGGTGGGGGGCCGCCTCACCCGCCGCACCCGGCTGCGTGACGCAGCTCTGCAGCCCGGCCAGCAGGAGATCACCTTCGGCGGCACGGACGGGACCGGTACGGCGACCGCGACGGTCACCTGGCGCGACGCCTGGTGGTCCCTGTGATGACGACTTCTAGGAGGGCCTGATGGCAGCGGACTCGACTCCGTGGTTCGTGGGTGGCGGGGCGGAGCACTCGCCCGAGGTGGCCCGCGGTGAGCTGTACGACTCGACGGGTGGCGCGGAGGGCATCTCCTCGCCGCAGTCGCTGCGGGTGCTGCCGATGACACCCACGGGCAACGGCGTGCGCGTCGCACCGGGCGGGTGCCTGCTCCTCAACCGCTACCCGGGCGGGACCCTGCAGACGTACTCAGCGCGCTGGTTCTCCGAGCAGATCCTCAACGGCCCCACCGTCCTGCCGCCCACGCCGTCGGGCAGCGGACGCACCGACCTCGTCATCGCGCGGATCCTCGACCCCCAGTACGAGGGGAACGCGCCGGCGAACCCGAACGGCTTCGAGTACCGGCGCCTCGCGGTCATCCAGAACGTCTCCTCGAGCATCCGGTCGATCCGCGAGCTTGGCCTCAACTACCCGGCGATCGCGCTCGCGAAGATCACGCGCCCCGCCAACCGTGGGGACGTCCTTGCGGAGCACATCACTGACCTCCGTGAGGTCGCCCAGCCGAAGACCTACCGGCGCCTGTTCACGCACAACCTCGAGGGCTCCACGGTCCACGCGCTCGACACCGCGTCCCCGTCCTCGGAGTACTGGCCCGACTTCGCCGAGGCCATCTGGGAGATCGACGTCCCCGAGTGGGCGACGCACGCGAACATCGTCGCCACCTGGGGCGGTGTGCGCGTGTCCCGCTCCGCCGCTCAGGGCACCATCTGGGCGCGCATCGGCCGCCCGGGCGACTGGGGTGAGGGTAACGTCCGCACCCAGGACGTGAAGTGGGCGCTCGACCCGACGGCCGCCGACGGCGTCGAGATGCGCGAGACGTGGGGCGTGTCCGACGACGTCACCATCCCCGCCGCCATGCGCGGCACCCGCCAGCCGATCCGGCTCGTCGGGACCAGGCTCGTCAACGGCGGCCCGCCCCGCATGGACAACGCGTCCTCCATCATGGTCGACGTCCAGTTCACCGAGGGGCCGGCGTGACCTGGCGGTACATTGCCCAGCGGATCCCGTCGGGTGAGTTCCTCCACTGGGACCTGCCCCTCACCGACGTGCAGGTCACACCGGCACTCAACGCCCCCGGCGGTCTCGGGGGCTCGATCCCCTTCGCGGTGGCCGCGCTCCTCGGCGAGGACGGCCAGCCCCTCATCAAGCCCTGGCACACGGCCATCTGGGCGGAGGCCGGCGGCCAGATCCGCGGCGGCGGCATCGTCACGAGCACCCCGCTCACCGACGACGGGCAGGCGCTGCAGGTCCGGTGCACCGGCCTGTCCGGTGCGCTCATCGCCAGGACGCCATGGACGGCGACCTACCGCCGCTACCTGCAGACCGACCCGCTCGACATCGTGCGCGACATCTTCGCCCACGTGCAGTCCTTCCCCGCCGGGGCCCTGGGGCTCGTTGTCGACGACACCACCAGTCCCGTCACCGTCGGCGTCCCCGAGGACCCGGGCCGCCGGGCAGCACGCCTGCGGGCCGAGGAGACCAAGGCGACCCTCGACGAGGCCAAGACCACGCTCGATAAGGCCAAGGCGCTCCTCGACACCACCACGAAGGCCGCGCTGCGTGCGGCCGGCCTGACCGACATGACCGGGAAGGTCGTCGTCGCCGAGCTCGACAAGGACGGCAAGGAGCCGTCGAAGACGAAGAAGAACCTCTGGTACCGGCCGTCGAAGAACCGGGCCCACAAGGTCGCAGGCACCCCCGCCGCGTGGGTGAGCGTCCCCGCGGCGCTCGCGGATGCACGGAAGGCGGCCGCAGCGACGACGGCGCACGACCAGGCGGACAAGGCCTACGACGCCGCGAAGACCGTCAACGACAAGACCCGTAAGGCGTTCCAGGACGTGCAGGACCGGCAGGACGAGGACCCGTTCCTCATCAACTCGTGGTCCACGCACGACCTGGGGAAGGTGGTCGACGACCTCGCCACCGACACCCCGTTCGACATGGTCGAGCACACCGAGTGGGTCGGTGACCAGCTCGTCCACCGGCTCGAGCTGGCCTACCCGCGACGAGGGGCACGCCGCAACGACCTGCGCTACGTCATCGGCGAGAACGTCGCCGTCCCGCGAGAGGCCGCGTGGGGTGACGACTACGCCTCCGACGTGCAGGTCTTCGGCGCCGGCGAGGGCCACAAGATGGTCCGCTCGATGCAGTCCACGGCCGCCACGGGCATGCGGCGAGTGCACACCCACACCGACAAGACGGTCACCACGGCCGCGGCCGCCGACCAGCGTGCCCGGGTCCTGGCGCCGACGCTACGCGGCGGGCTGCGGATCACCGAGCTGACCGTCTACGACCACCCGCACGCACCGGTCGGTGCGGTCCAGCTGGGCGACGAGATCCGACTCATGGGTCGCCTGGACTGGGCCGAGGTCGACATGTGGCTGCGGGTCATGGCCATCACGTACACGCCGGACGGACCGGCGGTGATCAAGCTCCGGGTGACCCCGAGCACGGAGGGAGCCTGATGGGTGCGATCGAGAACGTTGCCGGGCTGCTCCTCCAGCAGGGCCGTCGCCTCTCCGTGCTCGAGAACACCCCCCGGCTGCCCTACTCCTCGATCCCCGCGACGCCGGGCTCGTCCCTGGACGTCGTAGACCCGGAGACTGGCTCGCCGGTCGTCGTCATCGGCGACCAGCACGACGGCACGTGGGGTGCGTACCCGATCGACGGGCCGATCCCTCCGGTGCCGTCGGCGCCGGTCGTCCAGGACGGCGTCGGGCGCCTGGTCATCTCCTACGACGGGCGCATGGCCTCGGACGAGGACCGCTTCCCGATGGATGGGGAGGGCGTGGAGGCGTGGGTGCGGCCGCTGCCGGCGTCCGACGTCGGCGAGCCCGCCGAGGTGGAGACGGAGCCGGTCCCCGACCCCGAGGACGACCCGGACGACCCGACCCCGCCGGAGCCGGTGCCAGACCTCGACGACGTCGACGACCCCTTCCCGAACCTCGAGGGCGCGCGCCTGGTGGCGACGTTCCCGGCGTCGGGCGGGACGACGACGGCGACTCTGACGCTGGGGTCGTGGATGGTCGTGCTCGTCACCAAGAGCATCCCGGGCCGCCGGTCGGCGCCCTCGGGCATCGCTACGGGCACGGTCCTTTCGGTGCTCGACTCGGCCGTCGTCGCCGAGCTGGATGAGCGTCTGCAGGACAACGAGACCCAGCTCGCTGACGCGCGCGACCGTCTCGCCTCGGCGGAGCAGCTCGTCAACGTCACCTTCCCGACGACGCTCGCGTGGCTGACGGATGACGTGCAGGCGATCCAGCAGCAGGTCTCCTCGATCGTCACGGGCTCGGGGCAGCGCATCAAGGTCGGCACGACGGCCCCGGCGCCGGCGGACGCGGACATCTGGATCGACACCACCGGTGAGGCGCCGGTGCCGAAGTACCACGACGGAACCGAGTGGGTGCCGCTGTCGGACCCGGCCGCGATCCAGGCCGCGCTCGACGCGGCGAAGGCGCACGCCGACAACCTGCCGAAGGTCCTCCACGGCACCACGGCGCCCTCACAGCAGCTGCAGGCACCCAACGGCTCGGTGTACTTCCAGCACATCGGCACGGTCTCGGGGCAGGTCGTCGGCCAGTGGACCCGGTCGAACAGCACGTGGGTCGCGACCCCGATCCGCTCCGAGGCGATCGCGAACGTCGATATCGGCAAGCTCACCGCGGGCGCGGCCGACATCATCGAGGTCGTCGCCCGGAAGATCGCCGCGGCGGCCGGCCAGTTCGTCGAGCTCGACGTCGGCCAGCTGCGGGTGACGGGGACGACGAACCTCAACGAGGCCGTCGCCAAGAAGATCTTCACGAACATCTTCGCGGCCAACAAGGTCACCGCCGTCCACGCTGACCTGGGATCGTTCGCCGCCGACGAGGGCTTCGTCGGCTCGCTGCGCACGGCGACGCTCGTCGTCGGGGGCCCGTGGCAGGCGTCGGAGGTCGGCAGTCTGCCGGCGTCGAAGATCGGGTCGGGCACCCTCGCGGATGCCCGCATCCCGGTGCTGCAGCAGTCGAAGGTCAACGGCCTGCCCGGGCGCCTGGGCCTGTACGACGAGATCCGCGAGCGGGTCACGGCGTGGACAGCAACCGGGACGACGAGGATCGACGGCGGCCGCATCGAGACCGACTCGATCAAGGCGCTGCAGATCGACCTCGTCGACCTCCGCTCCGTGTTCGTCACCGCGGACCTGTTCCAGGGCCGCACCTTCATCGGCGGCACCTTCACCGGCGGGACCTTCCGCACCGCGGCGACCGGGCAACGCACCCAGCTGGACACCGTGGGCTTGCGGGCATGGAACGCGGGCCTGCAGCAGACCGTGAACATCGACGGCGTGAGCAACTGGCTCGCCGGCGAGTTCCGCACCGCCCGGCCGGGGTCCTCCGGGATGCTCGCGACGCAGTCGAACCGCGGGTACCCGATCCTCGTCTTCTCCGAGTCCGGGGAGGGGTACTGGTCCGACGCGTACATCACGGCCGGCTTCAACTGGGACGGCTACCCGCAGTGGGACCTCATGCTCTCGGCGAGGACGGGCGGCTACATCCGCGTCGACGGCGGCATCACCGGCATGCCCGCCGGGACGCTGTACTCGGTGGGGCGCTGGCTGATCCAGCCGGACGGGCTTGGGACCTTCTCCGCGCTCGACATCAACGGGCGCATCAACGCGGACTCGATCGGCCTGACCGCGAACACCGACACCCGGTTCTACTTCGAGAACATCGGCGGCGGCCGCGTCCGCGCACCCGGCGCGGCGAACACGACGACGACGACGGACCCGAACATGTTCGTTGCCCCGTCCAACGGCACCCTCGCCCGGTCCACCTCGGCCCGCCGCTACAAGGACGTCATCGAGCCCGTCGACACCGACGTGCCCGCCCGGCTCCTCGACGTCGACCCGGTCACGTGGTTCGACCACGGCGACGCCGAGCGCCTCGCGGACTACATCTCCCGCAGCACGGCGTTCGGGCCCGAGCCGAATCCGGCCGAGCTCGACGCCATCCAGCCCCTGCGACGCATCCCCGGTCTCATCGCCGAGGACGTCGAGGCCGCCGGCCTGACCGAGTTCGTCACCTACGGCGACGACGGCCAGGTCGAAGGCCTGGCCTACGGGCGGCTGTGGACCCTGCTCATCCCCCTCGTCCGCGACCTCCGCGACCGAGTCACCTCCCTGGAAGGACGCCCCTGATGCTCGACCCCAACGCGATGCTCACGCACCTCACACAGTCGATGGGTGGTCGTGCCATCGACCTCGAGGTGACGCTCGCGGCCACGCGCACCGAGCTCGAGGCCGCGAAGGCCGAGATCGGCCAGCTGCGCCAGCAGCTCGCCGACGCAACCGCCCCGACCGAGCAGCCTGCCGACGGCGGGCAGGCGACGTGATCGGCCTCGCGGTGCGCCTGTGGCGCCACATCAACGAGCCGCGGACCATCTCCGTCACCCACGCCCTCGTCTACGCCGTCCTCACGGCAGTCGCGCTCTACTCCCTCGTCGTCCCCCCGACGACAGTGGAGGGCGCCGTCGGGACCTTCTCGATGCGGCTCCTCGCAGCGACGCTCGCCGTCGGTGGCGCCCTCGGGGTCCCGACAGCGCTCGCGGGCATCTGGTGGCTGGAACGCACCGCCGTGACCTTGGTCATCCTCTCGAGCGCGGTCTACCTCGCGATCATCCTCTCGCTGCAGGTGACCGGTGACCCGTCCTCGAACCGGCTCCTGCAGGCGGGCTTCGTGTTCGGCATGGGCGCCCTCCACTTCGTGCGCTGGCATCGCGTGAAGCAACGGCCCTACGACCCGGACCGGGTGACTTCCACCCCCACCGACTGACCTACGGGGGTAGCTCGTGCTCGGAGAGATCGCGGTCCTCGCGACAGCATTCGGCCTCGGCACCATCTTGACGAAGCTCGTCGATCGGCTCCTGGACCGCCGCAAGGGACGCATCCAGGACGAGCAGACCGCATGGGAGCAGCGCGACGCGGAGGCCCGGCAGCGCCGCCGCCTCGAGGAGGCACTCCACGAGACCCGGCAGATGCTCGCCGACCACGGCGTCGACTACGACGACATGCCGACGTGGCCGTCCCGCACCGCTCCACCGCAGTAGACCCCAGCCCACTCCGAGCCCCGCCTTCGCGCGGGGCTCACGCATGTGAGGAGAAACCCCTGTGAGCGACACCCCCGTCGAGCTGCCCGTGCTCGACACGCCGCCCAAGAGCGGCACCTTCGCGCCCGAGCTCGCCGAGCTCGAGCCCACGCCCGAGGAGGTCGCCGCCGGCAACGAGCTCGGCGTCGCGATCGACCCGGACGACGACGACGACAACGGAGGCCTGGACTGATGGGCTGGCTGACCAAGGACCAGGCCGTCGCCGAGGCCCGTCGCCTCAAGAAGCACCTCGAGCGCCACGGCGTGAAGGTGTCGATCGAGCTACAGCGCGGCGCCGGTGACTCCGGCTACTGGGGCCACGACTGGCACCGCGCCGAGATGTCCCACCACGTCGTCTCCCGGCGCTCACAGGGCACCACCCCGCTGCTGTTCCTGGTGAAGAAGGGCCGCCCCGACGTGCCCGGCCCGCTTTGCAACGGCTACATGGGCTTCGACGGCGTCTACCGCATCATCACGATGGGCCTGGCGAACCACCCCGGCCCGGGCGGACCGATCACCGTCGACGGCATCACCATCCCCCGCGACGACGGCCGCTACTACACGTGGGGCACCGAGTTCGAGGGCGGCCTCGACGACGCGGACTGGCCCCCGGGCTTCCGCGCCAAGATGGGCGCCGCCAACGCCGGAATCATCGACTGGCTGTCCGAGCGTCACGGCGGCCGCGTCACCGACGACGCCCACATGGAGCACTCGACCTGGGCACGACCCAAGGGCCGCAAGTCCGACCGCCGTGGCTACTCCCGGGCCGACGGCATCGCCGAGATCAAGGCCGCACGCCGCGGCACCACCCCGACCGTCCAGGAGGACGACGTGACCACCAAGGCACAGATGGACGAGATCAACCGCTGGATCGAGAACATCCACGCGGACATCAAGGAGACCCTGCCGGGTCTCGTCGCCGACGCCGTCGCGAACTACACGACCAAGAGCGAGAAGTTCTCGCTCTTCTCCCTGGCCCGCTTCGGCTACCACGCCGCAGCAGCCACCAACGCCGCCCTGCCCGGCATCGCCGCGCGGGTCGGCGCGCCCGTCAACACCGACACCCTCGCCGCGGCGCTCGCGGAGGAGCTCGCCGAGAAGCTCGAGGGCTCGATCAGCAGCGAGGTCGTGAAGGACGCCGTCCGCAGCGTCTTCGCTGACGCCGCCAACCCCCAGGAGGCATGACCTCATGACCACTACCCCGTTCGAGCCCGTCGAGCTGCCCTCGCGGTACTCGAAGGCCATCGTCGCGACCCTCGTCGCCGTCGTCACCGTCCTGTCAGCGGCGCTCACCGACACCGTCGTGGACTCCGTCGAGCTCGCGAACGTCGGTCTCGCGTTCCTGACCGCCGTCGCGGTCTACTGGGTGCCCAACGCCCCCGAGGGGTGGCGGCAGTACGCGAAGGCCGTCGTCGCCGTCCTGGGTACCGCCCTGCAGGCTCTGGTGCCGTTCCTCGTCGAGGGCCACGTCGCCCCCGCACAGTGGCTCCTCGTCCTCCTCGCCGGCATCGGCGCGCTCGCTGTCGGCGTCGTGCCGAACACGCAGCCCGTGCCCGCGACCAGGAACACCGACGGCTCGTTCTCCGTCACCAACCTGCGCGTCGACCACGGCGGTCACGGCATCTACTACGGCGGCTCGAGTACGTCCGCGAGCATCGTGCGCCCGGACGACGACGACGGCTACCCGCCCCACACGGACTGACCGAGTCCGATGTCCAAGCACGTGTGCAGCTGCGGGCGCAGCTACGGCTCCCTGCGGGCGTGGGAGCGCTGCGAGGACCAGCACGAGCGTGAGGACCGGCAGGAACGCGCCCGTGCACGCCGCTGAGACGACCCCGATTGGAGCACGATGAGCCCGACCGCGCTGCCCCCTGACGTCACCTACGGGTACGTCGCTGACCGGATCCTGCGTGGGGTCATGGACACCGACCGCGACAGCGACGACCTGCCCGACGGCATCCCCGCGCAGGGCACCGTCACGTTCACGCCCGCGGTGAAGGTCATGGCCGCCGGCGAGGGCAAGACCACGGTCCTGCGCGAGGACCACGTCTTCCACATCCACCAGGGCGACGACGAGCCGCCCGGCACCGAGCTACCCGCGGGGATGACGAAGTCCCAGCTCAAGGGACTGCTCGTCTCGGACCAGACCGGGAAGGTGTCCCCGCACGCCCTCATCACGGGCGTGTGGACGGTGACGTACCGCCTGACCGGCGGCGTGCAGGCCATCGGCCAGATCCAGAACCTCCACGTCACCGAGGAGTTCACGCGCGAGAACCCCATGTGGGTGCGTGAGCACGCGGCGATGTCGCCCACGCCGGTCGAGCGGTGGGTCGTCAACGAGTACGCCATCCGTCAGGTCGAAGCGATCCTGACGGAGAAGGGGTCGCCCGGCGGCATCGCCCCGCTGAACGACGACGGCAAGGTCGTCGACGCGGACGGCAACGTCGTCGGCGACGTCGGCCCCGCCCAGGTCGCGACCGCCGTCGAGACCTTCATCGAGCAGAACCCCGACGCGGTCAAGGCCACGTGGGACGGCCTCACCGGCAAGCCCCCCGTCGTCGCCGCAGGCACGACCCAGGCCGCAGCTCGGTCGGCGATCGCGGCAGCGGCAGCGGCAGCCGCCGTGCCCACCGGTGGACTGCAGGGCCAGGTGCTCCGAAAGAAGACGGTGCTCAACCACGACCTCGAGTGGACGGACCCGCCCGCCGGCGGCGGCGGGCCCGTCGACTACGACGACGTCCCCACCGGCTCGACCTTCTCGGTCGCGTGGAACGGCACCGCGTGGCCCGCGCAGCGACCCAGCTCGCGCACCGACATCAACTTCATCTTCCGGGGCGGCGCCCAGCCGCCCGTGCCGCCCACTTGCCTGCCGGGTAAGGACTACTGGGCCCCGGGAGCGCTCCAGTGACCGCGCTGCTCTACCTCGCCGAGGACCTCGGCTGGGCGGCACGGGGGCAGCCGCTGATCCCCTACGTCGCCACCCCGCCACCCGACCCCGACCCGGAGGATCCGCCCCCGGCGCCGGCGTCGTGGCAGGCCGCTGTCGACGCGATGGACGTCACCCAGGCCGTGCTCTGGTACGAGGCCTACAGCGGCCACGACGGCATCAACCCGGCCGACCCGTTCGACATGCCGCTGCAGGTCCAGGACCTCACCGGCACGGGGGCTGGGATTGACAGCCAGTACGACGGCGAGGTCATCGAGGGGAAGGTCGCGAGCCGCTTCCGGATCCGGCACAACAACGTGACCATCCGCCGGTGCCGCATCGTGCCGTCCCCGACGACGATCTACGCCGTTCAGCTCTACCCGACGACGGGAACGACCTTCACCGGGTGCGTGGTGGAGTTCTGCACCGTCGCGGCGAGCAACACGGAGGCGGCACCCTTCATGCTGCGCCCGGCCCTCACCGACTCCACCGCCGTGACGGTCCGCCACAACGACGTCTTCGGGACGATCACCGGGGGCCGCCTCGAGAACCGGTGCGTGGCCGAGTACAACTTCTTCCACGACTTCGGTCACCCCCCGGGCGGGCACGCCTCCGGCATCCGGTTCATGGGTGCCCACGGCATCGCTCGCCGCAACCTGCTCACCGACTCCTCGAGCTCCAACCTCGGGATGTACCTCGACCAGGGGTTCATGCACTCGGTCACCTACGAGGGCAACATCGTCGGCGGGACCATCACCATGCCCGACGGCCGGGTGATCTCCCCGCAGGCCTCTCCGTCCTACGGGATGATCCTCGGGATGGGGGACGGGTCGACGCTCGAGCCCTACGACCTCAAGATCCTCGATAACTACTGGTACGGCGGCTACCAGTTCGGCCTCACCTCCGGGAACATCCCGTGGGGCGTCGACGGCAACGTCCGCTCAGGGAACCGAGCGCTGCAGACCTTCACGGTGCAGCCCGGCAGCGCCAGCAACGAGCGGACCTACCTGGCAGGCGAGCTCCTGCCCTTCAACGACCAGTAGAGGAGAGCCTCCCCATGGCTATCGTCCCCACCCGCGCGTGGCCGCTTGTCACCGCCGGATCCAGCGGCTTCATCTCGAGCACGAACACGGCGGTGCCCGCGGCCGCCGGCTCTGGCCTGGTCGCGGTCGTCGCGGTGCGACCGACCACGACCCCCGGGCCGAACCCCCCGGTGACCGTCACCGACAGCCACGGCGGGACCTGGGACATCTCGCCCCTCGCGGGCAGTGAGAGTTCCTCGACCCGCCTGGCGGTCGCGGTCCGGACCGCCCCGGCCGGCGGCGTGACCTCGGTGACCGCGACCGTGCCCGGCACGAGCCAGATCCACCTCCACGTCTACGAGTTCGCCGGTGTCCCCTCGTCCCTCAAGATCGGGGCCAGCAACCCGGGTGTCTCGGCCGACGCCACCACCTACCCGGCCCGAACCGTCGAGGCGCCGGCTGGCGCTCTCGTCGTCGGTGCCGGTAGCACGGGCGTCACCAACCGCACCCTCATCCTCCAGGGGACGGGCTTCGTCGAGATCGGGAACCACAAGGCGTCGGGCGTCCACTCCGTCTCCGCGTTCCGTGTCGTCGGCGCGTCCCCGGAGACAACCGGGCCCGCGTGGGACCTCGCGGCAGGCAACAGCAGCACCACCCTCGTCCAGCTCACGGCCACGATCGTGCAGGGCGAGGGACCGCAGCCCCTGGCCGTCGACGTGGGTGCCGACCGCACCATCAACGTCGACGCCCCCGTCCAGCTCTCGGCCTCCGCGACGGGCGGCACGGGCACGAAGACCTTCGCCTGGACCATCGTGTCGGGCCCGTCCGGCGGTGGGACGTTCGTCGACCCGACGGCGCCGAACGCGACCTTCGACCCCGGGAGCACCCCCGGCGTCTACGAGCTGCGCTGCACGGTGACGGACGGCAGCGGCACGGCGAGCGACACCCTCACGCTCACCGTGCTCCGCACCCTCACCTACCTCCCGTTCGCGGCGGTCAACGCCTCGACCGGGTGGGCGCCCACCGGGGGCACGGTCCTCGACGTCCTGTCCGACAGCGACGACGCCACCCTCATCACGTCGAGCGAGAACCCGACCAACCAGATCCTCGACGTGCGCCTCCCGCCGATGTCCGTGCCCGACCAGCCCGTGCAGCTCCGCCTCCGGGCCCGCGCGCTCAACGCGGGCTCGGCCAGCGTGGTCGCTCGGCTCTACACGGGCGCCACGCTGCGGGCGACGAGCGACCCGGTGTCCATCTACGACACCTTCGGGCAGGTCGACGTGACCTTCCCGCTGTCGGCGCTCGCCGCGATCTCCCCCGCCGACTGGGAGGCCGGCGTCCGCGCCACCTTCTCGGTCACCGCCGCGTGAGGGGAGCCTGATGGCCACCGTTGAGATCAGCGCCGCGGGAGCGATGGGAGACCCCATCGTCTACCCCGCGGTCGTGCAGGTCGCCATGGTCGGGGTCGTGGGCTCGCCACGTGCGGCTCAGCCGCCGCGGGTGCAGATCGCCGCCCTGACCGTCGCCGCCGTCCCATGGTCCCCGCTGCCGGCTCGGGTGCAGATCAGCGCACTGGGCGTCATCGGGTCCCCATGGGAGCCGCCTCCCGACGCCGACGCGTCGCTGTACTCGATCGGCGATGACTCGGTCTGGCGACCGACCGAACTCGTCCCGCTGTAGCGCCACGCACGATGAAGCCCCGCCTCACCCTCACGGGTGGGGCGGGGCCCTTTCTTGCGTTCGGGGACCGATCGCCGATAGCCCAGCACGATGACGATGTCGGACGTGGAGGGTCCCGCCGTCCCGGTGGCGAGTGTTAGCCTCGATCCTCATCAGTGACGATAGGGAGCCGATGGGGAAGATTCCTGCGCGAGCGGCGCGCCGACGGCTCGTAGACATGAGCGGGCAGACGACACCGGAAGCTCAGTACAAGCCTCCCCCGGAGTCGGCGTGCGACGTGCAGGTGCTGCCGATCGAGTTGACCGAGACGGATCGCCTGCACATCCGGATGGCGATCTATCGGGGGAAGATCGTGGACTTCGCGATCATGCAGTTGTCCGTCCGCGACGACGGCGAAGAAGTTCACGTGGCTAGGATCGATTGCTGCCACGGCACGGTGCACCGACACCAGTACGACAGGCGCGGTCGGGATGTGTACGAGCGACGAGAGATCGTTGCGATTCCTGCCACAGACGGGTGGGAAGTAGTGGATGCTGCCTATGCAGAAGCATCCGAGACGATGTTCAATGAGTGGGAAGAGAACCTGAGGAGGTGGCGACAGTGAGTGGAGATCGCAACGATCGTCTGCGCGCTGGGCGAGCCATTGCCCGTGCCTACGCCGACCCAGACGTCCGGCGCCTCTATGCGAGGAACGGCTACAAGTCTGGCGAGCAGATCGTCGTTGTCCTCGAGGAAGATCGCCTCGAGGACGTCATGGACCAGGTGATGAAGCACCGTCCGCCGGTCCTGGTGGCTCTTTACCACCCTGGTCGCGACAGCCTGCGCTACCTCGCCCTCACACCAGGGGATCCGAGCAACGCCGAGCGTGACGACCACGTGGGTGGGACGTCGACGATTGGCATGCTCGCTGACTACCTCGAGCGCCGCGATGGCAGCCACTTCACGTTCCGCGTCGGCGACCCGGAGTTCGAGCGGATGAACGTCGGCCGCATGGCCGTGTTCGCGTAACGAACGCTCCAAGGCCCCGCCCCACCCACTCAGGGTGGAGCGGGGCCTTTCGTCGTACCCGGGGTCCACACTGGGTGGCATGAGTCAGGAGCGGCTCGCGTGGGACGCCGACCGCGACCAGTGGCAGCGGCTGCTCAACGAGGTGCCGATCCCGCCACGCCGCGCGCAGGTCACCGCCGGCCTGCCGATGCCGGCGACTCCTACAGGTGCTCTTCGGTGTCGCCGTCGTCCTCGATGGTGATGCGGAGCCGCGCCTGCTGGAGCTCGTACTGTGCAGCGACGATGTCACGCCAGGACGACGTGCGCGTGGTCGCGGTCTGCTTGGTTGTCGACGTGATCGGTTGCCTGCCCATGGGGTTCCCTCCCGTTGGGTGCCGACGCCACCGCCCGTGGCGCCGATCAACAGCTGACCCCAACGTAGCCCGGGCCTGGGCGCCAGAGCCGGGACCGGCAGCAAGTTCCGCCCTACGTAGGAGGTGCCCCCCTCCGGAGGTTGGGGTGAACTACTCACGTCGCGGCGCGCTGTGCCGATGGTGGAGGGTGAGGCGCCGTCCTGCGGCCCGAGTCCCACGGCTCCCCCCGGCCGACGGACCCGGCCGGGACGGCGTCTCCTGTATGCCCGGCAGGCCATCGGCGCATGGCTCCCCGTCGGGAGCGCGACTCACGGCGTTACCTAGGTAACGCGTGAGGGGCATTCGGCCTACTCTGAGGGCATCGAGCACGACCACCGTCCCGCGACATTCCGCGAGCTACGGCCCCAACCGGGCGAGTGTTGGACGCTTTCAAGTCCCGTCACTCACCCCGAGAGGAACGGCCCCGGCACTCGCCGGGGCCGTTTCGCGTGCGGCCGGCCGGGCCTCAGATCCCCAGACGCCGGCGCAGCTCGCGGGCGTGACGGCGGGAGACCTCCACCCGGCTGCGCTGGCGGTCGTTCATCACCAGGGCGAGGCCACCCTGGAAGTCCGGCACGAGCTCGCGGACGTGGCGCAGGTTGACCAGGTAGGACCGGTGCACCCGCAGGAAGTGCCCCTGGAGCCGTCGCTCGAGCTCGTTGAGGGAGAAGGAGACGAGCACCCGCTCGTCGGGCAGCTTGAGGGAGGCGTACCCGCGGGCGGCGGCCGCGTAGACGATCGCGTCCCCCGCGACGAGGACGGTCCGCCCGTCCTTCTGGACCGGGATGCGCACGAGGTTCGGCGGTTCACGGCCGGCGGCGCCGTTCCCCTCCCCCGGCCGCCGCGCCTCGGCGGACGCGGCGTCCTCCCCGGTGCGCTCCGGCCCGGCGGACAGCGCCCGCTCCACGGCCCGCCTGAGCCGCTCCGCGTCGAAGGGCTTGACGAGGTAGTCGGCAGCGGCGAGGTCGAAGGCGTCGACGGCGTGGTCCGGGTAGGCGGTGGTGAAGATGACCTGGGGCCGGTGGACCAGCCCGGTGATCGCGCGGGCCACCTCCAGGCCGGTGAGGCCCGGCATGCGGATGTCCAGGAGGACGAGGTCGTACTCCAGGGACCCGAGCAGGACGAGGGCCTCCTCGCCGTTCGTCGCCTCCCCCACCACCTGGACCGGTGCGCCCTGCGCGACGGGCCCAATCTCCTGCAGGAGGTAGCGCAGCTCCTCGCGGGCGGGAGCCTCGTCGTCGACGATGAGGGCACGGGGCGGCACCCGGCCCAGCATAGGGCGAGCCGCCCGCACGGGGGACGCCCTCGGTCTGCTGCTTCTCCCTACCTCAGCGGGACCGTGAGGTCGACGACGGTCCCCCCGGACCGCGGCGTGGAGATCCGCATGTCGTACCGGTCCCCGAAGAGCGCGTCGAGGCGCTCGAAGATGTTCCGCAGGCCCACGCCCGCGTGCGCCCCCGTGCCGTCGGGCTCGTGCCCCTGGCCGCGGTGGTCCGCGAGCCCGGCGAGCACCGCCGGGTCGATCCCCACGCCGTCGTCGCTCACCCGGATGAACACCGTCCGGGTGAGGGGGTCCACCCGGGCGCGCAGCCGCACGGTGCCGCCCTCGACCTTGCCGGCCACCCCGTGCTTGACCGCGTTCTCCACGAGGGGCTGGATGGTGAGCACCGGCACCCGGGAGGTGAGCACCTGCGGGTCGATGTCGTACCGGATGTCCAGGCGTTCCCCGAAGCGTGCCTGCTCCAGGGACAGGTAGGTGCGGACGAAGAAGTATTCCTGCGCGAACTCGGCGAAGTGCCCCTCCTGGCGCACGGCGTACCGGAAGAACTCGCTCAGCCGCAGCACGAGCTCGCGGGCCTCCTCGGGCCGGGTGCGGGCCTTGGAGGCGATGGTGTTGAGGATGTTGAACAGGAAGTGGGGGTTGATCTGGGCGCGTAGCGCGTCCAGACGCGCGTCGGTGGCCAGGTTCCGCTCCCGGTCGAGCTCGGCGAGCTCGAGGTGGAGGGAGAGCATGTTGGCCATGTCCTCCACGAGCCGCTTGGGCGGGGGGTCGGTGCGCGCCTGGTACACCCCCAGGGTCCCGACCACGCGCTGACCGATGCGCAGCGGGGCGATGACGGCGGAGACCACCTCGCAGTCCGGCTGCCGGCACCCGACCCCGGCGCGGTCGCGGACCACCTGGGTGCGGCCCTGCCGCACGGTGCGCGGCGCCGCCGAGGTCTGCATCACCTCCCCGGCGATGTGGTGGTCCTGGCCGGGGCCGACGTAGGCGAGGATGGCCTCGGTGTCGGTGATGGAGACGGCGTCCCCGGACAGCATCGGGCGAAGGAGCTCGCAGGTGCGGCGGGCGGCGTCGGGGGTGAGCCCGGCGCGCAGCGGGACCGAACGGCCGGCGGCTGCGAGGTCGCGGACACCCCGCTCGGGGTCGGTGCTCCGGGTGGTCCCCCGGCCCCACACGCCGTCGCGCGGGCCGCGCAGCACCGAGGGGTAGCCCAGGACGACGGCCACGGTGACCGCGACACCCGCGGCCACCGTGGGCAGCGTGGTCAGCGGCGGGTCGACGAGCAGCTGGGTGACGACGTACAGGACCACCCAGACCGCGACGACGACGCCGGCCAGGACCATGCTGCCCCGCATCAGCGCCGCCGCCCACGGCCGCGGTCCACCATCATCCGCGCCAGCCGCTCGGCCTGCCGGTCCGCCGCCGTCCCGTGCATGGTGAGCCACGCCGCACCCGTGCCCGCGGGCCGGGCCGAGCGCCGGGAGACGAGGACGATGACGACGACGGCCACCGACGCTGCGACCGGGGTCGGCGCGGACACGAGGTCGCGGACCGGGGAGGCGGGCATGAGCTCGGCGGTGATGAACAGGGTGACGGCCAGCGTGGCACCGGTGAGCATCCCCGCCGCCGCGGCAGCGGCGGTCATGCCCCGCCACCAGATGGACAGCACCACCACGGGGGTGAGCGCCGAGCCGGCGACGGCGAAGGCCCAGGTGACCATGGTGGCCACGAGGGAGGGCGCGGTGGGGGTGAAGCCGTCGGGCCGCATGAGGACGGCCAGCCCCGCGGCCAGGCACGCCCCCACGAGCGTGGTCACCCGGCCGGCACGGACCGCCTGGCGCTGGGTGGCTCGTGGGTTGAGGTAGCGCTCGTACACGTCGTGCCCCCACGTCGCCGCGGAGGCCAGGAGCAGGCCCGCCACGGTGGACAGCGCGGCGATGAGGGCCGCCGCCGCGACCAGCCCCAGCCCCGCCTCTCCGCCGTAGATGCGCCCCAGCACCGGCAGGGCGTGCTCGGGGACGAGGAGCACGCCGCCCTCGGTGAGCTCCTCGAGCCACGCGTGCTCCGCGACCGCCGCCGGGATGACGTCCCGGGCCGCGGTGCCGAGCACGACCGCGAGCGCGTAGAACGCGCCGACGAGGACGAGCACCCACAGCGTGGTGGTGCGCGCCGCGCGGCCGGTGGGCGAGGTGAAGTAGCGGTTCATCACGTGCGGCAGCCCGGCGGTCCCCAGCGCCAGCGTCACCACCAGCGCGACCTGGCCGAGGCGTCCCTCGCGCACCGCCGGCCCACCCGCCACCGCGAGGCCGTCCGGGGTGCCGACGGTCTCCAGCGGCGCCACGTCGGTGAGGTGGAACCCGTCCGCCGTCACCGTCACCGCCAGCCACAGCAGCGCGGAGAACAGGAGGAGGAACTGGACCGCCTGGTTCCAGGTCGTCCCCCGCATCCCGCCGTAGGCGACGACGACGGCCACCACGGCCGTGGAGAGCAGCACCCCGGTCGCGTAGGGCGAGAACCCGAACAGGCCGTGGCCCACGAGCAGCTCCCAGGTGATCCCGCCCCCCACCGACTGCGGGACGAGGTAGCACAGGATGACCAGCTGGACCACGCCGACGGCGCTGAGCCGCACGGCGTCGGACTCGAGGCGGCGGCCGAGGAAGTCCGCCAGGGAGAACTCACCGAACCGCCGGAGGGGGGCGGCGACGAAGAGCAGCACCGGGACGAACCCCGCCGCGAAGCCGACGGCGTACCAGGCGCCGTCGAGGCCGGAGACGTAGACCGCGGCCGCGACCCCGAGGAACGAGGCGGCCGAGAGGTAGTCCCCGCAGATCGCCCAGGAGTTGGTGACCACCCCCACCCGCTGCCCGGCGAGGTAGAAGTCCACCGTGGAGGAGCTGCGGGGCCGGGTGGCGACCGAGACGCCGAGCACGACGACCACGACGGCCGTCAGGGTGACCACCGCCGTGGGACTCACGTCTCCTCCGCCACCGCGTCCGGCTCGGCCGGTGTCCCCCCGAGCATGCGGGTCTCGACCGAGGAGCTGAGGGTGGCGGCGGCGATCCCGATCACGGCGAACACGACGTAGAGCCCGACGGCGGCCGTGAGGTAGGCGGGGCTGAGGCCCCCGAGCCGCGACTCGGTCCACCAGCCCAGCGTCATCGTGAGGACCGGGAACGAGGCGAGCACGACGACGAAGAGGATGAAGTAGGTGACCGCGATCCGGCGCAGGGTGCGGAAGGCGGCGTCGACCTCGGCGGGGGTGTCCTGGACCTCCGGATCGCCGCTCACGCCGTGCGCGGTGCCTGCGCCCACTGCCGGGCCATCGTCCAGGCGGCCTTGACCAGGACCACGGCCCCGCCACCGGCGAGCACGACCCCCATCCCGGGCAGGAAGGCACCCCACGCCGTCTGCACCGAGGCGCTGACGATGTTCCAGGCCTGGGCGAGCACGATCAGCGCCGTCAGGGCTCCGGGGAGGGCCGCGTGGACGATCGCGAGCCTGCGCCGCGGCACGAAGGCCCCGGCGAAGGCGAGGAACCCCAGGGCGAGGGTGACGACCCCTGGCCCGTCCGTGCCGCGCAGCACGAACGCCTCCCCGGTGATCCCCTGCGTCAGGCTCACGTACACCCAGGGCAGGAACGCGGCGATGACCAGCATCATCCCGCCGGTCGCCATCGACCAGCTGCCCGGGTGGAAGACCCCCCACCCGGTGGCCTTCCCCTCGCGCAGCCGGAGCGCGACACCGGCAAGGCCCTTGGGGATGGTCCGCTGTGACGCCGTAGTCATCATGGGCCCATGCTAGGAGTGACCCGGCTCACGCGTCACCTCCCCCGTCGCCCAGGCGGACGAGCGGGCCGTTCCGCCCGACGAGCGGTCCGCTCGGGCCGACGAGCGGGCCTCGCGCCACGCCGTGACCGCTCGCGGCCCGGAAGGCGCCGCCCGGCGACGCGCCGGCACCGTCCGTGAAGTCGCAGGGCCCATGTCGTTGTGGTGCGCCCGCTCGTGGAGTTTGTTGGGGGCGACTCGCGTACCAACGAAGGGAGCCTCAATGTCCGAGGTGACGCGCGACAGCGGAGGCACCGCGCCTCCGGCGGAGAACGACTGGCGACGCCGGTACTGGAAGAAGAACCTGCGGCTGATGCTCGTCCTGCTGGCCGTCTGGTTCACGGTCTCGTTCGGCTTCGGCATCCTGCTGATCGAGCAGCTCAACACGATCGTGATCGCCGGCTTCCCCCTGGGCCTGTGGTTCGCCCAGCAGGGGTCGATCCTCACGTTCCTCCTCATCATCCTCGTCTACGCACTGCGGATGGACCGGATCGATGACGAGTTCGGCGTCTCGGAGCGGAACGGGGACGGTGAGCGGCTGTGAGCGACATGCAGTTCTGGACCGCCTTCTTCCTCATCCTCACGTTCGGCATCTACCTCTACATCGCCTGGCGCTCCCGGGTGAAGGAGACCCGGGAGTTCTACGTCGCCTCCCAGGGTGTGCCGACCATCGCCAACGGTGCGGCCATCGCGGCCGACTGGATGTCCGCGGCGAGCTTCATCGGCATGGCGGGCATGCTCGCCTTCCTCGGCTCCGACGGCTCGGTCTACCTCATGGGCTGGACCGGCGGCTACGTGCTGCTCGCCCTCCTGCTGGCGCCGTACCTGCGCAAGTGGGGCAAGTTCACCGTTCCCGAGTTCGTCGGCGAGCGCTACAGCGACACGGTGCGGTTCGTGGCGGCGGTGGCCGCCGTCGTCGTGTCCTTCACCTACGTCGTCGGCCAGATGACCGGTGGTGGCGTGGTCTTCGCCCGGTTCCTCGGGCTGAGCGCCGAGTGGGCGGTGGTCGTCGCGGCCGCCGTCATCTTCTTCTACGCCGTGCTCGGCGGCATGAAGGGCATCACCTACACCCAGGTGGCGCAGTACGTCGTCCTCATCACCGCCTACCTGATCCCGGCGGTGGCCGTGGCCCAGAAGATGACGAACATCCCGATCCCGCAGATCTCCTACGGGTCGATCCTCGCCGAGCTCGACGCCCTGCGGGTGGAGTTCGGGCTCGACCAGTTCACCGAGGCGTTCGTCGGACGTCCCGGTGGGCAGCTCGACGTCTTCCTGGTCACCGCCTCCCTCATGCTCGGCACCGCCGGGCTGCCGCACGTCATCATCCGCTTCTACACCACCAAGACGGTGCGTGGCGCCCGGTTCTCGGCCTTCTGGGCGCTGTTCTTCATCTCGCTGCTCTACCTGACGGCACCGGCGGTCGGCGCCTTCACCAGCCTCAACCTGCTGCGTGACGTCGACGGCGCCACGGCGCAGGACCTCCCGGAGTGGATCGCTCCCTGGGCGGACGCCGGCTACGTCACGCTCAACAACGGCGGTGGGCTGATCGAGAGCGTCTCCAACTCGGCGGCGTCGGGCGCGGACCTCATCATCTCCAACGACATCCTCGTCCTCGCCTCCCCCGAGATCGGCGGCCTTCCCGCGCCGATCATCGGGCTCATGGCCGCGGGCGGCATGGCGGCGGCACTCTCCACCGCTGCCGGGCTGCTGCTGGTCATCTCCTCCGCCACCTCGCACGACATCTACTTCCGGATGGTCTCCAAGGAGAGGGCGTCGGAGAGGAAGCAGATGCTCGTCGGCCGGCTCGCCATGGCCGGAGCCGTGGTCGTCGCGATCTTCGGCGGCCTCAACCCGCCCGCGTTCGTCGCACAGGTCGTGGCCTTCGCCTTCGGGCTCGCGGCATCGACGTTCTTCCCGATCCTCATCCTGGGCATCTTCTGGAAGAAGGCCAACGCCACCGGCGCGGCCGCGGGCATGCTCACCGGTCTGCTGTTCACCGGCGGCTACATGCTCTACACGCTCGAGGTGTTCGGCCTCAGCGCGAACGAGCACGTCCTCGGAGTCTCGCCCGAGGGCATCGGCGCCATCGGCGCCCTGGTCAACTTCGTCGTGACCGTCACGGTCTCGACGCTGACCCGCCCACCGTCGGAGCACGTGCAGGAGATGGTCGAGTCCATCCGCTACCCCGCGACGCGGGCGAAGTCGTCCGCGTAGACCCTGCCCACCACGCGGCGGCCCGTCCCGGCACCACCGGGACGGGCCGCCGTCCGTCCCGCCCCGTACGATCGCGCCGTGACCGACTCCGTGGACGCCGTACGGGCGCTGCTGCACCGCTGCCGGCTGGTGGTGCTCGACTTCGACGGCCCCCTCGCCCGGCTGCTGCCCGGCGAGAAGTTCCTCCGGGTCGCGGCGGGGGCACGCGAGCTGGCGGTGTCGCTCGGTGTCGTCCTCGACGACGAGCTGGCGCGGCAGACCGACCACGTCCAGCTCCTGCGGCTCGTCTCCCGGCGGGACGCCGCCACCGCGCGGGCCGTCGAGCGGTGGTGCACCGAGCGGGAGCTCGAGGCGGCCGCCGCGGCTCGCCCCGTCGCAGCGGCCGGCGCCTTCGTCCGGGCGTGCCACGAGCGGGGCACCGGCGTCGCCGTCGTCACGAACAACGCAGCGGGAGCGGTCACGGCGGTCCTCGCCCACGGCGGGCCACCGCTCACCGCGCTGCCCGTCCACGGCCGCACGCCCGACGCGCTCGAGCGGCTCAAGCCCTCCCCCAGCATGCTGCTCGCGGCCGCGCGCGAGGCCGGCACCGGCCCGGGCGAGGCCGTCATGGTGGGCGACAGCGCCTCCGACGTCCACGCGGCGACCGCGGCCGCGATGCCCTGCATCGGCCTGTCCCCCGACCCTGCTCGCCGCGCCGAGCTCCTCGCGGCCGGCGCCGCCGTCGCCGTCCCGGACCTCGCCTCGCTCCTCCCGGAGCGCTAGTTGGTCAGGCCCCCCTCCGAAGGCAGAATCACCCCCATGTCACAGCTCGAGGAACGCGCCCACCGACGCCTCCCCCCGGACGCTCCTGTCGTCGAGCGGGAGGTGGAGACCGTCCTGCCGACCCGGCACGGCCCCTTCCGCATGCTGGGGTACCGCGACGTCAACGGCACCACCCACGTCGCGCTGGTGCGCGGCCTGACCGACCCCGGCCCACTGACCACCCCGCTCGTACGGGTGCACTCCGAGTGCCTCACCGGTGACGCGTTCGGCTCGTGGCGGTGTGACTGCGGGGAGCAGCTGGACGCCGCCCTCGCCGCGGTGGCCGCCGAGGGCGAGGGGGCCGTCGTCTACGTCCGCGGCCACGAGGGGCGCGGGATCGGGCTGCTGGAGAAGCTGCGGGCCTACGCCCTGCAGGACCTCGGGGCGGACACCGTCGACGCCAACGTGGCCCTGGGGCACGCTGCCGACGCCCGCAGCTACGACCAGTCGGCCGACATCCTGCGCGACCTCGGGATCAGCCGGGTCCGCCTGCTGTCCTCCAACCCGGCGAAGGAGGAGGCCCTGACGGACCTGGGGATCGAGGTGACCGAGCGGGTCAGCCTCATCGTCCCGGCCCACCCGCAGAACGAGACCTACCTCGCCACCAAGCGGGAGCGGATGCGGCACGACCGCCCCCTCGTCGACGACCCGTGGCAGGCGCTGCTCGGCGGCGCCGTCCCGGTGGTCGGTCCGCAGGACGCGGCCCACGAGCTCGTCGACCGGTACGGCCCCCTCGTCTCGCTCGGCACGGACTACGTCATCGGTCAGCTCGGGCAGAGCCTGGACGGGTTCATCGCCTCGCGGACCGGTGACGCGGAGTTCGTCACCGGCGAGGCGGACCGGGAGCACCTGCACCGGATGCGGGCACTGGTCGACGCCGTCGTCGTCGGGGTGGGGACGGTGACCGCGGACGACCCGCGTCTCACCGTCCGTGCGGTCCCCGGGCACAACCCGGTCCGGGTGGTGCTCGACCCCCGGGGCCGCGCCCCGCTCACCTCTCGCCTGCTCACCGACGGGGCCGCGCCCACGCTGTGGCTCCTCGGCCCAGGGGCCACGGCACCGACGGACCTGCCGGAGCACGTCGACGTCGTCCGCCTGGACGACGACGGCCCGGCCGATCCCGTGCGCGTGCTGGGGCTGCTGCGCGGACGGGGCCTGGGACGGGTGCTCGTCGAGGGCGGCGGGCGGGTCGTCTCGGCCTTCCTCCGCGCCGGGGTGCTCGACCGCCTCTACCTCACGACCGCGCCGGTGCTCATCGGCGACGGCGTCCCGGGCCTGCGGTTCGCCGGCTCGGACCTGCTGGCCGACGCGATCCGCACGGGGTCACGCCGGTTCCTCCTCGGTGAGGACGTGTGCACCGAGCTCGACCTGCGCGCGCTGCGCTCAGCCGAGGAGCCCGCGCCGTAGGTCCGCTGCGGTGTCGGCCCAGGTGCGCAGCTGCTCCCGGCGCACCTGGGCCGCCGCCCGCCACCCCGCCCGCAGCTGCGGGGTGGTGAGCCAGCGGTGCAGGACCCGCTCCCAGGCGGCCGGGTCGGTGGGCGGCACGGCAGCCCCGGGCCCGACGTCGTCGGTGGGGAGCGGGGTGGGCGAGCCGGTGAGCGCCTCCACCGCGCCCGTCCCGGCCGCGACGACGGCGGGGACGGTGCGGGCGAGCGCCTCGGTGACCACGAGCCCGTAGGTCTCGACGAGCGAGGGCACGAGCAGCAGGTCGGTGCGCACCCACAGCGCCTCCAGGTCCGCGCCGGTCACCGAGCCCGGCAGGTCCACCCGGCCCGCCAGTCCAGCCTTCGCGAGCGCGCGGGCGACACCGCCGGCGACGGCGGGCTGGGCACCGGTCGGTCCGGCGAAGGTCGCCTGCCAGGGCAGGTCCCGCAGCGTGGCGAGCGCCGGGACGAGGACGGCGTGGTTCTTCACCGCGGTGAGCGCGCCGAGCACGAGCAGGTGCGGTGGCCGGCTGCCCGTCGCCGCCGGACCGCGGACGGCACCCGGCACGGCGACGACGACGTCGTCGCGGCCGTAGCGGCGCACGAGGTCGCCGGCCGCCCAGTGGCTCGTGGTGACGACGACGGAGGCGGCGCGGACGGTGCGCGACTCGAGCCCGGCGAGCCGCTCGGCCTCCCGCGGGGGCAGCCCGGCCTCGGCGGGCAGGGGCAGGTGCACCAGCAGGACGACGCGTGCGCCGGCGGCGACGGCGTGCTCCACCTCCTCGGGACAGGGGCTGCCGACGAGGCCGTCGAGCAGCACCGTGCCCGTGGTCCGCAGCGCGAGCGCCAGCGCGTGACGCTCGGTCGCGCCGGGCCGGGGCCACGTCCCGGGCAGCGCGAGGACGTCGACCCGGCCGTGCTCGGCGTCCCAGGCGCGGGCCAGGTGGGAGTCGTAGACGTCACCGCCGCTGGGCCCGGCTCCCCGGGCGGGGACGACGAACCGCAGCGGCGTCACGGCGCTACGGGCTGGTGAGGTCGAGGCGGTAGGTGGCCCAGGCGTCGGGGTGCTCGTGGAGGGTGACCTCGACCGCCGTGAACGGCGCCGTGTCCAGACCCTCGACCACCCGGTGGGCCACGTGCCGGGCCACCACCTCGGTGGTGGTGACCGTGCCGGCGAACACCTCGAGGTCGTCGAGGTTCCGGTACCGCAGCTCACCGGTCACCTCGGCCAGCCGCTCGGTGGCCGCGCCGATGTCGATGACCACACCGTGCTCGTCGAGCTCGGGGCGGTAGAAGGTCAGCTCGACGACGTAGGTGACGCCGTGCAGACCCTGCGCGGGCCCGAAGAACGGGTCGGGCAGGGAGTGGGCGACCATCATGTGGTCGCGGACCGTCACGCTGAACACTCAGCTCTCCTCGGGGTAGCGGATGACGTGGCACAGGGCGGGAAGCCGGCCGGAGGCGATGTCGGCCATGACCTCGGGCAGCTCGGCGAAGTCGCTGGCGCCGGTGAGGAGGGCGTCGAAGCGCGGGTCGCGCAGTGCGTCCAGGGCCACCGCCAGCCGGTCGGTGGTGGTGCGGCGGGTCCGGCGTGCCGCGCTGACCGCACCGACCTGGCTGGCGCGCAGGGTCAGCCGCCGGGCGTGGAAGGCCTCCCCCAGCGGGACGCGCGGCGCGTCGGTGCCGTACCAGGACAGCTCGACCACCTCCGCCTCCTCACCGGCCAGACGAAGGGCGGTGGCGAGCCCGGCCTCGCTCGCGGAGGCGTGGAGGACGACGTCGCAGTCCCCCGCGGCGTCGTCGGGCGCGACGAGCTCCAGCCCGAGGCGGTCGGCGAGCCCACGGCGCGCGGGGTCGGTGTCGACCACCTGCAACCGCTCCAGCGGGAAACCGGTCAGCAGGGTGGCCACGGACGCGCCGATCATCCCCAGGCCGACGACGGCCACCCGGTCACCCAGCCGCGGCGCGGCGTCCCACAGCGCGTTGACGGCGGTCTCCACCGCACCGGCGAGCAGGGCGCGCCCGGTGGGCACGTCGTCGGGCACGGGGACGACGGCGGAGGCGGGCACGACGTACCGGGTCTGGTGGGGGTGCAGGCAGAACACCCGCCGGCCGACCAGCTCACCGGGTCCCTCCTCGACGACGCCCACCGAGAGGTAGCCGTACTTCACCGGACCGGGCAGGTCGCCCTCCTGGAAGGGTGCCCGCATGAGCGGGCGGACCGCCTCGGGCACGGCGTGGCGGTGGACGAGGGTCTCGGTGCCCCGGCTGATCGCCGAGGACAGGGCGCGGACGAGCACCTCCTCGGGGCCGGGAGGGGCGAGAGGCGCCTGCCGGATCTCTCCCTGCTCGGGCCCGACCGTCCAGTACGCCTCTGCCGTCACGTGCCCATCCTGCCCACCGAGCGCGGCTCCGCGCGAACGGCACGCGCGCGCCGACGGTTCCCGCACGCCCTATGCTCACGCTGACAACGGCACGAACGCCTCGTGAACGGAAGTGAGAACTCATGGCCGGTGGCCTTGCCGCCCTGCTCGACGACATCGCGGCCCTGGCCAAGATCGCCGCCGCCTCGGTCGATGACATCGGGGCCGCAGCGGGTCGCGCCAGTACCAAGGCCGTGGGCGTCGTCATCGACGACACCGCGGTGACCCCGCGTTACGTCCACGGCTTCACCGCCAACCGCGAGCTGCCGATGATCCGGAAGATCGCCACCGGCTCGCTGCGCAACAAGCTCGTCTTCATCCTCCCGGCGATCCTCCTGCTCAGCCAGTTCCTCCCCTGGCTGCTCACCCCGATCCTCATGGTGGGCGGGCTCTACCTCAGCTACGAGGGCGCGGAGAAGCTCTACGAGTACGTGACGGGGCACCACAAGGAGAAGACGGCGACACCCGCCGCCGCGAAGGGCGAGGACCACGAGAAGACGATGGTGAGCGGCGCGATCCGCACCGACTTCATCCTCTCCGCCGAGATCATGGTCATCGCGCTCAACGAGGTCGCCGACGAGCCGCTCCTCAACCGGGCGATCATCCTCGTCGTCGTGGCCCTGGGGATCACGCTGCTCGTCTACGGGATGGTCGCGCTCATCGTCAAGATGGACGACATCGGGCTGAGCCTCGCGAAGCGCGACTCCGCCGCCGCCCAGACGGTGGGCCGGCTCCTCGTCAAGGGGATGCCGAAGGTGCTCGCGGTGCTGTCCGTCGTCGGCGTGGTCGCGATGCTGTGGGTCGGTGGCCACATCCTGCTCGTCGGGGTCGACGACCTCGGCTGGCACGCGCCCTACGAGCTGGTCCACCACCTCGAGGAGGCCGTGGCCGGTGGGCTGGGCGCGCTGGCCGGCTTCGTCACCTGGCTCGTCAACACGCTGTCCTCGGCGGTCATCGGGCTCGTCGTCGGCGCCGTCGTCGTCGCCGTCATGCACCTCGTCCCGCGCAGGAAGAAGGACGCCGCCGCCCACTGACGAGCAACAGCTCAGCTCTCGGCGACAGGGGATGTGTCGCCGCAGCACACGACAGGCGTCCTGTCGCCGAGAGCTGAGCTGTGACTGGCGGTGAGCCTCAGGGGCGGCCGAGGTAGCCGTCGGGCGTCACGGGCAGGGCGCGCTTGTGGCCGGTGCGGCGGTACCAGCCGACGATGGTCGCCTCGTCCTCGGCCGAGACCTCACGGCCCTCGAGGTAGTCGTCCACGGCCTCGTAGCGCACGCCGAGCGCCTCCTCGTCGGCCAGCAGCGGCTTGTCCGACTCGAGGTCGGCCGTGGGGACCTTGTTGACGAGCTCCTCGGGCGTGCCGAGGTGGCGCCCGATGTCCCGCACACGGCGCTTGGTCAGCCCGAAGAGCGGGGTGATGTCAGCGGCGCCGTCGCCGTACTTGGTGTAGAAGCCGACCACCGCCTCGGCCGCCTGGTCGGTGCCGACGACGAGCATGCCGCGGGCGCCGGCGATGGCGTACTGGCTGACCATCCGCATCCGGGCCTTGACGTTGCCCTTGTGGTAGTCGTCCTTGTCGTCGGTGACCGGCGTGCGCGAGGCGAGGACCTGGTCCCACAGGGCGTCGGTGGCCGGCCCGATGTCGATGGTCTCCACGAGGTCGGCGTCGATGAACTCGATGGCGGCGACGGCGTCGTGCTCGTCCTTCTGCACCCGGTAGGGCAGGCGCACGGCCACGAACGTCGCCTCCCCGCCTGCCTCTCGCACCCGCTCGCAGGCGAGCTGGCACAGACGCCCGGCGACCGTCGAGTCGACGCCGCCGCTGATGCCGAGGACCAGGCCCTTGGCGCCGGTGTCCCGGAGGTAGCGGGCGAGGAGCTCGATGCGACGCTCTGCCTCGGCGGCGGCGTCGAAGGTGTCGGGGTCGATGACCTCGAGGGCGGCGATGATCTCCGACTGCAGCTGCGTGTCCATTCCCGTGAATCTACTGGTGCATTGTTTCGTCGTCATTCCGGACGGCCGGACTCTCGGCGGGTGCCTGGAGCGACCCGCCTCTAGCGTGGGCGGATGAGCTCCAACCCGACCTCGCCGCTCGACCTGTCCCTGCCCGACGGCGGTGGCCGGCGGATCCTCGTCACCGGAGCGAGCGGCTACGTGGGCGGACGGCTCGTCCCCGAGCTCGTCGCCGCCGGCTTCACGGTGCGCGCCGGGGCGCGCGACCCGCGCAAGCTCGAGGACCGCCCCTGGGCCAAGGACGTCGAGCTCGTCACCGCCGACCTCGAGGACGCCGAGCAGGTGCGCGCCGCGATGGCCGACGTCCACACGGTCCTCTACCTCGTCCACTCGATGGGCGGGGGCGGGGACTTCGTCGAGCGGGAGGCCCAGATCGCCCGGACGGTGGCCGAGGCGGCCGCCGCGCAGGGCGTGGAGCAGATCGTCTACCTCGGCGGCCTGCACCCCGACAAGGAGCTCGACGAGCTGTCGGACCACATGCGCTCGCGCGAGCAGGTGGGCCGCATCCTGCTCGACTCCAGCGTCCCCACGGTCGTGCTCCGCGCCGGCGTCGTCATCGGGTCCGGCTCGGCGTCCTTCGAGATGATCCGCCACCTCACCGAGCGGCTGCCCGTCATGCCCGGCCCCCGCTGGCTCGACAACCTCATCGAGCCGATCGCCATCCGCGACGTCCTCTACTACCTCGCCCACGCGAGCGCCCTGGAGGAGCCGGTCAACCGCACCTTCGACATCGGCTCCGGCAAGCCGCAGCCCTTCAAGGACCTCCTCTCGGACTATGCGAAGGTGGCCGGGCTGCGGCCCCGGCGCATCTGGGCGCTGCCGATCCCGGCGCCGCGCCTGTCGGGCTTCTGGATCGGGATGACGACGCCGATCCCCCGCGGGCTGGCGATGCCGCTGGCCGCGTCGATGGCCGAGGACGCCGTGGCCGGGGACCACGAGATCGCCACGGTCATCCCCGACCCTCCCGGCGGGCTCACCCAGTACCCCGACGCGTGCCGGCTCGCGGTCGAGCGGCAGGTCTCCGGGCGGGTGACGGCCAGCTGGGACGACGACGTGACCGCGTCCGCCGGACCGGCCGACCCGCTGCCCTCCGACCCCGACTGGGCTGGCCACACCGTCTACACCGACGTCCGCGAGCGCGACGGCAGGGCCGCACCGGAGTCGGTGTGGCGGGTGGTCCAGGGCATCGGTGGGGAGAACGGGTGGTACTCCCCCGCGTTCCTGTGGCGGCTGCGCGGGTTCCTCGACAAGCTCGTCGGCGGCCCCGGCATGGCGCGCGGACGGCGCCACCCGCACCGGCTCCAGGTGGGGGACCACGTCGACTTCTGGCGGGTGGAGTCGGTGGAGCCCGGGCGGCGTCTCACGCTGCGCGCCGAGATGCGCTCCTCGGGCCGGGCCTGGCTGGAGCTGTCCGTCGACGCCCTGCCGAGCGGCGGCTCCCTCTACCGGCAGCGCGCGATCTTCTTCCCCCGCGGCATCCTCGGGCGCCTGTACTGGCTGGCCGTGCTGCCCTTCCACACCCTGATCTTCCCGGTCATGGCGCGCAACATCCTGCACGAGGCCGAGCGGCACCCGGTGACCGGCAACCCGTCCTGACGCCGGTCGGTCAGCGGTAGAAGCCCTCGCGCAGGTTGATGCCGTGCTCGACCCAGGCCTTCATCGCGTTCAGCATGCTCGTCCAGCCCTCGCAGTTGTCGAAGGCGCGCTGGGCACCGTCCCGGCTTGCCCGCCACGAGGACTCCGTGATGGTGACGAGCGTGCGCGAGTCGTCGTCGAGCGGCTCGAACTCGAAGACGACCGTCGTCGTCCCCCGCTCGCTCGCCGTCGCCTCACCGTCCCACTCGATGACGATGCGCCGCGGCTTGTCGGCCTCCAGGACCTTCACGGGGAAGGCGCCGGGGAAGTCGTGGAAGTCCCAGGTGACCTCGGTGCCGGCCTCGAGGCGCCCCTGTGCGCCCCCGGTGGTGAAGTACCTCGAGAGCTGGGCGGGGTCGGCGACCGCCTCGTAGACCTCGGCACAGGGCCGCGCGACGCGCCCGGACACGGTGAAGCTCAGCTCGGTCAGCTGTTCCGGTGTGTTCATGTGATATTTTTACAACATGTCTGGGAGTGACGTCAACAGGTCCGACAGTGACGACCTCGTGTTCAAGGCCCTCGCCTCACCCACCCGTCGCCGCATCCTCGACCTCCTCAAGGTCGCCCCCCGGACGACCGGCGAGCTGGCCGCGCAGGTCCCCGAGCTCGACCGCACGACCGTGCTCCAGCACCTGCGCGTCCTCGAGCGCGCCGAGCTCGTCACCGGACGCAAGGTCGGCCGCGAGCGCCACCTCTCCCTCGCCCCGCTGCCGATCAAGCGCATCCACGACCGGTGGATCGGCGCGTACGCCCGCGCGGCCGTGGAGCTGCTCGAGGACCTCGACCGCGACTGACCTGCGCCCACGCTCGTCCTGTCGAACAATGGCGTGGTGCCTCTGCTCACCGTCGGCCACGGCGCGCTCGAGCGCGCCGGGCTCTCCTCCCTCCTCACCGGCAGGCGGGTCGGCACCGTCGTGGACATCCGCCGCTTCCCCGGCAGCCGCCGCAACCCCGACGTCGCGCGGGACGCCCTGAGCGAGTGGCTTCCCGACGCAGGAGTCGCCTACCGGTGGGAGCCGCGCCTGGGCGGGCGGCGCCACCTGCGCAAGTCCGAGGACGCCGCCTCTCCCGACACGTGGTGGCAGGTCGACGCCTTCCGCGCGTACGCCGGGTACACCCGCACCGAGGAGTTCACCGCTGCCCTCGCCGAGGTGGCCGAGGAGGCCCGCGGTGACGCCCGCGTCGCCGTCATGTGCTCCGAGGCGGTGTGGTGGCGCTGCCACCGCCGGCTCGTCGCCGACGTCGCCACCCTCCTGCTCGACCTGCCCGTCCACCACCTCATGCACGACGGCGAGGTCCGCCTCCACGAGCCCTCGCCCGGTGCCAGGGTGGGCGACGGCGTCGTCGTCTGGGACGCGGACGCCGGCGTGAGCGGTCAGCGCCGGTCGTAGGTGAGGACGACGTTCCCGCCGGTGAACGTCCGCACGTCCGTCAGCTCGAGCTCACCGGGTGCGAAGCCGGCGCCCTCGACCATGGGCCGACCCGCGCCGGCGACCACGGGGTAGAGCTTGACGACGAAACGGTCGATCTCCGCGAGCAGGGCTCCGGCGAGGCGCGCCCCGCCCGCGAGGTAGATGTCGAGCGGGGAGTCCTCGGCCTTGAGCCGGCGCACGAGGGCGACAGGGTCGTCACGGACGATGGTGACGTCCGCGTCCAGCTCCTCCTGCGTCGTCGACACGACGTACTGGCGCAGGTGCGCGTACGGACTGGTGACGCCCTCCCGGAGGCCCTGCTCGTAGGTCCGCCTGCCCATGACGACGGTGTCGAAGTGCCGGTTCGGGCGGTCGGCGATGCCGAGGTGGGCGCGGCCGTGGCTGGGGATCGTGTCCGGGTACTCCTCCAGCATCCACGCGCTGTACCCCTCCGGCTGGGGGTAGAAGTCGACCTCGTCCCCCGGGCCGGCGATCCGGCCGTCGGCCGAGACGGCGATGTAGTACGTGAGGCGGCGCACGGAGTCTCCCCTCGTCAGGCGGCGTCGGACGTGCGCCATCCTGCCGTCGTCGACGACGACGCGGCGAGCGAATTGCGTGGGGCCGCCCGGCTCACCAGAAGGCGCGCGAGGCGATGGCGTCGGCGAAGCCGCCCACGGCACCCTCGACGGCACCGAGGTAGAGGGAGGCGTCGACGAGCGAGACCTCCATGACGCACGGCTCACCGTTGTCGCCCTCGACCATGTCGATGCGGCTGAACAGCAGCTGCGCGTCGCGGCCCATGCGGGACTTGATGTAGCCGTGGATCGCGGCGCGGGCACTCTCCCCGACCCGGAGCTCGGCCTCGGTGGCGTGCCGCGCGGCGGCGACCTCGTCGCCCGGGTCGTCGGCGGCCGCCTGCGCACCGAGGAGCATCGGCTCCTTCTCCACGACGTGGGACAGCACGCCGTTGAGGTAGACCAGCGCCGTCTCACCACGCTCGTCCACCGACTGCACGTACCGCTGCACCATGACGGCGCGGCCTTCCTGGAGCAGCCCGTAGGCGTGCTGGATCGCGTGCATGCGCGACGTCGCGTCGCGCGCGGTGTACCTGCCGGTGTCCCGGGAGCCGGAGGAGACGGCCGGCTTGACGACGAAGTCACCGAGGGAGGGGAACCGCGTGTGCACCTGGTGCTTGGACAGGTTCTTCTCCGGCTCCAGCCACACGGTGTCGATCGTGGGCATGCCGCGGGCGCCCAGCTCCTGGAGGTAGTGCTTGTCGGTGTTCCACTCGACGGTGTCCGGGCTGTTGAGCAGCTTGCGGATGCCCTTGGCCCACGCGAGGAAGTCCTGCCGGCGGGTGGCGTAGTTGTGGACGGAGCGGAGCACGACGATGCCGGCCTCGGACCAGTCCACGGACTCGTCGTCCCACGCGGCGACGCGCGGGTCGATCCCTCGCTCGGCGAGGGCGTCGGGGAGCCCCTCCTCACCGTGGTCGAGCTCGGGGTGGTCCAGGCAGGTCGCGAGAGTGACACGAGGCTTCGGCACGGGCTCAACCTATCCGAAACCGCGGTACGTCGCGGCTCGGTCGCCGGGCCCGGTGATCCTCGTCACGAGGCCCCGTCCCGGCTGGGCACCGCCCGGAGCCGGTGGTAACGTTTAGCACTGCCGCAGGGCACCAGCGAGCGCCATTAGCTCAATTGGCAGAGCAACTGACTCTTAATCAGTGGGTTCTAGGTTCAAGTCCTAGATGGCGCACCAGCCGAAGGCCGTCTCCCCCCGGGAGGCGGCCTTCGTCGTTGCTAGCCGAGCTCGAGCACGTGCCCGTTCTCCGGGAAGTCCGGCAGCGCCGTCGGGCGGCGTTTCGCGGTGCTCCACCGCGGGTCGCGTTCGCCGTCGGCCGTGACCCCGCGCCAGCGCATGGGCACTCCCGCCGCCGCGGTGGCCTGCTCCCGGTCCATCACCTGCACGTGCAGGTGCGGCTCGGAGGTGTTGCCGGTGTTGCCCACCTCGGCCAGCACCTGACCGGCGCGCACCGCCTCCCCCTCGCGGACCCGGGGCGAGTCGCGGCGCAGATGCGCGTACACGGCGACGGTGCCGTCCTCGTGCCGGACGACGACGTGGTTGCCGAGGATCCGGCCGACGCCGGCGAGGTCCCGGAGGAACCCCTCGACGGTCATCATCCACACGAGCAGGGGCCACGTGTCGCGCGCGCCGTGGTCCCGCTGCGCGCCTCGCGCCCGGACGACCGTGCCGTCCGCCATCGCGTGCACGGGGCGAGCGAAGGCCGGGTAGCTCTCCGGGTGGCGGGGACGCAGGCCCCAGCCGACCGACGTGCGGGCGTCGGGTGCGGGCTGGAGGACGTCGACGGCGTAGGCCTGCCCGTAGGCCGTGATCCCGTGGCTGGGCACCGCCGTCCCCGGGCCGTTGACGACGACCCACCGGCCACGCAGCGGCGCGTCGACCTCGACGGGCTCGCACGTCGTCGCCGGCGGGCGGACGAGGGACAGGGCGAAGAGCGCGGCGGCGACGACGAGCCCCCACGGCTGCGGGACCGGCAGGATCACGGCGGCGAGGACAGCCGCGACGAACAGCCGGGTCCACCACGTCTGCCGGCGGGCGACGGCGCGCTTCATCGCCGCCCCGCGAGGACGACGGCGAGCAGCGGGACGACCCGCGCGACAGGGACCTCGTACCGGCCGCCGCCCAGCGCGCGCAGCCATCCGGCGGCGGTGAGCTGGCGCAGGTGGTGGTAGACCTGCCCGCTCGTGCCGACGCCGTCGGTGTCGACCAGCTCCGCGACGGTCATGGCCCCACCGAGGACGCGCTGGAGCAGCCGCAGCCGGACCGGGTGGCCGAGGGCGACGAGCACGTCGGCGCCCTCGGTCCAGTCGGCACCGAGGAGGTCGTCGGTGACGGCGCCGAGCTGCCACTGCGCGCGGCGCCCGTCGGGCAGCTCGACGTGACCGACGAGGAGCACCGCGCCCGGGTCCTCCTCCCGCGCCTGCAGGCCCTCGAGCGCCCAGAGCGGACTGTCGGGGGCGACGTCGTCGGGCTCGGTGGCGAGGCGGGACTCGAGGGCGGCGACGCGCTCCTCGAGGGCGGCGATCCGGTCTGCTGACATCCCTCCACGCTATTACGTACTTTCGTACGTGCATAGCCCTCGCGCCATCCGGCCGTGCGATGCTGGGAGAGACTGCCACACGACCGACGGAGGACCCCGTGCCCCAGCTCTCCCCCGGCGAGACCGCCCCGGACTTCACCCTGCCCGCCGCCGACGGCTCGACGGTGAGCCTGGCGCAGCTGCGTGACTCGGCCGACAAGGGCGTCGTCGTGTACTTCTACCCGGCCGCGTCCACGCCGGGCTGCACCACCCAGGCCTGCGACTTCCGCGACAGCCTGGCGGCCCTCCAGGGCCAGGGCTACGCCGTCGTCGGCGTCTCGCCCGACGGCACCGACACGCTCGCCCGCTTCGCCGAGGCGGAGTCCCTCACCTTCCCGCTCGCCTCGGACCCCGACCACGAGGTCATCGAGGCGTGGGGCGCGTGGGGCGAGAAGAAGAACTACGGGCGCACCTACACCGGCCTCATCCGCTCCACCGTCGTCGTCGACCCGCAGGGGACCGTCACGCTGGCGAGGTACAACGTCAAGGCGACCGGCCACGTCGCACGGCTGCGCAAGGACCTGGGCGTCGACTGACCCCGTAGGCTGGTCCCGCGCGCGAGTGGCGTAACTGGCAGCCGCGCCAGGTTTAGGTCCTGGTGTCCTCGGACGTGCGGGTTCGAGTCCCGCCTCGCGCACGACGCACTCGCCCCGCGCGGGCACCCACGCAACACGGAAGAGAAGCACCATGAGCGGACTGGCCTCGGACGACATCACCCCCTGGCTGCCGCCGGAGGACCTCGACAGGGTCCGCCGTCAGGTCCCGATGCTCTACGTCGACGTCCTGCCCGTGCGGGTGGACGCCACCGGCCAGGTGCAGCAGGTGGGCCTGCTCCTGCGCGCGACCGACGGCCGCCTGCAGCGCGCGCTCGTCTCCGGCCGGGTGCTGTTCCACGAGACGCTGCGCGAGGCGCTGACCCGCCACCTGGAGAAGGACCTCGGCTCGCTGTGCCTGCCCCGCGTCCCGCTCTCCCCGCAGCCCTTCACGGTCGGTGAGTACTTCCCGACCCCCGGCCAGGGCTTCCACGACCCGCGGCAGCACGCGGTGTCGCTCGCCTACGTCGTCCCCGTCGACGGCGACTGCCAGCCCCAGCAGGACACCCTCGAGGTCGGCTGGTTCACCCCCCGCGAGGCCCTGCTGCCCGAGGTGCAGGCCGAGCTCGTCGACGGGCACAGCACCCTCCTGCGGCAGGCCCTGGCGCACGTCGGCCGCCTGCCGTGAGCATCCAGCCCGGGACCGGCCCGCAGGGGCTGGACGTGGGCCGCGCGTCCCGGGCCGCCGGGCCGGGCACGTGGGGCCAGCGCGGGGCGGCGATGCTGCTCGACATGGCCGCCGTCGTGCTCTTCGCCTACCTCGGGCGCGGTGCCCACGAGGGCGGGCGGTCGGTCGCCGACGTCCTCGAGGTGGCCCTGCCCTTCCTCGTCGCGCGGCTCCTCGTCACCGTGCTCGTGCAGCACGGGTCGCTGCGGCTGTGGCCCGGCGGCGTCGTCGCCTGGCTCGTCACCTGGGCCGGTGGCCTGGCCCTGCGCGCCGCCCTCGGCGGCGGCACAGCGCTGCCCTTCGTCCTCGTGGCCCTCGGGGTCCTGGGCGCCCTGTTCCTCAGCTGGCGGCTCATGTGGCTCATGTGGCTCCTGATGACCCGCCCCCGCCCCCGCCACCGCTGAGACCCACCTCCTCCTCGCCGAGTACGCACATACGGTCGCCTGGACGCCCCTCGGGCGCCCGCCAGGTGACCGTCTGTGCGTACTCGCGGAGGGGGGTGCGGGGCGGGCGAGGCTGCTAGGCGGGCGGGTCGTCAGTTCGCGAGGACGCGGACGATGTGGGGGGCCAGGGCGCGGAAGGCCTTGCCGCGGTGGGAGATCGCGTTCTTCTCCTCGGCACTGAGCTCGGCCGCGGAGCGGTCCTCGCCGTCGGGCTGGAGGATCGGGTCGTAGCCGAAGCCGCCGCTGCCCCGGGGCGCGGTGAGCAGCCGCCCGGGCATCTCGCCGGTCTCGACGACCTCCTCACCGGACGGCGTCACGAGGGCGGCGGCGCACACGAAACGCGCGCGGCGGTGCTCCACCGGCACGTCGGAGAGCTGGGCGAGGAGCAGGTCGAGGTTGGCGCGGTCGTCGCCGTGCCTGCCGGACCAGCGGGCGGAGAAGATCCCCGGCGCCCCGCCGAGCACGTCGACGGCGAGTCCGGAGTCGTCCGCGACGGCGGGCAGGCGCGTCGCCGCCGCCAGCGCACGGGCCTTGACGAGCGCGTTCTCGGCGAAGGTGACACCGTCCTCGACCGGCTCGGGCGCACCGACGTCGGCGGCGCCGACGACTGACGCGGGGTCGAGGTCCGGCAGGAGCGGGGCGAGGATCGCGCGCAGCTCCCCGATCTTGTGCGCGTTGTGCGTGGCGAGGACGAGCCGCGCCCCGGCTGCGGCGCTCACCGGCCGGCGAGCGGCGCGGCGAGGGCCGCGCGCTGGAGCTCGGTCAGCTTGGCGGTGCCGGTGACGGCGAGGTCGAGCAGCTCGTCGAGCTCGTGGCGCTCGAAGGGCTTGCGCTCGGCGGTGCCCTGGACCTCGACGAAGCCGCCGGACCCCGTGACGACGACGTTCATGTCCGTCTCGGCGGCGACGTCCTCGACGTAGGGCAGGTCGAGGACGGGCTGCCCGTCGACGATGCCGACGGAGACGGCGGCCACGGAGTCGGTGAGCACCGGCGTCGTGCGCGCGGCGATGGCGCCGTGGGCGACTCCCCAGGCGACGGCGTCGGCGAGGGCGACGTAGGCGCCGGTGATGGCGGCCGTCCGGGTGCCGCCGTCGGCCTGGAGCACGTCGCAGTCGAGGACGATCGTGTTCTCGCCCAGCGCGCCCACGTCGATGATGGCGCGCAGGGACCGGCCGATGAGACGGGAGATCTCGTGGGTGCGGCCACCGACGCGCCCCTTGATCGACTCCCGGTCGCTGCGGGTGTTGGTCGAGCGGGGCAGCATCGCGTACTCCGCGGTGACCCAGCCCTGGCCCGAGCCCTTGCGCCAGCGCGGCACGCCCTGGGTGAAGGACGCGGCGCACAGCACCCGGGTGGCGCCGAACTCGACGAGCACGCTGCCCTCGGCGCTGTCGAGCCAGCCTCGGGTGAACCGGACCTCGCGGAGCTCGTCGGGGGCGCGGCCGTCGGCGCGCGGAACGATGGTGCTCGCGGAGGTGTTGGTCATCCCGACAGGCTAACGACTACCCGGCCGTCGGGGCGAGACGCGAGCGGCCGAGGTGACCTTCCTCGCCCCGTCGACCCGCGGCGGCGCTCGTCGGCCGTCACAGTGTGTCGAGGAGGGAGAGGAGCTCGGGGATGCGGCCGAGGGCGTCCCGCGCGACGAGGAAGCCGACGATGCCGACGATCCACGCCGTCGTCTCGCCTCCGCTGCGCTCCATCCACGCCGCGACACGCTCGAGCAACGGCTGCACAGCCCGGCGCGCGGCGAGCCGGCCGCCGAGCAGCAGGAGCGCCGGCAGCACCATGACGACGCAGTAGACGGCGAGCACCCCGAGGCGGGCCGGCGCCGCGAGCGAGGACGAGCCGATGATGCCCGTCGCCGCGAGGTAGGGCAGCATCGTCGCGACCTCGAGCAGCGCGGCGGCGAGCGCGAGCGTGACGAGGCCACCCACGCCGGAGTCGGTCTCCGTCCCCATCGCCCGCTCCCGCCACCGCAGCAGCCTCCCCGGCCGGGCGGGCTCCCCCGGCCGCCTGCGCCCGATGAAGAAGCTGCCGACGAGCATCCCCACCCCGAGCACGAGCTGGAGCCGGGCGACGAGCGGGTTTTCGAGCACGGTGTCGAGGTCGCCGAGCACCGCGCCCAGCCCGGCGACGAGCGCGACGCCGAGGAGCAGGTAGAAGCCCGCCACCGTCCCGAGGAAGAGGAGGATCCGCCCCACCCGGACCCGGCCGGGGGTGAGGAGGAACCAGATCGGGATGAGAAGCGTGCCGAAGCTCGTCGAGTCGACGAGGGCGAGGACGGCGAGGGTCGCGGCGGTCGCGGTGGTCATGCCCTCGACGGTGCCGCCCACCTGCCGTCGCCGTCGTCCGCCGACGGACCGACGCCACCGCCATGACGCGTACATCCTTCGACGGACCTGGTCGTGTCCGAGCGTGTGCTGGGATGGGACGCGTGCCAGGCCTGGTCGGGACGTTGCGACAGCGGGTGCGCGGGACCGAGCGCGCTCGCGTCGTGAGCGACGCCGTCGCCACCTTCGTCGCCGGTCTCGCGCTGCTCGGCGTCGGGCTGGTCGGCCTGTGGGGCGGCGGGCCTGCGCTCGCGACGAACCGGTGGTGGTTCGTCCTCACCCTCGTCGTCATGTGCGCCGTCATGCTCGCGAAGGCGCGCAGCCCGCTGCCGTCGCTCGGTGCCGGCGTCCTCGTCTTCGGGGCCGACGCCCTGCTCGGGGGCAGCATGGGCGCGATGCTCGGCCTGCTCGACCTCATCTACTCGGCCGCGCTGCGGGTGGGCGGGGCCGCCCTCCGGAGGTTGAGCGTCGCGGTCGTCCTCAGCGTCACGGGCGGCGCGGCGGCGACCTTCGTCGCGACCGGTGACCTGCGGGCCACGGCGAACGTCGCCCTCCTCGCGTTCGCGGTGCTCGGCACCCCGCTGTGGTGGGGACGGTCGGTGCGCCAGCAGACCGAGCTCGCCGCGCTGGCCTCGGCCCGTGCGCGGGACCTCGCGCGGATCGGCGAGCTGCGCGAGCAGGAGGTGGTCCACGCCGAGCGCACCCGGATGGCCGGCGACCTGCACGACGCGCTCGCCAGCCACCTCTCCGCGATCGCGATCCACTCCGAGGCCGCCCTGAGCTCGCCGCGGGCCGACGACGAGGACCGTGCCGCCCGCCGCGACCGGCAGGCCCTCACCGCGATCCGCTCCGCGAGCGTGGCGGCCCTGCGGGAGATGCGCGCGATGATCGACCTCCTGCGCACGGGCGACGAGGCCCGCACGAGCCCCGCCCGGCTCGCCGAGCTCGACGCGCTCACCGCCGGGTTCCGCGGCCAGGGGATGGAGCTCACCGTCTCCTCCCCCGCCGCGTCCCCCGAGCTGCCCGCGGCGGTCGACCAGGCCGCCTACCGCATCGTCCAGGAGTCCCTCGCCAACGCCCTCAAGCACGGCCGTAGCGGGCCCGTCGACGTCACCGTCGCCCACACCGGCGCGGCGGTGCGGGTCGAGGTCACCAACGCCGTCGACGACGGCGCGGTCCCCGCGGCAGGCACGGGCGTCGGCCTGCTCACCATGCGGGAGCGCGCCGAGGCCCTCGGCGGCAGCTTCCACGCCGGCCCGGCCGACGGCCGGTGGCTCGTCCGCGCCACCATCCCCCTCGAGGAGACCCCGTGACCATCCGCGTCCTCATCGCCGACGACCACGCCGCGATCCGCTCCGGGCTGCGGCTCATCCTCGAGGCGGACGAGGACGTCGCCGTCGTCGCCGAGGCCGCCGACGGCGCGAGCGCGGTGACGAACGCGCGGGCGCTGCGCCCCGACGTCGTCCTCATGGACATCCGCATGCCCGGGACCGACGGGATCGCCGCGACCCGGGCGATCGTCACCGACGGGCTGGCCGACGTCCTCGTCCTCACGACCTTCGACCTCGACGAGTACGTCTTCGGGGCGCTCCGGGCCGGCGCCGCGGGCTTCCTCCTCAAGACCGCCGACGCCGCGACGCTCCTCGACGCGGTCCGCCGGGTCGCCGCCGGGGAGGGCGTCGTCGCGCCGGAGGTGACCCGCCGGCTGCTCGCCGCCTTCGCGCAGGCACCGGAGCACGTGGAGCCGGAGGTCCCCGCCGACGTCGCCGCGCTCACCGACCGGGAGCGGGAGGTGCTGGCGGGGCTCGGCCAGGGGCTGTCGAACGCGGGCCTGGCGCAGGCGCTGCACATCAGCGAGGCGACCGCCAAGACCCACGTGTCCCGGGTGCTCGCCAAGCTGGGCTGCACCTCACGGGTGCAGGCCGCCATCCGCGCGCGGGAGGCCGGCCTCGCGTGAGACGGCCCCGCCCGCCGCACCGGGTGGTGCGGCGGGCGGGGCCGAACGGTTCCTCAGGCCTGCTGGGCGCTGATGAGGTCGGCGTACCAGTGGGCGCTGGCCTTCTTCGTCCGCTCCTGCGTCTCGTAGTTCACGTGGACGACGCCGAAGCGCTTGGAGTAGCCGTAGCCCCACTCGAAGTTGTCGAGCAGCGACCACACGTAGTAGCCGCGCACGGGGGCACCGGCGGCGACGGCGTCGCTGACGGCCTGGACGTGGTCGCGCAGGTACTCGATGCGGTCCAGGTCCTGGATGCTGCCGTCGGCCTGGACCTGGTCGGGGAAGGCGGCTCCGTTCTCCGTCACCATGAGCTGCAGGCCGGGGTGCTCACGGTGCATCCGCACGAGGAGCTCGGTGAGACCGCGGGCGTCGATGGACCAGCCCATCTCGGTGTACGGGCCGGGCTGCTGCGGGAACTCGATGTCCGAGCACGCCGGCCAGGGGCTGGCCGCACTCGCCCCGTGGCCGTCGGCCTCCTCGCGCTCCCCCGTGCCGTCGTACGCGCGCACCACCGTGGGGCTGTAGTAGTTCACCCCGAGGACGTCGAGGGGCTGCTTGATGAGCTCGAGGTCACCGTCCTTGACGAAGGACCAGTCCGTGACCGACGCCGTGGCCTCGACGATGTCCCGCGGGTAGGAGCCGCTGAGGACCGGGTCGAGGAAGACGCGGTTCTGCAGGCCGTCGATGCGCTGCGCGGCGGCGACGTCGGCCGGCGAGTCGCTGGCGGGGTTGACCCAGGCGAGGTTGAGCGTGAGCCCGACCGTCGCGTCCGGGCGCTCGGCGCGGATCGCCGTCGTGGCCAGGCCGTGGGCGAGGTTGAGGTGGTGGACGGCGGCGAGGACGTCGGCGTGGTCCGTGCGGCCCGGGGCGTGGACACCGCTGCCGTAGCCGAGGTAGGACGAGCACCACGGCTCGTTGAGGGTGATGAAGGTGCGCAGGCGGTCACCGAGCCGGGCGGCGACGACGCCCGCGTACTCGGCGAAGCGCTCCGCCGTCGCCCGCGCCGGCCAGCCGCCGGCGTCCTCGAGGGCCTGGGGCAGGTCCCAGTGGTAGAGCGTCGCGGCCGGGGTGATGCCGGCCGCGAGGAGCTCGTCGACGAGCCGCGAGTAGAAGTCGATGCCCGCCTCGTTGACCGGGCCGAGGCTGTCGGCGGTGACCTGCGGGGTGATGCGGGGCCAGGCGATGGAGAAGCGGTAGGTCTGCAGGCCCAGCTCCTTCATGATCGCGACGTCCTCGCGGAAACGGTTGTAGTGGTCGTCGGCGACGTCACCGGTGTCCCCGTTCAGCACCTTGCCGGGGGTGTGGCTGTAGGTGTCCCAGATGGAGGGGGTACGGCCGTCCGCGTGGGCGGCGCCCTCGATCTGGTAGGCCGCGGTCGCCGCGCCCCAGACGAAGCTCTTGGGAAGGTCGAGGCGGAGCGCGTCGGGCGCGGTGGTGGTCTGGATGCTCATGGTGTGAATCAGGGCGCTGACGCCCTGCTCCCTTCTACGTGGGTGAGAGGTGGCGTCAGCCCTTGACGGCGCCGGCCATGATGCCGCTGACGATCTGGCGGCCGAGCAGCAGGAAGACGACGACGACGGGCAGGGTGCCGATGAGCGTGCCCGCCATGATGATCGCCGTGTCCGGGACGTACCCGCTGCCGAGGTTGTTGAGCGCGACCTGGACGGTCGGGTTGGTGGAGTTCAGGGTGATGACCGGCCAGAAGAAGTCGTTCCAGGCCGTCATGAAGGTGAGCATGCCGAGCACGGCCATCCCGGGGCGCGCGATCGGCAGGACGATGCTCCAGAACGTGCGCAGCGACGTCGCGCCGTCCACCCGGGCGGCCTCGATGAGCTCGTCCGGCAGGGACTGCATGAGGTACTGGCGCATGAAGAAGACGCCGAAGGCCGTGACCAGCGTCGGCAGGATGACCGAGGACAACCGGCCGGCGAGGTCGAGCTCGGACATGACCATGTAGAGGGGCACGACGCCGAGCGTCGGCGGGATCATCATCGTCCCCAGAGTCATGGCGAACAGCTGCTTCTTGCCCTTGAAGTGGAGCTTGGCGAAGGCGAACCCGGCCAGCGTGCAGAAGAGCAGCGTGGCGACGGTGACCGTGCCGGAGACGATGACCGAGTTCGTGATGGCCAGGCCGATGTTCTGCTGGTCGAGCGCAGTCTGGATGTTCGCCCACAGGTTCGGGCCCGGCGTGAGCGGAGGCGGTGACTGGACCATCTCCGACATCGGCCGGCTCGCCGCGACGATCATGTAGTAGAAGGGCGCGACGAAGAGGAAGGCGGTGACGCCGAGGATGACGTAGGTCAGCCAGCCGGCCCCGTGGTTGTCGCGCTTGCGAGAACGGCGCGGCGCGGCCAGCGGCGTGCCCGGGATGGCGGGTGGGCGGGTGATCGTCGTCATCGGTCTCCCCCGTCGGTGAGGCGCTGGCGGGTGCGCAGGCGCACGAGCGCGGTGTTGAGCAGGACGAGGACGACGATGAGGAGGAAGGTCACCCACGCGACCGCCGCCGCCCGGCCGAGGCTGCCGAACTGCCAGCCCTGCTGGTACATGAACAGACCCAGGGTCTGGTACTGGTTGACGGCGCCACCGTTGGGTGTGCCGCCGCCGAAGAGCAGGGGTTCACCGAAGAGCTGGGTGGCACCGATCGTCGAGACGACGACGGTGAACACGATCGTGGGGCGCAGGCCGGGCAGCGTGATGTGGCGGAACTGCTGCCACCGGCTCGCGCCGTCGAGGGAGGCTGCCTCGTACAGGTCGAAGGGGATCGACTGCATGCCGGCGAGGTAGATGAGGGCGTTGTACCCCGTCCACCGCCACGTGACGATGACGGCGATCGCGATCTGCGCGCTGAGGTTGCCGTTGCGCCAGTCGATGGCGTCCATGCCGATGAGGGACAGCATCCAGTTCGCGAAGCCGCCGTCGCGCCCGAAGATCTGCGCGAAGACCAGGGTCGACGCGGCGACGGAGGTCGCGTACGGCATGATCATCGAGATCCGGAAGAAGTTCCGGGCCCGCATCCTGTAGTTGAGCAGGTGCGCCAGGCCCAGGGCGAGGATCAGCTGCGGCACCGTCGACAGGACCCCGATGGTGAAGGTCTTGAGCAGCGCGTTGTAGAACTTCGGGTTCTCGAAGAGCCAGACGAAGTTGTCCAGCCCCACCCATGTCATCTCGGAGTTGAGGCGGAAGTCGTAGAGGCTGACCCACACCGTGTAGATGAGGGGGAACAGCCCGAAGGCGGCGAAGAGCAGGAAGAACGGCGCGACGTAGACGTAGGGCGCCGTCACGGCCTCCCACCGGAAGATCCGCGACCGCAGGGTGCGGCGGGGCGGCTTCGGCGCGGGACGCGTCGGGGGCTCGGGGACCGGCGCGCTCGCTGCCGGCCGCACGGGGACGGTGGAAGTCATGGGGGCCTCTCGGCGGGACGGGACGGGAAGGAGGCGGACCGGTGGGGCGGGCGGCGTACGCCCGCCCCACCGGGGACCGTCAGCCGACCTGGTTGAGGATCTGGGAGACGCCGTTCTCCCAGGCCTCGGCCGGGTCGACACCGTTGACCTCGACCGACAGCAGCGCCTGGACGAGGGCGTTCTTGGCCACGCCGTCGTGCGGGCCGAGGATCTGCGTCGGCGCGTTCTCGGCGGACGTCGTGAACACCTCACCGGTGGGGGCCCCGTTGAAGTACTCGTCGGTCGTGTCGCCCACGAGCTCGATGGCGCCGGTGTTGGAGGGGAAGTTGCCGACGTTCTCGAAGACGGCGGCCTGCTGCTCGGCGTCGGTCAGCCACGCGAGGAGCTCGGCAGCCTCCTCCTTGTTCTCGCTGGCGGCCGGGATGCCGAGGTAGGCACCGCCCCAGTTGCCGCCCTGCCCGCCGGGGAGCGTGGTGATGTTCCACTGGCCGCTGCCGGCGTCGCCGGCCTTGCCCTTGATGTAGCCGATCATCCACGAGGGGCAGGCGATCGAGGCGAAGGTGCCGCTGCCGAAGCCGGCGTCCCAGCTCGGGTCGACGAACTGCTCGAGCTTGGCGGTCAGCCCGTCCTGGCCGGCCTGCGCCGCCATGTCGAAGGCCGCGCGGACGGCGGGGTTGCTGTCGACGACGAGCTCGCCGCTCTCGTCGTGGTAGATCTCCGACTCGGTGGAGATGATCGCGTTGTACAGGCCGCCGGCCGAGTCGTGGAAGGCGGTGCCGTCAGGGGCGCCGGCCGTGAACTCCTCACCGAGGGCGAGGAAGTCCTCCCAGGAGCCGAGCTGCGCGGCGAGCTCCTCGGGCTCCGTCGGCACGCCGGCCGCCTCGAAGAGGTCGGAGCGGTAGCACAGGGCCATCGGGCCGATGTCGGTGCCCAGGCCCAGGACGCGGCCGTCGGCGGTCGTGGCGGCGTCGGCCTTCCACTGGACGTAGTCCTCGACCCGGTCGCCGGCGACGGTCTCGCTCAGGTCGGTCCACAGGTCCGCCTGGTTGGCGGTGACCTCGGAGATCCGGGCGACCTCGATGCCCTGGATGTCCGCGGTGCCGCTGCCGGAGTTGAGCTTGGTCTGCAGGGCGGGCCAGTACTTGTCCTCGCCCTGGGTGGAGTCGTACTCGATGACGATGTCGGGGTTCTCCTCCATGTACTGCTCGAAGAGACCCGACTCCTCGAAGCCGAAGGTGCCGAAGAGGGAGACGGTGAGGGTGGTCTTCCCGTCGCTGCTGGCGTCGGCCGCGGCCGAGTCGCTGCTGGCGCTGTCCCCGCAGGCGGACAGCGTCAGTGCGCCCGCCGTCATGGCCGCGATCACGGCCACAGACTTCCTGGTGTGCATTGCTCCTCCTCCCGGCCGAAGCGGCCGGCTGGTGTCGGCGGGCGGACCAGGCCTTCCTGGTCCACCCCGTCCGTGCCCCCAGTTCTTCCTGGGCGGCTCGGGAACGGATGGGCGCCGTGGAAGCGGTTCCATGACGTTCCACGTACTGTGCCGGTGGAGCGACGTGGTGTCAAGCGCCACCCAGGTCACGACAAGGTCACGGCGCCGAGGTGGCAGCGCGCGGCCGGCGTCGCGACGTGCGTCGCCCTTCCCGATCGTGCGGCGCCCTCTCCGTCGTCCCCGGAGGAGCGGAAGGGACGACGCAAGGGAGCCGGGCCTGCCGGCGAGTGGCCGGGTCGGGTCAGCCGGGGGCCCGCCGGGGGGCTAGGCGGAGTCGCGGGGGACGAGGGCGACGTCGAGGGTCACCGACGTGGCCTGGCCACCGTCGGCCAGGTCGATGAGCATGCGGGCCATCTGCCGCCCCATCGCCTCGAGTGGCTGGCGGACGGTCGTGAGCGGCGGGTCGGCGTCGACGGCGATCGGGACGTCGTCGAAGCCGACGACGGCGACGTCCTCCGGCACGCGCAGGCCCCGCTCGCGCAGCGCCCGCAGGGCGCCCACGGCGGTGAGGTCGTTCGCCGCGAAGAGCCCGTCGAGCTCCTCCCCCGAGCCGAGCAGCTGCCGCATCGTCCGGTAGCCGCCGCCGATGGTGAAGTCGCCCTCGACGACGCGCGCGTCCGGCAGCTCCACGCCCTGCTCCGTGAGCTCCGCCTGGAAGCCCCCGAACCGGTCGCTGGTGGCGGTCATGTCACGCGGTCCGGTGATGGTCGCCGGCCTGCGGCACCCGCGCGCGAGCAGCGCCTGCGCCGCGAGCCGCCCCCCGGTGAAGTTGTCCGGGCTGACGAAGGGGAAGGAGGCACGGCGGCTCGGCGGGCGGCCCGCGAGCACGACGGGCACCCCGAGGCGGTTGACGCGCCCGGGCAGCGGGTCGTCGCCGTGGACGGAGAGGAACATCGCGCCGTCGACGTGGCCACCGGCCGCGTACTCCTCCAGCCGCGCGCGGTCGTCGTCGCTGCTCACGACGACGAAGAGCAGCTGGCGCCGGCGCTCGGCCGCGGCGACCTGGGCCCCGCGCAGCACCCCGGCGAAGAACGGGTCGGCGAAGAACTTCTCACCGGACTCGGCGACGACGAAGGCGAGCGCGTCGCTGCGGCTGGTCGCCAGCGAGCGAGCGGCCTGGCGCGGGACGTAGGAGAGCTCGGCGGCGGCCGCGCGGACCGCCTCCCGCGCGCGGTCGCTGACCCGGGGGTCCCCGCTGAGCACGCGGCTGGCGGTGGCCCGGGAGACACCGGCACGCTCGGCGACCGTGTCGAGGGTCGGGGCCGTGTCCCTCAGGGGCGTGACCATGAGGCTCCTCCCTCCGGCAGGTGGTCGTGGTGGACAGTATGCACACCGCTTCCACGGAGCGGGAGCACCACCCAGGCGTGCAGGCTCCCCCGGTGAGGTGTTCCATGGGCGCGGGAGGGCAGCGGTGGACTGGTTCGTCGCGGAGGACTACGGGCTCGCGCGCGTCGTGCTGCAGCGCGGTGTCGCGGTGCTGTACGTCGTCGCGTTCGTCGCCGTGCTGCGGCAGTTCCCCGTCCTGCTCGGCGAGCGCGGCCTGCTGCCGGTCCCGAGGTTCACCGCCCGCGTCCCCGCGAGCGCCGCCCCCAGCCTGTTCCACTGGCGCTACCCCTCCGACCGGCTCCTGCGGGCGGTCTCCTGGACGGGGCTGGCGCTCGCGCTCGCCGTCGTCCTCGGGCTGCCGCAGCAGGGCCCGCCGTGGGTGCCGATGCTCGCGTTCCTCGTGCTCTACGGGCTGTACCTGTCGGTGGTCAACGTCGGTCAGGTCTTCTACGGCTTCGGCTGGGAGTCCCTGCTCCTCGAGGCCGGCTTCCTCGCCGCCTTCCTCGGCTCGGACCGGGTGGGCACGCCGTGGATCACGCTCATCGCCTTCCGCTGGCTGCTCCTCCGCGTCGAGCTCGGCGCCGGCCTCATCAAGCTGCGCGGCGACCCGGCCTGGCGCGACCTCACCGCGCTGCACTACCACCACGAGACCCAGCCGATGCCCGGCCCGCTCAGCTGGTTCTTCCACCACCTGCCCGGCCCGCTGCACAAGGTCGAGGTGGCCGCCAACCACGTCACCCAGCTCGTCGTGCCGGTCCTCCTGCTCGCCCCGCAGCCGGTCGCGACGTGGGCGGCCGTCGCCGTCGTCGTCACGCAGCTGTGGCTCGTGCTGTCGGGCAACTTCGCCTGGCTCAACTGGGTGACGATCGTGCTCGCCTTCTCGGCGGTGGGCGACGACGTCGTCGCCGGCCTGGTCCCGGTCCTCGTCCCGGCGCAGGCGCACGGCCCCACCCCGCTGTGGTTCGCCGTCGTCGTCCTCGCGGTGGGGGCGGTGCTGCTCGTGCTCAGCTGGTGGCCGGCCCGCAACCTGTTCTCGCGGCGGCAGCGGATGAACGCCTCGTTCAACGCCTTCCACCTCATGGGCGCCTACGGGGCCTTCGGGTCGATCACGCGGCGGCGGGAGGAGATCGTCGTCGAGGGCACGCGGGCCGCGGACCCGGGTGAGGACGACTGGCAGGAGTACGTCTTCCGCGGCAAGCCGGGACCACCTGGCCGCCTGCCCCGCCAGTACGCGCCGTACCACCTGCGCCTGGACTGGGGCATGTGGTTCCTCGGGCTCGGCTCCTCCGCCCAGCTCTCGTGGTTCCTGCCCTTCCTCGACCGGCTCCTGGAGGCGGACCCGCCCACCCTGCGGCTGCTCGCCCACGACCCCTTCGACGGCGAGCGGCCGGCGTGGGTGCGGGCGCGCGTCTTCCGCTACCGGTACTCGACGTGGGAGGAGCTGCGGCGCGAGCGGGTGTGGTGGGTGCGCCGCGAGGTCGGGGCGCTCACGGCGCCGCGGTGCCTGTAGCGGGTGGGCGTCAGGCCGCGCCGAGCGCCGTGAGCGCGCGGTGGAGCACCTCGGTGAGCGGCGGGCGCGGCACGGGTGCGCGCGACCAGGAGCGCAGTGCCGCGAGGAAGGCGCCGGCCAGCGCCGCGCCGAGGACCTCCGCCTCCAGCTCGGTCACCCCGCGGCGGCGGAGGAAGCCACCGAGCAGGGCGGCGGCCCGCCGCTGGCGGCGTGCCGCGGACTCCTCGAGCTCCTCGGCCACCCCCATGGGCTCGGCGTTGCCGAAGGCGAGGACGACGGTGCCCGGCTCGAGGGCCTCGGCGGTGCGCACGAGCGCCGCGCACGCCTCCCCCACGGCTCCCTCGCCGGCAGGGGCGCCGACGTCCCTGCCCGGCACGCGGTCGTCGGCAGGGGCGAGGTCCGCGGCGAGCGCCGCGAGAGCGTCGTCCACGGAGGTCCACAGCAGGTCGCTCTTGGCGGGGATGTAGTTGAAGAAGGTGGCGCGGCTCACGCCCGCGCGGCGGGTGATGTCCGCCACGGAGGTGTCGGCGTACCCCTGCTCGAGGAAGAGCTCGACGGCCGCTTCCTCGAGCATCTCGCGGCTTGCGGACCGCGGCCGGCCCGCCCGGCGTCCCTCGTGCATACCGAGATCCTACGGTCCGCCGTCGTCGCCGCAGGTCTATTCTTGGACGCGGACCAGAAACCCCGAGTGAACGGTGCACCCATGGCCAAGGCCACGTCCCTCGCCGCCGCCGCCGTCGCGGCCTCCCTGCTCCTCGCCGCGTGCGCAGGAGGCGGGGGCGACGACGCCGCGACGGGCGGCGGCGAGCCCGTCGAGGGCGGCACGCTCGTCTATGCCACCGGCGACGCCGAGCCCACCTGCCTGGACCCGCACGTGGGCGGCAACTACCCCCAGGCGCTCATCAGCACGCAGTACCTCGAGCCGCTCGTCGGCCGCGACGCCGCCGGGGAGATCCAGCCGTGGCTCGCGACCGACTGGGAGGTGAGCGAGGACGGCCTCACCTGGGACCTCACCCTCGCCGACGGCATCACCTTCACCGACGGCACGCCGCTGGACGCCGAGGCCGTCAAGGTGAACATCGAGCACCTGCAGGACCCGGACACCGCCTCATCCACCGGCTACCTCGGCGTGCGGAAGATCGAGGAGGTCGAGCCGGTGGACACCACCCACGTGCGCTTCCACCTCTCCGAGCCGGACTCGGCGCTCCTCGAGTCGCTGTCGATGCAGTGGACGGCGATGCAGTCCCCCGCCGGCATCGCCCGCGGCCAGGACGAGAACTGCGCCGCGCCGATCGGCACCGGGCCCTTCGTCGTCGCCGAGTGGGTCCCCCAGCAGCACGTCGTCCTCGAGCGCAACGAGGACTACGCCACCCACGGCCCGGAGGCCGACCACGACGGTCCCGCCCACCTCGAGCGCATCGAGTGGCGTTTCCTCCCCGACCCCGCGACCCGCGGTGCGGCCCTGCAGTCCGGGGAGGTCCACGTCATCGACAACCCCGAGCCGCAGGCCGTCGTCTCCGCCGAGGCGGGCGAGGAGATCACCCACATCGACGCGCCGCGCCCCGGCTCGGTCAACCGCATCGAGCTCAACTCCTCCCAGCCGCCCTTCGACGACGCCCGCGTGCGCCAGGCCTTCGTGTACTCCGCGGACGTCGACCCCGGCATCGAGGCGCTCTACCAGGGCGTGGCCACCCGCTCCCACTCCCCGCTGTCGAGCGTGGAGCCGATGGGCTACAGCGACCCCTCGCTCTTCGTCACCGACCTCGAGGAGGCCGAGCGGCTCCTCGAGGACGCCGGCTGGGACGAGGTCGACGCCGAGGGCTACCGGGTGCGCGACGGGGAGCGGCTCACCGTCCGCTTCCCCGTGAGCACCAACCAGTCCGTCGCCGCCGAGCAGGCACTCTTCGAGCAGGTCCAGGCCAACACCGGGCGGGTGGGCTTCGAGGTCGTCCTCACCCCGCTCGACCTGTCCGCGTGGTACGGCGCGCTCGCCGCCCCCGAGGACGGCGGGGAGAACACCTACGAGGCCGTCAGCGCCCCGTACACGAAGGTGGGCCCGGACGTGCTGCGCACGCTCTACCACTCCGACGGCACGGTCCCCGCGCCCAGCGGCTACTTCGCCAACCTCTCCCAGGTCACCGACCCGGAGATCGACGCCCTCCTCGACGAGGCCGCCCGGCTCACCGACCCGGGCCGGCGCGCCGAGCTGTACGAGGAGGCCCAGCGCCGCGTGCTCGAGGGCTACTACATCCTGCCGCTGTACGACCAGCAGAACCACTTCCTCACCCGCGGGGTGGAGGGCGTGACGACGCTGGGCACGGTGTCCACGCCGACGTTCGTCAACGCCCGGCTCACCTCCTGAGGCCGCCGGAGATGACCGTGCTGCGCTGGCTGCTCGGGCGCCTCGCCGCGGCGGCGCTCGTGGCCTGGGTGGTCGCCACCGTCGTCTTCTTCGCGCTGCGCTCGGCGGGCGGGGACCCCTCCGAGGCGATCCTCGGCGGGCCCGGCTCCCAGGCGAGCCCGGAGGCGGTGGCCGGGGTCCGTGAGGAGTACTCCCTGGACGAGCCGCTCGTCGTCCAGTACCTCCTCCAGCTCGGGCGCACGGTCACCTTCCAGCTCGGGGACTCCTACGCCCGACGGCGGCCGGTCTCCGAGCTCGTCGGCGACCAGCTCACCGGCACGCTCGTGCTCGCGGCGCTGGGCCTGCTGCTCGCCTGGGTCATCGCGCTCGCGGTGGCGACGGCGGCGGTCCTCGCCCGCGGACGGGTGGCGCGCCGCGCGGTCGGGCTGCTGCGCGGGGCGGAGGTCGTCGCCTCGGTGATGCCGCACTTCTGGCTGGGAGCCGTCCTCATCGCCGTCTTCGCCGGCGGCCTGGGCTGGCTGCCCGCCACGAGCAGCGACAGCTCGCTGCGCTCCCTCCTCCTGCCCGCCGTCACCCTCGCGGTGCCGGTGGCCGGCTTCCTCGGCCAGGTGATGCGCGACGGGCTGGAGGAGGCGCACGCGGCGCCCTTCGCGACGACGTCGCGCGCCCGGGGCGCGTCGGAGGGCCGGGTGCTGTGGCGCCACTCGCTGCGGCACGCGGCACTGCCGGCGATCGCGCTGTCCGGCTGGGCCTTCGGCTCGCTGCTGTCCGGCGCCGTCGTCGTCGAGACGCTGTTCGGCCGGCCCGGCCTCGGCCGGCTCCTCATCGACGCGACCCACTCCCGGGACGTGCCTGTCGTCATCGGCGTCGTGCTCGTCATCGCCCTCGGCTACGTCGTCGTCATGTCGGTGGCCGACGTCCTCGAGCGGGTCGTCGACCCGCGGCTGCGCGGGCGGGTCGAGGCCGTGGGCAGCGCGCCGCAGGGGCAGGTGGTCTCGTGACGGCCACCACGACGCGTGCGGAGCGGACGTGGACCCGCCGGGCGTGGCAGGTGCTGGGCCCGGGCGGGGTGGTGAGTGCCGCCGTCGTCGCCCTCGTGCTGCTGGCCGCGCTGTGGCCGCAGCTGCTCGCCCCCGGCGACCCGACCGCCGTCGCCCCCGCGGAGGCCTACCAGCCTCCGGGTGCCGGGGCGCTGCTCGGGACCGACGCGTCCGGGCGCGACGTGTACACGCGCGTCGTCCACGGCGCCGGCCAGTCCCTCGGGGTGGGCGCGCTCGCGACGGCGATCGGGCTCTCCCTCGGGGTGGTGCTCGGCTTCGGCGCCGCGCTCGGGCCGCGATGGCTCGACGCCCTGCTCAGCCGGGTCATCGAGGTGCTCTTCGCCCTGCCCAGCCTCGTGCTCGCGCTCCTGCTCGTCGCAGTGCTGGGCGCCGGTGTGGGGCCCTCGGTCATCTCGGTGGGGCTCGCGACGGCGCCCGGCTACGCCCGGATCCTGCGCGCGCGGGCCCAGGCGGTGGCGCAGAGCGCCTACGTCGGCGCGGCGCGGCTCGAGGGCGTCTGGGCACCCACCACCTTCGTCCGCCACGTCCTGCCCAACACGGTGTGGCCGCTCGTGGCGGTCGCGACGCTCGGCGTCGGCCAGGCGATCGTCTGGGTGTCCGCGCTCAGCTACCTCGGCCTCGGCGCCCTGCCGCCCTCCCCCGAGTGGGGCGCGATGCTCAACGCCGGCCGCCTCCACATCACGACCTCGTGGTGGCTCACCGTGGCGCCCGGGCTGGCGATCACGGTGACCGCGGCGGCCCTGACGATGCTCGGGCGGCGGCTGAGTGCGGTGGCGCCCTCATGAGCGCCGTGCTCGACGTCGCCGGGCTCACCGTCGCCTTCCCCGGGGTGGGTGAGGTGCTGGGCGGGGTGGACCTGCGCCTGGAGGCGGGGCGCTGCCTCGCGGTGGTCGGGGAGTCCGGCGCCGGGAAGTCGGTGCTGGCGCGCAGCCTCGTGGGCCTGGCCGGTGAGGGCGGCGCCCCCGCGCGGGTGCGCGCCGAGCGGCTCACCGTGGCCGGGCAGGACGTGCTCGGCGCCGACGAGCGGCAGTGGCGTGCGCTGCGCGGGGAGCAGGTCGGTCTCGTCCTCCAGGACGCCCTCCAGTCCCTCGACCCGCTCCGCACCGTGGGCGCCGAGGTGGGCGAGTCCCTCGCGGTGCGCGGGGTGGGGCGTGCCGAGCGGCACGAGCGGGTGCTGGCCGCGCTGGCCGCGGCCGGCCTGGACGAGCCGGCCACGCGCGCGGCCCAGCGCTCGGACGAGCTGTCCGGCGGCATGCGGCAGCGTGCGCTCATCGCCTCGGCGATCGTCTCCGGTCCCGCGCTCCTCGTCGCCGACGAGCCCACCACCGCGCTCGACGCGACCGTCGCCCGCGGCGTCCTCGAGATGCTCGGCCGGCTGCGTGACGCCGGGACCGCGATCCTCCTCGTGAGCCACGATCTCGGTGCCGTCGCTCGGCTGGCCGACGACGTCGTCGCGCTCGACGGCGGGCGCGTGGTCGAGTCCGGACCGGCCGACGTCGTCCTCACCCGTCCCGCCCACGACGTCACGCGGGCGCTGCTGGCCGCCGTCCCGCGCGGGTCGCGGCCGCCGGTGGGCGAGCCGGGGCCGGAGGTGCTGCGGGCGACGGGGCTGCACCGCCGCTACCGGCTCCCGGGCGGCGGCGGCGTCGACGCTCTCGACGACGTCTCCCTCGTCGTGCGGCGCGGCGAGGCCGTGGGGGTGGTCGGGGAGTCCGGGAGCGGGAAGTCGACGCTCGCGCGGATGCTTGTGGCCGCCGAGCAGCCGGACGCCGGGCGGGTGGAGCTGGCCGGGGAGCCGTGGAGCGAGCTGCCCGAGCGCCGGCGCCGGCCCCGGCGCCACCTCGTGCGGCTCGTCCCGCAGGACCCGCTGGGCTCCTTCGACCCGCGCTGGAGCGCCGGCCGGGTGCTGCGTGCGGCGATCAGGGCGTCGGGCAGCGACCGCACGCCCGCGGAGCTGCTGGAGCTGGTGCGGCTGCCCCCCGCCACGCTGGGACGGCGGCCGCGGGCACTGTCCGGCGGCCAGCGCCAGCGCCTGGCGATCGCGCGCGCCCTGGCGGCCGACCCGGACGTGCTCGTCCTCGACGAGCCCGTCTCCGCGCTCGACGTCACCGTCCAGGCGGCGATCCTCGAGCTCCTCGTGGAGCTCCAGGAACGGACCGGCACCGCCCTGCTGCTCGTGTCGCACGATCTCGCCGTCGTGCGGCAGGTGTGCCACGCCGTCGTCGTCATGCAGGACGGACGCGTGGTGGAGGAAGGCCCGGTGGACCGGGTGTGGGCCGAGCCCCGGGCCGACCTCACCCGGGCCCTCCTGGCAGCCGCCGCCGCCGTCCCCGACGCCTGACACCCCAAGAAAGAGCGCCGAGAGCTGAGTTGTTCCGCGGAACAACTCAGCTCTCGGCGCGATCGTGTCGGAGTGGGTCAGCCGGTGTTCTGGAGGCCGGCGGCGATGCCGTTGACCGACAGGAGGAGGAGGCGCTTGATCTCGGCCTGCTCCTCCTCGCTGCGGGCCTCACCGTTCTGCGTGCGCAGCGCGCGCAGGGCGCGCAGCTGGATGAGCGAAAGCGCGTCGACGTAGGGGTTGCGCAGCTGCACCGCGCGGCCCAGCACCCGGCGCCCCTCGAGCGGGTAGTCGTGCCCGGTGATGCGCAGGACCCACTCGGTGGTGAGGTCGAGCTCCTCGAGCACGAGCTCGGCGAGGTCCTCCCGGTCGCCCAGCTCGAGGTACTGGCGGGCGATGCGCCGGTCGGTCTTGGCCAGCGACATCTCGACGTTGTCGATGAGCGTGTTGAACAGCGGCCACTCGCGGTAGGCGGTGCGCAGCTGCTCGATGTCGCCCACCGCGGCGAGCGCGGTGCCCAGGCCGAACCAGCCGGTGAGGTTGATGCGCGCCTGGGTCCAGGCGAAGACCCACGGGATGGCGCGCAGGTCCTCGAGGGACTCCACCGACAGGCCGCGGCGGGCCGGGCGCGAGCCGAGCGGCAGCAGGCCGACCTCCTCCTGCGGGGTGACCTGCGCGAACCACGGCGCGAAGCCCTCGGCGTGGATGAGCTCGAAGAACCGCTCGCGCGAGCGCCCGTCCATGGTGCCGGCGAGGTCGGCGAAGCGCTCGGCGGCCTCCGCGTTGCGCTTCTCCGTCGACGGCGCGGAGGCGAGGAGCGTGGCGGCGGCCACCTGGTCGATGTGCCGGGCGGCGATCGCACGGTCCCCGTAGCGGGCGGTGATGACCTCACCCTGCTCGGTGAGCTTGAAGCGGCCGTCCACCGAGTGCGGCGGCTGGGCGAGGATGGCGCGGTTGGCGGGGCCGCCACCGCGGCCCAGGGCGCCGCCCTTGCCGTGGAAGAGCGTGAGGCGGATGTCGTGGCGCTGCGCCCAGGCGGCGATCTCCTCCTGGGCGGTGTAGATCGCCAGGGTCGCGGAGACCGGGCCGACGTCCTTGGCGGAGTCGGAGTAGCCGAGCATGACCTCCATGCGCCGGCCGGTCTTCTCCAGACGCTCCTGCACCTGCGGCACCTCGAGCATCTCCTCGAGGATGCGCGGGGCGTTCTGGAGGTCGTCGAAGGTCTCGAACAGGGGGACGACGTCGAGGACCGGCGCCGCCTCGGCGGAGCCCAGCGCGTGCTCGGCCAGGCGGTAGACGGCGATGAGGTCCTCGCTGCTGCGGGTGAAGGACACCGTGTAGCGGCGGCAGGCGTCGACGCCGTGACGGCGCTGGATCGCGGCGATCGAGCGGAAGGTCTCGAGGACCTCCTCCGGGGCGACGCTCGGGTCGGGCATGGACTCGGGGTCGGCGATCCACGCGAGGGTCTGGGCGTGCACCTTGGAGTGCTGGCGGACCTCGAGCTCGGTGAGGTGGAAGCCGAAGGACTCGACCTGCCAGATGAGGTTCTGCAGGTCACCGTGGGCCTTGCGCAGCGCACCTGCCTGACGCAGGGAGTCCTGGACCACGCGCAGGTCGGAGAGCAGCTCCTCGGCGCCGGCGTAGGCGAGGTCGGCATCGCGCTCACGCGTGGCGGCGAGCCGGGCCGCCGCCACGAGCATCACCTGGCGGTGCGGCTCGCGCGGGGAGCGCGCGGCCACCTGCGCGGTGACCTCCTCGGAGAGCTGGCGCTGGGTGCCCCACAGCGCGACGAGGTCGGCCGAGGGCGGGGTGGTCTTCTCGTCGAGAGTCATCGCCAGACCGACGCGCGTGGTCTCCCGCTCGAGGGCGGTGAGGACGTGCTCGGCGGCGATCGCCGCGGCCTGTCGGGTGACCTTCGCGGTGACGTTGGGGTTGCCGTCGCGGTCCGCGCCGATCCAGCTGCCCAGGCGCACGAAGGGCGTCGCGCGCGGGGCGGCGAGGCCGCGCTCCTCGCCGAGCAGCCAGTCGTCGGTCTGGCGGTAGACCTGCGGCAGCACCTCGAAGAGGGTGGCCTCGAAGACGGACATCGCCGTGAAGACCTCGTCGACGGGCGAGGGCTTCGTCTCGCGCAGGTGTGCGGTACGCCACATCGTGTCGATCTCGGCGAGGAGGCGGCGCTCGATGCGCAGCCGGCCGTTGGCGCCCAGGCGCGGGTCGTCCGCCTCGGCGACGAGCTCGGAGATGCGGCGGATCGAACCGGAGACGGCGCGGCGGCGGGCCTCGGTCGGGTGTGCGGTGAGGACGGGGTGGAACTCGATGTCGCGCAGGCGGCGAGCGGCCTCCTCCTCGGAGGTCTCGGCGGCCAGCTGCTCGTAGGCGCCGGCGAGAGCGTCGGCACGCGGGGTGGCGTCCTCCCGGGCGCGCAGGGCGCGGACCCGGTGGTACTCCTCGGCGAGGTTGACGAGGTGGAAGTAGCAGGTGAAGGCCCGGGCGACCTGGTCGGCGCGCTCGACGCTGAAGGAGTCGATGAGAGCCTGCGCCTCGGCCAGGCGACCGTCGCCGTCGGTGTCCTCGACGGCGCCGATCGCCAGCTCGCGCAGGCGCTCGACGTCGGCGAAGAGCTCGTCCCCGCCGTCCTCGCGCAGGACCCGCCCGAGGAGCGCACCGAGGGTGCGGACGTCGGCGCGCAGGTCGTCGGGCATGTCGAGGCGGGCGTTGCTCCGTGCTTCGTCCGGTGAGGAGGTCTGCATCATGGGCTCAGGTTAACGACACCCGGCTCGGGGTCGTGCGTCGCGTCCACCAGGTGCACGGGTGCGGGAGTCCGGGCGTCGTGGTAGGTGCCGGGCCCCTCCGTCCCCTCCCGCCGACAGCGCACCTACCGCCGAGAGCGCACTTACCGACCGGTCAGGAGCTCGAGGAGCTCCGCCTCCTGCGCCACGCCCAGCCCCGAGCGGCGTTCCCGCTCCAGGCCGCGCGCCACCTCGTCGCGCAGGACCCGGTCGACGGTCTCGCCCAGCGGGCGGACCGTGCCCCCGGCGGCGAGGTACGCCGCGTTGCTCCGTCGCGAGTGCCCGGAGTGGCTCGCGGGGAGCCACAGCGGCGGCGAGCGCGGGCCGGCCCAGTACCGGACGTCGTGGGCCAGCAGCCACCCCTCCTCCGCCGGCACGAGCTCGCCGGCGAAGCCGGTCGCGCGGCCGACCACGCCGAGCACGTCGCCGAGCGGGAGGCTGGACCCGACGGCGTCGACGGTCCCGGCCCACCCCGTCAGACCCGCCCGGACGATCCAGGCCGCCAGGTCCGCGACGTCGACCACCTGGACGAACTGGCCCGTGGCCTCCGGGGTGAGGACCCGGCCGCCCCGCCGGAGCCGTGCCGGCCAGTACCCGAAGCGGTCGCTCGGGTCCCCCGGCCCGGCGACGAGTCCGGGCCGCACGACGTGCAGCCGTCCGTCCAGGCGCTCGGCGCTGGCGCGCTCGGCGCTGACCTTGGCGTGCGCGTAGTCGGCGGGGTCGGTGGGGTCGACGAGCGGGGACGACTCGTCCGCGCCCGGCTCGCCGTGGCCGGCGTAGACCGAGATGCTCGACACGAGGGTCCAGTGGGCCGCCCGGTCGGCGAGCGCGTCGAGGGCCGGCCCCACCAGCTCGGGCTGGTAGGCGAGCTCGACGACGGCGTCCCACTCGCCGTCGAGGTCGCCGTACGCGCCGGGCCGAGTGCGGTCCGCGCGAACCAGACGCGCGCCGTCGGGCACGTCGCCCGACGTCCCGCGCGCGAGGCAGACCACCTCGGCGCCGTCCGCCACGGCGGCGCCGGCCACCTCACGGCCGAGCCAGGCCGTGCCGCCGAGGACGAGGACGCGTCGCATCACCGTAGCCAAGCGGCTCCGGGCCCGCAGCGGAAGGCCCCGGCCCGAGTTCCGCCCAGGGCGCACGCGCCGACCTCCCCGGTTCCCGTCCCACCTCCCCGGTCCGCACGGTCTGGGGTGGGGAGAACCGGGGAGGTCAGCGCGGGTGACGGAGGGGCGACAAGTGCGCTGTCGGCGGCAAGTGCGCTGTCGGCGGGAGGGGGGAGGCGGGATGGGGGTCGGGCTAGAGCTGCCAGACGGCGTCGGGGCGCGCGAGCTCGATGGGACCGCCGTAGGTCGCGGCGGCCTCGGCGCGGACGACCTCGGCGTCGGTCCACGGCTGGAGGTGGGTGAGGACGAGCTGCCGGACGGCGGCACGCGTCGCCGCCTCACCGGCCCGCCGGCCGGTGAGGTGGATCCCGCGCACGGAGTCGCGGCCCTCCTGGAAGGCCGCCTCACAGAGGAACAGGTCGGCGTCGCGGGCGACGTCGACCACCCCCGCGCACTCGTCGGTGTCCCCGGAGTAGGCGAGCACGACCTCGCGCTCCCCGTCCTCCGACGGCCCGGTCACCCGCACCCCGTACGCCGGTACGGGGTGGTCCACGGGGGCGGACTCGATCCGCAGCGGCCCCACGGTCACCGCCCGGCCGGGCGTGTGCGCGGCGAAGGTGAAGGAGGCGTCCAGGGCGCTGAGGTCCTCCTCCATCGTCAGTGCGCCGATCCGCTCGGGCGTGCCGGCCGGGCCGAGCACCCGCACCGGCCCGAGAGCGCCCGCCGGGTGGTAGCGGCGGTACACCTCCAGGCCGGTCATGTCGACGACGTGGTCGGCGTGGAGGTGGCTGAGGACGACGGCGTCGAGCCGGGCAGGGTCGAGGTGGCGCAGCAGCGCGCCGAAGGCGCCCGAGCCGAGGTCGAGGACGATGCTCCAGGTCCGCGTGGTGCCGTCCTCGTCCGGCGCGTCGGCCTGGACGAGGTAGCAGGAGGCGGCGGAGTCGGGGCCGGACATCGACCCGGAGCAGCCCACGACAGTCAGCCTCATGCGGTGACCTCCAGCTCGGCGTCGCTGTCGACGCGGTCGACCTCGGGCCCGAGGAACCGGCGGGCCAGCCGGGAGAAGCTCGCGGCGTCACCCGTCGCGAGGAAGCGGTGCTCCGGCGGCGGGGCGGCCGGGTCCCGCTCGAGGTCGTGGGCGACGAGCATCCGGTAGGTGTCCTTCGCCGTCTCCTCGGCGCTCGAGACGAGCGTGACCTCCTCGCCCATGACGTAGGAGATGACGCCGGTGAGCAGCGGGTAGTGGGTGCAGCCGAGGACCAGGGTGTCCACGCCGGCTGCCCGCACCGGCTCGAGGTACTCCCGGGCGGCCTCGAGGACCTCCGGGCCCGAGGTGACGCCCCGCTCGACGAACTCGACGAAGCGCGGGGCGGCGTTCATCGTGAGGTCGAGGTGTGGCGCGGCGGCGAAGGCGTCACGGTAGGCCCCGGACTCGATGGTCGCGCGGGTCCCGATGACCCCGACCCTCCCGCTGCGGGTGGCGGCGACGGCGCGGCGCACGGCGGGCTGGATGACCTCGACGACGGGCACCCCCCCGCCCACCGAGTAGCGCTCCCGCGCGTCGCGCAGGACGGCGGAGGAGGCCGAGTTGCACGCGATGACGAGGGCCTTGACCCCGGAGGCGACGAGCCGGTCCATGACGTCGAGCGCGAGGGCGCGGACGTCGGCGATCGGCTTGGGGCCGTAGGGCGTGTGCGCGGTGTCTCCGATGTAGAGCATCGACTCGTGGGGCAGCTGGTCGAGGATCGCACGCGCGACCGTGAGGCCTCCGACACCTGAGTCGAAGACACCGATCGGTGCGTCGTTCACGCTGCCCGAGCGTAGTGTCACGACGTCCCGCCCGACATGGCCTCCAGGAGTGACTCCTGCCACCACGTGAGCGCGGCGTAGAGACTGGTGAGTGCGGCGTCGAGCTCGTCCGCCGCCGTCTGCGGCTCCTCGGCGCCGGCCCGCTCGTAGACCCGTTCGGCGTCGTCGTCGGTCTCGATGCCCAGCCGGGCGGCGAGGACGAGGCGCAGGTCGGTCAGCGCGGCGAGCCACGCCCGCTCCTGCCCCGCCCGCACGACGACGAGGCCGGTGCTCGCCGCGAGGGCGTCGTGGACCACCCGCAGCTGCTCGGTCTTCGTCTCCCGCAGCGAGCCCTCGGTGAGTCGGCGCATCTCGGCGGCGAGCTCGTCGTCGTCGGTGCTCGCCGGCGGCAGCAGCCGGGCAAGGGCCGGGTCGCGTGGCGTCTGACCGGCGGCGGGGTCCCAGTCGAGGGAGGCGAGGACCTCCTCGTCGGTCGACGGCGCGGGCGAGCCGTCGTCGTCGTCCACGGCGGCCTCGTCGAGGGGCAGGCCGAGGAGCTCGCAGGTGTCGGCGGTCACGCGCGCGATGATCCGCAGCTCGGCCTGCTCGAGCTCGCAGGCGTACCCGCCGGGGACGGCGGTGAAGGCGCGCACCTCAGCCCTCTCCCTCGGGGGCGAGGGTGGCCCACAGGCCGTAGGAGTGCATCGCTGTCACGTGGACCTCCATCGTCTCGCGGGCACCTTCGGCGACGACGGCACGGCCGTCGTGGTGGACCTGGAGCATGAGCTCGTGGGCACGCTCCTGGGAGTAGCCGAAGTACGTGCGGAACACGTAGGTCACGTAGCTCATGAGGTTGACCGGGTCGTTCCACACGATGGTGCGCCAGGGGCGAGCGGGCCGGCGCTCCTCCTGCTGCGTCTCCTCCGGCACGGTGACCGGGCGTGGTGTCGTGACCGTCATGCTCCCAGACTAGGCACGAGCGGGGACGGGTGCGCCCATGACCCCGGACACGGCGAGGCCCGGCAGGAAGGTTCCTGCCGGGCCTCGGTGCGCGGGTGGAGGGCCACCGCGCCAGGCGCTACACCCTGTTCTTGCCGCGTCCCACCAGCGAGAGGATGAGCGAGATCACGAGGATGGCGACACCGATCCAGATGAGGATCTGGGCGGCCTCGACGGCCACGCCGATGATGAGCATGATCACGCCGACAATGATGAGGATCAGCCACAAGGACATACGAGCTCCCTTCGTTCCGGTGCCTGTCCGGCACCGCAGTGGCCCTTATCGTTGCGGACCTTGTTCACGTCGGCATCTTGAACGGGCGTGGGACAACTCACCCGAGGACGTGGCGGGTGGGGATGGCCGGCTCGCCCTCGCTCAGCCGCCAGCCCTCGTAGGGCAGCGCGGCCCGCGAGGCGACGTGCCGCTCGGCCGCCGCGCGCACCGCGTCCGGGCCGCGGTGCTCCTCGGCGATGACGCCCTGGCGCACGAGCGGCAGCTGGAGCGGGCGGGCGCCGTGCTCCTCGAGGACCTTGGCGCCGGCGGCCTCGTCGTCGCAGCCCACGACGAGCTCCTCCTGGGCCACCCCGTTCTCGAAGACGCGCCCGGCCACCTTGAAGCCGCCGACGGTCGCCTTGGCGGCGGAGGCCTTGGCGACGTCGACCATCTGCCCGTCCGCGCCCTCCCGCTCGACGAGCTTGTAGACGAGCTCCGCCGTCGGCAGCCCGGAGCCGGTGACGAGCTTGGTGCCCACGCCGTAGGCGTCGACCGGCGCGGCGCCGAGGGCGGCGATGGCGTACTCGTCGAGGTCGGAGGTGACGGTGATCTTCGTCGTCGTCGCGCCGAGCGCGTCGAGCTGACGGCGGACGGTGAAGGCCTGGGCGACGAGGTCACCGGAGTCGAGACGCACCGCGCCGAGCTCCCCGCCGTGGCGGCGAGCAGCCGCGACGGCCCGCTCGACGCCGCGCTCGACGTCGTAGGTGTCGACGAGGAGGGTGGTGCCCGGGCCCATCGCCCGCACCTGCGCGTCGAAGGCGGCCTCCTCGTCGTCGTGGACGAGGGTGAAGGAGTGGGCGGCGGTCCCCATCGTGGGGATCCCGTAGGAGCGGCCCGCCTCGAGCACGCTCGTCGCGGCGAAACCGCCGACGACGGCGGCCCGCGCGGCGGCCACGGCCGCCTCCTCGTGCGTGCGCCGGGCACCCATCTCGGCGCACGGGCGCCCGTGCGCCGCCGTCGTCATGCGCGAGGCGGCCGCGGCGACGGCGGAGTCGTGGTTGAGGACGGACAGGACGACCGTCTCGAGCAGGAGGGCCTCGGCGAAGGTGCCGCGGATGGTGAGGATCGGTGAGCCGGGGAAGAAGCACTCCCCCTCCCCGTAGCCGAGGACGTCCCCGCCGAAGCGGTACCCGGCGAGGTAGTCGAGCGTCTCGCCGCTGACGATCTCCCGTTCACGCAGCCAGTCGATCTCGGTGCCCGAGAAGGTGAAGTCGGCGATCGCGTCGAGCACGCGGCCGGTGCCGGCGACGACGCCGTAGCGGCGCCCGCCGGACAGGCGCCGGGAGAAGACCTCGAAGACGCTGCGCCGGTGCGCGGCACCGGACTGGAGCGAGGCCTCGAGCATCGTCAGCTCGTAGCGGTCGGTGAGGAGGGCGGTCGTCGCGCGTGGCATGCGGACAAACCTAGCGACGTCGCGGGACCCGCGCAGACCCCGGTCCACGTCCCCCACCTTCGCAACTGGTCGACCTGGCGACGGTTCAGCGCCCGGACCCGTCGGTCACTCGACCAATCGCGAAGCCGGGGGGCTACTTGCGGCCGACGAACCAGTTGCGGAGGAGCGCGATCCTCGCCTCGAGCTCCTCGGTGCTCGCCAGGGGCACCTCGGGGCCGCCGCAGGCCTTGCGCAGCTCGCTGTGGACGATGGCGTGGGCCATGTTGCTGCGGCGCGACCACGCGGACACGAGGCCGGAGAGCTCCTTGCGCAGGGCCGCGCGCCGCTTGTGGTCCGAGACCCCGGAGTTCTCGTCCCGCTGGGCACGGGCAGCCGCCTGCCGCTTCTGCTGCTTGACCTGCTCCGCCTGGCGGGCACGGAGCAGCGAGTGCACCTGCTCCGGCTCGAGGAGCCCGGGCAGGCCGAGGTACTCCTCCTCCTCGATGGACCCGACCTCCGCGCCGGCGCCGAACTCACCGCCGTCGAAGAGCACCCGGTCGAAGGAGGCCTGGGCGTCCAGGGCCTCGAAGCCGGGCAGCATCAGCTCGTCGCTGGCCTTCTCCTCGCGGTTGGCGGCCGCGACGAGGGCGTCCTCCGGGCTGAAGAAGTCGCCCTTCTCCTCGGAGGTGAGGACGCGGTCCAGGGCGTGGTCGCGCTCCACCTCGAGCTGGGCGGCGAGCTCGAGGAGCACCGGCACGCTGGGGAGGAACACCGAGGCGGTCTCCCCGCGTCGTCGGGCACGCACGAAGCGGCCGATCGCCTGGGCGAAGAAGAGCGGCGTGGCCGCGGAGGTCGCGTAGACGCCGACGGCGAGGCGGGGCACGTCCACGCCCTCGGACACCATCCGCACGGCGATCATCCACCGCTGCTCACCGGCGGCGAACTCGTCGATGCGGGCGGAGGCGCCGTCGTCGTCGGACAGGACGACGGTCGGCTTCTCACCGGTGAGCTCGGTGAGGACCCGCGCGTAGGCGCGCGCCTTCGTCTGGTCGGTGGCGATGACGAGGCCGCCGGCGTCGGGCACGCCGCGGCGCACCTCGGTGAGGCGCCGGTCGGCGGCGGCGAGGACGGCGGGGACCCAGTCACCCTTCGGGTCCAGGGCGGTGCGCCAGGCCTGGGCGACGAGGTCCTTGGTCAGCGGCTCGCCGAGGGCGGCGCTCACCTCGTCGCCGGCTCGGGTGCGCCAGCGCATCTGCCCGGAGTAGGACAGGAAGATGACCGGCCGCACGACGCCGTCGCGCAGCGCGTCCGCGTAGCCGTAGGAGTAGTCCGCCCGGGAGCGGCGCACACCGTCGGCGTCGCGCTCGTAGGTGACGAAGGGGATCGCGGCGGTGTCCGAGCGGAACGGGGTCCCGGTGAGGGCCAGGCGCCGGCGGGCGGGCTCGAAGGCGAGCCGGATGCCGTCGCCCCAGCTCAGCGCGTCCCCGCCGTGGTGCACCTCGTCGAGGATGACGAGGGTGCGCTCGTTCGTCGTGCGACGGCGGTGCAGGTCGGGGTTGGCGGCGACCTGCGCGTAGGTGAGGGCGACGCCGTCGAAGCTCGCGCCGTGCCGCTCCTGGGCGTTGCGGAACGCCGGGTCGAGCTGGATGCCCACGCGCGCGGCCGCCTCGGCCCACTGCCCCTTGAGGTGCTCGGTCGGGGCGACGACGGTGACCGCCGTGACCTCCCCGCGTGAGAGCAGCTCGGTGGCCACCCGCAGCGCGAAGGTCGTCTTGCCGGCGCCGGGGGTGGCGACGGCGAGGAAGTCGCGCGGGTCGTCGGCGAGGTACGTCTCCAGCGCCTCGGCCTGCCAGGCGCGCAGCCGCGACGCCGTGCCCCACGCCGCCCGCGCGGGGTAGGCGGGGGGCAGGTGCTCGGCGGCAGCGGTGGAGACGGCCGCAGGGGTGCCCTGCGTGGTCGTCACGGCCGGCCTGCGCTGTGGAGCGGCGCTCACTCTCCGCTTCCGCCGCGGCCGCCGCGGCCGAAGCCGCCGAAGCGTCCGCCACCGGAGCCGGAGCCGGAGCCCCCGCCCTGGATGCCCTCGTAGATCTCCTTGCACGTGGGGCACACCGGGTACTTCTTCGGGTCGCGGCCCGGGGTCCACACCTTGCCGCACAGCGCCACGACCGGCTGGCCCGACAGCGCGGAGGACATGATCTTGTCCTTCTTCACGTAGTGGGCGTAGCGGTCGTTGTCACCGGCCTCGTGCTCGCGCAGCTCCTCGCGCTCGAGGACGCTCGTTCCCGACGACGTCGACGGCTCGCTCGGGGTGCTGGGGGGCTCGGTGGAACTCATGGTCACCAGTCTAGGTCGTCCCCCGTCCCGGGTCCCGGTGGCCCGGCGTGCCGTGGTCGTCACACCTGCCGGCTCAGATCCCCTGCCACTCCGGCTTGGCGGCGTAGGCCTCGCGGTAGTAGTCGGCGAGCTCGAGCCGGGAGGCGGCGGCCTCGTCGAGGAGCACGGTCGCGTGCGGGTGGTGCTGCATGACCGTCGCCGGCCACCTCGCGCTCACCGGCCCCTCCACGAGCTGCTGCACCGCGGCCGCCTTGCCCTCACCGGTGGCGATGAGCACGAGGTGGCGGGCCTCCATGATGGTGCCTAGGCCCTGGGTGAAGCACAGGCGGGGCACGGCCTCGACGTCGTCCTCGAAGAAGCGGGCGTTGTCGGTGCGGGTCTGCGGGGCGAGCGGCTGCACGCGCGTGCGCGAGGCGAGGGAGGAGCCCGGCTCGTTGAAGGCGATGTGCCCGTTCGTGCCGATCCCGAGGATCTGCAGGTCCACGCCGCCGGCCGCGGCGATCGCGCGCTCGTAGGCCTCGGCGGCCGCCTGCAGGTCCTCCGCCAGCCCGTCGGGCCCGGTGACGGCGTCCGACGCGAAGTCGACCCGGCCGACGAGCTCGCGGTCGATGACGTTGCGGTAGCGCTGCGGGTGGTCGGCGGGCAGGCCGATGTACTCGTCGAGGGTGAAGCCGCGGGCGCGGGCGAAGCTGACCTGCCCGGCCTCGTGCCGGCGGACGAGCTCGTCGTACGTGGGCAGCGGGGTCGACCCAGTGGCCAGGCCGAGGACGGCGTCGGGCTTGCGGGCGAGCAGCTGCTCGACGGCGTCCGCGGCGAGCCGTGCGCTCTCCTGCGCACCGGACGTGATGACGACCTCCACCGGGTACCTCTTCCTCTGCGTGCAACGTGGTGCGGGCGCACCCGCACTCCAGACTATGTGACCCCACTGCTCGCGGCAGGGACTCCCGGCCCGAGCTCCCCGGTTCTCCTCGTCGAGCGCGGGGCGGAGGTGGGAGGTGGGAGGACAAGCGGGTAGGTCAGCGCACGCGGGCCGTAGGGAAACAGCAAGGCGGGCAGGACGATCGTTCGTCCTGCCCGCCTTGCGGTGATGTCGCTAGGACGTCACTTGTTGGAGACGGCCTTCTTGAGGGCGCTGCCGGCGGAGATCTTGACGCCGTAGCCGGCGGGGATCTGGATCTCGGCGCCGGTCTGCGGGTTACGGCCGGTGCGCGCGGCGCGCTCGACACGCTCGACGGCGAGGAGGCCGGTGATCTTGACGGCCTCGCCCTTGCTGACGGACTCGACGAGCACGTCCTGCAGCGCCGACAGAGCGGCGTCGGCCTGGGACTTGGTGAGCGAGGAGCGCTCGGCCACGGCGGCGACGAGCTCGGTGCGGTTGACGGACATGAAATCCCTCTCTCAGTCGGCGTGCGCACCCTTGTGGGTGCGACGGGGCAGACATTACGGCGTCGGAGCGGCCGTTGTCGCCCTCACGCGCCGAGATTTCGGCGTGTCCCTGCGGATCTGCCCCCGTCGTGGGGCGCGTGGGGTGGATGTGACCCGTGCGCGGGGCCTTCAGACGAAGCCCGGAGGACGCTTCAGCGCGCTCGTCGCGCTCCACCCGGCGTCCGTCCCGGAATCGCGCGGGTGGGAGTGCGTCTCGGCGCCGTCGCGGCCGGCCTGCTCGCCCTGCTGGTCCCCGAGCTCCTCGTCGGGCGCCCGGAGCAGGTGCATCGCGGCGTCCATCCGCACGAGGGCGTCCATCATGAGCTCCATCCCCTCGACCATCCCCGCGGAGGCCGCCACGGTGCCCTCACGGACGGCGGCCTCGGTGACGAAGGGCACGACGACCATCTCGCGCACCGGGTACATCTGCAGGGCGCTGAGCACCGTGCGCAGCGCCTCCGCCCCGCGCAGCCCGCCGGACATCCCCGAGCCGTAGCTGACGATCCCGACGGGCTTGAAGGCCCACTCCTGGACGAGGTAGTCCAGGGCGTTCTTGAGCAGCGCGGAGTAGCCGCGGTTGTACTCGGGGCTGACGACGACGAAGCCGTCGGCGGCGTCGATGCGCCGGGCCCACCGCCGCGTGTGCTCGTGGCGGTGGCGGCCGTAGCGGGGCAGGCCCGGCTCGTCGAAGAGCGGCAGGCCGACGTCGCGGAGGTCGATGCGGTCGATGACGAAGGCGCGGTTCGTGCCGAGCCGGTCGATGACCCAGTCGGTGATGTGGTTGCCGAGCCGGTTCGGGCTCGTCGCGGCGTTGAGGACGGCGAGGCGGATCATCGGTGCTCCTGGTCCGGGGACAGCGGCCACGGTATCCGCTCCGCGGTGCGGGTGGCCGGGACCTCCGGCACTGGCCCAGGGGTCGCGCCGCCCGTCCGGATCCTGCAGGGTGTGGCGCATGAACACCGTGCGCGGCACCGCGGCAGAGCTCGACGACCACCCCGCGCTCACCACCGGGGCCCGGCTCGGGTACGCGGCCAGCGGGGTGCTCCACCTCGTCCTCGGCTGGACCGCGGTGGGCCTCGCCTGGGGCACCGGCGGCTCGGGTGAGTCGGCCGACCAGTCCGGCGCCCTCGAGCAGCTCGGCTCGACGCCCCTCGGCGCGTTCCTCCTGTGGGTCGTCGTCGCCGGCTTCACCCTCCTCACCCTGTGGCAGGTCGCCACCGCGGTGGCCACGGGTGGGACGAAGGACCGGCTCAACTCCGTCGGCAAGGCGGCGACGTACCTCGTCCTCACGGGGCTGGCGGCGCGCGCCGCCACGGGCAAGAGCGGCGGGGGCGGGTCGGAGCAGACCACCAGCCTCACGGCGCGCGTCATGGAGCACCCGCTCGGGCAGGTGGCCGTCGGCCTGGTGGGCCTGGGCGTCGTCGTCGTCGGCGGCTACCACGTCGTCAAGGGCTGGCGGGAGCGATTCCTCGAGGACCTGCGGGGGAACCCGGGCCGGGCCGTGACGGTCGCCGGCAGGGTCGGCTACATCGCCAAGGGCATCGCGCTCGGGATCGTGGGCGCGCTCTTCGTCGTCGCCGCCGTGCAGAACGACCCCGAGGAGGCGAAGGGGCTCGACGGCGCGCTGCGCAGCCTCCTCGAGCTGCCGCTGGGCACGGCACTGCTCACCGCCGTCGGCCTGGGGATCGCGGCGTACGGCGTGTACTCCTTCGGCCGCGCGCGGCACGCGCGGGTCTAGCGACGGGCGCGTCCGGTCACGGCGGCGTCGAACCAGCTGGTGATCGTCGTCGGGTGGGTGATCGCCGTGCCGACGACGACGGCGAAGGCGCCGCGGTCGATCGCGTCCGCGGCCTGGGCGGGGGTGTGGACGCGCCCCTCGACGACGACTGGTCGCCGGCAGCGGGCGACCAGCTGGTCGATGAGCGCGACGTCCGGGCCGTCGGTCTTCTCCCGCTCGCCGCTGTAGCCGGCCAGCGTGGTGCCCACGACGTCGGCGCCGGCGTCCTCCGCGGCCAGCGCGTCGTCGAGGCTGCCGCAGTCGGCCATGACGAGGACGTCGGCGTGCGCGCGCAGGCCGGCGATCGTCTCGGCGAGGGTGCGCCCGTCGGGGCGGGGCCGGCGGGTCCCGTCGAGCGCGACGATGTCCGCCCCGGCGTCGGCCACCGCGATGGCGTGCTCGAGGGTGGGGGTGATGAAGACGTCGTCCTCCCCGTCCTTCCACAGGCCGGTGAGGGGGACGTCGGTGGAGGCGGCGATGAGCCGGATGTCCTCCAGGCCCTGGGCGCGCAGCCCGGCCGCTCCCCCGGCGACGACCGCCTGGGCCATGCGCTGCATGACCTCCGGCACGCGCAGGGGCTCGCCCGGGTAGGCCTGGCAGGAGACGATGAGCCGCCCGCGCAGGCGCTCGAGGATCGGTGACATGCGGGGTTCCTTACGGTCGGTCGCGCCCGGCGAGCGCGGTGCGGGCGGCGCCGAGGACGGCGGCCACCGGCCCCAGCGCGGACGGGCGGACGGGGATGTCGGCGAGGGGCTCGATGAGCTCCGCGCGCAGGGCGGTGACCATGGGCTCCCACCACAGCGGGCCGGCCTGGCTCATGCCGCCACCGACGACGACGGCCGCCGGGTCCAGCACGGTGACGACGCCGGCGATGCAGCGGCCGACGGCGCGGGCGGACTCGCGCACGGCCCGCTCGGCGACCTCGTCCCCGGTGGCCGCCCGGGCGCACACCTCACGGGTGTCCGCGACGGCCACGTCCCCGCCCAGGCGCAGGTAGTGGCGGTACAGGGCCGGTCCGGAGCCGATGGCCTCGAGGTGGCCGGGGCGCCCGCAGCCACAGCGCAGGCCCGCGGCGTCGGGGCTGGGCTGGTGACCCATCTCCCCGGCCACGTGGTGGGCGCCCCGCAGCGGCCGGCCGCCCAGCACGACGCTCGCCCCCACGCCGGTCCCGACGGCGACCATGAGGGCGCTGTCCCCGCCGGCCGCGGCACCGAGCCACACCTCGCCGCCGGCGTGCGCGTCGACGTCGTTCTCCACCGTGACCGGCCCGTCACCCAGGACCTCCCCCAGCCGGGCGCGCAGCCCGCCGCGGACGTCGGTGCCGGCCCACCCGCGGACGGCGTCGGTGGCCGAGAGGATCGTGCCCGTCGTCGTGTCGACGACGCCGGCGGTCCCGACGCCGAGGCCGGCCACGGCGACGGGCGAGGTGACATCCGTCGTCGTGCCGTCGGCGGCGGTGAGCGTGCCGCCGTGGGCGACGACGTCACGCACGAGGGCGGCGACGGCGTCGAGCACCGCGTCCGGTCCCGCGGTGGCGGGGGTGGGCACGGACCGGACCGGGCCCACGGCCCCGTCCGCGCCCACCAGCGCGGCCGCGGTCTTCGTTCCTCCGAGGTCGACCCCGACGACGACGTCGCTCACGTGTGGTCCTCTCCGTAGGGATGCCGGTGAGAGATCCGGCGCTCGGCGGGAAGGGTAGCGGTCAGACGCGGGCGGGCATGGTGGCGTCGACGATCGCGGCGATGCGCGCCGCGGTCGCGTCGTCCAGCGGCTCGACCGGGAAGGCCATCGTCGCGCCGGGGATGAGACCGAGGTGGTGCATGGCCGTCTTGAAGGCGCCGACACCGGACGCGTCACCGGAGCGGCCCTGCGCCTGGAAGACGATCTCGAAGAGCGCGGCGATGCGGTCCTGCTCCTCCCGGGCACGGGTCCAGTCGCCGGCCTGCGCGGCCTGCCACAGGCGCGCGTAGCCGCCCGGGTCGACGTTGCCGAGACCGGGGACCACGCCGTCGGCGCCGAGCAGGAGCATGCCGTCGACGACGACCTCGTGGCCGGTGAGGACGGCGAGCGGGCGGCCCGCGGCCACGTTGGCGGCCACGAGGCGGCGGAAGCCGACGTCGTCGCCCGAGGAGTCCTTGACGCCGGCGAGGACGCCGTCGGTGCCCAGGCGCACGAGCAGGTCCGCGGGGAGCTTGGTCCGCACGCGCACCGGGATGTCGTAGGCGAACAGCGGCAGCTCGGTGGCCGCGGCGACGGCACGGAAGTGGCGCTCGATCTCCGCCAGGTCGTTGATGGCGTAGAGCGGGGCGGTGGCGACGATCGCGTCGGCGCCGGCCTCGGCGGCCCGGCGGGCGGCCTGCGCCACGCGCCCGCTCGTCGTGTCGATGGCCCCGACGAGCACGGGCACGCGGCCCGCGACGGCGGTGACGACGGTGCGGACGACGACGTCGCGCTGCGCGTCGTCGAGGTAGGCGACCTCACCGGTGGAGCCGAGGGCGAAGACGCCGTCGACGCCCTCGCTGACGAGGTGCTCGACGACCGACCTGAGGGTCGTGGTGTCGACCTCGCCCTCGGCGGTGAGCGGGGTGATGACAGGGGGGATGACGCCGCGGAAGCGGGTGGTGGTCACGGAGAGCTCCATTCGGGTGCGGCGCGGTGCCGCCGGGTGTGGCTGAACTGTCGTGCGAGTGGTGGTGGGGACGGCCGCTCACCCCGCCAGGAGGGACGGCGCGGCGCCGAGCAGGGTCCGCGTGTACGCGTCCTCCGGGTTGGTGAAGACCTCCTCCGCGGGGCCCAGCTCGACGAGCCGGCCGCGGTTCATGACGGCGATGTCGTCCGACACGTACCGCACCGTCTGGATGTCGTGGGAGATGAAGACCATCGCCAGGCCCAGCTCGGACTTGATGTCGGCGAGCAGGTTGAGGATCTGGGCGCGCACCGAGACGTCCAGCGCCGAGGTGGGCTCGTCCGCGACGATGACGTCCGGGTCCAGGACGAGGGCGCGGGCGATGGCCACGCGCTGGCGCTGCCCGCCGGACAGCTGGGTGGGCAGCATGTCGAGGGCCGAGGCGGGCAGCCCGACGAGCTCGATGAGCTCGCGGACCTTCGCTGCCCGTTCCGTGCCGCTGCCGATGCCGTGGACGTCGAGCGGGTCGCGCAGCGCGTCGCGGATGACCATGCGCGGGTTGAGCGCCGTCGCGGGGTCCTGGAAGACGGCGGACACGACCCGGCCGATGTCCTTGCGCTGGCGGGCGTTGCGCCTGCCCGTGAGGTGGCCCTTGAACCACACCTCACCGGAGGTGGGCTGCTCGAGCCCGAGGAGGATGCGCGCCGTCGTCGTCTTCCCGCTGCCCGACTCCCCGACGATTCCGAGGGTGCGGCCGGGCATGACGCTCAGGCTCACGCCGTCGACGGCGTTGACCTCGACGGGCGTGAAGAGGGTGCCGGTGCGCGCGGAGTACACGACGCGGACGTCGCGCAGCTCGATGACCGGCGTGGTGGTCTGGCTCATCGCAGGGCTCCCGTCGCGAGGACCGGCGCGTCGTCGACGTGCGCGGCGTAGTAGTGCTCGGTGCCCTCGATGCGGCGCAGCACGGGCGTCTGGTCCAGGCCGACGTCCGGTCGTGAGGACCGCGGCGCGAACCGGTCGCCCGTGGGGAAGTCCCGCGGGGAGGGCACCGTGCCGGGCACCTGGTGGAGGCGGTCGGCACCGGACTCGATCGACAGCACCGCCCCGAGGAGACCTCGGGTGTACTCGTGGACCGGCTCGGTGAGCAGGTCCCGCGTGGGGGCCTGCTCGACGACCTGGCCGGCGTACATGACGGTGACGCGGTGGGCGAGCTCGGCGACGAGCGCGAGGTCGTGGCTGATGAAGACCATCGCGAAGCCGAGCTTCTCGCGCAGCTCGTTGAGCAGGTCGATGACCTGGGCCTGCACGGTGACGTCCAGGGCCGTGGTGGGCTCGTCGGCGATGATGAGGCTCGGGTCGCGGGTGAGCGCCATGGCGATGAGCACGCGCTGGCGCTGGCCGCCGGAGAGCTCGTGCGGGTAGCTGCCCAGGGTGCGCTCGGGGTCCAGGCCGACGAGCTCGAGCAGCTCCTCCGCGGTCCGCGTCCCCCCGCGCCTGGTCAGCTGCTTCATCTGGGTGCGGATGAGCATCGAGGGGTTGAGCGAGCTCAGGGCGTCCTGGTAGACCATCGCGACGTGGTGGCCGCGCAGCGCGGCCCGCTCCTTGGGCGACATCGCCAGGAGGTCGCGGCCCTTGTAGAGGATCTCGCCGCTGACCTCGGCGGCGCGGTCGATGAGGCCCATGATCGTCAGGCCGGTGATCGACTTGCCGCAGCCGGACTCGCCGACCAGGGCCATCGTCTCCCCCGGGCGGACCGTGAACGAGACGTTGTCGACGATGTTGACGTCGCCGTGGCGCTCGGGGAAGCGGATGCACAGGTTGCGGACCTCGAGCAGCGGCGGCTCGTCGCGGTCGTAGACGAGACGGTCGCCGCGGGCGAGCTCGACCTCGCGGAGCTGGGCGAGGTGGTCCTCCAGGGAGGTGCCGGACGCCGGGGCGTGGGTCGCGGCCGCGGCGCGGGCCGGGGCGACGACCTCGTCGCGCGCGGTGAGGCCCTTGCCGGCCGGCCTGGGCGCGACCATCGCGTCGGTGAGGCCCTCGGAGAAGATGTTGAGGCACAGGACGGTGATCATGATCGCCAGGCCCGGGAAGAACGTCGCCCACCAGTAGCCGCTCATGACGAGGTCGCGGCCGGCGGCGATGATGTTGCCCCACGAGGGGTCCGGGTCCGGGACGCCGGCCTGGATGAAGGACAGCGAGGCCTCGAAGATGATCGCGTCCGCGACGAGGACGGTCGCGAAGACCATGACCGGCGCGATGGTGTTCCGGGCGACGTGCTTGACGACGATCCACGGCGTCGAGGCGCCCATGACCTTCGTCGCGGCGACGTAGTCCTCCCCGTAGGCGGCCAGCACGTTGGCGCGGACCACGCGGGTGAGCTGCGGGGTGTAGAGGAAGGCGATCGTCAGGACGAGCACCGGCAGCGAGCGGCCGAGCACACTGACGAAGACGGCGGCGAGGGCGATGCCGGGGAAGGACATGATGATGTCCATGACCCGCATGATGACCTCGCAGACCTTCTTGCCCGCCGTCGCCGCGATGGAGCCGAAGAGGGCGGCGGCGGCGAGTGCCACGAGGGTGGCGCCGAGGCCGATGACGAGGGAGTAGCGGGCACCGTGGACGACGCGGGAGAAGATGTCGCGGCCCTGGCGGTCGGTGCCGAACCAGTTCTCACCGCTGGGCGGCTGGACCGGCGCGCCGCTGGCGAGCGGGCCGTGGGTGGCCACGAGCGGGGCGAGCACGGCCGCGAGGGCGACGAGGAGGACGACGCCGAGGGAGACCTTGGCACCCAGGGGCAGGGAGCCGAGCCGCAGGCCGGGCGTGGAGAGACGTTCGGTGAGCTTGCGTCGCACGGTCACACCGTCCTGATCCGCGGGTTGACGAGCAGGTAGAGCATGTCGACCACGATGTTGATGATGACGAAGGCGAGCGCCACGGTCAGGGTCACGCCCTGGACGATGTTCGGCTCGTTGGCCGTGACGCCGGAGAGGATGAGCGTGCCCATGCCGGGCAGCGCGAAGATGACCTCGATGACCACGGCGCCGCCCATCGCGTAGCCGATGCGCAGGCCGAGGACGGTGATCGGGGTGATGAGGGCGTTGCGCAGGACGTTGCGGGCCACGACCTCGACCCGGCTGACGCCGCCGCCGATCGCGGTGCGCACGTAGTCCTTGTCGAGCTCCTCGACGACGGCGGTGCGCACCACGCGGGTGAGCGAGCCGGACAGCGGCAGGCCGACGGCGAAGGCGGGCAGCGCCATCCGCGCGAGGTAGCCGCCGGGGTCCTCGGGGAAGGTCGGCAGCGGCCCGGAGCCGGGCAGCCACCCCAGGCCGAGGGTGAACACCTGGATGAGGAGGACGGCCAGCCAGAAGGAGGGCGTGGCCAGCGAGACGATCGAGACGAGCCGGATGGCCTGGTCGGGCCAGCGGTCACGGTAGAGGGCGGCGACGACGCCGAGGACGAAGGCGGCGAGGATGCCGATCGACAGGCCCAGGAACGTCAGCTGGAGGGTGATCGGGAAGGCCCGGACGATCTCGTCGACGACCGGGACCTGACGGGCGCTGTAGGTGCCGAAGTCACCCTGGAGCAGACCCCCGAGGAACAGCAGGTAGCGCGTCCACAGCGGCTCGTCGAGGCCGTTGGCCTCCCGGTAGGCCTCGCGTGCCTCGACGGAGGCGCCCTCGCCGAGGGCGTTGATGGCGGGGTCGACCGGGGAGAAGGACATCACGACGAAGACGAGCAGGGTGATGCCCAGGATCATCACGGGCAGCTGGAGGAGGCGCCGACCCGTCAGGCGCAGCAGTGCGGTCACGCTCTGGGCTCCTTAGGTAGGGGTGGGACCGGTGCGGCGGCCGGGGTGCCGGCCGCCGCACCGGGTGATCACTCGGCGACGACGCCGACGTCGAGGAAGGAGAGCCCGGTCAGCGGCACGGGGGCGAAGCCGACGAGGTCCTCGCTGCTCCACGCGGTGGGCAGCTGACGGTGGAACAGCGGGTAGAGGACGGCCTGCTCCGCGATGAGGTCGAAGGCCTGGTTCCACAGTTGCTGCTGCTCCTCGCCCTCGGTGCGCACGGCCTCGTCGAGGATCGCGGTCAGCTCGGCGTACTCGGGGGTGTCGTCCCAGCGGTAGCGGTCCTGGGGCCACACGTTGTCACCGAACCACCAGCGCATGAGGAGGTCGGGGTCGTTGCCGAAGACGGAGGGGTCACCGGGGGCGACCATGACCTCGAGCTCGCCGTTGTCCACCTTGGTGTACTGACCACCGGACTGGCCGATGTCGAGGGTGGTGTTGATCCCGACGGCGTCGAGGTCCTCCTTGATCAGCGGGGCGACGTCGGCCACCCAGCCGGTGTCCGTCGTGAGCAGCGTGACGGCGAGGGACTCCACGCCCGCCTCGGCGAGCAGCTCCTGGGCGCGCTCCGGGTCGTAGGAGTAGACCGTCTCGGCCTCGGTGTAGTTCGGGTGGTCCTCGGGCAGGAAGCTCGTCGCGGCGGTGGCGTTGCCGAGCATGCCGGTCTCGATGATCGAGTCGAGGTCCAGCGCGTGGTGGAAGGCCTGGCGCACGCGGACGTCGTCGAAGGGCTCGAGGTCGGTGTTGAACATCATGAAGAGCAGGCCGAAGGACTGGACCGACTCGACGTCGACCTGCCCCTCGAGGGCCGGCACGTCGATGTAGGGGACGTCCTCGATGGCGTGGACGGTGCCCGAGCTCATCGCGGTGACGCGGGCGGCGGCGTCGGCGAGGAGGTTCCAGTTCATCCCGGCCGCCTGGGCCGGACGCGGACCGGTGTAGTCCTCGAAGCGCTCGAAGGTGATCGCGTCGTCCGGGGTGGCGGAGGTGAGGACGTAGGGGCCGGTGCCCGTGGGAAGGGCGTTGAACGCCTCGTAGTCGGCCTCGACGACCGCCTGCGGGACGATCTTGACGACCGACAGGCGCTCGGGGGTGAGGCTGAAGGGGTGCTCGAGGTTGATCTGGACCATGGTCTCGTCCACGGCCTCGACCGACTCGATGAAGTCGATGAAGGAGACGTACAGCGAGTTGTTCGCCGGGTCCATCACGCGCTCGAAGCTGTAGACGACGTCGTCGGTGGTGACGGGGTCACCGTTGTGGAAGACGGCGCCGTCGCGCAGCGTCACCTGCCACGTCGTGTCGTCGATCTGCTCGGGCAGCTCGGCACCGAGGGCGGCGTAGACCTCACGGGTCACCGGGTCGAGCTCGGTGAGGCCCTCGAGGGTGTGCCAGTTGGCCGCCACGGTGACCGCGCCGGAGGTCGTCATCGGGTCGAAGCCGCCGCTGAGGGGGTACGAGATGCCCGCCTCGATGATGGCGTCGGGGTCGACCTCACCGGCCGGGGTGGTCCCGGACCCGGTCGCGCCGGTGTCCGGCTCGTCGGCGTCGCCGCCACCGCAGGCGGTGAGGGCGAGTGCCCCGGCGAGGACAGCGGCCGTGAGGCCGACCGCCCGGCGAGGGCGGGTGAAGGACAATGTCCGCATGAGCTCTCCTATGAGACAGATGACGTCTGATGTCTGACGTAGTAGGGTGACCTTAGACTCACCGACGGCGAAAGGTCAAGGACGGACATGGCGACCACGGCAGGCGCACGAGCGAACGGCAGCGCACGGGAGACCGCGGGGCGGCGGGCGACGACGGCCGACCAGATCAAGGAGTACATCCTGGCGAACGGCCTCAAGCCGGGCGACAGCCTGCCCACCGAGTCCGAGCTGTGCGAGCTCCTCGGTGTCTCCCGGTCCAACGTCCGGGAAGCGGTGCGTACCCTCACGACCCTCAACATCGTCTCCGTGCGGCACGGCCACGGGACCTTCGTCGGCGACATGAGCCTGGACGCCCTCGTCGAGTCGCTCGTCTTCCGCGGCGTGCTCATCCCCGGTGACGACCTGCGCGCCCTGCGGGACATCGTCGAGGTGCGCCAGGCTCTCGACACGGCGATGGCCGAGCAGGTGGCGACCACGATGCGCGGCACCTACAACAAGGACCTCCACGACCTCGTCGACGAGATGGTCGACCTCGCCTCGCGCGGCCAGATGTTCCCCGCCCAGGACCGCGCCTTCCACACCTCGCTGCTCGCCCGGATCGAGAACGAGCTCGTCGGCCAGCTCGTCGGGGCGTTCTGGGACGTCCACACCGCCGTCATGCCGAGCCTGGGCGTCGCCCCGTCCGCCGACATGGTGCAGACGGCCATGGCCCACGGGGACATGCTGCGCGCCGCCGAGGAGGGTGACGCCGAGGCCTTCATCGCCTCCGTCGGGCGGCACTACGAGCCGATCGTGCGGACACTGGAGGGAGTGCGCCCCCAGCGCACCTCCGCCACCGCCGGACTGGAGGACCAGCCATGACGGCTCTCGTCACCGTCGTCGGGACGGGCGCCTTCGCCCGCGAGCACCTGCTCGCGCTGCGCCAGGTGCCGCGGCTGCGCGTCGCCTGGGTCGCCGGCACCGACCTCGACCGCGCCGAGGAGCTCGCCGGCATGGTGGGAGCGCGCGCCACGACCGACATCCGCGCCGCCGTCACGGACCCGGCGGTCCACGCCGTCGACGTCGTCAACGCGACGCCGGGTCACGCTCCCTGGACGATCGCCGCCGGCCGCGCCGGCAAGCACGTGCACGTCGACAAGCCCGCGGCCCTGGCCCTCGGCGAGCTCGACGCGATGGTCGCCGCGACCGCCGGCACCAGCCTCATGGTCGGGCAGACGGTGCGCTTCCAGCCCGCCGTGCGCCGCCTCGCCCAGGCCGTGAGGGACGGACGCGTCGGGGACCCCCGGCTGCTCCACCTCACCTGGTACACCGGCCACGCCTGGCCCGGTGGCTGGCGCAGCTGGCAGCTGGACCCGGCGCTGTCCGGCGGCCACCCCGTGCACAACGGCACGCACATCCTCGACGCCGCCACCTGGCTCCTCGGCTCGGCCCCCACCGAGGTCTTCGCCCGCGGGATGCGCACCTTCTCCCCCGACATGGAGTCCCCCGACTCCTTCCAGGTCCAGCTCCGGACGGCCGACGGCGGGCTCGCCACCCTCGAGCTGTGCTACGCCCTGCGCCAGCGCGGGGACATGCTGCGCCGCGTCGTGCTCGTCGGCACCGGGGGCACACTGAGCCACACCACCGAGAACGAGCCCGGCCTCGTCTCCGACGCCGCCCGCCCCGCCCCCCTGTCCCTGGAGGGCGCGCTGCGCGACCAGCTCGAGCACTGGGCCGACGTCGTCACGGGCGAGGCCGAGCCGCTCGTGCGGACGGACGAGGTCCGTGCCGCGCTCGCGGGCGCACTCGCCGCCCAGCGCTCGCTCGTCACCGGACGGCGGATCCACGTCACCGAGATCGAGGGCGACCCCGAGGTCGGGGCGCACGTCGACGTCGAGGAGGTCCTGTGATGGTGCTGCGGATCGGTGTCCTCTCCGCGGTGCGGCACGCCGCGGACTACCTGCGCATCCTCGGACAGGACGAGCGCGTCGAGCTCGTGGCCGTGGCGGAGGAGCCCTCGGCGCCCGACTGGGTGCGCGCGGACTCCCGTGCCGCTGCCGGGCGGGCCGGCCTCCGTTACACCGAGGAGGTCGAGGAGGTCCTCGACCCGGAGCGGGTCGACCTCGTCCTCGTGTGCGGCGCGCCCACCCGGCACGCCCGGCTCGCGCTCGCGGCGCTGCTCGCCGGCGTCGACGTCCTCGTCGACAAGCCGGTGGCGACGACCCTCGACGACGCCGACGCCCTCGTCGCCGCGGTGGAACGGACCGGACGCGTCTGCGCCGTCGTCAACCGCACCCACGCCCCCGCCCTGCGCCGCACACGCGCCTGGGTGGACGCCGGCCACGTCGGCCTGCCGAGGCACGTCGACATGGAGCTCTTCGCCTCCGGTGCCCACTTCTCGACCTCGGTGGAGCGGCCCGAGCTCGTCGTCGACCCCACCCTGTCCGGCGGCGGGGAGGTGCTCAACTTCCTCGGCTACTGCGTGGACGCCATCGGGTACCTCACCGGCCTGCCGGTCCGCGAGGTCCACGCCTTCACCGGCACCCTGTTCTCCGAGGCGCACGCCGCGCACGAGGTCGAGGACAGCGCGGTCGTCAGCCTGCTCCTGGACCGCGGGGTGACCGCCACGGTGACGCTCGGACGGGTCCCCTTCGCGCCCGGCACCACCCCGACGACGAGCTCGCTGCGCCTGCTCGGCTCCCACGGCCACGCCGTCGCCGACGACGACACGCCCGCCGTCGAGGTGTTCGGACCCGACGGCGCGGGCGCGATCGTCGCCGACGCCGGGCAGGTGGCCCTGGAGCGGTACCTGCGCCACGTCGTCGACTCGCTGCTGGCCGGCACGGCGCCGGACTACACGGTGCACGAGGCCCGCGACGCGATCGCCGTCATCGACGCCGCCTACCGCTCGGCCCACAGCGGTGACGTCGTCGCCCTCCTGCCGGCCCCGCCGCTCAGCGAGGGGCCGCACCTGGCGGGGTGAGCGACGGCGCGGACACGCCTACTGTGAGCGTGCCTCGCGCCGCGACCCGCCGTACCTCTTGTGGACCGCCTGCTTGGACACGCCGAGCAGGACCGCGATCTCGGCCCAGGTCAGGCCCCGGGCCCGGGCGCGTCTCACGAGGAGTGCCTCCCGGCGGTCGGCCTGCCTGCGCAGCTCGGAGAGCGCGTGGAGGGCGGCGACGACATCGCCGTCGTCGTCCACCGCGTGGGCAAGAGCACTCATCGGGACCTCCTCGGTGCCGGGCACGGTGTCAACCTACGTTGACGAGGTTCGGTCCGTCAACCCTGGTTGACCTGGCTCCTGCGGGCGCCTGGCGGGGTCCTGCGTTGCGCCTCAGGCCGTGACCAGGGCCGCCGGACGCCAGCCCAGCGCCGGCGCCACCTCCCCCGCGAGGAGCTCCACCGAGCGCAGCACCTCGGGGTGGGGCGGGTCGACGGAGTGGACCTGGAAGGACAGGTGGGTGGCGCGGGCGACGGCCGGGTCGGCGCGGAGCCCGGCCAGGACGGTGGCCGGGCTCCCGACGTGCGAGTCGGTCGCCGCGACGAGCTCGGCGGTCGACAGGCCGACGGCGGGGCGTCCCGTCGTCCGCTCGACGAGGGGTGCGACCTTCCGCAGGCCGGACTCGGCGAGCTCGGTGGCCCGGCGCTCGTCGTCGGTGACGACGACGGTGCGGGCCACGCTGATTCGGGGCTCGACCCCGGCCGGGAGGTGCTCGAGGTAGGCGTCGACGAGCCGCTCCTGCAGGGCACCCAGACCGAGGTCGGGCTCGCCGGCCGGGCGCGGCTGGGTCCGCGAGAGCATGAGTCCGTGGCCACGCCGTCCCGCCTCCACCGCCCACGGCTCGGAGAAGGTGCCGATCCACAGTCTGTCGGTGAGCGTCCCCGCCGGCGGGTACAGCGCCCGCCCGCACGCGACCGGCTCGCCTCGCAGGGCCGCCTCGAGACGGTCGAGCTTGGCCGTGAACACGGCGTGCCGGTCGGCGAAGTCGAGGCCGAGGGCCGCGAAGGCGCCCGGTGAGCCGCCCGAGGCGAGACCCAGCTCCACCCGCCCCCCGCTGAGGTGGTCGAGGACGGCGGCGTCCTCCGCCACGCGCACCGGGTCCTCCAGGGCGAGGGTGATGACGCCGGTGGTGAGCCGCACCCGGGCGGTCACCGCTGCGACGTGGGCGAGCAGGACGAGCGGCGAGGGCAGCCCGCCCTCGCCGCCGTCGAGGTGGTGCTGCGCGACGGCGACGGCGTCGAACCCGGCGGCCTCGGCGGTGCGGATCTGCTCGAGCGCCAGCCGGTAGCGCTCCGCCGGCGGGGCGTCGTCGAGCACCCGGGTGAAGAAGCCGAGCCGGGGGCCGCTCACGAGCGCCTCCTGGCGGGCACCTCGGGCTCGCCGAGGGAGAGCATGAGCCGGTTCGCCCAGTTGAAGAAGGCGGCTCCGCCGATGACGTCGAGGATCTCGTCGTCGCCCAGGCCAGCCGCCCGCAGCCGCTCGACGTGCCCGGGACCGAAGCGGACGGGCGTCGCCGTCAGCGCCTCGGCGGCGGCGACGATCGCCTCCCACCGTTCGCCGAGCTCGGCACCGGTCCCCTCGTCGAGCAGCCGGTCGACGTCCTCGGGACGTCCGGAGAGGCGGGCCGCGGCCCGGGCGTGGACGGAGGCGCAGAACACGCAGCCGTTGACGCGGGAGGCCGCGGCCGCGGCGAGCTCGCGCTCGGCGCGGGGCAGACCGGCGTCCTCGGTGAAGAAGATGTCGTTGTCGAGGCGGGTGCGCGCCCCGAGCAGCTCGGGGTCGCGGGCGAGGAGGCGGAAGTAGGCGAAGTCGGCCCGCGCCCGCTCGATGAGCCCCGCGTAGTGGCGTTCGGTGAGCTCCTCCTTGGCGAGCGGCTCGAGCCACGGCACCCAGCCGAGGGGCTCACGCGTGAAGGCCTCGGGGCGGGCGAGCTCGGGGTGGTGGTGGATCATCGCGGGCCTCCCGGCGTGGCGTGGAGGACGGACAGGCCCGCGGCGGCGCGCAGCTGGTAGGCGAGGAACGCGACGAGCTGGGACAGGGTGACGGTCCCGTTCGCGGTCCAGCCGGCCGCGACGAGGCGCTCGAGCGCGGCCGGGCGGGCGTCGCGGGGGTGCAGGACGAGCAGCCGGGCGTGCTCGACCGCGGCCGCCAGCCGCTCCCCCAGCACCTCGCGCGCGACGACGCGGTAGGCCGGGGCCGGGACGGACTCCGTGGCCAGCCCCGGCTCCCGGTACGTCCCGACCGGCCCGAGGGCGCCGGCGCTCCCCGCCTCGGCCACGAGGGTGGCCGCGAGCGCGTCCGACCCTCCGGCGGCCAGCAGCGCGCGCCGGTAGTGCGCCACGGCCCGCTCGTCGCGGTGCAGGGCCGCGACGAACACGGCGACGGCGAGGCGGTCGAGGACCGACACCTCGCCGTCGTCGTCGGGGGCGAGGAGCAGCCGGTAGGCGAGCTGGGCGTTCTCCCGCGCGGCGGGCCGCAGGTCGCGCAGCGTGTCGACGGCGCCGCCGGCGGGGATCCCGGCGAGCTCGCGCAGGACGTCGGCGGTCCCGGCGGGCGCGCGGGTGTGGTCGAGGACGTGGGTCATGGCTCTCTCCTGGTGGCGTGGGCCGTGGGGACGGCGTCGAGCAGCTCGCGGGTGTACTCCGTGCGTGGGCCGTGGAAGATCTCGGCGGTGGTGCCGCTCTCCACCACCCGGCCGTGCTGCATGACGGTGACGGTGTCGGAGACCTGGCGCACGACGCCGAGGTCGTGGGAGATGAACAGGTAGGTGAGGCCGCGCTCGCGCTGGAGCTCGGCGAGCAGGCCGAGGATCTGGGCCTGGACGCTGACGTCGAGCGCGGAGACGGGCTCGTCGAGCACGACGACGCCCGGGTCCAGGACGAGCGCCCGCGCGATCGCCACCCGCTGGCGCTGCCCGCCGCTGAGCTCGCGTGGCCGCCGCCCGTGCAGCTGGGGACCGAGGGCGACCCGCTCGAGGAGCGCCGCCGCCCGCGCCCGCCGCTCGCGCCGGTCACCGAGCCGGAAGTTGCGCAGCGGCTCGGCCACGATGTCCAGCACGGTCATCCGGGGGTTGAGGGAGCCGAAGGGGTTCTGGTGGACGAGCTGGACCTGGCGGCGCCACTGGCGCCGTGCCTCCCCGCGCAGCGAGGCGACGTCGGTGCCGTGGACCTGGGCCGTCCCCGCCGTCGCCGTCTCCAGCCCGAGCAGGATCCGTGCCGTCGTCGACTTGCCCGAGCCGGACTCTCCGACGACGGCGTGCGTCGTCCCGGACGGCACGGTGAGGCTCACGTCGTCGACGGCTCGCACGTGCTGCCCGCCGCGGCCGGTGAAGTCCTTGCGCACGGAGCGCAGCTCGATCGCCGGGACCGCGCCGGGCGGGGGCACCGGCGGGACGGGACGCAGCGGCGCCGGGTTGAGCGCCGGCGCGTCACGCACGAGACGCCGCGTGTAGTCGCTGCGGGGAGCGCCGACCACCTCGCTCGCCGGCCCCGAGTCGACCACCCGTCCGCCCTGCATGACGACGATCCGGTCGGCGCGCTCGGCGGCGGCGGCGGCGAGGTCGTGGGTGACGAGGAGGACGCCGGTGCCGTCCTGCGTGCGCAGCTCGTCGAGCAGGTCGAGGATGCGCCGCTGGACGGTGACGTCGAGCGCGCTCGTGGGCTCGTCGGCGATGAGCAGCTCGGGCCGGAGCGCGAGCGCCGCGGCGATGAGCACCCGCTGGCGCATGCCGCCGGAGAGCTCGTGCGGGTAGGCGCCGGCCACGCGCGGGCCGGGCAGGCCCACGCGGTCGAGCAGCTCGGCCACCCGGGCCCGCAGGGCGTCCTCGTCCCGCTCCCCGTGCACCCGCAGGGTCTCGGCGACCTGCCAGCCCACGGTCCGGAGAGGGTCGAGGGAGCTGCCGGGGTCCTGCGGGACGAGGCCGATGCGCCGGCCGCGCACGTCCTGCAGCCGCTTGTCCGACCAGCCGCGGATGTCGGTGCCGTGCAGGAGGATCTGTCCCGAGGTGACCGTCGCACCCGGTGCGAGGAGCCCGAGGACGGCGTGCGCCGTCGTCGTCTTGCCCGAGCCGGTCTCCCCGACCACCGCCACCACCTCCCCAGGAGCGACGGTGAGGTTGACGCCGTCGACGGCGGTGTGCTGCTCGCCGCGGCGGGTGCGGTAGGTGACGGAGAGGTCGCGGACGTCGAGGAGGCTCATCGCTCGCTCCCCAGGGAGCGGCTGACCCGGTTCGCCGACAGGACGACGGCGACGATCACCAGGCCGGGCAGCGTGGTGACCCACCACGCCGCGGCGAGGAGGTCGCGGCCCTGGGCGATGATCATGCCCCACTCCGGGTCCGGCGGGGTGACGCCGTAGCCGAGGAAGCCGAGGGTGGACAGCGCGAGGATCGCGGTGCCCACCTGCATCGCCGCGAGCGCGACGACCGGCCGCAGCGAGTTGCGCAGCACGTGCCGCCACAGCACCGACAGGACGCGCCCGCCGCTGCCGTAGGCCGCCTCGACGTACTCGGTGGCGCGCACCTGGACGACCTCCGCCCGCACGAGCCGGGCGAACCCGGCCACCGCGCCGACGCCGACGGCGAGCGCCGCGTTGACGGTGCCCGGGCCGAGGAGGACGACGACGGTGAGCGCGAGCAGGAGCCCCGGGATGGCGAGCAGGACGTCGACCACCCTCATGAGGACCTCCTCGACGACCCCACCGACCGTGCCCGCGACGACCCCGAGCAGGGTGCCGGCGGTGAGCCCGAGGGTCACGGCGACGGCGGCGCCGGCGAGCGACTCGGAGGCACCGTGGACGACGCGGGAGAACAGGTCGCGTCCGTTGGCGTCCGTGCCGAAGAGGTGCTCGCCCCCCGGCGCCTGGAGCCCGGCCGCGACGCTCGTGTAGGCGTCGAAGGGGGCGAGGGCGCCGGGCAGCACCGCCCACAGCAGCACGGTGGCGAGGACGGCCCAGGCGAGCACGAGGCCGACGGGGACCGGGCGCCGTCGGCGCGCCACCGGCGCGGGGTCGGGGGTGACGGCGACGGGGAACGCGGGCGCGGCGGGGTCGCGGGTGGTCGTCGCGGTCATGACCGGGCTCCTTCCAACGGGCGGGCGGCGGCGGGGGCGGCGACGACGGCGGGCGGGGGCGCCGTCGTCGTCCGCGTCCGGCGCAGGCGCGGGTCGAGGACGGGGTAGAGGAGGTCGACGACGAGGTTGACCGTGACGAAGGCGAGGGCCGCCACGAGGACGATCGCCTGGATCACGGGCAGGTCCTGCGCCGCGACCGCGAGGTTGGTCAGCCGGCCCAGCCCGTCGCGGCCGAAGACGGACTCGGTGACGACCGAGCCGGCGATGAGCTCGGCGACGAGGAGCCCGCTGATCGTCAGCACCGGCAGCAGGGAGTTGCGGGCGGTGTGCCGGGTCAGCGTCCACCACCGCGAGGCGCCCTTCGCCTCGACGACGTGGACGAAGGGCCGGGTGGCGACGTCGTCGAGGGTGCGCAGCACGATCTGGGCGAGCGGCGCGCTGACCGGGACGGCGAGGGTGAGGACGGGCAGCACGAGCTGCTGCCAGCCCTCTGCCCCGATGACTGGCACCCAGCCGAGCCGGAAGGAGAAGACCTGCAGCAGCACGATGCCGAGCCAGAACGCCGGGACGGACACGAACAGCGAGGGGATCGCGGTGATCGTGTTGTGCAGCCACGGGCCGCGGGCGTAGCTCGCCGCGAGGGCGAGCACGACGGCGACGGCAGCCGCCACGACGAAGGCCAGTGACGCGAGCTGGAGCGTGGCCGGCAGGGCGGCCGAGATGCGGTCCAGGACGGGGGTGGCCGTCTCGACCGAGTAGCCCAGGTCTCCCTGCAGCGTCCCGGAGAGCGCGTGCACGTACTGAAGGAGGAGGGGGTCGTCGACGCGGTAGTACTCGCGGATCACCGCGATCTGGTCGGCGGACAGGCCCAGCTCGGGGTTCTCGAACTTGATGAGGATGCCGTCCCCGGGCAGCGCGCCGAGGAGGAGGAAGGACAGGGTGTAGGCGGCCCACAGGACGAGGAGCGCCTGCCCCACCCGTCCGACGACGTAGCGGGCGGTCACCGCTCCTCCAGCCACGTGTCGTACAGGCGCAGGCGCCCGACCGGCTCCCAGCCCAGGCCGTGGACGTGCGGTCCGGCCGCGTAGGTCTGGGGCATGTCGTACAGCGGGATGGTCAGGGCGTTGTCGACGAGGTACTCCTGCACCTCAGCGGCCTTCGCGTAGCGCTCCTCGGTGCCGGGCAGTGAGGTGATCTCCTCGAGGAGGCCGTCGAGGGTCTCGTCGGTGGAGACGAGGTAGTCGCGCTGGCTGCTGTGGAAGGCGCTGTAGAGGACGTCGGGGTCCACGCGCCCGACGTGGCTGAGGAGGACTCCGACGTCGGCCGGGTCCTGCTGGCGCTGGACGGCGGTGGCGGGGTCCGGCAGCTCGATGTGGAGCTGGGCCCCGACCGCCTCCCACTGCTGGGCGACGAGCTCAGCGGTCTCCTGGCCGAGCGGGAAGACCGCCGGGACGATCGTCGTGAGCTCCAGGCGCAGGCCGTCCTTGGTCCGGATGCCGTCCGGGCCTCGCTCCCAGCCGGCCTCGTCGAGCAGTCGGTTGGCCTCCTCCGGGTCCGCCGCGAGCTCCCCGGACAGGTCGACGTAGCCCGTGGCGCCGGAGCTGAGCGGTGACGTGGCCACCGGGTAGTTCTCGGTGAAGAGCGTGTCGACGATCGCGCGGGTGTCGGTGGCCTTGAGCAGCGCCTGCCGGACGGGCAGCTCGGTGAGGACCGGGTTGTCGGCACGCAGCGCGATCTGCGGGCTCACGCCGTTGGTCTGCGGCGCGTACAGCTGGTAGCCGGCCGCCTCGATCGTGGGCTCGTCGTAGGCCTGGACCGAGCGGACCGCGTCGGCCTGCCCGGAGGTGAGGGCGCCGATGCGCACCGAGTCCTCGGGGGTGACGACGATGTGGATCTCGTCGAGGTAGGCGCGGCCCTGGTGCTCCTGGTGCGGGGGCGCCCAGTCGTAGTCCTCCCGCGCGGTGAGGGTGTACTCCTGCTCGGGCACGACCTCGGTGACGGTGAACGGCCCGGTTGCGACGAGGTTCTCCAGCTGGCACTGCTCCTCGTAGGGCAGCTCGTAGGTCGCGGGGCCGACGATCGCGGCGCCGACGACGGAGGTGGCCTGGAGGAAGCCGGGCACGGGGGCGTCGAAGGCGAAGGCGACCGTGTGCTCGTCGCGCACCTCGGAGCCGGCGTAGTTCGAGACGAACTCCTGGCTCGCGAGCCCGAGCTCCTCGTCGCCGAGGCCGAGGTGGTCGAAGTTGGCCGCGACGTGCTCGGCGGTCAACGGGGTGCCGTCGGAGAAGGTGACGTCCTCGCGCAGGTGGAAGACGTACTCGGTGGCGTCCTCCGACACGTCCCAGGACTCGGCGAGCCACGGGTGGATCTCGCGGGTCTCGGGGTCCTGGTAGGTGAGCTTGTCGGCGATCTGGTTGAGGACGGTGGCGACCGGGTAGTAGCCGGAGCCGCCCGCGTAGAAGCACGTGGGGAACTGGTACTCGAGGAAGGTGAGGGTGCCGCCCTGGCGGGGCGCGCCGTCGTCGGCGGCTGCCTCGCTCGTGGCGCCGGGGCTGCCGCTACAGGCGGCGAGGACCAGGGTCGCGGCGGCAGCGGTGGCTGCGGCGAGCGTGCGGCGATGGGTGGTGCTCATCGGGGCGGTCCTCTCGGGCGATGGTCGAGCGTTCGGTTGAACGCTTGACCATCAGCGTGGAGGTGGACCGCCGCCGTGTAACCGGGGGCTCGGGCGAAATCTCAGCGCGTGAGAAGCGCGGGGCTCATCGCCGCGCGCGGTGAGACGGCTGGGCTCAGCGGCCGCCGAAGAGGAGGACGGCGTAGGGGCCGCCCGAGCCCATCGCGTAGCCCACGCCCACGTGGGTGTACTTGCCGTTGAGCATGTTCGCGCGGTGGACGCTGGAGTTCTTCCACCAGTCGACCATCCAGCTCGTGATCGCGCTGGAGGACATCGAGGCACCGCCCGTGTTCCGGACGATGTTCTCCCCGGAGGCAGACCAGCCGCCGCCGATCTGCGAGCGGTAGTTCGGGTTGTGCTGGAGGGTCTGGTTCGATGCCATCCACTCGGCCCAGCCCTGGGCGACCTGGTCGAGGGTGCCGTCACGGCCGAGGGTGTGCTGGCCGTTCTGGGCACGGAAGTTGTTGAGCATGGCGCCGATCGCGCCGCGCTCGCCGCCCTGTCCGACGGAGACGGCGGCCGCGGGGGCGTCGTCGGGCTCGGCACCGGACTCCTCGGCGGACTCCCCACCGGACTCGGCTGCCGGCGCCTCGGAGCGGGACGCGGACCGGCTCGCGACCGCGGCGGCCTCGCGGGCAGCTGCGGCCTGGCGCGCGGCCTCCTGCTCGGCCTCAAGGGTCGCGACGGCGTCGGGGAGGTCCTGGATGTCGTCCTTGCTCAGCTCGACGTCCACGTCCAGCGGCTCGAGCGCGAGGCCTGCGGAGCTGGGCACCGTGATGCCGGGCGCGACGCCGTGACCGGTCTCGAGCCCGAGGGCGGCGAGGTCGGCGCGAGCCGCGGAGGCGCCGTCGTCGACGACGGCGGCGGCGCTGACACCCGAGACGAGGGCGACGGCGAGCGCACCGGCGAGGCCCGCGCGGTAGCGGCGCTGGAGCGGCGCGGCGACCTGCTCGCGCGGGAGCAGTCGCTCGAGGCGCTCGGTACGGGTGGAGGTGCGGTGGGACGGTGCGGCCACGGGCCGGCCCTTCTCACTCCCTGGGCTCGTCGGCACGGGGCCGGACGGCACCACCCGCCGCTGGGTCGTCGTCCTCGGGCGGCGGCGGGAGAGGGAACCGGCCGAGGGCCCCACGTGGAGGGTTCGCGGGACACCGGCGACACTAACCCCGCACGCGACGCAATGTCACGCTTTGGTCACGGCGTCGTGGCGAACGCCTCAGTGGCGCGCTACGCCGAGACCGCGCGCTCCACGAGCTCGAGGAGCGCAGCTGCGTAGGCGTCCTCGACGTCGACGGCGCGGTAGGTGACATCCGCGCCGTCCGGGCCGGCGGTCGTCACGACGTACTCCCCGTCCGCCCGCTCCAGCCCGCGGAAGGTCCCGCCGAGGTACTCGCGCAGCTGGTCCTCGCGGGGCAGCCACAGGGCGTCGTCCTGGTCGACGTTGTCCAGCGCCCACTCGGTGGTCCCGTTGAAGTTCAGCACGGTGCCGGTGTCGTAGGTGCGGGCCTCGATGACCATGTGGGACAGGATGAAGACGTCCTCGGAGAGCTCCTCCGCCTTGATGCGGAACCGGTCGCCGGGTGCGGGGTCCCAGCGCAGTCCGGCGGCTTCGAGCTCACGGGCGAGACGGTCGCTGATCATCCACCCAGTGTGCCGACCGTGGCGGCGGGGCGCTCAGCGATGTCCGCGAGCATGTCGGTGAGCGCGAGCGCGTCGAAGGGCGCCCGCACCTTCGCGTCGTTGTCGAAGTAGACGACGACGTCGTGCCCCGCGTCGTACCAGGCCCTCACCTTGCTGGCCCAGGACTGGAGTGCCGGCTCGTCGTAGCCGCTGACGTACAGCTCGGTCGCGCCGTGGAGGCGCACGTAGACGAGGCTCGCCGTGACGTCCTCGAACACGGGCCAGGTCTCCCCGCCGTCGGAGACGACGAGGCCGACGTCGTGCTCCGCGAGCAGCCGCAGGAAGGCGGGGTCCGCGTAGCTCTCGTGGCGCACCTCGAGGGCGTGACGGAGGGGCCGGTCGGCGTCGGTCGTCGTCCAGGCGCGGCCGTCGAGGCGCTCGTCGTGCCGCTCGCCGAGGAGAGCGGCCCGGGTGGTGCTCGTCGGCAGCGCGTCGAGGAAGGCGGCGACCCGGTCGAGGTCGAGCTGCTGACGGGCCGGCAGCTGCCAGAGGAACGGGCCGAGCCGGTCCTCGAGCGCGAGCACGCCCGAGGCGAAGAAGTTGGCCAGCGGCACCTCGACGTCGCGCAGCGCCTTGAAGTGGGTGATGAACCGGCCGCCCTTGACCGCGAACGTGAACCCGGGCGGGGTGCTCTCGCGCCAGCGCGCGTAGGACTCGGGCCGCTGGAGGGAGTAGAAGGAGCCGTTGAGCTCGACCGTCGGGAAGGTCTGGCCGACGTACTCGAGCTCCCGTCGCTGGGCCAGCCCGGGCGGGTAGAAGTCGCCGCGCCACGGGGCGTACCGCCACCCGGAGACGCCGATCCGCACCTCGGCCATGGGAGCGAGTGTAGGGAGGCGCACGGGCGAGCGCCCCCTGCCGCTTCGGTGCACATAGGGCTTGCCACTCGAACGTGTGTTCGATATCATCGTGGTACGAGGAGGTGCCGCCGGTGGACCGCGACGACAAGGAGCCCGAGACCGCGGCGAGCAGCGCGCCCGCCGGTCCCGTCGAGGACGCCTCGGCCGGTCTGGTCGTCCCCTACCTCGAGAGCCTCGAGCTCGCCTCGCCGGGTGAGGACCGGATCCGTATCGACATCTCCCGTCCCACCGGCCCGCAGCACGCTCCGCCAGTCGAGTGGGCGCAGTTCCGCCTGCCGGCCTACCGGGAAGGCGAGACGCCGGGGTGGCCGCGCAGTGTGCTCGCCGAGCTCATCCCCGAGCCCGGCGCGCTGGGTGAGTACCTGGAGCACCTGCCCCCGGGCCTGCGTCTGGCGCGGGTGCTGGAGGAGATCGACCCCGCCGACGTGGACGACTTCTCCCTCGTGGAGGTCGTCGCCGCCCACAAGCGCATGGAAGCCTGGTCCGCGGGCCAGGCGGCCCGTGCCGCGGCGGTCCTCGCCGAGCGGGACTCGGTCAACCCCACCTGGCCCGGTGACGTCCCCGGACGCACCCGCGGGGAGTGCGTCGTGGGCCAGGAGCTGTCCATGCGGCTACGGGTCACCAAGCAGGCCGCGGTCAAGATGGCCACCTGCGGCCGCGCCTTCACCGGCATGTTCCAGCCCACCGGCGAGCTCCTCGACCGAGGCCTCATCGACTGGCCCAGAGCCCAGGCCATCGTCACCACCCTCATCGACCTCCCAGCCGAGGTCGCCCTCGCCGCCCAGTGGGACGTCCTCGACAAGGCACCAGGCCGCACGCTGCGCCAGGTCCGCGAGGACCTCGCCAAGGCCGTCATCGCCGTGGACCCCGACTCCGCCGACCACCGCCACATCGCCGCCCGCCAGAAGCGCTGCGTCTACCACCCCCGCCCCCTGCCCGACGGCATGGCGATGCTCTCCGCGCGGCTGCCTGCCGCCGACGCCATCGCCATGGACCTCGCCCTGGACGGCGCTGCCCGCGCAGCCAAGAACGCCGGCGACTCCCGCACCCTGGACCAGCTACGAGCCGACAGCCTCGCCCTCATCGGCCACACCGCCCTCACCCTCGGCCACATCGGCCCAGGCGCCCACCTCCCCTGCCCCTGCGGCTGCCAGGACCGTGCACAGGACGCGGGCCCGCCGCTGGACCCGGCCGCCGAGCCCCAGCAGGACGCCGGTCGGCGACCCGGCGTCGAGCAGGCTCGTGATGCGGACGCGCC